>OY970372.1:0-17500 GCA_963718735.1 uncultured Solirubrobacterales bacterium
AACCCAATACCACTTATCATTACCGACTGTCAGCCGAAAGCGAAAACCAGGCCAAAACCGAAAAACGCACGGTCACAGGCCCAGAAAACAGTTTCACCACTGCGCCAGCGCCCGTGCCGAGCGCCGAAACCGGACCTTACAATACACTCACAGCGACCAGCGCAATCATAACTGGCACCGTGAACCCCGATGGACTGCCCGCCACCTACACGTTTGAAATCGGGATAGACAACGGAGCCAACACACAATACGGAACCGTCTTCACCGGACCCGCCGGGAGCGCCGCCGTGCAGAAGACGCTCCAGCTGACCGGCCTCCAACCAGGCACCAAATACGCCTATCGCATCACGATCTCAAGCGGCTACATCAACAACCAGACGCACACCATCCAAGGCGCACCCAACACATTCACCACCAAAGGGATTCCCACGGTACTTGTCTCACCATCGCCGCTTACGATGCTACCGCTGCCGCCAATAACGTTCCCGACCGTGCCAAAAACATGCAAGCACGGTTACACACACGACAAGCACGACAAATGCATCAAGCAAAAACAGAAACACAAGAAGAGCAAGAAAGCCCACAAGACCACACATAAAACCATTCAACACGCACGACGATAACACGCAGGAAAAGACGGATAGAAGCGGACCTGGGCAGTCACAGCCGAATAAAAAAAACAAGACCCTGGTTTGCTGGACTGCCCGGACGCGGAAACTAATCGTCCAAGCAGTCCAACACCAAATAGCATCAGGCGAACTGAGCGCAGTCTACAAAGCCGTCACGCTTGGCCGTTGAGATCAGCGTCTGTCGGGCGCCGTTGGCGGCTTCCAGCACTGCGCGCTTGGCCCTGTAGTTGTGTGTTACCAGATACTGGTCATACCTGCCGGTGTTCTCGGCAAGCGTCCGGTCGGAGCTGATGATCTGCTTCCAGTCGGTCGCCATCGACGCAGGCGGAGTGAGCTTGTCGAATTCATTTGCCGCAGCCTGCTCGTCGGCCACCACCCTTTGCAGAGCGTTTCCATAGAGTTGTGGAGACTTCGTCGGCAGCGAGGCGACCTCTGTGCTGATGCGTCGGCAGATCGGGTCCGCCTTGGCGATCAATTCGGTACGGCTCAGGGCTTTGGTCGATCCGCCGCAGCCGGATGCCGCCAGGACAGTCGCGACGAGCGCCAGCACTGTGGGGCTTATGCGTGACATCGTGTTTCCTCCCTGTGAATGGTTGGTTGACCACTTCTTCGGCGGATCCTAACGGTTCGACGATACGTGCGTCAATGAGCTGGAGGCGATTGACCGAGCAGAATGGGCTTCTGCGGAGGCGTCGTCGGCTCGCGGAGGTTCCAACCTATTTGCGCGCTGAGCAGAGTTTTGCCAGTATATGCGCAAACGACGACTATTCAGAAAGGCTGTCATGACCGGACTGAGCGGCGTGTCTGCACGGTTGCTCGACGAGGGGCGGCTTGCTGGTATGAGAATGATGTGTGCGCCGCTGGTGGCGGCCCTGCTCGGACTGTGTGTGACGGGATGCGGCGGCACTGTGAAGCGCTCGGTGCATGAAGTCCCATTTCTCGCCAGCGTGCCATACATAAAGGGGGACCAGGATCGCGACGAGGCTAGGAATGGCCCCCCCGATTTCGATGACGGTCGCTTCCGTGACTACGGCAGGTCGGCAAGCGCGGCCGACAGACGAGCGATCACCGCGCTCTTGAAGCGCTATTATGCAGCCGCCGCCACCGGCGACAGTCCTGCGGCCTGCGCGCTGACGTTCTCTGGTCTCGCCAGGAGCGCGGATCTCGTCGACAAGGCTCCAGAAGACTACGAACCTACATCCGGCTCTCTCCCGCTGCGTGGCAAGAGCTGTGTCGAGGTCATGTCGGCGCTGAGCAGGCAGCATCACGAAGAGCTGACAGCCGCTGCAGCCACGCTCGTGGTCATCGACGTGCGTGTGCACGGCGCTCGTGGCTTAGCTATCTTGGGCTTCAGGACGACTGGGGAACGCGTGATTCCATTGGCGCGTGAAGGCGGCGTGTGGAAGGTGGACGGTCTGTTCGACAGCGAAATAGTGTGAGCCGCCCGGTAGCAACCACCCGCGCGTGCCGGTGAGGCACGAACGCGATCGCGCTCTTGCGAGGCCGCTCTGAGCGTGCCTCCGCCGCCCGCAGGTCGATCTCGCTCACAATCGTGCTCATGACTTGCTTCACCAGCAGCTGCGCGTAGCTCGCGGCCAGGCACCGCCGAACCCCTCCACCAAACGGGATCCACGTATATGTCCCGGCGGCCCGCTCGAGAAAGCGCTCAGGCAGGAAGCGCAGCGGCTCGGGGTAGATCTCGGGCCGCCGGTGCACCAGGTGCACGCAGGGCGCGACGGTGGTCCCGCTCGGAATCGTGTATCCGCCAAGCTCCATCGGCGCCAGCAGCTTGCGCACCACGATCGGCGCGGCCGGGCACAGCCTCATCGTCTCCTTCACGACCGCGTCGAGGTAGGCGTCGTCCGCGCCCGCGTCGACCTCGGCTCGCAGGCGCGCATACATGTCCGGATGGCGCAGGATCCGCTCGAACGCCCACGACAAAAGGCTCGAGGTCGGCCCGTCCGTCAGCAGCGTGACAAGTTCGTCGCGCAGGTCCTGCTCGGTCATCGGCGAGCCGTCCTCGTACCTGGCCTCCCCAAGCATCGCGGCGATATCCGTCCCGTCGGTGCAGTCGGGATACATCCGCCTGCGGCGCACCTCCTCCAGCACGGCGTCCTCCACCGGCCCCATCATCCCCCGGTAGTCGCTGTTCCCCGCAAACCGGCTGGGCCCGGCCGCCGCCAGCAGGTTCAGTCGCCGCGGGTCGTTCATCCAGTTCGTCAGCCGCCGCAGCAGCTGACGCAGGCGCTGCAGACGGTCGGTTTCAACCGGCCCGAACACTACGCGCACGATCGCCTCGAGCGTTATCTCCTGCATGCGCGGCCACAGCTCGAACGGCTCGCCGATCGGCCAGCCGGCCAGCTCGCGGCGCGTCACGTCGGCCATCATCTCGCTGTAGCCCTTCATGCGCTCGCCGTGGAAGGGAGGAAGCATCAGCTTGCGGCGCTTGACGTGCTCGGGCTCCTCCAGCAGCATCACCGAGCGCGGGCCCAGCAGCGGGCCGAGGATCGAGTTGGCAAGCCCGACGCCCAGCACGGCGTGGTCGGCTGTGAACACCTTCTTGACATCCTCGGGATCGCTCAGGATCACCCACGTGCCTGCGTGCTTGACCCGAATGGTGAATGTGTCGCCAAAGTGTTTCTGACACCGCTCGAGGAACGGCAGCGGGCGTCTTGCCCACGCCACAGCCTGCAGCGTGCTCGGCATCCGCGGCCCCGGTGGGAGCCCTTCTCCAACAGTGCGATGAGTCACAAGATATGGTATTCTCGCGCCGAGCATTTCACCCTCTACGGGACGCGCCGAGTCCTCGGCGGACGGTCCGGTCGGGTGGGCTGGCAGGCACCAGTACCTTAAGCGGTGAAAGGACCGGACTTAAAATCCGGTGATCCGGGTTCGAGCCCCGGCTGGTGCATCGGGTTAGGACGGGTGTGGGAGGCGGTGTGAGCGTCATTGCTTGGCGTTCCCGCCTCCCGCGGGCGCCGGCTCGCCGATCAGCTCGTCCTCCAGCTTGCACGAGGCCCCGATCAGCAACTCGAACAGGGCGGCTGTGAACTCGGGTGGGAGGTTCACTTCAGCGCCGCGCGCGAGGTAGCGCTCGCGCACCTCGACCACGCGCTGCGGTTGCATCATCGGGATGTCGTGCTCGCGCTTGTGCTCGGCGACTTCGCGGCAGATGTCAAAGCGCTCGCCGAGCAGGCGCGCGATCTCGCCGTCGAGCAAGTCGAGCCGGCGGCGGAATGGCTCAAGGCCACTTGCCGTGCCTCCTCTGGCCGTATCTGTTTCCCGGGCACTCATATGCCACCGTCGCTAAGAAGACCCGCTGCGAACGCGTGGCTGCAGTTCGCCAGCTTCTCGAGCGAGTAGCCGCCCTCTTGCACGACGCAGATCGGCAGCCCCGACTCCGCCAGCACTTCGCCGATTTCCATGAAGATCACCTGCGAGAAGTCCCACGAGCCGTGCGGGTCGCTGGCGACGATGTCATAGCCGAGCGACAGCACGAGCGCCTGCGAGGCGCCCGCGAGCTCGTCGACCGTCTCGCACAGCGCGGCGATGTAGGTGTCGCGGTCCGGCGTCGCGTCGAACTCGACGAACCACTCGCGCTCGCGCGGCTGCACGCGCCGCCAGGGCACCTCCGCGAGCGTGGAGGCGTGCAGCGAGCCGAGGCTCACGTTCTCGAGCGGCGCCACGATCGCCGAGGTGCCCGTCGGGAAGTGGAAGTCGACGTCGAGGATCGCGACGGGCTTGACGCCGCCCTCGCACAGGGCGTAGGCGGCCGCGGCGGCCGTGTTCAGGTAGCAGTAGCCGCCGAACCATGCGGGCCCGGCGTGGTGGCCGGGGGGGCGGCACAGCGCGTAGGTGAACTGCGCGCCGTCGACGATCCGCTGCGCCGCGGCGATCGCCGTGCGCACCCCCTCGAAAGCGGTATCGACGACGCCGGCCCACACCGGGCTGTCGGCCGGCAGGCCTGGGGGCGCCCACTCGGGCATCATCGTCGGCTCGTCCCAGCTCACTCGCCGCAGCGCTTCGAGGTAGTCGTCGGTGTGCAGCGCCGCGAGGATCCTGTGCACGTCCTCCTCGCGCGCGTCCGCGCTCGTCGGGTGCACGTCTTCGTGGCGTGTCAGCCCCTCGCGCAGCTCCGCGGTGCGGCGCTCGTCGTCGCGGCCCTCCATCTTGTGGCCGTGGCGGTCGAGGATGAACGGCGCGGCGTCGCCGGCGGCCGGGCCGGGGCGTTGCTCGACCATCAACAGCTCGCGTATCACAGCAGCCACCGCATGCGCAGCCCGATCGGAGTGAAGCCGTTGTCGAGGTAGAACGCCTCGGTCGCGGCCTGGTGGGAGTAGCGCTCGCTGGGCAGGCCGACCTCGAGCCTTGCGACTTGCCGGCGGCGTGCGAGCTCGAAGAGCGCTGCCAGCAGGTCGCCCCCGATTGTCCTGCCTCTGAAGGACGGGTGCACCCACAGCTCTTGAATCAAGCCGTATCGCCCCGGTATGCGGATCGCGATTTGCCAGCTGACTCCCAGCACCCCGACGATCCGATCGGCCTCCTCGGCCACGAGCACGACGCCGGCATCGGGGTCCTCGAGCAATTCCAGCGCGGCCTCTTCCAGCGCGGTCGTCGACGCCGGCTTGCCGCCGAGCTCGACCAGCAGCTCGCCGATCCCTGCCACGATCGCGGGCACGTCGGTCGCCGACGCTTGCCGTATCTCCCAACTGCTCGTCTTCCACTGCTCCTCGGCGTTGGGCTCGATCGGGGCCAGGCCGCTCACGACGCCGTCCCCGCGAGCTGCGTCTGCGGCTCGAGCTCTACGCTCCACGCCTCGGGCGCGTCGCTGCCGGTGACAGCGCGCGCGATCGCCGCCATCGGCGCGCGCGCCTTCAGCAGGATCTCGTCGAACTCCTCGGCGGGGTCTGACTGCATCACGATCGCGCCGCCCGCCCCGATCGTGGTCGTTTTGGCGCCCTCACCCCCGCGCAGCACGATCGTGCGGATCACGATGCTCAGGTCGACGACGCCGTCGACGCCGAAGTAGCCGATCGCGCCCGAGTACACCCCGCGCGCCTCGCGCTCGATGTCGTCGATGATCTCCATCGTGCGCAGCTTCGGCGCGCCCGTCATCGAGCCGCCCGGGAAGCATGCGCGCACGCAGTCGATCGGCGAGCGCCCCGGCTCCAGCGTGCCGACGACGTTGGAGATCATCTGGTGGACCGTCGCGTACTGCTCGATCACCATCAGCTCCGGCACCCGCACCGTGTCGACCTCGCATACGCGGCCGAGGTCGTTGCGCAGCAAATCGACGATCATCAGGTGCTCGGCGAACGTCTTTTCGTCCTCGGCCAGCTCGACGCGCGTCGCCTCGTCCTGCACGGGGTCGGCCGAGCGCGGCGCGGTGCCCTTGATCGGGCGCGCCATCACCTGGCGCTGACGGTCGACGGACAGGAAGCGCTCGGGCGAGGAGCTCACGACCGCCAGCTCGCCCAGCTTCAGATAGGCGGCGAACGGGGCCGGGTTGCTGCGCCGCAGTCCCTTGTAGAGCTGCCACGGATCGGGCGAGACGTCGGTGTGGATCTGATCGGTCAGGCACACCTCGTAGGACTCGCCGGCCTCAAGCGCGCTCTGGCAGCGGGCGATGTCAGCCAGGTACTGCTCGCGCCCGCGCCCGACGCGGAAGATCACCGGTTGATCGGGGGGATCCTCGTTCGTGCGGGTCGGCGCCACGTTCGGCGGGGGTGCAGCGATCGCCTCGCGCACAACCGGCTCCGCCTGGTCGAGCCAGCGCTGCGCCTCGGGCTCCTCGCCGCACGCGAGCGCGAGGATGTGCGTGCGCCCGCGCACGTGGTCGACGGCGATCACGCGGTTGGCGAGCATCTGCACCGCGTCCGGCACGTCCGAGCGGTGCGCGTTGGTGGCGCCGCAGTCGGCCTTGCACTCGTAGCCGAGATAGCCGACGAAGCCACCGACGAGGCCGTGGTCGGGGTCAGACGGCGGCTCGATCGCGCGCTGCTCCAGCTCGCGATCGAGGACCTGGAAGAACGACCCATCCTCCTCAAAGACTCCACCCGCGTCGTGGCGCCTCACGACCCCCTGCTCCACGTCGTATTCGAGCACCATCCGGTTGGGCCCCATCGAGGAGCCGAGGTATGAATTCTGGCCCAGCTTCGTCGAGGTGTCGGCGCTATCCAGCCAGAACGCATGCCGCTCGTCCCCGAACAGGCGCTCGAACAGCAGCTCGCCGCGCGGCTCGCCCTCCAGCGTGCGCGACAGCAGCCGCACGCTCGACTCCTCCGCGCCGCGGCGGCGGCAGCTCCGTGGCGGCACGCTCGGCCGATTGAGGCGCCCCGCGCGCCGCGGAGGGCGGCGCTCCTGGGCGAGCCTGTAGAAGTTCTCGAACAGCTTGTGCCCGTACTGGGTGCAGATCGACTCGGGGTGGAACTGCACGCCCCACATCGGCCGCCGAGAGTGTTCGATGCCCATCACGACGCCGTCGGCCGTCCACGCGATCTCGCGGCCCTCCTCGCCGAGCGAGCCGGTGACCGCCAGCGAGTGGTAGCGCACGACCTCGAAGTCCTGGGGGATCCCCTCGAACAGGCCGCTCTCGTCGTGCCGGACCTCGGAGAGGCGCCCGTGCATGATCATCGGCGCGGTCGTGACCTGCGCTTTGAGGACGTGCCCGAGGCCCTGGTGGCCGAGGCACACGCCCAGCACCGGGACCTCGCTTGAGCGCAGGATGTCCGAGCACACGCCGAAGTCGTGCCAGCGGTCGGGACGGCCCGGGCCGGGGGACAGCACGATCGCGTCGAAGTCCCAGCGCGACAGCGCGCGCCAGGAGACCATGTCGTTGTGCACGACGATCGGCTCCTCGCCGCAGGCCGCGGCGAGCAGGTGGAAGACGTTGTATGTATAGGAGTCGTAGTTGTCGACGAGCAGCGTGCTCATCTCGAGGCCCCCTCAACCCATGCCTCCCTTGGGAGGTATGACCCCCATCGGGTCGAGATCGTGAGGCTCATCTCCCAGCCTCCAGCCCGAGGCCGCGCGCGCCGCGGTCGAGCAGCGTGTGGATCACGCGTTCGACGTGGCTCGAGCGCTCGCTTTCCAGGTACCAGCGCGCCAGATGGCGCAAATACAGGGCAAGCGGGACGACGTCGTAGCGCTCGACGACCAGGCGCAGGTGGCGGCGGTATATCTCAGACTGCACGACCGCCGAGCGGTAGTCGGGGTCTTCGGCGGGGCGGTGGCCGGGAGCGGTGGTCGCCGTCCCGCGCCTCGCGCGCGCGCGCACGAGATCCCAGCCGAGGCTCTCGCGCTCGGTCAAGAGCTTGCTCGTCTCGAAGTCCACGCGCGGGGTCATCGGGTAGGGCAGGAAGTAGCCGAGCGCGACCTGCGCGGGGATCCGTTCGGGCGAGGGGTGCGCGCGGCGCACCTCGCGCATCTCGGGGTCGGAGTCGATCCGCGTCTCGATCCACTCGATCAGGTCGTCGATCAAGAGGCCGCCCTCGTCGCTCGAGCTGACGGCGCGCTTCTGCTGGGCGACCATCCCGTGGAAGATGTCGTGCGTGGGGTGGATGCCGCGGCTGATCCCGCCGTTGTTGGCCGGCGTCAACTCAGTCATGAGCTGGCGGATGCAGGTCGAGTGCGCCACCCACTCGGTGCCGGTGATCTGGATCGTGGTCACGCCCTCGACGTCGGGCACGCCCATCCAGTATGAGACGGCGCGCATGTGCTGGGTCGTCTGGCCGTCGGCGCGCACCAGCGGCATTTCCTCCATGTGCTCCACGCCGGTGTCGTAGATCACGACGCCGTCGACGCGCCGCTCGAGCTTGCCCTCGCTGAGGCCGCGCTCGGTCAGCTCGGCGCCCTCCTCGAGGAAATCCGACTCGAAGAACACGCGGTCGAAGGCGACCCCGAGCCGCGCGAGCGTCTTGCGCTGACCGGAGATCACCCACGCGCGCGTCTTGAACCACAGCTCCAGCGCCTCGCTCTCGCCCGCCATCACGCGTTTGAGCAGCTCGTCCGCGGCGTCGTTCTGCATGCGCAGCTCGCGCGTCAGCGAGTCTTCGCGCTCGTCGATGCCCTCCTCGGCAAAGCCGCCGGCGGCCACGTAGTCGGCGTAGCAGAGGCCGACGAAGTGGTCGCTCTTCTGGTCGCCCTCCGGCCAGGCGGAGGTGTGGTGGCCGCTGCGGATGATTCCCGCCATCGCCTCGCCCATCGAGCGACCGGCGTCGGAGATGACCGAGCGCCGCTCGACCTCGCCGCCGCCCTGTTCGAGCGAGGCGGCGAGCGCGTTGCCGAGCGCGAGGTTGCGCAGGTGCCCGACGTGCAGCGCCTTGGTCGCGTTGGCGTCCCAGAACTGGATCGCGTAGCGGCGCGAGCGCGCGAGGTCGACGAGCGCCGCTTCGGCGCCGCCGCCTGCCTCGAGCGCCGCGCCGGTCGTCTCGATCCAGCCGTCGTCGAGGCGCAGCTCGGCGCCCTCGGAGGTGCGCGTGACGCTGTCCGCCCACGGCTCGGCTTCGATGCGCTCCAGCGCTTTCAGCGACTCGGGGTCGTTCTGCCAGTCGGGCGAGCGAGGCACGAGCTTGATGTCAAAGCGCGCGTTTGGACGCCGCGGGGCACGCGCCGCCCAGGGCGCATGAGACCCAGCATCTCCAGGTACTTCCTCGAAATAGTCAAAGAGGTTGGTTGTCATGATCTAGCGAAGAAGTCGAGACGAGCATATCGAACGCGAGACGCGATGGAGACTCGAAAATGAGAAACATCCGCCGTCGCGCGGCGGCCGTTTTAACTGTCACCGAGCCACCGTCCAAAAGTAAGAAACAGTCGCTCGATTTTGCTTGCTTTGGGGTCGGCGGAGTGATAGGAAGCACGCGGCCCCTCCAGGCTGGCTGGCGCCGGGATGTCTCTGACCTGAACGAAGACCCGCATCTCGGCGCCGGCCTTGAAACCCCCTCGAAAAGGACGTGGTCGGGATGGACGACGCAATCGGTCTCACGACATGCAAGACGGGTTGACCGCCATGCGCAGGCATGGCCAGTACGGATGGCAGTGGACGCGCACCTACACCCCCGACGGCAGCGCCCGCTACGCGGTGCCGCGACGCTCGAGCTGGGATCTGCGCTGCGAGGAGGCGCCGTGTGCGCCCAGGCAGGGCCGCATGAGCCCCCGTTGGCCTCAACGGCGAGGGCGCTGGCGCGCGGGAGGTCGCAATCGCTGAGCAACCCGCAAATCTCCTGCGCGTCGCTCCCTGTGGGCGTCTTCGGCTCACCGGAACATCGGCTTCGGGCGGCTCGCCCCTGGGCCCCCGATCGGCATGATCGACGGATTTGAACTGTTCATCGGGGCGCGCAAAATCCCGCGTGCCGAGCAGTGATCGAGTGTAGTCTTTGCGCCGTGCGTGAGATACGCCTGTACGACTCGCTCAGCGGTCAGCTCGTGCCGGTCTGCGCGGGCGATGCGATTCGGGTCGAGGTGCGCACCACTCCCAACGTCACCGACGGCGGCGTCGACGTCGAGTCGACGCGCCCGCTCGTGCTGTTCAGCTTTCTCGAGCGCTTCCTCCAGCGCGAAGGGTTCGGCACGAAGTTCCTGTTCGACTCGCCCACCAGCGAGGACATGCTGTACGAGCTCTCCGAAGAGCACGAGTCGCTGAGCGCCTCCGACGCGGCCGGCGAGGGCGACCACGAGATGAGCCTGCTCGAAGTGCCGCGCACCGACGTCGATCGCTGGGTCAACGTCTGCTTCGGCGCCGGCCGCAACGGCGAGGCCTGGGAGCCGGCGGCGCCGGACGACCGCGTCATGCTCAGCGACGCCCTGCAGCGCTTCGGCCACCCGGCGGTGGCGCTGTACCTGCTCGGCACCCACTACTCGCTGCCGCTCGGCGACGCGCACACGGGCCTGCGCAACGGGTCGAAGAACGCGCAGCGCATCCGCGAGGCGGCGGGCGCGCTCGTGCCCGACCAGCCGAGCCCGCCCGACATGCGCCACTACATGGAAGCCTTCCGCGACGCGCTCGCCGACGATCTCGACATCCCGCTCGCGTTCGTGATCATGTTCGAGTGGGTGCTCGAGGCCGAGCGCCGCGGCGGCGAGGTCGGCGACAACGACCTGCGCGTGATGCTCGAGGTGATGGAGCTCGACGACCTCGCGACGCCGGTGGGGGCGAGGTAGGGCTCGCCGGCGTCGGCGTCAGCGCCCGCCGCCAGGGACGCCCTTCATGCTTGCCTTTGCGTGCGCCTGGCTGAGAGGCGACGTGAAGGGGCGGCGATCTGCAGAGGCATAGACTGCTGCTCCGTGTCCCGCTTTCGCGAGCCCCAGCACCCCGACTTCACACGGCTGAACACCTCGATCGGCTTCGATCGGCGCCTGTGGCCGCAGGACATCGCCCAATCGAAGGCGCACGCCGCGATGTTGGCCGCGCGCGGGATCGTCTCCGAGCAGGAGCGAGACGAGCTGCTGCGCGGGCTCGACGAGGTCGCGCGCGAGCTCGAGCAAGACAGCTTCGTCTTCTCTCCCGATGACGAAGACATCCACATGGCGATCGAGCGTCGCCTGACTGAGCTGGTCGGCGCCGTCGGCGGCAAGCTGCACACGGCGCGCTCGCGCAACGACCAGGTCGCGACGGACTTGGTTATGTATACCCGCGAGCGCGCGCGCGAGGCGTGCGAAGCGCTTGCACAGCTGATGGGGACGTTGCTGGAGCGCGCCGAGCAGCACGTCGACTGGGCGATGCCGGGCTATACGCACCTGCAGCGCGCCCAGCCGGTCTACCTCGGCCACCACCTGCTCGCCTACTTCTGGATGCTCGACCGCGACCGCGAGCGCTTCGCCTTCGCCGAGCGCCAGTGCGCGCGGCTGCCGCTCGGGGCGGGGGCGCTCGCCGGGGTGAGCTTTGACACCGACCGTGAGATGCTCGCGCGCGAGCTCGGCTTCCACGAGCCTGCGCCGAACTCGATCGACGCTGTCTCGAACCGCGACTTCGCGCTCGACTACCTGAGCGCCGCCTCGACCTGCGCCACCCACCTCTCACGCCTGGGCGCCGAGCTCGTGCTGTGGTCGAGCAGCGAGTTCGGCTTCTGCGAGCTCCCGGACGCGTGGAGCGCCGGCTCCTCGATCATGCCCCAGAAGAAGAACCCCGACGCGGCCGAGCTTTTGCGCGCAAAGGCGCCGCGTGTCGTCTCGCGCCTGAGCGGCTTGCACGGCGTGCTGCACGCGCTGCCGCTCACATACAACAAGGATCTGCAGGAGGACAAGGAGAACCTCTTCGACGCGGTCGATACGCTCGAGCTCGCTCTCGCGGCGGCGCGCGGGATGGTCTCAGGCGTCAGCTTCGATCGCGAGCGGCTCGAGCGGGCCGCCTCCGACGAGCTGATCGCCGCCACCGACGTCGCCGACCTGCTCGTGCGCCGTGGGCTCCCGTTCCGCGAGGCTCACGGCGTCGTCGCGGGCCTCGTGCGCCTGGCGCTCGACAGCGGCAGGCGGCTCTCCGAGCTGACGCCCGCGGAGCTGCGCGCGCACAGCGAGCTGCTCGACGCCCCGGAGGGCGCCCCCAGAGGCGAGGAGGGCTCCGAAGGGCGCACCCGAAGCGCCGCACATGGCGGGCAGGCATGTGCGGGGTACTACGAAGTGCTCGCCCGCGACTCGTGGCTCGAATCGAAGGTCTCCCAAGGCGGCACCGCGCTCGCGCGCGTGCGCGAGCAGCTGGAGTTGGCGCGGGCCGCGCTGTCCAATGAGCCTGGCGGCTGATTTCTACGCCCGCCCCGTGCTCGTGGTCGCTCGTGAGCTGATCGGGTGCGTCGTGGAGCACCGAGGCCTCTCGGGAACGATCGTCGAGACCGAGGCCTATCACGAGTCCGAGCCGGCCTGCCACGCGTTCGTCGGCCTCACGCCGCGCACGCGCACGCTGTTCGGCGAGCCTGGGCTCGCCTACGTGTACCGCTCCTACGGCATCCACGCGCTGCTGAACGCGGTATGCGAGCCGGCGGGGGTCGGCGCCGCCGTGCTGATCCGCGCACTGGAGCCGCTGGCCGGGATCGAGGAGATGCGGATGCGTCGCGGGCGCGTGCGCGAGCAGGAGCTCTGCTCGGGGCCGGGCAAGCTCACGCAGGCGCTTGGCGTGGAGCTGTCGGAGAACGCCACGAGCCTGATCGAAGGGCCGATCACGATCGGCCCGAGGGAGGGCGCCGGGCGCGAGTCGAATCGCGTCGTCGTGGGGACCCGTATCGGGATCACCAAGGCGGTCGATCTGCGCTGGCGCTTCTGCGCGGCGGGCAACCGGCACATCTCGCGGCCGCTCCCGGCGTAAGTCAGTTTGGCCGGGTCTCCAGCTGATCCACCGGCGCATAGTCGTCTCGAAGCGGTTTGTCGCCAGCCACGAGTTGTGCGATCGCCGCGCGATCGTATGTGCTTGCGCCGTCGCTAGCTGGACCGCGCTGCGGGGGGAGAGGCCCGGCGGATCCAAGTATGACCGCGTTGCCGCCGACGGGGCGCCCGTCGCTGCCCGCGGGCGTGATGAGGCGAACGTTGGCGAACGTGGCCAGCATCGTCGCGGCCTCGGCGCGCAGCAGTCGAAGCGGTGGGAAGTCGATCATGTTGAGCGCGTACAGGCCGTCCGGCCGCAGCGCGCGCTTGACGTCGCGCAGCCATTCGGTGGTCATCAGCTGCCACGGCACGGTGCGGCTGCTGAACGCGTCGCCGACGATCACGTCGGCGCTTCCCGTCGGCACGTCGCGCATCGTCACGCGCGCATCCCCGATGGTGGCGCGCAGGCTTGGAGAGGTGTGCAGCCCAAAGCTCTTGCGATCGAATTCGACGAGCTCGCCGTCGACCTCCAGGACATTGGAGCGTGAGCCTGGACGGGTGGCCTCCAGCCAGCGCGGCAGCGTGAACGCTCCCCCGCCGACGAACACCGCGTCGAGGGGCGCCTGCGGGCGTCCGATCGCGCCGATCGCTTCCCCGATCCAGCGCTCATAGCTGAAGCCGAGGTAGCGGGGATCGGTCAGATCGACCTCCGAGTTATACCCTCTGTCCAGTAGGAGCAGCTCGGCTGTCGGCCGTTCCGGGTCGGGTTCGATTTGCGCGCAGTGATATGTGGTTTCGGCGTCACAGGGTGAGTGTTGGGCAAGCATGAGCCCGGCCAGAGCGATCGTGAGGAGCGCCGCCACCGCCACCTTGACTGGACTGAGCAGGCGGGCGTACACGCCGAATAGGACGCCGACGAGCACGACCAGGATGCCGATCGCCAGCACCGAGCTGCTCACGGGAAGCAAAGGCACGAGCAGGAAGCCCGTCCCAAACGTGCCGACGAGCGCCCCCGCCGTGGCCCATCCCGACAGTCGCCCCACGATTGTTCCGCTCGAGCGCAGGTCCCTGAGCTGCAGGTGCGCGAGCGTGGGTGTGACCGCGCTCAAGACGGCCGCGACCGGGACCAGGGAAGCGAACGTCACTCCCACCGCGGCGGCATTCCCGCCTTCGCTCGCGGATGGGCCGAGCGCCCGGATGATCGGTACGGTCAACAGCACGAGCAGGCCGCCGCCGATCAGCAGTCCGACGAGCAGCATATGAGGATTGACTCGATCCGCCACCCACCCGCCGAGCGCCGCGCCCACCGCGATCCCGCCGAGCACGGCGCCGATGATCGAGGTCGTGGTTTCGAGCGTCAGCCCGACGTATGGCGCGAGCATGCGAACAGAGAGGATCTCCAGCACCAATACCGATCCGGAGGCGAGAAAGACGATCGCCGCCGCCATCACAGATGGAAGTGAGCCCTGCGTGCGCTCCGGCGCCTCGGCAGGCGTCTTGGCGCGTCTCGACGATGTTCTTGTTCCCATAGCGTCGAGCGGCGGTCTCGCCGCTCACATTCGATCGTCGAGATTCGAGCACGGGCATCGTGTGCCGTCGCAACCGATCTCTCCACGGACAGCGAGAGGGGTTCGCTCAACACGCTCGATTGTCGACATTCTCGATCCCATTCTCGATATTGGCCGAGGTCAATACAGTCGAAGAAAAGTCACGACTTATTCTGCAGTGTGGACGCGATCGGTCAAGCACCGGATAATGCTCGGCCTCGGCGTTTTCCGCTCAGGACTGCAGCGAGAGCGGCGCTTTGGCCTTGGGCAAGGGGTTTAGCCGGAAAGAGGAGTTGGAGACACGGGCGTAGAGCTCGAGCCGGAAACCGCGCGTGCGCACGGATCGAGCAGCGTCGGTCGCCAGGGAGATGCAGTCAACCGCCGGGGCTGACACCGCCCGTCGCGGCTGCGCCACCGGATTTGGAGGCTGGCGGGGCTTCGTGAGACGGGGTCGGCGTGGGCGTGGCTGGCGATGGGGTCGCCGGCGCGGTGGACGCCGGCGCTTCTTTCTTGGGAGCCCCGCCACCAGCTCCGTTGCCCGGTCCACCCGCTTCGCCGCTCGCTTCGCCGCCAGCGCCGCCGTGGGTCGGGCCGGCCGGTTCCTGCGGTTGGGTGGCGCCAGCTGCTGCGTGCTTGGCGGAGCTCGGCGCTTGCGGTGTCGCCGTCGCGGCGCCCGCGGGGGCTTCCAGACGGCCGCCCGCGCCCGATGCGCCGGTCTTTGCGCCCTTGGCCGAAGATGCTTGGGCCACGCGGGTCTTTTCGACTCGCATCGCTGAGAGCATGAAGTCGTGCCAGATAAGCGCTGGGAAGGTGCCACCGAAGACGGGCTGGCCGTTGAAGTCGGTGGTCATCGGCACGAGCTTGTCCGGGTAGCCCACCCACACCGCCACTGTGTACTTGCCGTCCCAGCCCACGAACCAGGCGTCTCCGAAGTTGGAGGTCGTGCCGGTCTTGCCGGCCGCGAACTGTCCGATCGCCGCCGCCTTGGCAGTGCCGTATTGGAGGACCGTCTCGAGCATCGAGGTCTCGGTCGAGGCCACGCCGGAAGACAGCACGCGCTTTACGAGCACGCCGTTGCGGTCCTGGTGGCGCCCGTCGGGGAGCGTGCGCCCGCCGGCGTCCACTTCCTGGATCCCGACCGGCTGGAAGTCGGAGGCCAGCGATCCGCTCACGCGCTCGCCGCCGTGGGCGATCGTCTCATAGGCGTGAGCCATGTCGAGCGGCGTCACGCCGACGTTCAGTCCCCCGATCGTCATCGCGGGGTTGGTCGAGATCGGGGTGGTGATGCCCATCTGGCGCGCGAGGCGCGCGATGCGCTGGGTGCCGACCTTCAGGCCGACTTCGGCGTAGATCGAGTTGTCGGAGTAGGCGGTCGCGCCTGTGAGCGTGTTGGAGCCCGTGTACGCGCCTTCGTCGTTGTGCACGACGAAGCGTTCCTTGCCGTGCGCGCTGGGGACGTCGAAGACCTTCAGACGCGAGGACCACACCGATTCCGGGGATATGCCGTCCCGCAGCGCTGCCGCGAGATCGAACGCCTTGAACGATGACCCGGGTTGGCGCTCCCCCTCGGTGGCGAGGTTGAACGGGCTTGCCCTGAAGTCGCGCCCGCCGACCATCGCGCGCACGTCGCCCGTCGAGTTTTCGATCGCCACGAGCGCCGCAGTTGGCCCACCGGGACCCGGTAGATAGCCGTCGACGGCCTGTTCCGCAGACCGCTGCAGGTCGAGGTCGAGCGTCGTCTTCACGCGCAGGCCCCCGTCGAACACGCGCGTCGGCTCGTAGCGTTCGATCAGCTGTTGGGTGACCCAGCTGACGAAATAGCCGGCGTCGACCCCTTCCGCGAGCGTCTCGTGCGGCGGCTGGATGTCCTTCGGCGCCGGCAGCGCTTGGCCCACGCTTTCGTTGTACTCGGTGGAGTTGAGGTAGCCCTGTTGGAGCATCTGGGAGAGCACGAGGTTGCGCCGCGCGCGCGCGGCCTGCGGTTTGGTGACCGGGTTGTAGAAGGTCGGCGACTGGATGATGCCCGCCAGCAGCGCCGCCTCCCACGGCTTGAGCTCCTGCACGCACTGCTTGTGCGCGAGCGTGCCGCAGCCGAGGTGGTTGACGTCCGAGCCGAAGTAGGTGCGCGCCGCCGACTCGATCCCGTAGGCGCCGTTGCCGAAGTAGATCGTGTTCAGATACTCGGTGAGGATCTTTTCCTTCGACCACTTGTGCGCCAGCTGGTAGGCGAGCGCCGACTCGCGCAGCTTCTCGAACAGGGTGCGGTGCGTCTGGGCCTGCAGCGCGTTCTTGACGAACTGCTGCTCGATTGTGGAGGCGCCCTGGACCGTTCCTTTGTGCATGACGTCCTGGAAGAACGCGCGCGCGATCCCGCGGATGTCGATGCCGCTGTTTTCGCGGAAGCGCTTGTCCTCGATCGAGATCACGGCGTCCTTGACGATCGCCGGGATCTGCTCTGGGGTCAGCAGGATCTGGTTCTGGCGGCTGAGGACTCCGAGCTGGCGTCCCTGGTCGTCGAGCAGGATCGAATTGCGCGCGTTGTCGTACTCGGCGCGGTTGTCGAGCGATGGCAGCGTCGATGCGACGGCCATGAACATGCCGAACACAAAGGAGATGAGGCCCAGCAGCAGGACGGCGAAGAGGATCGACAGGAAACGAAGCCTCTTCAAGCGCGGCCGGCCGCGGGCAGGCGATGCGGTGAGTGTCACGAGTCGAAAGTTCGATGGCCTTTCCCGGCGCCTGCACGCGTCTGACGTCCCCCGGCGCCCGCACACGTGCTACCGGCACGCACGCGGACGCCGTCGAACGTCAGGCCACGCGCATGCGCTCGGCAAACCCTCATCGAACTTTCGACTCGGGACACAAGCTCCACCGGGAGGCGAGAGTCTAGCATTGGACCCCATGCTGAATGCCCACGACGCGGCGGCGCTATTGAGTGCGAATGCCGTCGACAGCCTCCCCACGGGGGCACTCGCCGACAAGCTCGCAAGCGCCGCCGCGAAGGGTCGCCCGCTACGTGTGAAGCTCGGGATCGAC
>OY970372.1:20000-3423420 GCA_963718735.1 uncultured Solirubrobacterales bacterium
GAGATGTTGGGTTAAGTCCCGCAACGAGCGCAACCCCCGTCGCATGTTGCCAGCATTTAGTTGGGGACTCATGCGAGACTGCCGGTGACAAACCGGAGGAAGGTGGGGATGACGTCAAGTCATCATGCCCCTTATGTCCAGGGCTACACACGTGCTACATTGGCGCATACAGAGGGCTGCGATACCGCGAGGTGGAGCGAATCCCTTAAAGTGCGTCTCGGTTCGGATTGCAGGCTGAAACTCGCCTGCATGAAGGCGGAGTTGCTAGTAATCGCGGATCAGCATTGCCGCGGTGAATACGTTCCCGGGCCTTGTACACACCGCCCGTCACACCACGGGAGTGAGCAACACCCGAAGCCGGTGGTCTAACCCGCAAGGGAGGAAGCCGTCGAAGGTGGGGCTCGTGACTGGGGTGAAGTCGTAACAAGGTAGCCGTAGCGGAAGCTGCGGCTGGATCACCTCCTTTCTAGGGAGCACTACGGTGCCCCGATCGCAACGGCCTTCAGGTCCGTGGCTCATTCGTGAGCCTTGAGACCCTGTCGGTGACTGTGCGTTCGGGCCTAGCATGTCGACCGAACCTGGCTGGATGGACGCGTCGCGCGAGGGCTCCTGACTACTTGGAGGCCAAGCGAGGCAAGTCCGCAACGAGGCCAGCATGCTGTTGAGTTTTGAGAGACCGGCGTCCGCCGGTGGTGGGGGCAGACGCGCAAAGAGCGCGCTCGCGCATACCCAGCGTCGGCCGGCGTTATACGCCTCTCGACGGTCCTTGAAAACTGCACAGAAGCCACATCAGCCGCCATCGATAAGCGGCGGCTGAATAACGGGTATCACCGGACCGATGGAGCCCACATCCCCGCAAAGGGATGTGATCGAAATCGGTCAGATCACCGTCAAGATAGTAAGGGCGCATGGTGGATGCCTTGGCACCAAGAGTCGACGAAGGGCGTGAACGGCTGCGATAAGCCACGGTTAGGCGCTGAATAGCCTATGACCCGTGGATTCCCGAATGGGGAAACCCAGCGCTGGTAATGCGGCGTTATCCCCGGTTGAACACATAGACCGGGCGAAGACAAGCGGGGGAAGTGAAACATCTCAGTACCCCGAGGAAAGAAAATCAAAAGAGACTCCCTGAGTAGTGGCGAGCGAAAAGGGATCAGCCCAAACCCGGCAGGTGTAAGCGGACACGCGTTGTCTGCTGGGGGTTGTAGGGCGTTTGTTCCGGGTCGTGTCCGACCCGGCAGGAGTTACAAAATCATGTGGTAGTCGAAGCGTGTGGAACCGCGCACCATAGAGGGCAACCGTCCCGTAGACGAAACTGCATGGTCTCCTGTCAGACGTTCCTGAGTAAGTCCGCGCCCGTGAAACGCGGACTGAACCTGGGGGGACCACCCTCCAAGGCTAAGTACTCCTTGGTGACCGATAGCGGACTAGTACCGTGAGGGAAAGGTGAAAAGTACCCCGGAAGGGGAGTGAAATAGTACCTGAAACCGCGCGCCTACAAGCGGTGGGAGCAGCTTCGTGCTGTGACCGCGTGCTTTTTGCATAACGAGCCGGCGAGTTACTCGTCTGCGGCAAGGTTAAGCGATGAGCGGAGCCGTAGCGAAAGCGAGTCCTAATAGGGCGACATAGTCGTAGGCGGTATACCCGAAACTGAGCGAGCTATCCATGGGCAGGCTGAAGCGGGGGTAAGACCTCGTGGAGGGCCGAACCGACCTAGGTTGAAAACTGGGCGGATGACCTGTGGATCGGAGTGAAAGGCTAATCAAGCTCAGTGATATCTGGTTCTCTCCGAAATATATTTAGGTATAGCCTCGGATAAATTACGTAGTGGCCGTAGAGCACTGTTTGGATAAGGGGCCCTACCAGGTTACCGATTTCAGGCAAACTCCGAAGACCATTACGTCTACTCCGGGAGTCAGTTGCTGGGGGATAAACTTCAGCGTCGAAAGGGAAACAGCCCAGACCGCCAGCTAAGGTCCCTAAGTACTAGCTAAGTGGGAAACGATGTTCGAGTGCATAGACAACCAGGAGGTTGGCTTAGAGGCAGCCATCCTTGAAAGAGTGCGTAACAGCTCACTGGTCAAGTGTTCGAGCGCGGACAATGTAACGGGGCTCAAGCTAGTCACCGAAGCTGCGGGTGTGTGAGATCTTCGGATCTCGCACGCGGTAGGAGAGCGTTCCCATGCCAGTAAAGCGGCGGCGTAAGCCAGCCGTGGAGGCGTGGGAAGTGAGAATGCCGGCATAAGTAACGAAAGAGGGGTGAGAATCCCCTCCACCGATTGCCCAAGGATTCCTGAGTAAAGTTCGTCTGCTCAGGGTTAGTCGGGACCTAAGGCGAGGCCGAAAGGCGTAGTCGATGGCCAACAGGTTGATATTCCTGTACCACGTCGCTTCCGTTTGACCGATGGGGGGACGAGGAAGGCTAAGGGAACCCAGGCGATGGTTGTCCTGGGGTAAGCATGTAGGGGTGGCCCATGTTAAATGCGGGGCCGCATAACCTGAGGTGCGATGCCAGCTGGCACTAAGCCGGCGAGTCCCCAACGCCATACCTCCGAGAAAAGCCTCTAGGGAGGAAGCGCGTGCCCGTACCAAAACCGACACAGGTGGGCAAGTAGAGAATACTAAGGTGATCGAGATAACCATCGTTAAGGAACTCGGCAAAATTGCCCCGTAACTTCGGGATAAGGGGCGCCCCAGTAGGGTGATGTTCTTCGCGAACGGAGCCCGAGGGGGCCGCAGTGAATAGGCTGAAGCGACTGTTTACCAAAAACACAGGTCTCTGCTAAGTCGTAAGACGACGTATAGGGGCTGACGCCTGCCCGGTGCCGGAAGGTTACGTGGAGTTGTTAGGGCTTGACCCGAAGCAGCGAAGCTAAGCCCCGGTAAACGGCGGCCGTAACTATAACGGTCCTAAGGTAGCGAAATTCCTTGTCGGGTAAGTGCCAACTTGCCCCACCGCCTCGCGAGAGGCGATCGAGAACCGGCTCATATCGGGGAAACCCTAATGTCGAAGTTGACAAAGGGCAATCCCGAGGGAAGTCCTAGTGACCCCCTAACGACTGATCCGAAAGGAGAGGCGTGTCACGCTTCGGAAAGTCCGAAAATCTATGTGATGCGCAATACGCCGGCCCTCATCGCAGTTTTGGCATCTATGACAGTTAGTGCTCGCTGGTACACGATAGATCGCGACAAGGCGGTTTATCGCAGTGAGAGTGTCTAAGGGTGCTGGATGAGGTGAAGGTATAGTCTGCGCTCTCGGATAACGAGAGATCACGTGAAGTTCCGACCTGCACGAATGGCGTAACGACTTCAGCGCTGTCTCAACGATGGGCTCGGTGAAATTGCAGTCTCGGTGAAGATGCCGAGTACCCGCGGCTAGACGGAAAGACCCCGTGAACCTTTACTACAACCTGGTATTGGAATTCGGTGCATTTCGCTCAGGATAGGTGGGAGGCTTTGAAGCGCAGGCTGCGGCTTGCGTGGAGCCAACCTTGAGATACCACCCTTGGTGTATTGGGTTTCTAACAGCATTCCGTGAATCCGGGTGCTGGACAGTTCCAGGCGGGTAGTTTGACTGGGGCGGTCGCCTCCCAAAATGTAACGGAGGCGCGCAAAGGTTCCCTCAGCACGGTCGGAAATCGTGCGTAGAGCGCAAAGGTAGCAAGGGAGCTTGACTGCGAGACCGACAGGTCGAGCAGGTACGAAAGTAGGTCTTAGTGATCCGGCGGTAGCAAGTGGAAGTGCCGTCGCTCAACGGATAAAAGGTACTCCGGGGATAACAGGCTTATCGGGCCCAAGAGTCCACATCGACGGCCCGGTTTGGCACCTCGATGTCGGCTCGTCGCATCCTGGGGGTGAAGTCGCTCCCAAGGGTTGGGCTGTTCGCCCATTAAAGCGGTACGCGAGCTGGGTTCAGAACGTCGTGAGACAGTTCGGTCCCTATCTGCCGTGGGCGTTGGAGAATTGAGAGGATTTGTCCCTAGTACGAGAGGACCGGGATGAACGCACCTCTGGTGTATCTGTTGTCCTGCCAAGGGCATAGCAGGCTAGCTACGTGTGGATCGGATAACCGCTGAAAGCATCTAAGCGGGAAGCCGGCCTCAAGATGAGTTCTCCCATCCCCTAGAGGGAGTAAGACCCCTGGTAGACCACCAGGTTGATAGGCCGGATCTGGAAGGCGGTAACGTGCGAAGGAGACCGGTACTAATGGGTCGAGGGCTTGACGGATTTTTGATTCCGCTAGCCGAGCGTTCGCGCTCGTGCTACGGAGGTGGTACCCGCTGTGGCGCTGTGCAGTTTTGAAGGACCCCGAGACGCGTGGTCTCTCACGTTTTTCCGGTGGCCTTGGCGAGGGGGAAACACCTCTTCCCATTCCGAACAGAGAAGTTAAGCCCCTCAGCGCCGATGGTACTTGGCTCGCAAGGGCCTGGGAGAGTAGGACGCCGCCGGTTTCTTAACGCACACGAGCCGCCCCAAGGGCGGCTCGTGGCGTTGCTATGCCCATTCGGTGCTAATGGTCCGCGAAGGACCCCGCCTGCGCGTCATCGTGCGCGCAAGATCTGTCAAGTGAGGAGGAGCCGCGCGACACTCCGGCGCGAGCTCGTCCGCTCACAGGACACAAGCACACCTGTTCATCGTGCGCGACCATCCCGGGACGCCTTGCGCCCAGCCGACTGCGAAGAGCCATCCGGTGTGGATGCAAACCACGATCCGGTCTCTCCCAGTCGAATATGGGCGCCGCGGTTGACTCACCCTGGTCGACCTCCCAGTCGACGTCATAGTCATCCTCGAGCAACAGGAACGAGCGCACCAAATGCAGCGCTCTCGCAACACGTGCGGGGGCTGCCGGTGTCTTCGATGAGTAGAACATATGTTCGCACTCTAGGAAGGGAGTCGGACGGACCGGATGCGAACACTTGTACGTGTTGCTCCAGCCACGGTAAGATCACTCGAATCTGGCTTGTTCATGCGGTGTTCGAGCCGCACGGCGCTGCAACAGGAGTTGCAGCGTGGCAGAAGCGATCCGGTCGCGCGACGCTGCTTGAAGATCGCGAGGAGGGTCTGGTCCACCTCGCTCGAACTTGTTCGGTGAGATGGCTGTTAGGCTTGCTGAGCGCCTCATCCAGGACTCCGCCCCGGAGCCTCGTCGGCGTATTCAGCCTATGGAGAAGTTCGTCATCGAAGGCGGCGCCCCGCTCTCCGGCACGATGGTTCCCGCCGGAAACAAGAATGGCGCCCTGCCCATCCTCGCGGCATGCCTCCTCACGGAGGAGCAGATCGTGGTCCACAACGTTCCGCGCATCCGCGACGTCGACGCGATGCTCGCGATCCTCGGGTCCTTGGGCGTGTCGATCGAATGGCGTGGGCCCAACGAGGTCGTGCTCTGCGCGGCAGACGTCCGCGACGTGGAGATCGACCCGGAGCTAGCCGAGCAGATCAGGGCCTCGTTCCTGCTCGCCGGTCCCCTGCTGGCACGCCATCGCCGCGCCGTAATGCCTCCC
This sequence comes from uncultured Solirubrobacterales bacterium, assembly GCA_963718735.1. Classification (GTDB taxonomy): domain Bacteria; phylum Actinomycetota; class Thermoleophilia; order Solirubrobacterales; family Solirubrobacteraceae; genus Palsa-744. The sequence continues at coordinate 25,502 of OY970372.1, forward strand.
CCCGGCGGCGATGTGATTGGCCGTCGCCGTCTCGACCCTCACCTCGACGCCTTCCGCGCGATGGGGGCGGCCGTTGACTGCAACCGAGAGATCGTGCTCAGCGCCCCCGACGGGCTGCGTCCCACCGACGTCTTCATGGACGAGCCCTCGGTGATGGCTACCGAGAACGCTCTGCTGGCCGCTTCGCTCACATCTGGCACGACCGTGATCGGCAACGCCGCCTGCGAGCCCCACGTCCAGGACCTGGCGCGCATGCTCGTCAAGATGGGCGCCGACATCCAGGGGATCGGCTCGAACCTGCTCGCGGTGGGGGGCGCCAAGCGTCTGCACGGTTGCGAGCACCGAGTGGCGCCCGACCACATCGAGATCGGCAGCTTCATGGCGCTCGCCGGGGTCACCGGGGGCGAGTTGCGCATCAAGGACACCGTCCCGGGCGACCTACGCATGATCCGTCTCGTGTTCGAGCGCCTCGGGTTGTGCACGGTGCTCGACGGCGACGACGTGATCGTTCCGGGATCCCAAAAGCTCACGGTGCAATCGGATGTTGGCGACTACAAGGGCAAGATCCAGGACGGCCCCTGGCCCGCCTTCCCGGCCGACCTCACCTCGATCGCCGTCGCGCTCGCCACCCAGGCCAACGGGTCGATCCTCGTGCACGAGTGGATGTTCGAGAACCGCCTGATCTTCACCGACAAGCTGATCCTGATGGGCGCCGACATCGTGATGTGCGACCCGCACCGCGCGATCGTCACCGGCCCGCGCCGCCTCAGGGGAGAGCGCGTGGAGTCGCCTGACATTCGCGCCGGCATGGCGATGCTGCTCGCCGCGCTGTGCGCGGAGGGGCGCAGCGAGATCGGCAACATCCGCCAGATCGACCGCGGCTACGAGCGCATCGACGAGCGCCTGCGCGAGCTGGGCGCGCGCATCGAGCGTGTCGCCACAGAGCCGGTCCACGCGTAGAGTCCTCGCGTCGTGATCCATCCGATCCCCAGCGGCACCCGCGACGTGCTCCCAGACGAGACGAGCGAGGTGCGCTCCATAACCGACTCGTTGCGAGAGGTGTTCGAGCGTCACGGCTACGGCGAGGTCTACACGCCTGCGCTCGAGTACGAGTCGGTGCTCGCGCGCGCCGACATGGCCGGCGCCCAGCCGGCCTACCGCGTGTTCGACGAGACAGGAGCGGTGCTCGTGCTGCGCTCCGACATGACGGTCCCGATCGCGCGGGTCGTTGCGACCCGCTACCCGACGGTCGAGCCCCCGTTGCGCTTCTGCTATCTGGCTCACTGCTACAGGGGAGTTCGCCCCCAGCGCGGGCAGCCACGCGAGCTGCTGCAGGCCGGGATCGAGCTGATCGGGGCCCCGGCGCCGCAGGGAACGGCGGAGGCGCTCGGCGTGCTCTGCGCGGCGCTCGACGCGGTCGGCCTGGAGGGCTACCGGATCGGCCTCGGCGACGCTTCGCTGTTCCCCTCGCTGATGGCCAGCCTCGGCGTGCCCGAGCAGGCCCGTAAGCGACTGCTCGGCGCGCTCGCCCATCGCGACTTCGTGGCGCTCGAGCGCGATCTCGCCGAGCTGCAGCTATCCGCGCAGGCGCGCAGCCTGCTGCTCGACGTGCCGCAGCGACGCGGTGGCCCGGACGTGCTGGATGCGTCCGCCACGGCGGTCGCGGACGCGGCGGCGAACATGCGCCAAGTGCACGACCTGCTCGAGCCGAAGGTCGCCGAGCGGGTTATCTTCGATCTCGGCTTGGTGCGCAGCATCGGCTACTACACGGGCGCGGTGTTCGAGGTGTACGACCCTGCGCTGGGCGCTCCGATCGGCGGCGGCGGGCGCTACGACGAGCTGCTTGGACGCTTCGGACGCTCGTTGCCGGCGGTCGGCTTCGCGCTCGGGGTCGAACGCCTGCACATCGCGCTGGCCGGGGAGGAGCGTGGCGAGCCCGGGCAGGCCCATGCGGGAGCCCTGACAAGGTGAGCGCCATCAACGGCCTCACGATCGCCGTGCCGCGCGGCGCGCTGTTCGCGGACACGGTGGATCTGCTCGAAGGCCTTGGACTGGATACCGCGGAGCTGCGCTCCAACGACCGTAAGCTGCTGTTCGAGGACATCGGCGTGATCACTATGCGCCCGTCCGACGTGCCCACGTACGTGGAGGCGGGCGCCGCCGACATCGGCATCACCGGCAAGGACGTGCTGCTCGAGCAGTCCTCGCACGGCTCGGAAGACCCTGCGCGCGAGGTATACGAGCTGCTCGACCTCGGCTACGGGCGCTGCACGATGGTGCTGGCAAGCGAGGCGGGCCCGGACCCGGCCGCCGAGGCGCTGCGACGGCTCGGAGTGATGCGCGTGGCCACGAAGTATCCGCGCATCGCCGCGCGTCACCTGGAGGAGACCGGCCGCCAGGGGGAGATCGTCGAGGTCAAGGGCTCGGTGGAGCTAGCCCCTCTCACGGGCATGGTCGAGGCGATCGTGGACCTGACCGCGACGGGCACCACTCTGCGCGAACACGACCTGATCGTGAGGGAGGAGATCGTTGAGTGCACCGCGCGCCTGATCGCAAACCCGGTCGCGCACAAGCTGCGCGCGCAGGCGATCGACGAGCTATTGGAGCGTCTGCGTGTCGCTTGACGCCAGCCCAGCTCGTCTGCGACGCCACCGAGCATGGTTCGCAGGAGGGCGCGGATGCTAGTTGAGCGGGTGACACTCACCGATGTCGAGCGGCCGGGCGCGTCGGCGCTCGCAGCCGCCAATCTGCGCAGGCTGATCGGAGGCGTCGAAGGGATCGAAGAGGCCGTCGCCACGATCGTCTCGCACGTGCGGGCAGAGGGCGACGAGGCGGTGCAAGAGTACACGCGCAGATTCGACACAGACGGCGCGGAGCCACGCGAGCTGAACGTGACGGCGCAGGAGCTCGACGAGGCGCTCGAGCAGATGCCGCTGGAGGTCGTCGCAGGGTTGCAGGTTGCGATCGCCAACGTCGCGCAAGTCGCCGACGCCTCGATCGGCCAGGATCGCGTGGAGGTGGATCTCGCGCAGGGCCACACCGTCACGCTGCGCGAGCTGCCGGTGAGCGCCGCCGCGATCTACGTGCCGGGAGGGCGAGCGGCTTACCCGAGCACGGTCGTGATGGGAGTCGTCACCGCCCGCGCGGCCGGCGTGCTCGACGTGGCGGTGTGCACGCCACCTGGCCTCGACGGGCAGGCCCATCAGGCTGTTCTCGCAGCCTGCAGGCTATGCGGGGTAGAGCGCGTCTACAGGATGGGCGGCGCTCAGGCGATCGCGGCGCTCGCGTTCGGGACGGAGTCGGTTGGGCGTGTGGACGTCGTGGTGGGCCCCGGCAATCTGTACGTGCAGGAGGCAAAGCGAAGGCTCTCGCATGTCGTCGGCATCGACGGGTTCGCCGGGCCGAGCGACCTGATGGTCGTGTTCGGCCCCGACGCCGACCCGCGGCTGGTCGCCCTCGACCTGCTCGCCCAGGCCGAGCACGGCGCTGGCAGTCTCGTGGCGGGGGTCTCGAGCTCGCGCGCCGCGCTCGACGCGGTGGCTTCGGAGATCGAGCGCGAGCAGGCTTCTTGGCCCGCGCTCGAGCCGGACGCCTGCGTGCTTATCCAGACGAGCGGCGCCGCGGCGGCCGTCGAGCTCGCGAATGCGTTCGCGCCCGAGCACCTGCAGCTCGTCGGCGCCGCCGAGGAGGCACTCGCCGGCAGGGTGCGCGCCGCCGGGTGCATGCTGCTCGGACGGGGCGCAGGCGCCGCCTTCGGCGACTACACGGCCGGCTCCAACCATGTGCTCCCAACCGGCGGAGCGGCGCGCTTTGCCTCGACGCTCTCCCCACGCCACTTCCGCAGACGCATGTCGGTCGTCGAGATCGGCCAGCGGGCTGCCGCCAAGCTGGCGCTGGCCGGAGCCCCGGTCGCGAGAGCGGAGGGCTTCCCCCTGCACGCCCTCTCGATGGAGGCGCGCATCGCCGAGCAGGGATGGCAAGCGCCGGTGAGCAAGAATGAGTGACATGAGCCCCGAGCCGACCACCGGCAAGCGCACGGCGACCACCGGCAAGCGCACGGCCACGATCGAGCGCGCGACCGGCGAGACCGACGTGCGCCTATCGCTCACGCTCGACGGAACCGGGCTGGGCACGCGCGAGACGGGAGTGGGCTTTCTCGACCACATGCTCGACCTGCTCGCGCGCCACGCGCGGATGGATCTCGCGGTGCAGGTCACAGGCGACCTGCAGACGGGCGCCCACCACACCGCGGAGGACACGGCGATCGCCCTCGGCCAGGCGCTCGACCGGGCGCTCGAGGATCGAGCCGGCATCTACAGATATGGATATTCGGTCGTGCCCATGGACGAGGCGCGGGCCAGCTGCGCGATCGACATCTCCGGACGGCCGTTCACGTTGTTCGAGGCGGAGCTTCCAGCGGGCGCCACGGGCGGCTTCGACCACGAGCTGGCGGAGGAGTTCTTCAGAGCGCTCGCCAACGCGGCCAAGCTGACGCTGCACCTGCAGGTGCAGGCTGGCGCCAACGCACATCACATGATCGAGGCGGCGTTCAAGGCGTTTGCGCGCGCGTTGCGCGAGGCGGTGGCGCTCGACCCGACCGAGAGCGGCGTGCCCAGCACGAAGGGGACGCTGACGGCATGACCTCGATGGAGCGCGACGCCGGCGCAAATGAGCGCGACACAGGCGCAAATGAGCGCGACACAGATACTCGCGGGCTGCTCGACGAGCCGCTGGAGATCGCGATCGTGGACTACGGCATGGGCAATCGCCGCTCGGTCGAGAAGGCGCTCGAGCACATCGGTGCGAGCGTGACGATCTCGAGCGATCACGATCGCCTGCGCGCGGCCTCGGGCCTCATAGTGCCCGGCGTCGGCGCCTTCCCGCGCGGCATGGCCAACCTGCGCGAGCTCGGCCTCGACGAGCTCTTGCGAGAGCGCCTTGGGCTGGGCACGCCGGTGCTCGGGATCTGTCTGGGGATGCAGTTGGCGTTCGAGCACTCGACCGAGCAAGGTGGGGCAAGCGGGCTCGGAGCGATAGCCGGCGAGGTGCGCCAGCTCGAGCACGGCTCGCTGAAGCTTCCGCACATCGGCTGGAACGAGGTGAGCTTCTGCGCGAGCTCGCCGCTGCTGGAGGGCCTGCCGGAGCGTTGCGCCTTCTACCACGTGCACTCCTTCGCGCCGGCGCCGAACGAGCCAGAGGACATTCTCGGAACCGCCGTGTACGGCGCTCCGTTCGCGAGCGTCGTGGGCCGTGACAGCTTCTACGGAGTCCAGTTTCACCCCGAGAAGTCATCGGCCGCCGGCCTGCGCCTGCTGGCGAACTTCGCGCGCATCTGCGCTCGCGCCGTGGCGCCCGCCGGGTCATGAACCTCTACCCGGCGATCGACATGCTCGGCGGCAAGGCCGTGCGGCTCGTGAAGGGCGACTTCGACGCCAAGAAGGTCTACGACGAGGACCCGCTGTCGGCCGCCAGCGAGTGGGTGCGTGCGGGGGCGCGTCTCCTGCACGTGGTCGACCTCGACGGCGCGCGCGACGGCGCGCCCGTGAACCTCACTCACCTGCGTCGGATCGCAGGCGAGCTGGGCGTGCCCGTCCAGTTCGGCGGTGGGCTGCGCTCGCTCGAGGCGATATCCGATGCGCTCGACGCCGGCGCCGAGCGGGCGATCCTCGGCACGGCCGCCTTCACCGACCCCGACCTGCTCGAGCAAGCGCTCGAGCGGTGGCCCGGAAGGGTGCTCGTGTCGGTCGACGTGCGTGGCGGGCGGGTGGTCACCGCGGGATGGACCGAGACGATCGCAGACGGCGCCGGCGAAGAGGTGTTCGAGCGGCTCTGGGAGCGTGGCGCGAGCGAGCTCGTGTACACGAACGTGGATCGCGATGGGATGCTGGAAGGCCCCGACCTTCAGGAAGTGAGTCGCGTGGCACGCGCCGTGCCCGGCAGCTTCGTCTACTCGGGCGGGATCGGCGAGCTGTCCGACCTGGAAGGCCTGGTGAGGCTTCGAGCCCCGAGTCTGGCGGGGGTGATCGTCGGCAAGGCGCTCTACGAGCGGCGCTTCAGCGTGGCCGAGGCGCTCGCGGTGCTCGACGGCTGAGCTCAACCTCGCGCGGTCGCTACGTCGAGGGCACGGCGACGTCGACCAAGGCGTCGATCCTCCACGTCCCGTGTTCGCGCTCCAAGGAGATGTAGCGCTTGCCAGGCGTAGAGAGCGCCAGCAGGGCAAAACCTTTCCTGCCACGAACACGCACCCCGGTGACCCTGAGGGCCGCCAGGTCTGAGACCCGGCGGCTGTGGCGTTGCTTGAAAAGCTTGGTCATGACCGTGGCGCAGGTCTTGCCGCGCAGACCCGGCGGGCCGGGGGATTGGCCGTAATCTTCAGGGATCGATTCTTTGAAGATCGAATAGATCAGCGCGCAAGCCTTGGCGCCGTCGTCCACAGCTGCCGCGGCGTAGTAGCGTCTCACGAGCGCCGCGACTGCGTGTTCGTCCGCCGCGGACGCCGGTTGGCCGTAATCCACGATCGTATTGGCGCCTTCGGGGGAGCCCGCGCTCGAAGCCGCGCTCGAGGTCCCGCCGCCGCTCGAAGCTTCGCCCGCGCCGGTCGCGGAGCTCGCCCGGGATGCCGAACCGGAGCCTTTGCCGCTGTCGCCGCAAGCGCTCACGCCGACGCAAAGGAAGACGGTCGCGACCAGAGTGACCAGCGGCTTCGTTTTGGAGCCGGTCGCGACTAGAGCGACCAGCGGCTTCGTTTTGGAGCGTTTCCCCGCCATCGCGATCGACATCCCCCGCAAAGCCCGACAGTAGCAAGGATTCCTATTACGTGACTGCGGGGCCAGCCGACGTGAGCGATGGCCAATCCCCTCGATGCGGGCCGGGCTCGCTACGGTGGGCGAGTGCACTACAAGCGCGTGATCCCGTGCCTGGACGTCGACGCCGGTCGCGTCGTCAAGGGCGTCGAATTCCTCGACATCCGCGACGCTGGCGACCCGGTCGAGCTGGCCGCCCACTACGACCGCGAAGGCGCCGACGAGCTCGTCTTCCTTGACATCACGGCGACGCACGAGCGACGCGAGACGATCGTCAAGCTCGCGCGCGACACCGCAAACGACGTGTTCGTGCCGTTCACGATCGGCGGCGGCATCCGCTCCGTCGCAGACGCTCAGGCGGTGCTCGACGCTGGCGCCGACAAGGTGTCGGTCAACTCCGCGGCGCTCGCTCGCCCCGAGTTGATCGACGAGCTCGCCGCGGTCTTCGGGGCGCAGTGCGTCGTGCTCGCCATCGACGCCAAGGCAGCCTCGCGCAACGGTGGCGCGTCCGTCGCCGCCGGCGACGCCGGCAGCGAGGATTCAGACGCGCCAGCGACCACAGACGAGGGTCGTCGCTGGGAGGCCTACGTGGCGGGCGGACGCACCTCCACAGGTCGCGACGCGGTGGCGTGGGCACGCGAGGGGACGGCGCGCGGGGCGGGTGAGATCCTGCTGACGAGCATGGACCGCGACGGCACCAACGACGGCTACGACCTGCCGCTCACAGCGGCCGTGAGCACGGCGGTCGACGTGCCCGTGATCGCCTCGGGGGGGGCCGGGAAGCTGGAGCATCTGCTGGACGCGCTGCAAGCCGGCGCCGATGCGGTGCTATGCGCCTCGATCTTCCACTACAACAGGTACACGGTTGCGCAGGCCAAGGCGTATCTCGCGGCGGCGGGTGCGCCGGTGCGCATCGACTGAGTCCCAGGGAAGGAAATGGCCCTCGCCGTAGTCAACGATCGAGGAGCGTGCATGACGATGATCGACGACCAGGCAGGCGCATACGGGGAGGAGCGGATCGCGGTGTCGAGCAGCGACGGTGCGACGGTGCTGGAGCGCCTGCGAAGCCTCGCAGGCGGTAGCGAGCTGCTCGCGGCGGCAGCCGATCACGGCGGCAGCGTGGAGCTCGTTGGAGGGGCGGTGCGCGACATCGTGCTCGGTGCCCGCCCGCGCGAGCTCGACGTGATCGTCGAGTCGGGTGTGGAGCGGCTCGCGCAGGCGCTTGCGGCGCAGCTTGCCGGGGAGGTGACGTTGCACGAGCGCTTCGGAACGGCAGTCGTGCAGGGCGGCGATGCGCGCGTGGACCTGGCCACGATCCGCGCGGAGAGCTACCCAGCGCCGGGTGCGCTTCCGGAGGTCCGTCCGGGCTCCCCCGCCGAGGATCTGCGGCGACGCGACTTCACCGTCAATGCGATCGCCGTGGCGCTCGCGGGCGAGCGGGCGGGGGAGGTGCGGGCAGCCCCCGGTGCGCTCGAGGATTTGGCGGCACGGCGCCTGCGAGTGCTCCACGACGCCAGCTTCGCCGACGATCCCACGCGCATCCTGCGCCTCGTGCGCTACAAGGCGCGTCTGGCCTTTGAGGTGGAGCCGCATACCGCGGCTCTAGCCGTCGAGGCCATCGCCGCGGGCGCTCTCAAAACGGTCTCCGGCCCGCGCCTCGGGGCGGAGCTGCGCCTCGCGTTCGCCGAAACCGACCCCGTGGCGCCGCTGGCCGAGCTGGACCGGCTCGGCGCTCTCACGGCGTGGGAGCCGGGAGTGAGCTTCGACGAGCATGTCGTGCGCACGGCGCTCGAGATCCTCCCCGAGGACGGCTCGAGGACGGTGCTGCTGGCCGCCTCGCTCCTGCTCCGGCTGTGCGACGAGCTCGGCAAGGAGGAGACCGAGCCCGCGATGCGCGGTTTCCTGCACGACCTCGAGCTTCCGGCGCGCGACGGCGATCGCGCGTTCGGCGCGGCAGTTAGCGCCGCCTTCGCGGTCGACCACGTCGACAGCGCCGACACAACGGTCGACCTGCTCGAGCTGACCGTCGGCACGCCGGTCGAGTCGCTCGCGCTCGCGGCGGCCGTGCGCGAGCTGGAGGACGGCCCCGGGTCCTATGGGCGGCGAGTGATCGAAGAATGGCTCAACGACCAGCGCTACGTCTGCCTGGAGGTCACAGGCGACGACCTGATCGCCGCGGGCGTGCCCGAGGGACCGGAGGTCGGTGTGCGCCTGGAAGAGTCCTACAGGCTGCTCCTAGAAGAACGAATCGAGCCTGGCCGCGAGACCGAGCTGCGCGCGGCTCTCGAAGCGCGAGTATGAGCGCCCAGCGGTCAGGTCGGCGCTCGCGCCGCGATCGCGGGGGCGGGGAGAGTGGGCTCGTTCTCGATTCGGGGTCGCTTGCCGCCGGCGAGATCTTTCGATTGCCCGGGGGCGGACGCGCGCTGTTCACCGGCAGGGCTCACGGCAATCTCTCGAGCGTCGGCGGCGAGCAGGCAGAGCACGGGCTCCAGGCGCGGGAGCGCCTGCGCGAGCTGATCGGGGTGCGACGTTTGGTGCGTGGCTATCAGGTGCACGGCGCCGTGGTGGGACGCGTGGCCTGCGAGGTCGAGCGCGAGCGCCCTCCGAGCGCCCTCGAGCAGTGCGACAGCGAGCGCCAGCCAAGCCTGGAGGCTGACGGTCACGCGGTCGCCTGCCGCGGAGTCGCGGCGATGGTGCTGACGGCCGACTGCATCCCCGTCGTGCTCGGCGCCCGCGGCGCGGTGGCCGCGCTGCACGCGGGCTGGCGCGGGCTGGCGGCGGGTGTGCTGGAGCAGGGAGTGCGCGCTCTGCGCGAAGTCGGCGGCCAGGGCGAGATCGAGGCGGTCGTGGGTCCGTGCGCCGGCATCTGCTGCTCCGAGGTCGGCGAGGAGGTCCACGAGGCCTTCGGCGGCGCCCATCGCGACGGGCGCACGATCGAGCTGCGCGCGATCGCCGATGAACGGCTGTCGGTCGCCGGCGTGGTGCGCGTGCGCCACATGCGGGCGTGCACGATCTGTGACGAGCGCTTCTTCTCCCACCGGCGCGAAGGCCCCCGCGCTGGGCGCCAGGCCGGCTTGGCGTGGCTCACTCGATGAGTGACCCTAGCGCCGTCGGGAAAGCGTGAGGCCTCGATGGCGCAGCTGATTCACGGGCTGGACGCCGAGCGCGTGCGGGCGAACATGCAAGCGGTGCGCGCCGAGGTGGCCGCCGCCGCCGAGGCATACGGGCGCGACCCAAGTCGCGTGGAGGTGCTTGCGGCGGGCAAGTACGTGTCCTGCGAGGAGATCCCGGCGCTCGCAAGCGCCGGGATCTCGCTCGTCGGCGAGAATCGCGCCCAGGACCTGCGCGAGAAGGTCGCAGCGCACGGAGACCTGCTCACATGGGACTTCATCGGGGCCCTGCAAAGCAAACACGTGCGCTCGATCGTCCCGCACGTGCGCCTGATCCACTCGCTGGCGAGCGATTCCGCCCTGCGCGAGCTCGAGCGCCACGCGAATCGCGCGGCCCCGGGCTTGCGCGTGCTCGTCGAGGTCAACCTCGCGGAGGATCCGCGCAAGAGCGGTGTCGCGCCCGCGCAGCTCGACGCATTCATCGCCCGCTCGCCCGTCCCGGTGGTGGGTTTGATGACGATGCCGCCGCTCGCCGGCGACCCCGAGCAGAGTCGCCGCTGGTTTCGCCGCTTGCGCGAGCTTGCCGAGGAACGTGGCCTGGGAGAGCTCTCGATGGGCACCACCCAGGACTTCGCCGTAGCGGTGCAGGAGGGCGCCACAATCGTGCGGATCGGCACGCGGTTGTACGCTTAGGGGGTACGGAAACGGGTGCCCAACCCCTTCGCCGCTGCGCGGCGAAGCTCGCGCATGAGCAGGGAAACGCCCGTTTTCACCGAACACGCCCTTTACAAATGGCATTTCGCGACTCCTGGCACCGCGCTCTCGTGTACTTCGGCCTCGCCGAGGAGTACCACGACGACTACGACGAGCCGCCCCACGAGGAGGAGATCGCCGACCGCTATCGCGAGCGCCCCAACGTGCGCCGCCTCTCTCCGCGTCGCCGGCGCGACGAGTTCGACGAGATCTTCCCGGAGGACGACCGCTCCGAGCAGCGCGGGCGGCCAACGACCACCCTGCGACCCGTGGGCCGCGGCAACGGCGACGTGCGCGTGCACCTCGTGATCCCGAAGTCGTTCAACGACGCCCAGCAGATCGCCGACAAGTTCAAGGACTCGATCCCGGTGATCCTCAACCTGCAGGGCGCCGACACCGACCTGTCCAAGCGCCTGATCGACTTCGCCAGCGGTCTCACCTACGCGCTGGACGGAGGCATGCAGCGGATCGCCGACAAGGTCTTCATGCTGACGCCGCGCAACGTGGAGATCTCCGCCGAGGAGCGCGCCCGCCTGATCGAAAAGGGCTTCTTCAATCAAAGCTAATCGGCCGGGCGGGCCGGTAGCCTGATTGCCCTATGAATGTCGGTCTAATCGGTTGCGGGAACATGGCGCGCGCGATGGCGCGCGGATGGGACAGCCCGATGCTCTGCTTCGACCCGGTGGCCGACCGCGCGCGGGAGTTGGCAAGCCAGACCGGCGGCGAGGCGCTGGCCTCGGGCGTCGAGGTGGCGCAGCGAGCGGACCTCATTGTGCTTTGCCACAAGCCCGCGCAACTCGAGGCGGTCGCTCGGGAGCTGGCCCCGGCGGCCAAGGCGGTCGCCTCGATCCTCGCAGCCACCCCGCTGCCGGCGTTGAAGCGCTCCTATCCGGGGATCCCCGTCTACCGCTTCCTACCCTCCCTTCCCGTCGAGGTGCGCAGAGGCGCCGTGGTTCGGTCAATCGACGATCCCCAGGACGCCCAGCTGGATCGCGAGGTGGACGAACTGTTCTCCTCACTTGGCATGCTCGTGAAGCTCGAGGACTCGCTCGTCGACGTCGCTATGGGGCTGATGTCATGCGCCCCCGCGTACGTCGCCCTGATTGCCGAGGCGCAAGTCGATGCTGGCGTGCGCAGGGGCATCTCCCCGTCGCAGGCCTCGGCTCTCGTCACCGAGACGCTGGCCGGCACCGCCGAGCTGCTGCGCCAACGCGACTACGACACCCTGGCGGTGCGCCGCGAGGTCGCCTCCCCCGGAGGGATCACGGCGCGCGGACTCGCAGCTCTGGAGCGAGGCGGCGTGAGAGCTGCCTTCAGCGATGCCCTCGACGCGGTTCTCGGCAGATGAGCCTCCTGCTCGCCAGCGCGCGCACCGAAATCGCCGGCTACCTCTCGACGCTGATCTACGTGTACACGCTGCTGATCGTGCTCTACATCGTCACGCAGCTGCTGTTCGCCTTCGGGGTGCGCCCGCCCTATTCGCGTGCGATGGACGCCGTGCTCAGCTTCCTGCGCGACGTGTGCGAGCCATACCTGCGGATCTTCCGGCGCATCATCCCGATGGTCGGCGCGTTCGACTTCAGCCCGATCGTGGCGATCATCGTGCTGTCGCTCGTCGGCAACCTGCTCGTCGGCCTGATCCACGGTTGACCGCGCTCCCCGTCCAGGCTTCGGTGCGGCGGGTGGGCCCGCCCTTCCTATGGGCCACGCTCGTGACAGCCATCGTAGTCGCGCTCGATCAGCTCACCAAGGCGGCGGTGCGCGACTCGATCGTGCCCGGGGAGACACGCGGCCTGCTGCCCGGCCTGCAGCTCGTCAACACTCGCAACCAGGGCGTGGCGTTCGGCTTCCTGCCAGGACGCCACCTGGCGGTCAGCCTGCTGGTCGGCGCGGCGCTGCTCGTGCTCGTCGTCTACTTCGCCCGCCACTACGACAAGCCGTTGATCTGGCTTCCGACCGGAATGCTCCTCGGGGGCGCGCTCGGCAACATCCTCGACCGCCTGCGCGCCGGCTCGGTCACAGACTTCGTCAAGCTGCCGCTCGGCTGGCCGCCGTTCAACCTCGCCGACGCGTCGATCACGCTCGGAGTCCTGCTGCTGTTCCTGGTCGCAGAGGGCCCGGCGAGCAGATCGGAGCCATCGCGACGCTGAGGGCACGTGCTATCAGGCTCTATGGGCGCCACTCAAAATGGAGACCGGCGCCGACAGCATCCCTACCAGACGACAGCGAAAGTGTCTCCCGCAAAAACCCCCGACTTCGAGATCCTCCTCCAGGACGAGCACCTGCTCGTGGTCGACAAGCCCGCCGGCCTGGTCGTGCACCCCGCGCGCGGCCATCGCGAGGGCACGCTCTCGCAGCTGCTCGCCGGCACAGCGGCGGGAGGCGAGCCCGAGCGGGCGGGCATCGTGCACCGGCTCGACCGCGACACCTCGGGCCTGCTCGTGGTGGCCTGCTCGGAGGAGGCCCACCGGCTGTTGCAGGACACCTTGCGCGAGCGCCTGATGCAGCGCGAGTACCTCGCGCTCGTCGAGGGCCGCCCGCCTGCGCGCAGCGGCACGATCGAGGCGCCAATCGGACGTCATCCGCGGGTTCGCACTCGGATGGCCGTCGGGGGCGTCGGCAGCCGCGAGGCTCGCACCCATTTCACGCTCGAGCGCTCCCTTCACGGAGCGTCGCTGCTGCGCTTGCGCCTGGACACGGGGCGCACCCACCAGATTCGTGTGCACCTGCAGGCGATCGACCATCCGGTGTGCGGCGACCCCGAGTACGGCGCCGCAGGCGCCTTCGGGCTGACGCGCCAGTTCCTGCACGCGACGCGCCTCACCTTTCCCCACCCGATCACCGGCGCCTCGGTCGACGTCAGCTCGCCGCTACCCCCAGACCTGCGTCAGGCGCTCGAGCGCGCCGAAGGCGACCGCGGGCGGTAGACTGAGCGGTCGAACTCCAACTGGAAACGCCGTGCGAATGCGTGACGCGGCCCTGCCCGAGCAACGCCGTAAGTGCGTCATCGGGTCCGCGACGCACCGCCCGGATCTAACCGACACCACATAAGGGAGCACCCGTGACCCAGGTAGGAATCGCGGATCTGCTGGAGGCCGGAGTCCACTTCGGCCATCAGACACGCCGCTGGAACCCCAAGATGCGCCGCTTCATCCATGGCGAGCGCAACGGCATCTACATCATCGACCTGCTGAAGACAGCAGTGCTGTTGCAGCAAGCCCAAGAAGTGGCCGCCCAGATCGCCCATCGCGGCGGCACCGTGCTGTTCGTCGGCACCAAGAAGCAAGCTCGCGACGCGATCAAGGAGGTCGCCGAGGCCGCGGATATGCCCTACGTCAACCATCGCTGGCTCGGCGGCCTGCTCACCAACTTCCAGACCATCGACCAGCGCATCCGCCGTCTGCACGACCTCGAACGCTACGAGACCGAGGGTCAGCTCGCGCTGCTCCCCACCCGCGAGCGCATGGCCGCCCAAGCGGACCTCGCAAAGCTGCGGGCCAACCTCGGCGGCGTGAAGAACATGCAGCGCACACCCAACGCGCTGTTCGTGATCGACCTGAAAACCGAGGCCATCGCGGTGCGCGAAGCTCAGCGCCTGCGCATTCCGATCATCGGCTTGGTCGACACCAACTGCGACCCCGACGGGATCGACTACGTGATCCCCGGCAACGACGACGCGATGCGCTCGTGCGCGCTGATCGCCAAAGCGATCGGCGACGTCGTCGCCCAGGGCCACGCCGTATTCCGCGCCGAGGAGGAGAAGGCCCGCGCGGAACGCGCCGAGCAGGCCCGACGCGAGGCCGAGGAGCGCGCCCGCCGCGAAGCGGAGGAGCAGGCCAAGCGCGAGGCCGAGGAAGCTGCGGCCAAGGAGCTCGCGGAGAAGCAGGCCGCGGCCGCTCAGGCGGCTGCCGCCGCATCGGCCGCTGAGCCGGCGGCTCCGGCCCAGGCGGCTCCAGCTCAGGCGGCTCCGGCTCCGGCTCCGGCTCAGGCGGCTCCGGCTCCGGCTCAGGCGGCTCCGGCTCCGGCTCAGGCGGCTCCGGCTCCGGCTCAGGCGGCTCCGGCTCAGGGGGCTCCAGCTCAGGGGGCTCCGGCTCCGGCGGCTCCGGCGCCCACCGAGACCACGGAGAGCGCAGCGGCGGAGACGACACCCGCGGAGACGACACCCGCAGAGGAGGCAAGCGCATCGTGAGCACGACCGAGATCTCCGCCAAGGACGTCAAGGCCCTGCGCGATCGCACGGGCGCCGGCATGATGGACTGCAAGAAGGCGCTCGCCGAGTCCGAGGGCGACGTCGACAAGGCGATCGAGCTGTTGCGCCTGAAGCAGGGCAAGAAGATCCAGGACCTGGGCGAGCGCACCGCCACAGAGGGCACCGTCCAGGCCTATATCCACGCCGGCGCCAAGGTGGGCGTCCTGATCGAGGTCGATTGCAACACCGACTTCGTCGCCACCAACGACGACTTCGTCGGCTTCGCCCGCGATGTGGCCATGCAGATCGCCGCCACGCCCACCGTCAAGCACGTCTCACGCGAGGACGTGCCGGCGCAGGCGCGCGACGCCGAGGCGCGCATCTACGAGCGGGAGGCGGCAGAGAAGCCCGAGAACGTGCGCTCGAAGATAGTCGACGGCAAGCTCGACGCCTGGTATCGCACGATCGTGCTGCTCGATCAGGAGATGCACAACCCCAAGTTCGAGGGCAAGACGGTCCAGCAGCTGCGCGACGAGCTGACCGTCAAGACGGGCGAGAACGTCGTGATCCGGCGCTTTGTGCGCTTCGCGATCGGTCAGTAGTCGAGCCGCCGTCGCACCACGCGCCCCTGCGTGAGCGCCACGCGACATTGTCCTCTCTGCCGGGGAGTTTGTTCTCTGCGGCGGCGCACGGCCCCCCGCGCGCGCGGGGGGCCGTCTCGTGGGAGCGCCCGAGGACGGGCTCGTCCGGCGAATGGATAGGCTCTTCCGTCGATGAGCGCCCCTGCCTTCAAACGTATCCTGCTCAAGCTCTCCGGCGAGGCCCTGATGGGCTCGCTGGACTATGGCACCGACCCCGATCGGGTCGCCGCCGTCGCCCGCCAGGTCTCGGCGGTGCGCGACCAGGGCGTCGAGGTCGCGATCGTGGTCGGGGCCGGCAACATCTTCAGAGGCATGAAGGGGGCCGCCGAGGGCATGGACCGCTCGACCGCCGACTACATGGGGATGCTCGCGACCGTGCTCAACGCCCTGCCCTTGCAGGATGCCCTCGAGAAGACCGGCACCAACACGCGCGTGCAATCCGCCCTGGGCATCTCCGAGGTCGCCGAGCCCTACATTCGCCGCCGCGCCATGCGCCACCTCGAGAAGGGCCGCGTCGTGATCTTCGCGGCGGGCACCGGCAACCCGTTCTTCACGACCGACACGGCCGCGGCCCTGCGGGCCGCCGAGATCCACGCCGAGATCATCCTGATGGCCAAGAACGGCGTTGAAGGCGTCTACAGCGCCGATCCCGCGATCGACTCCACGGCACGGTTCATCCCCCAGATCACCCACATGGAAGCGCTCGAGCAGCGCCTGCGAGTGATGGACTCCACGGCGCTTGCCCTGTGCATGGAGAACTCGATGCCTCTGAACGTCTTCAACATGGACGACGAGACCAACATCGCGCGGATAATCTCGGGCGCCCGGGTGGGAACGCTCGTGAGCACATGATTTCCAGAAGAAGAGGAGCCGAGGATGGCCGCTGAGATGATCGACGCCCTGCTGGAGGACGCTCGCGAGCGGATGACCAAGTCGCTCGAGTCGACCCAGCATGAGTTCTCCACCGTCAGGACCGGCCGTGCGAGCCCCGCCCTGCTCGAGCGCGTCGTCGTCGACTACTACGGCGCGCAGACGCCGCTCAACCAGCTCGCGACGGTGTCGGCGCCCGAGGCGCGCCTGATCACCGTCCAGCCCTACGACAAGTCCTCGATCAAGAACATCGAGAAGGCCATCAACGAGTCAGACGTCGGCCTGAACCCCTCCAACGACGGCAACCTGATCCGCCTCGCCGTGCCCGAGCTCACGGAGGAGCGCCGCAAGGACCTCGTCAAGGTCGTGCGCAACCTCGCCGAGGACGGGCGCATCGCGATTCGCAACGTGCGCCGCGACACGATGCAGCACCTGCGCGATCTCAAGTCAGAAGGCGAGGCCGGCTCCGACGACGAGCATCGCGCCGAGGTCGAGTTGCAGAAGCTCACAGATGGGCGCATCGGCGATCTAGAAGCGATCTTGAAGGCCAAGGAGGAGGAGATCCTCGAGGTGTGATGGTGGCGATCGCCGCATCAGCCGCCCGAGCGACGGTGGAGAGCACCGAGACGTGATCGGCGCCACCCGCGACAGTGGGAGAGAGGGAGGGCCAGGCAACGATGCCTCGCGCGCCCGCTACGTCGCGATCATCACCGACGGCAACGGCCGCTGGGCGCGTGCGCGCGGCCTGTCCGTCAACGAGGGTCACAGCGCCGGCGCCGACACCGTCAAGGCTCGCCTGCGCGACGCCGCCGAGCTCGGGGTGCGCGAGCTCACGGTGTATTCGTTCTCGACCGAGAACTGGTCGCGACCCGTCGAGGAGGTCGAAGGCCTGATGAGGATGTTCGCAAAGCGCATCTCCGAGGAGACCCCCGAGCTGCACGACGAGGGAGTGCGCATGCGCTTCATCGGTCGCCGCGAGGGCGTCGCAGCCGACCTCCTCGAGCGCATGGCCTGGGCTGAAGCGCTCACCGACGCCAACGCTCGCATCACCCTGTTCGTGGCGTTCAACTACGGCGGGCGCGCCGAGATACTCGACGCCGCGCGCAGGTTCGAGGGCGGCTCCGAGCAGGACTTCCGCAAGCTGCTCTATGCGCCGGAGATGCACGACCCAGACCTGATCGTGCGCACGAGCGGAGAGCGTCGTCTCTCCAACTACCTGCTGTGGCAGTCCGCCTACTCGGAGCTCGTGTTTCGCGACGAGCTGTGGCCCGACTTCTCCCGCGAGGCGCTCGAGCAGTCCTTGGCCGAGTTCTCAGAGCGCCGCCGGCGGTTCGGCGGCCGTTAGCCCGATGTCCAATCCCCGTACTCCAACTCGTGCCGGCCTGCTCTCGAGCGCAGGAGACTCGGACATCGCCTCGCGCTTCCTGTTCGCGCTGCCGTTGATCGCGCTCGCGCTGTTCCTCGTGATCGAGGGCGACGCGATCTTCGCCGCCGGCCTGTTCGCGCTCGGCTGCCTCTGCATGCACGAGCTCTACGGAATGTACGAGCGCGCCGATCCGGTGCGTCTGGCCGGCTTCGTCGCGCTCGCGGGTCTTCTGATCGCGGCTCTCTACGGCGACCAGGCGCAGGTGCTGCTCGCTGCGAGCGCGTCGCTTCCGGTTCTCTTCGGCCTGACACTCGCGCAGCGTCATCCGAGCGTGGGCGGAATGGCGCTCACACTGCTCGGCGTCTTCTGGATCGGGCTCGGGCTCGCCCATGCGGTGCTCCTGCGCGGGTTGCCCCACGGCGAGGGCATCGTGATCGACGTGCTCGTCGGCACCTTCCTCGGCGACACCGGCGCCTACCTCGGCGGCCGCCTGTTCGGCAGACGCCCGCTCGCGCCGCGCATATCGCCCAACAAGACGATCGAGGGGCTCGTGATCGGGATGGCCTGCTCGGTGCTCGCAGTGTGGTTCGCCGGGCGCTACCAGGAGTGGCTCCCCGGCACGCACGCGCTCGTGCTCGGTCTCGGTGTGGCCGTGTTCGCGCCGATTGGAGACCTGTTCGAGTCCTTCGTCAAGCGTCAGGCCGGCGCCAAGGACACCGGCAGCCTGCTCGGCGCACACGGTGGCGTGCTCGACCGCCTCGACGCGGTCCTGTTCACGGCGGTCGTTGGCTATTACATATGGTTGGCCTATGTCTGAGCACACGCCCGATTCCTCAGCGCTTGCGCCCAAGTCCTCAGCGTGCCTAAGCGCCTGCTGATCCTCGGCTCCACGGGCTCGGTCGGCACACAGGCGCTCGACGTGCTGGCGCGCAGCGACGAGCTCGAGCTGGTGGGCCTCTCGGCGGAGAGCTCGTGGGAGATGCTCATCGAGCAGGCGCGCGCGCACGGGATTCGGCGGATAGCGCTGGCCGACGAGCAGGCCGCGCGCGCAGCGAGCGGCGCGTGGCCCGACGGCGAGGTGCTCGGCGGCGCGGAGGGGCTCGTACGGCTGGTGGTCGAGTCTGGGGCCGATCTGGTCCTCAACGCGCTCGTGGGCTCAGCGGGTCTCGGCCCCACTGTCGCGACGCTCGGCGAGGGGATCGACCTGGCGCTCGCCAACAAGGAGTCGCTCGTGGTGGGGGGCGAGCTCGTCGTGGCGCTCGCGGAAGCGACCGGCGCGCAGATCGTGCCAGTGGACTCGGAGCACACGGCGCTTCACCAACTGCTCTGCGGTCAACCCCCGGGCGCCGTCGAGCGCATCACGATCACCGCGAGCGGCGGCCCGTTCCGGGGCTGCTCGCGCGAGCAGCTCGTCGACGTCAGCATCGAACAGGCGCTCGCCCATCCCACCTGGGCGATGGGGGGCAAGATCACGATCGACTCCGCGACGCTGATGAACAAGGGCCTCGAGCTGATGGAGGCCCACCACCTGTTTGGCACACCCTACGAGCGCATCGACGTGGTGGTGCACCCGCAATCGCTGGTCCACGGCCTCGTGCAACTCGCCGACGGGGCCATGCTCGCCCACATCGGTCCCAAGGACATGCGCATCGCGATCTCCTATGCACTGCACGGCGCCGCCAGCGTGGGGCTCCCGATCGCACCGCTCGACCTCGTGGAGGTCGGAGCGCTGACGTTCGAGCCCGTCGACCTCGACGCGTTCCCGTGCCTGCGCCTCGCGCGTGAGGCGGCGCGTGAGGGCGGCACCGCCCCGTGCGTGCTCAACGCGGCCAACGAGATCGCGGTGCACGCCTTCCTCGCCGGGCGACTCCCATTCCTCGGGATAGCCGAGGTGATCGAGCGCACGCTCCAGGAGCTCGGCAGCTCGCCGGTGAAGGCGTTCGAGTCGCTGTACGAGGCCGACCGCGAGGCGCGCGAGGTGGCGGAGGGGATGTCCCGCTCAATCGGGGCTGTCGGATGAGAGTGTGTGGATCCACTCGCTCGACAAGGACCGTCTCTACTGGAGGTGGCGCCGCTCTCGTTCCGTCGAGCGCGTCGGTATGATCGTGGTATGACCAAAGTTGCGAAGATCACGATCTCACTGCCCCGAGAGCAAGCGGAGCAGGCACGCGAGGCTGTCGCTCGCGGAGAGGCTTCCAGCGTCTCGAGCTACGTCTCAGCGGCTCTGGCGGCGGTCTCGCCGTCCAGCGCCGTCGCCGACGAGGACACACTCGCCGATCTCGTGGCGGACATGATCGCCGAGCACGGTCAGCCGAGTCCCGAGGCGTATGCGTGGGCTGACGAGGTTCTCGGTTTGACCGCCCCTGGCGAGGCCAAGTGAAGGGCCTCACTCTCGACACAGGCGCGCTGATTGCTCTGGAGCGTGGCGAGCAGCGCATGACGGCGTTGCTCGATCGAGCCTTGGCGGTGTCCGGAGCCGTCATCCACATCCCGGCCGGTGTGGTAGCCCAAGCGTTTCGCGACGGCGCCCGCCAGGTGTACCTGAGGAGGCTGATGAAGAAGCCCCAAGCTAGGGTGGTGGCACTCGACGAGCAAACCGCATACGTGGTCGGCCTGCTCCTTGGGCTGCGCAGCGCTGAGGACGTTGTCGACGCGAGCGTGATCGTGTGCGCCCGTCGCTACGGTCAGCCGGTGGTGACCGGGGATCCCGACGACCTCCGTCGACTCGACCCGAGCGTGAAGCTGCACACGATCTGAGACGACGTAGCGCTGGTGGCGGGGCGGGACGGTGGCGCCTGCCAAACTGAGCACATGAACTGGCTGATCACGATCCTCGGGATCATGGCGCTGATCGTCCTGCACGAGGCGGGGCACTTCGCCGTGGCGAAGGCCGTCGGGATGCGCGTCGAGCGCTTTTCGCTGTTCTTCCCGCCAAAGCTCGTGGGGATCAAGCGCGGGGAGACCGAGTACATGATCGGCGCGATCCCGGCGGGGGGGTACGTGAAGATCACGGGCATGAACCCGGAGGAGATCGAGGGTCTGCCGCCGGAGGTGGCCGAGCGCGCGTACTACTCGCAGCCGCCGTGGAAGCGGATCGCGGTGATCCTGGCCGGCCCGGGCGTCAACCTGCTGATCGCTTTCTTGCTGTTCTGGGCCGTGCTGTTTGTGGGCAGCATGAACGGGGCGCTGACGCTCGAAGGCGTCAGCTCGCACGTGCAGACGCTGAAACCGTCCACGACGGCGATCGGCGTTGTGGAGCCCAATATGCCCGCGACCGGCGTCCTGCGAGCGGGTGACAGGATCGTCGCGGTCGACGGGCGCCGCGTGACGGTGCGCAGCGCCGTGGAAGCGATCTCCTCCCACCGCTGTGCCGGCGCCGCGTCCGAGGGCTGCCGTGCGCGCACGCCGGCGCTCGTGACCGTGCGCAGAGGCGGGCGACTGGCGAAGCTGTCGATTCTCCCCCGCTACAGCAAGGAAGTTGGACGCATGCTGCTGGGCTTCCAGTTCGCGATCCCGACTCCGCGCTCATTCGGAGCGCTGGCAGCGGCGGGCGCCTCCGCTCAGGTGATGTGGGCGATGAGCACTCAGACCTTCACCGGCCTGGCGAAAGCTCTGACGAGCTCCAAGCAGCGCCATCAGATCTCGAGCATCGTGGGCATCAGCCAGTTCACCGAGCAGGCCGTCGCCGCCGGCGCGGGCAAGGCGCTCGTCGTGATCGGCTACGTGTCGCTTGTCCTGGCGGTCCTCAACCTGCTGCCGTTCCTGCCGCTGGATGGCGGGCACGTGCTGTGGGCCCTCGCCGAGAAGCTGCGCGGGCGGCGCGTGTCGCTGGCTGCGATGTGGCGCTTCAGCTCGGTCGGGATCGCGCTGCTGCTGTTCCTCGTCGTGACCGGCTTCAGCAACGACATCGGGCGGCTCGGGGGCTGAGGCCAGCCCAGGCTGAGATCGCGCTATCGCTTTTGTCGCGCCGCGAAGGCCGCTGTTTGCGGTCTTTTGATTGAGAAACAACCGTCGACGCGCGGTCTTGGCCTCATGTACCGTGAAGATCGTCCCTATTAGTAGATTGTGTGGGCTTGTCAGGCTCCTTGCGTAGTTGCCCGCAAGCGTCGGCGCTCCTACTGCCAGTGCGCAATCCAGGGGGGCGGTTCCTTAGGTGATGTTTTTACAACAGTAACCCCACAGGGGTTACATCGGCGACGCCGATGGCAACAGTCGAAAAGTGGATAGTTGACAGGTTAATTTGTGAAATTGTGAAAGTCACCTGATCCAATCGGGGGAGAATGGTGAGTATGGCTTCTTCTTTCGGTGGCGCCCCTGTGCAACCGGAGTTCAACGATTCGATGAAGGCAATGTTCGGCGCCGTGTCGACGTTTGCCCTGCTGGTCATAGTTTGCGCGATCTCGGCGCTGGAAGGACCGGTATTCGGCCAGACGCAGCTTCCCGCCGTGGGCCTGGATCACTTTGTCAAGGGTGGGGCTTTCATCGTCGGATGGTTTTTCCTACTGTCGGCGTCTAGCATCGTCGGCCACCTGTTTGCGTTGCTCGCAACGACGATTCGACTGGGTCCCACTGGGGCGCGGCTGACATCCTCAAGGCTGAGAATGTCATCCCTGGGCGCTTCCGAAGGATTCTCACCAATCTGTGGATACCTGTAACGCTCCAGTTCTGGTTGGTGGGATGGCTGATATTCGCGTCGGGAGGGATCACAAACAGCCCTTATACGCCGGTTCTCGTTGGCATGATGATCATCGGGCAAAGCGTCTATCCCGCGCCGTCGATACACCTCGGCGACCGCCCGACTCTGCGCGAGGCGCTGGTCTGGCTTTGGCGCGTGGCCTGCTACTACGGCTACCCGCAGTTGATGTTCGGATCCCTGCTCGTCGCTCTGGCGCTCTTTCAGGAATATCGGCCGTTGGTGATCAAGCCAGCACCCGTGGCGGAGACGATCTTCATCACGCAGCTGAGTCTGTTCATCAGCATATGCGTCGTTTTCGTCACGCGGCGCGCAGATCGAGCCGCCGCCCCCGGCGCCCGCTGAGGGCCGGGTGCGGTTTTGGCGTCTTCAGGAGGGTGGGACGAGAAGTCTCTCTTGCCTTCGCTGGGCGTTGCGCCCGCCGACATGCGCACGCACACCCAGCTCTTGACCAGCGGCCCAAGGCGCTCGGGCAGGGCGGGGCCGAACAGCGCCTCCAGCTCGCGGCGCGAGAGCAGCGAGATCTCCTCCCAGGAGCCGGCCGCGCCCAGGCGCCAGTAGGGCTCGCGCAGAAGCGGAGGGAGCCAGTGGGCGCCCGGCAGCAGCGAGTGCGGCTCGATCGGGAAGGAGCGGGCGGGGGTTTGCACGAGCCAACCGCGGCCCACCCGCCGCAGCTCGGCGGCGAACGCGGCACGGCGATCCGGACGGACGTGCTCGATCACGCTCGAGCAGTACACGAGATCGAACTCCTCATCGGCGAACGGCAGACCGGCGGTGGCGTCGGCGCGCACGAACGGTCCCGGGTAGCCGGGCCGCTCGACGAGGTCCACACCGGTGATGTCGAGCTCGGGCTCGAGCGCGCGCAGGCCGAGCGCGCCGCAACCGAGATCGAGCACGCGCGCGCCCACCCGCAGGCCGGTGAGCGCGAAGAAGCGCTCGTGTCTGCGCCTGCGCGCCCGTGAGGCAAGCGGCGAGGCGATGCGCGCGAGTGGGCCGCGCGCGGTCGCATACACGGACGAGGACTGCGATGTGGGACGCGAAAGTGGCTTTGGCATGCGCCCGTGAGGTTAGGCGACGGGGCTCAGGCGGCGAAGCGCTCGATAGACGACGGGTTCGAACAACATCGGCTTCACGAGCCCGGCGGGGCCGGACCATACAATGTGCGCATGGCCTCAGAGCGCCAGATCCACGTTGGCTCCGTCCCGATCGGGGGAGGGGCGCCGGTCGCCGTGCAGACGATGACCAAGACCGAGACCGCCAACCTGGCGGCGACGATGGAGCAGATTCGCAAAGTGGCCGAGGCGGGCGCCGACATCGTGAGGGTGGCGGTTCCGCGCGAGCAGGACGTCGAGGCGCTGAAGCGGATCGTGGTGGAGTCGCCGATCCCGGTGATCGCGGACATCCACTTCAACCACACGCTCGCCTTGAAGGCGATCGAGGCGGGGGCTCACTGCGTGAGGCTCAACCCGGGCAATATCGGCGGGCCTGAGAAGGTGGCCGAGGTGATCGCGCTGGCCAAGCGCCACGGCACGCCGCTGCGCGTGGGCGTCAACAGCGGCTCGCTGCCCAAGCACCTGCGTGAGCTCGAGTACGAGAATCCGGTGGAAGCCCTGGTGACGGCGGCGCTGGAGACGGTTGCGTTGATGGAGCGTCTGGAGTTCGAGGACTTCAAGGTCTCGATGAAGTCCACGTCGGTGCCCAACACGATCGCCTCCAACAGGATGCTCGCCGCCAAGATCCCCTATCCGCTGCATCTCGGGGTGACCGAGGCCGGCACGAAGTGGTCGGGCTCGCTCAAGTCCGCCGTCGGCCTTGGCACGCTGCTGGCGGACGGCATCGGCGACACGATCAGGATCTCGCTGTCCACCTTCCATGCGGAGGAGGAGGTGAAGGTCGCGTGGGAGATCCTCAAGGCCCTGAAGCTGCGCGAGCGCGGGCCGGTGCTGATCGCCTGTCCGACGTGCGGACGCCTGCAGTTCGACATGGACACGGTCGTCGTGGAAGTGGAGCGGCGCCTGGAAGCCTATGAGGACCCGATCGAGGTGTCGGTGCTCGGTTGCGCCGTGAACGGCATCGGCGAGGCCAGGCACGCCGACTTCGGCATCACGGGGGCCAAGGACATGGGGATGATCTACTCCAAGGGCGAGCCCCTCAAGAAGGTGCCCACCGATCAGCTGGTGGACGAGCTGTTCAAGGAGATCGACCGCTACTACGCCGCCGGCAAGAGGGTGGAGCGCGACGAGCACGCGGCGCAGGAGGCGCGCGAGTGGCTTGCCGCCAACGAGGACGCAACCGCCATGACGCCCGAGAAACTGGCCGCCCTGGAGGCCGCCGCCGCCGAGCAGGAAACCGAGGCCGACGCCGTGCTCGAGTCGATGCTCGAGCCGGCCACCCCCCGCGCGCGCGTGGGGCAGGGCCTGGACGAGTCGGCGTCCCCGGTGGCCGGCAGGCGCTTCAGCCGCGGCTGAGCGCCCGCGGCGGGCCGGTCGACGATCGGACCGACCCGCGGCATGAGTGAAGGAAGCTCAGGAAGCGGCGTCGAAGCGCTTGGCGACAGTGCCCCAATCGACCGTGTTCCACCAAGCGTCGAGGTAGTCGGGCCGCTTGTTCTGGTACTTCAGGTAATAGGCGTGCTCCCACACGTCGACGCCCAGCAGCGGCGTCTTGCCGTCGGAGATCGGGTTGTCCTGGTTGGGGGTCCCGACGACCGCGAGCCCAGAGCCGTCGTGCACGAGCCAGGACCAGCCCGAGCCGAACTGGTTGACGCCCGTTTCCTTGAGCTTGGCCTGGAAGTCGGCGAACGAGCCGAACGTGGAGGCGATCGCGTCGCCCAGCGCGCCGCCGGGCTCACCGCCGCCGTTGGGAGACATCGACTCCCAGAAGAGCGAGTGGTTGTAGTGCCCGCCGCCGTTGTTGCGCACGGCGGCGCGCTTGTCCTCGGGGACCTGCGAGAGGTCCTTCAAGACGTCCTCGACCGAGGCGCTCTCGAGCGACGTGCCGGCGAGCGCCGCATTGGCCTTGTCCACGTACGCCTGATGGTGCTTGTCGTGATGGATTTCCATCGTCAGCTTGTCGATGTGCGGCTCGAGCGCGTCGTATGCGTAGGGAAGCGGCGGTACGGAGTAGGCCATCGGGGCTCCTTTGTGGTGGACGGTTGCTGCCTAATTCATAGCGTGCGACCACGCTCGGAGGCGTGACCGCGTGGCAGCGGTCGAGCATTCTCGTATTTGAGGGGGCTACCCGGCTCGAGCGTCGCGCCACACCCACGGGAGCGGGACGCCGCATAGGATGTCGAACGCGCCATGACCCGACTGACCGAGTATCTGCTCCCGACCGAGAAGCAGGCCCCCGCCGACGCCGAGGCGATCTCGCACAAGTTGATGGTCAGGGCCGGCTTGATCAGGCAGATGGGAGCGGGCATGTGGACGTGGTTGCCGGCCGGCTGGAAGGCTCACCAGCGCGTGGTGGCGATCGTCCGCGAGGAGATCGACGCGATCGGCGGACGCGAGATGCTGATGCCGGTCTTGCAGCCGGCCGAGCCGTGGCGCAAGACGGGACGCCTCGAGATTGACGAGCTGTTCAAGCTGAAGGATCGCAAGGGCTCGGAGCTGGTCTTGGCGATGACCCACGAGGAGGCGGTCACGTTCCACGCCGCTCAGACGATCGACTCCTACAGAGACCTACCCTTGATCCTGTACCACTTCCAGGTCAAGGAGCGCGATGAGCCACGACCCCGCGCGGGCGTCCTCAGGACGAGAGAGTTCGTGATGAAGGACTCCTACAGCTTTGACCGCGACCAGGCGGGCCTCGAGGAGCGCTACGGCTTGCACGTCGGCGCGTATGACCGCATCATGCAGCGCACAGGCTTGCGCTTCTACAGGGTGGAGTCGGACGTGGGCATGATGGGCGGGCTGGGCGCGCACGAGTACATGGCGCCATGTCCGGCCGGCGAGGACGAGGTGGTGCTGGGCGAGGGCTACGCGGCGAATGTCGAAGTGGCCCGCGTTAGCCCCGACGTGGAGCAAACGCCCGGCGGCGGCTACGTCCGTGGCGGCGAAGCTCTGAGCGTCGAGCCAGCGATCGAGATCGGCAACATCTTCAAGCTCGGCACGCGCTACTCCGAGCCGCTTGGCGCGACATATCTCGACGAGCACGGCGCCGAGCTGCCGATCTGGATGGGCTCCTACGGGATCGGCCCGGCGCGCGTGGTGGCCGCGGCCGTCGAGCAGTTCTCCGACGAGCACGGCATCTCCTGGCCGCGCGCGCTCGCCCCGTTCGCCGTGCAGCTCGTGGCGGTGGGCCGCCCCGGAACGCCCGAGCACGACGCCGCCGAGCGGCTGTACGAGACGCTGGTCGAGGGCGGGGTCGAAGTGCTCTATGACGACCGCGAGGCGGGGCCGGGGGAGAAGTTCGCCGACGCCGAGCTGCTCGGATGCCCCGTGCGCCTGACCGTGGGGCGGCGGAGCCTCGAGTCGGGCGAGATCGAGGCGCAGGTGCGTCGCGGGCGCAAGGAGGCCCGAGGCCTGCCGCTTGGCGGCGAGCCGCAGGCGTTGTTGCGGGCGCTGGACGAGCTGTGTCAGAGCGCCCCCTGAGACCGTCCGGGGATCGCTCGCGCGAGGGCTCTGGAGCTGCGGCCGGCGGCAGGCTCACGCTTCGCCGCCTGGTGGGGCTCGATCGCTCGGGGGCCCCGCCGCCACAGACGCTCGCCGGTCAGCCGCTGCGGCCCTGGACGATCCCCAACGCGATCGGGTTCGCAAGGCTCGCCCTGATCCCGGTGTTCCTCGTGGTCGCGCTGTCAAGCGACGATGGCGTCGACGCGCTCGCGGCGACCCTGTTCGCGGCGATTGGCTGGGGCGACTACGCCGACGGGATCGCGGCGCGCGTGACGCGCCAATACAGCCGCCTGGGGACGTTGATGGACCCGGTGACCGACCGGCTGCTCGTCGTCTCGGGAGTGGTTGTCTGCTGGCGCTTCGACCTGCTGCCACGTTGGGCGCTCGCGGTGCTCGTGGCGCGCGAGCTCTCGATGGTCGCATTGGGGCGCTATGGGCTCAAGCACGACGTGGACCTGCGCATCAACTGGCCCGGGCGCGTGTCCGTGGCGCCGCTGATGGGGGCTTTGTTCTTCGCGATGGTGGGACTCGGCCGGTTCGCCGAAGCGCTCCTCTACGTGGGCCTCGCGCTCGCCTTGGTCGCTAGCGCGCTATACGTGCGCTCGGGGCGCGCCCAGCTGCGCGCTCGCGCCACAGGGCGATGAGCCGCTCGGCCGCCAGCCACGCGCCGACCGTGCCCGAGCACAGCAGCAGCGCCATCAGGCTGACGTTGTAGCGCGGCTGGTCGTTGAACAGCGTGGCCAGCGCCGCCACGCTCAACAGCACCGCCACGCTCACCAGCAAGACGAAGCGGCGCGTGAGCAGCGCGCCGGCGAGCAGCCCGATCCAGGCGAGCCATAGGTAAATCAGGTGCTGGGGCCTGCTCGTGTCGGGGTGGTAGCTGCCGTTGCCTCCGCTCCACACGTTGTCCCACATCTTCCAGAACTTGTCCCACAGCATCGACGCGAACGCAGCCGGTTTGCCGAGCGCGTACTTTTTGATGTTCTCGAGGTTTTCCCTGTTCACGGCGTCGTTCTGGGAGAGGCCGGGGTGGCGCGCTTCGATCAGCCGGAAGACGGGCGCGGCGCTGTGCTGCCAGTAGCGCCCGCAGTCCTGGGGAAAGTGACGGCACACTTCGGGCGCCAGCTGCTCCTCGGTGGGGACGAGCAGGCCCTTGCCCGGCAGGTAGGTCCCGATGAAGAACGCGTCCGGCCCAGCCGTCGTGATCGGCACGAAGCGGCCCACCTTCTCCGAGGCGTACAGCAGCCACGGGGAGAGCGTGAGCAGCAGCGCCGCCAGATACACCGCGCCGCGCAGGGCGCCCCTGCGCCAGCCCGGGCGTCCGGCCAGCGCCAGCGCCAGCGCGATCGCCGCCATGCCGATCGCCAGATCGCCGCGCGTGAGGCACGCGAGCGCGCCCATCACGCCGGCAGCGGCGATCGCGAGCAGCTCGCGACGCGTCCTCAGGCGCCGGTGGGCAAGCACCGCCGCCGCCACGGCTGCGACCAGGACGAGCGCGCCGAGCGGCTCGCTCAGGTAGGTGCGCGTGGCCACCACCAACGGCACGTAGCCCGCCACGAGCGCGGTGGCGAGGAGCGCCGCCCACGGCCCCGCGAGGATCCAGGCGAGCGCCGCCACGAGCACGAGCGTGAGGACCCCGATGGCCAGTTGCATGTACTGCGCCGGCCCACTCGCGTGCATCGCCAGGCGCAGCGAGTGGTGGCCTGAGAGCCTCGTCGCGATCGCGAACGCCACGGAGGCGCCGGGGGGCCACTTGAAGGTTGCGTAGCGTTCGCCTGCGAGGATCCGGTTGGCGTTGCCGACATAGCCGTTCTCATCGGCGGAGAGGTGTGTGTTGCCTCCGATCGCCGACGCGCGCGCGATCCCGCCTGCGATCACGCTCAGCGCGATCAACGCCGCCGCCAGGGCCTGCGTGCGTGTCAACTTCCGTCTGAATACTCTCAAGCTCAACTTCACCTTTTGGTCTATACTCGAACGGCAGCATGGCAGTAGCGGCAGTCCACTGCCCTTTAATCCTTGCGCAAGAGGAGATCGCCCGCGATGGACACGTTCCCAGACCTCGGCTCGATGACAGACAGCGAGCTCAAGGAGGTCATCCGAGAGCTGACCGAGGAAGAGATGGACATCTCCTACAAGCGCCGCTTGCTGCACGGCAAGATCGACATCCTGCGCGCCGAGCTCGTGAGCCGTTTGCGCGAGCAGCACAAGGAGGGCGAGGCGGCCATCTCCGGCGAGGACGTGAAGCGACTGTCGGACATTCTCGCCAACCGTGGGGGCGGGGCCTCGCTCGACGAGGCCTAAGGTGGCCCGCGCGGCTAGAACACCGTCGCGGCGCACCCCCGGGGCGCGCGCGCGGGCAGGGAGATAGCCCGATGGCGTTGCACTGTCCCGAGTGCGGCTTCCTCAGCGACGAGGGCGCCAACTACTGCCAGCGCTGCGGAGCGCTGCTGCCGCGCGGCGAGGGCGCCGCGGGCGAGCCGGTGACGGCCACCTATCGCATCGACGAGGCCGGCGAGCTCGTGCCTGTCGAGCTCGGCGAGGTCACAGCCCACGGGCCGGCGCTCGTGATCCGCACCGGCGGCGGGCGCGCGGGGGAGAGCTTCCCGGTCGACCGCGAGCGCATGACGATCGGCCGCCGTCCCGACTCCGACGTGTTCCTCGACGACGTGACCGTCTCGCGCGACCACGCGCTGCTCGTGAGTCGCGGCGAGCACTGGTATCTCGACGACTGCGGCTCGCTGAACGGCACGTACGTGAATCGCTCGCGGATCGAATCTCATCGCCTGGAGGAGGGCGACGAGCTGCAGATCGGCAAGTACAAGCTCACCTACCACGCGCGCTGATGGCCACGCTCCCGCGAGGCGGCCAATCCCCGCAGGCCGAGCTCGAGCTCGCCGAGGCGCAGGCGTCCAACGGCTCCGGCGCGGCGGGCGCCCGTCAGAAGGCGCTCACGATCGGCGCGGTCTGCAAGGCGCTCGTGCAGGAGTTCCCCGACATCTCGATCTCGAAGATCCGCTATCTCGAGGACCAGAAGCTGCTCGCCCCGCGCCGCACCCCTGGCGGCTACCGGCTCTACGCGCAGAGCGACGTGCAGCGGCTGCGCACGATCCTGCGCATGCAGCGCGACGAGTTCCTGCCGCTGCGAGTCATCCGCCAAGAGCTGGCGGCGGGTCGCGCGGGCGAGATGCAGATGCCGCGCTCCGGGAGCGAGGGCGGCAAGCGGGCTTGGCACACGAGCGTCAGCGTGCGCGAGCAGGACGGCGCGCTCTACTCGCTCGAAGACGTCCTCGAGGAGACGGGCGCCGAGGCGAAGCTCGTGCGCGAGCTCGAAGAGTACGGTGTCGTCAAGGGGGAGATGCGCGGAGGGGCGCGCTATTTCGACGAGACCGAGCGCGAGATCGTGAGCGCCGTCTCAGAGCTCGCGCGCTACGGCGTGGGGGGTCGCAACCTGCGCGTGTTCCGCTCCTCCGCCGACCGCGAGGCCAGCCTCCTGCAGCAGATCCTCGCGCCCGCGCTGCGCTCGCGCAACCCGCAACGGCGCAAGGACGCGGTCGAGGCGCTCGAGAACCTCGCGGCGGTCACAACCCATCTCAAGCATCTGCTGCTGGTCCGCGACCTGCGCAAGATCGTCAGGTGAGGTGGCCGGTCCGCGGCGATCTGTGCTGGCCGATCTTTGACCGGTCTCGATGCTCGACGTACTACCAGTACGCCTGCGCTCGAGTGCGGCTCATCTCATCCGCGGCCCGACCACCTTATGCGCGTGACTGACGACCTGCGCGGGCTGATCCGTGACATTCCCGACTTCCCCAAGCCGGGGATCGTGTTCAAGGACATCACGCCGCTGATGGCCGACGCCGCGGCGCTGCGGCTTGCTGTGAACGGGCTCGCCGAGCACGCGCGCCCGCTTGGGGTCGAGTGCGTGCTGGCCGCCGAGGCGCGCGGCTTCCTGCTCGGCCCGGCGCTCGCGCTCGAGTTGGGCGCCGGCTTCGCGCTCGCCCGCAAGCCCGGCAAGCTCCCGCACGAGACCGTCCGCGCCGAGTACGAGCTCGAGTACGGGGCCGGATGCCTGGAGCTGCACAGCGACGCGCTGCGTCCCGGCTCGCGCGTGCTCGTCCACGACGACCTGCTCGCCACCGGCGGCACCGCGCGCGCGCTGTGCGAGCTTGCCGAGAAGGTGGGCGGCGAGGTGGTCGGCTGCGGCTTCCTCGTCGAGCTGGCGTCACTCGGAGGGCGTGGCATGCTCGCGCCGCACAATGCTCACGCGCTGCTCGCCTACGATTGAGCCACTCTCCTTGCCGACCGCGCAACGCACCCGCAGGATCGCCTCCTCCCGCCAGGAGCTGTGGAGCGTGCTCGGCGACCCTCACCACCTGCCCCGCTGGTGGCCGCGCGTCAGCCGCGTGGAGTCGGTCGAGGAGGACGCCTTCACCGAGGTCTTGATGAGCGGCAAGGGCAAAATGGTGCGTGCCGACTTCAAGCGCCTGGACGCCTTGCCCGAGCACAGGATCGTGTGGGCTCAGCAGGTCAAGGACACCCCCTTCGCGCGCATCCTCACGAGCGCCGAGACGGAGATTCGACTCGCGGACGCGCACGGCAGCCAGGGCCCCGCCACCGAGGTGACGATCGAGCTGCGCCAGACGCTGCACGGCTTCCTCGCCCGTCTGGGCAGCCACATGGTGCGTCGCGCGGCGGGTTCCACGATCGAGGAGGCGCTGGACGGCCTCGAGCGGATCGCGGGCGGGCCGGTTTGAGGCGCAGGTGGCGCATCGCTGGATCGACGTCGGAAGCGCCAGGCCGGTTCGGTCTTTGTCCCCGGTGCTGCGAGTTCTCATGAGCGGTCCCGGCCTTCGCTCGCGCGAGCGCTCGGGGAGCGCGCCCACCGCGGGCCAGAAGGGCGCCTCGGCGCCGCGCATGCGCTGGTGGGGGTGGGGCGATCCTGCGCATCCGCCCGGCCTGCCGCCGCACGCGCTGCGCTTCCTGGGCGGCACCGTCGGCCTCGGCGCCAAGCCCTGCGCTCCGGTGGCGCTCGAGAACGTCAGGATCGACCCCGGATCCATACCGTCGGAGACGCTCGAGCGGCTGCGCGAGATCGTCGGCGCGGCCAGCGTCCGCGACGACCACTCAGAGCGGGTCGCGCACGCGGCCGGCAGGGGCTATCCCGACCTCGTGCGTCTGCGCGCCGGGCGGCCGTCGGGCGCGCCCGACGCGGTGCTGTATCCCGGCTCGTCCGAGCAGCTGAGCGCGCTGTTGCGCGTGTGCGTGCAGAGCTCGCTCGCGGTGGTGCCGTTCGGAGGCGGCACCGGCGTCGTCGGCGGCGTGGAGCCGCTGCGCGGGCCCCATCGAGGCGTCGTGGCGCTCGATACGAGCCGCATGGCGGATGTGCTCGCGCTCGACGAGGTCTCGCTCATGGTGCGCGTGCAGGCCGGCGCTCGCGCTCGCGAGCTGGAGCGTTGGCTCGCCAGCAAGGGCTTGACGCTCGGCCACTTCCCGCAGTCCTTCGAGTACGTCTCGCTCGGCGGCTGCGCGGCCACGCGCTCGGCCGGGCAGGCCTCGAGCGGCTACGGGCGCTTCGAGCGCATGGTGCAAGGCCTGCGGATGGTCGCGCCTGCGGGGAATATCGAGCTGCCTGCGCTGCCCGCGAGCGCCGCCGGCCCCAGCGTGCGCGAGCTGATCGTCGGCTCCGAGGGAGCACTCGGCGTGATCGACGAGCTGACGCTGCGAGTCCGCCACGCCCCCGCCGAGCGCATTTACGAGGGGGCGTTCTTCGAGGGCTTCGAGGCGGGCGTCGAGGCTTTCCGCGAGCTCTCCCAGCGCCACTGCGCTCCAGACGTGGCGCGTCTCTCAGACGAGCAAGAGACGCGCATGTCGCTTGCGCTTGCGGGCTCTGGCGGGGCGAAGGGCCGGATCGGACGCGCCTACCTGGGAGCTCGCGGCTACGGCGGCGGCTGCCTTGCGATCCTCGGCTTCGAGGGAGAGCGCGAGGAGGTGGCCGTGCGCCGCGCGCGCTCTCTCGAGCTGGTGCGCCGCGGCGGCGGCTTGCCCGTCGGGCGCTCGCCCGGACGGGCATGGCTCGCCGCGCGCTTCTCAGCGCCCTACCTGCGCGATGAGCTGCTCACACACGGCGTCATGGTAGAGACGCTCGAGACCGCCACGCCCTGGTCGAACCTGCGCGCGCTTCACTCCCGTGTCGGGGATGCGATCGCCGACTCGTTGCGCGCGCGCGGAACACCGGCTCTGGTCATGTGCCACGTATCGCATCTCTATGAGACGGGCGCCTCGCTGTACTTCACTTTCATCGCCCGCCAGCAGCGGGGTGAGGAGCTCGCACAGTGGCACGCCGCCAAGACGGCCGCGAGCGAGGCGATCGCAAGCGGCGGGGGGACCATCACCCACCATCACGCCGTCGGGCGCGACCACGCGCCCTGGATGGAGCGCGAGATCGGCGCCGAGGGCGTGCGAGCCCTGAGAGCGCTGAAGGCCGAGCTGGACCCGTCCGGAATCATGAACCCTGGGAAGCTGTTGCCCTGAGGCAGACAGGCGGTAAATGGGTGTCCGCCCGAGGCGACAGTCGCTCTGGAGGAGGCGGATTCCTGCGAACGGAGCAGCCTCCGGCGGCCGTCAGCCCGTCGGCCGAGGAGGAGACGCTCAGCGCAGGCCGAACGTGCCTCTCAGCACGATTGGGCCTGGATGGCCTGGGTGAGTGCTCGTCTCCTTCGTGATGATCAGCTGGTGGTAGAGGCCGGCGTTCGTCGGCAACGGCCCGCCGCCTTCCATGCGCCCATCGGCGCCGACCGTCGGCGCCCTGCCGAGTGGCGCCGAGCTCGACGGCGAGTTGTACAGCCACACGGCGTAGAAGAAGCCCGATGAGGCGGGCAGGCCGCGCGCCGCCACGTAGAAAGCGTGCCGTTTGCTTTGCGAGAGGACGTAGGCGGTGCCGGCCGCTTTGAGCGAAGGTTCAAGCGGGGTGAGGGCGATCGTCTTGTTGAGGCTGGGCTTGCCGGCGCTCGCCGTCGACGTCGAGGATGATTGGGAGCTGGAAGTGCTCCTCGAGGGCTGCCCGGAGCTTTTGCCGCCCCCGCCGCTGGACACGATCACCACCACGACCGCTACCACCGCGACTATTGCCGCAAGCAGCAGCGCGCCCCCCCTCCTCGAGCTCGGCGTGCCGAGCGGCCCGCGCGTCTGTGCCCCGCGCGGCGAGAACCTCTCGGACGCGCTGGTCCTGTCCGCCCTCGCCACTCGCGATGCGTCTTCAGCTCTCGGGGCGCCGCCAGCTCCTGGGGTGCTCCCAGCTCTGGGGGTGCCGCCAGCTCCGGGGGCGCCGGCTCCGGCGAGCTCGGATGCGGCTCGAGCGGGAGTCGCAGGACCTCGCTGCGCCGGCCGGGCCGGGTCGTTGGCGAGCGCGTCGAGCGCCGCGTGCGCTCGGTCGCGCACCGCGCTCTCGGGGATCGCGAGCATCTTGGCGACCTCTGCATAGCTCTTGCCGCGCTCGAGCACGAGCGATAGCACCGCGCGCTGGTCGGGAGGCAGTCGGTCGAGCTCGGTCGTCGTCGTCATCTCTGATGGTCCTCGAGCGCTCCAGAGAGAACCCGACAACCGACCTTAGGCTATCGTGGCCGCCCGATGCCAATCCCCACCGCCGCCCAGATCAACGAGCACCTGCTGGGCTTCGACCGCCACTACGGCTTGGAGCTGCTTGAGTGCACGGACAGCGAGGTGCGCGCACGCGTAGTCGTCGGCGAGCAGCACAAGCAGCCGGCCGGGCTCGTGCACGGCGGTCTGTACGCCTCGATAGCCGAGTCGATCGCCTCGATCGCCACCGGGATGAGCGTGCTGCGGGAAGGCGCCGCCGCGATGGGCATGTCCAACAACACAAGCTTCCTGCGGCCGATGACCGGCGGCGCCGTGCACGCGCAGGCCACCCGCGTCCACCGCGGGCGCACCACCTGGATATGGGACGTCAGCTTCAGCGACGACGACGGTCGGGTCTGCGCGCTCACGCGCATGACGATCGCCGTGCGGCCGCTGCCCAGCTGAGAGCCCGTCGTCGGGCTGAGGCCCGGCGCACGGCCTGAAACGTGACGCCGGCCTGAGACGCCGTCGGTCTGAAGCGCGACGCCGGCCGGGACGGGCCGCGCGGCTATTCCTCGCGCGGGCGTGGCACGATCACACCAGGGGGAACCTCGCTCGCCAGCGGCAGGCGCTCCACGCCGGTGTCCGGCGCCGCCGCCGGGAGCGGCGCCCCGGGCATACCCACCCTGTTGACAGGGACCATCGTCGCGGCCGCCGCACGGGCAAGCGATGGGTTTCGCGCGTAAACGCTCACGACGATCCCTCCGGTTGGGATCGCAAGCGTCGTGCCGCGTTGAGCCAAGCTCGCGGTCGCGCCCCTCAGCGTCAGCGAGCGCGTCATGGCGGTGCGTCCCGGGACGAAGCTGTTGTCGGGCGAGCTCACGATCGAGAGCGGCGTCACGCACGTGTACTGCCCGCCGAGGACGCAGTCTCCATAGCGGATCGTCACCGCTCCGCTCGGGTCGATCGCAACGCTCGTGATCTGCATGCCGCGATACTCCAGCCCGAGCCAATAGACCGGGAAGCGGCTGCTCACCAGCACGGTCTCGAGCGGCGCGGGCCCGATCGTCTGATCCTGAAGGGTGTTGGCGCCGCACGAGCCGAGCGCGAGCGCGCATAGCGCGAGCGCCCCGCCGAGCAGCCCCAGGCGCGCCTGTCGAGGCAGTGGGTGACGACCGGTCATGCGAGCAGAGTAACGTCGACGCTCGCCGCTCAGCCGCGGTATGCATTCGTGATCGGCATGCGCCGATCGCGGCCGAAGGCCCGCTCTGTGATCTTGATGCCCGGAGGCGCCTGGCGGCGCTTGTACTCGGCGCGGTCCACGAGTCGCGTGGCCCGCTCGACGTCCTCGACGGGCAGCCCTTCGGCGATCAGCTGCTCGCGGCTGCGATCCATCTCGATGTACCCGTGCAGGATCCGGTCGAGCACGTCGTAGGGCGGCAGCGAGTCCTGGTCGGTCTGGTCCGCGCGCAGCTCCGCGGAGGGCGCGCGCGCGAGGATCGAAGCTGGGATCGGCGCCCCCACCCGCGCATCGGCGCGCTCGCCCGCCGTCGCGGCGGGCGAGTTGCGCCACAGCGCCAGCCGGTAGACGAGCGTCTTGGGCACGTCCCTGATGACGGCGAAGCCGCCCGCCAAATCGCCGTACAGGGTCGTGTAGCCAACCGACATCTCCGACTTGTTGCCGGTCGTGAGCACAAGCCAGCCGAACTTGTTGGAGAACGCCATCAGCAGGTTGCCACGGATGCGGGCCTGCAAGTTCTCCTCGGTCAGGTCCTCGTGCAGCCCCTCGAAGTCGGCGCTCAGTGTCTGAGCATAGGCCTCCATCGTGGGCTCGATCGCAAGCTCGTGCGCGCCTGCCCCGAGCGCGCGCGCGAGCGCGCGCGCGTCGTCCTGCGTCGCCGAGGAGGAGAACGAGGAGGGCATGATCGCCACATTCACGCGCTCGGCTCCGAGGGCGTCGACGGCCAGGCAGGCCACCAGCGCCGAGTCGATCCCGCCCGAGAGCCCGAGCACGACCGCGCCGAAGCCGTTCTTCTCGACGTAGTCGCGCAGGCCCAGCAACAGCGCCTCATACACCTCCTGCTCTACCGAGGGGATTGGCGCGCGCAGGGGCGCGCTGGGTTGCGTGGCTGCGGGGATCGGCGGGCGCTGGGGCGCGTCGGGTTGCGTGGCTGCGGGGATCGGCGGGCGCAGGGGCGCGTCGGGTTGCGTGGTCGCGAGGACGGGCGCCCGCAAGCTCGACGTGGGAGTGGAGGAGACGGGGGAACGCCCCACATACCCATCCAAGTCGAGAGCAAGATCGCAGACCAGCATGTCCTCCTCGAACTGCGCGGCGCGCCCGATCGTCTCGCCGCTCGGCGCCAACACGAACGAGTGCCCGTCGAAGACGAGCTCGTCCTGGCCGCCCACCATCGCGCAGAAGGCGATGTGGGCGCCGGTCTCGCGCGCGCGCTCGGCGAACAGTCGCTCGCGTTCCAGGCCCTTGCCGGCGTGATAGGGCGAGGCGGAGATGTTCACGATCAAGCTGGCTCCGGCGGCGGCCTCGGCGCTCGCCGGGGGTCCGGCGACCCACAGGTCCTCGCACACCGTGAGGCCGATCCCGTAGCCACCCAGCTCGATCGTGGCGCCGGCAGGGTCGCCCGACCTGAAATAGCGCTGCTCGTCGAACACCCCGTAGTTGGGGAGGTGGACCTTGCGGTAGACGCCCTGAACGGCGCCCTCGGTGAGCACGGCCGCCGAGTTGTGCAAGACGGGCGCCGTCGGCCCCGGCGAGCCCGGGGCGGGCCCGCGCAGCGCGCCGGGAATGCGCTCGGGGAACCCGACGATCGCGACGATCCCTTCTGTGGAGCCCGCGAGCTGCTGCAGCTGCGCGCCGGTGTCCGTGAGGAAGTGCTCGCGCAGCAGCAGATCCTCTGGCGGGTAGCCGGTGAGCGCCAGCTCGGGGAACAGCGCCAGCTGCGCGCCCGCGAGCTTAGCCGCCTCCATGCCTGCGCGGATGCGCTCGGCGTTGCCGGCGAGGTCGCCGACCGTGGCGTTGATCTGGCAGAGGGCCAGGCGCAAGCCGGTCCTCACCGCCGTCCGGCGCTTGCGCACTAGTGCGCTGCCACCGCGCGGGGTCGGCGCGCCTTGCGCGCGCCGCGCGGACGGGCGCTCACGCCCGCGGCGCCGGCGAGCGCGGCGATCGCGCGCTCCAGCTCGCGTGCGATCGTCTCGAGCTCGGGCAGGGCGTCATAATCCGCGAGCAAGCCGAAGCCGAGACGCCCGTCGTAGCTCATCACGGCGATCCCCAGCGCTTGGCGGCGCGCGAGCGGCACCACCGGGTACAGCGCCTGTAGGCGCCGCCCGAGCAGATAGAGCGGGAACTGCGGGCCGGGAACGTTGGTGACGACCAGGTTGAAGAAGCGCTGGCGCGCCTGCAGGCGCGCTGCCTGGCTGAGGATCGTCGGCGGGGCGAAGCCGGCCAGGTTCGTGAGCACCTCCGCGCCCACCGCCTGTCCCGACTGCTTGAGATCGCTCATCTCCAGGCGCACCTCGGCGAGGCACTCGACCGGATCGACCACGCCGACCGGCAACGGCGCCCACATCGCCGCCACCTTGTTCCCCAAAGCGCCGCGCTCGACCTCTGCGCGCACCGACACGGGCACCATCGCCTTCAGCACGAGCCCCTCGGTGTCATAGCCCTGGGCGCGCATGTGGTGTCCGAGCGCGAGGCTCACAGCGGCCAGCACGACATCGTTGAGCGTGCCGCCGAGCTTGTCCTTGATCGCCTTGAATCGCGCCAGGTCAGCGTCCACCCACGTGTAGCGCCGGTGAGAGGTTATGTCTACGTTCAACGGGCTCGGAGGCGCAGGCGCGTTGATCCCCGCGAGCGTCGTCGCTCCCACGCCGACGGCTGTGTCTCGCAGCCGCGCGAGCGCACGCCTGGGACGGCGCATGACAGCGCGCGCGCCGCGAACCATCTCCGCGGGCGCTGTCGAGCGCTCCACGAGCGCATCCGCCAGCAACTTCGCCGACCCCGGCAGCGGACGCGCGACCCACGGCACGGGCGGCCGCGGCGTGCCCGCCGGCTCGGGGGAGACGTCGAACAGCACGGTCGTGATGTCCACGCCCGAGATCCCATCCACGAGCGCGTGGTGGGTCTTCGCGATCACCGCAAAGCGCTCCCCCGCCATGTGCGCGACGAGCCACAGCTCCCACAGCGGCTTCGAGCGGTCGAGCCGCTGAGAGAAGACGCGCCCGGCGAGCTGCTTGAGCTCCGCCTCGTCTTCGGGTCGTGGCAGCCCGGTGTGGCGGATGTGGTAGCGCGGATTGAAGTGCGGGTCGTCCGTCCACACGGGCCGTCCCTGCCCGAGCGGCACGAAAGCGAGCCGCTGGCGGTAGCGCGGCACGAGGTGCAGCCGCGAGAGGATGTGCTCCACGAAGTCTTCGTATTTGGGCGCCTTGCCCTCAAACACCATCACCGAGGCGACGTGCATATGCGCCGAGCCGTGGTCCTCCAGATGCAGGAAGGCCGAGTCCAGGCCGGTCAGGCGGTCGGGGTTTGACATCGGATCCGATTGTCGCGGGTCTGGGGTCCGGCGTCAACGCGGGATCATTCGGCGCACCTTCACCCTCCCACCCGACCGGCCATCCTCGACTGGACGTGCCAGTGTGCGTCCGGTCCCGCCAGTGAGACTGGCCTATCGTTGCGCCACGAGCGTATGCATGCCGACGTCATCGATGCTCGCGTGTCCCGAGAGCGCCATGTTGAGGTCGAGCTCGGCCAGGAACGCGCGCAGCACATCAATGACGCCTTGTTCGCCGCCGAGCGCGAGGCCCCACACGTAGGGGCGCCCGAGGCACACGGCTCTGGCGCCGAGCGCGAGCGCCTTGAGCGCGTCGGCGCCCGAGCGCACGCCGCTGTCGAACAGCACCTCGCAGCGGTCGCCGACGGCCTCCACGACGCCCGGCAGCGCTTGCAGCGAGCCGATCGCCCCGTCCACCTGGCGCCCGCCGTGGTTGGAGACAATGATGCCCTCGATCCCGTGCTCCACGGCGAGCTGGGCGTCCTCGGCGCTCTGGATCCCCTTCAGCACGATCGGCAGTTTCGTGCACTCGCGCAGGAACGCCAGGTCCCCCCACTTGATCGACGGGTTGGAGAACTGCCACGCCCAGTAAGCGACGGCGGTCGCAAGGTCCTCCTCGGGAGGCTTGGGCAGCGCGGCGCGGAACACTGGATCCTGCAGATAGTTGGCGTTGCCCTCGCCGCGCAGGAACGGCAGGAACCCGTCTGTCAAGTCGGCCGGACGCCAGCCGAGCAGCCACGTGTCGAGCGTCACCACGATTGCCTCATGCCGCGACTTCTCGGCTCGCTCGATGAAGCTGCGCGCCAGCTCGCGGTCGCGCGGCCAGTAGAGCTGGTACCAGCACGACTGCTCGCCGGCCGCCTCGGCGATCTGCTCGATCGTGTGCGAGGCGGCGGTGCTGGCGATCAGCGGCACCCCCACGTGCGCAGCCGCGCGCGCGCTGGCGAGCTCGCCGTCGGGATGCGCCACGGTCTGCACGCCGATCGGCGCCAGCAGCACGGGCGCCGCCAGCTTCGTGCCGAGCACCGTGCGCTCGAGCGTGCGCTCGGAGACGTCGCGCAGCATGCGCGGCACGATCCGCCACTCGTCGAACGCCTCGCGGTTGGCCCTGATCGTCTCGCCGAGCCCCGCCCCGCCCTGGATGTAGCCCCGCGGCCCACGCGGCAGCATCGCGTAAGCGTCGCGCTCCAGCTCGCGCCAGTCGAGTGGCCGCACAGGCTTGCGTCCCGCGAGCATGCCGGCGGCGTAGATCTCGTGCTCGTAGTTGGAGAAGGGGGGCTCTATCGGCATCGCGGCATGGATGCTATTCGGAGATGCGGATTGCCGCCGTGATGATTTGATGTATCGAAAGCCAACCCTCAGGAGGCACCGAGATGACGTTTGACCAATCGAAGATCGGCCAAGTGGTGGCGGCGCAGATGGAGGCGCTCGAAGGACGCTATGGCGATGACTGTGAGATCGGCAACGTTTGCACGATCGTCGAGGTCCTTGGCCCGCATGGCTCGGATGTGTCGGTGCGCTCAAGCGAAGCGCGCCCGCACACCACGATTGGCTTGCTGCGCATGGCGGAGGCGATGATGCTCAACCGGCTTGGAGGCGCGACTAGGGGGGAGGAGGAGTAGGCGCCTTACCCAGCGAGGCTGGGTTGGTGTCATATGAGCAGCATTGGCGAGAGCTTGGTAAGTGTGTCCACTCTCACACTTATACCCTCGCGCCAAGGAACGCCTTACGTTCCGGCCACGCCGCCGGGGACCCCTTCGTCCTCGGCCGTCAGGTTCCAATGGGCGCGGGCCATGATGTAGTGCTTGCGCCTTCGGCGAGAGCGTCCGTAGGAGCCATACCAGGACACTTCGTAGCGGCCTATCTGCGGCGGGTCCATTGAAATCAGGACATACATGGCGTCCATGCCGAACTCGTGGACTTCGGGCTTTACGACCCTGCCATCAGGGCATCGTACCTCGCAAGCGATTACGCCATGTGCACTGAGAGACTCGGGCATCGCGTCCGGGTGGCGAGACAGCAAGATCTTGATGCCGTTTCCTGCAAGGAACAGGGTGCTCTCCCATTCCATACGTCCACGGGTCCGTAGATAGTGCGTCAGGTGCCAAAGGAGCGGCACAGCTAGAAGGACGACGAGTGCGATTCCTGCAACCTCAACGCCCGTGACGGCCCGCTCTACAAGGGTGTTCTTTGCGGGCAGCACAAAGAATGCACTCACAAAACCGACGCCGAGCGACAAGGCTATGACTCCGGGCAGCGATAGTGCGGTCGTTGTCGCACGTCGCCACGCGTGACGAATGACTCGAACCCATCGTCGTAGCCAAACCATGTGCGGAGCCTATGACTATCGGCAGATACGCAGAAATCTTGGGACCAGCAAAGAAATGTCCGCAAATAGCGGGAATGCCGACAGTGGCACGGGGATGGCCCTCCGAGGCCCGTGGCCGGGAAATCGCGTTTCAATCGGTCATCGGTCGGCCGCGCCGCTCCGAACGGCCCTTCTGTGGCTCCGGGACGGCGCTCCCGGCTTGGCCTAACCCCGCCTGGCCCGGACTGAAATGTGGCGATTTGTTGTCTAGGGCGGATTGCGCGCCGTGCATAGAGAAGAAGGGGACCCACTCGGCGGGCACGCCGGGAGCCCCGGTTCCGTTTCAGCCGGACCCACACGCCTAGCAAGCAAAGGGGTCTGCTCTTGTCGGAACCGGGGCTCGCGGAGTAGCGCCCTGCGGGTCCCCCGGCCTTCATGTAACAAACTGCACAAGAGTCCGTCCGACCTATATGGTTGGATTTCATCTATACGAATTTTAGCCACCAGCTGCGCGCCACCCAATGTCCGACCGCAACAACCCCACACGAGGTTCGGCCTCGCACTCCCAATACTCCTTCATGGAGTTCATGCGGGACTACCCTGACGACGCTACCTGCCTGGACCATCTGTGGCGTTCACGCTACGCGCCGGACGGCTCCCACGCCGAGTGCCCCAAGTGCGAGCAGGAACGCAAGTTCCACCGCGTGAAAGCACGGCCCTCCTACGCCTGCGAGACGTGTGGCTTCCAGTTCTACCCGGTCGCCGGGACGATCTTCCACAAGTCCTCCACGTCGCTGCACCTGTGGTTCTACGCGATCCACCTGATGACGAGCACCCGCTGTGGTGTCTCCGCTAAGCACTTGGAGCGCGAGCTTGGCGTGACCTACAAGACCGCATGGCGCATGTTCAACCTGATCCGCAACAAGCTGATGGCCGACGACGACGAGCCACTGTCCGGCGCTGTGGAGATTGACGAGACTTCGGTGGATGGCAGGCCCCGCAAGTTCCAGGGTGCGATCAAGCGCCCGAACGCAATCTCGGAAGGGGTGAAGCTAGCTGAACGCCGGAGGGCGACGGTGTTCGCGGCGGTGGAGCGCGGCGGGCGCGTCAAGGCCACGGTGCTGCCGTCCCGTCGCGGACCACGGCTCAGAGAACAGGCGATCGAGTGGGTGGACTCGGAGTCGATCGTCTACACGGACGAGTGGCCCGCCTACAACCAGCTACACAAGCACTTCGCGGCGCACAGTCGGGTCCGGCACGCAGCCCATGAATACGTAGACGGGGACGCCTACACGAACACCATCGAGGGGTTCTTCGGCAACCTCAAGACCGGCATCCGGGGCAACTACAAGCTCGTGTCGCACCGATGGCTACAGGGCTACCTCAACGAGTTCTGCTGGCGCTACAACCATCGCCACGACCGCCGAGCCATGTTCCACACGCTCATTGAGCGAGCGGCAGCCTCGATCTAAAGTTCCGATGTGGAGGACACGCGCGACATGGACACCGTGCTCTCTGAACTGTGCTTCCACAACATCGGCGGGGATCTGGCGCTGGAGATACCGAATGCGTCAGGACTCAGCTCGCATCTGATCTATCTCACGGGCAATCCGGAGGACCGCGCTATGAAGCGCCGTGCACTGGAGCGTGAGATGTCTCACGGCTTCTTCCGCCGAGCCTACGGCAGCCTCGCCGCCGGTCTGCATGCTGCTGCGCGCCGCTGGCGTCTTGGATAGCGCGAAGCGTATCTCTCGATCAATCTCGCTCTCTAGGGGCCCCTTCTCAAGCATTCTTCTGCGATCTGTTCGATATAGGCTGGCGTTTCTCCGCCGCTCTTCATGATCGAGCCGAGAGCATGGACTTCTTGGATCGTATCGCGCGCTTCCAGCTTTGCCAACTCGCAATGGCAGACCGAGTTGAAGTCCCCCTGCGCCCTACAGCCATTCAGATAGATTTCCTGCTCTTCGGCGGGATATTCGTGTTTTTCCCGCCGTTCAGCGGTCTTTTTAGCCCTTTCTTCGTCTGCCTGACGATGCTGTTCTTCGCGTTCTTCCTTCTTATGTTGTCTGGCTTCCGCCGCCGCCTTCTTGTGCGCAGCTATTTGCGCAAGCTTTGCCTTGTGAGCCCTGATCTTTGCTTCCTTCTTTTCCTTGCGGACGAATGCGGCGTGTTCTCTTTCCATAATGCGTTGTTCGGCGGCAGTCGGTTGGGGCTGCGATGTATTACTGCCCACAGCGATACTTGATTCGTTGGTTGTGTGGGTTGTGGACCCGCATCCTGCGAGTAGCGCCATGAGTATCGCTGCAATGCACCAATGGATTGTCCCTTTCCGTGCGCGCACATCGTCTCCTGTGTCTTGGGCTCGAACTTTTCTCATAATTCCCTTTATTCAAAGCATTCCGCCGGTTCAATGGCGACCGTATCCTACCAGACCAAAGCGCTCCCTACCAGATCGCTCTGGACCGTTTGGCATCCAGCGTCGAGCATGGCGGGATGGAGCATCTCGACCAGGACCCACATGCAGCGAGCGTTGCGTTCGGGCTCAGACTGCGCGAGCTACGTGCGGAGCACGGCCTGTCTCAGGACGACCTTGCCGACAGGACGGACGTGCATCCCACGGCCATCGGACGACTTGAGCGTGGTTCTCGGGAGCCCCGCCTGACCACCATCCTGCGCATCGCCCGTGGTCTGGACGTGCAGCCGGGCGCTCTGCTGGACGAGCTACGACAGGGCTAGGTTGGGGGGGCTTGACACTGCATGTCAAGTGGGGGTCTGTGATAGACCGCTATTTGCTCGCCGCGAGCACACCGGAGGCGGAGCGTGGGGTCCCGGTAAGGGACCGGACAGCCTCACGCTCCGCCACCACTTCTCATTCAATCAGCCGGGGTCCCGGTCCACAATGGGCGGGTTGTCAGGTGGATCGGGCCGCGAGACCTTCCTAATCGCGTCCATCACATCCTTGCGCTTCGGGACGGGGACTCGAAGGCCGGTCTTAGGGAGCGTCTCGGTCTTGGGCTCTTGATCGCGCTTGTCATCCGCCATACCCCGACTTTAGACGCGAGGCCAGCGCAGCCCAAGAATCAGGGCGGAACCTCTCGTTTGCAGGGATTTGGCAGTCCGCCGGTCCG
Source organism: uncultured Solirubrobacterales bacterium (assembly GCA_963718735.1). GTDB lineage: Bacteria > Actinomycetota > Thermoleophilia > Solirubrobacterales > Solirubrobacteraceae > Palsa-744. The sequence continues at coordinate 70,113 of OY970372.1, forward strand.
AGTGCCAATATGGTGCTGAAAACCCCGATTGACGAAAGGAGGTGTTTCCAATGTCGAAGAGCAAAGGACCTATGTACCATCCCGGCGACAAAGCGCCGGTCAGTGGCCTGTATCCCCGAGTCGGCCCACGTGGCGGACAATCAGGCGAGCAGGTCACGGTCGTTCAGGACCGGCCACTGCCGCCAACGCCCAATCCGGGTGAAAGCTACGGCAAGCCGATCCCGGCCAAACACGAGAAGTAGTGTGTAGCGCCTGCGGAGGGGTCGAGTGTCCGCTCGGCTCCTCTGTTGGGTTCTTCTGTGATTCTGCCCTTCGCGCAGGAATCCTACACACGAATCGGACAGATCGACTAGCCGCAACCTTACCGACCAGGGACTATCCGTCATATCGGACTTTAGGTGCGCATGGTGCTGCGCCTAAAGTCCAGACGTGGTCCTTGGCACGAGGGGATAAGTGTGTCCACTCTCACACTTTGAGCTGTTCTCCCTCTTCTACCGTCTCTTCGATTGCCTGATCTGCCGAGTCGTCTCCACAAATGGAGGCGAGCGGGGGACCCACTGCCGGGCCTGATGAAAGGGGCCCGGATGGGGCGAATCGGCCGCTGATGCAGCTGTAACGCTCGATCGGCGCACGTATGGACGCGTGCCGTCGGTGAGCGTGAGCCCGACAGCTAACCCCGTAGGCGGCAACACCAAGGAGGACCTCTTTGTCGAGGCCGCACATAACCGGGCGCGTACTGCGCGCCCAGCCGGCGTTGCTTGGCGCGAGCTTGACTTGTGCCGCAGCGCTCACCGTCCTGCCGGGAGGCGCCTTCGCCGCACCGGCTCCCTCGCCACCGGGGCTGGCTCCGCCGTCCGCCCTGCCGGCGCCGTCACCGGGTCTTCCGGCAGATCCGGTTGGCGCGTCGGCCGCGCAGCTGGTCGGGGCCGACGCGTTGCCGCTCCCGCGCGTGCGCGCGAGGCTGCGCATACGCCGAGTCGGGCTGGACGTGCTCGACGGCGCCACCGCGATCGTCGCCGGAGTGCTGGGACCCCGTCTGGGCGGGCGCGCCGTCGGCCTGCAGCGCTTCGGGCGCCACGGGTGGCGGACCATCTCGCACACGACGACACGGCCTCACGGCCGGTTCGTGCTGCGCTACACGCCGCGGCGTCTGCTGAACGAGCGGGTGCGGGTCATGTTCGCCGGCGATGAGGGCGATCTTGCCGCGCGCCGCGACGTCGGGCGCCTGCGCTCCTACCGGCTCGCCGGCGCGTCGTGGTACGGCGGCGGGGGCAGCCTCGCCTGCGGCGGGCAGCTGACGGGCTCGACGATGGGGGTCGCCAACAAGACGCTTCCCTGTGGGACGCTCGTCACGCTGCGCTATGGGGGCCGCATAGTGCGCGTCCCGGTCGTGGATCGCGGGCCGTATGTCGCGGGTCGCGAATTCGACCTCACCGAAGCGACCAAGCGCGCACTGGGGTTCGAAGGTGTCGGGGAGGTGTGGAGCACCCGCTAGCCTGGGTAAAGAGGAGAGCATGAGCAAGCCAAGCATGAGCAAGCCCACCAGACAACGAGGCCGCAAAGGCCCCGACAGAGATGCGCGACGCAAAGCTGCCGCGGTCGCGATGCTCGCGTGGCGTGTGCTGCGCGTCGCTCGCAAGGTCAAGCGCGCCAAGAAGGTCAAGCAGACAAAAAAGCCAAGCTCTCGCCGCCGCTCGAAGTGCAGGGGCCGCGGCGAGCGCGCGCTGTCTGTCGGCTCGGTCGCCGTCGGGTCGTTCGCGCTCGGGGCCAGCGCCTTCGGAGCGCTGGCCGTCGGGGCGGTCGCGATCCGCAGGCTCGCCATCAAGCGCGCCGCGGTCGGGCGCATCGACGTGCGCAAGGTCAAGGTCGGCAGGCTCGAGGTCGACGAGCTGGTGGTGCACAGCGATCTTCGACCGTCCAGCACGCGCCCCGCGGAGGGATCTTGACGCGAGGCGGGCGCCGGGCCGGAGGCCGATGAGCGCCACCCGCACGACCCAGACCAGCGTGGGGTAGTTGAATGTCCCCTGGGCTCGCTCGCGAGCGAGCACCGGGAGAACGCCCATATGGACCTGACATTCAACGAGCGCGAGAGCGCCTTTCGCGATGAATTGCGCGCGTGGCTCGCGGACAACAGGCCTTCGCGGGAGCCGCGCGAGGGCGGCGAAGACGCCCACTACGCTTGGCGTCGCGACTGGCAGCGCCAGCTCTACGACGCCGGCTGGGCGGCCCCGGCGTGGCCGGCCGAGTACGGCGGCCGCGGCGCGTCGCTGACGGAGTCGGCGATCTACTTCGAGGAGATCGGCCGTGCGCGCGTGCCCATGCCGGCGAACGTGCTCGGCCTCTTGCTCGGCGGCCCGACGCTGATGGTGTGGGGCACAGACGCTCAGAAGGAGCGCCACCTCGCGCCGATCCTCTCGGCCGAGGAGATCTGGTGCCAGGGCTTCTCCGAGCCCGACGCCGGCTCTGACCTGGCGGCGCTGAAGACGCGCGCTGTCAAGCACGGCAACGAGTGGGTCGTGACGGGCCAGAAGGTGTGGACGAGCGGCGCCCAGTACTCGAAGTGGTGCATGCTCGTCGCGCGCAGCGACGGCGAGGCCCCCAAGCACAAGGGCCTGACCTACTTCCTGATGGACATGGAGCAGGAGGCGGTGCAGGTGCGCCCGCTGCGCCAGATCACCGGCGAGGCGGAGTTCAACGAGCTGTTCATCGAAGAGGCGCGCATTCCGGACGAGAACGTGGTCGGTGGCGTCGGCAACGGCTGGAAGGTGGCGCTGACGACGCTCATGAACGAGCGCGCGGGCCTCGGCTTCGTGCTGCAGGTGCGCCTGCGCCAGCTGCTCGACGACACGATCGCCGCGGCGCGCGAGCGCGGCCTGCTCGAAGACGCGCTGTACGCCGACGCGCTCGCCGAGCTGCACATCCGCTGCGAGTCGATCCGGCTGCTGGCGTGGAAGGGCCTGACCGACATCGAGCGCTACGGCCAGCCCGGCCCGGAGGGCTCGCTGGTCAAGTGGCTGTGGTCTGACACCAACCAGCGCCTCACTGTCCTCGCCGCCGAGATCCTCGGCCCTGAGGCGCTGACCGACGGCACGAGCTGGAGCTATGAGCTGTTGCGCGCGCGCGGCAACACGATCGAGGGTGGCACGACCGAGGTGCTCAAGAACATCGTGGCCGAGCGCGTGCTGGGACTGCCGCGGCTGAAGGCGGTTGTCTAGTGGTTTGGTTTGGGATGGGCTGCGCCGCGGGGCGTTCTCGTGGTGCATCCGGGCCGTTCCAACGTCCTCGTGGCGCGGCGCTCTAAGCCGATGGACTTCGGCCTGAGCGACGACCAGCGCGAGATCCAGCGCACGGCACGCGAGCTATTGGCCGAGCGCGCGCGCCCGGAGCGTGTGCGCGAGCACGCCGAGGGACGCCGCTTCGACGACGGCTTGTGGCGGGAGCTGTGCCAGCTGGGCTGGCCCGGGATCGCGGTCGCCGAACGCTACGGCGGGCAGGGGCTCGGGCTGGTCGAGCTCGCGGTCCTGTGCGAGGAGTTGGGGCGCACGGTCGCGCCGGTGCCGTTGTTGGGGACGGTGCTCGCCGCCGCGGTCATCGAGCAGGCCGGATCGGAGCAGCAACGCGAGCGCTGGCTTCCCGGCCTTGCCAGCGGCGAGCTGGTCGGCGCGCTCGGGACGGCGCGCGCGGGCGTCGCCGAGCTCCTCGTCGGGGCGCCGGCGGCGCACGTGCTGCTGCTCGTCGAAGAGGGATGCAAGCGCGCGCGTGTGTGCGCACGCGAGGAGCTCGCCGTCGAGCCGCTCGACTCGATCGACCCCACGCGTCCCGCCGCCCGCGTGCGCGCCCCCGACGGCGCGGGCGAGCCGCTGACGGGCGACGTCGCCGGCGGCATCGACCGCGCGCTCGTGGCAATCGCCGCGGAGCTTGTGGGGGTGTGCGACCGTGCGCTGGCGATGACCGTCGCCTATGTGAAGGAGCGCAAGCAGTTCGGCGTGCCCGTCGGCTCCTACCAGGCGGTCTCGCACCGCTGCGCGCAGATGTTGCTCGACACCGAGCGGGCGCGCTCGACGACCGCGTTCGCGGCGTGGGCCGCCGACGCCGACCCGGGCAGGCTGGGGGAGGCCGCGGCGATGGCCAAGGCCGCCGCCTCCGACGCCGGCCTGGAGGTGACCGCGTCGGCGATCCAGGCGCACGGGGGCATCGGCTTCACCTGGGAGGCCGACGTGCACTGGCTGTACAAGCGCGCCCTGCTCGACGCCTCCCTGCTCGGGGGCGCCAAGCAGCAGCGGGCGCGCCTCGCGGGGATCCTCGCGCGGAGCTGATTGCCTCGCGAGGCCGTCTAGGCCGTCTACGTGCTTCAGGCGTCTACGTGCCTCAGAGGCGTCTACGTGCCTCAGAGGCGTCTACGTGCTTCGCGAGGCGTCTACGGCGCTGTCCATACGTGATAACGTACACATGTATGCCAGATGTACGTGATTGGGACGGTGCGACGTATGACCGCATCTCCGCGCCTCAGCAGGCATGGGGGAGGGAAGTGCTCAAGCGGTTGTCCCTGCGCGGCGACGAGACGGTGCTCGACGCCGGCTGCGGCTCGGGGCGCGTCACCGAGATGCTCCTGGAGCGACTGCCGCGCGGGCGCGTGGTCGCCGTGGACGCCTCGTCTTCGATGGTCGAGTCCGCGCGCGAGCGCCTCGGCCCAAACGTGGACGTGCGCGTGATGGACCTACTCGAGCTGCGACTCGAGAAGCCGGTGGACGCGATCCTCTCGACCGCCACGTTCCACTGGATCGCCGACCACGAACGCCTGTTTGAGCGCCTGCACGCCACGCTGCGCCCCGGCGGCCGGCTGGTCGCGCAGTGCGGGGGAGAGGGCAACGTGCGGCGCACACGCGAGGCCGCCGAGGCGGTTGGCGCCCAAGAGCCGTTCGCGCCCTACATGCAGGGCTGGGAGGGCCCGTGGAACTTCAGCTCGGCCGAGATCGCGCAGCAGCGCTTGCTCGCCGTGGGCTTTCGCGAGGCGCGCTGCTGGCTCGTGCCCGTCACCGTGCAGCCGCCCGAGCCACGCGAGTTCCTGCGCACGGTCAGCCTCGGCTCGCATCTGACGCGGCTGACCGAGGAGTTGCGCGAGCCGTTTGTCGCAGCGGTCCACGAGCGCCTCGGCGAGCCGTACACGATCGACTACGTGCGTCTGAACATCGACGCCATGGCCTAGTGCCCCGAGTTTTACAGCTCCAGCACGGTCACGTTGGCGTGCTTGGCGGCCTCAGCCGCGAGGGCGCCATCCTTGGTGGCGAGCGGCTCGTCCAGCTGCTCGGCAAGAGCGACGAATAGAGCGTCACCTGCCGTGAAGTTCCGTCGCAGCGCCCAAACGCGTCGGCGCAGTGCGAGGCTGGGGAAGATCTCCACGGGTAGGTCGCCGAGATCCTCAACGGCGCCGTCGGCGCGGTCGTGGGCGATTTCTCCTCGAAGCGCCTCCCGCCGCAGGACGGCGAGCACCTCGAAGATCAGCAGATCGGGGGCGGCGAGCTCGCTTTCGGTCGTCATCAACGCCTCGACTTGCTTCGCGACTCCGACGCCGAGCAGGAAGTCGACGACCGCGGAGGTGTCGAGGACGGTCACTCGCCGTGGTCGCGAATCGAGCGGACGGCGAGTACGCTCGACTCCAGCGGCTCAACGCTGCCCCGCGCGGCGATACGCGCGGAGAGCTCCGCAGGTGTGGGTCGGGACGCGCTGCGTGCCAGCACAGAACGTAGATACTCGGAAAAGGAGACCCCCGACGCGGCCGCACGGGCCTTCAGCGTGTGGTGGACATCCTCGGGGACATCGCGTATTTGAACGAGAGTTCCCATACGTTTTGTAACAATACCATACGATTGGCATAGGGTGGCCGTCTGCCGGTGCCCGCGCTAGATTCGCTTCGAGGTGCCGCTCACAACCGAAGTACCCGCCGCGACCAGGAGCTCGGTGTCTTCCGAGAGGTCGGAGCCCTGCGTCGCCCACCTCGACGCCGACGCCTTCTACGTCTCGGTCGAGCTGAACCGCCGTCCAGAGCTGCGTGGCCTGCCGGTCGTCGTGTCGGGAGCCGGCCCGCGGGCGGTCGTGACCACCGCCAGCTATGAGGCACGCCGCTTCGGCGTCGGCTCGGCGATGCCCGCCGCGCGTGCGCGCAGGCTGTGTCCGCAGGCGGTCTTCATTCCGCCCGACGGGGCGCACTACCGCGAGATCTCCAAACGGCTGATGGGCATCGTGCGCTCGCACGTCGAGCGCGTCGAGGTCGTCGGGCTCGACGAGGCCTATCTGGACCTCAGCGGCCTGCACTCGCCGCGCGCCGCGATGCGCCGCATCCTGGCCGACATCAAGGCCGCCACGAAGCTGGTGTGCTCGGTCGGGATCGGGCCGAACAAGCTGGTCGCGAAGGTCGCCTCCGACGCCGAGAAGCCGGCGGGCTTCGTGGTGCTGACGCGCGCGCAGGCGTGCGCGCGCTTCGCGGACGCGCCCCCCGGCCTGATTCCAGGCATCGGGCCGAAGACGGTCGCGCGGCTCGATGCGATCGGATTGCGCACGCTCAGCGCTCTCGCGAGCGCGCCCGAGCAGCTGCTCACGGAGCGCTTCGGTCCCAACCACGGCCGCGAATTGAAGCGCCGCGCGCGCTTCGAGCACGACGGCGAGGTGAGCGAGGCGCGCAAGGTCGTATCCGAGTCGCGCGAGCGCACGTTCGACTACGACGTCAACGACGCCGCCAGGCTGCGGGAGGCGCTCGCGCAGATGGCGGTCGAGCTGTGCAAGAGCCTCGCCGCGCACGGCAATCACGGTCGCACGATCGGCATCAAGGTGCGCCTGAACGACTTCTCGACCGTGACACGCGCGCGCACGCTGCCCGAGCCGACCTGCGACCCGGGCCAGGTCACGCGCGTGGCGCTCGGGCTGCTCGAGCAGTATGCCCCCGCGCGGCCCGTGCGCCTGCTCGGCGTGCGCGTGGCCGGGCTGACACGGCGCGGCGAGGACGCCGGGCTCGCCCTCAGGGCGACAGCTGGCGCGAGCCAGCTCGAGCTGCCCGTGTAGGCCAGCCAGGCGCAGCGAGCGCGCGGGGGGCTCGGGCTGGCGGTGTAGTCTTCCTCGCACGATGGGGATCGCCAAGGCGGGGAAGATCGAGCTCAGCTACGAGCGCGCTGGCGACGGCCCGCCGTTGCTGCTGATCATGGGGATGAGCGGCACCAAGCATCATTGGGGCGATGCGGTGCTCGAGCAGTTGCGCCGCGACTTCGACACGATCGTCTACGACCATCGCGACGCCGGCGAATCGAGCAGGACGGGCGAGCCGTTCACGATCGCCGACCTCGCCGAAGACGCCGCCGGGCTGATCCAAGCGCTGCAGCTCGACTCCGCCCACGTGATGGGCATCTCGATGGGCGGCATGGTCGCGCAGGAGCTAGCGCTGGCGCACCCCGAGCTGATCCGCTCGCTGACGCTCGGCTGCACCTACTGCGGCGGCGAGGGCAGCTCGCTGACCAGCGAAGAGGTGATGGGACGAATCGTCGAGGGCATGTCCTCGGGCGACCGCGAACGCGCGATTCGCACTGGCTGGGAAGTGAACGTGTCCCCGAGCTTCGCCGCCAACGAGGACGCTTACGCGAGATTCCTGGCGAACGGCATGCGCTACGCGTTGCCGGTCACGGTGATCATGGAGCAGATGCGCGCGATCGTCGGCCACGACACGAGCGCGCGGCTCCCGGGCTTGCTGGCGCCCACGCTCGTCGTGCACGGCACGCTCGACCAGATGCTGCCCGTCGGGAACGGCCACATGATCGCCGGCCTGATACCTGGCTCGCGCCTGGAGATCCTCGAGGGCATCGGCCACATGTTCTTCTTGGAGGAGCCGGAGCGCACGGCGGAGCTGGTGCGCGAGCACGCCACCATCAATGTCTAGGGGGCCGCTGGGCGGCGCGATACTGCGTCCTCGCTCGTCCGTGTGCAGAGCACACTTCACTCGCTGCGTCCTTGTCTCGCTTGCCCATCGACCCCCTAGGAGCGGGTGAGGGTCTTTGCAGTTCGAGGTTGGGCGTGGCGTGCGACTCGTCGGGGAGCAGTGCGGCGACGGGGCTCCGATCGTCCTGTTGCATGGGCTCACCGCGACGCGTCGCTATGTCGTCATGGGCTCGCGCCTGCTCGAGCGCTCAGGCCATCTGGTCGTCGCATATGACGCGCGCGGCCATGGCCATTCGAGCCCGGCGCCGGCGCCAAGCGCGTACACCTACGAGCTGCTCGCCGACGATCTGGGGGCGGTGCTCGACGAGCTCGAGATCGAGCGGGCGGCGCTTGCGGGCGCCTCGATGGGCGCACAGACCGCGCTGCGCTTCGCGCTCGACCAGCCCGAGCGTGTGCTCGCATTGGGGTTGATAACGCCGGCGTTCGACCCCGATGCGGCGGCCGCGCAGGGCGCGTTTGCTGGCTGGGACAGGCTCGCACGGGGTCTGAGGGAGGGAGGGGTGGAGGGATTCGTCGAGGCCTACGACCTCGACTCGGTTCCGCCGCGCTGGCGCGAGACCGTGGCGAAGGTCTTGCGCCAGCGGCTCTCAGCTCACGATCATCCGCTCGCCGTCGCCGACGCGCTGGAAGCCGTCCCGCGCTCCAGGCCGTTTGCCAGCTGGGGGGAGCTTGGGCAGATCGCCGCTCCCACCGTCGTGATCGCCAGCCGCGACGAGGCCGACCCGGGCCATCCGCTGGCGGTCGCCGAGCGCTACGCTGCCGCGATCCCGTGCGCAAGCCTGGTGGTGGAGGATCCGGGTCCGCCCGCCCGCTCTCCGATCGCGTGGCAAGGCGGTCAGCTATCAAAGCTGCTGGCGGAGCTGGTCAGGCAAGCGCCGCCGGCGCGTCCGCCGCGGGATCGTCCTCGGCGACCTCTGCCCCGCTGAGCAGAGTGGCATAGCGCCCACCCAGCTCGAGCAGCTCCTCGTGTGTGCCGCGCTCGACGATCCGTCCGGCGTCGAGCACGAGGATCTGGTCGGCGTCGCGGATCGTGGAGAGGCGATGGGCGATCGCGATCGTCGTGCGCCCACGTGAGAGGTCGTCGAGCGCGCGCTGCACGGCCCGCTCGGTCTCGGTGTCGAGCGCCGAGGTGGCCTCGTCGAGGATCAGCACGGGAGGGTTGCGCAGGACGGTGCGCGCGATCGCCATGCGCTGCTTCTCACCGCCGGAGAAGCGGTATCCGCGCTCGCCCACAGGCGTGTCGTAGCCGTCGGGCAGCGAGGAGATCAGCTCGTGGATCTGGGCTGCGCGCGCGGCGTCTTCGATCTGCTCGTCGGTGGCCTCGGGACAGGCGAAGCGCAGGTTCTCGCGGATCGAGGCATGGAACAGGTAGGTCTCCTGCGAGACCAGCCCGACCGTCGCGGCGAGCGAGGCGAGCGTCATGTCGCGGATGTCGACGCCGTCGATCTCGACGTCCCCGCGCTGGGGCTCGTAGAGGCGCGCCACCAGATAGGCGAGGGTCGTCTTCCCCGAGCCGGTCTCGCCGACGAGCGCGGTGCGCGTTCCGGCGGGGATCTCGGCGGCGACCTCGCGCAGCGTCCACTTACCGTTGGAGTCACGCGATCCCTGCGCCGCGAGCGCTGAGCCCTTCTCGGTGGGATCTGTGTCCTTCTTCGGGGGGGCCACTCCCGCTCGCGCTGGATCTGACCCGTTCTCCGAGGCGTATGTGAACCACACGTCGCGCAGGCGCACGTCTCCGCGGACCCCGCTCATGGCCCGGGCGTCGGCACGCTCCTCGATGTCGACAGGCAGGTCGAGGTACTCGAAGATGCGCCCGAACAGGGCGAGCGAGGTCTGTACTTCAAGGCCCACCGACAGCAGCGACTGGATCGGGAACAGGACGCGCGTCTGCAGCGTCGTGAACGCGATCACGGTGCCGATCGAGATCGCCGCGCTGCCCTGGGCGATCGAGTAGCCGGCGAACCAGTAGACGGCTGCCGGCATGATCGCGAAGCTCATCTGCACCGAGGCCATGCGCCAGCGCCCGGCCATGCGCGCTCGCACCTCCAGGTCGGCCAGTTCGCCGGACTCCTCTGAGAAGCGGCGCACCAGCTCGGGCGAGCGGCCCATCGTCTTGCCGAGCAGGATGCCCGAGACCGAAAGGGACTCCTCGACAAGCGTCGACATGTCCGCGAGGCGGCCTTGGCGCACCGACTGGATGCGCCGGCGCTCCTCGCCGACGCGACGGGTGAGCCACACGAAGAAGGGCAGCAGGAACAGCGAGAAGGCCGCCAGGCGCCAGTCGAGCAGGATCATCGCGACGACGACCGCCACGACGGTCGTCACGTTCTGGACGATCGAGGTCGCGGTCGAGGTGACCACGCTGTCGATGCCGCCGATGTCGTTGGCGATGCGCGACTGCACCTCACCGGTGCGCGTGTGCGTGAAGAAAGCGAGCGACATCCGCTGCAGGTGCGCGTACACTGCGGCGCGCAGGTCGTGCATCACGCGCTGGCCGACCTGGTTTGAGATCCATGTCTGCGCCACGCCGATCACGCCGCCGACGATCGACAGCGCGATCATCCCGCCCACCAGCAGGCTCAGCAGGCGCGTGTCGTGCTTGGGGATCGCGGTGTCGATGACTTCCCGCAACAGGAACGGGCTGACCACGCCAAGGCCCGCCGCGACGAAGATCAATGCCAGCAGGCCGCTCAGGCGCACCCGATAGGGCTTGAACAGCGCGCTGATGCGCCGCAGCGAGACGTGCGCGGCGGCACGGTCCTCGGGCGCGGCGCCGGCCTTTGCCTGGCTGGGGGTGGCGCCGTGGCGCCCATCGCCCCTGCGTCCGTCGCCGAAGGGTTGGCTGCTCATCGCAAAAGCCTGCCTTCCCGACGATCCGATCCGCTCACCTGTCGATCTTACCGTCGCGTCGAGGAGGCTCGGCGGCCCGAACGTCGCGTCGAATCGTCCCCGGAGGGTTCGCGGGATCGTAGGATGGAGGGCGATGGACCTCTCAGATACCGAGATCCGCGTGCTGGGGTGCCTGCTGGAGAAGCAGCGCACGACCCCCGACCACTATCCGCTCTCGCTGAACTCGCTGCGCCTGGCGTGCAATCAGGCGACCAACCGCGAGCCGGTCGTCGACTACGACGATGCCACGATCCGAGAGGCGCTGCACCGCCTCGAGCGCCGCGGCTACACGCGCCTGGCCGGGGCGAGCCGCGCGGCGAAGTACCGTCACCTGCTCTCCGAGGCGTTGCCGATGTCGAGCGGCGAGCAGGCCGTCATGTGCGTGCTGATGCTGCGCGGGGCGCAGACCCCGGGGGAGCTCAAGCAGCGCGGCGAGCGCATCCATCCGTTCGAAGGGCTGGAGGAGGTGCACTCGACGCTTGCCGCGCTGATCGAGCGCGGTCTCGTGGCACGCTTGGCGCGCCGCCCGGGACAGAAGGAGGAGCGCTACGCGCAGTTGCTCGGAGAGGACGCCGAGCGTGGCGCGAGCACGGGCATGCACGCGCCGGGTGGGGATCGCGACCTCTCTCCGAACTCCGTTGCCGCCCCCGCCTCGAACCTGCTCGAGCGCGTCGCGCGGCTGGAGGCTGAGGTCGCCGAGCTGCGCGCCGCATTGGCGGAGCTGCAGGATGTGGGGCACGCGCCCGAGGCCCCGGCCCTCGAGCGCGAGTGGAGCGGACAGGCCGCTCGACCCGCCGCTCAACCCGCCCCATGAGCCCTGCTGCGCATCTCATCCTCGCGAGCTCGGGCGCCACCGACGCCGCCAGCGGCGTAGGCATTCCCGTCGCGATCGCCGCGGGGCTCGTGTCGTTCCTCTCGCCGTGCGTGCTGCCGCTCGTGCCGGGCTATCTCTCGACCGTGATCGGCGTCGCGCCGGCGGACATCCAGCATGCGGGGGCGCGCAGGGTGCTCGTGCCGAGCCTGCTGTTCATCGCGAGCTTCTCGCTGATCTTCATCCTGCTCGGTCTTGGCGCCACGGCGATCGGCTCGACGCTCAACACGCACCGGCAGACACTCGAGCAGGTCGGCGGCGTTATGATCGTGCTGATGGGGATCGCCTTCCTGGCGACGCCGTTCGTGGACGCGCTCAACTTCGAGTGGCACTCCGAGTCCCTGCAACGACTCGCCGGACGCGGCGGCCCGCTGCTGGCGGGCGCCGCCTTCGCGATCGCGTGGACGCCGTGCACGAGCATCACGCTCGGCGCGATCCTGACGCAGGCGGCGGTCTCCGATTCTGCCGCCCATGGCGCGATCCTGCTCGCCTTCTACTCGGCGGGCCTGGCGATCCCATTCTTGCTGATCGCGCTCGCGTTCGAGCGCATGAGCGGCGCGCTCGCTGTCGTCAAACGCCACTTTCCCGTGATCGTGGGGGTTGGCGGCGCCGTCATGATCGCGCTCGGCGTGCTGATCCTCAGCGGCGAGTTCACGATCCTCAACGCCGAAGCGAATCGCTTGCTGCAGGGCACGGGCCTCGACGTGTCGAACATCTGACGCGGCCGCTCACAGAGGGGCGCCTGCGCCTGAGGCGGATCCACAGTCTTCGCGCTTTCGCCCGGCTCGGCGTGGCGGGGGCCGTGACGGGTACGCTCGCGTGTGGATGACGGCAGGCAAGATGCCATCCCCACAGCGCATCGCGCTTGCCTCGGTGGTGGCGGCCGCGCTGCTTGTCGCGATCAAGCTGGTCGTCGGCCTGCTCTCGAACAGCCTCGGCGTGCTCGCCGAGGCGATCCACTCGGCCACCGACCTGGCCGCGGCGCTGCTTACCTTCTTCGCCGTGAGAGTGGCCGTGAGGCCCGCCGACCGCGACCATCCATACGGCCACGGCAAGGCTGAACATCTCTCGGCGCTGGGCGAGAGCGCGATCCTGATCGTCGCGAGCCTCGCGATCGCCGCCGAGTCGATCGCCCGACTGACGGGACATGGCGGCACCGTGGATGTTCACTGGTACACGTTTGTGGTGCTGCTGGTGGTGATCGCGATCGACAGCACGCGCTCGATCGCTTCTCGCCGTGGCGCCCACCAGCATGAAAGCGCCGCGCTCGGCGCCAACGCGCTGCACTTCACGCTCGACCTGATCGGCTCGGTCGCAGTCTTGATAGGGCTCGTGCTCGTGCGGGCTGGCTATCCGCAGGCCGACTCGATCGCCGCCTTGCTGGTGGCAGGCCTGGCGTTGTTCTCCGCGGGTCGGCTGATGCGGCGAAGCGTGCACGTCCTGATGGACACGGCGCCAGGCGGTCCCGTCGAGAGCAGGGCTCGCGCGGCAATCGAAGCGCTCCCCGAGAACATCGTCCTACGCCGTATGCGAATGCGCGAAGTCGGCGGGCACCAGTTTGCCGACATCGTTGTGGGCATTGCGGGCGATGCGAATCTTGCTGAGGGCCACGCGGTGGCAAGCGCCATCGAGGCGGCGATCGAGCGCGAGCTGCCCGGTAGCGACGTGGTGGTTCACGTCGAGCCCGACCGAAGCCTGCTCTCGCGCGCTGTCGAGGGGTCCTCGGGCGCGCTGCTGGAGGTGCGCCTTACCGCGGACGCCACGCTCACCGATGCAGAGGCGCTCGCGGAGCATCTGCGCGCCGAGCGCCAGGTGGTTGATGTGACGGTGCGCGCCGGCGCCAAATCAGTCGACGAGGGCGCCAGCGCGGGTTGATCGCTCGAGGAAGCGCTTTTCCCACGCCTCCTGGTTGCGCTTGGCGTCCAGCACGAACGGCGAATAGCCGATCGCCTTCACGATCAGCTTGTTGAGCTGGGACCAGGGGGAGGGGAGTGGGCGCAGCACGTCCACGAACAGGACCACGCGCGTCTCGTCGGTGTCGTTCCAGACCTCGTGGTTGAAGGTGTCGTCGAACACGAGGCTCTTGCCCTCCTGCCAGTGGCGGATGTCATCCCCGACCCTGATCCGGCACTGCTCCGCCGCGGCGGGCACGATCAGCCCGAGGTGGTAGCGCAGCACGCCCTTGTAGGGCCCGCGGTGGTCGAGGATGTGCTTGCGCGGGGAGAGGATCGAGAACATCGCGGTGGTCATACCAGGGATCTCGCGCATCAAGGCCGCGGTCTTCGGGCACGTCTGCACTCCAAGCTTCGCGGCGAAGCCATACCCATAGAGGAAGTAGGTCTTCCATTTGTCATCGTCGGTGATCTCGATCTGGTCCTTGGAGATGTCCTGGAAGTTGGGTAGCGCCTCGCGGTCGGCGAGCACGCCTTCGAGCTCGCCGAGGATCGTCTCCCAATTGGCCTCGACTTGCTCGACCCAAGGGAAGCGCTCGTTGGGGAAGAACGTCGCGTCGCCCACGAGCGAGCGCTTGCCGATGAAGCGCTCGATCGGGGCAAGCAGGCGTTCCCCGACCGCGATCGTCAGATCGACCGTGCGCTCCCACAGTGACTTGTCCATCTATGCCTCCTCCTCGAGTCAGCCTCTGTTGTGAGATGTTGGCACACAGTGTGGGAAAGATTCGGATTGGCACGGTCTGGGAAGGATTCAGATCGGGCAGTGTCATAACTTGATGCGACCCCAACAGACGGAGGACAAGCCGTGAGGCTCAACACAGCAGATCAAGCACCAGCCCGACGCGTCCCGATGGTTTCGCTGCTCGCTCTCGCGGGAGCCATCCTCGCGCTGGCCGGCTGTGGGGGCTCGAAAGGCACGAGCTCCTCAGCGTCGACGGCGACGCCGGCTGCCACGGCGCCCGCCACGACGGCGACGTCGACGACCGAATCCACAGCCGCCGCGCCCGCCCCCTCGTCGAGCGCGCTCAGCCTCGCGACCAATCCGGAAGGCCAGCTGAAATACGACAAGACCTCGCTGAGCGCGAAAGCTGGAAAGGTGACGATCGCCTTCACGAACAGCGCGCCTCTTCCCCACAACGTGACGGTCGAATCCTCCTCCGGCTCGACCGTCGGCGCGACCCCGACGTTCCAGGGCGGCAGCAAGGCGCTCTCGCTGAACCTCAAGCCGGGCACTTACAAGTTCTACTGCTCGGTGCCTGGGCACCGCCAGGCCGGCATGGAAGGGACGCTTGTCGTGAAATGAGCATCCCCCCGCGCGCGCGGGGGCAGCCATTTCACAAGCATTGTTCTCCGCCGGCCGCGGCACGACCGGCGGAGAACATAGGACCTAATCTCTAAGCGGCCTCGCGCAGCGCCGCCAGCTCGGGCGACTCGGCGAGCTTCTTCAAAGCGCGCTGCTCGAGCTGGGAGGCGCGCTCGGCGGAGAAGCCGAGGCGCTTGCCGATCGCCGTCAGCGTCTGCGGCTCCTCGCGGCCGGTGCCGAAGCGCAGCGTCAGCACGGTGCGCTCGGTGTCCGGGAGCTTGGCGATCGCGTTGTGCACGATCCGCTCGCGCTCGTTGTCCCAGGCGGTGTCCTCGGGCGCCTCGGCGTCGGAGGGGAGCAGGTCGCCGAGGGCGGTGTCGCCGTCATCTCCGACCTGCTGGTCGAGGCTGACGAGCGCGGCGCGCTGGTGGCGCACCTCCTCGACCTGCTCGATCGGCAGGCCTGTCTCCTCGGCCAGCTCCTCGAGTGTCGGCTCGCGGCCGAGCCTGACCGACAGCTCGCGCTCGACGCGGCCGACCTTGCGGGAGCGTTGAGCCACGTGCACGGGCAGGCGGATCGTCCTGCCCGAGTTCTCGAGGCCGCGCTGGATCGCCTGCCTGATCCACAGGGTCGCGTATGTGGAGAAGCGGAATCCCTTGCGCCAATCGAACTTCTCCGAGGCCCTGATCAGGCCGAGCATGCCCTCCTGGACGAGGTCGGCGAGCGGCAGGCCCTGGTTCTGGTAGCGCCTGGCGTTCGAGGCGACGAGTCTAAGGTTGGAGTTGATTAGCTTTTCCTTGGCGTGCAGGTCGCCGCGCTCGATTTCCTGAGCGAGCTCGATCTCCTGTTCTGGGGTGAGCAGGGGATAGCGTCGCGAATGCGCGAGCAGCTGGTCGACCGACTCCGGGATGAAGCTCTCGGCGGTCATGTCTATGGTTGTGGTTGGCTTCTTCGTGGGGTCTGGCATGAGCGTCTCTCTATTGGGAATGTCGAGGGATCCGGCTCGCCGACCTGAGGCCGACTGCGCCACTCTCGTAATCCGATGCTTGGAGTCGGAATTATACGCCGCGATAGTTGCGTTGTCAATCAATTTCTGTCGGGCTTGTCCTCTCGACCTGTTCGACGCCTCCCACACTGCCACCTTCCCGCTGTCATAACCCGCGAAACCGGCGGAAGTCACGCAACTGGAGCGCAGAGATCTGTGATCGGGCAAGCAAAGGGGCACACCCGCTTGGCGGCGCGTATATCGAGCATCGGTCGAGTGGGCGCTTTTCATGAGGGATTTCGGGTCGTTCTAAGCGACGAACGGGCCATCTGGGCCCTCGAGCACGTAAGCTGGCCACCATGACAACGGACCTCGAGAACCAAGTCGTGGCGATCACGGGAGCCTCCTCGGGGATCGGCGAGGCAACGGCCCTGGCCTGCGCCGAGGCCGGCGCCTCTGTGGCGCTCGCGGCGCGCAGGATCGAGCGCCTCGAGGAGCTGGCCGAGCGGATCGTCGCCGGCGGAGGTCGCGCGATCGCCGTGCAGGCGGACGTGGGCGAGGAGGATCAGGCTCGCGCCTTCGTCGAGCGCGCCCACGTGGAGCTCGGCCGCCTCGACGTGCTCGTCAACAACGCAGGCGCGATGCTGCTCGGACCGATCGAGAACGCTACGACCGAGGAGTGGCGGCGCATGATCCATGTCAACGTGTTCGGCGTGCTCTACTGCACCCACGCGGCGCTGCCTTTGATGAGGGAGCAGGGCGGCGGGCACATCGTCAACATCAGCTCGGTCGCCGGGCGTGTCGCGAGGGCGGGGTCGGGCGTCTACAACCTCACGAAGTTCGGGATCGGCGCCTTCTCGGAGTCGCTGCGCCAGGAGGCCGTCCCTTTGAAAGTGCGCGTCACCCTGATCGAGCCGGGCGCCGTGGCGACCGAGCTGCCGATGCACAATCGCCCCGAGATCCTCGGCGAGATGGCCAAGCGCTTCGAGGGCGTCACGCCGCTCGCGGCGCAGGACATAGCGAACGCCGTGCTCTACACGATCGGCCAACCGCCGAACGTGAGCGTCGGCGAGCTGCTCGTGCGGCCTGCTGGCCAGGGCTAGCGGGGTGGGCGCCGGCGACCCCGACCCCGACCGCGGCGCGGGCGGGGAGCATGCTGGCGGCGAGCGCCGCGCCTCAGGGCAGGCGCGCTCGCAGCTGTTCTCGCCCTCGCTGCTCGACGGCCAGGTGGCGATCGTCACGGGTGGGGGCAGCGGCCTCGGACGCGAGACTGCTCTGGAGCTGGCCCGCTGCGGGGCGCGCGTGATCGTCTGCGGGCGGCGCGAGCAGCCGCTGCTCGAGACGGCGGCTGGCGACCCGCGCGGATTGATCGAAGCGCACGTGTGCGACATCCGCGAGGAGAGCCAGGTCGACCCGATGGTGGACGCCGTGCTGGCGCGACACGGGCAGGTCGACCTGCTCGTCAACAACGCCGGCGGTCAGTTCCTCGCGCCGGCCGAGTCGATCACACCGAAGGGCTTCAGGACCGTGATCCGGCTGAACGTGGAGGGCACCTGGATCGTGACCCACGCTGTCGCTACGAAGGCGATGATCCCCTCCGGGCGTGGAGGCAAGGTCTTCAGCGTGACGCTCTCTCCCCACAACGGCATGCCCGGCATGGCCCATTCCGGCGCCGCTCGCGCCGCCGTCGAGAACCTGATGCGCACGCTCTCGGTGGAGTGGGCTCGCTTTGACATCCGCCTGCTCGCGCTCGCCGCCGGGCAGTTCGAGACGCAGACGCTGCTCACCAAGTATCCCCAGGCGATCGTCGAGCGCATCGGTCACACGATCCCGCTCGGACGGATGGGCACTGAGCGGGAGTTCGCCTGGCTTGTCGCTTACCTCGCCTCGCCAGCCGGCGATTTCTTCTCAGGAGCGGTCATCACGATGGACGGCGCCCGCGACGATTGGCTGGGGCCGTGGCCGCCCACACAGGCGGCCGACGAGCATGGGACTCCACTCAGCGAGGAGCGCCGCTAGAGGCCGCGCAGGAGCCCTTTTGCTAAACACGCCCCAACAAACTCTCACCGCAGGCCAACGTAAGGGCGGCTAGCGTTTGACGGGCGCCGGGTCGCCCGCGAGAATGGCACCCGTCAAGACTTCGATGTCAGAGCGAGACCCACAACAGCCCGACACCGAGCCTGATCGCGATGAGGCGCGAGAGCAACCCGCTGGGCGGCTGATCGACCGCCGCACGCTGCTCAAGGGCGGGCTGCTCGCGGGCGGGGCGCTCGCGGGCGGCGGCGCCGCGCTCGCGGACCTGATGTCGAGGCAGCCCACGATCTCTGGCGCCGCGCAGGTGGGCAAGCGCTCGATCGCCGCACGACACGCCGCCGGCAAGCGCCAAGGGCAGGACGCGGCCCACTCCAAGCGGCCCGGCTCGGGCGCGCCGCGCCGGGCGCCGAACATCCTCGTGATCATGGTCGACCAGCTGCGCACGCCAGCGTGGTTCTCGGCCAGCGCGAGCGCCGCGGCGTTGATGCCGAACCTTACGCGCCTGCGCAACGGTGGGGTGTCGTTCGCAAGCCACTACACGGCCTCCAACGACTGCACCCCGGCGCGAGCCGCGTTGCTCACCGGGCTGCACACGCATCAGACGGGTTGCATGATCACCGGCGGGAGCACGCTCGACCCCGGCTTTCCGACATGGGGGACGATGCTTCGCGAGCAGGGCTACCGCACGCACTGGTATGGCAAGTGGCACCTAACCCACGGCGACAACCTGTGGGACTCCTACGAAAACTCCGGCGCGCTCGAGCCCTATGGCTTTGCGGGCGGAACCTTTCCCTCGCCCGACGGGGCGCCGGGACAGGGATGGCGGGTGGACCCGCACATCGTCGCCCAGTTCGAATCGTGGTTCGCGCACGCTGGGTCGGGTGGGACTGGTAAAAATCCGTGGTGCACCACCGTGTCGTTCGTGAACCCTCACGACATCGCCTGGTGGTACCACTGGAGCGAGCGCTTCGCGCCCGAGGCAGAACCTCCGAGTGTCGTGGAAGCGCTGCCGCCGAACTTCGAGACGCCCGAAGAGATGATCGAACGGGGAAAGCCGCGCCTGCAGCGCTCGCTGCAGGACACCGCGCAGGCGTCGTTCGGCAAGGTCCCCTACGAAGGGCCGGCGATCGAGCAGACGTGGCTGCCGTTCCTCGACCTCTACCTGAAGTTGCTGGGCGAGGTCGACAATCACATCGGGGCCGTGCTCAACACGCTTGCCAGCAGGCCGGACGTGGCCGCGAACACGGTCGTCCTGTTCACCTCCGACCACGGCGAGTACGGCGCCTCGCACGGCATGCGTGGCAAGGGCGGCGGCGCTTACGAGGAGGCGATCAGGGTGCCCCTGATCGTCAGGGACCTGCGCGGGCAGCTCACGCAGGCGCCGACGCTCCAGCGCACCGGGCTGACCTCGAGCGTGGACGTCGCGCCGCTGCTGCTCGACCTCGCCACCGGCTCCTCCTCCTGGCGCGCGGACAGCCACTACTCCCATCTCGCCTCCCGCCACGAGCTCGCCGCGATGCTGAGCGATCCCACCGCGCCGGGCCGCGACTACGTGCTGCACGCGACCGATGAGACCGTCACCGAGTTCGCGATCGAACCGTATGCGGCCGAAGCGCCGCTGCACGTCGTCGCGCTGCGCACCCCGACGGCCAAGTACGCCACCTACTCCGACCACGCTCCGGGCACGATCACGCCGCTCGCCGAAGGTCGCGAAACCGAGCTGTACGACTACAGCACGCCGCAGGGCCGCATGGAGCTGCGCAACGACGCTGGTCGCAGCTCGCTCGAGCCTAAGCTCGTCGCGCAGCTGCAGCGCGCCGTTCGCGACGAGCTGCGCGAGCCGCTGCCCAGGCGCCTGCAGCGCGCTCGCAAGCGCGGCTTTAACGACTACTTCAGGACGGCCGCGCGGGCGGCCGGCAAGGCCGCCGAACGGCGGCGCGAACGCGCCGAAGCGGAAACCGAAGGGCCGTTCGGCGGCGAAGAAGGGCTCGCGACGGGCGGAGAGCCTACGGTGAGCGCTCAGCGGCGCGCAGACCGTAGAGCGTCCAGATGGCGAACACGAGGATGAGCGCCACCGCGCACGCATACGCGAGCCCGGTGTGTTCCTGGGCGCCAGAGATCAGCCCGCGCCCGGCGCCCAGGAAAGCCGTCGCGGGGTTGACGCTCGCGACAGCGTGTATCCAACCCTTCAAGAGGGCAAGCGGCACGTAGACCGGCGCCAGGAAGAGGATCAGGAAGACCGGCGTCTGCATCAGAGGACCGGCCTGGATCGAGCGGAAGCGGAAGGCGACGCCGGCCGCCCAGCCATATCCGACCAGGACAAGTAGCGCCGCCAAGCCGTAGAGACCCACGAGATCGACCCCGTCACCCGTCATCTGCATGCCCGCGATCAGCGCCACCACCGTGACAACCGTCAGCGTGATGGCGGCGCGCGAGAGCGCCACCAGCGCATAGCCGAGCACGATCCCGCGGCGGTCGCCGGCGGCGAGCATCAGCCGGCGCGCGAAGCCGCTTTCGAAGTCGAACGCGATCGTGAAGCCTGTGAACAGGCCGGAGAACATCGCGGCTTGCAGCATCACGAACACGAACTGGAAGGCGGTATAGCCCGCCGGGAAGTGAAAGCCCGGCACCGAGCCGAGCGCGGACAGGCCCCCGGCGAAGCTCGCGAAGAACACGAGCGGGAACACGAGCGATGGTATGAACAGATCGGGGCGGCGCGTGTAGGTGTGGATGCCGCGCCAGGCGATGGCCAACGCCACGCCCCACATGCTCGCGTGTGACTCTGCGGCCTCGGTCATGTTCGCTGCAGCCTCCCGCGCATCGTGACGGCGACGAGCGCCAGGCCGATCACGAGCAGGCCCGAGGCGACCGCGAAGCCGCGCGCGAGCGCGGTCGCGTCCCAACCGACGACATACAGGCTGCGAAAGCCCTCGATCAGATAGGAGATCGGGTTCCAGGTCGCGACCGTGTGGAACCACCCCGTTCGCAGCAAGTTGCGCGGCAGGTTGCTCGAGGACAGGAAGATGAACACGAAGAACAGCGGGAACAGACCCTGCACCGCCTCGCCCGAGCCTGTTCTGAGCGCTGCGACGCAGCCCAGGGCGCCGAAGCCGGTCGCCGCCAGCGAGCCGAGCGCGATCAGCACGAGCGCGCCCCACGCGCCAGCCGCGATGTGCGCTCCCGCGATCAACCCGAGCAAGACGTAGACTGTCGACTGCAGAGCCCCGAGCGCCGCCACGCCGAGCAGCATGCCTCCGATCAGCGAGACCCGCCGCATCGGGGTCAGCGCCAGCCGATAGAAGAAGCCGCTCTCGATGTCCTCGGCAAGGTTCGTGCCGGTGTTGATCAGCGAGAACATCCCGCCCTGGATGAAGGCCACGGCGATCGCAAAGGTGATGTAGGAGCTCGTGGGAAAGCCCGGCAGGCGTGTCGCCGCGCGCAGCCCGCTGGCATTCACGGCGAGCAGCATCGCGGGGAAGAAGATCACCGGGAACATCTGGAAGGGCTGGCGCAGCGTCTTTAGCATCGAGCGCCGCGCGAGCGCCCAGACCTGGGTGGCGAGTGCCGCGCTCACGCTGTGACTTCGATCGCGTGTGCCCGGCCCATATTCGGGCGTCGATCGCGTGTGTCCCGGCTCCTATCGGGTCGCCGATTGCGTGTGACCCGGCTCCCATCGGGTCGCCGGTCGTCGGATGCGAGATGGCTCATGCTGCGACCGGCTCGGCGGACGCCTCGTCGGAGTCTCCGCCGTCTCGGTGATCCGATGAGCCCTCCAACGAGCGTCCGGTCTTGGCCAGGAACACGTCGTCGAGCGTGGGCGCATGCACGCGCAAGTCGGCGACCCCGATGCCCTCGGAGTCGAGCACGCGCACGATCTCGGCAAGATCGGCGGCCCCCTCGGTGAGCTGGGCGGCCACGCCGCCGGCGGAGGCGGCGCTCTCCTCGCCGAAGCGGTGCAGCACGCCGGCCAGGCGCTCGCGATCGCCGGGATCCTGTGGGATCGCCTCGACGGTCTGGCGCCCGATCTCGGCCTTCAGGGCTGCCGGGGTGCCCTCCGCGACGATCTTGCCGTGGTCGATGATCCCGACCCGGTCGGCCAGCACGTCGGCCTCCTCGAGGTACTGGGTCGTCAAGAAGACCGTCACGCCCTCCTGCGCGAGTCGTCTGACCTCGTCCCACAGAGCGGCACGGCTCTGCGGGTCAAGCCCCGTCGTCGGCTCGTCCAGGAACAGCAGTCGCGGGCGGTGCAGCAACGCGAGCGCGAGGTCGAGGCGACGCTTCATGCCGCCCGAGTAGCCGCCCACCTTGCGGTCGGCGGCCTCGGTCAGCCCGACGCGCGCGAGCAGCTCCGCGCCGCGGGCTTCGCGCTCGCCTTTGGGCAGGCCGTGCAGGGCGCTCTGCAGGCGCATGTGCTCGCGGCCCGTTAGGAACTGGTCGAGCGCGGACTCCTGCAGCGATGCGCCGATCGCGCGCCTGACCTCGGCGCCCTGGTGGACGACGTCGAGGCCCGCCACGCGGGCGCTGCCGGACGTCGGCGGAAGCAGCGTCGTGAGCACCAGCACGGTCGTCGACTTGCCGGCGCCGTTGGGTCCGAGAAAGCCGTAGATCTCACCGGGCGCCACGTGCAGGTCGATGCCGTCCACGGCCCGCACGTCGCCCTTGAAGACGCGGATGAGCGACTCGACTTCGATGCCGTTGTGGGGGTCATCCATCGAGACGACGTTATAGCCGGTCGATGACGGTTCCTCGCCGGTCCCAGCCAGAGGCGATGAGCCGCGCCCGCCGTTCGTGGCTAGACGAGCAGTTCGTCGGCCGAGGCGATGATGCGCAGGTGCTCGCTGACGCCCGCGATCGTGAACAGGCGCTGCACCTGCTCGGTGCCTCGCGTCAGGGCCAGCCCCCGTCCCTGCTGTTGGGAGCGCTCATGCGCGCCGAGGATCACGCGCAGCCCAGCCGAATCGACGAACTGGAGGTCCTCGAGGTCGAGCACGACCATCGGCGGCGCGCCGCCCTCGACATCCTCGATCTTTTCCTGAAGCGAAGGGGCGCCAAGCAGATCGAGCTCGCCGTGGAGCTCGAGCACGACTCTGTCAGGGGCATTGCGCACGTCGATGCGAAAGTGCTCCCCTGGGACGGCCATGACTGGAAGCTTACCGCCGAGGAGGCTCGGGATGGAAGAGGCGCAGGCCGAGCAGGGCGAGGTCGTCGCGCAGGCTTCCCTCGGCATGCTCGAGCGCGATGTGCTCGATGTGCTCGAGCAGCTCTCCGAGGCTTAGAGCTGGCGCTGTGCGACACAGCTCAATCAGTCCGTCTTCACCAAGTTGCGCGTCCGATCGACCCGCCTCGGGGACACCGTCGGTGTAGAGCAGCAGCGTCTCGCCGGCACACAACTCCGCTTCGGTCTCGGCGAGCTCGATCGAGTCGAGCACTCCCAGGAGCGTGCCCGGCCGGCCGATCGGCCGCGCCTGCCCGTTGGCGTCGATCAATAGCGGCGGTGGATGTCCCGCGAGGGCGACCTCGAGACGCGCTCCCGCCGGCGTGCGCTCCATCGCCACAAGGCATACGGTGCAGAGATCCTCTCCGGGCGGCTGGCGTCGCAGCGCCAGGTGGAGCGTCTCGAGCATCTCAGGCAGAGCCTGGCCGCTCATCGCGGCCGCTCGCAGCGTGTGGCGCGCGAGCGCCGTCACGCCTGCGGCGCGTGGGCCCTTGCCGCACACGTCGCCGATCATCAGGATCCAGCGCTCCGCTCCCTGCTCGAGCACGTCGTAGAAGTCGCCACCCACCTCGTTGAGCTCCCCGGCCGCGCAGTAGCGGGCCTGGACTTCGGCCTCGGGGATCTCAGGCAGCGAGTCGGGGAGCAGGGCCTGCTGGAGGGTATGGGCGATACGTGAGCGCTCGGTGTAGAGGCGAGCGTTTTCGACAGCGGTGCCGGCGCGACGGGCAAGGCGCTCGGCCAGCCCCAGGTCGGCCTGTGTGAGCTTATGAGCCGATCCCGAGGAGACGAGCGTGATCGCGCCGATTGTGCCCGTCGCTCCGATCATCGGCACGACGATCACCGCGGTGGCGCCGATCGCGGTGAGCAGCTCGAGATGCTCGCTGTCGCGGGCGTAGCCGGCGAGCGCGTCGGGTTGAATGTCCGTGAAGATCCTCGAGGAGCCTGTGCGGATCACCTCCGGCACTCCCGCGGGCTCGTCGAGCCTCGGCCTGTAGTCGCGGTCGAGTCGCTCGGCCAGCGCCAGGCGCGCCGGATCGGCGTGATGAACCGCCACGCGCTCGATCTCATCCTGCTGGCCCAGGAGGTCGATCGCGCACCAGTCAGCGATCTGTGGGACCACCAGCCGGGTCACGCGCTTGAGCGTCTCGCCGTAGTCCATCGAGGAGGCCAGCACGCGGCTGGCCTCGGCCATGAAGCTCTCCGCGAGCTGCACACGGTGCAGCTCGGAGAAGAGTCGCGCATTGTCAATCGCAAGGGCCGCCCGACGTGCCAGCTCGAGCACGAGCGGCATGTCCTCGGCGTCGTAGGGGCGCCCTGTGCCAAGCCGCAGGACGGAGAGAGCGCCGAGCGTGCGCTCGCGTGCGAGCAGCGGCGCGACGACGGCGGAGCGGTAGCCGTGCTCGATCATGAAGCGGGCGTGCTCGGAGCCTTGGGCGAAGGAGCTCAACTGCGTGCTGCTCATCTTCGCCAGCAGCACCGGCTCGCCGTTGCGGATCACCTGCGCGACGGGATGCTCGCCCCGCGGATCGAGTGGATAGCTCGCGCGCAGCGCTTCGAGCTCGCGCGCGAGCCCCTCCTGGACGGAGGCGACCGCCACGTCCTTGATCGAGCCATCCTCGTCGCGCAGGTCGATCACGCATAGGTCGGCCAGCTGAGGCACCGTCAAGCGCGCCACCTGGCTCATCGTCGTCGTCAGGTCCAGTGAGCTCGCAAGCACCGCGCCGGCTTCGATCAACAGGCTCATCGCGAGCTCACCCACCGGATGGGCGTTGACGCTGATTGGCTCCCCCTGCTGTGGCTCAGACATCGTGTTTTGCCTCACATCGTCCGAGATCCCCTACGCCTCCTCCAGATGCCGGGCAGCGATCAGTATCGCACCGATACACCGCGTCGCGCTTGTGCTCTGTGGTCGATTCTCATGCCGGTGGGTAGCTCTCGTCTCAAGGCTGCTCGCAGATGAGCAAGTCGCAGTCGCAGCATGCGGGGGAGGCCAAGAAGCGATAAGCCAGACCGCCGGCTGTTTTGCACACGCCCTCAGACCAGGCGCATGTGCAAGCGCACGACGCTGCCGGTGGGCTTCGAGCGAATCTGCACGAGATCGCAGAGCTGGTTGACAACCCATAGGCCGCGGCCGCTTGGCTGTGTCGGAACCGGGGGAGTGCGCCCGACAAGCGGTTGGGTGATATGGCCGCTGTCATTCACCTCACACATCAGTGTGTCAGCGTCTGTCCAGATGCGCAGCGTCCCCGTGCCCCCGCCATAACGCACGCTGTTGGTGGCCAGCTCGTTGACGGCCAGCACCAGGTCCGCCGTGCGGTCACTGTCGAGCGAGGCTGCATGCTGAGAGACAAACCTGCGTAGACGGGCCAATCCCACGCGGGTGAAAGCCTGTTCCTGCGGTTGAGCGCACGGCGGGGGCAGCTCGCCTCGAAAGGGGCTGGTCGCCTCCTGCTGAGGCAGGTAGGTGTCACTCGTTCGACTGGCGCCTTCTTGGGATAGGAATGGGTGGCTGTGCCGAGCAGCCTCGATCACATCGTCGTCGAGGGCATCGAGATCGTACGGACACATAAGCTGCCAGGCTTGGCCGCCATCGAATGCCACGTTCAGCAGCGACTCGTGCCGTTGGCACTCGGTCAGCTCCGCTTCGTTTCGACCCGCCCAGATCGGTTCACCGATGCCGCGAACCGGACGTTCGTCGGGGGCGTGCTCGTCGAGGAAACGACGCCAAGCGGGAATGATGCGCGCCGGATTGCTACCCAACAAGCGCATATCCGCAAAATGCACATTATGGCCTTCGCTTCCAAGCGCATCTCTCAAGAGCTCGACCCTCGCGCCCACGACCGCGACGAGCGTGGGTTCCTCGGCGGCCACCGCTTCCTTTAGAAATGGCAGCGTTCCCTGGATGAACGCGTTCTCTCCTGAGTAGAAAAGAGCCGAATGGTGAAAGCAGCATTCGCCGTTTCCTGGGGCCGGCTGACTCTGCATGCAGTCAGTATGCCACCCGACGGAGCCTGACCCGCCGGGTGGCATAAAACAGAGCTGCGTTTTAACACGCAATGCGCGTCCGTTGCCTACCAGCGTCCGTACCAGCGGCGAGCGCCGCCGCCCACTGGCGCTCCTCCGACGAAGAAGCCGATCAGCCATAGTAGAAGCGCCACGATCAGCACATACCAGAGAACGTGCACGGCGAAGCCCAACCCGCCGAGAAGGGCCAAGATGAGCACAAGAGCAACCAGAGCAACCATGTCAATCCTCCAATTGTGATAACCAACCGACGCGTTGCGCGTCTGCGAAGTCTCATTACCCAACTCTCCAGCGACTAACCTCCGTCGAGCAGATTCGCCCAGCCAAAGCGCGTGAGCGCTCAGCGTCGATCGATCAGGCCGAGCGTGAGCGCCTCATAGGGTCCCACCGCCGCGACCCCGCGCCGATCGGTGAGCGTCTCGATGACGCTCCCGAGATCCTCGACCTGCGAGCCGGCGATCAACCGCCGCGCGCGCGCGGCGTCCAATGGCGCGATGTGCAGCTCCAGGTCGCGCGGCTCGACGTTGACGCCGACGCTCAGGTGATCGCCGCTCATCTCACCTTGCGCGTAGGCGACAATGGTGTCCGCGAGAAGTTGCACGTCGGAGATGCGGTCAGTCGAGAAATGCGCGCGCGCGGCCAGTGCGATCGCTAGTCGCGGGAGAACCGTGCGCGCCAAGCCGATCGGCGCGATGCTCACGGTGATCGTCGCGGGAGAGTCAGCAAAGGCGAGAGTGGGGAGGTGCTGGCTTTCGCCAGAGGTGGGCTCGAGCGGCTTCTCGTGAGGCGTGGCGAACACCATGCGCACCTCCGTCCCCCCGCCGGGCACGTCCTCGAAGCAGACGCTTTCGGTGAGCGTACGGATCACGTGCAAGCCGATCCCGAGAATGCCGTCCTGCGCGGCCTGGGCCTGTCCCGCAGGGATCCCGCCGCCGTGGTCGCGCACCAGCACGCGAAGCACCTGCGGTCGGACGCAGACCTCGACCTCCAGCGTGCCGGGTCCACTCTCGTAAGCGTGCAGCACGACGTTGTTACACGCCTCCGTGACGGCCGTTCGGATGTCGTTGAGCGCGCTGCTCTCCAAGCTCAGGGCTTCGGCCACCCCTGAGAGCATCTCTCGGACGAGCACCACATTCTCCGGCGTGCTGGCAAGGTTGAGGCGAACATTTGGTGGTGGCTCAGCCATCGGAGTGGGGCGGTCGCCTCGCGATCGCCAGAATCGTATTGCTCGCCTTTCAAGCGGTTCGCACGAAAGATACTGGCCGGTGTGACGGCCTCAGCGCACCTCGCTGACATCCCGTGTCAAGGCCCGCAGCTGGTCGAGCGAGCGTCGCAGCAGACGCGAGACCTGCATCTGCGATATGCCGAATCGGGCTGCGATCTGCGTCTGGGTGAGGTCCTCGATGAAGCGCATGTGCAACATCGCCCGCTCGCGTGCCGGTATATGCCGAAGCGCGCTGACGACAGTGGCGTCGAGCTCGACCAGCTCGTAGCGCTCGTCGTCGTGTCCCATCGCATCGCCCAACGTCGCCGCGTCTTCCTCGCCTCCCGCGCGCGGGGCGTCCAGCGAGAGAGCCTCGTATGCATGGGTCGCCTGCAGCGCGTCGAGAACCTGCTCCACGTCAAGCTCGAGGTAGACCGCCAGCTGGTTGACCGTGGGGGCGTGACCGCGTTCGTTCGTGAGGGTCTCCTGCGCTTCGCGGACCTTCAACGCGCGCTCCTGGTCGCCGCGTGGCACGTGCACCGACCAGCCGCAATCGCGGAAGTAACGCCGCATCTCGCCGAGGATCGTGGGCACTGCGAATGAGGGAAACGAGAAGCCGCGCTGCGGATCGAAGCGGTCCAGGGCCTTGAGCAGGCCGACTGACGCCACCTGCAGGAGATCCTCGAAGGGCTCGGAGGAGCGGTCATAGCGCCGAGCCAGGCTGCGTGCCAGTGGCATGAACCTTCGCACCAGCGCCTCGCGTGCGGCGGTGTCGCCCTGCTGCTGCCAGCGCGCGAACAACTGTGCCGGGTCGTCGTCGGCTGCGCCGTGGCCGAGACCCAGACTGGATGTGGCTGTCGCAACAAGCGCCATCTCAACCTCCTCCATCGTCTCAGAGTAGACACAGCCGGCGCCGGCTTCGGCATCAAGCTCCAGACGGGGCACTACCCGATCGCCGGCGAGTTATGCACCATATTTTGCGAATCCTCCTTAAGCCCTTCCGAGGCTGGACCGCGCGCATTCGATCGCGTATCTTGGGTAGCCAGATGACCATGCCGCGCTCCCTGTGGAATGGCACGATCGCATTTGGGCTGGTGCGCGTGCCCGTCAAGCTGCATTCGGCCACCGAGTCCAAGCGGATCCCCTTCCGAGAGCGTCACGCGAGCGACGGCGCTGCGATCGAGCACCGGCGGGTGTGCGTGAAGGAGGGCAGGGAGGTGCCCTACGGCGAGATCGTCAAGGGCTTCGAAGTCGGCTCCGGCTCCTATGTCGTGCTCTCCAAGGAGGAGATTGCCACGGCCGACGGCCCCGGCGCGCGCGTGGTCGACATCGAGCGCTTCGTGAGCGTTCGGGAGATCGACCCGATTTACTACGAGCGGGCTTACTACCTGAGTCCGGGAAAGCTGGGCGAGGAGCCCTATCGCCTGCTTCATGCGGCGCTGCGGCGCTCCGAGCGGGTGGGGATCGGTCGCTTCGTCTTTCACAACAAGGCTCACCTGGCTGCCGTGAGGGCGCTCGAGGATGTGATCGCCCTGCATACGATGAGGTTTTCCGACGAGCTCGTCCCCGATCGCGACATCGACCTTCCAGAGGCTCACAAGAAGCCGAGCAAGCTAGAGCTGGAGACGGCGCAGCTATTGATCGACCAGCTCGACTCGAGCTTCCAGCCCGACAGCTACGACGACACGTACCGCGATGCGCTGTTGCGACTGATCGACCGCAAGGCTCGCGGCGAGGCGATCGAGGCGCCCGAGAAGGAGCAGGTCGTCCGCAAGGGCGATCTGCTGGAGGCGCTGGAGGCGAGCCTCGAGGGGCACGCCAGCCGTCGCCGACGGGCAAAGGGCGCTGGACCGCGTCCGAGCGCGTCGTCGTCCTCGCGCGTGCGGTCGAGGGGTGGTAGCTGATGGCGCGTCCGCTGTGGTCGGGGGCGCTCAACTTCGGGTTGGTCAATGTGCCCGTCGGGCTCTTCAGCGCAGTGCGCGATCTCGACGTGCACTTCAACCAGCTGCACGAGCCAGACGGCTCGCCGATCGAAACGCGCAGGGTGTGTGCGCTGGAGGGGCACGAGGTGCCTTGGGAGGAGATCGCCAAGGGCTACGAGCTCGACGACGGGCGCTGGGTGCTCCTCAGCGAGGAGGATCTCGCCGCCGCCGCTCCACGCAAGAGCCGCACGATCGTAATCGAGTCCTTCGTCGAGGAGCGTGAGATCGACCCGATCTACCTCGACCGTCCTTACCTGCTCGCGCCGAGCGACGAGAGCGCGGCGCGGGCGTATGCGCTGCTCGGCGAGGCCATGCGCAGCTCGGGCAGAGTGGCGCTTGGGCGTTTCGTGCTGCACGCGAAGGAGCATCTGGTGAGCATTCGGCCCCGCGCGAAGCTGTTGACGCTCACGACGATGCGCTTCCACGACGAAGTGCGCTCGAGTGCAGACATCGTCGAGGGCATGAATGGTGCGCCGGCCCCGACTGTCGAGCAGATCGAGAACGCGGTGGCGATCGTCGAGGAGCTCGAAGTCCCGTTCGAGCCGACCGACTATCGAGACGAGCATCGTGCTCACCTGGAACGGGTCATCAAGCGCAAGCAGAGAGGACAGAAGATCTCGGCGCCAGTCTCCAAGCCGGCGGCCAAGCCGGCGGAGCCCGCGCCGAGTGCTCCGGACCTGATGGGCGCGCTCGAGCAGAGCCTTGCCCGAATCAGGGGGGAGACGGCAGGGGCCGGAAAGCGAAAGCGGGCCAAGAAGCCAACGCCGCCGACTGCGCGCAAGCCGCGTCCAAGCGGGTCGCATACTCAGCGCCCCTGAGCGGAGTCTGCCCGCGGGTATCGTTTCGCGAGTGCGGGAGGAGTGGTCAGATCCAAGCCGGGTGAGCGAGTACCTGTCACGCGAGATCCCACATCGCGAGACGGCCGAGCGGATGCTGCTCGAAGCGCTGCCCGAGCCTGTCCGGCGATTTCTCGACCTTGGGACCGGCGACGGGCGCCTTGCGGCGCTGATGCGCGCGAGCCATCCGCGCTCTCAGGGAATCGCGGTAGACGTCTCCCAGCCGATGCTCGCGCGCGCGGCGGAGCGCTTCCAGAATGACCCCCTGGTCGAGCTCATCGCTCACGATCTCAGGCGGCCGTTCGGGTTCGCTGGAAGCTTCGACGCGGTCGTCTCCGGGCTCGCGATCCACCATCTCGAGCACGAGCGCAAGCGCTCTCTGTTCTGCGAGATCCGCGAGCTGCTCGCACCGGGGGGCGTCTTTGCGAACCTGGAGCTGGTCGCCTCGGCCACGCCTGACCAGCACGAGCGCTTCCGCCGTGAGATTGGGCGTGAGCGCGACGATCCCAGTGACCGGCTGGCAGGGCTCTGCGAGCAGCTCCGGTGGCTTCGCGACGCTGGCTTCGCCGAGGTCGACTGCCATTTCAAGTGGCTGGAGCTGGCTTTGATCGTCGCCAGGCGGGGGTGAGCGGTGGGCGCGGCGGCGTTTGCGTCAAGCGTCCCGACGATGCGAGGCGATGTGACGGGTTGGGCGCGATCGCCCTCCCTGTGTGTGTTGGGGCTCGCGGTCAAGCGCTCGCAGTTGCGTCGAGCAGGCTCGCGATGAGCTCGACGAAGTCGCCGTAGAGGCGCATGTTCACCTCACCTGGCTGGTTCAGCGCCTCGACGGCGAGGCCGATGCCGAGCGCTCGCACGATCAGGGCGAGGTCGGCGGGGGGGAGCGGCAAGGGCCTGCCGGTCTCGATTTCTCGGCTCTCGAGGCGGCGCTCGATGTCGATCCGCAGCGCGGCCATCCGCCGCCCCAGTCGATCGCTGAGACGCGCATTGCGCGCCGCATGGATCATGAACTCCAAGTGCAGCAAGAAGGTGGCGGGATCTTCGCCGAAGCGCTGCATCCACTGATCAGCCCCGGCGCGGGCGCGCTCGGCGAAGGATCCCTCGATCTCACTCGCCTGGGCGACCTCGGCGATGCGCTGGGTCATGTATTGCTCGAAGACCGCGAGGAAGAGCTCCTCCTTGCCAGCGAAGTTGGAGTACACCGCGCCGTGGGAGTAGCCCGCCTGCTCCGAGATCTCCTCGACGGTGGCTGCTTGAAAGCCGCGTCGCGCGAAAACGATCGTGGCAGCCTCGATCAGGTGCGCTCGGGTCTGCGCCTGCCTCTGAGATCGGGTTAGACGTTGGGGACCGCCCACACTTGGATGATGACATCAATTCAGATTATGATTATCATCCGAGAACACCAGAAGAGGAGGTATCGACATGGCCAGCGAGATCGACGGCCTGCTTGCCGAGCAGGCGCGCTATTACCGCAGGCGGGCTGGGGAGTACGACGACTGGTGGTTCCGTCGCGGTCGCTATGACCACGGGAGCGACGTCAACGCTCGATGGTTTGCCGACGCGGCAGAGGCGCAGGCGGCGCTCACGCGCTTCGAGCCCTCCGGCGAGATCCTGGAGCTCGCTTGTGGAACCGGCCTCTGGACCGAGCGGCTGGTCGCGTTCGCCGATCGCTTGACAGCGGTCGACGGCTCCCGTGAGATGCTTGATCTCTGCCAAAGCCGAGTGGACGATCCGCGCGTGACGCGCGTCCACGCCGATCTGTTCTCCTGGGAGCCCGACAGGGCCTATGACGTGTGCTTCTTCGGCTTCTGGCTCTCACATGTGCCAGAGGAGCGCTTTGGCATGTTCTGGGAGAAGTTGAAGCAGGCGCTTGTGCCCGGAGGTCGCGTGTTCTTCGTGGACAGCTCTCGCCACGACCTGGCGTCTGCGGTCGACCACCGGCTCTCAGAGCCGGGCGATCCGACGATGTTGCGCCGCCTGGCCGACGGAAGCGAGTACCGTATCGTCAAGCATTTCTATGAGCCCGAGTCGCTGCGGCGCCGGCTCGCCGACCTCGGATGGGCAATTGATGTTCACTCGACGGCTGAGTTCTTTCTCTACGGGGAAGGAGGGCGCGTCGAGTGAGCAAAAGCGCTACGCGCGATTGCGGCGATGGGCCGTCGAGAGAGTGACTTGACGACTCTCCTGCTCACTGTGACAGGGGGTATCCAGCTGCCACTCGCGCTTGTGGCGGCGCTCCGCTCGCTTGCATGACAGCTCTTAGCGGCGCTCTGCGTCAAACATTGCCAGCGCGTGCTTGCCGGCGGGGTGATTGCGCATCTCCTCCACGACCTCGGCGGCGTACGCGGGCAGCTCGTGGGGCTGGGGAAGCGCAACCCCGTAGCCGGCAGGCATGAGCATCGGGGAGGCAAGGGCGGAGAAGGTCAGGTCGGCCGCTGTGAACTCCTCGCCGCAGAGGTAGGCCCGACCGTCCTCCAAGCGCTCTCCGACATAATCGAACACGGCGCGCACTTCGCTCTCCGATCGCTCGGCGGTGGCGGGTGTCACATCAAGGACACGTGCCACGATCGCGATCAGAGCCGGGTAGCCGACTCGCAGCGCCGTCCGCTCCCAAGTTGGGATCCCGACATTGCCATAGCTGAGCGCGATGTCGCGGCGGCTGCGCAGTTGTTGATACAGCCAGCATCGCGAGGCGGGGCCCAGACGTGTGTTGAAATCGCGCTCGAGCCTTCGAACCTCAGCGGCTCGCTGTGAGCTCCGTGGATACAGTGCGCGATCGGGTGCAGAGTGAGCGTCGGCCCAGGAGAGGATGTCCGCCGAATCGGCGAGAACGCCCTCTTCACATACGAGCACGGGCGCCGTCAAACCGCCTCCGGCGCGTCGCGTTGCGAGACGGTGAATGGCTTGTATGTGGGGCTGCTCGACGAAGACGATCCCGGCACGGTCAAGCGCCCAACGCGCCTTCTCGCAATAGTGACTGATGGGGATCGTCACGAGCACGTTGGCTGTCTTCGTTTTTGGCATTGCGACCTCTCAGGCTACCCAGCCTGAGCGCCGAATGGGATCGGCTGGCGTGCCGCACCGCAAATATGGGGCCGACGCCGCCGCCTCTGGCGACGCCGGCCCTACGAGACCGAATGGGCATCGGTCTTGGACAACCAACCCTCGCCGCGAGTGTACCGGACTTTAGTCCTAGGCGTCTGACCCCTGGACTCAGGTCCCCGGACCAGGCATGTTTCTCACCCGATGCCGCCCCTCGACTCGCCGGACCCAAAGCTCGCTTGGGCGATCCGCGCTTTACGCAACGCGCAGGGCACAACGCAAGAGGAGGTCGCGCATATGGCTGGGTTGACAAGCAGCTCCTACTCGAGGATCGAGCGGGGTCTGACCAATCCCGCTTGGACGACCGTGCAGCGGATCGCGGGCGCGCTCGGTGTCACGATCGTCGAGCTGGCGGAGGCGGTCGAACGCGAGGGCTAGCGGCTCTCGCCGGATATGGGCGCGCAGCCGACCGCTCGCGCTTGCCTGCATGAGATGATCACCCGCTCGCCATGGAGCGCTTCAGCAGCCGGGATCAGAAGCAGATCGCCTACCAGCAATGGGGCAAGCGAGTGCGCCCGCAGTCGATGGCGCTGCATCGTGATCCGCTTCGTCCGATCGGCGCTCCGCGGGACCCTGTCGTCGGCCTCCTCGCTTAGCGTCTGAATGAGTGTCTGGGAGGTCCTCGCGATAGGCCTGGCAGGGCTTGCGGCGGGCACGATCAACACGGTGGTGGGCAGCGGAACGCTCATCACTTTCCCTGTCCTGCTGGCCTTCGGCTACGCGCCGGTGACCGCCAACGTATCCAACACGATCGGCCTGGTCCCAGGCTCGATCTCTGGTGCGGTGGGCTATCGGCGCGAGCTCATGGGCCAGCGAGAGCGAGCGGTGCGC
Organism: uncultured Solirubrobacterales bacterium; assembly: GCA_963718735.1. Taxonomy (GTDB): domain Bacteria; phylum Actinomycetota; class Thermoleophilia; order Solirubrobacterales; family Solirubrobacteraceae; genus Palsa-744. The sequence continues at coordinate 104,318 of OY970372.1, forward strand.
CTGGGCGCACCGTCGGTGCTCGGCGGCATCACCGGGGCCGCGCTGTTGCTGGTGTTGCCAACCTCGGCATTCGAGACGATCGTGCCGGTCTTCATCGCGCTTGCGCTTGCGCTGATAGTGCTGCAGCCACGGCTGAATCGAATGCTCGCCAGGCATATCGGCGAGCTCGGACGCAGGGGCAGGCTCGTTACGCTGTTGGCGATCTACGCGACGGGCGTCTACGGAGGATACTTCGGCGCCGCCCAGGGGATTCTGCTGTTGGGCATCCTCGGCTTGGCGTTGGCGCAGGATCTGCATCGCACCAATGCGCTGAAGAACGTGCTCGCGGGCCTTGTCAACGGCGTGGCGGGTGTGTTCTTCATCCTGGCTGCGCATGTGGAGTGGGGACCTGCAGCGATCATCGCGGTGAGCTCGATTCTCGGCGCCCAGATCGGGGCGCGCTACGGGCGTCGACTGCCCGTCACGGCGCTGCGGGGACTGATCATCGTGGTCGGCATCACCGCGATCGTGCGGCTGCTGGCTGGGTGAGCTCGAGCAGGACGAGCGACTCAGCGCCGCGAGCGATTTCGATGTCGCCGGGCTCGCTCGGAAGTCATTATCGGGGGTGTCCACCTCGATCGTCTCATTCCTTGCCAGTTACTGTCCCGCCCTAAGCGACGCCCCGCGTCGACTGTGTGCTGCCGACGTAGGCCGCGAGGTGCTCGCCGGTGAGGGATGGGATTCGCTCCCGTCCGATTCCCTTCTGCCCGGCGACGAGGTCGGCGGGTGTGCCCTCGAAGACGATCTGGCCGCCGTCGTGACCGGCGCCGGGGCCGAGGTCGATGATCCAGTCGGCGTGCGCCATGACCGCCTGGTGGTGCGCTATGACGATGACCGACTTGCCGGAGTCGACGAGCCGGTCGAGCAGGCCGAGCAGCTGCTCGACGTCGGCGAGATGCAGGCCGGTGGTCGGCTCGTCGAGGACGTAGATGACGGTCCCGCCCACCCGGCGGGACTGTTTTTCCGCCAGGTGGGTGGCCAGCTTGAGCCGCTGTCGCTCGCCGCCGGACAGAGTGGGGAGGGGCTGGCCGAGGCTGATGTAGCCGAGCCCAACGTCGGCGAGCCGGCCGAGGATGGCGTGCGCGGCCGGCGTATGCGCAACGCCTGCGCCGAAGAACTCCTCGGCCTCGCGCACCGACATCGCCAGCACCTCGCTGATGTCGCGGCCGCCGAGGTGATGGTCCAGGACCGATGCCTGGAAGCGCTTCCCTTCGCACTCCTCACAGATGGTGGCGACACCGGCCATCATCGCCAAGTCGGTGTAGATCACGCCGGCGCCATTGCAATTGGGGCAGGCGCCCTCGGAGTTGGCGCTGAACAGTGCCGGCTTCACGCCACCTGCCTTCGCGAACGCCTTGCGGATCGGGTCGAGCAGTCCGGTGTACGTCGCCGGGTTGCTCCGTCGCGAGCCGCCGATCGCGCCCTGGTCGATCGACACCACACCCGCGCCGGCGGGAATCGATCCGTTCACGAGCGAGCTCTTGCCGGAGCCGGCGACGCCCGTGACGACGACGAGCACCCCGAGCGGGATGTCGACGTCGACGTCGCGCAGGTTGTGCGTGCTCGCGCCGCGGATCTCGAGCGCCCCGGTGGGCTTGCGCACCGTCTGCTTGAGGGCGGCCCGGTCGTCGAGATGGCGGCCGGTGATGGTGTCGCTGGCCCGCAGCTCCTCGACGGCGCCCTCGAAGCAGACTTCGCCGCCCGCCGTGCCGGCGCCGGGGCCGAGGTCGACGGCGCGGTCGGCGATCGCGATCGTCTCTGGCTTGTGCTCCACGACGAGCACCGTGTTGCCCTTGTCTCGCAGCTGCAGCAGCAGGTCGTTCATCCGCTGGATGTCATGGGGGTGCAGGCCAGTGGTGGGCTCGTCGAAGACATAGGTGACATCGGTGAGCGAGGCGCCGAGCTGGCGGATCATCTTGACGCGCTGTGCCTCGCCGCCGGAGAGCGTGGCCGTCGGCCGGTCGAGCGAAAGGTAGCCCAGGCCGATCTCCACGAACGACTCGAGCGTCTCCTGCACTGCTTTCAGCAGCGGCGCGATTGTCGGCTCGTCGAGACCTGCGACCCATTCGACCAGGTCGCTGATCTGCATCGCGCAGGCGTTGCCGATGTGTATGCCTTCGATCTTCGAGGACCGCGCGCCCTCGCCGAGCCGGGTCCCCTCACAATCGGGGCAGGTGGTGAAGGTGACGGCCCGGTCTACGAACGCCCGGACGTGCGGCTGCATCGCCTCCTTGTCCTTGGCGAGCATCGACTTCTGGATCCGTGGGATCAACCCCTCGTAGGTCATGTTGATGCCCGCGATCTTCATCCGGGTCGGCTCGTGATGAAGGAAGTCGTGCAGCTCTTTCTTGGTGTACTTGCGGATCGGCTTGTCCGGGTCGAAGAAGCCCGACGCGCTGTACAGCCGAGCATTCCAGCCGCCTCCGGTATAGCCGGGGACGGTGATCGCACCCTCCGAGAGCGACTTGCTCTCGTCGAAGAGCTGGGCCAGATCGAGGTCGGTCACGCTGCCGATGCCCTCGCAGCGCGGGCACATGCCGCCGGTGACGCTGAAGGTCCGCTTCACGGTCTTCTTGGAACCGCGCTCGACAGTGATCACGCCGGAGGCCCTGACCGAGGGGGTATTGAAGGAGTACGCCTTGGGCGAGCCGATGTGCGGCTGCCCGAGCCGGCTGAAGACGATCCGCAGCATCGCGTTCGCATCGGTGGCGGTGCCGACCGTTGATCGAGGATTGGCGCCCATTCTCTCCTGGTCGACGACGATCGCGGTGGTCAGCCCCTCCAGCAGGTCGACCTCCGGCCGCGCCAGCGTCGGCATGAAGCCCTGCACGAAGGCGCTGTAGGTCTCGTTGATCAGCCGCTGCGACTCCGCGGCGATCGTGCCGAACACCAGCGAGCTCTTGCCCGAGCCGGACACACCGGTGAACACCGTCAGGCGGCGCTTGGGAATCTCGATACTGACGTCCTTGAGGTTGTTCACGCGCGCGCCATGCACGCGGATCAATTCGTGACTGTCGGCAGCGTGCGGCGCAGGCGACTGCGTGTTCGTCATCTTGGCCATGCTCATCGTGTCTCTACCAGATATGGCACCGTCTGCCGGCGTGTTGTCCACCCAGACATCACGTCGTGGGTGAGCCGATGCTCGGTGTCGCGACGAGGCTGAACGCGAGATCGGATCCCCACCCGCCCGGCGCTCACTGGTCCTGAAGCAGCCCGAGGACGTTGCCATCGGGGTCGGTGACGGTGGCTACAAGGCGGCCGCCACCGACGTTGTGGGCGGGCTCCTTCACGGTGGCCCCGGCAGCGGTCACCTCGGCCAGCTTCGCCTCGATGTCCGGCACGTGCCAGTAGGCCACGGGCGAGGTCATGCCCTGCGCTCCACCACCCGGCACCAGCCCGATGTGCTGGCCCTCGGCCTCGAAGCCGACGTAGTAGTCCGAGTCGGCCTGCGGCGGTACGCCGAGCAGGGCTGCATACACCGCCTTGGCTGTCGCGAGGTCGGACACGGGATGCAGCACGGTCTTGATTCCCTGGGTGGGAGATCCGGTCATGGTCACTCCTGAAGTCGTGGGTCACATCGCGATCCGGGTTGTTCTGTCGAGCTTAAAGACGAACTGGAAGCCCGGGAATCGACATGCATGGCGCCACAATGACGCACATGGAGATCGTAGGTATTCGTGAGATGCGCCCGCCCTGCACCTCGCGACCGACCTGAGGATGGCCGATATGGAGTGCGTGAAGTGGATTGCGACGGCGGCTATGTGACTCTAGGTCTTCCTGCGCATGTGCTTCACGAGCTGCGTCGCGCAATGCCGAGGATATGACGAGCTCGAAGGGCGATGGCCATAAAGATCGCTGCGAACAGGAATCGGCGTCGATGTGCTCGAGCTTGCTTGATGTGGCCATCTTCAATGAGTTGACATAGATGGTCGCCCCACTCGCTCCTATACCGATCCGCATCGGTTTGACTCAAAAGGAAAAATGCCCAGCTTGGGACAGTGTCTCGTCGAGCCAGCTTAGATCGTCGCCGGTAACGTCGTCGCGTCTGTAGATACTCGGTGAGCGTTTCAATCTCCATGACGACGTTGCGCGCTCGTGTCCGTCCAACTTTGTTTTTAGGTCCGACCACGTACTGGTAGTTCGTACGCAATTCCTGGGTTTTGCGAAGCTGCTCCAGCCTCTCTTCGAATTGACGTCCTTGCCTCCAGGTCAGAAAGCCCCAGAGGGCGCAAAGGAGCGTTGCGAATGATCCGAGCACAGCCAAGACTGCCGTCATCTCGTCGCGCCCCATCCAGGCGTAAGCAGGCGCAGCGCCTCGCGATCGGCGGCGGTTTCGCGGTGTGCGAGTCTCCGGCCATCGCCGTTGAGGCGGTAATAGCGGCGTGGCGGGCGTCCCTCGCTAGATGGATCGACCTGCTCCCAACGCCCGTCGAGAAACCCTTCGTCTTCCAACCGGCGGAGGATGGCGTACACGGAACCGACCCCCACTCCGCTGGCGTCGACGACCTGGAGTCCATAGACCTCCTCTGCGGGAGCTTTTAGCAAGACCTCGAGAACTAGCTTGGCCTGGTGGGACCGGCGCCTGGTCCGACGCTCTTTGGGCTCATGACTGCTCGCCATCCCATCTACCCTATCATGAAATCATTATAAGCCTATGTAACGCGAATGTCCTGTATGCCGTTCGCGACATCTACTTGGGGAACAGGCCGTGCAGCGTGATCCTGAGATGCGCCCCCAAGACGCGTCAGCAGACGCTGCGGCGTCCCGCCGATGTGAGACGTACGCGGTCGTGCCTCAACGAGCGCGTTCTTGACTCCTCCTCACGTCAGGGCCTCCAGGACCGCGATTCCTGCCGGGGCCACCAGCGCTCGACGGAGCGTGTCCTCGTCCGGGCCGCTTGCGTCACGATCCCCTCGAGCACGCCCGGCTTCGAGTAGTCGGGCTCGGGCGGCGCGTCAGCCGGGCAGGGTGGCATGAACGGCCCTCGCAGCTAGCTGCGGACCATTTCCTGATGTCCTCCTTAAGACGATGCGCGAGCATCCCGCGCTCGTCGGGCACGGTTCCTGCCGTGCGCGCGGAAAGAGGTTAGGATCATCGTGCCATAGAAGGCCGGTCCCGTTTGCTGTCTGGCTCTCGAGCGTCTGCTCGCGACCGACGTCTCCAACGAGGATGTCAGTCAGCGGCTCTCAGTCTCCACCACTAGAAACAGCAACATCGTCGCCCTCGAGATGTGGGACGACGCGGCCTTGCATCTCCTCGCCGCTCGCCAAGTGCAGGTCGCCCGCGACACGGGCGCGCTCGCGCACCTGCAGTTCGCACTCAGCTTCCTGGCCAGGAGCCACATGCTCGCCGGACTCGAGCTCGCCCGGACTCATCTTCTCTACGGGTAGTGGCTGCGCCGCGAACGTCGCCGCCTCGACGCCCGGAAGCAGTTGCGCACCGCGCTCGAGGCGTTCACCATCATGGGCGCCGAGGCGTTCGAGCTCCGTGCCGAACGCGAGCTGCTGACGACCGGCGAGCATGCCCGCAAACGGACCGTGGACACGCTCGACCAGCTCACGCCCCGGGAGACCCAGATTGCGCGCCTTGCGGCGAGCGGAGACACAAACCGAGAGATCGCCGCTCAGCTGTTCATCACCCAGAGCACGGTCGAGTACCATCTACGCAAGGCGTTCCGCAAGCTCGACGTCAAGTCACGCACACCGTATGTCGTAGCTGGCCCGGCGTCCGCTTTAGCTAAAGCTGTGGGGCCGTCGGCGCCGGTCCGATCACAACGCGTCCGAGCCCGATGACATCCATCTCTGTCTGGGGGGCGCAGACGGAGATCTCGGCGGACTCGCGGCGCAACGTTCGCCGCAGCGAGACGAAGGCGGCGGAGCCGAGGATCGCGGGGACCCACAGCGCGATCGCTCGATACGCGAGCACCGCCGAGGCTGCGGCGGTGCTCGGCACGTTGTACAGCACGAACGTTCCCACCAGGCCTGCGTCAACGCCGCCGATCCCCCCGGGGACGGGGATCAGTCCGCCGAGCTCGCCGATCAGGTAGGCCATTCCCAGGATCGCCAGCGGCGGGGAGGCGCCGAAGGCGCGAAACGTCGCCCACAGGATCATCACGTCGAAGACGAGATAGGCGAGGATCCCGCCGATCAGCCAAGCGTTGCGTTCGCGCAGCAGCGCGACCGCCTCGTTGACACCGTCAGCGACGGCCACCAGGGTCTTCAGCGCCAGCGTGGAGCGGCGTGAGGATCCGCTTGCTTCGTTGCGATCCAGTCGCCGGTGCAAGCCCGTGGAGGAGCGTCCCGCGAGCAGTGAGCAAACGATCGCGGCCGCGGCTATCGCGGCGGGCAGGAGCGTCAGCGCCAGGTTCGTCTGCCCCGGCAGCACCCGCACGGCGAGACCGACTCCGATGAGGACCACGCCGGCCACGTTCGCGACGCTGGTCAGCATGAAGAAGGCCGCGGTGCGCCGTGCGATCTCGGCCGTCGGCATCCCGCCCCGTTTGAGTGCCCAGGCCCCAAGCGCCAGGCCACCGGCGCCGCCGGTCGGCAGGAGCGCGTTCGCGCCCAGCTCAGACATCCCGATCTGGTAGCTGACACGCCAGCTCATGCGCCTGCAGAACACCATCCGAAAGATCGTCACATACCCCAAGCCCGAAAGCACCTTCAGCCCCGCGCCAAGCACGAGCCACGCGGGGTTGGCGTGCGAGAGCCGAGCGCGCAACCCGTCGAGCCCCGGCAACAGCGTCACGACCGCAACGACGGCGAGGACGACCCCGGTCAAGAACAGCAGCTGCTTGCGCACCTTCCGACGACTCAGCTCCTCGGGAACCTGCAGGTCCTCCGGAAGGATGCTCGCCGTCATGCGCTACCCCCACAGCCCGTCCGGGCACGGATGTCCTGACCTTTACATCTCACATGACCATGCTTGCATCTCACACAACCATGCGATGTGCGAAAGCGCCGCGCAGCGATTGTCAGGACATCGGTTCTATGTCGAGCAGCCACGAGCACGAGTAGAGGTGGGGCCACGGTCGAGTCGCAGGTAAGGGCGCGTATTACCCTGTTTCAAGCAGAGAGCGACTGGACAGGCGCGCTACCGGGACCGCCACAAAGACCGCGACACAGTGTTACTTTCCGCCAGCTGAGCTCAGTGAAGGACAACAATGGGATCAGCGCCCTCTTCGCGGACATCCCGCAGAGCGCAGTCCCATTCATCTGAGAGGTGACCCGTCTCATCCATATGTGACTGCCTCGTCTTGTACCCGGCCGACTCGCGGCTGCTTTGATGGTCTCTCAGATCGTGTGAGAGACATTCGATGGCGAGCCGCCGCGGCTCTCGTTGCCGCTCAGGACGACGAGGGGGGCGTTTTGAGTACGGCCAGATGGCCGTCGAGTGAGAGTTCTGGTCCTCGCCCGATGCGAACTGCGACCCGGTTGTCGTCCCCCAGTCAGTGCTGGTCGTGGAGCACAGGGGCGTACGAGATCCCGACGATCGCGCCCTCGGGTGACTGCAGCCTGGCTACGGTCTGACCCCACGGCTCCTCGCGCGGTGGGTGCAGCAGCTCGTAGCCGGCCTGCTCCAGCTCCCGTGCCGCAGGCCCCACCGCCGCGGCGTCCGCGACATCGAACTCGATGCTGGCTTGCGGCACCGGCCGCTCCGCCGGCCACTGCGACGTCCCGAAGCATGCCTCCGCGGCCTGGGACAGCGGCCAGATGCCGAAGGACTTGCAGCCGGCGATGTGCTCGCTGTGGTGATAGTCGTCGCCGTGGCTCTCGAGCGGTAGCCCGAGCGTGCCGACGTAGAGCTTACGACTGGCGGGCGGATCGGGTGCGATCACCGCCACTGTCGAGAGGAACTCTATGTTCATGCCACCTGCCTCCTCGTTCGCTGTGTGCTCGTTCTTCGATCCAAGCAGGTTCCGCAAGCCGTGCCACTCCGCGTCCAACGTGCGTTCGACGCTTCCGGCCGATGGGTGAGGGACAATCGGCCAGGATGCGCGAGTGGGGACGATCACCTACAGGACGTCTGGCGCGCGCCTGTAGCGAAGGTAAACGACGCGAGAGCTAAACGTCTTCGTCTCGACCAACTCCAGGTTGATCCTTTCGTCCAGGGTCGGGAAGTAGGGTGTGCCGCCGCCGAGTATGACCGGGCTGACGAATAGCCGCCACTCGTCGATCAGCTCCAGCTTCATACACGCTCGGGCGAGACCGGCGCCGCCGACGGCGATGTCCTTTCCGGGCTGTTCCTTGAGCCTCGAGACCTCCTCGCCGACGTCGTCCCTGGCCAGCCTGGTGTTGCCCACCACGCTCTGAAGCGTCGTGGAGAACACGACCTTCGGCAGGGCCTTCCAGATTTGGGCGAACTTGACGTGCTCCGCGAGGAGCGGACTCTCCTCAGCGGTCTCCCAGTAGACCATCGCTTCGTAGAGCCGCCGTCCGCAGAGATGCACACCAGTCTCCTGTATCTGCTGGGTATGGAACCGAAACAGCTCCTCGTCGGGCGCCGTCCAGTCGATCGCGCCATCGGGTCCGGCGATATAGCCGTCCAGCGACACAGTCATCGAGTAGACCAGCTTCCCCATCACGGTCCTCCCTCGATTGCCCGGGGAGTGTGCCCGCCCGAGACGCAAGGCGCTATTAGTCGGCCCACCAGTCTCGCTGACCTTCGACGTCTTCTCGTGGATTTTCGCCGAGATTGGGCGCACCGAACACGAGGATCTCGAGGCCCTCCGGCCCGGCCTCGTACCCTCGCCATGTACCGGGTGGAACGCGCACTGCGTCCCACTTCTTGACCTCGACGATCTCGTCGTCGAGCTTCATCCGCCCGCTCCCGCCCACGACGACGAACACCTCCTCCTGCTCCTTGTGCGTGTGGCCGTACGGGAAGCGATAGTCGGGCGGAATGCGCTGATAGCTGAGGCCGGACTGCTCGAGCTCGAGCGCCGTACCCACCAGGCGGAACTCCAGGTCCGGCGCGCCGTCGAAGTTGGACCCGACATCGACCGGATCCTGTCCGAGGTTTGTGAGGGTGAACGGCACGGCCGCGATTCTATGGCTCAGGAGGTCGCACCGCCGCCGGCGCGGCGGCGGCGATAGCGACATCGAGTCCACCTTGGACCAGCACTCGCCTCGCTGATGCGGCGTCCCGCCGATCTGAGACGGGCCGGTCTCACTCATCTGAGATCGTGACCGTGCCATCCTTGCGAGACTGGGGCGGCGTCGCCGAGTTCCCACTTACGGTGGAGGTCTCCCACGTTATGTAAAGAACTTGCGACCTGCTGATCTGTCCGCGATCTATCCCACTACGCCGAACGCTCGCCGATACTGGACGCCGTCAGTAGCGCCTGGATTGCGGCCGTGACGCGTTCGGCTACCACCGTTGGGGTTGGGGAGTCGAGCTTGCCGTCCAGGTGCAGGAACGCGAGCCCGTGGACGAGCGCCCAGATCGCGGTCGCCAATGCTTCAGGTTCGGCTTGCGGGAAACTGCGCTCGACGATGCCGCGGACATACAGCGATACCGCGGCGGTCGCGGCAATGCGCTCGTCATTGTCTCGGTCGCATGCCGCTCCGAACATGATGCGGAACAAGGCCGGCCTCTCGAGGGCGAACTGCACGTACGCGATCGCCACGCTACTAAGCTGCTTTGGGGTTGATGGCGAGGGGTGCGCTGCGGCCAGTCGTTCGGCAAGCTCGCGGTAGCCGACCGCCGCGACGGCTGAGACGAGCGCCTCGCGGTCGGCGTAATGCCGGTACGGAGCTGCGGGAGAGACCCCCGCACGGCGGGCAACCGCGCGCAGCGACAGGGCACTCTCGCCGCTCTCTTCCAGCAGCTCAAGCGCGGCGCTTACACACGCCGTGCGGAGATCGCCGTGATGGTAGGTCGCCTTTGATGCGGGCATCGACTTCTGATGTTGACAGTGTTTACTCCGCTGAGCTAATGTAAGCACCGTAAACATTCTATTGAGTTTGAGGTGGGTGCTTGTGACGTCGACCGAGCTGTTCTCTGCGTTGGTGTTGCGATCGGGTGGAAGGCTACGCAACCGGATCGCGAAGGCGGCGATGGAGGAGGGGATGGCGGGCAGCTCGCAGCTCCCCGACGAGCGCTTGGTGTCGCTATATCGACGCTGGGGCGCCGGCGGCGCGGGACTCCTGATCACCGGGAACGTGATGGTTCACGCCGAGGCATTGACAGGGCCAGGAGGAATCGTGCTGGACGATCACGCCCCGCTTGACCCGTTTGCTCGGTGGGCCCAGGCAGGGAAGGCCGAAGGCGCCGCGATGTGGATGCAGGTCAATCACCCCGGTCGGCAGGTGCAGGCCAAGATGCCAGGGGTGGTGTGGGCGCCTTCACCCGTTGCGATCGAGCTTGGCAAGCACAGCAAGCGCTTCGCCCGTCCGGTGGCGATGACCAAGGAGCAGATTGGCGCCACCGTGGAGCGCTTCGCGACGACTGCGAGCCTCGCCGAGCACGCCGGGTTCGACGGTGTCGAGGTCCACGCCGCCCATGGCTACCTGATCTCGCAGTTCCTCTCACCACTGGTGAACCAGCGCGGCGATGAGTGGGGCGGGAGCTTGGAGAACCGCGCTCGGCTGCTGCTTGATGTCGTTCGCGCGATCCGCGAGTCCGTGTCCTCGTCGTTCGCGGTGGCCGTGAAGCTGAACTCCGCAGACTTCCAGCGCGGCGGGTTCCGTGCTGAGGACGCGGCGCGGGTGATCGCGATGCTCGAGCCGCTCGGCGTTGATTTGGTCGAGCTTTCGGGCGGAAGCTATGAGAGCCCCGCGATGTCCGGTCGCCCCGCCGACGGTCGCACCGCGGCGCGCGAGGCATATTTCCTGGAGCTCGCGGCCCAGCTTGCCGAGACCAGCCCGCTGCCGCTGATGCTGACCGGCGGCATCACCCGCCGAGAGACCGCCGAGCAGGTGCTCGCGAATGGCGTTGCGCTGGTGGGCGTGGCGAGCGCGATGGCGATCACCCCCGACCTCTGCAGCCGCTGGCAGGAAGGCCGTGAGGCTACCGAACAGCTTGCGCCCGTCCCATGGTCTGACAAGACGCTTGCCTCTGCCGCCGGCATGGCGCTGGCGCGCCACCAGATGCGCCGCATCACGCGCGGTCGGAACCCCACTAGCAAGACGCACCCGCTCTACGCGCTCCTGCGCGACCAGCGTGCGCAACGACGTGCGCTCGGCCGCTACCGTGCGTGGCTCCAGGCCCGCGCATGAGATCGGGCGGCGCTGGATCAAAGCGAGAGGATGGCGCAGATGAAGGCGGCGGTGATCTACAAAAACGGCGGGCCGGAGATGCTTCGCTACGAGGAGGTGGCCGACCCGGAATGTCCTGATGGCTGCGTGGTCGTCGACGCCGAGGCGATCAGCATCGAGGGAGGCGATCTGCTCGCTCGCGCGGTGGGGGAGATGCCTGCAACGCCACATATTGTCGGCTACCTGAGCGCCGGCACCGTCAGCGAGGTTGCGGCTGGTGTCGAGGGACGCGCGGTCGGCGACCGGGTGGTCGCCCTGAACGCAGCAGGGTCGCACGCCGACAAGCGAGCGGTCCCCGCGATGATGACCTGGCCGATCCCCGCCGCGCTGGATGCGGCGCGGGCAGCGTGCGTGCCGGTCGCGTTCGGTACTGCGTACGAGTGTCTGTTCACCGCTGGGAAGCTCGCCGAGGGCCAGACCGTTCTGATTCACGCTGGGGGTGGCGGCCTCGGAATGGCCGCTATCCAACTCGCCAAGCGTGCCGGTGCAACTGTGGTCGCGACGGCATCCCAAGAGGAGAAGCTGGAGCGGCTGAAGGCGCTCGGGCTCGACCACCCGATCAACTACGCCACCGAGAGCTTCGTCGAGCGCACCAATCAGCTGACCGGCTCGCGGGGGGTGGAGGTCGTGCTCGACTCGATCGGCGGGCAGAACCTCATCGACAGCATCGGCGTGCTCGCCTACCGGGGAGCGCTTGTCAGCGTCGGGGTGGCCGCCCGCGCGGGCTCGAAGGTAGAGGCGAGGTCGCTCTGGACGCGCAACAACTCGCTGCACGGCGTCTTTCTCGGCGGCGCGATCTTTTCGGAGTACGCCCGCGTCCATCCCATGATCGGCGAAATGCTCGAGCGTGTCGCAAGCGGCGAGCTACAGGTGGAGATCGACTGCTCGTTCCCGCTCGCGGATGCCGCCGCGGCACACGAACATGCCGAGAGCCGCAAGGCGTTCGGGCGGGTCATCATTACGCCATAGCGATTGTGGCCTCGACCGTCGGTCATCGAGCTTTACCTACACAGAAGTGCAGCGATCCGCATTGCTGAGACACCGCCGATGATGAGGGACGCGGCGATGCCGCCGACCCAGGCAGCTCATCCCACTTGGTGTTCGCGCTTGTCGAGCCGTTTCGTCGCGGCACCGAGCGCATACGCACCGACCGTGGGGGTGTCGGCCTCGGCCTGGCAATCGTCAAGAGCATCACCCAAGCACACGACGGAACCCTCACCCTCACGCCCCGAGCCGCCGGTGGGCTCCGCGTCAGAGTGCAACTACATCCGCGCCACCACACCTTGGCTGATGACGATCAGAGAATTCTCGCGGTTGAACTTGATCTGTGCGAACAGCGGCTCGACGGTCGCTCTTCGGCGCTTGTAGATCGTGTGTCCATGCTCGCTGGCGCGCACTATCCGCATGAACGCGTACATCCCTTTGCCCCCCGAATCCCGTTCATGTGAGACTCTGGACGTCTCACCCGTATGAGACTCAGCGCCACCCGAACAACTTGCTCTCGGGGAGAGACGACAGATGACTGCGGGCCGCGCGATTGACGCCCGCGTCCACGCGGTCGCGTGGGCGAAGGCTGACCCGCCCGGCGCCGAGTTCGCGGAGATTCGGCTCGAGTCGAGGCGGCTTCGCGCTAGGGGCGTCGCGATTGGGTCCGATCCAGAGCCGTACCGGCTTTCGTTCGAGCTGCAGACGCGCGAGGAGTACATCACCGACAGGGCCGTAGTTGAGACCCAGGGCGCCGGCTGGATTCGCCATTTGGAGATCCAACGCAGCCCCACCGGCGTATGGAGCGCCTCAAGCCAGGGCACTGGGAAGCTCGAGATGCCAGGGCCCGGCGGCGATCCGGCAGAGTTGGGGGACGCACTCGACCTGGATCTTGACCTCTCACCGGTCTTCAACACGATGCCCGTATTGCGCCACGACCTGCACAACGGAGGCAGCGGCGAAGACTTTCTGATGATCTGGATCTCAGTTCCAGACCTATCGATCCACGCCTCCGCTCAGCGCTACACCTTCCTCGAGCGCCGTTCCGGCGAGCAGCGGCTGGTTCGCTTCGAGGCAGTTGGCGAGGGCGACGACTTCGTCGCTGACGTGCAGTTCGACTCCGACGGTCTCGTGGTCGACTACCCGGGCATCGCGAGCCGGATCGGGGGGAGCGTCTCTCAGGTGGTGTGAGAGACCCTCCGCTACGCGGCCCACGACCACCGAGAGATCTGGAGGATGTACCTCATGTCGCACATACGACGTTTCGACCATGTCGGCATCACCGTCGCTGACCTTGACACGGTGACGGCGTTTTTCGTGGGGCTGGGCCTCGAGGTCGAGGGCCGGATGTTCATTGAGGACGAGTTCGTGGACACCGTCATTGGCATCCCCGGCTCCCGCAGTCACATCGTCATGCTGCGGCCGCCCGAGGGAGGTCCTGGGCTGGAGTTGTCGAGCTTCGTCTGGCCGGAACACGAGCCAGGGTCGCCCACCGCGATGGCCAACGAGCTGGGGCTGCGCAACGTGTCATTCGAAGTCGATGACTTGCACGCGACGGTCGACCGGCTTGCTGCGGACGGCTACGGCCTGGTCGGCGGTATCGGTGAGTACGAGAACATCTGGCGCATGGCCTACGTGCGCGGGCCAGAGGGGATCATCGTTTCCCTGGCTGAGCGGATCGGCTGACCGCGCCCCGACGTCGCAGCTTGTGGGGGCCATGCCGGTGGTCTGCGGCTTGGACCAGCCCGGCTCCATAAGCCCGCATCGGCGGGACCAGGCGGATGCAGAGGAGCAGCTTTGGGTGGTGAATGCACACACCTGCTTTCGCGCCGCGACGCGATTCTTGCGCAGCAGATGCGGCTCTCACCGATGTGAGACAGCCCAATCTCAGCCATGTGGGACCATGGGCGTCTCACCCATGTGAGACAGGCGTAGCGCTACTGGACCAGCGTGGTCGACTTTCGCCGTCAGGCTTATGAGTCGGCGTCTGGTGTCGCTCCGCCGAATCCCACCTCGTTGCCGTCGGGATCGCGGTAGATCGCCTTGCGTACGCCACCCGAGTACGTCTCGATCTCGTCGGGCTCAAGCCCGCGCACAGCGATCGCGGCTAGGTGAGCATCGAGATCGTCGAGGAACATCGTTACCACGGAGTTGCCTGCGCCATCGGCGTGCTCGACGACGTAGACCGACCGGTTCTCGGCAAGCGTCCACACCGCCTCAGTGGCGTGGGGGAAGAACGCCGGATCGCCCAGCAACCGCTCGTACCACAGTCGGGCCACTTGGAAGTCCCGCACGCGCAGACCCGCAAAGAGGTGCAACGACATCGCCGCGAGTCTAGGTTATGCCGCCGCGAAGGCACCGCACCCGAATGTGAGCTCGCCGAAGCGTGCGTCTGGGATCTGCGCCTCAGGTCGCCAGACCGAGCCGTCGGAGGGGAGAGCTACGCGGATAACGGCACCACAAGCCAGGGCTCATTCTGCCGAGTTCAAAAAGCTCTCTAGCTCGTGTGCGAAGCCTGGCGCCGCGGCGACGAAGTGTCCCGCACCGGGGGCTATCATCCGCTGAGCGCCAAGGACAGTCGCGACGGCGTCGCACATCCGCTCGACGGCGACATGATGATCGCCCGAGGCGACCAGCGAGCGGATGCCGGCTTCGCGCAGCACCTCGAGCGGCGGGCTTGCCTCGCTGGGCGGTCGACTCCCTTGTGCGCGGCGAATGCTGCGGACGACCTCATCTGGAAGCGGGCCCTTGTCAGGCACCCGCGCGCCGGCGATCGTGAGAAACTCTCGTAGGTTGGTCGGTTCGGTCCGCAGTCCGTGAGTCAGGAACTCGTCGCCCAGGCGCCTAAAACGCGCCACGTCAGGATCATCGGAAGGCAAGAATAGGGCCGGCTCGAGCAGCGTCAGCGAGCGCACCTGCGAGGGTCTCCGGATCGCGGCAATGGTGGCCGCCACGCCGCCGTAGGAATGGCCAACGAGATGCGGGCGGTTGTCCAGCAGCTCGCAGATGTCCGCCGCGTCGAGCTCGAAGTCCTGGCGGCCGCCGGGTGGATCGGGACTCGGCGCAAACCCGCGGCGGTAGGCGAACATCAGCGTCCAGCGCTCGCTGAGCTGCTCCAGTCCGGACCATGTAGTCGCCGGGCTGGCCCCGCCGTGGACGAGCAGCACCTCGGGACCCTTCCCTTCGCGAATCACCGAGATCGCGGCTGTGTTGCCGGCCGCATCCTTAGCTTGCTGGGAGGTCATCGGCCGACGACGCGATCCCCTGCGGCCGATGACCTCTCGCTGTGCGACATCATCGAAAATTCATCCATTACGTTACGTATAGTAATATAATCTTCGAGCTTCGACAAATGACTGCCGCGACCGCACCGGACACAATCATGAGTAGAGGGCCAGGCCGCCCGCGCGATCCGCGCGTGCGCGACGCGATCCTGCGCGCGACGCGGAGGCTCTTGGTCGAGGTCGGCTACGCCGAACTGTCGATCGAGCGGATCGCGGAGCGCGCGGGGGTCGGCAAGCCCACGATCTACCGGCGCTGGCCGAGCAAGGGCGCGCTCGTGTGGGAGGCGGTGCTCGGAAAGAGCGTGGTGCGGTCTCTGCCCGACTCGGGCAACGTGCGAGACGACCTGTGCACGATTCTGCGCTGGGGAGTCGAGCAGACAACAGCGCCGGAGGCCCACGCGGCGCTGCCCGGGATGCTGATGGAACTGCGCGCCGACCCTGAGCTCGAGCGGCTCCTGCGGGCAGGCCCGATCGAGCGGGAGCACGCGCGTATCCGCACGGTTCTCGAGCGCGCCGTCGTGCGCGGTGAGCTGCGCGCTGAGGTCGACCTCGACCTGGTCCTGGACACGCTCATCGGCACCGTGCTCGGGCGTGCGCTGCTGTTGGACCATCCACTCGACGAGCGCTTCATCGAGGCAATCATCGACCTCACGCTGACCGGCGCAGCCAAGTCCGACCGAGAGCCATGAGCCACCACGAGACCGCACGGATCCTATTCGAGCTCGCGACCGCGCCCTTCATCCTCATGGGCGGCCTCCACGCGCTTGCCACGCTCATCGATACCCTCCGGCTGACCTTCTTCGCCCCGACGAAGCCGGGCCTGCGCTCCGAGATGGAAGTTGCCGGGATTCGGCTGCGAGAGATGTTCCCCGGCGCTTCCGGGGCTCGTTTCTCGATGTGGAGGGGGTGGCTCGGGTTCAACATCAGCCACGGCCTGGGAGCCGCCACATTCGGTTTCACGATGCTGATCCTGGCGCTCCACGACTACGGCCTCGTGCAGCAGATGAGCGCCATCGAGCCGCTCACCATCGCGGTCTCCGCGGTCTACTTTCTCCTCGCCGTGCGGTTCTGGTTCTACGCGCCAGCCATTGGCTGTGGTCTCGGACTCGCCTGCTTCATCGCCGCCGCCGCACTCAGCTGATGCAGAGCTGAGACCTCGCCGCGCCAGTCTCACATGGTTGAGACGAAAACGCCGTCGGCGAGTGTCACATGGTTGAGATAAGCCGTCTCCATACGTGAGATTCGCTGTCTCACATGATGAAACGCTGCCCGAGCCGGTTACGCTCGCAGCCACCTACAAGAGTTCGTGCCTCAGGCCGCCACCACCAAATTCCACGGCCAACGGGACGTCCTCCAGCGTCGGGCTCGCTCCACGCAAGACGGCCCGAGCTCGACACAACGGCTCTCTCGGCGCCGGATATCATCCGGCCACCGGCGAGGAGTCGTGTAGCGCATCCACATCCAAACGACCCCGCATGCCGATCTTCGGCTCGTCGCTCGCGACGATGTTCACGAATCCTGCCGCTCGGAACCACTCCTCGACTTCGGCCTCGGTGTGCTGCGATTCGAGCGGCGCGATCAACATATCGTGCCATATCATCTGCATGGCTTCGCGGCTCATCGGCTGCACCGAGGACTGGCCCCATGCGGTCCGGGGAGCCAAGCGTGACAGGGATCTACTGCGCCTGTAGATGGCGTGCACGCCATAGGACGGATACGACATCATTGTCGCAAGCCTGTAGATCGCCGGGTGTGGCAGACGCTCGAGGCCTACACGATCGAGGATGCGCTTGGTCGACAGCCACGGACTAAAGCGTGCCGGGTAGACCCAGACATAGAGCAAACCGCTGGGCTTGACGTGCGACGCGAGGTTTCGGAACGCACGTTGTGCGTCTGCGGTGTGGTGGAGTACTCCCGCACACCAGACGACATCGAACGCTCGCTGGCGCAGCGGCGGCGCCATTACGTCGCCCTGCACAACGTGTATGTTCTGTGCGGCACGTGTCTGCTCAAAGATTGCGTCCACCGTGTCGCTGGCGTCGAGCGACACCACGGCCTGGGCACCGCTTGCCGCTAGCTGTATGTCAAGCTGTGAGTGCCCGCAGCCAGCATCGAGAATGACCTTTGACTGCACTGCGGCTGTGCCCAATCCTGTCCCGCGTGAAAAGTGTCGCCAATGGTCGGCATCAGACTGCCCGTACGCTCCGTCCGCGAGCTCGCCACGATGATAGGCAGCCCATTGAAACGAAAACGCCATCGCAGCGCGGGCTGTCGTTCCGGAGCGTCCCGTCAATCGAGGAACCCCACCCTCGATCAGATATCGGTCGCCGCAGCCACGGCACTGTAGGAAGCCGTCGATGACATGATCAACTTCGACCCGGGCTGCTGTGAGGTCCAAATCGCCTCTGCACCGGGGGCAAGCCAGCAGGGGCAACAGTCCGTCACGCACAGTTGGCCCCCCGACGGCCGCCCGATTCGCAGACGACCCATGTTCCCAGGGTACGCTGATGCATACCGATAGTGTAACTCATACCGACAGTCTGACCAGTCGCCGACGCGAGGGCAATCAATAACCTCGCAGGAACGCGGCGGCGTGCGTGCGCGCGCCCACAACCTGGTCGACGGCGTGGGAGAGCGCGGCGTTCAGCGGAGCGACCGCGGCCTTCGTGCTCTGGCCCTTGCCCTTCAGCCGCAGCACACGGTGGCGGCCTTGCTGGGATAGGTCCTCGACATCGGCGCCGACCGCCTCCGAGATGCGCAGACCGAGCTCGAGCAGGAGCAGCACGAGCAGCGTTTCGCGGGGTCCTTCTGCTCGGGCCGCGGCGATCAGCGACACGTCAGTCTCACATGGATGAGACAAGCTATCTCAGATGAGTGAGATTCCTGTCTCACATGAATGAGACGCCGCAAGACGCTGCGGCGTCTCACCGATGTGAGACTGCCCAATCTCATCCATGTGAGACCGTAGGTGTCTCATCCATCTGAGACTACGTTGCTTTGTCCGGTGTCGAGACGAGGACTACCCTCCAGCATCCGGTCGCGGGTCGGGTGGCGCGAAATCGGTCGAACGCGACATCGACGGCGTCTATCACCTCGCCGACCCGAGCGGTTCATTACCCGGTCTCTGACCGAACCCTGCCAGGCCCCGCATGGGCGTGTGGCTGGAAGCAGATCCTGGTTCGGCCGTGCCTCGTCGGCCCGCGGCTGGCAAGCGCGCTCCTGGGGTCCAACTTCGTTTCACATGGCCAACTTCGCCATGCGGCAACGGCTCCCGCCCCCAACCCGCCACTACCCACCGGCGCGCATAGCCGCGGGGATTCGATCCGGCTGTCGTGGTTGTCTTAGCGATATGTATCTTGAGCAGGTCGCGCTGATCGTCGACGACTACGATGAGGCCATCCGGTTCTTCGTGAGGCTTCTCGGATTTGAACTCGTCGAGGACTCGCCGTCACTAACCAACGACGGCCGGCCAAAGCGGTGGGTCGTCGTGCGACCACCTGGTGCGACCACCGCGCTGCTGCTCGCCCGAGCCGATGGTGACCGGCAGGCACGCGCGGTCGGAGACCAGTTCGCGGGCCGGGTGGGTCTGTTCCTGCGCGTCGACGACTTCGGAGCTGCCTACGATCGGATGCGAGGGTCAGGCGTCGACTTCGTCACCGAGCCGCGGCACGAACCGTACGGACAGGTCGCCGTCTTCCTTGATGTTGCCGGCAACCGCTGGGACCTCCTCGGGCCGCCGCAGCGCGGTGGAGCAATCGGTCCATAGTGGGATAACTGCTTCCAGTCTGCGTACGGGCATCTGACCCGCGCGCATGGTCGACCATCGTTTACGTTGTCCGGCTTCCGTCACGCAGAGAGCTACCTCGTCCGCCGAGCAATGGCACCAGATGGGCGAGCGTTCCGACCGTGGCGCCGGTCCAGACTCGGAAAGTCCGCGGTCGATTGTGCCCGGCGGGCCGCGGTGAGATTCCTGTCTCGCCGATGTGAGACAGCCCAGTCCCATTCATCTGAGACCGTGACGTTCCGTCCATGGGAGACCGACGCGGCGACCTCAACGGCGCAGTCCGTGAGGGGACGCGCGAGGAGGCTCGCTGCGCTCCCGTTCGGCTGCGGCCGTTTTACGTGAGCGATTCGAGGGCGAGGCCGGGTACGGCCTTGAAGATGGTGTCGTTGGAGACGAGTGGGATCCGGAGTCGGATCGCGGTCGCGGCGATCCAGCGGTCGGCGTTGTGCTCGCGCTGCGCGAGAGCGTGGCCGATCGCGGCGCAGTCGGCGCGCAGCTGGGCGCATATCGCCACGAGCTCGGGGCCGGTGTGGACGACCTCCGCACACTGGATCTTACTGTCGAGCTTGAGCATTCGCGCCTTGCCCCAGCCGCGGTGGATCGCCCCGTAGCGCAGCTCTGTGGCCGTCTGGAAGGAGATGAACGCTGGCCGGCCGGTGATAATCGGTGCGTAGCGCTCCGCCAAGCGTGACGCCGGGACCAGGTCGGCGCTGAAGACATCAGTGTCGATTACGATCGCGCCGCGCGATCCCGGTGCGGTCACGACTGGACGGCGGCGAGGAAGGCCTTGCCTTCCACTTGGCTGAGATCCTCGATCACCATCTCATCGTGGTCAGGCAAAGGACGCGCGCGGCGCAGCAACTCCTCGACCGGGAGCTCCAAGTGCTCGGGTTGGCTCTGGCTCGCAGGGTGCGTCGACACAGCTCTTAAGTGTAGAGAGCATCCGCAGGGACGATAAGTTCATGCGCTGGGCGCGGCGTCTGCGCTGGCGAATTGGCGCGCGGCGCGGACGACAGCGACGCTAGCGTGGCTGGAGTCCAGCTGCTCAACCTGAACGCGCCGGTCATCAGCAGGCGTCCGCAACGTCCGCGACGATTGGTCGATGCCCATCCAGTCCGTCAGCTCACCGCCTGACCTGAAGTTGTGGGATCCCGACAAGGAGGGGGCGAAGCCGTTCTATTTCGAACTGTTTGGCGAGACCGAGCCGTTGCTGGACGGCAGCTTCGCGGAGCTCGCGACGGCAGCGACAACCGGCGGCGCTCCGACCGCGCCACGCGTCTCTGTCTATGAGTACTGGTGGACGATCGGTCACGAGGGCCGGCCTCCGCGCGCCAGCGGCTCGCGGCTAACGCACTGGATGGGTCGTGCGACTCGCGACTGGATCTGGGACCGGCTCGACGACCATGCCGCTGCCGTGGTGGTGTTCTTTCCGACCGACGGCGGTTGGCGCGTCAACGAGGTCGCGGCGACTGTCAAGTACATGAGCCCAGTGCCGCACGATCCCACGCTCGCTGAGCGGGCATCGGGGGTGTTGACGACGGTCGAGCCCATCCTGCAGGACGCGAGCCAGCTCGTGTCGCTGGTCCAGCCGGCTATTGGTGGCGTTGCCTCGAAGGCGGCACAGACGCTCGATGTGCTGGCGCAGATGAAGATCAACCAGGTACCGCAGGTAGGCGGCTACGCCTGGGGCGTTTCGAAGGTGACGACCGTTTCAGAGTCTGGTGGCGTCTCCCACGGCATCAGGTGGACCCTGCCGAAGCTGATGTTCCGCGAGCTAGGTGGCCGGATCACCGGAACGGTCGCGGTCAGCTTCGTACCCATCATGCGTCAGGGGGCGCCGCCATCTCCGCCGCGGGCTGGATCCATCCGGGCTCATGCGTCGATATCGCCGCACGGAGAGCAGCAGGTATGGGTTCCGGGACGTTCGAGCTTCATCGAGCTCGAGGTGACGCCGGTCCCGAGCTCGGGTCGCCCCGTCGGCGTCGGAACCTGATAGAGGGAAGAGTCGGTTGCTCCGAGTTGTATTGCAGGCTGCGGCGACCTGGCGATCTGAGACACCTGCGGCGTCCCGCCGATCTGAGACGGCCTAGTCCCGTTCATCTGAGACTGCGGCGTCCCATCTATTTAAGACCGATGCGAGGACCTCAACGGCATGGTCCGCGAGAGGGCCCTCGCTGCGTTGCGGCGGCCGTCTTACGCGAGCGATTCGGGCCTGAGGCCGGGTACGGCCTTGAAGATGGTGTCGTTGGAGACGAGCGGGATCCCGAGTCGGATCGCGGTCGCGGCGATCCAGCAGTCGGCGTTGTGCTCGCGCTGCGCGAGAGCGTGGCCGATCGCGGCGCAGTCGGCGCGCAGTTGGGCGCATATCGCGAGAGCATCCGCGCCTCGCCCCACCCGCGGTGGATCGCCCCGTAGCGCAGCTCTGTGGCCGTCTGGAAGGAGATGAACGCTGGCCGGCCGGTGATGATCGGCGCGTAGCGTTCAGCCAGCCGTGACGTCGGGACCAGGTCGGCGCTGAAGACATCGGTGTCGCGGGACGCAGCAGCGTGCGCCGTTTCCTCGCCTTGCGGTGGGCCTGGATGCGGGGCGGCCGGACTTCGCTCGTCTTTGCTCGTGGGGGAACGTGTGTTCCCGTCCGCGGCGTGCCCTATTTTCGAGAGCATGACGGATGGAATGAAACCGGTCCCGGCTCCTGACAGCATCGACGCGGAGGAGCGCCTCAAGCTCTGGGTCCGTTCAGGTGGGCGGTGCGCGTTTTGCAAACGCTACACATGAATGAGACGCCGCAGTTTTGCAGGCAAAAACCAAACTGACCCACTGCCCAACAACGGGTAGTGCATCAGTTTGAGAATCTGCGTCCGCTCGGGTGTCTGGGCGCTTAGGCTGGCTGGCGTTCATAACCCAGCGGCCCCGACGACAGCGCTAACTGCCGCCGGGACCTAGACACAGGAGGACTAGCTCCCATGCCTGCACAAGAGCCTAACCCAGTGGCCGAGGACGAGAACATGCACGATTGGGGCGTGTTGCACCGGCTGCTACTCGCGGACGATCAGCGGCCGTGGTCGGTCGAGGAGCTCGTCCGTGACCGCAACGACAGCCATGTCGATCGTGAGGACACGCTCGACGCGATCATGCGACTCAACGGTGCCGGATTGATCCACCAGACCAGCGACGGGCTCATCTTCCCCACACGCGCCGCATTGCACATGGATCAGATCGCGGCCTGATTCGGAGCGGAGCGCCACGTCGTCCGGTTGGGGCGTGGCGCAGAAGCAGCGCTCGCGGCCGACGCTATCCAGTCGTAAGCGCACTCATCAGCCGTTGATAGAAGTGCGGTTTGATACGTTCCGACGCTTGTTGCTCTTCGTAGACGAGACGTGGCAGACAGTAACCGGCACCCGAGTGGGCGCACTCGGCGGAGTTGCGATTCGCCAAGATCAATACAACGGCTTTTGCGCTGCTTTCTATGGGATGAAGAAGGAAACACTGGGAGCCAAGGAGCTAACAGACTCCGAGGTGAAGGGTAAGCATTGCTTCTCCAAGGCCGCGTTCAAGGCCGCAGCCATGACCGGAACCTCATATTGGCTTGAAACAGCCGACAAGCTTCTTGGCCTCTTGGCGACCTTCCGTGCGCAGACCTTCGTGATCTGGAGCACGTCCCCCGACTCTTTGACTCTGCGGCAGCCCGATACGTCAGCGCTCTCCAATCCCTACCGACAGCTTCTTTTCGACCTCAGGGCACTCATGGAGCGCGAGGCTCCGGATCGACTGGGCTCGCTCATGTTTGATCTTCGGGGCACGCGCGAGGATGAGGCCACGGCCTGCACGCTGCAGAACTACATGGTGCGCACTAGAGGGGGTTGGAACAAGCACTTCATCTGCGTTCCGAACTTCACGGTCAGTTCTGTATGCCCAGGACTCCAGGCTGCAGACGTAGTGGCCTACCTGGGAGCGCATCTCTATGACCGCACGGCGCGCCCTGAACTGCAGTCTTTTGTCGCCAGGATGACCGGTTTGGCCTACCGTTTCACTCGTCCCGGCGCTTCTGCGAGACGCGTAACGACGGCTCGGCGCGTCGGCTAGGAAGAACGAGAGGCTGGCGAGCCGAAAGCTCTAAACGTCGGTGGAAGCGACGCACCAGCCTCTCTAAGACTCGACTATACAGAGGACGGCCTAAAGAGTCGTTAGTTCTTTGTCAGCGGACGTTGTTGCGCGCTCAACCATCTCGGCGAACAACCAGACCGCAGACGGGCTCATTTTCGCGACGCGCGCGGCATTGCACTTCGACCAGATCGCGGCGTAGACGGTTCGCGCGGGCGCGTTGCTACCCTCCGAGCTATGCCAGACCGCTCACGCAAGCGCCCGCGCGACCCTAACCAGCTCGGCAAGCTGATCGTGGGCATCGCCACGGGCGAGGTCGATGATCCAGACCCCAATGAGGGTAAGGACCGTGCCGCTGTCGAGCTAGGCCGCAAGGGCGGCCTAAAGGGCGGCGAAGCGAGAGCGGCGAAGCTCTCGCCGGAGAAGCGGTCCGAGATCGCCCAGAAGGCGGCTCGGATGCGATGGGGCACTTCGACTGGCTAAGCGCCCCGGCAGGTGGTAGACTATTCCTAGCGAATACGTAACCGTGAGCAGGGGTTGGTCCGGCCAGACCAACCCTGTTCAACCGGTGTTTTTGCACGGTAGTCCCACCAGCCGGTGATAACCACCAACCTTCCGGTCTAGCTCACGTTCTCCCTTCCCTGCGGTGCATACGTAGGTCGGGAAGAAGGGGGACCAGCAAACGCGTGACCGTTGTTGGTTGAAGTTGCGAGGGAGTAAAAGCTGTTGTCATCGCGGGTTAGCTTGCCTTCCTTGACGAGCTGACCGAGGGCGTTATAGACGTTGATCGAATCGTCAGCGATTTGCTCCCTTACGGCCCTCGGCGGGGCCGGGCCAATCTCCCTGACGATGTCGAGGACTTGTGCGCGGATCTGCTGAGGCGTTCGAGTAGATGCGTATGGAGCAGAAGCGAGCGTCCTGATCCCGTTCGAGCCTGTACTACCGGCTGAAAGCGCCTCTTCGATTAGCTCAACCTCGAATTGAGCGCGCTGCGCCACCTCTTGAGCATCGGCGGCTACCTGGCGGGCATCTGAGAGCATTTTCTCAAGTTCGCCCTTGGGCTGCCTAGAGAGAGCTTTTGCGAGGAATGAAGTCACTGTCCATGAAGTTATAGCAGAACTCCATGACGGACCCATAGTCGTCCATTGTTTCCTAAAAGTTCCGTCCGCTAGCTCAAGCATAATGTTCAGTATGAATAGGCTGAGCACAGAGCGACGAGCCCAAATCCTTTCGATGCTTGTCGAGGGCAACAGCCTCCGCGCCACAAGCCGCATGGCTGGCTACTCGATCAACACCGTGTCGAAGCTCTTGCTCGACGTGGGCGAGGCGTGCGCGGAGTACCAGAGCCGGGTTCTGACGGACTTGCCATGCACGACCGTCGAGTGCGACGAGATTTGGAGCTTCTGCTACGCGAAGGCCAAAAACGTTCCTGCGAAGCACCAGGACACGTTCGGCTACGGCGACGTCTGGACCTGGACCGCCATCTGCGCGGATACCAAGCTAGTCCCGGCATGGCTCGTCGGCCAGCGCACCACAGAGGACGGTCTAGCGTTCATGTACGACCTCAAGGGCCGGATGCGCGACCGAATCCAACTCAGTACCGACGGACACCAGGCATATCGTGGGAGCGTCCCGTATGCGTTCGAGGCCGACGAGGTCGACTGGGCTCAGATCCACAAGGAATACAAGAGCCAACAGGTCGCGCCAGGCCGTTACAGCCCGCCAGCCTGCACCGGCACGAAAATCAAGATCCGGCTAGGCGACCCAGATCCGACCAGGATCAGCACGAGCTATGTGGAGCGCCAGAACCTCACGATGCGGATGGGGATGCGCCGGTTCACACGGCTAACCAACGGGTTCAGCAAGAAGATCGAGAACCACAGCGCAGCCGTCGCAATCCACTTCATGCACTACAACTTCGCGCGGCCGCACAAGACGCTTGCCAACCCTTATCCGCGTACGCCAGCGATGGTCGCCGGGGTTGATGACCACATCTGGACGCCCGCCGAGATCGTCTCGCTCTCAAACTGATGCACCACCCAACAACGCTCGATAATGTATGGCGTGTTGACCTGGTAGTCTGATTTCCTCCCGGCCCCGCCGCGATGATCCGGACAAGGTTGCGCGGTGGTGGCCGGGGTCGGTTCCGTCCGACGGGTCGTGTTTGGTTTGGCCTGTGATCTTGTCCGGATCGAGCAGGTTGCTTTTTGATGCGACTCGGGGGAGGGGGCGCGTCCGATGGCGCGTTCCTCCTTCGCTTGTGCATGGTGTCCGGGCCCGTTTTGGAGGTTCAGATGCCTAATCGTTTGCCTGTCGAGGTTGAAGCTGAGTACCGTGGGATTGCTGCCGCTAGCGAGTTTGTGGCGCGTGACACGGGGGAGAGGGTTCAGGTCCCGCCGAAGCTGAAGTTTGAGTACGACACGTTCGATGGCGACGTCGAGATGCTTTCGATTTCGGGTGCCCAGTTCGACAAGGTGCAGGGCGCCCCTGATTACAACACCTTGAAGCGGGGTGATCGACTCGTTTTGGCGGGTCTGGCCATCCTGCAGGATCGCGGTAGCGACCGCGATTCTTACTTCAAGCTTGAACATGTTGGGAAGCCAGCGGGTACGAAGGTGGCGGTCTAGCAGGCTTTTGAGTGGAGTGTGACCACAGTGTGGTCAGATATGAACTGGGTTGTCAAGACAGCGCTCGTTGTGGTGGCTGTCTTGGCAATACTCGGGATCGTCGGCATTGCGCAAGCTAATGCGGCTGAAGCGACACTTACGGAAGTGGTTGAAGCCGTTAAAGCCGATCAGGCCCAGGTCGAAGCGCTTAAGGCTGAAAGCCACACTGATCTCACGGCGATAGCGACTTTGCTTCATGCGCCGGTAGCTGTGACCCTCAGTGGTGAACCTACAGTAAAGGTTCCTGTTCCGGTCGAAGTGAATTGCACTACCGGATGTTCGGGGGTTGGTGGTGGCGGCGGTGAAATCGAACTTACGCCTAAAGCTGAGGCGAAGTTGGCGGAAGGTAGTAAGGAAAGTGCTGTGTTTATTGTTGGCGCGCTTTGTGGTTTCTTTCTTTGTGTCGTGTTTTGGATAATGATAAGACCAGGCAGGAGTTAAACGTGGGTACCCGATTTTTTGACGTCACGTCTGAACGTGCTGACGACTATACATACGTGTAGTGATGATCGAACAATTCTGGGAAGGCTTTCAATTGACACTCGCTGTGGGAGCCGTGTACCTCCCGGCCTCGGTGGTCGTCTCATTCTTCCGTCGTGCGGTCCAGTAGGGGAGTAGGTGTAATTTCGTGTCTAGGTGTGATGTGTCTGCGTCAGAATGTTTGTTGGCTGAATTTGAACCTGTGTTTTTTATCTCGATACCGTATGTCTTGGGCTTCCTCGGCTTTTTGTGGGCCTGCATTATCATCATATATCTTTTTATGAGGTTTTCGCGGTAGTCGACTAACGCGTAATTACTTCAGGCTTTGCCTGGGGCTAGGAAAGGACAATGCAATGAAGGGAGGTGTAACACATGCACAGCATTCTCACATCGGCTCGCGCTCGTCTTTTGACGGGTGTTCTGATGGTGGCCGCAATTGCCTCTTTGGCGATGGCGGCCGTTGCGGGAGCGACGGAACCCATCATCGAACCGGCAGTGAAAAAGACGACGGAAGAATTCACGGTGAATCTCCCCGTGGTCTTGACCCTTGTCGGGCTTCTGGTGGCGATAGCTCTTGTCGTGTCGTTCTTCAAGCGGCACGCAAAGAAAGCCTGATCCGCTCGTGGCGTACAGTCGCGGTGCTCGTTGTTGTCACACTTGTGATGCTTGCGGGTGCCGCGACTGCTAGTGCAAGCTGGGGTCCAATTTACGAACCCGATGGAATACATGTAAAGCCAGGGTGGTATCGGGAAACCGTGTCCGGAGATGTCGAGGCGTATAATGATAAAGGGCAA
The DNA here is from genome assembly GCA_963718735.1 of uncultured Solirubrobacterales bacterium. Lineage (GTDB taxonomy): Bacteria > Actinomycetota > Thermoleophilia > Solirubrobacterales > Solirubrobacteraceae > Palsa-744. Next base: position 131,708 of record OY970372.1, read on the forward strand.
CTCGTTGACCGAATGACTGCTAAGGAATTCGTCGATTTCAATGGTGTTGAGAATGGTTATGCGGGAGTGGAGTCCTCGGCAGCAACGACACAGTCTAGTATCGAGTCCGCCGCGGTGTCTAACACGCCAGGTATCACTCAAGCTCAAGCATCGGATGCTGCGAATGTTGTGGTCAAGAGCCGTGAAGCGGGAACGGTACTAGATCCAGCGGTCACATCATCGCTTGATGTTTTGGGTGAGGGTGGCGGGAGCCTAACGTTGGACGCTATTGCTAGCGCGGCGGGCGTAGTGGCTGGTGGAGTGATCCTTGGGCCCACCGCCTTTAAGGTAGGAGTCGATATAGGTAATCAACTTGATCAAATTTTTGGACTTCCACCGTTGATGTTGGGGGAAGAAGAAAAACCGAAAGCGCCCGAAGGATTGGTGTTGAAGTTTGAGAACTCGGTTATTAATCCTCGTACGGGTAAAGCGTTGCAGGGAACTTTTCACGGTGAAACCATAAGTGCACCTTCTGGAATGTATGCAACGCCGTCCTTTGGTTCTGGACTTGACGGTGAGGTATATGTGAATCTTGGGCCTGGCGAAAAAACCGGGGAAAAAACCGGAGGTTTCTACACGGCGTTTAGTTCGTTCAACTTCAAGGACGAAAGTACGGGAGCTTATGAAGGCGGTACTGAACCACTTTTCAAGTACACCGCGTACGCCTATCTGGTGTGTGAAAAGGCCCATTCCTATGAATACGAAGGTGAATGTCCGCCTAAAGAAGCACCACACCCCACGCCTGAAGTGTTAGGAGTGCCGACGGCACCGTTGACAAGTGAACAACAGTCAGTTAACAAAGAACACGGGTTGCCGTCCGTTCCGAAATCGTCCGTGAGACTCAGAACTCCCCCGCGAGAGCAGCATCTTAATGAAAATGAACGTCTGAAATTCATTGACCCGAAACCTCTTACTATCCCAAAGAGTACCGAAGAATTGGAAAAAGAATGGGAAAAAGAACCGTTAATGGAACCAGGCCCAAAGTACATGCAAGAACATTCTCCTGCAACGAAAGAACAGTCAGAACCTGAATCCCCGGCTGAACCGCAGGCACCACCCTCCAGCGGCCCCACAATTCCAGCAATCAAATTGCCCGAAGTATCTACGCCGTGCAACAAGTTCCCGTTCGGCATACCCTGTTGGCTCGTTGCACGACTAGGTGAATTCGTAACGTCCGTGAAGGACCCCAAGTTTGAACCGACCATAGATGGTGTGAAAATGGTAATTGATTTCAAACGTGCTGACGAGTTGATGGAAATAGTAAGAGCTGTAGAGCTAGTTCTCGGAACTATCGGTGTTGTTCTTTTGTTTGGTAGGTTTGCATCGAGTCCCACTGGGTCTAGTGGAGGCTTTGATGATTAGTTTCCTCGAAGGAATCTTGAAAGTTCTCAGTGAATTCGTTACGTACATAATCGCTGGAGCGGTTACAGTTCTAAATCTTTTGTTTACAGCGATAGCCGTTTCTGTGAATGCCGTTCTTTCACTTCTGCCAGAAATTAGTGTTGGTGAACCAAAACTTGCTGGAGGGTTGCTCGAAGAACTGAACTGGTTCTTTCCCTTTGGCGGAATAGTCGCAGTTTTGACCACTATGCTTACTGTTTATCTTGTTTGGATGGCTGTTAGATACGTCCTGCGTCTAGTGAGGGCTGCATAGTGTTTACAGGGATGGTAATCGTGTCGTTGGTTATGTTGCATTACCTTACACACTTGTGTTTCCTCCAAGTAGAAGCTGCCTGTGTGTGGATTTGGAAACAGGTAAGGAAATGATGCACTTTATTACGTATGCGTTGCACTATGTCATTCTTAGGACGCTTTATACGTCTGCTCGGTCGTTGGGCGTGAATCCGTGGGTTATGGTGGTGGGGGCGGTGGTAGGACTGATTTTGATAAGGGTAATTTTCGGTAGGAGGTTTGGCAGATCTTCACGGTATGAACGGAGGCAGGAACGGCCGGGTCGTGCATATCGTGTGGAACGTGCTAGACAGGAAGCGAGGCGGGACGCTGCGCAATCGCCGCGTACTCGTGGGCGGTGGAGGTTCTGAGATGTTGCAGCTGGTTACGGGGCCGCCGGGTACAGGTAAGACTTATCGCAGTGTGCGTAAACATCTAGAAGCGTTGCAGGAAGGTCGTTATGTCGCATCGAACGTCCGTCTTCAGGATGGCTGGGCGCTCGTGTTTGCGCGTGAGAATTATGTCGACCGATTTACTGATTTTTGGCGTAAAGGTAAACCTGCCGTTGAAGCTAAAGCCGTCGAGTATGAACGGCGTACCTTTATTAGTGGGGATCTGGACGAACTTTTTGCTTTGCGGCTGCCGAGGTGTGGGAAGTGTAAAGGGTGTCGGAGGGATAAGAATTGTCAGCGTGAGGGGCGTGGTTTGATGATTCTTGATGAGGCTCACGAATGGCTTAACGCTCGTATGTGGGATATTGACCATTCTGGTCAGAAATTGAGTCGTGAAGATTCTGTTCAAAACAGGCTGAAAGTGGTTAAATTTTTTGCGTTGCACAGGAAGCTGGGTTGGGATGTCGATCTTGTTACGCAATCGGAGAAGAGGCTCGATAATCAGGTGCGGGACAATTTTGAGTATCACACGCATCTAAAGAACATGCGTAAGTTTAAGATTTGGGGTGTGCTTCCGATTGTGCCGTTCAACTGGTTTTGGGCGATAACGGACTGGCACGCTTCAGGTGGGGAACGTGTGGGTATCAAGAGTTATCTACTTGTTAAAAGGGTCGCTGATCAATATGACACGATGGCGCGGCCTGAACTGCCGCACGGTGCGCGAGAGCTAGGCGTTATTATGTTGCCGCTGAGTGACGAGGATCGTATAGCCCGTGCTGCAGGGCGGTGGAGGCTGTCAGGTACGGAGGATGAGACGGATGCTGTTGCGGACCAGGTGCGGAGCGCCGAGCGGAGGGAGGTAGCGCGCAGCGCTGCCCCCCCGCTGGCGCCCGCCCCGCCCGCACGGCCCCGCCTCGCCCCCGCACCGGGCAGTGAATTGCCCGGTGCCAAGGCAACTGGAGAGAGGCCGCCGTGGGTTGTCTAGTCGTTTTCCTACATACGAGCGTCCCTCCAGTCGTCTTCACTTATCCTCGAGTCCGTGTCGAATACGCACATGGCGAGCATGTGGGCTTGGCCGGCGAGTTCTTCTGCTCTTGTGACGATGTCGAGGGCATTGGCGGCGTCTTGGAGCAGCAGTCTTTCTGTGTCGATTGCCTTGCTGCGTATTCGCTTGAGTGTTGTGATTGCGCTCTCGCGTGTGTTGTTGGGGAGTGTCATTGTTTAGGACTACTGCATGAGTTCTATTGCGAGGGCCAGGGCGTTTATTCCATCGGAGAGTGCTCTTTCAGCTGCCAACAGAGGTTCTTTCGTGTCTCGTGCGATCTTCTCGGCTCTTTCAGCTGCCTGCCTTGCCGATTTGGTGCTCATGTTTATCCCGTTGTCCATGGTGTCTCCTTGGGTGTTAGTTTGGCGGGTAGCACAGGTCGCAGCCATCCCACCCATCCTGTGTGTTTGCGGTTTTGCGCATGCAAAACACGAGTGCGAGAAGCCGTAGGCGCAGTGTCCAGTCAAGTGAGCCCCGTCAGGGCGCCGCAGGCGCCGTGGAGGCGTAGCCGGAGCGGGCGGCTTGACGGGTCTAGCGGAGCCGTAGGCACCCGCCGCGGAGGCGGCGGACGCTCTCTGCGGCGAGCTCGCCGCGTGACTGCTTGTCGACGTTGTCGTCTTTGGGGGGAGGTTTGTGGTGCCAGGACGTAGTTGCCCAGCGGAGCTCTTGCTGGAGTGTGACTTTGCTGGTCGTGCGCTTGCGGCTGCACGCTTCGCGTTGCAGGAGGCGACTCAGGACGCCGTTCAGGTTGCTCAGGTGGCTCTTCTCGAGGGGGCGACCGTGGCCGACGTGTCGCGGCGTGTGGGGCTTTCTAGGGACACGTTGTACGAACGGTGTTCCTGGTGAGGCGTGTCGTGACGAGGAGCAACGGTTGGGTTTGGTGGTGTCGATGTGGCCAGGGGAATAAGCACGGGTCAATCTGGTGCTGGTTTTGCCGCCGACACCAGTTCGGTGAGGGGGATCGTTGATCGTGCAACGTTCGATCGTGCTTACTTCACTAAGTGAAGTAATGGAGTTTTTGGGGCTGCCGGTGTGCGGCTCCTCTAACAGCCGTTCTCGTCCAACTAGTTGGACAGCGTTTTGTCTGCAACCGACAGGGAGGTTTTGATGGCTGCTGCTAGGCAGTTGAAGTTGTCTGATGAGCCGTGTGTTTGGTGTGGTGGTCCGGTGGTCGGTAACCATCGTGATCGTAGCTTCTGTTCGAGGCGTTGCATGCTGTTGTGGCGTCGCTTTCGGGGGTTTATGGCGTTGCAGCGTCGTGGGGCTTCGGATGAGTTGCTTGAGCGGGAGGTTCGGGTGCTCGAAGGGATGGAGTTTCGTCGTCTTGAAGGGTTGCGGGAGGCGGCGTGATTGTCGGCGCTGGTATCGACTCGTGGTCGCCATGTTGGTATGTCGATCGTGAGTCGACCGCGGCTGCGATGCTCGATGAGCTTGCTCATGTGCCGGCGGCGCGGGGGACGTTGATGCCGGTGCCGATCGCTGGTCATCGTGTGGGCTGGAATCGTTCGGCGGGAATGCTCTACGCGGAGGGTCACCCGTCTGGTTCTATGCCTGGGGAATGGTCTGTTGATCGGTCTTTTGTGTCTGAGCGTGTTTGTAGGTCGGTGGAGCGTGAGCCTTGGCTTGTGCCGCCTGGTGAGCTTCCGATGGCTTATGAGGGTCTTGTGGCGGCTCTGGAGGCTTCTGGGGTGCCTGTGCCGGCGTCTCAGTGGGCGGCTCGTCAGGAGGCTGATGATGTCTTGCCGGGTATGGAGGGTCAGCCTGGGTTTGGTGGTCTTCGTCGTTGTGATGCCACGGTTGATCTTCAGTCGGGATCCCGCGCGCGCGGTCTTGCGATCCTGGCTGGTGTCGCGGCTGTTTCTACTACGGCTCCGCGTTCTCAGGCGGAGGTGCGTTTCGCTAAGGATGGGTCGGGTGCGGTTGAGACTGTGTATGTGCGTGGGTACTCAGGGGTCAAGATTTTGGGTCGGTGGTACGACAAGGGTTTGGAGTCTGGTTGTGCGCCGCGGGGGGAGAGGGTGCGTGCTGAGGATCAGCGGCGGTATCCCAAGGGTCATCGTCGTGGTGTGCATGAGCTCGAGGCTGCTTATGTGAGGAGCAAGTTTCAGCAGCGGTTCTATCCGTTGTGGCAGGCAACGAAGGGAGTCACGGTGGCTGGAGCGTTGGTGTTGGCGGATCGCATTGCGGAGTTGGTGGAGGAGGGAGAGATCACTGGGCGCCAGGCGGAGTTGCTCGCGGGTTATGTGGTCTTGCAGAAGCGTGGTGTTCGTTTGACGCGCTCGACGACGTACAACCGTCGCAAACAGTTGCGTGAGCTCGGCTTGGTGGTCGCTGATGGTTGTCTTGAGGAGGTCGAGGTCGACCTCCACGAGGTCCTCGAGGAAGCTTTGGAGAGTCCTGCGTGGGGCGCGAGGGGTTAGTCCGTTCGTGGGAGCGTCTTGGGATGCCTGTGCGGGTCAGTTCGACTCTTCCGCTTGCGACGGCGATTCGGTTGGCGTTGCTCTCTGAGGAGCTTGGGCTCTCGCGTAGTGCGGCGATCGCTGAAGCTGTGTCTCTGCGTACGATCGTGTGGGAGGTGCGTGCGACGCGGCGTCAGCAGTTGTTGTTCGCGAGGTTGTGGCGTGAAGCTGAAGAGTGGGCCCCGCTCGATCAATTGCTTGCGTCCGCGCGCTCCGATCGACGCTAAAGCGTTCTATCTACTGGGACGATAAGGAGTTCGTGCCGACGTATAAGGATTCTCCGTGGGAGCACGATCGACGAGCTGCTGAAGATCGTGAGCGTCGACGGCAGCGTTTAGTTGTCGGTGGTGGTGTTCCTTCCGGCTTGTCACGCCGGCCTGATCCTGGATTGTTTTTGCGCTCGCCTCGGCAGCGTCTGATCGCTTGGTTCTTCTTTCTCTGTGTTGTTTCGGCTGATCATGTCCGATCTTTGTGGTAGCTCGTTAGAAACTTGCCATTTGCAGGACTTTTGAACGGAGTGCTCGATAATGTATGTTATGTAAAGCTAGAAAGGACCTGCAAAACACCATTTCTCCGAGAGCTACCAGACCAAGAAGACGGAATGATGCAGCATCGCATATACGACACACGAACCAACCGCAAGCCGGCAACAAACGCGAAACAGACGCCGTGCTGAGGAAGCCATAACAAGACGCTGCCAGCGCCGACGACGTACCGGCCGCCAAACTAACGGTCGCGCAAACGGAGTGGGTCGAACAGGCAACTCCTGCAACTCCTGCGACTCCTGGACAAGTCCGGCTGCACGTCGATCGCGCTCCCAAGGCTCTTCGCGATGCGTCGGCACACGCCCTTTATCGTCCCAGCAGATGGAACGCTTTAGCTGCGATCGGAGCGCGCGGACGCAAGCAATTGATCGAGCGGCGCCCACTCTTCCGCTTCCCCGCTGGAGGGCGGCGACGAGCGGTAGTAGCATCGAAGGCGATGGCTCTGTGGCTATTGCTCGCGCTGATCGGGCTTGTCAAGCTTCTGGCAGCATCCTTGATGCTGTGGCTGCCGTTTCGCGCCGATACGGCGATGAGCGCGTTGGGAGACGAGCACCGCTCGGACTCCGACGAGGATGGCGGGAGCAGAACGCTTCCGGGCGCCCCATCGGATTCACATCCAAGGCTTCCGCTTCCCCGTGGTCCGCGTCGCGGCCCGCACGGTTCGATCTCCCCGCCATCTCCGGCACGCATGCGTAGGCCCTCGCGCAGTGTGCTCGCGCGCGCTCGGGCCGAGCGTTAGCCGTATCGGCCCAGTCGTACACGACACCTGCGGCGGATCAGGAGGGCTTACCGGCTAGGCGAAAGCTCGTTGGCGGTTGGGCCACACACTTTGAGCAAAGAGGCGGTGGCTGTCGCGTGTGCACGAACGACAACCAATGCCGATCATTCAAATGGTGGAAGATTGACGGGAGTCTCTACCAGTCGGCCTCTCGACTGGTCGTTTGCAGCGCCGATCCCGCGGCAGGACGCGCGGGATCAGCGGTTGCGCTTGCGCTGGCGGCGAGCGGCCTTTGCCTTTGCGCGGCGCTTGCGCTGACGGGCCGCCCTCTCTTGCACAGAGCTCGCGCTTGCGAGCCCGTCCCCCGCGGGGGCCATGCCGCGCGAGTCGCGCACGATGAAGAACGCGATGCCGCCGAGCAGGATCAGCCCGAGCGCGAGGATCGGCACCAGCACGTTGATCGAAATGCCGGCAGAGGCCGAGGCGGCGGTCCTCGCCGCAGTTGTGGTCGGGGTCGTCGCTTCTTCTTCGGCCCCCTTGCCGCCGCCGGTCAGATTCGAGAACGCTTCCGAGGAGGATCCGGCTCCCCCCGCGCCGGCGCCGGGCGATACCGAACCCGTCGCGCCCTGGGCGCCTGCGCCCTTTTCCGCCTGAGCCTTGGCGATCGCTTCCTGCACCTGCTTGTTGAGTGCCGCCTTGTCGATCGTCGGGGTGCTTGCGGCGATCGCGATGCCCCCGCCGAGCAGCTGTCCGACCACGTAGACGGTTGCGAGCGCGGCTGGCAGTTGTATGTGCGAGCGGATTCGGCGCATCGGTCTGAAGCGTTTCAGGACAAGCGAGAATAGCGCCTGAGGCACGGTGCGCCACCGGCGCAGGGACACCTCATCGCCCTCTAGCGGCAACCCCCCTTAGAATGGGCCGTCGATGGCTCCCAAGCAGCGACAGATCCGTATCGAGCAGCGCGGCGCCCAGCATGCGATCGAAGCGCTGGAGCAGCGCAGCGACGAGGAGCTCGAAGCCGAGACGAAGTACAAGTCCGCGGCGCTCGCAATCCTCGGGGCACGAGCCTCAGAGCGCTTTGACGCCGAGCAGGCTCGCTCCTATTTTCAGCGTGCGATCGCCGCCGCTCGTCCCCAGGAACGGATGCAGCTCAGGCGTATGGCCGACGCTTCGCTGGCGCTCGCCGAGCGTCGCGCGGGCGACCTCAAGGAGGCGGTCGAGCGTCTCGGTCATACCCCGCCGAGCGGCCGTCAGATGTTCGCGTTGCGAGCGATGGGGCTGCTGGTCCCTCCCGCCAGCGCCGGGATCCTAGCGCGAATTCGCGGCATCCTGCTGATCCTCGCGCTTGTGCTCGCGCTGCTCGCGCTCGGGCTGGGCGTGGTGGAGCTGATCGCGCTGCCCTTCGGCGGGCTCGGGCTTGCCCCCGGGATCCTGCTTGGCCTATTCCTGGCGATAGCGGGCGTCGCGATCGCGGCGATGATCGGCCGTCGACGGCGCGACCGGGCGAGTACCACCGGACAACGACCTTCGAGGTAGCCCGGCCTGGCGGACCCCCGGTCGCTCGACGGGCCGTCAGCCCGATGAGAGCGCCGCATGGGCGATCACGACGGGCGTCCTGGGCACGCCGTCCTGTGGTGGGTCGGTGGGAAGCTTGGAGATGGCCCTGACGCTGGCAAGGCTCCCGACGACGTTTCCGACTAGCGCGTACTGCGCCGGCAGCGGCGCCTCCTTCGTCGTGACGATGAAGAACTGGCTGCCCGAGGAGCCCGCCGGATCGTTGCTGGTCTTGGCCATAGCCACCGTGCCGAGCGTGTAGCGCACGTCGCTTGGCGGGGGCTCGACGATCGTGTAGCCGGGCCCGCCAGAGCCGTCGCCGTTGGGGTCTCCGCCCTGAATCACAAAGCCCGCGGCGACACGATGGAAGGTGAGACCGTCATAGAAGCCGCGCTTGACGAGGTAGGCGAACGACGCGGTCGTGCGGGGAGCGCTGCGCACGTCAAGGGCGATTTCGATCGTGCCGCAATTGGTCTGCAGGCTCACCACATACCGCTTCGACGGGTTGAGTCTGAGCGTCGGGCGTCGGATGCTCTGAGCCCCCTTCGGCGCGGGGGCGCGTATGGAGGTGCAATGACCCGCCTGGGCGCCAGAGTCGAGCTTTGCGACTTGCGAGGCTTGTCCTTTGGATGGATTGGTCGTGCTCGGCTGCGTGCCGCCGCCCGCGGTGGACCCACAGGCGAGCAGCGTCATTCCGAGGGTGACGGTCGCCGAGGAGCACAGCAAGCGGCGCGCTGTGGAGCGGACTGGCATCGGGCGCAGCATAGTCGCGCACGCTGCAGCGCCGAGCCAATATTCGCGCGTTCTTAAGCATCTCTTTCGCGATTCCCAATACTCCCGGTCTGCTCCTGCTCTGCGCATCCGCGCGCCGTTCGCGCGCGTGCCCAATACGCTTGCGCCATGCCAGCGCGCGTATGCCTGATCGTGAACCCCTCCGCCGGAGGAGGCAAAGCCGGTCGTGTGCTCCCGGACGTGCTGGCCGCGCTCGAAGGACACGGCCTTCAGGTTCGGAGTGAGCTCACTCGAGATCTCGAGCACGCGCGCGAGCTGGCGCGCGGCGCGGCGCTTGCCGGGGAGACGGTCGTGTGCCTGAGCGGCGACGGGATGATCGGCGCGGTGGCCGATACGCTGCGCGAGCTCCCGGATGCGCTGCTTGGCGTGCTGCCCGGCGGGCGCGGCAACGACCTGGCGCGCGTGCTGGGCGTCCCTGCGGACCCGGTGCAGGCCTGCGCTACGGTCGCCGGCGGCTTCTCCCGCAAGCTCGACCTCGGCGAGGTCGGCGGCCAGGCATTCGTGGGGATCGCGAGCGCAGGCTTCGACAGCGAAGCCAACCGCATCGCAAACGAAGCTCCGGCATGGCTCGGTGGGCTCGTGTACGCCTATGGCGCGCTGCGTGCCCTGATCTCCTGGCGTCCAGCTCGCTTTGAGGTCGAGCTCGACCCGCCCGGCGAGCGCCACAGCTTCATGGCCTACACGGTGGGCGCCGCGAACTCGAAGACCTACGGCGGCGGGATGAGGGCGGCTCCAGACGCGCTGCTCGACGATGGGCTGCTCGACGTGGTGGTCCTCGAAAGCGTCAGCAAGATCGGGTTCTTGACGAAGATCTTGCCGAAGGTGTTCGGTGGAACGCATGTCGAGGAGCCGAGCGTGAGGGTCTTCCGTGCGCGCGCCGTCAGGGTCAGCGCCGATCGCCCATTCACCATGTACGCCGACGGCGACCCGATCGGCGAGCTCCCAGTGACAGTCACGGCGGTGCGCGGCGCGGTGCGGGTGCTCGTGCCAGCCGGCGGCCCGGGCGCCGACGCCTTTCTCGATGGGCAGGACGGCGCGGACGCGGCTGCGGCTCAACTATGAGTGTGCTGCTGGGGCCGAAGCTCGCGCTTGCACGTGCGGTTGGCACGGTCTCCCGGCTGCGCGGTGGGGGCGGCACGAGCCTGCCGGGGAAGCTGCTCATGCGCATGGAGCCCTCGGCGATCGGCGCCCTCGCGGGGCGCCTGTCGCAGGGGTGCGTGCTCGTATCGGCCACCAACGGCAAGACGACCACGGCGGCGATGGCGTCGAGCATCCTCGAACGTGCAGGCATCGCGCTCGTGCACAACCAGGCCGGGGCCAACATGGCGGGCGGGATCGCCTCGACGCTGTTGGCGGCGGCCGGCCCGCGCGGGACCATCGACGGCGAGCTCGGGCTGTTCGAGGTCGATGAGCTGTGGCTCGACAGCCTCGCCGCGCAGATCCACCCCCGCGTGGTCGTGCTCGGCAACCTGTTCCGCGATCAGCTCGACCGCTACGGCGAGCTGGAGACGATCGCCGAGCGTTGGGCCGGCGCCGTGCGCGGCGGAGCGGCTTCAAGCGCGCGCCTTGCTTGCAACGCCGATGACCCGCTTGTAGCCGACCTTGGGCGTGAGCGACCCGGAGTCCTCTACTACGGTGTCGAGGACGACTCGCTTGCCCTGGAGAGCATGGCGCACGCCGCCGACGCCAAGCACTGCCGCCGCTGCGGGGCGCCCTATGCGTTCGACGCCGTCTATCTCGGCCATCTCGGCCACTACCACTGCTCGTCCTGCGGGCAGCGACGGCCCTCCCCCACCGTGCTCGCCCGCTCTGTCGAGCTGGAAGGCGTGCGCTCAGCCCGCTTTCACCTCTTCACACCCGGGGGCGACGCGGAGGTGAAGCTGGAGCTACCGGGTCTCTACAACGTTTACAACGCGCTCGCAGCCACCGCGCTGGCCGTCGCGCTCGACGTTCGCTTCGAGGACATCGTCGCTGGCTTGGAAAGCACGAAGGCGGCCTTCGGGCGCGCCGAGACCGTGCAGGTGGACGGGCGCGAGACGCGCATTTTGCTCGTCAAGAACCCGGCAGGCGCCAACGAGGTCCTGCGCACGCTCGCGCTCGAGCCCGGCGCCCACGACCTCCTCGGAGTGCTCAACGACAAGATCGCCGACGGTCACGACGTCTCCTGGATCTGGGATGCCGACTTCGAGCTGCTCGCGGGTCGCGTGCGCGTGGCGACATGCTCGGGCACGCGCGCGCCAGAGCTTGCGCTGCGGCTGAAGTACGCGGGGATCGAGCCGGAGCGCATTCGGGTCGTCGGGGATCTTCCCTGGGCGCTCTCCGGTGCGGTGGCCGATCGTCCCGCCGGCTACCCCGCCGTGGATCGCCCCGAGGCTGCCGGCCCGAACGGCCCCGATCGTCCCGACGTCGACGCCTGCGCAGAGGGCGGAGCGGGCACGCCGCTGTACGTGCTCCCGACCTACACCGCGATGCTCGCCCTGCGCGAGCTGCTCGTCCAGCGCGGGGAGGCGAGCAGCTCATGGCGGTGAGCGAGCCGCGGAATCGTGTCCTTAGGGTATGTGCGCTGTACCCCGACCTGATGAACATCTACGCCGACCGCGGCAACCTGCTCGTGCTCGAGCGCCGCTGCGCATGGCGGGGGATCGACTTCGAGCTGAGCAGCAGCGGGCTCGGCGAGCCGCTCGACGGCGAGGCCCACGACATCTACTACATCGGAGGCGGCCAGGACCGCGACCAGCTGCTCTGCGCCGAGGATCTCCTCACAGGCAAGCGCGAGGCATTGCACCGGGCCGCGGCGCGCGGCGCGGTTGTGCTCGGCGTGTGCGGTGGCTATCAGCTGCTGGGCGTGTCCTACACGCTAGGAGACGAGCAGTTGCGGGGCGTCGGTCTGCTAGATGTGCGAACCGTCCGCGAGTCAGGACGACGGCTGATCGGCAACGTGGCGATAGAAGTCGACCTTGGTGGCCCCGAGAGCGATCGCGAGAACGGTGTCCTGGCGGGCTTTGAGAACCACGGCGGGCGCACCTATCTGGGTCCCGACGCCACTCCCCTCGGACGCGTGCTCAAAGGCCACGGTAACGACGGCCGCAGTGGCTTCGAGGGCGCCCGCGCGGACAGAGTCATCGGCACCTATCTGCACGGCCCTCTGCTCCCGAAGAACATGTGGTTCGCAGACTGGCTGGTCGCCACCGCCCTCGGTGTAGGCGTCGAGACACTCACCCCGCTTGATGACACCTTGGAGAGGGCGGCCCACGCCGGCGCCCGTCGAGTAGCTGGGTTGTGACCGAGAACCGTCCGGAGCAATGAGTACAGTCGTCTGCGACGGCGGGTGTAGCGTCGGGGTCGGCGCGAACAGTCGACAACTGGGAACTCGAGGTAGCTCCTCGGATGGAGTTCGAGTCTCCCGCCCGCCGCCAACAAGCTGCTGAGCTCGGCCTGACGGAGTGCAATGTCACGCACTTGTGGGTAGCACCCGCCTCGTGTTATGGGCCGGGCCAGCAGATCCTCTGGTATCGTTATTGACGGTTGTCGACCGTTCGGAGGTAGCTCCTCCAACACCCACATCGACCCGCTCCGGCGGGTCGAGTTGTTTAAGAGCGCTCAGGCGACGGCGAACCGTGCATAGCGATCCGCAAGGCGGGCTGGCACGAGGGCGCGCACGAGCACGCCCTCGGGTGTGTCCTGGCGCTGCAGGTCACCGACGACCTCGTGCAGCTCGGCGAGGCTGCCGCCGTGTGAATAGGGCACGAGCAGCTCCATCGGGCGCAGTGTGTGACGCAGCTCGCGCTCGATTCGCTTCTGCAGCTCGGACAGGCCCTCGCCGCTCACGCCGCTGACGAGCACGGCGTCGGGATGGCGCAGACGCAGGTCCTCGCGAGCCTCCTGGTCGAGCAGATCCACCTTGTTGAGAACGAGCACGCGCGGGCGCTCGCCAGCGCCGATCTCCTCGAGCACCTCCTCGACGGCCTTGCGCATCGTGGCTTGATCGTGCTCCGGGACAGAGGCGTCGAGGACGTGCAGCAGCAGGTCGGCAAGGCGTGTCTCCTCGAGCGTCGCCCCGAACGCGTCCACCAGCTGGTGGGGGAGCTTGCGGATGAAGCCGACCGTGTCTGTCAGCAGGTGTGGCCGACCACCGATGCGCAGCATGCGCGTGCTCGGGTCGAGCGTATGGAAGAGCCGGTCGCGCACACCGACCTCGGCGCCGGTCATGGCATTGAGCAGCGTGCTCTTGCCTGCGTTGGTGTAGCCGGCGAGGGCGACGCTCGGCAGCGCGGCGCGCTCGCGCTCGGCGCGCATCACCGAGCGCGTGCCCTTCACGTGCTCGAGGCGGCGGCGCAGCGCCGATATGCGGTTGCGCGCCAAGCGCCGGTCGGTCTCGATCTGGGTCTCCCCCGGTCCACGCGTGCCGATACCGCCTCCGAGCCGCTCGAGGTGCGTCCACAGGCCGCGCATACGCGCGAGGTTGTACTCCAGCTGGGCGAGCTCGACCTGCAGCTTGCCCTCGGCGCTCGACGCGTGCGTGGCGAAGATGTCGAGGATGGCTGTCGTGCGGTCGACGACGGGCATACCAAGCGCCTGCTCGAGATTGCGCTCTTGGCGCGCGCTCAGCTCGTCGTCGCAGGCGATCACATTCGCGTCGCACTCCTGCGCCGCCTGCTTTGCCTCCCCTACCTTGCCGGGACCCAGGTAGGTGTTGGGGTGCGGCGCGTCGCGCCGCTGGATCATCTCCCCCACGACTTCGACCCCCGCGGTGCTCAGCAGTTCGCGCAGCTCGTCGAGGCTCTCCTCCTCAGGCAGTGAGGCGATGCAGAAGGCGCGCTGTGCCGCGCGCCGCGTGGGTTGGTTCATCCATTCCCAGTGTAGATCAGCTCCCCAGGGCTGCCAAACGCTCGACCGCTTCGGCCAGGCGGTCGTCGGGCGTGGTCAGGGAGATCCTGAACCAACCCTCGCCGCTCGGGCCGTAGGCCCCCCCGGGTGAGATCGCGACGCCGGCCTGCTCGAGCACGTGCTCGCAGTAGGCCGCCGAGTCTGCGAAGCCCTTGGGTATCGGCGCCCACACGTAGATCGTGCCCTTCGGCGGCGTTACGTGGACTCCAGCCTTGGCGAGCGCGTCGCAAACGAGGTCGCGGCGGCGGCGGTAGAGCTCGTTCATGGACGCCACCTCAGCGTCCGCGTCGGGCGAGAGCGCTGCGATGCCGGCCAGCTGCACGGCCTCGAACAGGCCGGAGTCGATGTTGGTCTTCAGCCGCCAATAGTGCTCGATGACCTCCGCGGCGCCGAGCACCGCGGCGCAGCGCCAGCCGGTCATGTTGTAGCCCTTGGACAGCGAGAACACCTCGATCCCGACCTGCTTCGCGCCCGGCGTCGCCAGGAAGGAGGGGGCGCGATAGCCGTCGTAGGTCGTCTCGCTATAGGCGTTGTCGTGAACTACGAGGATCTCGTAGGTGCGGGCGAAGTCGATCACGCGCTCGAAGAAGCCCGGCGGCACGATCGCGCCCGTCGGGTTGTTGGGGTAGTTGAGATACATCAGCTTTGTCCTGCTCGCGGTCGACTCGTCGATCGCGTTGAGGTCTGGGACGAAGCCGAGCTCGGGTACGAGCGGCATCACGACCGGGTCGGCGCCGACGAGCAGCGGCCCACCTGTGTAGACCGGGTAGCCGGGGTCCGCAGCGAGCGCCACGTCGCCAGGGTCGAGGAAAGCTAGGTTCAGATTGAAGATCGCCTCCTTGGCGCCGATCGCTGGGATGATCTCGGTGTCGGGGTCGAGCGAGACGTCGAAGCGGCGCGCGTAGAAGTCGCCGAGGGCTTCGCGGAAGTCGGCGCGCCCGCGGTTGGAGGGGTAGCGGTGGGTCTCGGGCTCGGTGACGGCCTCCTGCATCGCCTCCACGATCAGGGGCGGCGTGGGCCGGTCTGGGTCGCCGATTCCGAGGCTGATCACGTCGACGCCGGCGGCCTTCTTGGCGGCGATCTTGCGCTCGAGCTCGGCAAACAGGTACGGGGGAATGCGGCTCAGGCGCTCACTTGGTCTCATTGCGCTGCTAGCTCCTTCACGAAGTGGTCGCTGAGGCGCCCCTCGAACACAGGGTGCGCCCAGCCGGTCAGGTTCACCTGCAGATCCTCTCCGATCTCAACTGTCAACTCGCCGCCATCGAGACGGACTGCGACGTGTGATGGCCCGCCCGACAGATGGTGGGCGATCGCGGCGCCTGTGGCCCCTGTGCCCGAGGAGAGCGTCTCCCCCACACCGCGCTCGAAGATGCGCGCCCGGATGGCGGGGAGCCCGTCCGTCCCGGAGCCTGCCTCCGTATACCACGACACATTCGTGCGGTTGGGGAACAGCTTGTGTGCTTCGATCGCAGGCCCGATCGCCTTCAGGTCGAGGCGATCGAGCGTTGTGTGGTCCTCCACCTGGATCGCGCACTGCGGATTTCCGATCGCAACGTGCTGAAAGCTCCATGTGCGTTCGTCGGCCACCAGCTCGCCGCGCCCGTCGTCGGATCCGTCGGGATAGTCCTTGGAGGCCAGCGTGGCGCGGCCCATGTCGACGCGGCAGGTGCTGGGCCCCGTGATCGTCGGGCGGATCTCCCCCGCGACGGTCTGGATCGAGAAGGTGTCCTCCTCGGTCCATCCGCGCCCACGCAGGTACAGGATCGCCTCGCGCACGCCGTTGCCCGACAGCTCGGCCTCCGATCCATCAGGGTTGTAGATGCGCAGCTGCGCCACGAAGCGTCGATCCTCAGACGGCGCCAGCAACAGGACACCATCGGCGAACACGCCGAAGTGCCCCGCGCAGAGCTTGCGTATACGCGCCGGCGTGAGCTCAAATGGCAGCTCTGCTCGCTCGACGATCAGATAGTCGTTTCCGAGCGCCTGCCACTTCTCGAACCTCATCGACTCTGCCTTGCCTGAATCGTCATGCGGCGCAGCAGTCTAGGGCTTCGCGTCGGTCTTGCCCTACTGGGCGCTCTGCCGGTCGCGCTCGAGCTCGCTGAGCTCCGCGGCGATCTCCTGGGCGACATCCTCGGGATCGCGGCGGGCTACGTCGATCGCATGGACCCCCGAGAGCTTGCGCATCCAAGTCAGCTGACGGCGGGCATAGTTACGGGTGTGGCGCTTCATCGCCTCGACGTCGCCGCAGAGAAGCTCCTCGAAGCCGAGCGCCTTGCGGGCCGTCGCGCTCGCGCCCACGGCGTGCGCATGAAGCACCTCCTCGCGCACGCCCTCGGCGAGCATCTCCTCGACGCGAGCGTCGATCCGCCTGTACAGCTCCTCGCGCTCCATTACGAGCCCCACCAGCAGCGTTGGCTGTCTCGCCTCGTCCGTCCACAGCTGGGAGGGCCCGTTCGGCGGCTCGAGCTCCCCCGCCTCCAGCAGCTCGAGCGCGCGCACGACGCGCTGACGATCGTTCGGGTCGATCTCCGTCGCCGCCCACGGCGCGCTCTCGGCCAGGCGCGCGTGCAGCGCGGGCGACCCGCGGCGCTCGAGCTCCGCGGTCAGGCGCTCGCGCACTCCCTCTGGCGGCGGGGGACGGAGATCCAGTTCGGTGAGCGCCGCGCGCAGGTAGAGGCCGGTGCCCCCCACGACGATCGGCCTGCGACCTTCGGCGAGCGTCACGTCGATCTGCGCGTGCGCAAGCTCCGCGTACTGCCCCGCGCTGAAGCTCGCGTCGATTGGCAGGAACGAGACGAGCCGGTGCTCGAGCTCGGCTTGCTCCGCCGCGGTGGCCACGCCCGTGAGGGTCTCGAGGCCAGCATAGACCTGCAGCGCGTCGGCGGATATGGCGAGGGGTCGCTCGCCCCGTGCTCGCAACTCGCGCGCGAGCGCAACCGCCACAGCGGTCTTGCCGACTCCGGTGGGGCCGAACAGGGCGATCACATGCGTGTCCGAGCGCATTCGCGTAGGCTTGCACCTGATGGAGATCTCTGGCTCCACCGTGCTGTTGACCGGGGCGACCGGCGGGCTCGGCCACGCGATTGCGCGAGCGCTGTCGGCGAAGGGCGCCCAGCTGATCCTCACCGGCCGCCGCGTGGACGTGCTCGAGCCGCTCGCCTCCGAGCTAGGGGCGCGCGCTCTCGCGGTCGACCTGAGCGAGTCCGCGGAGGTCGACCGTCTGCTCGCAGAGGCGGGTGAGCTGGACATCCTGGTCGCAAATGCCGCTCTCCCAGGGAGCGGCCTGCTCGACTCGTTCACGGTCGAGCAGATCGACCGCGCGCTCGACGTGAATCTGCGCGCTCCGATCGCGATGACCCGTGCGCTGGCGCCGGAGATGGTCGAGCGCGGCCGTGGGCATCTGCTGTTCATGTCCTCGCTGTCGGGCAAGGCGGCGACGGCGGGAAGCTCGATCTATAACGCCACCAAGTTTGGCCTGCGCGGCTTCGCGGGAGCGATGCGCGCCGAGCTGCATGGCACCGGCGTTGGCGTCTCCGCCGTCTTCCCCGGCTTCATCCGTGAGGCGGGCATGTTCGCGGAGGCCGGCGTGAAGCTGCCGAAGGGTGTGGGGACACGCAGCCCCGAAGACGTCGCCAAGGCGGTTGTGCAGGCGATCGAGCGCAATCGTGGCGAGGTGGACGTCGCTCCCGTATCGCTGCGCTTCGGCTCCGCCTTCGCTGGCATCGCGCCGGAGCTGTCTGCCGCGATCACGCGCAAGTCCGGCAGCGAGAAGATCGTCGCCGATTTGGCCGACGGCCAGCGCACAAAGCGCTAGGACGCCGCTGAGGGCGCCATGCAGCGTCCTGCCCCCCTCATGGGCGAGCACACCAGGTTGATGCGTCCTTGTCTGGCATGCCCTAATCACTTCCCCCGGATAAACGGGTTGGGTTAGGCGGCGAGGTGGAGGCCGCCGGGGGTTTGTTCGGCGCCGACTGAGATGGCGACGGCTTGCAGGAGGCTGGCGGCGATGAGCCGGGTGGATTGGCTGTGGAGGTCGATGAGTGCGTAGGCGGCTTGGCGGCGGTTGATCTGGTGTTGGTCGCGGAGTCGGACGATCGCGTCCGCGAGTCGTGCTCGTTGTTGTGGGTTGTCGATCTGCTTGTGGACGGCGGTGAGCGCGTCCCATCCCCAGTCGGGATCGTCGTGTTCGATTGATTCGCGCAGGCGCTGGAGGTCGGGGCCGATCAGTTGCGGGAGCGTGACCAGCAGCGAGTAGTCGACGCCGGGTAGGTCCATGAGTCCCTCCCAGAGATGGTCCAGGGCTCGCTCGGAGAGACCGGCGAGGTCTGCGGATGCTTCGCGCGCGAGCAGCGCGAGGTGAGCACGCGCGAGCTGGTCATCGGAGGGACCGCGTCGTTGTCCGCAGCAGCGCTTGGTCTTGCGGCCTGAGCCGCAGTGGCAGGGCTCGTTGCGACCGGGTCTGGGCATCGCTCCTCCTGTCTGTCGGTTTGTTGGGTGAGGGTTGCATCTGAGTCGGTCAGAACGAGCTGTGCCGTCCGGTGTGTTTAAGACAATTCCTCCTGCTCATGCATGGTTTTCTAGATGATTGGAGGGGTGATGCTGACGCTTGTGGGCGGGCAGGTGGAGTGCTTGTGGGACGAGGTGCTGCCGGTGGCGGCACGGGAGTTGCCGGAGGATCTGGCGAGGATGGACCGCGTGCTTTGCGATCCAGCGTTGTCGGAGCCGGGGTTGAAGATCACCGACAGGCTGGTCTCTCTGGCCGACCCCGATGCACGCCCGATCCGCAAGGGCAAGCTCGGCAAACCGACGGAGTTCGGGTATGTCGCGCAGATATGTGAGGTGACCGAGAACACCCGCAAAGGTGCCCGCGGGTTCATCCTGCCAGCCGGTCACGCACCGGGGAACCCGTCCGAGAACCGGCTGCTGGCACACACCGCCATCGAGCTCGACCGTGCCGGGATAAAACTCCCGGGAGATCGTCGGCGACGGCGGCTTCTGGCCAAGCCCGACCAAAGAAGCGTTCCCCGAAATGACCGACGAGCAGATACAGCTCTCGGGGCGCCACGAGCCCGGTTCTCGCAGGACCCGCAAGCGCCGCGCTCGCTACCGCACCGGCATCGAGGGCCGCATCAGCCACCTCAAGCGCGACTACGGACTACGCCGATCACGACTGAAGGGCCATGACGGAATGAGAATCTGGACCGGCTGGGCGATCCTCGCCTACGACCTCGACACCCTCGCCATCTCAGTCCCCGGCGTTTATCTGAGCCGGGGGAAGTAATCAGCCCTCTAGGCGCAGTGCGTCCATAAGAGGCTTCCTACATTCTTCTTCGTGTGGGCTTAGGCGCGCGTTCGGCCCGGCTTAGGGAACTGGCGCACGATGGTCGGGATGAGTCCCTCACCGACCACCGGAGGTTCTATGAGACGGACGGGAATGATCCGAGCGGGGATCGTCGTCGGGGCCCTCGCGACCGGCGGAGCAGTCGCCGGTATCGCAGGCGCTGCGACGGCGCCCAACCCGACGACATCGACCACGACGACACAGTCCACCCCCAACACGTCCTCGACACCGTCGACGACGTCCCCGGCGCCGTCAAAGACGACGCCGAAGGCCCAGACGCCGCGGCATGGCTCCAGAGGCGATCCCTGCCCGAACATGGGCGGCAAGTCAGGATCTGGATCGAGCTCGGGCTCGGAATCGGGCTCAAACTCAGGCTCGGTCTATGAAGGCGGTCCTCCGCCTGGAGCGACCTACCAGTAGTCAAAGCATCCCCACGACGAATCACGGGTATCAGAGCCTCCCGGACGGGCTGCACAGTGCGCCACCGTCCGGGAGGAGACCCGCCAAGGTCAGGCGGCGCGGGTGTCTGCCTCAGGCGGCTCTGGCGCCACAGCCAGCGGGGTCTCGGTGCCCTGGATCGGCCTGACCTTGTCGGCCCCGATCCCGAGCGCGGCGTAGACCTTGCGCTCGATCTCGCCGGCGATAGCGGGGTTCTGGTCGAGATAGGACTTCGCGTTGCCACGCCCCTGGCCCAGGCGCTCGTTGCCGTAGGAGAAGAACGAGCCGGACTTCGACACGATGCCGTGCTCGAGGCCGAGGTCGACCAGGCAGCCGGCGGTGGAGATGCCCTTGCCGAACTCGATGTCGAACTCGGCTTGGCGGAAGGGAGCGGCGAGCTTGTTCTTGACGACCTTCACTCGCACCCTGTTGCCGACGGCCTCGGTGCCGTCCTTGAGTGTCTCGATACGGCGGATGTCAAGGCGTTGGGAGGCGTAGAACTTCAGCGCCCTTCCCCCCGGCTGCGTCTCGGGCGAGCCGAACATGACCCCCACCTTTTCGCGGATCTGGTTCGTGAGAATGCAGAGCGTGCCGGTGCGGTTCAGGTTGCCGGCTATCTTGCGCATCGCCTGGGACATCATGCGCGCCTGCGCGCCGACGGTCTGGTCGCCCATCTGCCCCTCTAGCTCCACGCGCGGGGTGAGCGCGGCGACCGAGTCGATCGCGACGACGTCTATGGCGCCGGAGCGCACGAGCATGTCGGCGATCTCCAGGGCCTGCTCGCCGTAGTCGGGCTGGGAGACGAGCAGCTCGTCGATATCCACGCCGATCTCCTTCGCGTACAGCGGGTCCATCGCGTGCTCGGCGTCGATGAAAGCGCACACCCCACCGAGCTTCTGGGCTTCTGCGAGCACGTGGTAGATGAGCGTTGTCTTGCCGGAGGACTCGGGGCCGAAGACCTCGACGATGCGTCCCTTGGGCACGCCGCCAATGCCAAGCGCCAGATCGAGAGAGAGCGCGCCAGTGGGGATCGCGTCGACGCGCACCTGCGCGCCCTCGTCCCCCATGCGCATGACCGAGCCCTTGCCGAACTCGCGCTCGATCTGGCCAAGCGCGCCCTGCAGAGCCGCGTCGCGCGCCTTTGCGGCCTTCTCCTCATCGGTCACGGGCATCGTCTTGCTCCTCCGGTTGAAGTTGGAGCGTCAAAGTTAGAGGGGGCGTCGGACGGAACAATACGAACAGGCGTTCGCTCCAGAGGCGCCAGTTCGACCGGGTGGAGTGTCGATCGACTGGTCTAACCGGTGGCGCGCGCCACGAGGCTCTCCTCACCGGAGAGCGTCTGGCTTGTGGCGGCGACGATCTCCACCTGCGCGAGCTCCCCCGGCGCGGCGAGACCCGCGAAGTTGACCACCTTGTTGTGGCGCGTGCGTCCGCGCCGGCGCTCGGGGTCGGTGCGCGATGGGCCTTCGACCAGGACCTCGACAGTGCGCCCCACGAAGCGCTGGGCGCGCTCCAGCGCGCGGCGTTGGACGACCTCCACTAGGCGTTCCATACGCTCTACCTTGACCGGGTGAGGCACAAGCCCCTCGGTCATCTCGGCCGCCTCCGTGCCCCGGCGCGGTGAGAAGATGAAGGTGAAGGCGCTGTCGTAGCCGACCTGCTCCGCCACCTCGAGCGTCTGCTCGAAGTCCTGCTCGCTCTCCCCCGGGAAGCCGACGATGATGTCGGTCGTCAGCGCCACATCGGGCACGTGCTCGCGGATCAGGGCGACGCGGTCGAGGTAGCGCTCGCGGTCGTAGGTGCGGCGCATCGCC
Organism: uncultured Solirubrobacterales bacterium; assembly: GCA_963718735.1. Classification (GTDB taxonomy): domain Bacteria; phylum Actinomycetota; class Thermoleophilia; order Solirubrobacterales; family Solirubrobacteraceae; genus Palsa-744. Next base: position 153,406 of record OY970372.1, read on the forward strand.
TTGAGGATGCGGCTGGAGCCGGATTGCAGCGGCAGGTGGATGTGCTCGCATACGCTCGCGAGCTCGGCATGCGCGCGGATCACGTCCTCGCGCATGTCCTTGGGGTGTGGGCTCGTGTAGCGGATGCGCTCGATCCCGTCGATCGCGTCGAGCCGCCTCAGCAGGTGGGAGAACGTCTCGGAGCGTCCGTCCACGCGCAGGTCGCGCCCGTAGGAGTTGACGTTCTGGCCGAGCAGCGTGACCTCGCGCACGCCATCCGCGGCCATGCCCTCGACCTCGGCGACCAGCTCCTCCAGTGGACGAGAGACCTCGCGCCCGCGCGTGGAGGGCACGATGCAGTAGGAGCAGCGGCAGTTGCAGCCGACGCTGATCTGAAGCCAGCCCTGGAACGGCCGCGCGCGCTTGGCCGGCAGATGACCGGTGAAGCCCTCGAACTCGAAATAGCCCTGGGCCGTCAGCGAGTCGCTCGTCAGGAACTCGGCGAGCTTGTGCGTCTGGCCAGGGCCGAAGGCCACATCCACGAACGGGAAGCGCTCGAACACCTCTTGCTTGACCGACTGCGCCCAGCAGCCCCCCACGCCGACCACGCGCTCGGGCTGTTCGCGCTTGAGGCGCTTGGCCTCCCCCAGGTGAGCGACGAAGCGGCTGTCCGCCGTCTCGCGGATCGAGCACGTGTTGAACAGAATCAGGTCGGCCTCGGCGCGCTCGGGTGCCTCGCTGTAGCCGAGCGACTCGAGCATCCCCTTCATGCGCTCGGAGTCGTGCTCGTTCATCTGGCAGCCGAAAGTGGTCAGGTGGTAGCGCTTGGCCATGGCTCTATAAGAGTAACCGCGCAAGCGTTTTTGCCCCTAACATCGCTACCCTTCTGGGTATGCCAGCGAAGGAAAAGTTGCTTGAGGAAGCGCCCCGGTGGACCGATGCGCAGGCCACGGCTGCGCTACACGCGGTTGAGGTTCAGACTGGGCTGGCGGCGTATTTCGATGAGGAGGGGAAGCTCTCGACCTCTGAGTTCGAGGCGCGCGAGGATCGCTGGGCAGAGGCGAATGCCCGCGAGGCGGTCCGCGAAGAGCCTTGGTGAACCGCGGCGCGATCTCCTGGCTCGATCTTGAAGTCGAGGGCCGGAGCACCCGTCTGTGTTCTGACTCGCGACGCGGCAATCCCAGGACTCCGCAATGTGGTCGTCGCGCTTGTCACGGCTCGTATCCGTGGGCTCGTCAGCGAGGTGCGACTCGGTCCCGAGGACGGCATGCTTCGTGAATGCGCGATCTCGCTCGACAATATGCGAACCGTACCGAAGGCGCAACTGACCGAGGAAATCACGAGACTCGGAGCAGAGCGGATCGACGAGCTGTGCAGGGCGCTTGCGGCTGCAAACGGATGCTGATCCAGGCGCGACGGGTCTACCAACCTCACCCCAGCGAGCATGACGCCAGCGCTCGTAGCTTGCCCCCTCTGAGATAGCCAGGAGCGCTCGCTACGCGTAAATGTAGATCAACGGCACCACGTGGTGAGGTGGTAGCGCTTCATTGCTACCGACCAGTTAACCGCAGCGTTGGAGCGTCCGTCAAGGAACGAGCGGGAGGTGGGTCTTGGCGAAGTCGTCCCCGAGACAGAGCAGCGGCTCGTCGGCGAGTCTCGCGGTCGCGTATGTGAGGCAGTCGCCAAAATTCAGGGCGGCTGGATGGCGACCCTTGCCGAAGCGCAGAAAGGCTTGCACCGCGATCGTCCAGTGCTCGGCCTCGCAGGGCAAGATCACGAGCTCATTTGCTTGCGCGAAGCGGCCGAGCAGGGTCTGGCCGCGCTCGCCGAGTCGTGCCGAGAGCACGATGCCCGTCTCGACCATCGTGGGCGCGCCCACGCCCGGCTCGGGATTCTCGGCGAGGCGCTCCAGCAGCCGCTTGTAGCCCGGCTCCTTCAGCAGGACCGCGACGATCGCGGAGCTGTCGAGGATCAAACGCCCTCCGGCCCGTAGCCGAGGATCGCTTCGCGCTGGGCGCGGGAGATCGGCCTGCCGAGCGCCTCTGGAGGCACCTGGGGCCAGATCTCCCCTTCGAGCACGTCGATCAGGCGCCGCGCCCGCTCGGCTGGGGAGATGCCGCGCGCGAGTCTCTGCCTGCGCTCTTCAAGCGCTGTCCTCACCGTGCGGGTCTTTGTCTCCCCCGTTAGCGCGGCGAGCTCGTCGGCGAGGCGAATTGTCTCGCTGTCCTTGATGTTCAGGGCCATGGTAGAAAGGTAGCAGAAATGTAGTCAACTACCCTATGCCAGTTGAAGCGGACTCGAGGGAGTCAGCTTGTGGATGTCTGTTGGGTGATTGTTCTGTGGATTTCCCAGCCTCTGGTGGTGAGTGTCCAGGCGTTTGGCTCTCCGCGGGCGGAGCTTGCCGTGTTGTTGTCGACTAGCCCGAGGTGGTGTAGACGCGTGAGGAGCTTTGAGATTTGGCCTTGGTCTGGGATTCCGGCGCAGGCGCCGACGGCGCGGTTGGATGAGCCTGGTCGTTCGGCTACTGCGATCAGCGTGCGGACTGTTCTGTAGGTGAGGCGCATCTCCAGGTCGCGCAACGGGTCGCTCGGTGCGGCCTGGACCTTTGCTGGGCGTTTCGGTGTAGGCCGTTCGAGCTCTTTGCGTGCTGTGGTGGAGCCTAGGTAGGGCAGCACGATTGTGGCCATGAGGGGGCCGGTGAGGGTGAGGAGGTTGTTGTGGTTCTTGTCGTTGAGTCGTGCGTGCAGGACGGATAGCACGCCGCCGATGATCCCCTCGGCGGTCAGTGGTGGCGGCTCGGGACTGGCTTTGCTTTCTGTGAGTCCTTGCTCGATGATGGGGATGATTTGGAGGATGGCGTGCTGGCGTCGCTCGCGTGCCGCTGGTCCCGCGGCCAAGCTCTCGACGATCAGAAGACGTCCCGTAGCGGGGTCAGCGGCCAGAGACTCCAAGAGCGCGGTCAGCGCGGCGCGCATCTTCGAGCGCCATGTGCCTGATCGCTCGTAGGCCGGCACGACGGTTGCTGAGATGCGTGCCAGGGCTTCGTCAAAGGCCGCTAGGAAGCAGTCTTCGCGGTCCTCGAAGATTTCGTAGAACGTGCGTCGTGAGACGCCGGAGCGTCCGACGACATGCGCGACGGCGACGTTCGCGACGCCGCGCTCGGCAACCTCCTGGACCATCGCGGCGAGCATTCGTGCGCGTTGGATGTCGGCGACGTGCTGGCGTTCGAGGCCGTTGCGGTCGGATTGGGACGCTCTCGGGGGCTCTAGCTCATTTTGAGAGCCTTGCCTTCTATCGGCCATGTCATTTCTTCTTGTGGTGTTTGGTGGCCTTGTGCTTGGCCTTCTTCGCCTTGGGGCAGCCTGTGACGGTGATCTTCGTGGACTGGTGTACGACCATCCCGTTTTGTGCGTCGAATTGCGTTGGCATCGTGAGCTTGGCCTTGCAGAGGTTGCCGTTGGCTGCGAGTGCCGAGTTGGGGCCTTGGGGCAGTGTCAGTTCGAAGCTGCCGACGGGCTGGTCTGGGACGGTCTTGAACGTGCTGCTTGTGATGCCGGCTTTGTTGATGAAGGTCGTGCCGACGAGGTCGATCGTGACGCCGTAGCCTTGTAGGACCATGATCAGGCTGGGGAACGCTTCTCCGCCGTGGGAGACGAAGTAGGCGGGTCCTTCCAGGGGGACCGGGATCAGTGGTGTGATCGCCTTTGCGTGTCCGATGATCGAGGCTGTGGGGCATCCTGCTGGGTTGGTTTCGAACTGTGCGGCGGTGCAAGCCTTTTGCAGCGTCGTCAAGCGTGATGGGAGCTGCTTGGGTAGATCGACCTTGACTTTGCTGATGTTGGCTTGGGGGCCCGTGGGATAGGTGAGCTTGACCTTCAAGCTCGCGCCGGCCTTGCGTGATGTCTTGCCAGAGGTGGAGACCTTGAAGACCGGTTTGAACCCGAGGGCTTGACAGTTGGATGTCTGGAATGGGCTGGTGACCGTCTTCGATGCTCCGAGGTCGCTCGTCAGGGTGCTACTTATCGCTAGCGGGTTGCAGCTCGTTGGGTTCAGCGTGAATTTGTTGCGGTCTATGTAGACGCGGATGTCGCGGACGTGCGTGACAATCCCCTCGAGGATCGTGGGGATCGGTTCGGAGCTTGTAGGGGTGACGCTGACCTGCGCTGTATATGGGTCTATCGCGAGGCCGAAGCGCAGCACAACGGTTCCCAGGTCGAATGGGCCGACCGTGGCTGAGGTGACGCTGACGAGTGAGAACGGCGCGCCGTGGAACGGGCCGGCCAGATACACCTTGCCGGGCACATATGCGAGCACGGCGCCTACGCCGGTCCCTACGAGCGTATGTCCGATCTGGCTCGCGGCAGGACATGATGAATCGGCTTCCTCTTGGGCGCCTGTCTTTGCTCGTGCCCGTTCGATGGCAGCCTCTGGGCAGAACGGGACGCCTGTCAGGTCTCCTGTTAGGCCGGAGGGTAGGTTGGTGGAGAACCCGGAGATCTCTTGCCCGGCGTCCGTCCTTGTGAGGTGTAGGTAGAAGGGGCTGAACGCACCGGCGTTGTTGTTGAGCTGGCCTGCTTCGATCCCGGGGCTAAACGGTGGGACGCCACCGGCCGGGCAGGCGCCGCCATCATAGCCTTGGACGATTTGAAACGATGAGCTGTCTGTGAGTGTGTTCAAGGGTTCTGCCCAGGAGTTCAGGCGTGCCTGGGTGGCGTAGGTCCCGCATAGCGGCGGGCTGATCAGTGGTGCCTGTTGACCTTCGCGGAAGTGGAAGTTGAAGTGGCTGAACGGGACCTGTGGATTGTTTTCGAAGATGGTGGTCAGCTGTCCGGTGATCGGGTTCGGTTCTACCTTCCCTGCGAGCTTGATCAGTACCCCGGTTTCGGGGTTCTTCGCGACGACGTAGAGGCCGACGAGCGAGTCGAACGGGTTGTCGTAGGGTTGGGCGATGAAGATGTTCCCCTGGATCTTCTGCGTCAAGAGCTGCGTTTCGATTTCGACCGTTCCCAGCTTCGAGTCGTCGGGGCAGCCCGCGCCGGGGGCCGAGTTGACGCTCTCGCGGGCGTAGTCTTCGGGGGTGCAGCCGCCGAGCCCGACACCGGCGGAGGGGTTGATCGTCAAGCCTTCCGGTAGCGCGACGGTCGTGTCCTTCAATGTGGATTGTGAGAGCCCTTCGGGGTTGAACAGGCCTTCATTGTCGAAGTCGAGGTTGAAGTCCAGGCCGCTTGGCGCGGACGCGCGGAGAGTGCTCGGCCGAGCTTTGATCGTGGGGGTGAACGGGTTTTGGTTGCAACCACTCAACTGCGGCAACGGTTCGGCAGGTACCGCGTGCGAGAGCTTACCCGGGGCCACCCACGCGTCGGCGTCCACGCTGCCCTGCAATGGGGCCGCACAGCTGGTGGGGAGCGTCAGGAACGGCACCAGTTTTGTTTCAAGCGACGGGAAGCACGGTGTTTCCATGTGCCCGCGTATGGTTCGCAGGCATCCCCAGCCGCGTGAATTGTCGTGGCGTGGATCGCCCGGTGTTCCCCACACCGTCACGCGCGCGCTGACCAGTCCGGCGATCTGTACGATGTTCGACACGTTCACGTTGATCCCGTAGTCTTCGCCGGGACCGTCCCGCAATGAAGTATCAAGGATCACCGGCGTGCCACTCGCGGTTACCATGAACCCGAGTCGTGCCGGCTCACCGTACCCAGGTTCGAGGTTGAACAACGGTTGCGTGAACGTCACCTCTCCAACCGTGAACGGTTCGTCCGCCGTCACCGACGTCACACCGATCACGGTCTGCTGCGGACACAGGTTTTCGGTCAGTCCCCTGACAGTCTCAAACTTCTTCAGGCTGCACATCGGGAACGGCACCGGGTCCCCGACCAGCCCGGCGGGCAGATGGGTATAGACATCCTTTGCCAAGGCAGGCGGCCCAGCTTCCGGAGGTTTCGTCAAGAGGGCGGAGTCGGCGCCCTGGCTCAGCGCGACAGTAGTTGTGAACTGGAACGGGTGTGAGCCCGCTCGCGTGTCCGTTGTGCCGCCCTCTTCTTCGATGCCCATGCGGAAGTCTTCCACTTCAAACGGTGTCGATTCACCGGCATGTATGGGTCTTGAGATCGATGCTGGCGGGGCGCCGCCTCCGGTCACCCTCACCTTGTTTTCTTCATCGTCTTCCAGGGATTCGACACGAACCTTGACTCGCATTTCGACCTGTTCGTACGGCTCGACCGTCGATTCCAACACGCACGACAACGAGCTCAACGAACACGGCAACGACACCGTACTGCCCGGACCCAATGTATTCAGATCGTCCAGCTTCCTCGTGGTCGCGGCGATACCAGCCGCCTTCAACCCGGCGGGCAGACTGTCGACGATCGTCGCCGGTGTATTCGCGCCTTGCACCGCGCCGTCGCCGAGATTCTCCGCGGTGACCGCGATCTCGGCTTCAGAGCCCACCGTCAAATATCCTGGGCGCGAAGCGCTGCTCAACTGCCACCACGGCTGCGCCGCACCGGCCCCACCAACACCAAACAACAACACCATCATGAACACGCCCGCAACCGCAACCGCGGTTCTGCTCGTACGTCGCCCCAACCGTCCATTGGCGCTCATGAGCGACCCCCGTGCTTCCCGGCGAGAGTCCTTGCGGCCTTGCCCGCCGGCCCGTAACGCCTCTTCGCTTCGTTGACGCATTTAGCGCGTCTACGCACCGAGCGCTGCCTTCTACACTTGCGTAGCGCGGCGGCCAGACGCTGCGCCCGTGTGAGCGAGCTGGACCGCTGTTTCTCGGTCGTCCCCGAACCAGTTTGCGCGCCAGCCTGGTTGCCTGGACCATGATAGGTCAACGATCCCGGGGTCTGGTCGGTCGGCGCCGCGAATGGGCTCTGGCACGCGTCGCCTTCGCACACAGGCGGTGCCGGCGGTTCGCCAAAACCACCGGCGACACGTGCGTCGTACACGTCGAGCGAGCGATCGACATCCGCGCGCGCAAGCTGGGCGGTCGTGAAGAAGAACGCATCCTCTCCACTTTTGCTTGCGTCCGCGAACGCAGATTCTTCCTTGGAAGTGCCGGAAGAGATCAACTCGACACAACCACCTGAGGACACCGAGAACGACGGGCTCGCTTCGCTGCAACCCCCGATACCAGGCGGCTCGAGCTCATACACATCCGCAGTCCCATTGGAATCCTGTGGCACCAACGCATCGACACTGTTGAAGAACAACCGACCACTGTCAAACAGATAACGCGACTGGTAAGCCGTCCGAGACGAGCTGTACGGTATCCAATCAGGCAGATCCGCTGCGACCCAGTGTTTGGCCCAATGACGGCGATTGTCGATCGCAAGCGAATTCAACACCGAGCCTTCGTCGAACGCACCGTGTGGACGAGCGCCTGTCGGATCGCACGACGCGCACACTAGTCGTCCTTCGCCGCCGTTCGCTTCAGCGTCGTAGAGGAACACCTCCTCGTCCGGTTCGCCGCTCACGGTATCGCGATTATCATATCCCGTCAACGAGCTTGACGACACGAACGCAAACCAGCGACCGTCCGGCGACACACGATCCGTCAATCCACTCACATCCACGCCTCCACCCTTATCCCAATCCAGATCGTCCTTACTAGACAGCGTCGCGATCAATCTGATCACACCCTGATGGGAGACATACAAGTTACATTCACCCGTTCCCGCTATCGCTACGCAATCACCCGGGCCTGCTCCTACGACAGGAACACCATTGTTCTGCAGCACCCCGTTCGCAACGAAATACACATACGACCCGTCTTCCGACGCGCCGGGGACCAGGCCCTGCACATCCGGAGTTTCACCAGTCGCGGCCGGGGAGAGATCTGAGACTTGACACGACGGTTGCCCTTCGGTTTCGACGACCTGACACTCGCGCAGATCGCCCGCTTCGCTGAAGATGACCCTCGAACCGTCGCTGTTCGCAAACTGGAACAATGCGGCAGAAGAAGCGACCTTCACGGTGGTTTCCGCCACCGTATTGCGCTCGAACAATCCTTCACTGTTTGACCACACGACCCGCGAACCATCCGCCGAGATCGCATTTCTAGCGGAGTTTGTATGGTATCCCAGCTCGGGAGCACTGCTTGCCGGTGCGGGCCTCCCATCCGGCAGGAAGCTCACCAATACGATCTGACCACCAGACCACTCGTACAGACTGCCTTCGAACTGCACACGGTTCGATTGCTTCGCAGGCGCGCCTTCAAGCAACGCATTTTCTGAGACCAAGACCACGTGGTCGAGATCCGGTGTCGCGCCCACGAACTGCGGACCACACTGGTTGCCTGACGGACAGGGCGTAGCGAACTCGGTGCCCGCCGGCACATTTTCATGTCCTTCGGCGCCTGTCACCAACGGCCGATAGCATCCCGTCACACACGGCGATTCGACGTTCCCGCCCGTAAAATCGGTGCGCAGAAACGGGGTCTGTTCAGATGCTTCGGGGGATATCGCCGGCACGAAACTGCCAAAGGGCTGAGCCAACCCCAACGACAAATCGGCGGAGAAGAATCTATAATCATCGCCTTGTCCGAAGGTCGTGCCGGTCGGCCCTTCGTGCGGCAACGCTATATCGCTCGACACCCAGCCCGCCGCGGTACGCCGCGACAAGACCTGCACTTCCGACGGACTACCGGCAGGTTCCGCTTCCGTCGGAAGATCGACCAAGAAAGTAAATGCATCCCCGCGGCTCGACGACTGAACAACCGCTCCAGATTCCAACGGGATGACCGCTTCGGCCCCACGCTTCAGTGCTGGCGAAATCAACTCCCACACACGACCATCAGGCAGGCCGCCGAGACCGGCGCCCTGCGTTACAAACACACGATCGGGGCCGTCGACCGCCCGTTCACCTTCACCCAACGCATTTTCGGCGACAACGCGATAATGGTAAACGGTACGTGGCTCCAAGCCCGTGAACTGGAAGGATGCGAGCTCGCCGCTCCCGCCGGAACTGAGGCCCAATTCGGATGTGCTGTGCCCATAGATACCCGCTTCGACACCGTATTCCACACGAATCCGCGTGTCCACGTTGTTCGGGTTGACCTGCGCCTGAACCATCGCGCTGTTCAAATCAACGCTCAACGCCGAGGTGCTTTCGATCAAGGGCGGCCCGAACGCGAGATCCGAGCCCAACGTCGGTTCGTCGATCAGTTCGCTGTGCTGATTCTGATTCGCGGCTACCAGCCGGAAATGATATGTGCTACCAGACTGGAGACCATTAATCGTAGCATGAACTTCAACAAGTCCGGTGCCCGCGCCGATTTCGGCGGCCATCTTGTCGCAGGGCGCACTGTGCCCATACGGGTTGGGTTCCCCAACCCCATGTTCGCCCCATTCAAAGCGACACCCGGCCAGTCCGGCTTCGAGTTCTACACCATCCGGATTGACGTTCCCGGTAAGCGTCGCCGAACCTTCGCCGAAACCGGTCGCCTTCGAGGTGGTGACATCGGGAACTGTCTCCACCGAGTACGCCAATACATAGCCCCCCGCGCCTCCTTTTTCGCCGGCTGCGTAGAGCGTGTCAGCCGACATCCCAGGATCTATCGTCAAGCTGTAAACCGCCTGACCGTTCGTGCTGAAAGATTCATTGGATACACAGGGTTTACTGACTCCTGCTCCACAATCCGCACCAAATTTGTTAACGAGGAACTGATTACTTTGGGGAAGTCTAGAGATTACATAGAGTTCGTTACTGAGCGGATCGATCGTTTGACCGAAGAGAAAACCCTCGTCGGGAACGACTTCGCCGATCTCGACTCCGCTGGACTTGAACTTACGAGACCCGATATAGATGTTGTCTTCGGAGTCGACAGCAATGTTTTGATTTACTTCTGTTTCTATAGCAGTCCACGCCGTTACAAAGCTCGAGTTCGACCGGAACTCGAACACGGCACGTCCACTGTTTACCCACAGATTTCCCGACGGGTCGACAGCGATACCTTTGACACTACCGAAGGGCCCTTTCGTACTTCCCGTTGCGTTGGCTCCGTTTAGTTGACCATTGGGTAGACCGTTCTTTGCGTGGCCTTCCCTGTTATCGCCCCAACTCGACATTACGTTCCCTTCCGAGTCGAACTTAGAAACGATACCTTCCTGCCCGGCATTTCCATCGCTCACGTAAACGTCGCCTTGTTGGCCTGGAACGCCAGAGTTGTCGACCGCGATCCACCGAGGGTATTCAAACGCGCCTGGAGACGAGCCGGCAACGCCATTCTGGCAGGTATCTCCTGAGACGACCGTGCAAACGTCCGCGCCTGTCGTGCGATCGACTTCCTTGCCAAACATGAGGATAAGATGGCCCGCGGAATCGAACTTCTCGATCAGCTTATCGCTTATGTCAGCAACATAGACGTCGTGAGTTTCCAAATCGACTGCGATACTAAGTGCTGCAGTGAGAGGGTAAGGATCCGCCGGAACCGACGTAGCGGAACCAAAGATTCCCGTCAAAAGTTGCGCTTGTCGGGCCGACGCCGGCGCAGCAATCCAAACCATACAGCCGACCAGGACGCCGAACGAAGCTAGCAACTGCCTCACACTAGATCCTACCTTCCGCCTGGTATTGGCGTCCGGCGTCATGTTTTTGAGGTTGCCTCGACTCATTTGTCTATCTCCCGGGGGAGTGGCACATTCACGTTTAGCCGCGCCAGAAGCAGGTTGGTCTATTCCGCTGTGACGGCCCACGTTCCAAGCCCTTCCTCTTCGAGTGTTTTCGATTCGAGGAGGAACTGCTCAAAGATACCCGTCGTCGGCACGCCAACTTCACCGGCCGGGCCGTTGAATCCTCCGTCGTATGAGAACGCTCCTTTGAGTACCGCTGCATAGATGCAGAGATTGCCGGGCTTTGCCTGCGGGTTGGAAGCATTGACTCCCGGACCGATACCACTTCCACATTCTGTCGGAGCGACGTCTTCATCTGCGGCGTTGACTTCCATCCCTTCGGGGTTGATGTAATGAGCGTGACCTTCGCCCAGAGCTTTCGCCAGCGGAATGGGGAACGACGCCACCGCGACATCCGCGACCCCACCAGGGTCCGTATACGGCCCAAACGACCATGTGCCCGTCTCCGTCTTGCCCGAAGGCAACGTCCCTCCGACCGTCCACGGTTCGCCCTGTTTGCCTTCCTTGCCGTTGCACACGGTGGTTTTCCCGCTCACGGATGTGAGTTCGGCCCCGCCCTGTCTCGCGCACGTAGAGCTGGCCTTCGACACTTCCGTGCTCGTCACGCCCACACCGTTTTCGCCTTTGGCGCCTGGGCCGCCGGCGGGCCCCTGCGGACCCTGGCCGCCTGCCGGCCCCTGCGGACCCGCGGCCCCCGGCGCACCGGTGGGCCCGGCCTTCGCCTTCAGCGAGCTAAGCACACTAGGCTTGATCTGTTTCGTCGAGGTGATCAGGTATTTGCTCGCCGCGAGCGCACCGCCGCTCATTGCGAACACGAGTGCGAGCGTCGCAACGACGTTCGAGTAGTTAAGACGCTTACGTAGCGAAGACATTGGTCCATCCCCTCCTCAAGGAGCGATCCACACGAAATAGACCCGCGGTCCCGCGGGCAAAGCAAAGCCACCGCGGGCACCTGGCCTGCGGCGGCGAAAGAGCGAGAGAAACCCACCCGGCCCGGATGGCCGGTGGGAACTGCGGGGAACTGCGATCTGGCCTCGGCCTAGCTGTGAGCCAAGCGGGCCAGAGAGAGAGAGAGAGAGAGAGACGCGTCAGCGACGCTGACGCGTCCTATTACGGACCCGCCAGTGGCACACGGACTCTCAAGCACGTTATTCCTCGAAGAAACCACGCGAAATACAACTCCCTCTCAAAACGACCCGGTCCCTCTCCCCAGGGCCCTGCTGAAACCGGTTAGTGTCAGACCACAGAGCCTGACCCAACCCGACCTTTATTTTGCCGCCATCCCAGGACTGGGAGGTCAAGACATGGCTACGTTATACCCAGTAGCGGATGTCTTGTCAAGCCCCCTACTTGACAATAGCTCGCATCGGGTTGCCCACAAGCGGCCCGTCACCCGATCGGGTGAGAGGCGACCGCTTCGTAGCTTGCCCCCTCTGGCGACAGCCACGAGCGGTACAGCACCAGCTCCTCGGGCGTGAACGACAGCGCCGGCGTTGGTGGCAGCGTGCGCTCATAGCGTGTGGCAGCGCGGCCCATGCGCGCGACGGTGACATGCGGGTGAAAGCGCCGCCGCGCTACGCCGACGCCCTGCAGGCTGCGTTCCCCCGCGCCCTGCTGCCAGCCGCTCACCTGCTCGAGCGCCGCGACGACCTCGGCCTGCAGGCGCGTGAGCGCGCCGCTCTCGTCGTGGAGCTCGACCGCCAGCGCCCGCGGGCGGCGCGGAGGCAGCCACAGGGGCGCTCCCAGCGACAGCTCGCCGGCTGTGCCCACACACGCGCTCAGCTGCGGCGTCAGCAGGTCAAGCTCTCCCACCGGGCGGTTTCCGAGGAAGCACAGCGTCACATGCAACAGCTCGGGATCGAGCACGCGCAGGCCCGCGTTCGCCCGCCCGCTGCCGTCTCCGACACGCGTCGCGCTGCGTGCCCATGCGGCTAGCTCTGAGCGAACCTGCTCGGGCGGATCGACCGCTACGAACAGTCGCGCTGTGGGACTGCGGATCACCGTCTCAGCGTAAGGCGGCCTGGGCGGGAACAGCGGAGCGCGCCTGGGCGCTCATCGCAAGATGGGGCCCGGCGCCGCCGGCGGGGTGCTGCGCTCCCCGTCGCGCTCACCGGTGAGCAGGCGGCGAATCAGGTGCATCGCGACGGTCACCGCGCGCTCGCGCACGTCCTGACGGGCTCCGGGCAGGCGCACCGAGCGCGTCATGCTCGCGCCGTCAGGGCCGGCGACGCACAGCCACACGAGGCCGATGGGCTTCTGCTCGCTGCCGCCGCCCGGGCCCGCGATCCCGGTGATCCCCACGCCCACGTCGGCGCCCAGTCGCGCGCGTGCGCCCGCGGCAAGCGCTTGCGCCACCTCCGAGGAGACCGCCCCGTGGCGCTCGATCGTCTCGCGCCCCACCCCCACCTCGGCGATCTTGACCTCGTCGGAGTAAGCCACGATCCCACCGAGCACGTACTCCGAGGCGCCGGGTGGGTTGGTCAGGCGGGCGGCGAGCAGGCCTCCTGTGCACGACTCCGCCACTGCGATCGCGCGCGCAGGGGCGTCTCCGTCGCCGCGCAGCAACGCGGCCACCTGGTCGTCGACGGTTGTGCCGTCGACCGAATACAGCGTGTCGGCGTGGCGCGCCTGCACGATCGCCGCGAATGCGTGGTAAGCGGCCTCGGCCTCGGGCTCGTAGCGCGTGACGATCTCGATCTCCCCGCCACGCAGGCATGTGGTGATCTCCAAGCTTCCGAGGTCCAGCCCCTCGCGCTCAGCGTGGCGCAACGTCTCGGCGATCTCGGACTCGGGGATCCCGAACAGGCGCAGCATCCGCTGGCGGTACTCGCGTGCACCGACGACCGCGGCACGCCAGGCATCGGTCGCGAGCGCCTGGCGCCACATCGGCTGCAGCTCGCGCGGGGGGCCGGGCAGCACCACAACCGTCGGGCCCGCGCTCCCCTCGGCCGGGGGCACGACCAGGCCCGGCGCCGTGCCGACCGGCTCGAGCACGGTCGCGCCCGCCGGGATCGTCGCCTGCTTGCGGTTGCCGTGCGCGATCGCGTCGCGGTCGAAGTTGGGATAGCGCGCCGCGAGCGGCTTCAAAATCTCCGCGATCCGACCCTCCAACGCCTCGTCGAGCGTCATCGCGCGACCCTGGAAGGCCCCGACGACCTCGGCGGTGAGATCGTCGGCGGTGGGGCCGAGGCCGCCGCTCGTCAAGACGACGTCCATCCCCTGCTCGGCCATGAACTCGAGCGCGGCGCGCATGTCGGCCGGGCGGTCGCCGACGATCGTCGTGTGAGCCAGGTCGACGCCCGCCTCCCGCAGCCGGTCGGACAGCCATGGCCCGTTGCGGTCGCGCACGCGGCCGGTCAGCACCTCGGTGCCCGTGATCACGATCCCGGCGCGCGGCGCGGCGCTCATTAGCACTTCGGCTGCTGGCTCGTCGGGAGCGTGCGACGTCCGCTGCTGGTGATCGAGTAGGCGATCGGCTTGCTCGAGGCGGGCACGCTCAGCGCTTTGCCGTTCACGTACATCGTCACCGCGTTGTCGCCGAGCAGCAGCTCGAAGCGCGTCGAGTGATAGGTCCGCTGCGTGTAGGCGCCGGGTTCCAGCGTCAGGCCGGAGATGCGCTTGACGGCGGCGGCGTCGATCAGGCACACGTACACCCGCCCCGACGGGCGTAGCGAGAGCGCGACCCTCGCGCCGCTGACCGAGCTTCGCGAAGCGCTCGAGCCTGTGGATTTCGAGCCGTGGCGCGGCCTGTGCGTCCTGTGGGCGCTCGTATTGCTCGCCTGGGTGGGCGGAGTGGAGCTTTTGCCTTTGCCTGAGAGCAGGCTCACGAGCAACAGCACGATCAACAGGCCAAGCGCTCCCACCGCGATCGCGTAGCCGCGCGAGGGCCCGCTGCGGGTCGGGTTCGAGCGCGCTCGCGCGCGACCGGCGGGCGACATCACCGGCTGGTGGTCGAGCTCGCTCGGCTGCTCGTACTGTCGCCGGTATTCGTCGACGAGCGCCTTGTCGTCGAGCTCGAGCGCCTGGGCGTAGGTGCGCAGGAAGCTGCGCACGAAGGTGGGGCCCGGCAGCAGATCCCACTCCTCGTTCTCCAGGGCGCGCAGATACTTGGCGCGGATCTTCGTCTGAGCCTCGATCTCGGACACGTCGATACGGGCACGCATGCGCGCTTCCCGCAGTGTCGCCCCGATCTCTGACATCTCAGCGAGACAGGCTAGTCGCTGACGCCTGCATTCGTGTTGTTCGCACGCGGGCTTGCGGGGGCTCGCGCGCTCAGCTGGGAAGCGGCGCCGACTCGTTCTCGGCCTCCGCGCCGCCAGGCCCGCCAAGCGCTGCTAGGACCCGCGGAACGTCCCCCTCTCCAATCAAGACCTGACGCGGCTTGGATCCCTCATAGCCGGAGATCACGCCGCGGCGCTCGAGCATGTCGATCAGGCGGCCCGCGCGCGTGTAGCCGAGGCGCAGGCGTCGCTGCAGCATCGAGGTGGACGCGGTCTGCATTTCCGCCACAAGCCTGATCGCGTCGCTCAACAGCGGATCCTCGTCGGGATCGAACTCGTCCTCGCCGCGCTTCTCGGGCTCCGAGGGCTCGACCTCCTCCAGCAGCTCTTCGCGCAGCTCCGGCTCGCCCTGCTTGCGCCACATGTCGGTCAGCTTCGCGATCTGCGACTCGTCGATATAGGCGCCCTGGATGCGCTGCAGGCGCGAGGATCCCACCGGACTGAACAGCATGTCGCCCTGCCCGAGCAGGGACTCGGCGCCGTTCTGGTCGAGGATCACGCGCGAGTCGGTCTGGCTGGACACCGAGAAGGCGATCCGCGAGGGCACGTTCGCCTTGATCATGCCCGTGATCACGTCCACGCGCGGCGACTGCGTGGCGAGCACGAGATGGATGCCGACCGCGCGCGCCTTCTGGGCGAGACGGATTATGGAGTCCTCGACGTCGGCCGGCGCGACCATCATCAGGTCGGCGAGCTCGTCGATCACGCACAGGATGTAGGGCAGCGGCGCTTCGTTTCGCGCCTCGCGCGACTTGTTGAGCTCGATCAGGCTGCGCGTGCGCGCCAGCGACATGATCCCGTAGCGCTGCTCCATCTCGCGGACGAGGTTCTGCAGCGCGTTGGCAGCCATCCGCGGGCTCGTGATCACCGGCGTCAGCAGGTGCGGGATCGACTCGTAGTGGTTGAGCTCCACCTGCTTGGGGTCGACCAGCACGAGCCGCAGCTCGTGCGGAGTGGCGCGCAGCAGCACGCTGCAAAGCATCGCGTTGATCGCGCCCGACTTGCCGGCGCCGGTCGTGCCCGCCACGAGCAGATGCGGCATCTTCGCGAGGTCGGCGCCGATCGCCTTGCCGGCGACGTCCTTGCCGAGCCACACCGTCAGCGGCGACCAGTCCTTCGGCGGCTCCTGGAAGACGTCGCCGAGGCGGACCATGCGGCGCTTGGCGTTCGGGACCTCGACGCCGACCGCCTGCTTGCCGGGGATCGGCGCGAGGATGCGGATGTCGGTGGCCGCGAGCGCGTAGGCGAGGTCGTCCTTGAGCTGGGCCACCTTGCCGACCTTCGTGCCCGGCGCGAGGCGCAGCTCATAGCGGGTGATGTGCGGTCCGGCGACCGTCCCGATCACCCTCGCCTGCACGCCGAAGTGGCCGAGCGCCTCGACCAGGCTCGTCGCGGTGCGCTCCTGCCCGGCGGTGTCCGGTCGCGCCTGCTCGGCGGTCGAGCGCGTCAAGATGCGCTCCGCTCCCGGCAGCTCCCAGACGAAGTCGGGGTCGTCGGTGACGACGTCGCGCAGGCGGCCCTGCGGGGTCAGCAGCGACTCCTCGAGCGACTCCAGCGAGTCGTTTTCGGCGTCCTCGCCAGGCTTGCGCAGATCCACAGCCTCGAAGGAGCCCTCCTGCTCGTCTGTTTTGGATTGCGGGTCGTGCTCGTGGTCTGAGTCGGCCTGGCCGGTTTGCCCGTCCAGGTCGGCGTCCCACGGGTCGACCTCGCCAAGGCCGGGCGGTAGCCCATCGACCGATGGCGCCTCCACGTGCGTGGCACGCACGATCAGCTCCTCCGGCGCGGGCTCGGGCGGGTGCGCCGACTGCTCCTTGGCGCGCGCCGCCCTGCTCCGCGCCGTGTGGCTCGCGCGCTCGTCCAAGATCTCCCTCGAGGACCGCTCGAGCGCCACCGCGCGCGCGCGCAGCACACGGCTTGTGTCCACGAGGCCATTGCCGGTTGCGCGCAGCACCGCCGCCAGCGAGGCGCCGCTCAACAGCACGGCCCCGACGAGCGCCAGGAACACGACGAGGATGTCGACCCCGACGGTCTGCACCATGCGGTGCGCGGCCCAGTACAGAGCCTGGCCCATGATCCCCCCGTGCGTCTGCAGGAAGGCCGAGCGCCACTGCTCGGAGGAGGGCCCATGCGCGGGGGTCCCACTGCTCACGCCGAGCGTGCCCGCCGCCAGCGCGAGTGTGACGGCCGCGAACAGGCACAGGCCGCCGGTGCGCAGCGGTCTGCGCGCCGGCATCAGCTGGGCGAGCAGCAGCGCGCCGCCCGCCACGACGAGCGCCACCGGCGCCAGCGTCCGCGCTTCGCCCACGCACCAGCCGAGCCCGACGGCCAGGCCGTGGCCCACGCGACCGCCAGAGGTGGATGGGCCTCCCGGTCCATAGAGCACGAACGCCATGAACACGCCGACCGCCACCAGCCCGAGGCCGAGCACGTCGCGCTGGTTCTGGGTGAGCGCCGGCAGGCGTGGCACGAGGCCGTCGAGCAGCCCGGCTGAGCCCCGTCCGCGTCCGCGTCGCGAGCGCGCGTTTCGCCGGGCTGTCTGTCTGCGCACTGGCTGGCGCTTGGGGCTCTTACGGGCTGGGGCCATCAGGCCAGGCTTCGACGTCGCGAGCCGAGAACCTGCCCCCGTGCGCCCAGAAATGGCGCGGGACCTCATGTAGGCCTGTCCTTTGCGCGCTCAGACCCTTACCATCGCTTTAGTGCACACCGATACATACATTGGCTGATATGAGCGATTTCGCCCGTGCACCCCGCGTGCTCGTCGTCGAGGACGACGAGGACATCGCCCAAGCGCTGCAGCGCTCGCTGCGCATGGAGGGCTACGAGGTGCGCGCCGCCGCCGACGGCGTCGCCGCGCTCGAGCACGGCCGCGCGTTCGCCCCTGATCTCGTGATCCTCGACCTCGGCCTGCCTGAGATCGACGGGATCGAGGTCGCCAAGCGCCTGCGCGGCGACGACGACGTGCCGATCCTGATCCTGACCGCCCGCGACGCGCTGGAGTCGCGCGTCGAGGGCCTCGACGCGGGCGCCGACGACTATCTCGTCAAGCCGTTCGAGCGCCAGGAGCTGCTCGCGCGCATGCGCGCGCTTCTGCGCCGCCGCCCGCCACGGGGATCGGCGCCGTTGCGCGTCAGCGACCTCTCGCTCAACGTCGACACACACGAGATCACCCGTGGCGAGCGGGCGATCGAGCTGACGCAACGCGAGTTCGAGCTGCTCGAGTACCTGATGCGCAACGAGCGCATCGTCATCTCCCGCCAGCGCCTGCTCGACGAGGTCTGGGGCTACGATCCGTTCTCCACGACCAACACGATCGAGGTGTTCGTCTCCAACTTGCGCCGCAAGCTCGAGGCCGACGGCGAGCCGCGCCTGTTGCACACCATCAGGGGAGCTGGCTACGTTCTCCGCGCCTGAGCATCTCCTGGCGCGGCGCTGGCCCGCCGCGTGTCGCCTCGAACGTGCCATATGCATGGCCGTCGGAGTCCCGCATCCTCCAGCTTGGTCATGAGAGGCTCGGGACTCTCGAACATTTTCGAGCGCTTCGACCGCCTGCCGATCCGCACGCGCCTGGCGGGCGTCTCGGCGCTGTTGACGTTCACGATCCTGTGCGCCTTCGCGCTTGTCGTCGGATCGCTCACCGTGCACCGCATCCGCACGAACTTCAACCGCGAAGTCGCCGTCTCGGCCGAGAACCTGGCCTCGCTGCTGCAGGTGAACGTGTCGGGAAGCTACATCGAAGGCTTCAAGCTGAAGATCGTCAACCCGCCGGATCTCAACCGTTTCGCGAGCTCGGAGGACGCCGTCGTGCGGATCGTGAGCGAATCCGGGAGCGTGCTGGCCAGCACCACGGGGGCGCCCAACCTCGGACTCTCGAGCGAAGCGAACGTGCGCGGCTATCGTGTGCACACGCGGTTGGTGGCGCTCGGCGGCCCGGTCGGCGGCACGGTCATCGTGCAGTACGGGCGGCGCCTGGCCGACCTCGACGCGACGATCGCGCGCGTCGAGCTGCTGCTGCTGCTCGGCGTACTCGCCGGCACGGCGCTCGCGCTGCTGGCGGGCGTCACGATCGCGCGCCGCGCGATGGCGCCGATCGCGCAGCTGACGAGCACCGCCGCGGAGATCGCGCGCACGCGCGACCCGTCTCGCAGCGTGCCCGAGCCGCTCGCCGACGACGAGGTCTCAGAGTTGGCGCGCACGCTCGGCGGAATGCTGCGCGAGCTCGACGCCGCCCACGCAGAGACCGAGGCGACGCTCGCACGCCAGCGCCAGTTCGTCGCCGACGCCTCACACGAGCTGCGCACCCCGCTGACGAGCGTGCTCGCCAACCTGGAGCTGCTGGCCGAGTCACTCCACGGCGAGGAGGCCGACGCAGCGCGCTCGGCCCTGCGCTCCTCCAGGCGCATGCGCCGGCTGGTCGCCGACCTGCTGCTGCTCGCCCGCACAGACGTGGGGCGCGTCGTGCGGCGCGAGCCGTGCAACCTCGCGCAGGTAGTCGTCGAGGCGGCGGCCGAGCTGGGGCCTGTCAGCGCCGAGCACGAGATCTCCCTTGACGTTCGCCCAGCCGTCGTGGAGGCCTCCCGCGACGAGCTGCACCGGCTGGCGCTCAACCTGATCGAGAACGCTGTGCGTCACACTCCTCCCGGCACTGAGATCCGGGTGAGCACCGGGGTGAGCGCGGAGGGGAGCGCCCGCCCGCTCGCCGGCGCGGCGCGTCTGGCTGCCGGCGAGGCATACCTGATCGTCGAGGACGACGGCCCCGGCGTGCCAGAGCGCCTCACCGCCAACCTGTTCGAGCGGTTCGTGCGCGGCGCCGGCGACCGCGGCGGCTCCTTCGGCCTGGGCCTCGCGATCGTGCGCGCGGTCGCCGAGTCCCATGGCGGCACAGTCACGCTGGAGCCGACGCATCCTGGCACCGAGCCGCCCGGGGCGCGCTTCGTCGTCTCGCTTCCGGGGGCATCGGCGAACGCGTCGCAGTCGTCCGCGCCCGAGGGAGACAAGATCGAGGTCTAGACCAACAACCCGGCAATCGTCGAGGCCGCGGTTTGCGGCTCCGCCGTCCCAAAAAACGACAAATCTAGACCTCCACGACGACCGGAAGCACCATCGGCCGGCGCTTCAAACGGTCATACACGAGCCCCGCAAGGTCGTCGTGCAGCATCTGCTGGAGCAGGTCGACCTCGCGGATCTCCTCGCCGGCGGCGCGCGCGAGCGTCGAGTCGACCGTCCCGCGGATCTCCTCGATCAGCTCGCCTGCCTCGTCGAGGAACGGCACGCCGCGGAAGATCACCTCTGGGTCCGCGACCGAGCGCCCGTCCTGCTCGGCGATCGTCACGACCACGATGAAGATCCCGTCGGCGGAGAGCATGCGCCGGTCGCGCAATGCGACGTCGGCCATGTCGCCGATCTCGACGCCGTCGACGAATACCATCCCGGACTGCTCGTGCTCTTTGAAGCGCGCCCCGCGCTCGTCGATGTCGAGCGGCAGGCCGTTCTCGCCCTGGAAGATGTCATCGGGCTCGATCCCAACGGCTTCGGCCAGCTGCGTGTGCAGGCGCAGGCGCTTGAAGTCGCCGTGGAATGGCATCACGTAGCGCGGTTTTGTCAAATTGAGCATCAGCTTGACCTCCTCGGCATAGCCGTGCCCGGAGGCGTGCACGGGCGCGTCGCGCGCGGTAACCACGTCGCAGCCGATGTGGTAAAGCCGGTCGATCGTCTCGTTGACAGCGCGCTCGTTGCCCGGCACCGGGGTCGCGGAGAACACGACCGTGTCGCCGTGGCGCAGCTTGACTTGGGGATGGTCGCGGTAGGCCATGCGTCGCAGCGCCGACAGCGGCTCGCCCTGGGAGCCGGTCGAGATGATCACGATGCGCTCGTCGGGAAAGTCTTCGATCTCGCGCGTCCCCACGAGGATCCCCTCGGGCACGTCCACGTGGCCGAGCGTGCGCCCGATGCCGACGTTCTTGCGCATCGAGCGGCCCACGAGCGAGACCTTGCGCCCGAGCGCGGCGGCGGCGTCGATCACCTGCTGCACGCGGTGGATGTTCGAGGCGAAGCTCGTCACGACGATGCGCCCCTCGCAGCGCGCGAACGCTTCCTCCAGGTGCGGCCCCACAAGCGACTCCGACGGGGAGAAGCCCTCGCGATCGACGTTGGTTGAGTCGCCGCACAGCAACAGCACCCCCTCGCGCCCGAGCTCGGCGAGCCGCGACACGTCCGCCGGGGCGCCGTCCACAGGCGTCTGATCGAACTTGTAGTCGCCGGTTATAAGGACCGTGCCCAAGTCTGTGCCGAGTGCAATGGCGCTCGAGTCGGGGATCGAGTGGGTCATGTGGATCATCTCGAGTGAGAACGGGCCGAGCTCGAGCGTCTCGCCCGGCGCGATGTCGCCCAGCTCCACCTCGCGCAGCTTGTGCTCTTCGAGCTTGGAGCGCGCCATCGCGATCGTCAACGGCCCCCCGTACACGGGCGGCGCGTCGTGCTGGCCGAGCTCGCGCATGACCCACGGCAGCGCGCCGAGATGGTCCTCGTGGCCGTGGGTCACCACGATCGCCTCGATGTCGCGCGCGCGCTCGCGCAAATAGGTGAAGTCGGGCAGCACCAGGTCGATGCCGACCATCTCCGGCGTCGGGAAGCGCAGGCCGACGTCGACGACGACGATCCGCCCGTCGTACTCCACGACGGTCATGTTCTTGCCGATCTCGCCCAGCCCGCCCAGGGGCATGACCCGTAGCGCGCTCATAGGGCAACCTCTCGTGTGCGTCTCATCCCGCCCGCTCCGATCCTGCCGACTTCGATCCCGCCGCCTCGCGAGTGGCGGGACCCATGCCGACCCTCACGTGCGCGCCGTGGTGGCTGGGACCGGATTGAGGCCGTGACGCACAAGCATCGCCTGCACCGCCTCGAGCTCCTCGTCGCTGGCCTCGATCAGCGGCAGGCGCAGGCCGCCGACTTTGTGGCCGAGCAGGTTCAGCGCTGCCTTCGTGCACGTCGGGCTGGCGGTCATGAACAGGGTCTCGTATACGTCCCTGAGGCTCGCGTCGATCTCGGCGCGGCGTCCTGGCTCGTCGACCATGCGCCGCATCTCATCGCCGACGATGTGGCTGGCGACGAGGATGCCGCCGGCGCCGCCCACGTCGAGCGTGCGCGCGAACGTGCCGTCGTCGCCGCAGTAAAGGTCGAGCCCGTCGATCAATTGCAGCTCGGCTTCGTTTGCCTGCTTGACGCCGCTCACGTGCTCGATCTGCGCGAGCTCGGCGAGCAGCTCGGGGCCCATGTTCACGGCGGTGCGACCCGGGATGTTGTAGAGCAGGATCGGCCTGTCCGTCGCCTTGGCGACCTCTTCGTAGTGGCGCACGATCCCGCGCGGGCTCGGCTTGTTGTAGTAAGGCGTCACGCTCAGCGTCGCGTCGACGCCGAGCTCGCTCGCCACCTCGGTCAGATGGACGGCGTGGTGGGTGTCGTTGGAGCCGGTCCCCCCAACGATCGTCGTCCCAGGCGGGCGCTCGCGCACCGCAAGGCCGATCAGCCCCAGGTGTTCCTCGTCGGTGAGCGTGGCCGCCTCGCCGGTGGTGCCGCACACGACAAAGCCGTCGGAGCCGTGCTCGGCGAGGTGGCGCATGAGCGCGACGAACGACTCCTCGTCCACTCGCCCCTGCTCGTCGAAGGGGGTGACGATCGCCGTGAGGATCGTGCCGAGGCCGCCTGCCCGCGCCCCGGAGGGTGTGCCCTTCAGGGTGTTCATCGCTTGGAGTATTCCACGCTCGTCGGCAACAACCTCGTCCTCTATTCGCCGTCGACGAGGAGATGCTCGAGCCCCACGACCGGCGAGCCCTCGAGCGTTCGGACACCGCGAATCGCAAGCAGCACTCCCGGCATGAACGACTCGCGCCCGGTTGTGTCGTGGCGGATCGTGAGCGTCTGGCCGACGTCGCCGAGGATGACCTCCTGGTTGGCCACGATTCCCGGCAGGCGCACCGAGTGGATCGGGGGCTGCTCGCCGCCGGAGGATTCAGCCATCAGCTGCGCCGTGCGCGTTGCAGTGCCGCTCGGCGCGTCGAGCTTGCGGTCGTGGTGAAGCTCGACTATCTCGGCCTTCGCCATGTGCCTGGAAGCCTCGGCGGCGAAGCGCATCATCAGGACGGCGCCGATCGCGAAGTTGGGCGCGACCAGCACGTTCGCGCGCGTGGCGCCGCTCGGCGAGGGCCGCTGAGAGGGCGGCTGCCCACGCTGCGGAGTGGCCTCGATCTCGCGCGCCTGTGCCGGTGTGCGCTCGATCTCGCGCGTGCGCGCCGTCAGCTCCTCGACGTCGAAGCCGGTCGTGCCGATCACGGCGTGCGCGCCGGCGCGCAGGCACGCGAGCGCATTCTCGATCGCCGTGTCCGGGCGGGTGAAGTCGACCACCACCTCGGGCTCGCTCTCCGCGAGCACCTGCTCGAGGGTCGTCCCGAGCAGCGGGTCGGCGCGACCCACAAGCTCCATGTCCTCAGCGTCCCGCACGGCGGCGCACACCGTCTCGCCCATCCGCCCGGCGGCGCCCGCGACCGCGACGCGAATCACGAAACGCTCCCGAGCGGGCTCAGCGCCGCGTCGAAGGCGCCCCGATCCGATCCAACGCCGGCTATCGAGAGTCGCTCGCGGGTGAACAGCTCGCCGGCGAGCTCCTGCAAGTCCGGCAGCTGCACGCCGTCGATCCGCTCCACGATCTCGTCGACCGACAGGATCGGCAGCTCGCTAAGCACGGAGGATCCAAGCCTGTTCATGCGCGCGGCGGTCGACTCCAGCGCAAGCACCACGCGGCCCTTGACGTTCTCGCGCGAGCGCGTCAGCTCCTGCTCGCTCGCGGGATCTTCGACGAAGCGCTCCAGCTCGCGTGCGATCGTCTCGATCGCCTCGCCGAGGTTGTCCGGACGCGTTCCCACATACAGGCCGACCTCGCCCGTGCGCGCGTGCAGGTTCGAGAACGAGAACACCGAATAGGCGAGCCCACGCTTCTCGCGCACCTCCTGGAACAGGCGCGAGGAGGATGTTCCGCCGAGCAGGCCTTCCAGCACCCGCAACGCGAAGCGGCGCTCGTCGTCACGGGCGATCCCGCGCCCTCCCAGGCACACGTGGTACTGCTCGGTGTCCTTGCTCAGGAAGCGCACACGCCGCTCGAAACAGACGTCCTCAGCCCCGTCCGCCCGTGCCGTGGCCGGCGCGCTGTCCGCCTGTGCGGTGGCCGGAGCGTCGCCGGCGCTTGGCGCGCTCGCCTCGCGCACCATTCCCACCAGCTCGTCGTGGTCCACCGAGCCTGCGGCTGCCACGACGACGCTCGGCGCGAGGTAGCGCTCGGCGTGAAACGCGCGCAGCCCGTCGAGCTCGATCGCGCGCACCACCTCGGCCCGCCCGATCACGGCGCGCCCGAGCGGATGATCGCCGAAGACCGCTTCTCCAAGCACGTCGAAGACCCGATCCTGAGGGTCGTCTTCGTACATCGCGATCTCCTCGAGCACGACCTCGCGCTCGGCCGCGAGGTCTTCGAAGCGTGGCTTCCACAACATCTCCCCCATCACGTGCAACGCGCGCTCGAGGTGGCGGTCGAGCACGCGCGTGTAAAGCGAGGTCGTTTCCCTGTCGGTGCCCGCGTTGATCTCCGCGCCCATCGCGTCGAAGATCTGGTCGATCTCCTCCGAGCGATAGCTCTCCGTTCCTCGGAAGAGCATGTGCTCGAGCAGATGCGAAAGCCCGGCCTGCTCCTCTGACTCCATGGCCGAGCCCGTGCCGATCCAGAAGCCGAGCGCCACCGAGCGCACGTTCTCCATGCGCTCGGTGGCGACTCTAACGCCGTTGTCCAGCGTGGTTATCCGATGCTGCGGCAACCTCGGGTAGGGCTAGTCGCGGTCGCGGCCGCCGTGGCGCGGACGGCCCGAGCCACGGTCGCCGCCGGATCGGGCCCCACCCACCCGGCCCTCACGGCCATTTCGTCCGCCACCTTCGCGGTCGCGTGGCGGACGTCCGCCGCCCCCTCCTCCGGTGCCCACGGTGGCGAGCTCCTCGACGCTCTTACCGGCGACCTCGGGGTCCTCCGCGAGGCGCAGGCCGATGCGCCCGCGCTCGCGGTCGACCTCGACCACGCGCACGCTTACCTCATCGCCCTTGTTGAGCACGTCCTCGACCGTGTCCACACGCTGACCCGGCGAGACGTTTGAGATGTGCAAGAGGCCGTCGGTTCCCTTGGTCAGCTCGATGAAGGCGCCGAAGGTCGTCGTCTTGACGACCTTGCCGGCAAACTCGTCGCCGACCTCGACCTCCTTCATCATCGTGCGAATACGCTCCACGAGCGCGTCGCCGAGCTGGCCATTGGCCGAGTACACGAGCACCTGACCCTCGTCGTTGACGTCGATCTGCGATTCGAACTCATCGGAGAGCCCGCGAATCGTTTCGCCGCCCTTGCCGATCAGCATGCCGATCTGGCTCGGGTCAATCTGGATCGTCTGGATGCGCGGGGCGTGCTGTGAGAGCTGCTCGCGCGGCCCCTCGATCGTCTCGGCCATCTTGGCGAGGATGAACGTCCTCGCCTTGTGGGCTTGGGTGAGCGCGTCCTTGAGGA
Source organism: uncultured Solirubrobacterales bacterium (assembly GCA_963718735.1). Lineage (GTDB taxonomy): Bacteria > Actinomycetota > Thermoleophilia > Solirubrobacterales > Solirubrobacteraceae > Palsa-744. The sequence goes on from OY970372.1 coordinate 178,884, forward strand.
TCTCGAACGTGACGCCAGAGATCTTGATGTCCATCTGCAGCGCCGTAATGCCTTGGTCGGTGCCGGCCACCTTGAAGTCCATGTCTCCCAGGTGGTCCTCGACGCCGGCGATGTCGGTGAGCACGATGTAATCGTCGCCCTCCTTGATGAGGCCCATCGCGATGCCCGCAACCGGGCGCTTGATCGGCACGCCCGCGTCCATCAAGGACAGCGAGGAGCCGCATACCGACGCCATCGAAGAGGAGCCGTTGGACTCGAAGATGTCAGAGACCACGCGGATCGTGTAAGGAAACTCCTCGATCGAGGGCACCACCGGCACGAGCGCGCGCTCCGCCAGCGCGCCGTGGCCGATGTCGCGGCGCTTGGGGCCGAGACGGCCCGCCTCCCCGACCGAGAACGGCGGGAAGTTGTAGTGATGGAAGTAGTACTTCTTGGTCTGCAGCCCGAGCGTGTCGAGGCGCATCTCCTCCTTGAGCGTGCCGAGCGCGGCCGCGCTGAGAGCCTGGGTCTGACCGCGCGTGAACAGGGCCGAGCCGTGCGTGCGCGGGGTGACGCCGACTTCGATCGTGATGTCTCTGATCTCGTCCTCGGCACGGCCGTCGGGGCGCTTCTTGTGGACCGCGATGCGCTCGCGGATGATCGCCTTCTCGAGCTTGTCGAAAGCAAGCTGTGCTTCCGCCCTCCTCGCCTTGGCTTCCTTGGCTGCCTCATCGCCGGCGCCCTCGGGCGCGGCGGGGCCGTACTGCTCGAGGATCGCATCCTCGACTGCTTTGCACGCGTCCTGGCGCTCGAGCTTGTCCTCGACCTGCGTCGCCTCGTCCAGCGCGGAGCCGTGCGAGGCCTTCACCGCGGCGAGCAGCTCCTCGTCGACTCTTGGCGCCTCGAGCGGCGTCTTCTCCTTGCCGACCTTCTCGGCGAGCTCGCGCTGCAGCGCGCAGATCTTCTTGATCGCTGAGTGAGCGATGTCGAGCGCATCGAGGATCTCGGCCTCGGAGATCTCGTTCGCGCCGGCCTCGACCATCAGGATCGCGTCTTCGGAGCCTGCGACCACGAGGTCGAGATCGGAGCTCTCGAGCAAGTCCTCCTCGCCCGGGTTGACGACGAAGTTGCCGTCGATCTTGCCGATCCGGACCGCTCCCACGGGCCCTGCGAACGGGATGTTGGAGATCATCAAGGCCGCTGAGGCCCCGTTCATCGCGAGGATGTCATACGGGTGAACATGGTCCACCGAGATCGGGATCGCCACGAGATGCGTCTCGTAGTTCCACCCCTTCGTGAACAGCGGGCGCAGGGGCCGGTCGATCATGCGCGCCGTGAGCGTCGCCTTCTCTCCCGAGCGCCCCTCGCGCTTGAAGAACGAGCCGGGGATCTTCCCGGCGGAGTACATCCTCTCCTCCACGTCGACCGTCAACGGGAGAAAGTCCACGTCGCGCTGGCCACCTGCTGTGGCTGTCGAGAGGACCATCGTGTCGCCCTGGCGGACGACCACCGCGCCGGAGGCCTGCTTGGCCATCCTGCCGGTCTCGAACGAGATCTCGCTACCTGCAATCTCCACGGAGACCCGCGTAGGAGCGTTGCTGCTCATATTGACTACCTTCCCTCTCCGCCCGTCGGTCGGCGGAGCCGTTTTCTTTTACCCTTGTATCCGAACGTGTGGAGCTTAGCGGACATGGGTCCGCGGCCGGTGAGGCAATCGGCCTCAGACGTTCTTGAGCCCACCGACGATCATGTGCGCAGGCGGAAGGTCCGCGGGCGAGGGTGCCTGATAGCTCCAGCGCACGATGCCGTCGTCGCCGACGATCACGAGCGCGCGCTGAGGGAAGCCTCCCGGGTGAAGCACGCCGAAGGCTTTGCACGCGGCGCCCTTGGGCTCGAAATCCGACAGCTGCGGGATGCTCACCTCGAGCTTTTCGCGGAAGGCTTTCTGCGCCCAGCTGGAGTCGCACGAGACGCCGTAGATCACGGCCCCCTGCGCGGTGATCTCGGCTAGGGACTTCTCATACACCTGCAGCTGGTCGGTGCACACCGGGCTGAAGGCGAACGGGTAGAAGACGAGCACAGTCGTCTTGCCCTGGAGGTCGTCCTGCGTGAAGTTCTCGCCGGCTTCGGTCCCGAGCCTGAAGTCGGGAACCTTGGCCCCCGGAGCCAGCACTGTGGAGGTGGCGTCGGTGGCACTCATACTGGCGCCGAGCTTGGCCTACTTACGTAGACCAAGCTCCTTGATGAGTGCGCGGTAACCCTCGAGGTCCTTGCGCTGCATGTAATCGAGGAAGCGGCGACGGCGGCCGACGAGCATCAGCAGCCCACGACGCGAGTGGTGGTCCTTCTTCTGCTCGCGCAGATGCTCGGTGAGGTGGTTGATGCGCTCGGTGAGCAGCGCCACCTGGACCTTCGTGTTGCCGGTGTCCTGCTCGCCTGAGCCGAACTTGGCGGCTATCTCTCGCTTGCGCTCTGTCGTGATCGTCATCGCGGTCGCACAGGCTAGCACCCTTATGAGCACGAGTAGCCGGCGGCGATCTCGCGCGTGCGCTGCACGTCGCGGCGCATCTGCTCGATCAGCTCCTCGGCGGACTGAAAGCGCCGCTCGCCGCGCAGGCGGGCGAGGAAGTCCAGTCGCAACTGCTTGCCGTAGAGGTCGCCGTCGAAGTCGAGGATGTAAGCCTCCACCAGCTCCCCGCGGCCGGTGACGAAAGTCGGGCGCACGCCGACGTTGACAGCTGCTGGGCGCCCGTCGGCCAAGCATGCGTAGACCCCATGGCCCGGGCACACGAGCGCGTCGTCGGGAATCAGGTTTGCCGTGGGAAACCCAAGCTCGCGCCCGCGCTCGTCGCCGTGCACGACCTCGCCGCGCATCTGAAACGGCGCGCCGAGGAAGCGTGACGCGTGGCTCACCTCGCCGGCGAGCAGCAGCCCCCGGATGTGACTGGAGGAGACGATCTCCCCGTCCACCTCGAGCAGTGGCGTCACGCGCGTGGAGAAGCGCTCATCCTCGGCGAGCATCTGGGGATCGCCCTTCGCGCGATTGCCGAAGCGGAAGTTCTCTCCGACGGACACATATGTCGCAGCGAGCGTGCCCACGAGCACGTCGTCGATGAACTCCTCGGGGCCGCGCCTGGCGAAGTCGGCGTCGAAGGGGATCACGATCAGCTCCTGCACGCCAAGCGCCTCCACCAGCTCGGCCTTGACCTCGAGCGGCGTGAGCAGCTTCGGCGTGTGCTGGGGGGCGACGACGGCCGAGGGGTGTGGGTCGAACGTCAGGACGCTGTCAGAGCCACGTATGACCTCGCGGTGGCCGAGGTGAACGCCGTCGAACGAGCCCACCGCAACGCGCCGCTCCCTGCGCTCCACCTTGGGCAGCCAAGTGATCCTCACGGGGCCACAGCCTATTTCACGGCTGACCCGGGCGCGCCCGCGTCAGCCCGATATCCGCGCGGCGCCCGCAAGCCAGCCTCGAAGCGCTCGGCGGCCGTGAGCGCCTGCGCGACGCTCTGCAGCGGCGGGTCCGCCCACGCCCCCCCGCGCGGCGGCGGGGGCGCTGCGCTTGTGAGATCGAAGGGGCCGATCGCGGTGCGCTTGAGCTCTTCGCAGTAGGCGTCGCCGAGATCTGCGATCAGCGAGCGCACATATGTCCCGGATGAGCACTCGATCAGATAGCCCGCTCGCGCCGCCGCGCCCGACTGCGCGGGGTGCTCGCGCCAGAGCTGCTCGAAGCGGCTGACGGTGACGACTCGCTCGGGCATCTGAAAGCTCTCTCCGCGACGAGCCTTGCGGTAGGCGCGCTCGCCTTTGATCTTGATCGCCGAGTGGATCGGGGGGCGCTGGCGAATCTCGCCGACGGGCAGCGTCGGAGGGTCGGGTGGAAGCCTGCCGGTCTCGGTGATCTCCCCCTCCGGGTCGCCGGTGCTCGAGTGCGCGCCCAGGCGCGCGACGGCCTCATATCGCTTGGGCAGCTCCATGAACCGTCGTTGCGTGCGAGTAGCCGCTCCGACGAGCACGATCAACAGCCCGCTCGCGAACGGGTCGAGCGTCCCGGCGTGGCCGGTCTTCGCCCCGAGCGCGCGTCGCACGCGCGCGACGACGTCGTGGGAGGTGAGCCCAACCGGCTTGTCGATCAGCAGGATGCCGTCCATGTCGTCTCCCGAGCGGCTCACGAGCCCTGCCCGTGAGCGTGTGCGTCAGGCGAGGGTGGCCACGGGCGGCCCGTTCGGCGCCGGATGCAGCTGTGCGGCGATCTCGTGGCGCAGCAAGCCGATCAGCTCTTGAGCCGGGAGCGTCGTGGAGAAGCCGGCGGCGCGACGGTGTCCGCCTCCGCCCTGCGTACGCGCGATCGCGGAGACGTCCACGTCGTTCCCGGTCGCGCGCAGCGACACCTTGCGCTTGCCTCGGCTCTCGGGGGCGGTGAGCTCGCGGATGAGCACGGCGACCCTTGTGCCGGCGACCGAGCGCAGATGATCGACGATCCCCTCCGACAGGCTCTCCTCGGCGCCGGCGCGGTGGAAATCCTCCGCATCCAGCGCGACCAGCGTCAGCGTGCCAGAGTCGAAGCGCTCGATACGCTCGAGCGCGATCGCGAGCAGGGTGAGCTTGGCGGGCGGCAGCTCCTCGTACAGTCGTGTGTTGACCGCCGGCACGTTGACCCCCGCGGCGATCAGCTCGGCGGCCATTCGATGGGCGCGCGGTCCCGTGTTCTCGTACATGAAGCGGCCCGTGTCGGTCACGAGCGCGATGTAGAGCGCCTCGGCGATCGCGGCTGTCGGGGCGACGTCGAGGCCGTGCATCAGGTCCCACACGATCTCCGCCGTGCACGAAGCGGTCGGATCGACGAGGTTGAGCGCTCCGAACAGCGTGTTGTCGTGGTGGTGGTCGATGTTGAGCAGATGCGCGCCGCGCTGGAGCACGGCGGCCGGGTTGCGGTCGATGTTGCCGCAGTCGAGCATCACCACCGTGCGCTCGCCGATGTCCGATGGCGCCGCTTGGATCGCGTGCTCGAGCGCCGGGCAGCGGTACTCGCGTGGAAGTGGGAGGTCGCTCGGGGCGATGAACATCTCGGAGTCCTTGCCGAGCGCGGTTAGCAGCCCGTGCATACCGATCAGCGAGCCGAGCGCATCGCCGTCGGGGTTCTCGTGCGTGGCGACGACGAAGCTCGCGTCACAGCGGATGCGTTCCAGCACCAGCTCGCGCGTCCGGGCGACGGTCGGCTCGTAGCTCATGCCGAAGTCGAGTCCTCGCGCAAATCGCTCGACGAGCGCCGATCTTCTTGGCCCCGCGGGACGTCGGCCGGCTCGAGCTCCGCGTCGATCAGCGCGTCCACGCGCATCGCGCGGTCGGTCGTGTCGTCATAGGCGAACTCGAGCGTCGGGGTGCGCTTGAGATGCAGCTCCCCGCCGACGCGGCGTTGGAGGTAGCCGTGCGCGCTGCGCAGGCCGTCAAGCGTCTCCCGGCGCGTTTGCGCATCGCCCAGCACACTCACGTATACACGCGCCTGGCTCAGGTCAGCGCTTGTCTTGACATCGGTCACGGTCACGAATCCCACCCTCGGGTCCTTCAAGTCTGAAGCAAGCGCGTCGCCGATCACCTGCCTGATCGCCTCGTCCACCCGACGCATGCGGTCTGAGCTCATCCTACTGGTCCACGTCCCTCGAAAGATCCGACTCGCATGGTCGCTTGCATGAACAACCGCTCACGGGAGAGTCGCTCTCAGGCTAGCTGGCGCTCCTGGAGGCGCGTCTCATAGGTCTCCAGGACGTCGCCCTCGCGCAGATCCTGGAAGTTTGCGAGCACGATCCCGCACTCGTATCCGGCGCTCACCTCGCGGGCGTCCTCGTTGAAGCGGCGCAGGCTGGCGACCGTGGTGTCGTAGATGACGGTGCCCTCGCGCACGACGCGCACGCGTGCTCCACGCGTGACCTTGCCCTCGCTGACGTGCGAGCCGGCGATCACGCCGATGCGCGAGGCGCGGAAGAGCTGGCGCACCTCGGCCTGGCCGAGCGGCGTCTCAACCTCTGTCGGCTCGAGCATGCCCTGCATCGCGGCGCGCAGCTCCTCGATCGCGCGGTAGATGACCGCGTAGGAGCGAATCTCCACGCCCTCGCGGTCGGCGAGCTGGCGCGCATCGCCGACGGGGCGCACGTTGAACGCGAGGATCAATCCAGAGGAGGCGGCCGCGAGCATCACGTCGGACTCGTTGATGCCGCCGACACCACGATGGATTATGTTCACCGAGACCTCGTCCTGGGGCAGCTTGGCTATCTCGTCCTCGATCGCCTCGAGCGATCCCGCGACGTCGGCCTTGATGACCAGGCTGAGCTCCTTGACGGTGCCTTCCTGGGCGAGCTTGAAGACGTCCTCGAGCGACACCTTGCGCCCGGAGCGGCGCGCGAGCGCCTCGGTCTTCAGGCGGTTGGCGCGCTCGCCGGCGAGCTGGCGGGCACGGCGCTCGTTCTCCACGGCGCGTACGAATTCGCCGGCCTCGGGGACGCCGTCGAAACCGAGCACCTCGACCGGCTCGCCCGGCTCGGCGGTCTTGACGCGCGCGCCGGTGAAGTCGTGCATCGCGCGAACTCGGCCGAAGTGCGCGCCAGCGACGAGCGCGTCGCCCACTTCGAGCGTCCCGCGCTGGATCAGGATGCTGACGACCGGCCCGCGGCCCGGGTCGAGCTTTGACTCGATCACGGTGCCGGAAGCCATCGCGTCGCGATTGGCCTTCAGCTCCTCGAGGTCGGTGACGAGCTGGATCGTGTCCAGCAGGCCGTCGAGGCCCTCGCGGGTCTTGGCGCTGACGTCGACGAACTCGATCTCCCCGCCCCACTCCGCCGGCTGCAGTCCGTGCTGGGTGAGTTCGGTGCGCACCCGCTCGGGCTGGGCGCCCTCCTTGTCGATCTTGTTGACAGCCACCACGATCGGGACTTCGGCCGCCTTGGCGTGGTCGATCGCCTCCTCGGTCTGCGGCTTGACGCCGTCGTCGGCGGCCACGACGATCACGGCCAGGTCGGTCACCTGCGCCCCGCGTGCGCGCATCGCAGTGAAGGCCTCGTGGCCGGGGGTGTCGAGGAACGTGATCACCTTGTCCGAGTGGTGGACCTGGTAGGCGCCGATGTGCTGAGTGATGCCGCCGGCCTCTCCGGCCGCCACCTCGGTCTGGCGGATCGCGTCGAGCAGCGAGGTCTTGCCGTGGTCGACGTGGCCCATGATCGTCACGACCGGAGGACGATCGACGAGGTCCTCCTCGACGTCCTCGAAGACCGGCTCGACCTCGACGTCGTCGGCGGCGTGCGCGATCTCGATCTTCTTCTCGAATTCGTCTGCGAGCACCTGGATCGCGTCGTCGGAGAGGGTCTGCGTGAGCGTCGCCATCTCGCCGAGCATCATCAGCTTCTTGATGATCTCCGGCACCGGCACGCCCAGGTACTCGGCGACGTCCTTGACGGTCGAGCCCGAGTTGACGCGGATCAGGTCGGTCGCCTCCATCGCGGTCGTATCGATCGGGGCGATCGTCTCGTCATATGTGCCCCGGCGACGGCGCCCGCGGCGGGGGCGGCGCACCGGCTGGTTGGCGGGCCCGCCCTGCTGGCGGCGCGAGGCCTGCGAGTCAATCACGACGCGGCGGCGGCCCCCGGCGCCGGCGCCGCCTGGCGCGCGCTCGCCGGTGCGTGAGTCGCGTGTCGGGCGCACGCGCTCGCCGGCCGGTCCCAGCGGCGCTGCGGCGCCATCGGCGTCTGGCGCCGGGGCGCTCGCGGCGGCGACCCCTGGTGGCTGCTGAGCGTCGCCTGGCGTTGGCGCGTTGGCTGGCTTCGGCGCGCCGGCTGGCTTCGGCTGGCCCTCGGCGCGCGCTGGCGCGTCACCGGTCGGCTTCGGCTTGGCTCCGGCGCGCGCCGGAGCGTCCTCGGCTGGCTTCGGCTGGGTGCCGGTGCTTGCCGGCGCCTCATCGGTCGCGGCCGCCGTGGAGGAAGTGGGCCGGGTGGCGGTTGCGGATGCGCCGTTGCCCGCGAGCGCGCGCAACGCGTCGGTCTCCTCGACCGAGGAGGCGGCGGCCTTCGCGGCGACGCCAGCCGCCTCGAGCTTCTCGAGCAGCTCCTTGCTGGAGACGCCTTGCTCCTTGGCTATTTCGTGAACTCGCTTCTTGCTCATCGGCTCTCCGATTCTAGGAGCTCGACGGGAACCTCGACGGCGCCGCGAAGGGCGCGCTGCAGCGCGCCCTTCCTGGTCGCGAGCCTCATGCACTGAAGGCTCGGGCTCGCGCAGTCCTGCACGCGGCAGACATAGGCGCCGCGTCCAGGCAGGGCGCCGCCACGGTCAAGCTTGACGGCCTGACGGCGCTCGGGTCCGGTGGGAACGCTTGCCAGCCGCACGAGCTGAGGCTTCGGCGCCACGCGACCGCACCCGACGCACCGGCGCCAGGGCACATGAGCCCCTATGACGCTTGCCCCTCGGTTGCCTGGTCGGCGACCTCGCCGGCGTCCTGCCCGTTCTGGGCGGTCGACTCGTCCATGTCAGTCCCCTCGGCTTCGGGCGCGTCCTCTATTGGCGTGCTGAGGCTCTCGCCACCCTCCGCGGATGCATCCGCGGAGGCCCCGGCTCTCGGCGCCTCGGTGGCCTGGCCGCCGGCTCCAGGGGCGAGGTCCGCGACGTTGTCGCCCTCGATCGAGGCCAAGGCCTGATGAGACTCGAGACCGCAGTAGCGCGAGCCGGGCAGCGAGGCGTTGGGGCAGCGCCGGCCGTTGGAGAGGATCGCGGCGCAGCGGCCCTGCAGCTCCTCCTCCTCGTAGCCGTGCTCGGCCTCCTCGGCGGCGAACTCGGTCTCCGAGCGTATGTCCACGCGCCAGCCGGTGAGACGCGCGGCAAGACGGGCGTTCTGACCCTCCCTGCCGATCGCGAGCGAGAGCTGGTCGTCGGGCACGATCACGGTCGCCTGCTTGGCCTCGTCGTCGACCAAGACCTCGCGTACGCGGGCGGGCGAGAGCGCCTTGGCGACAAAGCGGGCGGGCTCTTCGTTGAAGGGGATGATGTCGATCTTCTCGCCGCGCAGCTCGGAGACGACCATGCGCACGCGCGATCCGCGCGGGCCGACACAGGCGCCAACCGGGTCGACGCCGTCGGCGTGGGAGACGACCGCGATCTTCGAGCGGTAGCCGGGCTCGCGTGCGACGTTTGCGATCTCCACGAGCCCGTCGGCGATCTCCGGGACCTCGAGCTCGAACAGCTTCTTGATCAGCTCGGGGTCGCGCCGCGAGACGATGATCGAGGGACCCTTGGTGGAGGGAGACACCTCCTTGATGACCGCCTTGATGCGCTGGGAGTGGTCGTAGCGCTCGCCGTCGACCTGCTCAGACTTGGGCAGCAGCGCCTCGACGCGCTCGCGCAGCTGCACGAGCGTGTAGCGCGAATCGGACTGCTGCACGATCCCGGTGATCAGCTCGCCGACGCGGTCGCGGTACTCCTCGAACATCATGTCGCGCTCGGCCTCGCGGATGCGCTGCAGGATCACCTGCTTGGCCGTCTGTGCGGCGATCCGGCCGAAGTCCTCGGGCGTGACGTCGCGCTCGTCGATCTGGTCGCGGTACTGCTCGAACTTGGCCGGGTCGATTTCGGGTTCCTCCGGTTCGCGCAGCTCGCCGGTCTCAGGGTCGACGGTCGTGCCCTCGTCGATCGTCTCGACGATCAGATGGGCCTCCAGGCGCTCGGGTACGATCAGTTCGATCACGCGGAAGTCGGCGGTCTCGCGGTCCATTTCCACGCGTGCGTACTTGGCCGATCCCGGCTGCTTCTTGTAGGCGGACAGCAGCGCGTCCTCGAGCGCGATCATCAACTTCTCGGGCTCGATGCCCTTCTCGCGCGCCAGCGCGTGCATTGCTTCAAGGATCTCGCGTGACATCAGCGCTTACTCCTCCACAAGGTTCGAACGACGGATCTCCGAGTAGGGGATCGCGATGACGCCCCCGTCGGCGGCCAGTGTTATCTCGCTGTCGGTGACTCCGACGAGCTCCCCGGTGAAGCTCTTGGCGCGTCGCTCGGCGGCCCAGCCGGCGGCCGGGACCGGGCGCGACCGATCGGCCGCTCCGCCGGTGGAGCCGGCGGTGGGCCAGCGGGTGCGCACGCGGGCGCGGCGCCCGACGTAGCGACGGAAGTGGTTGGGCTTGGTCAGCGGGCGCTCGCTGCCCGGCGAGGACACCTCGAGCGCATAACGCTCGCGCAGCTCGGCGAGCAGGGCGGTGACGCGCTCGCACAGCGCGAGCGTGACGCCGTCGGGATGGTCGATGAATATCCGCAGGGTTCCATCCGAGACGACCTCGGCGAGCAGGACCTCGACGTCGGGCTCGCTCACGGCCAGGCGCTGCTCTATCTCGGATTGCAGTGTCGACATCGACCTATCTGACTCTCTTCCCACGAATGAGGCGTAAAAAAAAGCGGGCGTGCGCCCACTTTCGGTGCTGCCAGCCATCGCGCGAGCGACGACTCGAAAGTTCTCCTTCGAGAATAGCATCGGGGATCGGCGCGCGATCAGGAGCAAGATTGTGGGCGAGGCGGCGCACCACCGGTCGGCGGACGCGGCTCGACACGGGCCTGCTCACGAGCGCGCGGCGTCTCGTCGCGCACGTTCGCGATAGAGGCGGTAATCGGCCCGGGCGGGGCGCATCGAGCAGGCGACGGCGAGCGGATGACACGCCTCGTGGTGGCGGCCGAGCAGCTGCATCGAGCGACCCAGGCAGAAGAGCGCGTAGTCGTTCGTGGGCGATGCCGCGGCGACCGCCTGGAACTCCTCGGCGGCGCGTTCATAATGCTGGGCGTGGAACAACGCCCGCCCCAGCGCCTCGCGGATCGAGGCCTTGTTGGGCTCGAGCTGGCGGGCACGCGTGAGCGGCACGATCGCCGCCAAATGGTCACCGTGCTCGAGCAGGCGGCATCCACGTCGGTATAGCTCGTAGACGCTGTCCATGCGTTTACTCTAACCGCGCGTGCCCGCCCCGTTCAAGTCGTCTTTTCGCAGGCGGTCGACGGCGTCGAGGATCGCGGTGGCGATGCTCTCCTTGGGAGCGCGCGCCAGTGTCTCCTCGCGCTCGCCGCTGAGGACGGTGACCTCGTTGGCGAGCGACTCGAAGCCGATGTCGGCGCGCGAGACGTCGTTGAAGACGACGGCGTCCACGCCCTTGGCGGCAAGCTTCGCGCGCGCGTGCTCGATGCCCTCGGGGCCGTGCTCGGCGGCGAACGCCACGAGCGTCTGGCCGGGCGTGCGCCGCCTTGCGAGCCCGCAGAGCACGTCCGCTGTCGGCTCGAGCTCGAGCGTGAGATGCTCGATCCCGCCCTTCTTGATCTTCCCGTCGACCCGAGACGCGGGGCGAAAGTCGGCGACGGCGGCCGCCATCAGCAGCACATCGCAGGTGGGGAACTCCTCCTGGCAGGCTCGCTCGAGCTCGGCGGCGGTGCTCACGCGTCGCACCTCGACGCCGGCCGGCGGCTCGAGCGCGACGTTAACGGCCAGGAGCGTCACTTCGGCGCCACGGCCCCGCGCGGCGTCGGCGAGCGCCAGGCCCATACGTCCCGAGGAGCTGTTGCCGAGGAAGCGCACGCTGTCGATCGGCTCGCGCGTGCCGCCGGCGGTGACGAGCACGCGTAGGCCGGCCCAACTGGCATGGCCGGCGTTTTGACCCCCGCGCGAAGGGGCCGCCGCTTTGTCGGGCGTCTCACGGGTGGTGTCGGCCTGTCCGGCGGGGGCTTGGGCTCGGTGCGCGGGCGGCGCTTGCGCCATGAGTATCTCCTCGCACGCGGCGAGCAAGCGCTCGGGCTCCGCCAGGCGGCCGATGCCATGCTCGCCGCGCGAGGCCAGGCGTCCGGCGTCGGGCTCGACGATGTGCACGCCGCGCGTGCGCAGCAGCTCGAGGCTTGCTTGGGTGGCGGGATGCTCGTACATGTGGTTGTTCATCGCGGGCGCGACCACGACGGGACAGCGCGCCGCGAGCGCGCAGCTAGTGAGCAGGTTGTCGGCGAGCCCGGCGGCGAGCTTCGCGAGCGTGTTGGCCGAGGCGGGCGCGACCACGTAGAGGTCGGCGTTGGCGACCAGCTGCAGGTGGCTGAGCGGTTGGTGGGACGGCGGCTCCTGGCCCGGGAACGCCCCGCGCGCGGGGTCGTGCTCGAACTCGTCGGTGAGCACCGGCGCGCCGCTGAGCGCGGCGAACGAGGCCTCCCCCACGAAGCGCTGGCTGGTCGGCGTCTGCACGACGCGCACCGCGTGTCCGGCGGCGCTCGCCAGCCGTATCAGCTCGAGCGCCTTGTAGGCGGCGACGCCGCCGCTGACGCCGAGCAGGATCCTTGCCATGGCCTTGTTCTACAGCCGTTTATAGACGCTGGCAAGCAATGCGGGAAAGCTTGCGCCGGACGTCACAGAGCGGGCTATCTGTAGTGGTACTTGATCTTGCCCGCCGCTACTTCCTCGAGCGCGATCGTGAGGTAGTTCTTGGATGAGGTCTCGATCATCGGCGGGGGGAATTCCTCGAAGGCTCCCTCGCCGAGGTTGTGGTAGTAGCTGTTGATCTGGCGGGCGCGCTTGGCGGCCACGAGGACGCTCGCGTAGTTGGAGTCGACGTTGTCGAGCAGGCGGTCGATGCGGGGTGAGGTCATCATGGTCGAGAATTGCCTTTCCTTGTGGACCTGGCAGTGTAGTAGCTCAGGAGAGCTCAGCCCAGCTCCGCTTCGACGATCGCGACGAGTCCTGCGAGCGCGTCCTCGAGGCGGTCGTTGACGACGACGTGCGCGAACTCCTCGCGCGCGCAGAGCTCTCGCTCGGCGACCGCGAGGCGTCGCTCGACCTCATCGCTGCCGTCGGTGCCGCGTCCGATCAGGCGCGTGCGCAGCGCCTGCAGCGACGGCGGGGCGATGAACACCTGCACGGCCTCGGGCATAGAGGCGCGCACCTGGCGGGCGCCCTGCACCTCGATCTCCAGCACGACCGGCGCCCCCGCGGCGACGCGCTGCTCGAGCTCGCTGCGCAACGTGCCGTAGCGACGGCCGGCGTAGTCGGCGTGCTCGACGAAATCTCCCGCTCGCACGCGACGCTCGAACTCAGCGCTCGAGAGGAAGTGGTAGTCGACGCCGTCTTGCTCGCCCGGGCGTGGGGCGCGTGTGGTGGCCGACACCGACAGCTCGAGCTGTGGCACGCGCTCCATCAGCCCCCGGATGAGGGTCCCCTTGCCGACGCCGGAGGGGCCGGTGATCACAAAGACGCACGCCACGCGCGAGACCTTAATGTCGAAGGCGGCGGGAGCCTCTGGATACCTGGAGGCTCCTGCTGCCTCGACGAGCAAGCCAGACGAGGGCGCAGCAAGTGAAGTGGCGGATCGGAGATCGACGGGATCTCCGATCGGCCTGCACACGAACGAGGCGAGGACGCGGTATCGCGTAGCTCAGCGGCGCAGCAGCATTACGAGCTCGCTGCGCTGGCGCTCAGAGAGGCCGCCGATCGTCTTGCTCGGGGAGATACGGCAGTGGGCGAGGATCTTGTTGACCTTGACGCGGCCGTACTTGGGGACGGCAAGCAGCATGTCGAAGACCTTCGCCGTCTCCACATACTCGGGCGGGTTGAGCAACAACGTGTGGATCGACAGCCTTCCCGCCTTGAGATCGCGCTTGAGCTGCGCCCGCTCGGTGCGGATGCGGTTGGCGCGCGCGAGCGCGTCCATGCGCTGGTTGAGCGATCGCTCGGGAGCTGCGGAGGGCTTGGAGGTCATGGTCGAAGACATCGTGCCCGTCGCGGTCGGCATGGGCGGCGAGTCTACACACCCAGGAGCGCCGTTCAAGGCAAACCTCACTAATTCGCATCAAGCTCAGGTCGAGCTTTAGGTACGTCGAGGATGGTGGATGGTGGTGTGGCCGGTTTGCAGGGGTTTTTCGGCCTCCAATCGAGCCCGTGCCGACAATTAGAACGGCGGTCGGGGACGCTCAGCGTCTCGAGCGTCAAGGGTCACCGGGCTCGAGCGGTGGCCCGGTTGAGTGCAACCGGCGCCTGAGCGGTGTCCAGAGCGCGCGCGATTCGAGCGGCCGCGGCGGGGTCGCGGAAGCTCTCCGTGCCAATCGCCACAAGCCGTGCGCCGACGTCGAGCAGCTGACGGGCGTGAGTGGCGCGCTGGACGCCTCCCATCCCAACGACCGGGATCGAGACGCTGGCGGCGACAGCGGCGACTTGCGCAAGCGCGACGGGGCGCACCGCGGCGCCGGACAGCCCACCACTTCCGCCCCCCAGCCACATGGCCGGCTTGGAGCCGGGGGAGGCGTGCGCCGGAGCAGGGGCGAGCGCGAGCGCTCGCAGGGTGTTGATAAGCGAGACGGCATCCGCCCCCCCGGCCTCGGCGGCGCGAGCGCATTCGGTGACGTCGGCGCAGTTGGGAGTGAGCTTCACGATCAGCGGCTTGCGCAGCGCCGGCCTGACGGCGCGCAGCACGCGCTCTAGCTGGGCCGGGTCGGCGCCGATGTCAAGGCCTGTGCGCACGTTCGGGCAGGAGACGTTGAGCTCGACTGCGGCTATCTCGCCAGGCGCCTCGCAGGCGTGCAGCAGCTCGGCGATCTCCTCGGTGGTCGATCCCATCACGTTCGTTATCAGCGGGACCGGCAGCCGCGCAAGCTCGGGCAGGTCTTCGCTGAGGTAGCGCTCCAGGCCCTTGTTGGGCAGGCCGATCGAGTTGACGAGCCCCGCCTGGGCCTCCCACAGCCGTGGCGGCGGGTTGCCGGCGCGCGGGGCGAGCGTGATCGTCTTGGAGACGAACGCCGCGAAAGGAAATGCCTCGTCGAGCGCCGCGCCGAACGCGCGCCGCGCCGCGATCGCGTCGAAGGTCCCGGAGCCGTTGACGATCGGGTGGGCGAGGCTCAACCCGCAGAACTCGACGCTCACGCGAGGCTCCCTGCGTGCTCGGACACGCGCTCCAGCTCGGCGGCGTCGACGACGGGCCCCTCCACGCACACACGCAGGTAGCCCCCGCGCGCCGGCACGACGCAGCCAAAGCAGGCGCCGAAGCCGCACGCCATGCCCGCCTCCAGCGCGAGCTGGGCGGGCACGGCCCGCTCGGCGCACAGCGCGCGCACCGCCTCGAGCATCGCCGGCGGCCCGCAGGCGTAGACGGTGGCGCGGGCGTCGCGGTCGAGCTCGGCGGCGAGCAGGTCCGTGACGAGGCCACGATGGCCAACAGACCCGTCGTCGCTTGCCAGGTGCGCGCCGTCGAGCAGCGCGGCGCCGTCGGCGTGGACGCCGTCACGGAAGCCGAGCAGCACGGTGGCGCGCTCGCCGGCTGCGCAACCCGGATGGCGCAGCGCGACACGGTTGAGCTTGTCCTGCCAGATGGCGAGCGGGGCGATCCCGACGCCGCCGCCGACGAGCAGCGCGCGACGATCGTCCTCGGGCGCGGTGAAGCCCTGGCCGAGCGGTCCCAGCAGCCACAGCCCCTCCCCCTTGCCCAGCTCGCATAGACGGTGTGTGCCGGGGCCGACATCCTCGAGCAGGAAGTGGGCTTCGCCCGCGGTGAAGCGCGCGTAGGAGAACGCCCGCGGCAGGTAGGGGCGCTCGTCGACGCCGGCGCCCCAGCGCTCGGCGGCCGCCAGCATCGCGAACTGGCCGGCGTCCGGCTCGGGGCCGTCGGGGTCGGCGGCGCTCAGCACGCGATAGGCGCCGAGTCGCCGATTCGCCGTGACGGTGAGCAGACGACGCGCGAAGGGCGCGAGCGTGCGTCCGGCGCCCGCGCTCGCGACGTCGCGTTCGTGCGCCTCGACGCTCGGCCCGTCGGCGCTCACGTCACCCTGGCCTCGTCGGGGCTGTCGGCGAGTGGGACCGTGCGATGAAGCTCCTGCAGGGAGAGCACGTCGGGCTCGCCGAGCTTGATCGCCTGCGCGATCGCACGCGCGGCGGAGACGCCGGCCGAGAGCGTTGTCAGACACGGGATGCCGTGCGCGATCGCGCAGCGGCGGATCTCCCAGCCGTCGCCGCGCGCGCCCGAGCCGGTGGGAGTGTTGACGATCAGGTTGACGTCGCCGCGCTCGATCCAGTCGACGACGTGGGGTGAGCCCTCGCCGATCTTGTTGATCGTCCGCACCGGTACGCCCATGCGCTCGATCGCCTCGGCGGTGCCGCCTGTGGCGAGGATCTGAAAGCCGTTGTCGTGCAGGATCTGGGCGACGGCGAAGACGCCCGGCTTGTCGGAGTCGGTGACGGTGATAAAGACGGCGCCGGCGCTCGGCAGCGGCGATCCGGCGGCGGCCTGCGCCTTGGCGAAAGCGGTCGGGAAGTCGCGCGCGATGCCCATAACCTCGCCGGTGGAGCGCATCTCCGGCCCGAGCAGCGAGTCGGCGCCGTCGAAGCGATCGAATGGAAGCACCGCCTCCTTGACCGAGACATGGTCTCCGAAGCCGAGCCCCTGGCGCTCGGACGGGAGGCCGAGCTCGGCGATCCGCTCGCCGAGCATGATCCGGCAGGCAAGCTTGGCCAGCGGTCGGCCGATCGCCTTGGAGACGAACGGGACGGTGCGCGAGGCACGCGGGTTGGCCTCGATCACATACACCCGGCCCTCGTGCACCGCATACTGGACATTCAGCAGCCCGACGACGCCAACGCCAAGCGCGATATCGCGCGTTGCGGCCCTGATCTGCTCGAGCATCTCCTCCCCGAGCGAGTGCGGCGGGAGCACGCAGGCGCTATCGCCAGAGTGCACGCCCGCCTCCTCGACGTGCTGCATGATCCCGCCGATCCACACCTCGTGGCCGTCGCAGAGCGCGTCGACGTCGACCTCGACCGCGTTCTCGAGGAAGCGGTCCAAGAAGATCGTGGGTCTGGCAGCGGCGTCATTCGCGTTGTGAGCTTGCTGGTTTTGGGGGTTTGCTGTTCGTGCCGGTCGACTGTCCGCTCCAGGCGTTGGGAGGTGGGCGGTGCTCGGGGGAGTCGGCTGGGAGGCCTCGGGGTGATCGGCGCCGGGCGTCTCGCGACGGAGGTAGTCGGCAAGCCCGTCGCTCGTATAGACGATCTCCATCGCACGGCCGCCGAGCACGTAGGAGGGGCGCACCAGCAGCGGGAAGCCGACGTCCTCGGCCTTTGCAAGCGCTTCCCCGACCGAGCAAGCCGTGGCGTACGGCGGGGCCTGATAGCCGAGCCGCGCGAGCAGCTCGCCGAAGCGCCCACGGTCCTCGGCGAGGTCGATCGCGTCGACCGAGGTGCCAAGCAGCGGCACCCCGGCCTCGACCAGGCCGGCGGCGAGCTTCAGGGGGGTTTGGCCGCCGAACTGCACGATCACGCCCTCCGGTCGCTCCATCTCGATGACCCCGAGCACGTCCTCGAGCGTGAGCGGCTCGAAGTAGAGGCGGTCGGAGGTGTCGTAGTCGGTGGAGACGGTCTCGGGGTTGCAGTTGACGATCACCGCGTCACGCCCGGATGCGCGCACGGTCATGGCGGCGTGGACGCAGCAGTAGTCGAACTCGATGCCCTGGCCGATGCGGTTGGGGCCCGCGCCGAGGATCACGACGGAGGGCCGCTCGCCTCGGCTCACCTCGTGAGCGGCCCTGCGCTCCCAACCGGAGTAGTAGTAAGGCGTGCGCGCCGGGAACTCCGCGGCGCAGGTGTCGACCGACTTGAACGAGCGCTCTCCGGCGAAGCTCGCCTCTGGGTCCTTGGCGATCTGCTCCAGCTCGCGCAGGAACCAGGGATCAATCGACGTGCGCTCGTGGACCGCGTCGATCCCCACGCCACGGCCGAGCAGCTCGAGGATCGCCTCGTAGCGGTCGGCCGTGGGCGTGAGCAGTGCTTCGAGCAGGTCCGCGTCGGAGCGCTCACGCGGACGGGGGGCTTGTCGAGCTCGCGCGAGCGCAACGCCTTGGCGAACGCTTGCGAGAAGGTTCGCCCGATCGCCATCGCCTCCCCCACCGACTTCATGTGCGTGGAGAGCGTCGGCACGGCGCCGGGAAACTTCTCGAAGGCAAAGCGCGGCCACTTCACGACGACGTAGTCGATCGTGGGCTCAAAGGAAGCCGGGGTGACGCCGGTGATGTCGTTGGTGATCTCCTCCAGCAGGTAGCCGACGGCCAACCGTGCGGCGATCTTCGCGATCGGGAAGCCCGTCGCCTTGGAGGCGAGCGCCGAGGAGCGCGATACGCGCGGGTTCATCTCGATCACGAGGATCTCCTCGGTGCTCGGGTTGACCGCGAACTGCACGTTCGAGCCCCCTGTCTCGACGCCGACGGCGCGGATCACGGCGATCGCCTGGTCGCGCAGCTGCTGGTAGAGCGCGTCTGTGAGCGTCTGCTGCGGGGCGACCGTGACCGAGTCGCCCGTATGGACGCCCATCGGGTCGATGTTCTCGATCGAGCAGACGATCACGACGTTGTCGGCCTTGTCGCGCATCACCTCCAGCTCGAACTCGCCCCAGCCGAGCACGGACTGGTCGAGCAGGACCTGGCCGATCGGGGAGGCCTCGATGCCGCGTGCGGCGATCAGCTCGAACTCCTCCTCACTGCGCGCGATCCCTCCACCGCGTCCGCCGAGCGTGAAAGCCGGACGCACGATGCATGGCAGGCCCAGCCGCGGGAGCGCCAGGCGCGCCTGCTCGAGCGTCGTCGCGATCGCGCTTTCGGGCATCTTCAGGCCCGCGCGCGCCATCGCGGCGCCGAACAGATCGCGGTCCTCGGCGCAAGCGATCGCGTCGTAGTTGGCGCCGATCAGCTCGACTCCATAGCGCTCCAGGGTGCCGTCGTCGTGCAGTGCCTTGGCGAGATTGAGCGCTGTCTGCCCGCCGAGCGTCGGCAAGAGCGCGTCGGGACGCTCGCGCTCGATCACCTTCGCGAGCGGCCCGGGCAGCAACGGCTCGACATAGGTGGCGTCGGCGAACTCCGGGTCGGTCATGATCGTGGCCGGGTTGGAATTGACGAGAACGACTCGATATCCCTCCTCTCGCAAGACCTTGCACGCCTGCACGCCGGAGTAGTCGAACTCGGCGGCCTGGCCGATCACGATCGGCCCCGAGCCGAGGATCAGGATCGTCTGTATGTCGCTACGCCGTGGCAATTTGCCTTATTGCGCCGGCGACAATCGAGACCGGCGCCACTACGGATGGACGAAGGACAGAGCGAATGTGTCTCCCAAAAATGGAGGCCATCCTCGTCATCGCGCGGCCTCCCGGATCCGTTCCAAGAAGCGATCGAACAGGTGCAGGGAGTCGTGCGGGCCGGGTCCCGCCTCCGGGTGGTATTGGACGGCGCCCCCGGGGACGTCGAGCAGCTCGAAGCCCTCGACCGTGCGGTCGTACAGGTTCACGTGCGTGAGTTGAGCCGCGCCGAAGTCGGTGTCCCAGCGCACGGGCTCGTCGCTGTCGAGCGTGCGCGCGCCGCCCGGCCCGAGCACCGCGAAGCCGTGGTTCTGCGAAGTGATCTCGACGCGGCCGGTGTGCAGGTCCTTGACCGGGTGGTTGGCGCCGCGATGGCCGAACGGGAGCTTGTAGGTTTGGAGGCCAAGCGCGCGGCACAGCAGCTGGTGGCCCAGGCATATGCCCCACACCGGCTTGCGTCCGACGAGCTCGCGCACCGTGTCTACGACATGGCCGAGCGCCGCCGGGTCGCCCGGGCCGTTGGCGACGAACACCGCGTCTGGCTCTTCTGCGAGCAGCTGCTCGGCCGACGTGGAGCACGGGTGCAGCGCCACGCGCGCGCCGCGCTCGACGAGGTTGCGCACGATCGACAGCTTGACGCCCGTGTCGATGACCGCGATCAACGGCCCGTCGCGCCGAGCGCCGCCGCCTCTCTCAGCGCCCGCGCCGCCCTCGCCGTGAATTGTGACCCGATCAGGGGTGACGACGGACGCCAGGTCGAGGCCGCTCATCGAAGGCTCGGCGGCGATCAACGCACGCGCCTCGCTCTCGCCGATGCGCCCGGGGAAGATCCCCCCGCGCATCGCGCCCGCCTCGCGGATGTGGCGCACCAGCGCGCGCGTGTCCACGCCGCTGATCGCCGGCACGTCGCAGTCGCACAGCCAGTCGAGCCAGCCGCGCTCGGCCTCGGGCGCGTCTTCGCGGTTGCACGCCGCGCGCATGATCGCCGCGCGCGCCCATACGCGCTCTGACTCCATCGCCCGTGCGCTGACGCCGTAGTTGCCGATATGGGGATGGGTGAACGTGATCAGCTGGCCAGCGAAGGAGGGATCTGTAACAGACTCCTGATAGCCAGACATCCCAGTTGTGAAGACGACCTCGCCGACCGCATGAGCGTCGGCCGCGCACGCCTCCCCGTCGAAGCGGGCGCCGTCCTCGAGCAGCACGTAGGCCTCGCGCGACATGCTCAGACGATCAGCTTCTGGACTTGCTTGAACTCGGGCGTGCCGGCCTGCTCCAGCAACTCGAACAGGACCGACTCGACCGTGCTCACGACCGCGCCGGCGCGCTGCAGGCGCTCAAGGCCCCGCTCGTAGTCGAGCTGGTGACGGGAGCCGACGGCGTCTGCGGGCACGTGCACGTCGATGCCTCTCTCGAGCAGGTCGTGAACAGTCTGCGAGACGCACACGTGCGTCTCGATCCCGCACACGATCGCCTGCGTGCGCCCCGCCAGCTCGAAACCGTCGGCGCGGGCGGCGGAGAAGACAGTCTTCTCGACGATCGGCTCGTCCTCGAGCGAGACCTCGGGCGCGGTGTGACCAAGTCCCTTGGGGTACTGCTCGCTGACGATCCGCGGGACCTCGAGGATGCGAGCGCCTTGCACGAGCTTTGAGCATGCTCGGGCGACCGCCTCGAAGGTCGCATAAGAGCGAAAGCCCTCCTGCACGTCCACGACCACGAGCGCGGCCCTGTCGCGTTCGAGCAGGCTCATGCGGCCACCACCGAGAAGGCTCGCTCTCTGTAGGCGACGCCGCCGGCCGCGACCGTCATCAGGACGCGCCCCGCGAGGCGGCGCCCGGCAAAGCAGCAGTTCTCCGAGCGGCTCTCCCAGCCGTGTTCGCCCGCGACCCACTCCGCGGAGAGGTCCACGAGCGTGAGGTTGGCCGGCTCGCCGACGGCGATGCGAGGGGTCGGGAGCCCAAAGAGCTCAGCGCCTGCGGTCATTCGCTCGACGAGCAGCGAGAGCCCGATCACGCCTGGCAGCACCAGCTCGGTGTGAAGCGCCGCGAACGCCGTCTCCAGGCCCGTCGTGCCCATCGGGGCCTGCTCGAAGGGGACCTCCTTCTCGTGACGGGCATGGGGCGCATGGTCGGTCGCGACGCAGTCGATCGTGCCCGAGCGCAGCCCCTCGATCAGCGCGAGCCGGTCGGTCTCCCCTGCCAGCGGCGGGTTCATCTTCATGCGCGTGTCCAAGCCGCGCACGTGCTCGTCGCTCAGGAGCAGGTGGTGGGGTGTGACCTCGGCGCTGACCCTGAAGCCGCGCTCCTTGGCGGCGGCGACGGCGTGCACCGAGGCGGCGCAGCTCAGATGCTGGAAGTGCACGCGCCCGTCCTCATATCCGGCGAGCTCGGCGTCGCGGGCGACCATCGTCGACTCGCTCACGCTTGGGATCCCGCCGACGCCGAGCGCCGCGCTGACGGCGCCCTCGTGCATCGAGCCACCGTGTGAGAGCGAGGGGTCCTCCTCGTGCAGGGTAAGCACGCCGCCGCACAGGCGCTGGTACTGAAGCGCCTTGCGCAAGACGCCGGCGCTAGCGACCGGCCGCCCGTCGTCGGTGAAGCCGAGCGCCCCCTCCCCCATCAGCTCGGCCATCTCTGTCAGCTCGAGACCCTGAAGGCCGCGGGTGATCGCGGCCATGAAGCCGACCGGTACGCGCGCCTCGCGCGCTGTGGCCTCGCGTAGGGAGCGCAACAGCGGCGCCGAGTCGAGCACCGGGTCGGTGTTGGGCATCGCGATGACAGCGCAGAAGCCGCCAGCAGCGGCGGCGCGCGTACCCGTTTCGAGGTCCTCCTTGTGCTCCTGGCCGGGGCTGCGCAGATGAACATGCGGGTCGACGAACGCGGGCAGCAGGTGCTTGCCGCGCCCCTGGACGATCTCGCCGCCCTCGCCCTCCAACTCCCCAGGGCCCGCCAGCTGGGCCACCTGACCGTCACGCACGAGCACGTCGGCGGGCGCGTCGAGGCCCGCGCGCGGATCGAGCACGTGCGCGCCCGAGATCAAGAGCTCGGCGCCCAGGAGCGGGCCTTGCACCAACGGCGAGATCGCCATCACGCGAATTGCGGCTCGGGGACTGGACGGAACGAGCGCGAGCCCGACAAAAGCTCGTAGAGCACGGCCATGCGCACGACCACGCCCGCCTCCACCTGAGCGGTGATCAGCGCCTGAGGCGAGTCGACGACCTCACCGGAGAGCTCGACGCCTCGGTTGACGGGCCCCGGGTGCAGGAGCAGCTGGCGCGGAGAGAGCCGCCGCGCTCCGATCTGAAAACAGGCGGCGTACTCGCGCAGCGAGGGAACCAGGGCCTCGTTCATTCGCTCGTGCTGCAGGCGCAGCGCGTACACCACGTCCGCGGAGGAGAGCTCGTCGAGCCCATAGCGCACGTCGCAGCCGAGCGCCTCGATCCCGCGCGGGATCAAGGTCGGGGGTCCGGCAACCGTCACCTTTGCGCCCATGCGCTGGAACGCAAGGATGTTCGAGCGCGCCACGCGCGAGTGGGCGACGTCGCCGACGATCCAGATCGAGACGCCATCGAGCGAGCCGAGCCGGCGCTGCAGTGTGTAAACGTCGAGCAGGGCTTGCGTTGGATGCTCGTGCTTGCCGTCCCCGGCGTTTACGATCGAGGCGCTCGTCCAGCTCGAGACCAGCTCCGCCGCCCCCGCCCACGGTGTGCGAATCACGATCGCGTCGGGCTTGTGGGCGCTGAGCGTCAGCACCGTGTCCTTCAAGGACTCGCCCTTCTCGACGCTCGAGCCGCTCGCGACGAAGTTGACGACGTCGGCAGACAGCCGCTTGGCGGCCAGCTCGAAGGAGCTGCGCGTGCGCGTGGAGGCCTCGTAGAAGAGGTTGAGCACCATCCTGCCGCGCAGGGCGGGCACCTTCTTGATCTCGCGATCGGACACCTCGGCAAAGCGAGACGCCTGCTCGACGATCCGCTCGATGGCTGCGCGGTCGAGATCCTCGATCGAGAGCAGATGGTTCACGAGCTCATCTCCATGATGCGGCGTGGATCGCCTCCGGACAGCTGACAGATCACGCGCTCGCCCTCGCCGCTGCACGCCCGATCGCGACCTCGTCGACCCCGTCGAGCTCCTTCACGCGCACGCTGACGTGCTCCTCGCGCGAGGTTGGCAGGTTCTTGCCGACATAGTCGGGGCGGATCGGCAGCTCGCGATGGCCGCGGTCGGCGAGCACAGCCAACTGCACCCGCTCAGGCCGCCCATAGTCGAACAGCGCCTCGATCGCCGCGCGCACCGTGCGTCCCGTGTAGAGCACGTCGTCGACGATCACGACAGTGCGCTGGGAAGGGTCGAAGTCGATATGAGAAGAGTGAAGGACCGGCGCCTGCGGGCGCGAGGCGACATCGTCACGGTAGAAGCCGATGTCGAGATCTCCCAAGGGGACGTCGGCGTGCAGCAGATCGGACAGCAGCGCCTGCAGGCGCTGGGCGAGGATCGCACCGCGACGGTGGATCCCGACGAGCGCCACCGCCGGGGGACTCGTGTTGCGCTCGGCTATCTCGTGGGCGATGCGCACCAGCGCTCGCGCCACCTCGTCCTCCGCGAGGACGATCTTCCCGTCTTGCATCGATTTCCTTCCTGGCCTCTCGGGACCGGGTTAAAGGACAGGGCGACTGTATCAGCGGTGAGCGACGCCGCGCAATTGGGCCTCACTCTGGGTTCCGGGCTCCTCCCCGGATGAGGGAGGCGCTGCCTCGGGGGTCATATCCGTTGCCTGTTTGCCGGTCTCGGCTTGCCTCTCGACTGCAGCGCGTCGGCCCGACCAGCGGATCAGCTGGGCGGGGCCCTTCTCCGGAAAGGGCACGTCGATCGCGTCGAAGTCGCGTGGCGCCTCGGTGGCGGCGAACACGGTGCGTGCCTCCTCGCGCAGGTCTCCGCCCGGATAGCGAGTGGAGATGTGCGTCAACGCCAGCAGCCGCGCCTGTGCGTCGGTTGCGAGCTGCGCCGCTTGGAGCGCGGTGCTGTGACCGGTCAGGCGCGCACGCTCGAGCTCCTCCTGGGCGAACGTCGCCTCGTGCACGAGCACGTCGGCTTCATGAGCGGCCAGCGCGAGCATCTCGCACGGCGAGGTGTCGCCGGAGATCACGACCTTGCGACCCTCGCGCGTGGGGCCCATCACCTGCTCGGGACTCACCCCAGCCACCGTCTCGCCGCGCGTGAGCCGGCCGAAGTCAGGCCCCGGTGTGACGCCGAGCCGCTGGGCGAGCTGGGGGTCGAGATGCCCCGGGCGGGGGTCCTCGACGATCGCATAGCCGTAAGCGTTGTTAGCGCGATGGCTCACCGCGACGGTGGCCACCTCATAGCCGTGGAACGGCACCGCCTCCCCGGGGTCGAGCTCGACGACGCCCAGCTCGTAGGGAAGCCGACCGTAGATGAAGCGCGTCTCATGCATCATCTGGCGCAGCCCTCGCGGCCCATAGACGGTCAGGGGCTGATCGCGGTCGCGCAGCGCGAACGACTTCAACATTCCCGGCAAGCCGAGCCAATGGTCTGCGTGGAAGTGCGTGATGAACACGCAGCTCAGGTCGGCAAGCCCGACCGAGCGCATCAACTGACGCTGCGTCCCTTCGCCGCAGTCGAACAGCAGCCGATCCCCTCCCCTGCGGATCAGGATCGCGGGCAGCCCCCGTCGCGGGCTCGGCACCGAGCCGCCGGTGCCGGCGAAGAACAGCGACAGGTCCATGCGCGCAACGGTAGCGGGCGTGCCCCACGCCGGCGTCCCCACGCACTAAGCTCAATGGCCAGCGGCGCCGCCCACCCGGCGCCCGTGGCGCCCGTAGCTCAGTGGATAGAGCGTCCGCCTCCGGAGCGGAAGGTCGCAAGTTCGAATCTTGCCGGGCGCGTTCTCGAATCCCGCTCAACGGTGCGGGTTGTGGCACTTCAAGCGGGTCCTGTGCGGCAGCTCCTCGCCTGGCAAAACGGCCTTGTCTGCCTTTTCCTCTGCCTTTTCGTGCGTTGGAGTGCCGCTATCGGCGATCAACGAGCTACGCGTGTGAGAATGATCGGGATGACCAGGGCAGAACTACATGAGGTGGTGGAGCGTCTGCCCGAGCACACCCTGGACGGCGCAGCGGTCTTGCTGCGCGGTCTCTCCAGTGGTCGGATCGACCCGGACCAAGGATGGTTTTGGAACCCGGACTGGCTCTGCGGAGAGCTGGAAATCGACCGAGAGGCCATGACCGAACCGAGGGTCATCTACGACGACGCCGGAGCCTTCAAGGCCGCCCTTCGTGGAGTCCGCCGCGACTAGAACTCGCGCATTTCG
The DNA here is from genome assembly GCA_963718735.1 of uncultured Solirubrobacterales bacterium. Taxonomy (GTDB): domain Bacteria; phylum Actinomycetota; class Thermoleophilia; order Solirubrobacterales; family Solirubrobacteraceae; genus Palsa-744. The sequence continues at coordinate 204,266 of OY970372.1, forward strand.
CGCAAGGGGTGCCGGCCGAGGCGGCTGGGGGTCATGTAGGCCGGGGCGTGGCCGTTGACGCGCTGACCGACGGTGACGGCCACGCGGCCGCGCAGCTTGTCGAGCAGGCTGCGGCGTCGCGGGAGGAGCACCAGCTCACTCTCCTCGTTCACTACGACGGTGGCAAGGCCCTGGGCGAGGTTGCTCCACACGACGTCGTCGGCCCACTCTTGGTCGCCGGGGACGAACTCGACGTCGTTCGGGTAGCCCAAGTCGTCGTCGCTGAACGACGCGGTCCTGAACAGTTCGTTGGTCCTATCGGTGACTGTGCTCATCTTGTGCGCTCCCAGCTACGAACGATATCGTGCCATGTGTCGGTCAGCTTGGCCTCGGCGGCGTGCATTGCTTCGTTCACCGAGCCGCTGGTGACGATCGGCGGTTGCTTCTCGGCGCCGATGTAGCGATGCTCGTGATGTTCTTGGTGACTGTGGGCATTGTCGAAAGTCCTCACGGTGTGCCAGCGGCCATCACGCTCGACCAGCAGGACGACGATCCGCGGCCTGCTCGATCCGGCACGGCTGCTCGACGTGGTCGAGAACTTCGTCGCCTACCTTGAGCGCCCTGGCGGTCTAGAGAAGGTCCTCGCCCAGAACCACCAGGTCCTCGGCGTCAACGCCACGATGCGCGCATTGCTCGACGAGCGCACGCGCAATGGACGCCTCGGTGTCTTCTGGCACACGCAAGGCTCGGGCAAGAGCCTGTCGATGTTGTTCTTCACGCAGAAGGTGCTGCGTCGCGAGCCGGGCAACTGGACGTTCGTGATGGTCACAGACCGGGCCGAGCTCGACGATCAGCTCTATGGCGACTTCAAGGACGCGGGCGTGGTCGACGGACACCTGCAAGCGACGTCGTCCTCGCATCTGCGTCAGCTTCTGGGCGAGGACCACCGCTACGTCTTCTCACTTGATCCATAAGTTCCGACCTCCGGAGGGCGCCGAGATGCCGATCTGCTCGGATCGCGAGGACGTCGTCGTCATCACCGACGAGGCTCACCGCAGCCAGTACTCGACGTTGGCGTTGAACATGCGGACGGCGCTACCGAACGCGAGCTTCCTAGGGTTCACCGGAACACCGCTGATCGCCGGTGAGGCGGAGCGCACCCGCGAGGTGTTCGGCGACTACGTCTCCACCTACAACTTCCGCGATTCGATCGAGGACGGTGCGACGGTTCCGCTGTTCTACGAGAACCGCATCCCCGAGCTGCAGATCGTCAACGAGCGCTTCGACGAGGAGCTCTCCGACATTCTCGAGCAGGCCGAGCTGGATGAGCAGCAGGAGCGCGCCCTCTCGAGGCGCTTCGCCACCGAGTACCAGCTCATCACCCGCCCAGCGCGGTTGGGGCGCATCGCGGCCGACCTCGTGCGCCATTTCGTCGGCCGCGGATTCTTGGGCAAGGCGATGTTCGTCGCGATCGACAAGGCGACCGCGATCAGGATGTATGACCTCGTCGCGCGGGAGTGGCAGGTGCATCTCGCAGAGCTCCAGGAGCGCGCGGCGCGCCTTCCACCACTCGAACGCGCCGGCATTGACGAGCAGATCGCGTTCATGCGCGACACCGACATGGCGGTCGTCGTCTCACAGTCGCAAAATGAGATCGCCGACCTGCAGGAGCTCGGCCTCGACATCGCGTCGCATCGCAAGCGGATGCTCGACGAGGACCTCGACGAGCGCTTCAAGGATCCGACGGACCCGTTCCGCCTCGTTTTCGTCTGCGCGATGTGGATGACCGGGTTCGATGTCCCGTCCTGCTCGACGATCTACCTCGATCGCACGATGCGCAACCACACGTTGATGCAGACGATCGCACGTGCCAACCGCGTGTTCCCCGACAAGGAGAACGGGCTGATCGTCGACTACATCGGCGTCTTCAGACACCTGGAAGCGGCGCTCGCCGTCTACGCCGCAGGTCCAGCCGGCACCGACGGTTCTGACATCGTTCGGGACAAGTCGGCGCTGGTTGGCGAGCTCAAGGAGGCGATCACGGACCTCGTCGACTTCGCGCAACGCTGGGATGTCGACCTTGACGTGCTCGCGAACGCCGACGGATTCGAGTTCATCGCCCTACGCGACGCCTCGGTGGAGGCGCTGTTGGTCGACTCGGTCACCCGGCGTGGATACCTAGAGCGATCAGACATCGTTCGCAGGCTGTTCGCGGCGATCTTGCCGGACCCGGCGGGGGGCCAATACTCGCGGCTGGTAGGCGTAGCGCGCAACCTCGCCGAGCGGATCCGCTCGCTCGACGAGCCGACGGACCTCTCGTCGGTATCAGGACCTGTCAGCGAGTTGCTCGATCGCTCGGTCGGAGCCGAAGAGTACGTAATCCGCGCGGCAGCCGAGGGCTCGGCTGTGGACGGGCTGATCGACCTCAACGCGATCGATTTCGACGTGCTCGCGGCGCGCCTGGCGGGCCGGAAGCGCTCGTCGGCACAGCGGCTCGCAAAGCAGGTGGGCGACCATCTCGAGGCCAGTGCCCGCAGAAACCCCACTCGACTCGATCTCGTGGAGAAGCTGCGGCAGTTGATCGATGCCTACAACATGGGCAGCCTCAACGTCGATGAGATGCTGCGCCGACTACAGTCGCTTTCCCGGCAACTGTCCGAGGACGAACAGCGGACGGCCAGCGAGGGCCTGTCCGAGCCCGAGCTCGCCGTCTTCGATCTGCTCACCAAGCCGGACCCCGATCTGACTGAGGAGCAGTACGTCGAGGTCAAGAAGGTCGCCCGCAAGCTCATGGAGCACATCACCGAGCGACTCGTGCTCGACTGGCGCAAGAAGGCGCAGACGCGCGAGGCAGCCCGTGTGCTGGTGAAGGACATCCTCGAAGAGCTGCCCGATGCATATGACCCTGAGACGTGGCAGCGGAAGTCCGATGTTGTCTTCAACCACATCTTCGCCAGCTACTACGACGACGGCCATAGTGTCTACGAAGAGGGCGCACCTAGTCCCGGTGGAGCCGTTGTGGCCGTCGCGCCAACGCCGGTCAACTCGCCGCCGGCGGAGATCGACGTCGCCGAGATAACACAGGCCGTGCTCGAGCAGATCAAGACCAACCCGGCGCTCGCCGAGCAGCTCGCTGAGCAGCTCAAGGGCAGGCAGGCGTTCTTCGCGGTCCCGAGCCACGAACTGATCGCGAACGAGGAGACTCACGAAGTCGAGTTCAAGTCAACGGCAAGGTGGAACCTTCACGAGCGCCGCAAGGACAAGCGGATAGAGGATGCGGTCGTCAAGGCGATCGCTGGGTTCCTCAACACCGACGGCGGGACGCTCTTCATCGGCGTCAACGACCAACGAGAGCCGATCGGCCTCTCCCACGACACAGCTGTCGTCAAGCCATCAAACGTGGACGGCTTCGTGAACTGGCTCACGACGCATCTCATCGCCGCGCTGACACACACCGCCGTCATGCGAACTCGCGCACGGATTGACGAAGTCGACGGCGTCGAGATCTGCCGGGTGGACGCTGCCCCATCGTCCGTTCCCGTGATGGCACAGATGAGCGAAAAGGCCGAAGTCTTCTGGGTACGGATGAACAACAGCACTCGCGCCCTCCCCGAGATCGAGATCGAGGACTACCGCCGGGATCGATGGTGAAGCGCAACTCCTCGCCGGACACCACCTGGCCGGCATCGACACCATCCGCTAGCGTGACCGGCATGGATACCGACATCGAGCGTGCCGCGCACACCCTGGCCGAGACTGCGGGCTCGCCTGTTCGCGTGATCTTGTTCGGCTCGCACGCCCGCGGCGACGCAAGCGCCGGGAGTGATCTCGACTTCCTCGTGATCGAGCCGGAGGTGTCAGATCGCCATGCCGAGATGGTGCGGTTGCGCAGTGCGCTGCACGATCTGCGCAGGCCGATCGACGTGCTCGTCTTCAGCGAGGCGCAGGTCGAAGAATGGGGCGAGGCACGCGGAACGGTGCTTCATGCCGCGCTTTCCGAGGGTCGGGTGCTTGTCGAAGCGTGACGAACACGACGTTGCCGACGCGCTGCTTGCGAAGGCCGTTGGCGATGAGGCCGGACTGCGCGCACTCGTTGACGACCACGACGTGCCCGATCATGTTGCAGGCTTCCTCGCGCAGCAAGCAATCGAGAAGGCGATCAAGGCCGTCCTCATCGCGCGCGACATCTCGTTCGAGCGCAAGCACGACATCGATTACCTGTGCAGCCTGATCGAGGACGCCGAGCTCGACCTGACGCCGGAACTGAGCGCAGCCGTGGCGCTGACCCCCTGGGCCGTCGAGTTCCGCTACGCCGACCCCTTCGACGCACCGCCACTCGACCGGACCAAGGCCCTGGAGACCGTCGCCACCGTGCGGGAATGGGCAACCCAAATGATCGGCGAAGAGAACGCGAGCGAGCCCGATCCGCACTCGTCCTCTCACGCAGAAACTTCGACGCCTGACCAATAATCGCGGGGCAGCAGCGTCCGTCAAAAAGGCAGCCCTGCCAAAACCCGCCCGAAAAGACCGCAAATTACGGCTAAACGTCCGACCCGGTCGTCACCGCCACATCGCCGAATCCTCAGTATTCATGCGGGATTCAAGCCAAAACCCCTCCCCCACCCACGCGCCTCCGGAGCGGAAGGTCGCAAGTTCGAATCTTGCCGGGCGCGTTCTCAAGCTGACTTGTGTCGAGCTTGATCGCGACTCCCGAAGGTGTCTTGGCGATCGGACATCGCTCTATCTTGTCTTGGCCATGGCTCCTCAGTTCACGTTCCCTCACGGTTTGCATCTCGCTACACGGGCACAGCCTGCGCGCCTCTGGATGTCACCTCTTTGCATCCATCCGCGAGAGCCGCGACTACCTGGGCGAGTCCTGGACGGCTATCCGAGGGTGCGGAGATCAGAGCATCGAGCACTGCTCGCACCTGCCTAGGAATGCCTCGCCGATGTGTTCCGATGGGTCTTAGCTCTTCCCCGGGGAGCGCGATTCGACTGCTCAGGAGCTGGTGAAGCGTGACGCCAAGCGCAAAGAGGTCATCGGCCAGCCAATCGCCGTCATGGCCGAGCGGGTCATCGAGGGGCAAATAGCCAGGTGTCCCCCACGGCGTCTCGTGCGGGTCGTCGACTCGGCAGGCACCCTCGAAGTCACATGCGTACAGCTCTCCCCTATCGCTCAGAATGAAGTTCTTTGGCTTGCAATCTCGCCATGCCCAGCCTGCGTCGTGAATCGTGGACAGCAGCCGAGCGGCATGCAGGCCCAGATCCAGAGCTAAGCGCAGGCCGAGCTTCTTGCGCGAGCTGAGCAGCATCGACTGGAGATCGCGTCCGTCGATCCACTCGCAGAGGAGATACTCGTTGCCCTGCTCTGCCCATTTGCGATACGGCGTTGGGACAGATGCACCAGCCGAGCTCAGGGTGGCGAGCACGGTGCCTTCGTGCCGCGCTCGCCAGGCGCCGTCGCGGCCGTCCCACTCGGTCTCGCCGTGGCGCCGTCCCTCCTTGACGATGCAAAGACGAGGAGGGGACACGGAGAGGTCGAGAGCCTTGTACACCCCTCCCTTGCCTCGTTGGGACACAGCCTCGAAGACGAGAGCCTGCGTGACCAGAGTGCTATTGGCTCGCTGCCGTGCGCTCCGAGCGTCAACCTTTGGAAAGGGGCTCTCGGTCCAAGCCGGATGTGGCGGCCATGCGTCTCGGCGATCCTCGACGACAGACCCTTTCGGATCTCGTATGACCGCATCCCGCTTTCCCTCAGCGTCAGCCTGTTGAAAGAAGGCGCCGTAGCGGTAGAAGACTTTCTGACCAGGATGAACCGCTTGCTCGAACGGAACCGCCGGCCCCGGGAGACCGGCAGTCGCAGAGCAGAGGCGATCCGCGAGTGACACAGCCTCCGCTGTGCTGCGCGGATAGACCGTGACGAACTTACCCACCTGTGTGAACGCTCCGAACAGCCCGATATTCATGCCCTGCAGGTCGCGCAGCGCTCGCGGCCCCTTGAATAGGAGGCCGTCGGCGAGGAGGATTGGCCCGATCGCGTGCAGAACATCCCTGGCGGACAGGATCGTTGCCGAGACGTGCAGCTTCCAGCCCTGCTCCGCGTCATCAGCTCTTGCGCTGCGACTGAACCGCCATGGTCCGGCTGGATCGGGATCAATTGGAAGGTAGAGGGATGCGATCCTCTTCCAGTCGTCCTCCAAGTCTTTTATGCGTTCATCAAGACTCAATTGAATCCGGGCTTCATTTCTCGGAGAGAGCAGAAGTTGGATGTCGTCGTCGTTGTTGTCGTCGTCGTGCAGGCCCCCGTGGTAACCGTGGTCGTCGTCGTAAGAGTCGTGAGGGGGCTGACAGCGTCGCCTTCCTCCAGATTTGCGGTCAGGCGCGCCAGCTCTTCCGGGCCGTCAGCGAAATGGAAGAGGATCGCGGGGAGGGCGTCACTGTCGATACCCTCGTTGGCAAGACGAAGGGCTGCCTGCTTCAACTCGGCCTCGAACGCCGGTTCCGACAGTGCGCGCTGGACGACGCGTTCTAGATTCATGAGAGACCTCTATCGGTTGGGGGCTGGCATGACGAGATTTGTTAGTGCTCTTTGTGACTTACAATCTTTCGGATCACAGCATTAGTTCCAGGGAGCGGATTAGATCTATCACAGCGTGTCATCGCGATCAAGGCCCGTCTCGCAATCGTGGGGGGACCAAGAACGGATCGGCGGCAAACGCTCAACCTTTCCTGTGTCTCTCGTCGGCGCCCACCCCGAAGCCGAATGCCGATCGACCGCAGCTGGAGTCTCCTCTCGTCCGACATGCCTCAGCCTGGTCAAAGACAAGTTATGCTGCCCACATGTGCGTCGGATGCGCCATGGCGGCCGCTTCCGCAGCCAGCGGGCTGCGCACGTGGCTGCAGACCCACCACATGGGCTGGCTGACGCCGCGACGCATGCGCACGCTCACGATCGGCGCCGTGTGCGCCGCGGGGCTGGTCTCGACGGTCGGTGTGAGCGGCTCGACGCCTGCGTCGCACTCAAACGCTCACGTGTCGCAGGGCGCCCGCGCGATTCCTTGAGGTCGCCTGCTCTTCGAATCGCGACGTGCTACGGGCCTTCAGCCTGGGCGACTTCGGATACGCGCGTCGAAGCAATCGCCGGGCGGAACGACAAGGGTCCCGCCCGGCGACAGCGTCATCTCAGGTAACTGTCGCTAATTGGATATCGACAGCGGGTTTGCTCCAACCCCTGGATCTTTCCAGGAAGTTATGTCCCCGCCTATTAAGAGCGCATTCGCGCCACCCTGAGTGCAGTGCTCCTCGTTTTCTATTTCTTCTAATTCTACTGTCCCAAACTCCGTTAAGAGACCTTCCGCTTCGTTGATCCCTTCCTCGGTGACTTTTCCTTCGCAGGTGTCTTCGACTTTTCCAATGATCGTAGTGCAATTGATCGTGAAGTTGAAGGCTGAGTAGATGATTAACATCGTGGGCGCCACCGCCATTAATTCAAATGTGAGGTCCCACGGGAGATTTAATGCTGTAACGGTGACTGTCGTGCATATGCCTGCGTCGTCCGTGCATTTGAGCGGTGTTTTTTCTTCTAAGTCTAAGACTATGTCGATTTCTACTAATTCTCCGTTAGTAGCAGTTTCGCCTTCCATTAACACAGAGCATAAGACGTCGGGTCTCATCCCTGCCGGAATGCCCATGTCTTCAAGTAAAAGCGCTTCGCCGGTGAATACGACGCTTAATTTGCCGCTTATCCCAGCGCCGTTCGATAACAGTTCGCCGGCGGCCGAAGCGACGCCGACCGTGCCGAGAATCACGGCCAGGACGGTCACCACGGCTAGCAGTAGGCCATGAATGTATCGCATAGTTGTATGTCCTTTGATGGTTGCCCTCTTTCGAGGCAGGTTCAACCCGCCCGGCAGTTCGTATCTGGTCAGAGATACCTGGACGAGCACACGGCATTGTCACTAAAAGCAATGCTGCACAAGAACGTCTTTCAAAATCGGCGGTGCGTCCGGTGCGCTCATGAGTCGAGCTGCGCGCCGCGGGGCGTCCAGGCGCGTGCCGCTGGCACGTGCTGGCCGATCTCCGATCGGTCGCTGCGTGGCGATCCGGCGCCGCGTCCAGGGACACATTCCGGGCGTGCCGATCTTTTTGAAACACGTTCCAAGTGAGACTAAGTTTCCTCCCACAGGAATTCCAGAGATCTCCTGACTATGGCAGGCGAATGTTTCTTACTCGCGGGCGCCTGTTTATCGCATCGCGACAGTGTGAGCGCTATCCGCCGGCGACGGCAGGCAGGATCGTCAGCTCGGCGCCGTCGTCCACCGGCGTGTCCAAGCCGTCGAGAAAGCGGATGTCCTCACCGCTCAGGTACACGTTCACGAAACGTCTGAGCGAGCCGCTCTCATCCGCCAGGCGCTCGCTGAGGCCGTCGTAGCGCTCGTACAGACTGTCCAGGACCTCGCGCACGGTGGCGCCTTCGAGCTGCGCTTCGCTCTCACCGCCGGCGGCCGCCCTGAGCTGGGTGGGGATCTTGACCGTCACGGCCACCCCGCTCAGCTCCTTGCGGCGCCCGCGAATGCGGCGGGGGCTCCCGCAGCGTCAACTGGAGTCTGCTCGACAAGCGTCTCGAACTGCTCGACCGACGGGTCTATTTCGTGCGTCTCGAACGTGCCCCTCACGGCGTCGAGCGTCTTCAGGCCCTCGCCGGTGATCACCAGCACGACGCGCTCGTCGGGGTCGATGTCTCCGCGCGCGGCGAGCTTTGCCAGCACGGCCGTCGTGACCCCGCCCGCCGTCTCGGTGAAGACGCCGGTCGTCTGGGCCAGGAGTGCGATCCCCTCGCGGATCTCCTGATCTGAGACGGAGTCCACGCTCCCGCCGCTGCGGCGCGCCTCCTCGATCGCATACGGACCGTCCGCAGGGTTGCCGATCGCAAGCGACTTGGCGATCGTGTCCGGCTTGACCGGCTTGCACACGTCGTGACCGGCGGCGAAGGCGGAGGCGACCGGGGAGCAGCCGTTGGCCTGGGCGCCGTTCATGCGCGGCAGATCTCCCTCCAGCAGTCCCAGCTCGCGCCACTCAGAGAAACCCTTGGCGACCTTCGTGAACAGCGAGCCCGAGGCGATCGGCACCACGCAGCGGTCGGGCAGCTCGAAGCCGAGCTGCTCTGCGATCTCGTATGCGAGCGTCTTCGATCCCTCGGCGTAGTAGGGCCTCAGGTTGACGTTCACGAACGCCCAATCGCGCTCGGCGGACAGCTCGGTGCAGAGCCGGTTGACGTCGTCGTAGTTGCCTTTCACCGCGATGAGCTTGGTCCCGTAGATGCCGGTCGCGAGGATCTTCTGCTCCTCCAAGTCGGCGGGGATGAAGACATAGGAGTCGAGGCCCAGCGCGGCCCCGTGAGCCGCGACCGAGTTGGCCAGGTTGCCGGTCGAGGCGCACGCGATCGTCTCGAAGCCAAGCTCGCGAGCGCGCGCTGTGGCGACCGACACGACTCGGTCCTTGAAAGAGTGGGTCGGGTTGGCCGCGTCGTTCTTGACCCACACCTCACGCAGCCCGAGCCGTTGCGCCAGCCTGTCCGCCTTGATCAGCGGCGTGCAGCCAGCCGGCAGGCCCGTGCGCGAGGCGAGGCGCCCCGAGGGTCCCGGGGGTCCATCCACCACGGGCAGGAAGTCTGCGTAGCGCCAGATGTTCTGCGGCCCCGCCTGGATGCGCCGGCGTAGCCCGTCGACGTCATCGCCTAGGCGACTGTGGTCGTATGCGACCTCCAATGGCCCAAAGCAGCGCTCGCAGACATACAGCGCCTCCAAGGGGTACTCCGCACGGCACTCTCTGCATCTAAGGTGTGTGACAGCCACGGGGGGCTCCTTCCATCAATTCGTCTTCGCCGGTGAACCGTGTGGCAAAGACTGGAAGCCCGCCACACATCTCTCTGGAATTGGCACCTGCCGCTGTCACGCGGTGGTTGTCGGGGGTTCACTGGGCCAGGTCCCTCCACCCCTCTGGATGTGTTCAGCTATGCGAGGAGCAGTATACGAGGGTCGGAGGCGGAACACAAGACCTTCGTGAGGCCGCTTTGAGCGCGTTCGTAACGCATCCCGCTCGGCGGTGTACGGGCTTTGAGTGAGCACCGGCGTGAGCCCCGAGCAGACCGGCGCAGATCGCGCGAATCGCGATCCTGCGGATGCGCCAGACGTCTTCGAGCCGATCACCCCGGCCACCAAGAAGCGAATGCTGATCATCGTCAATCCCTATGCGACGACCGTCTCAGACCGCCTGCGCCATCTCGTCGTGTACGCGCTCCAGGGTCGCTACGAAGTCGATGCGGTCGACACCGAGGCGCGCGGTCACGCGATCGAGCTGTGTCGTGAGGCGGCCCACGAGGGCTACGACGTCGTCGTCGCCTTCGGCGGGGACGGCACCGTCAACGAAGCGGCCAACGGCCTGCGCGGCTCCCCCACCCCGCTCACCTGCCTGCCAGGCGGCTCGGCGAACGTATACGGCAAGATCCTCGGCATTCCCGGCGAGCTCGTCGACGCGACCGAGCACCTGCTCGGCATGGCTGATGACTGGCGGCCGCGCAAGGTCGACCTCGGCGTCGTCAACGGCCGCTGCTTCACATTCGCCTCAGGACTCGGCCTGGACGCGAGCGTGGTTCAACGAGTCGACGCCAACCCGAAGCTGAAGGCCCGCTTCGGCGCCTACTACTTCACGTGGGCGGCGATCAGCACGTTCGTGCGGCGCTACATCCTCAAACCGCCGCGCCTCACGGTCGATGTCGAGGGTGAGCAGCACAGGGGGGTCACCGCGATCGTCCAGAACGGCTCGCCCTTCACCTACTTCCAAGATCGCCCGATCGAAGTCGCCGAGGGCCCCGAGCTCGACTCCGGGACGCTCGAGACGTGCGTTCTGCATCGCGCCCGTCCGCTCGACATGCCGTCGATCGCCTACAGAGCATTCTCGCGGCGCGCACGCGTCGTACGTCACCGGCAGGTCACCGCGCTGCCCGAGAGCGCCGAGCTGAGCGTCTGCTCCAGCGACGGCGAGCCGCTGCCTCTGCAGGTTGACGGGGACTATCTCGGCGATGTCACCGAGGCTCGCTACTCGGTGCTTCCCGGCGAGCTGAGCGTCGTCTCATAGACGCCTGCCAAGCAGCCCCAGGCGATCTCAGCCAACTGCCCCCGTGGGAATGCTTGCTAGCCGGCCCCGCCCGGAGTGACCCGGTAGGCGTCGAACACCGAGTCGGTGTTGCGCAACCGCGAGATCGCGCCCTTCAAGCTCTGGGTATCCGCGAGCTCCACCACGAAGCGGTTCTTGACCATCGGTGGACTCGACAGGCAACGCGCTTCGAGGATGTTCGCACCCGACTCCGAGAACGCACGCGAGAGGTCCTCCAGCAGGCGGTGGCGATCCCATGCGTCGATGTGGATTTCGACTACGAACGAAGTCGCCTGATCCCCCTCCCAGCCAACCTCTGTGAAGCGTTCCGGGTTACGTTGCAACAGGCGCGCATTCGGGCAGTCCTTGCGGTGGATCGTGATCCCACGACCAAGCGAGATGTAGCCGACGATCGGGTCTCCCGGCACCGGCCGGCAGCACTTGGCCAAGCGCAGCATCACGTCCTCCACGCCGTCCACCCTGATCCCATATTGGCCCGAGGAGCTTGTCGGTCGCTGGCGCGGGCGGCCCACCTTCAGCAGGTCGGTGGCGCTCGCCTCGCCGTCGGCGGCCTCCCCCTGCTTCAGGCGCTGCAAGACTTTGTTGACGACCACCTTCGGCGAGATCTTCGCCGCGCCGAGCGCGACATAGAAGTCGTCGGCCTTGCGGTAGCCCATCTCGCGGATCACGTCGGCGAGCAGCGCCGAGCCGGTGATCTTCTGCGCCGGCAGCCCCTGCTTCTTGAGGTGCTCCTGCAGCAGCTCGCGCCCCGTGTGCTCGGTGCCCTCGCGCGACTCGGCCTTGAACCACTGCTTGATCTTGTTGCGCGCTCGGGTCGTCTTGACCATCGCCAGCCAGTCGCGCGAGGGCCCGCGCTCGCGCTTGGCGGTCAGGATCTCGACGATGTCGCCGGAGCGCAGCTCGTAGTGCAGCGGCACGATCTTGCCGTTCACGCGCGCCCCGACGCAGCGGTGGCCGATCTCGGTGTGGACCTCGTAGGCGAAGTCCAGCGGCGTGGCCCCCGCCGCGAGCGACTTGACCTCGCCCTTGGGCGTGAACACATACACCTCGTCCTCGAACAGGTCGATGCGCAGGCTCTCCATGAACTCTTGGGGATCGGACATCTCCTTCTGCCAGTCGAGCATCGAGCGCAGCCACTTCATCTTCGCGTCGCCGTCGGATCCCGTCGCGACCTCCCTGGACTGGGGACGCTGCTTGTACATCCAGTGCGCCGCCACCCCGAACTCCGCCATCTCGTGCATGTCCTGCGTGCGGATCTGGATCTCCAGCGGCCGTCCCTCCGGCCCGATCACGGTCGTGTGCAGCGACTGATACATGTTGAACTTGGGCATCGCCACGAAGTCCTTAAAGCGCCCGGGCAGCGGCTTCCACAGCGAGTGGATCACGCCGATCGCCCCGTAGCAGTCCTTGACAGAGTCGACGATCACACGCATCGCGGTGAGGTCGTAGATCTCGTTGAACTCGCGTCCCTTCTTGGTCATCTTCGAGTAGATCGAGTAGAAGTGCTTGGCTCGCCCGGCGATCTGGGCCGAGATGCCAAGCGCCTGCAGCTCCGTCGCCAGATAGGCGCCCGCCTCAGTCACATAGCGCTCGCGATCCTCGCGCTGCTGGGAGACAAGCTCCTTGATCTCGCGGTACTTGCGCGGGTGCAGCGTTGCGAAGGCGAGATCCTCGAGCTCCCACTTGATCGCGTGGATGCCGAGCCGGTGGGCGATCGGGGCGTAGATCTCGAGCGTCTCGCGCGACTTCTCGAGCTGCTTCTGCTTGGGCATCGCGTCGATAGTGCGCATGTTGTGCAGCCGGTCGGCGAGCTTGATCAGGATCACCCGCACGTCGCTTGCCATCGCGACCATCATCTTGCGGTAGTTCTCGGCCTGCGCCTCGTCGCGCGATTGGAATGTGATTCCGGTCAGCTTGGTGACGCCGTCGACGATCCCGGCGATCTCCTCGCCGAAGCGCTCGCGCACCTCCTCGATCGAGGCGGAGGTGTCCTCGACCGTGTCGTGCAACAGGGCGGCGCACAGCGTCTCGGTGTCCAGCCGCATCCCGGCGCAGATGCGCGCCACGCCGACCGGATGCACGATGAAGTCCTCGCCCGACTTGCGCCGCTGCGCGGCGTGATGCTCACACGCGAACACGAACGCGTCTTCGACGCGCTCGCGGTCGATCTCCACAACCGCGTCGGCGGCGTGCTCGGAGACGATCGCGAACAGGTCGTCGAGCAGCCGCCGCTCGAGCTCGCTCAGCTCCGGGCGGCGCCGACGGCGAGCGGCGCCGACGGCGGGAACAGCGTGAACTGAGCTTGGCCCATTCTCAGGCATGGCTCAATCGTAGCCTCCTCACAGGCCGGTTGTGCGTGGCGCAACACCAGCCGCGGCTCGCTCACTCCTCTCCACTCGTTGACCTCCAGCACGAAGCTCGCGTCCGCGGGCTCGCCGTCGGGCACCCCGAGCGCTGCGCCGACGCCAAACGCGACTGCGCGCGCGTGCACCCCCTCGGATTCGATCGTGAAGCGAGCGTGCTTGCCCTCCCCCATCGGGCGCACGTCGCGCAGCACCGCGCCCCTGACCATCAGCGAGACGGCGGGATTGCCGCGCCCGAACGGTGCGAGCTTTGCGAGCTCCTCGGCGAGCTCCATGCCCAGCTGCTTGCCGCCGACGATCGCGTCGACGCGCTCACGAGGGACTAGCTCTCGCGGCGAGAGGACACGCTCGGCGTGCGCGTCGAGCGCGGCGGCGAATGCGCCCAGCGAGCCGCGCTCCAGCTCGATGCCAGCGGCGGCGCTGTGCCCTCCATAGCGGCCGAGGTGCTCGGAGCATGCCGTCAAGCCCGCGAGCAGGTCATAGCCCTCGACGCTGCGGCCCGAACCGCGCCCGGTATCGCCGTCGAGCGAGACCAGCACGACCGGCCGGCGATGGCGCTCGGCCAAGCGCGAGGCGACGATTCCGATCACGCCGGGATGCCAGCCCTCGCCGGCGAGCACGTGCGCCGAGCGAGCCTCCGGATCGCCAAGCTCGGCGATCCGCGCTTCCGCCTGGGCACGGATCGCAAGCTCGGTGTGCCTGCGCTCGCTGTTGGCGCGATCGAGCTCCTGCGCCACCTGAGCGGCGCGCATGGGATCCTCGGTGAGGATCAGCTCCAGCGCGGCGTCCGCTCGGTACAACCGCCCTGCGGCGTTGATGCGCGGAGCAAGCCCGAAGCCCACCGCGCGCTCGTCGACCTTGCCCGGATCGACGCGCGCGACCGCCATCAGCGCACGCAGCCCCGGCTTGGAGGTGCCCGCCAGCGCCTTCAGGCCGCGGCGGGCGAGGCTGCGATTCTCCCCGACGAGCGCCACCACGTCGGCGATCGTCGCAAGCGCCACGAGATCGAGGTCGCCGTCGGCCTCGGCGCGATCGTGGCCCGCCGCCTCGAGCGTGGCCTGGGCGAGCTTGTGCGCGACCGCGGCTGCGCACAGGTCGCGACATGGATAGCCGCACAGGGCCGGGTGCACGATCGGGGCGTCCGGGAGCGCGCCGTCGGCGCGCGGCCGATGATGGTCGCTGACGATCGCCTCGACCCCAAGCGAGCGCGCGAGCGCGATCTCCTCGACGGCTGTGATGCCGCAATCGACGGTGATCAGCAGCTCGGTCCCGCGCTCGGCGAGCCTGCGCACGGTGTGCGCGCTCAGCCCATAGCCATCCGCGGCGCGATCGGGCAGGTACCAGTCGACCTTGGCGCCGAGCGTGCGCAGCGTGCGCACGAGCACGGCTGTGGAGCAGACGCCGTCGACGTCGTAGTCGCCGTGGATCGTGATGTGGCGTCCGGACCTCGCTCGCTCGAGGATCAGCGCCGCCGCGTCGCGCAACCCCGCGAACGCGTCGAGATCGTGGCGCTCATCCGCGGCGAGGAACGCTCGCGCGCGCTCCGGATCGCCATAGCCACGCCGCACCAGCACCTGCGCGGTCGCGTCGCTGACCCCCAGCCGTGCGCACAGGCGCGCGATCTCAGCTGGATCGCAGTCGGATAGGTCGAAGCGAACCATCGCTTGGCCACCTTACGGCGCGTACTGGACGGAACCGCGCGCGAGCCCAGCGGAAAGAGACGCCTGCGCCTACCGGGCGCGCATCTCTTCGACAGGGACGGCTTCACGCCGGATCCCCTCGAAGTAGACCGCCGCTATCCCGAGCAGCGCTCCCGGCACGGCATAGAGCACGACCGCGATGTCGGTCGCTTTCAGGCCGGGGATCTGAAGCGAGGAGGTCTTGACCGAATAGATCAGGAGCCCGGCGAGCACCGCCCCCGCGAGCGAGCCGACGAACGCGCCCACGATCCCGCCCCAGAAGCGGTCGGGTAGGAAGATCGTGAAATGCCAGATCGACAGGCCCATCATCACCCACGCGAGCATTCCCATCAGCTGTTCCCTCCGTGGGCGCCATCGCTTGCTTGGACGGTCGTCTCGCGCAGAGGCATTAGCGCGCCCTCCCGTGCCGGCGGTTGCGGGGCCGCCGCTGCTTGCGCTCTCTGCTGGGCTCCTGCTTGAGGACAAGGTCCTCAGGCGTCAGATCGGCGGTCGGGTCGCGCGGCGTCGCCGGCTCCTCCGGGGCGCTCACTGACTCCCGCGGCTTGCCGTCGCCTCGCACCGGACGCCCGCGCCGTGCGCCGGCGCCAGCGCGCGCCCGTCCGGTCTGCTGCTCGGCGAGCTCGGGGCCGATCTCGCGCACGAGCTCGTCGAACTCTTCCTTGGAGAGCTGCTCTCCCGGCTCATCGGTGCTGATTGCCGCGCGGCGGCCACGCTTGGGCTTGGAGGCCGGCTCGACGTCGATGGGCCCGTCCCCGAGCGCCGTCGCATAGGCGGGCATGTAGCCGAGGTCGCGCACGATCCTGGCGCGACGGTTGCGGTAGATCCCCTCGCGCTCCTTCCAGTGCGTCAGCACCGGTGAGGCGATGAAGATCGACGAGTAGGCTCCCGAGGCGATCCCCACCAGCAGCGCGAACGCGAAGTCCTTCAAGGTCTCCCCTCCGAACAGCAGCAGCGCGAGCACCGGCAGCAGCGTGCAGAAGCTCGTCGCCAAGGAACGGGTCAAGACCTCGGACATCGAGCGGTTGACGATCTGCGAGAAGGCGGCGCGCGGCATGCGCGGCACGTTCTCGCGCACACGATCGAACACGATGATCGTGTCATACAGCGAATAGCCCAGGATCGTGAGCAGCGCGGCCACGGTCGAGGTTGTCACTTCGCGGCCCGTCAGCGAGTACACGCCGGCGGTTATCAGCAGGTCGTGCATCAGCGCGATCAGCACCGGAATCGCGTACTTCCACTCGAAGCGCAGCGCGATGTAGGCCGAGATCACCAGCAGCGATGCGATGATCGCGATGATCGCGCTTTTCGCGACGGTCTGGCCGAACGTCGGGCCGATCGAGGTGTTCGAGAAGTTCTTCGTGCCAGGCGATCGTGGGCCTGACCCGAACTTCGTGTCCAGCGCGGCCTTGACACGCTGGACTTCTTCGGGCTTGAGCTTCTTCAGCGAGATCTGATAGCCCTGCCCGCCCACGCCCTTGCTCGAGAACTTCTGGATCTCGGCTGTCGAGTAGCCCGCCGCGGACATCGCCGAGCGCACCTGGGCCTCCGTGGCGGGCTTGACGAACGCCGTCTGGATGCGCGTGCCCGATTTGAAGTCGATGCCGAGGTTCAGCCCCCGGCCGCCGAGCGCCAGCGCGCCGATCAAGAGGATGCAGCCCGACAGCGAGAAGAACCAGCGCGAGGCCCCCATGAAGTCAAACGTCCATTTGCGGGTCCGCTTGCTCGCTCCCAGCAGCGCCGGGTGCGACACGGCGCGCGAGCGGCCCATCGCGCCGAGCGCCGCCTGTGTCGCGAGCACCGCGGTGAACAGCGTCAGCAGCGTGCCGATGCCGAGCGTGAAAGCGAAGCCCTGGACTTCGGCGGTGGCCAGCGCGAACAGGATGAAAGCCGTCATGAAGGTCACGACGTTCGCGTCGACGATCGCCGCGAATCCGCGTCTGTACCCGGTCGCGATCCCGGCCGCGATCGAGCGGCCGCCGCGGATCTCCTCCTTCACGCGCTCGAAGATCACGATGTTCGCGTCCGCCGCGATGCCGATCGTCAGGATCAGCCCGGCGATGCCAGGCAACGTGAGCGTGATCGGGATCAGCTTGACGAGCGCGAAGTAGTAGACGCTGTAGACCAGCAGTCCCGCGACCGCGATCGCTCCGAGCACCCGGTAGAACGTGAGCAGGAACAGGCATACGACGGCGAAGCCCACGATCATCGCCACCAGGCCCTGGTTCAGCGCCGTCTTGCCGAGCGTCGCCGACACCTGCGATTGGGAGATCAGTTCGAGCTTGATCGGCAGCGCGCCGGACTGCAGCTCGTCCGCGAGATTCTGGGCCGAGGTGAGCGTGAAGCCGCCGGAGATCTGCGAGCCGGTGGTCGGGTCGATCCCTTCCGGGTTGGCCGTGTAGTCGATGAAGGGCGCGGTGATGATCTGGTTGTCGAGCACGACCGCGAAATGCTGCTCGGCTGCCTGCTTGGAGACGCCGGGCAGCTGCGTCTGCTGGCCGCGTTCGGCGATTTCGCGAGTCACGCG
Source organism: uncultured Solirubrobacterales bacterium (assembly GCA_963718735.1). Taxonomy (GTDB): domain Bacteria; phylum Actinomycetota; class Thermoleophilia; order Solirubrobacterales; family Solirubrobacteraceae; genus Palsa-744. Next base: position 222,007 of record OY970372.1, read on the forward strand.
CTTGAAGGTCGAGATCCCTTTTTTGTCGAATTCGAACGTGACGTTCGGCGCGCCCGAGCCGCCGTTGTCAAAGCTCTGCCGCGGGTTCTTGACTTCCTGGCCGTTCAGCGCCGGATCGTCGTTGAGCACGTACCAGCTTTCCGGCGTCGGCTGGGTCACTTTCCCTTCCTTGCCGGTGATCGGCTGCGCCTGCGCAAGCACCGTGCCCGGGTTGACTCGCACCGCCTTGAGCTTCGCGCCGGGCGGCGCTTTGTAGTTGTCTGCATACAGGTTCTGTTCGGTGTCCTCGGGGCCTTTGAGCACCTTTTTGTGGGCGGTGTCCAGCAGATACCACTGGCCATAGATGCACCCGTTCACCTGCTTGGGCGTGCATCCTTCCCCGTAGGTCGTGTCGTTCTTGCGGATGATCGCCGGGCGCTTGACCGCGCGCTGAACGGCTTCGTACTCGGGCACGCCCGTTTCGGCCTGCGCCGGGTTCGCGCCGCCCGTCACGGTCGCTTCGGTCGGCGCGGGCTGCCCGTCCGGACCGATCACGTTCGGCTCCCACGCATAGAAGAACAGCTGGGCGGTCTTGCCGACCTGCTGCTGAGCGCGCTGGGCGTTGGTGACGTCCGGGAGCGCCACGTCGATTTCGCTCTTGCCGGTGCGCTGGATTTCCGGTTGCGCGACGCCGAGCTTGTCGACGCGTTTGCGCATGATGTCGATCGCGCGGTTGAGCGATTCGGTGTCGACCTTCGCCTGTGCGGTCGCCCGCCCTTGGTAGATCAGCTGCACGCCGCCCTTCAGGTCGAGTCCCAGACGCGTCGGCTTGCTCGCGATCACCGCCAGCGAGGCGATTACGAGCCCTGCCACGATCAGCAGGATCAGAGTGTTTCGGCGACGATCTCCCACAGCAGATCAGCCTACTTGTCGGGGGTCAGCACGAGCAGCAACCCACCATCGTCGTCATATGCGGGGAACATGTCGGCCTTCGCCTGCGCCTCGACGTCGCGCTCGCCGCTGACCTTCACCGGCACGTCGAGCGCTCGCACCCCCCACTCGAGCACAGTTTCCACAGGATCGTCGCCGTTGGCGAACGTCAGGCCGAGCACCTGCTCGACGCGCTGGCCGATCACGCCTTCCTCCTCCAGTCCGGTGAATGCGAAGGAGTTCTTGCCGCACCCGATCACGCGACCCTCGCCGTCGCACACGAAGAAGGCCGCGTCCGGCGCAGGGTAATAGTCGTCGAGCAGCTCGAACAGAAAGGCGAAGCCGCACTTTGCGCAGCCCTTCGGCTGGCGAGTGAAGCCGATGTTGCGGTCGATCTCGCGCGTGCGGTGGCCGCAGTTCGGACAGATGAAGGGATGCGCCATCGGACTCCACAGAGTAGGGGAGCCGGCGTCCCGACGTGCAGCTGGCTCGAACGGCTGGCGGTAGGCCCAATCGGGCCTCTTCGCGAAGGGCCCCTGGGCCCCTTCTCCATAGCGTCTTAGAACAAAGCCGTCGTGTCTGTCTGCGTCCTGGGTGGCTCGAGCCCGAGATGGGCGAACGCGGCCAGTGTCGCGATCCTGCCGCGGGCGGTGCGCTTGATCAACCCCTGCTGCAGCAGGTAGGGCTCGTATACATCCTCGATCGTATCCTGCTCCTCGCCGATCGCCACGGCGAGCGTCGAGAGCCCGACGGGCCCCCCGTCGAACTTGACGCAGATCGTTCTCAGGATCTCGCGGTCGAGCCGGTCGAGCCCCTGCTCGTCGACCTCCAGCAGCTCGAGCGCGCGGTGCGCGGCGTCGACGCTGACCACGCCGTCAAGGCGCACCTCGGCGTAGTCGCGCACACGCTTGAGCAGGCGATTGGCCACGCGCGGCGTGCCGCGGCTGCGCTCGGCGATCGCGAGCGCGCCGTGCTCGTCGACGTCGATCTGCAGGATCTCGGCCGCGCGCTTGACGATCCGAGCGAGATCGTCGACGCCATAGTGCTCCAAGCGCGCCTGGATGCCGAAGCGGTCGCGCAACGGCGTTGTCAACAGCCCGGCTCGCGTCGTCGCTCCAACGAGTGTGAACGGGGGAAGCTCGAGCGTCACGACACGCGCGCCAGCGCCCTGTCCGACCGTGATCGGCAGGCGGCGATCCTCCATCGCGGGATAGAAGGTCTCCTCCAGCGTGCGCGGGAGCCTGTGGATCTCATCGACGAAGAACACGCTGCGTGGCTCAAGCGCAGTCAGAAACGCCGCGATGTCTCCCTTGCGCTCCAGCGCCGGCCCAGCGGTCTGGATGAACGGCACATCGAGCTCGGCCGCGACGATCTGCGCAAGCGAGGTCTTGCCAAGCCCCGGCGGCCCGGCGAGCAGTAGATGGTCGAGCGCCTCGCCACGCGCGCTCGCCGCCTCGATCGCGACAGACAGCTGCTCGCGCAGCACGGGCTGGCCGATGAACTCCTCGAGTGCTCGCGGGCGCAGCGAGCGGTCGAGCTCGTCCTCGGGGGTCAGGTAGGGAGTCTGTATGCGCTCTGCCTGAGCCATCATGCCGCCCGCGCGGCGCCCAGCGCGCCCGCGATCAGCTCCTCGGGGCTCTCACCGTCGATGCCCCGCAGCAGCTCTTCCGCTTCTAGCGCGTTGTAGCCGAGCGCGATGAGGCCCTCGTGGGCGAGCGCCCGTGGACCGGACGCACGCCCCCCCATCCCCAAATACTCAGGCGTGCTATCGACGCCGACCTTCTCGCGCAACTCGACGATGATGCGCTCGGCCGTGCGCTTGCCGATCCCAGGCACCGCCTGGAAGCGCGCCGCGTCCGCGCTTGCGATCGCCCCGATCAGCTCGCTCGGCGAGCCACTGGAGAGCACCGCCACGGCCACCTTCGGGCCGACCGCCTGCACGGACAGCAGCATCAGGAACAGGTCGCGCTCCTGCTCTGAGTGAAAGCCGTGCAGCAGCAGCGCATCCTCGCGCACGACGAGATGCGTGTGCAGCGTCGTCTCGCCTCCCACGGCGGGCACCTGGCGCAACGTCTCGGCCGAGACGGCGATGCGATAGCCCACGCCCGCGCACTGCACGACGATGTGATCGGAACGGCGGATCGCAACCTCGCCTCGCAGCAGGGCGATCATGGGGGCCCGCCGGCGTTCTGCAGCGCGAGCGCGACGGCGTCCGTGAGCGGCGAGCCGTTGACGTGGCAGACGGCGACCGCGAGCGCGTCGGCGGCATGGTCGCTCCTCGTCAGTTGTGGAAGCGATAGCAGCGTCTGCACCATGCGCGCCACCTGGTCCTTGGCCGCGCGACCGCTGCCGCACACGGCCGACTTGACCTGCTGGGGGGTGTAGGAGGAGCAGGGTATCCCGCGTTCCCCGGCCGCGAGCATCGTCACGCCGCGCGCCTGGCCGACGGCGAAGGCAGTGCGCACGTTCTGGCCGAAGTAGAGCTGCTCCAGCGCCATCGCTTCGCACTCGTGCTCGTCCAGCAGCTCGCGGATGCGGATCGCGATCTGTGCGAGGCGGCGCTCGACGGCGACCCCTGCGCGCGTTTCGATCACGCCGCCGTCGAGCGCAATCAGGCGAGCGCCTTCGCGCGCCACCACGCCGTAGCCGGTGTTTGCGAGGCCCGGGTCTATGCCTAGCACGATCATCCTCTGGTGATTCTCCGTGGGACTCCGGACGCCTGCCCTCGCGCGTGGGCCTCACCACATCCGCCAGGGCGCCTGACCGGACTCCCACAGGTCGTTGAGCGCGACAGCGTCCTTGTATGTGTCCATGCACTCCCAGAACTCCTCGTGGCGGTGCGCGCGCAGCTGGTCGCTCCTGGCCAACCGCTCGAGCGGGTCGCGCTCGAGCACGCTGTCGGGCTCGAGATAGTCGAGCACTCCCGACTCGAAGCAGAAGAAGCCCCCGTTGACCCAATGCTCGGAGCGCGGCTTCTCGCGAAAGCCCAAGACGCGACCATTCCCCTCCTCTAGCTCGGTCACGCCGAACTGCAGCTCCGGGCGCACCACCGTCATCGTCGCCAGCCGTCCGTGGCCGCGATGGAAGGCGAGCAGCTCCGCGAGGTTCACGCTGGCCAGCCCGTCGGCGTAGGTGGCGCAAAATTGCTCGCCTGCAAGCCGCTCCTCGAGTAGCTTCACGCGCCCGCCCGTGGGCGTGTCCAGGCCCGTGTCCACGCATTCGACCCCCACGCCTCGCGGCCAGTCGGCCTCCTCGGCGAAGCGCGCGATCAGCGCACCCCGATATCCGGTGGCGAGCAGGAAGCGCCTGAAGCCCTGCACCGCGTACAGCTGGATCACGTGCCACACGATCGGCAGCCCGCCGATCTCCACGAGCGGCTTGGGTATCGCGCGAGCATGCTCGCGCAGGCGCGTGCCGCGCCCGCCGCAGAGGATCACGACAGGTGGGAGACCGTCGCTATTCATGCTCTGGCCCGGGGGCTCGTCCTGAATGAGGGCCACGGCCGCAGCCGCCGACTCATCCCGCTACGCGTTCGAGCACCTCGGCGGGAGCGTCGAAGTTGGCATAGACCTCGTCTACGTCGTCGAGCTCGTCCAGCACGTCTATCAGCTTCATGAGGCGCACCGTCTGAGACTCGTCGATCGGCACGAGCGTCTTGGGGCGGTAGGCGAGCTCGGCGCTCTGAATCTCGATGCCCGCCTCTTCGAGCGCCCCGCGAACCGCCGCGAAGTCAGCGAGCTGGGTGATCACCTCGAAGACGTCGTCGTCGATCGAGATGTCCTGTGCGCCCGCCTCGACCGCCACCATCAACTCGTCCTCTGAGTAGGCGCTCGCGTCGATCGCGATCGAGCCCTGCTTCTCGAACAGGTAGGCGACCGAGCCCGGCTCCCCCAAACTGCCGCCGTGCTTGGAGAAGGCGTGGCGCACGTCGGCGCCGGTGCGATTGCGATTGTCGGTGAGCGCCTCCACCAGCACGGCCACGCCGCCCGGGCCATACCCCTCGTACAGGACGGTCTCGATCGCGTCGGCCTCGCCGCCCTCACCCGTGCCTTTGGCGATCGCGCGCTCGATGTTGTCCTTGGGCATAGACGCCGCCTTCGCCTTGGCGATCGCAAGCGCCAGCGGCGCGTTGCCCGTCGGGTCGCCCCCGCCGTCGCGCGCGGCCACGGTTACGGCGCGCGCGAGCTTGGTGAACTGCTGACCGCGACGGGAGTCGACGATCGCCTTCTTGTGCTTGATGCTCGCCCACTTGGAGTGTCCTGACATGACCGGCAGGATACCCGCGCCGCGGCGCAACTCGGCGGCCAGACGCGTGTTGGCGATGGCAAATGCGGTTCGAGGGCAAGGGGGGCTCGAGCAAGATGGCGGCCGGCGCGCTGGTGGCGGTCGCGGCGATCGTGACCCTCGGGCTCGGGAATGCCCCGCTTGCGCGCGCGGCGCCGATCGACGGCATCCACAAGATCCAGCACGTCGTGACGATCATGCAGGAGAACCGATCGTTCGACAGCTACTTCGGCACCTACCCCGGGGCCAATGGCATCCCCGCCGGGGTATGCGAGCCGGATCCGCTCAACGGCGGATGCCTCACCCCCTTCCACGATCCCAGCGACGAGAACTTCGGCGGGCCTCATGGCGCGAGTAGCGCCAAGGCCGACATCGACGACGGCGCGATGGACGGCTTCATCGGCCAGGCGGAGAGAGGGTTGAAATGCTCTTCGACCGAACCGAACTGCAGCCCGTGCAACGTGTCCGAAACGGCGGCTCGCAAGACGTGCGTCGACGTGATGGGCTATCACGACGCACGCGAGATCCCCAACTATTGGACCTATGCCCAGAACTATGTGTTGCAGGACGACATGTTCGAGTCCGTGGCGTCGTGGAGCCTGCCCGAGCATCTCTTCCTGGTCTCGGGGTGGTCGGCCAGCTGTCCGGATGGATCCACCAATGCTTTCGAATGCCACAACGCGATCGAAGGGGGATCCAACCCCGATACCGATCCCAACACCAGCCACGCGTGGACGGACATCACCTACCTGCTGCACAAGCGAGGCATCAGCTGGCGCTATTTCGTCTTTGAAGGCGCCGAGCCCGACTGCCAGTCCGACGAAGCGATGACCTGCGCGCCCGTCGCGCAGGGTCCCAAGACGCCGGGCATCTGGAACCCGCTGGCCGACTTCACCGACGTCAAGGAAGACAACCAGCGAGACAAAATCGAATCGCTCACCCATTTCTACACAGCCGTGCACGAACAGAGCGCCTGCGGCCTGCCCAACGTCACCTGGATCGCGCCGAACGACAACGTCTCCGAACACCCAACCTCGCTGGTCTCGACCGGGCAGGCGTACGTCACCACCCTGATCAACGCGATCATGCGCAGCCCCTGCTGGGACAGCACGGCGATCTTCCTCTCGTGGGACGACTGGGGAGGGTTCTACGACCACGTGGTGCCACCTGAAATAGACCAGAATGGCTATGGCCTGCGCATCCCCGGCCTCGTGATAAGCCCTTACGCCCGCTCTGGCTACGTCGACCACCAGCAGCTCAGCCACGACGCGTACTTGAAGTTCATCGAGGACGACTTCCTGAGCGGGGATCGCCTGAACCCGAAAACCGACGGACGTGAAGACCCCAGGCCCAAAGTACGCGAAACGGCTCCGGGGCTTGGCAACCTCGAAAACGACTTCAACTTCAATCAGCAGCCGCTCCCGCCCCTGATACTGCCGTCGCACCCGGCTCCCGGGCCGGCATCCAATCCCCCCGGTGGCCTGCCTGAGAGCGCTCCGAGCCCCCCGGCTCAGCAAGCCCCCACCCCGGTCGTGAAGCTGCAGCTGACCGTGTCGATCGCGCGCAAGGAGGATCTGCGCCACCGCCATCGGCGCGTGTCGCTTGTGGTGGGATGCAATCAGGACTGCTCGATCTTCGTGCACGGTCACCTGAGCCTCAAGCGCCACCGCCACGCGCTGAAGCTGCTCAGCGCCCGCCTGACGCTGAGCGCCAACCGCTCCCGCACGGTCGAGCTGTCGTTCACGGCAAGCACCTTGGCTCGGATTCGCGGGGCGCTGAGAGCGGGTCATTCGGTTACGGCGGCGATTGAGGTGGACGCAGCCGGGCACGGCGGCGAGCAGCGCAAATATGCGGTGCACGTGAGATTGACCTACCGCTAGGAGAGACCGCAGGCGCGGAGCGCCGGGCGCACGGTCTCTTCTGCCGCCGGCGCTTGCGACAAGTCGGGCAGCGTGCGGGCAAGGCAGCCTGTGGCAGAGCCGCGAGGGCCCCGACACGGACCCGCGATTAGGATGGGCGGCCGCATGGCGATCGATCCCGGCATCTTCAAGGCCTACGACATCCGTGGTCTGTACGGCGAGCAGATCGGCGGCGACACGGCCCTGGCGATCGGGCGCGCCTTTGCCCGCGTGCTGGCAACGCTCTCGGGCAAGCCCGCCAGCGACTTGCGTGTGGGCTTGGGACGCGACATGCGCCTGACGGCGCCCGAGCTCGCGGCGCGCTACCGCGAGGGAATCCTGATGGAGGGGGCCGATGTGCTCGACGCGGGCCAGGTGGGCACCGAGATGCTTTACCACCTCGTCGGCTCGCGCAAGCTCGACGGTGGGCTCATGTGCACGGCTTCGCACAACCCCAAGGCCTACACGGGCGCAAAGCTCGTGCGCGACGGCGCGATCGCTCTGTCGGGCGATGCCGGCATCCAGGACATCCGCCACGCGATCGAAGCGGGTCTCGGCGACCCCTCGCCCGCCGATGGCTCGGTCGAGGAGGTTGACGTCTACGAGGAGTTCCAGGCCGCGGCGCTCGCCATGATCGAGCCCGAGGCGATCAGGCCGCTGAAGGTGGTCGTGGACGGTGGCAATGGCATGGCCGGCCCGATGGTCGGCCCCCTGCTCGAGCGCCTGGGTCTCGACTTGATCGAGACCTACTGGACTCCCGATGGGAACTTCCCCGACCACGAGCCCAACCCGCTGCTGCCCGAGAACCGCACGTTCATCATCGAGAAGGTGCGCGAGACGGGCGCCGACCTCGGGATCGCATGGGACGGGGACGCAGATCGCTGCTTCTTCATCGACGACACCGGCGAGTTCGTCGACGGCGACTTCCTGACGGCGTTGCTCGCGGAGTCGCTGCTGGGGAAGAGCCCAGGCTCGACGATCCTCTACGACGTGCGGGCGAGCTGGGCCGTGCCCGACACGGTCAGGCGCCTTGGCGGCATACCGCACATAAACCGTGTCGGGCACGCCTTCTTCAAGACGCGCATGCGCGAGGAGGGCTCGCTCTTCGGCGGCGAGGTCTCCGGGCACTATTACTTCCGTGACTTCTACTGCGCCGACTCGGGCACGATCCCGGCGCTGTTGATCCTCGAGCAGCTCTCACTGCGGGGCAAGCGCCTCTCCGAGCTGCTGGCGCCCTATCGCGAGCGGTACTTCATCTCCGGTGAGATCAACTCCGAGGTCTCAGACCAAGACGCCAAGATGAGGGAGATCGCGGAACGCTACTCCGACGCCAAGCAGAGCTGGCTCGACGGGGTCTCGATCGACTACGAGGACTGGCACTTCAACGTGCGGCCCTCCAACACCGAGCCGCTCTTGCGCCTGTGCCTCGAGTCGCTGCGCTCGCCCGAGCACATGCGCAGCGCGCGCGAGGAAGTGCTCGAGCTGATCCGCTCGGCCGCGCCGACCGGGTCGTGATCGAGATCGCTCGACCCCGCGCGCCCGCGGGGGGACCCCATTCTTCGGAGGCCTCAGAGCGCGCCATCCTGGTGCAGGGGTGAACCGCAACTTCACACCCCCCGCGCGCGCGGGGGGTGTCCACTGTCTGGCGATCCCCACCCCCTTTGCCGTGGGACGCGTCAACTGCTACCTCGTGGACGACGACCCGCTGACGCTGCTAGACGCCGGTCCCAACTCCGCCACGTCGTTGACCGCGCTGGAGGCAGCGCTACGGGCCCACGGGCGCCGTGTCGAGGATCTGGGTCGAATCGTCGTCACCCACCAGCACATCGACCACATCGGGCTCGTGCAGATCCTCGCGGAGCGCTCGGGGGCCGAGGTGTGCGCGCTCGATCGCCTCGCTCCCTGGCTCGCCGACTACAGGCGTGAGATGGAGGAGAACGACAGCTTCTCCGCGGAGATCATGCTGCGCAACGGCATCCCCCAGGACGTCGTCTACGCATTGCGCGCGGTGTCCTCGAGCTTTCGCGCATGGGGCGCCGCCGCGCACGTGACCCGCCCGCTTGCCGAGGGTGAGTTGCTCGAGTTCGCCTCGCGCGCGTGGCGAGTGCTGCATCGACCAGGGCACTCGCCCTCGGACACCGTGTTCTGGGACGAAGCATCGGGGGAGCTGTTCGGAGGCGATCATCTGCTCAAGCGCATCTCCTCGAATCCGTTGTTGTCAAAGCCGTTGGGGTCTGCCGGCAAGCGGGACGATCCGACTCGGCGCCCGCGTGCTCTGATGGCCTATCTGGACTCGCTGCGGCTCACGCGCGAGATGCGGCTATCGGTCGTTCTCGCCGGCCACGGTGAGCCGATCGAAGGACACCGCGAGCTGATCGACGAGCGCTTTCGCATGCACGAGCGTCGCGCCGACAGGCTCTTTGCGCTGATCGCCGATCGACCGCGCAACGCATATGAGCTGGCGCAGGAGATGTGGGGCAACGTGGCGGTCACCCAGGCATTCCTGACGCTCTCAGAGGTGCTTGGGCATGTGGACCTGCTGATCGACGAAGGTCGTGTGGTCGAGCGAGAAGCGGGCGGCGTGGTGTGCTTCGAAGCCCTTTGAAACATTAGAGTACAATAAACTCCATGACTCCTAAATAGGACGGAGGGTCATGGAGAGCGCCACATCAAATCCGCACCTCAACGTGTTCGAGCCCTACCGCGAGCTCTCCCGCTCTCACGAGGACCAGCTCACGCGCGCAGCGATGATCGTTCTGCGCCTCGTACCGCTCGCGCGTGAGGCGCTGCTGGCGGCGATCGACGAGCCCTCTCAGAGCCAGCTGCCCGACTGCATCGTGGACATGCAGGCAACCAACATCGTGGATCCCTCCGAGGAAAGCCTCGCCGCCGGGCAGGTCGAGCGCGGACGGCTGGTGAGCGTCTTCCTGACGCCCGACACCGAGCCGTTCGATCTTGCCGAAGAAGTCACCGACACCGACGAAAACCAGCGCTTCGATGGAGTGTTGCGCTTTGACCCGGACCTCGTGGTGGTGCTCGAGAGCAAGGTCTGCCGCCGCTGGGCGCGGCGCAACGGCCATCGCGTCGCCGAGCTCAACTTGAACGGGACGCGCTTTGCCGAGCGTCGCACGAGCGTGCTGCGCTGGCACGACCTGCTCGAGTCGTGGTGGCGGCTGGTCGAGCTGGGTGTGCTCGGACCAGCCGAGCAGGCGATCGTCCAGGACGTCCTCTCCTACGCCCACCAGGACTTCGGGCAGCTGCTCCCATTTGGCACATTGCGCCGCGTCGGCGGCGACCCCGTGCGTCGCAAGTGGCGTTTGCGCTCGCTCTTGCGCGAAGCCACCGGGATCGTTCCCGAGCGCGCGGGCCTGGTCCATGTGCGTTTGGACACCGCTCTCGGAGTGGCCTCGTTGCAGCGCGCCGCGCTCGACATCGAGGAGGAGCGCCTCACGCTGCACCTGTGGCCGGGCGAGCTCAAGCGGCAGGCCGAGCAGCTCTACGCGGGGGGTCGCGCCGAGAGTCTGTGCGAGCTGCTCGAGGATGACCAGTCCGGCGCCTGGCAGGTCAAGCCGCAGCCGTTGCTCGGCTTTCGCAACGCGCCTGTGCGAACACGCGTCTACCTCACGTGCAGGCTCGACCCCGCCGAGTACGCGCGTCGCTGGCAGGGCGAGGACTGGAAGCAGGTGGGCGCTCATCACCGCAATCACATACTCCCCGACCTGTGGCCGTGGCTGCTGGAGCGCGGATACGCCTCAGAGCGCGATCGAGCCCGGCTCGACCCGTTCCTGCACGCGCTCGGACGTCGCTTCGCGCACCTGCGGCCCACGATCCACGTGTCGCGCTCGTGGGAGTGGAGCGAAGCCGAGCGCCTGGACGACGAGGGACTGCTGCCCGGCGAGATCCACGACGCCCTCAACCGCGTGCTCGGGCTGCTCGAGGAGCCGCTGCTTCCCTCAGCCAGCGTCGAGGCCGAGGAGCAGGCGGTGGACGCGGTCGTCTCCGCTTAGCTCGGTGTGGAAGGCCACGGCCAATACCTGGCCTTGCCGCGCCGCGACAGCATGCCCGTCGAGCTCGGCGAGGATCTCCACGTTGGGGCCGTGCTCGGCGATCCAGGGCGCCCTTATGAACAGGCCCCGCAGCGGCGTCCCATCGAGGCCGTTTACGATCAGGTCGGCCTCGAAGCTACGCACCTGACGCCCGAACGCGTTGCGCTCGGCGAGCATGTCCATGATCCCGAGGTGGTCTCGGTCGAGCATGATCAGCCCCGCGCACGACCCGAGGATCGGCGTCCCCTGTCTCGCGAGCTCGCGCAGCGGCTCGGCGAGCCCCTCGCGCTCCACGCCGAGCGTCATCGTGGTCGACTCGCCGCCGGGCAGCACCAGGCCGTGCAAGCCTTCGAGGTCTGCGGGCACGCGCACCTCGCGCACGCAGGCGCCCAGCCGCGTCAAGACTCGGCCGTGCGCCTCGAAGTCGCCCTGTAGGGCGAGCACCCCGATCAGAGGAGGCGCCACCTACCAGCCGCGTTGCGCTAGCAGCTGCTCGCCTGAGAGCTTCGAGCTCTCGAGGCTCGCCATCGCCGGGCCGAGACCGCGCGAGGCGGCCGCGACGCGCTCTGGGTCCTGCCAGTGCGTCGTGGCCTCGACGATCGCCCGCGCGCGCGCGGGAGGATCGTCGGACTTGAAGATGCCAGAGCCCACGAACACCCCTTCGGCGCCGAGCGCCATCATCAGCGCCGCGTCGGCGGGCGTGGCGATGCCGCCCGCGCAGAACAGCACCACGGGCAGACGTCCCGCCTGGGCGACCTGACGGACGAGGTCGAGCGGCGCTGCATGCTCCTTGGCGGCGGTCGCCAGCTCGCTCGCTTGAAGCCCCCCCAGCCGGCGGATCTCGCCCGTGATGGCGCGCATGTGGCGCACCGCCTCGACGACGTCGCCGGTGCCGGCCTCGCCCTTGGAGCGAATCATCGCGGCGCCCTCGCCGATGCGCCGCAAAGCCTCGCCGAGATTCGTCGCACCGCACACGAACGGCACCTTGAAAGCCCACTTGTCGATGTGGTTGCTCTCATCCGCGGGCGTCAGCACCTCGGACTCGTCGATGTAATCGACCTCGAGCGCCTCGAGCACCTGGGCCTCGACGAAATGGCCGATGCGGGCCTTTGCCATCACCGGGATGCTGACCGCCTGCTGGATGCCGGAGATCGTCTCCGGGTCTGACATGCGCGCGACTCCCCCGTCGCGGCGGATGTCGGCGGGCACGCGCTCGAGCGCCATCACCGCCGCCGCGCCCGCGTCCTCGGCGACCTTCGCCTGCTCGGGGGTGACGACGTCCATGATCACCCCGCCCTTGAGCATCTCGGCCAGGCCGCTCTTGACCGTGAATGTCGCCTCGTCGCGCATGCTCATGATCTTATCCGGGCCGGCGCACGTGGCAGTCGGCGGGTCGCACATGCGGCGTTCGAGGATTGGGGAGCCCTCGGCACATCCATCTCACAGTCCATATATCCCGGTCGGCACATGTGCCGACCGGCCGAGCCGCACATGTGCGGCTCGGGACAGGGCCGCATGCGGCCCTGTCTTCCCCGAATATAGAGACAAGGACCTACTTGAGCCGGAAGGCCTTGATGCGATCGTCATACTGCGCGGTGTCCTTCGCGTACACGCCGTAGGCCAATGCTTGGATCAGGCTGAGCAGCGCCGTGTGCGAGCGCACATAGGCAGGGCTGTTGGAGGAGTAGTACAGCTTGATCTGTGCGAGCTTGGCAACCTCCGAGAGGGTTGCGTCGGTGATGGCCGCCGTGCGCGCCTTGCGGTGGCGGGCGAGCTTCATCGCGCGCACCACGAGCGGATGCGGCCGTCCCGCCGACAGGCCGATCACGAGCGTCGTGCCGTCGATCCGTCCGAGCCGGCTGAGCGCCTCCTGGGAGGGGCTGGCAACGACGTCGACGCGCAGGTCGAGCAGCATCAAGAGGTGGCGCATGTAGCTCGCGAAGAAGGCCATCTGGTCGGTGCCCGCGACGAGCACCTTCTCGGCGCTGACGATCGCCTCGGTGAGCGCGTCTACAGCCGGTCGCGAGACCTTGCGAGCCGTCTCCTCCACGTTTAGATGATCGGCTGCAAGCGCGGTCTCGAACTCGTTCTGGTCGAGTGAGAACAGCGGCGCCGAGCTTTCGAGCGATCCGTTGGGCTGCGGCTTTGCGTGTATGCGCCGGTACTCGTCGCGCGCCGCGGCTTGCAGCTCGGGAAAGCCCTCGAAGCCAAGCGCCTGGGAGAAGCGCACGACGGTGGAGCTCGAGGTGTTGGCGCGCCGCGCCAGCTCCTCCGCGGTCTGGAAGGCGGCCTCGTCGAGATGGTCGACGATGTACTGCGCCACGTCCTTCTGCGAGCGCGAGCACTCGTCGAAGCGGGACTGGATGTAGAGCGAGAGGCTCTGGTGCTCGCCAACGCCGCTCAGCGACGGCTTCTCTGGGGTGGCTGCTAGTCGTCTCATCGGCGCACTTGTTCGACGGGCGCGCCCCACACTCCTCTACGGCGAGTATCGACTTCAGGCGTCAGCCCCAGGGTCCTCGGCCCGAAAGCGCGTTGACATCTCCACGAAGTAGTCGAGCGCGTGCGGGTTGGCGAGCGACTCGACGCTCGCCGCCTGCGCGGGGGCCGCCCCCATCAGGATCCGCTTGACGGGCACCTCCAGCACCTTGCCCGAGAGCGTGCGCGGCACCTCGGCTATCTGGAGGATCTCGTTGGGGACGTGTCGCGGCGAGCAGTCCTCGCGCACGCGTCGCCTGATCGTGGCTTCCAGCCGCTCGTCCAGCCTCACGCCTTCGCGCAGCACGACGAACAGCACCATCCACAGCTCGGGTGGGTGGGCACCAATCCCCCCGCGCGGCACATCGACGACGAGCGCGTCGATCACGTCGTCGATCGCCGCGGTCGCGCGGTAGATCTCGCTCGTCCCCATGCGCACTCCCTGGCGATTGATCGTCGAGTCCGAGCGGCCATAGATCACCGCTCCCCCATGCCGGGTGATGCGAATCCAGTCACCGTGGCGCCAAATGCCTGGATACATCTCGAAATAGCTCTCGCGGTAGCGCTCGCCGCTGCTGTCTCCCCAAAGGAACAGGGGCATCGAGGGCAGCGGCTGGGTGAGGACCAGCTCGCCGAGCTCGTCCACGAGCGGCCGACCCTGCTCGTCCCAGGACTCCACGTCGCAGCCGAGGGCGCGGCACTGGATCTCACCCTCATAGACGGGCAGCAACGGGCAGCCACCGACGAAGGCCGTGCACACGTCGGTGCCGCCGCTCGTCGAGAACAGCCAGATGTCGCGCCGGACGTGCTCGTAGACCCAGTGAAAGCTCTCGGGCGCCAGCGGGGAGCCGGTCGACCCGATGCTGCGCAGCGCGCTCAGGTCGAAGTCGCGCGCCGGCTCGACGCCGGCCTTCTCGCAGCTGGCCAAGAAGCCGGCGCTCACGCCCATGCAAGTGATGCGCGTCTGCTCGGCAAGTCGCCACAGCGCGCCGAGATCGGGATGGCCGGGGCTGCCGTCGAACAGCACGATCGCCGCGTCGGCGAACAGGCAGCCGACGAGGAAGTTCCACATCATCCAACCGGTCGTCGTGAACCAGAACATGCGGTCGTCGCGGCGCAGGTCGAGGTGCAGCGCGCTCTTCTTCAGCTGCTCCACGAGGATGCCGCCGTGACCGTGCACGATCGCCTTCGGCAGGCCGGTGGTGCCCGAGGAGTAGAGCACCCACAACGGGTGGTCGAACGGCACTTGCTCGAAATGCGGCTCTGCGCCGGCGCCCAGCTCGAGCAGTCGCGCCCATGTGAGCCCGCCCGGCAGGCCGGCCGCGCCGGCGTCGCCGGACAGGTAGGGAAGCATGACCGTGTGGGCGACCGTCGGCAGCCCCTCGAGGATCGTGGCCAGCGCGGTGGAGCGATCGAAGTCCTTGCCGCCGTGACGGTAGCCATCCACGACGAACAGGACCTTCGGCTCGATCTGGGCGAAGCGGTCGACGACGCTGCGCGCGCCGAACTCTGGCGCCGCGCACGACCAGACCGCGCCGATGCTGGCGCTGGCGAGAAACGCGACGAGCGTCTCAGGGATGTTGGGCATGTACGCGGCGACGCGGTCGCCGCGCTCGACCCCGAGCGATCGCAGACCCTCGGCGGCGCTCGCCACCTGCTCGGCGAGCGCGCCCCAGCTGAGCTCCTGGAGTGGGCGCAGCTCGGAGGCGTGCAGCACAGCCGTCTCGCTCGGGTCGTGCTCGCGCATGAGCATGTTCTCCGCGTAGTTGAGCCGCGCTCCCTCAAACCAGCGGGCGCCGGGCATCCGTCGCGAGGCGAGCACGCGCTCGTAGGGGACCGAGGCGCGCACGCCGCAGTACTCCCAGATGTCTGCCCAGAACTGCTCGATCTCTCCCACCGACCATTCCCACAGCTCTGCGTATCCGTCG
The DNA here is from genome assembly GCA_963718735.1 of uncultured Solirubrobacterales bacterium. Taxonomy (GTDB): domain Bacteria; phylum Actinomycetota; class Thermoleophilia; order Solirubrobacterales; family Solirubrobacteraceae; genus Palsa-744. The sequence goes on from OY970372.1 coordinate 237,547, forward strand.
AAGGAGCGTCCGTGGCGCTCGCTCGCCCATTCCATGAAGGCCGTCATCCGCGCGCCCTCCACCATCTCGGCGGAAGGCGTCCACAGCGGAGCTTGATCGTGCATGCCGGACATCGCGCAACCCCTTTTTCTAGCGACTCTCTGCCCAGAGGCGCCCGTGCCCCCCAGCCGGCGGCATCCACGCAAGCGCTCCGCCGGCCCTCGCTATAGATACCCGGTCCTACACATCGAGCGCAAGACCCGCACGATTGCGCCCGCCGCGACCGTGGCGCCTGGAAGCCCCTATCCTGCCCGCTCGTGGGCATCGAGGCGCTGCGCGACGAGTTCCCCGTGCTCGAGCGGGTCGCGTATCTGAACGCGGGCACCGACGGGCCGCTGCCGGCGGTCGCGGCGCGGGCGGGCGCGCAGGAGCTGCATGGCGAGGCTCGCACAGGTCGAGCCGCCGAGCACTTCGAGCGCCGCCACGAGCTCGCCGAGAGGCTGCGCGCAGCGTACGCGCGCGCGCTCTCCTGCGAGCCGAGCGAGCTGGCGCTGACGACGTGCACGAGCGAGGGTCTTGCGACTGTCATCGACGGGCTTGGGCTGCGCGAGGGCGATGAGATCCTCACGAGCGACGAGGAGCACCCTGGTCTGCTCGGCGCGCTCGCGGCGGCGCGCGAGCTGCACGGGGTCACGGTGCGCATGGCCCCTTTCGAGGGGATCGCCGAGGCGCTCGGCGAGCGCACGCGGCTGGTGGCGTGCTCGCACGTCAGCTGGGTGACGGGACGGATCGTTCAGGAGGCGCTGCGCGAGCTCGACGTGCCTGTCGTGCTCGACGGCGCGCAGGGCGTGGGCGCAGTGGCCACTGACGTGCGCACGTTGGGCTGTGACGCATACGCGGGCGCCGGCCAGAAGTGGATGTGCGGCCCCGACGGGACCGGGATGCTGTACGTCACCCCCGAGCTGCGCGAGCGCCTGAAGGTGAGCCGGCGAGGCTACGGCAACCTGGCCGACCCGGGCGCCGGCCTCGACGCGCGCGTGCACGAGGACGGCCGCCGCTATGAGACGTTCGCGCTCAGCGCGGAGACGCTCGCCACAGCGCTCGCGGCGGCCGAGCTGCTCGAGCGAGCCGGATGGCGCGAGCTGCACGAGCGCGCCGCCGTGCTGGCGTCGCGCCTCGCCGAGCTGCTGGAGGAGGCCGGGCGCGAGACGCTCGCGCGTGGGCGCAGCACGCTCGTGTCGTTCTCGAGCCCCGACCCTGCGGGCGAGCGCGCGCTACTGAAGGAGCAAGGTGTGGTGCTGCGCGACATCCCCGGCAGGGCGTGCCTGAGGGCCTCGGTGGGAGCATGGAATGACGAGCGCGACCTCGAGCGCCTGCTCGGCGGGTTGCAAGGATGACGCCGAACGCCTGGGTGCGGCGACCCGTCGCGCGGGCCTAGCACTGCTTAACGTCTCCTTAGCGCAGTTATGCGGTTTGCTGTCATGGCGGCCGCGTCGCGCCGCGAACGGGTAGCAGACCATCATCTACGTGGGCGCCAGCGAGAGCCAAACCGCTTTGAACGCATCCGAGACGACAGCCTCGGTCGAAGGACCAATCGCGTTGAGGCCGCGGTTCTCGCGCACGCTGCGCTGGCCGCACGAGCGCGTCGGCCCACAGCACGCGGCGCTGGCCGCGATCCTCGCGCTGTCGGCCGTGCTGAACACCCACAGGCTCGCCCAGAACGGTTACGCCAACACGTTCTACTCGGCGGGCGTGAAGTCGATGCTGCGCTCTTGGCACAACTTCCTGTTCGTGTCGTTCGACCCGAGCGGGCTCGTCACGATCGACAAGCCCCCGCTCGGCCTGTGGACGCAGGCTGCCAGCGCGGAGCTGTTCGGCTTCGCTCCGCTCAGCCTGCTGCTGCCCGAGGCGGTCATCTCGACGATCGCCGTGGCGGCGCTCTACAGGGTGCTGGCGCGCCGCCTGGGCGCCGGGGCGGGGCTCGTGGGAGCGCTGACGCTCGCGGTGTTCCCCTCGTTCGTTGCGGTGTCGCGCGACAACGGCGTGGACTCGCTGCTGATCCTGCTGATGATCCTGGCCTGCGGAGCTGCGTTGAGGGCGATCGAAGATGGACGCTGGCGCTGGCTGCTGGCCTGCGCGGCGCTGATCGCGCTCGCGTTCAACACCAAGACGCTCGCCGCCTACCTGATCGTGCCTGGGATCGCGATCGCCTATCTGCTCTGTGCTCCAGGCTCGCTGCGCAGACGCGGCGGGATGCTGTTGGTGGCGGGATTGGTCATGGGTATTGGGTCGTTCTCATGGATTGCAGTCGTCGAGCTCACACCAGCGTCACAGCGTCCGTATGTCGGCAGCTCGACCGACAACAACGAGCTCGGCCTGACCTTCAGCTACAACGGCCTGGGCCGCGTGGAAGGCGAGGCTGGCGGGCCGGGCCAGGTGCCCGTCGGGGAAGGCGCACGCCTGCCGAAGGTAGGGCACGCTGCTTCGGCTGGGCGCCGCGTGTCGGCCAGGCGCCTGCTTTCGGCCGAGCATCCTGCGTCAAGGGCGCCTCATGCGGGCAATGCGCTTGCCCACGCGCCCGTGAGGCGTCCGCCGCCGCTCGTGCTCGCCAACGGCAGGCTGCGCAACCCGATCTCCTTCGGGGGAGCGACGGGCCCGCTGCGCCTGTTCGAAGCGCGGCTCGCCGACCAGGGCGCGTGGATGCTGCCGTTCGCGCTCTTCGGCCTGCTCGCTTTCGGCCTGCTGATCCTCGCGCGGGAGGGCGCGCGTCGCGATCCGCGCCTGGCGGCTCTGGTGGTGCTCGGCGGCTGGCTGCTGGCGGAGGTTGCGATCCTGAGCTTCTCCAAAGGGATCGTTCACCCCTACTACATCTCAGCGCTGGGACCGGGCGTCGCAGCTATGGCAGGCGCGGGGGCGTTTGCCTTCACGCGCTTTGCCAAGCGGCGCGACTGGCGCGTTGTGCTGCTCGTGCCCGCGGTGGCCGCGACGGTCGCGGCTCAACGCGCGATCCTCGACTATCAGCACTACATGCGCTGGTTCCTGCCGGTGCTCGCGGGGGCAGCGCTCGGGTGCATCGTGGCGCTGGCCGTGCGACGGCTGGCCGCTCCGGCGATGGCGCTGCTGGTGTGCCTGCTGCTGGCGGCGCCGACCGCCTATGCCGGGACGACCTGGCTCGCGCCCGTCCAGGGGACCTTCCCGGCGGCCGGCCCGCATCAGGCGACGGGCAGCGGCGTCTATGGCGTGAATCGGAAATCGATGCGCTACTACCTCAATCTGATCGCCTACGTTCGCGCGCACCGCCCCGGGACTCGCTGGGCGGTGCTGACAGATGCGGCGCCAACCGCGGCGCCGCTCATCCTGCTCGGCCTGCCCGCCGGCGCGGTCGCGGGCTACAGCGGCACGGACCCGGCGCTTGACGGCCCCGGGCTCGCGCGCCTCGTGGCTCGGGGCTCGGCCCGCTATGTCGTGCTCGGCGGCGCATACGCGTCGCGGGGAGGCAACATGGCGACCAAGGCGGTGCTGCGCGCTTGCAGGGAGCTGCCGGCCGCGGCGTGGCGTGGTCCCCGCCCGTCCCCCTACGAGCTGGTCCTGTTCGACTGCGCGGGCCGCGAGCGGGCGCTGGCGGCGCCTGCCAGCCGTTGAGCGGCGCTTTCGCCGGGTTTGAGCAACGCCTTCGCCGGGTCTCGCACGCGCGGCCGGGGTGAGCGTGCGGCTGAGGTGAGCGTGCGGCTGAGGTGAGCCGGGGCGCTTGGCGCTCCCTCGGGCGCCTCAGGCGGCGCGCGCGTTGGGCGCAATCCGGCTGGCGCCACGTGCGAGCGCGAGCGTGGGCTCGGGTTGGCGACCGATGAGCTGTCGCTCGAAGAGGATGCCCTCGCGCAGACCGGCGCCGGTCACCTCGATCGTTACGAACCCACCATCGCGCATCACGGTCTGGATCACAACTGCGCCGGCGAGCACGATGTCGGCTCGGGCGGCTTTGATGCCTGGAACGCTGGCGCGCTCGCCAGCCGGGAGGGAAGCGAGGCGCTCGACGAGCTGGTCGAGCGCCTCGCGCTCGATCTGAAAGCCCTGGACCTCCTCTGAGGGAAGCCCCGCCGCTCGCTCGGCCGCGGCAGCGAGGTTGCGCACCGTGCCTCCGATCCCAACCAGGCGCGGGCCGGCGAGCTCCAGCCACTGCGCCCGCTCCAGCTTGCGCGACACGTGCCCCGCGAGCGCCTTCAGCTGGCTGCGCTTGGCGGGCCCCTCGCCGGTCAGGAAACGCTCTGTCATGCGCACCGCTCCGAGTCGCCACGAGTCGCACTCGCGCTCGAGCCGGCCCACGACGCGCACGAGCTGGAGCGAGCCGCCGCCGAGGTCGAGCACGCATCCCTCTGTGAGCGTGGTCGAGTTGACCGCCGCCAGATACCCGTAACGCGCCTCCTGCTCGCGGCTGAGCACGCGCACGTCGAGGCCTGTGCGCAGACGGACCCGTTCGAGGAACTCTCCCCCGTTCTCGGCGTCGCGAATCGCGCTCGTCGCGACCGCGTCGACCGCGTGCCCGTGAAGCCCGCGCCGCTCACACAGCTCGGCGAACTCGTCGAGCGTCAAGAGGGCGCGCTCCATCGCGACGTCGCTCAAACGCCCGCTGGCGGCGAGCCCTTCGCTGATACGCACGGCCGCGGACAGCTCGTCCTCGCGCGCCCGCGGCGGCCCGTCGGCTGGGAACACCACCATCCGAAACGAGTTGGAGCCGAGGTCGATGACCGCGACGTGCTGCTCGGGCTCTCGAGGCATGCGCTAAAGCGTAGTGGGCGGGTCGGAGGTCACTCGAGCGGAGCGCCGCCGATCGCCGGGGCGTCGCCCAACCCGCCGGGGGTGCGGCCCAACCCGCGCCGGAGCGCCGCCCAACCCGCGCTGGGGGCGCCGCCCAATCCGCCGGGGTGCGGCCCAACCCGCGCCGGAGCGCCGCCACGATCGGCTCGAGGGCTCGCACGGCGCATGGGAAAGCTGGTGCGGAATCGCTCAGAGAGGCTCAGCCTATGGATACGGGGGACTCGACCGATTCGCCTTTCGAGGTTTGGTCAGAAGCGCTTTCCTGAAGGCCGGCGTCTTTCTGGATAGCAAACGAAAACGCACTATAAGAATCAGTCATGTAGTCTGGCTCACGCCTGGGAATGAGACCGAGTACGTTCACCATTGGAGCACTGATTGTCGTGTCCGCCGCGCTCATAGCCATAGCGACGAATTTCACCGGTAAAGGCACGCCCAGGCGAGCGCAGACAGTTGTCTTAACCGCAGCTACTGGACCGTCGGCGCCCGCCACACGCCTAACGATCGCCTCGAGCACTTTGACCGTTAGTCGCGATCTCGCGACTGTGCGGCTGCGCTGTCAGAAGGGGGAGGCCATCCGGTTGACGTGCGGCGGTAGCGCGGTGCTCTACGCACCGCACTTCAGCCGGAGTGGCTCAAGGCTGCTCGGTCGTACGCGTTTTGCGATTCCCAACGACTGTTGCTCAGCAGCGGGACGCGTCGTGCGAATACGACTGAACGCCGCCGGCCTGAGGCTCCTAGCCAGCCGTAGTCACGCGGTCGCGCAGCTCACCGTGAGGCTCGATCGCGACCAGGCGAGCGACACGAGCATAGTCGTCCTTGCTGGGAGCCGTTAGCGGTGATCCTCGGGGACACGCGAGGCGGTGGCGCATGAGTGCCCGCCGCCGTGTAGAGGCGACTCCGTCGCCGCCGGGATCGGCAGACGGCGCCCGCTCGAGCGTCAAGGCGACAGCCGCCCTGATCGTGGCCGGCGTTCTTGGCGCGTTGACGACGATCGGCCTGAGCCCGCCAGTGGCGTCAGCCGTGATCGCGCATCTCTCCAATGGCGGGACGCTCAGCTACGAGCAGCTGCGCACACATGCCTCACCGGGATCTCACGGGCTGGATGAAATCTTCTCCAACCTGGATTACAGCGGTGGCCCGGTGATGGCCTCCAACACCAACTACACACTCTACTGGGATCCTTCGAATGCGCCAGAAGGCTACCCGTCCGAATACGAGTCCGGGATCAACCAATACTTCAGCGATCTGGCGCACGACAGCGGCGGTCAGGGCAACGTCGATTCGGTCGCCGCTCAATACAACGACGCGGAAGGCGCTTTCGCGAGCTACGACTCGCACTTCGGCGGGGCTCTGGTCGATACCCACCCTTATCCCGCCAGCGGCTGCGTCTGGGCCGCGGTTTGCCTCACCGACGAACAGATTCGAGCCGAGCTCGTCGACTACGTGACGAGTCACGGCCTTCCAACCGATCTCAACCACGAGTATTTTGTGATTACGCCCCCACACGTGGAGAGTTGCTTTGAAGGAGAAGGCAAAGAACTGTGCTCCGCGGGTAGCGCTAACCCCGAATTCTGCGCCTACCACAATGTCATCAAACTCGCACATGGCCAGATCGTCTACGGCAACGATCCGTATGTAACCGAAAACGGCCTATGCGATGATGGGAACCATCCCAATGGCAAGCCATCCGACGGGGCGATCGAGGGCGGCCTCAGCCACGAGCACAACGAGTCGCTCACCGATCCCGAACCGGATTCCGCCTGGGCCGATACCGTAGCCGAAGGCTCAGAGATCGGCGACAAGTGCCGCACGTTCAAAGAAGAAACGGAATTCGGGGAATCGCTTGGAGCCGCGCCGAACGGCAAGAAGTACAACCAGGTGATCGACGGCCACTTCTACTGGTACCAGCAGGAGTGGAGCAATCGAGGCGACCGTTGCATGCAGCGCCTTGCGCCCGCTGGCGTGCGGCCGACGGCTGCGTTCACGACGGCCAAGACCGGCGAGGACACGCTCTCATTCGACGCGAGCGCCTCGAGCGCGCCGGAAGGGGGAATCGCCTACTACGACTGGCAGTTCAACGCCAACGGAGAACCCGACAAACCAGAACGGACGCTCGAGACGACCAGTCCGACGATCCAGCACGCCTTTCCCGGGCCAGGAACATACGACGTCGCACTAACTGTGTTCGCCTCAGATGGCGCCAGCATCGCCACGGCCAGCTCCGTGAATGTCACCGACCTCCCGGTGGCCGACCCGGGATGGGAACTGAGCTCCTTCGCATCTGGTTTTTACAGCACTTACCTTGGGCCGATGGGCATCGTGGCAGACGCCGCCAACAACCTATACATAGACGATGCGCCCGACGGTTTGCTCTACAAGTTCGGGCCACATGGAGGGCTTGCGGATTTCGAAAGCCAGCTCTCGAGCACGCCGATCGGGAACTGGCCGCTCGGGCTGGCGTTTGGCAAGGACGGAGAGCTCTACGCGGCTCTGAACGAAGACAACGAGGTCGTTCAGGTGGACCCGCTCACGGGAACGGTCCTACGCGTGGTGGCATCCGTCGGAGATCCTCTGGGCATCGCCACCGACCCGGTCAGCGGAGACCTCTTTGTCGTATCGGACACCGACGGCGGAGTCGACCGAATCGAAGAGCCCGCGAGCGCGGAACCGATCGTGACTCAGTATGCGACGGGGATGCAGGCGCCTGATGGCATTTCAGCCGGGCCCGATGGGACGTTCTATGTCGAGGACGTGGGCAGCATCGACAGCGTGAGCGCCAGCAACTCCGCCGCGCCCGGAGAGGTCAACGTCCTGACCTATGTCAGCACGGCTGACGGGATCGCGGTTGGAGCGAACCCGTTCGATCCGGCTGCCCCTTCCTTCGTGGTCGTCAACGGCAACGATGGACGCCTGACCAGAGTCAACCTGGGTGCTCCTCCACTCACAAGCGAACCGATCTTCGAAGGCGGCACTCGTGGGGACTTCGTGACGGTCGCGCCCGACGGATGTCTGTACGCGACGCAAACCGCAACCGTGCTCAAGGTCGGCGGCGCCGGAGGGACCTGTCCGTTTGCTCCGATAAGCCCGTTTCAACCGCCTGAAGCTCAACCCACCCCACCTGGAGCCCTGACCTCGACCACCGCAGATCTTCAGGCGGTCATAAATCCGCATGGCGCGGCGACGACCTTCCATTTTGACTATGGGACACGGATGGCGCCCTACGAAGACAGCACCCTCGAGGCCGGCGCGGGCGCCGGGAGCCAGCCAGAGACCGTCTCTCAAGTCGTCTCGGGCCTTGCGCCCGGCACGACCTACCACTACCGTGTCGTCGCCCACAACCAGGCAGGGACGATTTACGGCTCCGATAGCGTGCTCCAGACGCCGTCCGGGACTGGCTCGAATGAATATCCTCCGCACCCCAGCGTGATCGCCTTGCCGTCGATTGCGGGCGTGGCCGCGCCGAGGCAAGAGCTCACGTGCTCGCCCGGCGTCTGGAAGGACGCGACGAGCTTCACATTCACGTGGATACGCGATGGTGTCCTCACCGCAACCTCCGGCCAGACATACAGTGTCACCGCTTCAGATGTGCAGCACCGTCTCGCGTGTATGGTGCAAGCCCACGGACCGGGTGGCGATACTCCCGCCGAGAGCGCTGCGGTAACCGTATTACGCGTAAGCCTGCGGACCTTCACGATTCGGCTAAGGGCAGCCCAAGCAAACTCGGCGTCGCTGCGCTCGCATGGAGAGCGTGTCCTCGTGACGGTCCCCCGGGCCTGCAAGGTGACGCTGCGTCTCGTGGCCGTTCGCGAGCGAGGACACAAACCGGTCGTGCAGGCGCTCGCGTTCACGCATGTGACGTTCGCCAAGCGCGGGAGCAAGCACGTGACCCTCAGAGCTCGGCCCACCGCGCTGGCCAGCTTGACGGGCAAATTCATCTTGCGAGTCCTCGCCGCCGGGAAAGACGGCGCTCTGGAGAGTCGACCGGCTTCGGTCACGATCCTGAAGTGAGGTTCTCGGGTGGACGCCCGGGGGCGCCCGGGAGTCGCTGAGTCTCAGCGACGTCTATGTCACGATTCGACGCATGAGCCAGCCGACGGCTATCGACACCGAACGGGCGATCCTGCGACGCGTGCGCGCGATACCCCCCGGCTATGTGCGCACTTACGGCGACGTCTCGCCGGGCGCGCCGCGCCTGGCTGGTTATGTGCTGAGTCGCGCCGCTGCGCACGACATTCCGTGGCACCGCGTGGTTCGTGCCGATGGGTCGCTTGCAAAGGGAGCTGCTCAGAGACGTCTGCTCGAATCCGAGGCAGTCCCATTTCGTGGCGAGCGTGTATTGCTCTCCAGCGCGCGACTCGACGATCTCGACGCAGTATGAGGGCGATCTGATCTTCGTCGACGTCGACCACGGTTGGGGCGAGCGCAGAGGCATGAGAGGGCGAGCAGGGAGAGCATCTCGAAGCACGGGCTCGAAGCCAAGACGCTTGTGATCCCAGCGGGATCTAGGGCGGGCGCCACCTCGACGAGGTCGAAGCCGCGGTAGTCCAGCGGGCCAAGCGCGACGCTCAGGCGGCGACGCCGGCCGCCCGAAAGGGCGTGTTGTGGTCAAAGCTGGGTGGGAGCCGGCGCGTCTCGTCATGAAGCGCGAGACGTATGAGCGACTCGATCGCGACGGGGCCGGCGACGAGTGTGCTCCTCACCGTGCCGTCCGACGCGACGAGGACAGCGGAGGGTGTTGCTATGGCTCCGTATGCTTGACTGACGGTCGATTGCTCGTCGATGAGCACGTCGGTCAGTGCGTGCTCACGCGCGAGCTGTTCGGCTTCCTTGGCCTTCACGGCGGTTACCAAGGTTAGGGCTACGCGTTCGGTTATCGTGTCGTGCCAGCGTGCAAGTTCGGGCAGGAGCGCCACGCAGGGCCCGCAGCCCGGGCTCACGAACGTCAGCACGCAGGCCCGGTCATCAGCCAAGAGGTCCTGAAGGCTCACGGCGCCCCCTGTGGTGGAGGGCAACGTGAAGTGCGGTGCCAGCGCTCCGATCTGCCGGTGGGATGCGGCCTCCCGACCGCCCGTCGAGCGTAGCCGGCGGTTCTCGCGCCATAGAAGGACGGACATTGTTGTTGTGAGAGCCGCCAGTGTGCCGGTCGCGATCAGCCAGAGGTCAGTCGCGTCGGTGTCGGCCACCCATGAGGCAAACGATGGGCCGGGGCCCGTGAGCGCGACGAATGCAGCCGGTAGCGCCAGAACGAGATTGCGGGCCACCGTCACCCAGCTCGCGGGCTTGGAGTGCACTTGGCCGAAGCAGTGGCAGTCCGGGGTCTCGCCGCGCCGCAGCACTCGCGTGAGCCCTACGACGAACAACGCGAGCAGCATCAGGCTGCCCGTCGCGCCCCAGCGCGCCGTAGTCGGAAACAAAAGCGCCGTCGCCACCACTAGCTCGGCGGCGGGCAAGATCAGCAGCAGCGGCCCGGCAAGGCGGCTCGGCACATCGAAATCGGCCAGTGCCTGCCGTGTGCCCGAGCGATCGGCGAGCTTTCCAATACCAGCAGTGAAGAACACCGCAGCCAAACAGAGCCGAGCAACTATCAGCACGCTGTCCATCATCCAGATAAATGTACACCACCAATCAATGGAAACAACTGCTACTGTCCACTTGTGATAGGTGAAAGCACGGCAGAGTCGGTGACAGTCGAGGCGTTCGGTGTGACAGTGGCGGTCAGTGCCGATCCTCAGCACTTCGCGGCCGTTTCCGACTTCCTACCTCCGGGCGGCCGTCCGGTGAGGCACCCGCCCGAGCGTGGCCGCTTCGCGCTCGTCAAGGACACCACAGATGACGGGCTTCTGAACGTTGTGTGCGACGAGAAACCAATCGCGGGCCCGTTTGATTTGCGACTCGCGCTCGGCATCCTCGACGCCGAGCTGCGCATGTACATAGCGCTGCATGCACCCGACCATGTTTTCGTCCACGCTGGAGTCGTCGGGGTGGGGGAGCGCGCGATCGTGCTTCCGGGGAGGAGCTTCGCCGGGAAGACCACGCTTGTGGCTGCGCTAGTGCGCGCGGGCGCGGAATACTGGTCCGACGAGTACGCCGTACTCGACGCCGACGGGCTCGTTCACCCCTATCCCAAGCCTTTGTCGGTGCGCATCGACGCCAGCCGCGCGACAGACGAGCGGCCGGTCGAGAGCCTCGGTGGCAGAGCCGGCGATCGACCTCTACCCATCGCCCTGATCGCGTTCACCAGCTACCGCCCCGGTGTTGCCTTTGCACCGCGCCCCTGCACCACCGGAGAGGGCGCCATCAAACTGCTGGAGCACTCCATTGCCGCACGCTCACGTCCGGAGCAGGTACTCGCAGCTGTCCGGCGCGCCGCGAGCGACGCCGTGATCCTCGAGGGAGACCGCGGAGACGCCGATGAAGCCGCCGGCGCACTGCTGTCACGCCAGCCAGCGAGTTGACAAAGCGTCACCTCGGCGCACGCGCTCTACTCCCGGCCCTTCGTTCGCTGGATGCGCCACAGTGTGTTGATCGCGCGAGGCGCTTGGCCGATCACCCAGATCGCGCGCCAGACATAGGCGACGGCCAGCCCGAGTTTGCCGTGCCGCGCCAGCGGTGACCACCAGCGCATGTAGTCGGGTCGTGGGAAGACGTCGCTTGCGGCGATCGCCAGCTTCCGCCCGATCCCCACGTCGGCCGACAGAAGTGCGTAGAGCTCCTCGGCGATCACATTGTCCTCGCGCCGGATCTCGTGCTGGAGCGATCGCACCTTGCCGAGATCGAGCTTGCGGGCCAGATCCCTGCCCTCGGGCAGAAGCCGTAGGCCGGCCGCGAACGCCGGGAGGCCCCGATACTCGCGCGCGAGCTCCAGCGCGCTCGACCACTCTACCTCCTCGACTTGAGCGAGCGCTCGCCGCAGATCCTCCAGCGGCTTGCCGTCCACCTCGTTCGCGTGATGCGCGGCATGCAGGACCACATGCAAAAGCACGACGTCGCGATCGGGCACGCGCAACTCGACTCCAGCGATCACCTGCCGCTCAGCGCTCGCAGCGAGCCGACCCCAGATCGCATCCGGGTCGCCCTCGAGCCCTGGCAGCTGACAGTGAAGGTCCACCATCCCGCCGCTAGGGCGGTTGAACGCCGTGCCCCCAGGATCCAGCGATAGCGGCGTCGGCATCCACGCACAATGCTCCGCGAAGCCCAGCCGCTCGAGCACGCTCACCGCGCGTGCCCGGTTCCCGGGCGCCACCATCAGATCACAGTCAACGTAGGGACGCACCTCGCCGGGATAGAGCCACCTGGCGAGCACCGGGCCCTTGAGCACAAGCGTCTCGATCCCCTCACGACCAAACGCACCTGCGACCTCGGCCGTGAGCGCATCAACCGCGAAGTTACGCGCCAATTGGGAATAACGGTCGACACATTCCGCGTTCACCGCAGATCCACCGAGATCATCCACGACATCGAATAACGCTAATGAAAAGCCTGCGGCGCGAGAGGCACAACGCAACGGAGTGTTGAGGACGAGCCCTAGAGGCTGGATTTATGACAGCAATCTTGTGGACGACACGTGCAGCGCCGCCCCCTCCCAGGCACCACCCGCCCAGCCGAGCCGAGCTACGCCGCAGAGCCCAGCCGGCATCCTATTAGCACACCCAGTTGTCTTTGAGAAAGTCGTGCCTCCCTCCGTGTGTGGCACAAAGAGCATTGCATTGTGCTTCGGTAAGTCCGGTTTTACATTCTTTGTCGTTGCACGAGCAGCATGTCGTCCCCGACCCCTTCGATTCTTTACAGAATGTTAGTTCTTCGCCCGAGCTGGCCATCGCTGGCGTCGCAGCGGTCGCGGAGACGATCAGCGACCCGGCAGCGATGGCGCCACCGACACGCGCGACCCGGACGATCGCTTCTCGGCGGGAGACACCGGGGACGGCGCTCTCCGTGAATGCGGGCTCGGCGTCGAGCAGATCCTTCTCACGCAGCTCCTGGAGCGCGTCGGCGACAAGATCCTTGCTCGCCCCGGCGAGCTCGGCAAGCTCAGTTACGTCGCGTTCGCCGTCGCAATGCCGCCAGACGCAGGCTGCGATCGGGCTCAAGCAATGAGCGGTGTGGCTGTCTTGATCGTAGAGGAGGAGCTCCTCGCCGAGCGTCTCTTCAAGGAGACCGTCTCGACGTGCTCGTGGTAGCGCTCCGTGTTGGTGCATCGCGATCAACCCTCCGTCCTATCTCCTTACGTGTATGACTACATATCGAGATTTTTCGATCATCCAGTATTCGACGGCCAACGCTCTGCGTCAAGTCGTCGTTGCTGAGATGGCGCCTCTTGTTTCTTACGTGTTTCTATCCCCCCGTCGGTCGGCGAGCCCGACGACGACCATCGGTGCGGCTCTCGCATTGCCGCTTTCGCCCAGGCAGGATTCTGCAATGGGCCCGATTTGTTACATGGGGTCGACGTAGACGCTCGTCGCAACGCTCCAGGGACGCTCGCCTGGGTCAGCTCCCAGCGATGGGTTGGGCGAACTGAGCGACGTACTCCCACGCCTCCTTTGCAGCATCCTTGAACGAGATGGCTCTCGCGGCGCTCGCTCGTGACGTTTATGACGCGAGCAATGCCGATGCACAGGGGGATCGTGGCTCGCGTGGCGCTCGTAGCCGCCGATCTCTTGCCCGTTGATGATGAGGAAGTAGGCGTAGCGAGGTCGTGTGATCCCACTCCCCCTGACTACGACCTCCTCATGGATGAGCAGATAGACGGTACTGGGGTAGCCGTTGAACAACACCGGCCCGTAGACCATGCCGCGCCGATCGCCCTCCTCGGCCGAGAAGATCGAGACATGCTCGGGAATGTGCAGCGAGCACTCTTTGATCTCGCGCTCGCGCGTGTGGAAATACTCCCAAACGTCCACAGTTGACTACGGGGGTGGTCTATGCGCAGACGAGCGCTTGTCCGGCCCGCTCGGCGACGGGTCGGCGCGCTACGCCTACACCGTCGGTCAGGCGGTCAATGGCGTCCTGAAAGGCTGCCCATGCGTGTTGGTTGAAGCGTGGGATGTCCAGCTCCTTACCAGCCATGTAGAGCGCATAGAAGTCCGCGGTGCTCATGCCGTACTCGCGCTCAAACTCGCGGATGCCACGATCAAGGGATTCGGCGTTGTAGTAGAGCTTCTGCACGTTTAATCGCCCTTCTGCGCTAGAGCATCGGTAGGACCGGGGCTCCGCCTTGAAGCGCTTATGAGTCGGTATCCAGTGTACACGCTGCATACACGGCTTGGAGTGTGTTGCCCCAAGCGTCGCCCCAAGGCCGGTTTTGGGGGAGGCGACCGACTACGTAGCGCAAGAATCCCGCATAGCTGTGCGGGATTTTGCAATGGGCCCGATTTGTTACACAGGGTTGGTCCAGCCAAGCGCTACGGGGCGCGGCAATCGAGGTTGCCTCCGCTCTGCCTCTGACCGCTCGGCGCTGTTCGGAATGACCGCCTGTCGGTCGAGTTTGCCGACCGGACGACACGGCAGTATTTGCGTGGATGCCGACAATAAGCCGCTTCTTTGGGCTCACGATCACGATGTACTTCGATGACCACGGGCCTCCCCACTTCCACGCGCGAGCCGCCGGGCACGGCGCCAAGGTGCGTATCGACACATTGGAGGTGCTGGTGAGCGACCTGCCGCGCCGCGAGCTTCGGCTTGTGCTTGCCTGGGCCGAGATGCACGCGGCAGAGCTTGATGAGAACTGGCGTCGAGCGCGCGAAGGTGCGACACTGCAAGAGATCGAGCCACTGCAATGATCGGCCTTACCCCAGACATAACCCAGGCCACCGTCCCGCAACACGGAGTCTTGCGGCTCACGTTTGCCGATGGTGTAACCGGCGAGGTCTACGTGCTGGACCGTATGCGCGGCCCGGTGTTCGAGCGCGCCGTGACCCCCGAGGGCTTCGCCGAAGTCAGCGTCGATTCCGAGACCGGGACAGTCTGCTGGCCGGGCGGGGCTGACCTCGCACCCGACGTGCTCTACGAGCGCGTACGGACTGGTGTTTGGCCTGGCCAGAGCCAAGCTGCGTAGGTCCTCCCTGTCGCGCAACGAGGACCGAACAAAGGCGCGTCTCATCGTCAGGGCTTTCTCCGCTCCGTGTCTGTGAGCAAGACAACGGCAGATGGCCCGCTTGCGATTGCCCGCTTGATGCGCTCGCGCGCCAAGCGTTCGGACGGGTGGCCATAGAGCCGCTGCACGAGCGCGCCGCCGTCGGTGTGGCCGAGTTGGTGGGCCACGTCCTGCGTCGGTAGTTCGAGGTCGTTGAACAGCCACGAGCCGCAGAAGTGCCGCAGCTCCTAGAAGTCCATCGAAGGCTTGCCAAAGCGACAGCGAACCGGGTGCCAGTAGTAGTGCTGGGTGCGGCCCGTGAGGACACTGCCCTTCTTGCCTCGGAAGACCATCGCGTTACCGTCCATCGGCCGGGGCATTGCGAGCAGACCGGCCTTCGCGGGTGCAGTGAGCACGATCGTGCGCGTCTTGCCGTTCTTCGGCAGTTCGAAGCTACGGGTCGAGGCCGAATACTGGCGTTCGACGTGGATCTCATTCGCTCGGATGTCGATGTCCGACCACCGGAGTCCATACAGCTCAGCCGGGCGCATACCGACAAAGCCAGCCATCAAGATGAGTGCACGAATCGTGAGCGCCACCTCGCCCGACCAGACCTCGACCGCATACGCGGCGAGTTGATCGACCTCATCGCGAGTCAGCACTTCGATGTCCTTACGCCCTCTCGATCCTCGGAGCCGAAGGCCGGCGAACGGGTTGGTATCAACGAGCCCGACTCGACGTGCGTCCGAGAACATGGCGCGAATACCGCCAAGCGTCCAGCGATGCTCACCCATCCATTCGAGCGCCAGTTCCACGCTCACATCACGGAGCGGCATCGCGCCATGTGTTCGCCCGAACAGTGCGACCTGCTCGCGGTAGGCGATGTTCGTGGACTCCTTCTGCCGGGGGCGTAGCTCAAGCCATCGCGCCGTCCAACCAGCGACTGCTTCATCGCCGCGCTTGCCGCGCCGGGGGCGACGTCCTGCTCGGCCCGACGGCCAGCCTCACGAGCCTCTGCCTGGCTGTCGAAGGTCCCGACATATCGCTTCCTGCTGGTCACCGTCGAGTCGTAGACCTCGACCGCCCAACGTTTGCCGCGCCGGCGAACGGTCATGACCTCGCTCCCACCCATGCCTCGCAGTCCGAGATACGAAAGCGGATCGAGCGTCTACTGAGCCGCAGACACGGCATCCCGCTCGCAACCAGGCGCTCGATGGTCTTCTCGTGGACTTTGAGATGCGTCGCAAGCTGGGCCTTCGTGACCCAAGGCTCGTGATCCTCAGCGAGCGGGAGGCGAAGGACTCGTGCGCGCTGGGCGGCTCGGGTATCCAGGTCAGCAAACGAGCCGCGACGATCCGGTGAGTCCTGTAGTCCCATAACGCAGACTATAGGGAACTCATCGGACGGAAGTCTTTGTTGTGGGACTACGAGTTGGACTGCTCCCCGTGATACGCCTCCAAGTCAATAGAGACACCGGGAAACTCGAACTCGTCTGGATGAGCGTCGAACGCCACCCGAAATAGGCGTATCCGCCTGTAGATCGCGGAGCGACTCATTCCCAGCCTGCGTAGCCCCTCAAAGCCACCCTCCAGGTGCCAGCAGAGCCAGAAACCCAGTAGATCGGCCGTCATAGGCGCAGCGATCCGTTGTACGACGGGGCGCAAGGGCGGCCCAGCAACCTGGTTTACGACCTTGGAGTAGGCGTCCCAAGCCCGGCGAGCCTTGCCCTTCCCCTCTGGGGACTTCATGCGGTCGGAGCGGAAGTCCTTGGCTGGCTCGGTCATCGTAGTCCCACACTAGCGACTATGCCGTGCGGATAACGGCGTGATCTACGGGATCAAGTCCCCACCAGAGTAGGCTCTCCGGCAAAAAGAGGAGCGGCTATGCCTGGGGGATTCGAGATCGAGATTGTCAGCCACACGACCACTGCCACGTGGACGGGCGGGAGCTACATAAGGACCGCGCCGCTGTCTCAGGCCATCGCGGAATCGTTGGACGCATTCATCGACAGCGAGCTTGACCAAGGCAGGGTCAATCCGGATCGGCTGATCATCGTCGTGACGCCGCACTAACCCGAGCATTCATCGAGCCGCTACCCTATCGGCAGAACACGATACGCACGCCCTATTCCCCCGGACGTGGCGCTTCTTCTTCGAGTTCCTTATTCGCCTTCGTTGCTGCGCAATATGGGCCAGCGCCCTGAAGGCATGATTCCAGTTGGCCCTCTGCGAACCGAGCCGCATTCGTGTTGAGCGAGCGGATGTAGTCCGACGACACGTTGCTCTCACACTCGACAAGCTGCGCCTGCGATACGGCACCGTACGAGCAGTAGTAGGTGATCTCGTGCTTCCGAACGTCACTACCACCTTGCCAGCCAACGAAGGCAACGATTACCCCGAACACGATGAGAGGAGGCACCCACCCCCGATTTGGCCCGAACTTCGGTTCGTCGCCGTGTCCCTCGACCCTGCTCTCCTCAAGCCATTTGCGTCGGTGGCGTTCCGCAGTCCATTCCTGCCAGCGGTACACACCGAAAGCGAGAAGCCCGACGGCGACGATGACGGCAGCGACTCTCGCCGGATGGTGCTCTGTAGGAGGCTGGACCACTCGCTTCGCGAAGAACCAACCGGCCACGATAACTCCGAGGTATACGGCGACTCGGCCTATCCGGTCGTAGCCGGTCCGCTGGACCTCCTGCTCTTCCTCGCCCATCGGCAGCGAACGATACGCTGTCGTCGCGTTCAGAGCTTGAGAAGCGCTCCGATCCGAGCCGCTTCCCGTTCAGCGCACATCGCGGAAGCCTCAATAGACTGGACGTCGCTGTCGCCACGATGCCAGTCAGCCAGCCTCCAAGACGCCGCCGCGTACTCGGCTCTCTCGTCCCGTTGCTGTTCTATTTGCCGCCTTGCCCATGCAGTCATGACGATGATGCTATCCCCCCCGCCGGCAGTTGGACATGCTGGCCGCGCGCGAGCGCGCGGGGGCGGCGGTGCGGGCGGCCGTCCGGGGGGCGCTGCGCGCTCCCTCCGGTCGTCCGTCCGCTCCTCCCGCCGCCGTACGTCTGTGCTCAGACAGACGCCTTATCTCCAGCCTGCGGTGGTGCCCGATCCGGGCTGCCAGGCACGAGGAGTTCCGCGCCAGGGAATAGCTGCAAGATCGTTGAGAGAGCCCGCAGCTTCACGAAAGGGAGGATCACCCCCCACAAATAGTAAACAGCGCGCTTGAGACGCAGCGTGCGCATCGTGCAGCCTGTCTGTTGGGTCAGCTTGACCGACACATGCACGATCGAGCGCGGCATCGCCGACGAGCGCGCGGACTCCCACAGCGTCTCCTTACCGCGTTTGCCCTTCACGAAGTACGACGCCAGGTACGCCGCCGCGTTCTGGGCTGGCTGGGGCTTGACGTGCTTCGGGCTGTGATGGACGAACCCGAAGCCGTACTGTGGCGCAAGCTCAGCCAGTCGTGCGAGATAGCACCGAGCCCCCTCCATGTGCCGCGCTGTCCCATACGCGAGCACCGGATGAACGTGCAAGACACCGCGCGCCTGCATCTCCCACACGCGCGCCACCAAGAACACCGACCGCTTCCCCGCACGTTTGACGGCATCCTGATACGCCCGTCTGTGTAGTCGCCGCCAACGATCCGTCGCCGACTCGTTCCACTCGCGTGCTGACACTCTTCTTACGCGACACCCGAGCTTGCCTGAATGCCGATGCTCGCCCAGAGCGGAGCATTGCTGCGTATCCCACGGCAGCGCGCCCGCACCAGGAGCCGTGACCGCGCTCAGCAGGATGTCGCCTGGCAACGTCTCCAGGTTGCGGAACAGCTTCTGGCGCTGATCCCCTGCCCATAGCGGGCCGTACTCCGGGCACCGGCGCGACCGGCACACGCTCCCACGGCCATACAGTTGTCGTCCGCAACTGCGGCACCGGCGGATCGTGCTCTCGGCCCGGCGTTCCTCCATGCGCCGCACGGCTGCGCTCAGGGTACCCCCACGCGCGCTCATCGCTCGATACACCGCATGGCGACGTTGCGACCGGGCGAGGGACAGCCTGCACCCGACGTTCCGCTGGCTTGCCTCCGACTCCTGCCTCCGAAGCGAGGGGCGTCTGCCTCCGAGTTGCCTCCGTCACTGCCAAGGAGTGCCGCAAAGTCCAGTATTCGTGCGACTGTTCCTGTCGCCCAAGGTCCTCGGCTTTTTGGGCGAATGTCCCGTACTGGCGGGAAGTGTCGGCGACAGGGACCGACCTGAGAAAAATGGGCCCGCCAGGACTCGAACCTGGGACCAACCGATTATGAGTGCGCTACGGGCTTTGCGGCTGTTTGCGGCTGTTAGCCAATTTGGCTCAACCGTGCGGTTTTTTGGGGGGCCGCGCCGGACGTGTTTTGCACTGCGTCCGTACCTTCGGTGGCCCCAAGGTGGCCCCGAGCGTCCCCCAAAATGTCGTCCCACGCGTCGGCGCTGCCGAGGCCGTCGTCGACCTGGTGGATATAGACGTTCATGGTCGTGGTGAGCTGCGAGTGTCGGAGCCAGCCTTGGACCTGCTTGAGGCTCTTGCCGTGCGCAAGCAGCAGCGACCCGCACGCCTTACGGAACGCGTGGAACGCGACTCCCTGGTAGTCCCACACTGGCTCCTCGACGTCCTCCCCTCCCCTGCGCACCTTCACCGTCCCGGTCTGCACGGCGATCCCGGCGTCGATCAGCGCGGGGTGCAGCACGCGGTTGTAGACGTTGTGGTAGCTCAACGGCGTGCCCGTGGCGGACGGGAACACCGGAGCGTCGGTCGCCACGTCCTCGGGCCGCAGCTCGGTCAACCACGCCGCCATCGAAGCCGACAGCGGCACGCGTGCGTAGCTCGCCTCGGTCTTGAGCTTCTTGCGCTCGCCACGGTAGACCTGCTCGGCGACCATGATGTGCGGATCGTCACCCAGGTGGACGTGCTCCCAAGTCAGTCCCAACAGCTCGCCAATCCGTACGCCCGTCTGCGCGAGCAATGTGAAAAACGCGCGCCAAGACATCGGCATCGCGGCCAGGATCGCCATAACGTCCTCGGCGGTCAGCGCGCGCGGGGGCGGCTTGCGGTGCTGCCGCTTCGCTGTATCGGACGGCACGTACCTGACGCCAGCCGCCGGGTTGGAGCCAAGGTCACCATCTTCGCCGGCAGACGCAAGCATGACCGACAGCGCGGCCTTGGCTCGACGGATCGTGCTCGGTGTCGCGTCTCGACGCTCAAGCTGGCGTAGCCAATCGCGCACGTCTGGCGCCGCCAATTCGCGCATCCGAATAGGGCCGATCGGCAACGGGAGTATGTGCAGCCGAAAGCTGATCTCGTACTCCCGCCGCGTGGACTTCTCAAGTCCCCGGCTCGTGCGACCTCGGTATGCGGGAAACCACGTCTCGTAGTACGTGGCCACGGTCAGCGACGATTGCGGTCGGCGGGTGCCCTTGCCTGACCCGAGGTTCGCCTTGAACTCTCGCGCCAGCTCAAACGTCGCGAACATCTGCTTGTGCTCCTGCCCGCGCTCCTTCCAGCGGACCACGTATGGGCATTTGCAGCGGCCGTTGCCTTTGCACCCGCCAGCGTGCCGGCGATAGATGCCGGGGACGCTCGTCTTCTCTAGCTTGCGCTTGTCGGTCATCACACCTCCATTTGATCGTAGGAGGTGTATCGGTTGGAAACTCCCATCAGACGCTCAACTCGTCTGCCTTCAGAGCCGCTCGCGACGCGCACACGACGCGCTTGTTGATCCGTGTCACGAGACCCTTTGCCTCCAGCTCGGCCAGCGCGTCAACGACCGCGAGTCGGCTGCCTTCGCCCTTCTCGCGGATCATCTCCTCGACGGTCCACGGCCTGTCTTCGGCGATCAACGAGAACAGGACGCCCTGGGGGCTGGTGGGTGGGGCGGAATCGATGCTCATGGTTCCTCCTTTGTGGTTGGAGGCCCCGGAGGACTGCTCGGGCAAGGAAGCCGCGCTGCCGGACTGGTAGCTTGGCTGGCGTGCCGGGAGTTGACGCTCTCGGTGCCACGCGGGGCGGCTGCTACTGGCGGCGCGCCCCGCATCTGCATATGGAATGAAGACCAGTCTATATGCTTACACGCATGTGGTCAAGCGCATGGACTTGAGCGCCTGTGCGTGAAAGTCTCCGCGCCATGCCTCCACGACTTCCAGGCGACCGAGAGCTTGGCCGAGCCGTCCGTCGCCTGCGCGAGGAGCGCGGGCTTACACAAGAAGAGCTCGCCAGCCGCGCAGGCACAACGTTCGGCACGGTCAGTCGTGTGGAGTCGGCAAAGAGCGCACCGGCTTGGTGGACCGTGCGCAAGATCGCTGAGGCGCTTGGTGTCTCGATAGCGGAGCTGGCTGCCGCGTCCGAAGCTGAGCGCTGAACCGACCGACGGGCTCCCCGCCCGGACAGGGGCGAAGCGGCTTTACGGCGCGAGCCGTTTGCCGTCGAAGCCGTCGATCGAGGCTTCGAGCTGCTGCTGCCAGTCGTCGCGCTTCGGCTTGACGTCCCAGTCGGCGATCAGATGCCGCAGAACCAACTCAAGCGGCACTCTGCGCGTAGGGATATGGAGCCTGTCGGCCGGCTTACCGTCAGGGAACGCGCCGCGCACATGCACATGAGCGCGCGCGTACGGATAGTCCGAGCGAGGGGACTCGCGCTGATACTCCCAGCGGATCAGCCACGAAGCCGCAGATTTGCCCGCTTGAAGACGATAGGCGTACGACTCAATGCTGCAGTCGCCGTCCTTGACGACGATCACGTAGCGAACGAACAGGCAGACCGTGCTTCCATGCAACTCCAACGGGGCGCTGTCTCCGTCTACGAGCCTCGTCAACTCGAAGGTGCCAGGATCGGCCGGCAGCTGGATTACCGACAGCCGCGAGTCACTGACTGTGCTGTTGAGAATGCCGTTGAGATGATCGGCGAAGCGCTGTGCTGCTCTACGCGACAGCTCGATGCCCGTTCTGGCCGATCCGGAGCAGCACCACGAGATCGCCCACGGCAGCATCCGCGTCGTCAAGCTCCCCGGCGGTGTACGCGCGGACAAACTCCGCCCGGCTCATGCCGATCCCACGACGCACCTCGCGTTCGAGATAAGCGTCGTACTCCTCGGGAGTGAACTCGATGATGGGGGTGCCTGCTGCGGTTTCGCTGCGCTTCATGGCTTTTCTTCCGTCGTGGCTGTGCCTTGCTCCAGACAGAATGATAGACACGCCGGATGGCGCGGTTGCTTCATGGCCGCTTGCCACCTCCCGCACGCAGCCACGCGTCGAGTTCGCTGCGCCTAAAAAGCGTGCGGCTCCCGTCCTTCACGAACGGGATGCGACGGGCGGACACGAGGCTGTAGACCCTGGACTTCGGGCAACGCAGATACTCGGCCGCCTCCCCCACCGTCAGCCAACCGTCGGTTTGGGCAGGCTTCGCCAAACGCGGCGCAAGTCTTTCTGCGAGCGTGTCGAGCGCGTCGCCATCGAGAGCGTCGAGCAGGACCTGGACGAACGTGGTGCTCATGGTGTGGCCCACTTCGTACGTGGACGCGCCCAGATGATTCGTGAAGCCTGCCTGGGTGCCGGGGAGCGCCGCTTTGGAGTTGGTGCCATCGCGGTCATAGACCACGACCCCACCCGACCGGCCAACGACTTCAGCACCGACGAGCAGTGGCGTAGTTGGTCTTCTTCATAAGCCCTCATACAGTTATTGACCGTGAGCACGCCAAAACGGCCACTCAATTCGTCCAGACGCCTCTGACAAGCGCCGATCGCGCATCCTCTACCCGCCGATCTGACCCGCGTTCCGCCGAGCGCACGACCACCCATCGCCTGCAAGGTCGCCTCAGCGCCGCATCGCCCGCGACGCTCCAAACAGCCACGACAGACAACATGCACAAGAGTGCGAGCGCTGTGTGACGACTGTGTGAGCAAGTCGGTGGCCGTTTCGGCTTTCTCACGGTCATCACTTCATGTGATGACGGCAGCGAGCATCCCGGCGGCGCGTGGTGGCGACTACGCTCGATATTTGGAGGGCAAGACCGTCGCGCCTGAGCGCGGCGACTATTACCTCACCCCCGACGGTGAGCTGACCCAGGCTCCGGGACGATGGCTGGCCGACTCGGAGACGCTTGAAAGGCTCGGTATCCGGCCCGATACGCCAATGAGCGGCGAGGATTTCGTTGCTCTTATGGAAGGCCGCCATCCAGAGACCGGGCGGTGGCTTCGGCGTGCCGGTGCCGACGGCAGCCGTGGCGGTGGGATCGACGGTGTTTTCAGCGCCCCGAAGTCCGTATCGACCACATGGGCGCTCGCCGATCCTTGGCAACGAGAGCAGATCGAAAAAGCCCACACGAACGCGGTCGAGCAGGCGGTCGGCTACCTGCGCGAGAACGTTGGCGTAGTCCGTCGCCGCTATGGCGGCGAGGTCATCGAGGAGGAGCCGGCCAAGGACTTGATCGCGGTCGAGTACCAGCACACAACGGCACGCGGCGTTTCAGGAGCTGATGCGCCCGATCCGCAGCTCCACAGTCATGTCGTCATCACGAGCGCGGTACGCGAGGACGACCGGATCGTCGCCGTCGCCTCCCGGCCGGTCTTTCGTGCGGCAGGCGAGGTCGGCGCCTTCTACCGCTCCGCACTCGCTCAAGAACTCGCCAATCAGGGATACGCAATCGAACGAGAGACCGGGAAGAACGGCAAGTATTTCGAGATCGCTGGTGTAGCGGAGGAGCTTCGCGACGCCTTTTCGGGGCGCTCCAGAGAGGTCGCGAGAGCAGCGGATCGCTTCCGTGCTCGCTACGGTCGCGCGCCCGAGCGCGGCGAGCTGCGCAACCTCGCGCTCGAGAACCGTCGCGCAAAGAAGCTCACCAACCGTGCAGACCTTGAAAACGTGTGGCGAGAGACCGCAAGCCGGTACGGGTTCGGTCCCGATGAGGCACTACGGCTACTCGCAGGCGAGCGCACCCCGCCGTCCGTTCGGTCGGTGGAGGATCGAATCGAGGAACGCCTCACCGAGCGTCACGCCGTATTCGAGTTGCGCGACCTGCACACCATCGCGCTAGAGCAGACCGCCGGAGAGCTAACACCACATGAAGCGCTCGACGTAGCGCGGGAGATGATCCAGGATCGGCGCGTGCTGACATTGGAGGGCGGGCGGATGACAACGCTCGCTGTCCGCGCACAAGAGCAAGCAATCGAACGACGAGCAGCAATACTTGGCCGACCTTCCGGACGCGATGTCGGCCACGCCGCGAGGATGAACGCGGCGCGCGAGGTCGCAGAGCGCATCGGGGCTCCGCTCACCGATGAGCAAGACATGGCGCTACTCGTCCTCACCGGTCCCGAGCGTGCAACCGTGCTCGTCGGCCCGGCAGGTACGGGGAAGGGCGTTGTGATCGACGCCGCAGCACGAGCCGAGCAACTGGTGGGACGCGAAACAATCGGGATCGCTGTCTCCGGCTCCACGGCGGAGCGGCTTGGAAGCGACAGCCCAGCGCTCCAAGGAAACACGCTCACACTCGACGCGCTCACTGCCCGAGCGAACAAGGGGAGCGTCGGTATTGGTCCCGATACGACGATCGTCCTCGATGAGGCTGGAATGGTCGATCACAAGCGCCTCGATGCCCTCACTGATCTGGTGGAGCGCTCGGGGGCGAAGCTGATTGCGGTTGGCGACGGCAAGCAGCTCCCCTCGATAGGTCCGGGTGGCATGTTCGACCGGCTCGCGGGCTATGCGCCGACCGTGGAACTGGACACGATCCACCGCACCACAGATCCGCAAGAGCAGCGTGCGTGGCAAGCGCTACGAGCAGGCGAACCCGAGCGCGCGATGGCCCACTACAAGGCCCAAGGACGACTCCACCTCACAGACACCCGCGACCAGGCAGCCGAGAGCGCCGTCCAAGCCTGGGCAAAACTCACCAGCGAAGTCGGGATCGACAAAGTCGCGTTGATCGCGGACTCCTCGAACAAGGAGATCGACAGGCTAAACGCCCGCGCACAACATATCCGCGCGCAACGCGGCGAACTCGGCCCCGATGAACTTCCCCTCTCAAGCGTCCACTACGGGCTACAGGAAGGCGACCGGGTCGCGTTCATCGCCCAACACCGCCCGCAAGGCCAACCTCGCGTCGAGAACGGCACGCGCGGCCAAGTCACGAACATCGACCAGGACGGGAAGCTCACGCTCACACTCAACGGATCAGACCGCCGGCTACAGCTTGCACACCGAGACGCGGAGTCGTTGCGACTCGCCTACGCGCAGCACGTTTACCGTCAGCAAGGGGCGACCGTCGATCGTGCCGTCGTGCTGACCGGCGGCTGGCAAACCAGCAAGGAGACCGCCTACGTCCAAGCCACCCGCGCCCGCCACGGCACCGACTGGTACCTCGCCCGCGACCAGCTTGGCGAAGAAGGACAAGACCCCGACCGGATCACACGCCTCGCCAGGAACATGACTCGAAGCCGAGGACACGCGCCCTCCGTCATCCACCGAGAGATCCCAGGCCCGTCGTGGGATCCCACCCGTGACCCACTACGCCTCAGCCGCCTGATTCCTCACGTGGGCAAGCTCGTACGAACACCAGCACGCGACGCGCCCGATCGCGACATCGGACGTGGACGCTGACCGACTGGTTTGCCTCACGGTTCGCAAAACTCCCGGATATCATCCCGAAGCGAATGCCCGACCGGAGCGGTTTGTCACGCTCGTTCGCCGGGAGGGCGGGACCTCGCCGCGTGGTGTAGCTGTCGACGATGAGCGTTACTGATGGTAGGCATTTGTGCAGATACAGCCGCTGAAGCCAGGACCGTCTCAGCCATTTTATGATCTACGCGGCGGATGCAGACTCATCGTCGGTGGTCGGCTCGGGGGGCCACGCGTTGCGACGCACGTCTTCCATGCCCTGGGCAGATACATGGAACGTGCGGCGGATAGTCTTCCCGTCTTGGCGGCTCGTGAATGTCACCGGGCCACCGTTGGGTGCGCCGTCGCTCGTGCGGGCGAGCCATACGCGCGGAGCTCGATAACGAACTTCTGCAAGTAGCCGGCGATTCCGTCGCGCGAAAGCGCGCACGCGCGTCACAGTCTCCTGCGAGCATCCGTAGACCTTCTCCGCGGCCCATGCATAGGTCAGGAGATTCAGCTTGTCAACGTCCACCTCGTCGAGCGTCTCCTCACTCCATTCGCGTGGATGCTCTTGCGTGAGGAGAAGACCAAAGCCGGGATCGAGTGCAATGAACGTGATCGCATTTGGCGACGACATGAAACTGACGCCCGCGTCTGGCGACTTGTCGGATCGAAATGCGCAACTGGATTGTCGGACGTAACAAACATTGCTCGACTCCGACTCGAGACTCGAAGACATCTGATGCCGAGCTCGGTAAAGAGCTTTTCGCCGCTCGATGCGAGACCCATAACATCATTGCGATCTCCTGTCCCGGGTCGGAGTCTAGTACGGGGTCACCGGCACGCAACTCAGCAAGCAACCGTTGCCGAGTCGGCTCGCTCTCCTCTGGATCACGGCCGGCTCGTAACTCGGATTGTCGGAAGCGCTCACGGTCCGAGAGCAAGGTCTCCAACATCATCTCGTTCATCCGGTTGTTGTTTTCCCTGGCGGCCGCACGTGCTTGCGGTGTGCGCAGTTTCAGGGTCAGGATGTAGAGGATGAGCGCTTCGACATCGGCGCCGTTGATCTTGCAGCCGGGCTCGGCGATCTTGGCCACGACATTCGCTGCGTCAGTCTCAAACGCGTCGAGCTTCTCATCGGCTTCATCGTTAACGGTGCCGTCAGGAGCGATGATGCGGTAGTAGCGTCCGATCACCGCCTCGTTGATTGGATTGACCCGTTTGGGTTCGCCCGTTGTCTTGTCCAGCACCCAGATGAGCGTCTTCTTGTTCGCCGGATCGACGCCAAAGCGACGAAGTTGGAAGAGAGGGACGTAGTGGTGGCGCTTGCCAGGCACGTCCTCCCAAGGGTACGGCCTCTGCCGGAAGTGCCGACACGCGGGTCGTTGAGGCATCGCTGTACTTGGTCCATCTGGTCGAGCGCTATCTTCGGGTCATGGCTGCAACCGATTCCGCTCGCCTCAAAGAACTTCGTGTAGGCCTGTTGCGCCCACGACCACCTGGTCTAGGGCCTGGGGACGGCGACGAGGCGTTCCGCCAGCACAAGCTCCTCACGGCGACCGTTCATCGCGCGGTACACCTCGATGCTATGGGCGGTGAAAGCGAAACGAGGGCCTGGATTCGCTACTTCCACGAACACTTTCCTGCCGGCAGGAAAGGCACCGGAGACGCAAGACTTCTGTTCAAGGATTGGCGAACACATCTGCTCAAGCACGATTCGCCAGGCCCAATGGTCACGATCACCCACGGGCAAAGCGGTGCTCACTGGCGGCGAGATTCACAGGATCGGCTCTGCATCGACCTTGAGAGCATGTGGGATGACTACGCCCAGTCGATTGACAGCTTGATCGATCACCTCAAGGCCCACCCGGATCGCGCGGCGGTGGCAACGGAGCGATGGACAGCGACCACAGTGACAGTCCAGACCTTGGACCTCTCCCACAGTTTTCCGGTAGCGGGAGCGACTGCAATGGGATCCGCGACAGCAGGCCACAGACCAAAAACGTAGAAAGCGCCTCTAATTCAGAGGAAGAATTCGAGGCGGATCGGCTCGCCAGCACGCTCGAGCAGTTGGTCTCGAAGCGGCCGATAGTTGTCGATGAGCATTTGCCTGCGGAGCGTCCTTTCGACTAGCTCTCGCCATTCAGTATCTTGCTTCGACCACTCGGGGGCCTCACGGTCAAGCGGCGGCATCGGCCGAAGCTCACTCTGAGCCCCGAGACGAAGGTCAAGCGTGACCGTCTCGCCGGGAAGCTGGAAGTGCGCGAGGCAGCGCCAGTCGAAGGGATCGCACATGTTCTCAAGTTGCATCGCCGGAAAATCAGCCATACACGGAACCGTACCGCCAACGGCGGACATACCCTAAGAGTGTTCATCGGCACGCCGCGTAATGAGCGATGTGACTTTCTCCTAGCACACTCGGTGCAATTTGAGGCTGGCTCGACCCGCTCTACGTTGTGCTGCGCAAGGCTTCGCGCTGCGCGATGACGGGTGCCGCGTCACCGTTGGCCTTCCGGACGACCATGTCGAAAAATGCGCGCGTTGGAGCCAGCGACTCGACGGGCACTCCCTCCAAGACGAGAGAAGAGCCGTGGATACTCGCCCGCTCATAGACTTGAGCGCGCACCTCGTGATATCTGGCCGCGTGCGCCGCGTCGAACGCATCTGACCAAACGAAATCTGGAGGCGGATAGATCGGAACGTCGATCCCACCGGAGTCTCTAGCTGCCTCGTCCCACTTGAGCACACGATGCGACATGTACTTGAAGATAGGCCCCTCGCCGGATGGATAGAACCGCCGAACGCTGGCCTACACTGCCTGTTGAATGCTGGTAGCGAACGATCTTCAACCAACGGCTCCGGTGCCAGGTGTGCCGGTCGAGACCCAAGCCGACTCGATGACCCTGCTGCGCCGGATGGCCGTTGCGCCCGACCATCCCCACGAGTTGCCTGACCAGCTTGTAGCGTGGGCGAGCTCCAACAGCCTCAGCCGTGCGGACATGGCAGTTGCGACTGGCTTCTCGCTCAGCGAGATCAACGACCTTATCCGCGAGACTGCCGAACGCGACCTGCGCATCAAGGGCGAAGCCCTACGCGAGCGAGCGAATCGTCACATGCCCCACTGGCAGGTGTAGCCGATGAGGGGTATGTGCAGCGATGGTCCGGCTCAAGGCTGGATGTGCGACAACCTGCCTAAGCTCGCCCCAAGTGCGCTCCTAGTGCCGTGCGACATTGAGGACTACCTGCCCGGCGCAGAGCCAGAGACCGTCCAGCCTGGCACTGAGTTTCCAACGATGGCTGGCAACTACAGCTATCGACTCGACCGCATGGATGTCGTTTACCACGCGACGCTGCCCGGGGCAACCGAAGCCGCCGCGTTCTACGTGTACGACCCGTCGCTAGATGAGCACAAAGGGCACATGCCGTCGATGGGGGACTGGCGCTACATCCTGTAATTGGAGAGCTTGGCGTCCGCATCCAGCGGAATGATCGGTTCGTGACCACTGTCATCGTGGAAGCCTCCGAAGCGTGGCCCGTCGTCGCGGCTGGTCTCGGCTCAGCGTTGATCGTTGGGCTGATCACCATCTGGGTGGCTCGAAAACAACGGGGTGCCGACTCCAAACGGCTGGACGAACAGCTTGCTTACGACCGTACGATGCGCGAGCAGGAGCTACGGGGCGCTTCCGAGCGTCTGGACCGGCAACTAGCGCAAGATCGGGATATACGCGAGCAGCAACGACAAGCGGAATCTGAGCGCTTGGACCGGCAGCTCGCTCACGACAGGGACATGCGGGACCTACAGCACTTGCGGGAGACGCTTGCGCCGATCGTCGCGAGGCTGGTCGACTGGGACGCGTTTATTTCTCTGCACAAGGGGCTAGCGACGGCTGGCCAGGCCGATCAGCCACAGCGGCATGCTATCGCGACACTGGCGGGGAGAGTGGGTGAGACGAGCGAACAGCTACGGCGAGACGCACGCACGCTCGTGATCCTCGCCGGGCCGAGGGCGCCAATCGCGGCGCAGCTCAAGGATGTCGCCAACGACGGAGACGAACTCGTCCATCTTGCTCGGGAATGGGCAGAAGCAGGCACCATGACTCGCGGGATGGCGGAAGCATTGCCTCCCCTCTTGATCAAGTACGGCAACGACCACAAGCGCTTCATCGAAGCAGCCAACGAGGCCGTGCGGTGGGGCGAGGCGAAGCCCGCCGCAGGCTAGCCTCGATTCGCCACGAAGGGCAGGTGTCCGCTCTGGACCACAAGCAAGCCAGTTTGGAGCGTCCAATCAGCGCGCTCCGCTACCACTATCCATTCCACACCGTCTGGCACACCTTTTGGGGGGCAGGTGGCCCCAAGGGTGGCCCCAAAGCGCGTTTTGAGACTGTACGCACAACACTTAACTCAAGAATCCCGCACAACTGTGCGGGATTCTTGAGTGGGCCCGCCAGGACTCGAACCTGGGACCAACCGATTATGAGTCGGCGGCTCTAACCAACTGAGCTACGGGCCCGTGTCGCGTGGGCGACCTCTCAGAAGCTACCAGCGGAGCGCCCGCGCGCGCCCAGGACGCTGGGATGGTTTGATTCAGCTGTCAACCAACGGAAGGAGCGGGCAAATGGCGCAGCGAGCAGCGATCGTGACGGGTGCATCGAGCGGGATTGGGCTGGCGATTGCGCGGATGCTCGCCGAAGAGGGCTATGGGATCACGATGGCCGCTCGGCGCGCGGAGAAGCTCCAAGCCGCCGTCGAGGGCCTTGCCGGCGACGGGTTCGACGTGCACGGAGTCCCAGCCGCCCTCTCGGAGGAGAGCGAGATACAGAAGGTCGTGGCCGCGCATCGGGAGCGCTACTCGCGGCTTGACGTGCTCGTCAACAACGCCGGCGTCGGCATCGGCGCCCCCGTCGGAGACATCCAAACCAAGCATCTGGACATGCAGCTCGACGTCAACCTGCGCTCGATCGTGCTGTTCTACCGCGAGTGCCTCGCGATGCTCAAGCAGGCCGGCGCCGAGCACTCCAATGCGCTGGTGGTCAACACATCCTCGATCTCGGGCAAGCGCGCCGAGGCGTGGCTGTCGGTCTATTCCGCCACCAAGCACGGAGTGGTCGGCTGGACGGAAGCCATGAACAAGGAGCTCGGCTCCAGCGGCATCAAGTCAACGGCGCTCTGCCCCGCGTTCGTCGACACTCCGATGACCGACTTCGTCAAGGGCCAGGTCAAGGCCGAGGAGATGATCCGGCCCGAGGACATCGCCGAGTCGGTGCGCTTCCTGCTGCGCGTCTCCCCCGCCTGCGTCGTTCCTGAGATGATGTTCGTGCGTCCCGGCGACGCGTTGTAGGACCGTCAAAAAAAGCCTTCGGCCCGTCGCAGGGGCGTGGCGACCGGCGACGGGGGCGATCGCCGCGGCCCCAGGCGCGATTGTCTCCCACCCCAAAAGCAAGCCCCCTCCCTCCTACCAAAGCCCCGGATCTTCGGCGCACCCCCGGTTCAGCTGAAAGGAACACCACATGAAGCTAGGCGTGCACATCGGCTACTGGGGCCTCGGCCTCAGCTCGCAGGACCAGCTCGAGATCGTCCAGGAAGCGGAGCGGCTCGGCTACGACTCCGTGTGGGCCGCCGAGGCCTATGGCTCGGACACAGCCACCGTGCTCGCGTGGCTGGCCGGGCAGACCTCCAAGATCCGCCTGGGCTCCGGCATCTTCCAGATGCCAGGTCGCTCGCCCGCGATGACCGCGATGACCGCCGCCACGATCGACCAGCTCTCCGGCGGGCGCATGATCCTCGGGATCGGCTCCTCCGGTCCCCAGGTAGCCGAGGGCTGGCACGGGCAGCGCTTCGGCAAGCAACTCCAGCGCACCCGCGAGTACGTCGCCGTCGTGCGCAAGGCACTCTCGCGAGAGAAGCTCGAGTACCACGGAGAGACGATCGAGCTGCCGCTCCCCGACGGCCCCGGCAAGGCTTTGAAGCTGACGATCGCCCCCGTCCAGGAGCGCATCCCCGTGTACCTGGCCGCGATCGGCCCGAAGAACACCGCGCTTGCCGGTGAGATCGCCGACGGCTGGATCCCCACGCTCTTCTCACCCGAGCACGTCTCCGAGCTGCGTCCCCTGCTGCAGGAAGGCGCCGACCGCGCGGGCCGCTCGCTCGAGGGCTTCGACATCGCCCCCACCGTCAACGTCTTCGTCACCGACGAAATTCAGGCAGCCCGCGACGCGATGCGCCCGTTCGTCGCGCTCTACGTAGGCGGCATGGGCTCGCGCAAGCAGAACTTCTACAACAACCTCGTCTGCCGCTACGGCTTCGAGGCGGAGGCGAAAACGATCCAAGACCTCTACTTGGAAGGCAAGCGCGAGCAGGCGATGGCCGCGATCCCCGACGCCCTGATCGACACCGTCTCGCTGTGTGGCCCCAAGGACATCGTGCGCGAGCGACTCTCCGTCTACCGCGACGCGGGCGTCGGCACGCTCGGGATCACGCCGATCGCCTTCAACAAGGACGACCGGCTCGAGCAGCTACGGCTCGTCGCCGAGCTAGCCGGCTAGACCCGAGCGCCGCGCCCGCCAGGCCTGCGTCGGTCTAGCTCATGCCCATCTCACCCGCCGTGCTGGCCCCACCGGACGGTCTCTTCGAGCGAGCCTCCCAACCGCTGCGCCTGCTGCTCGGCGCCTTCGGCGACCCCGGCCACGCCTTCCCGATGATCGCGCTCGGGCGCGCCCTTCTCCAGCGCGGCCACGACGTCACATTGCAGACCTGGGAGCGCTGGCGCGCGCCCGTCGAGGCGGAGGGCATCACGTTCACACCCGCGCCCGAGTACAGCGCGTTCCCCATCGACGAGGGCCCGCTCGACTTCTACGAGGCCGTCGTCTACGCCACGCGCGACACGCTCCCGCTAGTGCGCGAGCTGCGCCCAGACGTCGTCGTCCACGACATTCTCACGCTCGGCCCCTCGCTCGCCGGCGAGCTCCTCGGCGTCCCACGCGCCACGCTCATCCCCCACGTCTTCCCCGAGGCTGCCCCGGGCTTTCCGATCTACTCGTTCGGCGCGCGCCTCCCCCGCACCGCATTCGGCCGCGCATTCTGGGAGCGGGCGCACCTGCCCGTCCGTCGCGGCCTCGAGAGCGGGCGCCTTGCGCTCAACCGCACGCGCGCGCAGGTCGGCCTGCCGCCGCTCTCCCATACCCACGGCGGCACCAGCCGCGACCTGGCGCTGGTCGCCACCTTTCCCCAGCTCGAGTACCCGCGCGCCTGGCCCGCGCACGTTCACGTGATCGGCCCGCTTATGTGGGAGCCGCCAGCGGCCGAGGTCTCGCTGCCGCCGGGCGACGATCCGCTCGTGCTGATCGCCCCCTCGACCTCCCAGGATCCCGACCACCGCCTGCTGCACGCCGCTCTGCGCGGCCTCGCCGACGCTCCGGTGCGGGTCCTCGCAACCTGGAACAGGAGACTCCCCTCGCGCCCGCTCCCAGTCCCTTCCAACGCCTCTCTCGTGGACTGGATCTCCTATGCGCGCACGATGCCCTCGTGCGACGTGGTCGTCTGTCACGCCGGCCACGGCACGCTTGTGCGCGCCCTCTCATCCGGCTCCGCCGTCGTCGCCTGCCCCGTCGCCGGCGACATGAACGAGAACGCCGCCCGTGTCGCATGGGCGGGCGCCGGCGTGCACCTGCCGCGACGCTTCGTCTCACCGCGGCCCCTACGCCGCGCCGTCGAGCACGCGCTTGGTGACGCTTCGATTCGCACGCGCGCGCGGAACCTGGCTTCGTGGGTCGCTTCGCACGACGCGGGCGCTCGCGCCGCCGCACTCATCGAGGGCCTTACGAACCTGCAAACCGGGATTGAACAACCGAGGCACGAGCAAGCCCCTCTGGGACTCCGCCCCGTCACGGGGGCGGACAGGTCTTGAACCCTCGTGGGGCTCGAACCCTCTTAATCCCTCTGGGTACTCCGCCCCGTCAGGGGCGGAGGGGGGTTCTTAGGCTCTGGGGGTGGGACTCGAACCCACAACTTCGGAGTTAACAGCTCCGCACTCTGCCAATTGAGTTACCCCAGACCGTATTGTGCTACCCCGAAGGGGCGCGAGTGCGTCGGCCGGAAGGACAACCGTTCCATCCTCGACCTCGGCGTGACAATTAGAGCATAGAAGCACGCACTTGCGCGCCTCGACACGCAGCCTATCGAGCGCAATGGCCACGCCCTTGGCGTTGATCTCGTGGCGCTTGCTCGCCGGGTTGACGTGGTGGAAGTGCAGTGCGCGCATGTTGCGGTCGTACCCGCAGAGGCGACAGCGCCCTCCCGCCTCCTTGACCAGCGTCTCCTTGACTCGGCGACGCCTGCGAGACACAGCATCGGATCGGCAGCGCTTGCAGCGATAGTTGCCCTGGCCCGTGAGCCAGAACTCGCTCTCGCCGTGACGCGGACAGTGCATAGTCACGGTCGCCAGTCCGGCCCGCTTGGCTTCCTGCGTCGCCACCGTGGCGCGCCTTCTTCGCGTGCCATGCGTTTTCATGCCGTACCTGATCAGCCAATGCCTGACGGTCGCCTTGCTGCGACCGACGGCGTCAGCGATCTGAGCGATTGACGCGCCTTGCTCGACAAGCGTCTCCAGCTCATCTCTATCCAACCCACCGCGCGCGGCGTGCTTCTGCCGGTTGACAGCTTGAAGCCCATACCTCTTCGCCCAATACGCGACCGACGTTTCATGCCTGCCGACCCGCTGCCCGATCTCGGCGAGCGAGAGGCCTCGGCCCAAAAAATCCTCCAGCGATGCTCGATCCATGCACCGTATTGTCTACTATCGGTCGGACGGAACTGTGTGAACGCGCGTTCCCCACGACCGGGCCGGTCAGCGCGGTTGAGCCGGGACGCCCAGCGGCCCATCAGTGCCCCTCGGCCCCCGTCTCCGCCATCGCCCGCTCCTGCGCGCGGTCGAACTCCTGCTTGACCTCGCCACGCATGCGCGCGAGGTCGCTCACCTCGCCGATCCCCTGCGCGCGGGCGGTGTGGATGCGGCGGTCGATCCACGCGAGCTGAAGCTGAAGCTGCTGGACCGCGAGCATCGGCGGCTTGGTCTTGCGATCGGAGGAGGGCCAGCGCCCCGCTTCGACGGTCAGCTCGGCCAGCAGGCCCACCAGCTCGCGGTCCTCGGCGTCCACCCCCTTCAGCGGCTCCCCAAGATGACCACCCTTCAGGTGCTCGGCGGCGCGGCGCAACAACTCGCTCGTGAACACTCCCTGAAGCTCGACCTCCTCCAGCGAGCGCTCGCCATGCTCGGGAGCTGCGATGCACAGTGCGAGGAACGCGCGCTCGGTGTCCTCGCGCGCCGAGAGCACCCTGCTCGCCCGCGACCCCTCGCCCTGGCCTGCCGCCTGCCGCCCGCCGCCGTGCTCGCCAGAGACGGGCCCTCCTGCTCGAGCCCTACCCTCCCTGGCCGTCTGTCGCCCCCCGCCGCGACCCTCTCCCCCGCTCGCGGACAGCAGCGTCTCGGCCAACCCCTCGCTCAGCCCAAGCCTCCCCGACACGAGCTGCGTCAGCTCCATCCGCATCGCGCTAGGCGGCAGCGTCGCGAACACAGGCCTTAGCTCATCCAGCATGCGATCGCGCCCCTCAGAGCTTGAATCGTCCCCGCTCGCGAGGACCCGCTCGACGCGGAAGCGCACGAACGGCACAGCCTTTCTCACCGCCTCTTCGATCGCCTCCGCTCCGCCCCGCTGCACGAGCTCCGCGGGATCGGCCCCTGCCGGCAGCTCCACAACGCGCAACTCGAGCTTGCGCTTAGCCGCCAGTCGCGCGGCCTTCAGCATCGCCTCCTGCCCCGCGCTGTCGGCGTCGAGCGCCAAAAGCACTGTCTGGCCGAGGCGCCCAAGCTCGCCCACCTGCTCGTCGGTAAGCGCGGTCCCCATCAGGCCGACTGCGTTCTTGAAGCCCGCCTGATGCAGGGCGATCACATCCGTATAGCCCTCGCAAACGATCGTCTCGCCCGCCTTCGTCGCGGCCGCACGGGCCAGATCCGCCCCATAGAGATGACGGCCCTTGTGATAGACGTCGTTGTCGGAGGTGTTCAAATACTTCGGCTTCTGCTCCTCTCGCATCGCCCGCGCGCCAAAGCCGAGCACGCGCCCTCTCAGGTCGGCGAGCGGGAACATGATCCGTCCGCGAAAGCGATCGTAAGGCCGGCCGTTCTCCTGGGAGCGCTGCGCCAGACCGGTGTCGTAGAGCTCGCGCTCGGAGAAGCCGCCGTGGCGCGAGGCGAGCAGCACGCGATCCCAGGCGCTCGGGGCGTATCCCACCCGGAAGGCTCGCAGCGCCTGCTCGCTGAGGCCGCGGCCCTGCAAGTAGTCGCGCGCGCGCTTGGCCTCGGTCGACTCCCACAAGTAGCGCTCGTAATATCCGGCTGTGCGCGCCAGCAGAGCAAGCAGCCGCTCGCGCCGCTGGCGTCGCTCGGCTTCGCGCGGGTCCTCGCGCTCGAGCTCGAGCTCGATCCCGCAACGGTCGGCCAAAAGCTCGAGCGCACCTCTGAAGTCGACGCCCTCGGTCTCCTGGACGAACGTGAAGACGTCGCCGGAGGCCTGGCAGCCAAAGCAGTAGTACACCTTCTCCGTCGGGTCTATCCCAAACGAAGGCGTCCGCTCGTCGTGAAAAGGGCACAATCCCTCGTAGCTGCGCGGCCCAGCTCGTCGCAGCTCGGTGCGCGTCGACACCAGCTCGACGAAATCCACCGCGTCGCGCACGCGATCCTTGGAGTCGCCGGTATACAGAGCCATCGCAGAGCTACGCTAGCCCACTCAGCGACCACGTCGCCGTGCCAGCTCGCCTGCGCCCCCTCAACGAGCGAATGCGCGCGGCACTTCCAGGTCGGTGTACTCGCGGATGCAGTAGCGGTCTGTCATCCCCGCCAGATAGTCGGTCACGCGCTGCGCGAGCTCCATCTCCGCCGGCGGCTCGGGCTGCGAACGCCGCCCTGCTTCCTCGGGCTCGTCTAGTTGCAAGGCGGGCAGCAGCTCCGGATGCTCCACATAGTGCTCGAACAGCCGTCTCACGACGTTCGAGATGCGCGCATGCTCGGCGCGCACCGCCGGGCCGAGATAGACGCGCTCGAACATGAACGCCCGCAACTGCGCCATCGCGGGCCCTGCCGAGGGCCCTTGCACGATGTCTCCGGCGGCGCTCGAATGCTCGACCATGTCGTGCACGAGCGTGTCGATCCGCGCAGACCCGCTCTCTCCGAGCACGGCGATTGGCTGCTCGGGCAGCTCCTGCTCGCGCAGCAGGCCGGCGCGCACAGCGTCGTCGATGTCATGGTTTATGTAAGCCACGCGGTCGATCACGCGCACGATCCGCCCCTCGAGCGTTTGCGGCGTCGGCGCGCGGCTGGAATGACAAGCGATCCCCTCGCGGACTTGCTCAGTCAAATTCAACCCTGCGCCGCCGCGCTCGAGCCGGTCCACGACGCGCAAGGAGTGCTCGTAGTGGCGAAACTCGCTGCCGAAGCGCTCTTTGAGGCAGCGGTCGAGCGCCTCCTCGCCGATGTGCCCAAACGGCGGATGCCCGAGATCGTGACCGAGTCCGATCGCCTCGACCAGATCCTCGTTGAGGCCGAGCGCGCGCGCCACCGTGCGCGAGATCGTCGTGACCTCGAGCGTGTGTGTCAAACGCGTGCGGTAATGGTCTCCGAGGGGCGCGACGAACACCTGCGTCTTGTGCGTGAGGCGACGAAAGGCCTTACAGTGCACGATCCGGTCGCGGTCGCGTTGGAAGGGCGTGCGCAGGCCGCAGTCATCCTCCGCTCTAGCCCTGGCAGCCGGATAGGAGCGGGCCGCCAGCGGCGAGAGCTCGGCAGCCTCGATCTGCCGACGGCGCTGCGCAAAGGCGGCGGCGATCGTTTCCGTGTCCCTCGCGACGCTCACGCAGTCGATTGTGGCAGCGGCGCAGGATCTATCGAGGCAGGTCCCTGCGGGCGGCTCGCGCCGATCGGCGGTCTCCTGGACCATCGATCGGTCGCGGGCATCAGCCGCAGGTGCGCGTGGTGCTCGAGCGTCTCGCTCACCGCGCGCTCGACCTGACCGAGCATGCGCTCCTCGCCGCTCGGCGCCTCGCTCAGGGGACGTCCGAGCGCTTGCGCCATGAACTCATGCGCCTGCTCGTCGAGGGCGAACGCCCCCGCCTCGCAGGAGCTGCACACGACCCCGCCCGCCGCCCCGGAGAAGCCGACGAGGTGCTCGCGCTCGCCGCAGCCAGCGCACGCGCCCAGCTGCGGCGCGAGACCCGCCGCCACCAGCAGCTTCAGGCGGAACGCGAGCGCGCTCGCGCGCGTGGCGCCGGCAGGGTCCTCGTCGAGCAGCGAGAGCTTGCGACAGAGCAGATTGAACACGCCGGGATGTGCCTCCGAGGTCTCAAACAGTCGTCCCACCGCGTCGCAGGCGCGGGCGGCCGCGTCAAGCGCGCGCGCGTCTCCCCGCAGCGTCGGATGCCCGTGGACGGTCTGGGCCCCAGTCACCGTCAGCAGCTCGCCACGACCTTCGTGCAGCTCGATCTTCAAGCGGAAGAACGGCTCCAGCCGTCCCCCGAAACGGCTGCGAGCTCGGCGCACCCCCTTGGCGATCGCGCTCAACCTCCCACGCTGCGGGGTATAGATGTGCAGAATGCGATCGGCCTCGCCATAGCGCATCGAGCGCAGGACGACGGCTTCGGTCTTCACGAGTCCGGCCACCAACTGAGTCTAGGCTCGTCAGCGGCAGACCTCTCCACATAGCTATACTTTATGAAGTAATGAGTCAAACAAACAGTCGAATCACCGTCTATACGACTGAGCCGTGCTCGTTCTGCGCCCGCGTCAAGGGTCTGCTGAAGGCTCGCGGGCTCGAGTTCGCAGAGGTCAACCTCTCCAAGGACCCGACGGGTCGGGTCGAGCTCGCAAGCCGCACCGGGATGCTGAGCTTCCCCCAGGTCGTGGTGGGCGAAAAGCTGCTGGGTGGCTACGCCGAGACGCTAAACGCCTTGGAGAGCGGTCGTCTCGACGAGCTACTCGCCGCCTAGCTTTCTTTCACGCCTTCCACGGCATGCGGTGAGTCTGCGCCCCCCACCCTCCCACAGCTCCGACCGCTCGTCCAACAGCCAAGCCGCCTGGGGAGCCTCAGCGTCCTCGCAGCGCGTCAGCGTCTCCCGCCGCGCGCGCGTGGACGTGGCTGACACGTCTCGCACACATAGGTCCCCCGCCCCGCCGCCACCATCTTCACGATCGTCGCGCCGCAGGTCGGGCACGGCCTGCCCTCGCGCCTGTGCACCTGAAAGCGATCCTGGAAGGACCCCCACACCCCGTCGACGTGGCGGAAGTCGTCAATTGTCGCCCCGCGCGCCTCGATGCCAGCCTGCAAAGCCCAGATGACAGCCTCGCGCAGCCGCTGGTGCTGCCCGGCGGTGAGTGAGCCCGCGGGGCGCAGCGGGTGGATCCCAGCGCGGTGCAGAGCCTCGTCGGCATAGATGTTGCCGACGCCCGCCACGCGACGCTGGTCGAGCAGGAACGCCTTCACAGGCGCAGTGCGCCCGCGCGCGAGTGCGCGCAGGTGCTCGGCGGTGAAACGCTCGTCGAAGGGCTCGAGTCCAAGCCGCTCTTCGAAGAAGCGCTCGCGCGCCTCCTCTCCGAGCAGCAGCTCGCCCGTGCCGAACCTGCGCGGGTCGACGATCGCCAGGCGCTGACCGCCGTCCATCTCGATGCGCACGCGCACATGGCCCTGGCCGGGCTCTGGATCGCACAGCACCGTGCCGGTCATGCGCAGATGCTGAGCCAGATGGACGTCATCGCTCAAGCCCCACACCAGGTACTTGCCGCGCCGTCCGAGTCGCTCCACCCGTCGGCCCTGCAGCGCGTCCACCACTTCGCTCGGCGCGAGCGGCCTGCACCAGCGCGCGTCTAGGATCCGAACCCGCTCGAGCGTGCGTCCCTCAACCAGCGGGGCCAGCTGGCGCCTGATCGTCTCCACCTCTGGAAGCTCCGGCATCTGCACGCCCCAGCATATGCGCGCGCGGATGGGCGCCGAAGTAGGCGTCCTTCAGGCGCTCCGCGGACAGGTGCGTGTAGATCTGCGTGGTCGCCAGGTCGGCGTGGCCGAGCATCTCCTGCAGCGAGCGCAGGTCGCAGCCTCCAGAGAGCAGGTGCGTGGCAAAGGTGTGACGCAGCGTGTGGGGCGTCATCCGCTCTGCGAGCCCGGCCGTGCCAGCGTGGCTCTGGACGATCTTGTATAGACCCTGACGGCTCAGGCCCGCGCCGCGATGGTTCACGAACAGGTGTGTCTGGGCGCAAGCTCCGACAAGCACGGGGCGCGCCCGCCTGCCGTAGAGGTCGAGCGCTTCCACCGCCCGGCGTCCCACGGGCACGATCCGTTCCTTGGATCCCTTGCCGCGCGCTCGCAGCATCCCCTCCTCGAGGTCAACGTCCCCGACCTGCAGGCCGATCGCCTCCGACACTCGCAGCCCGCACGCATACATGACCTCCAGGAGCGCCCGGTCGCGCAGCGCGAGCGGCTCGGTTCCCCTGGGCTGCTCGAGCAGCTTGCCAACCTGCTCGCGCGAGAGGACCTTGGGCAGCCGCCTGAGTTTCGGCGGTCCCCGCAGGTCGGCCGTCGGATCGTGTTCGATCAGGCCTTCGCGTCGCAGGTGGCGGTAGAACGAGCGCAGGCAGGCCGCCTTGCGTTGGAGCGTCGCGGGCGCCACCGGGGGACGGTCCTCCCTACCGCCGGCGAGCTCTGTGAGGAACGCCGCGAGATCTCCGTGGCGCACCTCGATTGGCGACAGCTCACGCCGCGCAAGGAACCTGCCGAGCTGAGCGATGTCGGATCGGTAAGCGTGCAGTGTGTTGCGCGACAGACCGCGCTCGAGCTCCAGGTAGGAGAGGAAGTCGGACGTCAAGCGCTCAAAGCGCACCGCGCCGGAGACTGCAACGACCTCAGAATCGCCCACTCCTCAGATTTCGCCTCCGGCCCCGACGCTCCTTGACGTGCAAGCGTGCTCTCAGGGCAGCTCTCCAAAGAGCCTCTCAGCCGGTCCTGCCCTCTGGCTGGGTCCCGCAATGCTCGAACAGGTCGCACAACACCGTCCCGCCGGCCAGCGCCGCGCCGAAGAAGAGGGGATCCTCGAGCAGCACACGACCCATCGTCTCGGCGGGCAGTCCGCTGGCCAGATAGGCCGGCATGTCCACCGGAGCACGGCGCCAGTCGTGGCGCGCCATGCGCGCCGGGCGCTCGACGTCGAGCGCCATCTGCGGCTTGAACTGGCTGTCGGAGGCGCCGAACACCGAACCGAGGCCTGCGCGCAGGTCCGCCCCCACCGGTGAGTGAATCCCAGCCGGCAGCGCCACCGTCACAGGCTCGAGCAGCAGATCGAGCACCGTCAGGGTGTGGTGGGAGATGCCACGATGCCGCGGTCTCCGATCGGCGGAGGACATGCGCGCGACCAAGAGCGTGGGCGCCCCGAGCGCAAGCGCGATGTGAGCTGAGTCGAGCGCGTGCATCCCGCCGTGGCCCAGCGGAGAGCTGGAGCCCACGATCCCAGGGCCGGGTCCGCACACAGCCGCGTCCCAGCCGAGCGTGCGCAGCCCATGATGCAGGGCGCCCGCGGTCGTGACCGCCTCGCCCTCTCCGCCGTGGGCGGCGCCGGCGGTGAGGTGGCCGGCGAGCAGTCCGCGCTCTCGCAGCGTCAGCACTGTGCGC
Source organism: uncultured Solirubrobacterales bacterium (assembly GCA_963718735.1). Classification (GTDB taxonomy): domain Bacteria; phylum Actinomycetota; class Thermoleophilia; order Solirubrobacterales; family Solirubrobacteraceae; genus Palsa-744. Next base: position 278,730 of record OY970372.1, read on the forward strand.
GAGTGACCTCCCGGGAGCGCGCCACCAGGCGTCTGCACGAAGCCGAGCCGGCCACCTGGACGCGCCTCGGCGAACGCCCACGCGACGGCGGCGAGCTGACCGTGCAGCGCGAGCACGGCGACCGGCTTCTCCAGCGGCAACAACAGCTCCTGCTCCTCCACGCAGGCCACCGCGTGCTGGAGGCTCGTGTAGTTGAGCTTCATCACGTGAGCGTCCGGCGCGCCATCCGCAGACAGGCCCCGGGTCAGATTTACGTGCACGATGTCGAATCCGCCCGAGCCGAGGCCAAGGTCCAGCGCCTGCACGTTGACGACCACCTCGTCGCCCTGCCGGCTCGCGCCGACCAGGCCGACGTCGGCGATTGCGGGACGGCGCTCGCCACCGAGGAGTGAGATCGTGAGCTCCTGCTCAGGCCCGTCGGCGGGTCCCGCCTGAAGGACGGTGGCTCTACGGAGCTTCAGCATGGCTCTGGCTAGAGCTTCGCGGGCGCGTCGCCGGGCTCAACCGGGAGTCTGGCGACCTCTGAGCGTGTGCGCTCGATGCTGACGTCCACGTCGCATTCGCACTCGGGCAGGTTGGCGATCTCGTGCGCCCGGTCCACCATCCTCGCCGCCACAGCCTGCGCCTGGCGATCGTCCGCCACGTGGAAGACCGCCTGCACGCGCACAGCCGCCACCCCCCTCTGCGTCTCCGCGCCCGACAGCTCGGGGCTCACGGCCGCCCCGCGAGCGTGCGGTCGCCGCCCGCGCGCTCGGCGGAGCGCTCGAGCGCGGCCGCGATGAAGCTCCTGAACAAGGGAGCCGGCCGCTCGGGCCGCGACTTGAACTCGGGATGGAACTGTGAGGCGACGAAGAAGGGATGCTCGTCGAGCTCCACGACCTCGACCAGGCGCTCGTCCGGCGAGGTGCCGGAGACGCGCAGGCCCGCGCTCTGCAGGCGCTTGCGCAACAGGTTGTTGACCTCATAGCGATGGCGGTGGCGCTCGTACACGACCGCCTCGCCATAGGACTCCCTGACACGCGAGCCGTCGTGCAGCTTGATCGGATCGGCGCCCAGGCGCATCGTCCCGCCGAGGTCCGCGACCTCCTTCTGCTCGGGCAGCAGGTCGATCACGGGATAGGGCGTCTCGATGTCGAACTCGGTCGAGTTGGCGCCCTCCATCCCGGCGACGTGCCTGGCGAACTCCGCCACCGCGATCTGCATTCCCAGGCAGATGCCGAGGTAAGGGATGCGCTGTTCGCGCGCGACGCTGGCCGCTGCGATCTTGCCCTCGATCCCGCGACCGCCGAACCCCCCCGGGATCAGGATCCCGTCGGCGCGCTCGAGCACCTCGTGCGCATCGGGATGGCTCTGCTCGTCGCTTGCGGGAGCGTGGCGATCGGGCTGGCGAGGATCCCCATCCAGACGCTCGGAGTCGATCCAGTCGACCTGCACGGTGGCGCCCTGCAGCGCAGCGGCGTGACGCAGCGCCTCGGTGACCGACAGGTAGGCGTCCTCCAGCTGCACGTACTTGCCCACGAGCGCGATGCGCACACGGCGCTCGGCTCTCTCCACCCGCTCGATCGGCTCCTGCCAGCTGGAGAGCTCGGGCGCCGGCGCCTGCAGCGCGAAATGGTCGAGGATGAAGTCGTCCACGCCCTGCTCGCGAAACACGAGCGGCACCTTGTAGATGTTGTCGACGTCGCGCGCGGAGACGATCGCGTCGGCGGGGAGGCTCGCGAACAGCGCGATCTTCTTGCGGATCTCGAGCGAGAGCGATCCCTCCGAGCGGCACATGAGCATGTCCGGGGCGATCCCGATGCGGCGCAGCTCGTTGACCGAGTGCTGCGTGGGCTTGGTCTTGAGCTCGCCGGCATGGCCGATGTAGGGAACGAGCGTCAAGTGGATGAACATGCAGCGACGCCTGCCGACGTCCACCGGGAACTGGCGGATCGCCTCGAGGAACGGGAGCGACTCGATGTCGCCGACGGTGCCGCCGATCTCGGTGATGACGAAGTCCACGTCGGTGGACTCCGCGATCAGCGCGACTCGCTGCTTGATCTCGTCGGTGATATGCGGCACGACCTGCACTGTGCCGCCGAGGTAGTCGCCGCGACGCTCGCGACGGATGACGGTGTCATAGACGCCGCCCGCGGTGACGTTCGAGGCGCGACTCGTATTGGAGTCGGTGAAGCGCTCATAGTGGCCGAGGTCGAGGTCGGTCTCGGCGCCGTCCTCTGTGACGAACACCTCTCCGTGCTGATAGGGCGACATCGTGCCCGGATCGACGTTGATGTAAGGGTCGAACTTCTGCAATCCAACCGTCAGCCCACGCGCAACGAGCAACCGCCCGATCGACGCCGCCGCGATCCCCTTGCCGAGCGAGGACACCACACCGCCGGTCACGAAGATGAACCGGGTCTTGGCCGGGGCCTGTGCGTGGCGGTCAGAGTGAGGCGAGGTCATCGAGGTGCGCCCCATGAGTCTAGCCCGCGCAGCAGCGGCACCCGCTCCACGAGCGTCGAGATCGAGCGAAGCTCGCCGTATACCGTGATCGCGGCGAGTGCGGCAAGCGCGATCGCCTGCCCCACCTCCGACAGCGTCAGCACGAGCCACAGGCCCGCGAGGGCGCCAATCAGATTGGCGCCGGTGTCTCCGAGCATCGCGCGCTCGCGCAGGTCATAGACTCCCGCGATCAACGCGGGCCCCACGAACAGCCCGAGTGACCACAGCGGACGCACGCTGGCGGCGCCGATCGTCAGGCCGGCGCCCAGCAGGACGAACACCTTCGTGGCGCGTCCTGGCCGCAGGTCGAGCAGGTTGAAGGCGTTCGTCGTCAGCACCAGCACCGCGCTCGCGAGCAACCAGCGCCCCGTGGAGAGCCCCTGGTAGCCCATCGTGTAGAGGGCGAGCCCGAGCGACCCAGCCGCCTTCAGCGCGCCCGTCGAGAGCTGCCCGCGAAGCACGGCCATGCCGTGGCCGCGCAAGCCGCGTGGCTCGCTCCCGAGCAGGTCGTCGACCAATCCCAGGAAAGCCACGCCCAGCACATAGATGGCGATGACGAGCGTCTCGGGATGGAAGACGCGGCCAGGTTCGACGCGCTCGACGAGCGCCAGGGGAACGAGCGCGAGGATCGCGCCCGCCACGCTCAGAAGGCCGAACGGGAAGGCGACGCTCCGCTCGCGATAGTTGGCCTTGACGTGTCCGCCGTCGATCAGCGCGCGCAGCAAGACGGGCGCCAGGAGCGCGGCTGTGACAGTGGCGAGCGCGAACGGAAGTGCATGCACCGCCGCAAGTTAGCGGCCCGAGCGGACGAGCGCTCAATGCTGGCCGAGCGCGCCCACCACCGACGGCAGCAGCGCGTCGGCGGTCGACTTCACCCCATATGCGCCGTGGTCCCCGGCAAGCGCGAACGCAAGCGCGGCGCGTCCTGCGATCGTGTCCAGGTCGTCTACGCTCGCCAGGTTTTCGGCCTTGTACCACGGGACCTGGGACGGTTCGGTGCCGCTCAGCTCGACTCCGACGGCGGGAACGCCTTGCGAGAGCACTCCGGCGATCAGCCCCGACTCGAGCTCGCCGGTGCTCTTGGCCGCTTCCGCGCTCATGCCCGTCGGGTCGCCTCGCACGATCACGAGCCCTTCCAGCTTGCCCAGTTCTCCGTCATAGGAGCTGAGCAGCCTCGTGTGCACCCGTTCGAGCAGTTGCCCGCCGCTGACGAGCTGCTTGCCCATGCGCACCCCGAACTGCCGGACGAGCGCCGGTTCGGATGTGAGCGCCGTATAGCGCGTGCCGCCAGCCTGCGCCGCGACACCCGTGGTGTCGAGGGGCTCGTGCACGGCGACCACGGCCTTCACGCTGCCTCCCGCCGCCGCGACGCCGTCCCGAACGAGCGCGTCGATCTTGTCGGAGGAGTCGCCGAGGAACAGCAGGCCGACGCTCCTGCCGCTCAGCACTTCGTGCACCGCGAATGGCCAAAGATCGGTGGCGAGCGTTTCCGCTTCGGAGAGATGAGAGTCCACGTGTTCGAGGCTCTGCTGCGATTCCCTCACTTCGGAGCGAAGATTGCGCACGATCCCGTTCTGCGCCGAGGACACGAGATTGGAATCGCCGATCGCAACCCCGATCAGCACGCCGACGGCGAGCGCGAACAGGACGGCGGCAAGCGAGAGCGCGTGATAGCGATAGTCGAACATCGGCGGAGACCCTTCAACTGGCGCCGGAGTGCCTGACGGAATGCAGGTGCGGCTGGGGCGGTCGAGGATCGAGTGGAGCAAGGACGCAGGGGTGATGGCTTGGTGGTGCCAAGTCGAGCCCCGAGGACACAGCTCCACGATGGTAATCGGCCGAATCCAGACGTGCATGCATTTTGTCAGGCACTCCTAGAGCCAAACAGCAGTTGAAGCTTCAGCCATAGTAGATCTACGACGTCGCGCAGCGCCGGGGTCATCCACACGACCGCGATCAGAGCGATCAACCCGGCAACGATCACAACGACCAGCGGGGCGAGCCCCGGCATCGGTCGATAGAGGCGGCTCACGCCCTTGGCGTCGACCAAGATCTCTCCGATCCGCAGGCGCGTCAAGAACGTCGAGGACATGCCCTCGCGGTTGCGGTCGAGGAACTCGACGAGGTTGAACTGCGAGCCCACCGTGACGATCAGTCGCGCTCCCTTCTCCGCCGCGATCAGCATCGCGACGTCCTGACTCGTGCCGGGCGCCGGGACCAGCTTGAACGGCGCCCCGAGCTCCTCCAAGCGGCGCCGGCCTGGAGCGCGACCGTCCGGGTAGGAGTGCACGACGAGCTCGGTCTTCCCGTCGCGCGCGGCGAGCAGGGCGGTCTCGCTCGCCGAGTCCATGTCACCCACGATCATGTCCGGCGTGAAACCCGCCTCGTACAATGCGTCGGCTCCACCGTCGACGGCCACCAGCACCGGGCGCGTGTCCCGGATAAAGGGCCGCAGCGCGCGCAGGTCGCGCTGGTGGTCCACGCCGCGCACCACCACCAGCGCCGAGCGGTCGCGGAAGTCAGTGCGAAAGCGCGGCAGGTCGATCCGTCCGGCGAGCAGCTCGCGCTCCTCGCGCATGTGCTCGATCGTGTTATGCGCGAAGCGCTCTAGCGCATCGCCGATCTCGCGCCGGCGCGCCTCTGTCTCGGCGCGCACGCGCGCCACGTCGAGCACCACTCCACTAACGAGCGGCCGACCCTTGTAGAGAATCTCGGCGCGCGCCGAGGGCGTCCAGGTGCGCACGGTGATCGCCTCACCGTCTGAGAGCGAGTGAAACAGCGAGTCATCAGGCAGGTCGACGAGCAGCACGCCCGCCTCGACCAGTAGCTGAGGCCCGAGGTTCGGGTAGGTGCCGCTCGTGGACGCGCGGCAGTTCAGCACTGCGACGGCGCCCGCGGCGATCAGCTCCTCCGCCGACACGCGGTCGATATCGAGGTGGTCGACGATGGCGATCTCCCCCGACACCAAATGCCTGACGAGCAGCTTGGTCCTGCGTCCCAAGCGCACGGGACCGCTGACCTCGCGCGCCGGCGCGGACAGGATCTCGAGCGCGGGCGCAGGCGTGCCTGGCGGCTGCCGGGTTGTGGCCATGTGATTCGAGAGTAACGATCGGCCGCGAAACGCGCACCAGGCGGTGGACGTCCACAGCCCCTACGCTGCGCGGCGCAACTCGCGCGCGTGACGGCGAGCGGCCCTGTCCTCGTCCCCAGCGCCGAGCATGCGCACGAGCTCAGTCACGATGTCGCGCTCGGCGAGCTGCACGACCGTTGCCAAGGTCGGGTCGGCCGAGGTGTCCTTGGCCACCGAGAAGTGTCGCTCGGCGAGCGAGGCGACCTGGGGCAGGTGGGTGATGCACAGCACCTGCCGTCCCCGCGCAAGGCCCTGCAGCCGCTCGCCCACGGCGCGAGCGGTGTGGCCGCCGATGCCGGCGTCGATCTCGTCGAAGACGAGCGTCGACTTCGACGATCCGCTCGCGACTCCGGCTCCGCTACTGCTGGCGCTCGTGAGCGCGAGCATCACCCGCGAGAGCTCCCCTCCGGATGCGATCTCTCGCAAGGGCGCGGCCGCCACCCCCGGGTTCGGCGCGATCGTGAACTCTGCCGCGTCACCGCCGCTCGCTTTCAAGCTGGCGGGCTTCAGGGCGATCTCGAACGTCGCATCGGCCATCGCCAGCGCGGCGAGCTGTTCGCGGATGGCTTCGGCGAGCCAGGTCGCGGCGTGCCTGCGCGCCGTGCGCAGCTCCCGCGCGTAGCCCTCGAGCGACACCCGCTCGGCCGCCAGCTCCCGCACGAGATCCTCCTGGGCGACGGACGCATCGAGCAGCTCCTTACGCCGCTCGCGCGACCGCTGAGCGTGGTCGAGCACCGCCGAGATCGTGCCTCCATGCTTCCGCGCAAGCCGCTCGAGCAGCGCGAGCCTCTCTTCGAGCTCCTGCAACGAGCCATCCTCGGCCTCGATCGCCTCGCCGTAGCCGCGCAGGCCCGCGGCGAGGTCCTGAGCCTCGATCGCCAACGCGGCGCAGCGCTCGCCGAGCGCGTCGAGCTCGGGATCGACACCAGCAAGCGCCTCGAGCCGCGCTGCCGCGCCGGCGAGCAGATGCGCGGCCCCCGGCCCCTCGGAGGACTCCGGCGCAAGCGCGTCCATCGCCGAGCCCGCGCCCGAGCGCAGCGCCTCCAGGCGACGCAGGCGCTCGCGACGTGCCAGCAGCCCACGGTGCTCGTCCTCCTCAGGCGCCGCCGAGTCGATCTCAGAGAGCTCGTGCTCGAGCAGCTCGAGCTCGCGCTCGCGAACTCGCTCCAGCTCGCACAGGCGCTCGAGCTCTGACTCCAATCGCCGGGTCTCGGCGTAAGAGCTAGCGCATGCCCGCAGCCGCTCTGCGTGCTCGGCTCCGCACGCTTCGTCGAGCAGCTGCAGCTGCTCGCTGGCCAGCACGAGCTTGCGATGCTCGTGCTGGCCATAGAACGAGATCAGCCGCGGACCGAGCTCGCGCAGGTCCCCCACCGACGCAGAGCGACCGTTCAGATAAGCGCGCGTGCGTCCGTCGGCGCCGACGCGGCGCGCGAGCGTCAGCTCCTCGACGTCGCCCTCGATCCGGACGCTCTCCGGCAGCGCTCTCCCGATCTCTGCTCGCAGGTCCTCCGGCACCGCGAAGACGCCCTCCACGTACGCCTCCTCGGCGCCAGGACGGACGATCACGGTGCGCGAGCGACCGGGGCGGCTGGAGCCTCCCATCAGGAGGTCCAACGCATGCGCGAGCACGGTCTTGCCAGCCCCCGTCTCGCCGGTCAAGACATTCAAGCCGGGGGCGAGCGCAAGCTCCGCTCGCTCTATCAACAGCAGGTTTTCGACGCGCAACTCGCAGAGCACAGGGACAGGTGTACCAGTGCCCACCGACGGATCGCGTTCCACGCGCCGCCAAGGATGGGTCCATAATCATGGATGTCACGACCTCTGCTCGCTCTCGCGAGCGCCTGCGACCTCTTCCAAGCACCTGACCGGCATGGCTGCCAACGACTCTCACACCTCGCCTCGTGCGTCGAGCGCTCCACACGAGTGCCTCTCCGCATCGGAGCTGGCGGCGCGCCTGGACGAGGAGGTCAGCCGCGCCGGGCGCCACCACACGGCCCTGAGCTGTCTGCTCGTGAGCCTCGACGACGCAGCCGATCTCGCACGCACCCACGGGGAGGAGCTTCCGGCGCATGCGCTCGCCTACCTCGGCGCGGCGCTTGGGCGCCAGCTGCGGCGCTTCGACCGTATCGGCCATGCCGGAGAGGGTGAGCTGCTGGTCGTGCTGCCCGGCGCCGCCGAGCGCCAGGGCGAGATCGTCGCCCGCCGCGCGCTCAGCAGGTTGCACGCCGTCAAGGTCGAGGTGGAAGGCGAGCGTCAGCCATTGCGCGTCTCGATCGGGATAGCCGCTTGGCGCGACGACCTCACCGCGACGCAGCTGCTCGCGCAGACGCGCCTGGCGGCGCGCCGGCACGACCCCTCCGATCGCGTGCCGGCCGAGCCTTTGGCGGCGCCCGCGGTCGACGCTGGCGAGCTGCCGGCGCTCAGACGGTCATAATCCCACGCCGTGCTCTCCGGGTCCGAGCTATGGCTGCTGCGCCTGATGGCCGATCGAGGCCTCGCCCTGCTCGACGCCTCGACGCTGCTGATGGTGGTCGAGGAGCGGGGCGAGCTGCGCGTGGCCGCCTCCAGCGGGCGCGTGTCGGTGCGCGTCCGTGTGCTCCCGATGGAGGGCAGCGCGCTCGGAGCGCTCTACGCGACCGGCAAGGCGCTGTCGCTGGAGCGCCCGCGTGGCCAGGAAGCGACCTGGTTGCACGAGCTGGGGCTCGAAGCCCGCTCAGTGCTGGTCGAGCCGTTCAGCCTCGACCAGCAGGCTGGCGGCCTTGTGATCGCGGCACGCGAGGACGGCGGCTTCCGCGACCCCGACCGGCGCGCGTTGCACGCGTTCGCGGCAAGCGTCGCGCAGCGGCTTGCGGCCGAGCGCTCCGTCGAGATCGAGCGGCTGCGCTTCGGCATGGAGGCTCGCGAGCGCGAGCGCACCCGCTGGGCCAGGGAGATTCATGACGAAACCGTCCAGGGTCTCGGAGCGCTGCGGTTGAAGCTCGCCAATGCCCGCGACCTCGGCGACCAGGCCGCATTGAGCACGGCGGTCGATACCGTGCTCGAGGGTCTTGGGCAGGAGATCGACGGGCTGCGCCATCTGATCACCGAGCTTCGCCCCGCCGCCCTCGACGACTTCGGGCTGGTGCCGGCGCTGGAAGCGCTCGCGCGTCGCGGCCAGGCGATGGACGGCCTCGAGATCGAAACCGACATCGAGCTCGCTGATGGTGAGCGGCGGCTGGACGCCGAGCTCGAGAGCACCCTCTACCGCGTCGTCCAGGAGGCGCTCACGAACGTGAGCCGCCACGCGAAAGCCACGCGCGCGGTGATCAGCGTCCGTGAGCACGACGGGAGGGTGACCGCCACCGTCACCGACGACGGACAGGGGCTCCCCGACGGCGGCCCGTCGCGGCCGCGCACGGCCGGCGAGGAACTGAAGGGCGGCTTCGGCGTCTCGGGCATGCGCGAGCGCGCCGAGCTGGTCGGCGGCGAGCTCGAGCTCGTGCCGGCGGCGGGAGGCGGCGCCACGATGCGCTTGACCGTGCCGCTCGCCGGGCGCCCAACGACTGTCTGAACACCATCCCCGTGCGGGCCGCTCGCCTACTCGACCAAGCCGAGCTTGCGCGCGTAGGCGGTTATCTCCGCCCGCGAGGAGAACCCGAGCTTCTCGATCGCGCGCGCCCGGTAGGTCTTCACGGTGCGCTCGGCGACATGCAGCTGCTCGGCGATCTCGGGATTGGTGAATCCGAGCGCGATCAGGCGCACGACCTCGCGCTCGCGCTCGCTGAGCGCCACGCCATCCTGCTGGTCGTCTTCGCCTGTCACCATCAGCGCGCCCAGGCGCGGATGCAGGTAGTTGCGTCCCGCCACCGCCAGCCGGAAGGCTTGCAGGAGCTCGGCGGGCTCGGCCTCCTTGAGCACGTAGCTGCGCGCGCCCGCGCGCAGCGCCTGGCGCGCGTACTCGGGGTCCTCGCGCATCGTGAGGATCGCCACGGCGAGCGTGGGGTGAGCCACAAAGCATGTCGGCAGGGCGGCCAGGCTGGAGCCGCCCGGCATCGTGAGGTCGAGCGTGAGCAGGTCCGGCTTGAACTCCCTCACCACGCGGATCGTCGCGGGCACGTCGGCGGCCTCAGCGACCACCCTGAACTCGCCTGTCTCGCGCTCCAGCACAGCGCGAATGCCGTCGCGCACGACCGTGTGATCGTCGGCGATTATCACGTCGATTGGCCGGTCGACGCCGGGGGCTTCGGCTGCCATGCAGCGCTAACCGTAGCGGCTCGGAGGGCGGCAACGCCACGCTCGGACGCGTGCCTCCCGGCGCGCGCAGCAGGCAAGGGCGGGACTCCTCACGCCCAGGACCCATCGGGACGACGCAGATCTGCACCTTTAGGACGACAAGATCGGCACCGTAGGCCCTACAGACAGGCGACCTTCCGAACGTCATCATTGCGTGAGCTATGCGAGAGCTTTTTGATCGTGGCCGCGCTCGGTCATCCAGAGACGCCGACTCGACGCTTGCCTGTGGGAGACGGCGCCGTGGTCGATCTCGGTGTTGCCCTCACTTGGATCGCCATATCTGCGGCGAGCGCGAAGGGGCTGTCCGTGCTCGCTCGCGCGGCCGTGACCGGTGACGCGAATGCGGAGACGGCGGCGCTCGCAGGCGAGGTGACGTTCACGCACGAGGAGGTCCATCGGATCGGCGACGCCGCTCGCCTGTTGCGTGAGCGGCCATGAACGGCATCGCCGGCTCGACCGCGGCGCCCGTCTCCTCGCAGCCGCGGCTGCGGCTCGTGCGCGAGGCCGACGCGCGCCGTTCCAAGCCGAGCCGCCTGGAGCGAGAGCGAGCGGCAATGCGCTCGGCGGCGTGCGAGGAGCCAGGGGACGTGCTGGTCGCCGGCGCTGACGCGAGCACGCGCGCGAGGATGTTGCTGGAGTTGCGCAATCTCCTGCCTGAGAGCACCCATTTCGCGGAGGCTCGGGAGACGTGGGAGCTGCTTGCGCGCGCGACCGGCAGCCGCATGGTCGTGCTGACCGACGATCTCGGGGACATCTCCACCGACTCGCTGGTCCGCCTTCTGGGTCGCAGGCACCCGGCTCTGCCGGTTCTCGCCGTCGGCGATCGGCCACGCTCAAGCGCGCCGCTCGATGTCGACGCGGCGAGCGTCTAGACGTCGAAGCGCTGGTGCGCGACGGCAGGAAGGTGGCAGTCTTGCTCGATACCGTCGGCGGTCCACCCTAGAATGCCGCCCACCCGGCGACAGAGCGCCGAGCCCCCGCCAGCGTCGAGAGGCGTCCTTGCTTCCCAAGTCTCCCCGACTGCGGAGAATTCTGCTTGCCTATACGGTCAACGAACTGGGTACCTGGTTCGGGTATGTCGCGCTGGGCTTGGGCGTCTACGACAACACGCACAGCGCGATCGCGACAGCGGGGCTGTTCGTCGCGCGGGGACTGCTGCCGTCGTTGCTGGCGCCCGTGCTGGTGGCGCGTACCGAGCGCTCTCAACGTCGCGATCGCCTTGCGTGGCTGTACCTGCTGGAGGCGTTGCTGACCGTCGCCCTCGCCGGCCTGCTGTGGCATTTCTGGCTGGTGGGCGTGCTCGTGCTGGTGACGATAGACGGGGCGGTGGCGGTGACGGCGACCGCGCTGGTGCGCGCGTCGGCGGCGCGCGTGTCGGTCAGCGCCGCGCTCGCGCAAGCCGACCCCGGGTTGGACGTCAAAGCGCGGGAGGCCGCGACCGACGCTGCCCAGCGACAGGCGAACGCCGCTCTGAACTTCGCGTTCATGGGGACTTTCGCGATCGGACCCGCGCTTGGCGGGGTGTTGGTGCACATCCTCGGAGGGTCGGCCGCCCTGCTTCTCGACGCGTTCACGTTCCTGATCTGCGCCGGCCTGCTGTTGCGCGTGAGCACGCACATAGCGGAGGCGAGCGGCGATTCCGTCCGCACTCGCCTGCGGGCGGTCAGGGAGCACCTGCAAGCCGTGCCCGCGTTGCGCACGCTGTTCGTCACCGAGGCCGTTGCGATGGTCTTCTTCGCATCGGTCGAGCCCGTCGAGGTGCTCTACGCGAAGTCCACCCTGAACGCGGGCGACCTCGGCTACGGCCTTCTCGTCGGAGCCTGGGGCGTCGGCGCCGCGCTTGGAGCGCTTGTGTTCGCCCGCTCGGTGCGACGCCCGCTCGGACCGATGCTCACGGGTGGAACGCTGCTCGTGGGGATCGCCTATCTCGGATTCGCCGCGGCGCCGGTCCTGGCGGTGGCGTGCGCGGCCGCCGTTGTCGGCGGGATCGGGAATGGGATCCAATGGCCGTCGCTGATCAGCGCCGTCCAGCAACTGACGCCGGCCGCCTTGCACGGTCGCCTGATGAGCGCCGTCGGGTCGCTGAACGCGCTCTGCCCGGCGATCGGCTTCATCCTCGGGGGGAGCATCGCCGCCGTCGGCTCTCCACGCGTGGCGATGGTGATCCCGGGTGTCGTCGCCACGCTCGCGACGTTCGCCTTCCTGCGGCTGCCGCTGCGCGATCTGCAATTGGGAAGCGAGGCACACGCAGTCGCCGCGGAGCCGGAGCTGCTGGCGACCCGTCAGTAGAGATCCGGCGTAAGCGCCCCGGCCACCGCGAGGCGCGCCTACCGCCGATCCGCGGAGCGCCTGCCCACGAGGGTCTCGCGTGGTGGGCGCCGGCGCAAGCCAGCCTGACGCCCTGGCGCGTCTACCCGTCCTTAAGTGCGACGCGCTGTCGGCCGTTAAGGACTACAGAGAGCCGCTTCGACCCGTGATGAGCATTCCACGACGACACCTGTACAGGCTGTACCTGGCCAGCCAATGGCTGCTATTGGCCGGCGCGGTCGCCGTCGCGGCCTTGACGTCCCGCTCGGCTGACTGGCATCCGACCGAGCTCGTCGCGCTGCTGCTCGTCTTGAGCGTGGTCGGTGAGTGGCTGACGATCACGATGGGCAGCCAGAGCGTGTCCGCCGGCTTCGTGGCGCTCGTGCTGGCGATGACGTTGCTCGGCCCGGCGCCGGCCGTGGCGATCGGCGTCGCGGCGATCGCAGCCGACTCGCTCGCGCGCCGCCCCGCGCTGTCGGTGTGCCTGTCGAACCTTACGACTTATGCGGTCTACCTTGTGCTCGGCGCTCTGCTGAGTCGCGCTCTGATCGGGCACTCCTACATCGAAACCGCGACCTTCGCGCTTGTCGTGTTCGGCGTGTTCATCGCCACGAACCTCCTCAACTTCGCCCTGATCGCGATCCAGAAGAGCGTGCTTCAGGAAAAGTCCTTCGTCAACCAGGTGCACACCGTGCTCGTCCCGGTGCTTCCAGGCCAGCTTGCCGCCGCCGTGCTTGCGGTGATCCTCGCGGTCGCGTACACGAAGATGGGCTACCCGGTTCTGCTCAGCCTGGTGCTCGTGCTGGGCATCTTCCAGTATCTGGCGCGGGCGCTGCTGCGATCGGAGGATCGCGCCGAGCAGCTGGAGGCTCGCTCGGTGCGGCTCGCGTCGATGCAGTTGGGCGTGTTGGTGACGCTTGTCGAGACTCTGGCGCTGCGAGACAGGATGACCGCCCGTCACGCGGCCGCCGTCGCTCGCTATGCGCGGGCGCTTGCGCGCGAGATGGGCTGCGACGAGGCAGACCAGGACCTCGCTCACACCGCTGGACTGCTCCACGACATCGGCAAGTTCGCGCTCCCCGATCGGATCTTGCACGCCGAGATCCTCTCCGACGAGGACTGGGCGGTGGTTCGCCGCCATCCGCAGGAGGGCGCCACGCTCGTGGGGCGGCTCGACGGCTACGGTCCAGTGGCGGACGCGATCCTCTACCACCACGAGCACATCGACGGCAGCGGCTACCCGGCCGGGCTGATCGGCAACGAGATCCCTCTGGCATCGCGGATACTCGCTGTCTGCAACGTGTACGACACGCTCACGGCGCGCGACTCCTACCGCTCTCCGATGACTCCTCAGGACGCGATCGCCGAGTTGCGGCGCGTGGCCGGGCGCCAGCTGGACGGGGAGATCGTCGACGCGTTCATCGCGATGCTCGAGCGCGAGGGTCCCGTGACCTTCGCCCACGGCGACGACGCCGACTTCGAGGCGGAGCTGGCCTTCGAGCGACGCACGCGTGCGCTGGCGCAGCCGGCGCTGCGCTGACGACGCTCCTCGCAACGCACGAAGAAGCCCGACCCGCAGGGAGCGGGAGTGCGTGGCAGAGCGGTTTTGAACACCAAGGACGTCACCAGACGGCAACGCCCTTGGGCTCGATGACGCCTCTTGCGAGGGCATCGAAGAACTGCATCAGCCTTTGAAACCCATTGAATGCTCCTTCCGTCGCGCGGGCGGCTCAACCTCTTGTGTGCGACGGCATCCATCCTCAGCCAAGCACGGTGAGTGTTGAGTAGGTTCGCGAAGCATAATATAGGTATTGGACGATTTGTCCACTTCGTACAAGTGGATGCACAATCGCTTGCAGCTGCAGGAGCCTGGCTGGCCTTGACGTAGCTTTTGCCTGCTCAGAAGCGGTTTCTTTCAGATCTCCGAAGCGATCCTGGCTTCCCAGCACGGGCTGCCAAGGGTCGTGAAACCTCAGATGGTGCGGTTTTTCCGCAACAATTCAGCGGGTTGTCAGCGAGTCTGCGCGGGCCCCAGACCCGACGCAGATCCGGGTTCTTCCGCCACTTTTTTCGATCAAAGGTCCACAAAGCTGCCGGACGCTCATGTCGAGCGCTCGGCGTGCCGAATCACCATGCATCCATGCGCTCGGCGTTCGCGATAGCGAGCGCTCCAGCGCCAAGCGCCATGAGGCGAACTCGACCGACGAAAGGCACCATGTCCACACCACAGCCAAGCCACGAGCATCAACTCGTCTTCACGAGCTCGCAGGCCGCGCGCTACCTGGGCGTGTCGCTTGCGACGATCCGTCGCTGGACCGACGCCGGCTACCTGACCGGCTACAGGACACCCGGCGGGCAGCGGCGCTTCTCTCGCGAGCAGCTCGACGGCTTCATTGATTCGCTGCAAACGACCGACGAGTCAGCCAAGCGTCGCACGCAGGTCGCCTGAGCGCACGGGAATGCTCTGAGCAAGCAAAGCCCCCGCGGGGGGCTGGCCACCAAGTCAGGCAAGCATCGAGCTAGCCTCCCTGACGACGCGGCCCCGCTCGAGCCCGATCAGGGCTGGAAGCGTGACTCCCACCAGCTCAGCGCGCAAGTCGGCCGAACTTCTCGCGCAGCCTGCGATAGAAGGATGAGCCCGGCAGCTGGGCGATGATTCCGGCGTCGTCGACGAAGCGCGCGTCGATTGCGGCGCCGGGCGCGATCTCACCCACGGGCCGCCCGTCGACCGAGACGTCGAGCGCCTCGTGCGAGCGGTTGTGGATCTCCAGGCGATCGCGCGGCGCCGCCACCAGCGTGCGGGCCGTCAACGAGTGGGGGGCGATGAAGGACACCACGAAACCCTCCACGCCCCATGCCATCACAGGGCCGCCGTTGGCCAGGTTGTATCCCGTCGAGCCCGCCGGAGTCGCCACCACCAGCCCGTCGCAGCGCACGCTGCCGAGCTCCTCGCCGTCGAGCACGTAAGCCAGCTCGGCGACCCGCTCGCCGACCTTGCGGTGGATCGCCACGTCGTTGAACGCGCGCTCGAATCCCATGTGCGCGCCAAGCGTGATCGCTGGCAGCCGCAGCAGCTCGAAGTCGCCGGCGAACGCGCGCCGCACGCCGTCGTCCAGCTCATCCGGCTCGATCGTCGCGAGAAACCCGATATCGCCGAAGTTGACCGCGAACACAGGGACCTCCGTGCCGGCATAGCGGCGCAGCGCGCGCAGGATCGTGCCGTCGCCGCCCAACACGATGCACAGGTCGACCGCGTCGTCCTCTCGAGCGCCGACCACCACTCCCTCGCGCGCGATCAGCCTGTGCTTGGCGGTCTCCCCCTCGTCGAAGCGCAGACTCACTCCAGCCCTCGCGGCGCTCTCCGTCAGCGTCTCCAGGGCCTTGGAGGTCTGCGCGGGGCGGCTGTGGGTGAGCACTGACACAGCCTGCACGGCCTTTGTGATCGGCGTGTCTGCGCGAACAGCCACCTCGCGGGCATCGCTGCTCATGGCTCCACCTCGCGCGCCATCCGCTCCAGCTCCTGCGAGCCGCTCGCGCCGCCGCGCTCGGACTCGGCGAGCCAGACGAACGTCTCAAGGTTGCCCTTCGGGCCGGGCAAGCCGGAGGAGCTGTAGCCGAGCACGCTCGCGCCTAGCTCGAGCGCGGCGGCGCCGACGCTTACGAGCGCCGAGCGCCGGTCCTCGGCGGCACGCACCACCCCGCCCTTGCCGACTCGCTCGCGCCCGACCTCGAACTGCGGCTTGACCAGCGCGAGCGCGTCGTAGCGGCCGGCCAAGCAGCCGAGCACCGCCGGCAGGACCTTACGCAGCGAGATGAACGAGACGTCGAGCACAGCCAGCTCGGGAGCGTATGGCAGCATCTCGCGCGTGAGGGCGCGGGCGTTCGTGCGCTCGAGCAGGCTGACGCGCGGGTCCGAGCGCAGCCCGTAGTCGAAGTCTCCATAGCCGACGTCGACCGCGACGACCTCGGCCGCGCCGCGCTTGAGCAGGCAGTCGGTGAAACCGCCGGTCGAGGCGCCGACGTCGAGGGCTCGTCGTCCCCGCACGCTGACGTCGAGCGCGTCGAGTGCGTTGGCGAGCTTGGTTCCGCCGCGCGAGACGAACGGCGCGCGCTCGCTCACCCCGAGCTCGGCGTCGACGGCGACCATCTCCCCCGGCTTCTCAGCTCGCCTGCGCTGGGCGCCGACCGTGACCTCGCCCGCCATCACCGAGGCCGCCGCTCGCGTGCGCGAAGGGAACAGGCCACGCTCGGCCAGCAGCGTATCCAGGCGTTGCTTGGGGGTCTTGATGGATCCACCGGTCATAGCGCTTGCCGAACGGTATCCGCTGAGGGCCTCAGGCTCGCCGCCGCTGGCGCAAATTCAAGTAATCCAGAGAATTCGAGGCCTATGTGATCGACATCACACAAACATGCGTTCGCCTGGTGCATGATTGCTCTCGACCCGAAGTACAGCAGCATCCCTCCTCCCCTCGAAACGGCCCGCCTCCCCAGCGGGCCGTTTCATTTTAATCTCATTCATGAGGAAGACAGCGCCGCATGCGGCGCTGTCCCTGACCGTACATGTACGGTCAGGCCGGCCGGCACATGTGCCGGCCGGAACGGCACGTCAATTCGTCTTGATGACCGCCGAGCGCCGGTCGCCGATCGCGGCGCGCACGCGCTCGGCGATGCGCTCGCCCGTGAAGCCGACCTCCGCGTGCAGCAACGCCGGCTTGCCATGCGTCACATAGCGGTCGGGTAGCCCGACGCGCAGGATCCGAGGCGGGGCGGTCCCCGCCTCGTTGAGAACCTCCCACACGGCCGAGCCGAAGCCGCCGGCGAGCACGCCCTCCTCGACTGTCACGAGCAGGTCGTGCTCGGCCGCGAGCTGAGCCATCAGGCCCGCGTCGATCGGCTTTGCAAAGCGCGCGTCGACGACGGTCACGGCGATCTCCTCGCCCGCCAACAGGTCGGCTGCCTCGATTGCCTTGCCCACGCCAGAGCCGTAGCCGATCAGAGCGACGCGCCGCCCAAGCGGGCCGGCGGCGCCTCCCTCGCGCAGGATCTCGCCGGTGCCAATCCCAAGCGCGTGCGGCTTGGCTGGCAGGGGCACGCCGAGGCCCTCCCCGCGCGGATAGCGCAGCGCGATCGGCCCCTCGTCATAGCGCAGCGCCGTATGCAGCATGTGCACGAGCAGCGCCTCGTCGCGCGGGGCCATCAGGACGATATTCGGCAGGCAGCGCAGATAGGCGATGTCGAACGCGCCATGATGGGTGGGCCCGTCGTCGCCGACGAGCCCGGCGCGGTCCATCGCGAACACGACGTTCAGCTTCTGCAAGCACACGTCGTGCACGATCTGGTCGAATGCTCGCTGCAGGAACGTCGAGTAGATCGCCGCCACCGGCTTGGCTCCCTGCAGCGCGAGCCCCGCCGCGAACAGGATCGCCTGTTGCTCGGCGATGCCGACGTCGAAGTAGCGGTCGGGGAGCGCCTCCTGCAGGATGCTGAGGCCCGTGCCCGAGTTCATCGCGGCGGTGATTCCCACCACGCGGCGGTCGCGGCGGCACTCGCGCACGAGCGCCTCACCGAACACCTGGGTGTACTGAGGCGCTTGCACACCCTTTCTCGGGCCCTCGCCGGCGGCTGTCTTCTTGGCTTCGAGCTCGCCCCCGCCGGAGACTGGCGCGGGCTGGCTTTGAGGTGCGCCGGTGGGCACACCGTTGAGGATCGACTTCGGCTTGGCGGCATGCCACTTCTCCATGCCCTCCAAGCCCCCGTCCTCGGCGGGAGCGAAGCCCTTGCCCTTGACGGTCGCGATGTGCACGACCACGGGCCGCTCCGCGGCGAGCGCCTCGCGCAGCGCCTCGCGCAAAGCGCGCACGTCGTGGCCGTCGATCACGCCCATGTAGGCCCAGTCGAGCTCCTCCCACCAAAGCCCCGGCGCCCAGAACGCCTTGATCGACTCCTTCAGCTGCGGCCCGAGCCTCTCGAAGGCGGAGCCGATCCCCCCCGGCAGGCGAGCGAGTCCTCCCTCGACGCCCGAGCGTGCATGCCACAGCTTCGGGTTGAGCCTCACCCGGTTGAAATAGCGGGAGAGGGCGCCCACATTCGGCGCGATCGACATCCCATTGTCGTTGAGCACTATGACCATCGGCGTCCCCAACCCGCCGGCCTGTCCGATCGCCTCGAAGGCGACGCCGCCCGTCATCGCCCCGTCGCCGATCACGGCGACCACCTTCCCGTCGGAGTGCTCATCGCGCAGATGGCGCATGCCCTCCTTGATCCCGACCGCATAGCCCACCGACGTCGAGGCGTGACCGGCGCCCATGATGTCGTGCTCGGACTCCTCTCTCGAGCAAAACGGAGCGAGACCCTCGTACTGGCGGATCGTGTGCAGCCGGTCGCGCCTGCCTGTGAGGATCTTGTGCGGGTAGGCCTGATGGCCGACGTCCCACAGGATCTTGTCGCGTGGAGAATCGAGCAGCGAATGGAGCGCCACGGCAAGCTCGCAAGTGCCGAGGTTCGCGCCGAAATGCCCGCCGATCTCCCCGACGGTGTCGATGATGTGCTCGCGCACCTCCTGCGCCAACTGCTGGAGATCCTCCTCGGAGAGGGCCTCGAGATCCAGTGGGCTGTCTATGCGGTCGATGATCTTCAAGATGTCCGGGTGTAGATGAAGTCTGTGATCTGCTCGAGCTCGGCGGTGGACGCGCAACCCTTGGCGGGTGAGCCCGCGATCGCCGCGGCCGCCTCAGCGAGAGCGGCGCGCGCGGTGCTATGAGACTCAGCGGCCAGCTCTCTGGCCCGATCTATTCCGAACTCGCTCACGTATGTCCGCTTGCCATGCCTCTCATCGCTGCCTCGCGGCTTGCCCAGCGCAACGTCCGTGCCGGTCACGTCCAAGATGTCGTCGACGATCTGAAATAGCACGCCCAACTCCACCGCAAAGCGTTGGAAGGCAATTGTCGCAGGTCCGCGCAAGCCAGCCAAGCACAATACGCATACGACCGAGGCGCCGATCAACCGCCCGGTCTTGAGCTCGTGCAGACGCCGCAGGCCCTCGGGCCCCGCCGGAGCGCTTGCGCTCACGTCGACGTACTGCCCGCCAACCATGCCGTTGACTCCGGTGGCGAGGGTCAGCTCCACGGCTGCGGCCAGCACTCGCTCAGGCGCTGCGCAGGGCGCCGAGAGCAGATGGTGGAAGGCCTCCGCGTAAAGGCCGTCTCCGGCGAGGATCGCGACGTCCTCGCCGAACGTCACGTGGCAGGTGGGGCGCCCGCGCCTGAGCACGTCGTCGTCCATCGCCGGCAGGTCGTCATGGATCAGCGAGTAAGTGTGGATCAACTCGAGCGCCGCCGCCAGCGGCATCGCCTGCTCGCGCTCGAGACCGACCGCGTGCGCGGTCGCGAGCGCCAAGACTGGCCGGATGCGCTTGCCCGTGGCCAGCAGCGAGTAGCGCATCGCCTCCTCCAAGCCAGAGGTCAAGGAGGCTTCGGAGAAGCGCAGATCCCGCAGATAGCGCTCGACCTCCTCGCGCAGGTGCTCCGGGTAGGCGGCTTGCACGAGCGCAGCGGCCGGCTTCAGAGCAGCGAATCCTGGCCCGGGGCGGGCTGAGAGACCTCGGCGCGCGCCTGGCGCTCGAGCTCGGCGCTGGCCTGCGTCGCAAGCGCCGCGCAGTCCTCGACCATCGTGGCGGCCGCGTCGGTTGACAGCTCGCCCGAGCGCAACTGCTCGGCCGCGCGCTCCAGCTGCTCGATGAGGTCGTCGATTCGCTCCAAAGTCATTGCTTAGCCGCATTTTGGCGCAACTCGCGCAAGACCGCCGCCAGCACCCCGTTGACGAAGCCAGGCGCGTCGCTCCCGCAGAATGTCTTAGCGCTCTCGAGCGCCTCCTCGATGGCCCCCTCGGCGGGGATTGGGGTCTCCCCGGGCGCCACGTCCGGGTGCAAGATCTCGATCAGGGCGACCCGCATGATGGAGCGCTCCAGCGGCTGGATGCGCTCCACCGACCAACCGTGAGCATGCCGGTCGATCGCCTCGTCGAGCTCCTCGGCTCTGTCGGAGGCCGCGTGCGCAAGCGCGAGCGTCAGCAGCGAGGCGCTCGTCCCGAGCGTCTCGCTGAGCGGCCGTCCCGTCAGATCGTGCTGGTAGAGCGCGAACACCGCCGCCCGACGCTGCTCGGATCGACGCACAATGCTCCTACGACGCTCGCGACATGTATTCGCCGGAGCGCGTGTCCACGCGAATCTTCTCGCCGACCTCGATGAACAGCGGCACTTGGATCACCGCGCCGGTCTCGAGGGTCGCAGGCTTGTTTCCCCCACCCGAGGCGGTGTCCCCGCGCAGCCCCGGCTCGGTCTCGGTCACCGCCAGGTCCACGGCGCTCGGCATCTGCACGTCCGAGGGCTGATCGTCGATGAACAGGACGTCAACCTCGCTGCTCGGCGTGGTCCAGCGCAACGCCTCGGCGAACGTCGACTCGGGCACGGCGATCTGCTCGAAGGACTCCGTGTCCATGAAGTGGGCGTCGGTCCCATCCGCATACAAGAACTGCATCCTGCGCGCCTCCGTGCGCACGGCCCTGAACTTCTCCCCGGCTTTGAAAGTGCGGTCGATAACGGCGCCGTCGGAGGCCCTGCGCAGCTTCGTGCGCACGAACGCCCCGCCCTTGCCAGGCTTGACGTGCTGGAACTCGACGATCTTGAAGATCGTGCCCTCCACGTCGATGTGGTTGCCGTTCTTGAATTGATTGGTGTTGATCACGGCCTCGCAGAGTAGCGGGCACTATCTCCGGATCGTTATCTCGAATAGGTGCGACACCGTGTGAGTCAGTGCTACACTTGCCGGGTGCCGACGACCCGCCCGCGCTACACGATCACCGACACCGGTTCTGTGAGCGACCTGCTCGACGATGCTGAGAACCGATGGCCAGAGGTGAGAGATCGCAAGGAGCTGCTATTGCGCTTGGCCCGGGCGGGACACGACTCGTTGGGTCTCGATCGGGCTGAGGTCGAGGCGAACGAGCGTCGTGAGCGGCAGCGTGCGGCGCTTGCCGGTCTGCAGCGCAAGGTTCACTGGGACGCGATCAGGGACGACCAGGCGTGGGGCTAGGCGGGCTGTTGCTCGCCGACAAGTCGGCACTGGAACGAGCCACACCTAAGACGCTCGAGCTTGGAGAGCTCTGCGTGTGCGCCGTCGTGCGACTCGAGATGCTCTACAGCGCTCGGAACGCTCGAGATTACGCAGATATCGAGGAGGGCCTCGCCGCTTTTCGCGATCTGCGTATGAACGCGGACACGATCATGACCGCGGTGAGCGCTCACCGGAAGCTTGGACAGAAGGGCCATCACCGTCTGCCGATACCCGATCTGCTCGTCGCGGCATGCGCGCAACAGCACCAAGCTGCCGTTCTCCACGTCGATCGCCACTACGACGTGCTCGCCCAGGTGCTTGCCTTCGAGCCGGTGCGACTGACGACCTGAGCCCGTTCGCCGAGCACCTTGGCTGTCGTCGGCGGAAGCTCGCGCAACGCCCTAAGATCGCCAAACAGCCAATCGAGGGAGTAAGGCATGAAGGACCTGAAAGGCCGTACAGCGCTCGTGACAGGCGCATCCGGGGGCCTTGGCGCCCATATCGCGCGCAGGCTCGCACGCGAGGGCATGGACGTCGCGGTCTCCGGCCGCCGTGAGGACGCGCTCGCGGCGCTGGTCTCAGAGCTGGAGGGGCTTGGCGTCAAGTCGGTGGCGGTGTCGGCCGACCTATCTGACTTGACTCGGGTCGATGGACTGATCGACGGCGTCGAGGCGGCGCTGGGGCCGGTCGACGTGCTCGTCAACAACGCCGGCGTCGAGTCGGTCGGGGCGTTCACCGCCTACACGCGCGCGGAGCTCACCTCGATGGTAGACCTCAACCTGACCGCGCCGTTGCTGCTCACGCACCGCCTGACCCCGGGGATGCTCGAGCGTGGCCGCGGGCACGTCGTGTTCATCGCCTCGGTCGCGGGCAAGTGGGGCCCAGCGTTCGGCGAGCCTTACGCAGCCACCAAGGCCGGCCTGGTCGGTCTTACCCAGTCGCTGCGTGCCGAGTACCTGCACGCGCCCGTCGGCTTCTCCGTCGTCTGCCCCGGGTTCATCGCTGGCGACGGCATGTACGGCCGCATGCTCCTCGACGGCCATCGCTCAAACCGCATCATGGGCGAGACCACCACCTCCAAGGTCGTCGAGGCCGTCCTGCGCGCGATCCGCGAGAACAAGGCGGAGATCCTCGAGAGCGGCGCCCCGATCCGTCCGTTGCTCGCTCTGGCGCAGCTCGCCCCCGGCCTTGTCGAGCGTCTGGCACCGCGATCCGGCATCACCGAGCTGTTCCGTCGCGTGGCATCCGACCGCGGCCGCCTCGGCTGATCTCAGGCCAGCGAAGCGACAGCAACGCCACTCGCGCCGATAGGCGCGCAGCGCGGTCCAAATGCATCTCTACAAAGCCAGCCAAAAGCGGCGAGACGGCCGTCACGTCGCTCAAGCGCCAGCTGGCTCGAGTCGATGCAAGTCGGGTGATGCGGCTTGTGCGCGAGAACGCCCTGTGCGCTTTCCTGGCGGGCGCCGCTAGCGCCGCGATGGCGTGGCTGGGCCTGTACGGCTTCGCATGGAACGACTACGACAACGAGGCGCGACCGGCTTTCGACGCGCTCGCGCACGGCCACCTGCTGGAGTTCGTGCGGCTCGCGCCCGCCTACGGCGGGTCGCTCGTCGAGCGCGTCCCGTTCGCGCTGCTGCCAGGCCTATGGGGTGGCGGGGAGCTGGCCGTGTATCGAATAGTCGCGCTTCCCTGCCTGCTCGCGCCCGCCGCGCTCGGAGTGTGGCTTCTCAGCCGGATCCGCGCGCGCGGAGGCTCGACGCTGACACGGGCTGTGACGCTCGGCCTGTGCGTCGCCAATCCCCTCACGCTTCCAGCACTCGAATTGGGCCACCCTGAGGAGCTGCTTGGCGCCTGCATGTGCGTGGCCGCGGTCCTGCTCGCAAGCCGCGGGCGCTGGTTCCCGGCCGCCGTGCTGTTGGGGTTGGCGATCGCCAACAAGGAGTGGGCGCTCCTGGCCGTGGGCCCTGTCCTGCTTGCGCTCCCCCGGCGACGGCTTGCCTGCCTCGCCGGCGCCGGCGCGCTCGCCGCAGCCATTCTCGCCCCACTCGCGCTCGTCTCCTCCGGGGGCTTCGTCGCGAGCGCTCATGCGATCGCCGCCCCGCCTGCCACGATCTTCCAGCCGTGGCAGGCATGGTGGTTTCTCGGTCATCGCGGCGGCGCGATCGTGCACGGGTTGTTCGGGGCCCCCAAGCCCGGCTATCGCGTCGGCCCCGCCTGGGTCGCGGGGATCAGCCACCCGCTCGTTCTGGTCGTGGGACTGCTGCTGACGGCGACGCTGTTGCTGAGAGCGCGGCGCAAGGCGAGGACCGTCACGCAGCTGAGCGAACAGGACGCGCTGCTTGCCTTGGCGCTGCTGCTTTTGATGCGGTGCCTGCTCGACACGTGGGACACCGCCTACTACCTGCTTCCGTTCCTCTTGGCGTTGCTTGCCTGGGAGCTCAGCAGCTCGCTCCAACGGCCTCCGATTCTGGCGCTGTCGAGCGCTGTGCTTGCGTGGATCAGCTTCCAATGGTCGCCGGCGCATGTCTCACCTGACGCGCAGGCAGCATTCTTCCTCGCCTGGTCGCTGCCGCTAGCCGCATGGCTAGCGGCCAGGCTCTACGCGCCAGGACGCTCTCTAGTCGACCGTCGTGAGCTCCTTTGCGAGGCCCGTGAGCCGCTTGTGCCCGTCGTCGTCGACCACCACCAGGTCCTCGATGCGCACACCTAGGCGCCCCGGCACATAGACGCCCGGCTCCACGGTGACGACGGCGCCGCCCCGCAACGGGTCGTCTCCCGCGGTGCGCGACAGGCGCGGCGCCTCGTGGATCTCCATCCCGACGCCGTGCCCGACACCGTGCCCGAAGTGCTCGGCGTGACCCGCCTGCTCGATCATCGTACGGGCGACGCCGTCGACCTCGCGCCCGGTCACGCCGGGACGCACGGCGCCGAGAGCCGCTTGTTGGGCGCGCAGCACGAGCTCGTAGACGTCCGTGGCCTCCTGGCTGAGCGGCCCGGTGGCGTAGGTGCGCGTGCAATCTGAGCAGTAGCCGTCGAGGTATGCCCCCCAGTCGATCGTGACGAGCGCCCCGCGGGGAATCTCGGCCTCGCGCGGCTCGGCGTGCGGGAGCGCGCCGTGGGCGCCGCTCGCGACGATCGAGGGGAAGCTGGGCGCCTGGGCGCCAAGCCTGCGCATGCGCAGCTCCAGCTCGATGGCAACCTCCCGCTCGGTGCGCCCCACGATGCCCGCTTCGAGGACCTCACCCAGCGCTGCGTCGGCAAGCTCGCAAGCTGCGCGAACGCGAGCGATCTCCAGCCGATCCTTGACTTCGCGCAGGCGCTCGACGACGCCCGCGCACGGCACGAGCTCCCAGCCGGGCGCAAGCAGCTCGCGCAGGCGGCGATGCTGCTTGACGGTCAGCGACGCGTCGTCGAAGCCGAGCGCTCGCTCGCCCTCGAGCCCGCCCGGTCCGAGCGCTTGCGCTGCCGCCTCCAGCAACTCTGCGGGCGCGACCTCGCGCTCGAAGCCGCCAAGCACCTGCTCGGCCGACTGCGTGGCATAGCGAAAGTCTGTGAAGAAGCGGTGCGTCGCAGGCGCCCCCGACTCGTCGCTCGCGGCAATGAGCGCAAGACCGTTCGAGCCCGTGTAGCCGGTCAGGTAGCGCACGTTGACCTGCGTGCTCACGAGCAGCCGGTCGACCTCCAGTGCGCGCAGCTCGCCCGCCAGCGACGAGACGCGAGCGAGCTCGGTCACTCCTGCCCGCCGCTGAGCTCGCCTTGCAACCTCGCAAGCGCGAGCCGGTAGCCCTCGATCCCCTTTCCGGAGATCGTATCGACGCACAGATCCTCGACCACCGAGAGCTGCCGCCAAGGCTCGCGCCCCTTGACGTCGGAGAGGTGAACCTCGACGGCCGGCAGACCAGCGGTGGCCAGTGCGTCGTGGATCGCCCACGAGTAGTGCGTCCATGCTCCGGGATTCACCACGACCCCGTCGACCAGCTCGCGCAAGCCATGCAGGTGCTCGACGTACTCGCCCTCGAAGTTGGTGTGAAAGAAGCGCGTCTCAACGCCGATCTCCCCGGCGAACCCTTCGATCTGGCGCTCCAGCTCATCCAGCGTGAGCGTGCCGTAGTGCTCGGGCTCGCGCTTGCCGAGCATGTCGAGATTGACGCCGTGCATCACCTCTATGCGCAACATGCCGGCCACCGTGTCTGAAGCCTATCGGCGGCCCTGCAGCTCCGCCACGGCGCCGCGCAGCTCGCTCGCCGGCACATGACAGCCGATGCGCGCATCCCCGGGGCCGCCAAGCAGCACGAAGGGCACATTCGCACCGACGCGCTTCTTGTCGCGCAGGGTCGCCGCGATGACCTCCTCGACGTCCTCTCCATCGAGCTCGACCGGCAGGCTGCGCGCGCTCAGCAGCTCTCGAACCTGCGCGCGAAGATCCTCCAGATTGGACAGGCGCAGCGCTACAAGCAGCCCCAGGCCGACGGCTTCGCCGTGGCGGTAGCGCTCATAGCCGGTGACGGTCTCGAGAGCATGTCCGACGGTGTGCCCGAGGTTGAGCACCTGACGGCGTCCGCCGTCGCGCTCGTCCTCGGCGACGACGGCCAGCTTGGTGCGAGCGCACGCGAGGATCGTGTGCTCGTCGAGCGCCTCGTCCGCGGCCACTCGCTCCCACAGCTCACCGCCTGCGATCAGCGCCGTCTTGAGCACCTCGACATAGCCTGCGGCAAGCTCCGGCGCCGGGAGCGTGGCGAGCACGTCCGGGTCGACCAGCACTCCGGCCGGCTGGTGATAAGCGCCTACGTAGTTCTTGGCCTGCGGCAGATCGACACCGGTCTTGCCCCCATAGGCCGAATCGACTTGCGCGACGAGCGTGGTCGGCACGTGCACGATCGGCGTCCCGCGCTGATAGGTGGCTGCGCAGAAACCGGCGAGATCGCCCACCACTCCGCCGCCGAGCGCCACGAGATGGTCGGCGCGAGTCATCCCTCCCGCGACGAGCGCGCTCCACACGAGCTCGGCGCTCGCGAGCGTCTTGTTGCCCTCGCCCGCGGAGATCTCCACGAGCTCCTGCACGCCGCCGAGACGCTCGGCGTAGAGCCCAGCCACATTCTGATCTGAGACGCAGAACGGCCTCGAGACAGAGCGCTCCAGCGGCCACACGCCAGGTCGCGAGCACACCTCAGGGTCCAGCAGCCCGCGCCCGACCAGCACCGGATACTCCCCGGAGGCGGCGCTTGCCCACAGCAGTCGCGTGCCCGGCGGTGCTTGCGTCAGCCCGCACAGCGCCGGGAGCGCGCGCACCGCGACCCGCGGGCGCCAAGGCGGGCAGGATCGCATCCGCGAGCTGCTCGTAGAGCGCCGCGCGACTCGCGTGCAACCGTCCAAACGTCTCGCGATCCGCCGCGAGCGGGCGTTTCTCGCGACCCGCGCCGGCGCCCGCACGCCTCCAAGCGGCCTGCGCGTCGATGTCGAGCAGAACGGTCAGGTGGGGCTCGAGCGCGGCACGCACGCGCTCGGAGAGGACGCTGCCTCCCCCGAGCGCGATCACCGAGCCGGGCCCTGCCTCATCCAGCAGCCGGCACGCAAGCTGCTCCTCCGCCGCCCTGAACGAGGCCTCTCCCATGCGCTCGAACTCCTCTGCGATCGTATGGCCCATGCGACCGCTCCAGCAGGCGATCGCTGTCGAGGGCCTGGACACCGAGGGCGGCGGCCACTTCGCCCGCGACAGTCGTCTTGCCGGCTCCCATGAAGCCGATGAAGACGAGTGCCCGATTTGGCGCGTCGGTCAAGGACGTCGCCCGCGCTCGGCGCGAGCTGCTCGGCGGCGCATGGTGCTCGCTCTCAAGGCGTTGGCCATCCGATCCGCTTGCGATAGGCGCCCAGCGCCTCGCGGACGTCGTCGATGTGATCGCCTCCAAACTTTCGCCTGTAGCCGTCTGCGAGCACGAGCGCCACCATCGCCTCCCCCACGACGCCCGCAGCGGGCACGGTGCACGAGTCGGTGCGCTCCCGCAGCGCCTCAGCGGGCTGGTGCGTCGAGATGTCGACCGAGCGAAGCGGCTTAGTGAGGGTCGGCAGCGGCTTCATCGCGCCGCGCACGATCAACGGCTCACCGGTCGTCATGCCGCCCTCCAACCCTCCCGCGCGATTCGTCTCGCGGTAGTAGCCGCGCTGCTCGGAGTAGAAGATCTCATCGTGAGCCTGGGAGCCGGGAACGCTTGCGATCTGGAAGCCGTCGCCGATGGTGACGCCCTTCATCGCTTGGATCGAGAGGATCCCCATCGCCAGACGGCCGTCGAGGCGCTCCTCCCACGAGACGTGCGAGCCAAGCCCCGGCACGAGCCCGAAGGCCTGCACCTCGAAGACGCCGCCGAGCGACTCGTTGGCCTTGCGCAGCGCGTTGATCTCCGCGACCATCGCGCGACCGGCCTGCTCGTCCAGGCAGCGCACGGGCGAGCTGTCGACTTCCTCGAAATCGGCAAGCGTGAGCGCCCGCTCGCGCTCGGGCGCGTGCGCCGAGGCGATCTGGATGACGTGCGAGCGCACCTGCACTCCGAGAGCGCTGAGAAACGCCTTGCACAGCGCGCCGCCGGCGACACGCGCCGCCGTCTCGCGGGCGGAGGCGCGCTCGAGGATGTTGCGCACATCGGTCTGCTTGTACTTCTGCGTGCCCACCAAGTCGGCGTGGCCGGGGCGCGGCAAGTGAACCTCGGCGACCTCGCCGTCGGTAAGCCAAGGCGACATGCGCTCTTCCCAGTTAGCGTAGTCGCGATTCTCGACCTGCAGGGCGACGGGCCCGCCGAGCGTCTGTCCATGCCGGACCCCCCCTGTGACGCGAGCGGTGTCCTTCTCGATCTTCATGCGCCCACCGCGGCCATGGCCGAGCTGGCGGCGCGCCATGTCCTCGTTGAGGTCCTCCGGGCGCAGCTGCAATCCAGCTGGCAGACCCTCGAGAAGGCAGGTCAAGCCGGGGCCGTGCGACTCACCAGCGGTGATCAAGCGCAGTGTCATGTCCGCGGTAGCTTATTGCTCCCCTGCCGCTGGCCGAGGCCACAGGCGATCCGCCGCCGGGCCGCTCGCCACGCTACTAGCGCGCTGCGAGGGCGTGTATGGCGCTCGCCGCGCCGATCGCCTGCGTCGCCCTTGGCTTGGGCTGAGCGCGGCTCGTCTTCGCCTCATGCTTTGCCCGCGCGGCACTGGCGATGTCGCTCTTCTTGGTGATGCTCACGACCTTCAGTTCATAGACGAGAGCCTGGCCGCTGGTATCCACGTATTCCAATTCCTCGGCGTGCCCGACTTCGAGGTCGATCGCCTCGCATTCGGATGTGCTCGGCAGGCAGATCCCGGATCCGTGCACGATCGCCGGGACCAGGAGCTTGAACACCGCGCCGCTGCCGCTCGCCGTGACTCGTTCGAAGGAGATGAGCGCGTCCTGCTTGGAGGGCAGCGGCTGCAGCAGTTTCAAGCTCTCGTAAGGTGTCAGTGTGGCGGGCTGGCCGGGAATGGTCGACCCTCTCCCAAACAGCACGGCGACCACATATGGAGATTGGGCGGGCTTGGCGGGCTTCTTTGGGGCCGGAGAGGGCGCCGCTTCCTTCCCCCCCGCGCTTGGGCCACCGCTCGAGGAGCCGCCAGTTCCGGGCAATGACCCGGAGTTGGAGCCAGTCGACTTGCCGGAGGGGCTCGAAGCGGCGCTCGAGCCAGTGCTCTTCTTGGCTGATGTAGAGGGCAACGGCACGAATGGGTCGCGCGTTGGCCCACGGCTCTGATAGCGCAGACCGCCTGGGGTCTCCGAGACAGCCCGGTTGGGGTTCGCCGGCGCAACAGCCACCGGCAGCGCGCCAGACCCACCTGTCGCCGATGGGCTCGGGGCGAGCGCCGACGGTGTCGGGGCGGAGCCGCTCGAGCCACCCGTCACGGCGTAGGCGACAGCCGCGACGAGCGCGACGGCGAGTAGCACCACGAACGGCAGCAGACGCCGCGAAAACAGGTCGATCTTGATCGAGCTCAAGAAGTCGTTCATGGGTTGGCCTTTACTACGGCGGCGCTCGGTGCGCCGCTCGACGTCGCGCCCGAGCCCGAGGCAGGCGTCGAGGAGCTCGCCTTGGTGGCGGCGCCCGCTGGGCCTGAGGGCGTGGCGCCTCCAAGTGCCGATTCGCCGGCCGGCAGCACGTAGGCGGTCGCGGTGATCGTCCCGGTGAGCTGGGCCGACTTGTGCTTGCTCGAGCTCGAGGAGCTCTGCGCTTCGCTTGTGTTGGGCGCGAGGCTGACGGTGTCGATCGTCAACAGGCGGCCGTCGACGTGCAGCGAGCCGGTGGGCGTCTGCACTGTGAAGCCTTCGAGCTGGTTGAGCAGCTTGTAGAGGTCGACGAAGCTACCGTCGAAGACGAAGGTGAAAGGCTGCGCTGTGAATCCTGCGCCCTGGGCGGCGGGCACGGCGCCGACGCTGGCGCTGCTCGAGCCTGACGAGCCGTTGGTGATCGAAGAGAACTGGACGTCGCGGCTGTGCGAAGCGCGGTCGAGCATGTAGATCAGCGCCGGTGTTTCCGCCGAGGCGGGCACGGCCTGACCGAGGCTCACAAGCGACGAGTATGCGGTCGAGTACTGTGCCCGCGCATTGGTCGCGCTGTCCGCCTGCGATTCGGCGGTTGCCAGTTGCTGACGTGCAGATTCCACTTCGGCGGTGACCTTGGACGCCCGCTCGCGCTCTGGCGAGACAGTCGTGAGCCAAGCCCCGAGCAGCACGGCGAGTGCGACGATCCCCATCAGCATCAGTCGGTCACGCGTGGTCATCGGGCCCCCGTTGCAGGCGCAGAGACCGGCTCGGTCTTTCCACTGCCGTGAGACGTCGCGGGCGAGGTGGGCGTTCCAGCCGAGGCGCTGGGCGCGGACGCCGCAGGCAATCCCGTGAAGACGATCTGTGCCGTGAAGGTCGGGCCGCCTGAGGGGCAGCTCCCGGTGACGGAGCCGGAGCTTCCCGTGCTGGACTTCGTCGAGCTCTGCAGCTGGACTTCGCTCGCGCCGTCCATCAGTCGCAGGCGCTGAAGCGTCTGGGCGACGTTTGACTGGCTGGTTGAGCAGCCGATGAGCGTGAACACAGGCGTGCTCCCTGGCGGAGTGCTCGAGGCTGGCGTCGCGCCTGCGGCACTCGTGGGGCTGCTCGCGCTCGATGTCGCAGCTGCCTCCCCGACCGTTCCGTGGAGCGAGCTGAGCGAGGTGCCGGCCGGCAGCACGCGACCGAGCTCGTGCAGCGCATGCGACCAGTCGAAGCGCGCCTGAACGAGCTGTGAGACGGTCTGCACGCGCTGATCGGCCATCGCGACAAAGCTCGCGTACGGCGTGAGACGGCCCGTGCGGGCCTGGATCGCGCTCGCCTGTGCGTTTAGCGTGGCCACTTCGCCGGTCTGGCTCGATATCCGATGGTGGGCGCTGCCGTACATGGCTGTGAGCGCCGCCAGCGCGGCAAGCAGGCCGAGCACGATCAGCGCGCCGCCGCCGGAGCGTCCCGTGATGCTGCCGGCGCCCTCGCGCTGGTCGCCTGGGATCAGGTTTACGGCCTTCATCGCGGCGCCTCCTCGACGGCGAGGCCGGTGGCGATCGCAAGGCGCTCAGCCGAGATGGAGCCGGCCGACTGCTCGTCGGAGAGCCCGACCGTCTGCTGCGTGATGGGTACGCGAAGCTCGCTCTGCAGTGCGCGGGCGAAGCCTGAGATCTGCAGAGCGGGCCCGCTCAGCACGACGCTTGTGACCTCGCCCCCTCCGTCTTGGGAACGGTGGAAGTCAAGCGAGTTGCGCACCTCCCCCGCGATCTCGCGTACGCCGCCCGCGAGCACGGGGCGTACGTCTATCGCCGGGTGCTCGGGCGTGCTGGAGGAGGCATCGGCAGCGAGCGGCGCGACGGGTGCTTGCTCTTCGAGATCCACCGAGGCGAGCAGCTCGCGAGCGTCGTGCAACTTGATGCCGTGGCGCTCAGCTATGTCGGCGGCCATCGACTCGAGCCCGCCACCGACGACGCGCGTGAAGCGGCAGACCGTGCCCTCGGCGATCGCCATGTTTGTGAGGCCGCCGATGTTCAGGTAGAGCACACGACCAGAGTGCTCTTCGTCCGCGCGATGCAGCGAACGGATCAGCGCGAACGCCGAGAGGTCGATGCCTTCGGGGCGCAGCCCCGCGCTGCGAACGGCCGCCAGCAGGCGCTCGACCATGTCGCGTTGGGCGGCGACGACAATCACGCGCTGGCGCGGCCCAGCGGGCGTGTCGATCACGCCCAGCGAGTGGAAGTCGAGCACGGCGCTGTCGAGCGGCATCGGTATCTGATCCTCGGCCTGGAAGCGCACCGCGGTCGCGAGCTCCTTACGGTCGGTCAGCGGTGGCAGCTCCAGCGTGCGCAAGACGGTGCGCTGGTTGGCGACGCCCACACGCACGCGCTTGTCCAGGCGAGAGTCCCGAAACATCTCGCGCAAAGTCTCGGCAAGGGCTCTCCCGTCGAGAACCTCACCCTCGCGCACGGTATCCGGAGGCAGCGGCGCCCCCGCTGCCCGTTGCACGACGATCGAGCCGTTCACGCGAGCCTGCACCGCACTCGCATAGCCTGGCTGGATGTCCAGGCCGACGAGCGTGGAGCCGCCGCGCGAGCGTCCACGGGCGAGTTTCAGGTTTGGGTTCGGCAGAGAGAGCATCCTGCGCTTGCTCGGTTGCGGCTCCACGGCCGCCGCGACGGGCGCGGGCTCCGGCGGAGCGTCGACGATGATCGACGTCGGCCTGAGCAGGCTCAGGCTCTCACCGGTCGCTTGTCTGGGCTCCGGGGTCGTCATCAGCCGAGGAACTGGGTCGAGTACCAGTTGACCAGCGGTTCGCCCGCGAATACGGCGACGAGCGATCCAAACGCAAGAAAGGGCCCAAACGGGATTGCGGTCTTGCGCGCGGCGCGAGCCCCGACGCGGGCCGTGATGAGCGCGCCAAACAGCACACCGGCAAGCAGCGCCACGAGCATCGCCACGGCTACGGCGCTCCCCAGGAAGAGGCCCATCATGGCGGCGAGCTTCACGTCGCCCATGCCCATCCCACCGGGGTAGGCGAGCGCAGCGATCAGCAGGGCGCCTCCGGCGGCCACAGCGGCAATCAGGCGCTCAGGCTCGCCGCCGGCGTCGAACGCGGTCCCGATCGCAAGCGCCAGGATCGCGCCGAGCGCGGTCAGCTTGTTTGGGATGACGCGATGCTCGAGGTCGATCATCGCGATCGGGACGAGCAGCAGGATGAAGGTGATGTTCAGGGCGACGGTCGCGGTGGCGCCCCCGGCGAGCACGACCCCCACACACAACAGCCCCGCGAGCGCCTCCACGAGCGGGTAGCGCTTGGAGATATGGGCCGAGCAGTCGCGACAGCGTCCCCGCAGCAGCAGCCACGAGAGCACGGGCACGTTGTCATAGGGCTTCACATCCGCCCCGCACGAGGGACAGTGCGACGCCGGTCGCACGAGCGACTCGCGACGGGGCAGCCGGTAGACGACGACATTCAGGAATGATCCGACGATCGCTCCGAACACCCCCGCGAAGGTTGCGGTCTCCATGGACGGATGATCGGCACCTGTGGCCTGGCACTTGAGCGGCGCTGCAATTGGACGCCCAACGTCCAGTGCACGAGCGGAAAGATTGGAGCGAGGATCCTGGCGATGAGGAGACGACGGCCGAAATACGCCCACCTTGTCGACCCCCCGAGGAGCAGCATCGACCATCTTCGACTACCAGCTACCCGTCGGACAGCCACCCTTGTTCGATTCGACGGCGGATTTGCACGTTCGCGTGACTACACCACTTGCGTTCGTGATCGTGAATTCATCGCCCGTGGACCCGGCGGTGGCTGTCACTTCATAACCTTTGCCAGATTCGATTTCTTTCGCAGCGCTAATCCACGCGTCTTTTCCATCGTTTGCGATCAGGATAGATTTTTCTGTTTCCTGCAAGACGGTCGGGCCCGTGATGGCGGAGAACGTCCCGTTATTGTCTGTCCCAACGGTCTCCGCCACGGTTTGGGCCGTACGGGCTAGCTCCTTTGCGGAGGCGTCATCGGCCTTGCCCTTCTGGTTGAGAAAGGAAGGGATGGCGATCGCGGCAAGCACACCGATGATCAGGATCACAACCAGTAGCTCGACGAGCGTGAAGCCCGACTCTCCTCGGGCTGGAGCTTGTAGTTGAGGTGGCACAGCGAACTCCTGTCATGGACTCAAAAGAACGCACGGGGGCGGCCATGATGGCCGCCCCCGTGCCCTGCTAGGACCGTCCATCCAAAGCGCAATACTTTGGATGTAAGGGAATTACCAGGAACTCGAGTTCGCTCCCTTGCAACCGTTTTTGGTGCTGGTGCAGGTTCGGCTTACGGCACCGGATTCTTCACGTGTGATCGTGAATACGTCTCCGGTCGCAACCGATGTGGAGGTGATCGTGTAGTTGCTTTTGCCTGAGGCCGTGACGGCGAACGTCGCACTGGATGTGTCAGCGAGCGTAGGCTCAATTTTCTTCAGCGCTTCAGTGGTCATACCGGCGCCATATTCGCCATTGTTATCCGTCGAATACGTCTCGGCAGCGGTCTGCCCGGTACGCACCTGCGACTTGGCCGCTGCGTCGTTTGCCTTGCTCTTCTGGTTCAGGAACGACGGAATGGCGATCGCGGCCAAGATGCCGATGATCAGGATCACAACCAGGAGCTCGATAAGCGTGAAACCACCCTCATCTCCTGAGCGCTGGCGCAGTCGATATAGCATTGAATCCTCCTTAGGATTCCTGTTTCTTTGGGCGCCAGCCCTCGGTTCAACCGTCTCCTGTGACGGTGCGTTCCCGAGCCGATCTCACGATCCACTTCAGGAGCCGCCGGCTTTGCCTTACACCCTCACGAGTGCTTGCCTTGTACCACGGTCTGGCTTGTCAGCGCGTTCATCGACCGTCACCAAGAAGCCCTTTAGCGCTGCACATAACCTGGACGCATTTCCCTCTCATCGAGGCGTCCCGCGCTATCAGTGACGCTTGAGCTTCGCCTGTTCCTGTTGCCACTCCTGAGCGTCGACGCCAGTGAGACGCTCGCCGCCGCCGCGACACCACGGACATGTCACCTTGCTGGTGTGCCCGCCGAGGTTCGAGACGACCTTGCCGGTTCCGTGGCAAGGCACGCACACGCGTGGCTCGTGCGACTCCTCCGTCGCAACACCCTCATCCTCCTCCTCGCCGTGCTCGGCGGAAGAGGGCGCCTTGCGAGCACGCGCGGCGGCGGGTTTGGGATCGTGTGCGTCACTCATGGAGTCGCGAGGTTAGCGTTCTGAGCGTGAGAACGCCGTCCATACCCCTGCGCTGGGTCGCCCTCGTGTCGATCACGGCGCTCGCCGCCGCGCTGCGCCTGGTCGACCTGGGGGCCGTGCGACTCGACCCTTTCTATGACGCGGCGGTGCGTAGCATGGGCGTCTCGTGGCACAACTTCTTCCTTGGGGCCTACGAGCCCAGCGGCAGCGTCGCGATCGACAAGCCTCCCGTCGACCTCTGGCTGCAGGTGGCAAGCGTGAAGCTGCTCGGCTGGAGCTCGATGTCGCTGAAGCTGCCCGAGGCGCTGGCCGGCATCGTCTCGACGCCGTTGCTCTACGCGGCCGTGCGACGACCGTTCGGCACGCTCGCCGGGCTGAGCGCGGCCGCCGTCCTGGCGGTGCTGCCGATCGAGGTGATCACCGCGCGCAGCGACACGATGGACGCAGTCATGATGATGCTGCTCGTCGTGGCGCTCTGGACGGCGGTGCGCGCGAGCGAGACAGGACGCACAGCCTGGTTGCTCGGGGGCGCCGCGGTGCTGGGGCTGGCCTTCAACGTCAAGTTGCTCGAGTCGTTCGTGGCCTTCCCCGGACTGCTCGTGCTCGTGTGGCTTGGCATGCCACGGGCCGCACAGGATCCACGGCACACGCAAGGCGCACGGCTGCTCGCCCGGCTGGCGGGCGCCAGCGCGGTTTACATAGCTGTGGCGCTCGCTTGGCTCGGCGCGACACTGCTCGTGCCAGCGCACGAGCGGCCTTACGCGATCGGCTCGACCAACGGGAGCGCGTGGAACGCAGCTTTCGTGTTCAACGGAGTGGAACGGTTGACGGGCAAAGCCGCCGAAGTCGGGGGAACGCCTGGCGCCCAACACCGTGGTGGCGGAGCCCGGCTGAGCTCCACGGGAACGCCGCCCATAACCCCTCCCTCCCCCACGCGCCTACTCGCTCGCAGCGGACAGTTGCCCGCCAGATGGCTTGGCTGGGAGGCGCTCGCAGCCCTGATCCTGGGTGTGGGCGTCATGATCTCCCTGCGCCGGCGCGGCAGCCCGCGGCTGGCGCGAGCGAGCGCCACCGGGATCTTCGTGTGGCTCCTCACAGGACTGGTGCTGTTCAGCGCGATGGCGCGGCTGCACCCGCGCTACGTGGAGAGCTTCACTCCGGCCGTGGCCGCCATGTTCGGGATCGGCGTGGCCTGGGTCGCAGCCCTGGAGAGTCGCGCTCGCCTGCTGGCAGCGCCGCTGCTCGCCCTGCTTGCGATACCGCTGGCGGCAAGCATCGAAGCGGTTGGCGAGAGGACCTCCGACGCTGGCGCGGTGGGCGCGCTGGGCGCCGCCGAGCAAAGAGCTACAAGCGCCTATCTGCTTGGTCACCAGAGGCACGCGCGCTATGAGCTGGCGGCTGGGGCGGCGACGAGCATCGCCTCGCTGATAGTGCAGGACCAGCGGCCCGTGCTGATGCTCACCACCTACAACGGTCTTCCCCTGACCAGCATCGCCCAGCTGCGGACCCTGATCTCCCACGGCGAGGTGCGCTACGCGCTCCTGGGCTCGACGTGCGGGCATGGCGCGCCGAGGACGAACGCCGGCTGCGCCCCCGCAGTGCGCTGGATACGCGCGCACGGAACCGACGTCTCGCATCGAGCGGGCCTGAGCGTCTCGGGCCTGTTGTGGCGACTGCCGGGAGCGATAGCGTGAACGACATGAACGAGAAGGATGCGACCGGTTCGATGCACATCCTCGTCGTCGACGACGAGGCCCCCTTGCGCGAGACCCTTACGCGCTCGTTCTCGAAGGAGGGCCACACCGTCGAGGCGGTCGCCGACGGGGCTGAGGCGATCGAGCGCGCCGAGCAGGAGCGGTTCGACGTGATCCTGCTCGACGTCGCGCTCGGAGCGGGGCCAAACGGCTATGACGTCTGTCGCACACTGCGCGAGCAGCGCAACATCGTGCCGATCATCATGCTGACCGCGCTCGACACCGAGGCGGACGCGGTCCAGGGATTGGAGGCCGGGGCGGACGACTACGTGACAAAGCCGTTCGGCCTGGCCGAGCTGCGCAGCCGGATCCGCGCCGTCCTGCGCCGCTCGGGACCGCGCGCTCTCGGTCGCGAGGTGCTCAGCATCGGGCCCGTGACGCTCGACCGCAGCCACCGTGAGGCGACCCTGGACGGCGAGCAGTTGAAGCTAACCTTCTCGGAGTTCGAGTTGCTCGCGCAGCTGATGAGCGAGCCCGGCAGGCTGTTCAACCGGCAGGAGCTGCTGCGCGCCATCTGGGGAGACTCCGCCTATCGCGACCCGCGAGCGATCGACGTGCACATCCGGCACCTGCGGGAGAAGGTCGAGGAGAAGCCCGAGGAGCCGAGGCTGATCCTGACGGTGCGCGGCGCCGGGTACCGTTTCCAAGAGCCGTGAGCGCGAGGGCGCGGCGAGAGAGCTCCGCGCCGCCCGGCGTCCAGATCGGACGCATGCGCGCGCCGGGATTGCGTCCCAGGGTGTTCGCCGCGCTCGTGCTCTCGAGCGTGGTGACGCTCGTGGTGGCTGCGCTTGCCCTGCTCTCTCCGCTCGAGCACAGATTGCGCGCGGACGGAGAACGGGCCGTGTTCACGGCGATCGCCGCCTCGCGCTCGGAGTTCGCCGAGATCGGTCGCTCGCGAAGCGGCGGACGGCCCAGCCGCAGCGAACTTGCGGCCACGGTTGCGCTGCTGCGCCGCCGCTCGGGCGCTCAGGTGACAGTCCTGGACCGTCAGCTGAGCACGGTCTACTCGCCCGCCAACCAGGACCTGGACGTGCCCGACTACTACGCCCAGGCGCGGCGGGCGCTGCTCACAGGTCGAGGAGTCCACACGCTGGTGGACAACGAGCTCGTCGCCGCCGAGCCGATGCGGATCGGCGAGGAGGGCAACACCGATGCGGTCGTGCTCGTGCGGCGCCTGCAATATGTGAGCTCGGCCGTGCACGTGGTACAGAACGCCTTCATCGAGGCGGCGGCGGTCGGCTTTGGCATCGCACTGCTGCTCGGGCTCGCGCTCACGACCACGCTTCTGCGACGCCTGGAGCGCTTGCGCGAAGCGGCGGGCGAGCTCGAGCGTCACGGGCTGGACGCCCCGATCCGCCTCGACGAGCGGCGCGATGAGATCGGCGACCTGACGCGCGCGTTCGCGAGCATGCAGACCCGCTTGCGACGCCAGGAGGAGGCCCGTCACGCATTCGTGGCGACCGCGTCGCACGAGCTGCGCACCCCGCTGGCCTCACTCGACGGGACGCTCGAGCTGCTTGAAGACGACCTCGACCCGCTGCGGCTCGACCTCGAGGATGCCCGCGAGCGCACATCGCTCGCGCGCGAGCATTCCCGCCGGCTCTCGAGCCTCGCCACCGATCTGCTCGACCTGAGCCGGCTCGACGCCGAGGTCGCCCTGCGGGTCGAGCCGGTCGAGCTGGGAGAGTTGTGTCGAGCGGTGGCGGCGGAGTTCGAGCGCCGGGCCAGCGAGCAGGGAGTTCGCGTCGAAGTGCGCCAGCCCTCGCCAGCGTGCTGGGCGAGCGGAGACCCGGGCGCCGTGGCGCGGATCGTGCGGATCCTGCTCGACAACGCGATCGGGGTCGGACCCTCGGGGTCCTCTGTCGAGGCGCGGATGACGATGGAGGGCTCCTGCGCGCAGCTGATCGTGAGCGACCGTGGGCCAGGCGTGCCCAGGCACGAGCGCGATCGCATCTTCGGGCGCTTTCAGCGCGGAAGCACCTCCGGGGGACGCAGCGGGTTCGGTCTCGGACTGGCGATCGGCCGCGAGCTGGCGACGCGGATGGGAGGCTCGCTGACGCTGCTCGAGGGCTGTGAGCCCAACGCGGGCGGGGCACGCTTCGCCCTGCGTCTACCCGGAGTCCGCGTCGGGGACGACAGCGCTCCCTGAGCAGCCGCGAGGCTCCACAGCGCGCCGATGCGGCCGATCGGCGAGGATAAGCTCATGACCCCATCGTCTGTGGGAGCGAGCGATCCGAGCTCGGCGATCGTGCTCGAGCAGGTGGCCGAGCGCGCCCGTGCGGCTGGCAGGATCGCGCTCGATACCGAGTTCATGGGCGAGGGTCGCTACCGTACGCTGTTGTGCCTGATCCAGCTGGCGGTCGCAGACGGCCAGGGCGGCGAGCAGATCGAGGTCGTCGATCCGCTGGAGGGCGACCGATCGAAGATCGCACAACGCGGCGAGCCGCTCGCGCAAGCGCTCGCCGACCCGCAGATCGAGGTGGTGGTGCACGCCGGGCGCCAGGACATCGCGCTGCTGCGCAGGACGCTCGGATGCGAAGCGAGCAACGTCTTTGACACGCAGGTCGCGGCCGGCTTTCTCGGGCTGCCGGCACAATGCTCATACGACACCCTGCTGGCCGAGCTACTCGGCGTGAAGCTCGCCAAGAGCGCGAGCTTCACGCGCTGGGACGCGCGCCCGCTCTCCTGCGAGCAGCTCTCCTATGCGCGCGAGGACGTCGTCCACCTGACCGCCCTCGCCGCGGAGCTCGAGCACCGGCTCGAGCAGGTCGGGCGCCTGCGCTGGGCGCGCGAGGAGTGCGAGTTCCTCGAGCGCGTCAGTGACGAGCGCGACCTCGACGCGATCTTCGCCCGACTCCCGCGCATCAGGGGCATCAGCCCCACATCCCAAGGAGTCGCGCGCGAGCTCGTGGCCTGGCGCGAGCAGACGGCCGCCGAGCGTGACAGGCCGGTCCAGAGCGTGCTCGGCGACGCCGCGCTCGTGGAGATAGCCAAGCGCAAGCCGTCGTCGCTGCGCAAGCTCGAGGAGATTCGCGGCGTCAACCAGGGCAGTCTGCGCAAACGCGGCGAGGCGCTGCTCGCGGCTGTGCAGCGTGGCCTGGAGTGCGCAGGAGAGCCAATCGAGGCAGGGCCCAGACCCGTCCAGCCCCATCCGGGCGACGCGCCGCTGATCGCGCTGTCGGAGGCGTTTGTGCGAGCGCGTGCGCGCGACGCCGACCTCGCATACGAGCTGCTCGCCTCGCGCGCCGACCTGCAAGCGATCGTGGCAGGCGAGCGATCCGGAGAGCGAGTGGACGTGCGCACCTTGCGCGGCTGGCGCCGCGAGCTGGTGGGCGAGGAGCTGCTTGCCCTGCTCGACGGCCGCATCTCGCTGTCCGCGCGCGCCGGCCGCATCGAGATCGACCCCCCGAGAATCGTCTCAAGCGGGAGCTAGGGAGCCCGCAAGCGCGGGTCCCTCGTCTTATTCGATGTGGTTGTAGACCGTGAACATCGGCATGTACATCGAGACGACGATGAAGCCGACGATCGAGCCGATCACGATGATCATCACCGGCTCGAGGATCGAGGTGAGCGCTTTGACCGACGCTTCGACCTGGTCCTCGTAGAAGTCGGCGACCTTCGCGAGCATCGCGTCCAGCGCGCCGGTCTCCTCGCCGACGCCGACCATGTGGGTGACCATCGTCGGGAAGATCGTGCTCTTCGACAACGGCTCAGCGAGCGTGCCCCCGCGCTTGACCGACGCGATCACTCCGGCCATCGCCTCCTCGACGACCACGTTGCCGCCGGTCTTGCCGACGATCTCGAGCGCCAGCAGCAGCGGCACGCCGGCGCTCATCAGCGAGGCGAGCGTGCGCGACCAGCGCGCGACGGCGACCTGCTGGACGATCGTGCCGATCTTCATCGGGACGCGCAGCCGGAAGCGGTCCCATTGTGGACGCCCCCATGAGGATTTCTTCCACTTCAGGAACGCGAACGCCGTGGCGCCGGCCCCGGCGAACATCGCCCACCAGTAGCCCACGACCGCGTGTGACATCGTCACCGAGACCTGCGTGATCGCCGGGAGTTCGCCGCCGAACTGCTTGAAGACACCGGCGAAGACCGGCACGAGGAACGCGACCAGCGCCATCATCACGGCAACTGCGAAGGTGATCACGAGCGTCGGATAGATCATCGCCGAGCGAATCTGGCGGCGCAGAGAGGCGTCCTTCTCGAGCTGGTCGGCCACGCGCATCAGCGACTCCTCGAGCAGCCCGCCCGCCTCCCCGGCGCGGGTCATCGCGACGAACAGCGGATTGAAGACCTTCGGATGGGCTTCCATAGCGCTGCTCAGCGACAGACCCGCCTCGACGTCCTTGCGCACCTGGACGACCGTCTCCTTGAGGAACTTGTTGTCGGTCTGTTCCTCGAGCACATACAGGGCGCGCAGGATCGACAGGCCGGATGAGATCATCGTGGCGAGCTGCCGCGAGAACACCGCCAGCTCCCCCGCCTTGACCGACTTCATGAAGCTCAGCTCGATCTCGCGCGACGCATGCTTGTCGGCGATGTCGAGCACGATCATGCCGCGCGCCTTCAGTTGATTGGAGACCGCTTCCTTGGAGTCGGCTTCGATCTCGCCGCGCGCCTTCACGCCCGCGAGGTCCATCGCCTTGAAGACGTAGGTGCTCATCTCATACCGCCGATCGCCGGGGGACCGAGCTCATCTCAGGCCGCCATCGCCCCAGCGCCGAGTAGCCGGCGCAGCTCGTCGGGAGTCGACGAGCGTTCTTCGGCGAGTTTCTGGGAGACCTTGCCGGTGCGCACGAGTGAGACGAGCGCCGCATCCATCGTCTGCATCCCCTGAGCTGAGCCCGTTTGCAGGACCGAGTAGATCTGGTGGGTCTTGCCCTCGCGGATCAGGTTGCGCACGGCTGGGTTGGGAATCAGCACCTCGCACGCGGCCACACGCCCGGAGCCGTCGGCGGTTGGCAGCAGCTGTTGGGTTACGATCCCCTGCAACGCGACAGACAGTTGCACGCGCACCTGACCCTGCTGCTCGGGCGGGAACACGTCGATGATGCGGTCCACTGTCTGCGCGGTGTCCTGCGTGTGCAGCGTGGCAAACACCAGATGGCCGGTCTCAGCGGCGGTCAGCGCCGTGGAGATGGTCTCGAGGTCGCGCATCTCGCCGACGAGGATCACGTCGGGGTCCTGGCGTAGAGCGGCCTTCAGCGCGTCGGCGAAGGACCGCGCGTCGGAGCCGAGCTCGCGCTGGTTGACCAGGCAGCGCTTGTGCGCGTGCAGGAACTCGATCGGGTCCTCGATCGTCATGATGTGCTCCTCGCGCGAGGAGTTGATCTCGTCGAGCATCGCCGCGAGCGAAGTGGACTTGCCCGAGCCGGTTGGTCCGGTGACGAGCACGAAGCCACGCGGCTTGCGTGTGAGATCGTGCACGGCGGCCGGCAGGCCGAGCTGGTCGATCGAGGTGAGCCCGAACGGGATCA
The DNA here is from genome assembly GCA_963718735.1 of uncultured Solirubrobacterales bacterium. Taxonomy (GTDB): domain Bacteria; phylum Actinomycetota; class Thermoleophilia; order Solirubrobacterales; family Solirubrobacteraceae; genus Palsa-744. Next base: position 320,545 of record OY970372.1, read on the forward strand.
GACGGAACGCGGCGCCGATCGCTCCGCGCTGGAAGTAGGCGTTGACGCGGAAGCGCGCATGGCCGGGAATCGAGTAGGCGAAGTCGAGCTGCCAGTTCGTCTCCAAACGCTGGCGCTGGTCCCCGGAGAGGATCGAGTAGACGATCTCGCGCGTGTCGGTGGAGGAGAGCTGCGGGTAGTCCTCCAGTCGGTCGAGGCGGCCGCGCACGCGCACGGTCGGCGGCGCTCCGGCGGACAGGTGCAGGTCCGAGGCGCGCCGCGCGACGACCTCCATCAGCAGATCGGCGAAGTCGATGCTCATCGTATGGCCTGTCGAGTTAGGGCGTGCGCATGGGGTCCCATGGGCCCCTTATCGGCAGATGGGCGGCGCACCTCAACTGCTGCCGAGCACGCGTGCGATCTCGGCGATCGAGGTCAGGCCCTGACGCACCTTCTGGAGGCCGTCGTCGCGCAGGCGGCACATCCCTTCGCGAATCGCCACGTCGAGGATCTCCTCCGATGGGCGGCGCTCCAGTGTCATGCGGCGGATCTCGGAGGAGACCGTCATCACCTCGTAGATGCCGAGACGGCCGCGATAGCCGCTGCCGTTGCAACGGCGGCAGCCGCTGGGCTCATATGCCTCCAGATCCACCAGCGCCTTGTAGCCATTCTCGCGCAGGACCTCCGCCGGCACGATCGTGCGCTGCTTGCAGTTGGAGCACAGCATGCGCGCGAGCCTCTGGGCGAGCACACAGTCGAGCGCCGAGGCGACGAGGAACGGCTCGATACCCATCTCGGTGAGGCGTGTGATCGCGGACGGGGCGTCGTTGGTGTGGAGCGTCGAGAGCACCAGATGCCCGGTCAGGGCCGACTCGACCGCGATCTGCGCGGTCTCGCGGTCGCGGATCTCACCCACCATGATCACGTCGGGATCGGCGCGCACCATCGCGCGCAGACCGGTGGCGAACGTGAGGCCAACCTTCGCCGAGACCTGCACCTGGGTGATCCCGTCTAGCTGGTACTCGACAGGATCCTCGACTGTGATTATGTTCTTCTCAGGGCTGTTGAGCGCAAGCAGCGCCGCATACAGAGTCGTCGACTTGCCCGAGCCGGTGGGTCCTGTGACGAGCACGGCGCCGTGGGTCTCGCGGAAGGCACGTTCGAAGCGCTCGCGCTCCGTCTCGGCCATGCCGAGCTTCTCGAGCTTCATGACAACCGAGTCCTTGTCGAGAATGCGCATCACGATCGACTCGCCGTGGACGCTCGGGAGCGTTACCACGCGCAGGTCGATGTGGCGCCCGTCGACGGTGAGGCTGACACGGCCATCCTGGGGTAGGCGGCGCTCTGAGATATCGAGCTCCGCCATGATCTTCACGCGTGAGACGACACCCGCGGCCATGCGCCTCGGGACGGTCGTGATGTCCTGCAGGATGCCGTCCACCCTGACCCTGACGCGCACCTCGTTGCCGTCGGGAGCCAGATGCACGTCGGAGGCGCCACGCTCGACCGCCTGTCCCACGATCTGGTTGACGAGCTTGACGACCGGCGCGTCGTCGGCGGTCTCGCGCAGGTTGACTATCTCAGCCTGGCTCTCCTCCCTCTCATCTGAGACGCTCTCGCCGGAGACGACGTCCTCGAGCCGCGCCATGCGCGAGATGAGGTCGCCGATCGCGTCCGGCGAGGCGACCGCCACGCGCACCTCGTAGCCAGTCATGATCGCCACGTCGTCGACCGCCAGGACGTTGGAGGGGTCGGCCATCGCGAGCAGCAGCGTGCGCTTGTCCACGAATGCCACTGGGACAGCCTGGTAGCGCTTGGCGGCCGTGTTGACGACGAGGTTGGCGGCGCCCATGTCGACCGGGAACACGTCGAGGTCGAGATGGTCGAGGCCGTAGCGCTCTGCCAACGCCCGGGCAAGGCCGTCCGCAGTGATCGCGCCGGTGGCCAGCAGTACGCGCTCGGGCGTCGTGCCTTCGTTGCGGGAGGCCTCGATCGCTTGGTCCACGCGCTCGCGCGAGGCCAACCCCATTTCCGCGATCACGTCGGTCAGAAAGCGTGAGGAGGAGCCGCGGCGACTCGGCTGCGTCACGCCCTTGGGAGGCTCTAGCCCAGGCGCGCCCGACTCGCTGTCGGCGAAGCTCTCCACCGGCGAGGAAACGTCGTGGTCACCGGAGGCCCCGAGTGTCTCTCCACCCCCGCCGTATGAGCGGTCGGCGGCCTGCTCGGGCTCCTCGAGGTTGCGCTGCTCGCGATTGACCTCGACGCTCACCTGCGGCTCGCCGTCGCCGAAGACGCCATCCTCGTCGCGCAGGCCCTGGAAAGGAGTGCTCATCGTTCGTGCCCTTGAGTCAGGCTCCCGACGCGCGGACAGGGTGCGCGGCTGGCGCTAGTGCGCCTGGAGTCCCGCCGCGCCACGCATCGCCGCAAGCGGCGCCGGGCGACCGGTCCAATGCTCGAAGCTGAGCGCCCCCTGCGCGACGAGCACCTCCAAGCCATCGACGGTCGGGAGTCCGCGGCGGCGCGCGGCCGCCAGCAGAGGAGTGAGCGCGGTGTCGATGAGGTCGACGGGCGTGAGGTCGGCGGGCACGGGATCGGTGGGCCCGGGGTGAGTGGGGCCTCCATAAACGAGATCGACGACATACGCATACCCACCGACCAGATCGGCGCTCAGGCCGAGTTGGTTGAGCGCAGCGGCCTCAGTGGCCGACCGTTGCAGCCCGACCGACGTGCAGTTGACGAGCAGGTCAGCTTCGACCGGGCGCGCGACTGCGCGGGCGCCGAGCTCGCGAGCCAGCTCGCTGGCCCGCGCGGGCGTTCGGTTCCAGACCGAGACGCTTGCGGCGCCGGCGTCGAGCAGGCTCCAAACGGCGGCCCGCGCGCTTCCCCCGGCGCCGAGCACCAGCGCGCTCGGGTGGGCGGGCATCCCAGTCAAGCGCCCGAGCGCGGCGATCAGCCCGGCCGCGTCTGTGTTGTGAGCCTCGATCGTCCCGTCGGCTTGGAAGCTGAGCGTGTTTGACGCCCCGATCGCCCGCGCCGACCTGCTGGCACGATCGGCGATCGCAAGCGCGGCCCGCTTGTGGGGGATCGTCACGTTCGCTCCCACGAACCCGCTCGCTCCAAGCGCACGCGTCGTCTCCTCGAAGAGCTCGGGCGGGAGCGGCAGGCGCTGATAGCTCCAGTCCTCCAGTTCGCAAGCCGCGAACGCCGCCCGAAACATCGCCGGGGAGCGGCTATGGGCGACGGGCCAGCCGATGACGCCCAGTCGGCGCACTATGCCCCGGCCTCTCGAGCGCGCCTGCGCGCTCGCGCCGCTTGGATCGCGTCGAGCAACGCGCTACCCCTTCCTGCAGCTCGGCACGCGCCCGCCGTTCCTGCGCAGCGCTTCGCGGTAGGCGGCGGCGTTCTTTTCGAACTGTGCATAGCTGGTGGAGAACACCTGCTCGCCACAGCCGTCGGCGCCGGCCACGTAGTAGAGGTAGGAGACTTTCGCGGGCCGCGCCGCGGCCCTGATCGCGGCCACTCCGGGATTGGAGATCGGCGTCGGCGGCAGGCCCTTGCGGATGCGTGTGTTGTAGGGCGAGTCGCTGCTCAGCTGCGCTTGGGTGAGCGGATGAGCAAAGTCGTGCAGGGCGTAGCGCAGCGTGGCGTCGATCCCGAGCGTCATGTCTTGGCGCAGGCGGTTGTAGACGACCGCGGCCACGAGCGGGCGATCGTGCGCGGTGCCGGCCTCGCGTTCGACGATCGAGGCGACAATCAGCAGTTGGTAGGGCGTGACCCCGAGCACCCCGGCGCGGTGGACCTCGCCGCCTCCGAAGTTCCGACGAAAAGCAGCGAGCTGCTCGGAGACGAGCAGCTTCGCCGGCGCGCCTGCATCCAATTCGTAGGATGCGGGAAACAGGAAGCCTTCAAGGCTCGGCGTTGTCGCGGGAGCTCCGTAGCGCTTTGGGTCGAGCACGACAGAGCGCCTGGAGGCGCTCAGATAGCTGCCGCGCAACCCATCTGCGTGCGCGAGTCCAGCGATCTGCGTGCGCGTATATCCCTCAGGGATCACGACCTTGACGATTGCCGGGGGGGGTGGGACCCTCGTTCGTTCTGAGCGGTGCACGAGCAGCACCGCGCCACCAGCGAGCGTGCCCAGCACGACGAGCAGCGCGAGCAGCGCGAATGCGCGCGCCACGCGTCCCTGCCAGCGCGGAGGGTGGGGACGGTGGACGGGTGTGCCGGACAGGTGCGGCAGGTGCGAGCTCGGCCGTCGCCCTCGCCGCCACCCACGTGGAATCGAAGCCTGTCGCGGGATGTCCGAAGTCGAGCCCGGCGACGGCAGCGGAAGGCGAGGCCCCTCAGGGGGCACGCCCGCTCGATGTGGCTCAGGCGTCGGAGGATCGCTCGCGCAGAGACCGTTCGAGGGCGCCTCGTCAGCTCCGGGCAACTCAGACTGGGGCGGTGGAAGCGGTGGGGTCGAGGGCCCTTCGGTCGGAGGGCCCGTCTTGGCGGAGGCGGCCTTGGCCAGGCGACGGCGTTCGCGCTCTTCGCGAGCCCGCTCGCGCTCGGCCTCGGTGCGCTCATGCGCCTGTGATCGGTTTTCCCGGGCCAAAGCGTCCCGACCCTACCGCGATCGGGCGAGCCACCCCTCCAGCAGGACGGCGGCGGCGCGCGAGTCCTCGCTGGTGGCGGCGTGCTCCATGCCAGCGGCGATACGGGTGGTGAAGCGCTCGTCGTGCAGCTCTACCGGGACGCTCTCGCCGAGTCGTGCGGCGAGAGCGGTCGCGAACTCGCGGGTCTCGCGGGTCTGGGCGGTGTCCTCTCCGCGCAGCGAGAGCGGCAGCCCAACGAGCACGTGCTTCACCTCTCGCGCCGCGACGAGCCCTGCGATCGCGGCGAGGCCGCGCCGGCTCGCCGGTCGCGACACGGCCTCGATCGGCGTGACGATCGTGCCGGTGGGGTCGCTCAGCGCGCAGCCACAGCGCGCGCTGCCGTAGTCAAGCGCCAGGACCCGCATCGACCGCCATGGCGATGGTGCCGTGACCGACGATCACGTCGCCCGCGTACAGGCAGGCCACCTGGCCGGGAGCCGTACGCTCGATCTGCTCGAGCATCCGCACCTCCAGACGCTCGTGGCCGCCAGCGCAGGGCGAGCCCTCCACCCGGCAGGGCATGCGCGATCCGCGGTAGCGCACCTTGACACCGTCGACGCTCTCTCCGTCGGTGTGCAGGGTGACGTCGCGCACTCGCACGCGGCCTGTGCGCAACTGCTCGCGCGAGCCCACAGTCACCATGTTTGTGCGCGCGTCGGTGGCGATCACGTAGAGAGGGCCGCCCTCCGTGCCGCCGATGCCCAGGCCGTGGCGCTGGCCGACGGTCACGGTGTGCACCCCTCCGTGCTCGCCGAGCTCGCGCCCGTCACGATCGACGATCGCTCCGGGACGTCTACCCAGGCCGCCGTGGCGCGCAAGGAAGTCATTGCGCCCTGTGCCGGCCAGGAAGCACAGGTCCTGCGAGTCGGGCCGGCGCGCGACCTCGAGACCCGCGCGCGCGGCGCGCTTGCGCACCTCGGTCTTGGTCAGCTCGCCAAGGGGAAAGCGCAGCCGTGCCAGCGAGCGCGGCGAGAGCGCGGCGAGCGCATAGCTCTGATCCTTGCTCTCGTCGAGGGCCATGCGCAACAGTGGCTCCCCATCGGCGCTCCCGGTGCCCGCTTGTGCAGCGCCGCCCACATGCGCATTGAACGTATCCGCGCTCGATGCCGCGGGCGCGGCGCGCCAAACCCGTGCATAGTGACCGGTGGCGAGCGTCTGCGCTCCCAGCCGCTCGGCGAGGTCGAGCATCGCGTCGAGACGCACGTTGCCGTTGCAGCGCACGCATGGGTTGGGCGTCAGGCCAGCCGCATGGTCGGTGAGCCAGCCGTCCACCACGCCAGCCCGGAACTCCTCGCGCAGGTCGATCGAGAAGTGCGCCATTCCCATTCCGTGGGCGATCTCGCGCGCCGCGCGCACCGCTTGCGCCGAGCAGCAGCTGCGCTCGCCGTCGTTCTCCGGGTCAGCCCAAAGCTCGAGCGTCACCGCGACCGTCTCCTGCGCTTGCTCGCTTACGAGCAGCGCTGCCACGGCGCTGTCGACGCCGCCGCTCATCGCCACCAGCGCGCGTGACTCCGCGGGCGCGAGCGACGCCCGTTCGCGAGCCGCCCAGCCGAGCGCTCTGTGCAGCGCGTCGGCGGCGAGCTCGGCGGCGTGAAGCTTGGAGGCGCTCAGGCCGCCGAGCTCCGCGGCGATGTCTCTCGCACCGACGCGGGCCGCATCCAGCAGGCCTCCCCCACACACGAGCCCGATGGCGGCGCTTCCTGCAGCGATCGCGGCGCCGCAGCCGCTCGCGTCAAAGCCGGCGTCCACGATCCGCCCCTCGGCGCTGCCACGGTCGACCGCGACGGAGATGCGGATCAAATCGCCGCACGCAGCCCCTCCGGCGGCGCCGGTACAGGCCTCCGCAGGCACGTGGCCGCGCGCCAGGGGCCGTTCCATGTGGTCGGCGAACGCCTCCACGCTCATCGTCCGTCGAGTGTACGGGCCAGCGCCAAACGCAACTGGCGCGGCGGATGGCTGCTCCCGCGCCATGCGTCTAGGTATGGGGACCGGGACCGCCTGCGCAGGAAGTCCGCTACCGACCGGCGCTGCGGGCTTCGCGCACGGCTTGTCGGAGCGCGAACACGTCGGTGAGGCCTGTGAGCGTGCTCACGACCCCGTGCCGATTCACGATCAGGATCGTCGGCGTCTGGTAGACGTGGACAACTTCGGTGATCGTCCCGAACAGGCCAACCTGGTGGGCGAGAGCCGTGTGCACAGTCACAGAGCCTTTCGAGCCGCTGGCGAGCGCGACCGCCTGAGTCCGCACGTCCCGGTCGACGGTGGAGCGCGGATTCCAGAAGACGAGCATCGCCGTCTTTCCCTGCGTGAGCTCATGTTCGACCGCCACCTGCTGAACCGTTCGTCCCTTGTGAGCCTTTGAAGTTGCGCCGGTGCGCGCGTGAGCTCGCGCGGCGGTCTTGCGCGCGAGCGCGGTCGCTTCGACCCTATTCTGAGTAGCCGCGGCGGCGCCGCCGTGCGCGGCGGCCACGCTCGGAGGCGCGCTTGAAGATTCCGATTCGCCGGAGGCTTCGCCCGACTTGCTCCCGAGCTGCTGAGCGTTGCGTTGGGAGGTCGCCACCGCGCCGTGCGCTTTGGCGATCGCCCGGGTGAGCCCTTCCACGCCAGGAGCGGCTCCGTGGTAGATCGGGGTGGGCGCCGCGGCCGCCTTGGCCTCGGCGGCTGCGCTCGTGGGGTTGCTCGTTGCTGCCGCTGACGCTGGCGAGCTGGAGGGCGCGGGTTCGCTGGGGCTCGCGGCGTGGCCGCGCAGGGCGAACGCCCACACCAGCCCGAGCACCGCCACCGCGCCGAGGGCGATCTGATAAGGACGCGAAAGTTGAGCCACGTCCCTCACTTCGGCATCTTCGCGCCCAGAGTTGAACGGTGGGATCGGCCGTGGACGCGACGCAAGCGCTGTTTCACCGCTTGGAAACCGCTCTTCTCTCAGCAACCGCGAGGTTGGAAGCTCGTGAGACCGACCTCCTGCTGCGCGAAGCTAGGCCAGCTCGCGCAAGCCCCGCAGAGCGGCGTGCACGACCTTGCCGGTCTCGAGCGTCTCTTGCCCTCCGTCCTGCATGTCCTTCAAAAGCGTCTCCTGCTCCCCCACGATCGCCACGAAACGCGCGCCTATTCGGTTCGCGTGGCCCAGCTGGCCCTTCAGCGAGCGGCCCGCCATCTCCATCTGAGCCGTCAACCCCGCCGAGCGCGCCTCGCTGAGGATCTCAAACGCGGCCGCCTTCGCCTGCCAGCACGGCCCGTCCTCCCCCAAATCGGAGAGCCCCACATAGAGGTCGACGGCGTGGCCGCCTGCCGCCGTCGGGCTTCCGGCGAGCAGGACGCGCTCGACCCCGGCTGCCCAGCCCATCCCGGGCGTTGCAGGTCCCCCGAGTTGCTTGACGAGGCCGTCGTAGCGTCCGCCGCCGCCCACGCCGCTCTGTGCCCCCAGTGCGTCGCTCGTGAACTCGAACACGGTGCGCGTGTAGTAGTCGAGGCCGCGCACAAGCGTCGGATCGACCTCGTAGGCGACCCCGGCTCGCCCGAGCAGCTCGCGCACCGCAGCGAAGTGCTCGGCGTCCTCGGCGTCCAGCTCGTCGAGCAGGCGCGGCGCCGTGCGCATCACGGCGATCGTGCCCTCGTCGGCGGAGTCGAAGGCGCGCAGCGGGTTGAGGTCGATGCGCTCTCTGACCTCGCTCGAGAGACGTCCCTCGTTCTTGCGCAAATACCGTTGCAAGCGCTCGCGGTAGCGCTCGCGGCTGTCGCTTCCACCAAGGCTCGACAGACGCAGCCGCACCTCCCTGACCCCCATCTCCTCGAGCAGCGTCCCGAGCAGCGCGATCGACTCGGCGTCGACGGCGGGATCCTCCGAGCCGAGCGCCTCGGCTCCCACCTGCCAGAACTGACGAAAGCGGCCCGCCTGCGCGCGCTCGTAGCGAAAGAAGCTCGACAGGTACCACAGCTTCACCGGCTGGGGCAGCTTGTGCATGCCGTGCTCGACATACGCCCTGCAAACCGGCGCCGTGCCCTCCGGGCGCAGCGTCAGCGAGCGCCCGCCGCCGTCGGTGAGCGTGTACATCTCCTTCTGCACGATGTCTGTGGAGGAGCCCACGCCGCGTGCGAACAGCTCTGTCGCCTCGAACGTGGGTGTCTCGATTCGCTCGTAACCGGCACCCTCCAGGATCGAGCGAGCGCGCGCCTCCAGAGCCGTGCGCGCAGCCGCCTGTTCGCCGAGCACGTCGAACGTGCCGCGTGGCGCTTTGATCCGCTCGCCGCTCAACTTCCGTGGGCTCGCACGGGCGCGGGCGCCATCGCGCCGGCGCGCAGCTCGCTCAGGAACGGGTTGGCGTCCCACTCGCGTCCGAGCGTCGTCACGCCCATGTGGCCCGGATAGACGATCGTGTCGCGCTCGAAGCGTTCCATCAGCGAGCCGATCGAGCGCTCGAGCGTCCGCCAATCGCCGCCCGGCAGATCGACGCGACCAACGGACCCCTGGAACAGCACGTCGCCGGAGAGCAGCACTGGAGCCGATCCCGAGGGGGACCGCTCACCGGGTGAGCTCGCGGGCGGCGGACCCCCGCCCGGGGAAGTCCCCTCAACTGTCCCGGCCGAGATCGCGTAGGTCACGTGGCCCGGGCTGTGACCCGGCGTGAACAGCACCTCGACCTCGAGGTCCGCCAGTTGCAGCCGCTCGCCACCCTTGACCGTGTGCTCGGCGTCCCAGCTCTCGAATGGGCCGAATCCGGGCATCGTCCATTTCATGATGTCGGCGAGCACCCCGACCTCGATCTCCGGGCAATAGACGGGAGCTCCAGTGGCGCGTGCAAGAGGCGCCACCGCGCCGATGTGGTCGAAGTGGCAGTGGGTGATCAGGATCGCCTCGATCTCCGCACCGAGCGCGCTTGCCGCGTCCAGCAGGCGCTGCGGCTCCTCGCCCGGGTCGATCATCAACGTGCGCGTCGCCTGCGCGTTCGCGCGCACAAGATAGGCGTTCTCCTGCACCGCCCCGACCGTGAACGCGTGCACGTCGATCACTTCACGCCCGCCCCACCCGTCCGCTTGGCCTTGCTCGCCATCCTGCGCTTGTACAGCCACGAATCGGTGTAATAGCTGATCGGCACATATCCGATCAGCACGATTGGAAACAGCGCGATCGCCTCGTTGGGCTTTTTCAGGAGCAGGATGCTTATCAGCAGCATCAGGACCGCCGCCGCCATTGCGCGGTAGAACGCTCCGCGCCACGTCGGCGCCTGTTCGAGACGATTGACGCGCTTGTCCTTCGCCGCGTCGGATCCACTCTTGCCAGTCTTCTCAGCCGTCGTCGGCTTGCGTCCGGTGCGCCCGCGCGACTCCACGACGCCTGCGGCGTTGCCACGATGCTTGGTCTGTCGTCTGCGCTTCGTCTGAGCCATCTCGCGCCTTGTTCGCGTCTCTACACGGGATACCTGCGTCCCACCCGCTCGAGGGACACCTAGAACCCTAGTGCGTTCTCGATCACGTGCACCCCTGGATCGAAGCCGAGCAGCGGCACGTCTGCGGGAAAGCCCTCGAGCGCAGCGCGCGGGACGAGGCCCACGAGCTCGCCGCAAGCGACCTGCGCGTGCCGGCGCACGGCCTCGACGACGGCGCGCAAAGGAACCTCGAGCGGGCGCTCCACGTTCATAGAGACCTGCGCGACCGCCTCTGCAAACGGCCTGTCTTCTGCGTGCGCGGGGAGCGCTCTTTCACGGGGCTTTCGCTCCCGCCGCTCCCTCCCCTCCCCGGCGCCCTCTCCGCTGGCACGTTCTCCAGAGCGCTCGGCATGCCTGCGCAGTGACACCCCGATCGCCCGCACCCCGGAAAGGCCCTCCAGACCACCTTCGCGAATCAGGTGCGCGATGCGCTTCGCATCCTCGACGCTCGCGGGCGGCGCGAGCTCCAGGTTGAACGCCACCAGCGGCTCGCGCGCCGCCACGAGCGTGGCGCCGGCCGTCGGGTGCAGCCGCGCTGGGCCGAAGTCGGAGCGCAGCTCGCCGACGTTCAATCTCTCGCCCAAGCGGGTCACGCCTCCCCGCCGCAGCGCCGCGCGCGCACGGCCCTGCGCGAGCTCGCCGTACAGGAGCACCGGCACCCCAAGCCCCTCGCCGAGCTCGTGCGCCGCCACCAGCGCCTCCGCGCACGCCGCTCCGCGCTGAGCCGCATCGAGATACACGACCGGCATCACGTCGACTGCGCCCACATGTGGATGCTCGCCGATATCCGCCGGGTTGCGACCCTCCCCCACGTCGATGCGCTCCACCGCCGCCCGCGCCCCCGCGAGCAGCGCGCTTGACAGCTCACCCTGAGCGCCGGCGAGCGTGAGCACCGAACGGTGATGGTCAGCGTCGGAGTGGACGTCCAGCAGCCTCGCCCTCCCGTGTGCCGTGAACGCTTGCGCGATCGCCCGCACCGACGCCTGCTCGCGACCCTCGGACACGTTTGGGACAGCTAGCAGGGGCTTGTTCGGCGTCATCGAATTTTGCGCTGCGCGACTGGCGCTCGCGACCGAGCGAACCGTCGCGAAAGGCTAAACTCCCCGCTCCCGCCGGAGTAGCTCAGTTGGTTAGAGCAGCGGAATCATAATCCGCGTGTCGGGGGTTCGAGTCCCTCCTCCGGCATCACCGGAAACCCAGCCCACACAACGATTTTGAGGCTATCAGTGGTTGCGGACGGGGGCGACTATTTCCCCAGTTATTTCCCTAGAGGGCCGCGTTTGTGTCCAAGCGGGAGCTCCGGAGCGAACAGAGCGTCGATCTCGACCGCCAGGAGTTCGAGCACGCGCAGCGCTTCGTGCGGCGGCGTGAGGTGCCGGATGCTGGCGTGCGTCGTCTCGTTGCGCAGTCCGTGCACGAGGTCCCAGCGGTCCCGCTTCTCGGCCGGGATGACGCTGGCGGAGATGAGCCAGTCCACGCGCGTCATCAGGTCGGGCCAGCGCTGCTCACCTTCGGGTCCGGGCTTCTTGTTCGGCGGGCCGCTGGCCTGCTGATAGCGGTGCAGGACCGCAGCGTCGGCTACACGCCGGAGCTGGTGTTCGCCGATCGCGTAGATGGCGTAGTAGAACCAGCCGTAGAGCAGCATCCCGCGGGCGACCTCCCACATATCTCGAACCTCGCTTGCCACGGTGGGCGCAAGATCGACGGCGAGGAACCGCTCGGCCCAGCCCTCGCCGGTCGGCGGACGGCGCGAGGAGGCGCGGCTGATCCATGTCGTCGAGCGCGAACGGCTGTACGACGTGACCAGGAGGCGGCGCTTGAAGCGGTGTTCCGATACCCGTCTGACCCGCCTGAGCGGTTCTTTCCGTGGCTGCGGGAGACGATCGCCCATCGTGCCCTTGACCAGCTACGCGGGGAGCTGCCGGAGGCTGAGACGTGCGGCGCGAGCGTGCCGGAGGCCGAAGCGATGCAGGCGGCCCTCGCTGGGTTCGAGCAGGTCCAGGCGCCAACGATGCGCGATCGGCGTGGGCTGGCGGAGTGGCGCGTGCGTATCCGTATGCGAGACGTGTTCGATGTGGTCGAGCAGTTCTTCGCCCACGATCCTGTGCGCGAGGCGTGCAAAGCGGCAGTCGGGCGGCTGCCACGGGTACAGCGGGAGGTCATCAACCGCTACTTCTTCGATGAAGAATCGGTGCCCGACATCGCCGAGAGCCGTGACGTGAGCCCAAGCACGATCTACAACCACAAGGCGGTCGCGCAGAAGACGATGCACGCCGATGACGTGTTCTTCTCGGCGCTGCACGGGATGAGCGTGGTCCGCGACCGGGCTCGCGCACAACGGCTCGCGGAGACATACCCCGATGGGGTCATGCCTGACGGTCGGCGGATCGTCATCGCGGCATAGGAGGAAATCCAATGCTGGCGGACCTGGCGTTGATCGTGGCGATCGTCAACGGCTGTGCGACCCTGGCCAGCCGGTTCGCGGAGGCGCGGCTGCGGTGGCGAGACCGCGGCGGGAGCGGACGGGAGCGACATCCATAGGCGTGATCGTGCTCGGGCAAAATCCGTTGGCCGGTTGGAGGCGTTGGGGGTCTGTATGGGCGTATGCAAGAACCAACGGCAGAACAGCAGCCAGCGGCTGCGCTGAAGGAAGATCGACTTCTTCGCCCTGAGCAGGCCACGTGGTATCTGAACGTCAAGACGAGCTGGGTCTATGAGGCAGTGCGCAACGGCCTACTGCCGTGCCGGCGAGTAGGCCGGCATATCCGCTTCACGCGCCCGATGCTCGACGAGTGGCTGGCCGAGCAGCCGCGGCAGTAGGTTCTAGCGGGGCAGCGCCTGGAGCGCCCCTGGCAGGTCGCTGAGCGTGGTGATTTCGACCAGGCCGGGGTGTTCCTCTGGAGCTGGGCTACCCGAGCGATTGACCCAAACAGCCCGTAGTCCCGCGGCGGTGGCGCCATCCACGTCTCGCGCGAGGCTGTCTCCGACCATGACGGCTTGCTCACGGTCAGATCCGAGTAGCGAGAGGGTGTGCTCGAAGATCGAAGGCTCGGGCTTGCCGACGCCGAACTCGCCGGAGATGGCAACAACATCGAAATAGTCGTCCAAGCCCGCTGCGGTGAGCTTCTCGCGTTGTAGGCACGACGCCCCGTTGGTGATGAGCGCGAGTTTGTGGGAGTCGCGCAGCTCATCAAGGCAGGCTGGCACCTCGGCGAAGCGATCATGGCGCGCTCTGCGCTCCGTGCCATATCTCTCTCCCAACTCCTCTGCCAGAACTGGGTCGTGGACGCCTTGGTCGGCGAGAGCCAGGCTCCATGCCTCTCGCCGGTATTGCGGAGACCACTCGCGCAACCAACGGACATCCGGCTGCTCTCCCTCAAAGCGACACCAAAGCCCCTCCCAAGAGCTGATCCCGACGCGCAGGCAATAGGGATGGGCGGGTGTCGCGTACCACAGCTCACGCGCTCGTTCGCGTGCCGCCAACGCCAACCTGTCGGCCTGCACGCGGTGGCGAGCGACCGCGACTTGAGCGGTCGCCAGGAATGCCGCGGCGGCCGCCGGCTCCTCGACCACGAGCGTGTCGTCGAGATCGAACAGCAGCGCCCGCTTCATGGATCAGCTCGGCTGCAGGAGGCGGACTCTGAGGCGAAGCGTGAGACCACAGAGCGCGTAGATGATGGCGGCGCTGATGAGCGTGAACTTGGTGGCCGAGCAGACGGCCGCGAACGGTGGAGCGGAGCTCCCGCCGTTGCCGGCGAGTGTGAGTAGAAGGGCGACGTTTTCGATTGCGTCGAACATCGCGGCGGCGAGCGCGAAGAATGGGACGACGACGCCGATGGCGGCAAGGCGCGTCCAGCCGCGTGCTCGCGCGGTGTCTCGGACGGCGAAGCCGGCGAGCGCGAAGAACAGGCCGTAGGAGAGCATGTAGCCATAGTCGAGCAGCAGCGAGAGATGCGCGGCGCTACGGCCTTTCGCTCCCCATTCGGCCATGATCTGCGCTGCGCGTGACTGACTGCCCGCGAACTCGAAATTGAAGATCGTCGGCCCGTGCGAGACATGCGAGGGGTCGATCAGTTCGAGGATCACCGTGAACGCGACGGTGGCGATCCCGAGCAGGATTAGAGCGCGCTTGCGATGGAGCGAAACGGTTGCTGATTCGGCCGGCATGAGCTGAAATCTACGCGACCAAAGTCACCACGCGACCGACGACGGCGCTAAATGCAGGCAGCTGGGTAGTCGGAGCGGCGTGGCGGCTCTCACGTTCGGGGCAAGCCCCAAGAACTCTGGGAGCCTGCCCAGCGATCGGATGATCTCGGCACCGGCGTTGCGAAGCGCGCGCTCGTCGCTGTCCGCCGCGTAACCGATCGCTCGCATCCCGGCGGCAACGGCAGCCGTGACCCCTGACGGGGTGTCCTCAATGACCGTGCAAGCCGATGGCTGAACGCCCATCGTCGCGGCTGCGTGCCGAAAGAGTGCGGGGTCGGGCTTGGGGCGAGGAACGTCGTAAGCCGAGAACAGCGCGCCGGGCGGGAATAGCTCTCGAAGGCCGGTCAGCCCGAGCGTAAGTCGTGTCTTTTCCAACGCGCCTTGCGAAGCGACACAGACCTTCAATCCGGCGGCCTTGACCCGCTGTACTGCCTCAGCAGCGCCTGGCACTGCTTTGAGCGAGCGGCGGAACTCCTCGGCTCGCTCGTGCTCATATTCGGCGAGCCATTCAGGCGGCAGACGTCGGCCTAGCTTCGCCTCAGCTTGATTGCGGATGTCGGTGAGCAGGAGCCCTTGGCAGGCCCGGCGGGCCTCGCTGAGCGTCGTCGGCAAGCCCTCGCGCGTAAGCATCCGGGCGAGCGCTTCGTTGGAAATCACTTCGGAGTCAACGAGTACCCCGTCGCAGTCGAAGATCACAAGCTCGTACATGACGGCCGAGCACTCTATGGCCTCCTCCAGCACACCGGATGCTCGCCGCACGCAGCCGTGTAGACGCAGACGCCATTGGCCAAACGGGATAGGCGGCAGCCCCGAAAATCGTCCAAGATTGCACCCGCCATGCCAATCGACGCAAGCACTTCAGTTCTGTTTGACCTCGATGTCGTGCTCATCGACTCGCGGTCGGCCGTCAGCAGTTGCATCGACCACGCGCTCGATGCTCAGGACCTCCCTGAACGACCACTCGATTCGCTAGAGCGGTTCATAGACCCGCCGATCACCGGCGCGATCTACCAAGTGTGTCCTGCAAGCGGTTCGGGTTCGTGCAGCGCACCCGCTGCGGCGCCCGCGGGCGGGCCGGCGACCGTGACCGTTCCCGGCCCTGGAAGATGGAGCATCGCTGTATGGCTGAGCAAACGCGGCGGGCAATGCGAGCCCTGCCAACGCTGCACGCACAAACGTCGTCGTGCCGTCCTCGAAATCGGGAGGTTCGGGCTCGGGCCACGGCGTGACCGCGCCGAAGGTCCATGTCACGGAGACGCTGCACGGACGCGAGCTAGTCGTGCATGTGACGGGGCCTGCGAGTGGAAGGGTCCGCGTCGGGTTCACCGGCCGGCTGAACGGAAGGGTCGTCGCCTCTAGCGCCAAGACCGTCTCGTTGAAGCATGGCCGCCTGACGGCGACGTTCAGGCTCGGCCCTCGGACAGCTGCGCACGCTCTGATCCGCGTGAGCGCGAAGCTCGACCACGAGACCGCCGTGACGAGCACGTTGCATCGGCGCAAGCCTCGTCCGAAGCCGACGCGATAGTTCCCCGGTGCCGTACCCCACTCGCACGTACATCGCCTACGTCGATGACTCCGGCAACGAGAACGTAGGGTGGCTGTGGACTGCGTTGGCGGTCCCGATGGACCTCTGGACCGAGTACCTCGGCCGCTGGCTGTCGTTTCGAGGTTGGTGTACCGCCAGTACGGGGTGCCGGCGAACTTCGAGCTTCACTCCCAGGCGTGGCTTTCGGTCGAGCCTGCCAAGCACACAGAGGCAGCCGACCAGCTCGCTCTCGTTCAGGATGAAGGCGGGGAGCTGGTCGACGTGCTGCAACGTGGAAGGGCACGCCGCAAGACACGCTTTGAAATCCTTGAGAAGGGCCTGAAGACGATCGGCACCTTCACGGAGGCACGCCTGTTCACTGTCGGTAGCCCAGGCACGAGCGGCATGGCCAAGATCGTGCTGTACGACGAACTGCTCTGCTTCGTTGAGGACTTCCTCTCCCGCGAAGGCAGCCACGGGACCTTCATCGTTGACGGCTCACACGATAGCGGCGGGCATCTGCGGTCGGCTCATCGTGCACTGCTACTCAAGCATCGTCGGATCGTGGAGGATGCCGGGCTGCGGCGCTCGTCTGACAGCCAGCTTCTGCAGATGGCGGACGGCTGCGCACACGCGGCCTTTCAGAGTGTCCAGAACAAGGCCAGCCTGGATGAGAAGTTCAGACGCCAGTACGAGACCACGCTGTCCCGGCTGATCGCCCGGCCGTTCGGCGTCGAGGATGGCCGGTGCATTCGGGGCCTGGACTACCAAGGCGACGCGACTGGCTGCCCGAGCGAGCGGATCGCCCATCGTCCTTAAGCACAAGCCCCGGTCTCCCAGGGCTTGTCTCAAGAAGGACCGTAGGCTCACCAGAATAGGTGTACGGCCCACGAACAATCTAGCAGCGTCCGCCGTCGTTCTCAACGCCTTCCGGCGCGAGGGTCCGGGATCGCCGCTGATGATAGATCGGCTGCGCGGGCGCCGGCCTTGACTCTGGACGGTAGGCCGTTCCCTTCAGTCAGTGCTGGTCGTGGAGCACAGGGGCGTACGAGATCCCGACGATCGCGCCCTCGGGTGACTGCAGCCTGGCTACGGTCTGACCCCACGGCTCCTCGCGCGGTGGGTGCAGCAGCTCGTAGCCGGCCTGCTCGAGCTCCCGTGCCGCAGGCCCCACCGCCGCGGCGTCCGCGACATCGAACTCGATGCTGGCTTGCGGCACCGGCCGCTCCGCCGGCCACTGCGACGTCCCGAAGCATGCCTCCGCGGCCTGGGACAGAGGCCAGATGCCGAAGGACTTGCAGCCGGCGATGTGCTCGCTGTGGTGATAGTCGTCGCCGTGGCTCTCGAGCGGGAGCCCGAGCGCGTCGACGTAGAGCTTGCGACTGGCGGGCGGATCGGGTGCGATTACCGCCACTGTTGAGAGGAACTCTATGTTCATGCCACCTGCCTCCTCGTTCGCTGTGTGCTCGTTCTTCGATCCAAGCAGGTTCCGCAAGCCGTGCCACTCCGCGGCAACCGTGCGTTCGGCCCACCCGGCTAGGCTGCGAACAGCTCAAACTGCTCGGTTTCGCCGAGCGGCTCTATCGGCGCCATCGGCTTGGGCTGCGGTACGAACGAGATCACGTTGCTGGTGTTCTCCCACGCCGCTTGCAGCTCGGACTCGGCGATCTCCTCGCATGTGAGTGGCACGCCCTTGGCCTGCAGCTCCTTGAGCACCTGCTCCAGCGAGATTGGCTCCTCGAGCTCGTCCATGAGCTGCCCGTCGAGCGCGAGGTCCGCGGCGGCGGCCTTGGCGGAGAGCAGCGCCCACTTCTTCTCGTCCAGAGAGCCCTTCGTGAGCATCACGTACACCGTGACTGGCATGCGAGAGGACAGCCTGTGCGCGCGGGCGATGAACTGGTCGAACATCTCGTAGGAGAAGACGAGCCCGTCCACGACGACGACCGAGGCCGTGTCGAGGTTGTGCCCGAGCCTGATCGCGGGGATGCCGCAGAGCAGGACCTGGAGGCTTCCGTGGCGGAAGTCGCGCATGACGACGGCACACGCTTCCTGGGGTTGACGGTCGCGGCCTTGCCGTTGCGTTCCTCGACGATGTGCCCGGCGCGCACGCCTTTTTCCTTGAGACGGTCGCAGAGCCAGCGGCCGGTCTCGATGAGGTCGGAGCCGACGAGGATCTTCTCGCCCGCCTGGACGTGCTGGAGGATCAGCTCCAGCGTCTTCATGTTCCTCGGCGTCCAGTTGAGTGCGCAAGCCCTGCGAGCCCCGGCCAGCCGCGGTCGGTCGCTGCCTCGGGGGCGGTGGTGGCGTACTCCAGCTTGGTGAGCGTGCCCTCGTCTATGCAGATCACGCCGTCGCGGAAGGCACAGGCGAGATGGTGCGCGGCGCTCTTGACGCGCAGGCTCTTGTGGACGTATCCGCACGTTCGGCTGCAAACCTCGCCTCTGACCTTCTCGGTGGAGACCGCGGAGCAGACCAGCGGGCTGGCTGCCTGCCAGCCACCATGACGCGAGGCGTGGCAGGCCGGGCAGAATTCGGTGGAGTCCAGTACGACGCGCTCGCCCTCAGCCTCGTGAACGGGCACCGCCTGGACAGGCAGCGGCTCGTTCTTGACGCCGAGCAGCGAGAGCACCTCGTAGTGGATGATGTACCAACCCTCGCCGCCAGCGCGCAGTTGCTTTGCAACGCGCCGCGCCTGGGAGGGCGTTGTGATGTGCTCGACGGTGATCCCGAGCTTGTCGGAGATGTCCTGCCGGTACTGCAGGATGAGATCCTGCGTGACGATGAACAGGACTTGGTTGCGGGCACCGTTGCGCACGGCGCCCAGGGCGTAGCCGGCCGCGCCAAGGGTCTTGCCGCCGCCCTGCTCCCAGCTCAGGATGAATCCGCCGCCGTCGCGGGTCTTGGTCAGGGCGCGCGCCAGGTCCTCGCGCTGGAAGTTCTTCCACGCGAACTCGCGGTCCTTGCCGTTGGTGCGACCTTCCGTGGCGATCTCATCGAGTAGCTGGCGCTGGCGCTCGACCTCCTCGGGGAAACGGGTGGCGATGTCGCCGGGGTTGGGGATCTCGAAGTGCTCAAGGAGGTACTGGATGTCCTCGGTGGACTCGCAGAACTCCTTGTCGGCGATCGTGATGACGAGGACCTTCGCCTCCTCCTCGTACTTGCGCACGACCGGCTCACCCTGCTTGTTGCGCGTGACCTTCTCTCTGTTTTGACGTTGATGCGGGAGTCGGTGCGCAGCGGGTAGCGCGAGCCCTCCTGAAAGCCGCGCTCGGGGTCTGAGCGAGTGCAGAGGATCGAGTCGAGGTCGGTGAGGTAGCCGAGCCGCATCTGCGGACGTACCTCGTAAAGCGGTATGACCTCCCGCTCGGCGGCTGAGGCGACCTGCGCGATGGCTTCGCGCACGGTGGGAGAGATGGTCAGGTCGCACTCCTGCTCCAGCTCGCCGAGCAGCCGCCAGTCCAGGGCGTTGAGTGCGAAGTGGCCGACCGGCTGGTTGTTCAGCGTCTCGACCAGCTTCAGTCGTCCGGCCTTTGCGAGCGCCTGACGGACGAATGGTCCCGGACGGATCGCCAGCCGATCGCGCGCGCGCAGTTCGATCGAGTAGGTGGGGCGCTGGCTGGCTTCCTCACGCCGGCGGCGCTCAAGCTCGCGTGCGACGAACCGCCACGGTTCCATCGGGCCGACCTGCGGAGAGGAGAGCGCGCCTGCGTAGTAGTGGCCTGTGTCGAGCAGCGCTCGCTTGATTTCGTGGCTGAGCACGAGCTCGGCGAGTTCTTCCCTGGAAGCCTCAGTCTCGACGAGCAGGCCGCCGTCATCGTCGCGGTCCTCCAGCCCGACGAAGAACGCGATCAGGCATGGCAGAGCCGTGTCGTCGAACAGGTCCTCGCACTCGATAGTGGCGAACGCGCCCGCCGAGCGACTGCGCGGTATGTGACGCCACGCCCGTGACGCACATCGCGTCACCTTTGGCCAGACGTGGTCGGCTCTTCCTCCCACGTCCACGTGAAGCGGACTTCGACCCGTCGCAGTGCGTCGCGCTTTGCAATAAATGCGGCCCCGCTGGCTGATGTGGAGAGCCAGGATGGGGTTTGACCTGCACCTCCACGGGCCGAGCAACAAGTGTGAGTCATCCTGCTTAGCACGTCGCGGGGCCGCTACTCGCAGCTCGTATCTCAATTGTCGATGCTGGAAGATCGGAATGCAGGCTTCTTCGTCGTAAAGGCAATTGATGGCATGCCGCGCATGAACGGGAGCCAGGTCGAGTCAGCTCTCGCCAGCGTCACTGGTCAGTCCGCGCTCGAGCGCGTAGCCGACGAGCTCGCCCGGGGAGAGGTACAGGCGCTCACGGCTTTTCCGACTCCGACGAGGGCAAGACAGCCTTTCATCTGTCTTACGGGCGAGCTTGCCGGCATCCTCGGCGACAAGCTGGAAGCAATTGCGGGCTCGGACTTGAGCCCAGCGCTGGCAAGCTACGCCTTCTCGCCCTCATTGCCACAGGTCGATAACGAAAAATGTACGCGACGACCAAGGCCAACCTCGAGCGGGCAGCGGCGAGCTGGGCGATAGTATGCAGGTCCACCCTCGAGACGGTCAGAGGAGATCCGTCTGAGGTGCTGATCGAGCGCTCGGGTAACTTGGGCATTTCTCATGCTTGGCTCGCGAGCGCTGCGCCATGTACTGTTGGGCAGCGTCTCGGCCCGTGCGATGCGCGAGGCGCACTGTCCGGTGCTGGTCTTCCCCCGAGGCGCTCCTCCACTCGAGTGAGCCATGCAGGACGGCTCAGCGAGGCTGATGCTGTCGCAGCTCTCGCGGCCCGGAGCCTGTAGCGAAGCCGGCGAGCAGCCGCTCCTACGGCAGCATCGCGCGGGCGAACGTCCTGACGGTGTTCAACGCGATTCTGGCGGCCTTACCGCCGAGATCTCAAGTGCGATCTTCACCTTGTTGCCGAGCAGCGCTCCGCCTGTCTCAAGCGCCTGATTCCAGGTGAGGCCGAAATCTCTTCGGTTGAGCTCTCCGTGTAGGTCGAGCTCTATCCGCTCATCGTCGGCCGCACTGTGTCTCGTGCTATTGACCTTCGCGTCGAGTGCGATCTCGCCGGTGACACCGCGCATCGTCAGGTCGCCCACAATACGGAACCGGCCGCCATCGAAGGAGACGATTTGGGTCGAGCTGAAACTGATCTCTGGATAGCTCTCGATGTCAAAGAAGTCGGGCGAGTCACGTAGGTGCTTGTCGCGCACGGGCTCGTTCGTGTCGATCGAGGCGGTCTTGACAACTCCCGTCGCCCGCAGGTCGCCTGACCCTATCTCCAGCGTCCCGTCGAACTCGCGGAAGCGACCACGAATGGTTGAGAGCATCATGTGCTTCACGGCGAACGTGACGCTCGAGCACGAGGGGTCGACTGACCATTTGCCTACGGGCACAACGCGCGCAACGTTGGTCCTATCCACTACAGACATTCAGAACCCCCATGATCGGATGGCGATGCGGGAAGACTCGCGCCCGCGGTGCGCTGACGCATCGGTAGACGACCCCGTCGTCGGCTAGTGGATTCTCCGCATCTGGCGCGGCATAGTGGCTCGACGAGGCTGCCTGGTGTTTCAGTGCGTCTTTCACCGAGGCTCACGATGACCAGTGGAATGGGCCGTGCCCCGCTCGGTAGTGCGGCGGCACGGCCCATTTTGGCGGGGCGAGCTTTCAAGTGGCCGTGATGTAGCCGCTCATGAATCCGGGGTTCTGCATCGCCCATCCGTTGGCGTCGCTGTCACACGGGAGCATGCAGTACCACTCGAACCTCCCGGCTTTTGCGACGACCAGCGTGTAGGTGTGGACGCCAGGCTGAGCGATGATGTTCACGCCCGCCACCTGCGAGGTGATGCTGTGGGGGGCGTCGTCGGTGTTGTCGATCCGAAGGGTCAACGGCTGGCCCACTTTGACGGCGAACTCTGTCTTGGTGAAGGCGTCGTGCTTCTTGCCATCCGGGCCTACCTTGTAAGAGCCAATGATCTTCAGGTCCACGACCTTCGTAGCTGCGGTGCTCGCCGCGAGGGGTGTGGAGGCCGCCGCGGGTGCGACTGAGGCCCGGGTGGCCGACGCCGCGCTCGCTTCATGCTTTTCGCCGCTCTGGTTCAGCGCGACCATCGACATCAACAGCGCGCCGAGAATGCCCACGCCCGCGAGAGCCTGCAGCACGACTTTGCCCTTCCTGACGACCGCTTCGTCGAACCGCTGTTGGTCGGTTGCCTGGTTGTTCATGTCTTCTCACCCGCCTTCATTTTTGTGCCCTTGCCCTGCAGGCTTAACATTCCAGACGCCAACCCCTCTGTGGTCCCATGGCCCCGAAAAGTCATGCGGTTTGTGATCACAGGCCATAACCTATGCGCATGACCGAGGGTTCTCAGTCTCAGCGCGGGCCCCAGCTTGAGGAGCTGCGGGCGTACTGCGCCGCCGTGGATCTCGGCGGCATCGGGCGCGCCGCGCAGCGCCTTCACCTCAGCCAGCCGGCGGTGTCAAGGCGCCTGAAGTCGCTGGAGCAGGTGGTTGGCACTCCCCTTCTTGAGCGCTCCGCGCGAGGGGTGTCGATGACCGCCGCCGGGGAGCGTCTGTATACGCACGCGCGGCGCATCGCAGCGGAGATGGACGAGCTCACGGGTCTACTTGAACAGATCCGCGGCAGCAGCGAGACCATTCATCTGGCTATCAGCCATACCGCGGCCGAGTTCCTGATGCCGAAGGCGCTTGTGTGGATGCGCCGGCGGACCAGCGCCCCGGTCGAGGTGATCATCGCCAACTCGCGCGTGGTTAAGCACATGATCGCCGCTGGCGAGGCCGACGTAGGCGTCTCAGCGTGCACTCACGACGAGAAGGTCGCCGAGGCAGTGTGCGAGCCGCTGATCGACGATGAGATCGTGATCGCCGTGCCGCTCGGGCACCCCTGGGCGCGCCGGTCTTCGATCGTGCCGGAGGAGCTGCTCGCCACGCCGATAGTGCTGCGCGATCCCGACGCGCACACACGCCAGGTGATCGACGACACGCTCACCCGCGCCGGACTCGGTGCACTTCAGGCCGCCTGCGAAGTGGGCTCGACCCAGGCGGCCAAGGACGAGGCGCACGAGCTCGGCCTGCCCACCACGATGTCGCGCCTCGCGCTCGCACCGGCCGACCGCCTGGAGATCGTGCCCGTCGATGGGCTGTGCTTCCAGCGGCGCTTCTGCATCCTGCGCCAGCCGGGAGACCCCTCAACGCCCGGCGCCCATCTGATCGAGGCGTTCAGGCAGAGCACCGCCGGCGGCTCGCTACTCGGTCACGCATCACATCCAAGTCATTCTCCTGCGGAGACATTCACTCATCCTCGGCGGTGAACGGTCAGCAGACCGTCGCTTCTCCTGGGCGCTCGCCGCTTGCCTATGGCTGCTATGACTTGCGGGTGCGGCCGCGGTCGAGCTCCTTGCCGAAGGCCACCTCGACCGCCTGTGTCATCGTTGGCGCAAAGCCGGCGACGAGCGCCTCGGAGGCGAGCGGGCGCAGCTGGTCGAGCGCGGCTCGCACGGAAGGCCAGTCGGACTCGGGGCGGCCGGCGTCGTCGAATGGCTTCCAGATGAACTCCAGAAACATCTGCACGAAGATCTGTGCGATGCGCTGGGTGTTGCGCTTGAGCTGATCCATCGTGTCGAGCGCGGCCTCCAGTGGCACCCCGAGGACGACCAGTCGCTCGCCGGCGGCCAACAGGGTTGGGCTGGGGACTTCGAAGCAGTTCTCGGCAATCGGGATCACGAGGCCGAGCTTCTCGGCCATAGTGAGGAGCTTCGGCGCGACCTCGCCGCCAAGGCGTCTAACTAGGTCCGCGTGCTCGACGATCTCCGGCGCCTCGGTCTCGAAGGGAGCCATCAGGGAGCGCGTGAAGCCGAGCACCTCCTCGCCCGATCCGCGAGCCTGATCGAGCACGTGGGCGATCGCCGCGAGGTTGAACCCCTGGGCCTGCATCTCGCGGATCAACTGCAACCGCGCCATGTGCTCGGCGCCGTAGTAGCCGACTCTCCCCTGCACCTCCGGCGGAGGGATCAGCCCGCGCGACTGGTAGCTGCGCACGTTGCGCACGGTGAGCCCGGTCGCCTGGGCCAGCTCGTCGATCGTGAGCCGCTGCTCGCTCGCCGCAGCCGCTTGCCGCTTGCTCTGCGTGCTCATTCTCTCAATCGTATCCGATCTGATGGTACACAGTTCAACGTTACGCCAATCTATGTTACATTATCTAGAGTCATAGTATCGACCCAGCGGAGGTTGCGTGAGTCAACTGCGTGAACCGGGCAAAGCCGTCTCGACGCGAGGGTTGTGGTCGACTCTGATCGCCTGGGCGGCGGCGATCGCGTCGCTCGCGTTGCTCGGCACGGGCATAGCTGGACGGTTGGCGCCGATGTCGCTCGAAGTTCCGGGCACGCCCTCCTCGCGGGCCGAAGCGATGCTGCGCGCCAAGTTCGGCAACACGATCCCGATAGCGATCCTGCTCAAGGGCCCGCCCGCGCAAGTTGACACCCAGGGGCGGCAGCTGGTGTCGGAGTTGCGAGGCATTAGCCAGGTCCAGGTGCTCTCGCCATGGGACCAAGGGAGCAAGATGAGCTCGCTGCGCCCGCGGCCAGACGCAGCCTTCGTGCTCGTGAACTACATCCGGCCCCCAGGTGGCGCGATGGCGGTGGTGCCGAGCACCGAAGCCATCCTGGCTCGAACCGTCCATCCGCCGCTACACAGCTATCTGACCGGCGTGGCGGTGATCGGACACGCGCTCCAGGAAGCCACGATGTCCGACACCGTGCGGGCCGAGCTGATCGCGCTGCCGGTCTTGATCCTCGTGCTGCTGGTGGTCTTTCGCTCGCCCGTAGCGGCTGCGGTGCCCCTCGCGATGGGCGGCGCAACTGTCATGGCCGGTCATGGGCTGCTGTGGCTGGCAAGCTTCGTGACCCCGATCAACTCGCTTGGGGTCGCGATCGCCGCGATGATGAGCCTTGCGCTCGGTGTCGACTATGCGCTGCTGATGGTCTCGCGCGTGCGCCAAGAGTTGGCCGACGGATGGGACTACGAGGAGGCAGTGGCGATCGCCTCCAAGACTGCCGGGCGCACGATCGTCTCAGCCGGGGGCACGCTCGCGCTGACGATGCTCGCGGCGAGCGCTGTGGCTACGCCGGGCCTGCTCGGCCCGGTCGCGATCGGGGTCGTCATCTCCGGTCTTCTGAGCGTCGCCTTGGCGCTGAGTGCGATGCCGGCGCTGCTGCGCGTGCTCGGCCCACGCCTGAACCGCTGGGAGATACGGCTTTCTCGCTCCCACGGCAATGGCCAGCGCGGCGGCCTGGGCGCACTCGCAGAACGCTTGATCGCCCACCCCGCGATCACGGTCCCGCTGATCCTCGCCGGGATGCTGGCGCTGGCGGCGCCCGCCGGAGCGCTGCACATGGGCCCGCCCGACGCCGCCGAGCTCCCCGCCTCCAGCCCGGCGCGCCAGGCGGTACGGATGGTCGAACGCACGATCGGCCCCGGATGGTCGGCGCCGTTTGTGATCGTCGCGAGCGCGCGCGAAGGCGCGATCACCACTCCGGCGCGCTTGCAGGCGCTGATGAAGTGGCAGGAAAGGATCGCCCGCTCACCCGGCGTCGCGGCGGTGCTCGGCCCGGCTTCGGTCGCGGGCGCGCGGAG
This sequence comes from uncultured Solirubrobacterales bacterium, assembly GCA_963718735.1. Classification (GTDB taxonomy): domain Bacteria; phylum Actinomycetota; class Thermoleophilia; order Solirubrobacterales; family Solirubrobacteraceae; genus Palsa-744. The sequence goes on from OY970372.1 coordinate 345,993, forward strand.
CAAGCTCGCGCAAGCCCACACCGCGCTCGTCTCCGCGCCCCAGCGCCTTGAAGGCGCACAGCGTGGAATCACCGGCCTGCGCGCGGGGCTGAGCCATGCGAGCGACGGCGTTGCCGAACTGCGCAGCGGGCTGGCCTCGGCGGCGAGCGGCGCAAGATCGCTCGGCGCCGGTGGCAGACGCGCCCAGAGCGGGGCACAACTGCTGGCCGGCGAAACGCGCCGCACACACACGGGGGCGCAACGACTCGCGACCGAAACGGGCCGCGCCCATGTAGGCGCCAAGCGACTGGCAAACGAAACGGGACGCGCCCACGCGGGAGCGGAGCGGCTCGCGACAGAAACGGGCCGGGCTGGCAACGGCGCGAAGCGGCTGCAGGCGAATCTTGCCCAGGCGACGACCGGATCGGCCCGGCTCGCGGGCGGGATCGACGAAGCCTCAGCCGGCTCTGAACGCCTGGCGAACTCCGACCGCACGCTCACGACCGGCGCCTCTCAGATGGCGGAAAGCTTGGACACGGTTGACGAAAGAGTCCATGCGATCCTCGGGCAGGTGGAACGGATCGTGCCCATTCCCAAACGACTCTCACCGTTGATCGCGAGCCTTGACCAGCTTCGTTCGGGCGCCGATAGGCTCGCCATCGGCACCAGAGAATCTGAAGAAGGAGCGCTCGCGCTCCACTCTGCCCTGCAGCGCCTGTCCGCGGGCGGGCACAGCCTTGACAGCGGGCTCGCTGGACTGGGCGGTGGAGCGGGCCAGCTGGCCGACGGCCTCGGCAAGCTCTCAAGCGGCAACGCGCGGTTGGCGAGCGGTCTCGGCAAGCTCGCGGGCGGCGACACCAGACTCGCGAACGGGCTCGGCAAGCTCACAAACGGCAACAGTCAGCTGGCCAGCGGACTTGGCAAGCTCGCGGGTGGCAATGCGCAGCTCGCGGGCGGCCTCGACGCGCTCGTAGCCGGCGACGCACGGCTCGCCGACGGGCTCTCGACAGGTAACGCCCATGCGGGAGCGCTCGCCGCCGGCCTCGGCCAAGCGCAAGCGCCGCTGCGGAGCTACGCGACGATGCTGCGCGGCTACCAGCAGGACAGCCGGCTACTGCACGCGCAGGCCCCGAACGCGATCGACTCCGGCTACCTCGTGCTCACCGCGCTCGACGGGACGGTGTCACCCATGCGCGAACAGGTCGCCCAGCTCGTCAACGTCGACGGCGGGGGCCAGGCCGCGCGCATCATGGTGGTCGCCTCCAGCCCACCCAGCTCCCCTGCCACCGCAGTTCTCAGCAGCAGGCTGCGCCGTAGCCTCCCCTCGCTTGCCGCCGCTACCGGCGGCGACGTCGAGATCGGTCAGGGGGCGCAGTACCTGCTCGACTACAAGAACGCGAACACCGCCCGTGTCCCCTGGCTGGTGCTCGCGCTGGCGATAGTTGCCGTACTCACGTTGATCGTGGTCTTGAGGGCGCTGCTGCTGCCGCTGATCGCTGTCGCGCTCAACCTCGCGACGATCGCCGTCGCGCTCGGAGCGTTGGAGCTGCTCACCGAGGAGCACGTGCTCGGCGGGGCGGGCGGACTCGACTACATAGACGCTGCCTCGGGCGCCGGCATCCTCTCGATCATGTTCGTGCTGTCGATCGACTACGAGGTCTTCCTGCTGACGCGTATGCGCGAGCGGTGGCTCGCCACCAGCGACTCCGACGGCGCGATCTCCTACGGCCTGCGGCACACAGCAGGCGTAATCACGGGCTCCGCGGCGATCATGACGGCCGTGTTCCTCGCGTTCGCCGGAGCCGACGTCATCCCCTTGCGCCAGTTCGGCGTGGGGCTGACGATCGCGGTGGCGCTCGACGCGACGATCGTCAGGCTCGTCCTCCTACCGTCCATCATGCGGGCCCTCGGCCCACGCGTCTGGTGGCTGCCCGCCTGGCTGGACCGCAGGCTGCCGAACATCGAGCGCATGCCTAGCAAGCTCGCCACGCCCGGCAGTGTGAGGCGGTGAGCGACCGTAGAGCAATACATCAGCCGTCCGTCGGGCCCTGTGAGAGCACGGGCGCGTGCGTGTGAAGGTACGGGCTGAGGTAGCGCCCGAAGACCTTCTCCGGAGGCGTGACGGATTCGGAGTCGCTGAAGTGACCGTGGACGGTGGAGGCGGCGGTGACCTGGCCAAGCTGGTCGAGCTCTGTTCGCAGAAACACCGGACGTACGCCGCCAACGAGCCGGGCGCGCAGTACACGACGGATGCGTGGTTGCGTGACAGGAGCCCCGTGGTTGGAGGCGATATGATGCGCGATCACGTCGGCTTGCTGAGCGGCCAGCCCACCCTGCTTGATCGGGAAGCTCGTCATGTCGCCGGCTGCGTAAACATCGGGCAAGCCGATGACGCCGCCGAGCGCATCCGTCGTGATGAAGCCCGATTGATCGGCCGGCAATCCCGTGATCCTGGGTCCCCGGAGCTTGGGTGTGGCAATGACACGATCGGCATCCAGCGTCTCTCCCGAGGCCAGCACGAGAGCTCCGCTTCGATCCACTCTCTGGGGCTCCGACTCTCCGATGAAGCGCACGCCTCGCTCAGCCAGCAGATCCGCGACGAGCGGTGAGGCTTCCGCGCCAAACACCTGCAGGGGCGCGATCTCGGGGCTCACGAGCATGACCTCACCAGTAGCGTCCAGCTCTCTGAGGCGAGTGACTGTGAGCAACGCCAACTCGTACAGAGGCAGCGGCCACGAACAGCCGCTTGGCACAGCGAAGATGACCCGGCGCAGCGCACCGGAGCACAACTCACTCATCAGGCGACGGATGTGGTGAGCCTCGTGCTGATCGCGGAACGTCAGCGCGCCCGGTATCGCGCTGACTGCACGAGCACCCACAGCAAGGACGAGCGCGTCGTAGTCGAGGTGAGCGAAGGACGCGAGCCGCACACTGTGATCGTGGGGAGCGACCGCCTCCACGCGATCCAGGCGAAAAGACGCGCCGACATCGGCAACGATCGCCTGCAGGTCATACGTGCGCGGCGGGGTTTCGTCGAACGCCTCCATGGTCGCCGCCGGCTTGTACGCGAGCACCGCGGAGTCCGAGATCAGCGTCACGCTCACACGCCCCGGCGCGAGTGCGCGCAGGGCGAGCAGGGCCTCCACCGCGCCGAACCCACCTCCAGCTATCAGAACGTTCACGGGATCCGATGGTGGAATGTTTGTAGGAACGCGCACCAGTTGCTCTCAGGCCAGCAGTCGCCCGCCGTCGACGACGATCTGGCTGCCGGTCATGTAGCTGGCGAGGTCGCTGGCGAGGAACAGCACGACACGACCGATGTCGTCGGGCTCGCCCATGCGGCCCAACGGGATCATCGCCTCGAAGGCCGCCAAGTTCTCCTCGTCCATCGCTCCGATGCCCGGCGTCCTAATGCCGCCCGGCGCCACCGCGTTCACCCATATCCCGTGCGGGGCGAGCTCGAGCGCCACGTTCTTCGTGAAACCCCACGCTCCGTGCTTGGAGGCGTCGTAGTGGGCGAGCCCGACCATCGAGGGATGCAGAGCGTCAATCGAGGTGACGTTGATGATGCGACCACCCTTTCCCCGAGCGATCATGCGTTCCGAGGTAGCCTTGGTGCAAAGGAACAATCCGGTCAGGTTGACCTCGAGTACGCGGCGGAAGGTCGCGACGTCGATGTCGGCCATCGTCACCATCGGGTAGATGCCCGCGTTGTTGACGAGGATGTCCACTCCGTCGAAGCTCTCGACAGCGGCGTTCACCATCTCATGCACGTTGCCCGGATCGCTGACGTCGTTGCGCACCGCGATCGCACTGTCAGGCCGGGCGGCGATGAGTTCGTCCGCCGTCTCCTGTGCGGCCTCTATGTCTAGGTCCGCGATCAGCACGTTCGCGCCGGCCTCGTGCAGCCGGTGCACGATGCCCAGACCGATGCCCATCGCGCCGCCGGTGACAATCGCCGTGCGGCCGCACAAGTCGAGGAGCTCGGCAAGCGAAGCTTGTGATGTCGACGTGGTTGTCATGCGTCCAAGGTTCCACGCCTCCGCCCACGCGATCTTCGGTACCAGTCCGCATATACCGTCGCGGCAAGCTACTGATGGTGGGAGGTCCGTAGTCGCTCTACACGGGGCTCCGGCATCGTGCGAATGGCGGCCGCATCCGTTAGTGGTTTGCTGGCGATCCAACCGCTTCCCCGAGCTTTCAGGAGGACTCTTCGTGGCAACCGGCGAGCAGGAGAAAGGCACTGATCCTGCCCCCCTTGAGTCGAGCGGCGCGTCAGGGAAGGATGGGTGCGCGACGGGCACGGGGACCTGCGTTGCGAGCACGTGCTGCTCGGGCGTCCGGTTCGTGTCGCGGATCGGATCGAGTTCGACCTGGCGTGCGGTGCGATCGAGCTGACGTGGCAGCGCCAGCTCGCCGGCACCGGCATGAGCTTTCATACTTGGCCGCTGCTCGCCGTGGTCGCAGAGCCCGGCGGGACAGGCGCGCTGATATGGACCGCATTGAAGGTCGGGGCGCTGGCCTTCGGCGGCGGGTTCGTGATCGTGCCACTGATGCAATCGGACGCGGTTGGCACCTACCACTGGATGACTCACGGGCAGTTCCTCAATGCTGTGGCGCTCGGGCAGGTGACTCCGGGGCCGGTCACTCTGACCGTCGCGGCTGTCGGTTACTCCGCCGGCGGACTTGGGGCAGGGCTCTTGGCCGCACTTATCGCCTTTACGCCCTCGTTCTCCTTCATCCTGTTCGGCGCCGCACGCTTCGAGCGTCTGCTGCTGAACGAGCGAGTGATCGCGTTCCTCTCCGGGGCGGCCCCGGCAGCAGCCGGAGCGATCATCGGCTCAGCGATCCCACTCGCGAATGCGTTGAGCGAGACCTGGCAGTACGCCCTACTCGCCGCTTCGGCGATCGCTTTGCTCGCACTACGTCCTAGCGTCATGCTGACCCTGCTGGCCGCGGGCACAATAGGCGCCGCAGCCGGGCTGCTCGGAGCGCCGCTCCCACACTAGAGATAGCTCGGTTGGCCGCCACCCGAATGTCACGGCGTACAGTCAGCCCATGCCAAAAGACCATGAAGTAGCCACTCAGCCTCATCACGCCACAGGCGACGCTCGCCGGTGAGCGAGGAACCCACAGCCACGCGCACGGAGTACGCGGGACTCTACTTCAGCCACCCGGCTTGTTTGGAACACGATCCGCGGGCAGACATGCCGGATCACCCGGATACTCCGGAGCGCCTCGAGGCAATTGAGCGGACGCTGGCTGGGCACGACTGGCTGGGCTGGGAGCGACGCGCAGCGCCGCCCGCGCAGGAGGCGCAGCTGGAGTTGATCCACAGAGCCGATCACGTGCAGAGAATCAGGGAATTGTCGCTGGCTGGTGGCGGCGCGATCGACGCGGACACGTTTGTCGGGGAGCCCTCCTATCGCGCCGCGTTGCACGCCGCCGGTGGCGCGTGCGAGATGACGAGGGCGCTGATGGCCGGTGAGGCGATGCTGGGGTTCTGTGGTGTGCGGCCTTCTGGCCACCACGCTGAGGCGGATCGTGCGATGGGCTTCTGCCTGTTCAACAACGTCGCGATCGCGGCAGAGCTCGCGATCCGCGAGCTGGGCGCCCGGCGGGTGTTCATCCTGGATTGGGATGTCCACCACGGCAACGGGACCGCCGAGGCGTTCCGCCGCCGCTCAGATGTCATGTTCGCGAGCATCCACCAGTCGGGGATCTACCCTGGGACGGGTTCGCTGAGCGACGTGGGCTCCGGCCCCGGGGAGGGCTATACGATCAACCTGCCCGTCCCGGCCGGTTCCGAGGAGGACCTGTGGCTGTCGCTGCTTGAGCACATCGTGCTGCCGGTCGCCGAGGCGTTTGAGCCAGAGCTCGTGTTGATCTCCGCTGGCTTTGACGCGCACCGCGAGGACCCGCTGGCGAGCTGCCGTCTGGAGGCGAGCTCCTTTGCGGAGATGGCCCGTCACGTGCGCGGGCTGGCCACCCAGCTCGGCGTACCACTCGGGGCGGTCCTGGAGGGTGGCTACGAACGCACCGCGTTGGCGGAGTGCGTGCGGGAGACGCTGGCAGCATTCGGCTCTGATGAGCCGGCGCAGTCGGCGGCGCCGGAGCCGCTGTTGACCTCGCGCGCCGCGGCGCATATCGGCCACTACTGGCCGTTGTAACGACCAGCATCTACGCAGGTTCCTACGAGCCGTTGTCAGGGTGACTGGGACGTAGTTTGCCACGTCGTGCTTGGGTGCTGAGGCCCGATGCTCGGACATCCGAGGCGTGATCTGATCCAGCTTTACCGATGGAATCACCGGAAAGCCACTGTTAGATGAGCGTCGAGCTGTCCTCGCGCGTACATAGGGCAATATCCCTGAAGAAGCCGCTTTCAGAGAACCGACAGCAAAGCAGTTCTCGGCGTGTCTTGATCGAGCATCGCGCCTGGATTCTTGCGACGCTCGCGCTGGGAGCGCTGATGGCCGGTGGGCTCGCACACCTCGCGGGTAATGGTGGGCTCGGCGATGACATCTGGCGTGGCGCGGTCGTGCTGCTCTCGGTGGAGCTCGCGGTCGAGGTGGTCCGCACGGTCGTCGTGGAACGTCACATGGGGGTGGATACGATCGCGCTGGTGGCGATGGTCGGCTCGCTTGCGCTCGGCGAAGAGCTGGCGGGGTTGATTGTGGGGATCATGTTCACTGGCGGCTCGACGCTCGAGGAGATCGCATCCTCGCGGGCTCGACGGGAGCTGACCGCGCTCGTGCAGCATGCCCCCAGGGTCGCACAGCGCAAGCTCGACGGACACATACAGGAGGTTCCTGTAGAGCAGGTCCAGGCCGGCGAGATACTGGTGGTGCGCACCGGCGAGGTGATCCCCGTCGACGGCACCGTGCTAAGCGAGGAAGCAGTGGTGGACACGAGCGCGCTTAGTGGGGAGCCGCTGCCGGTGACGGTCGCGCAAGGGATGTCGGTGCTCAGTGGCACAGCGAATGCGGGCGGCCCGTTTGAGGTGCGAGCCGACCGAGCCGCGGCGCAGAGCGCATATGCCGCGCTGGTGCGCCTGGTCGAGCAGGCGCAGTCACAGCGTGCCCCATTCGTGCGGATGGCCGACCGCTATGCGGGGTTCTTCTTGCCCGCGACGCTGCTGCTCGCCGGCGCCGCCTGGGCAGCCAGTGGCGATGCGGTGCGCGCGCTGGCGGTGGTCGTGGTCGCGACGCCGTGCCCGTTGATCCTCGCCGCGCCGATTGCGCTCGTTTCCGGTCTCTCGCGCGCGGCACGCGCCGGTGTGATCGTCAAGGGCGCCGGTGCGATTGAGACGCTCGGAGAGGCCCGCACGGTGCTGTTCGACAAGACCGGGACGCTCACGGTCGGAGTGCCCGAAGTGCGCGAGATCATCAGCTCAGACCACACGCCGCCAGGAGAGCTGCTGCGGCTGGCGGCCTCAGTCGACACGATGTCCGCACACGCGCTCGGCGAGGCACTGGTGGCCGCCGCACGGGACGCTGGTCTTGAGCTCGGGGTGCCTGTTGGAGTCCGCGAGGAACCCGGTCAGGGCATCGAGGGCAACGTGGACGGTCATCGAGTGGCAGTGGGAAGCCGAGCGTTTCTGAGGAGCGCCGGCGTGCCCGCGCAGGCGCTCGCTACGGCGAGCACGATGAGCGGTCACGGCTCCGGCGAGGCACACGTTCTGATCGGGCTCGACGGTCAGCTCGCTGGGATGATCGTGATGGCCGACGAGCTGCGCCCCGACGCGGATCGCATGGTGCAGCGGCTGCGCGGCGAGGGCGTTCGCTATGTCGCGATGGTTTCTGGGGACCGCCGTTCGGTCGCCGAGCGCGTAGGCCGGCAGCTCGGCGTGGACCGCGTGTATGCCGAACAGTCACCCGAGGCGAAGCTAGAGGTCGTGCGCAGCCTGCGCGCGGAGCCGAGGCTGCGGCCAGTGGTGATGGTCGGCGATGGCGTCAATGACGCGCCCGCGCTTGCGCTCGCGGACATCGGGATCGCGATGGGCATCGCTGGCGCGACCGTCTCGTCGCAGACGGCTGACGCGGTGATAACCGTGGACCGGGTGGATCGCGTCGTCGACGCGCTACACGCCGGTCGGCGTGCGCTTCACATCGCCAGGCAGAGCGTGCTGTGCGGCATGGGTCTCAGCCTCGCGGCGATGCTCGTCGCCGCCCTCGGCTACCTGCCGCCGGTCGCGGGCGCGCTGCTGCAGGAGGGGATCGACCTGGCCGTGATCCTCAACGCGTTGCGCGCGCTCTACGGGTAGGAAGACAGCGAGGCACGGATGGGCTGAGGTGGCGCATGGGCCGCTTGCTCGACTGGTCCGCCCGGGGTTGGTGCGGACGGCCGGTGAGGCGCTGCGGGCCGCCGGCAGCACTCTGGCCCTTGACTTCGTTGGGGTGCTGGCCGTTCAGGCGTCGGCGGCGGCGGAGAACTGCCCCGCCTTGGTGTGTGTCCCCGTAGTGTCTTCGGGACGGCGGCGCACGGGGAGGCGAACGCTCAGCGTGGTGCCTTTCCCCGGGGTGGAGTTGACCTGCAGCTCGCCGTCGAGTAGCTCGGTGCGCTCGCGCATGCCGAGCAGCCCGAAGCCGTCACTCTGTGCGTCGGGGTCGAACCCGTTGCCGTCGTCGCGGACGGTGAGGTGAACGGTCGTGGGGTCCTCGTGGATCTCGATGACGATGCGCGTGGCCTGGCCGTGCTTGGTTGCGTTGGTGAGGGCCTCCTGGGCGATCCGGTAGAGCGTGGTTTCCAGCTCGTCGAGCAGGCGTGTGGACTTCTGGCCCTGCTCGTATGCGAGTTCGATGCTGATGTCGATCTCGAGGCCATCGTGGGCGTTGCGGTCGGCAAGTGTTTCGATTGCCGCCTTGGTTCCGAGCGCGTCCAATGCTGCCGGGCGCAGATCTGTGATCAGCGCCCGCAGGTTTGCGATCGTGGCTTCGAGCTGCTCGACGGACTGGGCGAACACTGGCTTTGCCGTTGAGGATTGCTCGGAGCGCCCGGCAGCCGCTAGTCCGAGGCGTAGTGCGTTCAGGCTCTGGAGCGTCTCGTCGTGTAGCTCGCGTGCCCAGCGGCTGCGCTCGCCCTCGGCGGCGGCGAGCCGCTGGCGGTGACGTTCGGAGGTCACAGACTGGGCGGTCGCCACGGCGCTCGCCGCGCTCGTAGCGAAGGCTTCCAGTAGCCGCTCGTCCTCGGTCGAGAACGTCGGTCCGTCGTGGAGGCGATCGAGAGCCAGGAGCACGCCGTGGGTCGCGCCGCGGAAGATCAGCGGAACCACAATGCCTCCTGCGGCCTCTACGCCGAATTGTCCGAGGCCGTGCTCATCAAAGCGGGCACGGTTCAGCTCGTCCTCTAGGCGCTGCACGCGACGCGTGCGCATCGCGTGCGCAGCGACAGTGCTGGCAAGCGCGACTCGCTGTCCGATCACGCCGGCGGGTAGCTCTCCGGCGCCGGCGGCGATCACGAGCTGCTCGCCCTGGATGAGCTCGATCAGTAGCGCACGCGCGGAGACCAGCGCGCGTCCACGCTTGGCGACCAGCTTGAGCACGACCTCAGGGTCGGTCTCCCCGCCGAGCGCACGGGCGATCTCGGTCGTGGCCTGGAGAGTTGCGACGGTGCGCTCGAGCTCGTCGCGTCGGTTGCTTGCGCCGGCATAGCGACGAGCGTGGTCGATCGCGACGGCAGCGTACTCGGCCAGAATGACAACCGCCTGCTCGTCGGTCTCGGAGAAGTCCACGCCGCCTGCCTTCTCGGTCAGGTAGAGGTTCCCGAAGGGATCGCCGTCGATCAGGATGGGAACGCCTAGGAAGGTCTTCATCGGCGGGTGCTCGCGGGGGAAGCCGTAGGAGCGAGGGTGCTCTTCGACATTTTTCAGGCGCAAGGGCACCGGCTCGTCGATCAGCACCCCGAGCACGCCGCGCCCGCGCGGCAGCGTGCCGATCGCCGCATGCGCGTCTTTGTCGATGCCTCGCGTGTTGAAGCGGATGAGTTCGCTGGCGTCCCCGTTGAGCACGCCGAGGGCGGCGTAGCGGGCTTCGGTCAGCTCCTGAGCGGCGTCCAGCACGCGGTCGAGCACCACGTCGAGGTCGAGCTCGGTGAGCACGCTGCGAGCGACCTCTAGAATCCGCTGTGCCGCCCGGTCCATCGACTGTCCCATCCGTTGCGATTCGCGCACGCCAGCGTCGGCGTTGAACGTGCCTCGCGTGCTGTGTTGGTTCCAGCTTATTGAACCACTTTGCCCAGGTTTCGCTGGGAGCGTTCTGCGCCTCCCGTCACCCGTGCTGGGTTCGGTCATGCCACCGAGCGCTCAGTAGTTGCTCGCGCGAGAAGCGGTGGACGGCAGCGGATGCCCCCGACTCGCCGGCACGCAAGGCTTCAGGCACCGTGCGCAGAGTCTCCCAGCCTATGTCGACCGCAGCGATGGCGCTGCCAATCGCACCGGAGCTAGTGCGGCTGCGCGATGGCTCGCGTGTCGTCGTGCGGCCTGTCAGCACACAAGATGAGCCAGCTTTGCGCTCGTTCCTTGCTGACCTTTGCGCGCCGGCACGCTATCTGCGGTTCTTCACCGGCGCGGCTGACGTGGCGAGCGCCGCACACTTGGCGGCGACGACGGGCCCTGACCGTTACGGCCTGCTCGCCCACGATGAGATCGGCGTACTCGTCGGTCATGCTCTCTATGTCCAGCTCGACGATACGCGCGCGGAAGTCGCGGTTGAGGTCGCCGATCATCTGCACGATCGAGGCCTTGGGACGATCCTCATCGAGCGCCTGGCAAGCGTGGCGGAAGGGCACGGCATCACCCGGTTCCTAGCCGAGGTGCTTCCTCAGAACCGTGCGATGCTGGCCGTCTTCCGCGACGGCTTCGACGCCCGTGTCGCCATGCGCGACGGCTCGGATGCGGTCGAGTTCCCGACCTCGGCGTGGCGCAAGGCGCGCGAGCGCTTCCCCGAACACAGGTAGAAGGCCGGTCGCTGGCGGCCCCGGCGAGCGGATATCAGGTGTTGACGAGCCCACGCTCGAGCGCGTAGCCGACGAGCTCTGAGCGGGTGGTGAGCCTGAGCTTCTGCTGGATGTGCGAACGATGGGTCTCGACAGTACGCACTGACAGGTAAAGTTGCTCGGCGATCTCGGTGTTGGTGTGCCCGCGTGCGATCAGCGCGAGCACTTCGACCTCGCGGTCTGAGAGATCGTCGGGTGCGCCGGGAGGCGGCTCGGCGGCGATCCTGGCCCCAAGGCGAGGGTTCAGGTAGCTCTCCCCGGCCGCGGCGTTTCGGACAGCCTCGACGAGCTCGTGCTCGGCGGCATCCTTGAGCACGTAGCCGAGCGCGCCGGCGGCGAGAGCTTCACGGGCGAAAGCCGGCTCGGTCTGCATCGTGAGCACAACGATCTGCGTGTCGGGGGACTCTTCGCGGATCAGCGGGATCGACTCGATGCTCAGCTCGCCGCCCATGTTCAGGTCGAGCACGAGCACTCGGGGATGGTGTCCACGCACGTAGCGTCGCGCGTTATCGACGTCGCTGGCCTGCGCCACGACCTCGAAGTCCGGCTCGTTGTCTAGCAGCAGCTGCAGTCCGCTGCGCACAACCGTGTGATCGTCGGCGAGCACGATGCGGATCGTCGTTGCAGCGGAATCCTCACCGTCCCCGGCGCTCTCAGGCGATGCGGTGTCAGACTCGCTCATAGCGGTGACGGTATCGAGTTCGCGGCCTGCTCGCGGGGAGACGTGCTCTTGCTGGGACATGCGAGGGCCTACCAGACCCCGGAGCTGGTCTCTACGAGCTTGTGCGTGTCCTGGGGGTCTGCGGACTGTTCCTCATCGGCTGTCTCTGCGAGGAGGTTGCGGGGCAGTACGAGCAGTGAGCAGCGCCCGTGGCGCTCCAGGTAGCTCGAGGTGCTGCCCAGCATCATCCGCTTCATTGGGCCGTAGCCGCGTGAGCCGACGATGAGCAGATCGACGGTGTTGGCGAACGCGGCGAGCTCCTCGCCGGCGAGTCCGCATACGGCGTGTCCTGTCACATCGGGCAGCTCTTTGATGCGGTCGTTGGCTTGCTGGAGGCTCTCATCGAGGCTCTCCCCTGTGACGGACGGAAGGATGCCGGCGTAGCCATAGGTGGGCAGCGAGACCACGTCGAGGGCCTCGATGGTCGCTCGGGTGCTCTGCGCGAGCTCATGCGCGGCCTGGAGGGCGAGCTTACTCTCGGGTGAACCGTCGTATCCCACACCGATCTTCCCCAAGGGCATGGGATGCTCGGCGTAGCCGAGTGAGGCGATCGCGACTGCGCAGGGGGCGCCGTTGAGCGCGCTGCGCGTGTCGTCGCCGAGCATCGCGCGGCCGAGGACGCCCCGGCCGCAGGAGCCGACGACCAGCAGGTCGGCGTGCTGTTCTTCGGCCTGCTGGTGAAGTCCGCGGCCTGCGCTCATCGCCACGACGCTGACAAGCTCGGCGTCGACTTCGCCGGCGGCACGCTCCTGTTCGAGCAGCTTCGCGGACGCTTCGTGCTCCTCGCGGAGCAGGCCGGGGGTGACAGCGTGCGAGGGGTGCAGCGGGCCGTTGTGCACGTGAGCGAGCGTCAGCTTCCCGTTGGGGTCGATGAGGCGAGAGGCGAGGGCGATGGCGTCGCGGCCACTGGGCCTGCCGTCCACTCCCACGAGCACGTTGTTGAACATTGGAAGTCTCCTTGTCGGGTTCTCGCTCAAGCTAAATCCGGCTTGTATCTGGATCATCCGAAGGCACCACCGCCCCCGGCGGGGGTTTCTACGGACTGCTTCATCGTTTACGGTTTAGCTGTCCTGAACTGCGGCATGTACGGCGCCCTGTCCGAGCATCGCTGCGTACTGGCGCAGCTCTTCGCGTGCGTCGGGATGCGCGGCCTGCTCGATGATCAGCTGAGCCTGGGCACGCTCGCTGCGGCCGAAGATGTGCGCGCAGCCCTGCTCGGTGATGACCGCTGAGTGTTGGAAGGACGTCATCGGGTCGCTCAAACGGGAGACGATCGTGGAGCTATTGCTGGGCTCATGCCAGGAGCGCAGGGCGATTACAGCGCGCCCGCCGGGTGAGTGCAAGGCGCCCTCTACGAAATCGGGCTGGCCACCGAAACCGGAGTACAAGCGTCCGGCGATGTGGCTTGCGCCGGCCTGGTCGTGGAGATCGACCTGCAGCGCCGTGTTGATGGAGACCATCGCTGGATGGGCCGCTATGCGGGACGGGTTGTTGGTCGTCTCGGTGCGGGTCATCCTCAGCCTGGGGTTGCGATCGACCCATGCGTAGAGCTCGGGCGAGCCGAACAGGAATGAGCACGCAATCGAGCGTGTGCGATCGAGCGCTCCCACGCAATCGAGGTGCATCACTCCGTCTGAGATCATCTCCGACCAGATCGCGAGGTTGCGCCGGCCGGCGAGTGCGCGCAGCGTCGCGTCGGGAACCTGGCCGATGCCAAGCTGTAGCGTGGAGCCGCTCTTGACCAGGCCGGCGACAAGCTCGGCGATCCGCTCGGCGTGGTCGTGCCCTGGCCCGGCCTCTGGCGAGAGCAGGTCTTCGGGGCCCTCGATCGCGAGGTCGATGAGCTCCTCGTCAAGCTCGCTGTCGCCGAGCGTATAGGGCATGTTGGGGTTCAGCTGCGCTATCACCAGGCCGCCGCGCGAACGGACCTGCTGTACGGCGGCGAGCAGGATGTTCACCTCAATTCCCAGCGAGACCTTCCCTTTGCTCGGAGTAGAGGTGTGAAGCAGCGCGACATCGGGGTGGCGCATCGTGGCGAACAGTCGCGGGACGAGCGAGAGACGCATCGGCAGATAGTCAAGCCGCTGGGCCGCGTCGCGCATCCCCGGACCGACGAACGGCGTCTCGAAGGTCACGCCTTCGCGGACGGGCAGCGGAGCTTGCGCGGCCAGCATGAACAGCCGGTAGCGCTCCACTGCGCGATCCAAAGTGTTCAGCAACGCTCGCGGGCTGGCGAGGTTTCCGCTGGCCACCACCCTGGGCTCGCAAAGCGGCAGCGCCGCCAGGGCCCGTTCGAGCTGGCGCTCGGAGATCACCCTCATGGCGCTCAACACTACGCCCACCCCGCGCTCTGTCATGGGTGCGAACTACGGAGCGCGTTCAGTGACCAGGGCGGTCGTCGCTGCCCTTCCGGCGGGATTGACTTCGCTGCATAGAGAACCCATGCGATCGAGGAGCAGGAATAAGATGGGTGTTGTCAGTAGTGTCGATATCGCCTCGTGCGTAGAGCTGGTGCGCTCGTTCGCGAGTCTGGGCAGAGCTGATCTCGCCTACGCCGGCGGCAAGGGCGCAAACCTCGGAGAGCTCACCTTGGCCGGCTTGCCGGTACCCGATGGTTTTGTCCTCGGTGCTCCGGCATACGCGACGTTCTGCACCGAGACAGGGTTGCGTGGGCGCTTGCGTGAACTGCTCGAGGACGTGAACGTCGAGGACACCACTGCTCTGCAGGAGGCGGGCGCCGCCGCCAGCGAGCTGTTTGACAGCACTCCGATCCCGGAGCCTCTGGCGCGCGAGATACGTTCGCGTTACGAGCAGCTGGTGGGCAAGGACAGCCGGGCGCCGGTGGCTGTGCGCTCCTCGGCGACCGCCGAGGACACCGCCGAGACCTCCTTTGCCGGGATGAACGAGAGCTTTCTGAACGTTCGTGGCGGCGACGCGGTGATCGACGCGGTGCGCCGCTGCTGGCGGTCGCTGTTCGGTACACGCACGATCTACTACCGCAGCGTGAACGGTTTTGGACAGGCTGACATGGATATCGCGGTCATCGTGCAGCGACAGATCGAATCGACGCGCGCCGGGGTGATGTTCACTGTTAATCCGGCTACGGGCGACCGCAACGAGCTGGTGATCGAGGGGTCCTTCGGTCTCGGCGAGGCCGTCGTCTCGGGTTCAGTCTCACCCGACCGTTACCTGATCGAAAAGGATCCGCTTTCGCTGCGTCGCCGTGACGTCCACTTCAAGGAGCTCGCGGTCGAGTACGACCCCGAGGGCGGCACCCGCACACGACGTCTCTCGCGCGATGAGGGTCTGCGACCAATTCTGGATGAATCGGAGGTCATGGCCGTAGCCGAGCTGGGCCTGCGCATCGAAAAGCATTACGGCTCGCCCCAGGACACCGAGTGGGCATTTGATCCCGACGGAAAGCTGTGGATGTTGCAAAGCCGTCCTATCACCGCTCTCCACGACGAGGACGCGCCCGCAACCGCCGCCCCAGCGGGGGCAGCGTCGCAGAGCGTGCTGTTGAGGGGGCTGGGCGGAGCGCCGGGAAGCGCGAGCGGCGCCGTCCGGGTGCTCGCCTCGCTCGATGATGCTGAGCGGCTGGGTGACGGCGATGTGCTCGTTACCCATATGACTGCTCCCGATTGGCTGCCGTTGCTGCGCCGCGCGGCGGGGGTCATCACCGACTCCGGTGGCATGACCTGCCACGCCGCGATCGTCTCGCGGGAGCTTGGCATCCCCGCCGTCGTCGGCACCGGCGAAGCGACCAGCAAGCTGCGCGACGGTGAGATCGTCACGGTCGACGCCACCAACGGCGTTGTGCTCGAGGGCGCACATGCCCCCGCGACCACCGTGCGGACACCGGCCAAGACAGTATCCGCGCCGGCGTCGACGCCAGCGCGGGTCGTGACGGGCACCCAGATCCTCGTGAACCTGTCTGAGCCCTCGCAGGTGCAGCGGGCTGCCGCGCTTGACGTCGACGGTGTGGGGCTTTTGCGTGCCGAGCTGATGGTGCTCGAGGCGCTCGGCGGCGATCATCCCCGCACGCTGCTCGAGGAGGGTCGCGGCGAGGAGCTCGTCTCCTCGATGGCTAACGCACTGAGCGGGTTCGCGAGCGCTTTTGCGCCGCGACCGATCACATACCGAACGATCGACTTCCGCACGAACGAGTTTCGCGGTCTGCGTGGTGGCGAGAGCTTCGAGCCCCATGAGTCAAACCCGATGATCGGCTACCGCGGCGCGCTGCGCTACACGCAGGAGCCCGCCGTGTTCGCACTGGAGCTCGCGGCGGTGCGGCAGGTATGGGATCAAGGTCATCGCAACCTGCACGTGATGCTGCCGTTCGTTCGCACGACCGAAGAGCTCCGGCGCTGCCGCGAGCTGGTCGATCAGTCGGGGCTGCTCGCGCGACACGGCTTCGAGCTATGGGTTATGGCCGAGGTCCCCTCGGTGCTGTTCAATCTCGCCGACTACGCCGCACTGGGCATCGCCGGCATCTCGATCGGCTCAAACGACCTCACGCAGCTCGTGTTGGGCGCCGACCGTGACAACGAGGTGCTGGTCGATACCTTCGACGAGCGCGACCCGGCGGTCCTCGCCTATCTGCGCGAGCTGATCCCTCGCGCTCGCGCGCTTGGGTTGCGCACCTCGATCTGTGGGCAGGCTCCATCGGTGTACCCCGAGTACCCCGAGCTCTTGGTGCGGGCAGGGATCGACGCGATCTCTGTCAACGTGGATGCCGTCCCCCGCACACGGGCGCTGGTGGCCTCGGCTGAGCGGCGCGCGTTGCTCGATCTCGCGCGAGCATATGGAACCCCAGACGCGCCGTCGAGTGTTTAGGCCGCGCCTTTTCAATCTGGTGCTGCTCGCCGGCACGGCGACTGAACATGCACACTGGCATTCCATTCGCACCATATGAATACGCACAGTCCTGGGCATCGGGGCCTACCACCGTGATCCTCCGTAGTGAGCACTGAGCGGTCCCGGTGGACCCATCGGATAAAGCGGCATGGTGGCGAGCGCGAAGATGCAATCCCGATGAGACGCGAGCCGAAGGACCAACAGTGCCAGCGACGATAAGCGAGCCACCCGCATCGTGGTTCACATCGAGCGTCACCAAGCCGCTTTCCAGTCCGGGCATGATGGACGGGGCGCTCGACCGCGAGCACCTGCTTGACCGGCTGAATCGCCTCCGCGCGATCCTCCCGGCGTTCGCGGAGGAACTGGCCAGCTCACGCCGTCAGACGGCTGCGCTTCGCAACGAGAACCGCGGGCTGCTTGCTGAGGTTCGCCGCCTGCAGTGCCGAGGCGCGATGAGCGTCCTGCCGCCCACACAGGCCGACCAAAGGAGCCGGAGATGAAGGCCCTCGTTTATCACGGCCCCGGCCAGCGAGGCTGGGACACGATTGACGATCCCACGATCCTTGACCCAACCGACGCGATCGTGCGGATCGACACCTCTACGATCTGCGGCACCGACCTGCACATCCTCGAGGGAGACGTGCCCGAGACCACTCCGGGGACCGTGCTCGGCCACGAGGCCGTCGGCACCGTCCACGAGGTCGGTGCGAGCGTCACCACCGTGGCACCGGGCGACCGGGTGCTGATGTCGTGCGTCAGCTCTTGCGGGCGCTGCCGCTTCTGCAAGGAGGGTCGCTACGGCCAGTGCCTCGGCGGCGGCGGATGGATCTTCGGTCATCTCATCAACGGGCTGCAGGCCGAATACGCGCGCGTACCGTTCGCCGATAACTCCGTCTACAAGATCCCTGAGCAGCTCAGCGACGAGCAGGTGCTGTTCCTGGCCGACATTCTCCCGACCTCTTTTGAGGTGGGCGTGCTCAACGGCATGGTCTCACCGGGCGATGTCGTGGCGATCGTCGGGGCCGGACCGATCGGCCTGGCAGCGATTCTCACCGCTCGCCTTTATACGCCTGGACGGATCGTGGCGGTGGACCTCGTCGATAGTCGTCTCCAGAGCGCGCGGCGCTTCGGTGCGGACACGACGATCAACAACGGCAGCCAGGACGCCGTGGCGATGGTCATGGAGTTGACCGATGGGCTCGGCGCCGATGTCGCCTTCGAGGCGGTCGGCGTTCCCGATACGTTCGAGCTGGCCGTTGAGCTGATCCGGCCCGGCGGGCGCATGGCGAACATTGGTGTTCACGGCAAGCCCGCCAGCCTGCATCTGGAGAAGCTGTGGATTCGTGACGTGACGATCACGACGGGACTGGTGGACACGTTCAGCATCCCGCAGCTGATGAGGCTGATCGCGAGCGGTCGCATGGACCCGTCGCTATTCGCTACGCACCGCTTCGCGCTCGGCGAGACGATGGCCGCCTACGATACGTTCGCCGACGCCGCCAACTCGGGCGCCTTGAAGGTCGTCCTGCAGGGCGCGAACGGCACCCGTCAGACGACGGAGACGGACCGGAGCGCGGCGCCCGCGTGAGCCCGCCAGCTGACACCCTCCGTGGAAAATACGGATACCCGGAACTCATTGGGAACAGTAGGCTGCCCGGCGAGATGCTGGGCAGGCCAATCCGAGGAGGCTCATTGTGGATCCTGTGAGCGTTATGGGCGCGATCTTCAACCTGAACCATCCGGCGCACGTCGTGGAATGGCACTTCATCCAGCTATCGGTCGCGAACATCGTCGCGATTGGACTGATGATCCTCGTGTTCGTCCTCGCGATCGTGCTGCCATTCCCCGGGGCAACGCGACGGCGCAGCGGAGCGTCATCGTGAGCGCCACCGAGACCCCCACCTCCTCTTGGACAGGTCGTGTCCGTGAGGCCGCCGTCGAGGCGCTGCCACCGGAGAAGCTGCTGCCCGACAAGCAGCCGACCTACGTGGCTTCCTGGATCTACGTGTTCGGGGTCGCAAGCATCGCCTCGCTGGTGGTGATCATCGCTTCCGGCTGCATCCTTGCGCTGAAGGGTCCCGCGTGGTGGCACTACACCGGCGTTGGGCACTTCTTCAACAGCATTCACCTGTGGGCGGTTGAGCTGTTCTTCTTCGTGATGGTCGTCCACCTTTGGGGCAAGTATTGGATGGCGGCGTGGCGCGGGGGACGTACCCGTGTGTGGATCACCGGGGCGATCGTCTTCCTCGTCGCGGTGCCGACCGCTTTGACCGGATATGTCTCCCAGCAGAACTTCGACGCGCAGTGGATCTCAACACAGGCCAAGGACGGGTTGAACTCCGTTGGCGTTGGAGCTTTCTTCAACGTCACGAACTTCGGGCAGATGTATAGCTACCACGTGCTGTTGCTGCCCGCCGCCGTGGTCGCGCTGGTCGTTGCGCATGTGCTGCTGGTGCGCCGCCACGGCGTCGTGCCGCCATTCGAGCTCAAGGACCGCAGAACTTCAGAAGCCTCGACGATCGCCGCGAATGACATGCCGATCTCTGCTGTGCAGGGCTCGGGCCCTGGCAGTGGTGGAGCGGCGTCGTGAGCGTACGCGAGCGGCTGCGCTCCCGTGATGAAACGGGTCCTTGGCGGGGTGCTTATGCCCCATACGACTTGGTCAAGGAGCTGTGTATCGCGATCGGTGTGGTCGCGCTGCTCGCGGTCCTGTTGACCGTGCTGTTCTCCTCACCGGACGACAAGCCGAGCACGATCGCGCAGTGGTCGCGTGCGCAGCCAGTCAACTTCGTTGCCACGGCGGCAAAGGAGCTGGACGGGACAAGCGACACTGCTGAATATGGCCCCCCGTACAACCACAACGGTGAAGGTCAGCAGGCTGCCTTCATCCACCTGCAGAAGTGGCTCGGCGTCAGCCATCCAATCGACACGTCGCAGGATTTCGTGATCGGCCCATTGAAGACGATCCCCAACGATTCCTCTTTGCAGAGCGCGATCGCCGAATACCGAGCCGCGCCGGAGCAGACACGCAAGGCGTGGGGCGAAGCGTACGCCAAGCCGCTTGAAGAACGCGAAACGGCACTCGAAGAAAAAAAGACGCCCAACAACGCAGTAACAGTTGATCCGACAACGGGCACCGTAACGGTCAACGCCAGCGGCGCGGGTCCCGTGCCGCTGATGATGGCGAGCCTTCTGAGTCTCGCCAAGAGCGGCGGGTTGGATGGCGCGTTGTTGACCGGTAACCAGTTCTTTCAGACCGACTACACCAAGCCGCTGCTGTTTATGGCCGATGGCGGTCTGCTCTCTGAACGCGCTGAAGCCCAGCACTTGCTCGGCGACCAGTGGGGCATGATGAATGAGACCGGCAGCTACCCCGGCCAGGTTTGGCTGTGGCTCTACACCCTCTGGTATCAGGTCGAACCCTTTAAGTCCTCTGAAAACGCGGACACCCTCGTGATGCTCGTGATGGGTGTGCTCAGCCTTGCGTTCATATGCATCCCGTTCATTCCTGGGGTGCGCAGCCTCCCGCGCCGCATCCCTGTCTACAAGCTGATCTGGAAAGAGCACTACCGCTCCCAGCAGAGCTTGTAGGACGCGGCCGTCCTCTCCTAATGTGACGGCGAGGAGTAGCTCGCCTGGGCGCTGTGAGATTGGGGCGACCCGAGCTTCAGCTCACCGTGTAGCGTACCGGCACCTCACGCTCGGACTGCTTGGGCGGGCGCTTGTACTTGCGCTGCTGTCGCGCAGGGAGCTTCACCTTCTTGGCCTTGTCGGGGTGCTCGTAGGGGACCACGGAGAGCAGGTGGCTGATGAGGTTCAGCCTGGCGGTGCGCTTGTCGTCGGCCTCGACCACATGCCACGGGCTGTGGTCGGTGTCGGTACGCGCGAACATGCGGTCCTTCGCCTCGGCGTAGTCGACCCAGCGGGCGCGGGCCTGCAGGTCGGTGGGGCTGAACTTCCACCGCTTGCGCGGATCTGTCAGCCGCTTCTCGAAACGGCGCTCCTGCTCCTCGTCTGAGACCGACAGCCAATACTTGACGAGCGTGATCCCTTCGTTCTGAAGCGATTGCTCGAACTGCGGGCAGAAGCGCAGGAACTCCTCGTACTCCTCCGGGGTGCAGTAGCCCATCACGTGCTCGACGCCTGCCCGGTTGTACCAGCTGCGATTGAACAGGGCGATCTCTCCGGCGGGCGGCAGATGGGCGGCATAACGCGCGAAGTACCACTGCGTGCGCTCGCGCTCGTCGGGAGCGGGCAGCGCCACGATGCGGCAGGTGCGCGGATTGAGGTAGGCAGTGATCCGCTTGATCGCACCGTCCTTGCCGGCGGTGTCGCGTCCCTCGAAGAGGACCACCAGCCGGCGGCGCTGAGCGACGATCCACTCCTGCATGTAGACCAGCTCGGTCTGCAGGCGCAACAGCTCCTTCTCGTAGTGCTTGCTGTTCAACTGTTGCGGAGCCGCCACCGATCGCATCCTCGCACTTCTGAGGTCGGCTGTCAGGTCGATCTGGCGGCTGGGTGCGACGAGTCGTAAACGCGCTCGGCGTCTGCTGCCCATACTACTTGGGGGCTCATCGCCCAGCCGGGCACACATGGCAGAGCCGTGGGTCAGCAGCTCCCCATCGAATGTCAGCTCATGCCCGGCAGTGCTCCCGGCCTCGTTTGTCACGGGCCAAGCGTAGAGTCTCGAGCTGTGATCGACGACGCGACCGTGACAGACCCGCCGGCTGTCCTGTCGGGTGAGCAACTGCGCGCGTTGGACGCCTACTGGCGGGCCGCAAATTATCTCTCGGTCGGCCAGATATATCTGCTCGACAATCCGCTGCTGCGCGAGCCACTTGCGATCCAGCACGTAAAGCCGCGGCTGCTCGGGCATTGGGGCACGACCCCTGGCTTGAACTTCCTCTACGCACACATGAACCGCGTGATCCGCGAGCAGGACCTGAGCGCCCTCTATGTGGCTGGTCCTGGTCACGGAGGCCCAGGGATCGTGGCCAACGTCTACCTGGAGGGCACCTACAGCGAGGTCTACCCCCACATCGGTCGTGACGAGGAGGGCCTGCGCCGCCTGTTTCGCCAGTTCTCCTTTCCTGGCGGCATCCCGAGCCACGTGGCGCCGGAGACTCCCGGGTCGATCCACGAGGGCGGCGAGCTCGGCTACTCCCTCGCGCACGCCTACGGCGCCGCGTTCGATAACCCCGACCTGCTGGTCTGCTGTGTCGTCGGCGACGGCGAGGCGGAGACGGGCCCGTTGGCAACGAGCTGGCACTCCAACAAGTTCCTGAACCCGGCCCGCGACGGCGCGGTGCTCCCAGTCCTGCACCTGAACGGCTACAAGATCGCCAACCCCACGGTGCTGGCACGCATCCCCGAGACGGAGCTGCGGTCTCTGCTGGAGGGCTACGGCTACGCGCCGCGCTTCGTCGAGGGCGATGACCCGCAGGTGATGCACCAGCTGATGGCCGCAACGTTGGATGAGGTCGCGGCGGAGATCGCGGAGATCCAGCGTCGCGCCCGCAATGGAGACCCCACCCACCCGTCCGAGCGTCCGCGCTGGCCGATGATCGTGCTGCGCACCCCCAAGGGTTGGACCGGCCCGAAGGTGGTCGACGGGCTGCCGGCGGAGGGATCGTTTCGATCCCATCAGGTTCCGCTCTCAGATCTGGCCGGCAACCCGGAGCACCTACATCAGCTCGAGGAGTGGCTTCGCTCCTACCGTCCCGAGGAGCTGTTCGACGAGGATGGTGCGCTACGGGCTGAGCTGGCGGCGCTCGCCCCGGAGGGTGAGCGGCGCATGGGCGCGAACCCACACGCCAACGGCGGTGCGTTGCTGCGCGATCTCGAGCTGCGTGACTTCCGTGACTACGCCGTCGAGGTACAGGCGCCGACGGCGAGCATCAGCGAGCCCACGCGGGTGCTCGGCGCGTTCCTGCGCGATGCGATCGTTACCAACCCGGCGAGCCTCCGCATCATGGGTCCTGACGAGACGGCATCCAACCGCCTTGGTGCGGTGTTCGAGGTCACGAACCGCGCGTGGGACGCTGAACGTCTGGACAGCGACGATCACCTCGCGCCCGACGGGCGTGTGATGGAGGTCTTGAGCGAGCATCTTTGCCAGGGCTGGCTGGAGGGCTACCTGTTGACTGGTCGGCATGGTCTGCTGAACAGCTACGAGGCGTTCATTCACATCGTGGACTCGATGTTCAACCAGCACGCGAAGTGGTTGAAGGTCACGCGCGGCATCCCGTGGCGCGCGCCGATCGCGTCGCTTAATTATCTGCTCTCCTCGCACGTTTGGCGCCAGGACCACAATGGGTTCTCACACCAGGACCCAGGATTCATCGACCACGTGGTCAACAAGAAGGCGGAGATCGTGCGCGTGTACCTGCCGCCGGACGCGAACTGTCTGCTGTCCGTCGCCGATCACTGCCTGCGCAGCCGCGACTATGTGAATGTGATCGTCGCCGGCAAGCAGCCCTCACTGAACTACCTGACGATGGACGAGGCGGTCGCGCACTGCACGCGCGGGGTCGGCATGTGGGATTGGGCCTGCAGCGACGGCGAGCAGGAGCCCGATGTGGTGCTCGGCTGCGCCGGGGACATCCCGACGCTTGAGAGCGTCGCGGCCGTGGCGATCCTGCGCGAGCGTCTACCTGAATTGAAGGTGAGGCTTGTGAATGTCGTTGATCTGATGCGCCTGGAGCCCGACACCGAGCATCCCCACGGACTGCCCGACGCGGAGTTCGACGCGCTGTTTACGACCACCCGGCCGGTGATCTTCGCCTACCACGGCTACCCGTGGCTGATCCACCGTCTCACCTACAAGCGCACCAACCACGCCAACTTCCATGTCCGTGGCTACAAGGAGGAGGGCACCACCACGACGCCGTTTGACATGGTGATGCTCAATGACCTGGACCGCTTTCATCTCGTGATGGACGTGATCGACAGGGTTCCCGGCCTGGCTGAGCACGCGGCGCACATACGTCAGGAGATGGCCGACGAGCGGCTACGCCACAGGGCTTACACACGCGAGCACGGACAGGACGCGCCCGATGTCACAGATTGGTGTTGGCCCGGCGCGAACGAGGCTCGATCAACATAGGCTCGGCAATGCGGGTCCTGGTCGTCAACGCGGGCTCCAGCAGCCTGAAGCTGACGCTGCTTGACGGCGATGACACAGTGATCGCCGCGCGGGAGCTCGACGCTCCTCGCGCGCAGGTGGACCCGGACAAGCTCCGAGCCGCGCTCGAGACGGTGCTGCGCGAAGCGGATGCGGTCGGCCACCGCATCGTCCACGGAGGCGAGCGCTTTCGTGAGGCGGTGAGGATCGACGCCGATGTGGAGGCGGCGATGCGCGCGTTGAGCGACCTCGCTCCGCTTCATCAGGCCAAGTCGCTCGCCACGCTGGATGCCGTCACGGCGGAGCTGCCGGAGCTGCCCGCGGTAGCTTGCTTTGACACCGCTTTCCATGCGACGCTGCCGGCGGCCGCGTCGACCTACGCTTTGCCCGCACAGTGGCGAGAGCGCTGGGGGCTGCGCCGCTACGGCTTTCACGGCCTTTCGCACTCGTGGGTCGCCCGACGCACGCCTGAGCTGCTCGAACGGGACGCCTCGGGCTTGCGGATTGTCAGCTGCCACCTCGGTGCCGGGGCGTCGCTGTGCGCGATCGAAGACGGCCGCTCGCTCGACACCACGATGGGCTTCACTCCACTCGAGGGGCTCGTGATGGCCACCCGATCTGGCAGCGTCGATCCAGGGATATTGTTGTGGCTGGCAGAGCACGAGCGGCTGACCGCGGGGGAACTGGCGGACGCGCTCGAGTACCGCTCCGGGATGCTCGGCTTGGCAGGCAGCACCGACATGCGAGAGATCCTCGCGGGTGCTTGTGCAGGTGAGCCCGCGCCGCGCCTGGCCTTGGATGTGTATGTCCATCGGCTGCGCGCGGGGATCGCCTCGATGGCTGCCGCGCTCGATGGTCTGGACGCGCTCGTGTTCACCGGCGGCGTCGGCGAGCACTCGATCGAGATACGCGCACGGGCGGCGGCCGGACTCGCGTTCCTCGGCGTGGCAGTCGATGGCGCCCGCAACGCGCGGTCACAAGCCGACCGTGAGATTGGAGCCCAGGGCGCGCGAGTGCGCACGCTGGTCCTTACCGCCCGGGAGGACATCGAGATCGCGCGGCAAGTCAGGGCAGTGCTGGGAGACCAGTCTCGCGAGCAGGCCTGACCTCGCTTTCACGACGGATGAGTCGCTCGACTCCGAGGGTGCAGACGGCGAGGCTGACCAGGGCGGCGACGACGATCGCGGTCGCGGCGTCGGGCGAGAGAACGTGCTCTGAGAGCCCGAGCGAGGCGATCGCGGCCGGCACGCCGAGCTGAGCGCTGGCGGTGAGGCCCGCAGCCGCTGGCCTGCGCAGGAGTCCTACGGCGATGAGGTGGATCGCTACGTTCAAGGCCAGCAGGCTGCCAGCGAGGGCGAGCATCGAGGGATGGTTCAGGAGACCGGCGAGGTCGAGCTGCGCGCCGAGGACGACGAAGTAGAGCGGGATGAAGAACCCGTCGGCGATGCCGCGCATCTGCGTGGAGAGGCGTTTGGGTCCACCGATCACCGCGACCATCAGCCCGGCTGCGAACCCGGCGATCAGGATGCTGGTGCCGCCCTTCTGCGCGATCCAGGCGAGCAGGAACAGGACGAGCAGCGAGAGGCGTAGGTCTAGGGCCCAGTGGCGTTGCTTTGAGAGCTGGCGCACTGGATGAACCCAGCCGCGGAGGGCGATGAGGCGTGCGACTCCGAGCAGCAGCACGACGGCGCCAGCGACAAGTAGGCCGCCGAGTAGCGCGTGCTCGAAGCGCGCGGGCTGCAGCACGATCGGCACGGAGAGGATCGTGATGATGTCGGCGATCGTGACCTGTGCCATCACGGCGAGGATGTCGGGGCCGCTGGCGCCGGCCTCCTGGAGCGCGGGTAGCAGCACGGCGGCTGACCCGGAGGCGAGCAGCACCGCATAGACCGCGGCGTGGCCCGTGCCGGCGATCTGCGCGGCGAGCAGCCCGCCGGGGATCGCCAATACGCAAACGATCGCTGCCAGAAGCCCACCGTCTCTGAGAGCGCCGGCGAGTCGTTTGTCGCGCAGGGGCAGGTGCATTCCGACGGTGAGCATCAGCATCGCGAACCCGATGTCTGCGAGGAAGGAGATCGTGCTGTTCGCTGGATTCACGGCGTCCAGCACTTCGGGACCGACGAGGATGCCGGCGAGGATCTCGCCGATCACGACGGGCACGAACCGTCGTGGAGAGATGCTCAGCAGAGGCCCGCCGAGCCCGGCGAGCACGATCACGAGGAGGGTCTCGAAGCTCACGGAAGGATGAGCTTATGCCCTACTCATATATCGCTTGGTGTCAGCTGAGCGGCGCCTGCGGGCGTGTGTTCGCGGCGGCGCAGCAGGTAGCGGCGCAGCTCGTCCGAGCCCCACACGATCACCGGGAAGGCGAGCAGCAGGAGCAGGTCCTTGGATGGCGGGCCGGCGGTCGCGAGCAGCGACTGCAGCGGGGGTGCGTAGACGACGATCGCCGCGACGAGCAGCTCGGCGGCGATGCCGAGCAACAGATAGGGGTTGCTGAACGCGCCGATCGAGCGCAGCGAGGCGCGCTGGGTACGCACGGCGAATGCGGTCCCGATCTGCCCGGCGATCATGCCGAGGAAGGTCATCGTCGTGGCCTGCAGGTAGGCGTGGTGAAGGGGCGTCCCGGCGCCGGTCGCGTCACCCGGATGCCAGCCGGCTCCTCCGAGCACGAGGAAGAAGCCGCCGAGTGAGAGCAGCGCGACGAGCAGGCCGAGGAACAGCCAGGCGCGCACGAGCATCGGCCCGCGGATCACGCCCTCCGAGCGGGGCCTGGGCGGGCGGCCCATGATTCCGGGTTCGACAGGCTCGCGACCGAGCGCTAGCGAGGGCGGCGTCTCGGTGGCGACGTCGAAGGTGAGCAGCAGCAGCACGGGCAGCGGGATCGGGATCGCGCCGCCGGCGAGCGCGAACACGACGAACGGTATGACCTCGGGTGTGGCGTGGGCGAAGATGTAGACGATGAACTTGCGGACGTTGTCGTAGACCTGCCGCCCGGCCTCGATCGCGGTGACGATCGTGGCGAAATTGTCGTCGGTGAGGACCATCGTCGCGGCCTCTCGTGCGACGTCGGTGCCCGAGCGGCCCATCGCGACGCCGATGTCCGCGCGGCGCAGCGCGGGCGCATCGTTGACGCCATCGCCGGTCATCGCGACGACGTGTCCCTGCGCGCGCAGTGCCTCGGCGATATGCAGCTTGGCCTCCGGCGAGGCGCGCGCGAAGATGACCTCGCCTCCGTCGGCGAGCAGCTGCTCGATCTCACGCTCGTGGGTGTGGTCGAAGCGCTCGGCGAGAACGACCTTCGAGTCCTCGGCGCCGATCCCGACCTGCCTGGCGATCGCGGCGGCGGTAAGTGGGTGATCGCCGGTGATGACGATGATGCGGATGCCCGCGGCGTGGCAGCGAGCCACGGCGTCTGCGACCTCTGCCCGCGGCGGGTCGAGCATCGTCATCAGGCCGAGAAAGCACAGCTCGCGCTCGGCCTGCTCGCGGACGGGAGCCTCGCTGGTGGCGGGCAGCGGCTTCTCGGCGAGCGCGATGACGCGCAGTCCTTGCTGGGCGTAGCTCTCCACCCGCCGGGTGATCAGGTCGCTGGTCGCTCGGTCGAGGGGCATCTCGCGCCCGTCCTCCCCGACCGTGCTCCTGCAGCGGGACAGCACCGACTCGGGGGCGCCCTTGGTGTGTACTCGTTCCCCTTCGCCGGCGGTGTCCAGCGTGCTCATCAGCTTCAGCTGCGGGTCGAAGTTGTAGCGGTGGCGGCGGCAGCGCTCGCGGGTGGCGGGCTGGATGTCGGCGCCGAGCGCACGGGCGCCGAGCAGCAGGGCGATCTCGGTCGGATCCCCGACGGACTGGCCGTCGGGTTCAAGGCGCGCGTCGTTGCATCCCGAGGCGGCCTCGGCGAGCGCCAGCAGGGCGTGCGTCTGCGCTTCACCGGACGGCGTGGCGTTCTCCTCGAGGGTTCGCTCGCCGGCGAGGGTCCAGGCTGCGATCGGGCGCATCCGATTCTCGGTCAGCGTCCCGGTCTTGTCCGTGCAGATCACGTCTGTCGAGCCGAGGGTCTCCACGGCGCTCAGGCGCTTGACGAGCGCGCCGCGGCGTGCGAGCAGTCTCACGGCGACCGCGAGCGCGAGCGTGATCACCGGCAGCAGCCCCTCGGGCACGTTCCCCGCGAGCAGGCCGACGGCGAACACCACGCTGTCCTTCAGCGAGAGGCCGGCGCCGAAGATCGCGAGTGGCACGAATGCCACAGCCATCCCGACGGCGATCGCGGCGATCAGCCACGCGACGCGGCGGACCTGGCGCTCGAGTGGGCTGGGCTGTGCCTTGACGCGCTCGGAGAGAGCGGCGATCCGTCCGAGCTCGGTGTGCATACCGGTCGCGAACACGACCGCATGCGCCTCGCCTCCCGTAGCGCTGGTGCCGCTGAAGATGAGATCGCGTGCGGCCAGGCGTGGCACGTCTGAGTCCTGCAGCTCGGCGGAGCGCAGCACGGGCACCGACTCGCCTGTCAGCGTTGATAGGTCGACCTCGAGCGCGCCGGAGAGCAGCCGCATATCGGCGGCGATGCGATCTCCCTCCTCGATCACCACGATGTCTCCGGGTATGAGTCCGGTGGCCTCGATGACCTGCGGGGCGCCGTCGCGCAGCACTGTGGCGTGCTGGGGCATGTAGCGGGCGAGCGCCTCGACCGCGCGCCCTGCCTGGAGCTCCTGCGCGAACGCGAACGCCGCGTTGAGGAAGATCACGAGCAGCACGGCGATCGCGACGGTCTGACTGCCGACCGCCAGCGACAGTCCCGCCGCGAGCCACAGCAGCAGCGCGAGCGGATGGGTCAGCTGCCGGGCAAGCTCCCCCGGCCAGCGCCAGCCGCCGCGGTGGCGCAGCTCGTTCGGGCCATACTGCGTAAGGCGCCGCTGTGCCTCGCGTGTGGAGAGCCCTTCGCGGGAGCTGCGCAGATCTCGCAGCAGCAGATCGACGGCCTGCTCTACGTCGACCTCGCTCGTCGACGCAGGCTCACTCATGTTCCAGCAGGCGACGCAGGGCATGGCGCTGACTCGTTGCCCACGAGCGAGCGGAGCAGTCGGAGCTCCTGCATCAACAGGCGCGGCAACAGGAAGTGCTCGCGCACGTGCTCGCGTCCGCGCTCGCCGAGCTCTGCCGCCAACTGCCGGTTCTGCAGCAGCTCGAGCATCGCCGCGGCGCACTCCTCGGTGCTCTGCACGAGCCGGCCTCCCACGCCGGTTGGCATCTGCAGGGGGATGCCTCCGGCGCGGCCGGCGACAACGGGGGTGCCCTTCCATAGCGACTCGGAGACGACGAGGCCGAAACCCTCGCGGATCGACTTCTGCACGATCACCTCCGAGAGGCGCTGGAAGGCGTTGACCTCGACGTTGCCGACACCCGTGAGGTTGGTGTAGATGTGGATCATGGGGTCACGCTCGGCGGCATCCGATACCTGCTGGTAGACCTCCCAGCCCTCGGGGTCGTCGAGCGCCATCGAGCCGACCAGGGCGAGCTGGAGCTCGCCGATCTCCTCACGCACGAGCCGGTAGGCGTCGATCACGCCGAGCGGATCCTTCCAAGCATCGAAGCGCGAGACCTGCGTGACGAGCCGGCCGGGAAGATCGACGCCGATCCAGTCGAGGATCTGGCTCGCCACGGCGGGGTCGAGGTCGATGTTCTTGGGGCTCAGCGGGTCGATCGCGGGAGCGATCACCTCGACGCGCTGCACCGGCAGGCCGGGTGGCACGAACTCTCTCGTCGTGAACACGGCCGCGTCGAAGCCCTCCAGGCACGGCGCGAGAAAGCGCCACGCGTCGGTGTTCGGCTCGCTCGTGTCGATGTGGCAGCGCCACACCCAGCGCGCCTCACCCTTGCCGTGCGCCTGTAGCAGCCCGACCGGCTGGGGGTCGTGGATGACGATGAAGTCGTAGCCACCGTCGAGCGTCGCGGCGTTCTCCTCGTTGCACTCGCGGTAGGCCGCCTGCTCGTCCTCGCTCAGCGGACGTGGCGCGCCCTGCAGAGCGTTGTGCAACGCCTTGGTGGCGTGGAAGAAGTCGGGGTTGCCTCCAATCACCTTCCAGTCCACGACGAGGCCGAGGTCGCGCAGCAATGGCACGCTCGAGCGCAACAGCTCTGAGACGCCGCCGCCGTAAGCGGTCGCGTTGACGTGCAGGATGCGCGCGCCCTGGAGTGCCTGGGCGTGCTCGCGCAGCTCGGCCATGATCGCCGTCGGCGCGATCGCGTCGTATGAGTCAAGCGCCCAGCGCCCGACCGTCACCTTCTGAAGCACGACCCGCCGCTCCCTACTGTCCCGTCAGGTCACGTCGTCCGAAGATCCATGTCGCGGCCAGGCCACACCCCGCTGCCGCGGCGAGCATCAGGGCGGCGGCGCCGGTGCGAAACGGCTGGGTGGGTACGAGCCCGACGTGCGCGAACGGTGTCAGGTCCACGAGCCACCGCGGGACGCCGAGCAGCGCAGCCACGAGCTGCCACAGGAACGCGACGGTGAGGAGCCCGTAGGCGATCCCGGCGCTCACACGCGGCGCGATCGCGTATGCCAGCGCGGCGATCCCGAGGAACAAGAGCGCGACCGGCAGGCAGTTCGCGCCGGCCTCGAGCATCCGCGCCAGCGCGATGTGGATGCCCACCGAGGTCGCTCCGATCCAGGTGAGCGCACCGGCGGCGAGCGAGATCACAGAGGCGCCAGCGGCGGCGAGCGCCAGGCGCCCGCCGAGCCAGCGGGTGCGTCCGACGGGCAGCGCGAGCAGCGTCTCCAGGCGGCCATCTGCTTCCTCGTGTCGGGCGGCGCCGACCTGCGCGCACGCGAACAGGCTGACGGTGAGGATGAAGAAGAGGAACACGAACGCGAGATAGCCGGTCGGTGTCGCGATCGACCCGGAGCCGAGCTTGGCCAGTTCGCGCTGCACGCCCGGCGGGATGCCAGCCGAGGAGACGCTCTTTGAGACCACCCCGAGGATGAGCGCGAACACGCCGACCCCGCTCGCCCACACGAGCAGGCTCGCTCGCTCTGAGCGCAGCGCCTGCGCGGTCGGGGAGGAGAGCAGCCCCGGGCGCGGCGCGGCGCTATCGCGGGCGGGGAGCGTGCCGGTGCCGATGTCTCGCCGCAACGCGATCCGTGCACTGAGCGCCAGCAACAGCACGCTCGCGGCAGCTGGGAGCAGCAACCCGAGCGGCTGAGGGCCCGCGAACGGGCGCAGCTGCTCTGCCCACCCCAGTGGCGTTATCCAGCGCAGCCAGCCAGCGCCGCCTGCGGTGTCAGCGATCACGCGCAGCAGGAACATCAGCGCGAGCACCGCGCCGCCCAGCTCGAGCGCTAGGCGGCGGGTCGGCGCGAGCTGGCTGCTCAGAGCGCCAACACCGACGAACACGGGTGCTACCGAGACGGTCGCGAGCGCCAGATATGCCGCTCCACCAGCCGGGAGGCCGCCGATCAGAAAGCCCGTGAGCTCCCCAAGCCACAGCAGCAGGACTCCCGCCGCGATCGCCGCGATCGCCGCGAGGTAGGTTGTGCGACGGCCGACGACCCCGGCGAGCACGAGCTCCATCCGGCCGGTGTCCTCCTCGGTGCGCAGCGCCCGCACAGCGGCGAGCAGCCCGAACACAGCAGCGAAGATCGCGAGTGTCCCGCCGACCCGCCACGCCGTGTAGCCGCTGACGGTGAGCAGGTCATGCGGCTCGCCGTAGAACAGGCGCAGCGCCTTGTTGGGGCCGAAGCTGCGGGCGAAGGAGAGCCGCTCGGCGATCGTCGGGTAGGTGTGGCGATAGCCGACGGGCTGGATGTAGGCATAGAGCGCGAACAGACATCCGAACGCGATCGTGCGCGCGCGGGCGTCGCGAAATGCCCGACGTGCGAGCACGGCCGCGGGTCGCCGAAGGAGAGCTATCTCCATCCAAGCCACCGGCGCATGCGCCGGTGGCCCGGACGGCGCATGCGCCGTCCGGCGGGTGGGCGCATGCGCCCACCCGAACAGCAAGGGAGACCTAGGCATCGGCGACGCGACCGTCGGAGCCGTCGTAGTGGTGCAGGAATATCTCCTCCAGTGACGGCTCACGGCTGGTCAGGGTCTTTATGGAATCCCCACCCGCCCGAGCGAGCGCGCCGATCAGCGGGCCTACGCTCCCTGAGACCTCGAACCGCAGCGCGCCCAGCCCAGCGCTCTCGACATGCACCCCCGGCAGTGGCGGGAGCGTCGGCGCCTGGCCTGCGAACGTGACCTCGACTGTCTGCGCGGCGAGGTGGCGCAGCTCTGCGAGCGTGCCCTCATCCACGAGCAGTCCTGCCCTGAGGATGCCAACGCGGTCGCACAGCGCCTCGACCTCGCTGAGGATGTGCGATGAGAGGAACACGGTCTGCCCGCGCTGCTTGGCTTCGTTGACGCACTCGCGGAAGGCGACCTCCATCAGGGGGTCAAGGCCGCTGGTCGGCTCGTCGAGCAGCAGCAGATCGGCGCGGGTGGCGAGCGCCGCGATCAGCTGCACCTTCTGGCGGTTGCCCTTCGACAGCGCCCGGATCTTCTTTGAGGTATCGAGCTTGAAGCGATCCACAAGCACACCGCGATAGGAGACGTCGGTGCCGCCGCGCACGCGCGCGAGAAACTCGAACGTCTCCGCGCTCGTCATCGAGGGCCACAGGAATGGCTCGCCGGCGACATAGGCGACACGGCGGTGTGCGGGGACGGGATCGCGCCACGCGTCGAGCCCGAACAGCTCCGCACGACCGGCTGTGGGACGGTGCAGACCGAGCAACAACCGGATCGTCGTGGTCTTGCCGGCGCCGTTGGGGCCAAGGAACCCGTACACCTCGCCGGGCGCTATAGCCAGGTCGAGCCGGTCGAGCGCGAGCGTCGCCCCGTAGCGCTTGGTGAGTTCCTGCGCACGAATCGCCTCCCCACGGGGGCCGCTAGCTGGTTGGACTATGGGCGCAGGAGGACGTGACACGGTCATGCTCATCGGTCAAGGATCTGATGTTCACCGCCGTCCAGCATCCGGTGTTTTCACCGACGCGATCGGGGGATGCCCACAGTGGTCAGCCACTCGATGCTCGCGCTGGCATGTCGGTGGACGGGTCCGGTTGGGGCAGCGGCGTGAAACCGGGTAGTTGCAGCTCTATGCGTGCGCCGCCGGTGGGGGCGTGCGTGGCGGCGACG
Organism: uncultured Solirubrobacterales bacterium; assembly: GCA_963718735.1. Lineage (GTDB taxonomy): Bacteria > Actinomycetota > Thermoleophilia > Solirubrobacterales > Solirubrobacteraceae > Palsa-744. The sequence continues at coordinate 378,835 of OY970372.1, forward strand.
TGCCCTTCGTGCGCTTGGGCGATCGCGCGCACGATCGCGAGTCCGAGCCCAGTGCCGCCCAAGGCGCGGTTGCGTGCCGTGTCGGTACGGTGGAAGCGGTCGAAGACGTGCTCGCGCTCAAAGGCTGGTATGCCCGGCCCGTCGTCTTGCACGACGAGCTTGATCTGCCCGCCCGGTGCGGCCTTGGCAGATAGCTGCACGAGCCCTTCTGTTGGGGTGGTGTGCGCGATCGCGTTGGTGAGCATGTTGCGAAGCGCTTGGGTTAGACGGTCAGGGTCGGCCAGCAGCATGCCGGCTGGTATGGGGTCGAGCTCGAAGTGGCGGTCGGCGAGCGTGGTGATGCTCTCCCAGAGCTCGGCGATGAAGGCTTGCAGGTCGATCGGCTCGACGCGCAGGAAGTGGTCCTGCTCGGCCTTGGCGAGCAGCAGCAGATCGTCGAGGAGGCGGCTGGTTCGCGCGATCTCTGCCTGGACGAGTCTTCCTGCGCGGCGCACCTCTTCGCTCGAGGGGTTCTCTTGCTCGGCGAGCACTTCGATCTGACCGGCGATCACGGTCAACGGTGTGCGCAGCTCGTGTGAGGCGTCGGCGACGAACGCGCGCTGACCGGCGAACGCGGCGGTCAGCCGGTCGAGCATGTGGTTGAACGCCTCGGCGAGCACGCGCACCTCCTCGCCGTGACCAGCAGGGTCGTGGATACGGGGATGCAGATCTCCCGCATCTACGCGCGCGGCGATGCTGGCCATGCGTCGAAGCGGGCGCGAGAGCAGCGTCCCGATCAGGTAGGCGCCGAGCAGTGCGCCGGCGAGCGCGAGCAGGCCGGCGAGGATGAAGGCGCGCGCCACGCCGCGCTGTGCCCGGCTCACCACGGCGAGCGGCTCGCCGACCCCGATCAAGAGCCGGGCGCCGCCGTGCTCCTTGAGGTTTGGGAGCGTTACCGTGCGCTTGAGAACGCGTAGATCGCCGACGTCGGGAAGCATGAGCGTCGCGTATCCCGTGTTGACTGTCGATAGCTGTGCAGCGAGCTGGTTCTCCTGAACCTGCTCGGCGGGGGTCTCGCCGTGATCGGGCGCCTCGGGGTGGAACAGCTCGGGACGGTTGGTGGCTGTGGGGGCGCCGGGGATGAGGGCGAACAGCAGCGTGGAGTTGGCGCTAAAGGGCTGGCTTGTGATGTAGCGGCTCGCCGCTTGGGAGACCTGCCGTGGGGTGTGGGCGTGCGCGAGCTTCAGGTTGTGCGCGAAGTTGTTCGCGTCACCGGCGACCTCTGTGTCGATCTGTGAGCGCAGCTGCGTGCCGGTGCCGCGGTAGACGGCGATAAACGCGACCCCCATGCAGGCGAGGATCAGCAGCACGACCAGGCTCGCCAGCCGCCAGCGCAGCCCCAAGCGGGCGAGACGATCGAGCTCGAAGGGCACCTTTCAGGTGCCTGTGCCGAGGCGGTAGCCGACACCTCGGATCGTGAAGATCGGCACGGGATCGCCGGTATGACGCAGCTTGCGGCGCAGATAGCCGACGTAGACGTCGACCACGTTGGTCATCGGGTCGTGTTCGTAGCCCCACACCGACCGGAGGATCTGCTCGCGCGGGAGCACCCGCCCGTAGTGTCTGAGCAGATGCGCGAGCAGCTCGAACTCGGTGCTTGACAGCACCACCTGCCGTCCGTTGCGCGTCACCTTGCGCGTCAGAAGGTTCATCTCGATGCCCTCGGCGTTCAGGGTGCTCGCCGAGGCTCGTGCGAAGACCCGTATCTGGGCACGCAGCCGTGCTACGAGTTCGACGAGCGAGAAGGGCTTTACGAGGTAGTCAACAGCGCCTGCCTCCAGTCCGCTCACGCGATCCTCGATCTCTCCCCGGGCGGTCAGGACGAGCACGGGCAGGTTTGGCTTTGAGCGTCGCAGCGAAGCGAGGATTTCCAGGCCGCTGGTGCCAGGAAGCATCAGGTCGAGCACGATCGCGTCGAAGCTCTCGCTGAGCGCGAGCCGTTCGCCCTCGGTGCCGTCGGTGGCGCTGGCCACCTCAAAGCCCCGCCCCTTCAAGCCTCGTACGAGGAAGTCGACGATCCCCGGCTCGTCCTCGATGACCAGCACGCGCGCCTGGAAGGGCGGGTCGCGCGCGAGATCAGCAGAGCAGGCGCTGCTCGCCTCGCTTGCGCCTGGCTTGCGTGTGGCTGCCTTTGGCATTCTCGATGAGGATAGGCGAGGCAACGGGCCTGATTGATACGTCCTGGCTTTCGATGAGCTTTCTCACGAAGAGGTTAAGGATCGTTTAGCCGCGTCGCACAGGCTCGTTGGTCAGTGACTCGCTCTCGATCGCCAACGCCCGGACCTTCTGTTCGCCGAGGTGGCGCCGCTCGCCTGTTCGCGGGCGGCGTCCAGGGTAACGAACTGCTGACGGTGGCGGCTGGCGCGGTCCTGATCGTCCTCTTGGCGGTCATCGGCGTCACGATCGTTGCGCTCGGAAGGCTGCTGTCTGTTCACCTGTTCGTGGGGATGCTGCTGCTCGGCCCGCTCGCGCTGAAGCTCTCGAGCACGGGATACCGCTTTGCTCGCTACTACACGAACGACCCGCGTTATCGCAAAGCGGGCCCGCCGATCACTCCGTTGCGGTTGATCGCGCCTATAGTCGTGATCTCAACTGTCATCGTGTTCGCCAGTGGCGTTGCGCTGCTGCTGGCCGGCCCGGGATCGCGTGGCGCCCTGCTGCCGATCCACAAGGTGAGCTTCATCGCCTGGATCGCTTTCACCTCATTGCACGTACTCGGCCATCTGCCTGCGCTCGCGCGAGGACTCAGCGTCGACTATGCACCAGCCGCACAACTGAGTGGCGTACCGGACGGGCGCGCTGGGCGTGTCCTGTCGCTCGTCGGCGCGCTCACCGCTGGAGTCGTGCTCGCGATTCTCTTCATCCCGAAGTTCAGCCCTTGGCTTCACAACTTTCACCACTAAACGTGCGTCTTCACGCTCACACAAATCACGCGTGGGATGCCGCGCTTGGCAAGCTCACCTGACTGGATCGCTGGCTGGGAGCAGCGAGCGTGACCCTCACCGACGTGTTGACGGCGGTCGCGGCGCGCGCTTCCCAAGCGAGACGACCGACTCCTCCCATGCAGGCTCGATGAGGAGCCGCTCGACCCGGCCCTGGTCGATCATGCTCGTCGTCGCAGCGACGGCGTGCCCACCTTCGCGCTGTTGCTGCAGCGCGAGCGCCAGCCACGCTGAGAGCACGCCTGTCCTGACCCGGCGTGCGGGAGGGTTCGCATATGCAATCGGGTCAAACTACGCTCGTCGCGAGACACGGCGCATCTGATACTGGCCGCAGTCCCCAGCTCGGGGGTCCACAACAGCGAGAAGGTGCTCCAGTGTTCGAGAGGATCGCGGTCGGCTACGCGGGTGATGAGGCAGGACGTGACGCTGTGAAGCTCGCTGGGGCGCTTGCCGCCGCGCTGCACGCCAGCTTGACGGTGGTCTACCCCTACAGTCCACTGCTATGCGCTGTACCCGCCGATGCGGCCGAGCAGCGTATCCGCGAGGAGCTTGAAGCACTTCTGCCGGGCAGCCGGGAGCTCGCCGAGGCCACATACCACTGGAGCAGCTCCTCTTGGCCGATCCACGCCCTGCACAGCATGGCCAGCTACGAACACGCTGGGCTGATCGTGATCGGTGCGGCCCGCAAAGGGCTCACGGGTCATCTGCACGTCAGCCTGATGGAGCGCATGGTGCACGGCGCCCCGTGCGCGGTGCTGGTGGCGCCTGCCGGTTACGCCGATCGTGACGCTTCAGCGTGGCGGCGCGTCGGCGTCGGCTTCGCGGACTCCACCGAGGGCAGGGCGGCCTTGCGGTTGGGTCACGAGCTCGCTGGCGTCCTTGGTGGCGAGCTGAGCGTGCTCGCCGCCTCATGGCTGAGCACGGTCATCCGAAGCTACGCGGCACAGGCGATCGCTGTGTCAACGCTCGAGAGCGAAACGTATGCGCAGACCAGCGCCAGCATCGAGCGTGCCGTGGCCGAGCTTGACCCCGACACCCCGACTCACACACAGACGATCGAGGGCGATCCCTGCGAGGTGCTGGTCGAGCAGTCCGACAGGCTGGATCTGCTGGTGCTCGGCTCGCGCGCCTACGGCCCGTTGCGTCACGTCCTGTTGGGGAGCGTCTCGGCGCCGGTGATGCGCGAGGCGCACTGTCCGGTGCTGGTGGTGCCGCGCGGATCGCAACCGGATGAGAGCGATGCCGAGGGCGAGCGCGGCGCGGTGAGCGCAGGCGCCGGCTGAACTTTCGCCACCAAGGTCACGAGCATGATCGGTCCTGAGCCAGCGCTAGTCGGAGCCACAAGGGTCGCGTCCGCGAGCGGGGCGGGACCCGTCCCACATTCCTCTAGCGCACCGACTGACTCCCGTCTTTTGAGGGCGCTCGCTGCTCCTGGTATGTACCGGGGGCATCCGGCGGTCGAGGCGCACGAGACCCACGCCTCCTGGGTGTTCCTCGCCGGCCGGTTCGCCTGCAAGGTGAAGAAGCCGGTACGGCTTGCATTCCTTGATTACGGCACGCTCGCGCGAAGGCTCGCCGCGTGCCAGGAGGAGGTCCGTGTCAACGGCGAGCTCGCGCCCGGCATCTACCTCGGGGTGCGCGCGATCGTCCCTACGGAGGGGGGGTTTCGCTTCGCGCCGCAGGATGCATCGGGGGCCGTCGAGTACGCCGTGCACATGCGCCGTTTCGATGATGCGGACACGTTGCAGGGCGCGATCGACGGGCATTCGCTTACCTACGCGCAGATGGAGAAGGTTGCGCGTCGCCTCGCCGATTTTCACCGTGACTGCGCTCGCTGTGCTGGCGGTGGACCGGAGCGGCTGCTGGCGGCGTGGGAGGCAAATCTTCGGGAGCTAGAGCACTTGGATCACCCCCGCGACTGGTGGTCGCAGATGATGGGCGGCTTCGCCGAGGCGTTCGTGAGCGCTCACCGCGGCGAGATCGAGTGGCGCGTGCGCATCGGCAAGGTGCGCGATGGACACGGCGACCTGCGCTGCGAGCACATCCTGCTGGGCTCTGAGGTGCGCGTCGTTGACCGGATCGAGTTCGACCCGAAGCTGCGCCAGATGGACGTTGCCCAGGATCTTGCATTCCTGGTGATGGACTTGGAGGCTCATGGTCGCCGGCGGGCTGCACGCGAGCTGATCGGCGCCTACCGTCGTGCCGGCGGGAGCCCGGCGAGTGAGCAGCTGCATAGCTTCTACTGCGCCTATTGGGCACTGGTGCGGGCGAAGGTCGCCGTGATCGCAGCCGGTACCCAGCATGGTCGCCAGCGCCATCGCGAACGCGCGCGAGCCAGCCGTCTGTGGAGGCTCGCGCAGCGTTTCTGCTGGCGCGCACGTCAGCCGGTCGCGATCGTCGTGTGCGAGACGGCGGGGAGCGGCAAGTCGACGCTCGCCGCAGAGCTGGCGCGCCGCTCACGGCTGCCGATCGTCTCCTCTGATGCGATCCGAAAGCGCCGCGCAGGACTGGCGCTCACCGAGCGCGCCCGTCCGGAGCACTACACCAGCCAGTTCACCCGCGCCGTCTATGACCTGCTGAGCCGCGAGACGCTCACCCAGCTGGAGCGCACAGGTGGCGTGATCGTGGATGCGACCTGCCACAGACGCAGCGAGCGCGCGAAGCTCTTTCGACTCCTAAATCGGGGCGAGCTGACGTTCGTGGTCGTGCGCTGTCAGGTGACGCTCGAGACCGCGCTAGCCAGGGCGTCGGCTCGTATGCGTAGCGCTGGCCGGATCTCCGACGCCACCCCAGAGGTGGTCGCCGCACAGTTTCACCGCTTCCAGGCGCTGGATGAGTTGCCCGCGACCAGCGTGCTCTCACTCGACGCGGAGCAGAGCGCCGACGCGCGGGCGATTGAGGTGATCCGCGCGGTGGATGATCGGATTCGCGACTGTGGGCGCCTATCGGCACGGATTGCGGATTTACACGACAGAAAGCCGGGGCATGCCACCCATGCTCGGCGCGCGCGCCTCGACCAGCCTGGGAGCGAGCCTTTTGAGACAACGTCCTTCTTATTGGTGAGCTCTTGACGGGTAACGGTCTGGATATGCAGGGGCGCGAGCGGTGGCGCTGTGCTCACTGCCGTGAGCCGATCGGCGCGTATGAGCCGATGGTCACTGTCGATAACGGACGAGCCCGCCGGACCTCGAGGACCGTGGAGATCCGTGCGGGTCGGCTTGCCTCCGAGGACTATCACCACGCTTGTTACGTGCTCGAACACGGCGAGCCACTGGCCGAGTAGCGCCGAGATACAGTGAGATGACTGAGTATCCCCACACTGTCAGTAGTTACCCGCACGGTCAATGGCGGGATTCTGCGGCTGCTGCGTCCCTCCAGCGAACGTAGCCTGCGTTTATGCCCTCTGAAACCTCATCTACTGAGAAGTTGCGCGTGATCGTCGCCGGTGGCGGGGTCGCAGCGCTCGAGACCATCCTGGCTCTCCGCGAGCTGGCCCCGGACCTGACCGACGTGAGCGTGATCGCGCCGAGCGAGGAGTTCGTCTACCGGCCGATGAGCGTCCGTGAGCCCTTCGCGTACGGGCCGGCAAAGCGCTACCCGCTCGCACCGATCGCCCACGACGCCGGCGCACACCTGATCGCCGGCGAGCTCAACCGGGTGGACTCCGATCGGCAAATCGCTTACACCCGCGGGGATGAACCGTTGGAGTACGACGCGCTGGTGCTTGCACTCGGCGCCCGCCCGCACGCGCGCTACCGGCACGCGGTCACTATCGACGATCACCGCATGGACGAGATCCTGCGCGGCATCGTCCAAGACGTCGAGGCCGGCTATCTGAAAAGCCTTGCGTTCGTCTCTCCGGGGCGCATAGCGTGGCCCTTGCCTTTGTATGAGCTCGCGCTGATGACTGCTGGGCGCGCTTATGACATGAACATGGACCTTCAGGTCACGCTCGTCACTCCCGAGGACGCGCCGCTTGCGATCTTCGGCCAGGGCGCGAGCGGCGCCGTCGCCGGGCTGCTAGAGCGCTCGGGCATCCAGACGATCGGCTCCGCCTACATCGAGATACCGAGCCCCGGACAGCTCGTCATCAACCCTGGGGATCGTCGTCTGCGCGTCGACCGTGTGATCGCGCTGCCCGAGCTCTACGGACCGTCTGTGCACGGCATCCCTTTGAGCGAACATGGTTTTCTGCGGGTGAACCCGCACGGGCGCGTGCTGGACGTCGAGAACGTCTATGCCGCCGGTGACTGCACCGAGTTTCCCGTCAAGCACGGCGGCGTTGGCGCACAGCAGGCCGACGTGGTCGCGCAGTCGATCGCGGCGCGCGCGGGAGCGCCGGTGGCAGCCGAGCTGTTTCATCCCGTGATCCGCGGGATGCTGCTGACCGGCGACAAACCCTTGTATCTGACGGCACGCATCACCGGCGGACACGGGTTCAGCTCGGAGATCACCGACTCCCCGACGTGGGACCCGCCGAACAAGATCGCCGCGAAGTACCTGGCGCCCTATCTGGACGCGCGCGACCGCGAGCAGATCGCCTCGCGATGAGCACGCGGGCGCTGAGCGAGCGGACCCGCGCCGCCAGGGATAGTCGTGGACCGTGCATGGTCCTTGGCTATGACCGCAGCGAGAGCTCGCGCCATGCCGCGAGCTGGGCGACGAGCCTACTGCTGGCCGGCGGAAAGCTCGTGATCGTCCATGCGTGCCGGCCGCAGCACTTGCCGGCCGCACCGCTCAGCACCCAGGGCGAGCGCCATGACCTCGGCCGGGCGATCATCGACGAGCTGATGCTTGACGGCGAGGACTCACTGCTTGACATCGACCTGGAGACCGAAGTCTCTGACGACGATCCTGTGAGCGCGCTGATCGACGCCGCACGCCGTCATGAGGCGTGCGCGATCGTGATCGGCGCCAAGCACCACTCCCGGCTGCATGAGGCGCTGGGAACAGTGACGACCGAGCTGTTGAAGACCTCGCCCGTGCCGATCATCACGGTGCCGCTGAGCGCCAGCCAAGCTTCCGGGCAGACGCTCACACAGTCCAGCGCCGCAAAGTAAACGCCCAGTGCGAGCGCCGGGAGCGCCGCGCCGAGAATGACATGGACGTCACCCAGGTGGTCGCATACGCGATCGCTGCTTGGGTGAGCCTAGAATCGGGCGCAATGCAAATTTGGGAGCTAGACCGTCTGCGTGTCGCGGCGCACCATCCGCAGATCCTTCGCTCCGATGAGGGCGCCAACCGCGTGATCGCGCTGCTGCTGCCCCAGGGTGAGTGCCTGCAAAGAGCACCAAGTCCACGAGTACGCGCTCGTGTTCGTCCTACGCGGCGAGCTGCTGGTCAGCGCTGGAGCCAGCGAGCGGTCTCTCTCGGCGCCCAGCTTGATCCATTTCGACCCCGCCGAGCGCCACGAAGTGCGCGCGATCAGCGAGTGCCAGCTCGTCCTGTGCCTGGCTCCGTGGCCCGGCCCGGGGCACCCAAGCCAGCCCGCCACCACGTAGGAGCTCCAGTGAGCCACGTCTGGTTCGTAATCCGCTGGCTGCACCTGCTCGCGATGGCGTTCTTCGTGGGCGGGCAGATGATGCTCGCCGCCGTGGTCGTACCGGTCGGACGGCGCTCAACCGATCGTGAGAGCCTGCGCTCGGTCGCCCGCAGGTTCGGCTACGGCACGCTCGTCACGCTGGGAGTGCTGATCGCGACCGGCACGGCGATGGCCTTCCATCTGAGCCTGTGGGGCAACGGCGCCTTTCAAGTCAAGCTGGGACTTGTCGTGGCTGTGTGTGTACTGCTGGCGTGGCACATCCGCCGGCCGGGCTGGCACGTTCTCGAGGCGATCGTGTTCTTGCTCTCGCTAGCCATCGTCTGGCTCGGCCTCTACCTCGCCAGCGGTTACTCCTGAGATTACAGGGCGGGCTGTACTCAGCGTGAACGAGCGCCCACCGAGAAGGCCCTGTGGGACTGCGTGGCTGTGCATTGTGGGAGGATGCCCGATGCTGGCATTCACCTCAAGCCCGTCGAGCAACAGGTTTCATTTAGGGTCGTTCTTCGTTCATGCGTACGGCCGGCCTACGTGCTCCAGTCATTGAGCCCGTAGCGATCGCGGTGCGCCGCTGAGAGGCCAAGGGCGGGAAGCGTGAGCTCGTCTGCGAAGTCGCCCTCGCCTATCCCGCATATATGGATGATGCGAACGGCATGATGCATAACCACACGGACGAACGCGATGCCGTCATCGAATGGCCGTTCGCCTTGTCAAGCCTGCTCGGCAGGATGCACAAGCGCCTCGAAATCTGTCGAAAGCCATCGAGACATATTAAGTATGGGTATAAAACTGTCGAACAAGATCAGACAAGTCCGAACTTTTCCATCGTTCTGAGAAGAGGGCGGTTCGAGATCCAGAAGCAGCTCCGTGTCCGTGCTCCAGCGGCTGCTCGCAGCCCACCTTCCGATTCGGACTAGGCCCTGACGAGGAGCCACATGTCTGGGCCGCTCGATATGACCGTACAGACCGTCGCAGACGATGTGCCAACGCCATCACGTCTGGGTGCTGGCAGCAGCAGGCAGCGCTGGTGGATGCTGGTTGCGTGTGCGATCCTCGTGCTTGGCTTGGTGGTCTCGGCTGCCGGCGCTTTGCTGTGGCGCTCGAGCGTGCACACGCATGAGAAGCAGGCGTTTCAGACCACCGCGATCGACGTCAGCGGGACGCTGGAGACGCTATTGCGTCGCGATACTGACTTCGTAGCGACGCTGCGCGGCGTGCTGACCATGCAGCCTGGTCTGAGCGATGGCCCTCCTCTCGCGAGGATACGCACCACAAGGCATGGCCGCACTCTTCGAGTTCGTGCGCTTGCAAAGCAATCTCCGCGCCACGCTGACCTACTTCCGCCGTGGCGAGCGACCCTTTAGCGTCACCGCAAAGCACGCCACCGACGAGCGCCACCGAACATCCGCCCCCTGGACGCTCTGGACACTGCTCGGACTGACCAGCCTCGCCATCGCGTGGTTTGCCTGCACCCTCGCCGGGCTCACCCCAACTACCTACATAATCCCCTGGACAGCCTACGGCGCCGTATTCTGGGGCCTACTGAACCTCACGTTCCTTGTCGTGTCCCTGTCCCGTATCCGCTCCGACCGCTTCGCCTCAGAGAGACGCACCGCAGCCCGCCTACAGGTAGGCGGACCCGCCAGCATCCAGGGCCACCCGGGTCACCTCATGGACATCTCAATGGGCGGAGCACTCATCCGATGCGAGGACCCACCCGAGCACCACCAAGAACCGCTGCAAATCGAAATCCAACGCGACGAGAACGAGATCGTGCTCTCCGGTGAAGAGCGCGGTAGACAAACACTTCCCGATGGCAGCGCACTCATCAGACTGCAATTCGCAGAGCACCAAGCACCAGAACTCGCCCGCCTAGCCAGATTCCTCTTCGGAAGCATCCCAAAGCTAAGCGAGCAAACAAGCCACGGGCAGGCCGCCGCCTAGCACGAAGCCCATCATCGTCCTACGCTCACTGCTGACGATGAGCCAACTTCAGCAGGATGGCGCGGATAATATCCCGCATCGCCCTGCTCGCCTAGATCGGGCCTGGGCAATCAACGTCGAAATCGACATCCGGCTGTTGCAGCACTCCGATGAGATAGACCTGATAGTCGTTTGGGACATCGGAGGGGCCGGTGCTCGCCGCTGCCGACGTGGCGCTCTATGAGGCCAAGCAAGCCGGACGCGACCGCGTGTGCGTCGCCGGGTCCCGCGAGCCCGAGGATGGGCGGCCCGCCTGTATCGGTCTGAGAAGCCCGGTAAGCACAATGCCGACGCAAGCCAACGGGACCTCGGCCGGGGCCGTGAAGTGTTCCTCTCCAGCGCCGCGCCGATCGGTATCGGTGGGTTCACTGATACCGGGGGAACGCCCCAAAATCCAAAACGTCGGCAAGAAACCTTGCAACCCTTCCCATGTGATGCATCTTGCATGCGGACCTGATAGCTTGACGCCTGTTCGTGCCGAGTCCTTGTCCCCACGGGGGTGAGGAGCGGGGGACCCAGTGCAGCCGATCAGGCTGCGGGGGCGAATCGCCACAGTTTGTGGTGTAGCGCATTGCGCGCGAGCCCGACAGCTAACCCCGTAGGCGCCCTGAGATAACCGAAAGGACGCTTTTCACATGTCGGGATTCCCGCGCGATCTCGCTGCCGCTGACCCCTGGGAAGCTTCGCTCGCCCGCTCTCGGGCACGTCGCGATAGAGACGAGAAGCGCTCCGCACGCGCTCCGATGCGGCTGGCCAACCTCGTGGACGCCAGCAATCGCTTGTTGGCCGATCGGGGATCCCTCCGATCCCAGATCGGTTTGCGCAATCTCGCCGACAGCGAGCCGTGGGACCTCTCGATGCTGCGCTCACGCACCCGCCGCCGCGCCGCCGAGCTGCAGTTCGTCCCCACCGCGACGCGCGCGCGGCGGGTCTCGCTGGGCACCCTGATCGCGATCGCGGCCGGCCCCGCAGCCGGCTTGGCCGACGCCAGTGGGAGCGCGCAGACAAACGCTCTGCCCGCGCCTGAACCGCCCACGACGAGCGAACACCACATCCAGCTGCAGAGTGGCAGCGAAGGCCGTCAGGTCCGTATCCTCCAGCACGCGCTCGGGATCCCCGTCGACGGAGTATTCGGATCGGAAACTGAAGCGGCCGTGCAGGCGTTCCAGGCAAGCCACGGCTTGCAAGTCGACGGAATCGTCGGCCCTCAGACCAGTGCCGCGCTCGCTGAAGGCGCGACGACAATCGCCTCGGCGGCGGTGGCCGCAACAGAGAGCGTCGCCACATTCACAAGCACCCATGGGGTCTCCGCAGCGACTCGCAAAAGCGCCGTAGAGCATGCGACCGCAGAGCGTGCGACAAGTCCGGTCGTCCGGCTGCAAGAAGCGCTCGGAGTGCAGGTGGACGGCACATTCGGCCCCGAAACCGAGCGCGCCGTGCGCCACCTGCAAGCGCGCCACCATCTACATGTCGACGGCGTCGTCGGAGGCGAAACGTGGAGCACACTGGGGATTCGCGAGCACGCGACGCTCCATCCCCCAAAAGCGACTGCCCGCGCAAACGTCCACCACACGCGCGCCGCGACGGGACAATCCTCCGCCACCTCGCCGCACAGCCCGAGCTCGAGCGGTCGCACCGACGCCGTTCGGCGTCTGCAGGAAGCGCTGCACGTTGAAGCGGACGGCACATTCGGCCCCGAAACGGAGTCTGCCGTCAAGCGCCTGCAGGCCCACCACGGTCTCAACGTGGACGGCGTCGTGGGGCCGGAAACATGGAGCGCGCTCGGGATCGGCGAGCACACCACCCTTCACCCCCCGCACGCCTCGCACAGCTCCGATGGCTCGTCGAGCAATACCGGCGGTGAAAGCTCGGGCGTGGTCGAGCACGTGATCGCCGCCGCGGATGAAATCGCGACTCGACCCTATGTCTACGGTGGCGGCCACGGCTCCTTCCAGTCGACCGGCTATGACTGCTCGGGCTCGGTTTCCTATGCGCTGCACGGCGGTGGCCTGCTCAGCGCGCCGGAGGACTCCGGCGCGCTCGAGTCCTACGGCGACCCCGGGCCCGGCAGCCACATCACGATCTACGCCAACTCCGAACACGCCTGGATGGTGATCGACGGGCGGCGCTTCGACACGATCGCCCAGCAGGAGTCGGGCTCGCGCTGGTCGGATTCGATGGGTTCGACGGCCGGCTATGTGGTGCGCCACCCCCCTGGTTTGTAGGCGCGCGCCGAGTACCGTCCCAAGCCCGACATAGCTTGACCTCCTATCGCCTGACAAATGCGAAGGGAGGCACTCATGCTCGCTCGGGCGCGCACGTTCACCATCGAAGGGCTCCACGCACGCGCGGTCAGCGTGGAGGTCGACATCAGGCCGGGCCTGCCAGCCTTCGCGATCGTCGGTCTTGCCTACGCGGCTGTGCGCGAGGCGCGCGACCGCGTGCACGCGGCGGTGCTCAACTCGGGATACGAGTTCCCCAGCCAGCGCATAACCGCGAACCTCGCGCCCGCCGACGTGCCGAAGGCGGGACCCGGGTTCGACCTGGCGCTCGCTTGCGCTGTGCTCGCCGCCAGCGGTCAGATCCCGGCGGACTTGCTTGACACGCACGCGCTCTTCGGCGAGCTCTCACTCGACGGCGAGCTGCGCGCGAGCCGTGGCACGCTCGCCGTTGCCGAGGCCACGATGAAGGCGGGCTTGCGCATGCTCGTCTTGGCTCCTGCGCGCGCTCGTGAGGCGACGCTCGTCGAGGGCCTACCGGTCGGCGTGGCGGAGCGGCTCTCGAGCGCCGTGCGCGTCCTGCGCGGAGGCGCGCCCGACCCGCTCCCGCCGGCAAACGCAGCGCTGTGCGCCGCCGTCGCCGGCCACAAGCTCGACCTATGCGACGTGCGCGGCCAGCCGCAGGCGATCGAAGCGCTGAAGATCGCAGCCGCAGGCGCCCACAACAGCCTGCTGAGCGGGCCACCTGGAACCGGCAAGACGATGCTCGCGCAGCGGCTCCCCTCGATCCTGCCGCCACTCGAGCGCTCGGAGGCGATCGAGGTAATGCGCATCCACAGCATGACGGGCGGTCTCCCAGGTGGCGAGTTGCCGGCCGAGCGTCCGTTCCGGGCGCCGCACCACTCGATCACGACGGCGGGTCTGATCGGCGGGGCGCGACGTGGATGGGTTGGCGAGGTCGTGCTGGCCCACAACGGCGTGCTGTTTCTTGACGAGCTCTCGGAGTTCGCCCGCCCCACGCTAGAGGCGCTGCGCCAACCGCTCGAGGACGGGCGCGTGGCGATCGTCAGAGCGCGACACTCGGCCGTCTATCCGGCGCGATTCATGCTGCTGGCCGCCACCAACCCGTGCCCTTGCGGGCACGCGGGCGAGCAGGAGCGCTGCCGCTGCAGCGAAGCCGACCTCGCCCGTCACCGCCGCCGTCTGAGCGGACCGTTGCTCGACCGCGTCGACCTGCTCGTCGGCATGGAGCGCGCAACGGTCGACCCTCTCGCGGAGGAGCCCGCGACGAGCTCGGCTCGGGTCCGCGAGCAGGTGGTCGAGGCCCGCAAGCGCCAAGCGGCGCGACTGCGACAGGAGGGGGTGCTCGTGAACGCGCAGATGGACGCACGCATGCTGCGCAGGCACGTGAAGCTCGACCAGCGCGGCGAGAGGATGCTCGCGCGCTGGCGCGAGCGCGGCTTGCTCAGCGCGCGCGGCCAGCACCGTACGCTGCGCGTAGCGCGCACGATCGCAGACCTGAGATGCAGCGAGCAGGTCGACGCGGCCCACCTCGCGCAGGCGCTCTCGCTGCGACCCGAGGCCGGCCTGCCGCATCGTCGAGCAGCGTGAGCGTCGCCTGCCCACAGTGCTCGCGACGCGCCTGGCTGCTCGAGCGGCTCAGCGCTCGGCTTGACTACAGAGCTCGCAGCCTGTCGCGTTTTTGGGGTCTGCTCGAGCTTGCAGACGAGGAGCTGATAGAGGCGATCGGCGGGCAAAGCCGCGAGAGCCTGCACTGCGAATACGCGCAATGGAAGCCAGCGCGCGCGCAGGCGCGCGACGTCGACGTGCAGATCTTCTGCCGACACCACTGTGCATATCCGCGCAGCCTGCGCGAGGACCCGCTCGCCCCGCACGCGCTCAGCCTGCGCGGCCGGGTCGAGCGTCTCCACGGCATGCTCGACGAGAAGCTCGTGGCGATCGTCGGGACGCGTCGGGCCAGCGACTACGGCATCGAGACAGCCCGTGGCCTCGCACGCGGACTGGCGGCCTCCGGCCTGACTGTCGCGAGCGTGCTTGCCGAAGGCATCCCAAGCGCCGCGCACGCAGGCGCCCTCGAAGCCGATGGAGCGACGCTGAGCGTGATCGCGGGAAGCTTGGAGCGTTGTGCGCCGCCCTCTTGCGCCCCGCTCTACCACCGCATCCTGGTCGACGGCTGTGCGGTGGCGGAGACTGGGTCGAACCCGCGGACCCGTCGCTGGATGCAGCTGGCGGCCGCCCGCACGCTCGCACTGCTGGCCCAACTCGTGATCGTGGTCGAGGCGGGCGAGCAGCCGTGGGAGCTGGCCTGCGCACAGATCGCCCGTGCGCGCGGAAGAGCTGTCGCCGCAGTGCCCGGGCGCGTCAGCTCGCCCGCGTCGAGCGGGACGAACGCTTTGCTGATGAACGGCGCGAAGCTGGTGCGGGGCCCTCAGGACGCCCTCGACGTCCTTTACGGCGTCGGTGTGCGCGAGACGTACGATCCCGCTGGCGAGCCGACGGAGCTTCAGCCGCCACTGGCAAGGGTGCTCGAACGGGTGGGAATGGGATACGACACGATCGCGAAGCTCGCAGCCCAGGGCGCCCAGCCTGCCGAGCTCGCGGTGGCGCTCGCCGAGCTGGAGCTGCGCGGGCTGCTCGTGCGCGGCGACGCGGGTCGGTACGTGCCGTGTTCCTCTGCGCGGATGCTATGAAGGCGCGCTTGCGGCACTCACGAGCGATGCCCGCGGATTAGCGGCGGCTACGCCGACAACCGTTCTGAGTATCTGGCCCGAGCCCTAATGTGCGGCTCATCCGCTGCGCAGCGACCGCGCGCGGACCGGGTGGACGCACAGGTCGACAGGGGACAGACGGATAGCTGCATCAAGCCAATCACACGAGCAGGCCACAAATCTCAGCATCGACCGCCTCGAGTTGCTCGCGATCGCGTGCGGTGGGGCGCTTGGGGCGCTGATCCGCGTCGGCGTGGCCGAAGCATTGCCTGCGAACGCTGGCGAATGGCCCTGGGCCACGTTCGCCGTGAACATCGCGGGGGCACTGATGCTCGGCTACTTCGTCACGCGCCTACAGGAGCGCCTGCCCGTCTCGACCCTGCGCCGGCCCCTGCTGGCAACCGGTCTGTGCGGCGCGCTCACGACTTTCTCCACGGTCCAGATCGAGCTGTTGAGGATGGCCGACCACCACCGCTACGGCCTCGCCGCGGCCTACCTGCTCGCAAGCGTCTTCGGCGGGTACTTCGCTGTATTCGGCTCCTCCGCGCTCGTGCGCCGAGTGAGAGCGATCACTTGATGAGGCGGCTCGACCGCGGCGATAGCAGAGGCTCGACGTGAGCGCCGCGGCCTGGATCGGCGTCGCGATCCTCGGCAGCATCGGCTCGCTCGCGCGCTTCCTGCTCGACGGAGCAGTCTCCGCGCGCAGCCAGTCGAGCTTCCCTTTCGGCACGCTCGCGGTGAACGCCAGCGGCGCGCTCATCCTCGGGCTGTTCACCGGGCTGGCCCTCTCAGGCGAAGCGCTCATACTCGCGGGGTCGACGACGATCGGCTCCTATACGACCTTCTCGACGTGGATGCTCGAGACACACCGCCTCGGGGAGGATGGGCAACTGCTGGACGGAACGCTCAACGTGCTCGTGAGCGTCTTCGCCGGACTAGCCGCCGCCGCGCTCGGCAGAGCGATCGGAGGCGCGTTGTGAGCCAGGAAGGGCTGAAGCTCACGACCTACTTCGGCGAGCGTAGTCGCGTGAGGGGACGACTGCTCGCCGACGAGCTGCTCGACATCTATGCCCGCCACGGGATCCAAAGCAGCATCCTGCTGCGTGGGATCAAAGGCTTCGGCGCCAAGCATCGCCTGCGCAGCGACCGGCTGCTGACGCTCTCAGAAGACCTCCCGCTGGTGTCCGTGGCACTCGACGCTCGCGAGCGGATCGAGGCGCTCACAGAGGATGTGAGCGCGATCGGGCATGAAGGGCTGACCACGCTCGAGCGCGTTCGCTTGAGCGGCCCCGAGATCGAGCGGAGCGAGCTGTCCCAGACCAGGGGCGAGGCGGTGAAGCTGACCGTCTACCTGGGACGCCACGACCGACTGGACGGCTCGCCCGCGTTCGCCGCGGCCTGCCAGGCGCTACACGACAGCGGCGTGGCTGGCGCCACCGTGCTGCTCGGAGTGGACGGCGCCAGGAACGGCGAGCGCCAGCGGGCACGGTTCTTCGCGCGCAACACGAATGTGCCGCTGATGGTGATGAGCGTCGGAGTGCCCCGACTGATCGCAAACGCGCTACCGCGCCTTGCCACACTCCCGGGCAAGCCCCTGTTCACGATCGAGCGGGTTCGCGTATGCAAGCGCGACGGCGTGCTGCTGCAGTCCCCCCACGACCAGCCGCTGGTCGGGGAGCACGGCGACGAGCCGCGCCAGAAGCTCACGATCGTCACCTCTGAGGCGGCTCGTCACGAGCACACCTCGGTCTACGTCGAGCTCGTCAGGCGTCTGCGCGCGGCAAGCGCCGCCGGCGCGACCTCACTGCGCGGCATCTGGGGCTTTCACGGGAACCATGCCCCGCACGGCGATCGCCTCCTTTCGATCCGTCGCCACGTGCCCATCGTGACCGTCGCGATCGACACCCCCGAGCGCATCGCAGCCCTGTTCCCAATCGTCGACGAGCTGACCCGCGAGCGCGGCCTCGTCACGAGCGAGATCGTCCCCGCCAGCTCGCCGCCGCAGGCGGTCCCTGGTCTATAGTTAGGCGCCGTGCGGCTGTAGCTCAGTTGGCTAGAGCGTCTGCTTGCCATGCAGAAGGTCGAGGGTTCGAGTCCCTTCAGCCGCTTCGCAAAAACCCCGCAAATGCGGGGTTTTTGTTTGATGGAGGTCGTCGTGGACAAACTTTGTCCCAAAATTTTGTCTCAAGTCTGGCGCGCGTATTGCTTGCTGTAGGGATGAGGTCATCCGACTCCCGCGTAGGCTGTCTTCATGGCCACGATCGACCGCACCATCCAAGGAGATATCAGATTTATCTGATAATATTTGGGAGCATGGTGCGTATGACAGCCACGGAGGTATCTCGCCACTTCTCCGACGCGATCAACCGCGTCGATTCGGGCCAGGAGATCGAGATCGTCCGCAACGGCAGAGCCATCGCCGAGCTGCGGCGGCCCTCCCAACCCGTCGGTATTTCTGGCGCGGCGCTCAGAGAGCTAATGGATGGCCTCCCCCCGTTGGATGAGAGCTTCGCAAACGAGGTTGAGCTAGAGCGTGCGCGCCTTGGCGCTGAGACCGGCGCGTGGCCGGAATCCTGATCGACACCTCCGTCCTGGTCGACGCCGAGCGCGATCGCAAGGTTCTCGAACAGCTACCGCCCGACGCCCAGCACTCGATCAGCGTGATCACTGTCAGCGAGCTGCTACATGGGGTTCATCGCGCTGCGCCTGACCACATAAGAATCCGTCGTCAAGTCGTCGTAGAGGCTCTGCTGGGAGCGATTGAGCAGCTACCGATTACTCCGCGCATCGCGCGCCTCCACGCGCAGATCTGGGCAGAACTACAAGCCAAAGGGGAAATCGTCGGCGCGCACGACCTGTGGATAGCAGCCACAGCGCTTGCCCACGGCCTTGCGCTTGCGACCGCCAATGCCGCCGAGTTCAAGCGTGTGCCAGCGCTCGAACTCCTAACGATCAAAAGCAGGCAGGCTGCTGACTAGATCCAGCAGCTCCTGTCGCAGCCTCCGATCTACCTGCTCTAGCAGCATCTCCACCAAACACTCGACCCCAGCTTGACTGTTTGGATAGCTCCCGCACGGCCTTGCCCAGCTCGTCAGGACCAGCAAGAACTCGGTTGCCGACGCGCTGCACGAGCTGCGCGAGAAGAATCTGCTCGTTACCCAGCCCCTCACGTCGGATACCGTTACCGGTGAATCTCGCCGGGAAGCGATCATCCAGGCCGCGCGTTACAGTGCCGCCGCTGCGGCCGGGTCGATGATCGTCTCCGCGACCGCCGCGACACCAGCGATGGCCAGCTCGGAACCGATAGGATGTTGCCAATGTTACATAGAACCCCCACAAAAAGCATGTCTTTGTCTAGAAACTACCCCTGCGGCATGTACTAAAAAATGCGAAGCGGAAGGATTACAATCGGCTGGGTGGTTTTCTGCTTTGAAATGCAATGTTTCGAAAACAAAATGTGAATGATGGTCGTTCGCAGGGTTCGACTTGATGTGTCGAACTTCCGGGCGATCTGAGTGCGAGGGTGATGTGCATGATGAGCCGACGCACGAGCGGCGACTATGCCACTTCCTCGCAATTTCCGAGCGTCGCCTGACGTAGGAGCACCTTCCTGCGGGCGTTGTTCTAGTCTGATACTGGTTTTCGCCGCCAGCGAGTAGCGACTTTCCATATCCACGGGAATGGCCCGCGATTCCACTGGAACCAGGCGGCGGCGGAGACCAGAAATGTCATCGCCAACACAAAGAGAGCTATCAATATCCAGCCGGTCACACTCTCGGAGGAGCACCCATTTATCTGGGTCTGACACGGCATGCTCGCTGCCAGGAAGGAAATGCTCACAGTCTGGTACCTCAGAGTTGTCCTACCGCAAGCCTATAGCTTTGAGCAGCCGCGCCCACGCAGAGAATAGCGCTCTTATTCCGTTCTCAGGGACTTCGCATATGGAAATCAGAGATCCCGTCCCGGCCGTTTGGGAAGCTGGCGCTTCCGAATATCCGGCGTATCCTTCTCGCACGCTCGCTTGGCTGCGGATGCAGCAATTAGGTGCGTCGGATCGGCGCGCCTTCTGCACAGTCACCAGGTGTGAAGAGTCTGGGCGACGCGCACGACCATGATGATCGCGTAGGCGAAGCCGAGGAGATGCCGGAACCAGTTGACGCCGTGCACCAGCTCCTCATACGCCCAAATGGTCATCCCGAGGTAGGCCACGGACAGCGCATAGAGGTGTGCTTCGCCGTGCGTGAACACCGCCGCCTCGCCTGCCAGGAACGCGACGATCAGCGGCGTGTTGGGGAACTGGACGATCGGAAACCGCTGCGGGAAACCGAGCGTGGTCAGACGCTTGAACGCCAACCACACACGCCACGGGAGCGCAGTCACGGACGCACGCGGCGTAGGCGATTCAGGAGTCAGGAGCGCCTCGAATCTCTTGGAGAGCTGATCTCTGGCGAAGGTCGGAGAGCACCCTTCGCATGAGCCTGATCGCGTGGTAGCCGACCACCAGAGCAATCAGGAGAGCCACAAGCGAGTCCAGCCAGTAGGTGCCGCTGGTCGCCAGGATGATTGCTCCACTGATGGCGACGCCAACCGCCGCCGCCGCATCGGCGACGGTGTCCAGCATCACCGACTCCATGTTGAGATCGCCCTCCACGTTCCCCAGGATGAAGGCACAGACGATCATGGCGCTAGCTGCCATCGCGCTGACGATCACGACCGGCAGGCCGTGAACCGAGGGAGCCCCCACGCTGAGCCGGTGAACCGCCTCCGCCGCTACGGTCAGGGTCACGAGCAGGAGGAAGCTCGAGTTGATGAGGGCCGCATACGAGGTCGCCCGAGGATGTCCATACTTGTGGCGGCTCATCCGCAGCGCCACCAGACTCAACCCGGTCCCGAGAGCATCACCGAGGTAGTCTGCCCCGGCGGCCAGCACACCCAATGAGTGCGCCAGGAGCCCCACGAGGAGAAGAGCTAGGACCATCGCGAGGTTGATGCCCAGCACGACGCCGAGGCGTGTGTCCTGCGTCATGAGTCAAGTATGCAGGCGACCGACGGACATCGGCCAGGCTGGGGCTTGGCCTCTGAACGTCCGAGGGCAATCGGGACGGCCTCGAAACACGATTGTCGTGGAAGTGCCACCTCGATTCAGAGGCTCGGCGCGCTGCTGCTCCCCGAGCTAAGCGAGCATCCAGCGAGGGTCGCGCTCACGCTCGAATCGGACGAGAACCAACGCCTCGGTTGGCAAGGATTTGCCTCTAGAGCTCAACCTCGACCTCGAACTCCGTCGTCTTCGGTGGACCGGGCAAAACGGACTGCCCTGTCTGGAAGGCGGGCAGTAGCGTCTCGTCGCGGAATTTCTCCCAGATCGCCTTCGACTCCCAGACTGCGACGACGACCCAGCCGTTCGCGCTCGGCCCGGCGTAGTGATGCGTCTGGCCGGCGGGCAGGCCACCGGGCGGGTGCACCACCGCGGTGGTCGCGTCGTACTGCTCCTTCGTACCGCCCTCGAAGTTGTTGACGATCACGTACGCCATCTCAGCCTCCAGTTCGTCGCGGGTTCGCCGAGCGGATTCCCCCGGCTGAGCCACGGTAGCCCATGAGTGAGGCTCGTGCTGCCCAGCGCGATTTGCGAACGTCAGCCGATCCCATTGCAGACGCTTGGTCCGGATGACTTCTGGGCGCGGCGGCCGAGAATGGTACATGCTCGCTTGCTCCGGGCGATGCGGAAGCGCTCGTTCGCCGCGCCTTCAAACGTGGTCCTCGTCCCAAGCGAGAGCTTGGCGCGTCGGGCTGGATGCTCCCGCTCTTGGTCGGCGGCGGCAGTGAGCCGCGCGGCGGTCCCAGCCATGATCCTCGGCACGTCGGCAATGACCGCTTCCATCGTACTGTGGCGGGGCCGGGGTCGCATCTGGGCACCCGACATCACATGCTACCGTCTGTGGGTACCGAAGTACCGAGTGATACTTATGCTACGTGCACAATCCCCGATCAAGGTTCATGAGGCTACAAAGGAGAAGGTCCGCTACGCCGCGTTGATGGCGGGCCTCAAGCAGGCCGAGCTGGTCGAGCGCGCGGTCGACGAGTACGTGGAGCGTCACCGCGAGGACTTTGCGCAGCGCATGGAGCAGGCGCACCATGCATTGCTGGGCGGGAAGACCGCGACGCTTGCGTACTCGCTGGGTGTCGAGGAGGCCGACGTGCAGCGGGTCGGCGTGGTCTCCTCCGATCAGCTCGGCGGCTCGCGCAGGCCAAGGCGTGCGACCTCGAACCAGGCGAGCTCACCCGAGGGCCAGTCCGCGCGAGGCTCCCACAGCTCAGCCTCCGCGGCAGTCAAGATCAAGCCGAAGAGCACGTCCCGCAGGCGCTCTTCGACGAAGCGCCCGTCGGCTGTCTGAGTCGCTATCGCAACCCAGACCTCCTCGCCAGGCGCCGTGACGTGCAGACGAGCGTCGATCAGCTCGCCAAATGAGACCGCGACGTCGCGGTCTCGATGATCGAAGGCTTCGGCGAGGATGGAGGCGATCGAGTGGGCGGCCTCGTCGATGATGCGGGCGTTGCGCTCAAGCGCGTCACGGAGCCGGTCATCGTCATCGGGCAGGAGGCGTTCGGTTCGGTGTAGCGCGGCGAAGAGCTCGTAGGCGTCCTCGCCAGAGCCCTCCTCGCGCTGCGCGCTGGCGCAGAGCCAGAACCGCGCAGCATCGACCTCCAACCACGTTGCGCCCCGCCACCGTCCGTGGCGCAGCCGATACACGAGCGGACGCTCGATCGAGAGGATACGCTTCTGTCCGCGTGGCGCCGTCGGCGCGACACGCCGCGCCTCACCGGTCGCCACGATTATGCGCCGGGTGTGCCCAGCGACCCACACCCACCAGGTTCGCAAGACGAAGTGGGCCCAGCGTCCGCTCGGCGACCTCGAGGTACCTGGCGCGATCATCCGAGTCTTCTCCGGCACCTCTACCAGCTTTAGCCGGATGTGGAACACCGGTGCGCGTATCTACAGGGCCTGGATCTGGGAGAAGCTGCATCGCCGCGAACCTCCGCGCCTAGAGTTCTCGCCCGCGGAAGTGCTGGTGCAACTTGAGCCTTATGACCTTGAGGATCTCATCTACACGTGGATGCAGGTCTCCATCTGGCGCTGCCGAAGGCGCGCGCACCGACACGCCTGCCTACGAGTGGACAATGCTTCATCGCGAAACCTACTCACCCGCGAACGTCCAAGTGAAGTCCGGTTTGTCTCAAACGTCGGCGCTGACCTCTTGAATGCTACCGAGAGCGCGCTGGGCAAGGTCGCTTGAGGATTGATGGGCCTTCATTCGTTGTGACGTTGAGCCCGGGCCGGCGTTCAGTCCGGCGTGATGAGCTCGGCACCGGGGATGTAGCGTGCGACTCTGCGGGGATCGCGTGTGAGCAGTGGTCGCGCGGTCACGGCAGCGTGAGCGCCGATGAGGAAGTCCGGCAGGATGGCTTGGCGGGCTCCTCCCTTGCGTCGGTACTCGGCGTGCGCGTGACCGGCGAGGAAAGCGGCCTCGATGGGTATCTCCTCGACGGTAGCGATCGACGGGAGCACGGAGCGAAGCTCCTCGAGCCGTGGAAAGCGGGGCGAGATCTCGGCCAGGATGACAGCGTTGAGGACGATCGCGCCGCGTTCAGCAGCGCTTATGAGATGAGCTTGCGACCAGTCAAAGAACTGGGGGTCGTCGGTGAAGATGTCGAGCAGGACGCTGCTGTCGACCAGCGTGCCGGGCCTGTCGCTCACCGGCGTGTCAGGGCAAGGATCTCATCGGTCGTCATCGTTCCCTGGCCAGCTCCACGCATCCGCGCAATCTCCCCAGCGACCAGATCGCGCCCGACCCGTATCCGCGCACCGCGCTCGTCGACGTCGAACTCGACCTCGCTGCCGGGCTGGATGCCAAGCGCACGGCGAACATCGAGCGGAATCGTGACCTGACCCTTCTGCGTAACGCGCATAAAGTAAGACTAGCAAGTAATACTTGCCTCGGCGGGATCAATATAGCACGCACGGTGGTAGCACTCGGATCCTTGCTTGCCAACATCCGGCTGGGCCGCTAGCGAGGTTTCATAGGTGAGGCCATCGTGGACCGTAATCATGGGCTCGTATGTTCCGATCACGTCGCGGCAGCGGTGGCAGCGCAACCTATCTCCCATCGATCTTCCCCGACGATTAGCTGTTGGATTGCCTGATGCGGCACGGTCGTTCCCTGCGCGGCTCTCGACGTCTGTCGCTCATAATTTGGGGCGCGATCAACCTAGTTGAGGGTCGAGTACAAGCCATCGTGGTACTTCCGCAGAGTTATGGCGCATATCCGCAATCTTAGAAGTTGCTACGATAATAAGCATGTGTGGTTCTGAGGCGGGCGCGTCTAGCTGGGCTTCGATCCAGTGCTCTGAAAACGCAACCTTTGGCCCTCGTGGGACTGGTGATGCCGGGGCTGGTGCCCTGCGGGTCGCGGGGGGCTGGCGGTCGGTCTTTGGGGAATCGTGGAGTCGCCTTGCCCTGAGTAGAGCCGGCGAGCAGCACGTCCACCCGAGGCGTGCGGCCGTTGTAGCGAGAGAGGGTTTTGAGGTGGTGCGTCGGGATCTGCTGGCTCAGTGGGAGCTATCGAGCGTCGGTCCTCGTGCGCTACTGCGCTGTGCCGCACTCGTTTTTGAGTGCGATGTTGTGGTGTGGCAGGCGTTCGGTGCGGCCGCCGGTTCGCGTCACTTGCATTTGCTGCACCGATTCGAGGATGCGCTCGCGGTCACAGAGCGTCGGGTTCGGGCGGCGGAGCGTTCGCGGTTCGTGAACCGTCCGGCGATCACGGTGATAGTGCGCAACGCGTGCGCGGCGATAGACGATCTCCTGGGAGGCGAAGTAGATCGGGCCGACGCGCTCGCGGCTGTGGAGGACGCCGCAGTCGAGCTGGCTGTGCTTTCGGTGCGTATCGCGACCGATCTTGACCAGTTCGGTCGTACCAGACGCAGGCACCCCGCGCGACCGGTCGATCTCACCCGGCGGCTTTCGCTGGTGGCCAGGGAGGTGAGCGGCGCAGCGCGGGTCGAGCACCGCACGGTGGGGGAACGTGGCGAGGAGAGCCACCTTGGTGCATGGTTGACCGCAGCGCTCGATGTGTCCGCCACAACGGAGGCGCTTGAGCTTGCCTGCGATGAGGGAGTGGATCGGTCGTTGCGTGCCGACGGCCTGCTGTCGATGCGTAACTGCTGGCTGCGAGTGGCGGTCGCGCTGTCGATGATCGTCGTAGAACTCGACGGCCTGCTCGTGGTCGCGACGTTTCGTGGCACCCCTCACATGGAGCGCGCAGTCGCCGCACGCGCCAGTCATGCACTGTCGGCCGCGGCACTGTGCGAGCGCCCCTGCGAGTTCGATCACGTGCATGCCTGGGCGTGCCATCGCAAGGCGTTGGTGGGTTTGGTTGGCCATGTTTGCCTGGCGCTTCAGACATGCGATCAGGAACTCGTGGTGGATACACAACAGCTGGCGATACGTCGCCTCGCGCGTGCGCTTGCGGCTGTTTGGTCGATAGACGAGCGCCTGCGACGGGGCATACAGGAACCGAGTCATTCCCCGGACTGTTGAAGGCGCGGCGTGACACGCCTGCCGGTGTTGCCAGCTATGAGCGGCGACTGGCCAAAGGCATCCTTGACGGCGGCGACGATGCTTCGCAGGCGGCGATGAAACTGCTCGAATACAGCTCCCCCGAGACTCTTGGTGAGGCGGTTGCGTTGGTCGCGACACACGGCACCGTGACGACCGACGTATTCGATCGTGTAGCGGATGCGTGGGAGACCTACCGTCACTTCAAGGATCTCAGTTGGGACTGACCGTGGACTTGGTTCGCCCTGATTCTCGCCGGCGTGTGGGTTGACCGCTTGATGGGCAATCCGGTGGGGCTGGTTCTCGCGGGTGCTTTCGCGGTGATGTTCGGCGTCGTAAGCGCGGGCGTGCGTCGCTCGCCTCGTGGCGGCCTGGCCGCGCAGTCGTTTGGGATGGCCCTGCTCGGGGTTGGCGGCGCGTGGGTGCTCGTCTCGGGACACGCGGTCGGCGCTGGGTTTCGTAGTGATGTGCATCCGGCGCTGGGCCTTGACGGTCTCAGCGGATTCTTCTTGGTATTGGTGGCCGTCGTCGGTGCGCCTGCGGCGTTGTTCGCTCGCGACTCGCTTGACGCTGACTGGCAGGGCCGGTCGCTGGCTGTCGCGACGGGTGTGTTCCTGATGGCGCTCGTCGGGTTCGTGTGTGCGCGTGACGTCAGCACGTTCTTGGGTTTCTGGGAGTTGATGACGCTCGTGCCGGCCGGTGCGATCCTGCTCGCCCGCCAGGACGAGCAGGCGCGACACGGGGTGTTCGTCTACTTGGCGATCACGCATATCGGGGGAGCTGGTGTGTGGGTGTCGATGCTCGTGCTTGCCGCGCACGGCGCGCTGGGCGGTCCACCGCTGGGAGGTGGGTTGGCGGCGTTCGTGGCTTGCATGTCGCTGATCGGGTTCTCCACGAAGGCGGGGTTGATGCCGCTGCACTCCTGGTTGCCACGTGCCCACCCTTTGGCGCCGGGGCACATCTCGGCATTGATGTCGGGCGTGATGATCAAGCTCGCGCTCTACGGCCTGATACGAGTGCTGTTTCAGTGGCTGACAGCGCCCGGATTGTGGGTGGGTGTCACCTTGCTCGCGGTCGGGGCGCTCTCGTGCTTGGGGGGCGTGTTGTATGCGCTGATGCAGCACGAGCTCAAGCGGCTGCTGGCGTTTCACTCGATCGAGAACGTCGGGATCGTCGCGCTCGGGTTGGGTTCCTCGCTTGTGTTCCGCGACATCGGTCAGGAAACATGGAGCGCGATCGCGTTCGCCGCGGCGCTGCTGCACGCGCTCAACCATGCGCTGTTCAAGGGCCTGTTGTTCCTCGGCGCGGGGGCGTTTAGCCGCGCCGTGGGTGCTCTGGAGCTCGATCGGCTCGGAGGCTTGCTACGGCGGATGCCCTGGACCGGGGCGACCTTTGCGCTTGGCGCGATGGCGATCGCCGGTCTTCCGCCGCTGAACGGGTTCGCATCGGAGTGGCTGACGCTGCAGGCGCTCCTTCATCTGGGTATCGCCGATCATCTGGGGCTGGCGTTCGCCGGAGCGCTTGCGACGGCGGCGCTTGCGGGGACGGCGGCATTGGCGCTGTACTGCTTCGTGAAGGTGATCGGCTTGGTGGCGCTGGGGGCTCCTCGCCGTCCTGAGTGTGCGGACGCGAGCGACGCCCCGCCCGGGATGCGCGCGAGCATGGTGTTTCTCGCAGCCGGGTGTGTGGCGTTGGGAGTGTTGCCGGGGCTGCTCGTGCCGACGCTCGCCGCGCTCGGACCCGGGCATTCGGGCCTGAGCGCAAGCGCAACCCTCACGGTCCCCGGCACCGGCTCGTTGCCGACCCTCGCATTGACGGTCGGGCTCGTGGCGCTCGTCGCCGTGCTCGTGCGCTTGGCCGGCGCTCGCCGCGCCGCGCCGGCGCCGGTATGGGTCTGTGGTCAAGCGACGGCGGTCGGACTCCAGTGGACCTCGGCGGGCTTCACCAAGCCGCTACGTCTCGTGCTGGAGTCGCTCTTGCGTCCGCGCCGCGATGTCGAGCTCGTCACGCGGTCTGGGGTCGTGCAGAGCGTCGCCTACCGCGCCGAGGTGCCGCATTTGTTCGACACGCTGCTCTACGGGCCGGTGTCGCGTGGGGCGCTGCGTGGAGCACGAGTCGCCCGGCGTTTGCAGTCGGGAAGCCTGCGCGCGTATCTGGTCTACCTGCTCGCGCTCTTGGGTGTGCTGCTGGCGCTTGCGCGGGTCGGGGTGTTGGGATGAGCGCCACGACCGTCATTGCGGGCGCAGTCCAATTGCTGGGTGGCGTGTTGCTCGGCCCGGCGATCGTCGGTCTGGTCCAGCATCTGAAGGCGCGACTGCAGGGCCGCCGCGGCCCCTCGATCGTTCAGCCCTACCTCGAGCTTCGCCGTCTGTGGCGCAAGAGCGGTGTGACCCCGGAACCGCACACGTTCATCTACGCGCTGGCACCCGCGGTGGCGGCCACGTGCACCGGACTGGCGCTTCTGCTGTTGCCGATCGCGGGCGTCGCTCCGGACTGGGGCCTCGGCCACGACGCGCTTGTACTTGTCGGCCTGCTCGCTTTGGCACGGTTTGCGATAACGCTCGCCGCGTGGGACACGGCTAGCGCCTTCGCGCTGATGGGCGCTGCGCGCGACCTCATGTTCTCCGTGTTCGTCGAGGGACTGCTGTTGCTCGTGCTTGTGCTGCTCGCGCTGCCCTCGCGCAGCACCGACCTGCTCTCGATGAGCCAGGCGGATACGCGTCCGGATGTGTGGTCGACGCCGTCTCACTGGGTGGCGGCTCTCGCGTTCTGCCTCGTGGCGCTTGCCGAGACGGGCCGCCAGCCGGTGGATAATCCCGACACCCATCTGGAGCTCACGATGGTGCACGAGGGACCGTTGCTGGAGTACGCCGGACGCGAGCTTGCCTACCTGCAGTGGGCTGCTGCGGCACGACACTGGATCATGCTCGTGCTCGCCTGCGAGCTACTGATCCCTCACCCGGAATCGTTCCTCGCAGCGCTCGCGCTGCTCGCCGCCGGCCTGGTGCTGTTGAGCGTCGCGCTGGCCGTGACGGAGACCGTGCAGGCCAAGATGAGGGTGCTGCGCGTGCCGCTGCTGCTGGGCTCCGGTGCACTGTTGTGCCTGCTCGGGTTGGCGAGCTGGTTTGCCGGGGGCGGCGTATGACCGGCGCTGTGATCTGGTGGCTGGTTATCAGCTCACTGGCGGTTATCGTCGTGCGCCGTCGCTCCCTGGCGATCGTGCTGGTCGGGTCGCAGTCCGTCGCGTTGGGCATCTACGCGCTCACGCACGAACCGGCCGGCTCAGCCGCACCCGTGGTGACTGGGACGATCCTGGTCGCCAAGGCGCTGGTGCTCCCAGTGTTGCTGCTGCTCACGGTGCGCCGCGCACGCAAGGGAGGGCTACTCGCCACCGAGCCACCGGCGCTGGCACGGCTGGCGATCGTGGTGAGCGTGGCGCTGGCAGTCGAGCTGTTGATCCCGCGTTTTGGACTGCCCGACGCGGGGGTGGAGCACGCTGCGGTCGGTGTGCTCGCGCTCGGCATCCTCGTCGCTGTCGTGCGCCGCGCAGTGCTCTTCCAGGCGCTGGGGTTCCTGATTGCCGAGAACGGGATCTACCTGGCTGGCCTGTCCCTACCTGGCGGGCTGCCGGTGTTCATCGAGCTGGGGCTCGTGTTCGACCTTGTCGTGATCGTGTCGGTCGCGGCGGCTTTCGCCGCCAAGATCCACGAGCAACTCGGCAGCGGCGACAGCTCTCTGCTGGAGGCGTTGCGTGACTGACGCCCTCCTGATCGCCGTGCCGGCCACGCCACTGCTGGGAGCCGTCCTCGTGCGACTGGCGCGCACGCCTATCTGGACGGACCGCTTGAGCGTATTGAGCGCGAGCGTCACCGCCGCTGTGGCGCTCGTCGCGAGCGTGCTCGGCATGATTCACGACGGCCACGGACTGCATGGCTCCTGGTATCTGCTCGACCGGGGCGGAGCGAGCTTTCTTGCGGTGATCGCCGTGATCGGCTGGTTTAGCGCCCTCGCCTCGCCCGCCTACCTGGCGGGATCAGGCAAGAGCTTCTTCACCGCGCACCGCGCACGCGAGTGGTACTACACCGGCTTTTACCTGTTCTGGTCGGCGCTGTTGGCGTTGGCGCTGGTGAAGAACCTCGGCGTTGCATGGCTCTTGGTCGAGGCCACCACCGGCGCGTCCGCGCTGCTGGTCGCCTTCAGCGGAAGCGCGAGTGCTCTTGAGGCCGGCTGGAAGTATCTGGTGCTGACCACGTTCGGGCTCGCCGTCGCGCTGCTGGGGATCCTGATCCTGTTCGTCGGCCTCGCACCGCACGGAGGCACGCTCGCGACCCTCGACTGGCAGAACATCGCAACCGGCGCCGCACACCTGTCCCACCGGACGGCGGTGGTCGCCGTCATCCTGATCCTTGTCGGGCTGGCCGCGAAGATCGGGTGGGCGCCGGTGCACAACTGGCTGCCCGACGCCCACAGTGAGGCGCCGCCGCCTGTCAGCGCGCTGCTCTCGGCCGTCCTGTTGCCGACGGTCATGCTGATCGTCTGGCGAGTGGTGCTCACACTCGGCACGGCCGCTCCCGACCATCTCGCCAGGGACCTGATGCTCGGCTTCGGGCTCGCGTCGCTTGCGATTTCCATACCGTTTTTGTGGCGGCCGATGGCATGGAAGCGGCTGCTCGCCTACTCGAGCCTTGAGCACATGGGGATACTCGCGCTCGGGATCGGGTTCGCCACACCGCTTGCCACGATCGGCGTGATCGTCCATCTCGCCGGACATGCGCTGGCAAAGGCGCTCGGGTTCTACACGGCGCTGCCACTTGCACGTCACGACCCCGACAGTGCGCGCCGCGCGCCGCGGGGGCTGAGCAGGCAGAGCCCCGCTGTGGCGGCCGCCGCCGGTATCAGCCTCGCCACCCTCAGCGGGTTGCCGCCCTCACCACTGTTCTTCAGCGAGCTCTTGATCCTGCTCGGCGGCATCACAGCCCACCAGACGGCCGTCGCGACGATCGCCGCTGTGCTGTTGACGCTCGGTTTCCTCGGGCTTGCGCACGCGCTGATAGAGACGCTCGCAGGCGAGAGCCACGGACGCCGCTGGAGCACTGGGCGCACCGTGCGACTGGCAAGCCGTTTCACGGTCGCGATCACACTCGGGCTGCTCGCGCTGTCGGTCGGCACATATCTGCTCGTCGCCACACATGCCGGGGCGACGCTCATGGGTGCCGTCGCGTGAGCACGCGCCAGGCATCCATCCCGCCAGGACTCGCGCCCGCGGTGGTCGAAAATGTAGCCGCGCGAGAGTGGCGCGCGGCGTGCGAACGCCAGGCTCACGCAGGCGGTCGCTTCTGCGGACTGTTCGGCGATAGCAATCGTGAGGGCCTGTGGGCGAATTGCGTGTTCGCCCACGCAGACCAGGACCACGTTGTTCGTGCCCCCGCGCCGGCAGAGCACATCAATACGGTGGTCGACCTGTTCGCAGCGGCCGAGTGGGATGAGCGCGAGGCGCACGACTCCTACGACCTGCAATTCAGCGGGCACGAGCCTTTGCGTCCACTGATCGACCATCCCGTCGAGCCGGAGGCGTGGACGGTTCCCATCCACGGTCACGACGCCTACCAGGTCGCGGTCGGCCCGATCCACGCCGGAGTGATCGAGTCCGGACACTTCCGCTTCACGGTCGTCGGCGAGCGCATCCTCAATCTCGACCTGCGCCTCTTCTACAAGCACCGGGGTCTACAACTTGCCGCCGAGCAGCACCCGCTGGAGGACGGGTTGCGCTACGCGCAACGTGCGTGCGCGGCCTGCGCGATAACCAACACAGTCGCCTACGCCCAAGCATGCGAGTCGGCGCTTGGGGTCATGCCAGACCGGCAACTACGCCAAGCTCGCACGCTGCTGCTGGAGCTTGAGCGGCTCTACAACCACCTCAACGACATCTCCGCGATCTGCGCCGGCGTCGGTTTCGCGCCGGGCGCGATCGCGTACGCCGCGTTTAAGGAGCGCGCGCAACGCCTCAACCAGCGCCTGAGCGGCCACCGCTTCCTGTTCGACACCGTCGCGCTGGCCACCAGCACGCTACGTATCGGACAAGCGGACGCTCACGCCGCCCGCGCGGAACTGGAAGCGCTCGATCAAGAACAGCGGCGGGTATGGCGCGAGCTGCAATTCGCCGCCTCGCTGCAAGACCGCCTCGACGGTGTCGGACTCCTCACTCGCCAGGATGCTGAGCGTCTTGGGGCAGTCGGTCCGGTCGCACGCGCCGCGGGCGTGCGCTACGACACGCGCAGCGAAAGCCCACGCTTGGCCTACGGCTCCTTCACGCCCGCCACCCTCGAGCACACGACAGGCGACGTGAGCGCTCGCCTGCACATTCGCCAGGTCGAACTCGAACAGACCTTCGCGATCCTCGACGAGCTGCTCACCGGCCGCATCACACCAGGCGATGTGAAGCCCTCGAGCGTGTCTCAGGCCGGTCTCGGCGTGGCCCGGGTCGAGAGTCCGCGTGGCGAGAGTGTGTGCGTTGTGCAGACAGACGGGCACACGGTCGAGCGCCTGCACCTGCGCACGGGGTCCTACGCCAACTGGCCCGTCCTCGCATACGCGTGTCGAGAGAACCTGTTGCCCGACTTTCCCCTTATCAACAAGAGCTTCGAGCTCTGCTACGCCTGCACGGATCGCTGAGCATGTTCGTGCTGCTCCGACACCTACAGACCGCGCGCCGCGAGATCGCGCTGCCCGCTCGCAACCGACCAGGCTCGCTCGCGCTGCGTCATGTGGACGCCGGCTCCTGCAACGGCTGCGAGCACGAGCTGACAGCAACCGCCAACCCCTACTACGACCTGCAACGCTTCGGACTGAACATCGTCGCCTCACCCCGCCACGCCGATGTGCTGCTCGTCACCGGCCAGATCACCACACGCATGGTCGACTCGCTGCGTCGCGCATACGAGTCGATGCCCGAGCCACGACTCGTCGCCGCGCTCGGCGACTGCGCAATCGGCTGCCAGGGAACCGCAAACCCAGGCCAGCTCGCCGGACCGTTGGAGAACGTCCTTCCCGTCGACCTGCGCATCCCCGGCTGCCCACCGACCCCTCAACAGATCGCAGACGCGCTACTCCAGTTCATGCGCGGACCTATCGTCCCCGCCTGATAAACGTTCATATATTGTACTCTTATAAGACAATAGAGCAGTAAAGTTATGATTGTGTCGTGTAGTGCGTCATACTCCTAGACCGCTTGTCCTTGCGAAATTCATGGCTTCAAGACCGAGACAAAAGACCCCCATTGCACGTGCTCGCTCGCGCGGCAGCGCACCGACCGAGGCCGTGCAGCGCCGCCCCGTCTACCAGATAAAGGCCGAGTTCTTTCGCGTCCTCGGCCACCCAGTGAGGGTGCGCATACTCGAGCTCCTCAGAGACGGCGAGCGCACGGTCGGCGACCTGCAACTACAGCTCCAAATGGATTCGAGCGGCACCTCCCAGCACCTCGGAGCCCTGCGCAAGCAGGGTGTCCTCGACAGCCGTCGCGAGGGCACAAGCGTCTACTACAGCGTCCGCGACCCCCGCATCTTCCAACTCCTCGAAGTCGCCCGCCAAATCCTGAACACCAGCCTCACCGAATCCCAGGCGATCCTCGGCGAGCTCTCTACGCCCAGCTGAGACATCGGTCCGTTTGGGACGGACTGGTTTCCATTGGAACAAGCAGGGAGAGCGAGGTTCGGATATCGAAAAACAACTCCAACCGGTGCCCGACGTACATCTCACTGTCCATCTCCAGCCGCGTGCCAAACGCAATGCGATCATCGACGAGCGCAACGGCGTCCTACGCGTGAGCATCACCGCGCCGCCGGTCGAGGGCCAAGCAAACGCGGCGCTATGCAAGTTGCTCGCCAAGCGCGCCGGCATCGCCCAGGGGCGAGTGAGCGTCATTCGCGGCGAGCGCTCACGCACAAAGACCGTGCGGATCGAGGGAATGGAGTCGAGCGAACTGCGCTGCGCGCTCGGATTGACCGCCACATGATCTTCAGCGAGACATCCGCGCCCGCCTCATTCGTGCGGAGTCACCCACCAAGCCCTGACGCAGGCTTCGTCCGCGCTCCGCGCAACGGATGCGCTTTACGGCTATCGAGCTTATCCGATGTGATACGTCCATATCCGTTAGTCAACGGATAGGTCCGTACCGTACAGGTCATAGGCGCTGCGCTGACCGCACTGCAAGAGACCTACGAGCCGTTGCACACAAAGAGACTGATGGCATGCACTCGTTTGTTGTGCAAGGCAGGAGCGACGGTCGCGTTGTCAGTCAAATGTTGCAACTCGTCCAACTCAGGCGTCTCGTTGTCTACGCTGGGGCACTGCTTTCCGCGCAAACCGAGACTGTCGTCCCTGCCGGTGAGATGCCTGTGCGATAACAAGAGCAGGGCTCGGGCCGGGATCATGACCAGGGTAGGCGTGCTGCCGCTCCACGCCCTCAGCGCCGTCGCCGTTACCCCTCGCGCGGAAGGAGCAGCCGGTGGCCGCTTGCGACGGGAGACGGACTGAGGGTGGATCAACGAACTTGACCGCAAACGCTGAGCGACGCTACAAGGGAGCGGATTCATCCGCCTCGGTCGACCTGAGAATCCCGTCCAGCACCCATCTCCGGGCCTGAAGCCTATTAGCTTCTGTCCCGGTGCCGGCGGTGGTGAATTGCTCAAGCTGTTCTGTCGTCCCGTATTGTGTGAGAGCGGCAACGATCTCGCTAGTCCACTGTTTGACGGCTGGTATCGACGGCGACGGTCCCCAATTGGCGTAGAACTCTTCGCCTTGGCGCTTGTAGTCGAGGAGCAGCTTCCTCAGTGTCGTTTGCGCTTCGAGCTGGGCGGCTTTCGCCGCGGCCGCTTGCTGACTTATCTTCTGGCTCTCCGCCTGCTGGGATAGCTGAATGCGTTGGGGTGCGCGATACCAGCACAACCCAAAGTCGATCGCAGGAAGGATGACCGCGCCAACGACGGCTGTACAACCAATCGCGAAGATGGTGACTATCGCATCGTGGGAGAAGCCGGCAAGGAAGAGGGCTGCTGCAGCGAGAGCCGCGCCAGCGATCGAGTTCAGCGTGTCGCGGGCGCCTTGAAAACCGCGCCAGTCGGCTTTCGTTCGCGCCAGGCGCGTTTGCGGCGCTAGGGCCATCAGTAGAGCCTACGTGTCCGTCAGGGGCTCGGGTGGAATCGCAGCCCCGGTAGGGTCATCGGCGTCGGGGGTCTGCGGAATTCGTCGATTGCTGTGTCGAGTTGGTCCCGCACGGGACTGGCCAGCCCAACAGCGAAGACGTGGCGGACAGCCGGATCGGACGACGAGCAGCACCCTGAGCTGACACCGGCCGCGCGCTCGCTCCGCACGTCAAGCAGTAGGCCATCTGGCCCGTGTTGGCCCTTACGTCGACGGTACTGGGCTAGGAGGAAGACGGCCTCGCTGTCTCACGCCGCTCGCCCTCCGGGCTCGCTCGCGAGACGGCGACATCCCGGACGAGACAATCCCGGATCCACTGCCCAAGCCCCAAGTCCGCAGCCCCTCGTCGACCCCAATTCCGGCCACACAGATATCCGTATTTCGCCAGTTATTCATGAAAGTGCCGAGTCCTTCTAGAAGCCAAGAACCTGCTCGGTGAACCCCAGCGGCAGAGCTTCCCGTCCTCTTGCTGAGCCCCTCCGATACGACGTCAAGCCCCCTTCAACGAGTAGGCGGCCCGCCATGTCCGCAAGACCGGCCCCAGCAGGGCGGCGAGCGGGCCCCCTGAGCGGAGCAGCATCCGACTTGTCAGCGCCAGCTCGGGGGTCAACGCGCTGTCCTTGGACAGGTACAAGGCGATCATGCACGCGACTATCACCGCATGGCGATGCCCGTTGCGCAACGTGCCCGTTTCGTTCATCGCTCGGCATACGATCTCACGCGCGCGCCGGACACCCTCATCTTTGGTCGGATAGTGAGCGAAGTAGCTGTGGTCTCCTTTGGCGGTGTCTTCGGCCTCATCCACATAGCTGTCAAGCACCGTCGCCGCCAGGCAGACCCAGAAGTAGGCGGCGTGAGTCTCGGCGCCATCCTGTGGCCTGCGCCCAGGCTCGGCGGCGAGCGCGAGCAGCGCCAGCACGGAGATCCATGTGCTGGCCGAGCCGGACAGCTCATACCAGGCGAGGCCTAAGCGATCCGCGAACTCGCGCGCAACCCACTCGCGCAGAGTGGCGTCGCGTAGATGAGGGTCGAGCTCGTGGTTGAGACCCTGAACCTGTGCAAGCGTTGCCGCACGAATCAGCGCGGGTCTGACAGCCATGTAGGAGGGAAGCAGCAAACACGCCGCTCGGCATAACTCCACCAACAGCCGCAAGTAGCCACCATCGTCGCGCCACGGGTGATAAAGGTAATAGTCGGATATCGGAGAACCAGGATCGAGCGCCTCTGTGAAAGCAAGATGCAATTGTCGCCCATTCGCCAAGCCAGCGGCGGCGCCACGCTCGCTCACGCTGTCGAGAAAGTCGCACATGATCTCGTATGTCACGAGCAGACGCAGGAGGTCTGGCCTGCGCGCGTCGGGCAATATCCAGAACAAAGCGGCGCCGTCGGTGTTGCCTCGCTTGCTCTCCAACGAGTTGAGCGCATCCACCCTAATCGTGTGATCCGGTATCGCCGCGGCCCGACCGCGCCACTCTTCGACCTCTTGGGAGACAGCTCGCAACCCCCAGCACAACTCGCGAACGACCGCCGCAACGAGTGCTCTGGCCTGCCAAAAGGCGACGCGCCTCGCGTGTTTGACTGCACCCGGCATCGACTTCCTCGGGTAGTCAGAACGCTGTCTCGGTCAGTCCTGAAGAGCCGGTTTCACCTGTGTCGCGAAGTAGCCGGGCAATGCGGCGATCGCCACCGCGATCGCTGTCACGATCGCGAATATGCCGATCGCGATCGGAACCCCAATCGAAAAGACGACGGGGAAGCCCGTGACGCTCACCAACGCGTGGCTCAACAAGAGCTGGCCATAGAGGCCGAACACTGCACCGATCGAGCATCCTGCTCCAAGCAGCAACGCGCTCTCACACAAGAGCGCCCGCCACAACTCCCCCTGGTCGAACCCATCGACCTTCATTCCCGCCAGCCGCGGACGACGTTGCCAGATCATCGCGCCCATCGCCGCCGCCATCGCGAGCGCCGCGGCGATCAGCACGAGAGCCGCGATCTCGCTGAGGCGAGAAAGACCCTGTCGCTGCGTAGAGCGGTACACCTGTTCGCGCTCGTAGGCGCTCTGAACCATCAGCGGAGCGTGTGGCCCAAACGCCCGACGAATCTCTCTCTGGACCCCGCTCACAGACGCCCCCGGCGCCACCCGCAACTCGAATGCGCTCGGGTCCGCGCTTCCCCACGCCCGAGCATAGTCCTGTGCGTTGAGGATCACCGCACCGGGCGGCCATCCGAAGTTGGTGGTGACAGCCGCCAACCGAAACTTGGTCGGTCGAGGAGAAGGCAGTGTGAACCGCTCGCCGATCCGGATGCGATCGTCACTGGCCAACGCTTGCGACAGTGTGACCCAGCCACCGTCCCGTACCAGTTCGGTCGCACGCCCCACCTGGCCACTTACGATCTGATTGGGAGGGATCAGATGCGCCGTATCGCGGGGAGGCGCAATCACAAGCGTGCGGCGATCGCCGATATCCAAGAAGCCGCCCCGGTAAACGCTGAGATGTGCGACGCCCGGCAATCGCTCGAGTGCGCCGGCGAGACGGCCGCCGAACGGAGTGGTCCCGATCGTGTTCGACTTTCCGGCTGGCGATACCCAGATGTCGGTAACACGGGTCACTTCTCTGGATACTCGGTCGAGCCCACTCTGGAGGTTCTGTCGCGCCCCCTCGATCGCCACGCTTCCGAAGACGGCGATCGCCCCCGTCGCGGCGATCGCTAGCGACCGTGCGCGAGTCGAGCTCGACTGCAGCTCGATGACGGCGATCCTGGGCGAGACGCCCATCACTGGGCGTTGAACCATGTCGAACAGCGCCACCAGGCCCGTGAATGCCACCGGCAGGATCATCAGCAGCGCGAGCACGAGGCTCAGAAATGCGGCTACCGCCATCGGCACGCTCGTGATGCCGACGAGCAGGATCGTGCTCGTGATCGCCAGCCCCCCAACGCCGCCAAGCAACAGCAATGAGACCTTGCTTGTGGAGGAGACCACCGGCTTTCGCGCCGCCGGCGCTCGATGGGCGAAGATCTCGTGCCGCAGTGGAACCGTGACGCCGACTATCGCGGCAAGCAGGCCGCCCCCGGTGGCGAGCGCGATGCTCTGCCAACTCACGATGCGCAGAGATCCAACGGGAAAGGCGAAGGAGAGATAGCCGGGACTCGTCTGAAGCAACCCGTGCGAGAGCGCGTCGCCCAGCAACAGGCCGAACGCCGATCCCAGGAGGCCAAGCACTAGTGCGTCGAACAGCATCACCTCGACGATCTCGAGCGGCGGATAGCCATCCAGACGCAGATCCCCGATCAGGTTGCGGCGCTGAGGCACCGTGAGAAGCATCGCGTTGAAAGCGAACAGGAACCCGACGAGCGCGCTGATCGCCGAGAAGAGCTCTGTCGATTGGGTTGTTGGACTCTCGGCTTGGCGAAATACGGTCGCCTCGAAGTCCGCAGGCCCGACATTCAGACGCCCGGCGGCAAGCCGCTGAAGCGCTCGCTTGACTTCGCTGTCGTGTCCGGGACGTGGCTCAACGAGAATCCGGCTGACGGCGCCCTGCATTCCGGCAAGGCTCTGCGCCAGCACGAGCGGAGCTATCGCGACAGGGCTGTCGACCAGCTCGCCGATGTCGCTGCCCTGAAGGATCACGGCCACGAGCGTCTTCAAGCTGCGATCTCCGACTTGAAAGAGCACCGGTTGCAGCGGCCCGACGCCGATCGTTTGCGCCACCGGCGCGGGGAGGGCCAGTCCCGGCTGCTTTGAGAACTGCGCCGCGCTGATGCGCGTGAGCAGCTGACCGTCCAAGCGCACGAAGCGCACGTCCACTCCGATCAGGTTGACCGACTCTGCGCCGGTCGGGCCAAGCACATTGACGCTGCGCTGCAGCACCGGCGCTGCGGCAAGCACCCCCGGCAGCGCTTGCACATCCGCGAGCAGGCCTTCGCTGAATCCGTGCGGATCGCGCGCGGTCAGTTGCAAGCGCGACTTTCCCACGAGCCCGTCGGTGAGATGCGTCACCGACCCCGCAAGGCTCGTGTTGGCGACTTGGGAGGCGAACAGAAGCGCCACACCGACGGCGATTCCCACGACGGCCAGCAGCTCCTGCACGAGCCGCGCGCGCAATCGCACCCGGTAGAGATAGAAGATCGTCGACAGCCTCATGACTTGCTGAGCGCACGCCGTGTGCGGCGCACGCTCAGATCAGTCGGCATCGAATGGAGCGTACGCGCGGTCTGGCTCATAAGCGACCAGCAGCCCGTCGCGCAATGCGTGCACATGGTCGGCGAACGCGGCCGCCTGGGGATCGTGGGTGACCAGCAGGACCGCGACGTCGCCTTCGTGGCACACGTCGGCGAGCAGCTCGAGCACCTCTCTGCCACGCTCGGTGTCCAGGTTGCCGGTGGGCTCGTCCGCGAGCACGAGACCTGGACCGGTGGACAGCGCTCGAGCGATCATCACCCGCTGGCGCTCCCCCATCGAGAGCTGCTCGGCGCGCTGTTGCGCGCGACCGTTGAGCCCCAAACGCTCCAGCAACGGCGCCACGCGGCGCTGCGCGTCGCGCCTCCCGGTGCTCGCGAGCAGCTTCAAGGCGGCATTGTCGTCCGCGCGCACGCCTGGAATCAGATCGAGCGACTGACGGATGAAGCCGAGCTCGGAGCGCCTGTAGTGCGCTCGCTCACGCGCGGAGAGGGAGGATACATCCCGTCCGTTCACCCTGACGCTGCCGCTGTCTGGGATCAGCAGCCCGGCGATCAGCATGAGCAGCGTCGTCTTGCCCGAGCCGCTGGGACCGTAGAGAGCCACGAGCTCGCCCGCTTTCACCGATAGGCACACACCGTCGACCGCTCTCACGAGCTCTCCCTCGCCGACGCGGTAATGCTTGACGAGGCGCTCGAGCTCGAGCACCACGCGACCCCCCCGACGACCCGCTCCGTCGATCGGAGCGGCTAAATGGTCGGGCGTGTTGCAATCCATGAATGTCAATATCGCTCGCTCCCTCTGGCGCCGCCACAGGCGACCTGCCCTCGCGGCGCGCTTTTCAAATGTCGGTGTCGAGCTCAACCCTGCCCTTTCCAGCTGACTGACCGATCCCGTTGTGGACAATACCCGAGAGCGGATGCCTCATCGACGGCATCGTCCAAATAGCTGGTTCGGGCCTGCCACGGAGGCGCAAATTCCACATTTCCGCACCGCCGGCAGGAAGCCGCTTGCAGCCCCTTTCTGCCGGTCCCCGCCAGCAGACGAGTCAGAGACATTCAACCTCACCGGCTCGAGAAGTCAGAAACTTTCAGCACGACGCCCACCGGGCGCTCAGAGGCGCTGGACGCCGCGGCCCAAGGCGGGCACGGCTATAGAGCCCCGGCAAGCCTCCTCCGCTAGGCTCCCCGCCACATGGAGCCACGATCATGAGCCTGATCCGTCTCGAGCGGGACGGCCCGCTGGCGGTCCTCAGCATCGTAAGCCCACCGCTGAACCTGTTCGACCAGCAGCTCATGGCTGAGCTCTCAGAGGCAGTCGACCAGCTCGTCTCGGCGAGCCGCGTTGCGCCTGTCCCAGGTGGTCTGCGTGCGGAGGAGCCACCGCGTGGCTTGCTGATCAGAGCGGAGGGGCGCGTCGTCAGCGGTGGCGTGGATGTGCACGTGTTCGCCGGCCTCTCCACCGAGCAGGCAGCCGAGATGTGGGTGCGTCTGCTCGATCTCGTGCACCGCGTAGAGCAGCTTCCGCTGCCAACGGTGTTCGCCGCTCACGCGCTGTGCCTGACGGCCGCTTTCGAGCTGTCGCTCGGTTGTGACCTGCTTCTGGCTGCCGAGTCGGCGCGCTTCGGGCTCGTCGAGACCGTCGTCGGG
The DNA here is from genome assembly GCA_963718735.1 of uncultured Solirubrobacterales bacterium. Lineage (GTDB taxonomy): Bacteria > Actinomycetota > Thermoleophilia > Solirubrobacterales > Solirubrobacteraceae > Palsa-744. The sequence continues at coordinate 418,926 of OY970372.1, forward strand.
CTGACGCCAGCGATGGGTGGCACCCAGCGCCTCGCAGAGCGCGCCGGACCTGCTCGCGCGCGTGAGCTGGTGATGACAGGCGAGCTGTATGACGCGGCGACGCTCGAGCGCTGGAATGTGGTCAACCGAGTGCTCCCTGATGAGGGCTTCGATGCAGCCGCGCGTGCGTTCGCGCGCAAGCTCGCCGAGGGTCCCACGCGCGCCCACGCCGCCACGAAGGGGATCGTGCGCGCGGCGCTCGATCGCGGCGGCGCGCGCGGCGCCGACGAGCGCGTGCCGGAGCTTGCCGGGGACCTGTTCGCGACAGAGGACCTCAAGAGCGCCGTCCGCTCCTTCCTGGAACGTGGCCCCGGCCACGCGACCTACGAGGGTCGCTGACCGGTAAGCGCGTATCTGCTTGAGGAAAGCGGCATTTGGATGCTTCTCTGCTTACGCGTGCGCTCGGGAGAAACTATGAGCGATTTCCTCAACGGCGCCGGCCGCTCCACGCGGACGTGGAGCGGCGGCCCGTCTTCATACCGCGACGGGACGATATTCCCGCGTTTGGGGGTTCTGCTCGAGCAGCCCCACCGCACGCAGTGTCTTCACATAGCGATGCGTCGTGGACGGTGACATGCTGAGCTCTTTGGCGAGGTCGATGATCGCGCGCCACGGCCTTTCCGGTCCATAGCAGGCGAGAATCGCGAGTCCGCGCAGCAACGACTGCGAGAGCTGCTGATCGCTCAGGGCGTTGGTGAGCGCGTGCTGGGTTGCGTCGTGCAGGGAAAGGCGGTCCAGACGATCTCCTTCGGGGCAGTGCGCATTGTCGAGTGCGGCGACCAGCAAGCTTGACATCGTGCCATTCTTGGCGTGTCCCGCCAAGCGAATCACCTGCTCGACCTGACTTGGTGACAGGGCGATCTCAATACTCTGATCCTGTGTCATGATCTTCCCCAAACTCACTTACGGCATATGGGCGGAAACAGTTAGCCTTGATGGCGCCTGCACACCTGGGCGGTATGAAAGTCTCCTCGGCTAACAACGATGGATAGCACCCCGCGATCCACCTTTCGATACTACCCTGCCAGTTTGCTAAGCATTCAAATGCCGGTAATAGAATGTTTCTGTTGCGTCTGGGACCCCCTCTTTGGATCACTCGCATAGATTATGTTTCATTCACATAATTAGGACGATCCCGCGCCTCTCGGGTGGGGGCGCGCTTTGGTCACAGAGCCCTCGGCATGGGGCTTTGATAGACCCCCATTCCAATGGGCGCACCGCCGAGACGACACCGCACCGCCCGGCGAGCCGGCCTGGTCGTGGCGACGGTCTTGCTCGCGGCGGTGCTCGCGTTTGCGCTCACCCGATTGAATCTGCCTCAGGTGACGCACGCGCTGGTCTCGGCGAGTCCCGGTTGGCTCGCACTGGCCCTCGCTCTCATGATGCTCTCGCTGCTGGCGCGAGCCGCCTCCTGGCAAGCGACGCTGCGAGCGGCGCTGCCCACCGCTCACGTGCCGTGGCCTGCGGTCGCGCGCGCCACGATGATCGGCGTCATGGCCTCCGCTGTCTTCCCTGGAAGGATCGGGGAGCCGACGCGAATCATCGTGCTCAGCCGCCGCGTAAAGGGCCCGGGAAGCCGCACCTTTCCGATCGTCGCCGGCACCGTCTTCTCGCAGACGCTGATCAACCTCGGCGCGCTCGGGATCCTAGCGGCGGTGACCTTCACGAGTGTGCCGCTGCTACGCGGTCACGCCTCGGCGCTCGAGGCGGTATTGGCGCTGCCGGTCTTCATCGCCCTATTCGTGTTTGGAGCCCCCGCGCTGCTGAGGCTCGCGCAGCGCTCTCGCAACCTGCGCATTCGCGGCGGCGCAATCGCGTTCGCCAACCTGCTGAGACTCGCCCAACGTGGCTTGGTCGTCTTCGCAAGACCGCGCTACGGTGTGCCCGCGATCGGCTTCCAGCTATTTGCCTGGGCGCTGCAATGGGCCTCCTGCTACATGGTGATTCTCGCGCTCGGCCTCCAGCACCAGGCCACGCCTGTAACCGCGGCGGCGGTGCTGCTGGCGGTGAACGTCACAGCCGTGCTACCTGCCACCCCGTCCAACGTCGGCGTCTTCCAAGCGGCCTGCCTTGTCGTCCTGGCCGCCTACGGAATCGGCTACGGTCCGGCGCTCGCCTACGGGATCATCCTGCAGGCGATCGAGCTGATCACCGCGCTAGCGCTTGGCGTCCCCGCGCTGCTCAGAGAGGGGATGACCTGGCAGGACATACGCCAGACGCGGCTCGAGGACCGGTCGGCTCAACCGCCTATCCGAGATGATGCCAACTAGGCCCGAGTCCTGCAGTGAAATCGGCTAGTTGAGCAGTGCGCGCACAGATTGGCGCAGCGAGTGCGTCGTCTGCAACACCGCAGTTGGCTCGTACCCGCAGTGGGCCATGCAGTTCTCGCAACGCGGGTCCTTGCCGCGGCCGTACTTGCTCCAGTCGGTCGTCTCGATCAACTCTTTGTACGTGGCGGCGTAACCGTCTGACATTAGATAGCACGGCCGCTGCCAACCGAACAGCGAGTAGCTCGGGATGCCCCAAGCGGTGCAATCGAATTCCGCCTTGCCCTCGAGGAAGTCGAGGAACAAGGGGCTGTGGTTCAGCCGCCACCTCTTGCGCCTCCCCCCGCGAACGCCTCGGCGAATAGCTCACGCGTCTGACGCACGCCGAGGAAGTGCTCCTGGTCGGGCGCCTTCTCGTAAGCGTAGGCGGGCGAGATCATCATTTCGTCGACTTCGAGGTCGTCGTTGAGGAAGTCGAGCACGTCGCGTACCGTCCTCGGCGAGTCGTGCGTGAAGAACGTCGTGTTCGTGGTCACCCTGAAGCCGGCCGCCTTGGCGGCCCGGATCGCAGCGACGGCCTTGTCGAACACGCCCTTGCGCTCCACCGAGGCATCGTGGCGCTCGCGCAGGCCGTCCATGTGGATCGCCCAAGCGAAGTACGGGCTCGGCTCGAAAGCGCCGAGCTTGCGCTCCAGCAGGATCGCGTTCGTGCACAGGTACACGAAGCGCTTGCGTTTGACGAGCTCGGCCGCGATCAGATGGATCTCCGGGTGGATCAGGGGCTCGCCCCCGGCGATCGAGACCATCGGGGCGCCGCTCTCCTCGATCGCGCCAATCGCCTGCTCGACCGACATGCGCCGGCGCAGCACGTGCTCGGGATGCTGGATCTTGCCGCAGCCAGAGCAGGCGAGGTTGCACTGGAACAGGGGCTCGAGCTCGACGATCAAGGGAAACATCTCGCGCCGCGCGAGTCGCTGGCGCATCAAGTACCAACCCATGCGCGCACCCTGCCTGACCGGTACCGACATTTTAGTCGCCCTCGCTTGATCGCTGTTCGGCTCCGAGCACGGCGTGTGCTCCCTGCTCGCGCACCAGCCGCTCGAGCGCAGCGGCCGTCCGTCGCAACGATAGCGCCGCGCGCGCTGCTCCCGCAAGTGTGAGCAGCGGGCGCGTGAGCTCGCGCGAGGGTGTGTCCGCCACGACCCGGATCACGGCAAACGGGCGGTCGCCGGCGCCGGGCGCGAGCCAAGCGGACTCCATGTCCACGACGATCGCGCCGCGCTCGCGCAGCTCCGCACGCTTCTCACCGCGCGCGATCCGCGCGACAGACACCACCGCTCCACGGCGTACGACGACCCCCACCTGCTCGAGCGCCTCGGCGAGCGGCTGCGCCGACGGACACGCAAGGCGAGCCTCGGCGACCAGCTCGCCGTCGAGCAGCTCGTCGGCGATCACGACGTCCCCGGGCTGGCAGCGCTCGTCGAGGCCACCGCACACACCCATCACGACGAGCGCGGCGGCCGGATCGCTCCGCAGCTTTGCGACCGCGGCATGCGAGCGCTCGCGACCCATCCCACTCTTGTGGATGCGCAAGCCCCTCGCACCCGCCCTGATCGCGAGCGCCTCGAGGCGCAGCGGCGCTGTCACGAGCACTTCGCTCAAGCCGGCCTCCCACTGGCACAGGCCTCCCGCTCATGCCAGCCTCCCACTGACACAGTCTCCAACAGACACCAGCCTTGCGCGGACAAACGCCTTGCTTCCAGCCAGTCCGCGGACGACGCTCGCGCGTGTCGTGCGCGGCGCCTCACGAGGCGAGCGCCTCGCGCGCCGCTACGTGGCCGCTCAGCACCGCCCCCTCGAGCGTCGCCGGCCAGCCGGTGGAGGTCCAGGCGCCGGCAAGCACGAGCCCGCGCACGCTCGTGCTTGCGCCCGGCCGCAGAGCCTGCGAGCCCGGACGCGCCGCGAATGTGGCCGCGTGCTCGCGGCTGACGTGCACGCTGCGCACCTGCGCTTCGCGGGCGCTCGGAAGCAGCTCCCGCATCGCCTCCAGATAACGCTCGCGCAACCGCTCGGAGGAAAGCTCCATCTCGCGCTCGGCGCCCGACAATGACACCGCCAAGCACTGCCCGTCCGCAAGCCCGGCCGCGTCGCTGCGATCGAACAGATACTGCACCGGCGTGCCGACGCCCGCCGCGAACGGAAGCTTGCACACACGCCGGTCGTACACGATGTGCACGTTAACGATCGGCGAGGCCCCGAGACCGACCCAACTCTCCGCCCGCGCGCCCAGCAGGGGGGCCAGCAATCTCGCTGCGCGGTCATGCGGCACGGCGCAGATAACCGCCTCGGCCTCGAGCTCCCCGCCGGCGATGGCAACCTGTAGCCGCTCCCCCACCCGGCTCACGCGCTCCGCACGCACCCCCGTGCGCACCTGCACCCCCGCCTCACGCAAAACCCGCAAAGCGGGCTCTCCGAGGGTCTCGCTCAACGGGCGCATGTGGAAGCCGATATCCCCGGCGTCGTTGTGGCGCAGCAGGCCTGTCTGCAGCACGAAGGCGCCGAGCGCGAGCGACCCCTGCGCGGCCGGGAGGTTGAGCGTGGGCAGCGCGACCAGGTCCCACAGAGCCGCTACGCTCGCAGCCTCCTGGCCATGCTCGGCCAGCCACTCGCCGAGCGTGCCGGGCGCCGGGCCGGCGACCGCGGCCGCCGCACAGACGTCGGCGCTCGCGCCGCTCGGCACTTGAGCGTATGAACGCTCGAGCGCCGCGCACGCCAGGCGCTCACGCTCGAGCGCCGCCTGCTGGCCGAGTCGCGCAAGCGCAAGCGCCGCTCGCGCCGCTTGCAGGCGCTGAGAAACCGTCAGATGCGAGTAGCGCGCGAGGGCGCCAGCGAGGTGCAGCGGCGCCGGCAGCGCGCTGCGGCGCAGCACCACGGGCTTGCCTGTTGGGCTCAACACCGGGATCTCCAAGCGCGCCTGGATCGCCACGCGCGCCGTGCTGCCGAGCCGCTCCAGCAAACCACGGTATGCCGTGCAGCAGCGCAGGAACACGTGCTGGCCATTGTCGAGCCATAGGCCGTCGCGCTTGAAGGAGTAAGCGGCGCCCCCCAGGCGTGGCCGGACCTCAAGCAGCGTCACGCGCGCGCCCGCATCGGCGCAGTCGAGCGCCGCCGCGATCCCGGCGAGCCCGCCGCCGAGCACGATCACGCGCCGAGCGCTCACGGCGCAGGCGATCGACGCAGGGCCGCCGCGAGCACACTGCAGGCCGCCACCCACAGCTTCTGCCAGATCGGCAGCGACACCCGTTCCCTGCTCGTGCGCTGCGGGTCGGCCTCGATCCGCGCGAGCAAGCGACTGTAGATGTTCGCCATCGCCAGCACGCACGCGCCGCTGCGTCTGTCCAGCAGCGGCACGAGCTCGAGCCCCTGCTCGAACCATTCGCTCGCGCGGCGCGCCTGAAAGCGCACGAGCGCGTCGAGCTGGCCCGGCTCGCCCGAGAAGCGGCCATCGGTGCTCAGTTGGTAGCGCACGAGATCCTCGCGCGGGAGGTAGACGCGGCCCGCGCCGGCGTCCTCGCGCAGGTCGCGCAGAATGTTCGTCAGCTGCATCGCGACACCCAGGTCGTCGGCCAGAGGACGTGCCTGGCGCCCTTCGCGCGCCCCGAAGATCGCCAGGCACAGCCGTCCGATCGAGCCCGCCACCCGCCGGCAGTAGCCGAGCAGCTCATCGAAGCTCTCATAGCTGGTCCCCGTCACGTCCATGCGTACGCCCGCGATCAGGTCCTCCAGCGCATCCAGCGGCAGCGAGAAGCGCGCGTGGGCGTCGGCGAGCGCCACCAGCACAGGGTCTAGGCTCGCCGTCGAGAGCTCGCCGAGCGAACGTGCGGCGGCATCGAGCAGCTCGAGCTTCTCGTTGGGCTCGAAACCGCCGTCGCCAATGTCGTCGATCCGCCGCGCAAATGCGTAAACGGCGCAGGTCGCGCGGCGCTTCTCGCGCGGGAGCAGGCGGATCCCGTAGTAGAAGTTGGCCGCCGCCGAGCGCGTCAGCGCCTCGCAATGATCGTAAGCTTCGCGGACTGTCACGCGCGGCTCTCCGCGAGCACGCTCGCAAGCGCGCGCAACACACGAGTCCGACTCGCGCTCCGAGCCCCGCCAAGCACGTCGAAGCGAGCCCGCTCGATCTCATCCAGCGCGGCGCGCCCGCCAGCGACGAATGCCGCCAGCGCGAGCTTCGGACGTCCCCGGACGCCGGCCACGAGGGGTATCCCCGCGGCCAACAGCGCGCGCGCGCGCGCCGTCTCGAACGCAACGGTCGCGCGCAGACGATCAGCAGAGCGCCGGAGCTCCTCGCCTTGAGGGGGCGAAACGGCGGGAACGCCCCGCAAATCAAAATCTTCGATCCCCTCCGAGACCAGGCGGGTGAGCTGCTCGTGCGAGCAGCCGAAGCGCGTCAGGTCCTCCGCTGGCAGGTAGGCCCGCCCGCGCCGCACGTCCTCGCCGACGTCCTGCAGGTGCTCGACCAGCTGCAGCCCCGTGCACACTCTGTCAGAGAGCGCGACTCGCGCCGGTGTCGCGAGGCCGAACACGCACAACACGAGCTCCCCCACTGGATTGGCCGACAACTCGCAGTAGGCCTGCAGCTGCTCCCAGGTCAGATAGCGGCTCACGCGCTGGTCGAGGCGGTTGGCCTCGACCAGGCGCATCAGCGGCTCACGCGGCAGGGCGCACTCGGCCAGCGTCGCCTGCAGGCTGCGTATCAATGGATGTCTAGCGTGACCGGCATAGGCGCGCTCGACTTCCTGCGCCAGCCAGTCGAGCGCCGCCAGCCGATCGCCCTCCAGCCCGTCGCCGAGCTCGTCGGCAAGCCGCGCGAACCCGTACACCGCCAGCAGGTGGCGGCGATCGCGTCGCGCCAGCACGCGCGCCGCAACCGGAAAGTTCTCCGAGCGCGCCCTACCCATCACTGCCGGCGCGCTCAGGTTCTCAAAGGACGAGAGCTCGAGCGGCACAGCAGCCATCATCCGTCGCGGGCGGGTGGGGTTTCCAGGATGCGGCCGAGCGCCATCACGGGAAACACAAGACGGTAGAGGTGATAGTTGATGTAGTAGTCCGACGGAAAGCCCGTGCCGGTGTACTGCGGCTCGTCCCAGCTTCCATCCTCGCGCTGCGTGTCCGCGAGCCATCGCACCCCCCTGGAGACGGCGTCGGAGCGCTCCCCCGCAGCATGCAGCGCCAGCAGCGCCCAGGCTGTCTGCGAAGCCGTGCTCGCTCCCCGACCGATCCACTCGTCGTCATCGTAGGAGCGGGGATCCTCGCCCCAGCCGCCGTCGTCGTTCTGATGTCGCTCGAGCCAGTCGACCGCCCGCCGGACGCACGGCTCTGAGGGCGCCACCCCGACGGCGATCAGCGCGGGCACCACGGCGCCAGTGCCATACAGATGGTCGACCCCCCACCGCCCGAACCAAGAGCCGCCGGGCTCCTGACGCTCGATCAGCCATCGCACAGCCGCTGCACACTCGGTGTCGCGCGCGCGGCCGAGCGCTGCGAGCATCTCGACCGCGTGCGCGGTCACGTCGGCGCTCGGCTCGTCGATCACCTCGCCGAAGTCCAGGAACGGCAGCTCGCGCACGAGCGAACGTGTGTTGTCGGCATCGAACGCCCCCCACCCCCCGTCGCGGCTCTGCATCCCCTTTGTCCACGAAACCGCTCGCTCAATCGCCCCCCGCGCGCGCGGGCGCCCCTCAATTCCGATTCGCCTGACCCCATCCGCCGCCGCGCCAGCAGAGCCACTAGCCTGCTGGGCTCCTTCCCCCGCGCGCGGGGCTCCCTCGATTTGGACGCGACACAACGCCAGCACGACCTCGGCCGTGTCGTCGACATCCGGGTAGCAGTCGTTGGCGAACTCAAACGCCCAACCGCCAGGCTGCAGCTTCGGTCTGGTGACGCGCCAGTCACCCTCCACACGCACCTCCTCGCCGAGCAGCCACTCGGCGGCGCGCGCCAGCGCAGGATGATCGCTCGCCAGACCAGCGTCGCTGAGCGCGATGACACTGAGCGCCGTGTCCCACACAGGCGACTGGCAAGCCTCCAGGCGCCGACCCATAGAAGATCGGCCAGCGTCAAGCGAGACGTCAAGCGTTGTTGGGCGACTGGATTCGCCGTCGCGATCCTCAACCATGAAACCGGCTATGCCTTCGATCCCTCGCCGCATCACCGGATGCTCGAGCGAGTAGCCGTTCAAGCTCAGCGCCATCAGCGAGTACACCCACGGCGGCTGGATGCCTCCCCACGAGCCGTCGGCCTCCTGGCGACGCACGATCCAGCGCTCGGCTCTGCCGATCGCAAGCCGGCGCAGCAAGCGGACCGGCCGGCGCTCGTAAGCTCGCAGCAGACGGTCGAGGCGAACCAGCCAACGTCCGCGCGCGCTCGTCGGCTTGGCCGGCCGCCAGGCCTCGGACCCGTGTAGCTCGTCGAGGTCGAACGGCAGCTCGCGGCGGGGACGGTGAGCCATCACAAGCGACAGCGCGACGATCGTCTGGCGCGCCCAACAGGCGAAGTCATAGATGTTTAGCGCCACCCACGACGGCAACAGGACGATCTCGGGCGGCAGCGCCGGAACCTGCTCCCACGGCCACAGGCCGAACAGGGCGAGCCATACGTGCGTGAAGACGCGCGCGCGCGCGATCCCGCCCTGCTCGCGAACGAAGCTGGCGGCGGCGCGCATGTGCCGCTCCTCGGGCCCGTCGCCGGCGAGCCGCAACGCCCAGTAGGCCTCGATCGTGGTCGACAGCTCCCCCGGCCCGCCGTAGAAGTTGGCCCAGGTTCCGTCGGCACGCTGCTGCGAGCGGATCCACGCCGCCGAGCGCTCCGTCTCATCGGCGTGTCTGATGCCGAGGAACTCGCGCAAGAGCATGTCCTCGGCGTCCATGGTGACGTTCGTCTGCAGCTCACCGCGCCACCAGCCGGCCTCGTCCTGCAGTGAGAGCAGGTGCTCGCACGCACGCTCGAGCGTCATCTGCGCCTCGCTTGCTGTCTGCGCGATCTGCGATGGCATGGCGCTAGAGGCTAGGCGGTTCTGCCTGATGGCACGGGGACGAGCACCTCCGGGTGGGCGTCTGTGATCACGTGTTCTCGCAGCACGCGCTCTGAGATCGTGACAGGCACATTGGATGTGAAGCGATACACGACCAAGCCGTGAATGTTTCGACGTTCTGAGAGATGCATGCCTGGCGCCGGTGGGCGCTCGGCCGACTTGCGCAGCGGAGCGTAGCCGGTCTCGTCTACTTCGGTCACAGTGACACTGGAGCCGCGCGCGAGATTCTCCAGGTGCGGCAGGTAATACTCGAGCGGCGCCGCGCCCAGCTCGACCGTCGTGATCGCACGCGCGGGCTGAGCCCTCCGCAGCACGCTCGCGACACCCGACCAGTCGCCGCGCTGCAGGCGCGGGCTGCGCTCGACGTCGATCGTGAGCGCCAGAAACACGAGCGCGAGCAGCACCGCAAAACCCATGCCAAGGCGGCCGGCGCGCCGTGCGGCGATCACGATCGCCAGCAATGCGCTGACCGGCACCATCGCGGCGACCAGATTGCGCGGGGCGAGGTAGTCGGCGCCGAGCACGGCCAGCGCGACCGGGATCAGGACCCCGCCGGCGGCGACCGTGAGCGCGATCAGCGCCCCGCGCTCCTCGCGCTGCGTGAGCGTGCACCACAACCCGTGGATGACGCCGGCGAGCAGCACGAGCAGCACGAGCAGCTCGATGCCGTGGCCGAGCGCTGCGCCCGTGTAGCCGGTCAGGTAATACTGCGGAATCGCTTCGAGACGACTGGCGAGCGCCCATTCCCCGATCCACTGCGTGCCGTGCCCGCCCTGGGCGAGAATCAGCGGGATCAGGGCGCCCCCGACGAGCAGGGGAAGCGTGAGTGCGATCAGCACGCGTCGGAGATAGTTTGGATTTGCCGTTCGTTCTTGGGGCGCCAGGTCGGGCCCGCCATCACCTTTCGTTTTGGCAGTGCCCCTCGCGCGCGCGGGGGACGTCCGCTCTTCGTCGCCCCCCCCACCCGCGATCGCGCCCCACATCAGCCACAGCGCCATCGGGATCAGCAGGAACACCGCGAAGTAGTGGGTCGACAGCGCAAGCGAAGCAGCCACAGCAAACGCCGTGAGACGTCGCGGGCTCGGCTCGCGCAGCGCGCGCACGCAGCACAGCAGCGCAAGCGAGGCGCTCAGCACGAACAGCCCATAGGCGCGCGCCTCCTGGGAATACCACACCAGCAGCGGGCTCGTGGCGACGAGCGCGGCCGTCGCGATCGCGGCGCGACGGCCCGCGAGCTCATGGCCGATCGCCCACGCGACGGGCACGGTCGCGATCCCAGCAAGCGCTGAGAGCAGGCGCAGCGCGACAGCGCCGCTGCCGAGCGTGCGCGAGACCGCCCACTCGAGCAGGTACCACAGGGGCGGCGTGTTCTCGGTGTGCGCGACGTTGTGCAAAGTCGCGCCGAGCGAGGCGCGCAGCACGTGCACGGGCGTGAACGCCTCGTCGTACCAGAAGCTCTGCGAGCCCAGCGTCGCGAGGCGCAGGAGGGCCGCGAGCGCAGTGATCGCCGCAAGCGGCCACCAGCGCGCGAACGCGCTTGCGCTGGGCGCCCGTGTCGGCTCGGCCGTCTCCAACACCCCCCCTTGAACGACGCTCGCCCGCGCCTGTCCGGCGGCGGCTGGGAGGACGGAGTCATTCACGGGCGCCAGCTCCCCTGTGCCAGCCCGTCCGCATCCTGTGAGCCGGAGTCGCTCATTCTCGGCCGGTCGGCAACGCCGGAGCTGGCGGAGCGTCGCCGGGCGCTCGCTTCAGGCCGCAAAGCCCCGCTTGCGTGGCGGCGCCGAAGCAGGCGTAGCGGTTGTGACGCCCGTCTTCGGCTTTGGGCGGCAAGTAGTAGCCACCGCTTACCTCCCTGCGACCCGAGCTCACCGGGCCCACGAGCACGAGGCACACCTGCGTGCGTTCGCGGAGCCCGCCCGGCGAGACGTTCCCGCAGACGGTGTCGCGGGTAGTGTGACCCTTCACGTCCTGCTCCGTGCCGATGTTGCGGTAGTCATGGCCTGTGACCGCGCGCCATGTGCGCAGATCCGCGACCAGCCGGTGGTTGACATGCGTCTGCTTGACCACGTCGGCGACCGTGGCGATCGTCAGGAACAGGCCGAGAAAGATCAGGATCGTCGTCTCGACAAGCCGCAGGCTGCCGAGACCGCGCCGCTCCCGATCGCGCGGTCGTGCCCACTCGGGCAGCCGCGCCAGGTGGCCGCTTGCCGGCGTGGCGGGTGGCTCGCTCATGAGACCGGCGCCCACAGCGGCGAGGTCTGGTGGGCTATGAAGAGCGCCTGCACCGCAAGCGTCGCGACGAGCAGCCGGCGGTCGCGACTGACGGCGGCGAGCGGCAGCGACCACAGCGTGTACCAGGCGAGCAGCCAGGTGCTCGTCACGGCGATCGCAAGCAGCGTCCAGCCTGAGGCCGCGACCCAGTCGTAGCCGCGCCACGTGCGCCACATCAGGTGCAAGACGATCAGCACGAGCGCCCCCTTGAGCAGATCGTGGTCGATCGGGAAGACCCCGGGCTTGCCGAGCAGGTGCGCGATCTCGGTGGGAAAGCTGTCGGTCGAGACGAACGCGGCGTCGCGGTTGAGCGCCGCGATCACGTCGATGCCGTGGACGCCGAAGGCGAGGTAGGCCGCGAGCGCGCACGCCAGCCCAGCCAGGACGGCGCCAAGCAATGGAGCGGCCCGCCTTCTGCTGAGCAGCATGAATGGCAAGAGCACGATCCCGGTCGCCTTCACAAGCGCGGCGGCGATCACCGCTGCGCCCGCGTACGCCTCGTGGCGTGCGAACGTGAGGCTGACGGCCGCCATCATCAGCAGCGTCATCACCAGGTCGTTGTGCGCCCCTCCGAGCCCGTAGATCACCCATAGCGGATTCACTCCCACCGCGATCAACGCGAGCCTTGGATCGAGCTCGCGCAAGCGAGCGCAGCGCCATGTGAGCACGAGCGTGCCGGCGCCGGCGAGCAACGCCATCAGCTTCATCCCCCACAGCGCGCCAATCACGCCGAACAGCCCGAGCGGATAGGAGATCAGCGTGTACAGCGGCCCGTAGGCGGTGGCGACCGCCTTCCAGTCTTTGCCCACGTAGTGGTAGACCGGATCGCTCACGATCGACTGGGGACCGTGTAGGTACGGGTTGATACCGTGCGCCACGCCCATGCGCGCGTAGGCGATGTAGCTGAACACGTCCGTGGATATGAGGATCGGCCCGAGGAAGACGATCAGCTGCAGCGCGATCGTGAGAGCGATCGCAAAGCGTGCGGAGACGCGCCGCGCCAACAGCAGCATTGCGCTGTACGCGCCGGCGTAGGCCAGCAGCGCCATCAGGAACACGCGGAAGCCGAGCCGCTCGCCGACGCCGCTCAGCCAGCTCGCGATCTGAGGCGACTTGGGGATCAGCGCCGAATGCCCAACAGCCCCGTCGAGCACGATCTCGAGCGTGGCCGCAAGCAGCACCACCGCCAGCGCGCCCGCAAGGGGCGGAGCCCAGCGACGCCCCTGAGCCGGTGAAGTCTCGCCGCCCACTCGCGACGGTCGCTGTGCGGCAACCGCGGTCAAGGCTCGAAACGCAGCACGTCGAGCGCGCCAGTCATCTCGAACACCCGCTGCACCGGCGCCTGGCCGGGCAGCAGCACGAGCTCGTAGCCGTGCTCGCGCGCGCGCGCGTCTGCGAGCAGCAGCGCACGCAATCCGCTCGAGTCGATGAACGCAAGCCCTGCGAGATCGACCACGATCCGCGAAGGCGACTGCCGGTCGAGCGAGGCGATGTGCTCTTCCATCTGGCTCACCGAGGCCAGGTCCAACTCGCCCTGCAGAGCGACCCGCGCGGCGCCGTCGACGAGCACGCTCGATATCTCGAGGCTCCCAGGCTTAGCGCTCATGCGCGGACTCTAATGCACGATGGCCCCCCTCTGCGAGCCCTCGCTCCGCCCGTCGAGCCCGTTCAGCTCAGCGCAGTCCAGACGGTCTTCGTCTCCAGATAAGCGTCAAGCCCGTCGTGACCGTGCTCGCGCCCGACGCCCGATGCCTTGAATCCGCCGAATGGCGCAGACGGATCCGACCCACCCCAATGGTTTATGTATACCGAGCCCGCGCGCAGCATCGCCGCGAGACGATGCGCATTTCCGACGTCGCGCGTCCACACGCCCGCGGCAAGCCCGTACTCGGTGTCGTTTGCGCGCCGTGCCACCTCCTCCAGGGTCTCGTAAGGAGAAGCGACGAGCACGGGCCCAAAGATCTCCTCGCGGGCGATGCTCATGTCATCGGAGGTGGCACTGAACAGCGTCGGCTCGACGAACCAGCCACCGCTGTCGGCAAGCGCGATAGCGCCCCCCGTTACGAGCTCAGCGCCCTGCTCACGGCCGGCGTCGATATAGGACATGACGCGATCGCGCTGCTCGGCGGACACGAGCGGGCCCAGCTGGGTGGCTGGATCGAGGCCCGCCCCGAGCCGTGTCGCCTTCGCGCTCTCGGCGAGCGCGCCGACGACCTCGTCGAAGCGCTCCGCCGGCACGAACAGCCGCGAGCCGGCGTTGCAAGCCTGGCCCGAGTTGAAATAGATCGCCTGGTAAGAGCCCTTCACCGCGGCCTCGATGTCGGCGTCGGGGAGGATCACGTTCGGGCTCTTTCCTCCAAGCTCGAGCGTCACGCGCTTGAGGGCGCGCCCCGCCTTGGCGCCGATCTCGCGCCCGACGGCCGTGGAGCCGGTGAACGCGATCTTCTCGACGCCCGGGTGCTCTACGAGCGCCGCGCCCGTCTCGCCGTCGCCCGTGAGGACATTGAGCACGCCCGGCGGGAACCCTGCTTCGAGCGCCAGCTCGCCCAGGCGCAGGGCGCTGAGCGGTGTCTGCTCCGCCGGCTTGAGCACGATCGTGCAGCCTGCGGCGAGCGCCGGTGCGATCTTCCAGGCGGCCATCAGCAGCGGAAAGTTCCACGGCACGATCTGCCCGCACACGCCGACCGCCTCGCGGCGCGTGTAGCAGAGCATGTTGGGCGCGCTCACAGGCAGCACGCTGCCCTCGATCTTCGTCGGCCAGCCCGAGAAGTAGCGCAAGTGCGCGACCGTGCCGCGCACGTCCACATACTGCGCGAGCTTGACCGGCTTGCCGTTGTCGAGCGACTCGATCTGGGCAAGCTCCTCTTCGTGTGCCTCGATCGCGTCTGCCAGCGCGGCGATCAGCTGGCCGCGGGTCGCGGGCGGCAAGGTCGCCCACGGGCCACTCTCGAACGCCTCGCGCGCCGCCGCGACCGCTCGCGCGACGTCCTCGGCGCCGGCCTGCGCGACGACAGCGATCTCGCGCCCGCTTGCGGGGTCGAGCGTCGAGAAGGTGCGTCCGTCGGCGGCCTGCGCGCGCTCTGCTCCGATCAGCAGGCCGTGCTCTGAGGCGATGAACTCGCGTGCGCCGTCGCCGAGCGCGTCTGGAAGGGCCTGCTGGGCAAGGGGGGTCATCGCAACTCCTTGTCGTCCGTCGGGGACTCTGTGGCGGTCATCGCCGCGGGGCGATATCAGGGATTGTGACAGCGCGGGCGCTCGGCGGGCAGCGACATGTCGTCCGTGAGCGCCCTCAGGGTCGCAGCACGATCTTCAGGGCCTCGCGGCGGTCATACAGGGCGTATGCCTCCGGCGCGTCGTCGAGCTTCATGTGGTGGGTGACGAGCGGCGTCGGGTCGAGCAGCCCGGCCGACATCATCGCCAGCACGCGATCGACGTGGCCGATCACGTTGGCGTGCCCGGCGCACACGTGTAGCGACTTGATCCATAGCAGCCCCATGTGCACTTCGGCGCGCTCGGCATAGACACCCACCGCCTGCACCGTGGCGCACTTGCGCGCGATGCGCAGGGCCAGGTCGAATGCCTGGGGATGGCCGACCGCGTCGATGCACACGTCCACCCCGCGTCCTTCCGTCGCATCGCGCGCCGCCGCGCGCGGGTCCTCGTCGGTGAGGTGGACCGGCCGCGCGCCAAAGGACTCCGCCATCGCCAGGCGCTCGGGGACGGTATCGATCGCGATCACGCGCGCGGCGCCCGCAGCCTTCGCGGCCTGCACGGCGCACAGCCCGACAGGCCCAAGCCCAAGCACGGCGACGACGTCTCCGGCACGCATGCCGCTGTCGGCGACGGCGTGGTAGCCAGTGCCCATCACGTCGCCGGCGAACAGCGCGGCCTCGTCGCTCATGCCGGCGGGGATCTTGCGCAAGACCAGCTCCGCGCTGGGGATCAGCGCCTGCTCGGCCTGCGTGCCCTGCAGCGAGCCGAGCGCCGCGCCGTGACCGAACGTGCGCGAGGAGTCGCACTTGTGAAACCAGCCGTGCCGGCAGAAATAGCAGCGACCGCACGCGCTCTGAAAGCAGCCGAGCACACGATCTCCAACCGCCACGCTATGAACCGCATCGCCGGCCGCAAGCACCGTGCCGACGTACTCGTGGCCGATCGTGAACCCGGGCTCGATCTTGACGCGGCCGTGGTAGATGTGCAGATCCGAGCCGCACACGCCGGTGGCCTCGACCCGCACGATCGCCTCGCCGGGATCTGAGATCTCAGGCTCGGGGACCTCCTGGACTCGCACCTCGCCGGGCGCCTGGAAGGTGACGGCACGCATCGTAAACGCACCCTAGAGAAACCGAGCGCCGCGGTGCGGCCACCCGCCCGCCTCACCTCACATTCCGTATGCTGGCGTGGTGGCCGGCGACGTCTCCAACGCGGTACTCATCACAGGCTGCTCGTCAGGCATCGGCGAGGCCACTGCGCGGCGGCTCGCCGCGCACGATTGGACGGTGTACGCAAGCGCCAGGCGCCTGGAGTCGATCGAGCCGCTCGCCGACGTCGGTTGCAAGCTCTTGCGGCTCGACGTCACCGACGAGCACACGATGCGCGCGGCCGTCGAGACGATCGAGCGCGAGCACGGCGCCGTCGGCGTGCTGGTCAACAACGCCGGCTACTCCCAGGGCGGCCCGATCGAGCAGGTCCCGCTCCAGGCTGTGCGCCGACAGTTCGAGACGAACGTCTTCGGCGTGATCGCTCTCACGCAGCTTGCGCTGCCCGCGATGCGCGCGCAGCATTGGGGCAAGGTCGTCAACGTCGGCTCGATGGGCGGCAGGCTCACGCTGCCGGGCGGCGGGCTCTACCACGCGACGAAGCACTCGCTGGAGGCGATCAGCGACGCGCTGCGCTTCGAGGTGCGGGGCTTCGGCGTGGACGTCGTGCTCGTCGAGCCAGGTTTGATAACGACAGAGTTCGGCAAGACCGCCGTCGCCACCGTCAACGAAGCCGACTCGGGCGCGAAGATCGGCGATGGGGACGGCGCCGATCCCTACAAAGAGTTCAACACGAAGCTCGCCGCCATGACCGCAGGTGTGTATGAGGGCCCGATGCGCCATCTCGGCGGCGGCCCAGACGTCGTGGCGAAGGCGATCCAGAAGGCTATCTCACGCCGCAAAGCACCCTCGCGGATGCTGCTCACCCCCTCGGCCCACCTGACAGTGCTTCAACGCAAACTGCTGCCGGACAAGCTCTGGGACGCGATGTTGCGCACCCAGATGCCAGAGCCGCGCTAGGACGCCGCTGAGCGGCGCTGACCGATCGGCGATCCCGTCGATCGCCGATCGGTCTGCGTCCTCGCTCGTTCGTGTGCAAACAAAGCACAGTTCACTCGCTGCGTCCTTGTCTCGCTTGCTCATCGCCGCCCTAGGGGCACGGCTCGCTGCCCGTGGTGAAGCGCAGATGAGTCGAGGAGGCGACGCTCCTCATGTCGTCGCAAAAGCCTCCCGCTGACCACAGGGCCGTCCGACCTCGAAGCCCTGCGCGTAGTCGACGCCGTAGCCGCGCAGGAGGCGCATCGTGGGCTCGTCACCCACGTACTCGGCGATCGTCTGCTTGCCCATGCCGCGCGCGAGCCCCACAAGGGCCTGTACGACGAGTTGATCCTTCGGCGAGCTCGGGAGCGTGCGGATGAAGTCGCCGTCGATCTTCAAGTAGCGGAACGGCAAGTGCTTGAGGTATTGGAAGGAGCCGAAGCCGGCGCCAAAGTCGTCGAGCGCGACCGAGCTGCCGAGCGTGTGCACGCCTTCGCAGAACGTCTGCGCGCGGCGCATGTCGCCGATCGCCGCCGTCTCGGTGACCTCCACGATCAGGCGCTCGGGTGCGACGTCGTGACGGATCAGCTCATGCTCGATGTGGGCCAGCATCCCACGGTCTGTGATGGACAGCGCCGACAGGTTCACCGCCACACGAGCGCCACGGTCGGCGAGCTCACCCCCCATCAGCGCGACGACCTTGTCGATCACCATGCGGTCAATCTCCTGGATCAGGCCATAGCGCTCCGCCGCTGGCAGGAACGCGCACGGCGGCGTCAGAGGCTCGCGCGCATCGTCGGCAAGCCGGATGAGCGCCTCGTAGTGCGAAACCGCTCCGCTCTGCAGGGAGACGATCGGCTGGTAGTGCAGCACGAACAGATCCTCGCGCAGCGCGCGCCTCAGGCGCTTGCACCAGGGTCGCGGGTGCAGGCCGGCGGAGGAGGAGAAGTTCGCGAGGGGACCCGGATAGCGTCGGCGAGGGTGTATCGAAGCCCCACCCACCCCGCGCAGATCGCGCGCTCGAATGACGAAGCGCGAGGTGGCGTCTGTTGTGGAAGTCGGCATCGCGCGAGATATTCGTTGACCGTCGCCCCGAATGCTCATCGGCACCCCGGTATATGGAGGTTTTCGACCCAAAGCGGCAGCGAACCTCCTCAAAAGCGCGCAATTGCTGTCAAAGCGAGGCTCCAGGCGCCGTGTCAACGCGACGGCGAATAAGGCCGCCGGGCCCTGTCTGAGACGATGAGCAGCAACGCGAGCAGCACGAAGTTCATCACCACCGAGGAGCCGCCGTAGGCGACGAACGGCAACGTGACACCCGTGAGCGGGATCACGCGCGTGACCCCACCCACGATCACGAACACCTGCATCGCAACGACGAACGACAGGCCCACCGCCAGCAGCTTGGAGAACGAGTCGCGCGCTAGCATCGCCGTCTTCAGGCCGCGCGCGACGAAGAGCAGATAGGTGAGCAGCAGCGCGGCCGCCCCGGCGAGGCCGAGCTCGTTGACGATCACCGCGTAGATCATGTCGCTTTCGGGCACCGGCAGGATCGGTTCGCGATGGTGTGGGAGCACGAGCAGCGATTGGTCGAAGCCCGTGCCGAGCAGGCCCCCGTCCGCCTGCGCGAACAGCGACTGCGCAAGCTGGTAGCTGCCGCCACGCCTTTCGTAGAGCGACTTCTCGAAAGGGTGTTCCCAGGCGAGCACGCGGCTGTGAACATGCCCGACATGCGTCGCTACGAACCACGCGCCGAGCGCGAACAGCACGAGCCCGATCAGCGGGAAGGAGAAGCGTCCGGTGGCGACATACAGCAGCGCGAGGAAGGCGCCGTAGAACATCAGCGAGGTGCCGAGCTCGCGCGTCAGCAGCAGCGTGGCCATCGCGGCCCCCCACACCACGAGCATCGGGCCGAACTGCTTCATCGGTGGCACCGTCAGCCCGAGGATGCGCCGCCCGGCCGTGACCAGGATCTGGCGATTGTCGCGCAGGTAGCTGGCCAGGAAGATCACGATCGCGATCTTGGCGAGCTCGGCCGGCTGAAAGGAGACCGAGCCAAAATGGATATCCAGGTAGGCGCCGTTGACCTGCTCGCCGATCACCGGGAAGCGCGGCAGTACTGCCATCGCGATCCCGACCGCGGCGATCGTATAGCGGTAGCGCTCCAGCACGGCCACGCCTGTGCGTCGCAGCCACAGGATCGTCGCGGCGAACAGCAGCAGGCCAAGCACCATCCACTGAGCCTGCTGGCGCGCCAGCGAAGGGTTGATCCTGTACACCATCACGATTCCCACGCTCGCAAGCACCGCGCCCAACGGGAACAGATAGGGATCGGCGTGTGGCAGCGCGAAGCGGATCACGAGGTGCGCGGCCAGGCACAGGCCCAGGAACAGCAGACCGTAGGTCAGCGATAGGCTCGAGGCGCGGTTGAGCGTGACGTTCGTGGAGGCGCCGAGCGAGCTGTTTTCCTCCTGGATGAAGATCGCGGTGAAGCCCGCCGTGACGAGCAGGCCGGCCGGGATCAGGCCGAGCAGCTCGCGATTACGAGGCTTGAGCACGAGGCGAGGGTAGCGGGATGACCGGCGCGCGAGGCCGGTCCCCCGGCGCGAGCCGGCCGGCGCCCCCGCTAGGCTTGGATCGACGGCGGGAGCGCGCAGGGCGGCGCCTGCCCGCATCGCACATGAGCTTTCCCTCGGCGACACCCACCGACGACGAGCGTCCTCCCTCCCTGGCACGGGGAATGTGGAAGCGCTTTGCGATCGCAGCCGTCTCGATCCTGTTGTTGAGCGGCGGCGCCACCGCGACGATCGCCCTGACCAAGCTCAACCACATCGCCAGCGAGGTGTTCCCGCGTGGCAGCCAGATCAAAATCGCCAAAGGCGTCGTTCAAGCCGCCT
This sequence comes from uncultured Solirubrobacterales bacterium, assembly GCA_963718735.1. Lineage (GTDB taxonomy): Bacteria > Actinomycetota > Thermoleophilia > Solirubrobacterales > Solirubrobacteraceae > Palsa-744. Next base: position 438,787 of record OY970372.1, read on the forward strand.
ACAGCGGCGAACCGCAGACCTTCCTTATCATCGGCTCAGACAGGCGCGTCGGCTCCAAAGACGCCTATGACCGCAACAACCCGCCACGCAGCGACACGATGCTGCTCGTTCACCTGGACCCCGAAGTCGGGCAGATCTCGGTGCTCTCGGTGCCGCGCGATCTACTCGTCACGATCACGACCAAGAGCGGGGCGAGCTACTACCCGCGCAAGGTCAACGCCGCCTACACGCTCGGCAGCGCCGAAGGGGGCACCGACCGCGGCGCAGAACTGACGGCGCAAACGCTCGAGCACCTGCTGCACGTGCGGCTCAACGGAGTCGTCGACGTCACCTTCAGGGGCTTCAAAGGCATCGTCAACACGCTTGGGTGCGTCTACACGAACGTCGACCACCGCTACCTCAACGAACCAAACGGCAGCCCGGAAACGAACTACTCGGCGATCAACCTGCAACCCGGCTACCAGCGGCTGTGCGACGAAAACGCGCTCAGCTATGTGCGCTACCGTCACCGCGACTCGGACTTCGTGAGGGTCGCCCGCCAGCAGGACTTCATCCGCGACCTGCGCGAGCAGGTGCCGGTGGGGAACCTGATCGGCGAGATCGACACAGTCTCGAAGGCTGTTGGCAAGGCGGTGACGAGCACGTTCCACTCCTCCGCCGGGCAGCTGATCGAACTGGCGAAGCTGATCGCCTTCTCACAGCAGAAGCCGCTGCGGCAGGTCAAATTCCAAGTGGAAAACGCGAACGCGATGATCGGCGGAGAAAGCTACGTGACCTCCTCGCCCGCGCTGATCAAAGCGACCGTCACGGAATTCCTGCATGGCCACGAACAGCTGAAGCTGCCCGCGTCGGTCTCCTCGCACGGCCATCACCACGCCGCCCACAGCCCTTCGAACGCGTCCCTAGGCCTCTACCCCGTATCCGCGTCTGGGAAGGCGATGGCGCTGACCGCGGCGCCCGGTGTGCCGTTCCCCGTCGAGTATCCCTCCGTGCAAACAGGCCCCGCCGTGGCGCAGGAAGTGCACGTCTACAAGCTCGAAGACCAGCACAAGCACATCCACCACGCCTATGTCGCCGTCTGGCAGCAGAACGGGCTCGGCGGCTACTACGACGTCGAGGGCATGGATTGGGTGAACATCCCGCTATTCGCTCACGCGCGCGCGCAGCGAATCGGGGGGCGCTCCTACCTGCTCGTCGACGACGGCTCGCACATCCACGACATCGGCTGGCGAGTGGGGCGGGTCATTTACTTCGTCAGCAACACGTTGCTCGAGGATCTCTCCAACTCGCAGATGATCGCGCTCGCGCGGGCCACCCACGCGCTGCACTGACGCTGCACTGAGAGTCCCGCGCGGGTGCGCGGATCAGCTCGATGCGGTCGCGCGCGCATCGTCGAGCGCCGCGTTGACAAGCGCGTCGGCTCCAGCGTTCTGGGCACGAGGGACCGTGCGGATCTTCCACGCGTCGAAATCGCGCAACGCCGCCGACGCCTCGCGGTGCAGCGGGCGCATCGCGGCGTGTTTGACCTTGTAGAGGCCCCGGATCTGCTTGGCGATCAGCTCCGAGTCGTTTACCACCTCCACTTCGGTGGCCCCGAGAGCGCGCGCTCGCGCAAGGCCGAGCAGGAGCGCGCGGTACTCGGCGACGTTGTTGGTCTGCGTCCCGAGCAGCTCGGACGCCTCGTCGAGGACCTCACCCGAGGGCGCCGAGACGACGCTCGCGGCCGCGGCCGGCCCGGGGTTTCCGCGCGAGCCGCCGTCCACGTGCACCACGAGCTTCACAGCTCCCTGGCCTCGACGCTCGGGCACACCACAGAGCAGAGCACTAAGAGCCGTCGACGAGCGGCGGCAGATCCCCGGGCACGCGGGCTCGCCGGCGGTCGCGGATGATACGGCGCTGCAGGTCGCTCTCGGAGGGGCGCGAGCCCCGCGCACGACGGTCTGACTCGCGACGGTCGACGATCACGGTCACGTTGTCGTCGTTCTCATAGTGCTTGACGAGCTTCGGATAGAGCTCGTCGGCCATCGCCTTCGGTACGACGCAGTAGATCATCGCTCTAGATCGTACTGCGCGCAGCGCGCGAGCCGGCCCGAGCTCCTCTCTGGGCTCACGCCAGCAGCGGGGCCAGCTCGCCGCGCTCGTCGGCGGCCGCGTTCGCGAGCAGGTCTCTCTCATGGAGCTCCTCGAGCTCCATGCCCTGGGAGACGAGCTGCGCTCCCGCGGCCTCGTCGCCGAGATCGACCTCATAGCGGTACCAGCACAACTCCCAAGCAACGACGATCGCGACCGCGCTGCCCGACTCCTCCAGCGGGCGCACCGTGACCGAGGGAGCGCCCAGCGAGCGAGCCACGCCCGCCACCCGCCTGGGCTGCTCGCCGGCGTTGAAGACCTCCAGCGCGCGCGAGACCTTCAGCTCACCGCTCGTCGGCGTCGCATGAGAACGCCGCTCAGAGCGAGCGGGCGACGAACCAATCATCTGACGATCGTGGGCCGTCAACCCTTGCTGCGCCGCAACGCCAGGCTCGGCGCTCCACCGGCCGTCAGCCGTTTGCGAATCCTCGACGGAGTCCATGTAGATCTCCTGGTCATAAGACTCGGCGCGCTCGAGCGTGCCGCCCTCGAGAAAGTCGTACAGGCCGTCCTCGGCGGAGGCGGCCTCCTCGGCGCCGCCGCGCAGGCCTGCGCCAGGTTGGCTCTCGCGACGCACGGGGCGTTGTGGAGACTCGCGTAACTGACGCAGCCGCCCCAGCAGCGATCCGGCGCGCCGCGCGCGTGTGGGACGAACGCTGGCGGCATGATCGTCGGCCTCGCGCAGCCAGCCCTCCGCGGCAGCCCTTGGGACGCACAGCTCGCACACAGTGCGGCGCTGGCCGCCCGCCAGGAACACATCGGGATTCTCGCCGCGCAACAGGCGCCTGCCGCACACGTCGCAGGCGACCACGGGGTGGGAGGTGAGGATTGCGCGCGTAGCCATCGGCCCACCAGAGTAGCCGGCCGGGCATGAGGACGCTCCGCCGGCTCCTCAGAACATCTTTCAAGATGGGGGTGCGTTCGGGGCGTTCATGGGCCATGCTGGGCGCCGCGGGGCGACGAAGCACGTACACGAAGCGCGTACCGGTAGCACGTGCGAGGCGTCACGTGGCGATCCAGCGCCGCGTACAGGAATGCATCCGGGCGTGCCCTCATTTTGAAAGACGTTCTCAGGCGTGAGTGGCCAGGCGCTCGGTGTCGAGGCCCTCCAGCACCTTCTTGGCGAGGTGGCTAGGGGCCGCCTCGTAGCGCAGCAGCTCGAGCGTGTAGTCGCCCTGGCCCTGCGTTATCGAGCGCAGGTCCGGTGCGTAGCTGAGCATCTCAGCCATCGGCGCCTCCGCCTTGATCTCCGTTACGGCGCCGCTGGGCTCCATGCCCTGGGGGCGGCCGCGACGGCTGTTGAGGTCGCCGATCACATCGCCCACGTGCTCGTCGGGAACCGAGACCGTGACGAGCATGATCGGCTCCAACAGCACTGGACGAGCCTCCCCGAGCGCCTGCCTCATCGCGAGCCCTCCCGCGAGCTTGAAGGCCAGCTCGGAGGAGTCGACCGCATGAAACGAGCCGTCTAGGAGCGTCACGCGCACATCCTTGACGGGGTAGCCGGCGACGGGACCTGCCTCCATCGCTTCGAGCACGCCCTTTTCGACGGCCGGGATGAACTGGCTCGGGATCGCTCCACCCTTGATGCGGTTGACGAACTCGAAGCCGCTCGGGTGGGTGGGATCGTTTCTCAGCGGCTCGATCTCGATGTGGCAGTCGCCGAACTGGCCGCGACCACCGGTCTGCTTCTTGTGGCGCCCGTGGCCCTTCGCGCAAGCGCGAATCGTCTCGCGATAGGGAACGCGCGGCGGCTTGAGCGCGACCTCGACGCCGAAGCGCGAGCGCAGGCGCTCGACGATCACTTCGACGTGCACCTGCGAGAGGCCGGCGACGATCTGCTCGCCGGTCTGCGGGTCGCGGTGCAGGTCGATCGTCGGATCCTCCTCCTGCAGGCGGCGCAAGGAGGCGAACACCTTCTCCTCCTCGCCCCTGCTCCCCGGCTCCACGGCAAACGCCATCACCGGCGCCGGCAGGCTCGGACGGGGCATCTCGAGTGGCTCGTCGCGCGCCGCGAGCCAGTCCCCGGAGTGGGTGTCCTTGAGCTTTGCGACCGCTCCGAGATCCCCAGCTCCGATCTCCTGCGCGTGCTCGCTCGCCTTTCCGCAGAAGAAGATCGGCTGGCCGATGCGCTCGCGCGCATGGGTGCGCGTGTTGAGCACATGCGAGTCGTGGGTGAGCAATCCCTGGTAGACGCGCAGGAGGTTGACGCGCCCGGCATAGGGATCGGCGCGGGTCTTGAAGACGTAGGCGAACAGCTCGGCGTCCTCGGACGCCGAGAGCTCGACTTCGCCGACGGTGAGCGGGCCATGCCTCACAGGCGATGGCAGGTCCTCGACGATCGCTCCCAGCAAGCGCGAGGTGCCCAGGTTGCGCGTCGCCACACCGCATACAACCGGAAATATCTCCCCGTGGTTGGTGCCCTGCTTGAGCGCGGCGGCGATCTCCTCGTGTGAGATCCGCTCGCCCTCGAGGTAGCGTTCCATCAGCGCATCAGAGACCTCGCAGACCTCATCCATCAAACGCTCGCGGTATTCGCCCGCGAGCTGCAGTTGCTCTTCTGGGATCGGCGCCTCCTGGACATCGCCGCGCTCAGAGGATCCTTGGCGGAAGGCGGTCATGTCGAGCAAGTCGATCACCCCTTCCACCTCACCCCCGGACACGAGCGGGATCTCCGTGGCGACGACGTGCGGGCCGAATGCGCGCTTGAGCGAGTCGAGCGTCGCTTTGAAGTCGGCGCGGTCGCGGTCGAGCATGTTGACGAACAGCAGCCTGGCGATGTCGAGCTCGGCGGCGCGCGCCCACAGACGGGTCGTTGTCACCTCGACCCCGGCGACCGCGCTCACCACGAACACGGCCGACTCGCACACGCGCAGCGCCGCGAGCGCGTCGGCTATGAAGCTCGGCTCACCCGGGGTGTCGAGCAGGTTGACCTTGCGCTCCTGCCACCGCAGCGAGGAGAGCGTCGTGGAGATCGACATCTGACGCGCCCGCTCGTCGGAGTCCGAGTCGGACACCGTCGTTCCGTCGAGGACGGAGCCAAGCCGACCGACCGCGCCCGCCTCGAATAGAAGCGCCTCGTGCAGCGAGGTCTTCCCCGAGCCGCGATGGCCGACGAGGGCGACGTTGCGAATCCGATCGGCTGCCGGGCGCACGGGCATCTCCTTGTGAGATCTTCAACTGAAGATACCGCCGATCGGTACCTGTTGCTAGGGGTCGACCTGGCTAGTCGAAGGAGCCGTCCTGCATGCGCCCGCGCAGGCGCAGGACCGCCTTCGTGTGGAGCTGCGATATACGCGACTCGGTCACGCCCAGCACCTCACCGATCTCGCGGAGCGTCAGGTTCTCGTAGTAGTAGAGCGCGATCACGAGCTTCTCGCGCTCGGGCAACGAGGCGATGGAGTCGGCGATCCGGTCCTTGAGGTCGCCGACGTCGAGCGCGCGCGAGGGGTCGGGCGCATTGGGGTCCTCGATCGTGTCCATCAGCGACACCTGGTCGCCGCTGGAGTCAGAGACGGTCCACAGCTCGTCGAGCGCCGCCACCGAGGAGTGGGAGATCGCCAGCAGCGACTCGTGGAGCTCGGGCACCGTCAGGTCGAGCTCAGCCGCCATCTCCTCATCTGTGGGGGTGCGCTGGAGACGATGCTCGAGCTTGGCGTTGGCGCGCTCGATCTCCCGCGCGCGAGCGCGCACGCTGCGCGGCACCCAGTCGATCGAGCGCAGCTCGTCGATGATCGCTCCCTTGATGCGCGTGATCGCGTACGTCTCGAACTTGATCTCGCGCGTGGGGTCGAAGCGCTCGATCGCGGAGATCAGCCCGACGAGTCCATAAGAGACCAGATCGGCCTCCTCGACGTGCGGCGGCAGGCCAGCGGCGGTGCGCCCAGCCACGTACTTGACCAGCGGCGAGTAGGCGACGACCAACCGCTCGCGAGCGCGAGGATCCGCGTCTGACTTGTAGCGCCGCCACAGTTCGCGCAGCTCGATCGCTTTGACGTTCGTCTCCAGGGTCTTCTCCCGCCGATCAGGCCCGAGGGTGACTGCGCGCATAGGCGCTTCTGAGTTTGGCGGACTCTACTCGAGTGTAGACCTGGGTTGTCGAGATGCTCGAGTGCCCGAGCAGCTCCTGGATCGAGCGCAGGTCCGCTCCGCCGTCCAGCAGATGGGTGGCAAAGCTGTGGCGCAGGGCGTGCGGGGAGATCCCTGCGGGCACGCCCGCACGGGCGGCCCAGGCGCGCAGGCGGCGGCGCACGTCGCTGGTGCCTAGTCGCCGGCCCGAGCGGCTGAGGAACAGAGCCCGCTCGTCTCGCTCGCTGCGCAGCGCCGGCCGTGCCCGCTCGAGATAGACCCGAACCGCATGCAGCGCGACCTCGCCCGCCGGGACGAAGCGAGTCTTCGAGCCCTTGCCCTCGACGCGCAACTGCTCTGCGTCGTGGTCGACGTCGCCGACGTTCAGCGAGACGATCTCCTCCGCGCGCAGGCCGCAGGCGTAGGTGAGCTCGAACAGAGCGCGGTCGCGCAGATCGAGCGGCCCGACGACTCCCTCGAGGGGAATGCTCTCGAGCAGCCGTGCGACTTCCGGCGCCTTCAGGACACGCGGCAGATGCGAGGCGCGCCGGGGGGTGGCCAGTAGATCGGCGGGGCTCTGCTCGATCTCGCCATGCTCGCGCTGGCCGCGAAACAGGGCACGGATCGCCGCGAGCTTGCGCGCGGTGGTGGTCGCTGAGAGCTTGCGCTCGGAGAGATGGGCGACATAGCGTCGAACGTCGCGCGGCTCGACGGTGGAGGGGATCAGGCCGTGCGCGTGAGCCCAGCACGCAAACTGGAGCGTGTCGATCCCATAGGCGCGCCTGGTGCGCGAAGCGGCGTTCGTGCGACGCAGATCCTCCTCCAGCTGGGCAAGCGCGCGTCTCCATTGCTCACCGAGGCTCGCCTCGCTGTCAAGCTGGTTTGCGCGCATATCAGGCTGGCGTGCGCTCATCACGCTGCATAGTTCGGCATGGCAGGCCCTACGCCCTTCTGGCTCGCGCGCGCTCGTGCAACGCAGATTCCCTCGTCTTCGCGTCGTCAAGAAGGGACGGCGCCCCCAGCGAGGTGGAGATCGCACAACGGATGCGCGTGCTGGAGCTCAGCCCTTGCGGGCCAGCGTGCGCGTGGGATTTGAGAGGATCGGCGCCAGCAGCTGGGCCAGCTCCTGCCAATCGCTCGCGCTGAGGACGTCCTCGACCTCGCAGAGCTCGACGTTCCAGGGATGCAGGATCGTGGCCGTCGCGATGCCGCGCTCGATCGCAGCGCTGATGTTCAGCGGGCTGTCGTCGATCAAGAGGTCTATGTCGAGCTCGACACAGCGCGTGACCTTGTCCTGGGAGCAGCAGAGGTCGTCGAATGGGAGCCCCAGGCCTTCCAAGCCAGCCGGCCGTGGCGGCTGCGCAGGCGGTCGAGCGATGGGTTGTGACGTGGATGAAATGTCCCTGCTCGCTCCACGAGCGAATCGCCTCGACCGCGCCCGGGTAGGGCTGCCCAGCGAGGATCGCCTCGTCGCTGTGGCTCTCCTCGATGCACAGCGCGAGCTGGTCGGGACGCAGCCGCGTGATTCCCCAGGTGAACTGCTCCTCATAGGGCAGCTCGACGCCGAAGCGCCGGCGGGAGATCTCCGAGAGCACGTCCCAGTAGTGGTGCAGGGTCGAGTCGACATCGATGGCGATTCGCATTGGTGGGGTAGATTATTGACAGATGAGCGGCGTGGCGACTCTCCCCAGGACCGATCGCAAGCAACCCTATGGAGCCGTTGGGCGCTCGGCGTGGCTGGATGTCGACTGGTCGCAGCACCAGCGCTGGGTCACGGTGCAAGAGCGGCCGGTCAACGTGGTCGAGTTGGGCGAAGGCCCGACGATCGTGTTCGTGCACGGACTGTCGGGCTCGTGGCCCAACTGGCTCGAGCAACTGCCGGTGTTCGCGCGCGACCATCGCGTGATCGCGATGGACCTGCCCGGGTTCGGTCACTCGCCAATGCCCAGGGAGCGCATCACGATCTCCGCCTATGCGCGCATCCTCGACGGCCTGCTGGGAGCGCTCGAAGTGGACGCGGCGACGGTTGTCGGCAACTCGATGGGCGGCTTCGTCTCGGCGGAGCTGGCGATCGCCTTCCCGCAACGCGTCGAGCGCCTCGTGCTGGTGTCGGCCGCCGGGATCAGCACATACCGCCACCGCCGCGCCGAGCGGGTCGAGCCCTACCTGCGCCGCGTGGCGCCCATGGTGGCCGTCTACACCGGTTGGACGGCGGCGAGGTCGGACTGGGTGGCGAGCCGTCCCGGGCTGCGAAACCTGACGTTGGGCCTCGTGACACGCCACCCGGGTCGCCTGCCGGCTGCGCTCGCCGCCGAGCAGCTGCGTGGCGCCGGCAAGCCGGGCTTCATGGAAGCTCTGCGGGCGAACATCGACTACCCGGTCAGGGACAGGCTGCCGGAGATCGCATGCCCGACATTGATCGTGTGGGGAGACGAAGACAAGATCATCCCTGTTGGCGACGCGAGCGTGTTCGAGGAGCTGATCCCCAATTCGCGCAAGGTGGTCTTCGAGGGGACCGGGCACATGGCGATGATCGAGCGTCCCGGCGCCTTCAACGAGCTGCTGCGCGAGTTCGTCGAGGAGGAGCCCGACCCGGACTCCGCTCACAGCTCAGCTCGTAACGGCGCCCTCGGCGGCTGAGCCGACCAGCCGCGCGTACTTGCGAATTGCGACGTCGATGTGCTCGTCGGCGCGCGGCGGCTGCGCATAGGCGGCCAGGCGAGCCGCGATCTGCTCCTCGTCGAGCGCGACGTCGATGCGCCTGGCGTCGACGTCGATCGTGATCTGATCGCCGTCGAGAAGCGCTCCGATCGGCCCGCCACGCACGGCCTCGGGGGCGATGTGGGCCGCCATGAAGCCGTGAGTGGCGCCGGAGAAGCGCCCGTCGGTGATGAGCGCGACGCTCTCCCCCAGCCCCTCGCCGACGATGGCGGCGGTGACGGCGAGCATCTCGCGCATGCCGGGGCCGCCCGCTGGCCCCTCGCCACGGATCACTACGACGTCGCCGGCGGCGATCTCATCGGCGAGCACCGCAGCCATCGCGGCCTCCTCGCCGTCGAAGACGCGCGCGGGACCGACATGATGGCGGCGCTCGTGGCCGGCAAGCTTGACGACACAGCCCTCGGGGGCGACGATTGCCGCGCAGGATCGCGAAGCCGCCGGTCGGCTTGAGCGGCTCTGTGAGGGGACGCACGACGCGCTGTCCCGGCGTCTCCTACGGCCTCATCGGCGTGTTCGGCGACGGTGCGGCCGGTGACTGTGATCGCCCGAGAGCGCAGGATGCCCGGCTTCCTGCAGGCGCCGCATCACGAGCGGCACCCCACCGGCCTCGTATAGGTCGGTGGCGACGTAGCTGGCCTCCGGGCTGCAGGTCGCAAAGGAGCGGCGTGGCGTCGGAGATGCGGTCGAACTCGTCGATCGCCAGGGGCACGCCCATTTCGCGGGCGACCGCGAGCAGATGCAGGACCCCGTTGGTGGAGCCTCCGCTGGTGGCGACCGCCGCGATCGCGTTCTCGAGCGCGGGCTTGGTGATGATTTCGCTCGGGAGCAAGCCCGCGCGCAACACATCCATGACAAGCTCGCCACACCGCACCGCGACCTGCAGCTTGCGGCCGTCCTCGGCGGGCACCATCGAGGAGCCTGCGGGCGAGATGCCGAGCACCTCGAAGGCCATCGCCATCGTGTTGGCGGTGAACTGGCCGCCGCAGGCGCCGGCTCCGGGCGACGCGGCCTCCTCCAGCTCGTGCAGCTCGGCTTCGGTGATCTTGCCGGCGGCGTAGGCGCCGACGGCCTCGAAGACCTGCTGGATCGTGACGTCCTCACCCCTGTAGTGACCGGGACGGATCGAGCCTCCGTAGAGCATCAGCCCGGGGATGTCCAGGCGCGCGAGCGCCATCACGGCGCCCGGGATCGTCTTGTCGCAGCCTGAGATGACGACGAGCGCGTCGAAGTGATGGGCGGACGCGACCAGCTCGATCGAGTCGGCGATCAGCTCGCGTGAGACGAGCGATGCGCGCATCCCGGATGTGCCCATCGTGATGCCGTCGGAGATCGCGATCGTGTTGAGCTCCATCGGCGTGCCACCCGCCGCGCGGATGCCCTCCTTGACCTTCGCCGCCAGCACGCGGTTGTTGAAATTGCAGGGCATCGTCTCGATCCACGAGTGCGCGACGCCCACGATCGGCTTGGCGAGGTCCTCAGCGGTGTAGCCGATCCCGTGCAGGTAGGCGCGCGCGGCGGCGCGCTCGGGGCCCTCGATGAGGGCGCGCGAGCGGTGCTTTACGTCGAATGAGGAGGGAGTGCTCACCGCGCTCGAACACTACTGAGGCGCAGCGGCGCGGCGCGGCGCGAGCGCTCACGCTCCCAGCCCTCCAAGCGCTCGAGATCGCGGCGCGCCTTGGCGACCCGTATCTGGCGTCCTGGCAAGTGCATGTTGGCGAGCTCGACGAGCGCGCGCTCGTCGGATGTCAGCACAACCCACTTGGCGAGCACGTCGTCTGCGTCGGGAAGCCGCGGACTGCCATACGGGCGCGTGTCGTCGGGGAACTCGATGCAGTACTCGCCAAGCACCAACCCGGTCTCGGGGAGGTGGGCGAGGATCGGCTTGTGAGGGTAGACCAGGTACGCGCAGGGGCGCGCGCCGAGCGATCCGCGCACGCGCAGAAAGCCAAGGTCGCGATACATGGCCCACTCCTCCTCGTTCACGCACGAGCGCAGCAGCGCGCGAGCGCGCTGCTCGGCGCGCAGCTCGCGTCCAGGGTCGTAGTCCTCCACGAGCGCGAGCGCCGGACGGCGGCGTGCCAGCGTCTCCCCGAGCCTCGGCGCGAGTCGGCGTTGCAGCCTTGGCAGCGCCAGCACCGACAGCGATGTGAGAAGCAGGATCGCGGCTGTCCCGAGCGCGAGCGTCATGCGAGCCTCAGGGCTAGGGACGCGCCGTCAAACGGATGCGCCCGATCGGCCAGGGCCCAGCTCGCATCAGCGACCACCCGCCGCCCGAGGGAAGAAGATCACGCGCTCGGCGTCGGTTGGGACCTCCTCGAAGCTGCGAACCAGCTCAGCCTCGCGCCGTCCCGCCGGGGTCGAGATCGGCACCGCTGCCCATGTGCCGGCCTGGAGCTCTCGGCTGAAGGCGTCCCGCAGGCGCGCGTGCTGCTCGGGAACCGTCGCGTCGCCCTCGGCGAGCACCACCTCGCCATGACCGGGCTTGACGCGCAGCAGCTTCATCGCGACCGATTATGGCAAAGCGATCGCCACTCGATCACTCGTGAGAGGAGCGCAGGCGCGCAAGCCCCATGACGTCCACCGGCCCGGGCCCCTCGCCGAGATCGCGTAGCCCGTCAGCGACCGCGGCCCCAGCGAGCGCACGGGCTGCGAAGGCGGCCTGCAGCGGGGCGCGACCGAGCGCGAGCTGCGCCGCGAGCACGGAGGAATGGGTGCAGCCAGAGCCGTGCGCGGCGTCGCTTGGGTGGCGCTCACCGGCGATGCTCACGATCCCCTCGGGGGAGCGCGAGTCGAGGAACAGATCGACCGCCTGCGCGCGGTGGCCGCCTGTGAGCACCACGATCTCGGGTCCAAGCGAAAGCAGTTCGCGCACCAGCCGGCTGGCCTCGAGCGCCTCCGCGTCGCTGCGCTCATCCCGAGGCTCGAGGCTGTGATCGGGATTGGCCGGCGTGGAGGCGCCGGCGCCTGACCTCGCAGCCGCCGCACGCGAGATGTGTCGAGCAAGCGAGCGCGCCTCCGGCAGGTTGGGTGTGAGAATCGTGGCGCGGGGCAGGATCTCAGCCACGAGCGCGCCCTGGGCGTCGGGATCGAGCAGCTGCGCGCCCGACTCGGCGACCATCACCGGATCGACCACCACCGGTGTGCCGGCGGGCAGCTCGTCGAGCGCTTGCGCGACGGCGTGGATGGCTTGCTCGGCGCCGAGCATCCCTACCTTGACCGCGTCGACGCCGATGTCCGAGACGACAGCCCGAACCTGGGCGAGGATCACCTCGCCCGGGACATGGTGCACCGCGCTCACGCCGAGCGTGCTCTGCGCCGTGATCGCGGTGATGGCGCTCATACCGTGAACGCCACAGCGAGCGAACGCCTTCAGGTCGGCCTGCACGCCGGCGCCGCCGCCCGAATCGGAGCCAGCGATCGTGAGCGCGCGAGGGGTGTGGGTGATCTTCGACATTGGGGGCGTGCTCGCGGTGACCAGGCGGCTGGCGCCGTCCTCGTGCGTCAGCTGGCTCGCGGGCGCCGGCGCGCTGGGAATATCGCATAGCTCCCGATCGCCGTCACGAGCAGCCGACCGTCTTCGTGGCGCACCTCGCTGCGCATGACCGCATTGGTGCGGTTGCGCCGGTCGAGCTCGGTCGTGCACACGATCTCCCCCTCGGTGGCTGTCTGGATGTAGTTGATCGAGATGTTGAGTGTCGCTATGTGCTCGTCCTCGGTCGTTTGCGGCCACAGGGTCGAGCCCATGCAGTAGTCGACAAGCGCGTATGTCACCACGCCCGAGAGCAGGCCGGCGGCGTTGATCAGCTCCGGGCGAATTGCCAGACGGACGGTGTCGGCGCTGTCCCAGCGCATCCCCATGAAGCCGCTGACGCCGTCGATCCCGAGCGCGAGCCGGTCGGCGCTCTGATCGGACGAGGACGGGCTCGCGGGCGCGGCGGTCGCGGCGCTTTGGTTGTCGGGCGTGTGTTTCACGAGATCGGACTCGGTGGAGGCACGCCAGGATATCCGCCGCCGCAGCGCGTGCCCGAAGAGCTTTTCCGAAGCTCTCGACAAAGCCTGCTGAGTCATGTCTGCAAATCGGCACATCTGTGTCTTTTACGTCATATTTTTCTGCCTACGGTCGAGGCGTGCACAGACCAGGCTTTCCATCAGCCGGCACTCCGGCTCGCAGCGACCGGCGTCGACTGCTGGGCGCCCTCGGCGAGGACCTGGCCGTCGGGCACTTCCGCCGGCTTGGATTCGTGGTCGTGGCCCGCAACGTGAGGACGCGCTACGGCGAGATCGACCTGATCGCCTTCGACGGACGAGTGCTCGTGTTCGCGGAGGTCAAGACGCGACGCGCGAGCAATCGCCGTCGCGGCCTCTGCCCCGAGGAACAGCCACTCGCCTGGTTGAAGCTAAGCCAGCGTGCACGCCTCAGGAAGCTGGCGTGCGCGTGGCTGTACGAAAACACCCACACGCGCCCCAAAGCTCATACGATCCGCTTCGACGCCGTCGGCGTGATCGTCGACGGCTCAGACCGCCTCCTGCGCCTCGACCACGTCGAAGGGGCGTGGTGAGCCTGCCCAGCGCCGTCGGACGCGGCCCGCTGGGCCAGTGGCCGTCGCCGCTCAGAGCGCCAGCTGCTGGTAGGCCAGCGACTGGAAGGACATGCGGTGCAATGGCGAGACTCCCTGACGCAGGATCGCTTCGCGATGCACCGGGGTTGAGTAGCCCACATGCTCGGCGAAGCTCCAGCCTGGGTGCATCTCGTCCGCGTGGTGCATATACCGGTCGCGCGTGACCTTCGCCACGATCGACGCGGCCGCGATCGCCGCGCTGGTGGCGTCGCCGTTGACTATGGCCCGGTGGGGCCGCTCGAGCTCGGGAATCGCGAAGCCGTCGGTCAAGCACATGACCTCTTCCTGGATCCCGCTTGTCACGCCCCTGATGGCGTCGCGCAAGGCAGCCAGGTTGGTCTTGTGCAAGCCGCGGGAATCGATTCCCTGCACGCAACGCGAGACGACAGTGACACGCAGCGCGGCGTTCAGCACGAGCGGATAGAGCTCCTCGCGAGTCTCCGCTTTGTGCTGCTTGGAATCGTTGAGGGTCGCCAGAGCGCGCAGCTCGCGGGTGGTGAGCCGCTCGTAGTCGAACAACACTCCAGCGGCCACGAGCGGCCCGGCCAGGCAGCCGCGCCCCGCCTCATCAGCGCCAGCGACCAGGCGGACTCCCAGAGCGCGATCGAACGCGAACAGACGCTGACCGCTCTTGCGCCGCGCGCGGCGACGAGCGGCTCGCTTTGAGTAAGGGGCCCTCGAGGAAGGGCTCCCCGAGGAGCCTTGGGCCCTAGAGGAGGCCGACGCGGTCGGGAGGCCAGTAGGTGGCAAAGGCCCCTCCGATGATCCAGCTCGTGGGGACTGGCCCCCAGAATCTGCTGTCGTCCGACTCGCCACGGTTGTCCCCCATCATGAACCAATGACCGGCCGGAACCTTGATCGGCGTCGGGAAGTTGCACTCAGAGCCGCCTCCACACGGATTGATATAGGAGTCGCTCTCGCGCTTGCCGTTGCGAAAGGCGTGGCCTTCCTTGATGTAGAGCGTGTCGCCCGGACCGGCCACGATTCGCTTGATGAAGTTCACGCTCGACGATTCGGGCTCAGGAGTAGAGCAGGCCGCGCCGCCGGGGGTGACGGTGTGAGGGGCTGGCCCGCAGACCTGCTGTTCGGCGTCCTTCGGTGGATGGAACACCACGATCTCGCCGACGTGAGGTTCTTTGAAGTGCATGCCGATGCGGTTGACGAGAACCCGCTGGCCCACTTTCAAGGTCGGTTCCATCGAACCGCTCGGGATCCGGTAGGGCTTGACGATGAACGCCTGTATGCCAAGCGCCAGGCCGACCGCGACCAGCACGATCACGACAAGCTCGACGATCGAGTTGGTCTTCGACTTGGATGCTCCCCCACCCTCGCCCTTTTCCTCAGCGCCCTTCACCGAGGAGGACTTCGCCTTCACGCCGCGGAGTCGCCGGCTCCAGCGTCGCCGGCGTCGGAGGGAGAATCGGTATCGTCGGTCGTCGCCTCCGGCGGGCCGGACTCGCTCTGAGCGTCGCTCTGCGCACCAGAGTCCTCCAGCTCACCGGCAGCCGCTCCCTCCGCCCCTGACGCCTGGCCGGCGGATGCTGACGCCTCCTCCGGAGCGTCGCTCGTGAGGGCCGTCTCCGCCGCCTCGGTCCCCGCCTCGGCGCCCGGCGCCTCTGACACCGTCTCCTCGGCGGTCGCACCCTCCGCGTCCGTCGCCTCTGTTGGCTCGTGCAACAGGCCGTACTCGACCGCTTCCTCGGGTCCCGTATAGCGGCGCTCGCGCACGCGAGCGCGCTTGCCGACACGATCGCGCAGGTAATAGAGCTTTGCCCGGCGCACGTCGCCCCTCGCGGCCACCTCGATACGGTCGATCTTGGGTGAGTGCACCGGAAACATGCGCTCGACCCCAACTCCGAAGGACTGCTTGCGAACGGTGAACGTCTCGCGAGCGCCGTGGCCCTGGCGCTTGATGACGACGCCCTCGAAGACCTGGATGCGCCGGCGCGTTCCCTCGATCACCTGGAAGTGGACCTTCACGCGATCGCCCGGCGCGAAGTCGGGGACACGGCGCAGTTGCGCACGCTCGATGCTTTCGATAACGGTGCTCATAAGAAAGAGGGCGCCGGGTGAGCGAAACGCTTCCTTCACCGACGCGACCGCGAATGGTAGCGAACACCGCTCACCGAGGCGCAGGTGGCGCTAGTCCCTCCCGCCGCGGCGCCGGCTCTGCTCGGCGCGCCATTCCCGTATGCGCTCGTGATGGCCGGAGAGCAGGATCTCGGGCACCCTCCACCCCCGGTACTCGGCCGGACGGGTGTAGTGCGGATACTCGGGCTCGCCTTCGAGCGTCTCGCTGAAGGACTCCTCGAGCGCCGACTCGACGTGTCCGAGCGCCCCCGGGAGCTTGCGCAGGACAGCATCGCAGACGACCATCGCCGCCGGCTCTCCGCCAGAGAGCACATAGCGCCCGATCGAGAGCGTCTCGCTCGCCAGATGCTCAGCGATACGCTCGTCAAAACCCTCATAACGCCCGCACAGCAGGGTCAGCGCAGGCTCTGCGGCGAGCTCCCGCACATAGCTCTCGTCGAGGATTCGCCCGCCCGGCGCGAGCGCGATCACACGCCGGCCCTTCCGCACGCTGGTCGCGTCGACGCCGTAATGGGCGCGCAGCGCCGCATCCATCACGTCGACTCGCAGCACCATCCCGGCGCCGCCGCCAAAGGGCGTGTCGTCGACCTGGCCGCCGCTCAAGGGAGTGTGCTCGCGGAAGTTCACATAGCGCAACCGCGTGCCGCGCTCGATCACATTGCGGACGTGCCGCTGCGCCTCGAACCACTCGAACCACTCGGGGAAGAGAGTGAATATGTCTATCTCCATCGAACCCCCTCGCCGATGCGCTCGACCTGCTCGCGATCGCGCATGCGGCCCGCCACCCAGTCGCTTGCAGGAAGCTCTCTCACGACGCATCCTCCAGGAAGCTCATGTCGACGTCGATTCGCCGCTCGCCGATATCGACGCGCCGAATCGCCTGGCGCACCATTGGCACGAGCAGCTCGCCTGCCGAGGCGCGCGAGTCTGCGCCGAGGAGACGGACCTCGAGCGCCTCACACGAGGGAAGCTCGAGGAGCCGTGCGACGATCCCGACGTAGCGCTCACCGTCGACCACACGACAACCCTCCAGTTCGCTGGCCCACCACTCCCCCTCACCAAGCTTCGGCGCGTCGGCGAGCTCGACGGTCAGCTCCAGCCCTCGCAGCGCCTCCGCGGCGCTGCGATCCACAACGCCCTCCAACCGCACGATCGGATGCTCGTCGGCGCCGGCGCGCCTGGCCACGCTCGCGGTGCGGCCTCCCACGCTCACCGCCGTCCCGAGCTCGAGCAGCCTCGGTCTGGGCCCTGTCACGTAGAAGCTTCCGTCCAAGCCATGAGCGCGCCCAACTCGACCGGCGACCACGGTGCGCAAAGCCTCGCCTCCCTCTCCCGCTGAGCGCTCGCCCGCCATCGCGGCCATCGCAGCCTTCAGTCGACTATGTCGACGAGCACGCGACGCTTCTCGCTCACCGCTGCGGCCTTCACAACTGTCCTCAACGCATGGGCGGTGCGCCCGCCGCGGCCGATCACCTGACCGTAGTCCTGCTCGGCGACGCACAGCTCGAGCACCACCGTCCCCTCATCCTCCTCGAACTGCTCGACCGATACCTCCTCGGGGTTGTCGACCAGTCCCTGCGCCAGGTACTCCAACAACTCTCTCACGGCCTCCGAGGACACCTGGTCACCTTTCCTGAGCGGCCCCGTGAGCCACCGCGAAGCCCAGCGTACGGCGTCTCACAGGAAGTTATTGGCTGATTCCTTGGATGCGCAAGAGCTTCCGAACCGTGTTCGACGGCTGAGCCCCGCGAGCAAGCCAGCTCTTGGCGCGCTCCTCGTCGATCGCGATCGTCGACGGATCCGTCTGGGCGTTGTAATGGCCGATCGTCTCGATCACGCGCCCGTCGCGCGGAGAGCGCTGATCGGCGACGACCACGCGCCAAACGGGATTCTTCTTTGCGCCCACACGCGTGAGCCTTAGCCTTACCGACACGGTTTCCTCTCTGAGTGCTTGCCGATCCAGCTTGAGAGCTTAGACGGTAAGCCATCTATTCAGGGTCCCTGGCGGGATTGTGCCGGTCGGCCAGGCGCCGAACGCTGCACGCCGCGCACGCGTGCCGGTCATTCGTCGAGGGTCGTAAGCGGCCGGCGTGGCCGGCGGCGCCGGCTCACTGCCGGCGGACGTGCCCATTGCCGGCGACGTGCTCACCGTCGGCGAACATGCCGTCGCCGGCTAACGTGCTCACCGTCGGCGAACATGCCGTCGCCGGCTAACGTGCTCGTCGCCGGCGAAGGCGATAGGTCGGCAGCGCCGACCCTTCAGCGCGCCTGGCGCATCAGAGCTCCGACGTCTGGCATCTTGCCGCGACCCATCTGGCGCATCATCTTGCGCATCTGGCCGAACTGCTTGACGAGCTGATTGACCTGTTGAACGTTGGTCCCTGACCCGCGTGCGATCCGCAGGCGTCGCGAGCCCTTGATCAGCTCGGGTCGGGTGCGCTCCTCGGGGGTCATCGAGAGGATGATCGCCTGGATGCGGTCGAGCTCGCGCTCGTCCACCTTCAGACCTTTCAGCTGTGCTCCCGCGAAGCCCGGGATCATCCCCAGCAAGTTGGTGAGCGGTCCCATGCGGCGGATCGTCTTGAGCTGATCGAGGAAGTCGTCGAGGCCGAACTCGTTGCGTCGCAGCTTGCGCTCGAGCTCGACGGCCTGGCTCTCGTCGAACTGCCGCTCGGCCGTCTCGATCAGGCTCATGACATCCCCCATCCCCAGGATCCGCTGAGCCATGCGGTCGGGGTGGAAGCGCTCGAACTGGTCGAGCTTCTCGCCTGTGGAGGCGAACATGATCGGCTTGCCCGTGACAGCCTTCACCGACAGGGCGGCGCCCCCGCGAGCGTCGCCGTCGAGCTTGCTCATCACCACTCCGTCGAACTGGACCGCGGCGGCGAACTGCTCGGCGACGTTCACAGCGTCCTGTCCGGTCATCGCATCCACGACGAGCAGCACGTCGGTTGGTTTGACCGCGTCGCGGATCTTCACGAGCTCCGCCATCAGCGCCTCGTCGACGTGCAAGCGCCCGCTGGTGTCGACGATCAGCACGTCCTTGCCCTCCCGCTGGGCGCGATCGAGCGCCCAGGCCGCGATATCCACTGGGTCGCGGTCGGGGTGGGTGGGGTCTCGGTAATACACGCTCGCGCCCGCCTGAGAGCCGACCTTGACGAGCTGGTCCACCGCTGCGGGGCGGTACACGTCGCAGGCGGCGAGCGCCACCGAGGAGGAGTGCTCTTCGCGCAGGTGGCGCGCGAGCTTGGCGGCGGCGGTCGTCTTGCCGGAGCCTTGCAGGCCCGCCATCAGGATCACCGTGGGCGGTCTCGGCGAGAAGCTCAGTCCCGCCGAGGCCCCTCCCATCAGGGCGGTGAGCTCGTCGGCGACGATCTTCACGACTTGCTGGCCAGGATTGAGCTTGCCGACGATGTCGGCTCCCAGGCAGCGGTCCTCGACATCGCTGGTGAAGCGCTTGACCACCTTGAAGTTGACGTCCGCCTCGAGCAGCGCGAGGCGGATCTCGCGCATCGCCCGCTCGACGTCCTTATCGGTGAGCGTCCCGCGCTGGCGCACGTCGCCCAGCGTGGCCTGCAGCTTCTCGGCGAGCGAATCGAACATCAGACGCGCAATTCTCGCAGCCTCGAGGGCCGCGGCGCGGCCCTCGTCCACGGCACGGACAACGCCGCCTGCCGTCGCATCGCGGGTGGGTGGCTCGCGCGACCGCCGCGATCAGGCCGAGCCAGGCGTGGGAGGCCTCTGCTCGGAGCGTCGCGCGAGCGCCTCACCGATGCCGCCGAACGCCTCGGCGAACTCCGAGGGTATGACGAACACCTTGTTCGAATCTCCTTCGGCGAGCTGGGGGAGCATCTGCAGGTATTCGTAGCTGAGCAGCTCCCGCGAGGGTTTGCCGTCGTGAATCGCTTTGAAGACCGTGTCGATCGCCTTCGCTTCGCCCTCGGCGCGCAGCACGGCTGCCTGCCGATCGCCCTCGGCGCGCAGCACCACCGCCTGCTGCTGCCCCTCGGCGGTGAGTATCTGAGCCTGCTTCTCGCCTTCGGCCGTCAGGATCGCCGCGCGCCGGTCGCGCTCGGCGCGCATCTGCTTCTCCATTGCCGCTCGGATGTCCTGGGGCGGGTCGACCGACTTGATCTCTACGCGGTTGATGCGTATGCCCCACTTGCCCGTCGCCTCATCCAGCACGACCCGCAGTTGTGTATTGACGCTCTCCCGGGCGGTGAGTGTGTCCTCCAGCGTGAGGCCGCCGATCACGTTGCGCAGCGTGGTGACCGTCAACTGCTCGATCGCCTGCAGCGGATTGGCGACTTCATAGGTCGCCGAGCGTGGATCGGTGATCGTGAAGTACAGGACCGTTTCGATCGCCACCACCACGTTGTCTTCGGTGATCACGGACTGCGGCGCGAAATTCACGACCTGCTCGCGCAGATCCACAAGCGGCTTGACGCGGTCGATGAACGGCGTGACGATCGTCAGGCCAGGCTCGAGCGTGCGGCTGTAGCGGCCGAGCCGCTCCACCACCCCCGCACGCGCCTGCGGGATGACGCGGATGGTGCGCGCCGCCACTACGAGCGCGAATAGCACCACGACGGCTACGACGATGAGAGCGGCCATGAGAGTTGTTCTTCCTTTCCGTCGGGTCCTTGTCCCTAGTCCAAACAGTCTCTCAGTGCATGACCAGCGCCGTCGCGCCGCGTATTTCGACGACTTCGACGCGTTCACCCGGATCGAACACCTGATCCTCATCGAAGCTGCGCGCCGTCCACACCTCGCCATCGATCTTCACGCAGCCGACCCCCTCGTCGTTAGCAATCCGCTCGAGCACGATCGCCTTGCGACCGACAAGCGCCGCCGCTCCAGTCCTGATCGAGGGTGGCAGCCTGCGATGGCGGCGCGCCACAGGACGCAGAGTCCCGAACACGATGCCCGAGGCGAGCAGGAACACGATCGTGGTGAGCAACACGCCGACGCCCAGCAGGCTGACAACCGCCGCCAATGCCGCGCCCGCGGCAAACGGGGCCAGGTAGAAGCCACCTTGGTGCATCTCGCCCACACCGAGCAGAGCCGCGGCTGCCAACCAGACGATCCAAGCGTCCATACTCCGATTATCCCTCAGCGACGAGCGCGCGGGCGAAGTCATCTGGATCGAACGGGCGCAGGTCCTCGAGCTGCTCGCCGATTCCGATCAGCTTCACCGGCAAGCCCAGCTCGCGGGCGATCGCGATCGCGATCCCGCCGCGGGCGGTGCCGTCGAGCTTTGTGAGCACGATCCCGCTGACGCCCGCGGACTCGGCGAACATCTGCGCCTGACGCAACCCATTCTGACCGGTCGTCGCGTCCACGGTGAGCAGCGTCTCGTGCGGCGCTCCCTCCAGCTGCCTTTCGATCACACGCCGCACCTTGGCAAGCTCGCCCATCAGATCGTCCTGCGTGTGCAGGCGTCCAGCCGTGTCCACGATCACGACGTCGATGCCTCTCCCGCGCGCTCGAGCAACCGCTTCGAACGCCACGGATCCCGGGTCTGAGCCCTCGGACCCGGTGACGATCTCGCACTCCGCTCGCTGCGCCCATCCTTCCAGCTGCTCGGTGGCCGCCGCGCGAAACGTGTCCGCCGCCCCGAGCAACACGCTCACGCCGAGCTCCTTGCGCAGGTGCCAAGCGAGCTTGCCGATCGTCGTCGTCTTGCCGGTGCCGTTGACGCCCACGGCGAGGATCACGGTTGGCTTGGCGCGAATGTCGATGCGGTCGCTCTTGCTGCGAGCGGTGTCCGCCAGCAACTCGACCAGCCGCTCGGAGAGCTCTGAACCGCTCGTCAAGCCCCCCTCGCTCGCTTCGCGCTCGAGCGTCTCCACCACCGACGCGGTCGTGCTCGCCCCGACGTCGGCCATGATCAGCGCCTCCTCCAAACGCTCCCAGGTGTGCTCGTCGAGCTTTGCGAAGAGGGTCGCCTGGACCTCCGAGCCGAGCGCCTGCCTGGTCTTCGACAGGTTCTCTCGCAAGCGCCGCAGCAACCCGCGACGGCGCTCCCCCCCTTCTCTTCCCTGCCAGAGCTCCCGTCCACGCCCAGCTGAGCGCCGGTGATGAATAGGTCAGCCCAGTCTCGCGGCATGGACTGCCTACGCCACTGGAGCCATTTGCGGAACCGGCTCCTCCTTGGGGAGCCGCCGCGAGAGCACCTTGGAGACGCCGTTGTCGGCCATCGACACGCCGTACAGCCAGTCGGCGGCCTCCATCGTGCGCTTCTGGTGGGTGATCACGACGAACTGCGCCCTGTCGGCGTAGCGTCGCAGTAGCGTCAGGAAGCGGTCGAGGTTGAGATCGTCGAGCGCAGCCTCGACCTCGTCGAGCACATAGAACGGGCACGGGCGTGCCAGGAACACGGAGAACATGAACGCAAGCGCTGTCATCGACTTCTCTCCACCCGAGAGCAGCGACAGGCGCTTCGTCGACTTGCCGGCGGGTGTGATCTCGATCTCGACCCCCAACATCTCCTCCGCCTCGTCCTCCTGCTCATCTGCCTCGAGCTCGGCCGCGGCCTCATTGGCCTCCTGTGGCGCTGGCTGACCGCCAAGCACCGCACGCGGCGTCTGCTCGTCTTCGACTAGCCGCAATCGCCCGCTGCCACCGGGAAACACGTCGCCCACGAGCTCTTCGAAGTTTCGCGCCGCCGCGTCGAACGTCTCGTTGAATCGCTCGTGTATCTGGCGGTCGGTCTCGCGGATCACGCTCCGCAGCTCTCGAAGCGCCGTCTCGAGATCGGTGCGCCGCTCCTCGAGCTCCTCGACGTGCGCGATCGCCTCTGAGTACTCCTGCCCAGCCAGCGGATTCACGGGACCCAGCTGCTCGCGTCTGCGCGCCAGCCGCTCCAGGCGTGCGCGCAGCGCCTGTTCCTGCTCCTCGCCGAGGGGCTCGACGGCCTCCTGGACGGCCAGATCCTTGGATCCCCGCTGCTCAGAGGTCGTCTGCTCGAGTCCTCCTGGCTCACAGTCAGATCCGGCCGATCGCGCCTGCTCGGTCTTCGACAGCTGCGCCGCCGGGAGCGGCAGCTCGAGTCGCTCGCAAACATCCCGCAGCTCCTCCTGCGCCTCGGCCGCCTGGTCGCGCGAGCGTTGCGCGGCCACCTCGGCCCCTGTCACGGCCTCCCCCTCAACCCTCAGCGAGGCCTGGATTTCGGCCTCCTCCTGCGCGCAGGCCCGTAGCTCCGCGGACACCTGCTCGCCCGCCGCGCGATCCTGGCTGAGCAGATCCTCGATCTGCGCGAGCAGCCCCTCGACCGCCTCGCCCGCGCTGGCAAGCACGGCAGCCAGGCGCTCGGCGCGGGGCGCCAGCTCGACATCGGCGGCGTGCTGAGCACGCAGACGCTGGATCCGCCTGGCGCGCTCGGCCTCCTCGGCCCGCCTGCGCTCGGCCTGCCTGCGCTCGGCGGCGAGCTCGCCCTGCAGCTCGGCGCGGCGCACCGCCAGCGGACCCTGCTCGGGAGCGGCCTTGCGCTGCTCGATCAACCAGTTGGCCCTGCGCTGGGACTCGAGCGCCTCGGCGAGCAGGCGCTCGCTGTCGCGCAAAGCGCCGTCGCCCTCGTCGCGCGCGCGCTGGGCGTCGCGCAATTGCTCGAGCGCTTGCTCGACCGCTCCCCTGGCGGCATGCTCGACGACCACCGCCCGCTCGCTCTCAGAGATCAACCGGTCGCGCTCGTTGCGGCGAGCGAGCACCCGCTCGGCACCACCCTCGGTCAGCTGGCGCAGCTCGCCCCAGCCGGCGAACAGAACCCTCCCAGAGCGCGTGCTCGCGACCCCGCGGAAGTCCTCGCGCAGGCCCTGCAAGCTGTCGACCACCCATGCGTCGGCGAGCAGCCTGCGGGCGAGCTCGAGCACCGCGCCCGACCCGCTCACGAGCTCGATCAGCCTGAGCGCTCCGGTCGTCGGCGGCTGCCCGCTCGACCCATCTGTGCTCCCCTCCTCCAGGCCTGCAGCGCCATCGTCCTCACCCGCCGCCTCACCCGCGAGCAATGCCGCCCCACCGTCAGGCCCGACGCCGTCGAGCAGAGCTCGCGCTCCGTCCATGTCGCGCACCAACGCGGCATCCAGACGCCCGCCGAGCGCCGCCGCGAGCGCCAGCTCGTAGCCCGGCTTGACCTGCAGCGCCTCGCTGAGCGCACGAGGCGACCCCGCCTTGGCGCCGTGGGCGCCCGCATGGCTGCGCAGAAACTGGTTAGCCGCGGCCAGCTCGGCGCCGACCTTGGCAGCATCGCGTCGCGCTGCCTCGGCCTCCGCTTCAACCTCGCGCAGCGACGTGCGCGCCTGCTCGGCGCGGTCATCGGCGCGCGCGCGCGCCTCACGGGCCAGCAACGCCTCGCCCTGCAGCTCCTGCACGCGCTGGGCGGCCCGCTCGCGCTCCTCGTTCAGCCCGGCTATCTCGCGCTCGAGCTCACGCTCGTGTTCGCTGTCGATCTGTGCCAGCGAACTCTCGATTGCGCTCACTCGGGCCTCGCTCGCCTGATCCTCAGCCGCCTGGCTGTGTCCCGCGCCCTCGCCACCGAGCGGCTGCTCGAGCGCGCCAAGCTCGATCTCGATGCGGCTCGCCCGCCGAGCGACCGTCGCAGCGGTCGCCGCGGCTTGCTCGCCGCGCATCTGCAGGCGCTCTCTGGCCGAGCGCGACTCATAGGCTCGTCTGGCGATCGCGTCGTGGCGCTCCGTGCGCTCGGCGAGCGCGCCCTCGGCCGCAGCGCGCCGCTGGACGACGGCGCGCAGGCGCGACTCGATCTGCTCGCGCGCCGCTCTGGCCGCCCGTACGCCTTCCTCGGCCTGTGCTAGATCCTCATGGCTGGCCCTGACAGCCTCGCGCGCGAGCTCGTATCGCGCCTGCAACATCTGCTGCTCGAGGCGCTCGTGCAGCTCGGCCGCCTCCGCCTGACGCTTGAGCGGTCGCAGACGGGTGCGCGCCTCGCGCTCCACGTCGAGGGCCCTATCGAGGTTCTCCTGAGTTCGCTCCAGCTTCAGCTGTGCGCGGCGACGGCGCTTGCGGTGCTTGCCCAGACCCGCCGCCTCCTCGATCAGCAGGCGCCTGTCGCGAGGCTTGGATGTCACGATCGCCTCCACCCTCCCTTGAGAGATGACCGAGTGGGTCTCCTTGCCGAGGCCGGTGTCGGAGAGCACCTCGATCACGTCCACGAGTCGGCAGCGAGCCCCGTTCAGGCGGTACTCGCCCTCGCCCGAGCGATCCAGCCGGCGCACGATCGAGATCTCCGATAGAGGCAGGTCCACCGTGCCGTCGGAGTTGTCGAGCACGAGCTCGACCTCCGCGGAGCTGCGCGCCTGCACGCCGCGACCGCCGCCGAAGATCACATCCTGCATCGACTGCCCCCTGACCGCGAGCGGCGACTGCTCGCCCATCGCCCACAGCAGCGCGTCGGTGACGTTTGACTTGCCCGACCCGTTCGGGCCGACGACCACGCTCACGCCCGGGCCGAAGTCCAGTGTCGTGCGGTCGGGGAACGACTTGAAGCCCTTCATCGTGAGCGACTTCAGGTGCATGGACCCGCCCAACCGGTCGCGTAGCCTTCTCGAACGCCACATACGCCCACCACCCGGCTCATGCTTTCGCGAGGCTCTCCAACGCCTCGTTCGCGGCCTGCTGCTCGGCGTGCTTCTTGCTGCGCCCGCGGCCCTCGCCAAGCGGCCTTCCGTCCACGAGCGCGACCACCACGAATGTGCGGTCGTGCGGCGGCCCATGCTCGTCGGTCACCTCGTAGGCGATCGTCTCGCCACGCCTTGCCAGTTGCTCCTGCAGCGCCGACTTGAAGTCGAGCGGATGCTCCAGCGCATCCTCGATCTCAGGCGCAAAGGCCTCCACGACGGCTTGCGCTGTGCGCTCGTATCCGGCATGCAGGTGGCACGCGCCGATCACCGCCTCGATCACAGAGGCCAGCACGCGCTCGGTCTCCAGCAACCCCACGAGACGGCCCTCACCGCTCTCCGGCGCAGCGGCACGCAGACGATCGCCGACCCGCAAGCGTTCGGCCACAGCGCGACACGAGCGACCCGACACCGCCTGCGCGCGGATCTTCGTGAGCCGTCCCGCGCCGAAGCGCTCCGCCTCCAGGCGCGGATACAGGTATGCCGTCACGGCCAACGCCAGCACGCTGTCGCCGAGGAACGCGAGACGCGCGTAGGAGTCGCTGCGACGCTCGGTCCAAGAGGCGTGCGTGAACACCTGCCGCGCCAGTTCCTCGGGCAATTCGTCGAGCAGCGACCTCAGCAGCTGCACACCTCGCTCGCTCTGCTGCTCAAGCATCGTCTGAGTGCGCCAACACGAAGTCCACCGCCTGGCCGACGGTGAGGATCTCGGCGGCCTGCTCGTCTGACATCCGCACCCCGTAAGTGTCCTCCAGCTCCTGCACGAGCGTATACAGGTCGAGCGAGTCGGCCGCCAGATCTTCCTTGAAATGGGTGGCCTCGCCGATCTTGGCAGGCTCCACGTCCAGCTCGTCGGCCAGGTGGGCCTGTATCAGGACGAACACTTCCTCGCGGGTCATTCGCCTGCCAGGCTAGCCGGATCGGCGGACAGCGGGCTCCTCCTGAGTGCGCCCGCCTCCAGCAGCGCTGCGTGCGTGGCCCCGACCACGTCCTCGCGAGCCCCGCGCTCGGCGCGCACGATCGCCTGCGCGAAGCCGCGCCGGCCAAAGCGCCCGTGCGGGATGACCGCCAGGCGACGCAACCCCAACAGGTAGGCCCCGCCCTGCCCTTCGGGGTCGATCTCACCGCGAAAGCCGCGCAACGAGGGGCGTAGCAGCAGCCCGCCGAGCTTGCTGCGCGGCGATGACATGGCGGCATCGCGAATCGCGCCGAGCATCGTCTGAGATACGCCCTCCATCAGCTTCAAGGCGACGTTGCCGGTGAAGCCGTCGGTGACGATCACATCGGCTGCCCCACTCACGATGTCGCCGCCCTCGACGTTTCCCACCCAGCTCAACTCGCTGGCGCTCAGGCGCTCGGCTAGCTCGGCGCCCGTTCGCACCACCAGCTCGCTGCCGCGCTCGGCCTCCTCGCCGTTCGAGAGCAGTCCGACCCGAGGGCGCTCAACGCCGAGCGCCGCCCTCGCGAACGCTGCCCCCATGAAGGCGAACTGCACGAGGTGCTCGCTGCGCGCCTGCGTGTTGGCGCCGACGTCGAGCAGCGTCACAGGGCGGGTGGCTGGAGGTCCCGGAATGGGGATCGGCAGCGCGAGCGCCGGCCGATGGATGCCATGCGCCCGCTTCACGTTGAACAGCCCTGCGGCAAGCGCCGCTCCTGTCCCCCCGGCGCACACGAGCGCTTGCGCGCGATCCTCGGCGACCGCCCTGGCGGCCTGCACGATCGACGCCTCAGGCGTCGATCGCACCGCGCGCGCGGGGTCTGGGCTCTTGGCCACCGACACAGGCGCGTCTATCACCTCCACGCACGACCCAAGGGGTGGAAGGGTCTCGATCTCCTCAGCCGGGCCGAACAGCAGCACGCGGATGCCTAGCCGCGCCGCGATTCTCACGCCCTCCGCGACCTCGCCGGGACCCATGTCAGCGCCGTTGGCGTCGACCGCGACGACCGTCTCTCCGTCTCGAGCGGCCCGGCCGCCGACAGCCTGTGGCTCAGTCGTGGTCGTGGTCGTGGTCGTGTGCTTCGGAGGCCACCACCTCACGACCAGCGTAGGTCCCGCACTGCGGGCACACCCGGTGCGGCCTGCGCGGGCTGTGACAGCGCGGGCACTCGTTCAGCGCAGGCGCCGCGATCTTGTGATTGGCGCGGCGCAGCGCCGTGCGACTGTGGGACTGCTTTTTCTTGGGAACCGCCATCGGCGGCACAGGCTACCAGGACGCTCGACCTTCGAGTGCTCAGCCGCACGAGGAGCTTGGGCCGCATCTCGGTAGGGGTGCGCGGCTGGCGTAGTGGAGCGTCGAGCCAGGCAAGGGATCAGACGCCCACCCGGGCATGGTGCCGTCAAGTCGAGCCTCGAGCACCCAGCATCGCGAACGGCGCACAGCCCGAAGGGGCTGGGTCGGCCGGCTGCGTGGTCTCAGCTACTCGAGCTTCAACTCGCTCAGCTTCGCCAAGCGCGGATCCGGCGCCCGCTCATGTGTGTGCCCGGGGCCAGCGGGGTCCAAATCGTTCAGGTCGGCTGCGCACACGGGGCACAGCCCCGCGCAGTCCGCACGG
Source organism: uncultured Solirubrobacterales bacterium (assembly GCA_963718735.1). GTDB lineage: Bacteria > Actinomycetota > Thermoleophilia > Solirubrobacterales > Solirubrobacteraceae > Palsa-744. The sequence goes on from OY970372.1 coordinate 466,601, forward strand.
CACAGCACCTGCGTCGGCGCCGCCAGCACGAGGGCATCCCGCGCCCAGCTCGCCAGATCGAGCGTCTCGTGCTCGAGATATGGGCTCGACAGCTCCTCGCCGCCCCCCGGCCTATCGACCTCGCGCGCGTCCGCCTCGACCCGTGGAGCGGCGTCCTTCAGGCAGCGCATACAGGCGCCGGCGAGAGTCGCTTCGAAGCGGAGTCTCAGCGCATACCCGTTGCCCATCATGCGCGACACGTCGAGCCTTGCCGGCGCCGCTGCCGGGCGCGCCTCATAGGTCTCGCCTCCAAGTATCAACGGCTCGACGTGCACCGCCAACTCGAAACTGCGCCCCTCTCCAGCGCTCAGGCGCAGGCTACCGAGGTCGAGGGCGTCCGTCGCAGCGGGCATCCCCCCAGATTAGTAAGGCGGGGGCCGCAGGGTAGGGCGATAGCGCGCCCACCTGTGGACTCTCCCTGCCGATGACCGCGCCAGGCGCGGGGGCGCCCCCGCCCGCGCGCATCTGTGCGCCAGTGGATGCCGATCACACGCCTAATCGGCGAGCTCGCGCAGCTCGCGCTTGAGCACCTTGCCGGTCTCGTTGCGCGGCAGCTCCTGCACGAACACCACCTCGCGCGGAACCTTGTAGCGCGCCAGATTGTGCTTCACGTACTCCTTGACGGCCTCCTCGTCGAGGTCGGAGCCGTCTCGAGTGACGACAAACGCCTTCAAGCGCTGACCGAACTCGGCGTCCTCGACGCCGATCACGGCCGCCTCCTCGATCTCCTCGTGATCGGCGAGCAGATCCTCGACCTCGCGCGGGAACACGTTCTCACCGCCCGAGACGATCATCTCGTCGTCGCGCCCATCGACGAACAGTCGCCCGCCCTCATCCATGCGGCCCACGTCGCCGGTGCTCATCAGGCCCCCGACGATCTCCTTGCCCCCACCGCCGGTATAGCCCTCGAACACCATCTCGTTCGCGACGAAGATGCGACCGCTCTCCCCCCGAGCGACCTCGCGGCCCTGCTCGTCGAGCAGCTTCACCACGGTCCCCATCGGAGGCTTGCCGGCGGTGCCGGGCGCGGCCCGCAGGTCGGCTGGGGTCGCGATCGTCGCCCATGCCACCTCGGTCGAGCCGTACAGGTTGTAGAGGACGTCGCCGAACACATCCATCACACGCGTCGCCATCTCGCCTGGCAGCGCCGAGCCACTGGCCGCGACGATCTTCAGCGCGCGCAAGTCGAAGCTCTTGATCGTCTCGATCGGCAGTTCCAGGATCCTCTGGAGCATCACTGGCACGACCGCGAGCGCGCTCGCCCGGTGCTCGGCGACGGCCCTCAGCGTCTCCTGTGGATCGAAGCGCCTGCGCAGCACGAGCGTCGAGGACAGCGGCAGCGCCAACGTGAAATGCGCGAAGCCCCATGAGTGGAACATCGGCGCGGCGACCATCGTCGTCTCGCGTGCTTTCAACGGGATCTTTGAGAACAGCGCCGCAGCCGGCTCGAGCGAGTCTGGCTGTTTGCGCGCAGCGCCCTTCGGAGTCCCGGTCGTGCCGGAGGTCAGGATCACGACCTTGCCGCTCTCCGCGGGTGGCTCGAGGTCCTTCGTGCCGCCTTTAGCGATCAAGTCGTCGATCGACGGGTCCCGCGGAGCGCTCCCTGGCTCGCTCCACGCCACGAAGCGCTTGCGCCCCTCGCCGCCCTCGCTGATGAGGTTCGCGAAATCCTCGTCGTAGACGAGCCCCGCCGGGTCCTCACGGCGCATCACGTCGGCGATCTGCGGCCCCGCGAACGCCGTGTTTAGGTACAGCGCGCTGGCGCCGAGCTTCGAGCAGGCTACAGTCGCCTCGATGAACCCGCGGTGGTTGCGACACATGATCGCCACTCCATCGCCTTCCTTGATCCCAGCCGCTCGCAGTTCGCTCGCGAGCGCGTTCGTGCGCCTTTGCACCTCTTCAAAAGTGAGCGTCCCGCGCTCGTCGACGATCGCGGCCCGATCTGGGAAGCGCACCGCCGAGCCGGTGTACGCCGCCGCGGGAGTCGGGCCCCAGCGCTTGAGCGCTAGGATCGACCTGACCGCGCGGTCGGGCCGCACGGGCGCCATCATGCCGGTCCCGAGCAGGACCTTGGCGACCTCCAGACGATGCCTCAGCGCTGAGTTCACGCGGGCACCCTACCCAAAAGTTGCCACGTTACGCACATGCGGCGCACTTCTTGGTTGTTCCGATCGGTGCATGCACCGATCGGCGTGACCGCACATGTGCGGTCACGTGCGGGGCGCGCATGCGCGCCCCGAGCAGGGCCGCATGCGGCCCTGCTGGCCATGCCGCATGCGGCATGGCCTTCCCAAAAGTGAGAGTCCTCAACGCCAGGGCCTCTAGGAGGTTCGTCGGCCATGCTGGCCGATCGGAGATCCCGTCGACCTCCGATCGGTAGGGACGCAGAGAGCGAAGTGGGCTCCGCACACGAGTGACCGAGGAAGCGGTATCGCGCCGCGCCGACGGGCCTCCTAGGAGACTTCGGCCGGCTCGTCCTTGCCCTGCAGACGCTCGCGGCCACGCTGCACCGCGGCGATGAACTTCGAGAGGTTGACCTCGAGCGTGCCCAGGATCTCATCCGCATAGTCCTCGGCGCCGAGCCTGATCTCGCGCTCGCGCGTCCTTGCGTCCTCGACGATGTCCTCGGCCGCGCGCTCGGCCTGCTTGGTGACCTCCTCCTCGCCCACCAGCTGCTCCTGGCGCTCACGCGCGTCCTTGACGATGCGCTCGGCCTCCTTCTTCGCCTCGGCGAGCATCTCCTGGCGCTCCTTGACGATCCAACGCGCCTGCTTTATCTCCTCGGGAATCGTCGCTCGCATCTGGTCGAGGATGTCGTAGATCTCCTCCTTGTCGACCCTAACCTGGTCGGTCAAGGGCACCGGCTTGGCGTTGTGGACCAAGTCGTCGAGCTTGTCGATCAGCACCAGCACATCCATCAGCGGTCACCTCCGTGACGCTTCCCGCGCCACGACGTTTGAGAAGGGTTGTCTCTCGAGATGGGTCTCACGTCACCAAGGTTCGTCAGCGCCGCAGCTCTTCCTGCAAGCGCTCGGCCACCCGCAGGGGCACGAGATCGTCGATCCGACCACCGAACGTCGCGAGCTCCTTCACGCCGCTCGAGGACAGGAAACTGTATTGCGGAGACGCCATCAGATACACCGACTCTATCTCGGGATCCTGCCGGCGGTTGAGCTGGTTCATCTCGAACTCGTACTCGAAGTCCGAGATCGCGCGCAATCCCTTCACGATCGCCTTTGCTCCCACACGCCTCGCGAAGTCAACGACGAGCGTGTTGAACGGCTCCGCGCGCACGCCCTGGAGATCCGACAGCGCCCCTTCGATGAACTCCATCCGCTCCTCGATCCCGAACAGCGTCTTGTCCTTGCGCACCGAGCGATTCACGACCGCCACCACAACCTCGTCGTAGAGCTCGGCGGCACGGCGAATCACATCCAGGTGGCCGTTGGTTATCGGGTCATAGGAGCCCGGGCACACGGCTATCGACTTATCAACGCTCATCGCTGTCCTCTGTGACGGAAGGTCCGTGGGGGGATGGAATGTGAGATGGGATGGTCGACCGTTGGATGGCAGACGCCCCACGGCAGCACGAGCGCATTGGTAATGCGTCGAGCATCGCGGTTGGAGTCTGGCGCCGCACAGCCATATCGAGCTTGCAAGATATTCCCCTACGGACCTAGACGATGGATTGCGATCGTGGTGTCGCCGTAGCGCCTCTGCTGCACCACCTCCAACGCCAGCACGGCCGGCGCGCGCCGATCGCCCTCGACGACGACGCGCGCGCCGGGGGCAAGCAGCGCCGGCAAGAGCAACGACAGCTCGCCCTCCAATTCGCGTGCTTGTCCGTATGGAGGATCTATGAACACCAGATCGTACGTTTCGCCGGCTTCGCGTGCGGTGCGCAATGCCGCAAGCGCATCCCCGACTCGCAGCTCGGCCGCGGGCTCCGCAAGCCCGAGCGCCGTGAGATTCGCTCGCAACGCCTGGATTGCCGCGCGGTCGCGCTCGACGAACACTGCGCGCTCAGCGCCCCTGGAGAGCGCCTCGATCCCAAGCGCGCCAGTCCCGGCGAACAGGTCCAGCGCGACGCCCCCCCGCAGGTCTCCAAGCATCGAGAAGAGCGCCTCGCGCACGCGGTCGGAGGTGGGGCGGGTCGTCAGCCGCCCGCGCGGCGCCTTCAGGCGTCGGCCGCCGAAGTGTCCGGCGATCACCCTCAAGACGATGCCCTCACGCCGGTATCGGCTGCAGCGCCTGCGCGCCGAAGAGGCCTTCGAGCGCTCCTCCCAGCAACGTGTGCAGCGCGCCGTCGAGCCCCGGCTCGAGCATCAGGATCTCCCGTGCTCTCGTGCGCGCCCGCTCCAGCAGCTCGGCGTCCTCGGGCAGGCTCGCGAACTTGAATTGGCCGAGCCCCGACTGCCTGGTGCCCACGAGCTCGCCCTCCTTGCGCAGGCGCAGGTCGATCTCGGCGAGCCTGAATCCGTCGGAGTGCTCCGCGAGCGCCCGCAGTCGCGGCGAGCCCGGTGAGCCGGCCAGCAGGCACGTCGACCGATGCTCGCCGCGCCCTACGCGGCCGCGCAACTGGTGCAGTTGGGAGATCCCGAAGCGCTCAGCGTTCTCCACGAGCATGACGGTCGCATTCGGAACATCCACGCCGACCTCGATCACGGTCGTCGCGACGAGCGCTTGCGCCCGCCCGCAACAGAACGCCTCCATCGCTCGCTGCTTCTCGCGCGAGCGCATCTGACCGTGCAGCAGCTCGAGGCTGAAGCCGGCGAGCTCCCCCGCCCGCAGGCGCTCGAACTCGGCGCTCGCCGCCCGCACGTCACCCCCGCCCGGCGCCTGCGAGACCGTGCCGTCCTCGCTTTCCTCGACGAGCGGGCACACCACGTAGGCCTGGCGACCGCGCTCCAGCTGCTCGCGCAGCAAGCGGTAAGCCTCCGCGCGACCGTCCTCGCCCGCCACGATGCGTGTGTCGATTGGCTTGCGCTCGCGCGGCAGCTCGCGCAGCACCGTGCGGTCTAGATCGCCGTGGCGCGCGAGCGCAAGCGTCCTTGGGATCGGGGTGGCCGTCATGTGCAGGGTGTGAGGACGCTCGGCGACCGCGCCGCTGAGCTCGCGCTCGCCCAGCGCGGCCCGCTGGCGCACCCCAAAGCGATGTTGCTCGTCCACCACCGCCACCGCGAGCTCGCGAAAGCGCACGTCCGGCTCGATCAGGGCATGGGTCCCCACCACCAACGAGAGCTCGCCGCTCGCGAGCTTGCCCAGCGTGTCGGCGCGACGGCTCGCGGCGGTCGACCCCGTCAGCAGCGCCACCGTCACCGACTCCGAGCCAAGCAGCCGCTGCACGGTCGCGAAGTGCTGCTCGGCCAGCGTCTCGGTCGGCGCCATCAGGGCCGCCTGAGCGCCATGCTCGACGGCTCGCAGCATCGCGTGCAGCGCCACGACCGTCTTTCCGCTGCCCACCTCTCCCATCAGCAGCCTCTGCATCGGACGCTCGCCTTCGAGCTCCCCGGCGATCGTCGCGATCGCCTCACGCTGATCGCCCGTCAGCTCGAACGGCAGGCCATGCCGCAGCCAACGCTCGCTCAGATCGGGCGGGTCGCAAAGCGAGCGCGCGCGCGCTTGCGTGGCGCGCCGCTCGCGCCGCGTCAGGAACACGAGCTGCGTCAGCAGCAGCTCCTCGAAGGCCAGACGCCGACGTCCCTGCCGCGGCCCATCGCCAGGACCGCCGAAGTGCATCGCGGCGAGCGCCGCAGAGCGCTCTGGCAGCCGCTCGACCACACGCACGCACGCGGCGAGCGGCTCGAGAACCTCACCGAGGGCGCTCCGGTGCTCCTGCACGAGCGTGAGGATCTGGGTGGAGCTAACACCCTCGGCGGCCGGATAGTGGGCAACCGACTGCGCGAGCCCCGGCTCCCCCCGCGAGCCGAGCTCCGCGCCGACCGCGTGATGGGAGACCTTGAAGCGTCCGCCCCCGTCGGCCTTGCCATGAAGCAGCAGGCGCGTGCCCGCCGGATAGCGGCCCACGAGCCACGGCTGATTGAAGAACGTCGCCCGCATCGAGCCCGTCTCGTCGAAGACTGTCGCCTCGACCAGGCCGCGCATCCCACGCCGGCGCACCGCTCGGCCGACGATCGAGCGGACCTCGACGGCGACGGTCGCCTGCTCGCCGGCGCATAGGTCCGCGACGGTGCGGGCCTCGCGGTGGTCGCGGGGCATGTGCTCGAGCAGCTCCCCGACAGTGCTCAGCCCAAGGGCCGCCATGCCCTCGACCGTCTTGGCTCCCTTCAACTCGAGCGGAGCTCGCAGGCGCGAGGGCCGGGGCCAGCGCACTGGCGCGGCGAGCATCTCCTCCCACCCAAGCGCCCGCGGCGCAGCGAATGCGTACGGGCCTTCGCGCGCCTCGGGCACGGAGCCTCCATCAGGGGCGGCGGTCGCGATTGCTATGGCGTGCGGCATCTCGCGCCACTCATGATGAACCCCCTGGCGGTCGCCTCCAAACGCCCATGCCGACGGCGCGAGCCCCGCGTTCGGCGGGTGAGCTACTCAGCGGTCAGGAGCCACCAGTAAGCCAACTGACCGCCCTCGCGCAACTCGAGCTCCACTTCGCCGTCCATCATCGCGCCGACCCGATCGAGCTCCAGCGGCGCTTGCGCTCCGGCGAGCACGCTGACGAGCTCGGCGTCCGCCGCCAGCGCTCGCAGCACTGCGAGCAATGTCTCACCCGGCTCGCCCCAGGCGACCATCTCGTCTTCGACGAAGCCCACCGCCTCGCCCTGGCGAAAACGTCCCTGGGCGTCCGCGCGGGCCGCCTGCGCGACGGCGCCGGTTCGCAGCGCCTCCAGCGCTTCACGCATCGCCTGGGCGTTCTCGCGCACGCCGTGCTCCACCTGCAGTGCGACCGCGACCGCGAGACCCGTCTGCTGGCTGGTGGCCGGCACGACCAGCACCTGCTTGTCCGACAGCTCGGCAGCGCGCTCGGCGGCCATCACCACGTTCGCGCTTCCCGGCAACACGACCACCTCCTCGGCGGGCACCTCGTGGATCCCTGCCAGCAGCTCGTAGGTCGAGGGGTTCAGCGTTGGACCGCCGTCGATCGTATGCACGCCAAGCTCGCGATACATGCGCGTGAGCCCAGCTCCGCTGACGACGGCGAGCGCGCCACAGCGAACACGCGCAGGCGCGCCAGACCTGCCGCTCGCGTTGGGTCCCTCGCCGCTCGCCAGCGCCGCTTGGTGAAGACGCTCGTCGCGGTCGGCGACCTGCAAGCGCATGTCCGCCACGTCGAGGTGCGACACTTCCCCTGCATTCACGAACAGCGCGGTAGCGCGCTCGGGCTCGTCGGTGTGAAGATGCACCTTGAGCGTCATCGGGTCGCCTACCACCAGCACCGAGTCGCCCAGCGCTTCGAGCGCGGCGGCGAAGCGCGACGGGACCAGATCGCTTCCGGTGACCGCGAAGTTCGTGCAGTAACGGTAGGTGCTCGAGCTGTGCTCGGGATGCGTGATCTTGGCTGGCGCGTAGTGCTCGAGCTCGGGTGGCGCCTCGTCGCGCAACGCCGCGACGACGCCCGCGAAGATAACCGTCAGGGCATGCCCGCCGGCGTCCACTACGCCCGCGTCGCGCAACGCCGCAAGCATCTCCGGCCCGCGCTTGACCGAGTCGGTGCCGGCCTCCACGGCGCACTCGAGCGTCCTTGCGATCGCGAGATCCTGCTCGCGCGGCTCTGTCGCGGGGGCGAGCCTGCCGGCGTCCTCGCTGTGCGCGACGTCGGCCATGATCCCGTGGGCCATCTCGCGCGCAACGGTCAGGATCGTCCCCTCCGCCGGCTCGCGCACAGACGCGTAAGCGCGATCGGCAGCTTTGGCGAGGGCGGCGCCGATCAGCGTCGCGTCGATCAGCTGCCCCGGCCTGGACACGAGCTCCTCGGCGGCGCCCCTGATCAGCTGGGAGAGGATCACACCTGAGTTGCCCCGCGCGCCGAGCAGGGCCGCGCGGGCAACCGATTGGACGATCTCCTCGCGCCCGATCTCGTCGATCGTCTTCGCCGAGTCGCTGCCCTGGAGCCGATCGAGCTCGTCGAGCACAGCCCTCAGGGTCAGGACCATGTTGTCGCCCGTGTCGCCATCGGCGACCGGGAACACGTTCAGGTCGTTGACCTCCTCGCGACGGGACTCCAGGTGCGCGAGCGCCCCCGCCACGGCGGCTCTGAAGCGGATCAGATTGGTGTCAGTCACGCGTCAGATCGGACAGTCTGCTAGAGCGAGCGCTCGCAGGCAGCCACCATCCCAGCACAACCGCCGGTCGCATCCCGCTGAGCACGGTCGAAGCCATGACGCCTATAGGCCCGAGAGGGAGGTCAGGCAAGATCGACGGGCCCACCCACCCCCGCGAACGGTGCTCTGCATGAGTGGCCGAAGACGCAGCACGACGCCGCCTATCGGCGCTACAGAGCCTTCGTAACCTTGCCGGCCTTCAAGCAACGGGTGCAAACGTACACGCGACGGGGCGCCTTCCCCACGAGGATCTTCACCTTCTGCAGGTTGGGATCGAAGCGCCGCTTCGTTGCGACCATCGAGTGACTGCGGCTGTTGCCGAACGCGGGACCCTTCCCGCAGCTGTGACATACCTTGGCCATAAGGTTGGCCAGTCTAGCCGCTCCGGCGAGCACGGGGCGCCCAGCCGCCTCAGCGGCCCAAATTCACCAGCGAGGGCGCCTTGCCGCCGAGCAGCTGCTCGCGCAGCGCGGCCATGTGCAGCACCGCCTCTGCCGCGTGGCGCCCCTGGTCGCGCTTTCCCCCGCCCGCCCGCGCGAGCGCCTGCTCCATCGTCTCGCAGGTGAGCACCCCGAACGCGCAGGGAACGCCCGTGTCGAGCGCCACCCGCTGAATCCCGCGAGCCGCCTCGGCGCAAACGTAGTCGTAGTGATCGGTCTCGCCACGGATGACCGCGCCCAGACATGCCACGCCGTGGAAGCGGCCCGAGCTGGCGGCATAGCTCGCCGCCAGCGGCAGCTCGAAAGCGCCCGGCACGTCGAACACCTCGACGTCGACGTGCCCTGCCCGCGCGAACGCCTCGAGGGCGCCACGCTGAAGGCGCTCCGCGAGATCCTCGTAGAAACGCCCGATCGCAATCGCATAGCTCATTTGCCGCGCTCGCGATCCTGCTCGCGCTCGGCATGCAGCAGCTCGGCGTCGAGGTTGAGGCCCTGGTGGTGCAGTATGTGGCCCATGCGCTGGGCCTTCGTGCGCAGGTAGGCCTCGTTGTGCTCGTTGGGAGCGTGCTCGATTGGGATCTGAGCGCTGACCGACAGACCGTAGCCCTCCAGGCCCTTGATCTTCTTCGGGTTGTTCGTGAGGATTCGGATCGAGCTGAGGCCGAGGTCGACGAGGATCTGCGCGCCGATCCCATAGTCGCGCAGGTCAGCCGGCAAGCCCAGGCGCTCGTTGGCTTCGACGGTGTCCAGGCCGTCCTCCTGCAGCCGGTACGCACGCAGCTTGTTGAGCAGCCCGATGCCCCTCCCCTCCTGGGAGAGGTACAACAGCACCCCCTGCCCCTCGCGCTCGATCATCGCGAGCGCCGAGGCGAGCTGCTCTCCGCAATCGCAACGCAGCGAATGGAACACGTCGCCTGTGAGGCACTCCGAGTGCACGCGCACGAGCACGTCCTCGCGCCCTGCGACGTCCCCCTTCACAAGCGCCACATGGTGCTTGTCATCGACGAGCGAGCGGTAGCCAACCGCCTCGAAATCGCCGAAGGCGGTGGGCAGGCGCGTGGAGACGACTCGCTCGACGAGCCGGTCGTTGCGCCGGCGGTAGGCGATCAGATCGGCGATCGTGACCATCTTCAAGCCGTGACGCTCGCAGTAGCGGGTGAGGTCGCTCACGCGCGCCATCGAGCCGTCCTCGTTCATCACCTCGCAGATCACCCCCGCCGGGATCAGGCCGGCCAGGCGCGCCAAATCGACGCTTGCCTCGGTATGGCCGGTGCGCTCGAGCACGCCGCCAGTCTTCGCCTTCAGCGGGCTGACGTGACCCGGCTGCACCAGGTCGCCGGGGCGGCTGGCGGGGTCGGTCGCGACTTGCATCGTGCGCGCGCGGTCGTGCGCCGAGACGCCGGTCGTGACACCCTCGCGCGCCTCGATCGTGACCGTGAAGGGGGTCTGCAGAGCCGACTCGTTCTTGGCCGTCATCAGCTCGAGGTCGAGCTCGTCACAGCGCTCGGGAGTCAGCGCCAGGCAGATCCAGCCACGCGCCTCCTTGGCCATGAAGTTGATCGCCTCGGGCGTCACGAACTGGGCGGCCATCACGACGTCGCCCTCGTTCTCGCGGTCCTCGTCGTCGCAGACGACGACCATCTTGCCCTGCCTGATCTCCTCGATCGCCTCCTCGATGCTCGCGAACGGGCTGGCCCCGCGCGCGCGTGGGGCCGTGGCCTCGGTCGCGGTCGTTTCCGTTGCGGTCGTTGTCTTTGACTGGCTCATACGCGGGCCTCCATGAGTCGCTCGACATGCTTGGCGAGGATGTCCACCTCTAGATTGACCCGATCCCCGACCTGCGCCTCCCCGAGGCTTGTGCGAGCGAGCGTCTCCGGGATCAGGGATACCGAGAACCCGCCGTCGCGAACCTCGCTCACCGTAAGGCTCACGCCGTCGAGCGCCACCGAGCCCTTCTCCACCAGATAGCGCGTCAGATCGTGTCCCGTCCCGGCTTCGACGTCGATGTCGATATCGAGCACGCGCGCGAAGCCCTCTTCGCGCATCCGTTCGATCGTCCCCGTCCCGTCGACGTGCCCCTGCACGATGTGCCCCGCGAGCCGACCGTCGGCGCGCAGCGCCAGCTCGAGGTTGACGGGCGCGCCGACAACGAGGCGCTCAAGCGCCGAGCGCCTCAGCGTCTCGGCCATCGCCTGGGCGCGGAACCGATGGGCGTCTACAGCCGTGGCGGTGAGGCACACGCCGTTGACCGCCACCGAGTCGCCCTCGGTGAGCTCGCCGGCGAGCGGCGTCTCGATCTCGAGCGTCGCGCCGTCGCCGTCGAGCTCGACGCCGCTCACTCTCCCAAGGTCGGCGATCAGGCCGGTGAACATCTCTGCAAGCTCATCTCGATCGGATGCCGGGTTACCACTCGCGCAGACGCGCGGAGACCAAGAGGTCATCGCCGACGCGATCGCATTCGAACGTGAGCGCGCGCAACGCCTCGGAGATGCGCTCGACGCCCTCTCCCTCGAGCGGATCGCGCGCGGTGCGCCCGCCGAGCAAGATCGGCGCGAGGAACAGGCGAATCTCGTCTATCTCGCCAGCGTCGAGAAACGCGCCCGCGAGATGGGGACCGCCCTCGAGCAGCACCGAGGCGATCCCGCTCGCGCCGAGCTGGTCGAGCGCGGAGCGCACGCGCGCCGGCTCGTTCTCACCGGTGGCGACGAGCACCTGGGCGCCGGCGGCCTCCAGGGCATCGGCGTCCGAGCGCGACGCGGCGCGCGACACGCAGACCGTCAACGGCACCCGATCGGCCGCGCTCACGAGCTGTGAGGAGATCGGCAGGCGCGCGAGCGAGTCGAACACGACGCGGCGCGGCTGGCGTGGGAGCTCGGCGGGGATCCCGTCAGGCCGCGCGGTGAGCTGGGGGTCATCGGCGAGCGCCGTCCCGATCCCGACGATCACCGCGTCGACCGACGCGCGCCAGGTGTGCGCGAGCAGCCGACTTTCCTCGCCGCTGATCCACTGCGAGTCCCCCGCTCGCGTGGCGACCTTGCCGTCGAGCGTCATCGCGGACTTGAACAGCACCCACGGGCGACCCACGCGCGCGAGCTTGCGAAACGGCTGATTCAGCAGCCGTGCGCGAGCCGCGAGCTCGCCATCGGCGACGATCACCTCGACTCCTTCGTCGCGCAGGATCCCAAGACCCCGCCCCGACGCCTTCTCGGTGGGGTCGTCAGAGGCGACCACCACACGGCCGATGCCGGCCCGCATGATCGCGTTCGTGCACGGCGGCGTGTTGCCCTCGTGGCAGCACGGCTCGAGCGACACGTACAGCGTGGCGCCGGCGAGCTCCCTCGCCCCACATGCCTCGATCGCGTTGACCTCGGCGTGCGGGCCGCCGTAGCGCTCATGCCAGCCCTCGCCAAGGATCTCCCCCTCGCGCGCCACGACCGCCCCCACCATCGGGTTGGGCTTCACCTCGCCGGCCCCGTGCTCGGCGAGCTCTATGGCTCGCCGCAGATGGGCGCGGTCGGTGTCGGTGGTGATCGTCATACGCCTATTCAGGATAGGGGCTCAGGTCCCGTGCGCACTACGCGCAACGCCCGCTGCGCAGTCGATAGACGGTCATCTCAGGGCCAGGGCGCGTGTAGGCGAGCGGGTAATAGTCGAAGGTCCAGTCGAAATTGAACGCGGGTGGATGTGAGCCCCTCGAATACGGCGAGGCGCGATAGGCGACTTCGGCCTGCCCAGCCAGCGCGCGGTAGTAGGCGACCGCGAGCGGCGCGGCGCGCAGATCGGCTAACGCGCGACCCGACTCCGTCGAGCCGCTCACGACCCAGCAGTAGCCCTGTCGCTCGTACCAGCCGATCAACGCCGGGCTGAGCGTGGTCTCATAGTCCTCCAGCGCGACCGAATGACTCGTCTGCGGCGCGAGCCTGCCGTCAGGCGCGATCACCGCTTGAAGCGAGGGGTACTTCACCCAGCGCCTGGCGCTCGACCCTCCGCCTTGCTCGATCCATGAGCCGAGCACAACGGGCTCGAGCACGATCCGAGCGCCGCGAGGCACATGCGCGACCATCCACGATCGGGTCAGGTTACGCGTGTCCGCGCGCGCGAGCACAACGTCATTGTGGACGCTGTAGATCGCACCCTGAGCGAGCAGCGCGACCGCCGCAGCGAGACCCGCGAGCCCCCAGGCGATCCGCGGGCCGTGCGCGGCGGAGGCCACTGCGGCGCCGCCGCGCGCGGCGCCCACAGCCTGACCGTCGCTGACGCCCCGCTCAGCGCGACTCACCCTCTCGCGAGCCGTCGCGAGGAGCGTGAGCGCGAAGTAGGCGGCGAGCAGGCACGCGATCGGGAAGATCGGCAGCAGCCAGCGGCCGAAGTAGCGATCCTGGAGGCCCATGAACGCGAGGAACAGGAGCGCGGCAGGCACGAGCAGCCAGCCGCTGCGCGCGTCGCGACGCCAGATCGCGATCGCTCCGCCGAGCGCCGCAAGCGCCGGCGCCCAACCGAGCCCCCACGTGAACGACCACAGGTAGTAGAGGAGCCCACCCTGCTTGGGAGCGCCCAGCTTGCCCTGGGCTTCCCCGGAGAGGCTCGACTGGTGCACGAGTTCTGAGTGAAAGCGCTGGAAGTCCAGCAGCGCGTAAGGGTTTGCCAGCAGGAAGGCCGCGAGCGCACAGGCGCCGGCGAGCGCCATCCCGACCAGCACGCCGCGCCCGCCGCTGGGAGCGGCGGAGATGTAGCGCGACGCGACAGCCGCGGCAAGCGGCACGATCGCGATGCCGGCCGTGTACTTACTCGCGCAGGCCAGCCCGAGGCCGATCCCCGCAAGCGCGTAGTCGCGTCTGCGCCCATGGCGCATGACGCCGGCGCTCCCGAGCAGCGAGAGCGTGAGCGGCAGCAGCGTGGCGGCGTCGTTGAGCGCGAAGTGCCCGTAGTAGACGGGCAGGAACGCGACCGCCTCGAGCGCCGCCGCGAGCAATCCGACGCGGCGGTCGAACAGACGGGCGCCAAGCAGGTAGAGCATCCACACGGCGCCTGTGCCGAGCAGCGCGACCGTCACGCGCGCGACGAGGTACACGTTCTCGGGGCGCAGCGCATATTCGCGCGTCACGCCATCGCCGCCCCCGAACCAGGTCGCGAGCACGACGTGCAGCACGTAGGTGAGCGCCGGCGGGTTGACGAAGTAGCGCGGGTTGAGCCCGTGCGCGAACATCTCGACCGCCTTGGGCACGAAATGGCCGGCCTCGTCGATGTTGTAGATGTAGGGCAAGCCCTGGCGCACACCCCACAGCCGCAAGCCCAGGGCGCCGGCCAGCACGAGGCCGAGCACCGTCCATGCCTGTAGCCGGGATGCGCGCGAATAGCCTTTGCTCAAGTGCGTCGCGGAGGACCCGCGCGCGGATCCCGGACGTTCCGTCGTGTCCGCGGGCGGAGCGGCGCGGCCGGGCTCAGCAGTTGGCATAGACCGCGTAGTAGCGGCTTGTGTAGACGCGTTTGAAGCCCGCCAGCGGCACCTGATCGCGGGGATCGTCGCCGACGTCCACGATCGCCTCGACGAACACGGCTTCACCGAGCGGATAGACGGCGACGCTCCCAGCGCGGATCCGGTCCCTGAGCCGATCGGCGCCCCTGCGCGCGTCGGCCGTGGCCTGGCTGCGTGCCACTATCTCGCGCTGGCCTGTGCTGCCGAGGATCCAGCGCGCGTCCGGGATCAGCTTGTTGTTGGGCAGCGACAGCAACGGGCAGCGCCTCAGCTGCGCTTTCACGGCGGGGCTGTGCAAGGCGGCGACGAGCCCCTCGTGGAAGTCCTCGTGGTAGGCGAGCGTGGTGCGCAGGCTCCCGAGGCTGAGCGTCGTCGCCGCGGACACACCGCCGTAGAGCACGAGCAGCGCGGCGCCCGCCATCCACACGCGACGCAGGACGGTCCCCGGCCGCAGCATCGACCAGCCACCGACCGCCACGGCGCAGAAGACGAGCATCAAGACGGCCGCGCCGATCATGTAGCGGTCGACCACTGAGGCGCCGGCGGCCCCCTCCGCGACGAACACGAACAGGAGCGTCGCGAGCACCACGAGCGGCACGAGCACGCGTCGCGGAGCGAGCCAGATCGCGATCAGCGCGCCCGCGATGCTGCCAAGCACGACCGGCAGCTTGTCGATGCGCACCGCATATGACCAGGTCGAGGAGAGCACTTCGGAGAATCCCTGGGTGCGTTCGAGTTCGGCCGCCAGGCCGGAGGTCGAGTGCAGCGAGTAGAGCGGATTGCCGGTCACGACCGCGTCCACGCCCAGCCACAGCGTGGGCGCGATCGCGGCTAGTCCCAGATAGTGAATGCGCGTGCGGTTATCGGCAGGCCATGCGCACCACAGCCAATAGATGCCGCTCAGAAGCCAGGCGTCCGGGCGCAGCAGTCCAGCCGCCGTGAGCAGCATGAACACGAGCGGCCCGCGCCGCGGACGCTCGATCTCAAGCGCCGCCGCCCACACGACCAGCGCGACGTAGGAGATGTCGAGGTAACCCTGCGCGGCGAGGTTCTCGACGAAGAAGCGGCTCAGCACGAGCAGTCCCGCCACCGCTCCGACGACGGGCCCGAAGCACAGCCTTCCAAGCCGGTAGGCGCCGGCGACGAGCGCCACGAACGAGACGATCGAGCCGAGCACCATCAAGCGCGCGCCACCCTGACCGAAGATCGAGCAGAGCGCCCCGAACGCGATCGCCAGCGGATGCTCGGTGGGCCCGCGGTAGACGTGGAAGTCGGGCATGTGCAGGTGCAGGACGTCGCGTCCCCACAAGAGCGCGTAGAACGAGTCGTAGGTCGGATACGTAGGGAAGGCGAAGTAGCCGAGGAGCGCCAGCGCGCACATGGCCGCGAGCGCGAGCTTCGCCCACGTCGAGGCGGGGAGCGCGCGCAATCGCCGAAGCTGGATACCGCCCGGCCCGGGTGGGTGGGGGCCAATCGCCGTTGCGCTTGCCATCGGGCACAGAGCCTATCTGCGCCGGCGGGACCGCTCGCGGCATCGGGCCTGGCCGACGCGGGTAATCGACAGACAGGCCCCGTGCAAAGGGCCGCGGGCCGACGGGATAGGCTTTGGCCGTGAAGCTCATCATCCAGATCCCTTGCTTCAACGAGGCGGAGCAGCTGCCGCGCACGCTCGCGGACCTCCCGCGCGAGGTCGAGGGCTTCGACGTCGTGGAGTGGCTGATCGTCGACGACGGCTCCACCGACGAGACGATCGCCGTGGCACGAGCGCACGGGATCGACCACATCGTCAGGCTCACCAACAACAAGGGCCTCGCCGCCGGCTTCCAGGCCGGCCTCGACGCGTGCCTGAAGCTGGGCGCCGACGTGGTGGTCAACACCGACGCCGACAACCAGTACTACGGGCCCGACATCGTCAAGCTCGTGCGGCCGATCCTCGCGGGTGACGCCGACATGGTCGTGGGCGACCGCGAAGTGACGAATATCGAGGACTTCTCGGGGCTGAAGAAGAGTTTGCAGCGGCTCGGCTCGTGGGTAGTCCGCCAAGCGTCCTCCACAAGCGTGCCTGACACGACCTCGGGCTTTCGCGCATACAACCGCGAGGCCGCGATCCAGATCCTGGTGGTCTCGAAATTCACCTACACGCTCGAGACGATCATCCAAGCAGGCAAGCACCTCGTGGCGATCGACCACGTCCCGATCCGCACCAACCCGAAGACGCGCGAGTCGCGCCTGTTCCCTTCGATGTGGGCGTACGTGCGCCGCAACTCGATCTCGATCTTTCGCATCTATGCGCAGTACGAGCCGTTGCGCGTGTTCTGGAGCCTGGCGGCGTTGATCGGCTGCGTATCGCTCGCCGTGTGGGTGCGCTTCGTCGTCGCATACGTCGAAGGCAACGGCAAGGGGCACGTGCAGTCGCTGATCCTCGGGGCGGTGCTGTTCATCGCCGCGGTCGTGCTGTGGGCGCTGGGCGTGATCGGCGACCTGTTGGCCGCGCAGCGGGTGATGACGCAGAAGACGTTCGAGCGCGTGCGCCGCATCGAGCTGCAACTCGGGGTGGCGCCCTCGCACTATGAATCCAACCCCGCCCACCCGGCGCCTGATCGAGACGCGGCCGTCGCGGCCGAGCAGGCGGCGGATGCGCGCGGCGCGCTCGTCGAGGACGAGGCGTCGGCGGAGGAGAGAGTGAGGGCATGAGTGCCGAGGTAACAGTCTCCAAGGACGGGATCGTCACCGGCAACACTTACGACAAGTACGGCTCGGCCAACCCGCTCGTCAAGCGCATGATGGCCGGCTTCGAGCGCACGCTCGACGAGCTGCTCACGGCGGCCGACCCCGGCTCGCTGCTCGACGTCGGCTGCGGCGAGGGCGTGCTCGTGCACAGCTGGGCGACACGCCTCGGCGAGGGGCGCATCGTGGGAATCGACCTCGAAGAGCCCTCGATCCAGGCGGGCTGGGAGCAGCGCAAGGCGCCGAACCTCGAGTACAGGGTGATGCGCGCCGGCCGCGCCGACCGGGTCGAGAATCTCCCATTCGCCGATGGGGAGTTCGACGTGGTCAGCGCGATCGAGGTGCTCGAGCACGTCCCCGACCCCGAGCACACGCTCGCCGAGATGGCGCGCTGCGGGCAGCGCCACCTGCTCGTGTCGGTGCCGCGCGAGCCGTTGTGGCGAATGCTGAACATGGCGCGCGGGGCCTACTGGCCACAGCTGGGCAACACTCCGGGCCATCTCAATCACTGGTCCAAGCGCTCGTTTGTGCGCCTGCTCTCACGCCACGGCGATGTGGTCGAGACGCGCTCGCCGTTCCCCTGGACGATGCTGCTTGTCCGCCTCTAGCGGAGCGTCCGGCCAGCCGCCCCACACGCCCGACCAGCCGCCCCCGGCGCGCGCGGGGGGCGAGCGAGATACGGCAAGGCAGGGTCGCTCCTACGGCAGCGGCGCGCGCATCCTCTCGGTCGGGATCGCCTGCACGGGGCTGCTGACGCTCGCCTACTTCTCGATCTCGAGCCACGTGCTCGGCGAAGAAGCGGCGTCCCGCGTCGCGCTGTTGTGGTCGATCATGTTCGTGATCATCTCAGTGATCTACAGGCCGATCGAACAGCTGCTCTCACGCACGATCGCCGAGCGCAGGGCGCTCGGGCACGCCCAGCACTCGGTGCGCGTGCCGATCGCGATCCAGGCCGGCTTCGCGCTCACGTTCCTGATCGTCGCGCTCGCGCTGAAAGAACAGCTGATCGACCGTGTCTTCGACCACTATGCGGCGCTCTACGACGTGCTCGTTGTCGGCACGCTGGCATACGCCGCCAGCTACTTCGCGCGCGGCTGGCTGGCGGGACACGAGTACTTCGCCCTGTTCGGAGGGCTCGTGCTGATGGAGGCGTTCTCGCGCCTGTGCTTCGCGCTGGCGGTGGCGCTCGGGATCGCCAGTGGCCAGACGGCGGTGGCGCTGGGGATCGCGGCCGCGCCATTGGTGTCGCTGATCGTGGTGCCGGCGGCCTTCACACGCAGCCGAGAGGAGCGGCGGGGGCAACCGGCGAGCTCGGCGGCGCATGCGCACAGCGCCGACGCGGCGCTCGCTCGGCCGATCACCGTCGACGAGGCCGAGGCGGCGCTTGCGGGGCCGGGCACGGAGGGGGTCCAGGAGGCGGCGCACGACGATCTCTCATTGCGGCGTGGGACGGGCTTCGCCGGCTGGGTGTCGGGGATCATGCTGTCCGAGCAGACGTTGTTGAACGCGGCGGTCCTCACGATCGCGGCGACCGCCACGAACAAAGCGCTCGTGGGGATCGTGTTCGACGTGCTGCTGATAGCACGCGCCCCGCTGCAGCTGTTCCAGGCGATCCAGACCTCGCTGCTCCCCCACCTGACCGGGCTGGAGGCGACCGACGGTCACGAGGCGTTCGCGCGCGCGATCCGCGTCACGCTGCTCGCGATCGCCGCTTTCGCCGGCGCTGTCGCGCTCGGCCTGCTCGCGATCGGCCCGTTCGTGATGAGCCACCTGTTTGGCCAGCACTACGACTACGGGCGCGTGGGTCTCGCGCTCGTGGGGCTCGGGATGGGCATGCACCTCGCCTCGGGCACGCTCAACCAGGCGGCGCTCGCGCGCGACCAAGCGCGGGCGGCGGCCCTGTGCTGGCTGAGCGCGGCGGCGATCTTCGTCGTGTGGATGCTGCTGCCGCTCGTGAGCGACGAACTGCTGCGCACCGAGATCGGCTATTTCGGAGCGGCCGGCCTGCTCGCGCTCTTGCTCGGCGCCGTCTACCGTGGGAGCGGCGCCGCCCCAGCGCCTCAGAGCGCGCCGGCGGCCTCCACGATCGCCCGGTAGGCCGCGGCCGGGTCGGGCGAGCCGAAGACGGCCGAGCCGGCGACGAACAGGTTGGCGCCGGCGGCGCGGCAGGCCGGCGCCGTAGAGGAGTCGACGCCTCCATCCACCTCGAGCGCGACTCCCTCGCCGAGGATGTGGCGCAAACGCTCGACCTTCTCGAGCGTGTGCTCGATCAACGGCTGCCCGGCCCAGCCGGGGTTGATCGTCATGCACAGCGCGAGGTCGATCGAATCGGCCATCTCAGCGAGCGCGCCCACAGGCGTGGCCGGGTTGATCGCGACGCCGACGCAGGCGCCGCCTTCGCGCACGCACGCCGCGGCGTACGCCACGTGCGGTGTCGCCTCGGCGTGCAAGGTGATCGAGTGGGCGCCAGCCTTGACGAACTCCTCGACGTGGCGCTCGGGACGCTCGATCATCAGGTGCACGTCGAGGACCGCGCCGGCGCTCTCCGCCTGCTCGCGCAGCGCGGAGACGACGAGCGGGCCGATCGTGATCGGCGGGACGAAGTGACCGTCCATCACGTCGACGTGGATCACGCGCGCACCCGCGTCGAGCACCTCAGCGACCTGCTCGCCCAGGCGCGCGAAGTCGGCCGACAGGATCGACGGCGCCACACGCACCTCGCGCAGAAGATCTGCGGTGGACATGCTCAGATCCTTTCAGAGCAGGAGCTCATATCGGCATGAGCATGCTGTCGCCGCAGTTGTTGCACTTGAGGATCGCGGTGGATGACATGCGCACGATCGTCGAGTGCTCGCCGCAGTTGGGGCACACCGAGGAGAGCTCGAAGCGGTGCATGCAGTAGACGCAACGGTATCTGCCGGGCAGGTTCGTGGGGCGCAGCCACGGCTCGGCGCAGTTCGGGCACAGCGGTCCCAGATCGACCTGCTCGCCCGCTGGGGTCTCATGGTCGCCCTCCATTCTCAGAGCCTACCCGGGGACGGCGCGCTCACTCGCCGCATCCGCGCGATGAAGAAGCCGGCCGTATGGTCGCGGTGAGGCATCGTCAAGAGGACGTTGGGCACGTGGGGATGGGTATGGATTTGCTGTTCGCTGCAGAGGTCATCGAGCGCGAAGTCCGAGTTACGAGCTAGGAACTGCTCTATCTGTCGCTCATTCTCGTCTGGGGAGATCGTGCACGTCGAGTAGACCAGCACGCCGCCCGGACGGAGAGCGCGCGCCCCGGCCCCAAGGATCGCCGCCTGCGTCGCGGCCATTTGCGAGACCTGCTCGGGCGTGACACGCCAGCGCAGGTCGGCGCGCGCCTGCAGCGTCCCGAGCCCCGAGCAGGGCGGGTCGACGAGCACACGGTCGAAACGCTCTCCGGCGGGCCGGGGCGCCGCGGCGTCGGAGACCTCGACGCGCACGCTGGTGGCACGCAGCCTGCGCGCGGTGTCGCGAAGCTCCGCGGCCCGGGCGGGGTTGCGCTCGACGGCGAGCACCTCCCCCTCACCGCCCATCAGCGCGGCGATATGGGTGCTCTTGCCGCCCGGGGCGGCGCACAGATCCAGCACGCGCTCGCCCGGTCGCGGGTCGAGCGCGCGCGCGACGAGCATCGCGGCGCGCGACTGGGCGAGGATCGCGCCCACGCCCCACAGGCTCGAGCCGTGCAGGTCGAACGGGCCCTCCAGCACGAGCGCCTCGGGCAGCTCGGGATCGGCACGCGTGGGCGCCCCCAGCTCACCGGCGACGGTCGCGGCGTCGGTGAGCAGCGTGTTGACGCGCAGCGCGAGCTCGCCCGGCTCGTTGTCGGCTGCCATCAGCGCGCGGGCGTCCTCGGGGCCGAGCTCGCGCCACCACATGCGCGCGATCCACTCGGGGTGGGAGTGGGCGATCGCCGCCTGCTCGGGCGTGCCGTCGCTCAGCCCTCCGAGCAGCGTCGTCGCTCCCTCGCGCGCCGCTTGGCGCAGCACGGCGTTGACAAGGCCGTGACCGCGCCCGCGCTCACGCTTGGCAAGCTCGACGCAGTCCGCGACGATCGCGTGGTCGGGGGCGCCGCTCAGATACAGCAGCTCGTACAGGCCGAGCCGCAGCGCCGCCAGCAGCGGCGCGTCGAGCCGGTCCACCGGGCGCCGCGCGAGCCGCTCGATCAGATGGTCGAGCGTGCCTCGACGCTGGATCGCGCCATAGGACAGCCGCATCGCAAGCGCACGGTCGCGCGCGTCGAGCTCGCCCGCCTGCGCTTGCAGCACGCGGTCGGCGTAGGCGCCCTGCTCGAACACACGACGGATGACCGCATAGGCGCACCGCCGCGCGGGCGCGATCGGAGCTCCCGCGAGCCGTGGCTCGCGCCGCGCGCGTCCCTTCTGCGCGCGCCCACGATCGTCTCGGCCCGCTGCCGCCATCAGGCGGACGGCAGCTCGCGGCCGCGCAGGAACGCCCCTGCATCCATCGGCCGCTTGCCCGGGGGCTGGACGACGAGCAGCTCAAGCGCGCCATCCGAGCAGCCGAGCAGCAGGCGGCCTGCGCTCGCGTATACGCCGGCGCCGGCAGGGGCCCCGGGAGCGAGCGCCGCTCGTTGCACGCCGAGCAAGGTCCCACCTGCGAGGGCAACGCGCGCGCCCACGTGCGGGTGTAGCGCGCGCACGACGCGCTCCAGCTCGACGGCGGGCATGGCCGGGTCCAGCAGGCGGTCGGCCGGCGCGATCTTCTCGGCGTAGGTGACCAGTCGCTCGTCCTGCTCGGCGAACGCGAGCGGCTCGCCGTGGCCAAGCGCGTCGAGCGCCCGCAGGAGCAGGTCCGCTCCCGCCTGCTCGAGCTTCGGGGCCAAAGACCCGAACGTATCGTCAATCAAAATCTCCTCGCTTCCGGTGAGACAGACCGGCCCGCTGTCGAGGCCGGCCGTGAGGCGCATGATCGAGACGCCCGTGTGCTCGTCGCCGGCCATGATCGCGCGCTCGATCGGCGCCGCGCCGCGCCAGCGTGGCAGCAGCGAGGGGTGCA
This sequence comes from uncultured Solirubrobacterales bacterium, assembly GCA_963718735.1. Classification (GTDB taxonomy): domain Bacteria; phylum Actinomycetota; class Thermoleophilia; order Solirubrobacterales; family Solirubrobacteraceae; genus Palsa-744. The sequence goes on from OY970372.1 coordinate 488,599, forward strand.
CGTTCAACAGCATGTAGTCGGACAGCAGCGGCTCCTTGACGAGCGCGCCGAAGGCGCACACGACCAGCACGTCCGGCGCGACGCTCGCGATCAGCTCGCGCGTGTCCGAGTCGTTGACGCTCTCAGGCTGGGCGAGGCGCAGGCCGAGGGCGCGCGCGGCGTCGGCGACCGGTGGCGCGGTCGGCTTGCGGCCACGGCCGGCGGGACGCTCGGGACGCGTGATGACAAGCGCCGGGCGGTGCCGCCCGACCGAGCTCGGCGGCCCGGGCGCCTCGGATCGGTCGTCTCGCTCGGGCTCGCCGGCGAGACGCACGAGCACGGCGGCGGCGAAATCGGATGTGCCGAGGAAGACGGTGCGCAACGTGCCGGCAGCCTATCCGCCGGGCCGCGAGCGCCCGCTATGCCGCGCTTGCCGCGGTGACGGCTTCGCGCATCGCGCGCATCGCCTGCTTGCGCAGCTCGCGCGGGATCCGGTCGAGAATCAGGATGCCGTCCAGATGGTCGACCTCGTGCTGGATCACGCGCGCCTCCAAACCCTCGGCCTCGACGACGATCTCGTTGCCCTCGCTGTCGCGCGCGCGACAGCGCACCCGCGCCGGACGCTCGACCTCGACGTGCACGCCCGGCAGGCTCAGGCAGCCCTCCTCGAGCGTCTCGAGCTCCTCGCTTGACCACTCCATCACGGGGTTGACGAGCACATTCAGCGGATCGTCGCTGTGGGCTCTGTAGACGAGCACGCGGTGCAGAACACCCAGCTGGGTGGCGGCGAGCCCGATGCCGAGCGCGTCGTGCATCAGCTCCCCCATGCGCTCGACCTCTTCGGCTAGCGCGCCGTCGAAGCGGTCGACCGGCAGCGCGACGGCGCGCAGCACTGGGTCGCCGAACTTGCGCACGTGGCGCAGAGCGGCGTCGCGGCGCGCGCGCGTCTGCGGATCGAGCTCGGCGACGGTGGAGGCGCCCTCCTCGGGCTCGACCTCCGCGTCCATGACCTCCTCGTCGCTCATCACCGGAGAATTCTAGGGCTCGCCTCCGCGGCGAACCACGTCGCCTCAGCTGCCGGTTTGGCTGCTACTGGGGATCCACGTCGACGCTGAAGCTCACACCCGCGTGCGTGCGTGCGTCGGCCGTGCGTCGAACCGCCGCGCCGACGCTGTGGATCGCGGCCGCGCGGCTGCGCGGCCGCGCCTTCACGACCAGCACCTGACGCTCGCGCCCGCGCAAGCGAAACAATCCAGCTGGCCCGAGCACGTCCCCGTCCGCGCCGGCGCGGCCGACGACGCCGGCGCGCACCGCCTCGGCGGCGGCGCGAGCACGCTCTGAGCGCTCGGCCGAGCACACGACCCGGATCAGGCTCGAGAACGGCGGGTAGCCGAGCGCTCGGCGGCGGCGCAGCTCGCCGGCGAGGAAACCGTCGCTGTCATGGGCGGCGGCGTGGGCGATCGAGCGAGCCTCCGGCGCGATCGTCTGCACGAGCACGCTCCCGTCGTTGCCGCGCCCGACACGGCCAGCGAGCTGGCAGACCAGCGCGAACGTGCGCTCCTCGGCGCGGAAGTCGGGAAAGCGCAGCGTGGCGTCCGCGTCGAGCACGACGCCGAGCGTCACATCGGCGAAGTCGTGACCCTTGGCGACCATCTGGGTGCCGATCAGGACGCCCGCTGGAGCCGCCTCGAAGCGGCTGAGCAGAGCACCGACCTGCGCACCCGAGCCGCTGGTCGTGTCGGCGTCGAGGCGAAAGACGGGGAAACCCCCGTCGTCTAGCGTGGCGGCTAGATCGTGCTCGACGCGCTCGGTGCCGGCGCCGTGGCGCGCCACTGAGAGCGACCCGCACCCGCACTGGCTGGGTGCGCGCTCGCGATAGCCACAGTGATGGCAAGCGACGATCCCCCCGGCGCGGTGCAGGACGAGCGCGACGTCGCATTGCGGGCAGCCCCACACGCGCCCGCATGCGCGGCAGGTGAGGAAGTTCGACCAGCCGCGGCGGTTGAGCAGCACGATCGCCTTGCCACGGCTCGCGCGCACGTCGGCGAGCGCTTGCGCGGTCAGCGGATGCAGCCCGTGGGCCTGCTCGCGCATGTCGAGCACGCTCACGCGCGGCAGCGGCCGGCCGTCGACGCGCCGCGAGAGCCGGATCGCGCCGGCGGCGTCGTGGACGCTCTCCGGGCGCGGGGTGGCGCTGCCGAGCAGCAGCAGCGCGCCGCAATCGTCCGCGCGCCGCACGGCGACGGCGCGCGCGTCATAGCGCGGATCGCCCTCGTGCTTGTAGGAGGAGTCGTGCTCCTCGTCGACGACGATCAGCCCGAGCCGCTCGATCGGGGCGAACACGGCCGAGCGCGGCCCCACGCACACACGCGCCTCGCCGACGCGCAGGCGTCGCCACTCCTCGCGGCGTTGAGCGACCGTCAGGCGCGAGTGCAGGACGGCGACGGTGTCGCCGAAGCGCTCGACGAAGCGCCCGACGATCTGCGGCGTGAGCGCGATCTCGGGAACGAGCACGATCGCGCCGCGACCCTGCTCCAACGCCTGCGCTGCGACGCGCAGGTAGACCTCTGTCTTGCCCGAGCCGGTGATCCCGGCGAGCAGCCGCGTCTGGGGCGCCCCGTCGCCGAGCGCCGCGCCGAGCTCGCCGAGCGCGGCGGCCTGCTCGGCGGTCAGCTCGGGGGGCCCGGCCGTGCGCGCGCCGACCCTGATGTGCTCGGGGCGCGCCGGCGCGAGCCGCCGTTTGCGCCCGCTGAGCCGGCGCGTGGCCGCTGGCGGCAGCACGAGCGTGAGCGCGCGGGCGAGCGTCGAGCAGTACTCCTCGGCCAGCCACTCGGCGAGCGCGACCAGGTCGATCGGGACGCCGAGCTCGAGCGCGCGCAACGGCGCCAGCAGCTTCTCCTCGGAGACCTCGCTGCGATCCGTCAAGGCGGTGACCACGCCCAGTATCTCGCGACGGCCGAACGGGACGACGAGCATCGAGCCGACGCCCACGCCCTCGCGCAGCTCCTCGGGCAGCCTGTAGTCGAACGGCCCGCGCAACGCGCGGGCCGTCGTCATCGGCTCGACCTGCGCGATCGCGGACACCTCAGCAGAGTAAGGCTCCCGCCGGACCACCCGGCGCGGCGAGCGGGAGGCGCCGCTGGAGGGCGCGCCCGACCATCTCCACGGCCCGCGACCGCCGCTTTGCGGCAAGCAACCGCGCGAGCGGCAACGCGTCTTGGAGAGCCGCGGCTAGGCGGCAGCGCCCGCCGGCGCGAGCCCACCGGCGTCGCGCAGCTGCTGCGCCTTGTCGGTCTTCTCCCAGGTGAAGTCGTGGTCGTCGCGGCCGAAGTGGCCGTAGGCGGCGGTCTTCTGGTAGATCGGGCGGTGCAGTTTGAGCTCCTCGCGGAAGGCGCCAGGGCGCAGGTCGAAGTGCTCGTCGACGAGCTTTGCGATCTGCCCGCGGCCGATCTTCTCGGTGCCGAAGGTCTCGACCATCACCGAGACTGGGTGGGCGACACCGATCGCGTAGGCGACCTGCACCTCGGCGCGGTCGGCCAAGCCGGCGGCGACGATGTTCTTGGCGACCCAGCGCGCGGCGTAGGCGGCGGAGCGGTCGACCTTCGAGGGATCCTTGCCGGAGAAGGCCCCGCCTCCGTGGCGAGCCATGCCCCCGTAGGTGTCGACGATGATCTTGCGCCCGGTCAAGCCGCAATCGCCCATCGGCCCGCCGATCACGAAGCGGCCGGTCGGGTTGACGAGGAAGTTCTTCATCAGCTTCTTCTCGTCGTAGAGCTCGGTCGCCAGCACGGGCCGCAGGACGTGCTCGAACAGGTCGGGCTTGATCAGCGTCTCGGAGTCGATCCCGTCGGCGTGCTGGGTTGAGATCAGGATCTTTTCGATCTCGACCGGGCGCCCGTCCTGGTAGCGCACCGTGACCTGCGTCTTGCCGTCGGGGCGCAGGTAGGGCAGCACCTCGCCCTTGCGCACCTCGGCGAGGCGCTTTGAGAGCTTGTGCGCGAGCGCGATCGGCAGCGGCATCAGCTCCTCGGTCTCGTTCGAGGCGTATCCGAACATCATCCCCTGGTCGCCCGCGCCGGCAATATCCAGCTCGTCCTCGTCGGCCGGGTCGTGGCGCGTCTCGTACGCCGCATCGACGCCCTGGGCGATGTCGGGCGACTGCTTGTCGATCGCGTTGATGACGGCGCACGTGTCGCAGTCGAAGCCGTAGGCGGCGTTGTCGTAGCCGATCTTGCGCACCGTCTCACGCGCGATCTGCTGGATGTCGACGTAGGTGTCGGTGGAGATCTCGCCGGAGACGACGATCAGGCCGGTGTTGACGAGCGTCTCGCAGGCGACGCGGCCGTAGGGGTCGTCGGTGAGCACGGCGTCGAGCACGCCGTCGGAGATCTGGTCGGCGATCTTGTCGGGGTGGCCCTCCGTGACCGACTCGGAAGTGAACAGGAACTCTTTATCGGAATGGTGGCTCATGGCTTGGGGATCGGCTCCACAGGTCTCGCGGGAAGAAAGAGGCAGAGAAGTCTATTCGGCGCGCGCACGGGAGCATGCGGGCGCCCATGCGGAGCGCTAAGCGGCGCGCTCGCGGGTGCGCGTGCCGCGCTCGACGAAGTCCACGATCAGCGGTACCCCATCCATCCCGTAGCGGGCGCGCAAGCGGTTCTCCAGGAAGTAGGCGTAGTCGCGCGTCACTCGAGCGCGCGAGTTGACCTGGATCGCAAAGCGCGGCGGGCGCTCCGCGATCTGGGCCATGTAGATCAGCTTCAGACGATGCTGGCTGGAGCCACGTCGCGTCCCGACGGGCGGCTGGCGCGCCTGGACCGCCTCGGCGAGGAAGCGGTTGAGCTCCGGCGTGGGGATGCGCCCGCGGCGGCGGTCGCCGAGCGCGAGCGTCTCGGCGATCAGGCGCGAGACGTTGCGGCCTGTCTTCGCGCTGGCGGTCAGCACGCGCGGGCGCAGGCGCAGCTTTTCGGCGACACGGGCGCGCTCGTGGTCTAGGTCCTGCTCTGTGCCTTCGTGGAGATCCCACTTGTTGAGCACGATCGCCGTCGCGCAGCCGGCCTTCATCGCGATCTCCGCGACGCGCAAGTCCTGCGAGGTGACGCCGTCGCGGGCGTCGCACACGACCAGCGCGACGTCGGCGCGCTCCGCCGCACGCTGCGAGCGCAGCGCCGTGTAGTACTCGACCGAGTCCGTCACCTTCGACTGGCGGCGCATGCCGGCCGTGTCGATCAGGACGAGCCGTCGGCGGCCTGTGCCCTCGGGGGTATCGACCGTCAGCGGCGTGTCGATCGCATCGCGCGTGGTGCCGGCGACCTCCGAGACGATCACGCGCTCTTCGCCAAGGAAGCGGTTGACGAGCGAGGACTTGCCGACGTTCGGCCGCCCGATCAAGGCGAGGCGGATCTCCTCCTCCTCGGCGGCGGCCTGCTCCTCGGCGGGCAGCAGCTCCACGATCCGGTCGAGCAGGTCGCCTGTGCCGAGCCCCTGCGCGGCGGAGACCGCCAGCGGCTCGCCCAGGCCAAGGCGGTGGAAGTCCGCGGCGAGCGGGAGGTCGGCGACCCCATCGCACTTGTTGGCGGCGACGATGCAAGGCAGCGGCGAGCGGCGCAGCAGCTCAGCCATCTCCTCATCACCGGGTCGCACTCCCGCGCGGGCGTCCACAACCAGCACCGCGACCAGCGCGTCGGCGAGCCCGGCGCGCGCCTGCTCGCGGATCGAGCCGGACAGCGGATCCTCGTCCTGGAAATCGACGCCGCCGGTGTCGATCAGCGTGAACGTGCGCCCACTCCACTCGCACTCGATCTCGTTGCGGTCGCGCGTGACCCCGGGCCGCTCGTGCACAACGGCCTCGCGCGAGCCCGCCAAGCGGTTCACGAGCGATGACTTGCCGACGTTCGGATACCCAACTATCGCGACCTTCTGCATCAGAGGAGTATGACCGGCCTGAAGGCCCGCCCCGGCTCGGAGACCTCCAGCGCCGCTCGGGTCTACGTCCCAGTGGCGAGCGCCAGCCGCGCGATGCGTTCGACCACTTGCTCGATCGTCATCCCTGTCGTATCGAGCACGACGGCGCCGGGGGCAGCCTCCAGCGGGCTATGCGCGCGCGTCGAGTCGCGCTGGTCGCGCAAGGTCTGCTCGGCCATGACCGTCGCCTGGTCTGCTCCCAGCTCTGCGGCGCGGCGGCGAGCGCGCTCCGCCGCATCGGCGGTGAGATAGACCTTCAACTCGGCGTCGGTGGCGACGACCGTGCCGATGTCGCGTCCCTCTGCTACCCAGTCCCCGCCTGCGATCAATTGGCGCTGCTTGGCCACAAGCGCCTCGCGCACGCCCGGGTCGGCGGCGACGCGCGAAGCGGCCTCAGAGACCTCGGGAGCTCGGATCGCCTCGCTGACGTCGCGTCCGTCGAGCAGCACGCGTCGCTCAGGCGCGGAGGAGTTCGGGTTTGCGACGAACTCGATCCGGGCCGACGCCGCGAGCGTGGACGGAGCCCGGTCGGGAGCGTCCAGCGAAAGCAGCCCCACGCAGCGGTACATCGCACCGCTGTCGAGGTAAGTGAATCCGAGCCGCTCGGCGAGCGCACGGGCCACGGTTGACTTGCCGGCCCCGGCGGGACCGTCGATCGCGATCAGCATCAGGGTTGGGCCAGCTCACGTAGGTCCGCCAGATCTTGCTCGCGACCGGCTGCGAGCTTCATCGCACGCAGGTGCTCGATCCCACAGACGCGAATGTCAGTTCCACGAAACCGCACAGTGAGTGCCTCTTGCGCCAAATCTGGATAGGCCGGGTCCGCCTCTACACCCGACACCCACTGCAGAATGTCGAGTGGCCCACGACTGGTCTCCAGACGAAAGTTGGCTCCTTCGGCAAGCTGAGCCGGGTCGGTGGGATCGTATGGGAACTCATCCGCGGAGAAGTCCTCGAGGCCGACGTGCCGAGCATCGATCTTCTCGAGCAGGGCGGCGAGGCGCACGAGGTTCTCCGGCGCGGGGTCAGGTACGATGTCGAGGTCCTTGGTGGCGCGCACAAACCCGTGCACACCTACCGCGATCCCCCCGATGACGACGAACTCGACGCTCGCGTCGGTCAGCGCGAGCAGTAGATCATCCGGCTCGAACATCGTCCGGCAGGCCCTGCCGGAGCTCGCTTATGAAACGGCTGAGACGCAGGGTCTCCTCCAGACGCTCCTCGGGAGTCTGTTCGCGAGTCTCGCGCGCCCGAATCTCGCGAACGACCTCCTCCCGCTCGCGCTCCTCGCGCGTCCAGCCAGGCAGCCGTTCCCCCATGCCCGTTCGTGCGGTTCGTTTGTTGGCACCAGCCATGGCGTCAAGACTACCAGCGGGTAACGGTCAATTGAGGCTGTGAGTCGGCGCTCACCGGCGGGGCCGTCGCTATCAACATCGGAGCGGACGATAGTCGCGAACGCTCGAACATCGCGGCCAACTCCGACCCCTTCTGTGTGCTAACTTGTGGCCATGCGTCTGCACATCACACTGGACGGCGACCTCGTGCAGCGACTCGACAAGCGCGTCGGAAGGCGACGTCGCAGTGTTTTCATCTCCGAGACCGTCCGCCAAGCCCTTGAGGACGAGCAGCGCTGGGAAGACATCGAAACCGGCATCGGCAGTCTCGCTGGGCATGAGCATGAGTGGGATGCGGACCCTGCCGCCTGGGTGACAGCGCAACGACACGCCGACCCGAGTCGTGTCGGCTAGCGCTTGCGGCTGCTGCTCGACACCACCGTCCTGATAGACGTGCTGCGCGGGCGCCCAGCGGCCCAGCGCGTACGGGCTCTGCGCGATACAGGTCAAGCGCCCTGGATCTGTGCGATCAACGTCGAGGAGGTGTTGCGTGGAGCCAGAAGCGCCGAGGATGCGGTCCTCACGCGTTTCCTCAGCGGCATGCGCCTGGCTCGGCTGGACCTCGCCGAGGGAGAAAGGGCGGGACGCTGGCGCAAAGAGTATGCGGAGCGGGGAGTCACCCTCAGCCAAGCCGACTGTTTGATCGCCGCTGCCGCCATCGGTGTCGGCGCTCGACTGGCGACGGGCAATCCGAAGCACTTCCCGATGCCTGAGCTCGATATCGAGCACTGGCCGGTCGGCGCGTGAGCCTCATCCGTGCGTGTTCTGTCCCGTTATCGCGCGTTGGACGTTCCAGCCCCGCTCGGTGAGGCCCCAGGCGTTGGGGGCGCCGCGGGCTGTGGCCGCGCGTGTGTTTTGGATCAACTTGAGGCGTTGTAGGCGTGCGAGTAGCTTCGAGATCTGGCCCTGGTCCTCCATGCCGGCGCCGAGGCCGATCTCGCGATTGGAGGCTCCGGGGTTGGCCGCGACTGAGGTGAGCACGCGCACGGTGCGGTAGGTGAGACGCATGCCGACGTCGCGCAGCGGGTCGCCGGGGACCGTCCGATCGGCCGTCGAGCGTCTTGGCACGGGGCGGGCGAGCTCTTTGCGTGCGGCGGCGGGACCGAGGTAAGGCAGCACGATCATGCTCATCAGGGGACCGATCAGCTCGAGCAGCCTGTCTTCGGGTGAGCCCCGTGGTGAGGCACGGGCGGACGAGTCGGCTTCACCGACGCCCGCGCGCGGAGCCGACTCGGCGTGCGAGGAGGAGGAGTCGGCGAGTCGCGAGTGGAGGACCGAGAGCCCGCCGCCGACGACTCCCTCGGCGGTGAGGGGCGGCAAATCGGCGCCCGCCCTGGACTCCAGGCGTCCTTCGTCGACGAGAGCGACTACCCGCGCAACAGCGCGACGGCGGCACTCCAGCGCGTCGTGGCCCGCCCCGAGCGAGCCGACGATCATCAGCTGACCGGCGGCGCGCTCCGCTTCGAGGAAGCCCAGCAGCGAGGCGAGTCCCGCCCTGAGGCGCTCGACCCACCGTGCGGAGGGGTCATACCCGTCGAGCACGGCCTGCGAGGCACGAGCGATCGCGTCGTCGAGCGCGGCGAGGAAGCACTGCTCGCGGTCGGCGAAGAGCTCGTAGAACGTGCGCCGCGAGACGCCGGCGCGGTCGACGATATGCGCGACCGCGACATGCGCGGCTCCGCGCTCGGCGGAGACCTCGAACAGCGCGCAGAGCAGCCGCGAGCGCTGGATCTCGATCACCCGCTGGCGACCCAGCTCGCGCGCGGCCTGCTCGCCACTTGACCCCGCATGGGGGTCGCGGGCTATGCCATTGCTGGCAGCCCGCGTGGACGGGGCCTTTGCCCGGACAGCCATCTCATTTCCGCTTCCCGCCGGCCTTGCGGTGCTTGGCGGCCTTCTTGCCCTTCGCCTTCTTTGACTTCGGGCAACCCGTCACGCTGATCTTTGTCGATTGGTGCACTACGGCGCCGTTCTGCGCGTCGAACTGGGTCGGCATCATCAGCTTGCTCTTGCAGAGGTTCCCGTTCGCCGCCAAAGCAGAGAACTTGCCCTGCGGCAACGTCAGTTCAAAGCTCCCAACGGGCTGGTCGGGGACCGTCTTGAACGTGCTGCTCGTGATCCCCGCTTTACTGATGAACGTGGTACCGACGAGGTCGATCGTGACGCCGTAGCCTTGGAGGACCATGATCAGGCTCGGGAACGCTTCGCCACCGTGGCTGACGAAGTAGGCAGGGCCTTCCAACGGCACGGGGATCAGCGGGGTCACGGCCTTTGCCTGACCGACTCTCGACTCGGGTGGGCAGCCCGCCGGGTTAGCGTTGAACTGTGCGGCCGTGCACGCCTTCTGCAGCGTCGTCAACCGCGACGGAAGCTGCCTCGGCAGGTCCACCTTCACTTTCGCAATGTTCGCCTGAACTCCCGTGGGATAGGAGAGCTTGACCTTCAGGCTCGCTCCCTGGGTGCGCGAGGTCTTGCCCGAGGTCGAGACCCTGAAGATCGGTTTGAATCCGAGCGCTTGACAGTTGGACGCTTGGAACGGCCAGGTGACCGTCTTTGTGTTGCCGAGGCTGCTCGTGAGGGTGCTGCCTATTTGGAGTGGGTTGCAGCTGGTGGGGTTGAGCGTGAATTTCGGACGGTCGATGTAGACGCGGATGTCGCGGACATGCGTGACTATCCCTCTGAGGACCGTGGGGATCGGTTCAGAGCTCGTGGGTGTCACGCTGACCCTTGCGGTATACGGGTCTATCGTGAGCCCAAAGCGCAGCACCACCGTCCCGAGATCGAACGGGCCAACCACAGCTGAAGTGAGGCTGACGAGCGAGAACGGTGCGCCGTGGAACGGCCCCGCCAGATAGATCTCGCCGGGCACGTAGGCGAGGACAGCACCGACCCCTGTTCCGACGAGCGAGCGTCCTACCCGGCTCGCGGCAGGACAGGATGGGCTGGCTTCCTCCTGCTCGCCGGTCTTCGCTCTGGCTGCTTCGATAGCAGCCTCGGGACAGAACGGTATCCCCGACAGGTCTCCTGTCAGACCGGAGGGTAGGTTGGTCGAGAACCCGGAGATCTCCTGCTCAGCATCCGTCCTTGTTAGGTGCAGATAAAACGGGCTGAACGAGCCGGCGTTGTTGTTCAGCTGGCCCGCCACGATCCCAGGATCGAATGGCACGCCACCAGAAGGGCAGGCCCCGCCGTCATAGCCTTGTGTGATCGTGAATGACGAGGTGCTCGTGAGCGGCGCGGTCGGTTCAGACCACGGCGTCAACAGCGATTGCGTGGAGTACGTTCCGCACAGTGGGGGGCTGATCAACGGCGCTTGCTGTCCTTCGCGGAAGTGGAAGTTGAAATGCGATAGTGGGACCTGCGGGTTATTTTCGAACGTCGTCGTCAACTGGCCCGTGGCCAGGTTCGGCGTGACCTTCCCCGCAAGCCTGATCAGTACGCCTGTTTCGGGGTCCTTCAAGACGACGAACAGAGCAACCAAGCTCCCGAACCTGTTCGCGTAGGGTTGCGCGATATACAGCGCCCCGTGGATCGATTTGACCAAAAGCGGCGTTCTCGCTTCGACCGTCCCCAACTTTGAGTCCGGCGGGCAGCCCGTACCAGGAGCGGAGTCCATCGTCTCGCTCGCGAGCGCTGCCTCTGTGCACCCACCCAGTCCCACGCCCGCGGACGGATTGATCGTCAACCCTTCCGGCAACGTCACAACCGTGTCCTTGAGCTCGGACTGGGATAGCCCTTCGGGGTTCAACAAGCCTTCGTTGTTGAAGTCCACGTTGAAGTCGAGGCCCGTCGGCGCGGACGCGCGTTGTGTCGTCGGTTTAGCTTCGGTCGATGGTGCAAACGGCGCCTGGTTGCATCCGCCAAGAATGTCCATGGGTTCGCTCGGCGGGAAGCTCTCGAACTTCCCCTGTTCGATCCACGGGTCCACTTCCACATCCGACATCGGTGCGGACGCGCATGTGGTGGGCGCTACGAGGAACGGCAGCGGCTTTTTTACTCCTACGGCCGTGGGGGTGCACGCGGAATGTTCCTTCTGCCCATTGCCCTCCTGCAGGCAGCCCCATCCGCGCGAGTTGTCGTGACGAGGATCTGCCGGCGTGCCCCACACGGTGACCCGCACGCTCACAAGTCCGACGATCTCAGTGATGTTCGTGGCGTTGACATCTATGCCGTAGTCTTCGCCCGATCCGTCTCGCAGTGACGTGTCGAGATAGACCGGGGTTTCGGCACCTGGGATAAAGAAGCCGAAGCGCGCCGGCTCACCATAGTACGGTTCCAGGTTGAACAGCGGGACGGTGAAGGTCAGCTGACCAACACCAAATAGGTCGACGGTAACCGAAGCAATCCCTATGGCGGTCTGCGGTCCACATTCGTTTTCTCTCCCGTTGATACCTGTCAGGAACTGGTTCGCGGTGCAGGTCTGGATGAACGTCGGGTTGCCGACAAATCCGGCCGGCAGCCTCGTGATGACATCCTTGGCGAGTCCCGTCGGTTCAGCTTCGGGTCTCACTTCGGTCAATGGTGCAATATCTGGACCTTGGTTGAGCGCGACCGTCGTCGTGAACTGGAACGGGTGAGAACCGGCGCGGGTATCGGACGTGCCGTCCGCTTCTTCCAGCCGTGTACGGAAATCTTCGACCCCAAACGGTGTCATTTCACCGATACCGACGGGCCGCGCCAGCGACGCCCCTGGAGCGTCGCCGCCGCTCACGCTCACGCGGTTCATTTCGCCCGCTGTGGCATTGGCTTCGACTTTGACCCTGATACGCATTTCTATGCGGTTATACGCGGCAAGCGTCTTGTTCAGCACGCAAGTCAGCGACGTGAGCGAACACCCGAGCACAATCGGTGTCGTAGCACCGAAAGCGTTCAGTTCGCCTATTTCCGGGGCCTGCGCATAGATACCCACCGCCTTGAGTCCCGCCGGCAGTGTGTCGACGATCGTCACTGGCGACGTTTCGCCGTTGACGTTGGCGTCGCCGAGATCTTGTACTTCGACAACGATCTCCCCTTCGCTTTCGGGCACCAGGTTAGCCGGACGCGCACCGGAAGTGATCTCCCACCACGGTTGCGCAGCACCCGCCGGCATGGCAAAGGCAAGCATCGCGAGCACGCTCACTACAACCGCAACGACGCTCAGGAAACGACTCTCAACCTTTGACATCACGGTCACCGTGCACCCTTCCTCGCAGTTACTCCAGCCTTAGAACCGCCGTATCGTTTACGCGCGCGCTTCGAGCACTCCGTGCGCACGTGCCTAGACCTGATCCTCCGACACACGACCAGAGCCCTCGCGAGCTTCCGAGCCCGCGACGCCTTGGCCTTCTGCTTACCCGCAACGGTCACCGTGGTCGGGGCGCTCGGGTTACCCGGACCGCTATACGTCAGGGAACCAGGCGTTTGATCTTCCGGCGCGCTCACGGGGCTCTGGCACGCATCGCCTTCGCACACCGGCGGCGCTTCAGCTTCTGGGAATCCTCCGCTGACCCGCGCATCGTAGACGTCTCCAATGCTGTCTGTATCCCTATGCGACAACTGGGCATGGGTGAGGAAGAACACGTCGTTCCCATTTTCGCTCGCGTCCAGGAACGCCGATTCTTCGCTCGAGGTCCCCGAAGATATCAATCCCACACAACCATCCGAGGTCCGCGAGAACCTCGCACTCGAACTCGTACAATCCCCTACATTTTCCGGCTCGTACTCGTACACGTCGCCCGTACCGTTCGAATCCTGCGGGACGAGCGCAGCCGAGCTGTTGAAGAACAAACGGCCGCTATCGGAAAGGTAGCGCGGCTGGTAGAACTCCGTTTCGTGGAAGTTGTTCTGGATCCAGCCGGGAACGTTCGCCGCGATACCCTGATCCGCTTTGAAACCAAAAATTCCGACAGAAATACCACCTTCAATGGGGGTCAAATGATAAGCCGTAGCACCGTGCGGACGCGCCCCCGTCGGATCGCACGAAGCGCATGCCAGCCTTCCGCCGCCGCCGTTAGCGGAAGCGTCGTACAGGTACACCTCCTCATCCGGCCTACCCGTCACGACATCTCGATTGTCATAACCCGTCAACGACCGGTCCGACATGAACTCCAACCAACGCCCGCCCGGCGAAACACGCGCAATCAGAGCAACAAGCCTATCCCAATCGGGACTATCTTCGCTTGACAGCTCAGCGATCAGTTTGATCGTGCCTTCGTGACGCACATACAAATTGCACGTGCCATCCGCGACTTCTTGTTCGCGGCAATTTCCAGGTTGCGCACCGGGCACAACCACCCCGTTGTTCTCAAGCGCAGCATTTGCTACGAAATAAACATAGGCCGCGTCAGCGGACGCACCAGGAATCAGACCCTTGACACCAGGGGTTTCCCCCGCACCGACAGGAGTCAGATCGGTCACTTCGCAATGTAGTTCGCCTCCGCTTTCCACGATGTCGCACTCGCGCAGATCCTGGGACTGACCATTTTGCCCGATTTCTTCAGTGAACAGTATCTTTGAATCGTCGCTGCTCGCCGACTGAAAGCTCACCGGGCCCGAACCGACCTGCACCGTCTCTCCCCGCACAGTGTCCCGCACATACAAATGTTCTTGATTGTCCGACCACACCACACGCGAACCGTCGACGGAGACCGCGTTCCGTCCGGTCTGCCCCTCCCCAAACCTCGGCCTGCTGGCCGGCGGCGCAGACTGCCGGTTCGGCAGCACACTCACGAGCACGAGACTCCCAGCAGACCACTCGTACAGGCTTTCACCTCCCAGCGGCGCTCCTTCCGTGAGCGCAGCCCCAGACTGCAAGACAATATGCCTCAGGTCAGGTGAGGCGCCAACAAACAGCGGACCGCATTCCAACAAACCGGTACACCCAAAAACGGTGCCGGGCCGCACATTTTCAAAGCCGGGAGCACCTGTCACCAATGGGCGGTAACACGACGCCGCGCACGGCTCTTCTACATCGCCATTCGAATAATTTGTTCGTAGGAAGGCAGTCTGTTCAGACGCTTCAGATGACAACCTCGGATCGAACGGACCAAATGGCTGCACAACAGCAAGCGAAAGATCGGACGAGAAAGCACGATATTCATACCCGTGCCCAACTGCGGCGCCGATCGAAGACTCATGCGACACGGATATATCCTGCGACTGCCAATCACCCGCCGTACGCCGCGACAACACCTGCGTCAGATACGGATTACCCGCAGGTTCGCCTTCCGTCGGCGCGCTCGCCAAATACGAGATCGCATCGCCCGTCACCGACGCCTTGATCATCCCATCGAAGATCGGGAGCAGTGATGCGCCATGCTTGTTGGGCGGAGACACCAACTCCCAGGCACGACCGTCCGGAAGCGCGAAAGAACCCGTTGACTGAGTGGTGAAGGTGCCTTCCTGGCCACTGGCAGTCTTTATTTCGCCACCTATTTCGTTACTGGCTACGACACGGTAGTGGTAATACGTGTTCGATACGAGATTGCGGGCCAGCGCGCTTACACTGTGGATTTCGAAATCCGAACCGGCGAGGGCATCTGGAACCGGAACACTGGCGTCAAACGGGCTAGAAGCGCACGTGGTGCGTGTCGCGCAGGGACCGTAATCGAAACGGTATGTCGTGGCAGCCCCGCGAGGATCGATTTCCGCTTCAAGAGTAGCCTCACTGGACGTCACCTGCGACACCGACTCGCGTTCGACCATTGGAGCAGACGGCGGTTCCAAGACAAAAACATCAACCCTGTCAAGCGTCGCATCCGCCGCGTAAACAGACGCACTTACCGAATCCACCGCCAACCCCACACCACCGCCACTGGACAACTGCGCACCACCAATACTCCCAGACGGCGTACAGAAAGGCGGAGTTTGGACTGGCAGCCTAGGCACACAAGAGGGCGGCATGACAACTATCAATTTGCCTTCATCCACATAGATTTCGTCGGTCACAGAATTCACTGCAAGTCCAGTCACGGCCGCTTGGGGATGGAGCAAATATCTAAAACTTTCTCCGCTGCCAGTGTTCACCAGACTTACGATTTTGAAACTGGGGACAGCGTACAAATCATTTGTACCGTTAAAGGCCAGACCCACTCCTTCCGCGAATTCTCGAACGAGTTCCTGAACGAGTATGCCTGCCTGGTTGAACTCGAACAGGACGTTTTCGGTAGCGACCCATAGATTACCTGCTGTATCGACAGCGATACCCGCGATATATTTTGGTGAGGGGATGACTTGTCCTTTAATACCCCAAGATCCGACCAGCGCTCCTTCAGAGGTGAACTTCTGCACCGCACCATCGCTACTGCCGCGCCCGTCGGAGACATACACGTCACCGCTGGAAGGACCGCCAGAGTTATCCACTGCTACGAAAACGGGGGATTCGAACTGGCCCGGAGCCGTTCCCGGAAGACCCTGCTGACAAACAGACGTACATGTCTGCGGTTCCGCGGCACCATCGGACACCCCCCACCCCCAAGCACGAACGAACACGCCATTGGAAGTGAACTGATCGACACGATGATCGCCAGTATCGGCGACATAAACATCATGAGTCGCCTGGCTCACCCCAAGACCACTACCAGCATTTCGCACACTCTCACCACCTGCACTTAGGACGGCAGGGGCCAAGGAAAGCTGACCCGCCCCAGAACCTGGGCTACCAAACGAACCGCCAAAGACACGACCCCTCGTAGCAAAAGCAGAAGACGCAAAGACGAGGAGAACCAGAAAGCAAGTGCCTAGAACAACCATAGTCAGGTCGGTACGCACTCGGCGAACGACCCACACATTGATCAAAAGCTGTGTCTGACTCACGTTCGTGCCTCTCTCATCCAGATGGCTCATATTCAGATCGTTTCTGGCGTCGGCGGATACATGTCACTGATCATGGAAGAAGACCACTATTCGGCTGTCACAGCCCAGGTGCCGAAGCCTTCCTCCCGGCCGCCCGTTGGTGGAAAGCCGAAAATCACCAGGGCGCCGGTCCGGCCTGCTTCATCTTCTCGAAGGGTTGCTGGTTCCAGGATCTCGTTGGAATTGGTTTCAGCTGTTTCGAGTTCCGTGGTGTAGATACAAAGATTGCCCGGCTTTGCCTGCGGGTTGGCGGCACTTTCTTCCGGGCTAATACCGGGGTTGATCCCGCTACCGCACTCAGTCGGCGGCACTTCTTCTACGCGGAATTGATTAGGTTTTACTTCGATTTCGGCGACTTCCATCCCCTTGGCGTTAATGAAATGAACGTGCCCTTTGCCGAGCGGTGCTGCCAGCGGGATCGCAAAAGAGACAGACGCATGTGTCCTCCCACCAAAGTCTTCAAATGGCCCAAAAGCCCATGTTCCAGTCTCGGTTGCACCGTGGGGAAGCGTCCCACTGGCTGTCCACGGCGAGCCTTCTTTGCCTTCCTTGCCATTGCAAGCAGTCGATTTGCCACTCGCCGACGTAAATTCAGAGCCTCCCTGTTTGCTACAGGTCGTGCTGGACTTGGAGACTTCCGCGCTCGTGACGCTGACGCCGTTCGCACCTGCCGCCCCAGCCGCGCCCCCTGGCCCCGCAGCCCCTTGCGGACCAGCGAGTCCTTGCGGTCCTGCGGGTCCCTGCGCCCCAGCGGCCCCCGCAGGCCCAGCTTTCCCCCGCAGCGACTTGAGCACCTTCGGACTGATCTCTTTGGTAGAGGTGATGAGGAATTTCCCAGCGGCAAAAGCCCCACCGCTCATCGTGAGCACAAGCGCAACCATCATCGCGACATTGGCAAACGTAATACGCCTACGAACAAAAGACAGCATCAGTCCATCCCTCCTGGAGAAAGCGATCCACACGAATAAACGACCCGCGGGACCGCGGGCATGGCAAAGCCACCGCGGGCAAAAAGCCCGCGGTGGCTGAGGAGTTGGCTAGCTGAGGGCCTAGACCCTCGGTGCCAGAGAGAGAGAGAGAGAGAGAGACGCGTCAGCGACGCTGACGCGTCCTATAACGGACCCGTCAACAACACACGGACTCTCGAACACGTTATTCCCCAAAGAAACCACGCGAAATACAACTCCCTCTCAAAACGACCCGGTCCCTCTCCCAAGGGCCCTGCTGAAAAGTTCAGTGTCGACCACAGAGACCGACCCAAACCAGACCTTATTTCGACCGGCATCCCCAAACGGGAACACCGGGACATGGCTGCTTTATACCCGACCTATCGACTGTTGTCAAGCCCAGGATGAGAAAAGTTCGCGCAATGGCTACAGAGACCATGTCTCGTGCGCGGTCAACTGAGCGCGGCGATGTCCTCCACGAAGCCCGGGTAAGACACGTCCGCCGCCTCCATCCCGAGCACGGTGACTCCCTCGCGCGAGGCGAGACCGGCGACCGCCCCCATCATCGCGAGACGATGGTCGCCGGCCGCGTCGATCACGCCGCCCTTCAGGCCACCCGTGCCGCTCACGGCGAAGCCGTCATCGAGCGCATCGATGTCGGCGCCCAGGCCGCGCAGTCCGTCGACCACCGTCGCGATCCTGTCCGACTCCTTGACACGCAGCTCCTGAGCGCCGCGCACGACCGTCTCCCCCTCGGCGAAGCAGCCCAGCAGCGCCACGAGCGGCAGCTCGTCGATCGCGAGCGGGACCTCTTCCGGTTCGACGTAGACGCCCTCGAGCGCGCCGTGGGCGACGTCGAGGTCGCAGATCGGCTCGTGCGCGATCAGCTCGCCGCTCTCGTCCTCGAGGTCGCCGAGCACGATCCCGCGCATGCGCTGCAGGATGCGCAGGAAGCCCGTGCGCGTCCAGTTGGCGCCGATGTCGCGGATCAACAGGCGCGAGCCGGGCACGAGCACGCCGGCGGCGATCGCGAACGCCGCGGAGCTCGGGTCGCTGGGGACGACCACACGGTCGAGCACGAGCTCATCGGCGTTCACGACGGTCACGTGGCGGCCGTTGCGGTGAATGTTCACGCCCGCGCTTAAGAGCATGCGCTCGGTATGGTCGCGGCTGCGCGCTGGCTCCCCCACCGTGGTGGCGCCGTCCGCCGCGAGCGCCGCAAGCAAGATGCACGACTTCACCTGCGCGCTTGCGACCGGCAGCTCATATGAGATCGAGCGCAGGCGCGCTCCGGTGATGGTGAGCGGTGGGAAGCGGCTCTCGCGCGCGTCCAGCTTGGCCCCCATGAAGCGCAACGGCTCGGCGACGCGGTCCACCGGGCGGCGTCGGATCGAGTCGTCGCCGTCGAGCGTGAACGAGCGGCCCTCCTGAGCCGCGAGCCAGCCCGGAAGCAGGCGCAGCAACGTGCCGGCGTTGCCGACGTCGATCGGCCCGTCGGGCACGCGCGCCTCGCGCAGGCCCGTGCCTCTGACAGTGACGACGCCGTCGCGCTCGTCGACGAGCGCGCCGAGCGCACGCGCCGCCGCGAGCGTCGAGTCGGTGTCGGCCGCGTGCAGGTAGTTCTCGATCCGCGTCGGCTCGGAGGCCATCGCCCCCAGCAGCGCCGCGCGGTGGGAGATCGACTTGTCGGCGGGAGCCCTCAGCTCGCCGTGCAGCCCGGAGGAGGGCTCGAAGCGCACGTCCATAGTGCCCGTAACCCTACGAGCCCTGCGCCGGCCCGGCCTCGCGCCCCGTATCGTGATCGGGTGCGGCTTCGGAGACGGGACTGCCCACCAGTCGCAGGCGCGCTTCGCGCGCCTGCTCGTTCCACGAGACCAGCGCGTCCGCGTCCTCGGCGTCGAGCGCGTCGCGCACGCCACTCAGTTCCCTTATCGCCTCGTCGAGCGCCTCGGCGAGCAGGGCCGCGTTGGACATGTAGATGTCGGTCCAGATCGCCGTGTTCGCGCCCGCCACGCGCGTGGCGTCACGAAAGCTCGGGTTCGCCCCGACCACGCTCGTGCTCGGGGCGCCTGTGACCCCCCACGGGGAACCGGCCGGCGCGGGCGCCACCCGCAGGGCTTGGGAGACCAGCACGTTGGCGAGCACGTGCGGCAGGTGCGAGACGCTCGCCATCAAGCGGTCGTGGGCGTCCGCGGCGATGACCACGGGGCTAGCGCCGAGCTGCTCGATCACCGCGGTGATCCGCGCGAGCGCCGGCGCCGCCTCCGCCACCGTTGGCGTGAGGTACCAGAGGGCGTCGTCGAACAGCTCCTCGCGCGCGCCCTGCACGCCCGCGGTCTCGGCGCCCGCGAGCGGGTGCCCGGGCACGAAGCGCGGATCTGACAGCTCGCGCGCGACGTGACGCTTGGTCGATCCGACGTCGCTCACCACGCACTCGGGGCCGGCCGCGGCGAGCGCCGCGCGCGCGACCTCGACGGTGACGCCCACCGGGCTGGCGACGAACGCATAGTCCGCTCCGCGCAAGGCCGTGTCGATATCGGAGGCCGGCTCGTCGATCGCGCCCAGCTCCAGCGCTCGTGACAGCGCATTCGCGTCGGGGTCGTAGCCCACGACGCGCGCGCCGAGGCGGCGGCGCGCGGCCAGGCCGATGGAGCCCCCGATCAGCCCGACCCCGAGCACAGCGACTCTCACGCGGTGCTGAACGCCTTCCCCGCGAGCGCCGCGACACGCTCCACGGCGGCCACGTAGTCGGCGAAATCGTCGGCCAGCAGCGCCTGCGGACCATCGCAGAGCGCCTCGTCAGGGTTCGGGTGCACCTCGACGATGATCCCATCCGCTCCGGCGGCCGCCGCCGCAAGCGACATCGGCGCCACCAGCGAGCGGCGCCCGGCGGCGTGGCTCGGATCGACCACCACCGGCAGATGCGAGAGCTCTTTGAGGACCGGTATCGCCTGCAGGTCAAGCGTTGTGCGGTAGGAATTCTCGAACGTCTTGATCCCGCGCTCGCACAGCATCACGTTGCGGTTGCCTTCCTTGAGCACGTACTCCGCCGCCATCAGCAGTTCGTCGAGAGTCGCCGATAGTCCCCGCTTGAGCAGCACCGGGCAGCCCGAGCGGCCGATCTCGGCCAGCAGGGGGAAATTTTGCATGTTGCGCGCCCCCACCTGGATCACGTCGGCCACCTCGAGCACCGCCTCCATGTCGCGGGCGTCCATCAGCTCGGTGACGATCGGCAGGCCCGTGCGCTCCCTCGCCTCGGCCAGCAGGCGCAACCCCTCCTGGCCAAGCCCCTGGAAGGCGTAGGGAGACGTTCGCGGCTTGTAGGCACCGCCGCGCAGCATCGCCACGCCAGCCTCCTTGACGACGTCGGCCGTCTCGAACAGCTGCTCACGCGATTCGACCGTGCACGGCCCCGCGATCAGCGCGAAGTGCTCGCCGCCGATCTTGCGCCCCTCGATCTCGATCACCGTGCGCTCGCCGTGGCGAATCTGGGCGGAGGCGAGCTTGTAGGGCTTGAGGATCGGCATCACCCGATCGACGCCGGGCTGGCCCTCCAGGCCCAGGCTTTCGACGCCCACATCCTGCTCGACGTCGCCGATCGCGCCGATCACAGTCAGGCGGGCCCCCCTAATCGGGTGGGCGAGTGCGCCGACGCCCTCGATCTTCTCGATCACCGCGTCGATCTCCTGATCGGTGGCGGTCTCCTTCATGACGATCATCATTGCTTCATCCTTTCAAGTGCGGGTTGGTTGTGGTTGGCCATGCCGCCGTGAGACGCGCGCCGCCAAAGCGTGTCGCGAAGGGCAGCTATGCCCTGTGAAAGCGGCGCTCGGTCGCGCAAGCGACCCGGTGCGGCCTGGTGGCCTCCGCTCACGGACGGAGACACGGCCGGAGCGCCTAGCTAAATCGCCAGGCGTAGCGAGACGACCGATACGACATGCGGGCGCACGCGGGCGCGGGCGCTGAGGCGGATGTCGGGGCAGTCGTCTTCATGATCGTCTTAGAGCTTTTTAGCAGACAAATGGCGCGCGGTCGAACTCCGCGAGGCGCGGCGAGCGTCTCCGCCGAGCGCGCCCGGGGGGAGCGCCTCCGACTTTTCACAGCACTTCGCCCAGCGTATCGAGGAAGATCGCGTTCTCCTCGGGCGTGCCATAGGTGACGCGCAGCGCTCCCGGCTTGCCGAGCGCTCCTCCGCCGCGCACGAGCACGCCGCGCTCCGCCAGGCCACGCATCACCTCCGCCTCGCGCTCCGCGGCCGGCTTGGGCTCATCCATGCTGAGGTCGAACCAGCAGAAGTTCGCCTGCGACTCGGCCGGCTCGATCCCCAGCGCGCGCAGGCGCTCGTCGACCGAGATGCGCTCGGCGATCGTGCGCGTCACGCGCTCGGTGACGGCGTCCTGGTGAGAGAGCGCCTCGACCGCCGCCGTCTGGGCGACCGCGTTGCAGAAGAACGGCTGGCGCACCTGGTCGACGGCGCGCGGCAACGCGTCGGAGCCGCACAGAGCAAAGCCGACGCGCAGCCCGCACAGCCCGTACACCTTCGAGAAAGTGCGCAGCAGCACCAGGTTGGGGTGCCGCGCAAGCAGCTCGATCGAGGCGTCGGGGTCCTCCAGCAGATTGAACTCGCAGTAGGCCTCGTCGACGATCACGCACACGTGAGGCGGGACCTCGGCGAGGAAGTCGGCGATGCTCGCAAGCGGCAAGGCGGTGCTCGTCGGGTTGTTCGGGTTGCAGACGATCACAAGCCGCGTGGCGACCGTGATCTCGCGCAACATCCCTCCGAGGTCGTGGCGCTCCAGCGCGTCGAGCGCGACGGTCACCGGCCGCGCGCCCGAGGCCGCGCCCAGGTGCGGGTACACCGAGAACGACGGCCACGCGTACACGAGCTCCGCGCCCGGCTCGAGCAGCGCCTCGCCCGCCGCGAGCAGGATGTCGCACGAGCCGTTGCCGATCGCGATCCGCGAGGCGGGCACGCCATAGCGCTCGGACAGCCGCTCGCGCAGCAGCGAATTCGTCGGGTCCGGGTAGCGGTTGAGCGTCGGCAGCGCCTGCTGGATCGCCTCGATCACCGCCGGCAGCGGTGGCCAGGGCGACTCGTTGGAGGCGAGCCTCACCTTCGGCGCCCGCTGGGCATAGCCGTCCGCCGCCGGGTAGGAGGGGATGCGCGCGATGCGCTCTGAGAACTCGATTGCCATCGCACCTATTGTGGCGACTACGCGGGCGGCTTCGCTTGGCGACTCAGCACGCGGCTCGACTGGCGGCACGGCTGGCGACTCAGCGCGTGAGGGTCAGCGAGCGCGCTAGCTGCCAGCTGCCACCTTCCTGGCCTTCAACCTTGACGACCAGCTTGCACGACAGCGTATGTCTCTGGCGCAGCAGGGCACGGCCTTTGGCGTTCAGCGAGAGCAGCAATTCCCCCAGCGACCCCGGCGTGAACCTCACGAACACCGCCCCCTTGGGCACACCTTGGCTTCGAGCGGCGCCCACCAACACCAGCCTGCTGACGCGGTGTTTGTGGGAGATGCTCGGGATCCTGGCATACAGCCGCAACGCCACCGCACACGCCGGCGGGCATTCGGCATGCCCGAGCAGGAAGGGCCCACTGCCCAAAAGCTTCCTGCCGTTAGCGGGCAGGCCCAGCTTTGCCGCCAGTTGGGCTGGCGTGAAATGAGCCAGTGGCGCGGCTGCTTCTTTGACGACCGCCGGCGATGGCGCCGGCGGTGGCGGCGAGGCCACCGGGGCGGCGCCCACGCTGACGCTCTCCACGGTGGCCTGCGCGTTGCCGTAGGCGTCATACGCGGTCAGGCCCACCTCGTAGGTTCCAGGCGTTGCGTATGTATGGGAGGTGATGAGGCTCGGCGTGCCGATCTGTTCGCCTTCGAAGTTCCACACCCAGTACACCGCCGCATCCCCCGGCGCGCCCGACGTGGAGCCGTCGAAGCTGACGGGAACGCTCGCCGCGGCACCCGGAGAGACGCTGAAGCTCGCCCCGATCATGCGCTGAACGCACGCGCCTTCGCCGAGGCCGGCTTCGTTGCTCCACTCGCGCTGTGTGAAGTAGGGATCGCCGCCGATCAGCTGGTTGTAGAGCGTCGAGGGGCTCGAGCCGCCCAACGCTTCGCCGAAGACCCCAAGCAGGGTCGACTCGGGCGGCAGGCACTTGTCGGCTATCTCCTGGCCGATCGCATCCGTCCACGCGTTGTGCTCGCATTCGCTGGGAACGGTGGCCCCCGCGGCGCACTGGCTGCCGATCGGGTCGGTGATCGTCTCGTTTATCTCGTGGCTGGCGTCGTCGATCGCCGCGTCCACTCCGTTGTCGGGATTTGAGTTGGGGTGAATGCCCAGTTCGCCGGCCAAGTCGCAACCCGGCACTTTGCCGGCGAAGGGCAGGTCCGCATAGAGCGTTTGCTGGCCGGGCGTCACACCGTCGCCGCCGAAGTCGCCGTGATAGGCGCAATACGCCCTGTAGGCGCACTCGCCTTCGGCCACGCAGCCGCCCACGCCATCGGGAGTCAGCACCACGTAAATGTCTTGAAATCCCCGTGGGCTCGAGCCGGCATACTTTTCGATCTCCTTGTGCAGGTCGGCGTCGAGCACGCACGGGCCTTCCGAAAATTCGGTTTCGTCACTGCATTTCGACGGCAGAAAGGAATCGGTGTCGTCGATGACTTCCACTTCTTTGCTCAGCGCGTATTCGCCAGGGGCATAGCTGCCTGTGACTTCGTCTCCATATTGCGAGTCCACCGCGAACACGTTCGTCTGGGCGCCGCTGTCGTGCGCAACGTCTTTGAAGTAGCGCACAACCGCGGATTCGTAGCCTTCGGGAAACAGCTTGACCTTTTCTTCTCCCGCACCGCCGGGGTTGCCCTGCCAGAAGATCAGGTGAATCCTCGGGTCGCGCAGCACCGGCCCGGCGCGATAGCACACGTCCTGCGTCGCAAACGAGCGTTCTTCTTCGAATTCGCTCACGCACGGCGGCTGGCCAATTTCGTTGACCGTCGGCGGGCCGGCGGGGCCCAGCAGGCGCTTACCGGGCGGATGCCGCGCCCTTGCCGCCGCGAACGCGCCCCTGACGAGCCGCTCGCGCGCGTCGACAGCCGCCTTGGAGCCGAGCACCGGCACGACCCCGCGCACGACCGGGAACCCGGGCAGCCTGCCGACGTGCGGATGGGGCTCGGCTACGCTCCTCGCCTCGGCGGCCGCGGGCGCGAGCGCCACGCACGCGCACACGAGCAGACCCACGAGCCTTAGGGCGTATCTCGGTAGGGGTGTGCGGCTGGGGTGGTGGAGTGTCGAGCGAGGCAAGGACGCAGGGGTGAAGGCTTGGTGGCGCCAAGTCGAGCCCCGAGGACGCAGCATCGCGAAGGCAATCGGCCGGCACAGACGTGCGGCCCTACCGAGATACGCCCTTGCGCTGGGGCACCCCCGGCTCATCGCTGCTCCGGCTGCGCCCGGTTCGGCGTGCGCCTCGCCGTCATTGCGCCGCGAGCAGATCGGCCCGCAACGTAGCCGCCTCGCGCATGTAGACGTGCCGTGCCTCGTGGCCATCATCGGCGTAGTAGTGAATCAAAACGCGGATCACGCGGGGTAAGGAGCCGGGCACCGGGATCTCGCGCGCGCACAGGAGCGGGACCCGCTCGAAGCCGAGCGCACGCGCCGCCACGGCCGGGAACTCCGCCCTGAGGTCGTCGGTGACGGTGAATATGCAGCTGACGACGTGCTCGGGAGCGAGCTCGTTGCGTTCCATGATCTCCCGCATCAACTCCGTCGTGGCGTCCAGGATCTCCCGCGCGTCGTCTTGGGATACCGAGATCGCGCCCCGCAGGGCATAGAGGCGTTGCGGCATCGAGCGCGATTCTTTCAGAGCCGACGAACGAAGTCGCTGCTCACGACTCGCGCCCGAACCGGCGCCGCTTCGATGGACCGTCCACGGGTGGCAGAGATTGCTTGCGATCCTCTGGACCGCCGCGCAGGCGCCTGAGCTCGGCCTCGCCGAGTCGTCGAGACGCGCCCGACGCGAGCTCTCCAAGCTTCACTCGCCCAAAAGCGATGCGCTCGAGCGCGACCACGGGATGACCCACCGCCTCGCACATGCGCCGCACCTGACGGTTACGGCCCTCGCGGATCGTCACCTCGAGCAATCCCTCTCCCACTCGCCGCACCTGCGCGGGAGCGGTCATCCCGTCCTCCAACCGCACCCCCACGCGCAGCTTGGCGAGCGCACTCTCGCCAACAGGCCCCCCATCCACTCCCACGCGATAGATCTTGGGCACCTCATAGCTCGGATGCGTCAAGCGCTGCGCGAGCGCGCCGTCGTTGGTGAGCAGGATCAGCCCGCTCGAGTCGGCGTCGAGGCGCCCAACGGGATATACCCTGACGGGCACAGGTAGTCGCCGCAACTCCTCCGCGAGGAGGGAGACCACGGTCGGGCGACCGTGGGTGTCCTGCGCGGTGCTCAACACACCGATCGGCTTGTTGAGCGCATAGACGACCGTTGGCTCGGGGCCCGCGATTGGACGCCCATCGACCGCGACGTCACAGCGCTCGTCGACATCGCGTGCGGGATCGAGCACGACCTGCCCAGCGACGGTCACTCGCCCTTCGGCGATCGTCGTCTCGGCGGCGCGGCGCGAGGACACTCCCGCGTGGGCCAGATACTTGGCGAGGCGCATGAGCCTGCAAGGATAGGAGCATGGACCTGGAGCTCCTGGATCGAACGCTGGCTGCCCACGGCCAGCCCGCCTTCCGCGCCCGCCAGGTGTGGCAGTGGGCCGCGAGGGGGGCGAGCGGGTACGAGCAGATGACCAACCTTCCCGCCCCTCTTCGCGAGTGGCTGGCCGACGCGGTGGCGTTCTCGAGCCTCGATCTGCGCGAGCAGCTCACGGCAAGCGACGGGACCGTCAAGGCGCTGTTTGCCACCTCCGACGGACGGCCCATCGAGGCGGTGCTGATGCGCTATCGCGACCGCCGCCGCTCGATCTGCGTCTCCTCGCAGTCGGGCTGTCCGCTGACGTGCACGTTCTGCGCCACCGGTCAGATGAGGTTCGCGCGCAACCTGACGGCGTCGGAGATCGTCGAGCAGGCGCTTCACTTCCGCCGCATGGGCCCGGTCGACCACTGCGTGTTCATGGGGATGGGCGAGCCGATGCTCAACCTCGATAACGTGCTCGCAGCCTGCGAACGACTACCCGACGTGGGCATAACCCATCGCCGCACCGCAATCTCGACGGTCGGCTGGATCCCAGGGATCGAACAGCTCGCCGAGTGTGCGATGCCCCTGCGCCTCGCGCTCTCGCTGCACGCGGCCGACGAAGCCCTGCGCAGCGAGCTGATGCCGGTCAACGACCGCTACCCGCTGGCCGACGTCATCGGCGCCTGCCGAGCCTTCTACGAGCGCAAGCGCCGGCGCGTGTTTGTCGAGTATGTGATGCTCGCCGGCGTCAACGACCGCTACGAGCAGGCTCTGGCGCTCGCCCGGCTGCTGCAGCCGCGCGGCGCGGACGAGCCGCACATGTTCAAGGTCAACCTGATCCCCTTCAACCCGACGGACTCGTCGTATAGAGGTTCAACCCGCGAGTCGATCGCGGCATTCAAGCGAGCGCTGGAGCAACATGGTGTGCCGGCGACCGTCCGCCTAACGCGTGGCCGCGACATCGACGCGGCCTGCGGACAGCTCGCCGCACGAGCTGCGTAGCTGTTCGCCCCCTCAAACCACCTCAGGATGCCGGGGGCAAGCGAGGCAATGACGCAGGAAGCGAAGTGCGCTGGCGCACATGAGTGACATAGGACGCCGCCTCGCGCCGCTCATCGGCGTCCTAGGGGCCGTCGCCGGCGCGCGCCTCACCGGCGCGCAATAGCCGCTCGCGCAGCTCGGCCTGCTCCTCGGGGGTCGGGTCCCACTGGGCCACATCCGGCAGCTCATCGAGCGAGCGCAGTCCGAACAGCTTCAGGAACTGCGTCGTCGTGCGGTACATCGCCGCGCCGAACTGCGAGCGACCGGACTCTTCGAGGAGACCGCGCTCGAGCAGCGTCGAGGCGGCCGAGTCGGCGCTGACCCCACGGATGCGCGTAATCTCCGGGCGCGACACCGGCTGCAGATAGGCAACGATCGCGAGCGTCTCAGCCTGGGCCGGAGTCAGCGCCGAGGCGCGTGGGCGGCTGAACAGGCGCCTGGCGGCCTCCTCGGATTCCGGGTCGCTCGCGAACGTGAAGCCGCCACCGAGCTCGCGTAGGTGGATGCCGCTGCGGCCGGGCGCGTAGCGCTCGGCCAGCTCCGCGAGCGCGGCGATCGCCGCCAGCTCTTCGATCGCGGCCGCTTCAGCCAGCTCCTGCGGGCTCAGCGGATCCGGCGAGAGGAACAGCAGCGCCTCGACCGTGCGCACCGTCACGGGGTCCGGGTCGGGCAGCCCCTCGATCTCCAGGGCGCTTGCGACGGCGGCCTGCTCGATCGGCTCGGCCGTCTCGGACTCGACGTCCAGACTGGTGTCGCTTATCTCCTCCGGCCTGACGTCCGTGACTGACACATCTTCTTGATCGGCAGGCTGCTGCTCATCCTCAAGCCCCGGTCGATCCCGCCCCTGGCGCTCCTCGCTCAACCCGCGAGCCCTCCGGCGCGCGCGCGCCGCGTCTCAGCGGCGGCGACCGCGTGCACGGCGATCTCACCGAAGCTGTCCTCTTGCTCCCACCACGCTTCCCCGCGCTTGTAGAGCTCCAGCAATGCGAACACCGTCACGGCGACGGTCATGCGGTCCTCGCCGCGCACGGCGTCGTCGAAGGAGAAGCGCCCGCCCCTCAGCAGCCCGCGCAGGTGATCGAGACGCTCCGCGACGGTCACTCGCGGCGTCGAGAGGTGGCGCAGGCTGATCGTGGGCGGCAGCCGCAAGAGCCGCCCGATCGCCTGGCCGAGCACGGCCGGGTCTTGCGAGCCGTCGGTCGGCGTTGCGATCGTCTTGCGCAGATGCGCGGGCAGGGGCGCGCTGCGGAAGCGCACCCCCTGCTCGCGCTTGAACAGCTCGAGCAGATGTGTCGAGGCCGAGCGGTAGCGGCGCGCCTGCAGCATTCGCTCGAGCAGCTCCTCGGCGGCCTCGCCCGGCTCGATGTCGAGCAGCTCCTCGTCGTCCTCGGCGAGCATCAGGCGCGACTTCAATTCGAGCAGGGCCGCGATCAGGACGATGAACTCGGTGGCGGTCTCCAGGTCGAGCTCGCCACGGCCCTCGAGATGATCGAGGTAGGCGAGCACGACATCGGCGAGCTCGAGCTCGAGCAGATCCACCTCCTCGCGCAGCACCAGCGCCAGCAACAGGTCGAACGGGCCGCTGAATATCTCGAGGTCGAGGTCGAGCGTGGGGAGCGTCACCGGCTTACCGTACCGATCGTCCCCGACGGCGCGAGCCGCTGTCCTCGACGGCTTGCGAAAACCGCTGTCCCCCCACGCGCGGGAGACACGCCAAGCGCGACTTGGCGCGGCGGCCCCGGCCGATCGCGGCGACCGGCCAACGCCTGGCAAACCGGCTCAGCCCGATGGGAGAGACGACCGCGATGGGCCGACACCCATGTGCTCGCGCACGTCGGCGAGCGTCTCGGCCGCAATCGCGCGGGCGCGCTCGGCGCCGCCGGCGAGCACAGCCTCCAGCGCCCGCTCGTCGGCGCGCAGCTCGAGATAGCGCTCGCGCACGGGGGCGAGCATCTCCACCACCGCCTCGGCCACCGTCGCCTTGAGCTCGCCGTAGCCGCGCGCGTCGCGCATGTCGGCTTCGACCTGCTCGGGGGTCTTCTCGCGCGCCACGGCGAGAATCTCGATCAGGTTGGAGACACCCGGCTTCTCGGGTCCGCGCTCGATCTCCCTGCCGGAGTCGGTGACCGCGCTCTTGAACTTCTTGACGATCGCGTCCGGCTCGTCGAGCACGTACACGGTGCCCTGCTCGGAGCCGCCTGTGGTCGACATCTTGCGCGTGGGCTCCTGCAGGTCCATGACGCGCGCGCCGATCTCGGGAATGCGGTGCTCAGGCACCACGAGCACGTCCTTGCCCCCACCAAAGCGCGCATTGAAGCGCCGCGCCACGTCGCGCATCAGCTCGAGGTGCTCGCGCTGGTCCTCTCCCACCGGCACCTCCTGGGCGCGGTAGGCGAGCACGTCGGCCGCCTGCAGCACCGGGTAGAGGAGCAGCCCAGCCGAGACGAGCTCGCGCTGCAGCACCGACTTGTCGCGAAACTGGTGCATGCGCTGCAGCCGACCGAGCTCTGTCACCGAGCACAACAGCCAACACAGCTCGCTGTGCTCTGGCACATCCCCTTGACGGAAGAGGATGCAGCGCTCCGGATCGAGGCCCGCCGCGAGCAGCAGCGCCGTGAGGTCATACAGGCTGCGGCGCAGCTCCGCGGGGTCGTAGGCCACCGTGACCGCGTGCAGGTCCACGACGCAGAACAGCGCCTCGCCGCGATCCTGGCCCGCCACGTATTGGCGAATCGCGCCGATGTAGTTGCCCAGGTGCTTGGCGCCCGTAGGCTGGATTCCCGAGAAGATGCGCACGGCGAGCCAGGCTACAGGGAAGCCGCACGCGCCGCCGGAGGCGGGATCGAACCCTCAGAGGACCTGGCGGATCACGGGCCGCTTGGCCGCGCCGACCTCGTCCAGCCGCCGTACCGGGGTGGCGTAGGGCGCCTGCAGCGCGATCTCGGGATCATCGGCGGCCTCCCGCAGTATCTCGGCGATCGCCTCGGCGAAGCCGTCGATCGTCTCCTTGGTCTCCGTCTCGGTGGGCTCCACCATCAGCGCCTCGTCCACCAGCAGCGGGAAGTACACGGTCGGCGGGTGGTAGCCGTAGTCGAGCAGGCGCTTGGCGAGGTCGAGCGTCTTTATCTTCAGGTCGCGCTTCATCGGGCCACCGGAGAGCACGAACTCATGGAGGCACAGCCCACCGACACCGCCACCATCCTTCCCACGCATGCCCGTCAGGGTATCCCCGGACTGCGATGGGACATTGGTGAGAGTTTTATCTGGGGATGAGGGATTGGGTTGTGCGTTGGAGTAGGCGAGCGGGAGCTGCTCTAGGACCCCGAGCTGGCGCAGGCGCGCGAGCAGGTAGTTGGCGTTCAGGACAGCCGTCTCCGAGGCGTCCCTCAGGCCAGCGGCTCCAAGCGAGCAGATGTAGGCGTAGCTGCGCACGAAGCAGCCGTAGTTGCCTTGGAAGCCGCGCAGGCGCCCGATCGAGCTGGAGCCATGGGATCCGTTGGATGACGACGCGTCTTGGTCAGAGCGCCGCTCGACCAGGTCGAGGGAGCCGTCGTCCGCGCGCACGACGCGCGGCACCGGCAGATACGGCTCGATCCGTTCGGACACCGCGATCGGCCCGGAGCCTGGGCCACCGCCGCCGTGCGGCTGGGTGAACGACTTGTGCAGGTTGAAGTGGACGATGTCGAAGCCCATGTCGCCGGGACGTGAGATGCCCATCACGGCGTTGAGGTTGGCGCCGTCGTAGTAGAGCGTCGCCCCGACCTCGTGCACGATCCGCGCGATCTCCTGGATGTTGGGGTCGAACAGGCCGAGCGTGTTCGGGTTGGTGAGCATCAGGCACGCCACATCGGCGTCGGCCTTGGCGCGCAGGTCGTCGAGGTCGACGCCGCCGTCTGGGTTGGTGGCGACCTTGACGACCTGAAAGCCGGCCATCGTGACCGTCGCCGGGTTGGTCCCGTGTGCCGTGTCGGGCGTGAGCACCTTATGGCGGATCTCGCCGCGTGCCTCGTGATAGGCGCGCGTGAGTAGCACGCCCGCAAGCTCGCCGTGCGAGCCGGCGGAGGGCTGCAGACAGACGTGCGGCAAGCCCGAGATCTCCGCGAGCGCCGCTTCCAAGCCGGACATCAGCTCGAGCGCTCCCTGCGCGCGCTCGGGGTCCTGCAGTGGGTGCAGGCGCGCGTGGCCGGGGAGCGCCGCCACACGCTCGTGCAGGCGCGGGTTGTGCTTCATCGTGCACGAGCCGAGCGGGTAGAAGCCCGAGTCGAGATCGAAGTTGCGCTTCGACAGACGCACGTAGTGGCGCACGATCTCGGGCTCTGAGACCTCGGGCAGGCGCGGCGGCTCGACGCGCCGCATGCGCGTCGGCAGCAGCTCGTCGATCGCGACATCGGGCACACCCGGTTCGGGGCACTGGAACGCGCGCCTGCCGGGCGCTCCGCGCTCGAAGATCGTGATCGCGGGTTCACGCTGCAGGGGCGTATCCGCTCCCCGCGAAGGCGCTCCCTGCGATGGAAGGTCCCCCGGCGCACGCGGAGGGCGAGCGTTTTCGTTCATGCCGCCATGCCTCCAACCCGGTCGGCTCGACCACCGCTCATCGGACAACCCTTGGTTGCTGGGTGGTGGGGCCGCCCTCTCATGCCTGCGCCCCGATCTCCACGGGCCTGCCGGGATCGTCCCCTACGCCGCGCTCGGCCGCAACCGCTTGCCCGAGCACGTCGAGGAGCCGGTCGATGTCCGCGCGCGAGCGCCGCTCGGTTATCGCCACCAATAGGCCGCCGCGATCCTCCTTGCGTCCTGTGAGGGCATGCAGATCGGCGCCGGGATTGACGCCCTGGGCGGCGCAACGGCGACGAACAGCCGCCACATCGCAATCCAATCGCAGGGCAAACTCGCGCACAACAGGCTGTGAGTGAAGTGCGGTGACGCCATCCAAGGCGCAGAGCGCCTCACGCGCGTAGTGCGTGCGGCGCAGCAGCAGCTCACCCAGTTCGACGAAGCCGCGACGCCCCAGCCATGAGAGGTATACGACGCCGGCGAGCGCGTTGAGCGCTTGCGAAGTGCAGATGTTCGAAGTGGCCTTCTCGCGGCGGATGTGCTGCTCGCGGGTCTGCAGCGTGAGCACGAAGCCACGGCGGCCGTCCACGTCGCGTGTCTCCCCTGCGATGCGCCCGGGCATGCGGCGCAGATAGGTCTCGCGTGCGGCGAAGAAGCCGAATGAGGGGCCGCCGAAGTCCAGGCGATTGCCAAGCGACTGGCCCTCCCCCACGGCGACGTCCACCCCACACTCGCCGGGCGAGGCAAGCACGCCGAGCACGATCGGGTCGACCTGAGCGACGGTGACGAGCTGCGAGCCGCTTGCCTGCCCCCCGCTATGGGGGGTGCCCTTTAGGGTGCCAGCCGCCTTGGCGGCGGCGTTCAGGGCCGCCACGTCCTCGACGGCGCCGTAGAAGTTCGGCTGCGCCAGGATCGCCGCGGAAGCGTTCTCGTCGATCGCGGCGACCCATGCGTCGGGGTCGGTGACGCCATCTACTAGCGGAACCTCGACCACCTCAATGTCGTAGCCGTGGGCGTAAGTGCGCAGCGTGGCCAACGTATGCGGATGCAGCCCGGCGCTCACGACGAAGCGCGAGCGGCCGTTGTGGAGCTTGGCGAGATACCCCGCGGAGGCGACCGCGCTGGGGCCCTCATAGACGGACGCGTTTGAGACGGGCAGGCCCGTCAGCTCGCTGATCGCGGTCTGGTACTCGAACATCACCTGCAGGCCGCCCTGAGAGATCTCCGGCTGGTACGGCGTATAGGGGGTCAGGAACTCCGAGCGCTCCATCAGCATGTCGACGATCGCGGGCACGTAGTGGTCGTACATCCCGGCCCCGAGGAAGCACAGCTCGTCCTCGGCGGAGACGTTGCGGGCGGCGAGCGCGCGCAGGTGCTCGTAGACGTCCTGCTCGCTCATGCCCTCGGGCAGCGCGAGCGGGTGGGAGAGGCGCACCTCCTTTGGAATCTGGCGCTCGAAGATCTCCTGCACGGAGGAGACTCCGATCGCCGCGAGCATCGCCGCGAGGTCGCTGTCGGTGACTGATGTGTAAGTGGTCAAGTGGGTTTGAGCGTAGCCGCTGCGCCCGCGGGCTCCGTCATCAGCCCAGCGTGGCGCCGTAGGTGTCGGCGTCCATCAGGGCGTCGCGCTCGGAGGGGTCGGCGAGACGTACCTTCACGAGCCAGCCATCGCCGTAGGGGTCCTCGTTGATCAGGTGGGGATTGTCCGCGAGGCCCTCGTTGACCTCGACGATCTCGCCCGAGAGCGGCGCGACGACATCCGAGACCGCCTTGACCGACTCGACCTCCGCGTAGGGCTCGTCCTTGGCGAGCGTCGTGCCGGGGGCGGGCGGGTCGAAGAAGACCACCTCGCCGAGGGCGTCCTGAGCGAACCAGGTGATCCCGAGTGTGGCCAGCTCGGGCTCGGCGGAGTCGATGCGGGCCCAGTCGTGCTCAGGGTGATACAGAAGATCGTCTGGATAGCTCACCTCAGCCATCGGGCGGTGCTCCTCGGTAGTCGTTGGCGCGTTGGCACAGACAGGATATTTATTTGGATGGACGGGTCGTTCTCAGGGCGACAATCGTGCGGTTCGCCAGCAGGGAGCGGGAACAGACCGCTCCCCGCGGGGCGCTTATCAGGCCCTCTTGGCCACGAACGGCTTGGAGTGGACGGTGGCCGCGCGCACGCGCCCGCGCACGTCGATCTCGATCGGCGTGCCGACGGCTGAGCGCTCAGCCGGCACATAGGCCAAGCCGATGCCGGCGTCGAGGCACGGCGAGAGCGTGCCGCTCGTGACCTCGCCGCCGCCGATCACCGGGTTGCCCTGGCGGGCGATGCCCGGGCCGTCGAGCATGAACGCGACGAGCTTTTCCTGCGGGCCGCTTTGACGCACGGCCCGGATCGCCTCTGAGCCGACGAAGCCGGTGTCCTCGCGGCAACACCAGCCGAGGCCGGCTTCGATCGGGTTGCGCTGGAGCGTGAGGTCGTGTCCGTACAGGTGAAAGCAGGCCTCCAGGCGCAGCGTGTCGCGCGCGCCGAGGCCCGCGGGAAGGGCGCCGCGGTGAGACAGCTCGTCCCACAGCGCGGGGGCGTCGTCCGGCGCCACGAGCAGCTCGAGGCCTTCCTCGCCTGTGTAGCCGGTGCCACAGACGAGCACCTCCGATCCGGACAGGCGCCGCGTGGCGGCGGTCATGCGCGCCGGCAGCGGCGTGTCTGAGATCGCCTGCACGATCTCCCGCGCGAGCGGGCCTTGGACGGCGAGCATCGCGTAGTCCTCGACGCGATCGCGCACGTGGACATCGAGCCCGGCGGCATCGGCCCGCGCTCGAAACCAGGCGAGGTCGGACTCGTGGTTGGAGGCGTTGGTGACGGTCAGGTAGCGATCGGGCTCGAGCCGGTAGGTGAAGAGGTCGTCGAGCACGCCGCCGCGCTCGTCGCAGAGCACGCTGTACTGAGAGCCGGCGACGCGGATCTGGGAGACGTCGTTCGAGAGCAGGCTTTGCAGCAGCTCGCAGGCATGGGAGCCTGAGACTTCGATCTCGCCCATGTGCGAGACGTCGAAGATGCCGCAGCGCTCGCGCACCGCCATGTGCTCGCCGCGCACGCCGAGCGGGTACTGGACGGGCATCTCCCAGCCGGCGAAGTCGACGAGCTTGGCGCCGGCGGCCACGTGACGGTCGTAGAGGGGGGTGCGGCGCACGCGCGCAGTATTGCTTATAAGCCTGCGTTCGACCCCGTACATGTACGGGGTCGCCGACGGGCGTATACGCCCGTCGGTAGACGCGCCGCATGCGGCGCGTCAGGGAACGCACATGTGCGTTCCCTCGAAGCCGCGCATGCGCGGCTTCGCCCGGACCGTGCACGCACGGTCCGGCGGGACGGCGCATGCGCCGTCCCGGAACGCGGCAATCAAGCCGCATGCGCCGGAACGCTTAGATCAACGAAGAAACGGTGGGACGTCGATGTCGTCGTCGGAGATCTCCAGCGCAGAGCGCTGACGGTCGTCGATGCGCGGGCCGCGATCCGGGCGCCCTGACTCGCGGCGCTTGCGATCGCCGCGCACGGCACGGCCGGGACGATGGTCGAAGCCGGTGCCGATGACCGTGACGCGCACGTCGTCTGACATCGACTCGTCTATGACGGCGCCGAAGATGATGTTGGCGTTGGGGTCGGCGGCGTTCTGGATGATCTCGGCGGCGTCGTTGACCTCGAACAGGCCGAGGTCCTTGCCGCCGGTGATGTTCAGGAGGATGCCGGTGGCGCCATCCACCGACTCTTCCAGCAGCGGTGAGGAGATGGCCGCACGGGCAGCGTCCGCGCAGCGGGCCTCGCCACCGCCGGTGCCGATCCCCATCAGGGCCGAGCCGGCGTCGTGCATGATCGTGCGCACGTCGGCGAAGTCGAGGTTGATCAGGCCAGGGATCGTGATCAGGTCGGTGATGCCCTGAACGCCCTGGCGCAGGACGTTGTCCGCCTCGCGGAAGGCGTCGAGCATCGAGGTGCGACGCTCGACCACGGCCAGCAGCTTCTCATTGGGGATCACGATCAAGGTGTCTACGACCTCGCGCAGGCGCTCGATCCCCTCGATCGCCTGACGTCCGCGCTGGGAGCCCTCGAACTCGAACGGGCGCGTGACGACGCCGACGGTGAGCGCGCCGATCTCGTTCTTGGCGATCTCGGCGATCACGGGGGCCGCTCCGGTGCCGGTGCCGCCGCCCTCGCCCGCCGTCACGAACACCATGTCGGCGCCCTTCAGCGCCTCCTTGATGTCGTCGCGCGACTCCGCCGCGGCGGCAAAGCCGACCTCGGGGTTGGCGCCGGCGCCGAGGCCGTGTGTGGACTCGTGGCCGATGTTGAGCTTGATGTCGGCGTCGCACATCGCGAGCGCCTGAGCATCGGTGTTGGCGGCGATGAACTCCACGCCGCGAAGCCCTGCGTCG
Source organism: uncultured Solirubrobacterales bacterium (assembly GCA_963718735.1). Classification (GTDB taxonomy): domain Bacteria; phylum Actinomycetota; class Thermoleophilia; order Solirubrobacterales; family Solirubrobacteraceae; genus Palsa-744. The sequence continues at coordinate 524,421 of OY970372.1, forward strand.
ACCATGCGGCTGACCGCGTTGGTCCCGCCTCCGCCGACTCCCACGACCTTGATGACCGCCAGGTAGCTGCCGCCGCTCTCCATGATGTCCGAAGCCTTCAGTAGGTGTTTAAGGTTTGCCGAGGTACACCCGGCCTACCATCAGAATACGCAAGTTATGCAGGGAACTTCGCCCTGTCAACGGCAACCCTCACTCTCGCAACGATCGTTGCAGAACCCCTAACTCTAGATCATCGCTCGAGACTTTGGCCATCGGCACGGTAACCCTCGAGTGGAGGTTTAGTCCGCGGACGGGACTAGCCGCCGCTCGATTCGGACGCTTCCGAGGACGCCGAGGAAGCCTGGCTTTCGCGCGACGGCGGCGTTTCGGTAGAGCCCGATGAGCTTTCCCTTTCGCTGGAGCTGGACGCCGCTTCGGAGGAGCCTGGCGACGATTCGCTTTCGCCGGAGCTCGCAGACGTGGACGTGGACGTGGACGCAGCAGCGGCTGCTTGGGGGCCACCGACGGCCTTCGCGAGGCTCGCCGCCAGCGTGGCCGCCGTCGGATCGGAGGCGCCCGTTTCGACCGGGGTCGAGGTCGACGACGAGCTCGAGGACAGCCCAGCGGCGGGACGCTCGGGCAGGCGCACGTCGACGTACCAAGCTCCCACCGCGGCCGGCGAGGTGAGCACGCGCGCGAGCGACAGCCACTTGGCGTGCGGTCGCATCGAGTTGCCGAAGTAGACGAGCAGGCCGTTGCGCATCGCCACCGTGAGCCCTTCGGGCCCGTCGAAGACGCGCACGACGAAGGGCGCAAGCGCAGCCGGCGCCGCGCCCAGCACGGACACCGCGGCGAGCGCAGCCGCATCGCGCAGGCGCGCGCCCGCGGGCGGCTCGACCGCGCCGTGCACGGTCGGCAGCGAGCTCGACAAGAGAGCCGGGCCGAGCACCGTCCCGTCCGCCGCCACCGCCGTGCGCTGCCCCGCGCTGAGCAGCGCCGCGACCGGCGGGCGCTCGCTGACTGAGATGCTCACGGAATGCGGGAAGCTCGTCCTGACGTGCAGCTCGCCGACGATCGCAAACGCGGAGACCGCGGAGCGCAACGCGCCCGGCTTGAAATCGAGCGTGGTCATCCGCACCGCCGCTCTGTCCAGCGCCTGCCTGATCTCCAGAGCCTGCGGCCCGTGAACGCCAGCGATGTGGACGTGGCGGACCGACACGAGCGAGGAGTCGCGCAACCACAGCCATGCGCCGCCGAGCAAAGGCGACGCGACGAGTGCGCAAAGCGTGAGCCGCAGCGCGAGCCGGTTGCCGCGCAGCAACGCCAGAGCGCGCCTCAGAGGCACGCGCGCGGCAGCTCCGAGTGGGACCCGCCCGCGACGAGTCCGACGGCCAGCCGCGCGGCGAGGGAACGGCAGCGACAACTCCATCTGGGGTTGTTCGACCTCGGGCGGCGAACCCCTCGTCAGCACGCCGCTGGCCGTGCGTCTGTCGGATGGTCGCCCGTTGTGAGCCGTCTGACGGGCAGCCGCTTCTCAGCTGTGTGTGCGCTTCGCGGCGGTTGCGCCAGCGCGCGCCACCGAGTGGATGCCCTCGGCGAGCTCCTCGACGATCTTCGCGCAAAAGGCAGGCAGATCCTCGGGCTTGCGGCTCGAGACCAAGCCCTCGTCCACGACGACCTCCTCATCGACCCATTCCCCGCCGGCGTTGCGGATGTCTGTCTTAAGCGAGGGCCAGGAGGTGATCTTGCGGTCGCGCACGAGATCGGCCTCCACCAACGTCCACGGGCCATGACAGATCACGCCGATCGGCTTGCCCTCGGAGAACACCTCCTGTAGGAACCTGAGCGCGCGCTCGTCGGTGCGCAGCTGGTCGGGGTTGGCGACGCCACCGGGTAGCACGACGCCGTCGTAGTCGTTCGAACGCGCCTCCTCCAGCGACTTGTCGACGGCGAAGGTCGAGCCCTTGTCGAGGTGGTTGAACGCCTGCACCTCGCCACGCTCCGGCGCGATCAGCTCAGGCTTCCCACCCGCCTGCTCGATGGCTTCCCAGGGCTTGGTCAGCTCCACTTCCTCCACGCCCTCCTGTGCGACCAGGAACGCGATTCTCTTTCCGTCGAGCTCGGATGCCATGAGGAGGTCTCCTCCTTTACCGCCGCAAGTGTGTCTGGGAGGCATTTACCCCACCTTGCGGCAATGAAACGGGCTCAGTCCTCCAGGACCTCGGTCACTCTCATCGCCCACGACCGTGCCCATGCAATCCTCAGTCTGGGTATTCGTCCTTGCGCCAGGCGCGAGGCTCCTCGGGCGGGTCCTTCGGCGTTCGCTCGAGCAGGAACGAGTTGTACGGCGCCACGAACCGATCGGGCGCCATGACGGTGTAGGTGTGGTACACGCCTCCGTTCTCGCGCGCGAAGGCGATGAAGCTCGGGGCCTCGCGCAGGCCATCCTCGAGCTTGGCTCCGACCTGCCGCCCCCATTCCTCGAGCCACTCGGGAGGGTTGTCGATCATCGTCCTGACCTCGGGGATCTCCTGCGCCTGCTCGGGCGTTAGGGCCAGTCCAAAGTCGAACGGAAACTCGGTTTCATACGTCGAGACATAGGGAAACTGCCAACCCATCCGCTCCTTGTAGGCGATCAGCCGATCGATCGGCGCACGCGAGAAGCAGATCAGTGTCACGTCGCGATGACCCAGATGAACGCGCGTGGCGTCGAGCTCGTCCCCCAGGTTCGAACATCCGGGGCACGCGCCGAGCTCGTAATCGGGGCCGAACATGATGTTGTAAGCAAGCAGCTGCGAGCGTCCGTCGAAGAGCTCGGCGAGCGTCTTGCGCCCGTCCTCGGTGTCGAACCGGTACTCCTTCTCCACCGGAACCCAGGGAAGCCGGCGTCGCTGCTCGGTCGCCTGCTGGCCGAGCTTGGTGTGCTCGGCCTCGAGCTTTGAAAGCTCATCGCGGGCCGCCTGCCATTCCTCGCGGGTTCCTACTCTGTGGCTGGGCATCGCGTTGCCTCCTTGTGTGCGTCGTCAGTGGTCCCATGTTACGGTCGATCGTGTAATGGCATCTGTCGTGCAACGCCCTGTCGCACAACGTCCGGCTGCGCGATTTCAGGTTGGTGTCCTCGCGTCGCTGCTCGGGCTGTCCGCCCTCGCCTGGCTTCTGACGCGCGAACGCATGCTTGGCATGGACGCCAGTCCCGGCGCCGACCCGGGGACCCTCGGCTTTTACGTCGTGTCGTGGGTCGTGATGATGAGCGCGATGATGTTCCCTTCGATCGTGCCGATGGTTCTCGCGTTCGGCTTCGTCCACCGTCGCCGGCGCGATCGCAGGATGGTCGATCGCGTCGTATGCACGTGGGTGTTCGTGGCCGGGTATCTGCTGACATGGACGGCCTTCGGGCTGCTGGCGTATGGCTCCTACGTGGGTGTGCGCTCGCTCTCGATCCCCGCGCTGTCATGGCACCGCGGCGGGCCCTACCTGGCCGGCGCAGTGCTTCTCGCGGCGGCGATCTACCAGCTCACGCCCACAAAGGACGCCTGCCTGCGCCGCTGCCGCTCACCGCTTGACTTCGTGCTCACCCGCTGGCGTGACGGGCCCGCGGGAGCGCTCCGCATGGGCGTCACAAACGGCGCGTGGTGCGTCGGCTGCTGCTGGGGATTGATGGTCGCCCTGTTCGCCCTCGGGGTGATGAGCCTGACATGGATGGTCGCCATCGCCGGCCTGATCGCAATCGAGAAGCTGCTGCCTCGCAAGGAGCTCGCCGACCATCTCGTCGCCATCACCCTGATCGTGCTCGCGCTAGCGGTCTCGCTCGCGCCGGAGCACGTCCCGGGTCTCACACTGCCCGACTCCTCGCAAGCCAAAGCGGCAATGCACACGATGTCCGGGATGCACTCGGTCGGTGGAGCGGCCATCGTCGGCAGCATCGAAGGCCGGCGGCGGTCGGGCTCGCCCTGGTCCTAGCTTGAAGGAACAGCGGCACGAACACCGCGACAGCGAACATGAGGCAGTGGTCAGGAACAGCGCCGCGCTTGCAATGGCTACCACGGGCGTGGCGGGACACTCCTGGGGTGTGCTCACTCTCTTTGGCGCCTGTTTGGCGCCTGCGCCGTTACGTTCCGCCATCTATGAGCCCGTGGAGCTCGCGGAAGCGGGACGGGAGCCGTACCGGCCAGCCGGGGATGTTCAGCGCACCGGCTGCGAGACGATAATCGGTCGCCCATCCAGGCGAGTGTGTACGTTTCGGGCATGAGCGACGGGACGCTCGCACGGAGCTATGGCAGGGTCTTCAACGAGGTTGCGGTCGAGTACGACCGCATTCGCCCGACCTACCCCGACGCGCTCGTCGACCAAGCATGCGAGGTGGCAGGTATCGGGGACGGTGACCGGGTGCTCGAGATCGGGTGCGGGACCGGTCAGCTGACGCGCAGCCTCCTCGCGCGGGGACTGCGCGTGACCGCACTCGAGCCGGGAGACCAACTGATCCGTGTCGCTGCGGAGAACCTGAAAGATGCAGGCGACGTGGAGTTCCTCCACGCCCGGCTCGAGGACACGCAGCTGCCCCGCGAGAGCTACGAAGCGGTGTTCTCGGGGTCCGCAATCCACTGGGTTGACCCTGATCTAAGCTGGCGGAGGATCGCTGAGGCGCTCGCTCCGGGCGGGACGCTTGCCCTGATCCAGCACTTCGGCCTTCGGGATCAGCGCAGCGTCGACGATCGGGCGGCTCTACTGTCAGCCCTGAGCAGGCACGCGTGGGAGATCGCCGCGACCTGGCCCGCCTACCGCGACCTCGATTGCATGATTGCGGGCGTGCAGGAGCGTCGTCGGAACGTCGCGGACGCCTGGAGCTGGCTGGGGAGCTATGACATAGGACGTGGCTACGCAGCCGATCTCTTCGAGGATCTACAGCTCGCAACCGTGCCAACCCCGATCGAGCACACCGCCGATGAGCTGGTCGCCCTGCTCGGCACGATGTCATTCTGGGCACGACTCTCACCCGACCAGCGTGACTCCCTCGTGAGCGAGACTCACGCTTTCCACGCGCGCTTGGGGCGTCCAATCCGAGCGAGCACGGTCACCGCACTACTCACAGCGCGACGCAGTGCCCCCGCGCCTTGACAGTCCGTGTACGAATACGAAGCCCGCGCCCCTCCAAACCGGCGGCGCGGGCGTCAGCTAACTACAAAGTCCAGATTAGGCTCGCGTAGCTTGTCAGTCGGTCAACTTTTAACGTCCCGTAATAAACTCCGCCTGCTTGTTACCTTCCCTGAGCGTCATCAGGGTGGGGTTTCGATTTGTCCTGTATTTCCTTCGGCCTTGATGTACATGAGGCATCTTAGATTTGCGGTGTATGTGATGTTGGTGTTATAACAGTTTTGCCCACGTAACACAGTGAACGCAGCGTTATTGCCTGAAAACGTTAGTCTCGTTCCGGCGCCCCCTATCGAGCAGCCCGCCTTTGCCGATACGCCATCGAAAGCTGCTTCGACCCCGCCTGTCGTATTTCCAATATCATCGGTCGTTTCACCTGTGCATTCGTCTTTGACCGTTAGTCCGGCCACTAAACATTCTACTAACCATCCGGGTGCGCCGGAGCCACCGCTGGATATTTGTCCCGCAGTCGTTTCCGACTTCGACCAGCTGCGTGTTCCAGGGGAGATGAACCGCTTCCGCAGTTACGCCGGCTTCTTCGTAACCCCGTATTCCTTTACAGGAACTAAATGTGACTGCGGTGATTTTGCCTTTGCCTCCGGTGCCAACTGTTCCTTCTCCGCTCTCTAAGCAGTGGATCGCGGCTGGGCCGCTAAAGTAGCCTTTAGTGTCACGAGCTCGCGTCGCGGAGTGGGACCGGCCAGAGCTTTGCCGCTGGAGGGGTCGAACAGGTGCAGGCGCTCTGTTGCGACCGCGAAGCGAGCTTGCTCACCGACGCGCAACTCGCTGGCGGGAGCGACGCGGGCAACGCCGTTGACGTAGGCGGCGGCAGAGATCTCCCCTGCCTCGAGTCCCTCGGCGTCCTGGGCGGCAGCCGTTTCCACTCCGCGTATGTGCTCTGCCTCCAAACGGAAATGGACGAGCTTCTCTGAGCCAAGCGCCTCGACCAGCTCGACCGAGCCCACCAGTTGCCGGCCGTCCAGATCCCCGTCGGCTCCGAGTGCGGCATCGCTCAAGTCCTCGGGCCGGATGCCAACTATTACATCCTTGCCACGCAAGGACTGGAGCGCATTCCCCTCACGCGAATGCGATGAGAGATCGAGCGTTTGGTCGCCCACGTGCAGACTGCCGGTGTCCGAATCGACCGTGGCGCGATAGAGGTTCATGGCCGGAGAGCCGATGAACGCGGCGACGAACAGGTTGACGGGGGCGTCATAGAGCACTTGCGGCGCGTCGCACTGCTGCAGCGTGCCGGCACTCAGAACGGCGACCCTGTCCCCCATTGTCATCGCCTCCGTCTGGTCGTGGGTGACGTATAGCGTGGCGACACCGAGGCGGCGTTGGATGCGGGAGATCTCAGCCCGCATCTGCACGCGCAGCTTCGCGTCGAGGTTCGATAGTGGCTCGTCCATGAGAAAGACGGCGGGTTCGCGGACGATGGCCCTGCCCATGGCGACGCGCTGGCGCTGACCGCCGGAGAGCTGTCCGGGCTTGCGGCGCAGGTGCTCGGTGAGCCCCAGGATATGTGCTGCCTCCTTGACCTTGGTGTTCACCTCTTCCTTTGGAAGCTTGCGCAGCTTGAGCGCGAAGCCGATGTTCTCGGCGACAGTCATGTGCGGGTAGAGGGCGTAGTTCTGGAAGACCATCGCCATGTCGCGCTCACGCGGAGAGAGATCGTTGACGACTCGCTCGCCGACGCGGATGGTGCCTTCGCTGATGTCCTCGAGCCCGGCAACCATGCGCAACGTTGTCGTCTTCCCGCAACCCGAAGGGCCTACCAACACCATGAACTCGCCGTCGGCGACATCGAGGCTGAGATCGCTCACCGCCTCTGAGCCATTGGGGTAGACCTTTGTAATGTGCTCTAGCTCGACAGTGGCCATCGGTCTTCCTCATGCCGGCGGGGGAGGTCGTACACCGGTTCGTCGGAGACGTCGAACGTCATCGGAAGGAGCCCGCCGTAAGTCCCGCAACGATTCGTCGCTGCGCGAACAGCACGAGCACGGCGATAGGGATCGTAATGATGACCACGGCGGCGTCAATGCGGTTGTAGAAGACCTGGAACTGACTCTGCCCGAAGCTGACGATCGACAAGGGGGCGGTGAAATGAGCAGGGGTCTCGAGAAACGAGACCGCGAAAGCGAAGTCGTTCCAGGCGAGGATGAAAGCGAGGATGCCGGCGGTGAACACGCCGGGGACTGCAACGGGGATGACCACCTTGCGCAGCGCTTGCAGGCGGGTAGCGCCGTCGACGAGCGCAGCCTCCTCGAGCTCCTTGGGTATCTGAGCAAAGAAATTCTTCAAGAGCCACGTAGCTATGGGCAGCGTGTACACCAGATAGACGATGATGAGCGGGTAGATGTTGTCGAGCAGGTGGAGTTCCTTGAAGAGCAGGAACATCGGGCCCACCATCGCCAAAACCGGGAAGAACCCGGCTACCAGAATGAACGCAAGAATGACGCCGCCCCCCCTGATCGGAAGGCGCGCGAGCGCATAGCCGGCAAGCGACGCCACGACGACGGTGACGATCGTGGCCCCGAGAGCGACGATGGCGCTGTTGAGCAGCGGCGTGAGGAAGTGCTGCTGGCTGAAGTCGTTGGAGTAGGCGTCGAAGGTCAGATGCGACGGGAGCAGGCCGTTTGAGCCGCCCACTCCTTGAGCCACCTCGGCGTTCGTCTCAAGCGAGGTGCGCAGGATCCAGTAGAAGGGGAACAGCGCGATCGCCACAGCGATCAGGACGAGCAGATAGAAGAGGATCTCGCGCATCAGCGCCCAGCCGGTGGGGAACCGCCGGGGGACGTGTGCGCGACGCGCCTGGACCTGCGCGAGCGCGGCTGGAACCTCAGAGCTTGCGTGCGCGCTCATGCGACCTGCCCTGGTCGCAAAACACGCACATAGATACCGGCGATGATGAGCGAGAAGATGACGAGCATCACCGAGATGGCTCCGCCATAGCCAAAGTCGGTACTCACGAGGAATGTCTGCCAATTCACGAACGAGAGCGTCTCTGTACTCACGCCGGGGCCACCGCCGGTCATGATGTAGATGACGTCGAAGACGAGAAACGCTTGCAGCGTACGGAAGATCAATGCCACGCCAAGCGCGGGCTTCAGCAGCGGCAGCGTCATGCGTCTAAAGGATTGCCAAGCGGTGGCGCCGTCCATGCGCGCCGCCTCGTATATCTCACCCGGGATGACCTGTAGACCGGCGAGCAAGATGATGGCCATGAACGGGACGTTCTTCCACGCATCCGCCACAAAGATGACAACCCATGAGGTCCAGATGCCGGCAAGCCACGTCGTGTGAGCGCCCGGCAGGTGCAAACCTCCCAGGACATAGTCGACGAAGCCGGCGCGCGGATCGAACATCGTCTTCCACAAGGTTGCCGATACGACGGTGGGGACAGCCCAGGGGATGAGAATGGCAGCGCGCAGGAAGCCGCGCCCACGGAAGCTGCGGTTGAGCATCAGCGCCAACCCGAGCGCGGCGACGGTCTCCAGGAATACCGACGCGGCAGTGAAAGCGACAGTCCGCTCGAATGCGCTCACCCACTCGGAGGAGCCGAACATCTTCGTGTAGTTGTCGAGCCCCACGAACGAGCGGGGCTGGTTGGCGATGCTCAAGTTGACGCGGTGAAACGAGTTCCAGACGTTGTAGACGAGCGGGTAGACCGTGACCGCGAGCAGCAGGATGACGACGGGTGCGACGAGCGTGTAGCCAAGGCGTCGTTCAGCGCGTACTTGGCCTCCCCCTCTCGGGCGCCGAGCCGAGAGAGAGAGGTGGCTACCGGTGGCGTGCGCTTGAGTGCTCATCAGCGCCTCTCACCCCCGCGCGAGTGAACCGATCAGCCTTCCGCCAAGCTGTTGATCCGCCCCGCCGCCGAGCTGAGCGCGCTGCTCGCCGAGCTCGAGTTGGCGAATACCGAGGAGAGCGCGGTTTGCAGTTCGGCGGATATCTGCGGATAAGACGGACTCACAGGACGCGGCTGGGCGTACTGGTTGAGCATCTTGACCGCCTTGAAGTACGGCGCCTTGGCGTACAGCGCCGCAGTGTAGGCAGAGGGCAGAGAAGGCGGGTCACCAGTGGCCTCGGCGCGTTCGACTTGCACCGGTGCCGAGATCAGATACTGAATCAGCTTGTAGGCCGCGTCTGAGTGCGTGCTCTTGGCATTGATGGCGAGCATCTCGCCGCCGAGCGCGGAGCCCGGGCTTCCACCCGAGCCGGCGGGGAACGGAATGAAGCCGGTGTGCCCCTTCGCGGGACCGCCTTCTTCGGCAACGGCGGCGACGAAGGGATAATTAATGGCAAACGGGGTGTGACCGGAGGTGAACTCTTCCTGCACCTGCCCCTCCTGCCAGCCGGTGACCGCCTGCGGGGCGATCTTGTTCTTGTAGATAGCTTCTTGCAGCCAGTTCAGAGCAGCGACGTTGCCCTTGGAGTCAATGGCGTCGGTGGTGAGCTTTCCACCGAATGGAGCGGTGACGGTGAGAAAGGCGGTGACGGCGCCCTCGTACTTGGCACCCTCGAAGGCCAGTCCCTCCTTGAGTGAGGGATTTTTCTTCATCGCTTCCTGGGCGTCAGACACGACCTGAGCGGGTGAGGTGGGGGGATTCGGGACCAGATCGGTCCGGTAGAACAGGCCCTCGGGATTGTCAAACCATGGGATGGCGTATGTCTGCCCCTGGTACTGGCCGGCGGCGACCGCGGTTGGGAAGAATTGGCTCATGTTGGGATTGAACGAATTGAGCGACCTAACCCAGCCTGCTTGGGCGAACTTGGCAGGGTAGGTGACGTCTGACTCGAGCACATCCGGGGTGCTCGAGCCCGCGATGAAGCGCTGCTGGAGCTGTTGCAGATATGTAGTGGAGTCGGGCGAGAGCACCTCGATCGAGACTTTGATATTCGGGTTTGCCTTTTCGAAGGCAGTGATGGCTACCTGCGTTTGCTTGCCCTCGGTACCCAGACCGGCCTCCGCGAAGACGATCGTCTGCTTTGCGCTGGCGGGGACCGACTTGGCGGTTGTTCCCGAGCCGGATTTGCCACAACCGGCGACACCGGTCAGCGCTACGACGGCAAGCACAAACGGAGCTGCTCGCCCTACCCATGACCTGGACATACACATCGCCTCCGCTTTTCGAGGTGGCGGTCAGCACCCTCCTAAATCATCAACTAGCGGGGTATTACCCGCTGTGGCCTTACTCAAGCCTGAGATCGGTTACCGCACTCCCCAAGAAGCGGCCGGCCCTCAGATCCTCAAGTGCCCTACTCGCTAGACGAAACTCCAGGTCCGGCGCGCCGTCGAAGTTGGACCCGACGTCCGCCAGCTCCTCTCTGAGGTTCCTGAGCGTGAACGGCACGGCCACAACTCTACGGTTCAGGCTTCATACCGCCGCCGCGCCGTCAGAGCTGACAGGGCGCTACGTCCCGGACCCGGAGACGGAATGATCCGACAGCATAGATCGTGTACATCGGGTCGGTGGGCTAGACGGACCACAGCGCTTGGGTGGGTGAGAGGCGGGCGGCACGTAGGGCGGGGATGAGCCCGGCGACCGCGCCGATGATGAGGGACGCGGCGATGCCGCCGACCCAGGCTTCGGTGGGGATGACGGTGGCCCAGTGTTTGGTGTGGGCGTAGACGGCGGTCGACGCGGTGCCGAGGGCGACGCCGACGGCGCCGCCGAGCAGACCGAGCAGGATGCCTCTGAAAGGAACTGTCCGCGGATTTGTCCGCGCGGCTGTCGGCTAGGTCTGGGCGCGCGGGGGGATGTCGTTGCGTGAAGGGTTGGCTCCCGGGTCCAGGTCGGCAACCTCTGTGAAGGTCAGCGCCTCGTCCATGCCGGTCAGCTCGAACAAACGCTGCACGTTCTCAGGGCCGGGAATAATCCGCAGCTCGTGACCTCGTGCGCGACATAGTTCATGTCCTGTAAGGAGTGCTTGCAAGCCGCTTGAGTCGATGAATGTAAGGCTTCTGAGGTCGATGACGATGAGCCCTGGCGCATTGACGGAGATGTCTCTGAGAGTCGCTTCGACCTTGGGGGCGCCCAACAGATCTGCTTCGCCGGTTAGAACGATCGTCTGAGCCTGGGGGGCGATCGTTACGTCGATAGTCAGGTAGAGCTGCTCGATAGTCACTTTCACCCTCTGTCCTGAGACGAGCGCGTCGTCCAGGCATTGTACGCAGCTGGGATCGCGCCGGGTGCTGTGATGCTCCCGCCCCCGAGCTCGCGCTGTCGCTGAACGGCGGCATTCAGGCGTGAGGAAGGTCAGCGGTCTTGTCCGGGGGCGTCACGGTCTGCGTTTGCGGATTCGCTGCTTCTTGTAGGGCTGCTGGGAGCGTGGGATGGATTGCGATTGCGTCGGGCAGGCCGACGATTGAGGCAAGGCGCTTGAGCTGCGAGGCGTCGGGAATGACGAGGATCAGCTTGGCGCGTCGGTGATCGAGGCGGTCGCTGAGGCGAAGTAGCATGTCGATGCCTGCGCTGTCAACGTAGCGGGTCCCACTGAGGTCGATGACGAGACTTGAAGCGTCGGGACCGAGCGCGTCGGCTAGCTGCTGCTGAATGGTCGTGGCGTTCGCGGCATCGATGTCTTCTTTGACGTGCGCGATTGGCACGTGGTCGATGCGTTCGAGGTCCAGCGGACTCATGTTTGCTGGGAGAGTCTCTTGGTCATCGTCACTACGGTTCCTCGTTTGTCGCTGTCGATCTCCACGCTGTCGACCAGAGCGCGCATGATTTCGAGTCCCCTGCCGCCGCCTTGTGGGCGGTCGGTGCGCCATTGGCCGACGTCGCGGACGACGACTATCACCTTCTGGCCGTCGTGTTCGCAGCGCACGATGAAGCTCGCTTCGCGAGCGCCATAAGCGTGCTCGATTGCATTGGTGGCGGCCTCGGAGGCCGAGAGGGTGATGTCGAAAAGCTCGTTTTCGTTGGCGCCGGCAGCCTGGAGCCAGCGGCCCAGAGTGTTGCGCAGCCCGCCAAGAATGTTGGGACGCGCCGGCAGAGTCATCTCGAGCGTGTCTTCGAGCGGCAGGGCCTCAATGGCCAGGAGCGCTACGTCGTCCTCGAGCGGAGTCTCGTCAACAAGCGCCCGATACACGCGGTCGGCGAACGACGAGTCGGTACGCCCAGCGGCAGCCTGAGCGGCGATGGTCAGCCGTTGGAAGCCCTCGTCGATCGACTCGTCGCGTCGCTCAATAAGCCCGTCTGTGTAGAGCAGGAGTCGGCTGCCCATCGGGAACGGGTAGCGGCACGCTTGGTAGTCGTGTCCGACGCGCACGCCGACCGGCAGGCCGGGCGTCTGTTCCAGCAGGCGGATGTGGCCGTCCGGCTCGATTAGCAGCGGCGGCAGATGCCCGGCGGTGACGACCTCAAGCTCTTCGGCCGCGGGATCGAGTGCGAGGATCGACAGCGTGGCTCCGCGGCTGCGCCCCATCGAGACGAGAAGTTCGTTGAGCATCGAGACGACCTCGGTGAGCTTGTGTCCTTGCGCCATGTACGCGCGTAGGACTGTGCGGATCTCGCCCATCACTGAGGCGGCCAGCACGCCGCGGCCGACGACATCGCCGATCACGAACGCGATCCGCCCGCTTGCGAGCTGGAACACGTCGTACCAGTCCCCGCCGATCTTGATGCCGGAGCCGGCTGGCAGGTACTTGGCGCTGAAGCGCATACCGGGTATCTGCGGCAGGGCGTCGGGCAGGAGGCTGCGCTGCATGATCTCTGTGACGGCGCGTTGCTCTGAGATGCGGGCGTTGTCGATCGCGAGGGCGGCACGATCGGCGGCAAGCTGCAGCAGCATCTCGTCGTCCTCGTCGAAGTGGCGCTGGACGAGTGTGCCGACGTGCATCACTCCGATGACGCGGCCTTCGACGTGGACGGGTACACCGAGCATCGAGCGGATGCCCTTTTGTCGGAGGATCGGGTTTACGACGTCGGCGTGGTCGAGGTCCTCGATGATGATGGGACGTGCCTCAGCGGCGACGCGGCCTGCGAAGCCGCGGGCGAGCGGCACTTGGACGCCTTGGCGTACCTCCTCCTCGAGTCCCCTTGCGGCGCGTGCAATGAGGACGCCACGATCCTCGTCGAGCAGCAGCACCGCTGCGGTGTCGACGTTGAGGGAACTGCGGATGCGCTCAAGCAGCTCGGAGAGCATGTCTTCGAGGGACATGTATCCGAGCGCGGAGTCGGTGATGCTGAGCAGGTGGTTGCGGCGGCTCTCGGATACCGAGGAGCTGAGCGTGGACTGCACGGCGGTTGTCGGGATCTCGGTCCTTAGCCTGGTTCCCATGTCGGTCTCTGGTTGTTGAGCGTCCACGGCCCGTTTATACCCGCAACCCGGCGCGTCATGCTCGCGCATACGGGATTTGGCGTCCGACGATGTGCGCAGGGCAGGAGGCCCTTAGTCGACTTGGGAGGCTGTGGTGCCAGTGTGAGCGACGTCGTGTCGTCCCTCTGCGAACTCCTCGACGATCTTCGCGCAGAACGCCGGCAGATCGTCCGGCTTGCGGCTCGAGACGAGGCCCTGATCGACGACGACTTCCTCATCGACCCATTTACCACCGGCGTTGCGAATGTCGGTTTTCAGAGAGGGCCAGGAGGTGAGCTTGCGGTCGCAAGAGGTCTGCCTCGATAAGCGTCCAGGGACCGTGGCAGATCACGCCGACTGGCTTGCCGGCGGAGAAGATCTTTGCACGAACTGGATCGCCCGCTTGTCGGTGCGCAGTTGGTCGGGGTTGGCAACCCCACCGGGCAGAACCAGCGCGTCGTAGCTATCGGGATCGGCGTTCTCGAGGGCCTCGTCGACCGGGTAGGTCGAGCTCTTGTCGAGGTGATTGAACGCTTGGACCTCGCCACTTTCGAAGGCGATCAGCTTCGGGGTGCCGCCTGCTTCTTGGACGGCTTTCCAGGGCTCCGTGAGCTCAACCTCCTCGACGCCCTCCTGCGCTGTGAGAAAGGCAACTGTCTGTCCTTGTAGCTGTGCGGATGCCATCTAGTGACTACCTTCTTCGTGTTGGTGTCGGTTTCCCAGGAGCCCCGAGATCGAGAGAACGCGGCTCGGCCTGGTGGCGCTTCACGGCTGATCCTCCGCTGCGCGGTAGGCGACTTGGAGGAAGTCGGAGATGGTGTGCGCGACGAACACCGTGCTGATTAGGCGTGTGAGGCGCGGAGCGCCCATGAGCCCAAGCGCGAGCGCGGTCGCTACCCATTGGGCGAGGCAATAGGGGCACACCAGCAGCTCGCCGACGGCGAGGCGCAGTCCGTGACCGCATGGTTCCTCCTCGACCTCGCCCTGTCCGCTTGCCTGCTGGAATCGGGTGAAGGGTGCGCGTATGAAGCTCGTCACCTTGTCCTTGGCGATCAGGCGGCTGAGCTTGTGGGTGGCGATGCCGATGAGCAGCACGTCGCGGGTGGTGAGCCGCTCGGGCAGCGTGCGATCGCGCGCGCGCATCGCTATCAGCGATCCGGCAACCCCGGCGCCGTAGACGCCTGTCACGATCGCGTAGGAACCCAGCGGACGCTCCTGCCCGGGAGCGTAATGAGAGGCGAGCGCGGACAGCTTGGCCGAAGTGCCATTTGCGATGTGGGGGTCTGTCGTGCTCTCAGACATAAGTAACTAACTGCTCTTTTTGCCGCCCTTGCGTCCGGCGGCGGCCTTCTGTGCCTTGGTGCCGCCCTGGGACGCGGCGTTTCGTTTGGTGCCCGACCCCGAGCTCTTGCCTCCTCGCTTGGAGGACCCTGGGCTATTGGCGATCTTCACGGCGCGTTCCTTGCTCATACCCTTTTCGCGCAGCCCTTCGTACTGTTTATCGTTCTTGACACTCGGCCCGTGATCTTTGGCCATCGTCAATCCTCCTTTTGTTGTGCGAACGTCTTGAACGTCGCGGTCATCTGCTCGTCGACATCGAGTTCCCCGCTTGCGTCATCATCTTCAGCATCGTCTTCTGGCGCCTCAGGCTGAGTATCTGAATTGGCCTGCAGGACAACGCTCTCGAGAAAGTGGCGCAACTCTGGCTCACCGCCTTGCTGCACGCCGGCGACCTTGACGGTGCTTTTGTGGAGGCGAACCTCGCCCCACGTGGTGTGTGGGGTGTCGAGCAGAGCGAGCACATTCTCGAACCGCGCCTTCCAAGCCTTCGAGCCCTTGCCTGTTAGCTCGACGGTGAGCGTCCCGCCTTCTATCTGCGCAGAGGCCCAGTCAATATGTCGCGGCTCGGGATCGGCCATGGACTACACCTACCCACTGGCGGCGGGGCCCAACACTCCGATAGCTACAGGGCTCACACATGGCTCCGAGCCTTGACGGCTGGATCTATGCGCTTCTCTCCCAGCCGTTCGCCAAGGCGGCTGGCGAGCGCCATGATCGTGAGCGCCGGGTTGGCTGAGCCTTGGGTAGGCATGACGCTGCCGTCACAGACAAATAGGTTGCGTATGCCCCAGGCTCGGTGGTCGGAGTCGATCACGCCTGTCTCAGGAGTGGCCGACATGACGCAGCCGCCGACGAGGTGGGCGTAGCGATCGATCTCAAGGATGTCCTGCGCTTCGGCGGCTTTGAGGATTTCGTGGAGCTTGTTCTTGGCGTAGGCGATGTTCGCGCGATCGTTGTCGCATTGCGTGTAATCCAGGCGCGCGACGGGCATCCCGTTGTGGTCGGTCTCCTCGGCCAGCGTGACGCGGTTCTCCGCTCTCGGCAGCAGCTCAGAGAGGCAGCCGATCGTGTACCAGTGGTTGTAGTCGCGCATGTACTCCCGCAGGGCCTGTCCCCAGTGGCCGTCGGCGAGGACGTGCTCGGCCCAGCCGATCGGCAGCGGGCCGACGGTCTGGATCGAGAAGCCGCGGGCGAAACCGCGTCCGGGGTCGGTCTCATAGAACTGCTCGCAGTTGATCTCCGGCGGCGGCGCCTTGTACATGCGCATCTCCTCAGGGAAGCGCCCGGCGACTTGGGGTGCTCCCTGCACCATGATCCCTCGCCCCACGAGATCGTTCTCGTTGGCGAGACCATTGGGGAACCGGCTGCTGGTTGAGTGCAGCAGCAACCGCGGGGTCTCGATCGAATAGCCAGCGACCGTGACGGCGTCGGCGGCCTGGAAGTGCTCCTGCCCGTCGTTGAAGTAGTGGACGCCGGTGACCCGCCCGGACTCGTTGGTCTCGATCCTCGTGACCATGCTGTCGGCACGTACCTCCACGCCGTGCTCGAGCGCGTCGGGGATGTGGGTGACGAGCGGGGATGCCTTGGCGCCGACCTTGCATCCCTGCAGGCAGAAGCCACGGTAGATGCAGTGTGGACGGTGCCCGAAGCTGCCGTTGGTGATCCCGACGGGACCGACACGCATCTCGATCCCGAGGCGCCTTGCGCCCTCCCAGGCGCGCAGAGCGCCGGCACCGACAGGATGCGGCCCGTGAGGGTAGCCATGCGGGTCTCCCCATGGCCACCATTCGCCGGCGACCGGCAGCTCGCGCTCCAGGCGCTCATAGTGTGGCTTCAGATCCTCGTAGCTGATGGGCCAGTCGGCGCCCACTCCATCACGCGTATAGACCTCGAAGTCGGAGGGGTGAAAGCGCGGGGTAAAGCCGGCGTAGTGGATCATCGACCCGCCAACCCCGCGCCCGGAGTTGTTCTTGCCGAGATCCACGGGGTCCTCCCCGCCGATGATGCGCTCCTCTGTCCAGTAGAGGGAATGCGCTCCGGCCTCGTCGGAGACCCAATCCTCGTCGGGGTCCCAGAACGGCCCGGCCTCCAACACGAGTACCCGCCAGCCTCTGCGGGCAAGGCGCTGCGCGAGCGTCGCACCGCCGGCGCCCGCACCGACGATCAGCATGTCGACCGTCTCCTCAGGCTTGTAGCGCCGCATACGCTCCCGCCCTGGTACGCCCCTTCGGTGTGGGTCGAGCAGAAACGCCGAGTCGTTCTCGGGTGGACGCTGTGCGCCCTTCAGCACGACGCGCAGCCGCTCTCTCACTCAAGCCCCCGCTCGCGTACGTCCCCCACCGGGTCTACCGCAAACTCTGGTGGGGCCTCCCAGTGCTCGCGCTGACCGGCGCCGAGGCGGGCGTAGCCGCGCGGGTAGGCGGGTCCGCCGAACCCGATCTCGTTCCAGGCCCAGGGGTGTGAATAGAACGCGCCGAGCACGCCGCGCATGACCACTCCCCACGCCTTGGTCACGGGCAGCTCCCAGTCAAGCTTCCCTTCAGAGAATTGCTGCACGATCTCGTGCTGGCACTCTGAGCTCGCGCCGGCGAATCCTTCTTCGCACCCGTGTTCGTGGGCGCTGTGGTCGAGGTTGGTGGCGACCTGCCGCCAGGTCTCTGGGTCGGGGGGCATGTCGTGGTGGCGGAAACCGTCCAGATGGCCGGCGTGGAGCTTGGCATCGACCATCTCCAACACGGGGATTCGGGGCTCTGAGTCCTGGCCTGTGACGACATCACAGAAGGCCCTGAGTGTCAGGGTCTCCTGTTCGGCGAAGAAGCGGATCGGCTGGACGTTGGCTACTCGGTCGAGCACCACTCTGCGGGTGAGGGGGTCCCAGTGCTCCGCGGCGGTGAGCACGTCGTAGTCGGGGTAGCGTCCGCGCATCTGCGGCGTTGTCCCATGACGCTGGCGCGGCAGTTGGGCGGGCGGTCCGGGTGTGGTGTCGCCGCCTTGCTTGGGTAGGTGGCCCGCCGGGGCCTGCGAGTCAGCCATCGTTTTTCAGCGCTCCCTCTCCGCGAGCGCCGCTGCTATGCCCATGCCTCCGACGAGCGCGAGCGAGCCAGGCGCCAGCAGCGGCGGTCCCATGATGATGTTGTAGAGCGGCTCTGAGAATCCGCCAGGCCGCTTGCGAATGCCCTGAATGTGGGTGAAGACGCCGACCAACCCGTCCAGGCAGTAGAGCGCGGAGACAGCGGGCAGCACGGTCCTTGCGGCGCGCGGTGAGCGCACGCCTGCCAAGCCCGCTGCGCTCAGCAGCGGTGAGAGCACAACAGGAGTCCACATCCACTTGTCGCCGAAGGAGCCGCGGAAGTGCTCGAAATAGATCTCCAAGCCGAGCGGTAGAGCGCTCAGCGCGGTAGTCGCGGCGAGGGTGCGCTGGGCGCGTCCGCGTCGCAGGTTCCCCAGCAAACGCTTGCCGCTCATCGGCCGGGGAGGAACTCGGGCAGCTTCTGACGCAGCGATTGGGCAATAATCCGCCGGCTGCCAGGGTCGCCGTGCAGGATCGCCGAGGCAAACGAGCGAGCCTGCTCGACGGTGATGTGCGGCGGCAATGGCGGGACCTCTGGATCGCAGCAGACCTCGAGCACGGTCGGCTTCTCGCTTGCCAGCGCGCGGTCCCAGCACTCGCCGATCGCCTCGGGGTCGTCGGTGCGGATGCCGTTCAGGCCGATCATTTCCGCCCACCGCGCGTAGGGCACGTCGGGCAGTTCCTGGGACTCGACGAACTTAGGGTCGCCGGACATCGCCCGCTGCTCCCAGGTCACCTGGTTGAGGTCGCG
Organism: uncultured Solirubrobacterales bacterium; assembly: GCA_963718735.1. Classification (GTDB taxonomy): domain Bacteria; phylum Actinomycetota; class Thermoleophilia; order Solirubrobacterales; family Solirubrobacteraceae; genus Palsa-744. Next base: position 543,017 of record OY970372.1, read on the forward strand.
GTTGTTGAGTACCAGGATGATCAGTCGTTGGTCTGACCAGCGGTCGCGGTACTTGGCGATCGTGATCAACTCCGCGAGTCCGTTCATTTGCATCGCGCCGTCGCCTACCAGCGCGATTACGGGCCTATCGGAGTGTGCGAACTTCGCGGCAATTGCATACGGCACCCCGGGCCCCATCGTCGCCAGGGTGCCTGACAGGGTGCCCATCATCCCGGCCCGCAAGCGCACGTCGCGGGCATACCAATTAGCGGCGGATCCCGAGTCTGATGTTAGGATCGCGCCATCGGGCAAGCGCTTTGAGAGCTCGTGGAAGATCAGCTGTGGGTTGATCGGGTTGGCGGGCTCATGGGCGCGCTTCTCAATCACCTGCCACCAGTCGCTGACGTTCTTTTCGATCTTCTCCCGCCAGCCACGGTCTCGCTTGCGCTCTAGTAGCAGCTTCAGCGCCTTGAGTGTGAGTGCACTGTCACCGACGAGGTTCACCTCCATCGGGTAGCGGATGCCAAGCATCCGCCCGTCCAGGTCGATCTGCACACCGCGCGCACTGCCCTCTTCCGGCAGAAACTCCGAGTAGGGGAAACTGGACCCGATCATCAAGAGCGTGTCGCAGTCCTGCATCAGATCCCAGCTCGGACGAGTGCCGAGCAGCCCAATGGAGCCGGTGACGAACGGCAGGTCGTCGGCGACGGCGGCCTTGCCGAGCAGCGCCTTGGCGACTCCGGCGCCAAGCGTGTCGGCTACCTCGATCACCTCCTTGGTGGCGTGCAATGCACCGGCGCCGACGAGCATCGCCACTCGCTCACCGGCGTTGAGAACTTCCGCCGCACGCTTCAGCTGATCATCATCCGGCGTTACTCGCGGCGGCACGTATCCGGGACCGGAGTGAACTGTGCCGTGGGCGCGCGGTGGCGTCGGCACGGCGTCTTCCATCTGCAGGTCGTTAGGAAAGATCACGCAAGTGACGGTGCGCTCGGAGAGCGCGATCCGCATCGCACGGTCTATCAAGTGACGAACCTGTCCAGGCTCGGTGGCCATCTGCACATACTCATGCGCAACATCCTTGAACAACGTGGTCAGGTCGACCTCCTGCTGGTAGTTGCCGCCAAGGCCGAGCCTCGCTTGCTGGCCAACGATCGCCACAACCGGCTGGTGATCGAGCTTTGCGTCATACAGACCGTTGAGGAGGTGAATCGCTCCCGGTCCAGAGGTGGCGAGACAAACGCCGGCCTCCCCGGTGAACTTGGCATGCGCACATGCCATAAAAGCGGCCATCTCCTCGTGACGAACCTGGATAAACTCGGGTACTGCATCCTTACCTCTGCCGAAGGCGCCCATGATGCCGTTGATCCCGTCGCCGGGATAACCGTAGATACGTTTCACGCCCCACTCGCCCGCGAGGCGTTGCAGTAGGTGGTCAGCAACGCTCTCGCTCATTGCGCTCCCTTTCTGTAGTGACGGTCTTCGCTCTCGCCGACCAGCAGAAACGCCAGCGACACGAACGCGATGCCGCTGACGCCGAGCAGGCTGACGCCGATGATGAATGCGATGGTGCCGTGTGCCAACACCACCACCAGAACGCCCACTAGAAGAGCCACGCATCCGATGCAGATGGCTAGCCGGTCCGCGGAGGTGACGCGCATCCTCGTGTTGTTCTGTCGCGTGCGCATGTCCTGGCTCCTACCCTCGTCCTTGCAGCCCAAAACGACCGGGAGCCTTCATAATTCAGGCGACGGGAGCGCTAGCGCGCTCGCTGCGGCGGTGGGTGGCAAGTGGCGGGCGTTCCTCGACGGTGACGGGACGGTTTTCCATCAGCTCGGGGGCGCTGCTAGTTGGTGGCAGGATGATGGAGCTGCAAGCGTGCTTCTCGGCGAAGTCCGGGCCAAGGAAGCGGGTTTGTGCGGCGAGGAGCACGGCGTAAGCCATTGCTGAGAGGTCTCGCAGGGATTGGTGGTGGTTCTGTCTGACACCGAGGTCGACCTGCGCGAGCCCGTCGAGGCCGCAGGTCCTCCAGGAGTCGATCAGCATCGCTATCTCGACGCCGTAACCGGCGCTGAAGGGGATCTGTTCGAGCAGGGTGCGACGGGCGGCGGTCTCTCCCGCGAGCGGCTGCTCGAAGACGGTGAGCTCGGGGGCGTGCAGGTTCAACAGCGGCCTGGCCATCAGCTCGGTCACGCGGCCGCCGCCTTCTGCAAGCACGGTGCCGCCGTTGCGAAAAGGGCGGCGGAACGCGCCCTTGACGAGCTGCATGTCAGGGTCGCAGAGCAGCGGGCCGATCAGACCGAGCAGGAATCCTTCGTGAAAGTCCTCGGTGTCAGTGTCGGCGTAGACAAGGATTTCGCTATCGGTGGCGGCAAGACCCCTCCACATCGCGTCCCCCTTGCCCTGTGCTGGCCCGCATCGCGGTAGGAGGTCGTCCTCTTGTACGACTTCGAGTCCTGCTCGGCGGGCGAGCATGACGGTGTCATCCTGGGAGTCAGCGTCGATGACGAGCACCTCGTCGAGCAGTCCGGCGTCCTTCAGGTGCGCGGCAATCTCCGCGATGGGACCGATGGTCTCGGCGACTTCGCGGGTGGGCAACAGCAGTGCGATGGTGTTCTGCTTGGCGGCAAGCAGTCGATCGAGAGGAAACTCGGCCGCCTGATATGTGCGCCTGGCACGCCAATCAGCGCGCGCGAGGTCACGAGCGAGTCCCCTGGGCGCGCGCCCGTCGATACGGGCGGAGGTACGGACCCGCACTTTTTGGGGGCGGTGGATCGCGATACCCCGCGCGCTGAGCGCCCGTGCGAGCGCCTCATCCTCCAATGCCGCGCACACGGGCAGTCCGCCACAGCGCTTGTAGGCGGCGGCGGTCAAGGCGAGTGAGGCGCCGGAGAAGTGTGGGTGCTCGACGTCAGTGTCGGCCGTGGCTTGTTCAAGTGCGTGCGTGAGCCGCTCGGCGGCGTGCTGCTCTCGCACCATCACGGCATAAGGGTCGAGCGCCTGGCGCTCAGCGGGGTCTAGTTCGATGAGCCCGCCGATCGCTTCCGCGCCGGCGCGGACCAATCGCAGTTGTGAGGCGAGCCAGTCAGCTGCGACGATCGTGTCGGCGTCGGTACTCGCGATCAGTCCCTCCGATCGACCGACTTGCAGGAGGCGCAGATAGGCGATGTCCATGCCCAGCCTGCGAGCCCGTCCGACGCCTTCGGGATAGGCGAACTCAAGCGAGTGGATCGGCGGGTATCCGTCGCTGTGGGCGGCACGCTCCACGATCTGCGGGGTTCGGTCGCGGCAGCCGTCGAGGACAACGATCACCTCAAAACTGTCCAAAGCGAGGTCCTCCTGCTGGCCTGCGAGAGCGCGCAAGCACCCTTCGATGCGAGCAGCCTCGTCGCGTGCAGGTATGACCACCACGGCGCAGAGCCCCGGGTTGGGAGTAGGCAACGTCTCGGCGAGTGCCACCGCCTCATCTGTAGGCGGGTGCGGTTCGATGGTGTTCATGGTGGGCTCCTTCCCGCGGCGATCAGTTGGCTGGCGTGCTCGTAGTCCACGTCACGATCGTGGGTGAGCGCCCCGACGAGCTTGTCGTTGTGTGAGTACCAAGCGGTGAATGCCCCGTCGGGGTGCTCCTCCAGGCGGCTGGTGTCATAGCCGTCGCCCCAGGCGGTGTACTTGATGGTGTGCTGGCCGATGGTCGACCAGAAGCCGGGGACGTCCTGCCAATGCGCGTCTTGCCCGGCGAGAACGCGCCCGGCGATCTCGCCTTGGCCGAGAGCGTCGCCCCAGTGCTCTACTCGCAGCCGTCGTCCGGCGCTGCGGTTGTGGGCGTAGGCGACGTCGCCGACGGCAAGCACTCGCTCGTGCGCACGCATATGGTCGTCGGTGAGGATCGCTCCCTTGCCGATCCTCATGCCGGCGTGCTCGGCCAGCTCACTGCGGGGCTTGACGCCCATTGCGAGCACGATGTTTTCTGCCTCGATCGCCTCGCGAGGCTCGAGCTGCACGATGCGGCCGTTGTGCACGGCGCGTACCTCGGCGCCCATTTTCAAGCTCACGCCGAGGTCTGTCAGCCAGTTGGCGATGTGGGCGGCGACATCGGTGCCGAGGCGCTGCTGTTGCGGAGCAGGTTCTTGGCCGACCAGCGTCACGCGGGCGCCACGGATAGCGAGCGACGCGGCGAGCTCGCAGCCGATGAATCCGGTGCCGAGCACCACGGTGTGGGTGCCTGGCTTGGCTTGGGTGGCGATGCGTTCGCTGTCGGGCCGCTCGCGCATCGTCTGTACTCGTGGGTCGTCTAGACCGGGAAGGTCGGGGCGTGTGGGTTCGGCGCCTGTGGCGAGCACGATCGCGTCGGCGCGGAGGGCATAGCCGTCGGCGTTGACAGTGCCGCTGCTTGGGTCGATCGTCCTTGCTTCGCAGCCGAGGCGCAGATGTATGTCGTGTTCCTCAAACCAGTCGGGTGACTCGATTGGCAGCTGGCGGGCGTCGAGTTCGCCGCGTAGGAACTCCTTGGTGAGTGGCGGACGGCGGTATGGGATCAGGGTCTCCTTGCCGAGCAGCGTGACCTCTGCGGTGCCGCCGTGTTCGCGGTAGGCGCGGGCGGTTGCCAGGCCGGCGGGCCCGGCGCCGACGATCACGATCCTTCGTGGATTCATTGGCCGTCGAAGCGGTCGAGCCTGTATCTGTCTTGACCCGCATCGAGCGCGTGCCAGTCGGCGAGTTGCCGTGCGAGTCGGTTGTGCACCTCGTCGCCGAGCAGTGGCTCTTCGTGCCCGACGCCGCGCCAGCTGACGGTGAGCACGCTCGCGCCGTAGGTGAGCTGCGTTTCGATCCAGCCGACTGCTTCGTCGAGTGCCTGAGGCTGCAGGTAGTAGAGGATCTCTGAGCAGACGATCAGGTCCCACGAGCCTGGTGGGGTTTCCTCGGGGAAGCTGGCGCGCAGCAGATCGACGTTGCGAACTCCTTGTAGGTTCTGGTGGGCGAGTTGCAGCGCGCTGAGGGAGAAGTCGATCGCGACGACGTGCTCGCAGCGCGTGGCTAGCTGGCCGGTGAATACGCCGATCGAGCAGCCCACCTCGAGGCAGAGACCGTGCGATGGCTTTGGCAGCGCGGCGAGGGTCGCTGCGTACTTCTTGCGCTCGTAATCGCTCGTCAGGTATCCCCACGGGTCGGGGCTGTCGTGGTAGAGCCGCTCGAAGCGTCTGACTGTGGTGGTCGCTGTCATGGTTGCTCCGTGTCGAGCATCTCGGCGCCGAGCTTGGCGATCTTGGGGTCCAGTCGGTGCTGGAGCAGAAACAGATCCAGATCGCGCCGAGCACGGTCGAGAGCGCTCGCTCCGATCAGCGCCCGCGAACCGCAAATCCGGGCTGCCTGACCTGAGATCAGCAGTGCGCATTCGTACAACGCGACGCGGCATTCGACGGCGAGCGTGGCTGGTTCGACGGCGGCTTTGGTGTCTGGTGGCTGGTCGAGCACGGTGGTGGTGTGCTCAAGCCAACGGTCGATCGTGGCTTGCGCGACGCGCATCCGGCCGAAACCGTGTGCCTGTACCGCATCTAGCCGGGCTGGGTCGAGAGCGGCGATGCTCTCGGTGAGGATGCGGTCGGCGAGCCCGGCCCAGGTTGCCGAGGTGCGGATCGCGTCACGGGAGAAGTAGGGCTCGCGGGAGATCTCGCCGGGAGCGCCGAGCAGCGCGAGCACTGGCGTGTCGTGAAACTCGACGCGATGGCTCTCTGAGGAACGCAGGCCCGAGGCGCGATACCAGCCGCGGTCGATGCTCACGCGGCTGGTCGTGTCAAGATAGGCAAGACGCCTGGAGCCGTCTTGATCGGAGGCGATCACGAGGGCGCGCTGTACCCCTCCGGCCCCGGAGCAGAACGTCTTGACGCCGCGTAGCACGAGCTGGCCGTCGCCTTGCTCCAGGCGAGCGGGTGGTCCCTCGCCGGCGGCTGGGTCGGCGCCCCACACGCCCAGCAGCAGCCCGCCTTCTCTTATCTGTGCGAGCTCGGCGGAGCGCAGCGGTTCGGGGGCGGCGAGCGTGAGGCGCTCGATGCCGTTGAGGTGCCCATCGAGGATGCGCGCGGTCGACGCGTCTGTGGCTGCAACGGCGCGCACGAGCGGCACCTCCCCGGCGAGCCTGTCCGGTGGCGTTGTCAGGGCGCCAGCAGCGGCGAGATCGGTGAAGTTCTCTATGGGGAAACGCGGCTGCCGGTCAAGCTCGCTTGCGCGACCGGCGATGCGCTTGAGCGCCCACTCCAGGCTCTCGCCGAGTGTGGTGTGAGTGGCGGGCAGCTCTTGGACGCTCATGCTACCCCGCTCCGGTAGTGGGCTGGCCGGTAGCGAGAGGACGCCGGTGGGCACGGTAGCCCATCGGGGCGAGGAGGAGACCGTGGGCGCGGGCTGCCGCTGCGAGCTGCGGCACCAACGCGAGGGTGTTCTGGCAACCGCCTCGCCTCGCTCCGGGCCCGAGGGCGTCGTGCATCAAGACCGTGCCGCCGTCGGCGAGCTGGGAGCGCGCGTGGTCGAGCATTGCCCGCGGCGGATCGCCGCGCCAGTCATGCGTGTCGATCGACCAGCGCACGAGCTGCAGCCCGAGCCGCTCGGCAATACGGTGGCTCGCATCTGTACAGACGCCCCACGGCGCCCGCCATAGCCGCGGGCGCACCCCGACGCTCTCTAGCGCCGCGAGGGCCGACTCACTGTCATGCTGCAGCTCTGCTTCGGTGAGCTCCTCCTGAATGTCTTCCCGTAGGGACTTGATGATCTCCTGTGCACGCACCCCGTCTGGATTCACAGAGTTAGCGAGGTAGCTCATCACCGTCTCAACCTCCATCCAGTACGCCTTGGTGAGCATCTCGACGATGCGCTCACGCGCTTCGCGGGCACCCTCGGCGAGTATTCCTGTGCTGCTCTGGGCTGCTGACATGGACGGCTCCCCTTTTCGCTGGTGGTTTCTCGCGATCGCTTACCCGGCAATGGTTCGATGCAACCGGGCCGGGCTCTATGCGGTGAAAACTGCTCGGCGCTTTGCTCGGTCAACTCAGGTGGTCCTCGAGCCAGCGGTCGAGGTCCTCGTTGCTCATCAGCTCCAAGTGAACGCCTGCGGGTTTGCCCGAAGGACGCAAGAGCTGCGTTGCGATTCTCCACAGCGCATCGGTAGCCATTGTTTGCTCCTTTCCTTCACATATAGGGAGCTACCCGCTTTCGCAGGGGTGAACCGGATGGGCGAGGAAGGGCTTGGTTTCATGGATGTCGGACGCTGGGTAGGTTGGCACGGTGCGTGAGGACTCGCGACATCGAAGGGAGCGCGGCGATCCCGCGGTTGAGGCGTAGCAATTGCGCCGCACCGGGCATCTCGCGGCGGCGACGCGGCCGCGGCTTTGAGTACCTCGACCCCGACGGAGAACGGATCGACGACCCGGAGGTGCTCGAGCGAATCGCGGAGCTGGTCATCCCGCCGGCCTGGCGGGACGTTTGGATCTGCATGGACCCACGCGGACATCTACAGGCCACAGGTGTCGACGCCGCTGGACGCAAGCAGTATCTCTACCACGCCCGTTGGCGCGCTCACCGCGACCGACGCAAGTTCGACTCGATGCTCGCCTTTGGAACAGCACTGCCCAGATTGCGTCGCGGCATCGCGCGAGACCTGAATGTCGACAACAGGAAGCGTGTGCGGGTGGCACAGCTGACGGAGCGGCGGGTTCTGGCGTGCGCGGTGCGACTGTTGGATCTCGGGTTCTTTCGCATCGGCTCTGAGGATTACGCGGAGCGCAACGAGTCCTACGGGCTGACCACGATGTTGCGCGAGCACGTGACGGTCGGCAAGCGCGAGGTGATCTTCGACTTCCCAGCAAAGTCAGGCCAGCGACGGGTGCAGGCGATCGCCGATCCCGAGGCGCTTGCGATGCTTACCGCGCTCAAGCGCCGACGCACGGGCTCCCAGCTGCTCGCCTACCGTGCCGTGGATGGCTGGCGCGAGCTGACGGCCGAGGAAGTCAACTCGTATCTGAAGCGCAAGTCAGGTGGCCCGTTCACCGCCAAGGACTTCCGCACTTGGAACGCAACAGTGCTTGCCGCGGTCGCTCTGGCGAGCGCCGACGGTGCACGCGGGCGTGCGGCACGTGAGCGGGAGGTCAAGCAGGCGGTCAAGACGGTCGCGGAGTATCTCGGCAACACGCCGGCAGTGTGCCGTGCTTCCTACGTGGACCCGCGCGTGATCGACCGCTTCCACGCTGGTGTGACAATCGTGGGCGCAATCAGCAGGGCAGGCCCGGATCTGGGTAAGCCACGGGTTCGTACTCGGGTGGAGCGCGCGGTTCTGAAGCTGCTGGAAGACCCACGCGCTGCGCTGTGAACCGCGCGGCGGGCGCGCTGCGGCGAGGATTGATAGGCCGGGCGGTGGGGTAGATGCGCGATGTGTCTCGATGCGGCTGTGATCTTCGGCGAAGGAGCTCGCGATGAGCGAGGGTGTTGAAGTCGGGACGATCAGGACGAAGATCCCGGCCCGTCTTGACCGGTTGCCGTGGTCGCGCTTTCATTGGATCGTGGTGGTCGGGCTGGGCACGGCATGGATCCTGGACGGCCTGGAGGTCAATGTGGTCGGCTCGATCTCCAGTCGCCTCTCCGAACCGGGCGCCGGTGTTGGGCTGACGGCGGCGCAGGTGTCGGGGTGGGCGGCGTCGCTGTACGTCGGGGGAGCGTGCATCGGTGCGCTGGTGTTCGGCCAGATGACAGACCGCTTCGGGCGCAAGCGCCTGTTCATGGTGACTTTGAGCATCTACTTGCTGGGCACCGTGTTGACGGCGCTGTCGTTCTCTCCGCTGTGGTTCTTTGCCTGCCGGTTCCTGACTGGCATGGGCATCGGCGGGGAGTACAGTGCGATCAACTCGGCGATCGACGAGCTGATCCCGGCCAAACACCGCGGGCGGGTGGACGTGTCGATCAACGGCAGCTACTGGTTGGGCGGCATCGGCGGCTCGCTGCTGGCGGTGGTGATGCTTAACACGGCGATCTTCCCGGTGAATGTTGGCTGGCGCCTGTCGTTTGTGCTCGGTGCGATCATCGGGCTGGGCGTGCTGCTGGTGCGCCGCAACGTGCCCGAGAGTCCGCGCTGGCTGTTCATCCACGGCCGCGAGCGCGAGGCGGAGAAGGTCGTCGATGAGATCGAGCAGCAGGTCAGCGAGTCCAGCGGCGAGGATCTGGGAGAGCCGGAAGGCGAGCCGATGACGGTGCGCCAGCGCCGCACGATCCCGCTGCCGCTGATCTTCCGCTCGGCGATATCGATGTACCCCCGGCGCACAGTGCTCGGGCTTTCTCTGTTCATTGGGCAAGCGTTTCTCTACAACTCGGTGCTATTTGGATTCGGCAACCTGTTGAGCCTGTATTTTCACACCCCGTCGGGCAACGTGCCTTACTACTTGGCGGTGTTCGCCGCCGGCAACTTCGCCGGGGCGCTGCTGTTGAGCCCGCTGTTCGACACCGTCGGTCGCAAGCCGATGATCGCCGGCACCTACATTCTCTCGGGCGTGCTGCTGATCGGCACAGGCCTGCTGTTCAAGTCACACGACCTTAGCGCCGCCAGCTTCACCGCCTGCTGTTGTGTCGTGTTCTTCTTCGCATCGGCTGGCGCCAGCGCCGCTTATCTGACGGTGTCGGAGATATTCCCGTTGGAGACGCGCGCGTTGTGTATCGCGGTGTTCTACGCCGTCGGCACCGGCATCGGCGGGGTGATCGGCCCACAGGTGTTTAGTCGCATGATCAATACCGAAAGCTACGAGCAGGTATTCCTCGCGCTGAGCCTCGGCGCGGTGATGATGATCCTCGGCGGCCTCGCGGAGATCGCATTCGGGGTGAAAGCCGAGCGGGCAAGCCTCGAGGACATCGCCAAGCCGCTCACGGTCGAGGATTCCCCAAAGGGGCCCGCTGTCCCCGCACCGGCGGGATAGGTCGACGCGATGGGGTCTGTTGTGGTCGCCGTGACGGGCGCGAGCTCGGGGGTGGGACGTGCTACCGCGCAGGCGTTCGCCCGTGAGGGAGCGACCGTCGGGTTGATCGCCCGCGGCGAGGAAGCGCTGTCCGCGACCGCCGCGGAGGTGCAGTCACTGGGTGGGCAGCCGGTCGTGTTGGAATGCGATGTCGCTGATCCGCAGGCTGTCGAGGCAGCAGCGAGCGAGCTTGAGCAGCGCGGCGGCATCGAGGTGTGGGTGAACAATGCGATGGCAAGCGTGTTCGCCCCCACCTGGGAGATCACTGCCGAGGAGTTCCGCAGGGTTACTGAGGTCACGTATCTGGGGGTGGTATATGGGACGCTGTGCGCGCTGTCGCGGATGCGCCCGCGGGATCGTGGAGTGATCGTGCAGGTCGGCTCGGCGCTGGCCTACCGTGGCATCCCTTTGCAGAGCCCTTACTGTGCGTGCAAGCACGCAATCCAAGGGTTCACCGAGTCGCTGCGCTGCGAGCTGATGCACGAGGGAAGCGGTGTGAGGGTGACGATGGTGCAGCTGCCGGCGCTGAACACGCCGCAGTTCGACACAGTGCGCACGCGTCTCCCCCGGCATCCGCAGCCGGTGCCGCCGATCTATCAGCCGGAGCTCGCCGCCAGGGCGATCGTGACAGCGGCCAGGCAGCCGGCGCGGCGTGAGTGGTGGGTGGGCGCCTCCACGGCGCTGACTTTGCTCGGCAACGCGCTGGCGCCGGGGTTCGCCGACCGCTACCTGGCACGGACGGGGTTTGACTCACAGCAGACGGACGAGCCGGTGCAACCTGGACGGCCGGACAATCTGTTTGCGCCGCTGCCGGGTCCGGGAGCTGCGCACGGCGACTTTGACACACAAGCCAAACCGCGCAGTGCGCAGTGGGCGCTGACTCGCCATCGGCGGCTGCTCGGCGGCGGCGCTGGGGTCGCCGCTGCGCTGATGGGGCTGGGCGCGGCGCGGCGGGGGCGATGACCGAGCAGGCACCGTCGATCAGCGGGTATGGGCTGATCGGAGACTGCCACAGCGGCGCGCTCGTCTCTTGCGAGGGTTCGATCGACTGGTGTTGTCTGCCGCGGTTTGACAGCGGCAGTTGTTTCGGGCGCCTGCTTGATCGTGAGCGCGGTGGGTTCTGCACGGTGTCCGTGAAGGGGGACGCGACCTGGCGGGGCAGTAGCTACGTCAGGGACACGCTCGTCCTTGAGAGCGTGCTCGAGGGTTCGCAGGGAATCGTGCGGGTCAGGGATTTCTTTGCGATGCGTGAGCACGGTGCGCTTGAGCCGCGCCGCGAGCTGATCAGGATCGTGGAGTGCGAGCGCGGCAGCGCCGAGGTGCAGGTCGAGGTTGCGCCGCGCTTTGACTATGGGACTGTGCGGCCGTGGCTGCGCCGCGCGGCAACGGACGTGTTCACGGCAATCGGCGGTGACGACGGGCTTTTGGTTTGGAGCGACGGCGAGCTCCGCGCCGAGCGTGAAGCGCTTCTGGCGCGCAGTCGAATACATGCGGGGGAGCGGCTACGGCTTCTGATCCGCTTCGTCCGCCCGCATCTGCTGGAGCGAGAGCAGACAGCTTTGGATGCCGGCGAGGTCGACGGGCGGCTCGAGGAGACCGCTCGGTGGTGGCATGCTTGGCGGAAGCGTCTGAGTGAGAATGGCCCTGACCACGATGCAGTAGTGCGTTCGGCGTTGACGTTGAAGGCGCTGACCTATGCTCCGACGGGCGCGATCGTGGCGGCCCCCACCACGTCGCTGCCGGAGACGGTCGGAGGCGAGCGTAACTGGGACTACCGCTACAGCTGGGTGCGGGACTCGACGCTTACGGCGCACGCGCTGGCGGAGCTGGGCTGCGAGCGCGAGGCCAAGCGGTTTCGTCATTTCATCGTGCGCAGCTCCGGCGGACACGCGGAGGACCTGCAGATCCTGTTCGGGATCGGTGGGGAGCGACGGATCTCAGAGGAACAGCTCGATCTGCAGGGCTACCGTGGCTCGCGGCCGGTGCGGGTCGGCAACGGGGCGGCGGGCCAGCTGCAGCTGGATGCGTTCGGCGAGATCCTGAACCTCGCGTGGCGCTGGCACCTGCGCGGGCACTCCCCTGACGATGACGAATGGCGGTTCTTCTCAGAGCTCGTTGACAGCGCGGTGCGGCGGTGGTCTGAGCCCGACCGGGGTATCTGGGAGTGGCGCGGTGAGCCGCGGCACTTCGTTCACTCCAAGGCTTGCTGTTGGGCCGCGGTCGACCGGGGCCTGCGGCTGGCTGAGGAGTGCGCCCGCAAGGCGCCGACACGACGCTGGGAGAAAGCGCGGGATGAGATCCGCGCGGCGATCGAGCGCCGCGGCTATGACGAGAAGCGTGGCGTGTTCGTGCAGTGCTTTGACGAGCCGGCACTGGACAGCGCGCTGCTGTTGCTGCCGGTCGTCGGGTTTGTGGCGTTCGATGACGAGCGGATGCTGCGCACGACCGACGCGGTGCACGAGGACCTCGACGCGGGCGGGTTTCTCTACCGCTACCGCCAGGACGATCAGCTTGCGGGTGAGGAGGGCGCGTTCCTTGCCTGCTCGTTCTGGCTGGCGGAGTGCTACGCCTGCCAGGGAAGGGTGACGCAGGCAAGGGAAGTGTTCGACCGGACGATGGGCGTCGCCAGCCCGTTGGGTTTGTTCTCCGAGCAGATCGACCCCGACAGTGGCGAGCTGCTCGGTAACTATCCGCAGACGCTCACGCATCTTTCTCATGTCGCCGCCGCGGCCGCGCTGGCTGCCAGCGGCGATGAGGGCGGACGCCGGGTTTGAGTGCGGGTGCCGTGGGTAGAAGACCAACATGGAAATCGGAGCGTTCTTCATCCTGGTAATCCTCTTGATCGTGTTGGCCGTCTTGGGCGGCGGCGTGTATGCCATCGCAATGTGGCTGCGACACAAGCAGCTTGACCCCGAGGGAGACAAGGTCGAGGGGTCAGGTGAGACCCAAGCGCGGCCGGAGCACGTCAAGCACGGAAAGGCGCAGCGGGCTCGTTTCGTGGGTAGTCGTCGTTAAGCGAGACCGAGGCAACGGACCGGCACTGTGGAGAGCGCGGATGTCCACAGCCGTGTGGCCGAACGAGGCGCGGGGAGTCAAGTCCCAGTCGAGCAGCTGAGAGCGCGCGCTTTCACGGTGCCGACAGATGCTCCCGAGGCCGATGGCACGCTGTCCTGGGATTCGACGACCGTGGTACTCGTCCAAGCCAGCGCCTGCGGGCACATGGGCCTTGGTTATAGCTATGCGGCCGGTGCAGCCGCGCCTCTGATACGGGAGCTTCTCGCCGATGTGGTGCTCGGCAGTGACGCGCTCTCCCCGCCGGCGGCGTGGGCACGGATGCGCCTCGCGGTACGCAACATCGGCTATCCGGGAGTCACCGCAAGCGCGATCTCGGCGGTCGATGTCGCGCTGTGGGACTTGAAGGCACGGCTGCTCGGGCTGCCGTTGGCGGCGCTGCTTGGGCGGGTACGGGAACGGGTCCCGGTGTATGGCAGCGGGGGCTTCACTTCTTATGCATCCGAGCAGATGCAGCGCCAGCTCGCCGGCTGGGTGCAGCAGGGCATCAAGGCGGTGAAGATGAAGGTCGGCTCGGAGCCTGACCGGGACCCTGAGCGTGTTCGTCACGCCCGTGACGTGATCGGTGACGGTGTACGTCTGTTTGTTGATGCGAATGGCGCCTACTCGCGCAAGCAGGCGCTGGCGTTCGCCGAGACGTTCGCGCAAGAGGCGGGCGTATCTTGGTTTGAGGAGCCGGTCTCCTCCGATGATCTCGAGGGGCTGCGGTTGCTACGCGACCGTGGCCCAACGGAGATGGATATCGCAGCCGGCGAGTATGGCTATGACCTCTTCTACTTCCGGCGGATGCTGGAGGCAGGCGCAGTCGATGTGCTGCAGGCGGATGTGACGCGCTGCGGCGGGATCACCCAGCTCTTGCAGGTGGGCGCGCTGTGCGCGGCGCGCGGAGTGCGCCTATCGGCGCATACGAGTCCGGCGATCCACGCGCACGTGTGCGCGGCAATCGAGCCGCTTGCGCACGTCGAGTATTTCCACGACCACGCCCGCATCGAGGAGTTGCTGTTCGATGGCTCGCCGCCTCTGCGCAACGGGTTCCTGTGCCCTGATCCCACGGTCCCAGGCATAGGGTTGGCGCTGCGCGAGCACGAGGCGGAGCGCTACGAGGACTGATGGGAAACACGCTGCACGCTTACGAGCACGTGCAGGGCATCTACCTGCCGATCGCGGTGGGCGTGTTCGTGGTCGTGGTCGGCACGCTGCTTGTGCTGCTGGCTCGCGGCGCGCGGCGGAAGGTGCCGGGAGGGCGCTCGCAGGCGCTTGTTGTGGAGGCGGTGTATGCGGGAGCGCTGGCGTTGGTGGCGGCGTTTCTGTTGTGGGTCACGTTTACCGCCGAGACTCCGATCGATCGCACTGCCGCGCACCCTGGGTTTCGGATCAGGGTGATCGCGGCGCAATGGAGCTGGCGGTTCGTGTACCCCGATGGGGTGAGCGTGGTGGACCTCGACACGTGGCATCCGCCGCCGGCTTATGTGCCGACGGGCACGGAGGTCGAATTCGTGGGTAGCTCAGAGGATGTGATCCACGGCTTCTGGGTGCCTGCACTGCATTACCAGCGCCAGTTCGTTCCCGGCTACACGACACGCTTCGATCTGCTGTTCCAGAAGCTGGGTTACTACGGCGGGGAGTGCTCTGTGCTGTGCGGCGAGGACCACAGCGAGATGCACTTCGCCCTGGAAGCTGTCAGCCCGAGAAGCTTTTGGGAGTGGCTGACCCGCGAAGCCGCCCGTCAGGGTGTGGCCTCGTGAACGCGGTCGCGGTTCCGGCGCGTGCGGCATCGCGGACGCTGGCCTCCACCGACCACAAGCGGATCGCCGGCACGGCTTGCATGGTCGCATCCGTGTTCTTCCTCGCCGGCGGGCTGTTGGCGTTGTTGATGCGAAGCCAGCTGGCGGCCGATGGCGACGTGGTCTCCCAGCAGACATACAACGAACTGTTCACGATGCACGGCTCGACGATGGTCTACCTCGTGATCGTGCCGGTGGCGCTCGCGGTCGGCCTGTACTTCGTGCCGCTGCAGATCGGTGCAGCTGAGATCGCCGGCCCGCGGGTGGCGCTCGCGGGACTCTGGATGCTCGTGGGCGGCGGCGTAGCGATGTGGTCTGGGTTTCTGACCAGCGGTGGCGCCGCTGCGGCGTCATGGTGGGGGTTCGACCCGCTGTCTGACTCGATCCACTCGCCTGGCAGCGGCATGGAACTGTGGATCTTCGGGGTGATGCTGGCAACGCTCGGACAGATCTTGTGGGCGGGCTGCATCCTGTCGAGCGCTCTGCGGCGGAGGGCACCCGGCATGACGCTGATGCGGATGCCGGTATTCACCTGGACGATGGTCGTGACGTGCTTGATGGTGGTGTTCGGGTTCCCGGCGCTGCTGCTCGCGCTGGGGTTGCTGTGGGCACAGCGTCACTTCAGCGACGTGCTAGTCGGCGGCGCCGGCGCCGTGGACTACCAGGCGCTGTTCTGGTTTTACGGGCACCCGGTGGTGTACGTGATGTTCTTCCCGTTCGTGGGGATGGTCGGCGAGGTGCTCGCTACCTTCTCTGCCCGTCGCTTCTTCGGGTATTCGGCATTCGTCGTGGCATTGCTCGCATTCGCGGGCTTGTCGATGACAGTGTGGGCGCACCACATGTTCACCTTCGGGGTGCTGGCGAACAAGTATTTCGCGCTCACCTCAACCGCCTTGATCGTCCCGGCCGGCGTTGAGTATTTCGATTTCCTGGCGACGCTGTGGCGCGGCAGCCTGAGTTTCACCACCGCCTTTTTGTTCGCGCTCGCCTTCCTTGTGCAATTCCTCGTCGGCGGGCTGACAGGGGTAATCTTGGCCTCACCGCCCCTGGATTACGGGCTCAACATGTCTTATTTCGTGGTGGCGCATTTTCACTACACGATCTTCGCGGGCAGCGCCTTTGGTCTGTTTGCCGGCATCTACTACTGGTTTCCGAAGATCACAGGCGCAATGTTGCGTGAGCGACTCGGGAAGCTGCACTTCGTGCTGATGGTGATCGGGACGAACCTCACCTTTTTCCCGATGTTCATCCTCGGCGCCGAGGGCATGACCCGTCGGATCGCGCGCTACCCCGCCTCGACCGGTTGGCAGGGGCTGAACATCCTCGAGACGGCCGGGTCAGCGGTGATCACCCTGTCGGTGGTGGTGTTCATGGCGAACATACTCATCTCGTTGCGTGACCGCGAGCCGGCGGGCGATGACCCTTGGGAGGCGCAGACGCTCGAGTGGGCGACAAGCTCGCCGCCACCGAGGCACAACTTCCATGCGTTGCCGGCGATCCGCAGCTATGCGCCGCTGCTCGACCTGCGCGAGGCTCGCGAGGAGATGAGGGCGTGAGGCGCGCCGCGGCCGTGCTGCTTGCATGGGGACTGTGGCTGGCGGTGCTGACCGGCGTGCAGGCCCTGTTCGCCCCGAAACTGATCCAGTTCTCGATCCCTGCCGTGGCCAGCGCGGCCTGCGTGGCGGTCGGCATTGTGGTGTGGGTGCTGGATTCACGCCAAGCGCGAGGTGAGCGTCAGCGATTGGTCACGGACAGCTCGATCGCCACCATCACGTTGGTGCTCGGGCTGGCGGTCGCGCTGCTGGGCGCGGGGTTCGGGCTGTGGCTGATCTTGATCGGAGCGGGCATCCTCGCGCTCGGTCTCGGCGGCGTGATACGCGAGCAGCGCGCTCGCTCGCGCACGTTGCACAGGGAGGGGCTGAGGTGAGCGCGCAACCGTTGACGCTCTCGCGGGTCCTGGGCGACTGGACGGTCGATCCACTGCTGTTGTGTGTGCTGTGCCTCACAGGGGTGCTGTACGTGTGGGGTGTGATCCACCGCCGTACACGCTGGCCAGCGCGGCGGACGACGTCGTTCATGGCGGGCCTGTTCGTGGTGGCGCTGGCGTTGCTCTCGGGGATCGACCGGTACGCGGACGAGCTGCTGTCGATGCACGTCCTCGAGCACCTGCTGCTGATCCTGATCGCCCCCGTGCTGCTGTTGTGGGGCGCGCCCGTGCGCCTCGCGCTGAGCGCCTCCCCTCCCGCGGGACGACATGCGATCGCAGCGCTTTTGGGCAGCCGCATGGTGCACGTCTTGACACGGCCGGCGTGCGGGTTCGCGCTGTTCACGGTCGTGGTGCTCGGCACTCATCTGACGGGGCCCTATGAAGCGGCGTTGCGTAACCAGACGATCCATGCTTGTGAGCACGCCGCCTATTTTTGGTCGGGCCTGCTGTTCCTGGCGCCACTGCTGGCAGCTGATCCAATCCCGCACCCGCCGGGCGCGATCGCCCGGTTCTCGTGGCTGATGGCCGCAATGATCGTGATGGCGTTGCCGGCCGGCGTGTTCTTGTTCGACGGTCACGTCCACTACCCGTTCTATGTGGCGCCGGCACACGCCCTTCACACCTCGGCGCTGGCCGACCAGCGCGCCGCTGGGGTGCTGATGCTCGTGGGTGGCGGCGTCGTGATGGGGGTACTGGCGATCGTGATCGCGATGGGCGCGATGCTCGCGGAAGAGCGACGCCAGAAGCGTCGTGATGGCTACGCCGACCTGCACCCGGCGAGGGCTCCTGCCGATCCAGCCGTTGGCGACGGACCTGCCGCCCGCGACCCTGCGAGGGAGCTGGCGGGCCTATGAGACGCCGGCTGATGGTGGTTGCGGCGGTGGTGTGCGGCGCGCTCGCGCTGACTGACTTCGCGTCCCGCTTGGATGCGAGCGCAACGCCCTCGACCCCCTCCTCCACGCCTGCTCCGTCTGCCCTGGTGGCGCAGGGCCACGCGCTATTTGACTCCTCGTGCGCCTCCTGCCACGGCATGGGCGCACAGGGCGTCCGGGGCCGCGCCCCCAGCCTCCACGGTGTCGGCGCTCTGGCCGCCGACTTCTACCTGCAGACGGGCAGGATGCCGCTGCCGAGCCCTAAAGCTCAGCCGCTGCGAACCAGCCCGGCGTTCCCGCAGAGCAAGATCAAGGCGCTCGTCGCCTACGTCGCCTCGTTCGGCGGGCCGGGCATCCCCACGGTGACACCCCGGCACGGGTCGCTGGCGGAAGGGCAGCGGCTGTTTGGGCTCGATTGCGCAGGCTGCCACTCGATCCAGGGACAGGGCGGAATCGTGACTGGCGCGATCGCGCCGTCGCTGAACGAGGCGACACCGACACAGATCGGCGAGGCGGTGCGGATCGGCCCATATGTGATGCCGCGCTTCGGTGAAGACCAGCTTTCCACAGCACAGGTGAACTCGCTCGCTCGCTACATCCAGAGCATCCAGCATCCCGACAATCTGGGGGGCTGGGGCATCGGTCGGATCGGCCCGATCCCCGAGGGGATGGTCGCCTGGCTGCTGGCAGCCGCGGCACTGCTTTTGATCGCAAGGCTGCTCGGAGAGCGCACGACCGAGCAGCACGACCCGCCGGCCCAGACAGGCAGAGGCGACATATGAGCCGCGTGTGGAAGGCAATCGTGATGTTCGTGGTGTGGCGCAGCGGGGGTCTGCGTTCCCGCCGCCAGCGGCCCGAGGTCGACCCGTCTGAGCGACACACTGGCGCGCCCGGGTGGGCGGAGCGGCTCATCGCCGCTCTGCTGTTGGCGGTGCCGGCAGCGGCCCTGGCGTTCGTTTGCCTGTTCGTGCTCGACCCGAACACGCAGCTACTGGGCCTCGCGCTCGGCACGACGCTGGCATTCCTCGCCTGCGCGCTGGTACTCGCAGGGCGCAAGCTGGTGGCGCAGGAGACGAAGGTCGAGCAGCGCCCCCGACTCGCAGACCCGGACGCGACTCGCGAGGTGGTCGAGCGGGCCGGAGAGGGTGTGGAGGGCATCACGCGCCGGCGGCTGCTCGTCGGCGCCGCGGGAGTCGCGGGCGCCGGGCTTACGGCGGCGGCGGTGATCCCCGTGATCGCGCTCGGCCCCGGCCTGGAGGAGCAGCTGCGGCGCACCCCGTGGCACGCCGGGCGCGCGCTCGTGGGCGAGCAGGGCAAGCCGATCCTCGCCGCGGACATCGTTGAGAGGAGCTTTCAGACCGCGTTTCCCAAGGGCGCCGACCAAGAGGATCTGGGCTCCCCGGTCGTGGTGGTGCGCGTGAACCCGGCGACGCTGAAGCTGCCAGCCGAGCGGGCGGGCTGGGCACCGGAAGGCATCCTTGCCTACTCGAAGATCTGCACCCATGCGGCGTGTGCGATCTCACTGTTTCGTGACCCTTTGAGCCCGTCCACGGAGTCGCGGGGCCCGGCGCTGGTGTGTCCGTGCCACTACTCGACGTTTGACGTGCTGGACGGCGGCAGCGTCGAGTTCGGCCCCGCCGGACGGCCGCTGCCGCAGCTGCCGCTAGAGATCGACGCCGCTGGTGCGCTGCGCGCCGCCGGGCCGATGTCAGGGCCGGTCGGCCCGTCCTGGTGGGGAGACTCGAAGTGAGCAGCACCGGCAGGGACCGGCGGTCTGTGGACGCGGTGGCGTTCGTGGATGAGCGGCTGGGCGCCGCCCATGGAATGCGGTGGCTGATGGACTACGTGTTCCCCGACCACTGGAGCTTCCTGCTCGGGGAGATCGCGCTGTACTCGTTCATCGTGCTGGTACTCACTGGCACATTCCTGGCGCTGTTCTTCGACCCTGACACGACCCAGGCCGTCTACCACGGCAGCTACCAGGCGCTGCAAGGCCAGAGCGTCTCCGATGCCTACGCCTCGACGCTGCACCTTTCGTTCAACGTGTCGGGTGGGCTGCTCGCCCGCCAGATTCACCATTGGTCAGCGCTGGTGTTCGTCGCGGCAATCACGCTCCATCTGCTGCGGATCGTGTTCACGGGCGCGTTTCGCAAGCCCCGCGACGTCAACTACTTCATCGGCGTGACACTGTTGGCGCTGGCGATCCTCGAGGGGTTCGCGGGCTACTCGCTGCCCGACGATCTGCTCTCGGGCATGGGCCTGGCGATCGCGTGGGCGGTGGCGATGTCACTCCCCCTGGTAGGCGGCCCGTTCGCTACGGCGCTATGGGGCGGACGCTTCCCCGGGTCGACTGCATTCGAGTCGCGGCTCCTCGTCGCCCATGTGTTCCTGCTGCCGGCGATCATCGGGGCGCTGATCGCAGTGCACCTGGCAATCATCATGCGCCAGCGCCACTCGCAATTCCCCGGATCGGGTCGGCGCGAGGACAACGTGGTCGGCACGCCAATGTGGCCGGGCTACGCGCTGCGCTCGCTTGGCCTATTCGCCGCGGTCACCGCGGTGCTGGTGTTGATGGGCGGCCTGATCCAGATCAACCCGGTGTGGCTGTGGGGTCCCTACCACCCCTACCTCGGCACCAACGGCGCACAGCCGGACTGGTATCTGGGCTGGCTGATCGGTGCGCTGCGGCTGATGCCGAACCTGGAGATCCACGTCTTCGGGCACACGCTCGTACCGAACCCGTTCTTCGGCGGGGTGCTGTTCCCCGGCCTCGTGTTCGGCTTTCTGTATGCGCTGCCGTGGCTTGACCGGCGCTTCATCAGCAAGGACTACCGTCGCCACGATCTGCTCGAGCGTCCACGCGATAACCCGCGACGCAGCGCGCTCGCGGCGGCTGTGCTCAGCGCGGTGGCGGTGGTGTTCGCCGCCGGGTCGGCGGACAGGCTGTTCTTCCAGTTCGGGTTTGGCTATGAAGGTTCCGTGTGGTTCTTCCGTAGCGCGTTCCTGATCGTGCCGGTGATCGTATTTATGGTTACGAAACGGGTGTGCGTGGGGCTCGCCCGGGAGGGGGCGCACCCGCTGCGCGGCTGGAGCGGCCAGGTGGTAATGCGCACCGAGCGCGGCGGATTCAACGCCGATCGCTCGTGAGCCGAGCAGCTGTTGTCAGTAGGTTTCGGGCGGCTCGTAGGGCGGCCGTCCGCTGGCGCGTCTTGTCCGCCAGGCAAAGAGATACAACAGCGAGAGCACCAAGCCGAGGATACCGGCGAGCATCAGGATCAGGCCGATCGTCTGGATGGAGATGCCGGAGACAGTTGCGGTAACTGCGTACGCAGGATTGCGCCTACCGCGATGAGAAAGACGGAGCTGCCGATACTCATGGGCTTGGCTTACCCGCGCCGATGGAATTGAAACCGGCCCTCGGTTCAACTCTTCTTGTCGTCGACCGCTCGCTGCAGCTGTGCCTTGTTCATATGTGAGCGGCCTTCGACACCGAGGCTACGGGCCTCCTGGTAGAGCTGTTCGCGGGTGCGTCCGCGTGGCCCTGGTTTGCCGGAACGAAGGCCGCCACGGCGACTGGAGGAGATGTCGTTTGTAGAAGTGCGCGAGCTGGTCTTCGATTCGCCGCTGCGTGCCCGCTCCTTGTTGACGGTGCGCGCCGCGATCTCCTCGACACGTTTGAGGGATTCACCCTGTTGGCGCTCGCTGTCCTTGATGTGCTCGTACTGGCGCTCGCGCTTGCTGCCTGCTTTTACACCACGGGGAGGCATTTTCATCTACCTCCGATCGGATGCTGGTCGTTGATGGTCGCGCGCAGAATCGAGCGCACCCGGCGCGCCTCGTCGCGCACGCCTGTTCTCGAGAGCATCGGTTGAGCGGCAGGCGAGGCGGCCCTGAGTAGTCGCCGCGCGGCTTCGGAGAGGCTAGTGAGCTGTGGGCTCTTCCGGTCTGGCCGGCGTATGTTCCAGCCGCCTGCTGGGTGCGCTGGAGTCGACGGTGTCGCGGGTGTGCTCATGCCGCGGCCGAGGTGAGCGCGGAGGTGGAGCTTTCGCTGCCGTTGAAGTGCCGCAGGATCTCGCTGGCGTAGATCTCAAAGAAGCGCTCTTGGTCTGGGCCGATCTGCTGGATGTAGAGCTCGTCGAAACCGGCGTCTTCGTAGCGTTTGATCGCCTTGCGGTGCAGGTCGAGATCGGGGCCGCATGGGACGGCTTCGGCGATCATGTCCTCGCTGATGAGCTCCGACGCCTGCTCGAAGTGTCTGGGAGTCGGCAGGATCTGTGCCATCTCGCCGGGCAGCTGCTCGTTGGGCCATAGCCGGTGTGCGGTAGCACGTGCCTGGGCCTCTTCAGGCGCCCAACAGACCTTCATCCCGCCAGCGACCGGGCGTGGCCCCTCGGCGGCGTCGCGGAAGCGCTGCACTTCTTGCTTGTCAGGCTGGACGGTGCAGTAGCCGTCGCCGATCTTGGCGGCGAGCTTTGTGGCCTTGGGGCCGAACCCGGAGATGAGTATCGGCGGTGTCCGCTCGGGCAGGTCGTAGATGCGGGCGTTCTCGACGCGGTAGTGGCGTCCGCGGTGGCTCTGCATCCCGCCTTGCCAGAGCGTGCGGATCACCTGCACCGCCTCCTCGAGCATCTCCAACCGCTCGTCGGCCTGTGGCCAGTGGTCACCGAGGATGTGCTCGTTGAGTGCCTCGCCGCTGCCGAGCCCGAGCGCGAAGCGGCCCTCCAACAGGACGGCGGAGGTTGCGGCGGCCTGCGCGATGACCGCCGGGTGGATGCGCACGGTCGGGCAGGTGACGGCGGTCGTCACCTCCATTTGCTGCGTGGCTTGGGCGAGCGCGCCGATCGTGGACCACACGAAGCCGCTGTGCCCCTGCTGATCGTTCCAGGGGTGGTAGTGGTCTGAGATCCAAAGCCCTTGGAAGCCTGCGTTCTCTGCCATGCGCGCCTGCCTGATCAGCTCACGCGGGTCGAACTCCTCGCTGGATAGGAAGTAGCCGATTCTCACGTTGAAACTCTCCTTCGATCGTCAACGTTTCGCCGTTTCCATACCCGGCCGGGGCGGGGCTCAATCCGCGCTGGCAACGTCACGTGCTCAGGCTTTGTGCACCGTTCAGGGGGCAAATGGCATGAGCGTCAGCAGGGTCATCCTCGTCGCCCGCGAATAGACATTGGATGACGGACGTTCCCCAGGGCGTGGTGCTGGAACGCAACCGTGATCTGGCCGGCCGCGGACACCATCCGTACTACCGCAGACTTTTGCTTTGCTTGATCGGCGTTTTGCCGGTCTTGGCGCTGCTTGGCGTGTTCGGTCAGAAGCCGAGCACCACGACGGCCTATGCGCAGGCCGCGACGCTTAGCGTGACGGCTCCCGAGCGTCTGCGGAGTGGGCTGATCTTCCAGGTGCGCATCGAAGTGGCCGCGCACCGAAATATCCACGAACTGCAGATCGTCTTCGACCGAGGCTGGTGGGAGTCGATGAGCGTGAACTCGATCGTGCCCGAACCGAGCAGCGAGGCATCCCAAAACGGCAAGGTGGTCCTCTCCTACGGCACGCTGCCCGCCAGACGGAGCATCACAGCGTGGATCTACTTCCAAGTCAACCCGACCAATGTTGGCAAGCGCCGTGAGAACGTAGCGATCACCGACGGTTCCATGCCACTGGCTGAACTCCACCGATCACTGACGATCTTCCCTTAGCTCAATGGACCTCGTAATCCGCGCCACCGTCGTCTTCTTCTTCATCTTCCTCGTAACGCGCGTCGTCGGCCGTCGCGAGCTGTCAGACCTCGAGCCGTTCGATTTCATCCTGCTTGTGGTCTTGGGCGATCTCGTCCAGCAAGGCATCACGCAGAGCGATCAGTCGGTAACGGGCACGCTGACGGTGATCTCCACGATAGCGCTGCTCTCGGTAGCGGTGAGCTGGATCTCATTCCGTTCTCCACGCGCACGACTGATCACCGAGGGCGAGCCGATCGTGCTCGTCCAGGATGGCCAGCCGATCGAGCGCAACCTGCGCCGGGAGCGGATCACCCTAGGCGACATCCAAGAGGAGGCCCGTCAGGCCCAGATCACAACGATTGCCGACATTCAGTGGGCGATCCTCGAGAACGATGGCAAGATCAGCTGCATCCCACGCCGCGACTGACCACACGCGAGTCCGACCCTGCCGACGCGACTGTCGATGAACGGCCGAGGGAGTGAGCGCAGCAGCGAGACCCGACGCGAAACGATCGTAGCGTAGCGAAGCTAGCTACCGTTGACGGGTATGCCGGATCCGCAGAGCGAGAACGGCGAGACCCGCCACGAGACTCAGCTCGAGCGGCTTGACCGCAACCTGGAGGAGATGACGGGCGAGCTGCGCGTCGTCGTCACCGGCGTACAGGTTCTGTTTGCGTTCCTGTTGATCGTGCCGTTCGACACCGGCTTCGGCACGTCGGGAACTTCGAGCGCACCGTGTACTTCATCACGCTGATACTCGCGGCACTGGCAGCGGTATGCACGATCGCGCCCTCCGCAGAGCACCGCTTCCTATTCCGCCACGACGACAAGCAGTACCTCGTATTCAGCGCAAACCGGGTGGTGATCGCGGGCCTGGCGTTCTTGGCTCTGGCGATGTGCGGCTGCCTGCTGCTAGTCACAACCAAGCTGTTTGGTGTGACGGCGGGCGTAGTGACAGCGGTGCTAGGTGCGCTTCCGTTCGCGGTGTTGTGGTTTGCACTGCCGATAATACGGTTGCGTAGGCTTGAGGGGACCAAGCGCGGTGCCAGACCCTAGATAGTCTCAAGGCAGAGACGCTTCTGATGCGCCGCATCGACCGATCTGGCTCTTGGAGCCGCACCTAGCATCGAAGGGGCTACTTCTCATCTCGATGAAGCGTTTCCTTTGCTCTATCGGCGGCTCTGTCGACCTTGTCCTTTACCGAGGCCTTGGCTCGGTCAACCTTGCCCTCGTTCTTTAGATCGTCATCGCCAGTCAAGCTACCTGCGGCCTCCTTCAGGCGCCCCTTGCCCTCGTCGACATTCTTGTCAATATCCATCGGAACCTCGCTTTCTGTTGACTACTGTTTCTACCCGCTCAGAAGATGGGGAATCACCCAGAATCACCCCAGACGGGGAATGCGAGGCAATGAACGCTGGTGACGGTCGGGGCGAGGCTTCAGGCACTCATTCTGCGGGTAGGACAACACCCATCTCCAAAATCGAACGAAACGAGGATCTCTTGGATCTGCTGCTGCTGCTCATCATCATCTTGGTCGTTCTGAGCATCGCGGGCGGGGCCTTTGTGAGCCCTTTTCTGCTGCTCCTTCTGCTCGTCGTGCTCCTATTGTTCATGGGCCCCTACCGTGGGCGCCGCGGGCGCTTGTAGAAAGGAGACGAGATGGCTGAGCTATCTGCAGGGAACGAGAAGCTGGTCCAGTATCTGAATGAGGCGTTTGGCCTCGAGAAGCGCTTGGAGACGACGCTTCAGGCGCATATCGCGATGACAATCCAGCCCACGTACAAGAAGCGCCTGAAACAGCACCTCTCAGAAACCAAGCGTCATGGCCGCGACGTCAAGAAACGCATCAAGGAACTCGGTGGCACGGCAACGACAGTAGACACGCCCGGACCTGCCCAGGTGACCGACGCCGCTCAGGCCGTGCTGAGCGGCGCTCAAAAGGCGGTCACGTTCGCACAAGGTCCGTTGCACGCCGTTCGGGGCACAGGCGAGGAGGAGAAGCAACTGAAGAACGCCAAGACCGAGTATGCCAGCGAGGCCGAGGAGATCGCGACCTACGCCGCGATCGAGACGCTCGCGGGAGTGCTCACTGACAAGGAGACGCAGCGACTGGCGCGCACAATCGGCCGCGAGGAGGAGCGCATGCGCTCCTTTCTCGAGAAGGAGATCGTGCGGCAAACCAAGGCTGTAGCCAAAGCCGAGATACCCGCCTCGCAACGCAGAAGCGCTCCTCGCACCAAGAAAGCCTCAAGCAAGAAAGCCTCCAGCGCTCCGAGCAGAACTTAGCTTGGCTCATCTCGGGGTTCGAGAAACGGCTCGCGGTCAGCGGGCGCACCCGCCTGGATCTGGCGTCCGCGCTCAATCTCGGCATTCAGCTCAGCACCGAGCAGGATCACCGTGTTGGTGATCCACACGAGGAAGACGACGATGCCGCCAAGGGCACCGTCTTGCTTCCGCGCGAGTTTGTCGGCCACGAGCACGCGCAGGGCCGCTTCGACTTCGGCGCGTTCCTCGGGCTTGCGCTCGGCCTTCCTGCACACCTGCTCGATGGTGAGCGCCTTTTGGGCTTCTATGAGCGTGTACATCACTGCGCCTGCGAGCGGATCGACGTCCTGCCGCCGAGTAGCATCCTGATCGGGCATGGGGAGACATTCCCTCCTCGTGTTCAGGGCCTCGCGTCGCTGAACCGGCGCGAGGTCCGCTTTGTAGGATTTTCGCTACAAAAACGCTACGTGCCCAACCGGCGGGACCAGCGGCCACCGGAAGGCGTCGCAGCGCAGGCCCCACAGGAGCCACGCCTACGGCCCAGATACGGCTCCACCCACAGCTACCCACTGCCTCGGCGTTTCGCAGGCGCTACAGGGTCCAGGTGTTGGTTTACACCCTGCCGGGGTCCGTACAGGGTCCAACGGCTGTTTAGCGGTGGCGCGCGTCTGGGCCTGAACAAGCAAAAAGCCCAGTAGCTACGGGCTTTTTCGAGAAGTACCGCCAACGGGATTCGAACCCGTGTTACCGCCGTGAGAGGGCGGCGTCCTAGTCCCCTAGACGATGGCGGCTTGTCTAGTCGCCGTCGAGGCTAGCAAAGCGGGGCGCGGAAGGGGCGATCGCGACCCATCGGCGGAGGTTGCCCAGGAGGCGGCGACTCACACCCGTGCGCCTCGCCTCGGTGCGATATCGTCGCCCGCCCGACACGCGGATGTGGCGGAATTGGTAGACGCGCGGCGTTCAGGTCGCCGTGTCCGTAAGGACGTGGAGGTTCGAGTCCTCTCATCCGCATTTTTCGAGGCCATTTGACGTCGTCGTAACACGGGGCAACATGGCTCCGACAGGGCTGGGCTCTGTCGCCCAGTTCCGTAACGACCCAAGCGCGTGAGCGATGGGTGTGCGGCGCGGAGAACGAGACAGACCCCAACTGGACGCCCGCCCTATGTAGCTGCTAGGATGACTTGATGACGCTACAAGTGCGAATCTATGAGGTCGGTGTGCGTGCGCTGCACGATCGCCTGAGCGAGCACTTGGAGTACGTTCAGGACGGCGCGGAGGTGCTCGTCACGCGCCGCGGGCAACCGATCGCTCGCCTGTCCGCAGTCAAGGAGAGCGACCCTCTGCAAGAGCTCGTGCGGCGCGGCCTCGTGACAGCGCCCAGCCGTCAGCGAACCGCGCGGCGAGCGCAGGTGAAGGCACGCGGCCCCGTCTCCGAGCTGGTCGCCGAGCAACGCCGCTGATCCTCTACTTCGACACCTCGGCGCTCGTCAAGCTCGTGATCGCAGAGGTTGGGTCCGAGCTGGCAAGCGAGCTGTGGGAGACTCCGCATCCCGCGATTTCGAGCATCCTCTCCTACCCGGAGGGTCGCGCGGCGCTCGCCGCCGCACGACGCGGCGCCCGGCTCACTGCCGCCGCCCACACGCGCGCGCTTGAGAACTTCGAGTCCCTGCACGACGAACTTTCGCTCCTCGGCATCGACGTACAGCTCGCGCGCGAGGCCGGCGAGCTCGCCGAGAAGTCCGCGCTGCGCGGCTACGACGCAGTCCACCTCGCCAGCGCACTATCGGCTGGCGACGCGGTCACGCTGGTCAGCTGGGACGAGGACCTCAGACTCGCCGCCGCACGCAACGGGTGTGCCTTGGCTCCACCCACGCCGACGCCGGAGGTTCGATGACGATGAGAGAAGGCTCTGAGGAAGAGAAGCTCAACCTGGATCTGCCTCTCCCCGACAAGGAGCAAGTGAAGACTCTTGGCGCGCGATAGGACCCGCGATACGCGGCTGTCCCGCTCGCCGAATCGCCGTCAGCGCCCACCTGCGTGCCTCGCGCGCCACGGCTCCTATCAGATCCTCATGGAAGCTAGCCGGATTCCGACGTTGTAACCGGCTCCGCATCGTATTCGGCGTCGACGAAGTCGGCTGGCGTCGTGAAAGGTCGCGCCCAGGCATCTGCGAGCATCGGTTGGCGGGCTACGCTTGTCCGCTGTGCGAATAATCTCGAGTCAAGCCCCGCTCGCCAACCGCCGATGCGGTGCGGGAGCGCGGCATGGCGAAACGACGACGTCCCCAGAGAGAAGCGATGCAGAGAGACGCGATGACCGCTAAGGGAATCGCCATACGCGCGCTGGCGCTCGCCACGATCGCACCGGCGGGAGTCGCGCTCGCGAGCACGCGCGCCTTGTCAAACGGCGGCGCGGCGCAAGCGACGCCAGGAGTGTCCACGTCGGTCGGCGAAACGACACCGGCCCCGCCGACGGCGCCAACCAAGCCGGCTGTTTCCGCCAAGCCGACGGTGCGCACGAAGATCACGGCCCTGCCGAAGGGCGCGATCCTCGACGCGACGGCGCCGCTCCGAGTCAGGCTGTCGGCTCCTCCGGCGCCCGGCTCGCCCGTGCCGATGCTGAGCCCCGGCGTCGCCGGCAAGTGGACGACGGTCGGCGACTATGAGTCGTTCAAGCCCAAGTCGACGCTCGAGCCCTGCACGACTTACACGCTGACCGTGTGGGCAGGCTCGACCGCGGTGGAACGGCTCCCGCTCGGCAAGCGCCGCACGCTGACCCTGCATGTCGCGTGCCCCTCGACCGTGGCGCTCCAGCAAACGCTCTCGCGCCTCGGCTACCTGCCCTACACGCTTCGCTCTCGCTACAACCAGAACAGCGGCGGCGGGCCCGAGCCGCGCGATGTGGGCGCGCGCTACCTCTACCACCCGCCGGAAGGGCCGTTCGAGGCGAACGTGGCGCACGCTCCAAGCCTGTCTTATGGCGCGCTCGACACGGCGACGCGCGGCGCGCTGATGGTGTTCCAGACCGTCCACGGCCTCTCCCCCACGGGCGCGCCCGACAGCTCGACGTGGGCGTCGCTGCTGGCCGCCGGGACACTCGGCCACGACGACCCGCGACCGTACACGTTCGTGACGGTCTCTGAGTCGATCCCCGAGACGCTCGAGGTGCACCGCGGTCACCGAGTCGTGCTCACGACGCCCGCCAACACAGGCGTAGCCGGCGCTGAGACGCAGCTCGGAACGTTTCCGATCTACTCGCGCTTCACCTCCACCACGATGACCGGAACGAACCCGGACGGCTCGCATTACAGCGACCCGGGCGTGCCGTGGGTCAACTACTTCAACGGCGGCGACGCGGTGCACGGCTTCCCGCGACCGTCATACGGCTCCCCCCAGTCCAACGGCTGCGTCGAGCTGCCGATCGAAACAGCAGCACGCGTCTATCCGCTGCTCTCGATCGGCGATCTCGTCGTCGTCAGCGGCTGAGCCGAGACCGCCAGCCGCGCAAAGTGACGCGCCGCCGGCGTCAACCGGCGGCACATCGGCTCGAGAGCGTCTAGCGACCGGCGTCCTGCCGACGGCGCTGCGCTAGGGCCAGCGTAATGCCCATGCTGAGGAGCAGCATGCCACCGACGGTCAGCCAGCGCAGATCGAGGCCGGTGAACGGCAGGGTCTTGGCTTTGGCGGCGGTGGTGGCCGTCGGTTCGCTGCTCGATTTCGCCGGTTCTTTTTCGCTCGAGGGGGTTTCTTTGGCGGTGCTCGAAGTCTGCGTCGGAGCCGTTTCCTGTTTCGGAGCCGGCGTGGTTTCCGTTTTCGGCACGGGTGTGGTTTCCGTTTTCGGCGCAGGCGTGGTCTGGCTATAGCCGTTCGTCGCTTCCGCCGCCAGCGCGGTGGCGCCGGGCGCGATCAGCGCCAGGGCGAGCGGGAGAGCGAGCAGCCCGCGCACGATCCGGCGCCGGCGCGAGCCCCCGCGGTCGATCGGTGCTGAGGTTGCCGTCAATGGCCTGTCACAGGCCGTCAAGTCATTTCGCATGTCTGCCGTCTCCCGCATCCGGTGTTCGCTTGGGCCGCTCGTCGAGCGGCCCCTCATTTCCTTGAGAGCTTGCCAATCGCTTAGCTGTGCTGCGATCGTGTCAGTCTATCTGAGAACTCTTCTCGCTCGATGGTCGATTCTCCTGCGTGGTTCCCGCAAAACGCGTGCACATAACGCTCCGATCGCCGTCCAGGAGCTGGCCGTTCGGATACTTGCTCGCGTCACACGCCGAGCTTGACGCGACCTTCGAGCGTGCCGTCCCGCAGATGCGTGCGCAGAACCTTCTTGTCGAACTTGCCAACGCTGGTCTTGGGCACCTCGGCGACGAACGCGAACTCGTCGGGCAGCCACCACTTGGCGACGCGCGGGCGCAAGTGCTCGAGCAGCTCCTCGGCACTGACCCCGGCGCCGTCGCGCACGACCACGCAGCACAGCGGCCGCTCGGCCCACTTCTCGTCGGGCTTGGCGATCACCGCGGCCTCGATCACGTCGGGATGGGCCATCACCTCGTTCTCGAGCTCGACTGAGGAGATCCACTCGCCGCCGGACTTGATCACGTCCTTGGAGCGGTCGGTGATCTGGATGAACGCGTGCTCGTCGATCGCGGCGATGTCGCCGGTGCGCAACCAGCCGTCGTGGAAGCGATCGGCGCCGGACTCATCCGAGAAGTAGCTGGCGGCGATCCAGGGTCCGCGCACCTCGAGCTCGCCGGTCGACTCGCCATCCCACGGGACCTCGGCGCCGTCGTCGCCGACGAACCGCGTCTGTACCCAGGGCAGCGGCTTGCCCTGCTTGGCGCGCATGTCCCAGTAGGCGTCGTCGTGACCGGCCGACTCCTCAGGGCGCGAGTAGGAGGCGACAGGGCTCGTCTCGGTCATGCCCCACGCCTGGAAGACGTTGACGCCGTGGCGCTCGTCGAAGTCCTTCATCAGCTGGCGCGGCACCGCCGAGCCGCCGCAGGCGGCGTTGGAGAGCGAGGAGATATCGACTTCGTTCGCGTCGGCATAGCGCAGCAGCTCGCCGAAGATCGTCGGCACGCAGCCCACGATCGTGGGGCGCTCGGCCTCGATCAGCTTCGCCAAGGGCTCGGCTTGCAGGAAGCGATCGGGCAGCACAAGGTCGGCGCCGGCGAGCGCGGCGGCGTGCGGGATGCCCCATGCGTTGACGTGGAACATCGGCACCACCAGGAGCGCCCGGTCGCGCTGTGAGAGCCCGAGCGCGTCCTTCATCAATGAGGCCGTGGAGTGCAGGGAGATCGAGCGGTGCGAGTAGAGCACGCCCTTGGGGTTGCCGGTGGTGCCGCTCGTGTAGCAGAGCGCCGCCGCCTGACGCTCGTCGATGTCGGGGTACTCGTAAGGGCCAGGGCCCGCTTCCTCCAAGAGCTCCTCATAGCGCAGCGCGTTCGGCAAAGCGCCGCAGTCGCCGTCTCCCATGACGACGTAGTTGCGCACGCCCGAGAACGTCGGGGCGAGCTCTTGCAGGATCGGCACGAGCGAGTCGTCGACGAACACGACGCCGTCCTGCGCGTGGTTGACGATGTAGGTGAGCTGCTCGGCGAACAGGCGGATGTTGAGCGTATGCAGGACCGCGCCTACGCACGGGACAGCCATGTAGAGCTCGAGGTGGCGCTGGTTGTTCCAGGCGAACGTGCCGACGCGCTCGCCCTGGCCGACGCCAAGCCGGTCGAGCACGCGCGCGAGCCGGTCGACGCGCTCTGCGACCTGGCCGTAGCTCGCCCTGACGACGCCGTCGTCGGTGAGCGTGACCGCCTCCGAGCCCGGATGGACAGAGCGCATCCGGTGCAGGGGGTGGTGCAGCGTGAGCTGGAAATCGTCTTGCATCAACCCCTTGAGCATCTTCTCATTCTCTCCTACTGGTCTCGACGCTGGGCATCAGGTCTTGGTAGACGGTTGTGGTGCGCTGAACTATGTCCGACCAGTCGAAGGAGAGCACGTGCTCGGTGGCCTCGGTGACGAGCCGGTCGCGCAGCTGCTCGTCGACGAGCAGCCGCTCGATCATCACGCCGAGGTGCTCGGCGTCGCCGCCGTTGAAGCGCAGGCCGACGCGCTCGCCCGCGGGTACGACCTCGCGCAGGCCACCGGTGTCGGCGACGATGCAGGGGCAGCCGGAGGCCATCGCCTCGAGCGCCACGAAGCCGAAGGGCTCGTACAGGGATGGCACCACGCACAGGTCGGCGATGCGGTAGAGCGAGTGCAGCGCGTCGTCGCCGATCCAGCCAAGGAAGACGCCGTGCTCGCTCAAGCCGAGCCGCTCAGCCTGAGCCTGGAGCTCACCTTCGTGGGTGCCGGAGCCCGCCACGAGGAAGCGCACGTCGCCCACCTTTTCGATCACGTCAGGGAGCGCGTCGAGGGCGAGCTGGAAGCCCTTCTCATAGACGAGCCGCCCGACGAGCAGCACGAGCTTCTGCTCGGGCAGGGCAAAGCGCAGGCGCAGCGCGTTCAGGTCGTCGACGGGGCGCAGGTCGGTCGGGTCGATCCCGTTCGGGATGACCGTGACGCGGCGCTCGTCGATGTCGTAGATGTCGGCCACGTGGCCGCGCATGTAGTGCGAGCAGGTGATGACCGCGTCGGCGCGATGCGCCATCCAGCGCTCGATCGCGTGAATGTTGGACTGCGGCGGTTTGTCGACCCAGCCCTGGTGGCGACCGTACTCGGTGGCGTGAATCGTCGTCACGTAGGGGATCTCGAGCAGGTCTGAGAGCGCGGCGGAGGCGTGGGCGACGAGCCAGTCGTGGCCGTGGACGAGGTCGTAGGAGCACTCGTCCGCCAGGGCACGGCCGGCGGCGAGCATGTCGTCGTTCATCTGCTCCACCCACGCCAGGAAGCGATCGAGCTCACGGGGGAAGCGCGGCTCGCGCACGCGGTGGACCGTGACCCCTCGCTGCTGTTCGCACGCAGGCGACTGCTCGCGTCCGCGCGTGAGGACATCCACGACGCTGCCTTGCTCCACGAGCTCCTCGGCGAGCTTGCGCACGTGGCGCGCGAGGCCACCCTCGATCACCGGTGGGTACTCCCAAGTGAGGATCAGGACACGGTGGGCCACCGGGTAGACCCTATCTCGCCTGTCCTACGCGCGCGCGTGCGACCGGCGCATGGCACAGCTCAACCGGCGATCGTGGAGCCCGCCGAGCCCAGGCGAGCGCGCATCACCTCGACGGCGCGCGCGCTCGAGTCGATCAAGACATAGCGGCGGCCGAGCTGGGAGGCGACAGCGCCGAGCGTGCCAGAGCCCGCGAAGAAGTCCAGGCACCAGTCGCCGGGGCGCGTCGAGGCGCAGACCATGCGCCGCACGATCCCCTCGGGCTTTTGCGTCGGGTAGCCCGTCTTCTCGGCGCCGCGGGTGGGCACGATCGTGTGCCACCACACGTCCGTCGGGAGCTTGCCGCGCGCGGCCTTCTCGGCGGTGACGAGGCCCGGCGCCATGTAGGGCTCGCGGTCGACCTCCGCCGCGTCGAAGTGGTAGGCAGAGGGGTCGCGCACGTATACGAGGATCGTGTCGTGCTTGGCGGGCCAGCGCCGGCGCGAGCGGGCGCCGTAGTCATACGCCCAGATCAACTCGTTGAGGAAACACTCGCGGCCGAAGACCTCGTCGAGCAGCAGCTTGCAGTAGTGGGCCTCGCGGTAGTCGATGTGGAAGTACAGCGTGCCCTCGCGCGCGAGCAGCCGCCGCGCTTGCTCCAAGCGCGGCGCCAGGAACGCGAGGTAGTCGTCGAACGCGTCGCGGTAGGAGCTCTCGGCGAGCAGCCTCGTCGCGTAGCGCCTGCCAGCGAAGCCGGTCCTGTCGCCGCCCTCGTCTGGGACGGTCTGCACGGTCCTGCGCGTCTGCGCGCGACCGGTGTTGAAAGGGGGGTCGATGTAGACCAGCTGAAACGAGCCGTCGGCGAAGCGCGGCAGGATCTCCAAGCAGTCGCCGAGCAGGATCTCCTCGCAAATCGGGCTTTGCGCCGTGGCCGTCACTGAGTCGAAGGCTATG
The DNA here is from genome assembly GCA_963718735.1 of uncultured Solirubrobacterales bacterium. Classification (GTDB taxonomy): domain Bacteria; phylum Actinomycetota; class Thermoleophilia; order Solirubrobacterales; family Solirubrobacteraceae; genus Palsa-744. The sequence goes on from OY970372.1 coordinate 576,701, forward strand.
CGCAGCCCCCGATGCTGTGGATGGTGGGAGACAAGATCCGCCCGTCACCGCTGCGCGCCCCCGTCGCCGGTCGCCGCGCCCGCAGGCCGAGCCCGCGCCCTTTAGGGCTTCGGCACGGGCTCGATCCACTGAAGCTTGCGCCCGCACAGCGAGCGCCAACGCGCGGCGGCCACGACGCGCAGCATGGGCTCGCCTGCCGGGCCGGCGGGAGTGAGAAAGGCAGCGCTCAGCAGCGCGGCGCCGCCGTCTCCCGGCGCGAGATCGGCGCCGGGGCGCGCGATCGTGAGGACGTGCAAGCCGGCGGCCAGCCGCGCGCTGAGCGGGCTGAGCGTGTTGGGCACCAGCGAGTTGCCACCGAGCTGCGCGCCGAGCGAGCCGAGCTGGCGCCCGTCGACGGCGATGCGCAGCGCGCGCATGACCTCCGCCTTCGACCACAACCGCCAGACACCGCCGTAGGGGAGCCGAAAGGCGACACGCAGCGTGCCGGGGCGGCGCATCAGGATGCCCGCGCGCGCACGAGCCCAGCCGGCGGGACGGAAGAAGCGCAGGCGCGGCACGGGCACTGGCACGACCCGGGGCGCCAGCGCCGCAAACAGCCGGGTCCCGCGCGCGCGGAGGGCGATGTGTTTTACGACCTGCAGACAGCGCCCCTCCGAGAGGCCTGATAGCACGATGTGCGCGCCCGCGACTCGGGCGCCCAGGCGTCGACCCCACACCTGGTAGTAGACGCCCTGCCACAGCAGACGGTAGGCCGCCGGCGGGCGCGCCGCCGTGGGGTCGCGGCGCATGACGATCAGGGGATAGGCGGCGAGCGCCGCGGGGGCAGCGCGGTCGAGCGTCACAGGGCGGCCATAGCCGCTCGACGCGTGCGCCAGCGCTGGAGAGGAGTAGGCGAAATCCGGGCCGTTCACGTCGAGGTCGCGCAGCTCATACAGGGCGTATTCGTCGAAGTCGGTGAACAGCGTGGGCCCACGCCCTGCGAAACGCTCGCCGACCGACGCCAGCTCTTCATAGCGCGCGGTCGGCGCGAGGTTGGATTCGTGGTACTGGAGGGCGTCTGAGACGAGCATCCCGCCCACAAGCACGAAGGCCGCCAGCGGAGCGCCAAGACGCAGCGGCGAGGCGCGCAACGCCGCGATCCCCGCCCACGCCATCAGAACCACCGCAGGCGAGGTCAGCATCAGCGTCTTGGCGTCAGCCCACGTGGTGGCGTAGTTGGCGAGCAGGAGCCACACGACGAGCAGCAACGCGAACCAGCCGGCGAGTGTATGCCAACCAGAACGAACAGCATTCCCAAAACCCAAGACGGCGAGCGCGAGCGCGAACGCGACCAGGACCGACGTGAGCGTGAGGGCGACGCCGCTCGGCACGAGCTTGTAGCTGCCGCCGAGCCATACGCCCAAGAGCTGCGAAGGGCGCAGCGAGGAGTGGAGGTTTCCGGGGTTGGATGTCGAGGCGATCGCCTGGGCCAGGCGCACGGAGCCTGAGAGGTCCACCCACGTGGGCCAGGCGGCCACGAGCAGCACGAGCGCTCCAAGTGCGAACGGGGCTGCCAGGCGTCGGAGAGTTGGGCCAGGCGCTGGCTTGACGCGCGAGGGCGCAGGCGGGGATGCGTCGCCTCTCCCCCCTCGCCCTGTGAGGAGCTGCGCGATCACGGCAGTCGCCAAAACGAGCGCGGCGGCGAGGGCCCACGCGAGGAACGCCACCCCGAGCACCGCCACCCCAGCGGCGACCGTCAGCGCGAACGGGATCGCGCCGCGCGCGCCGCCCCACAGCCAGCGCCGGTGCTCCACCGCGAGCACCCCCAGCGTCAGGATCAGCGGCAGCGCGACGATCTCCTTGACCGACCCGATCAGCTCATAGGCGTAGACGAGCGCCGGCAGCGTGACGGTGAGCGCCGCCAACGCCCCCCACGCCCGCTCGAGCCCCACGCGCCGCGCGAGCACCCACGCGGGGCCGGCCGTCGTCGCGAGCATGAAGGCGATGAAGGGCTGGAACGCCCACGTGAGCGCCAGCCGCAGCAGCCGCGCGCTGCCGCCCAGCAGCGTGTCGGCGCCGGAGGGATAGCTCGAGCCGTAGTAAGCGTGGATGGTCGCCCCGTAGGAGTTGCGCAGATCCAGGTGCGAGTAGTCCTGTCCGTGGCGGATCAGGTAGTCGGCCCCGAGCATGTGCACGGCAGAGTCCGCCAGCGCCATGTATGAGGAGAAAGTCGGCCTGCCGGCCCCGAGGACCGGCGCGAGCGCGAGCGCATAGGCGAGCGCGAGCGCGGTCAGCTGCCACAGCGACGCGCGCCACGCCCCAGCAAGCGCGCGCAACCGGGCCCATCCGAGCAACGCGCCGGCGACGGCGGCGGCGACCAGCAGGTATGGCGTGGCCGGCGCCAGCGGCACCACATACGTGCTCAACTGTGAGACGACGATCAAAGCCGCGGCTCCGACCGCCGGAAAGAGCATTGCCGGCAGCACTCCCCCGCTCGCCCTGTCCACCAGCGACGCGGCGCCGATACAGAGCAGCGCGAGCACAACCGGATAGACCAGGGTAGTGAGCACGAACATCGGCGGCGGCCGATCCTACAGTCGCGCCGATGGAGGCGCGACGGGCCTGCGGCAGGCCCTCCCAGCCCGACCCTCGGGACGAATCAGCCGATCAGGCCAACGATCCCGTTGCACTGCGTGCGGTGACCCACGAGGACATCCTCCAGGCCAAGAGCCTGCGACGACCCAGAGCTCGCGGGCCGCCGCAGGACCAGCGCGTCAAGAGCTCGCGGGCCGCCGCAGGCGCAGCGCGTCAGCTAGCCACACATCAACCGCGTTCACAACCTCCGTAGGGCAGGACAACTGGCTACTCGACCGTGACGGTCTCGCGGACGATCCCTTGCTTTGAGGCAAGCACGAGCGTATAGAGCCCAGTCGGCACCTTGCGGCTCGCCTTCATGAGCAGCCCGCCGGCACTTGCGGAGCGCTTGGCCGCCCAGCGCGCGTACACCACGCCCTTGCGCTCCAGCCTCGCGCTGACCGCCGACTTCGAGGCCGAGCGAACGCTCACGGAGCAGGCCTGCTTGTACTGCCCGTGGCGTCGGCGCGGATGGCAGACATACGTAGCTGTGAGACCGCGCGGCCCACGTTCGCCCTGAGGGCCGACTGGCCCAGGCGCGCCCTGGGGTCCCGCGTCACCGGCCTTGCCGGCTTCACCCGTCGGACCCTGTGAGCCCGTCGCGCCCGTCACACCAGCCTGGCCCTGAGCGCCGGTGACGCCCGCTTCGCCCTGCGGGCCAGTGTCACCCGCTTGGCCCTGCGGGCCGGTCGCGCCATTCGCGCCGTTTGCGCCATCCGCGCCGGTTTCACCTACAGGCCCTTGCGGAAGCACTCCGCCAGTGCCCGTAAGCGCGATCACGGTCGGCCCGGCGCCCATGTTGCCCGCGATCTCGAGCGTCGCTGTGCTCGCCCCGGTGAGCTGGGGCGCGAAGCGAACCTTCAGCTGACAGCTCACTTCGAAGGCAATCGTCCCGAGACAGCTGGAGGAGTCCACAAGGAAGTCTTCAGGCCGGTCGCTCGACAGCGAGGGAGTCGAGCCGGAGAACGTCTCAGCAGTGATCGCCAGCGGGTTGCCGCCGCTGTTGGTGAGCGTGATCGTCTGGGGCGCGCTCACCGTGGAGAGCGGCTGAGTGCCGGGGAACGTGACCGTGCTCGAGCCTGGCGTGGCAGTCGCGGCCGTCGCATATGTGATTGTGACCGACGGGGCCGTCGAGGGCGAAGCCAGGCCGAATGAGGCCGAGGTCGCTTCTTCGGAGACGAAGCTCGAGCCGCCTCCCCCACCGCCGCCACCGCTGCCGAAGGGACCGCCGAAGATGCACGAGCCTTCGCCGCCGCCGCCGCCCCAGTAGCCGCCGCCACCACCGCCACCGCCGGTCTGCGGAGCGTTGAAGCCTTCGCCGCCAAAGCCACCCAAGCCGAGCATGCCGTCCTCGCCGGACCAAGGCGCCGGCGCGTCGCAACGCGCGCCACCGGTGCCACCGCCGGTGAGCGTGCCCGCGGCGCCGCCAGCCGTACGTTGCGCGCCATCGCCGCAGCAGCCACCAGATTCCGCGCTGAAGCCGTCGGCGCCGGGAGCGCCGGCGTCGCCACCGCGACCGCCGCTGCCTTCGTCGAATCCGCCACCGCCACCGCCTCCACCGCCGGCGACGAGCAGGCGAGACTCGAGGCTTCCTTCGGAGGCGCTCGGCACGGTGCGCACATCGGACGCGCCACCGCCGCCGCCCCCGCCGAAGCTAAGGGCGCCGCCGCCATTGAAGCCGTTTGCCGCCACCTCCACATACAGAGCCTCGCCGGGCGTCACCGGCAACTGGCTTGCAACTACGGCCCCCGCGCCTCCGGGAGCGCCCGACTGGAAGGGCCCACCCGGCGCGAGACCCGCTTCCCCCGCCGCGCCCGTCGCTCTCACCCGAAGGCTCGTAACGCCGGCGGGCACGACAAACGACTGCTCTTCGCCGTTCGACGCGAATGTTTCGATGACCTTGGACGAAGCCGATGCCGAGGCCGACCCGGCCGCGAGCGAGCCGGCGGCAAGCGCGGCGCAAACCACTCCGATGCCGATCCTCGCGCTGCGACGGGCCGCGGTGGACAGACCCCGCGCGCCGGCCTTCCGGGCATTCGCCTGAGAAGCTCCGCTCGGCTTCGAGCGACCTGCGGACATATTGGTCATCGGATGTGGCTCCTGGAGTCGAGGGAAGGCGCGTTCTGCGCCCCGACCTTCTCGACCGTTGGATCGCTCCACTTGAGAGACGACACCCATCGCGCAGAGGCGATGTCAGCCGCGCCGAGCGGCACATGTACGTGCACAGGAAGTTCCCGTCGCTCGGCGGCAGGCCCCCTCAACCCCGGAGTAGCGCGCTGAGGATCGCGCCGAGAGTCTCCGGTTCAGCGACGCGAAGCGGTTGGGTGTGGTAGCGACGGGACCCGTCTCGAGCAGGACGTCGATGTTCTCTTCTCCGCGCGGTTGCATGGTTTGCTGAGCATTCCGTTGGGTAGTTGATCGACTCAGCCGCCCACAGCGCAGTCAAATGAAAGGAGGGGTCTAATGGGCCTCGTAGAGTTGCTTTTGATCATCCTGGTAATAGCTGCCGTCGCTGGCGGAATCGGTATAAGCCCGTTGCTTTGGCTGCTGCTGCTGGTAGCGCTCGTGGTCTTCTTCACGGGCGGCGGGTTTGGCTATCACCGCGGCGGGAGGCTTTAGGCATGCCTATAGGCACATCGATCTTCCTGATCGCCATTGGCGCGATCATCCGCTACGGCGTGACGTTTCACGTATCTGGCGTGTCGCGTCCAGCGATCGGCCTGATCCTGATTATCGCCGGCATCGTCGGCCTTGTGCTGTCGCTGATCTACATGGCCACCGCTCGACGCCGAACAGTCGATGGACCCTACTGAGAACCGCACGTCGGTTATGACGCCCTGTGAGCAAGCACAAGCGCTCCGGCTTGCGCATTCGCGTTAGCCCGCGACGAGGTCGTCCAGAACCCAACGAGACCAGCTTTAGGAGGAAACCATGAGCACCGTAACGATCATCATAATTGCTGTTGGCGCCGTGGCAGTGCTGCTGCTCATCGCCTTCGTCGCTCGCGCCGCGAGCCGCAGGCGTGACGAACGTCGTCGCGAGCAGGCGGGCGAGCTTCGCCAGCAGGCCAGAACCCGTTCTATCCAAGCGGAAAGCGCCCGTGCCTCAGCTGACGAGCAGGCCGCCGAAGCAAAGCGCGCTCAGGCCGAAGCTGAGGAACGCGCCGCCCAGGCGCGGCAGGGACACGCCGACGCAGAGCGACAGGCCGTCAAGGCCGAGCATCTCACCGAATCCGCCCGAGATCAGCACGCGCAGGCACGTGCGCTCGACCCGGATGCGAGCGACAGCGGCCAAGACGAGGCGCTGGCGATCAACGAACGATCTGGCCGCGAGGGCCACTGAGCCCATGCGCGCAGAGCGGCGACTGCTACGGCTCGAGCGTGCGTCCCGCGCGCCTCATCACACACTATCTAAGGGAAAGCCGGAGACCGATGGATAAGATCGAACAGAAGATCGTGCAGTACCTCAGCGAGGCGCATGCGATGGAGCAAGCGCTCGTCACCACGCCGCAGTCGCAGATTGCGATGACCCCGAGTGGAAGCTACCGCGACGGCCTCAAATCTCATCTGCGTGAAACGCGCGAGCACGCAAGTCGTGTGCAGCGTCGTCTAGACGAGATCGGACACAAGGCAGCAGTCCGATACAAGCTGGCGTCGGGCTAAGTGCAGAGCGTCGTGGGACAGGCGCTGGCCCTGGGAAAGGCGCACTTCGACCTCGTCCGGGGATCCGTATCGTCGACCAGCAAACCGGCGAACCACTACGCCAGCTAACACTCGACCCGACCCGCGACTACCAACCCTCAACTGTCCAAGATCACCCGAGACATACGTCCGGATCACCTGAGACATCACACAGTGCCCCCGGCAGGATTCGAACCTGCGACCCTCGGATTAGAAGACGCGTATCTGAGCGTCGATTTGGCTTTGTTGAGCCAGATTGGGCCGGATTACATGTCCCGAAATAACCTTATATTTGCCCACTTGGGGACATATTTCGGGACACGGTTTTGGGGCACTCGACCCTGGGATTCTCGATCCGACTCGACAGAGACGCTACTTTGTGCACATGACGGCTAAGGAGCAGCTAAGGCAAACAGTCGAGGAGCTTTCCGAGGCCGAAGCGCAGGACGCGCTCGGCTTCATCGTCCGTCGGCGGGACAAGCGCGATGCGCTCGCAGAGCTACTCGAGCGTGCGCCGCTCGACGACGAGCCGACGACGCCCGAGGAGGACCAGGGCGCGCGGGAAGCCAAAGATCAGGTGGCCCGCGGAGAAGTTATTTCGGCGGACGAGATCAGGCGCGAAATCGCTTGAGCGAGGCTGGCTGGGTCTTCTCGGCGCGAGGAAGACGTGACTTCAAGCGCCTCGACCCTCCGGTCCAGCGGCGTATCGTCAGCGCTCTCGATCGGCTGACCGGCGATTCGCCGACGGGAGACGTCGTCAAGTTGGCCAACGCGGACGAATGGCGCCTGCGTGTTGGCGACTGGCGGGTGCGTTTCGAGCGCGACACCGAAACAGGGGTCGTTTACGTGCTACGCGTTCTGCCGCGCGGCCGTGCCTACCGCGATTGACGGGCCGAAAGTCACGAGCGCTTCATAGCTGAACCCACGTCCAGGGACTGCCAACCAAGCCCAGCCCATACACCCCTCGGTGCGGCTGTTCTGTCCCGCGGCAACGAACTCGGAGGACAGGTGGCGCAGAGGTCTATACGGCGCTCGCGCGACGGCCTGACACAGACCACGACCGTTGAGCGCTGGGACGATGGCTCCCTACGCCCACCCCCTCCCATCCCTACACGGAACAAGGACTGGGAGGTTTTTGACCGTCGTGGCCCGCCCCACAACATCCCATCCCTCTAACCCGCTTGCGCGGGCCGCGACGGTCAAAAACCGATCCAGGCCGTCAGGCCTGGCGGTTTACTCCGCTCCAGCGGATTCCAAATCCGGGACGCAGTCCCGGAGCAAATCCACACATCGCAGATACGCGACGAGGGCGACTGCAACGGTCGAGTGTCGTCTGAAAGCGGACTACGCAATATCGGCGATGGCGTCGACGCCATCCACACGGAACGCCTCCGCAACGAGCCGCGCGTCCTCATCACGCGGGGCATAGTGCAGATAGCGCATTGTCGTCTGAACATCGGCGTGACCCATCCACTCTTGCACGCGCCGAATATCGGCCTTGGCGATCATCCGCGTGCCGAAGGTGTGGCGCAGATCGTGGAAGCGCAGCGAGCGCAACCCGGCGCGTTTGAGTGCCGCGGTGTATCGGCGTCGAAGAGCCGACCCGTCCAAGAACTCGCCCAGCTCCCCAGGAAAGACCAAGTCGTCCTCGGCCACGAGCAGCTCGCGACGCGACAATCGCACCAGCACCTTAGCCACCTCAGGAACCAGCGGCACCGAACGCACCTTCCCCGACTTCGGGGCCGTAAGCGCGCCGCCCGCGTAGCTTGCCCGCACCCGCAAAACGGAGCCCGTGAAATCCACATCACGCCAGCGCAACGCGATCAGCTCACCCCGTCGCAAGCCGGTGAAGCCCGCCGTGAGGAAGATCGCAGCGTCCTGCTCGGAGGCGGCGGCACGCACAAGCGCCCAAACCTCTTCTGGACTGAAGACGTCGATGTCGCCGGTCAGTCGCACCGGATGACGCTCAATGCCCGATGCCGGGTTGGCCGGCAGTCCGTAGACCTTACAGGCGCGCTTGAGGACTCCATGAAGCGTCACCATTATCCGGTTCTTGGTGCTGTTGGATAGTGCACGCGGCGATGCCGGTCGATGCCCGTCACCTTGCGCACGCCGGCGATCCACACGTCGCGCCTCGCTGACGCTCTCCAGTTCCGAATGCCAGGCTTCGATGCCAGCGGTCGTGATCCGCTCGAGCGGAATGTCTCCAAATGCCGGCAGTAGGTAGGCGTCGAGGATCGACTGGTAGCCGTAGAGGGTGGATGGCTTCAGCGTCTTGTCGCGCTCGACGTATCGCATGAACTCTGCGGCGGCATCGGCGAACGTGGCCCCGGTCACGACGAGGCCCGGCAGCGTGCCTCTACGCGCCTGGTCGAGTACATCGCGCAGCCAGTCCTCTGCCAAACGCTTGGTGTAGTAGCCAGCAGGGGGGCGCCCCCGCTCTGTCCAAGCGGGTCCAAGCTTCTTCTGCAGCTGGCGTCCATCAGGCAGCCGGTACTTCGCGTACCAGACTGGTCCGCGTGCACGATCAGCCCTGAAAACGTGCCCGCTTGGCCGCTTGGCCGGTGTGTTTGACGGCTGGACCATGTCCCAAGCCTAACAAGTCCTGGGGACATATCGGGGACATGATTACTATTTTATAGTAGAGCGCCGTCTTGAAAATGGCTTTGTTATGCGGTTTTTGTAGTGCCCCCGGCAGGATTCGAACCTGCGACCCTCGGATTAGAAGTCCGACGCTCTATCCAGCTGAGCTACGGGGGCGAATGTCTCCATCTACGGTACGCCACACACGGCTTGCACAGCCTCTGAGGGGTCCCCTCGAGCCTGCGAGGACGGCTCCTTAAGCAATCTTGAGGCAAAGTATGCAAAAGTTGGGACATGAGCCCGGTTGAGGATCCCGAGTCGGACCTGACGCGCAAGCAGCGTCGCGAGCAGGCGCGCACCGAGCGCAGAGCGCTCGAGGAAGCCAGCGCCGCTCAGTCGGCTCAGCGCAAGCGGTTGATCCAGCTCGGCGGGATCGCCGGGGTGGTGGTCGTGATCATCGCGATCATCCTGGTCGCAACCGGCAGCGGGGGCTCCAAAGGCGCGCCGGCGCCGAAAAGCCCAGCGGCCAACGCGGCCGCCACGTCGGTGATCTCGCTGCTGCAGGGCATCCCGCAGAGAGGCAATACGCTCGGCAACCCGAACGCGCCGGTCACAATCCAGTACTTCGGCGACCTCGAGTGCCCGTTCTGCAAGGAGTTCACGCTCGGGGCGCTGCCCACGGTGATCCAGAAGTACGTGCGCACCGGCAAGGCGAAGATCGAATATCGCTCGATGCAGACCGCCACTCGCGAACGAGAAACCTTCCAGAACCAGCAGGTAGCGGCGCTCGCCGCCGGTAAGCAGAATCTGATGTGGCACTACATCGAGCTCTTCTACCACGAGCAGGGAGAAGAGGGCAGCGGCTATGTCACCGAAAGCTACCTGCAGGGGTTGGCGGCCCAGGTGCCCGGCCTGAAGCTCTCGGACTGGAGCTCGGCTCGCAACGACCCCGCTTACGCCAACCAGGTCATCGTCGACGCGCAGACAGCCAACCAGAATGGTCTCACGGGCACTCCGTCGTTCCTGATCGGCAAGACTGGCGGCTCCTTGCAGAAGTTCGAAGACTCCTCGTTCGGCGACGCCGGCCCCTTCGAATCGGCGATCGAAAAGCTGTTGAAAGCCTGAGGGTGGTCGGGCGATGGCGCTGACGAGCCCCTCTCCCTGCCCCGCCACCGCAAATCACGTCCAAGTCAAGGGCCCTCGGCGCCCAGCGAGTCGAAGGTCGCGGTGAGATGAGCCAGCGCACGCTTCGCGTCGTGATGATCGTCCTCGCGACCGTCGGGCTCGGGGTGGCGAGCTACCTGACCTACGTCCATTACTCGGGCGCGCCACCGGTATGCAGCGCGGGGGGCAGCTGCCTGAAGGTTCAGACCTCGATCTACTCGAAGCTCGCAGGCGTCCCCGTGGCGCTGATGGGCCTGATCGGGTACATCGCAATCCTCGGATCGCTGCTCGCCCCCGAAAGCGAGACCAGCCGCTTCGCGACGCTGGCGTTCACCGTCGCCGGCTTTGGCTTCTCCGCTTACCTGACCTATCGGGAGCTCTTCTCGATCCACGCGATCTGCGAGTGGTGCGCGTCGAGCGCAGGGATCATGACGATCCTGATGTTGCTCTCGGTTTGGCGCTTCCTGCGCGGGGCGCCTCCCCACGAATCGCACCAGCTCGACCACGCCGAAGGAGCCCAGCCGGCCCACCTGGGTGCGAACTAGAAAATCCGTCCATTGGAACAATGAGGGGACGTAGTTGGGCAACGCGACGGCCGAGAAGGCCATGCGAGAGATCCGCCCATCCCACCCGTCGAGAGAGCAACTATCGGCAGATGCGCCCCGCGTTCGACAGACCCTCACAGGAAGCTAGCGGCAACTCACCCGACGCCGTGCGAAGCGCGCGCGCGCAGAGCGAGCACCAGCAGATCGCTCAGCTGTTCGAGAACACCAGCGACCTGCTCGCGGCAATCACGCCGGCGGGCCGTCTCACGCTGCTGAACCCCGCTTGGGAGGAGGTGCTCGGGTGGACGCGCGAGGAGTTGTTCGCCCGACCGATGCGCGAGCTGCTCCATCCCGACGACGTGGAGCCCACCGCAGCCGTGATGCTGGCGGGCAGGGACCACGCGGCGCAGCTGGCGAACTTCACGAATCGCTACCGCCACCGCGACGGCTCTTGGCGTTGGCTGCTGTGGAGCGCTCGTTGCGACGGCTCGACGTGGTACGCGGCTGCCAAGGACGTCACCGACCGCATGTGGCTCGAGCGCCAGGCACTCCACGACCCGCTCACCAAGCTGCCCAACCGGCTGCTGTTGATGGACCGCGCGCTGCAGGCGCTGACCCGCCTGCACCGCAGCCACGGGCTCGTGGCGATGCTGTTCGTCGACCTCGATCACTTCAAGGCGATCAACGACAACCTCGGGCACGCGCTCGGCGATCACCTGCTCACCTCGGTCGCCTCGAGGCTGGCGCAGATGATGCGCGACAGCGACACGGTCGCGCGCTTGGGCGGCGACGAGTTCGTGATCCTCGCCGAGGATCTGCAGACCGACGCGGAGGCGCTGACCGTAGCCGAGCGCGTGCTGCGTGCCCTGGAGGAGCCGTTCGTGGTCGGCTCGACCGAGGTCTCGATGCTGGCGAGCGTCGGCGTCTCGGTCTCCCACGATCCGAACACCGACCCAGAGGCGCTGTTGCGCGAGGCGGATGTCGCGATGTACCGCGCGAAGCGCTCCGGCGGCTACCGCCTCGAGTTGTTCGACGAGAGCCTACGCCGCGAGATGACTGCCCATCTGGACATCGAGCGCCGCCTTCGCGACGCGCTGCCACGCAAAGAGCTCTCGCTCGCCTACCAGCCCATGTTCCCGCTGTCAGGCGGCAACGCTGCCTGTTGTGAGGCTCTGCTGCGCTGGCACCCGCTTGACGGCGAGCCGGTGAAGCCCTCGACGTTCCTCCCGCGCGCCCAGGAGAGCGATCTGATCGTGCAGATCGGCGACTGGGTGCTCGACAGCGCCTGCGCTCAGGCGGCCACGTGGCGCGGCGCGGGCGAGCACGTCTCGGTGTCCGTCAACGTCTCCTCGCGTGGCCTGACTGAGCTCGACCTCCCCGAGCGCGTCGCGCGGGCGCTCTCGCGCTACCAGCTGCCCGCTGAGGCCTTGTGGATCGAGATCACAGAGGACTCGGTCCTGCGCGACCCCGAGCGTGCGAAGGCGACGCTCGCGGACCTGCGCCACTTGGGCGTGCGGATCGCGCTTGACGAGTTCGGCTCACGCGAGTCGCGTCTGACGCTGCCTGGCACGCTCCCGCTCGACATGCTCAAGATCGACCGCTCGCTGATCGCGGGCATCGAGCACGACGAGCGCAAGTGCGCGATCGTGATCGCGCTCGTCGCGCTTGCAAAGGCATCCGGACTGCAGACGGTCGCGGTCGGGATCGAGAGCGACGCACAGCTCCAGCTCGTGCGCGAGCTCGGCTGCTCGAACGGCCAGGGTTTCTTGCTGCACCCGCCGGAGGCGCCGCAGCGGCTGACCCTGCGAGCGCCCCGAGCTGTAGGCTCGCATACACGATGGGCTCCCCTAGCGCGCCTGCACCCACGTCCCTGAACGCCACCGAGAGCCAGAAGCGCGCGGCTGCGCAGGCCGCCGCCTCGCTCGTGAGCGACGGCGCGAGCGTGGGTCTGGGCACCGGCTCGACGGTCGCCTACCTGCTTCCGGCGCTGGCAGCACGAGGGCTGAGCCTGCGCTGCGTGGCGACCTCCCCCGCGACCGAGCGCGCGGCACGCGAGCTCGGTCTCGCCATCGGGGAGCTCGACGAACTCGGCCCCCTCGACATCGCCATCGACGGGGCCGACCAGATCGACCCGCAAGGATGGCTGGTGAAGGGCGGCGGGGGCGCCCACACACGCGAGAAGATCGTCGCGGCCGCCGCCGAGCGCTTCGTCGTGATCGCCTCGGCCGAGAAGAGCGTCTCCTCCCTACGCCCACCGGTGCCGCTCGAGATCTTGCGCTTCGGCGCCCGCACGACGCTCGCCTCGCTCGGCGACGCCGCACTGCGCGACACGCCCCCAAGCCCTGAGGGCAACCTGATCGCCGACTACCACGGACCGGTCGGAGAGCCCCGCGCGCTCGCGGCGCGGCTGGCGGGCACGCCGGGAGTCGTCGACCACGGGCTGTTCGAGCCCGAGCTGGTCAGCGACGTCCTGATCGCCGGCCCCGGAGGGGTCGAGCACCGCACGCCGAGTGGAAGCCGATGACCGCCAAGACATCTGCGCAGCGATCCAGCGATCGTCCATTCGTGGCGCTCGTGACAGGCGCCTCCAGCGGCATCGGAGAGGCGACGGCCCAGCGGCTCGCCCGCATCCCGAACGTCGAGCTCGTGCTCGTCGCACGCCGCGAGCCGCGGCTGCAAGCGCTCGCGAGCACGCTCGGCGAGCAAGCGAGCTTCCTCGCCCTCGACCTGCTCGACGAGGACGCGCCCGAGCGCATCCGCGTGCACGTGGAGGAGCGTCACAACCGGTTGGATCTACTGGTCAACAACGCCGGCGCCGCCTGGCGCGCCACGTTCGCCGACGGCGGCTACCGCAACGTCAGGCGCACGATGGAGATCAATTTCGACGCGCAACTGCGTCTGACCGAGGCGCTGTTGCCGCTGTTGCGCTCGAGCGCGCCAAGCGCGATCGTGAACGTGGCAAGCACCGCCGGGCGCGTGGCGCGCGCCGGCTCGGGCGCTTACAGCGCGTCCAAGTTCGCCCTCGCAGGCTGGTCTGACTCGCTGTGGGCCGAGGAGCGCTCGCACGGCGTCCACGTCGGCCTCGTGCTCCCCGGGTTCATCTCGACCGAGGGCTTTCCCCAGGCCGAGCTGACTGGGCGGGCGCTGACCCGCTGGATCGTCTCCACGCCCGAGAAGGCAGCCGAGGCAATCTTCCAGGCCGGCGTGGAGCGGCGTCCAGAGCGCTATGTGCCCCGCCCCTACGCGCTCGCCGCCGCGCTTCGGATCCTCGCGCCGCGACTCGTGCGCCGTGTGCTCGGTGGCGGCGCCGCCAAGGTGATGACGACGGTCACGGGCGCTGACCTCGCCGAGCGCGAGTCCGACGCTTAGGGTAGGGCGCATCTCGGCAACGGTGTGCGGCCGTGATGGTGGAGTATCTAGCGAGGCAAGGATCAGATGCCCACCCATTTGGGCTTGATGGCGCCAAGTCAAGCCCCGAGGCGCAGCATCGCGAAGGGGCCGCACAGCCCGAAGGCGTGGGTCGGCCGGCACAGACGTGCGGTCCTGCCGAGATGCGCCTCAACCCAGCCGGCTCGGCGACTAGCCCGGCGCGCCGGCCCTCGTTCGCGCTCGCTCGCCGCCGACGCCGTGCGTGACGGCGCGCAGAACGAACGCGAGCGCGCACATGACGATCCCGCGAGCGAGCAGCGCGATGCTGAGCACCACCACAAGCGTGGCGACGCCGAACTTCGGCCACGCCACGATCAGGATGCCTGCGGCAAGATCGACAAGCCCCCAGAGAATCAGCCAGACGCGACCGCCAACCGCATAGACGGCTGCATAGAGGCGCATCATCCCCATCACCACGAGATAGATCCCAAACGCGAGCGCCACCACCTGGACGCTGCCGCCGGGATGGCGGATGACGATCATCCCAGCTATCCCGGCGACCGCCGCGCTCAGCAGCAGGGCGCCCCGGGAGCGCTCGCTCTCACCGAACGCCAGCACAAGCTGAACGAGCGCGGCGAGCAGCAGATAGACGCCGAAGATGATCGCGATCGTCGTGAGCGTCTCCCCCGGGTAGACGAGCGCGAGGATCCCGACCGCGATCGAGACGAGGCCAAGCAGCAGCGCCATCCACCACAAACGTCCCATTTGTTCGAGCTGCTCGAGTTGCGGCGAATCACTGGCAAACGATGCCACGAACTAACCATGACAGCAATCTGGTTGTATGACAAGTGTCGAGATCTTCGCGGGTCGGTCAAGAATCCTCGCGAGTCAGGCCAGATCCTCGCGGGGTCGCGATTCTCACCTCCTCCGGGTGGAGCCCTATCAGGCGGACCGATCACGGCAAATCCCCTGCGAGACCCCCCGCGATGGCAAATCCCCTTATGGGATCCCTGCGGGCGAGCCTGGAAATCTAGGTTTGCGTTAAAACCCCGACTACGGCGTGCGGCCTTACACGGTTATTCCCGCAGACCTCCCTGCGTAGTCTCCCCAAGCGTGGAGGACACGAGTGTATCCAGCGAGGCTGCGGGACATCCTCACCGCTGGCTGGTACGCAGCCTGATAGGCGTGGCCACCGTGCTCGGGATCGTTGCGATCTTCGCGGTGTGGGCCAACCGGCAACTGCTGGACACCGGCTACTGGACGAGCACGAACACGAAGCTGATCGAGAGCCCGCCGATCAGGGAAGCAGTGTCGGTCTATCTCACCGAACAGCTGTACGCAAACGTGGACGTGGCCGGCGAACTGAAAAACGAGCTGCCATCCGAACTCAAGCCGCTCGCGGCCCCCGCCGCGGGGGCATTGAAAGACGTTGTACAGAAGGGCATCAACCTGCTGCTCGAACGGCCACGCGTCCAGCAACTGTGGAGCAAGGCAAATCAGGTGACCCACGCGGAGTTCGTGCGCCTGGTCGAGAACAAAGGCAGCGTGGTGAAGCTGCCCGGAGGCGGCGCGGTCGTGCTCGACCTACGCCCGATGCTCGGCGAAGTCGCCGCGAAGGTAGGAGCGCCGTCGAGCATCGTCAACAAGATCCCACCGAAAGTGGCACAGCTGCGGATCGTGACCTCCAAGCAACTGAACACGATGCAGAACGCCGTCAACCTGCTGCGCAGCCTCGCGCTCGTGCTGCCGCTGCTGGTGGTGGCGCTGTTCGCGCTGGCGGTCTACCTGGCGCGGGGACACCGCCGCCAAACGCTGATCGCCGTCGGCACAGCCTTCATCGGCGCCGGTCTGGTCGTGGTCGTGGCACGCGGGATCATCGGTGACAAGGTCGTCAACTCGCTCGCCACGACCGAAGCCGTGAGGCCCGCCGCGCAAGCGGCCTGGTCGATCGGGACGAGTGTGCTCGCAGATGTGGCCTGGGCGACTGTGCTGATCGGTGTGCCGGTGATCCTGGCGGGCCTGCTGGCGGGACCGACGCGAACGGCCACGACGCTGCGTCGCCTGATGGCGCCCTACCTGCGCGACCGTCCAGACATCACATTCGGCACGGTGGCTCTGCTGCTGCTGTTGCTGTTCGCCTGGGGCCCGATCGTGGCGACCAAAACGCTGACGGGCATCGTGATCATCATCGTCTTGGCGGTATTTGGCACCGAGATGCTGCGCCGTCAAACCGCCGTCGAGTTCCCCGACGCGCACGTGTCGAGGGCCGCTGCGGGCGGCGCTCCCGGTCCGCCGGCGCCAAGCCCTCCACCCACTCCCCCCGCGCCTGGCTCCCAAGCAAGGGCTCCCAACCAGCACGATTCGGAGAAAGAGTGAACAGCTTGATGCACCCCTACGAACAAGGAGGCGATCGTGCCGGTAATAGTGGCTAGCACTGTTTGGGAAGTGCTGTGGGTGATCCTGATCGTGATCCCGATAACGATCTGCTGGATCGCAGCGATCATGGATCTGCTCGTGCGCCGCCGTGACCTGAAATGGTGGGCGGTCGCCATGTGGTTGATATTCGTGCTGATACTGCCTGTATTCGGGATGCTGATCTATTTCATCGCCCGGCCGACGTTGCCAGAGGAGCAGGCCGCGATGGAGACGGCGGTCCACCAGGCCCGAGCACAGCGAACGGCGTCGTACGCGAGCGCTCTGAAGGATCTAAGCGATCTGCACGAGCGCGGCGTGATCACAACCGAGGAATTCAACATGCGTCGAGCGGACCTGGCGCAGCCCGCTTGAGGAGCTTGCGATGAACGACACGGGCAGCGTGAAGAAGCGCGAGGCGAGAGGCAAGGAGGCTCGGGCGCACACGCCGCGCTCGAGCCATGCCCAGTGGAGCCCAGCAGAGGACCGCGAGGATCCAGTCGCGATCCTCGAGCGCCAGGCGGACAGCCGCGTGCAGGAGCTCGTCCCGATCCGCTACGGGCGCATGCTCGTCTCGCCGTTCACGTTCTACCGAGGAGCGGCGGCGGTGATGGCAGCTGACCTCGCGCGAACGCCCAGCTCCGGCTTGAACGTGCAGCTGTGCGGGGACGCGCATCTGTCGAACTTCGGCGTCTTCGCTTCCCCAGATCGCGAGATGCTGTTTGACATCAACGACTTCGACGAGACTTTGCCCGGGCCGTGGGAGTGGGACGTCAAGCGCTTGACGGTAAGCCTGTGCGTAGCGGGCCGCGACCGCCAATTGAGCGCGCAGGAGATCGCCGACGTGCTGGTGTGGACTACGCAGGCCTACCGGCAGTCGATGCGCGGGTTCGCGCGGATGAGCAACCTGGGAGTGTGGTACGCAAGGTTGAGCGCCGAGGACATCATGGGCGTGGTGCGCCAACAGCAGCTCGTACGCGGCAAGCGCCTACAGAAGATGGAACGCCGCTTGGGGAAGGCCCGCTCGAAGGACAGCACGCGCGCGGTGCTGAAGCTAACTGAAGTGGTGGACGGGCGCCTGCGCTTCGTGAGCGAACCGCCACTGGTCGTCCCGCTGGAGGAGCTCTTGGGCGAGGCCGAGCGTGGCGAGCTGCGCGAGCGGTTGGAGGGGATGCTCAAGGACTACCGCGACAGCCTGCCGGTCGACCTTCACGTGCTGCTCGACGACTACAACTTCGAGAACATCGCGCGCAAGGTCGTGGGCGTGGGCAGCGTGGGCACGCGCGCGTGGGTGATGCTGTTCATGGGACGCGACGAGCAGGACCCGCTCGTCTTGCAGGCGAAGGAAGCGCAAGCGTCAGTGCTCGAGCCATATGCGGGACCCTCGAAGTGTGAGAACCACGGTCAGCGCGTCGTTGAGGGGCAGCGCTTGATGCAGGCCGCCGGTGACATCTTTCTGGGGTGGCTGCCCGCGGTCGGAATCGACGGCGTGACGCGCGACTTCTATGTGCGTCAGCTGTGGGATGGCAAGCTGAGCGTGGAAATCGAGACGATGGGGCACGCGCAGCTGCGTGCGTACGGGGCGCTGTGCGGGTGGACGCTCGCGCGTGCGCACGCGCGAACCGGCAATCGCATCGCGATCGCCTCCTACCTCGGAGCGGGAGGCGTGTTCGACCAAGCGATCGCAGACTTCTCAGAAACATACGCCGACCAGAACGAACGCGACTACGATGCGCTCGCTGAGGCAGTAAAGTCGGGGCGCGTACAGGCCGAGAACGCGTAAAGCCGACAGCCAGGAGGACGCGATGGGCGACGCGACGGACAAGATGATCACCCGTGTGGACTTCGTTGGTGTGCCAACGCACGACCTTCCGAAAGCCGTCGAGTTCTATGGCGGCACGCTCGGACTGGAACGGTCGGTGTACTTGGAAGAGCGTAATTATGCGGAGTTCGAGACCGGCAACCTGACGCTAAGCGTGATCGACGCCGAGAAGATGGGCTTGGAGCACGTGCCTGTGCGCAGCGGGATCGCGCTGCACGTGGACGACGTCGCGACGGCGCGCGCGAGGCTCGAAGAGCGTGGGGTCGCCTTCGAGCACGACACGCTCGACACGGGCGTATGTCATATGGCGATATTCAACGACCCGGATGGCAACCTGCTGATCCTGCACCACCGCTACGCGCCACGCCCGCCACGATCGTAGGATCGGCCGGCTCTCCGCGAGATCCCGGTCTCCGTAGGATCCGGCCAGCTCTCCATAGGATCCCGGCCAGCTCTCCATAAGATCCCGGCCCGCTCTCCAACCTGGGCGGGTCGATCCGTCCGGCTCGTGCCGCAGGATGCCGGACTCCTTGACCCGAGTCCCAACGACATCCCTGCGCGCCTGGCAGCACGAGGCGCTCGAGCGCCTCGACGGCTGGCGGGAAGGCCCGTTCCTCGTCTCGGCCGCACCCGGCGCCGGCAAGACGCGGCCCGCGCTAGAGCTGGCTCGGCGGATGCTCTCCGAAGGGCAGGCGAGCAGCGTGGTCGTGCTGTGCCCAACGACTCCCCTCACGCGCCAATGGGCCGGCGCTGCCGCCGAGCTTGGGGTGCAGCTGCAACCAGACTCTTCAGGGCCGCGTTCGCCACGCGACTTCCACGGCGTCGCCGTCACCTACGCCCGCGTCGCCTCCGACTCACGCGCATGGGCGCGCAATGTGGCGCCAGACACGCTCGTCATCGTCGACGAGGCTCATCATCTCGGCGAGGAGCTCGCGTGGGGCACGAGCTTCCAGCACGCCTTCTCCTCGGCCTCGCGCTGGCTCTTGCTGTCGGGGACTCCGTTTCGCTCGGATGCGACCCCGATCCCGGGCGTGAGCTATGACGCCGAGGGGGTGGCCGTGCCGGACGTGTCCTACACCTACGCGCAGGCGGTCGCCGAGGGCATCTGCCGGCCGGTGGCGTTCGTCACCTTCGACGGAACCCTGTCGTGGCGCAGCGGCCAGGACGTGATCGAGTCGTCCTTCGAGACGGTGCTGAGCTCCAGGGAGGCGAGCCGTCGTTACCGCACCGCCATCTCAACCGAGCTGCCGGACGGGCTGCCGCGCATCCTCAGGGAGGCCGATGCGAAGCTGCAAGCGTTGCGCGGGGCTGGCCATCCCGACGCCGCGGGACTCGCCGTCGCGGCGGACGCGACTCATGCGCGGCAGATAGCCAAGCTGCTCGGCGAGTCGACCGGGAGAGCGCCTGTGATCGTCCTTCACACCGAGACCCGCGCCGCTCAGAAGCTCGCGACGTTCAGGGGATCGCGCGAGCCCTGGATCGTCGCTGTGAACATGGTCTCCGAGGGAGTCGACATCCCCAGGCTGCGAGTCGGGGTGTATGCGACGGCGGCCAAGACGCCGATGATCTTCAGGCAGATCGTGGGACGCTTCGTGCGAACGATCCCGCACAGGGCGCCGGAGGCCAGCTGGGTGTATTTGCCGGCCGACCCTGTGCTGCGAGGGCACGCGGCGGAGGTCGAGAGCGAGCTGCGGCGCGCGCTGCGCCAGCGCGAGGACGTCGAGGCACTCGATGAGCCGCGCGAGCGGCTCGCGAGCGAGCGCTCGGCGGCGACCGAGTTCGTCCCGCTCAGCGCGGAAGTCGCGCCGCAGATGACGCTGTTCGGCGCAGCCCCCAGCCAACCCGCAAGCACGGCAACCCCAGCTGCGAAGCTCGAGCCCGCGCCTGTCGCAGCGTTCGAGCGCCGGGCCAGACTGCGCGAGGAACGCCGTCGCCTCGTTGCCGATCTCGCCAAGCGCACTGGCAGCAATCACCGCGAGATCAACGCATGGGTCAACCGCGGGGTTGGTCTTACCCGTGTGGAGTCGGCGAGCATCGATCAGCTCGAGCGCTCCGTGAAGACACTCGTCACGGAGCTCACGCGGCACAGCCGCCGCGCGGCTCCAGGCGGAGTTCGGCTTAGCCGCTAGGCCAGCTGAACGTTTACTGCCTTGGGCCCCTTGTCGCCGGCCTCGGCGTCATAGGTGACCTTGGCGCCCTCGGCGAGCGAGCGGTAGCCGTCACCGGCGATTCCCGAGTGGTGGACGAACAGGTCCTTGGACTGGTCGTCGGGCGTGATGAAGCCGAAGCCCTTGTCGTCGCTGAACCACTTGACGGTTCCTGTAGCCATCTTGCTGCCTCCGTGTTATCGCGTGCTGCGAACGCGGAGATTGCTATGAGCAAAGGCTACGAGCGCTGACACTGCGTTGGATCGGGACCGATCGGCCCCGGCTGGATCGGGCAACTATAGCAATCAGCCTTTAGCTCAGCTCGGAGTACGCAGGCTCCCCGCTCGCTCGTCCGTCCTCGGCCTGCGCTTGCTCGCCTCCTGTCGCTGGCAGCTCGGCGCTCCCCGCCTGCGGGCGCAGCACGGTGACGGCGACAACGATGCCCGCCACCACCAGCGCGGCGGCGATCCAAAACGCGAGCTGGTAGCCGCCGGTCAGCGCCGCAGCTGTGGAATCGCCACGAGCAAGCAGCTTGTCGGTATGCGAGGCCGACAGCGTGGCAAGCACCGCCAGGCCAAGTGCCCCGCCAACCTGGGCGGTGGTGTTCACAAGGCCCGATGCGAGACCAGCGTCGCTCGGGGTGGCACCCGACATCGCGACGGTCATCAGGGCCGGGAAGCAAGCACCGGCGCCCGTGCCGAGCAGCACCATCGACGGCAATAGCCCGGTGAGGTAGCTGGCGTGCACCGGCGCCAGCGCAAGCAGGCCGAGCGCGACCGCGATCAGCGCAAGGCCCGGAGGCAGCAGCGCCCGGGCGCCGAAACGCGTGATCAACGGCTCGGAGAAGCGGATCGACATCGACCCCATCGTGATCGTGACGGGCAGGAACGCCAGCCCGATCTCCAGCGCGTCGTAGCCGAGCACCCTTCGCATGTAGAGAGCGCCGAGGAAGAACATCCCGAACATGCCCGCCACCGAGAGCACCTGGATCAGATTTGCTCCGCTCACGTTGCGCGAGCGGAAGATCCTCAACGGCACGAGTGGATTGCGCGCGGTCGCCTCGCGTACGACGAACGCCGCGAGCAGCGCGAGCGAGAGCGCCCCGAAGCCGAGCGTGCGCCCTGCTCCCCAGCCGTTCTCGGCCGCCGGCTTGACGATCGTGTAGACGCCGAGCATCAGCGCGGCGGTGATCAGCGCGGCGCCGGGAATATCGGCGCCCTCGCCGAACCCGATTCCCTCGTCCTTGTCGAGCAGACGCCTTGCGAAAAGCACCGTGGCGATCCCGATCGGGACGTTGACGAAGAAGATCCAATGCCAGTTGATCGACTGGGTTAGAACTCCGCCGGCCAGCAGGCCCACGGACCCGCCGGCGGACGCCACGAAGGCGTACACCCCAATCGCCTTCGCCTGCTCGCGCGGCTCGGGGAACATCGTGACGATCATTCCCAGCACCACCGCGGACGTCATCGCCCCGGCGATGCCTTGCGCGAAGCGCGCCCCGACGAGCAGCGTCTGTGTCCATGCCAGGCCGCATAGCAGGGAGGCGACGGTGAACAGGGCGACGCCGAGCAGGAAGATACGGCTGCGCCCCATCAGGTCGCCGAAGCGTCCAGCCAACAGAAGCAGGCCGCCGAAGGCGATCAGGTAGGCGTTCACGACCCACGCCAAGCTCGACGTGGAGAAATGCAGGTCGTCCTGGATCGAGGGCAGCGCGACGTTGACGACGGTGACGTCGAGCACGATCATCAGCACCCCCACGCACAGCACATACAGCGCCAGCCAGCGCGAGCGGTCGTCGGCGTGCTCCGGTTGCGCGTCGCGTGGTCCAGCCATTGCCCGCATCTCCTTGGTCTCCGTCGCTTGCATAGATCGGCTCCCTCCGGCTCGACTCAGGTTATCCAGCGACGCGCGGTTTCTGTGCGCGCACTCCAAACTTATGACCCGAGGCCCCGCGCTAACTCATCGGTCTCGCGAAGCTCACCCTGCGAGCGTCACGGAGCCATCGTCGTGCAGCGTCCAGTGGGGATTGTGGGCGACCTCCCAGGGATGACCGTCGGGGTCGATGAACACACCCGAATAGCCGCCCCAGAACGTCTCCGCGCCCGCACGCGCGATCTTCGCGCCGGCCGCCGCCGCCTCGGCCAGCACGGCGTCGACCCGCTCGGGCGAGCGCGCGTTGTAGGCGAGCGTCACCCCGCCCCAGCCGCCGCCGTCCTCCACGCCGCTGTCCTGGGCAAGCGCGCGACGGTCCCACAGCGCCACAATCATGCCGCCGGCCTGAAAGAACACTACGTCGTCCTCGGGGGCGGCGCCGGTCTTCCAGCCGAGCGCCTCGTAGAAGGCTCGCGAGCGAGCGAGATCGCCGACTCCGAGCGTGACAAGGCTGACGCGCTGGTCCATGCTTCAATCCTCCCACAGACTAGAAAGGAGCAGATCGAGATGGGATACACGATCAAGAACCTCGAGTCGGTCGAGGATATGGCCAAGCAGCACGGCCTCAGCGACCAGGGCGAGGCTCGCTTTTGCCAAGGTGACCTCGAAGCCGTCCAGACAGGAGTGAGCCATCAGCGTCTGCGCCCCGGCAAGCGCCAGCAGTTCGGCCACCATCACGACCAGGCCGAGGAGGTCTACGTGGTGCTCGCTGGAAGCGGGCGCATAAAGCTCGACGACGAGATCCTCGAGATCGGCAAGCTGGATGCCATCCGCGTATCGCCCGAGACGATGCGAGCGTTCGAGGCTGGAGACCAGGGCCTCGAGATCCTAGCCTTCGGCCAGCATTTCGGCGGCGACGGCGAGCTTGTCCAGGGCTGGTGGAGCGACTGAGCGCGCGGTCGCCGCTCACGCCCTCGCCCGAGCTCACGACACGTCTTCAGCGAGCAGCTCCATCAGCAAACCGTCACGCCACTCGTCGCTGCCGATGCGGCGCTCGTAGCGGCGCATGACGCCGACGGGCTTGAAGCCAACTTTTTCGTAGGAGCGAATCGCGGCCGTGTTCCCCGTCCCCGGGTCGATCGTGATGCGGTGGTGACCACGCTCCTCGATCAGATGGCGCACGAGGCGTCTCACGGCCTCGGTGCCGATGCCCTGGCCGTGACGAGCCGGATCGAGAAACAGGTCGATCGTCGCATGACGGTATTTGGGGGTCTGCTCCTCCCAGAACTGGATCATGCCCGCGACGTCGCCGTCCACCTCGATCGTGAGCCTGGTCGACTCGGGCTCGTCGCTCCACGGGAAGCCTTCTTCCGGAAGGTCCCACCACAGCGCCACCTCGGGCGTGGCGTGGATGCGCAGCAGCTCAGCCTCGTCTGTCACGGCAAGCGGACGCAGGACCAAACGCGATTGCTCCACGATCCCCAGCGATCAGACGGCCACTGGCTCCGCGGCCTCGACAGCCGAGTCGCCGCCCGAGAACTCCATCGCGCCGTCCTGCACCGAGCCGAACCTCAGATTGAAGATGTCGAGCGCATAGTTCTGGTGCAATCGCCACGGCGCCTTCGAGCCCTGCTTGGGGAACTTGTCGATCGAGCGCTGCACATAGCCTGAGGAGAAGTCCAGGAAAGGCAGCTCGAGGACCGACGGATCGCGGTTATACGGCGCGCATTGCTTGTGTCCGAGCTTGTCCATGTGGTTGAGCAGCCGGCAGACGTACTCGCAAGTGAGGTCGCACTTGAGCGTCCACGACGCGTTCGTGTAGCCGACCGCGAAAGCGAAGTTCGGCACCCCGCTGAGCATCATGCCCTTGTAGCTCATGGTCTCGGAGAGCTTCACCTCCCGCCCGTCGACGGCGATCTCGATGCCTCCTAGAGCCAGCAGGTTGAGGCCTGTGGCGGTGACGATCACATCCGCCTCGAGCTCAGCGCCCGAGGTGAGCTTGATCCCGCTCTCGGTGAACGTCTCGATGTGGTCGGTCACGACCGCGGCGCGCCCGTCGCCGATCGCCTCGAAGAGATCGCCGTTGGGAACGAGGCAAAGGCGCTGATCCCACGGGTCGTAGTTGGGGTTGAAGTGGGTATCTATGTCATACCCGGGAGGCAACCGCCGTTCGAGTCCCTTGCGAACCAGCCTGCGCATCAGCCTGGGCCGCCGGCGGCTGAGCTGGAAGCTCGCCATCGTGAGCAACACGTTCTTCCAGCGCAGGATCGGATAAGCGACCTTCGCCGGTAGGAACCGGCGCAGCCGCTTTGCGATTGGGTCTTCCGCCGGCAATGACACTATGTAGCTGGGCGAGCGCTGCAGCATCGTCACGTGCGCAGCGCTGCGGGCCATCGAGGGGACGAGCGTCACGGCGGTGGCGCCGCTACCGATCACAACCACGCGCTTGCCGGCGTAGTCGATGTCCTCGCTCCAGTGCTGCGGATGCACAACGCGCCCGGCGAAGCGCTCGACGCCGTGGAACTCCGGTGTGTAGCCCTCGTCGTAGCGGTAGTAGCCGCTGCACATGAACAGGAAGCTCGCGCTGAGGCGCACGGTCTCCTGCATCTCGCCGCGAGTCGCCTCGACCGTCCAGCGCGCATCCGCCGTGGACCACTCGGCGCGCGCCACGCGATGGTCGTAGCGGACCCGCTGCTCGATCCCGTGGTCCTTGGCCGTCTGGCAGACATAGTCGAGGATCGAGGGCCCGTCGGCGATCGACTTGGCCTCGCGCCACGGCCGGAAGGAGTAGCCGAGCGTGTACATGTCCGAGTCTGAGCGAATCCCCGGATATCTGAACAGATCCCACGTTCCGCCGATGCGATCGCGCGCCTCGAGAATCGCATAGCTCTTGCCGGGGCAATTGGCCTGCAGGTGGCAGGCGGCGCCGATCCCGGAAAGGCCGGCCCCGACGATCAGCACGTCAACGTGTTCGAGCGACATCTATGCCATCCAGGATCGAGGGTCAGCGAAGATCCGAGCTTGTTGCGCTCAGGCCAGAATATCTTGCGAGAGACGACTCACCGAGACGGGCCGAAGCGCGGTGCGCAGCGCTTGGGTGGATGTCCAGTGCGAGCCCGGGGATCTTGGGCGTAGGTCCATAGCCCTGCCCGGCCGGTTCCAACATGCTGAGCCAGTAGACGCCCTCTCACGCAAACACTCCCTCTCACGCAAACACCCGTCTCACGTAAACGTCCCTCTCACGCAAACGCCCGTCTCACGTAAACGTCCTCTTACCCAAACCCCGTCTCACGTCAAGCGACAAACACCCGTCTCCACGTCAAGCGAGGTAGCAAGCGATGCGAGCCCGAACCCCTCAGATCGTGGCCCTCGGAGGAGGCGGCTTCTCGATGGAGAAAGATAGCTCGCTGCTCGACGACTATGTGCTCTCCCTGACCGACGTGAGACGGCCGCGCATCTGTTTCTTGCCGACAGCCTCCGGCGACGCGGACCACTACGTCGTACGCTTCTACCGGCGGTTCTCGATGCATTGCGAGGCCAGTCACATCTCGCTGTTCCGCCGCGATCAGGGCGGCCACGGCGTGGAGGAGGATCTCGCCTCGCACCTGCTGAGCCAGGATCTGATCTACGTAGGCGGTGGCAACGTCGTGAGCATGCTCGGGGTGTGGCGCGCGCACGGGCTCGACGACGTTCTGCGCCGGGCTTGGCGCGAGGGCATAGTGCTGTGCGGTCCTTCGGCGGGATCGCTGTGCTGGTTCGAGGAGGCGCTGAGCGCTTTCCACGGTCCGCCTCGACGCGTCAGGGGGCTCGGGCTGCTGCCCTACTCCAACTGCGTCCATTACGACGCCGAGCCGGCGCGTCGCGCTGAGTACCACAGCCTTGTCAGCGACGGGATGCGACCCGGGTTCGCCGTCGACGACGGCGTGGCGCTGCATTTCAAGGGCGCCAGTCTGCGACGTGCTGTCAGCTCGCGCCCTGACGGGAGCGCCTATCACGTCCAGAGGGCCGACGACAGGGTGATCGAGACCTCGCTCGCAGTGTCCTACCTCGGCGGGGGCACAGTCGCCTCAAGGCTCGTCGAGCGCGCGGTCGCCCTCGCGTGAGCGCCTCCGCCTCGCCCAACGACGATCAGCGGCTGATCTTCGCGATGGGCGGAGGCGGCTTCACGATGGAGCCGAGCAACCCGCTGCTCGACGACTACGTGCTCACGCTCACCGGCTCGCGTGAGCCCAGGATCCTGTTCCTCCCAACCGCCTCGGGCGACACGACCACGCAGATCAACGCCTTCTATGCGAGGTTCGGCGGGCGCGGATGCATTCCGACGCACCTGTCGCTGTTTCGCCTTGGTGGCCTCGACCGTCCGCTTGAGGAGATAGTGCTCGGACAGGACATCGTGTACGTCAGCGGGGGATTGATGCGCAACCTGCTCGCGATCTGGCGCGCGCATCGACTCGACGAGCTGCTCACGGGCGCATGGCGGAGCGGCACCGTCCTTGCCGGTCTCAGCGCGGGAGCGATGTGCTGGTTCGAAGGCGGGGTCACCTGCTCGAGCGGCGCTCCGGAGGCTATCGGCGGGCTTGGCTTGCTGGGTGGGTCCTTGACGGTTCACGCAGACGGTGAGCCCGAGCGACTGCCGGTGTGGCTTGCGAGCGTGCGCGATGGCGTCCTGCCCGGAGGGTGGGCAGCCGACGACGGTGTCGGCCTGCTGTTCCACGGACAGCGCTTGGAGCGTGTGGTGAGCTCGCGCCCAGGCGCCGGCGCGCAGCGAGTCGATGCGCTCGCCGGGGAGCTCGTGCGCCACCGCCTCGAGCCCGAGCTCTTGGGCACAGACGAGTCGGCTCGGCCGCCCGCCCTCGACGACGACGTGCAGGAACTTCGTCGCGTCCACCAGCTGCGTCGCAAGATGACCGGAGAGACACACCGATTCACAGACATGTGAGACGGCGCTTCCAGGACTTCTGAGCACCAGCGTCGAAGTCATCGGGATGGCGGCGGATGAGGGCGCAAATAGAGCACAGACCTCGCCAAAGGACGATCGGCGCCTTCCGCCGGTGCTGCTGGCTCTGACGCTAACACGGGACTCAGAGCCGCTCGAGCAGGCTCCTATTGCAGGAGAGCCTCCGTGTCGGGCTCGATTCCAGACATGTCTGCTTCCTCCTGAGCGCCGGCGCGAAGACCGAGCAAAGTGACGATCGCCGCCGCCGCCATGATGCCTGTCATTACGTAGAGCACAGAGCGGGTGGCGTAGGCGAAGTCGAGCCGCACAAAGTGGGGAATCGAGGCCACGCTCCCGTTCCCACCTCGGGCTTGAGAGATGCTGGCGGCCTCAGCGTGCGCTCTGGCGCTCGACCACGATCGCCAGTGCCGCCGGGAACATGATCGCCCTGCCCGGCGCCCTGAATCGCGCGAAACGTCACGATCCACGCCTCGGCGAGGTTACCCTTCGGGGTGAGCCCACACAGCGCCGATGACCCTGCGAAGACGATCACACCGAGTGTCACCATCTTGCGATGGCCCACCGTGTCAGCCAGACGGCCGCCAAAGGCGAACAGCGCCGCGAGCGAGAGCAGGTAGGCGTTGACCGCCCACTGCACGCCGGTGCTCGTGAGCCCGAGCTCTTTCTGTATTTCGGGGGCCGCGATCGAGACGATCGTCTGATCTATGAAAGTCATCGCGACGGCGAAGATCATCGCCGTCAAGATCAGATTCCTCGATTGTCCGCCAACCCTTGACAATGTTCACGTTCCTCTCAGCGGTGGTTCCCTTTCAGTGGCGCGTCCTCGCGCGACGGACAGCCGACTGTGAACCTGACCGCACGATACTCCTCGCCGTCAGCTCGCCGCTTCGCTCGCCAGCTTTCTGCGACAGCGTCGCCATCCGCTCGAGAAGCACCTGATCTCCGGCCACGTCATAGGCCCGCTCAGCTCGCGCGGGTCGTGATAGCCAAGCCGCACTTCATCTCACTCCCTGAAGACCAGCATTCGCAGCGGCAGCTCGATCCCGACACGCGGATCGCTCTACATCAGGGGCGTTCCGCTTCGGGGATCCCCGAACAGCACGACCTGCTCGTCAGCGAGCTCCAGGCCAACCCTGTGTGCGGCGCCGGCATGATTCGATTCGCGCGAATACAGTGAGCGCGCGGCGTTCGATCGCGTCGATGAGGGATTTCGTCATCTCCTCGTAACCTGAGGAGCTGCGCTTGAGGACCATGGTTCGTATTCTGCCTCAGGACTCGCATCCGGGCGACAACCGAAAGGAGACTGGCATGAGGACACGCACGCTTGGAAGCCAGGGCCTGCAGGTCTCCCGGGAGGGACTCGGCTGCATGGGGATGTCCGAGTTCTACGGGCAGGCCGATGAGGACGAGGCGCTCGCGACGATCCATCGCGCGCTCGAGCTCGGCGTGACGCTCCTGGATACGGCGGATATGTACGGCCCCTTCACGAACGAGAAGCTCGTCGGGCGCGCGATCGCCGATCGCCGCGAGAAGGTTGTGCTGGCCACCAAGTTCGGCAATGAGCGCCGCGAGGATGGAAGCTGGGTGGGGATCAACGGCAGGCCCGAGTACGTGCGCCGCGCGTGCGATGCCTCGCTGAGAAGGCTGGGAGTCGACCATATCGACCTCTACTACCAGCACCGCGTCGACAAGAGCGTGCCGATCGAGGACACGGTCGGAGCGATGGCCGAGCTCGTGAGCCAGGGCAAGGTGCGCTACCTAGGTCTGTCTGAGGCCTCGCCGCAGACGCTCAGACGCGCGCACGCGGTCCATCCGATCTCCGCCCTTCAGACCGAGTACTCGCTGTGGTCGCGCGATCCTGAGGAGGAGATCCTCCCCGCTGTGCGCGCACTCGGGATCGGCTTTGTCGCCTACAGCCCGCTCGGGAGGGGCTTCCTCTCTGGCTGTTACAAGAAGCCTGAAGACCTGCCCGAGGACGACTTCCGTCGCCATCATCCGCGCTTTCAGGGGGAGAACTTCAGGCGCAATCTCGAGCTCGTGGAGCGCATCCAGGAGATCGCCCTGGAAAAGCGGGTGACGGCCGGCCAGCTGGCGCTCGCTTGGGTGCTCAGCCGCGGCGATGACATCGTGCCGATACCCGGGACCAAGCGGCGTTCGTACCTGGAGGAGAACGTAGCGGCCGCCGAGATCGAGCTCTCCGCGGATGAGCTGACCCGCATCGAGGAAGCTGCGCCGGCGGGTGCCACCGCCGGCGATCGCTACGCGAACATGTCGACGATCGACGTCTAGGCTGAGGTCGGGCAGCGCCCTAGACACGCCTTGACCGTCGAGCGGCCGATCTGCTTGGCTTTGGGTGTGCGGTCAGCGGCTCTCCCACCCAACGAGCCACAGCTACCTCCTCATCTCGAGCCATACGAGATCGCAGCGTTGAATCACGACGGCCATGTCAGCGATGTGAAGCTCGCCGACAGGTCGTTGACCGATCAACACGCCAACGGCGTGAGATTCGAGACCGTCAGGCTCACCCGCGTCGACCTGTCGGGCTCGCGCCTTGAGCATCTGAGAATCAACGACGGCGCGTTCCACGACTGTAACCTCGCAAACCTGCGCGGACCGAGAGCGTATGTGCAGCGCGTGACGATCGTAGCCAGCCGGCTGACCGGGATCGACATCTCGGAGGGTGCGTTGATTGACGGCGCGATTCGCGACTGCCGTATCGACCTGGCGTCGTTTGGCTTCTCACGCATGGAACGCGTGACGTTCGAGGATTGTCTGCTCGCACAGACGGATTTCCTCGAGGCCAAGCTCAACTCGGTTCGCTTCCACCGCTGCGATCTCACGCATGCTGACTTTCGTGGCGCTCGACTCGAGAATTGCGAGTTTCGGCGCAGCGACCTCGCCGGCGTGCAGGGCGCAGAGTTCCTCCGCGGCGGCGCGATGGAATGGCCCGACATCGTCAACATGGCTGGAGTCTGGGCCACTGCGCTGGGCATCGAAGTCCTCGATTCCGAGTGAAATGGATACGACAAATCCAGGCTCTCGCCACGCCGCTCGGCGGCGCCGACCCGATACGCACCGACGATCTTCGATGGATGGCGCCCCCGACTCGCGCCGGCAGCGGTGCGGCTTGGCAAGAGCTCGAGCATCCCCGCCGAACATCGGAGCCCGCGACGGCGGGGCCGTTGCAGCAGTAGGCAAAGCGATAGCCTGAGAGCCTGGTCGCGAGCGCTTCGGATCCATCGAGATTGGTTTGGATATGTATGACTATGTGATTGCTGGAGGCGGCTCGGCAGGATGTGTGCTCGCCAACCGCCTCAGCGAGGATCCTTCGGTGACGGTCATGCTGTTGGAGGCCGGCAGGCGCGATCGGCACATGAACATCAAGATCCCGGCTGCGTTCGCCAAGCAGTTCCGCACCAAGCTCGACTGGGACTTCAACACCGAGCCCGAGCCCCATTGCGAGAAACGCTCCCTGTACATGCCGCGCGGAAAGGGCCTCGGCGGGTCGAGCTCTATGAACGCGATGCTCTACGTCCGCGGGCGTCCGCTCGACTACGACCAGTGGGCGGCAGCGGGGGCTCCTGGATGGGGTTGGAAGGATGTGTGGCCCTACTTCCTGCGCGCAGAGGACAACCAGCGCGGCGCCTCCGAGCACCATGCGGTTGGAGGACCTCTGCGAGTGGAGAACGAGCGCTCGCCGCGCGAGCTCTCGGGGCGCTTTCTGGCCGCTTGCCGGACGGTGGGCATCCCACTCATCGACGACTACAACGGTCCCGAGCAGGACGGCGCCTCGATGGCCCAAGTCACCCAGAGGCAGGGACGACGCTGGAGCACCGCCGACGCCTACCTGCGCCCGGCGCTGAGTCGCCAGAACCTCCAAGTGACGACGGGGGCGCAGGTGCTCGCCGTCGAGCTCGACGGCGGCGTCGCCCAGGGTGTGCGCTACCGCGACCGGCGTGGTCGTGAGCAAATCGCTCGTGCTGAGCGCGAGGTGATCCTCGCCGCGGGCGCCCTCGGTTCCCCACAACTGTTGATGCTCTCCGGGATCGGTCCCGCCGATCAGCTGCGTGAGCATCAGATCCCCGTCGTCGTGGACCTGCCGGGCGTTGGCGAGAACCTGCAGGATCACCCCTACGTAGCCTGCGTCTGGGATGTGCCGGGCGGCGGCTCGCTGGCCGATGCGGAGAAGCCCAAGGCCCTGCTCGAGTATCTGTTGCGAAGGACTGGGCCACTCACCTCATCGGTTGCCGAGGCGCTCGCTTTTGTGCGCAGCCGCCCGGGTCTGCCCGCCGCCGATCTTCAGTTTCACTTTGCACCCGCCTATTTCGTCGACAACGGCTTTCAAGAATATGAGGGACATGCCATCACGATGGGACCGGCGCTCATCACGCCACGCAGTCGTGGTTGGGTGAAGCTGCGCTCGTCAGACCCCACCGCCAAGCCACGCGTTCTGACCAACACATTGGCCGAGCGTGAGGACATCGACGCGCTAGTGGCCGGCGCACGCTTGACCCGCGAGATAGCAGCATCTGAGCCCCTGTCCTCGGTCGTTGGGCGCGAGCTCTTCCCGGGAGTGGAACTGGACGACGACGAGGATCTGGTTGAGGATCTGCGCCGCCGCGTCGACCTCCTGTATCACCCTGTGGGAACTTGCCGGATGGGCTCGGATGAGACCGCGGTGGTCGATCCCGAGCTGCGGGTCCGCGGCGTTGAGGGACTGCGCGTCGTGGACGCTTCGGTCATGCCACTGATACCTGGAGCCAACACGAACGCACCGACGATCATGGTCGCCGAGCGCGCCGTCGATCTGATCCGCCACTGCAGCCCTACCGAGTCCGAGACCCTCGCTTAGACGGGCCTTTTGATCAGCTCAACGTGCGGTCGCTGAGAATCGAGCGAGGCTGTTCGGCAACGATGTCCGAGCCCGGCTGCGCATACTCGTCGCGGCGCTTCAACAGCAGCCACTGCGCCTTGGCGCCCGGCTGGGTGCGTTGTAGGGCAAAGCCGCCGCGCAGCTTCTCGCCGTGGAGCACGAACACGGCGTGGCCGCGAGCGAGCGCCTGCGGCCACGCGACGCGTCCACCCTGCTCATATGTTCCACGATCCCAGACGATCACCCGGCCTGCTTCGAGCGTCCCCTCGAAAGCGTCGTGCGCCGTCGCATGGTCGGCGATCTCGACGGCGAGGCGCTTGACCGCGGGATCGAGCGACGGTCCCTTGGGGATCGCCCACGAGCGCATCGCCCCGTCGACCTCAAGGCGAAAGTCGAAGTGGCGACTCCTGCCGGCATGCGCCTGGATAACGAAGGCTCCCGCGCTAACACCGCGGATCGCAAACTGCTCGTGCCCCTCGACTGCGACCCGGTCGACCGCGACCCTGGCGACACGCGCCATCCGGGGGCCATCGCGCAGGAAGCGGACAAGCCCCTCGACCTCCGACTCGCGTCCCTCGGCGTGAACCAGCAGGGCGCCATCATCTGCGTTACGCACCCAGCCCATGACACCTAGCTCAGCCGCTCGCCGTCGCGTGGCCTCCCTGAAGCCGACGCCCTGGACGCTCCCTTCGATAACAGCACGAATCGCCCTCGCGCCTGTGACGTCACCGGTCATGGAGCTCGTCTCGGAGCCAAGGTCACCCCCACCTCGTCTCCTGGGAGCACGACAGTAGCCATCCGACGCTAGCGTGGGTCGGCACGATCGAGGTTCCAGTGACGCGAGGTCGCGCAGACCCACAACCAGGGCTCGTCGTCCACGCGCTGCGAGCGCGGTCTGAGGAAGAAGCGGGTGATCGTGCGCTGTCCACCCTCGTGATCGCTGTAGAGGACGTCCACGCTGATGCCGGCGCCGGCGAAGATAGCCTCGCGCAGCGGCTCGTAAAGCGGATCGCTTGGATCGCGCAGCGCCGCCTGCCAGAAGCTGACATCGCCGGCGGGCACATAGAGGTCGCGCTGCAGGCGGCGAAACTCATCGCTTGCGACCGGCGCAACGGTGGCGTCTGCACGTCGTGGCCAGAGGTGCCAACCGTGCAGAACCGCCAGCCCGGAGGCTACGTTGCGCAGCGGTATTGCCAGATAGAGGTTGTCCTCTGAGACCTGCACAGCCGCCAGACCATCGCGCAGCACCAACCAATGGTCGTCTATGTATCCGACCTTTTGCGCCGGGTCCTGTGTGCGGGCGTTGAACAGCACCGGGCGCAGCCCCACCTTCAGCGCCTGCTCGGATACACGCGCTGCGCGGTTGGCCGAGCGGGTCGCTGAAAACGTAGCCAACGCAAGGATCAGGGTGCCGCCGGCCGTGGCCAGCGAGGCAATCGTGCTCGTGTCGGCCATGAACACCCAGGCTATAAAAGAGGGGCTTGGCGTGAGGGTTACACGTACAACTAGAGGCTTGATGCGGGTTGGGCCGCCGGGCAGGAGGCGAGCCTTGAAATGAGAAGAGGGCCTCCGGCTCTGCAAACTCGTGATTGGAGCACGAGATGTGCGCTTCGCTGGAGACCCTCGTTATCGCAGCTTACGTGTTCGCCGACTCGTTCTCGTTTCCTCGCCCAGGCCCAGCAGGCAAGGTCAGCGATCAGGAGCTGATCGCGCTGGCGGTAGCTCAGGCCGCGACCGGGATCTGCTCAGACCGCCAGTTCCTGGGCGTGATCGGCCGACTACTTCCGGGGTTCTTTCCCGAGTTGCCTTGCCAGTCGCAATACAACCGCGGGCTCAGACGGCTCACGCCGTGGATCACCACCGTGCAAATGATGCTTGCAGAGCTGATCGCCGACGGTCAGCTGCGCTTGGTCGACGGGACGCTGATCGCGTGTGCCAACTACCCGGGCTGCCGATCGCTCAGCGAGTTCGCCGGCCATGCCAGCTACGGCTACTGCCCATCGAAGAGCCTGTTCGTGTGGGGCATGCGCCTGGTGCTGATCTCAGACGCCAAGGGCGTGCCCGTGGGTTATGACCTGACGGGTCCCAAGACCGGCCAGGAGCGCGAGCGCGCCCTAGAGCTCGCCGCCGCCCACCAAGGTGCAACGCTGTTCGCCGACAAGGGCTTCTGGGGCAGGGAGTATCGCGACTGCATGGAGCTGATCGGCCTTGAACTCATCACCCCCGAGCGCCACCGACCAGGCAAGCGGCCCGTCGGCGAGATCGCCAAGGCACGGATCCGCCTGGTCATCGAGTCGGTCTTCTCCAATCTCAAGCGCCAGATGCGCTTGGAAGATCACCTCGCCAAGACGCTCGCAGGACTCGTTCAGCGCATCGCCCAACGACTGCTCGCGCTGACCCTCGGCATGCACATCAACCTGCTCACCGGACGTCCGCCACGAGCCCTCGCCGCCTACGATGGGCGATGAACCCGCATCAAGCCTCTAGGGCTCGAGCTTCGGCCTGCGCCAACCCGCCTCCTGAGTCAAGAGGCGACAACCATGCGCGCGCCCGCAGAACGCGAATCGACGTAGACGCCGCAAGCCACCACGCCGCGAGTCACAGGTAGGACAT
Source organism: uncultured Solirubrobacterales bacterium (assembly GCA_963718735.1). Lineage (GTDB taxonomy): Bacteria > Actinomycetota > Thermoleophilia > Solirubrobacterales > Solirubrobacteraceae > Palsa-744. The sequence continues at coordinate 611,351 of OY970372.1, forward strand.
CCGTCGATTGATCCCGCTGCGTGGCGCAACGCTCAACCACCACTGTCGAAGTGACTGCTAATGCTCGATCGGCACGATGCCCACACACGCGCAGGGGCGGCATCCGCTCGATGAGGGCCAGCTCTGCGACGAAAAAGCGTGCAGGAGAGGGCGCATACTCCCACGGCGGGCGCGATGAGCAGCGTAAGTGGGCCAGGGAGCACAGGAAGCATCACGAAAAGCCCAGCAAGCACGCCAAGCACCACAAGCGCCGACGCAAGCACCACCACAAGCCTGCTCACCACCCTGCCGCGCCGCACGGAACGACCGGGGTCGCGCTGCCGACTGCCCCAGCCTCGCCGCCCGCTCCCTCCGCGGTCCCGCTCCCAACGCTGGGCTCGCCACCGATCTCTCTCGATCAGACGTATCGACTGCTCTGGCGCGCGGGCTTCGGGCCCAGCCCGGGACAGGCCGAGACGCTCGCGGGCCAACCCTTGGATCAGGTGGTCTTCAGCCTAACCCGCCCGTCTGGGCCGGCCACGCTCACCGGCCCAGAGCCCGTGGACGAAGAAGGCAACCCGCTCGATCCGGCCAACGCCTGGGGTCATGACCACTGCTGGTGGCTCGACCGCATGGTCCGCTCCGACCAGCAGCTCGTCGAGCGCATGACGTTCATCTTCCACGACTGGTTCGCCAACTCCAACGATCAGGTCAACAGCCAGCAGCTGATGATCGACCAGAACAACCTGTTCCGCACGCTGGCTTTCGGCAGCTTTCACGATCTGTTTCTCGCGATCACAGCCAACCCGGCAATGCTCCTGTTCCTCAACGGCACATCCAACCTCAAGGGCAACCCCAACGAGAACTATGCGCGCGAGATGATGGAGCTGTTCTCACTCGGCGCCGACCGCGGCGCCTACACCGAGGACGACGTGCGTGAAATGGCCCGCGCGCTCACCGGTTGGCGCAGCGACTGGTCAGCCGAGCTCGGCGACCACAACTTCCGCTTCGACCCCAGCTATCACGACGCAGGACGCAAGACGGTGTTTGGGCAGACCGGCAACTGGAACTACGAAGACGCGGTACGCCTGTGCGTCAGTCATCCTCTCCACGCCTCATTCTTCGTGACCAAGCTGTGGGGCTATTTCATTCCCAGCCAGCCCTCCGAAGCCACCCTTGCATCGCTCGAGGGCCTGTACCTGAGCTCGGGCTACAGCATCCGAGCGGTCGTCGAGGCGATTCTCCAGCATCCCGACTTCTACGAAGGCCCCGAGCTGGTCACGCCCCCCGTCGTATACAACGCCGGCCTGCTGCGCTCGATCTCGCGGCCGATCAATACGACCTCCTGGACATGGCTTTCCGCCAACGCCGGCCAGCAATTGTTCTACCCACCGAACGTGTCCGGATGGGACTTCACACGCTGGCTTGACACCTCGACCGCAAAGGCGCGCTGGGAAATGGCCAGCTATGTCACGTCGAAGACCTACCCCAACCCGTGGCCGGCGGAAGGCGAACCTGAATACAGCGCGAGCGAGGATCCCGCAACCGCGCTCTCGAGCGCACTCGCGTACTGGGCCCACCCACCCCTATCCGTCGAATCCGAGCAATGCATCGCCGCCTTCGCGCAGTCTTGCCTGAAAGAGCCGCTTGCCGAATGGGAGCTGAGCCCCTACAGAGCAATGCGCCAAAACGCGTTGCGGATGCTGATCGCAACTTCCCCCGACATGCAGGTGAGCTGACGTGTCGGCGAAGACAACGCTTGAGGATGGGAGAGCAGGTCATGACGAAGAGCTGTTCGTGTAACGACTTCACGCGCTCTCAGCTGCTGCGTCGCGGCGTCGCGACTGCCGGGAGAGGATTGCCGAAAGTCGAGCCGGGAATGCCACTCCCAGCCGGCACGGGCCTCGATAGACGCACGTTCCTACTGCGATCGGCGGGCGCCGCGCTGTCGGTGTATGGCGCCTCGATGCTGAGCCCACACCACTTCGAAGAGGGTATCGCCCAGGCTTCGGCGGCCGCCGGCCCCAGCCAGCCGGTGCTCGTCTCGATCTTCATGGAAGGTGGTTGGGACGCGCTGTCGGTGCTCGCGCCCGTCCGGGAAGCCAAGTACAAAGAGCTCCGTCCCACGCTGGGTTTGGCTGAAGGCGCCGGGAAGGTCTTCACAGAGGACGAAAATCTAATGTGGCATCCCGCCGCTGGCGGGCTTGCCGAGCTCCACGGAGAAGGCAAGGTCACAGTCTTCCCGGCGATCGGCTACCAACCGGCCGACGAGAGCCACTTCACCAGCCGCCATTACTGGGAGGTGGGCCAGTTGGACGCCAACGCACGCACAGGCTGGTTGGGGCGCTACCTCGACCTGGCGGGCGAACCTGACAACCCGCTGCAGGGCCTCTCGCTGGACTACTCGCTGGCGCCGGCGCTTGCCACGGCGAAGGTCCCGGTCGCCGCGGTCTCCTCGCCGGCCGACTACACGATGTGGGCCAACGGGCTCGACGAACCGATCAGCGGACTGGCCTTCCAGGCCTACGGCGCCCTAGGCGCCCTCTCGGCGCCGTCGCCTGCCTACGCCCAGGCTCGCAACGCCTCTTATGACACAGGCCTTGTCCTGGACAAGATGGCCAGCTTCGTTCAATTGGAGAAAGAATCTGGCGACACCTCGCCCGTCGCCTATCCCGCGGGAGACTTCGCCGAACGACTCGCGGTGCTCGCGGCGATGCTCCACGCTGAGATGCCAATCAAATGCGCCTCGCTAAACGCCGTCGGCTCCTACGACACGCACTCGGACGAGGCTGACACTCTCAGCACGAACCTCGAACAGACCGTCACCGCGCTCGTTGCCTTTCAGCGCGACCTCGAAGCACGGAAGCTCGATCAACGGGTGCTGATCCAGCTTTGGTCGGAGTTTGGGCGCCGCCCCGAGGAAACGGCTCGGGCACCGACCACGGTGCCGGTGGCGCCGCGTTCCTGATCGGCAGCCGAGCCTCTGGGAAAATGGTGGGAGAGTTTCCCGGCCTCACCAATCTGGACGTCAATGAAAACCTGGTGACCACGTCTGACTTCCGTGGCATGTACTGCTCGCTGCTGGAGCAGTGGTTCCAAACCGAAGCCGGCTTGGTCATCCCCGAAGCAGCCTCTTTCGAACGGCCCGTTCTGGTGAGCTGAGGGTGCCCAACGCTGCGAGATCCGTGCTTCTTCTTGGCGCGCTTTGCCTGATGTGCGGGGGCTCCGTCGCAATCGCGATCGCCGCGCCAGGACATACTCCGCGTCACCGGCCTTCCCACTCCGGACGGGCCTGCCACCCGGCCAAGCGTCACCATTGCCAGATAACTCGTGGCCAGAGAAGGTTCCGCTACAAGCACGAGCCGCACCCAACCTCAAAGCCCTCCAAGCCGATATCCGACACCCCTAGCTCAACTCTGCCGTGGTCGACGGTTCCCCCCTCAGTCGCTCCCAGCTCGACGCCCGGCTCAGGCCCCGCGACTCCGCCGGTCAAATCCCCCCTCGCCCCCGTGACGCCTGCCCATGTCGAGGTGACAGCCGAAGACACCGAAGCGTTTCACTTCGCACTCTCACGTCCCATCGTTCCCGCCGGCAAGGTCATCATCGAATTCGTCGACCACGGCCAAGACGAACACAATTTGAATGCCGTCGAACCGACCGAAGGCTCAGTAGCTGGCTCTATCCCAGACACCGCGCCAAATGCCCACCCGAGCTTGACGCTCGACCTCAGGCCCGGCAGCTACACCTTGTTCTGCTCGCTACCCAGCCATGAGGCGAGGGGCATGAAGGCCACGCTCGTCGTGGAATGAGTGTGAACCTCGTCGAGCAACCGCTAGCGCGCCAACCGCTGGCCTCGAGGCGGGCGACACGCAGTCAGGTCTGGTTGACAGCTTCAGGACCGGTCATTAGAATCCGTGCGGCCTTTCGGACGAAAGGCCCGAACCGGGGGTGCATCGGACAACTGAGACTGCTGCCATCAAGGCGCCGGCATAGCCGGCTCATTCGGGTGCACGTGGGAGTCGTTGTGCCGTCACCTATTCCTCGGACGCATCGCCGCAGGGCGTCCGGTGGCTGGACGGCGCCCTCCGCCCCCACGTAACCCCACACGCCCCGGTCGCCGACCAACCCATGGAGACCTCCGTGACCAAGAGCTACCTGATCGAGAACCGCTACTCCTATCTTGAAGATCTTCGCGTGCTGCAGAAGCTCGGGGGCGCCTACGAAGTCGAGAACCCGAGCACAACCTTCGAGGAACAGGTGCAATCGGTGCTGGCACAGGCGCGCGGCTACCAGCTCGAGGACGAGCTCGGCTTGGCGCTTGACGGCTATCAGCGGCTGCAGGCGCTGATCCTCAAGACGGTCAATCCCCAACTGCCGGTGGCTGCCGGCAGCCACCCGAGCTGGCATCCGCCCTTCGACGAGCAGACGCTCGAAGCGATCCTGGCATCGACCGCACATTCGCTAGCGCGGACACCGCTGACCAGGACGGTCATCCCGCCGGGCAATGTCACCCCGGATCCAGTCCCTCCCGAAGTGGCGAAGGCGCTCGAGCCCTACGTCGACCTCGGCCGCGATGGCAGCGCATCCGCGGCTGTGCGTCCGATCGTCGAGGCGGCAGTGGACGCCGCCGCACGCGACGCCTGGTCGGAAGCGGCGGCGTCCTACCAGCAGGCGCTCAACCAGGCGAAGGGAGATGTGGTGTTGCAGGGATATCTGCAGCACGATCTCGGACTCGTCACCGAGCGCAGCGGGGATCCCGCGAAAGGCAGGGAACTGCTCCAGCAGGCCGAGCGCACGTTCGAGACCGCCCAGTCGCCCGACGGGCGCATCGCGGCGCTCACTTCGCTGGCGGGGCTCGTCACACGTCAGGGCGACACCGCGGAAGCGACGAACGCGCTCGATCAGGCTGCGTCGGTGGCACGCGCGAGCGGCATCCACCCGATCAACATCGCCGGCAAGCTCGGTGTGGAGACGATGTCGGTTGTGACCGCGTCGCACATCCTCGCCGGCGGCGGGCGTGTCCAGCCGCCAGCGGTGCTGGGGATGCTGTCGATGCCAGTCGCGGCGCGAAGTGCACAGACGGGCCCTGGCGCCGCCGTCGCAGCACCGATCGTCCCGGCGGCGGGGGTGGCCGCGACCGCGACCGCCGCGCAAATAGCTGCCCAGACGACGCCGGAAAGCCTCGAGTCAGCGACTCTGCTGGCCCTCCAGTACACAGACAGGACCGCCTTCCCGCAATCGGTGACGATTCTCGACGGGCAGGCTCGCCCAATCTCAATCGACCTGACAGGCGACAAGCAGGCGAGCCTGCGCGGCTTCTATCAAACCCTGCAGACGACGAGCGACCTGACGCTGCTCCACTGCCAGCGACTGCCGGCTACGCAGCTGGTGACATACATCCCTTACATCTACTTCTTCGTGCTTCCGATGTCGATCGGAGACTGCCTGCAGGACATGGGCCAGTGGGCGGAGGCCGAGCAGCAGTACCTGCAAGCGCTGAGCTACCCGTTCCTCAACCAGAACGTCGAGGTCGTGCGCGTGTGGAGCCGGCTCGGCGATCTCTACCTCGCATGGGGCGATGCGCTTTATCGCGGCGCCGCCAACGACTCATCCCAGTACGTGGCGGCCGCGGAAAAGTTCGGCCGCATCGTGACGAGCGATGACAAGATCCCGGGCGGCTCGCCGCTCTACTCCAGCACGACGTTCGCCGCGATGAAGGCGCGGGCCACCGCTGTGATTGAAGCAGTAGAACCCCAAGCCCTAGACGAGAACCCCGCGATCTTGCGTTTGATCGTGCAGGCGCGGCTGCGGCTGCACCAGATCGGGGCGGGGCTCAACATCTTTGGCTACACGAGCGATTACGTGCCTCCGTTCGGGTTCGAATACCTGCAGACGGTTGCGCGCTATTTCGCCCAGCACGCTGCCGCGGTCGAGCAGACGTACATCCAATTCAAGAGTCAGGCGGAGAACGAGGAGTTCCGTCGCGACCAGATGGAGCAGCAGGTGGACCTCTCCAAGGCCTCGGTGAAGCTCGAGCAACGTGGGCTCGACGAGGCGCAGGCGGGTGTGCAGGTGGCACAGACCGGCGTCGATTACGCCGAGACACAACGACAGAACGCCGTCAACGCACAGAGTCAGTTCAACAGCACGCGCTGGGAGCAGCTGGAGCTCGAAGAACTCTACGCGTGGTCGAACGCGGCTGCCCAGAGCGAAGACGACGAGGTTCACCAGACGATCTCCAACTACACTTACTACAACGTCAGCGACAAGCGACGCAGCCTCGTCGTGCAGGAACTCGCGAGTCGGCGAACGCTGCTCGCGCAGCAGCAAGAGGCGCAGCGCCTTGCTGGGGAAGTGGCCTCAGCGACCGCTTACAAGGCGGTGGCGCAGGCACAGCTTGCCGAGGCCCAGGCGCGTGTGGCGACGGCGCAGCAACGGATCGTCGTCGCCCAGCTTCAGCAGCGCTTCGCCGAAGACAATCGCGACTTCATCGACATGCGCGAATTTGGCGACCGGCTCTGGTATGAGCTCGCGCGGACGATGCGAGGCCTCTCGCGCACGTATCTCGACGAGGCGATCGAGATTGCCTCGTTGATGGAACGAGCCTATGCCGCCGAGACGGGTAGACAGCTCAACAAGATCCGCTTCGACTACCGCTGGTCGGGGCCCAATCAGCTGCTCGGCGCCGACATGCTGCTCGGTGACATCGACTTCTTCAGCTACGACTACCTCACTTCGACGCGCTCAAAGAAGGCGCCAATCAAGGTCTCGATCTCGCTTGCCGACCGCTACCCGCTCGCGTTCTCGCAACTCAAGACCAGCGGCGGCGCGATGTTCGAGACGACGCTCGAACAGATCGACAGGCTCTACCCCGGCTTCTATCTGCACAAGCTGCGAAACGTCGAACTACTGTTCGTCGGTCTCACCGGAAGCGGCTCATTTCACGGGACGCTTCGCAACATCGGCGTGTCCTCCTTCCGCGACCAGACCGGCAATCTAAGGCAGCTGGTCTACCCGCAGGACGTGATGCCGATCTCGCAATACGACATCCGCCAGGACGCGCTCGCCTTCCACATCGACTCCAACGAGCTGCGCATGTTCGAGAACAACGGCGTGGCGACGATGTGGCAGATGGACCTACCCCCCTCCGCCAACGACTTCGACCCCGGCGACCTGCTCGACATTCAGCTCGTGCTCTACTTCGACGCCTTCTTCGACTCGACGCTCGAGGCGACGATCAAGGCAACGTTGCCAACCTCGGGGGCAGGCACAAAGCTGACATCGCTGCGGCTGGAAGCCCCCGACGAGCTCTTCTACGCCCGCAACCAGGGCAATGGCCACATGCGCCTCTCACAGGACGACCTGCCGCGCAGTCAGACCGCCTGGAGGCGAACGAAGTCCACGCTGCGACTAATCGGCGACAGCGCGCTCACCTCCGGGCTGACGCTGCGAATCACGCCGGGCTCTACGGGGACGGAGCTGACGGTTACCACCGACACGAACGGCGTCATCGCCGGCTCCGTCCCGGCGGACCCGCTCGGTGGGCTGATCGGCCGGCCCCTGCTCGACGATTGGGCGATCGCGATCCGAGCGGAGGACAACCCGGGCAAGCCAGCGGCTCAGGGGGGAATTGATCTGGCGGGCCTGACAGACGTGCAGGCCTACCAGGAATACAGCTTCGACTACCGCTAGAAGATGGCTGGCAACGGCACCGATCCACTGGCGATGAGCCCGCCTGCCGGCAGCGGCAGCGCTCCCGGCTTCGGGGAGGCTTTCAGCCTCGATCTGAACACGGGCCAGGCCTCCTACGCGATCGACCTCACGCTGCCAGAGGGCACAGCGGGGTGGCATCCGAAGCTCAAGCTCGAGTATCAGCAGAGCGGCGGCGTCGGCCCCTTCGGGGTCGGCTGGCAGATGCCCGTGCGCTCGATCGACCGCGGGCTCGACTTCGGCGCGGCCGAAACAGGCGCTGAACGGGTGCTCGGCGACGGACAGGAGCTGATCGAGACCTCGCCGGGCGAATATCGCGCGCAGGTGGAGTCCGCCTTCACGCGCTACCAGCGCGATGGCGAGGGGTGGATCGTCGAGGAGCGCACCGGCGCACGGCACGAGCTGGGCAGCTCCGCTGCCCATCGCGTCGCCGAGGAGGGGGACCCCAGTCGGGTTGTGACATGGCTGCTAGCCCGCTCGATTGACACGTCGGGCAACGAGATCGCCTACGAGTGGGAGCAGGAGGAAGGTTGGCCGTACTTGACCTCGGTGACCTACGCCAGCTACGTGGCGCGGCTGACCTACGAGCAACGGCCGGACGTGTGGCGCAACGGACGGGCCGGCTTCCTGCGCATGCTCACGCGCCGCTGCACAGGCGTTGAGCTGCACGTGACGATGCCCGGCGGGGACCGGCTCGTGCGCCGTTGGGCGCTCGGCTACCAGGAGGCCGCCCACACGGGAGCTTCGCTGCTCGAGTCGGTGCAGCTCGCGTCGTTTGGCCCGGCCACCGACGGAACCGGGGACGTCGTGAGACCGGCGCAGCGCTTCCGCTACTCCAAGCTCGATCCGACCAGCTGGCGCGCGCGCTTCGTAGAGCACGACGCCGACAGCCCGCCGCCGCCGCTCACCGAGCCGGACTGTGTGATGACGCCGCTGACCGAGGGCGCGCTGCCAGGCGTGCTGCAAGCGCGCGGTGGACGTTTTGCGTACTGGCCGAACGACGGCGCCGGTGGTTTCGGCCCAGGGCGGCCTCTCACGTCGGTGCCAGCGACGTTCGGATTGCGGAGGAGCGGGCTCGAGCTGCTCGACATCGACGGCGACGGACGCATCGACCTGCTCGTGGGCGTCGGCGGGAAAGAGCCGCGCGGCTACTACACCCACGGCGAGCGGGATGGCTGGGAGCGCTTCGTCGCCTACCCGCCGGCGCGCCAGGCAATGCCTCCGTTCGAGCTGGGCGCCGCGCGCCTGGCGGATACCGACGGCGACGGACGCATCGACGCGCTCGCCTCCGTCGGCCGCGCCTACGCGCTCTGGCGCAACGAAGGCGAAGGTGGGTGGACTCAGCCCACCGTCGAGACGATGGGAGACGGCGAGACCGGGCCCGACGCAAGCCTGGGCGACAGCGGCGTGAGGCTCGCAGACATGACAGGCGATGGCCTGCCCGATCTGGTGCGCGTACGCTCCGGCGGGGTCGAATACTGGCCCAACCTCGCCAGCGGGCGCTTCGGCGCACGCGTCACGATGACCGGCAGCCCGCGGCTGGAAGCCTTGGCTGCCCCGGAGACTGTGCAACTGATCGACGTGGACGGCGACGGCTGTGCGGATCTCGTCGTCGTCGACGGGGAGGGAGTGCGAGTGTGGATCAACCGCTGTGGGCAGGGCTTCGCGGCGCCGATCGTCGACGCGCTCGTGCCTCCGCCGATCGCCGGCACCGTGCTCGGCGCGTCCATGCGTGGCCGTGCAGGCGCCGATTTGCTGTGGTGCGCTCCGCGCTCCGGGCGCGACTCCTACGTCGCGTACGAGCTGGATGGGATGCAGCCCTACCTGCTGGTGGAAGTGGACAACGGCGCCGGGCTGCGCTCAGAGATCGACTACACGAGCGCAGCGGCAGAGGCCGCACTCGATCAGGCGGAAGGGGTCGAGCCGCTTCGCTTCCTGCCATTCCCGCTCACGGTCGTGGCTGGGACGCGCGAGCACGACATCGCAAGCGGCCGAACCGCTGAGAGCCGCTATCGCTACCACGACGGCTACTGGGACGAGCGTACGCGCAGCTTCCAGGGCTTTGCGCGCGTCGAGAAGCGCGAGCTGGGCGACGACAGCCGTCCCGACCGTCGCACCGTCTTCCACTTCCTCGTCGCCCAAGACCGAGAGCCGGGTGCAGGCCCTGAGCGGGCGGCGCTCAACCGCATGCTTGCCCGCACCGAGCTCTTCCAGCTCGACGGGGGCTCGCTCGAGCAGGTGGCGTACCGCATCGAAGAATCGGATCACGCGCTGCAGGTGCTCGACGTCGCAGCAGACGGGCGCCAGCGCGTGTTCGTGAGCGTCGCGCGCATGGCGCAGCGCTGGACTGAGCGGACGGTCGACGAGCGCGTGGAGGAGCACTCCTACGATTACGACACCGACGGCAATGTAGTGCGAGAGACCGTGCGCTGGCTGGGCACGGCGGAGAGCGCGGCGGTGGCGGAGCTGCAGCGCGTGCACGAGCTCGAGTACGCCAAGGATCCCTCGCGCAACCTCCTCGACCGCCTCGCGCGGGTGACACAGCGCGACAGCGACGGCAAGCTCCTCAGCGAGCTGCAGCGCTTCTACGACGGCGAAGACTACGTCGGATTGCCGCTGGGCTCAGTGGGTCGCGGCCTGCCGACGCGTGAGCTGCAGTGGGTCGCCAAGCGGGCCGACTTCGAGGCGCACTACGCGGGGATGGACCGCGGTGAGCTTGGCTACCTCGACGGGCAGGACGCCGACGGCGAGGACGCGGTGTTCATCGCTCGTTCCCGCCGTGCCTACGACGCCGCCGGCCGCGTACTTGGCGAGCGCAGCCCGAGCGGAACCGAGACGAGCTTCGCCTACGACGCCAGCGGCCTGTTCCGCGCGTCGGTGCAAGGGCCACTCGGACACACCGAATCGAGCTTCGACGTCGTGGTGGGCAAGCCTGTGCAGATCGTCGACGCGGACGGATCGACGGTGGAGCTGCGCTATGACGCGCAGGGCAGGCTCACGACCGTTGTGCTGCCGGGCGATACGCTGGCGCTGCCGTCGCGGGCCTACGTGTACGACGACAGCTTGATCCCCAACGCTGTGCATATCTCGCAGCGGCGCGAGCACGGGCAGGCTGACACGCTCGACTCGGTTGTGTACTTCGACGGCTCGATGAAGGAGCTGCAGCGCAGGGTGACGATGGAGGCCGGGAAGATCGTCGTCAGCGAGCTTCACACCCCGAATCCGTGGTCTGACACGGCGGCCCAGTACGAGCCCACGTTCGCCGCCTCGCTCGACTACACGCCGAGCGCGCCAGACGGCCGGCCCGCGCGCCGCTTCCGCTACGACGCAGAGGGTCGGCCGCTGCAGACGATCGACTTCGGCGGGGGCATCTCGACCGCGGTGTACCGCCCGTTCGAGATCGAGACAGCCGACGCCGACGACAACGACGGCTCAGCCGAGAACATGGCGCGCGGGCAGTTCGGCACACCGCGCCGCGAGCGCCTCGACGCCGCCCACCGCCGTATCGCGATCGTCGAGCAGGACGCCACCGGCGCGCTCACCACATCGTTCGAGGCCTCCGCGCTGGGCGACCTCCTCTCGGTGAGGGACGCCACGGGGGTGATCGCGAGCTACACCTATGACGGGCTCGGCAACCGGCTCGCGATCGACCATCGCGACGCAGGCCTGCGCAAGCTGTTCTACGACGCGGGGGGTCGCACCGTGCGCGTGCTGGATGCTGGCGGGAGCGACCTCCGCGTGAGCTTCGATGCCGCCGACCGCATCGCGGTGCTCTCCGTGGATGGCGCCGAACGCGAGCGCTACGTGTACGACGATCTGGCGACCAACGGCTTCGGACGCCTGCACCAGGTCACCTATCCCGGCGGGAGCCAGCGGTTCGCATATAACCAGCGCGGTCAGGTTGTGTCGCATGCGTATGAGGTGGAGGGACACACGCAGCCGTTCATCTTCCAGTACGAGTACGACGCGCTCGGCAAGCAGCGCCGCGTCACCTATCCCGATGGGTCGGCGGTCGACTTCGAGCAGTACGGCAACGGGATGCCACGCCGCGCCGCGGGCTTCGTCGAGGAGATCGAATACGACGCGCGCATGTTCGTGACGAGGATCGCGTTTGCCAACGGTGTGACCACGCAGGTCGACTACACAGCTGGCCCGGGGCGTGTGAGCCACCAGCGCACGACCGGCTCGGCCGGGGTGATCGACGATCAGGCGTTCACCTACGACGCCGCCATGCACCTGCTCTCGGTCGAGCATGCCGAGCCCGGCGGCGCCGGCAGCGTCTCCTACACATATGACCCGCTCTACCAGCTCACGCGCTTCGTCGACGATCGCACCCCCGGGCACGATGTGGCATACGCCTACGATGGTCGCCGCATCAGCGCCAATGGGGAGCGCGACATGCGGCTGTTCTATGAGGATGCGTCACATCCGGGACGGGTGAGCCGCGTCGAGCAGAAAGCAGCGAGCTCTCCGCTGGCGTATGACGCGAACGGCAACATAACCTCGCTGCTTGGGCGGACTCTCACGTTCGGGCCCAAGGGAGAGCTCGAGCGGGTCGAGCACGACCGGACGACCGTCGACTACCGTTACGACCATCGCGGTCACCGGATCGCAAAGCGCGTGACGCAGAACGCAACTGTTGACGAGACGCTGTTCTTCGGCCAGCTCGCCGAGCTGCGCGGAGGGGCGCTGGCGCGATACGTGGTGATCGGTCATACGCGCGTCGCGCTCGTGCGACAGGACTCGACGCGCTGGATTCATACCGACCCGCTCGGGAGCGCGACGTTCTTCACCGACGAGGCCGGCGCCCGCATTGCCCGCATCGCCTACCAGCCGTTTGGCAACCCCTACGAAAGCGGAGCGACGGCTCCCCAGCAAGTGTTCGCACTGCACGAGTGGGACGCGGATGCCGGGCTGTACTTCATGCAGCGCCGCTATTACTCGCCGGAGCTGGCGCGCTTCGTCTCACCAGATCCGGTGTACCTGCATCAGCCGGATCGGGAGCTTGAGGACCCGCGGACGCTCGAGCTCTACACGTATGTCGGCAACGACCCACTCGACAACGTCGATCCGAGCGGGACCTCCTTCTGGACGGTGCTCGGCGCGATCGTCGGCGTGATCGTCGCGGTGGTCGTCGCGGTAGTCGTGGTGGCGGCGTTCGCCTGTGGCGTCGGCTTCGGCATCCTCGCGCTAGTGGGTTTGGTTGGGCTCGTCGTGGGGGGATATGCGCTCGCAAGCGCCAACCAGGGGAACGGCTTCGGCGACTTCATGAAGGGCTTTCTGATCGGGCTCAACGCTGGGCTCAACGCGATCATCCTCACGGCGCTTGGAGCACCCGTGCTCGGACTGATCGTCGGCGTGATCGGCTTTTTGGCGGCCTTCGACTCCGTTCGCCAAAACTCGCTCTACCAGGGTGTGCTGGGGTGGTCGAGCTGGTTCATGCCGATGTCCTGGCTGATCAACGCGCTCGGGTTGGTGTTCTTTGTGATCAACCTGATCCTCGCCGGGTTCACGCTGAACAAGGTGGGGGCGCTCGCGATCACATACATCCATATCGACTGGGCCACCGGCAGCCTGATCATGAAGGGCGGGGCGCTCGCCAACGCCAACCCGATCGACACCGCCTACGACATGGGCAACTTCGTCTTCGTCGACCGCGCCAACACTGCTCCCGACGATGACGTGCCGCACGAGCTCGGGCACACGCTCAGCCTCGGCGCCTTCGGCAGCATCGTCCATCTGGTGGGCTTCGTCGACGAGATGAGTGGAATCGGCGGAGCGAACGCCTGGACCGAGCGGATGGCTGACAGCCATTCGCCGCTCCGGCGATCGGAAATCATCAAAGCGGGTGGGATCCCGGATGACACCTGGGGTTGATTCTCAACCACAAGTAGACGAGATTCGGACGCTTTGACAAGTGGCGGATAGCTTCACACCAGAGCCTCGCATGACGATGTAGCCGATTAGCGGCCGTGGCATTTCCACGGCGGGACGCTTCGGCTCGTCGCGGTCGACGTCAGCGGCGAGCCGGTATGTCGACTTCGAGCGCGAAGCCGAAGCGATGCTCATGCGGGAGTAGAGGCAGATTGATCACTCAACTGGCAAGCGGCGCTCTGGCAACGCTGTTCGGAGTCCGTGCCAGCCGACCCACCAACTCCCTATTCACAGTCATAGATTGTGCGTCACTTGTAGGCCAGCGCTGAATGACTGACGCCGCTATATTGCCCATGGCCCAAAGCATCAAAACAAGCAGATTCTCTCCAAAGATCCTGACTGTGTCGGGGATGTTCCCAGCCACAAACGGCGGGCCACTCGGTGGCACCTACCTAGATACACCAGAAGCATTGCAACCACTAGCACGCTGACGAGCAGCACAGTTGCTGCCAAGAGCGCGGCGGGCAACCAGCGGACCATCCACGCGCCTCCGCAACTCGAGCCGAAGGACGGTGCGGGCGCTCTAGTTCGCTGCTCGCCTTGCTGAAGAGGGGGTGAAAAACCTTCTCGTTCCGGGAGGGAAAGGAGCCACCCGCTCCCTCCACTTTCTACTTTATAGCGCACAGGGGGGCTTGATTCAAGCCCCCGGGTGTGCCGCATAATTCCCCGCCACAGGCCAGAACCTACAAAAAGGGAGTTCATGAATGCGTGTGCTGTCCTCGACATATAGGTCGCGCAGGGACCTCAAACCGACGATGGGACTCGCGCTGCAGTTGCGGACACTCGGCGCGGAGGCACAGCTATGACCGGGCATGCTGTAGTGATCGCCGGAGGCGGCCCGACGGGAATGATGCTGGCGGCTGAGTTGGCGTTGGCGAAGATCGACGTCGCGGTCATCGAGCGGCGTCCGGATCACGTGCTCGTCGGCTCACGGGCCGGCGGTTTTCACTCGCGCACGATCGAGGTGCTGGATCAGCGTGGGGTCGCTGATCGGTTCCTCGCGGAGGGTCAGGTGGCTCAGGCCGCGATGTTCGCCACGACTGTGTTGGACATGAGCGACTTCCCGACGCGTCATCCGTATTCGCTCGGGATCTGGCAGAACCAGATCGAGCGGATCATGGCCGCCTGGATCGCCGAGCTGCCGGTGCGGATCTATTACGGGTGTGAGGTGACGGGCTTCGCGCAGGACGACACCCGGCGTCGATGTCCGGCTGTCCGACGGCGAGTCGCTGCGGGCGCGGTATCTCGTCGGGTGCGACGGAGGACGCAGCCTCATCCGTAAAGCAGCCGGCATCGAGTTCCCCGGGTGGGATCCGACGAGGAGCAATCTGATCGCCGAGGTCGAGATGGCCGAGGAGCCGGAGCTGGGCGTCCGCCGCGATGAGACGGGCACCCATGGCATCGGCAGGTTGGACTACGAGATCCGCGACGGCGAGGTGGTCTACATGGATGGGGGGCCGGTGCGGGTCGTCGTGACCGAGCAGCAGCTCGGGACCAGCAGCGAGCCCACTCTGCGCGATCTCAGCGAGGCGCTCATCGCCGTGTACGGCACCGACTTCGGGGTCCACAATCCCACGTGGATCTCCAGGTTCACCGACATGACACGTCAGGCAGCCGCCTACCGCGCGGGACGAGTCCTACTCGCCGGCGACTCGGCGCACGTGCATTACCCGGCGGGTGGACAGGGCCTCAGCCTCGGTGTGCAGGATGCGGTGAACCTCGGATGGAAGCTGGCACAGGTGGTCAACGGGACCTCCCCGGAGAGCCTCCTGGATACCTATCACGACGAGCGCCACCCGGTCGCGGCCCGCGCGCTCCAGCACACGATGGCTCAGACCACGCTCCAGCGCCAGGACGAGCGCATGAAGGCCCTGGTCGATGTCGTGTCGGAGCTGGCGAGCATGGACGAGCCTCGCAAACGGCTCGCCGGGATCGTCTCCGGGCTGGACATCCACTACGACCTCGGCGAGGGACATCCGCTGCTCGGACGCCGCATGCCCGATCTGGACCTCGTGACCGCCGACGGCCCGCTCCGAGTCTTCGAGCTGCTGCACGACGCCAAGCCGGTGCTGCTCAACCTCGGTCGAGCCCGGCGGCTTCGACATCACTCCATGGGCCGACCGGGTCCAGCTGATCGACGCTGAATACGCCGGTCTGTGGGAGCTTCCGGTACTCGGCGCGGTCACCGCTCCCACTGCCGTGTTGATCCGGCCCGACGGATACGTCGCCTGGGTCGGAGACCGAACCCACCTCGGACTCACCGAAGCGCTGACCACCTGGTTCGGACCGCCTGCGACATAGCGCGAGGAGCGACCGCGATGACTGCCAGTCAACCCGCTCACAGAGATGCGCCGCATTTGCGAACGCAGGTCCAGAAACATCGCAAGACGCCGGAATGGCCGGACAACGCGCCTAATCCCAAGAGACGGCGGCGATTCTGGCCACCCGCACGGGACCTGGGCTGTGCTGCTCGCGGCGATACTTGCAGGCCACTTGTGGCCTCATAACTGATAAGGTGGCCACATGCGTGAGATCGGAGTCCGCGAGCTAAAGACGACACTGAGCCAGACGCTGCGGGCCGTGGCTCGCGGCCAGCAGGTGCGGGTGACTCTCCGTGGACGGCCGCTGGCCGACATCGTCCCAGCCGGCGTCTCGACCAACGACGATCGCCTAAGACAGTTGGTGGCCCAGGGACGACTGGTCGTGCCCGTACGCGCACGGCCGACACGAGCGCCCCGACTTGTGAAGACTGATCGCAGCGCGTCGGGGCTGGTTCTGGCTGAGCGGGAAGCCGAGCGCTGAACCTCTATCTCGATGCGAGCGCGCTGGTCAAGCGCTACGTCGCCGAGACCGGCAGCGACACCGTCCTCGACGCCATGGACCGCGCCGAAGGCTGGTTCATGTGCCGTATCGGGTTCGTCGAGACCGTCCGCGCCGTCGGCCTCAGCGCAGGCCAAGCAGCCGCAACAACCATGCGTGAGGAGTGGCCCGCGTTCGGCGTGATCGAAGTAGACCAGCGCCTGGCCGAAGACGCCGCAAAGCTCGCGATCACCCACGAGCTGCGCAGCATGGACGCCCTGCACCTCGCCGCGGCTCTCATGCTCCCCCGGGAGGATCTCATCCTCGCCACCTGGGACCGCCGCCTCCACCCCGCCGCTCAAGCCGAAGGACTCACGCTCATCCCAGAAACGCTCAACTGACCGGCGGGCGTGTCCAGCTAGATCCATCTCGGTGTGCCTCATGGACCGCGCGCCATGCGCCCACAAGCGGTCGCATCCAGCGTCGAGGATTACTACAAATACTAGAGGTTCCGCAGCAAGTCGGTTCGGCGACCGGTAGGGTCGAACCGACCAGTCAGCTGCGTCACGTCTGAAAGCTCACCATCTGGCGAGCGGCACGAACGACGGCCGTGAACTGCTCGAGCTCCTCCGCCGCACGCAACATCTCGATCGGCGCCTGGTCATCCAGACGAGTGTTCGTGCCGAACAGGTGGTATAGGAGCACGAACTGCGCCACAATGACGTAGTGCAGCTCGGTGCCTGATCTCGATGACAGCCGTCGCAAGGAGGGCGGCCAAGCCTTCGTGTACTTCGGGACCGACAGATTTTCGGGACAACGCGTCGCGGTAAAGCTCGCTCGACCATCAGATTGGTCTCGCCGACGTATTCGCCGCGAGATCGAAGTCCAAAGCAAGCTCGAACATCCGAACATACTGCCGATCATCGGGACGGACCCACAAAAGAAGTGGTACGCGATGCGGGAAGCACAAGAAAGTCTTGACGATCTTGGGTCGTTCCAGCGGTCATCATGGACCCGTTTGAGAGTCGGTTTGTTTGGTGTAGCCGAGGGGATCAGATATGCCCACAGGCAGGGCTACGTCCATCGGGACCTCTCGCCGGGGAATGTCTTGATCTTCCCGGATCGCTGGGTCGTGGCCGACTGGGGTTTCGTCTACATGGAGCCCAAGACCAGCCCACGAATGACGCAACCGCTGGAGCACTTCGGGACCCCCGAATTTATGGCACCCGAGTTGGTCGCAGATCCTCGAAAAGCATCGCCGCCAGCAGATGTCTATGCGATCGGCCGGTTGGCTGCATGGGGTACCGGCCTCGACGCCACAGCGGATTACCGGCCCGACGATTCATTTATACGGTGGTGGCAAACACTAATACGCAACACCGTCAGCTACGATCCATCTTCGAGATGGACAATGGACGATATCGTCGTTCACCTGCGCGGAACGCCAACGCTCGTTGCAACGAACGCTTCGGAGCCATGTCCCGCATGTCACAGTGAGCGAGGATTGGACTCATCGGGGCATTGTCTCACTTGCCACAGCCTGAGCCCCTATTAAAGTAGTCGCCAAGCGAGCGGTCCCCTCCAAGCCCTCCATGGCTAGGTTCATGATGTCGAGGTCGGACTATCGCGACCGCCTGCACCGTTAGGACCGATTGGCGACTAGGAAGACAGCCTGTCCGTTGCCGCCACATCATTGGCCAGTCGCTCGCGCAGCTTCTCCAACTGCGGGCGAAGGATCGGCAGTTCCTGTTCCACGACATCCCAGACGAGCACGAGGTCAACACCGAAGTATTCGTGGATGAGCTTGTCGCGCATTCCGACGATTTGTCGCCACGGTACAGCGGGCTCAAGAGCGCGAGCGTCGTCCGATATTCCCTTGACCGCCTGACCGATGATCTCGATATTGCGGATCACGGCATCCTGCGTCTTGCCATCCGAGAAGAACGCCTTCTGGCCATCAGCCGTGTAGTCCGTGATAGCGTCGATCGCCTCGATCGCGTGCGTGAGGTAAGTACGCTCGTCCTTCACAGGACTACGGCGTCGGCATATATACGCTCGCGCAAATGCGGACTCACGCCGCCCTCACTGAGAACATCGACGTGGGTACCCAGCATGTCCTCAAGGTCCTGCCAGAGTCCCACCAGATCGAGCAGATTACGGCCCGGTTCCATCTGCACCAGTAGATCCACGTCGCTCGCGGCGTCTGGCTCTCCCCGCGCCATGGATCCGAACACGCGGACATTGCGCGCACCATGCTCGGCGGCGCAAGTCAGGATCTCCTCACGCTGGGCGCGTAGTCGTCCGAGGTCGAGATTAGGAGTCGAAAGGCTCATGACGGCCATTACGTTACCGCCAACAAAGGCGGTATATGGAGCAGGAGGGTCTGAGTCCTAGAGTCCCGCGTAGTAGCTCGCTAGCCGGAATCTCAAAGCCGCACGCGAGCTTGACGACGGTCGATGTGGGAGATCTCGTACTCCGCGCTCGGCTCGGCCGACCTCTACAACGTGCATGTCGCAGCGCTCGGCAAGTGCCTCTTGGGTCATTTTCAGACGGCGTCGGTTGACGCAAGCACGCGTCTTTAGGCACGAATATGCCGAACTTGGAACCTGCGACCACCCGGTCCCTACGGCCAACTTCAAGCACCGAGCACGCTTTGGACCCCAAATTGGACCCCAACCCCAAAACTGACTGCCTAGCCAAACTCCCAAAACCAGCCAATTTGCAGGGATTTTCTAATCGGGGAGTAAGGTTCGAGTTGGCTTTGCTATGCGGTTTTTCGGCGTTCTGCGGTCCTTTTGCGGTCTCGATCTCCGGCCGGTTCCCACGCGACAGCACCGTAATCGTCGCCATCGGCGCTGCGGTTTTGGAGACCACCCGCCTAGGTCGTTTCAGCCAGTAAACACGGGGCGTCTCGGTCTCAAGGGACAGTTGTAGGGATAGAGAACGTCAATTGAGCCGTTCTCCAAACCTAGGTAGGTGTAGTCACGGAAGTGGCGTCTACCTTCTCGCCGCGGAATGTTTCGAGGACCGGATGGGTTGCTGGGTCCCTGAGTGCGGAGCGTGGCTCTTGGAGATCGCCGAAGAGGACGGCCCCGTTTGACGCGGGTTAGCGAACAAAGTTCGCCAATCAAGTCCTACAGCAGACTCTGCTCCAAGACGGTCGTGTCGGTAGTCATGCAAGCTCGGCGGCGGGCCCTCTCGACGCTCAAGCGCCGTGAACGCATCATAAGGCGGCCGCAACCGTTTCAGTAAGACCCGTTTGTCCGCCGGTTGCGAATGCCAAACAGCCATGCCACGCGCCGGGGCTAATGCGGAAGGTGAGGCGCCAAGAGTTCAAGCGCCGCGTTGGTGACCCTGTCCTTCGAGTTCTGGGCGTCATCGCCGGGTTGCAGCAGCTCTGCGAGCTCCAGGTCGAGCACCCGACGGCCGAGATCGTCGTGCTGGGCTTCATATCGGGCCTCGATGCGCCGCAGGCGCTCCAGTTCCATCGACTGCTCGAACAGACGGTGGGAGTCTCGTTCGTAGCGCTCGCGCACCCGCTGCAGTGCCAGCTCCGGGCTCGCACGGAGGTAGATCACGATATCGGCGTCAACCGAGGTCTGATGCAGGCGCGAATAGACGGCAACGAAAACGTCGAGATCGTCCTGCACGGTGAGCATGTCGCGTGCGAACAGGAGATCCTTCACGCGGGTGAAGTCGGTGACCGTCACCGCGGCCGGGTCGATCGCCCGCCAGGCGCTTGCGTGCAGGAGCAGGAACGCGAGCTCCACCTCCAGATCGTGGCGGGCGTCGTCGCGATAGACGGAGTCCAGGAACGGGTGGTCGTGGGTTGACTCGATCACACTCGATGCCTGCATGCGGGCGGCGAGCAGCCGAGCGGTCGTCGTCTTCCCTGCCCCCGGCAGGCCCTCAAAGGCGATGATCATCAGGGTTCCACACACGCTGCGGGGCGCGCGGCCGGCGGGTGATGAGCTTCCTGGAGACGGTCTTCCAGGGAGTGCTCGCAGGCGCGGACCTTCTGCAGTTCCTGTTTGGTCGTGGACAGGCCGTTCGTCAGCGCTAGGGCAGCCAGCACGAGCGCGGCGACAGCGATCGAGACCGAGAACACGCCCGCCCAGCCGACGCGACGCAGACGACCGACGGAACGTGTCAGCTCGTGCACGGAGCTGGTCGGGCGCTGACCGTTGGTGTAGCCGAATATCGGCTCACGCCACTCCGGTTTGCCGCGCTTGAACAGCCGCACGTTGGAGGCGGGGTTTTCGGTCAGCCACCGCTCGAGCTGCTCGGTGTCCGCGATGCCCTTCCAGTCCTCAACGACCGTGTCGCAGCGCGGGACCGTCTTGACGAAGTCGATCTTCGCGAACGGCTCGCCCAGACGCATCTGGATGTCTTCGTTTGAGATGTTGTGAAGCGGACAGCCCAGGGCGCCCTGGAACCCCGGGTCGACCTGAGGGCCGGTGCCGAGCAACAGGCCCCGGTAGATGAGGTCGATCGCCAGGTCGAAACGCCCGACGATGTAGTGGGGCAGGCAGAGCACCTGTTGCATCGAGACGAACACGATCGAGTTCTGCGGGATCACGAGGTGCGGCATCCGCTCGGTCAGGATCTTCTCCTTGCCCTCGACCAGGCATCGTGGCCCGAGCGTCAGCTCGTAGCTCGCGGGCTTCAGGAGCTCGAGGTCGAACGGCCTGATCATTTCGCCGATCTTCTCGTGGTATCGCACGATCGTCTCGGAGTTCAGCATGCCCTGAAGCTCCGGCCACGGGTCGTCCCAGTACGCCGCGGTCAGCCCGAGGTCAGTAGGCCTTTCCCAGTAACTGAGTTCCGGCGGGCGATAGCCGAGCGATTTCACCTTCAGCCAGGCCGCGGTTCGCGAGCGCCACACGCCGTCCCAGTGTGTCGTCCTAGCCACCGGAGCGCCTTGTTCCGCTTCAGCCATGCGGTCGTCCACTTGACTTGCATCAGCGCTGGTTGGCGTCCGTGCTCACCGGCGGCCCGATGTGTCCGCCGGGACGAGCCGTCAGCCGACGGGGGGCATCCATTGCCTGCTCCAGCGGCGCAGCCGCCGCAGCCGCTGGGGGTCATCGGCGCGCAGCTGCAGATCGGCGAAGCGAGGGCGGCGCGCCAGACGCGTGCCCGGCGGCTCGATCACGGCCGCTCGCAGGCTCGGCCCGTGCTCGGCCAGGGCCTGCAAGTAGTCATCGAGATCCTCGCCAAGCAGGAGCGCGCCGGGCGCCGGGATGCGCTCGTCCTCAGCCGCGGGGAAGCCGAGCGCGCGGGCGTGCGCGCTGGCTTCGGCGCCGATCAGCATGCACCGCCCGGCCCGCGCGGGCGTGTCCTCACAGTGCTCGCGTGGCTCGCTGTGCTGCAGACCCTCCGGCAGCGAGGGGATGATCAGATAGCCCTCGGTGTCCTCACCGATCGCCTCGTGCAGCTCCGCGAGGTAGAAGGACCCGACGAGCGCGGAGGTCGCGGCGTCCAGCTCATCGTGGGTCAGCGCGCCAGCCGTCCGCAACCCGGAGAGCCCGAAGCGCTCGAGCCCGTTCTGCAGTTGGTTCAGCGACGCCCGCTTGCGGGGGATGCGCATGATGTCCTGGGCGGCGCCGGGGTAGCTCTCGATCACCTCGACGCCCTCGCCGCGCAGCGCCTCGGCGATCTCGATCCCGCGGCGGGTCAGCGCCTGCATGCTCTGGATCAGGCATGGGTAAACGTTCACGCCGCGGCGCTTGAGGGTACGCTCGCAGTGGCGGGTGATGCCGAGCGAGCGGCACTCGCAGCTGTCCTCGGTGCAGTCGCGACCGGCTGGGAGCCCCAGCGGCGAGTCGATCGAGACGATCCGCGGCCGGCATGCGAGCGTGTGGGTGAGGATCTCCTCGGTCCCGGAGAGCATTCCCGTGATGACGGTCTCGCCTTCCAGGAGCGCCCAGCCGCTCGGGCGGCTCTCCGAGCCCGTCAGGTCGATACCGACGATCCGTGCGTCGGGGTCGCGCATCCTGGCGGCCAGGTCAGCCATCGTGATCCGTGGCTGGGTGCTGCGCCGCTCCGGCAGCCCAAGCGTCTGGCGGCCGACCTTCAGGGTGCTCGCACCGGCGCTGACGCGTGGCGGCCTCACGGCCGGGGCGGGCAGGCGGCGCGTCCGTGGTAGGCCGGCGGGCAGGTCCGGGTCGAACAGGCGCTGCTCCTCGACTGGGCGCTCGCGGTCCTCTGTGAGGCTCTGGTAGAGCCGGTCGACGACGAGCTCGGCCAGAGGGCGTAGCACACAGGTGTCGGCGGCGTTGTAGCGGACGAGGTCACGGAGCGAACGGCGACGTCCCTCGTATTCGTATTCGCTCCACAGCACCGTCGCCTCGTGTCCTGTGATGTCTGTGAGCTCGGCGCCGCGGTCGAGCTCGGCCTCATGCTCGACGGTCTTCAGCGATCCGGCGAGGCCGACGCGGCGCGCAAGGAAGCGCAGGTCGACGTGCGCGCGCGGCAGCTCGAGCTCGGGGAAGGTGCGGGCGATGAACGGCAGGTCGAACAGGGCGCCGTTGAACGTGATCAGCCCCTTGGCCTCACCGAGCACCTCGACGGCGTCTGCGAGGTTCGCGCCGCGCACGAAAGTGCGGTACTGCCCGGCGCTCTCGATGCCGATCATCGTCAGCTCGTCATAGGTGGACAGGCCGGTCGTCTCGATGTCGACGGCTACGAACTGCGGCCCGAAGTCCGCGAAGGCGCGCCAGCGCTCGCTGGCGGGCAGCTCCATGAAGAAGTAGTCGAGGTCCCCGCGCTCCAGGGCGCGGCGGGAGCGCTCCAGCGCGCCCGCGATGTTCGCACGGCGCGCCAGCGGGGTGCGGGCCAGGGTCTCCCAGTCTAGAATCCCCGCCTGCCACAGCCGCCGCTCGGTCTTCGGGCCGATGCCCTCGAGGTGCACGAACGTCTCGGGCAGGATGCCCTCGCCGGCGGGAGGTGTGCTGGTGCTCATCGGGTCAACTCTCGATCACAGCGCCGGGGATGGCGCCGAAGCTCGGTGGGGGACGTCTGGCGCGGCCCGCCGCGGGGTTCGGCGGCCGCGGTGCCCGGGTGAGGCTGAGGCCCTGAGTGCACGAGTTCATCTTCGCCTCGCGTCCGGACGGACCGGCCCCGAGCGCGTGTGCGCGGGGCTCTATCTCATCTTCGGGCGTGCCCGCAGCGTAGCGACTTCGTGTTCGAGGTTGTCGACCTGGTGGGTCAGCGCGGTCCGGCTGGAGTTGGAGTCTTCGACCAGCATGTAGGTCGTGACCAGGATGCCCGCAAGCGTCAGGACGACCGCGAGCAGCGCGAGCACCGAGTAGCGCCGGATGCGCGCCAGCTGCTCCTCGGCGGCGTCCTTGGTCGCGAGGGCCGCCCGCTCGGCGCTGCCCACGAGGACCGGTATCGAGCTGGTGATCGGACCGTCGGCGGCGCGCCCAAGGTAGTCATCGACGGTGCGGCGGCTCAGCTTGCGCTGGGGGAACGGGACGTAGGGGCTCTTCCGCCCGTGGCTGTCGTGCTCGGTCCATCGCTCGTTCGGGGAGATCTTTGTGAACTCCATCCAGGCGATCGGCTCGCCGCCGCGCAGCGTGTAGGGGTTGCACGTGATGTTGTGCAGCGGCACCGAGATCCGGCCCGTAAAGCCGGGGTCGACCAGCGGCCCGGTGCCGACGAGGAGGCCGCGGTAGATGTCGCGGATCGTCAGGTTGAAGCGCGCGGCGATGTAGTCGGGCATCCGCAGGACCGGCTCGAGCGTGACGTAGACGATCGAGTTGCGTTCGAGCTTGAGCTCCTCGTCGCGTTTCAGGTCACGGGTGACCTTGACGGGTGACTTAGACTCCGCGTCCTCCCAGTAGACGACGGGTCCGCCGAGCCTCATCCCGCAGGAGGCGGGCTTGACCATCTCGTTCGCGTTGCCGAGATGCACATCGAAGGGATGCACCATGCCGGTCGCGGAGATGTACTCGAGCAGGTCGGCGCTGTTCAACAGGGCCGGCGCGATGTCCGGGAACGGGTCGGCGCTCCGGGTGCTCTCGAAGCGCCTGGCGGCCTCCGTGTCGTCGCCAGCGAACGGCGGGAGCCAGATGACCGGCGGTTCAACTGGGCTCGGGCCGGCCATCCTGCCCTTCGCTCAGGCGAGCACGGCGCCGCGGTCGTGCGCGGCGATGAGCGTGTCCGGGCCGAGGCCGAGCAGGTCTACCCTTCGGCCGATGCGGGCCTCCACGTCGGCGAGGAACTCGCTCGAGCGGCCGGTCATGACGCCGCTAGCGGCGGCGGCGTCGACGTAGTCGAGGTGGTTCACGACGATCACGCTCGGGTTGTTCGCGATGATCGCTTCGCGGACGATCTCCGGATCGAACCGCGCGACGCGCCTGAGCTTCTTCGTAACGGAGGTGTACTCGGCGAGCGGTTGCTGGTGGCCGCCCTCGAGGGCGATCTGCTCCCACGTTATCTCCGGTGCGCCGAACGGGCCGGAGTCCCCGGCGACGCGGATCGGGAAGCTGCGCAGCACCAGCACGACGTCCTGGACGTCAAGCGGGCTGAGCCCGGTCTCGGCGAGTGCCGCGGCGGCGCCCGTGTCGCGGCTCGTCGCCTTCGGGAAGTGCGGGGAGTGGAGCAGCGAGAGCCCGAAGCCCTGGGTGCCCTCGATCACGATGTGCTCGCCGTCGTCGAGCATCTCGCGCAGCAGCGGGCGGACCGGGGCGAGGTAGGGTGCGAGCTCGGGCCGGGTGCCCGCGAGGTCGCCGGCGGAGATCCGGCGGGTGCGCCGGGCGACAGCCTCGCCGGTGCCGCTCGCGGTCGAGCCGAGCCGCTCGGTGAGGTCCGAGGCCCGCTCGGCGTCGCGGTCGGCGGGGGTGATGATCATCGCGCCGGGGTCGATGATCAGCCGCTCGGCGGGCAGCGCCAAGCGCTCCACCTCGGCGATCAGGATCACCGGGTCGATGTAGGAGCCGGCCGCGAGGACGCACACCACGTCGGGGTCGAGCGCCGCGGTCGGGAGCTGGCGCAGCACCTCGCGCTCGCCTTCGCCGCCGAGGGAGGTGTGTCCGGAATTCGTGCCGCCGACGCGCACCACCGCGCACGCGGAGCGGCTGCGGGCGAGGTGCTGGGCAACCTTGCCCTTGCCCTCGGAGCCGTACTGGCCGCCGACGACGATGCTCACGCCCACGGGCGTCGTCTCCCCCGTGAAGGGTCCGCAAAGGACATGGCCGCGATGCTAGTGGCCCCGGCGGACACGCGCGCGCTCACCGTGGCGCGCGGTGTCTGACCGTCGGGTCGGTAATCCTGCAGCGGGCGTGAAGGACCAATACACCGGCGACGTCAACGACTACCTGAAGTACACGCTGCTGCGTGCCCTCGCCGGCGCGCATCCCGGCACGCTGCGGGTCTGCTGGATGCTGACGGCCCCCGACGGTCGCGCCGACGGTGGTCGGCTCGCCTATCTGGATGACCCGGAGGCCTTCGGCGAGCTCGACCCCAAGGTGTTCGCGGCGCTCGGCGCAATGGTGAGCGGCGGGAAGCGGGCGGTGGCGGCGGTGCAGGACGCGGGCGTGCTCGGCCCGGCGAGCTTCCACGCCGGGCTGCTGGACGATGAGCCCGACGGCCGCGAGCGCTACTTCGCCGGGCTCTGGCCCGCCCTCGGGGCCGATGACCTGGTGTTCTTCGACCCCGACAACGGGCTGCAGGTCGCGAGCGTCGCCCGCGGCCGGCGCAACTCGTGCAAGTACCTGTACTGGGAGGAGCTCGAGCGGGCGCTCGGCGGGCGGCGCTCGGTGTGTGTCTACCAGCACTTCCCGCGCGTGCAGCGCGCCGCCTACATCGACGCGCGCCTGCGGGCGCTGCGCGAGCGCTTCCCCGAGCACCGTTCCTTCGCGGTGTCGAGCTCGTGGGTCGCGCACCTCGTGTGCGCGCGACCGGCGCGAGCCAGGCGGCTGCACCGTGCCGCCGGTGAGCTCGCCGCACGCTGCGACGGGCGTCTGGCCCTCACCCCGCTCGGGCCTTAGAGAAGCCGCCACCGAACCCTCAGGCAGCCCGGCGCGAGCCGGTTGCACCCGATCCGGCAGCGGGGCCGGGCCGTCTTGGCGACCTGCGAATGTTTATCCATGACGCAGAAGGCGACGGATCAGACCCTCACCGGCGAGCGAGGCATCGCGATGATCGCCGACGCCGTCGGGCGGATGAAACACATCTGGCACCCCGGCGCGGGCGCGATCGACTTCGGCATCGACGGGCAGATCGAGCTGCGCGACCCCGGCTCGGGGTTGGTCCAGAACGTGCGGATCGGGGTGCAGAGCCGCGCCACCACCCGCAGATGGCCCGCGGAGAGCGACGACGGCTTCCACTACACCCCCAGCCAGAGCCACATCGACTACTGGCTGAGCTCAAACCAGCCGGTACTGCTCGTCTGCTCTCGCCCGGAGACGGGCGAGATCTACTGGCGCAGCATCCAGGAGTGGGCCAGGGACCCGGCACTGCGCGCGAAACGACGCGTCACGTTCGTGAAGGCCCGCGACCGCTTCGACGAGCACGCCCGCGACACCCTGTTCGACCTGCGCGCCAGCGCCGAGGACCGCGTCGAGCCCCCGACACCCGCGTGGACACCGGAGACCGTGCTGTTGAACCTGATGCCAGTGATCTGGGGCACCGAGACGCTGCACTCGGCCACCGTCCCGGACGGGGACCCGGGAAGCATCCTCGCGCCCGCCCACGAGCGCCGCGTCCACGACTTCAGCGCAGTGCTGCGCGACGGGCTAATCTGGTCGCTCTCACCGATGCGTCCCGAGTTCCTGGAGGCGATCGGTGCGTGCGAGCCCAAAAGCGGCCCGCTCGCACCGTGGCTCGCCTCCGCGCAGGCGCAGGATCAGAACCTGATCCGAGACCTGACGCGCCGGCGGCTGCTCTCCGCGCACCACCGCCGGATCGCCTGGCACCGGGAGAAGCACCTCGCCTACTTCCGGCTCACCGCCCCGCCCGAGGAATGGAAGGCAGTGCTCTACCCATGGGCCGGGCCGCCCGGGCGCACGGTCGTCTCACCGCAAGAGGCCAAGACCCGCGAGGGCCACACCGGCTACCGCCACGACGCCGCCTCGATCGTCGTGCGCCGCCTGGACGGGCAGTGGTATGTGCAGGTGCGCCCGACCTACCTATTCACCTGGGACGGCGTCCAGATCTCCGGGCACAGCGACAGCGCGCTGGGGACGATCAAGCGGATCGAGACGCACCCCGCCGTCAGCCAGGCGCTTCGGATGTGGGCGCACCTGCTCGTCGAGCGATTGACGCTCGAGTCGACCACCGGCGGCGAGCCGTTCTCGCTCGGGCCGCTGCTCAGCGCGAGCTCGCCGCGCAGCATCATCGACAGCAGTTGGAGAAAGGTATCTCCCGGTGAGCTGGGGTTCGCCGACCCCGACGAGCTGACGCTATTCGACACGCATGAGCTCGCGGCATGATCGACGTGAGCGTCATCGAGGAGCCGCTGCTGGAGTTCGGCTACAGCGCGACCCACCCCGAGCAGCGCGCGGGGATCATCGCCCACGGGCCCGCCGACATCGAGATGGAGGGCCGCTGCGAGCGGATCCGGGTCGGCCTCGTCGGCGAGGTCAAAGCGGTCGAGGAGGTGCAGGACTACCTGAAGGCGTGCGCGGGCGGCGTGAATGCGAAGACCAGCGAGCTGCGTGAGCTGTTCCCGGAGTTCCCCGGCTGCCGCGCAAAGGTCGGCTTCTGCGCCCGCCTGGCGTTCCCCAAGCACGCCAAGCGGGCGATGAGCCGCAGCCTCTTGCGGGGTCTCGCGGCGGCCGAAGGGGACGATGAGCGGATCCGTGCCGGTGTCGAGCTGTGCGCGCAGGAGGTCAACCGGCTGCTCGAGCACGCCGAGGTCGACGTGGTCGTCCTCGCGCGCCCGTCGGGGATACCCGACGGGGTCGGCGACCACGAGCGGGTGGGGCAAAACTTCCACGATCTGCTGAAGGCGGCACTGATCGCGACCCCGACCCCGATCCAGATCATCCGCCCCGTCACCTGGAGGGGCGGCGCCGGGGTCGAGGACCCCGCGACCCGCGCGTGGAACCTGTTCAGCGCGCTTTTCTACAAGGCTGGCGGCAAGCCCTGGCGGCTTCACAGCTCACGCAGCGAACCGACGCGCTGCTTCGTCGGGGTCTCCTTCACTCGCGTCAGCACCGGCGGGGAGCTGTTCGCGAGTGTCGCGCAGGTCTTCAACGAGCTTGGCGACGGGGTGATCGTGCGCGGTGGGATCGCAGCCCACGGCGAGCATGACCGTCAGCCGCACCTGAGCCGCGAGGACGCGCAGGCGCTGCTGCGCGACGCGCTGGACCGCTACCGGGCGGTCCATAAAAACCTGCCCGCGACGCTCACGCTGCACAAGACGAGCTCGTTCTCGGATGAGGAGGTGGCCGGGTTCCTCGCCGCCGCCGAGGCCGGGCCGCTGGAGTGCGAACTGGTGTGGCTGACGAGCAGCGATGAGGCGATGGTGATGCGCGAGGCGCACACCTACCCGCCGCTGCGCGGGACGCTCGTCACGCTAAGCGAGGATGAGCACCTGCTCTACACCCACGGTAGCGTCCCCTACTACAAAACCTACCCGGGCCTCTATGTGCCGCGGCCGCTCGGTCTGCGCCCGCGGCTGATCGAGCGCCCCGTGCAGGAGGTTGCGCGGGAGATCCTGAGCCTCACAAAGCTGAACTGGAACCGCGCGCGGATGGGCGCCCGCCTGCCGATCACCCTGCTGACCGCCCGCAGCGTCGGTGAGATCCTCAGGCATGTGCCGAGCTCGGTGCCGGCGGCGTCGCAGTACGCGAAGTACATGTGACCGGGCCCGCCCGCGCTGACTATGCGCCCATCGCGACGCGGACTTCATGCCAGTCTCGGTGCTTGCACTCGAAGAATGGCCCGAGTCCGCCTGCGATTGAAGGCGCTCGCGCCCAGTGCGCGTGAGCCCTTTGTGCGTGTTATGTCGCAGGGCGATGGCATGGGGCCGCCACGAAAAGGCACGGTGCGCTCGATAAGCGCTCTTATGGCGAAGCGGACCCGACCGATTCGCCGCTTGGACTGCCGTCGTCTTGCGGTCCCTTTCGCCCTCGCTGCGGTCCTTTTGCGGTCCCGCGTGCCGGGAACAACCGGGAACAGGCGAGAACGACCAACCGAGAAACGCAGTCTTTTCGAGGCTTTCGCCAACCTCGCGGCGAGGTGCAAGGTTCTGAACCTGCGACTTTTCATCGGGGAGACAGGATTTGAACCTGCGACCGCCCGGCCCCCAGCCGGGTGCGCTACCAGACTGCGCCACTCCCCGTGGTGCAATCTGATTCTACGGACAAAGCGTGCATGGCACCGCCTAGCCGGGACCCTTGCCGACTCGCAGCCCTCACGCCATCTCTGGCGGCTTGGCGCCAAGAGCGGGGAGGATCGTGCTGAGTAGGCCCCGGCCTAGCGCCAGCGTGAAGTTGACGAAGTCGAAGTAGTCGCGCCAAAGCACGATCTGACCGTCGTGGACGTCGAAGCGTCCGCATACCCACAGCTGGACGCGCAGCCGGCGGACCTTCAGGACGTCTGTGCGCTCGGTCAGCACCGACGAGCCGTCTGCCGAGATCGTGTGAACGTAGGCCTCGAAGCCTGCGCCGGGCTGGCGCATGGCCGCCCGAAAGAGCCGACGGACTCGCTCGCGCCCGCGTACCGTTGGCAGTCCGACGTTCTGGTATCGAACGTCAACCGCCAGCAGCTCCACCGCTCCATCGACGTCTCCGGCGACGAGCAAAGCCAGAAAGCGCTCGACCACAGCCGTGGGTGCCGGGCTCGCTGCCATCCGCGCTGCCTCTTCTTTGGCGACCTGACTGGCTGACTCGACCATGCTCCCAGCATAGCCCTCGAGGTCGGCCGCGTTGCGACACCCTGTCCGTCTCCTCTACGACTTGTGAGAACCGAATGGCCGGCCCAGACGCAAGACGCTGGTCGGCCGAGGCGCACGAAGCGGGCGACGGGAATCGAACCCGCCCTAGAAGCTTGGAAGGCTTCTGTGCAACCACAACACTTCGCCCGCGGGCCAGCGACCATCGTACCGTCCCAACCTCCCGATAACCTACGGGCGTGCGCCTCAGAGCCTTGGTGCCTCTGCTCGTGCTGACCGTGATCGACTACGTCCTCTGGGACTGGTCAATCGCGGACGGGCACGACATCGTGTCGCTGGTGGCGGGTCTCACGCTGCTGCCGCTGGCCGCTGTGAGCCTCGGCGGGCTCGTCCTGATGGGCGCGCGGCTGCTGCGACTGTTGTTCGGGAGCTTCTCGGCGCTGGCGCTTGTGCGCGCCCGCACCTCCCACGAGTCGCGTGGGACGCCCTCAGCGGAGCGCTCGCCGCACACCCCGACCGCAGAGCCCGACTCGTCATCCAGCAGGCTTGCCGCCTGAGGGCGGAGTCTCGTGTTTGAGCACTGACCAATGAGCGGCGCGCGACGGTTTCGCCTGCTCCCTCGCACCACCCGAGGCGGGCTCGCGTTGGCGGGCGGCGTTGCGCTTTTGCTCGCCGCCATCGCGCTCGCGGCTTACCTTTACGAGAAGAAACGCACCGGAAACATTTACCACCCACACGCCGCGTTCGTCCCGCAGCCCACCCCCACGCTGCCGAAGGCCAAAGGTCAGGATCGCTTCGCTTGGCCCCTGTACGGCTATACGAAGAATCATGCGCGCTTCTTCCCTGCCTCGGCGAGAATGACCCCCCCGTTCAGGACGGTATGGACGCACGGTGGCGGCGCGCTGCTGGAGTTTCCTCCGGTGATGTGGGGCAACCGCATCTTCCAGCTCGGCGACGACGCCGTGATCCACGCGATCAACAAGTACACGGGCAAGGACCTATGGCAACGAAGGATCGGCGCACTGTCGGCCTCGACGCCCGCCGTGGCGGGCGACACGGTATATGCGACCGTGCTCTCGCGCTCGCCGGGGCAGCAGGCAGGACGGGTGGTGGCGCTGAACACGATCGACGGGCGCCTGCGCTGGGCGAGAGACCTGCCGAGTCGAGCCGAGTCCTCTCCCTTGCTCGACAAAGGCAAGCTTTTCTTCGGCTCTCAGAACGGCACCGTGTATGCGTTGAATGCGCGCACTGGCAACGTGCTCTGGACCTACCACGCAGCTGGAGCGGTCAAGGCCAGCCCGAGCCTGGCGAATGGGGTGCTCTACTTCGGCGACTACTCGGGCGAGCTGCAGGCCGTGCGCGAGCGCGACGGCCATCGGCTGTGGGCGAGCGGGTCGGGCGGAGCATTGGTGGGCAGCGGCACGTTCTATTCGACACCGGCGGTGATGTATGGACGAGTGTTTCTCGGCAACACCGACGGGCGCGTATACGCATACGACGCGTCCTCGGGCAAACTCGACTGGGCTGTGCAGACCGGCGCTTACGTGTACGCCTCGCCAGCCGTCACCAACGCGCCTGGTTTGGGGCCGACCATATACCTGGGCTCCTACGACGGCACGTTCTATGCACTCGACGCTCGCTCAGGACACGTCGACTGGCGCTATCACGACGGAGGCAAGATCTCCGGCTCGGCCACAATCGTCGGGCGGATCGTCTATTTCGCCAACCTCGCCCACCACACGACCGGGCTTGGGATCTCAACCGGCAGAGTGGCGTTCTCGATGAGAACGGGCTCGTTCGACCCCGTCATAAGCGACGACCACTACCTGTACCTGTCGGGCATCACAGGCCTGTACGCGCTCGCCCCCTACGTTCCCACGTCGCCGCACAGGGATGCCGCGGCGAGGGCTTCGAAGGCGGCAGCCGCCGCAAAGCTCAGCCGCAGCCGCCGGCGAGCCCGAGCGCGCGCGCGAGCGAGAAGCGCGCGGCGACACGCACGACGCCGGCGGCGCTGGCGCTCACAACGGTCCAGCCGCCACGCGTGGCGGAGACGCAACCGTGTCCGCTCACAACAGTCCAATAGCGCGTGTCGTGCAGCCTCACGAGCGACTTCCCTGGCGCGGCGAAGCGCAGTGTGAACGAGTCATGGCCTAGCCCAGTCAGCACTGCGGGGGCAGAGGCGAGTGGCTCAGGGTCGAGCACCGCGAACACGCGCCAGTGCTTGCTCGCGAACACTTCGCGCAAATACGGCACGCCTCGCCGGATGAGCGCGGCCTCTTCGTCGCTGGAGCCGTCGAGGCGCACGTCCGGGAGCGCGACGTAGCTGACCCCGTTGTTTCGCAGCCAAGCCTCGTATGCCGAGGATGCGAGGTGAGCTTTGAAGAATATTGGGTCGTTCTTCGTGTCCAACTGACGCTCCCACCCGCGGGCGAGCGGATACTGGGGAGCGAGCAGCGCCGCCTCCCAGTGGGAGTGCGTGAAGGGGACCTCAACGCGCTCGAGCGCCCCCCCGTGCGTGGCGAGGAAGCGTATGAGCGGTGTGTAGTAGGCAGCGCCCGTCGAGGGGTCGGCTATCACTCCGGTGCTCTCCCGCACCGGGCCCCAGCCGGTCCACACGACGATCGCCGCCACGGCCACTGCGGTCGCCGCGAGCGGGCGCCCCCGCCGGCGCCAGCCGTCGCGACCGAGCGCGCACAGCAGCAGCGGGCCGGCGAGCAGGACGGCGTAGCGGTCGATGTTGCTGCCCATCGGGGTCGGCGCGATCGAAGCAACCGTCACACCCAGGTAGACCAGCGCCCCAACGCGCAGTAGCCGCTCCTCGCGCGGGACGGCGTATAGGAAGGCGAGCGTCACCGCCAGCGTCGCGGTTACGGAGCTTGCGGCAAACGGCTCCCAGCCGCCCTCGGGGAATAGCGCCTCCAGCGGCAGCACCACCAGCAACGCGGGAAGCACGAGCGTCAGGCCCGGACGGGCGCGCCGCACGACGAGCACATGCGTGGCGCCAGCCAATGCGAGCAGCAAACCCGCGACCGGGCTCGTGGCGGCGCAAACAGCCGTCAGCACGCCGGCAAGCCGCGGCCGCTCGCGCACGAGCGCGAGCGCCGCCAGGGTGGCGAAGCTCACCCCGAGCGCGAACGTGACCCTTCCGATCCACAGGTCGCCGGCGACGGCGAGCGCGAAGCACGCGGCGCCCCAGCGGGCGCGCGGCCCATAGACGGTGAGCGCGATCCGCTCGAACGCGAACGTCGAGGTGAGCACCGCGAGCACGCCGACGAGCCGTATCCCAAGAAGCAGCGCGAGCCACGGGAACACGAGGCTGTAGCCGGGCAGATGATGGCCGGCGTACCAGTTGTCGTCCCACACCGTGAACCCCGAATGAGCGAACAGTGTGGCGCGGTAGGTCTGCGCCGCGAGATCGGGCGAGCGCGGCGCGAGCATGAGCCACGCTCCCACGAGCACGCAAGCGAGCGGCAGCGCGAGGGGGAGGCGTCTGCCCGAGAGCTGCGTTCTAACCGACTCGAGCGATGACGGCTTGAGCGCGGTGAGTGCCTCGCTCTCCACAGCGGCCAGTATGGCGAGAAGCGGCCGAGTGTGGCGAGGATGGAATCGGCCGGAGCTCGGCCCGCTACCCGACCGAGCCCCGGCACACACGCGAGTCGAGCTCAAATGGACGAATCGCGCTTGTACGGGTATGAACCGATGGGAAGCCCGGAAGTCGCGTTGCGGGCACTCCGAGCGGCGGCCTGCAAGCACCGCCTCGGTCACGGCCCACGAGGTCGCGTTGCGCGCGGCAAGCGCCGGTGGCCGATAATCAGCGCCGATGCCGAGGAGCTCGAGGAGAGGCCGCGCCGCGCCGGCGCTTGCGCTGATGATTGCGACGGCGCTCGTGGCCGGTTGCGGCACCGAGCACCCACCGGCGATCGAGCGCACCGCGCTGGCCGAAGCGCAGACGTTCCCCTACTACAAGCTCTACTGGGTCGGCCCGAGCTTCATCGGCAAGCCGCTCGCGACGGTCGACGGATTGAAGGGCTACAGCACCGCGATCGGCGACAGCGTCTATTACGGAGATTGCGTCAACGGCAAGGGTTTGCTTGGCGGCGGAGGTAGCTGTCTGCTACCGCTACAGGTCACGACCGTGATCTACCGCCTGCACTCCAACAGCGCGCTCGGGCCACAGCGCAACATCCTGATCAGAGGCGTGCCGGCGACCGTCTATGACGAAGAACGCTCGATCGAGCTCTACAGCGAACGCCTGGCTATCGACGTGTTCTCGGACACGCCCGCCCACGCGCTGCTCGCAGCCGACCAGTTGCGCCCGCTCAACGCTCCGGGGTCGGCGAGCATCAAGCTGCCGCCACCCGTCTACTGCCCGGGGCTGTCGGGGCCCGTGCCGCCCGCGCTGCGCCCTGCGCTAAGCCGACTCCCAGGCCAACCGTGCCAGAAGGTGCAGGCGGCGCTCGCCGCCGCCGAACGCCTCGCGGGCTAGCGTCTGAGCAGACCACGCTCGCGGCAGCCCGAACGTTGAGACTCAGCAGCCGCCGGCAGCAACCTCGGGCGAGGCGCTCACCGGCTCGCCGATCTCTCGGCGCAGGCTGAAGAACGCGACCGACCCGATCAGAGCTGGCAGCCATAGCGAGATCGCACGGTACGTTACGACCGCCGCAACGACCGCCGAAACCGGGCGCACGTGGAACAGCACAAGCATCCCGATCAGACCGCCTTCGACCGCGATCAGCCCGGCGGGTATCGGGATCGAGTTCGCGAGCTGTCCGACCAGATAGGCCATCGCGAGCGCCCAGAACGTCGGTGTGGGACCATAGGCAGCAAGGCACGCGTACAGCACGAGCGTGTCGAACAGCCAGTAGCCGACTGCTCCGAGCAGGCGCCAGTCGCCTCGGCGGATCAGCAGCAACGCCCCGCGCACGCCATCGCTGAGGGCCACCAGCGCGACGTACGTGCGCCCGTCGCGCAGTACCCCGCGCGTCGCGAGCCGTCCCGCCAGCGCGGCTACGAGGAGCGTGCCGATGATCACCGCTATCGCGAGCACGGCGGGTAGCAGCGTGAGCAGCGTGTTCTGGGAGCCGGGCAGCAGCCCAAGCCACATCGGCACGCCGATCAGGGCCACGGCGCTCACGTTGACGGCGCTCGTGAGCACGAACATCAGAACCGAGCGTCTGGCGATCCGCTCAATCGCGACGCCCTTCGTGCGCAGGACCCAGGCGCCGAGCGCGATCCCGCCGATGCCTCCGATCGACACGACCGAGTTGACGCCGAGCTCCGCGAGCGACAGACGTCGGCTGAAACCGCGCTCCATCTTGAAGACGAGCTCGAACAGGACGACGTAGCCGGCGCAGGAGAGCAGCTCGAAGCCGACGGCCGCCGCGACCCACCCGAGCTTGGCGTCGGCGATCCGATCCCCGGCGGAGCGCAGACCGGGCACAGCGAGCAGCAGCGCAGCGACAAGCACGAAGAAGATCGCGAGGCTGATCAACCCGTTGCGCAGTCGCCGAGACTGCGCTGACATGCCGCCGTCAGAGCTGGCTTCCGAAGGCACGGATCTGCCGTCCGCCGCGATGCTGCCGCCGTCTCTGCCGCTGTCCACAGCGCTTCGATCCTCTCGAATCGCCGCGGGGGTGTCGTGATCGACGATTCTTCGCATCCTCTTCGGCCTTGATCCTAGATTCCCACAGTTACCGTCACCATAGCCTCACCTTCTGGGCACTCCATTGCCCGCCGGAGGGAAGCGCAACCGCACATGCCCGAGCCCGCGCGCATACTGGTAGTCGACGACGAGCCCGCCGTCCAGCACGCGCTGTCGCGCGCGCTTACGCTCGAACGCTATGAGGTGAGCCTCTGCGGCGACGGCGGCGATGCGCTCGAGCGGTTGACCGGCGGCTCCTATGACGCGGTGATCCTCGACGTCTCGATGCCCGTGCTCGACGGCCTGGAGGTCTGCAGGCGAGTGCGCGAGAGCGGGGACCGCACGCCCGTGCTGATGCTGACCGCGCGCGAGCAGATCGACGACCGCGTCGCCGGCCTGGACGCGGGCGCGGACGACTATCTGATCAAGCCGTTCGCGCTGCGCGAGCTGATGGCGCGCGTACGCGCGCTGCTGAGGCGGGCGGACGAGATCGAGCAGGAGGAGACGCTCTCCTTCGCGGATCTGCGTCTCGACCGGCTCGCGCACGAGGCGCGGCGCGGCGAGCGTTCGCTGAACCTCACACGCACCGAGTTCCTGCTGCTCGAGCTGTTCCTGCGCCACCCTAAGCAGGTGCTTACGCGCTCGATCATCTTCGAGCATGTGTGGGGCTATGACTTCGGTTCGAGCTCCAACTCGCTTGGCGTCTACATGGGCTACCTGCGCCGCAAGACCGAGGCGCAGGGCGAGCCGCGCCTGCTGCACACGGTGCGCGGCGTCGGCTACGTGCTGCGCGAGCGATGAGCCCGCCCAGCCACGCGCCGCTGCGCAATACGATCGCGAGCATGAGCTTCCGCCGACGCATCACACTCGTGTCGGCCGCAGCCGTCGCGGTCGCCGTCGTGCTCGCCTCGATGCTCACCTACCTGCTCGCCGCGCATCAGTTGCGCGGCCAGGTGGACGAACAGCTGCGCAACCGCTCTGGTGGGTTGCGCTTCATCGCAAACGCCGCGCCCGGTGGCTTGAGCAGGCGCGAGCAGCGCTATCTGGCCGGTGTGCTCACGAGCACAGGCAGGCGCAGGCCGCTCGCCGCCGATCTCAAGGCCGGGGCGCCGCTCGGCTTGCTCGTCTCGCCGCCCGTGCCACGAGCGGGCGTTCGCGAGGCAGGCCCGGGGTCGACGAGCGGTGACTCGATCATCGCGTTGCAGGGCAACCCGTTCGGCAACCTCTCTCCCCATCCCGATCAAGTGCGTGGCTACCAGCAGCTGATCGACTCCGGCGGCAAGATCCTGTTCCGCTCCTCGGCAAATGTCAGCTTGCCGATCGACGCCGCTTCGCGCAGGCTCGCCGCGCAGGGAGGCAAGCCGTTCTACCGCGACGCGCGCGCCAGCGGAATCCATCTGCGCATCCTCGCCGACGCGCTTCGCCCCGGCTACGCCGTGCAGCTCGCCCAGCCATTGACGAGCGTCGACCACCTGCTCGGGCGCTTGCGCCTGATCCTCGCGCTGCTCGACATCGGTGGAGTCGCGCTTGCGGCGCTGCTCGGACGACTCGTGGCCGGCGCGGCGGTGGCGCCCGTGAAGCGCCTCACGCAGGCGACCGAGCACGTGACGCGCACCCAGGATCTGTCGAAGCGGATCGAGCCCGCCGGCGAGGACGAGATCGGGCGCCTGGCGGAGAGCTTCAACGCGATGCTCGATGCCCTGCAAAGCTCGATGGGCGCGCTCGACGCCTCGGTGCACGCACAGCGCCAGCTCGTGGCCGACGCCTCGCACGAGCTGCGAACCCCCGTGACGAGCCTGCGCACGAACATCGAAATCCTCAAGCAGGAGCGCGACATGGGCATGGAGGAACGCCAGCGCATGCTCGACGACGTGGTCGAGCAGATCGAGGAGCTCACGTTCCTGATGAACGACCTGATCGAGCTGGCCCGTGGCGAGCAGCCACACACGGCGGAGGAGGACGTGCGCCTGGACCTGATCGTCGAGGAGGCCGTCGAGCGCGCCCGGCGCCACTCGCCGGACACACCGTTCGAGGTCGAGCTCGAGCCGATCGTCATGCTCGGAGCGCCGGCGCGACTCGTCCGCGCGGTGAACAACCTGGTCGATAACGCCGTCAACTACAGTCCGGCGGGCAGCCGCGTCGAGATCGCCCTGCACGGCGCCAAGTTGACGGTGCGCGACCATGGGCCAGGGATCTCCGAAGCGGACCTGCCGCAAGTGTTCGATCGCTTCTACCGCGGCGCCGAGGCACGCGGCCAGCCCGGCTCGGGTCTTGGGTTGGCGATAGTCCGCCAAGTCGCCGAGCAGCACGGCGGATCGGTGGGCGCGCAGCCCGCACCCGGCGGCGGCACGCTACTTTGCCTGCGGCTGCCGGGCGCCGTGCCCATGGACGAGCTCGCGCCTATCGACGTGGCGGCCCACGCGGGACCCTAGATCGGAGGGCGGCCTGGCGACCGTGTGCGCTCCAGCCTAGGTGGACCGACAAGCTCCTCTGCGCGACTGGCGCACCCGCCCCTCACAACCCGCTTTTCGAGCTTCCACCCTCCTGGCATAGGCACGACCCTCTGCCCGGAAGCGAGCCGGCGTCAGGCCGTAGCGGCGTCGGAACGCCTTCGCGAAGTACGGCGCTTGGCGGAAGCCAACGAGCCGCGCGACCTCGCGCACCGAAATCGCCGGCTGCTCGATCAAGAGTTGCGCGGCGACGCTGAGGCGCCGTGCGAGCAGGTCCTCGTGGAACGTGCACTCGCCGAACTGGGCGTATACGCGCGTGAGCTGACGCGGCGAGGACGCGAGCGCCCGCGCTACGCCCTCGAGCGTCAGCGGCCTGCGATAGTGACGCACGATCACGACTCGCGCAAGCAGGTACAGGCGGCGGCGCTGCTCGATCGTGGCGGGGCTCATGCGCCCCTATCCGACCGCGCTCTCGCCGACGGGACAAGAGCTGGCCTGTTGAACATGTCGAGGTCCGCAAGCCGACCCATTCAGTGCGCATAGCGCTGCGCGGCGGCTTCGGCCGACGCGCAATAGGAGCCGCCGAACAGGACAGCGTGTGCCAGTAGCGGCAGCAGCTGCCACAGGCCGACGCGCTCCTTCCAACCGTCGGCCAGCGGCGTAACCTCCTCATAAGCGGCGAACACGCGCTCAGAGGGCGCGCCAAAGAGGCGCAGCATCGCGAGGTCGACCTCGCGATGGCCGCCGTAAGCGGACGGGTCGATCAGCCAAGGGCGCCCCTCGATGTCCGCGTGGACGTTCCCGCTCCACAGGTCGCCATGCAGGCGCGCCGGCGGCTCGCAGGGGCCCACCAGCAGCTCGAGCCGCTCACAGACGCGCTCGACGGCGGAGGCCCCCTCACGGCTCAAGGAGCCTCGCTCGCGGGCGATGCGCGCCAGCGGCAGGAGCCTTTGCTCGGCGTAGAAGGAGCACCAGTCCCAGCTCGGCTCATTCGGCAAGCGCAGCGAGCCAATGCGCGCTTGCACGCCCAGCGACTCTCCGAAACCGGGGTCGCCGAAGCATGGTGCGCCGGCCGCGTGGGTCTTAGCCAGGCCGTGCCCAAGCTCCTCCGCTCCCGCTGCGCTGAGCGGGCCCGGCTCGACCCACTCGAGTACCAGGTAGTCCTCGGCGAGATCGACCACGCGCGGCGTGCGCAGCGCCCCCGGCTCGGCCAGCCACCGCAACCCCGCCGCCTCCAGGGCGTACTCGTCCGAGCCGGCGTCTGGGCGCGTCTTGACAAACGCCTCGCGCCCGTCCAGGAGCACCTGCCAGGCTTCGTTGATGTCGCCGCCCCCGACGCGTCGCGCGTCGCGGGCGCCCCGCGGCAGGGTCACGCGCGCTCGGCGCCAGGCTGGTCGGGCACGCCATCGCCGTGCTCGGCGCCGTCCGCCGGCGCCGTGCGCGCCGGCGGCTCAGCGCCGGGCGCCCGAACGCGCTCCAACAGACCAGAGCACGCCGCTTCGACCTGGTCGAGCACGAGGTCAAAGCCGTGCGCCCCGTCGTAGTAGGGATCGGGGACGTCGAGATCGTCGAGCCCGGCGCTGGCTGGGTCGAATTCGCGCAGAAGGCAGACCTTCGCGCACAGAGACTCCTCGGGCGCTAGCCCGCGCAGCGCGCGCTCGTTGGAGCGATCCATCGCGACGAGCAGATCGAAGCGCTCGAAGTCCTCCGCGCGCACTTGCCGAGCAACGCTCTCGAGTGCGACCCCTCGGCCCCGCGCCGCCTCGACGGCGCGCGCGTCTGGGGCCTCGCCAACGTGCCAGCCACCGGTCCCGGCGCTGTCGAGCTCGACGCTCTCCCGCAGACCCGCCTTGGCGACAAGCTGGCGCATAACGCCCTCCGCGGTCGGCGAGCGGCAGATGTTCCCCAAACAGACGAACAGGATCTTCACGGTGCGCGGAGTCCCGCGGGAACGAACAGCAATCCCAAAAAATCGGCATGCCCCCCGAACGCCGTGGAGGGCGCTGAGGAGAGCAGGCCCACGGTCATCACTCCTCCCCCAGCTCGAGCACGGCCAGGAACGCCTCCTGTGGAACCTCGACGCGGCCGACCTGCTTCATCCGCTTCTTACCCTCCTTCTGCTTGCCCAGGAGCTTCTTCTTGCGCGAGATGTCCCCGCCATAGCACTTCGCGATCACATCCTTGCGGAATGCCTTGACCGTCTCGCGGGCGATGATGTGCGAGCCGATCGCGGCCTGGATCGGCACGTCGTACTGCTGGCGCGGAATGCGCTTGCGCAGCTTCTCGGTGAGCGTGCGTCCCATCTCATACGCCTTGTCCTTGTGCACCACCATCGAGAGCGCGTCGACTGTGTCGCCGGCGAGCAGCACGTCGAGCTTGACGAGGTTGGCGGGCTTCAGCTCACTCAGCTCGTAGTCGAGTGAGGCGTATCCGCGCGTGCGCGACTTGAGCTGGTCGAAGAAGTCGAGCACGATTTCCGCGAGCGGCAAGTCGTAGCTCATCTGCACTCGCTCGGGCGATAGGTAGTGCATGCCGGCCGGCTCTCCGCGACGTTCCTGGCAGAGCTCCATCACCGCGCCCACATACTCGCGCGGAGCGATCACCTGCGCCTTGATGAACGGCTCGCGGATCTCGGCGATCGTGCCTGGGTCGGGCATGTCCGAGGGGTTATGCACCTCCAGGCCCTCGCCGTTGGTCAAGGTCACGTCGAACTCGACCGAGGGCATCGTCGCGAGCAGCTCCAGATCGTACTCGCGCTCCAGTCGCTCCCGCACGATGTCCATGTGCAGGAGCCCAAGGAAGCCGCACCTGAAGCCGAAGCCGAGCGCGTCGGAGGTCTCAGGCTCCCAGGACAGCGCAGCGTCGTTGAGCGTCAGCTTCTCCAAAGCGTCGCGCAGGTCCGGATAGCAGTCGGATACGATCGGGAACAGCCCGCAGAACACCATCGGCTTGACCTCGCGATACCCGGGCAGCGGCTTGGAGGCGCCCTTGCCGGTGCGCGCAGCGGTCGTCAGCGTGTCGCCGACACGCAGCTGCGTCACGTCCTTGATCCCGGTGATCAGATAGCCCACCTCGCCAGCCGCCAGCTCCTTGACAGGCGTCATCGTCGGCGAGAAGAAGCCGATGTCGTCGATCTCAGCATGTGTGCCCGCCGCCATCGCCCTGATCGCCTCGCCCTTGCGAAACACGCCGTCGACCACTCTTATGTATGCGATCACACCTCTGTACTGGTCGAACTCGGAATCGAAGATCAGGGCCCGCGGCGGCGCGGCCGGATCGCCCGAGGGCGGCGGCACGCGCCGGACCAGCTCGTCGAGCACCCCCCTCACGCCCGCCCCCGTCTTGCCGCTGATCTCCAGGATCGCCTCCTCCGGCTCGCCGATCAGCTCCGCCACTTCGCCAGCGACCCGCTCGGGCTCTGCGCCGGGCAGGTCGATCTTGTTCAGGCATGGGATCAGCTCCAGGCCCGCCTCGACCGCCAGGTAGGTGTTCGCCACGGTCTGGGCCTCCACGCCCTGGGAGGCGTCCACGACCAGTAGGGCCCCCTCGCATGCCGCCAGCGAGCGCGAGACCTCGTAAGTGAAGTCCACGTGCCCGGGCGTGTCGATCAGATGCAGCTGATACGTGACCCCGTCGGAGGCCGTGTAGGCGACCTTCACCGCCTGCGCCTTGATCGTTATGCCCCGCTCGCGCTCGAGGTCCATCGAGTCGAGCACCTGCGCCCTCATCGCCCGCTCGTCCACCGCGTGCGTCAGCTCCAGGATGCGATCGGCCAAGGTCGACTTGCCGTGGTCGATGTGGGCGATGATCGAAAAGTTGCGGATGCGGTCTTGGTCCATTGTCTGTCCTACCGGGAAGCCGCCCTCGAGGGGGGCGGCTTGTGATCCTGGATGCGGTCTTGGCTCATGGCGTCCAAACTGTAGAAGGCTGAGAGCCTCGACCTACGCGCGGGCGCACCGGGTCGCCGCCAGTGTCGCGATAGCCTTATGGGTCCGGCGGATCGCCCACTCGACCTGGGCCCTCGGGCTCAACCGGGCAACGCGTCCCCTCGGGGACGGCCAGTCCCGGTGGTTGGGAGTGTCATAGCCGCCCAGGCATACGACACAAGTCCTGGGACGTAGTAGTTCAATGGTGATCTATGACCGGACGAGGGCCGGGTGGGCGCAAGCTCTCCCGGCCCTTCTTCTCGTTAAGCCCGGCCGAGCTGGGTCCTGATCAGCCGGTGTACCTGATGGGCCTCGGGGACGCGCATCGCAAAGACGGCGCGTATGTAGACGAACACACCGGCGGCTCCCGCGGCGCCCACACTCACGATTTGAGCGGGCAGAGAGTCCCCAATCAAGTGGTTGAGCGCCCACCAGACGGCCCATGACGCGGCGCCAAGCGCAGCCGAGGCCAGAGCGATGCGGGCCGTGATCATCGTCGTCTGCGCCCCTTCCAGGCGCCCGTTCAGGCCGATCCGCAGACGATGGAGCTGCAGCACAGTCATCACCACGTTGGCCGCCACCGTGCCGATGATCAGTCCGGCGATACCCAGTGGCTTGTAGAGACCGACGCTGACGATGATGTCGACGACGATGTTGATCGCCGCCAACCTCGTGGGGATCCAGGGACGCTGCACCGCGAAGAACACGCGCGTGAGCAGCAGGTTGACACCGCCAAACGGAAGGCTGAAGGCAAACCAGAACAGGGCCACCGACACCAGATGGGTGGATTCAGCGTTGAATTCCCCGCGTTCGAAAACGAGCTTCACGATCGGGGTGCTCAGCACGATGATGAACGCCGCCGCAGGGATCAGCAGCAGATTGATCTGGCGCATTCCCACACCGATCGCCTTGCGCATCGAGCCGACGTCGCGTCTCGAGGCCATGCGGCTGAGCGTCGGAAACAGCACTGTCGCCACCGCCACGCTGAACAGTCCCTGCGGCAGCATGTAGATGCGAAACGCGTTGTCGATCGCACGGGGCGCCTGGTCGGAGACGAGCGTCCCGAACACGGAGTTGATCAACTGGTCCAGGTTCACGATGCCGAGGCCGATCGTGACTGGCAGCATCAACGTGAACACCTGGCGGATGCGGGGATCGTGCCAGTCGATAGTCATCTGCAGACGGAAGTCGATCCGCCCCAGCGCCCCCAGCGCCATCAGCATCTGCACGAACGTGGCGATCAGGATCGCTATCGCATACGCGTACAGCTGGTTGCCGTCTTCATAGCCGCCGTGAAAATGGGGGCGCAGGATGACAAGCAGCACGATGATCACCACGTTCCACACCGCTGGGGAGATCGCGGGGATCGTGAAGTGGTCGTAGGACTGCAGGATCCCGACAAGCAGTCCGTTGAGGCCGAGGATCAGCACCACGGGGAACAGCACCTGGGAGAGGCCCACCGTCAGCATTTCAAGCGGCGCCTTGAAGGTTGCGCCCATGAACAGCGGCATGATCACGCCGGCCGCCAAGACGAAGAACGCGGTGAGCGCCCCCAGCACGATCATGATCACCCAGAAGAGGGTCGAGGCCAAGCGGAAGGCCTCGCGCTTGCGACCTTGCGTGAGCAGGTCGGTGAAGACCGGCACGAACGCCGCCGACAGCGCTGCGTTGGCGAACAGGTTGCTAACCAGGTTGGGGATCTGGAAGGCAAGCGTGAACGCCGACGCGGGGCCCTTGGTCCCGAAGAAGCTCGCCGCGACGATTTCCCTGGCGAGCCCCACCACGCGCGAGATGCCGGTGGCCAGCGAGAAGATCGCGGTGTTGCGCGCTACCCGCCCAGGTGGCGCAGGACTCGCCGGCTCCTGCGCAGATCCGCTGCTCACAGACACGGGGCGCTATAGTACGGCGCTGCGCGGCGCGCCCCGGCGGCTTGCCTGGCCGCACGCGTCTCTTCACATGGCCAACATCGCATCACAGAAGAAGCGCATCCTTCGCTCCGAGCGGGAGCGTTTGGAGAACCGCGAATACACCTCTGCGATCAAGACCTACTTCCGCCGCCTCGAGACAGCGATGCAGGAAAAAGACGGCGACAGCGCCGCCTCCGAGCACCATCGCCTCGTGAGCACGATCGACAAGGCCGTCAAGCGCGGCGCGCTTCACCGCAATACCGGTGCACGCAAGAAGTCCCGCGCCGCGCGCGTGCTTTCAGGCTCCTAAGCAGTTCAGCTCGCGACGGCGAGGATCGCTCGCATGGCAAGCGTGTCTTCTTCGAGAGATGAGAGCGGCGTGCGCGACTGACTCAACGGCGCTCCTCCGCGCGTATCGAGCTCGAGATCGGCGATGCGGCCCAGGGCCATGCGCAGCCGCTCGGGCTCGGTGCGCGCCACATCGGCGATGAAGCGGTCCGCGGCGCGCGGCGGCATCCGCAGGGAGCGCCTGATCTCAGCAGGCGGCTCGCCCGACTGCAAGCGCACCGACACCCCCTCTGCGTCGCGCAGCCTTTGCGCCATCAGGTACACAAGCCCGGACAGTCGCTCGCCCTGCGCGCGCAAGCGCAGGTAGCAG
The DNA here is from genome assembly GCA_963718735.1 of uncultured Solirubrobacterales bacterium. GTDB lineage: Bacteria > Actinomycetota > Thermoleophilia > Solirubrobacterales > Solirubrobacteraceae > Palsa-744. The sequence continues at coordinate 656,198 of OY970372.1, forward strand.
CGCATCGCTTCACCGGGATCGCCCCCGACGAGCGCGTCGGCGAGCGAGAAGGCTCGCCATGCGGTGGAGTGGGCAGCCTGCGATTCGATCTCCTCAGCGCTCACCTTGACCGGACCCTCCGGATTCTCGGCTGCGAGCGCGAGCTTCTCCAGCTCGCGCAGCAGGCGCTGCTGACGCTCCCCCACCTGCGCCACCAGCGTCTTGGCGGCGAACGTGTCGAGCGAGAGCCCGAGTCGAGTCGCCTGCTCGCGCACCCAGCCGGCGAGCTCCCACGGCTTGATCGTGGCCTCGGAGACGATCTGCCCCTTGGCGGCCTTGACCGCGTCGTGTAGTGCGGCGGGCGCCTTGCTGCGAGCTTCCTCGCGCGCGAAGAACGCGATTGTGGTGTCGGGCGGCATGGCGGCCATCGCGGGCGCGATTTGCGCCTGCACGTCAGCCTCCTTGAAGCGCTCGGCGCCGTCGACCACGATCACGCGTCTCCCGATCGCGAACGTCATCGTGCAGAGCGCAAGCGCCACCGCCTCCGGGGCGCCGGCATCCCCCGACAAAGTCTCGACGCTGGCGGCGTCCCCGTCGGCTTCCGCAAGCGCCTTCAGCCGCGACCGCCGCTCCCCGACGGCGCCGTGATCGTCGCCGTGGATCAGGTAGGCGGGCTTGAGCGCGGACATCGGGTTCGAGTCTAGTCTCGAGACGGACAGCGCTCGCACTCACCGCCATAGCGGTCGCGGCAGGCTGTCGTTGTCGTGATCCCGCCAGACATTCGACTTTGCGCCTGGCAGGCTTGGCGCACGACCGAGATCGTCGGTCCCAAATCGTCTGTGATCCGCCGCACACTTCTCAATACCCCAATCCAAGAGACTGGCCAGACAGCCAGACAAGCTGACCGAAGGGGCGCTCATGCAGAACCTGATGCTCATGCTCGACCGGTGGTTGAAACGCCATCGCATCGGAGTGATGGTGGCCTGGGTGGCGCTCGTGGTGGTCGCGGCGCCCTTTGCGGCGAAACAGAGCGAACACCTATCTGGCGGTGGGTACAGCATCGCCGGCTCCGGCTCACAGAAGCTCGTGGCGCGCCTGCCGCAGATCGCTCCAGGCGCACAGCACGCGATGCTCGCCGGCGTGCTCGCACCGAACGCTGGCGCGACGCCGACCGAGATGCGCAGAGCCCTCGCCCAACTCGGGTCAGCGGCGCATGGCGCTGCCCACGTGAGCCTCTCCCCCAATGTCCAAGAGCAGACACAGCGGGCGATCCTCGCCGCCGGAGTGCACCAGCGCACGCTCGTGGTGGCACTCGCCGTTGACGTGAACGAAGAAGGCGCGACCAACGTCGCCAGCGACTTGCGCAAGCGCCTCGACCTGAACGGCCCGGACGACGGCCCCGTGGAGCTACACCTCGTCGGGCAGACCGCATTGTGGGCCGGGCTTCAGGACCTCAGCAAGAAGGATCTGGCCAAGGCCGAGGCGACCGGGTTTCCGATCGTGGCGCTGATCCTCGTGGCGGTGTTCGGGTCGCTGATCGCGGCGACGCTGCCGCTCGCCCTCGGGGCGGTGTCGGTGCTGATCACAGGGGCGATCATCTACCTGCTGTCGCTGACGATGGAAATGTCGGTGTTCGTGACGAACATGGCCTCGATGATCGGGATCGGCGTGGCGGTTGACTATTCGCTCTTCGTGCTGGCGCGCTATCGCCAGGAGATCCAGGCGGGCGCCGCTCCCGAGCAGGCGCGCGCGACGGCGCTTGCGACCTCGGGGGTGGCGGTGATCTTCTCGGGAGCGACGGTGGTGACAGCGTTGCTGGGGCTGTATCTCGTGCATGCCGCGGCGATCCGCTCGATGGCGCTTGGCGCGATCGTGGTGGTGATCGTCTCGGTGCTGGCCGCTGCGACGCTGTTGCCGACAATCATCTCGCTGCTCGGCACGCGCACGCACGCACGCGGTCGTGTGTTCGCGCGAATCTCAGCGCTCGCCAGCTCGCTGCGTCGTCGAGTGGCTCGTCCTAGCCGGAGCGGCAGCGGCGACGTGGTCGCGGGTTTCTGGGAGCGATGGACGGCGCTGGTGACTCGCCGTCCGGGTTGGACGGCCGCTGCCGCGGCAATCGCGATGCTCGCGCTGGCGCTGCCGGCCCTGAAACTGCACACTAGCGACGGAGCGCTGCGCCAGTTCCCCAACGGGAACGAGACGCTGCGCGGCTTCCAGGCAGCCGCCACGGTCAGCGGTGAGGGCGCCAGCAGCCCGATCGAAGTCGTGGCGCCGGCGAGTGAGGCCGCGCGGGCTCGAAAGACGCTGGCGTCCGATCCCGAGGTGCGCGCCGTCCAGCCGACGGTCAGCTCGAAGGGCGACGGCGAAGTGCTGATCCGCGCGATTCCGCGCCATGACGGCGAGTCGGCTCAGGGCCAGAGAGCGGTGGGACGTTTGCGCTCGCACATGCCGGCGGGGGTGCTCGTGGGAGGCACGGCGGCGTACCTGAACGATTACCACGCGGAGGTGATGGGCTCGATGTGGAAGGTGGCGCTGTTCGTGATGACGGTGACCTTCTTCGTCTTGATGCTGTTGTTGCGCTCGATCGTCCTGCCATTGAAGGCCGTGGCGATGAACCTGCTGTCGGTGAGCGCGGCTTACGGAGTCTTGACGATCGTGTTCGGAACCGTTGAAACCCTGATCCCGCCGCTTGTCCTCGCGGTCGTGTTCGGCTTGTCGATGGACTACGAGGTGTTCCTGCTTAGCCGCATCAAGGAGCGCTACGCCCTCACGGGTGACACTCGCAGCGCGGTTGCGCAGGGCCTCTCCTCGAGTGCCGCCACGATCACTAGCGCGGCGCTGATAATGGTTGGCGTGTTCTCCGTGTTCGCGCTCACCGGAGTCCCCTCGATCAGGCAGCTCGGGCTGGGGTGCGCGCTTGCGATCGCGATCGACGCGACAGTTGTGCGCCTGGTGCTCGTGCCAACCGCGATGGAGCTGCTCGGCAAGTGGAACTGGTGGTTGCCGGGCCGGATCGCGCGTGCCCTCCCGGACACCTCGATCCAGGCGCGCGGCCAACACGCAATCGCAACCGTGACAGCCGACTGAGTCAGTCGAGCACGAGAGCCAGATCGGGCTCCGGATCGTCATCCTCGTCTTCTTCGGGGCGTGGTAGACGCTCCAGGAAGAAGCGGTGGTTGGGCTGGTCCACGAGGACGAGATACCGATCGAAGAACTCGTGACGGCCTAGAAGAGCAATCGGGAGGTTCTCGCAGAACATGACAACAGGCAATAAGATGCGCTCGTCGGCGACTTCCACTTCGAGCCCATCGGTGTAGACGTAGCGTCTTGACAGTCGGCCGTCGGCAACGCTCGCGATAGCCGGTTCGCAGTCGACATAAATGTCGATCCCAAGCAGCTCGGCCCAGTCGGTCGAGAAGGTGATGTGGTCAGCGCCGCTGTCAATCAGCGCACGAGCGCTGACGAGAACGTCGCCTGCGCGATCGAGCAGCTTTATGCCGATCGCCGGCCGCAGAAGCGCATGACTGGTCGGGGTTCGCTTGCCAGTGAAGAGGTATGGACGCTCTTGAACCGTGAGGGTTTTCGTCGCGGCGCTGATGAGCGCCGGCTCAGTCGCCGCTTGTCTGCTCCTGTGGGACTCTGAAGATTTCGGCGGTTTCCCGCAGTCCGTTAAGTCGGTCAACAAGGCATCCCAAGCTCTCGTCGTCGTCCACGACTCTGTGGTCCTGGACCGCAACCCAGCGTCCAGCATATTGGATTAGGGCGACTCCCAGATCTTCCTCGGCTTTCACCTCCTCTTGGATGCCCACGCAGTCATCTCCAGTGGGGTCGTGGTCGCCGCCAAAGCTCAGCGGAAGTCCAAAGACCCCGTTTCTTCCGCAATACACAACCTATCCGAACCATTGGATCACCGCAAGCCATCCTCGAAGGTTTGTGTCATTCAGACGAATCCGGCGTCATAAGCAAGACAATTTGGAGAAAAGTCAAAAACATCGAAGGCTCATCCGATCAACGAAAGCTTGTGACTTGATCGCCTCCATGCGGTCGCTCTCCTCAGGATAACCGAAACTTGACGATATGTCTCTTGGCCATATGGGTTAGGAGACGGAAGCTCTCCGGGTGACCCCGCAGGAGCGCTTCGCAGCCAATCTGAAAGCGTTGCGCCACGAGCGCGGATGGTCCCAAGAGGACCTGTCCTGGCGCTCGGGCATGCATACGACGGCCATCTCGAAGCTCGAGCGATGCAACAGGACGCCGCGTTTCTCCACGATCGTGATCCTTGCCGAAGCCCTTGAAGTGCCTGCCGGGCGCCTCTTCGACGGCATTCCCTAACCCTCGAGGCTCTTGTGGCTCAGCGTACGACGAGGTTCACAAGCCTCCCTGGCACGACGATCTCCTTGACGATCTCGTGCCCGTCGATGTGCACCTGAACGTTGGGGGCGGCTAGGCAGAGCGCCTTTAGCTCCTCGGCGGTGGCGTCGCTGGACGCCTGCACGCGGTCGCGCAACTTGCCGTTGACCTGGCAGACGAGCTCGTAGGCGTCGCGTTCGAGCATCCCGGGATCGGCTTGTGGCCACGGCTGCTCCCACACGCGCTCGCCGGTGAGCATGTCGTAGATGTCTGAGGAGACATGCGGGGCGAAGGGAAACAGGAGCGAGGCGGCCGTGGCCAGGCCAAAGCGCAGCGTGTCCGGGCGCAACGTCTCACGCATGCGCGAGCAGTCGTTTAGCAGCTCCATGACTGCGGCGATGGCCGTGTTGAAGGCAAAGCGGCGCATGTCTTCCGAGACCTTCTCGATCGCCCAGTGAGCCTTGCGCGCGAGCTCGAGATCCTCGCCCTCGGGCGAGCCGTTCTCGCCGAAGCTCTCAACTGACGGCAGCGGCTCGCCGCTGCCCCGCTCAGCCGTGTCGGCCGCCAGCCGCCACAGGCGGGCGAGGAAGCGATGGACGCCCTCGACACCCTCGTCTGACCAGTCGGCGTCCTGGTCGGGGGGGCCGACGAACAGGATGTAGCAGCGAGCTGTATCGGCGCCGTAGCGCTCGACGATCGAGGCTGGCGAGACGACGTTGCCCTTTGACTTGCTCATCTTGGCGCCGTCCTTGGTGACCATGCCCTGCGTGAACAAAGCCTGGAAGGGCTCCTGGAAGTCGAGCTTGCCCAGATCGGCAAGCGCCTTGCAGAAGAAGCGCGCGTACATGAGGTGCAGGATCGCGTGCTCCACCCCTCCGATGTATTGGTCGACCGGCATCCACAGGCGCAGCGCCGCCGGGTCCCATGCCGCCTCTTCGTTGTGCGCGTCGCAGTAGCGCAGGAAGTACCAGGAGGAGTCGACGAACGTATCCATCGTGTCGGTCTCGCGGCGCGCCGAGCCCCCGCAGGAGGGGCATTCGGTGGCGACCCAATCCTCGGCGGTGGCCAGCGGTGAGCGCCCGCGTGGGGCATAGTCCTCGACGTCGGGCAGCACCACCGGAAGCTGCTCGACGGGGACCGGCTGAAGGCCGCACTGCTCGCAGTAGACGATCGGGATCGGACAGCCCCAGTAGCGCTGGCGCGAGACGAGCCAGTCGCGCAGGCGGTAGTTGACCGAGGCGTGGCCCTTGCCTTCGCGATCGAGCCAGCGCACGATCGCGGTGAGCGCCTCGCGGTTGCCCATGCCGTCGAAGTCGGGGTGGCTGTTCACAAGCGGCCCGTCGCCTGTATAAGGAAGCCCGTCCGCCCGCCCGCCCTCCCTCGCTCGCTCCCGCGCGCCCTCCCCGAGAGGAAGCCCGCCCTCCCCGAGTCCAGGCTCCTCACCCTCCCGGCCCTGATCGTCTCCCCCACCCTCGGGTGCCGGATTTGGTGAGCCTTCGATCACCCGGCGGATCGGCAAGTCGTATGTGCGCGCGAACGCGTGGTCGCGCTCGTCGTGCCCTGGGACCGCCATGATTGCGCCTGTGCCGTACTCCATCAGGACATAGTCGGCGACGTACATTGGGATGGCCTCGCCGTTGACAGGGTTGACGACGGTGCGCCCAAGCGCCACACCCGTCTTCTGCTTATCGAGCGAGCCACGCTCCTCGCCGGACTCGGTGAGCGCCTGGTTGACGTAGTCGCGGACGGCCTGCTCCTGGGAGGTGCCCTCCACCAGCCGCAGCACATCCGGGTGCTCGGGGGCCATCACGAAGAACGTTGCGCCGAACAGCGTGTCTGGACGCGTGGTGAAGACCGGGTAGTCGATCCCTAGCTCCTCGCAGCGGAAGGTGACCTCGGCGCCCTCCGAGCGCCCAATCCAGTTGCGCTGCATCGTCTTGACGTGCTCGGGCCAGTCGATCGAGTCGAGGTCTCCGAGCAGACGCTCGGCATAGTCGGTGATGCGGAAGAACCACTGCTCGAGCTGCTTGACTTCGACGACCGCGCCGCAACGCTCGCAGCAGCCGTCGACGACCTGCTCGTTGGCCAAGACCGTCTGATCGTTGGGACACCACTTGACGGCGGCCTCGCGGCGGTAGGCAAGTCCCGCTTCGAACAGCTGCAGGAAGATCCATTGGGTCCAGCGGTAGTAAGTGGGTTCGTGCGTGCCGAGCTCGCGCGACCAGTCGATCGAGATGCCCCACGAGCGGAACTGGCGCTGGAAGGAGGCGATCGACTCAGCGGTGGAGTCGCGTGGATGGACGCCCGTCTTGATCGCGTGGTTCTCGGCCGGCAGGCCAAACGCGTCATAGCCCATCGGGTGCAAGACGCGATGACCGGTACGACGATGAAAGTGCGCGATCGCGTCGCCAACCGCGTATTTCTTCAGGTGACCGATATGGGGCTCGCCGCTGGGGTAGGGAAGCATCTCGAGGACATAGGAGGCGGCATCCGCGGCCTCTCCGGGCAGCGCGTCGTTGGACACCTCCCACGTGTGCTCGTCAGCCCACACCCTCTGCCAGCGTGGCTCTATCTCCTGCGGGTCATAGCGGCTCTCTGCCATCGGACAGCGCAGGTTAGCGGTCGGCCCCGGACGGCTCTCCGAAAACCCTGGTCCCCCGCGCGCACGGGGGGCCAGACAAATGGCGATGCTCCCCGCCGTTTAGCACAGCCCTCAGGCGTGCACGCAAGACCGGGTGGAGAGCGCATCTCCTCTCTACCCGATGAGGCCTGACGCGGACACCTGATCGTGCAGGGCGTGTCTAGAACTTGTCTGAGGTGTCCAACGGACGCCAGAACCTCGGAGTGGGTTGGCTGGTGACGCCAGCTTGGCCCATGAGCGCGCCGATGTCAGGGCCAGCCGCCTCGTAGAACCCGAGGAAGCTGGCTTCGTCGGGCCACTCGTCAGCGACGAGCACGCCGCCGTCGCCGCCGAAGAACTGATGGCGGATGGCGCCCGCCTGCTTGGCGCGCTCGGCGATCGAGTCGAGCAGCTCTTTGTTGTCTTTAGCGACTTGCTCGAAGCGCGCGGAGTCGACCTCTATGACCATTCCCATCATCACTGACATACGTCCTCCGTTCGGGTGGCTGTCGTGGTGCGTCGTGGTTCTGCGAACCGATTCGATCATGCATGCGGGTGGGTGTCAACTTGCCTGCGCATCTACCTGCAACCGATAAGGGAGCGTCAGGCCGGCTGCCCGGCGAAGCGGGAGTAGGCGCGCACTGCCTCGACGATCTCCGCAGGGGCCTTGTGCGGGGAACCGGCGTCGAACGGCGGGTGCGGATCGTACTCGAGCCCCAGCTGAATCGCTTGGGCGATCTCTTCGCCGCCGATGCGCGCTGAAAGCTCGAGCGCCATGTCGATTCCGGCCGTGACACCGGCGGAGGTGGCGAGCTTGCCGTCGAAGACGACACGCTCCTCTGTGACCTCGGCACCGAGGGCCCGCAGCGTGTCGAGCGCCTGCCAGTTGCTCGTCGCGCGCTTGCCGGCGAGCAGGCCGGCGGCCGCGAGCACCAGCGAGCCCGTGCAGACCGAGGTGGTCCAGGTCGAGGTCTGATGCGCCGCGCGCAGCCACTCGAGCAGCGGGGCGTCGTCCATCAGCGCAGATTGCCCGGGGCCGCCAGGGACGAGCACGATATCGGGGTGGGGCAACTCGTCGAGCGTGGCGTCGGCGACCACGGCGAGCTGGCCCGTGTCGGTGCGCTGCGGGGTGGCGCGCTCGGCGACGAACGTCACCTTGGCGTCGGGCAGCCGGCTGAGCACCTCATATGGGCCGATTGCGTCGAGCGCCGTGAAACGTGGGTAGATGAGAATCGCGATGTCCATTGGGATCTGCCTCTCGTGTTAGGGGTATGGATTTGCGGGTCGTTCTGGTCGCCGGTCCACTCGTGCGCGATCACGCGGCTGCGGCCCCGCCTGACGCCGATCCGCTTGGGTGAAAGCGGCGGCGATACTCGGCTGGTCCCACGCCGAGCGCGCGCAGGAAGCTGCGACGCAGCGTCTCGGGAGTGCCGAAGCCACAGGCGCTCGCCACCGCGGCGATCGGCTGCGAGCTGTCCTCGAGCGCATGGCGGGCGGCCTCCAGGCGCACGCTCTCCACGTAGCGGGCGGGCGTGACGCCGATCTCGGCGCTGAAGGAGCGCGCGAAGTGGCGCGGACTCATGTGCGCATGCTGGGCGAGCGCCTCCACGGAGAGGTCTCCGGCCAGGTTCTCGACGATGTGCCGGCGGGTGTCGCGCAGCGGCTCACGGGTGGGCTCCTGAGCAGCGAGCGTGGCGCTGAACTGGGCCTGGTTGCCGGGGCGGCGCAGGAACAGGACAAGGTGGCGCGCGATCGTGAGCGCCAGCTCGCGATCGAGGTCTTCTTCGACGAGCGCGAGCGCGAGGTCCATGCCGGCGGTGACCCCGGCGGACGTCCAGATGTCGCCGTCGCGCAGGAAGATTGGGTCGGGGTCGACCCGCACGGCCGGGTGCAGACGGGCGAGCTCGGCGGCAGCGGCCCAGTGGGTGGTGGCACGACGCCCGTCCAACAGGCCGGCGGCGGCGAGCAGGAAGGCGCCGGTGCACACAGATGCGGTGCGCCGCGCGCGAACCGACGTGCGCTCGAGCCATTCGATCGTGGCGATATCGGCGCTCGCCTCGCGCGAGCCGTAGCCGCCGGCGACGATCAGCGTGTCGAGCCGAGCGGGCGCGCTGGCGAAGTCGCCGTCGGGCGCGATCTTCAGACCGCTGGAAGTGCGCAGAGGCGAGCCGTCCCGGCTGAGGACGAGCACCTCGTAGCCACGCTCGGCCCGCCCGGAGCGCTCGAGCAAGGACTGCGCTCCGACAAGCACCTCCAGCGGGCCGGTGACGTCGAGGCTCTGGACTCCCGGGTAGGTGAGGATGGCAACCGTGCGTGAGCGGATCGATCTGGGCATCGCTCGATCATGCCTGAGCCTATGCCTGTCCGCAATGACATATTTCCCACAATCTCTGCCGCGATCCGACGAGGCCGGCCAACGACGGGCGCCTCGAACGCGCCCAGCCTCACCGATCCCGGCGAGCGCACACCAGCGCAAGACAGCAGCTGTCGCGACGGGCGAGCATGTCCGAGACACGCCCGCGCCGCCCGTTTATCGCGACAGCTGGATCGTCATGCTGATGGGCAAGTCCATTAGTCGCAATTCGTGTCCCCTGTTCGGTCAGCGAGCACACCGCGCTCGACAACGAGTCAGTGACTCGGCGCCGCGATGGTCACGGAGGCGCCGAGGACTTGCCCTTCGGGGCCGAGCGCCTGCGCGGCCAGATAGCGCGGTGTCGCGCGGCTCGCGATCGCGGTCTCGAAGCCGGCGCGCGCGACGGTGGCGATCGGAAGGAGCGCTTGCCGACTCACGCCTCCGAGCAGGCGCCAATCGGTGACAGCCGTTGAGCCGTTCCAGCTGGCGTACGCCGTTAGACCACCGTGTGAGCCGGCGCGAACAGCCAGCCGCGGGGGCTGGACGGGAGCGCCGGTCCAGGGCGACTTGAGCACGGTATAGGACTGGTAGGTGGCGGGGAGATGCGCGTCGAACAGGAGCCGGCCTTCGGGGGCGAGCTCGGAGAAGTAAGGATCCTGGCCCCAGCCCACGAACCAGTCGCCGTCGGGAAGCGGCTGGTAGTCGCCTTGGCTCGGCGCCAACAGCGGCCTCGAGTGATTGAAGCCGGAGACGAGCTTGGCCGTCATGTGGGTGAAGTCGAGCGCAAGCACGATGACGCGCGACTGCGAGTGCACCTTCGGGGAGGCGCCATTATCGAAGAAGGAGATCGTGCCGTCGGGCTGCTCGCGCGCGTCGTGCTGCCAGGCGGGGCTCGCGCCCAGGCCCATCGCGAAGCTCGAGTGCTTGCCGCCCAGCGTCCAGGCGACCTGACCGCTGCGAGGGTCGACATCGTAGGCAGCCCACGTGTTGCGCGAGTCGAGGAGCAGCTTGCCGTCCGCTTCAGAGACGGCGTTGATGTGAAACCAGTCCCACGGCGACCTCGGCGTTCCTCCGTGGCCGACAGGCATGTAGGAGTTGGCGAGCGCGACGTGGTCGAGGCTATGCCACTCGAAGCGAACGAGGCCTGTCCTGAGGTCGAGCTCCTGCACGAGCGTGTCGGCGACGGCGCCGTCGACGGGACCGCCGTGGGCGCTGAGGTCGCAGCGGATCGCGTCGTAAACGGTGAAGAGCGCCGTGCCCTCAGGAGTTATGTCAAATGCGTGCAGGTCGGGCTGGTAGCCGTTGCCGGCGCGGACGATCGCAAGGTCCCTGTAAGAGCTGTCGGCGATCACCACACCGGCGTCGCGCTTGCCGGCGGCGACAAGCGGGTCCTGCCACCAGCTGAGAACGGGCCGGCCTTCGTATTCCTGGGCGCGCAGGTCGGCGGCCCTCGATCCGGCGGGGATCGCCTTGAACCAGAGCAGGGCGCCGTTCCCGTCGAGGATCATCGGACCGTACTGACCTGGCCCGGCGTAGGGCGCGAGCAGTATGTCGCCGGGCGCCTGGGAGCCTGTGTTCGTCGTGACCGAGACGATGGGCGGATGCAGGTCGGGACGGGAGACGAAACGCTGAAATTCGCTTGGCTTTGGCGGCGGTGGCGGAGCGGGCGGCGTCTCCAGGGAACGGCTCGTCGAGTCGACCTCGGCGACCGTGAAGCGCCAGGCGATGGGTGTCTTGGCCGCTCCTCGCCGCAGCGCGGCGCGCACGGTTACGGCCTCGCCTTCGGCGAACGGCTTGCTCGGCAGGAAGCTCGCTCCGTCATCCTGGGAGTAGGCGGCAAGCCGGCCCGAGTGACGACCGCTGCGCGCGCCGATCACCGAGACGTCGACTACCTCGGCGGCAGGCACGCCCACGAAGCTGATCTGAGTGAGATGGGAGGCGTCGAGCGTGTCGGGCGCGGGCGAGACGGTGACCGCGCCTCCGGCGAGCGCGGCGGAGGTGTTGAGCGTCGCGGGAGCGCACGCCGGCGCCGCCGTGGCGGCAAAAGTATTGGCCGCCGCGACACAGAGGGCGATCGAGGCGAGGAAGGCGGCGGCGCTCGCGCGAATGGCGACTCTGGCGGGGAATGGCAAGCGGGAGAGGATACGCCGCTGCGACGCTATCAAGCACCGATGCTGAGCTGGAGCGCCTCTCGAGACTACGGGCGTCGTCGAAAGCTAGGGGTATTGGCGCGAGGATGCACTCCTGCGCGAACGCTTACCATGAGCGCATGGAGCTGGGTGACACCTCGAAACGCGTCGAGCGGATCATCGACGCGGCCGAGCGCGCGGCGCGGCAGCTGCGCGAGCAGGCCGAGGAGCGTGCCGCCGAGCGGATCGCTGAAGCCGACAGAGCCGCAGCCAACCGCGTGCAGGCGGCCGAGGCGGAGGCCGAGGAGCTGATCGCGCGCGCCGTAGCCCAGGCGGAGCAGACGCGCAACGAGGCGCTCGCTTCGGTGGGAGCCATCCACGCAGACGCGGACGAGCGCATGCGCGAGACCGAGCGCGTGCGCGGCGAGGCTCACGAGCGGGCCGAGAGCGTGCTTGCGCAAGCACGGGAGCAAGCGGATGGCGTGCTCGCACAAGCCCGGGAGCAGGCCGAGAGAGCCTTCGCGCAGGCCAATGCTCACCTCAATAACGCCATGACCGAAGCCCACGAGGAGGCCGAGAGCGTTCTGACGCAGGCCCGCAAACAGGCTGAGACGATCACGACCGCTGCCAAAGAAGAAGCTGAGCGGACGCTCGCGAGCGCTCAGGAGCAAGTGGCGCAAACCCTTGCTGCTCGTGAGGAGCAGCTCGCCTTGCAGAACGCCGAGGCCCAGGAGAAGGCAAGCGAGCTGCGCGCCAGGGCTCGCACCGACGCGCGCGAGATAGTCAGCGAGGCGCACGCGATCGCGCGCGAAGTGATGCGCGACGGAGACGACATATCGCGCAACCTGCGCGACCTGTCGACCTCGATGCGCAACAACGCCGAGCGCCTGCTTAGCGATGTGCGCCTAGCGCACGGCAGCATGACCGCCCGCCTCGACCAAGTGGCTCCGGGAACCACCCCCACCGGCGGGAGCCGCCGCGAACGCGGATTCCCCCCCTCGAGCCGCCGCGAGCACGAAGAGCCGGACAGCGACCTGGACGTGCCCGAGTTCATGCCGCGGGGATGACGCCCGACCCTGATGCCAAAGCGTTATACGATTGATCGCAGACTCGGGGCTATAGCTCAGCTGGAAGAGCGCCTGCATGGCATGCAGGAGGTCGTCGGTTCGAGCCCGACTAGCTCCATAAGACAATTGTCTGCGGGATGACGGGCACTGCCTCTTCACGGGGTGTCCGTTCTTTCGCCGCGATCGCTGATGAGGCGTTAACGCGACCTTGTGTCCGTGTGCCTATGGGGTTGGGTGGACATTGCGCACGAGGACGTCTGCTGCTCATGACCGAACGTTGACGGTCTCCCGCCGAAAAAGACCGGGGCCTAAGGGCCTATCCCTGTAGGGAGGATTCCGTTGGTCCTCGGCGAACTCTTGAGCCGATCTGTTGGTCGGACATAGGAGGCTGGGGATGGGGTTGGTCGACTGTGACGATGGTCGGCGTATGCCGGACTGGTTGTGGGAGCGGGTCGAGCCCTTGTTGCCACCTGCACCCGAGCATCCGTTGGGAACTCATCGCCGGGGCCTGCCCAAGCGGCAGGTGATGGACGCGATCTTGCTGGTGTTGCGCACTGGGATGCAGTGGAACGCGCTCGACGTCACCGGAGTGTGCAATTCCTCTACTGCGCATCGACGCTTTCAGGAGTGGGAGCAGGCGGGGGCTTTTCATGAGATCTGGCGCCAGGGGCTTTTGGAGTACGACCGGGAGATTGGGATCGACTGGTCGTTTTTGTCCTGTGACGGCGCGATGACCAAGGCGCCGCTCGGCGGCCCCAAGACCGGCCCGAATCCCACTGATAGAGCCAAGGGGGGGCGAAGCGGTCCGTTCTCACCGAGGCGGCGGGTGTCCCGATCGGACTCGCGCACGATGGCGCCAACCGCCACGACAAGAAGCTTCTAGAGGACACTCTCGCCTCGGTCCCGATCGCACGGCCGATCCCCACCGATCGGTCACCGCAGGGGTTGTGCCTTGACCGCGGCTATGACTATCCCGACATCCGCGAGTTGGTGCTCGCCCAGCGCTTCGTGCCGCACATACGCGCTCGCGGGGAGGAGATCGACCTCAAGACCGTGACCCCAATTGGAAGGCCCGCCGATGGGTCGCCGAGGCTTCTCACTCGTGGCTCAACCGCAACCGCGGGATACTCATCCGCTGGTCCAAGAAGGACGAGAACCACCTCGCACTCCTACATCTCTCCAGCGGTCCGATCGCCCTCAAGAAGGCCCACGCCGCGACCCTCGCGACCTCCCTACAGGGATAGGCCCTAAGCCCGCTTTCGTTCGCGGTGCGAAGCGCGCTTCGCTTGGCACGATGCAAAACTGCTCTCCGAGGGTCCCCGGCAACAGCGTGCCACGTGGTAATAGCGATCCTGAAGCTGCGGATGGTCTGCCGTGCACGATAAGAGAGCGCTGCTTTGCGGCGAGCGCGGATTGTCCGCTACCCCAACGCCTTGGCGTGCTTGATCAAAGCAAAGCACAACTCCCGTCCACCTACACTGTTGACGATGGCATGAAGCCGGTTGCATGCATTTGTACCTCTGTAGCTGTCGTAGCGGTAGCACTAACGACAGTACTCTCCGGCAGTGCCGATAGCGCTGAAATGGCAGCGGGGCCAGACCAATCGCTAACAGTGGTGGAAACTCCTGTCCCGTCGTATACGTTCGGCTCGACGCTTTCGACGCTCTATGCATACAGCGGGTCGGCGCAGGAAGGGTTCTCCGTACCAGTGCCCATATCCGAGCCTGGCGACGGACCAGGAACCCCCGATCTGGCTGTGGACCGCGCCGGCGATGCGCTCGCTGTGTGGTCAGCGTCGCGGGTATATATCGCGCGCTCACAATTCGGGGAGAGCCTGCAGATGCCTCGCGGCATCTGGTATGCGTGGCGTCCAGCGGGCGGCTCATTTCTTCCTCCGCGACAGCTGGCCGCGCCAGCCCCTGGACAGGGTGTCGCCATGGCGGCAATGAGTAGGACCGGCGAAATGGCCATCGCCTATGAAGAACGGGGCTCCATCTACCTCCGGCGGGGGCGCGCAAACCGCGATTTCGGACCGGCGACGGTGATCACCGGTGGCACGCTCACCCCGACCGGACCGACGACTCGGCTCGGGTACCTGGGCTTCGACGCTGCGGGTGAACTCTTGATTGTCAGCAGCCGCACGGACAGGATCCAGGCTCAGTTCGTTGCGCCTAACGGAAAGCTGGGCAAGGCCCAGCTGATCGGTCCGCGATTGTCGAAGCATGAATACCTGCCGGGCGATCTCGCGGTTGCAATGAACGCCCGTGGCGCCGCGGTCATCGCGTGGGCCTCGGACTATGTCTTCGCCGCCTACCGCAAACCTCGGAGCAGATTCGGGCCCACGCAACGCCTCACACCTCCCATTCCCCGTGATTCAGACGCGCGTCCGGGGCTAGCAAACGTCGTCATGGATGAACGAGGACTCGCGATGTTCGGGCTCGGCACCTTTGGGGGGATCGCAGGCATAGGCTTGCCTGAAATGAGCTACTGGGATGGAAAAGGTTCACCGTCAGAGCACACTTCACTAGGAGGCTGGACAACCACTCGGCCCGGTATGAGCCTCGCCGAGAACGAAGCCGACGAAGCGGCAGTCGCGTATGTCGGGCAACAAGGTGCTGGCGTCGAAGTGCGCTTCAACTCGCACGGACAGCCATTCGGCCCTTCACAGAGAATGACCGCTGGTCCCTGTCCCGGAGTCGGGCTGGCCGTCACCCTCGAACACTGCGGAGTCATACCGGCGATAGTCGGCGCTCGAGATGGCGCCTTCTTTGCCGTAACGAGATCGTCGGTGATCGGGCGCCATTCCCCCGACGGGCACCGGCGAGTGGCAGAAATTCGCAGTTTGTCACGAGCGGGCGTCAGTCCGCCTAGCTATGTCAGCCTACCGGAACCGCCGTTTCCAGAACCACGGTCCGCTCCGGCGAGCATCATAAACATCGATGCGACTACCACCGTCGACGCACATGGACGAATCCACGCAAAGGTGCGGTGTGGGACCGATGAAGGAGGCTGCTCAGTCCGCATGTCGGTGACCAACGGGGCGTCTCGAAGGCCGATACTCGGTCATCGCACCGTACGGCTCGGCGGCTTCGAAGAACGACCTATCACCATCACGCTCAGTCGCCGCGGCAGGCGAGAACTGGTCAGGCGAGGCTCGCTGCACGTGCTCCTGCTGACGCGGACTACCGGCACGTACGGACCAGCGCTAGAAACCACCTACCCACTGACACTTCTGGTCGCCAGACGAGGTTGAGACGGAGCACCCGGGGCCCGCTCCTTGCTTCGACGATTCAGCACCGTTGCTCACCGCTGTGACTACCAAACCAAGCCTTCTCGCTTGGAGCGACACCCCCTCTGGGTTTACGCTGACTAGCGTCTCAGCCAGCCCCATCGAGGATCTCATAGCAGTTCTGCTACGATGTGGGGATGGCGACGATTCCTCAAGGCAAGCTACGCAACGACATCGCTGCCGTATTGCGCCGCGCTGGGCAAGGTGAGCGCTTCACGGTCACCGTGTCAGGCCGTCCGGTCGCCGAACTCGGTCCACTGCCAGGCGCGCGCGCACTGGCAGAGCCAGAGCGTCTAGCAGCCATCCTCGCCGAGACCCCTCCCGACCCCGGCTTCGCTGACGATCTGCGCCGAATGCGCCAAGAGGACCGGGAAGCAGCGCGCGATCCGTGGGCAGCCTGATCGACACGAGCGTGCTGGCAGGCGCACGCGACGTCGGAGAGTTCACGGAGGGATGGGCCGTCAGCGTAGTCACTGTGGGCGAGCTCGAGGCGGGCATTCTGATCGCGCGGGACGAAGCCACCCGCGCACGCCGCGTCGCACTACTGGCAGCCGTACTCGCCGAAGCGCCCGCTCTACCTGTCGACCGCCACATTGCCGCCCGCTACGGCGAGCTTCGAGCGAGCGCTGGTCGGCAACCAAGCAACGACCTCTGGATAGCCGCGACCGCGCTGGCGCACGACTTCACCCTCATCACCGCGGATGAGCGCCAAGCAGCTCTCCCACTCCTACGATCGACACTGGTCGGCGGCGGACTCGACGGACCCTGATCCCACGTACACGGTAGGACGCTACCTGGCGCCCTCAAGCAACATTCGCCCGCCAGAAAGCCGTGCCACGTTGCCTTACTGGTCCTGGTTGCACGTGCTCCCTGTCACCTTCTGGAGTGCTGCGGTGACCAGCTCGGCTTCTTCGGCGGTCAGCGAGCTGAGATGGCGTTCGACCTCCCCTTCGTAGACGGTCTGCATCTCCTTCAGCATCTTGACTCCGGCGGGCGTCAGCTCCGCCTGCAGGCTCCGCCGATCCTCCGCGCAGGACACCCGCTCGAGATAGCCCGCTTCCACGAGCCGGTCCACGAGCTTGGTGATCCCACCGCGGCTAAGCGTCAACCACTCGGCGAGCTCGCTCATGCGCGGGCGGCCGGTGGGACTGCGCTTTATCGCCCACAGCACTTCGAACCAGCTCAGCGGCGGAAGGTCGGCAGCGGACAGCGTCCTCTGAATATGCTCGGTCACGGCGACGTGGCTTGTGACCACTGCGCGCCAGGCATCGAGGTGGACCCCCGAGGTCTCCATCCCTTAATAGTAACCGAGGAAACAGTTGACGCAGAAATCATCCTTTGGTAAAGTGATTGCCGCGACAACTATTTACGCCTCAACTACCGTAAGGGAGAGCTTCATGACGCGGATCGGCATCATCCTGGGCAGCACGCGCCCCAACCGCAACGGCGAGCAGGTGGCAAAGTGGGTGCTCGACATCGCCTCGCGCCGTGACGACGCCGAGTTCGAGCTCATCGACCTTCGCGACTATCCGTTGCCACATCTCGATGAGCCGATGCCTCCCTCGCTCGGCCAGTACCAAAACGAGCACACCAAGCAATGGGCTGAGAAGATCGCGTCATTCGATGGGTTCGTCATCGTGACACCGGAGTACAACCACAGCACCTCCGGGGTGCTTAAGAACGCAATCGACTACCTCTACGCCGAGTGGAACAACAAGGCGGTCGGCTTCGTCTCCTATGGCTCAGCGGGCGGCGCCCGGGCCGCCGAGCACCTGCGCCTCGTCGCCGGCGAGCTCCAGATGGCCGACGTACGCCAACAGGTCGTCCTGTCGCTGATCACCGAGTTCGAGAACTTCAGCGTCTTCAAGCCCGGCGACTACAACCTGGACGCTCTGACCACCATGCTCGACCAAGTCGTCGCCTGGAGCGCCGCGCTCGTACCACTGCGAGCGGCCTCAACCTCCGCCTGAAAGCCTCGACATGGAGCCAGTCAAACCCACCAATCCGCCTGGCGCAAGAGCTGGGTAGAACGGCGAACGACGCAATCCTCACGCGGGGCCGATCCCGGCTCAGCCCTCGCCGTCACGGTCGCTTGCGAGGCCCCTGAGCCAACTCGCAGTTACGCTGGTGTTTGCTCGCGTAACGCTCATAGCCCAGTCACGAGCGCGAGGGCAAAGCCGTCGTGTCCCTTGGCTCCGACGGTCTGGATCGCGGTCGCGCTCACGCGCGGCTCGGCGGCGAGCAGCTCGTAGAAATGCCGCACACCGGCTGCTATCCCACCGTCTTCGAAGCTGGGGTCCTCTGCATTGGGGTCAAGGATGGCGCCGGCGCGCACGACGTTGTCGCCGATAATCAGCGTTCCTACGCGCGAGAGCTTGAGCGACCACTCAAGGTAGCCGGGGTAGTTCTGCTTGTCAGCGTCGATGAAGATCATGTCGAAGGGGCCCACGCCTTCGTCGTGCAGCTCGTGCAGCGTTTGCAGCGCGGGGCCCACACGAACCTGCACCACGTCCGCAACGCCGGCGTTGACGATGTTCGTTTGGGCGACCTCGGCGTAGCGGGGATCGCGCTCGAGCGTGACGAGACGTCCGCCCTCCGGCAGCGCCCGAGCGAGCCAGATGGTGCTGTACCCGCCGAGGGTCCCAAGCTCGAGGATGCTCTTGGCATGGTGGATGCGGGCGAGCAGTTCCAGGAGCTTGCCCTGGTTTGGCGTGATCGCAATCGGCGGCAGACCCGCGGCATCGCTGGCGAGAAGGACCGCGTCTAGCGCCGGGTCCGGTGTGAGCAGGCGCTCAGAGATATAGCCGTCGACGGCGGTCCAGAGATCGTGACTCATCGTTATCGGAAGATAAGCAAGGCCACGGACGGCTGGAGGCCAGCGGCGGCGCGGCTGTTTGCAAGCCGAGCCGGCGATGCGCTCGCTGACACACCGCAAGCTATCGGCGTGATCGGAGAAGGTGGCGCAAGTCAACACCTTGGTGGTCTGTAGAGGCATCCTCGGCGCCCATAGGTTTGGCGAGAACCAGTACACGCAAACCGATCAGGAGGCATCGCTATGCGAGGCACAGCAGGAACAAGCGTCAGCTACCTCGAGAGGATCGTCATCGTCACCGCGGCGTTTCTCGCCCTATCGTCCGCCGTGCTCGTCGCAGACGCCGAGGCCACCGCCTATCAGGTGATTGGCACGGGAGGCACTCTGCATGTCCGCACCGCCCCTAGCCTTAGCGCCAGCATGGTGGGCGAAATGCGCGACGGCACTTGGATCGACATCGTCTGCCAGACAACCGGTGACAACGTCGTCGGCTCGAACATATGGGACAAGATCGATTCCCCCTACGTCGGATACGTGGCCGATTGGTATACGACCACCCCGGCCGTAGGCAAATACAGCTGGGGCCTGTCAGTTTGCGGTAGCAGTCCGACGCCGACGCCGGCACCGCCGCCGCCGACGCCCCAGTACACACAGCTACGAAACTACGCGAGTGTGCGATGCCTCGACGCCGACCGCGGAACGCTAGGGTCGAACGGCACAAAGGTCCAACTGTGGGATTGCTGGGGGGGTTCCAATCAAAACTGGCTGATCGGCGCTGACGGCACGATTCGCAACCAGGCCAGCGGTCGCTGCCTCGACGCTGACACGGGCACGATCGGGGCCAACGGGACCACGGTGCAGCTGTGGGACTGCAACGGCCAGGCGAACCAGCGTTGGACGATCGAAGCGAATGGGACGATCCGCAACCAAGCCAGCGGGCGCGTCCTCGACGCTAATTTGGGGACGATCAACGCCAACGGGACCAAAGTCAAACTTTGGGACGCCTGGGGCGGGCGCAATCAGGCCTGGTACAGAACCCCTTCGGCGGTGCTGCCGCAGAGCTCCAGTTTCAGGTACTGCGCACCCAAGACCCCACCACTCGGGAGGTTTGGGCTCCTCAGCACGGGCATCGCCTTTGAGCCGTGCATCAGCGTGAGCGACGCCTATGACGGGACATCCGCCGCTAGGAGATCGATCCAGTCGTCTGCTTGTCCGGCATACGCCACTGCATTCGACGAATCTGTGACCTGCACAGTTACGAAGACCGGCAGCCGCTGGAACGGTACGGCCAATGTCGATTACTTGACGATGAAGGTGCTTTGGAACAGCACCGTAGTTCAGATTGTGGGTTACGGCAGCTCCCTCTCAACTACCACCCTCGTGGAAGACCTCGTGACCCTCGAAGTTGCGACATCGCCAAATGGTCATCCCACTAGCTCCGAGGAGGAGGCGGTGACTGATGAGCAGACCATATTTAGCTAGCACGCTGAGGCCCATATCGCCGACCGAAGTCGAGTAGCTCACTTGCGATGCTCGGCGACTCGCGCTCGTGCTCACGGCGCGAGTCGCCGAGCCTTTCCACACAGCTCGCCCGGCTGACCCGGGCGCGAGCCCAAGAGCCGACTAGCCACCGGTCGTCGCGCACAGGAGGTCGCACGATCGTCCTCCTACCAAGCGCGATGTTGCGCTCCTTTTGGCGATCTCGATCGCGGTGTCTTTGTCCTGAGCTTCTGTCAGGGCAAAGCCACCGATGTCGAGGCTGTCGGCTGCCGTAGGACGCCCCACCTCGCCAATCAAGCCATTTGGATGGGTCATGTCCAATCCGGGGACTCGGTCGAAGTGATCCGCCCTGCGCGGTGGCGCGAATCAGCCATCAATCCGAGCCACCAAACAGGAGGAAGCGATGTACGACCAGCACGACAATCTCGAGGGCGCCGACAGACTCGACTCCGTCTCCGATCCGTGGACCGCGCCATCGACCCGCAAGGGCTTCCTGAAGGGCGCGGCGGTCGTCGGAGCTGGCACCGCCAGCCTGGGGATGCTCACGCCAGCCACCGCGCTCGCCACAGGTAAAGGCAAAGGCGCCCCGACCCGCAGCGACCTGGCGATCCTGAAGGCCGCTCAGATCGCCGAGGCCCTGGCGGTCACCACGTACACCAACATCATCAACACGGCGCCATTCTTCAAGAATCTCGCGTCGGACGATCAGGGGTATCTGAAGGCAGCCGTTCAGGAGGAGATGTCTCACTATCTACTCGAGGAAAGCCTCACCAAGAAGCCCTCACAGTTCACGACGTTCTACTACCCGCCGAAGATGTTCGCCGACGCTCAGACGACGCTGAACGTGCTTGTGACGCTCGAGGATGCGTTCATCGCCGCGTATCTCGTCGGCGTACGCCACTTCAGCACCGCAGACCTGCGCGTGACCGCCGCTCGGATCATGGGCATCGAGTCCGACCATCGCACACTCGCGCGCGTCGTCGGGCCAGGCGTGGCGGGGGGCGACGGTGGCCCGATCGAGCAGATCACTGGGATCCAAAAGACGGCCGAGTCGGTCGATCCGCCAAACAACAACGGCTATGAGCGCACGCTTCAGTTGAAGAACATCGGCCAAGCGGTCGAAGCGCTGCTGCCTTTCGCGGAAAAGACGGCGGCCGAAAAAGCGGGCTTCGACGCGACGAAGCCATACGCGTTCGTGCCGTTCACCCCCACTCTGCCGGGCCCGCTCGGCGAATTCCACTCGTTGAAGGGTTGACCGCTTGCGGTGACCGATCTCGCGACCGCGAGGTCAAGCGTCTGGATTGATCCTCGATTGAGAATTGCTTGCACCCGCCGCAAGATCGCGGCGGGTGCGCATGCGGTGAGGACGCGGTCTCCCCGCTGCTGTCAGGCTGTCCTCATGACCAGCGAGCTGCCGATCCTGACCGTCGCTGACGCAGCCGCGTGGCGAGCGTGGCTGGCTGCGCATCATGAGCAGTCAGACGGGGTCTGGCTGACGCTGGCGAAGAAGGGCGTGAGCGACCCGACGAGCCTTCGCTACGACGAGGCGCTGGAGGAGGCGCTGTGCCGTGGATGGATCGACGGTCAGATCCAGCGTCTTGACGAGCGGGCCTACCGTCAGCGCTTCACCCCGCGGCGAGCGCGTAGCGCATGGTCGAAGCGCAACGTCGGCATCGTCGAGCGTTTGGCGGGCGAAGGCAGGATGGAGCCTGCCGGCGTCGCCGCCGTCGAGCGAGCGAAGGCGGACGGCCGCTGGGAGACGGCCTATTCGGGGCAGGCCTCGATCGAGGTTCCCGCCGACCTCGCCACCGCGCTGCGAGCCGAGCCTCGAGCGCAAGCCATGTTCGAGATCCTCACCAGCCAGAACCGTTACGCCGTCCTCCTGCGAATCCACAGCGCGAAGCGCGCGGATACGCGGGCTCGGCGCATACAGCGATTCGTGGCGATGCTCGCCCAGGGGGAAGCGCCCCACCCCCAGAGACGGCGGCTTCCCGACTGACACCCAAGGCTCCGCCGTCGCGCTTGGGGCACGCCGAGCCCGCTGACAGAACAAGCTCGACGCAAGGACATGCTTCGCCGGCGCGCCGATCCACGGCGCTCTCCCGAGGGCGGTCAAGAGCGTGTCACACGAGGGCGCATACGTTGAGGCAGGGGGTGACGCGATTCGACACCTTGGGTGTCTGGCGCCGCAGATCACGCGTGAGGAGGATTGCTCACAAATGCAAGCCCTCACGAAAGGATGACGATGAGCTCCACGAGCAAGACACTCAAAGTTGACCAGAAGCCCCGCCGGTTAGCCTCCAAGCATCCTCCAAGACCCACCCGTAGGCGCACCGGCTCGCCGGCGCCCGTCGTGCGGGTCGCAACCGCTGGGACGCCGCTGGCGCAGGCCGATCTTCCGACCACGGGTCCCAGCGGCGGGCCTCGGCGCTCAGGCGCCGGCGAGTCGCACACGGTGATCGACCACGCTGAAAACCTGGTGCACTACGTGGTGGCGGGAATCCTGATGGCCGTCGTGTTCTTCACTCTGTACGAGGCTTCCGACACTCTCGCCAACTCGATCGCCAAGTCATCGGTTCTGTCGGTCGCAATGAACGTGGTCAACGGAGTCATATTCGCGGTGATCATCTTCGAGATAATCCGCACGGTGCTGTTGCGCTTCGACAAGGAAGTGCAGCTGCAACGACTTCTGACCATAGGAATGGTCTGCGCCATGAGGGACGTGCTGTCGGTTGGCGCGGGGCTGACCTTGAACGACATGGCGACGAAAGAAGCACCGCACACCTCGTTGCTGGAGCTGGGCATGAACGCAGCGGTGGTCCTTGGACTTGCCGTATCGCTCGTGCTCATACGACGCTATGGCTCCACCCCCTCAGATGATGAAAAGCCCGAGGACGCAGCTTGATTTGCTGGATGCCGGTCAGGAGAGGCGAGCCGCGCTCATTCGCCCGCCGGCTGGGGGATGCCGGGAGCGTAAGCTGGGTAGCGCGAGGACCGCAGCTGGCGGCGGATCTCCCGAGCCGCCGCCGGAAAGCGAGAGAGGCGGAAGGGGCCCCCTTCGGTGAGACCCTGGTTGTAGACCATGAGCCCGATGCGCGGGTGGCTGCGGACGAACGCGAACAGCGCCTTGACGAAGCCGGGGTCACCGTTGCGCCACATCGCCCACTCGTTGAAGCCGAACGGCTTCGATGGATATGCCGCATACATGCGTGAGCGAGCCCGCTGAAGTTCGGGAAGGCGCTGTAGAAGTCCGTTCCGACGATGTCCACGTACTGCGAGCCGGGGTAATAGGCGGCGGGCCGGTTGGCTGGTATGTCGGGGGTGCCGGCGGTCTGCGGCGCCCACATGAACGCCACATGAGGAGCCGGCAGCTCGGACTGCGAAGTGTTGACGGGCGGAAGATGAAGCGCACGCAGTCGTTTGTCGATGCCATTCACCGAGCCTCCCCGGACGATGAGCACCGAGCGTCTCCACGCTTGGCGAAAGCTGTTGGTCGAGTTCGAGCGGCCCCTTGGCGAGCCGTTCTGATTGAAGGCTGAGTAGGCGTTGTTGGCCTGATTCATCTCCGGTAGAAGCGCGATGTAGGTCGACTGTCCGCTTTCGGCCAGTTCGCTGCCGAGTTCGATGAGGTAGCTGTCGCTGCGACCCTCGGCGATCGCGGCCAGAGAGATCGTCTGGAATGCGCCTTCGCCGTAGCCATAGTCCGTCGAGACGTGCAACAGCAGACGTGCGCCTGAGCCGCGCGCAAAGGACAGCGGCGGCTTGACTTTCCCTCCCCACGAGCCGAAGTAGCCATATACGGCCGGATGCTTGCCGACTTGACTCGCAAAGGCGGAGGAGCTGCCACCCGTCTGGCCGCTGAAGACCTCCCCCAACGGCGGCATCAGCGCTCTGCCTTCTTCGGCTGCGACGTATTCATGGCCCGCCGACACCGTCACCGACTTGTCGAGGAGCAGATCGCGCACGAGCACGGTCCCTTCGGCGACCTTCACCGCAGAGCGCTTGCACGTATCGGCCGTCAGCCAGCGTGTGCCCTCCACCGTGGTGCTCACATAGTGCCCGTTTGTCCCCCAGCTTCCGCCGTGGTCGGAGACCCAGATGTGACGCGACTTGGACGCGCGATGACCGCGACCGGCAGCACTGGCCCTGTGCCCCCGCGCACGCTTGTGGCGGCTCGTCGCGGCGCACGCCGCCAGCGGCTGGGTGAGAGCCAGGTGCGTCTCTGCCGGCGCGAGCGCGTCCTGGTGCAACAGGAACCTTCCCTGGTAGGCGATCGCCGTGGCGATCTGTCCCAGCTGGGTGGTCCCGACCGCTATCTCCACACGGCCATGGCTTGCGTCGATTTCGCTTTCGTCGGGAAGGCCGATAGTGCCGGAGAGGGGCAGAAATGTGGAGGTGCCCTTGCTGCGAACCTGCGCCGTGCCCGCGATCAGGGTGACGGTCTCGCTTTGGCCGAGAACCGGCTCAGGGATGGAGGGCGCGCTCGAGCGGGCGGTTGGCGCGATCGCAAGCAAGCCTGCAGCAAGCCAAGGCACTGCACGGAAACCGTGATTCATCGGGCCCTCCTCATCGTTGCGATCTCGATCGCAGTCGATCGCCGCGAGCGCCCACACGCCCCCTCAACCGGTTTACCTGCAATCCTCCCAGGGTGGATCATCCCAAGTACGCCTAAGAATTGATCCTATTCCATGTCTTGGAGGCACGGTGTCAGCTGGCTCTCATGCCGACGGTGATCCACTCGCCAGACATTCGCTCTCGGCCACTGAGCTCAAGCAGATGTTGGCGGCCGAGCGAGCCGGCGAGCCGTTTCTCGCCTTCCGCGACGAGCGCGGAGCACTCGGCATCTATACGTTGAGCCGGCGCGAGCGCGCCGGGACAGTCGGCCGCCGACCGGAGATGGACTTGGCGATCGCTTGGGACGGCGAGGTCTCCGGCCTGCACGCCGAGCTGCAGTGCCTCGGTGGAGAGTGGACGATCCTCGACGACGGGCTCTCGACCAACGGAACGTTCGTCAACGGACAGCGCATCGGCGCGCGTCAGCGCCTGCGAGACGGAGATCGCATTCTGATTGGGCGCACCGTGCTCGCCTACAACGCGGCCCAGCCTGTCTCCGCGCAGAAGACCGTCTCGGCCGGTGACGCCCCGAGCCTGCAACCGCTCAGTGACAGCCAGCGCCGTGTCCTCGTCGCGCTCTGCCGACCCTACCGCGACGGCACGAGCTTCGCCAGCCCGGCCACCAATCAGCAGATCGCCGATGAGCTGTATCTGAGCGTGGACGCCGTCAAGATGCATCTGCGCATGTTGTTCGCCAAGTTCGAGCTCGCCGCGCTGCCACAGAACCAGAAGCGAGCCCGGCTCGCAGAATGCGCGCTGCGGTTTGGCTTGGTCTCACAGCGCGAGCTCGCCTGAGCTCCCTTGCTGAGCTGAGACGACGGTGGGCTCCGACGGCTGTGCAGGCTCGTGCGAGTCTCGAGCATCGGCGCTCCCGCGGCCGATCGCGATAGACGCTCCGAGCGCTCGAGCGCAGGCGATCGCAAGCTCGACGGCTGTGGCAAATCGCATGGCCGGGTCCTTTGCCATGCCGCGCGCCACCACCTCATCGAGGGCGGAGGGCAGACCCGGCGTGAGCCGGCTGGGCAACGGAGGCTCGGCGTTGATGTGCGCCCACAGCTTCGCCGGCTCGTTGTCGCGAGGGAAGGGGATCTCCCCTGTCAGGCAGTGGTAGAGCACGCCGGCGAGCGCATAGATATCGGCGCGCGGGCCCACCCCCTCTCCGTGGATCTGCTCGGGGGCGAGGTAGTCCAGCGTGCCAACCCATTGGTCGGGCCTCGTCATGCCAGCGCCAGCGCCTATGTGCATGGCGACGCCGAAGTCCGTCAGATAGAGATGCTCGGGCTCGATCGAACGTGACCAGCACGTTGGCTGGCTTGACGTCCCGGTGCACGAGCCCGCATGCATGCGCCGCGTCGAGCGCGCCGCCCAGCTGCCCCATCAACATGGCGACCCTGGCGGGCTCGAGCGGCCCCTGGCGCTCCAGCAGCTGGGCCAGGTCGATGCCGTCCACCAAGCGCATGGCTATGAACAGCAGGCCGTCGTCTTCGCCGGCCTCATAGACCGGGATCACGTTGGCGTGCTCGATCGAGGCCGCCACGCGAGACTCTTCCTTGAAGCGCTCGCGGAACAGCTGGTGCTGAGAGTGCTCGGGGGCGATCAGCTTGATCGCGACAGCGCGCCCCAGCGCGAGCTGGCTGGCACGGTAGACGACCCCCATCCCGCCTCGACCGACGACTTCCTCGATCCGGTAGCCGGCGATGATCGCCGTCGGCGGGAGCTGAGGCGAGCCGGCGGGATCGAGCACCTGCTCGACCACGGGTGCGGCGTCGGCGGCGAAGAGCCCGCGCAGCCTTGCGCGCTCGCGGCTGTCCGCCCACAGACCGAGAATCATGGCGCCGCCCGTGGCCAGCAGCAGGGAGAGCAGCGGAGCGGTGTAGTCGAGCACCACTCCGGCGTCGAACGCAAGTTGGCTGGCCAGCGACCACAGGGCGATCGCGGCAATCGCCGTAAGGGCCACACCGAGGCTCCCGAGCAGGACGCCGACGATCGGCGCCACAAGCGCTAGCACCACTATCAACAGCGTGTCTGCGCCTGTGGAGGCATTGCGCAAACGAAAGCCGCTCAGGACTGTGGAGACTGTGTCTGCCTGCACTTCGGGCCCAGACATCGGACCACCGGCGGCCGTGCTGTGGAGGTCTTGCAGCACCGACGCCGTCGCCCCCACGACGACCACCTTCCCGCGAATCGCGGCCCGGTCGAAATGACGGCGCAGCACCTGGAGGAAAGAGATGGCGCGCACCGTTCCGGGCGGCCCCGGAAAGTCGATCCAACCACCGTGCAACTGCCGGCTGGCGCGCCGCCCCACCCCGAGCGTGCTTGCCACGGATGCGGCGACCGTTGGCAGGCCGTTGACCTGATCGAGCAGATGACGAATCACACCGTCGTCGTCGGGCAGCAGGTCGGCGGCGGCCGCCCGATCGCCGATCCGACGCAGGTTCGCGTCGCCGCCCAGAACCTCCGTGGCGCCCGACGGCGAGATCAGCGAGGTGGCAAACACGATCGGAGCGCCCCGCGCGGCGGCATCGAGCAGCGCCCCGTCGGCGGAGGGCGTCGTCGGGCGATCGAAGGAGATGTCATAGACGATCAGCCGCGCGCCGGCGGCGTGGAGGTTTTCGATCACACGGGCATGGAGCCGACGCGAGAACGGATATCGCGGGAGCGCGCCGACGCTGTCGTTGTCGATACCCACGATCACCACGCCAGGCGGCGGCGACCGATGGCGCCGCAACGAGAAGCGAGCATCGACCGTCGCCCGCTCCAGCCGGTTGAACGCACCGCTGCCGTGCGCAGCGAGCCCAGCCGCGACCGCCAGCAACACGACCGTTAGAAGACCCGCCGCTCGCCGTCTGGTAAGCGACCTTCCCATCGGCGATCAGGGACGTAGGGCCGCTTGGGCCCTACCCCCGACTCCCCTGTCCCACATTGCAGCATTGTTACAGCAGCCCGACACGCGCGCCATCCTGGGAGATGGCGCATTGCTCTGCGAGCAAAGAATGTCAGCGGCTGAGCGCGGTTTGCTGCCCGCTCTCGTGCTCCAGCAGCCACACCTTGCGCTCGAGTCCTCCGCCGTAGCCGGTGAGGCTCCCGTCGGCGCCGATCACGCGGTGGCACGGGACGACGATCGCCAGCGGATTGCGACCGTTGGCCAGACCCACGGCGCGCGAGGCTTTCGGGTTGCCGACTCGGCGGGCGAGCTCGCCGTAGCTGATCGTCTCACCGTAGGGGATCTCGCACAGGCTCGTCCACACACGACGCTGGAAGTCGGTTCCCCGCATCGTCATCGGGATCTCAAAGGCGGTGAGCTCACCGGCGAAGTAGGCCTCCAACTGCTCCACGACATGGGCCAGTCCCACATCGTCGCGTCGGTAGTCAGCTGGAATTCTTGGGATGTGCCGCTGTTCGTTCATGTGGACGCCAGTCAGCGATCCGCCAACAGCGGTGAGCGTCAGCTCGCCGATGGGGCTGTTCATCGAAGTGGTGATGGTTGCGGGCGATGTCATCGCTGCCAGTGTCATGCTGCCTCCTTTTCCAGTGTCCCTGAAGACACTGGATCGACGGCGCCGTCGCCCGAAGGCAACGGCCAGTGGTTGATCGGATGGTCGCTTGCCGACCACAGGTATTGGACGGCATAGGCCCGCCACGGCCGCCAGCGCTCTGCGTATGCGCTCAGCGCGACCGGCGAGACGGGCAAGCCAAGCGCTTCGGCCGCGCGCCGCACACCGAGGTCAGCGGCGGGGAAGGCGTCGGGATCGCCGAGCGCGCGCATCGCGATCACCTGTCTCGTCCAGGGCCCGAAGCCAGGCAGCTCCGCCAGCACGGCGAGTGTTTCGGCGCGATCGCAGCCGGGGTCGAGTGACAGGCGCGCCGAGCCCAGCGCGTCGAGGAGCGCGGCGAGCGTTCTCTTGCGCGATGCGGGCATCGCCAGCTCCGCCCCCTGCAGCGCGTCGGGCGTCGGGAAGAGATGGGTCAGACCGCCGCGAGGGTCGCTCACCGGCTCGCCGTGGCGTGCCACGATGCGCGCGGCGTGCGTGCGCGCCGCGGCTGTCGAGACCTGCTGTCCCAGCACCGCGCGCACAGCGAGCTCGGCGCCGTCCACGCAACGCGGCACCCTGCGCCCTTCTGCGGTCGCGACTGTCGGCCGCAGCCGAGGATCGGAGCGCAGCAGCTCGTCGACGGCGGCCGGATCGGCGTCGAGATCCAGCAGCCAGCGACAGCGCGCGA
This sequence comes from uncultured Solirubrobacterales bacterium, assembly GCA_963718735.1. GTDB lineage: Bacteria > Actinomycetota > Thermoleophilia > Solirubrobacterales > Solirubrobacteraceae > Palsa-744. Next base: position 685,132 of record OY970372.1, read on the forward strand.
TGGCGGTCGTGAGGTCGCGCAGGTCGGCGAGGGCCATGCGGCAGGAGACATGATCGGCCGCCGGGGTCAGCTCGACGATGCCTGGCCCGTGCGTCAGGCGTAGCGTGCGTCGATATGTGTCGCCGCGGACCTCCTCGACGCCTGGCACGGCGGTGGCCGCGAGGTGGCCGAACAGGTTGTCAGGGCACAGTGGCCGGCGAAACGGCAGCCTCAGCACGAGCGCGCCCGCGGTGGACTCGCCGGCCGCCGAGGATCCGCGCGCGCGCCGGCGCAGCTGCGTGGGAGCTGTCGCGAAGACCGTGAGGATCGTGTCGTTGAACTGCCTGACGCTCGAGAACCCCGAAGCGAAGGCGATCTCGGTCATCGTGAGCGCCGTCGTCTCAATCAGGACGCGGGCCGTCTGCGCGCGCTGGGCGCGAGCGATCGCGATCGGCCCGGCTCCGACCTCCGCCACGAGCATCCGTTGGAGCTGCCTGACGCTGTAGCCGAGCCGACACGCCAGCCCGGGCACGCCCGCGCGGTCGACGACGCCGTCGGCGATCAGGCGCATCGCGCGCGCCACCACGTCGGCGCGGCCGTTCCACTCCGGAGAGCCGGGCGCCGCGTCCGGACGGCAGCGCTTGCACGCCCTGAAACCCGCCTGCTGCGCCGCCGCCGCAGAGGGGTAGAAGCGCACGTTCTCGCGCTTGGGGGTCATCGCCGGACAGCTCGGCCGGCAGTAGATGCCGGTCGAGGTGACCGCGGTGAAGAACCACCCGTCGAAGCGCGGATCGCGCGATTGGGCGGCCTGATAGCAACGGTCGAAGTCTTCGATCACAACTCCAGTCTGACTGAGCCGGAGGCGAAAGTCTGGCGGGATTGCGACATGGGCGTCCGACACCCAAATCGCGAGCGACCCAGCACATCTGTCATAACGTGAGGCGATGCATGTCGAGCTCCTGTTCTGGGAGGGCTGTCCCTCACATCCCAAGGCGCTCGCCGATTTGCGCACAGCGATGAGCGAGCTCGGACTCGACCCGCGCAGCGTCGTCGTCCGCGAGGTTCGTAGCGACTTCGAGGCCCGGCGCGAGCATTTCGCAGGCTCCCCCACGATCCGCATCGACGGAGCGGACGTGCAGCCACCCGGCGGCGAGCCATTCGGGTTGACCTGCCGCGTCTACCATCGTCGCGACGGGCGCATCTCGCCGACACCCGACCCAGCTGACCTGCGCGACGCGCTCACGGCAATCCATACGGACGACACCGAAAGGAGCTGAGAATTGCCAGCAATCGGCGAGCCCGCCCCGACCTTCTCCCTGCCCGACACCACCAGCGCGAAGCAAGAGCCCGGCGGAGCTCCAGCCACGGTGGTCGTCTTCACTTGCAACCACTGCCCCTACGCGCTCGCCTGGCACGGGCGGATCGTCGCCGTCGCGCGCGACTATGCAGATCGAGGGGTCCGCGTGCTCGCGGTCAACCCCAACGACGCCGAGCGCTACCCGCGCGACTCGCTGCAGGCGATGCGCGCGCGTGTCGAAGGTGGCGAGTTCGAGGGCGTCCCCTACCTGCGCGACGAGTCCCAGGAGGTCGCGCGTGCCTACGACGCCAAGACGACTCCCGACCTCTTCGTGCTCGACGCAGACGGCCGGCTGCGCTATCGCGGCGCACCGGACGCCGACTACGAAGACCCGACGCAGGACGCCGCCTTCCTGCGCGGCGCGCTCGACGCGCTGCTCGAGGGCCGCGAGCCCGACCCAGCGCAGACGCCGCCGGTCGGGTGCTCGATCAAGTGGAAGCTCGAGGACTGACGCTCACCGCCGCTGAGCGATCACCCGCGCCCCCTTCGAGGGGACGAGCACGATCGCCCTGCGGCTCGTGCGCTCGGGACGCCGCTCCAGTGGGCTCAGGCGCAGGGCTTTGGTCAGCTCTTCGAGCACGATTCTCGCCTCGAACTGGGCGAAGGACGCGCCGATGCAGCGGCGCACGGAGCCGCCGAAGGGAAACCATCCGCCGGCCGGCGGGCGAGCGTCCAGGAAGCGCGTCGGGTCGAACCGCCACGGGTTTGGGTAGAGGTCGGCTCGACGGTGGACGAGCAGCGTGACCGGCACCACATCCGTGCCGGCCGGCAGCTCGTAGCCTCCGATCGCGAGCGGCTCGCGCAAGCGACGCGCCACTCCTCCGGTCGGCGGGTGCAGCCGCAGGGCCTCGGTGATCACGGCGTCGGCGAACGCTCCTCCTTCTGCGGCGAGGCGGTCCTGGCTGGTCGCGTCGCGGGCGAGGTCGTGAATCGCCCAGGAGAGCAGCGTCGCGGTCGTCTCGTGACCCGCGATCAGCAGCGTCATCAGTTCGTCGCGCAACTCCTCGTCGGAGAGCTGTCCGCCATCCTCGTCGGTGGCCTGGATCAGCAGCGAGAGGATGTCCTCGCGCTCGCTCAGATCGCCCAACGTCCGCCTGCGGGAGATCTCCGCGAGGATCTCGCGGTCGACGCGCGCGAGCTGGCGGCGAAAGGCCGGCACCTTGTCGAGTCGCTGCGGCCCGACGATGAAGAAGAACAGCACCCGGCGCGTGTCGGTGACCCACGCGATCATGCTCCGCAGCGCCTCCCCCAGCTCTCCCACGCGCTCCCCCTCGTGCACTCCGAAGACGCAGCGCATTATCACCGCGAAGGTCAGCGCCTGCATGCGTGGGAGCGCCGCCACAGGATCGCCGAGCGGCCAGGCGGCGATCTCCTTGCGAATCGCTTGGCGGATCGTGTCCTCGTAGGCTCGCATCCGCTCCCCGTGGAATGGCGGCAGCACGATGCGACGGCGGCGCAGATGCTCCTCGCGGTCGAGCAGCAGCAGGTTGCGCGTCCCCAGCACCGGGCTGAGCGCCTGGTTGGCCTCGCCGGAGTCGACCTCCTCGGGGCCATGCGAGAACAGTTCCTTGACCGCGTCGGGATGGGCGACGGCGACCCATCGCTGTCCCAGAATGCGCAGTGCGAACATGTCGCCGTAGCGACGCTGAGCGGTGGCGAAGTAGCCCTCCGGGTCGAGCGTGAAGCGCAGCGTGTGCAAAAGCACCGAGCCGCGCATGCTCGGCAGCGCCCGAGGCGGATGCCCATTCTGAGCGGGTGAGGCCTTCTCGGTCTGGAGCTCCAAAGTCCCAGTCATACCAACCGCCTCCATTTCGGAGTCTGGGGGGACCGTTAGCGATCCCCGATGGCAGCGGCGCCCCTCCTCTCAGAGAATCTTCGCACAAGCTGGGAAGGGCCTACGCGCGCGCCGGCCTACGGGTCCAGTCGCGACATCCTCACCATCGCTTTGAGCTCGGCGCCCGCCCCGCCGAGGCACAGACCGAGGTCGCTGTCCTGAGCAGCGGCGGGCCCGGGCTCCCTCTTGGAATCGTTGGCGCCCGGGACCACCGTCATCTGCTCGTGCGCCCGAGGCTCCCCTCGGGCGCATCGACAAGGCCCCTATTTCAGCAACATATTCGGCTCGCCGGCCGCGTTGACTCCTTCTCCTGAGATCGTGCAGGCGCCACCCTTGGGCGTGCCGGCGTTGTAGGCCTGTGTGACGCAGTTGCGCAGCGCCAGCTGGGCCCAGTAGTTGGGGTGCAGGTCTTCCTGGATTTCATACGGCGGGAGGATCGCCGTGATCGTGCGCACCTGGTTGACCCACTCCGTCTTGTTCACTGCTCCCGTGGATTTCCAGGTGCTGAGGCCCTCCTCCTCCAGCAGCCCGACGCCTTTCTCGCACAGGCGGCGACCGTTGAACGCGGAGGAGATGTTCATCGTCTTCAGGTTCGACAGTAATGCTTCTTCGGCGCCTTTGAAGACCGCGCCGCTGATCGTTGGCAGCATCGTGGCGTTGGCTTCGTCGGCGTCGTGGTTCCAGAAGCCGCAACCGCCGACCGTCTGGCGCGTATAGCCTTTCTGGGCATAGCGGAAACCAGCTCCGCTGGGGATCGGCGAGGGGTAGTTCTGCACAAGGATCGTGTACTGGCCGCTCGTGTAGCCGGCGTTGGTCATAGCTTTGGCGACATTCAGGATCGCGCCCTTGATCGCCGCCTGCTGCGTGGCGACGTTGCTGGGGGTGAAGTTGTTGGTGACCGATTCTTCTTCGCTGCAATAGGCCGGCCACCATTCGGGCGTTAGCAGGAAGTCCTCGATGCAGGTCTGCACGATGCTGGCAAAGTTGAAGTTGTTGCCACCGATCGAGATCGGCACGAGCTTCACGTTGTGCGTTTTCGCGAATTTTTCGAGCATCAACGCCTGGCCTTCGTGGCCGCCAGAGTTGTAGAAGTCAAGGCCCGGCTTGAAGACGCCTTCGGAGGTGAACGAGGACGTCTTCGCTCCCGAGCAGGCGAGGTTGTCGCCGTTGACGCCGCCGCCGATGTAGGCCTCGGCAGACTGCGAGCGGTGACATCCCGGGATCAATTCCGCCGTGTGCCCAGAGTTGTCGTAATAGGCGGTCGAGCCGAGCGCGTCGATCTTCGATGAGCTTTCGTTTGTGTTGCCCGCCCAGCGTCCGGCCTCGCCGGAGATGTAGGAATCCCCGAGGGTGACGACCCAGGGCGTACCTTCGCCAGGGCCGTCGGCCCGCGCGGGCGAGCTGGCTGTCAGACCGACCAGCATGATCAGGAATGTCGCCACAGCGACGATCACAAACGCATAAGGCGCCCGCCGCTCGAGCGAGAGGGTGGTTGAAGCGCACATCCGATACTCCCCTTCCAATGACCCGCGCGGCGCCTTGTGCGCCGCGCTTTATGCCGACACTAGCGCCCCATCAAAGTCAATGCAACGGAATTGGCCGAAAGATCAGTCACTGCTTGTCGAGCCGCTCAGCTCGTGTATTCGAACCGCTATCCGCCGGCGGCTTCCTCCACGCGACGCGCCGGGGCCTCGCCCCACAGCTGCTCCAAGCGGTAGAACTCGCGCGTCGCGGGCGTGAAGATGTGGACGACCACATCCAGGTAGTCCATCAAGATCCAGTCGGCGCGCGCGAGTCCCTCGACGCGACGCGGGATCACGCCGTGCTCGTGCTTGAGCCCCTCGAGGATTCCGTCGTGGATCGCCTTGGTCTGGCGCTCGGTGTTGCCCGAGCAGACCACGAACCAGTCGGTGTAGCCGAGCACCCCGCGCAGGTCGAGCTCCACCAGCTCGCCGGCCTTCTTGTCCTCGGCGTAGCGGACGATCTCGGCGAGCAGCTCCTGCGAGCTCATCCTCAGGCCCCCGGCGCCCGGCCGGCCGGCTGGCGGCCGTAGAGCTCGTGCTCGAAGATGTACCGCGCCACCTCGGGCCCCACAAGCCCGTCGATCGGCTCGCCCGCGGTGAGGCGCCGACGGACCTGCGAGGAGGAGACGTCGTGAGGGGGCATCCGCAAGGACACGATCCTATCCGCGCCGCCCAGAGGCGAGAGCGCGTCGAGCACCTCCTTGCGAGTCGAGCCGTCGCGCTCGGCCACGGCGAGCCTTGCCAGACTCAGGATCTCCCGCGGCTCGCGCCAAGAGCCGAGCGTTCGAGCCATGTCAGCTCCGACTATGAGGGTCAGCTCTGCGTCGGGGTCGCTTGCATGGATGCTCTTGAGGGTATCGACTGTGTAGGACGGGCCGGGGCGCTCGAGCTCGAGCGTGCAGACAGCGAGACGCGGCTCGCCCAGCGCGGCGAGGCGGCACATCGCCAAGCGGTGCTCAGCCCCCGGGTCCCACTTGGCGGGCTTGTGCGGCGGGACGAGCGCCGGTGTCAGCAACACTCTCTCCAAGCGCAGATCCTCGGCGGCCGCTCGCGCGAGCGCCAGGTGGCCGAGATGGGGTGGGTTGAACATGCCGCCGAGGATCCCGATGCTCCCCGGAGACGCCTCCTTCGGAGTGGCGCGATCGGATGCGGACATGGGCAAATCCGCACCGGCCGCCGCGACTGCCGCCTCAGGCGCGAACGTGGCCGGCGCCTTCGATCAGGTACTTGAACGTGCACAGCTCGCGCAGGCCGATCGGCCCGCGCGCGTGGAGCTTCTGCGTCGAGTTGCCGATCTCCGCGCCCATCCCGAACTCGCCCCCGTCGGTGAAGCGCGTCGAGGCGTTCACATACACGCAGGCGGCATCCACGCCGAGCTGAAACGCGCGCGCGCTGGCGGCATCGCTCGTGACGATCGTCTCGGAGTGCCCGGAGCCGTGGCGGGCGATGTGCTCGATCGCCTCCTCGACCGAGTCCACGACCGCGACCGCGACCGTCATCGCGAGATACTCGGTGTCCCAGTCCTCGTCGATCGCGGGCTTGACGGAGCCACGGATCGTCTGCGCGAGCGCACCCGTCCTGGGCTCCTCCCCTTCTTCGAAGGTCTTCGCGACGCGCTCCGCCGATCGCAACACGGTCTCGTCGCCGCGAATCGCCACACCGGCCTCGACGAGCGATGTGATCACCGTATACAGAGCTTCAACCGCCGAGCGGTGCACAAGCACGGTCTCGACTGCGTTGCAGACACCGGGCCGCTGGGTCTTGGCGTTGAGCACTATGCGCTCGGCTTGCTCCACCTCGGCGGACTCGTCGATGTATAGGTGACAGTTACCAGAGGCGGCGTAGATGACCGGCACGGTGGCGACCGCCTTCAGGGCCGCCTTCAGCCCCTCGCCTCCACGTGGGATGAGCAGATCGAGCGCGTCGGTCTGTGTCGCCAGTTCGGCCAGCTCCTCACGCCCGCCACCCGCCACCAGGCCGATGCAGCCATCGGGAAGGCCCGCGCCCACGACCGCCTCGGCAGCGATCGAGGAGAGCACCGCGTTGGAGTGAGCCGCGCTGGAGGAGCCGCGCAATACGATCGCGTTGCCCGACTTCAAGCACAGTGCCGCCGCGTCGATCGTGACGTTCGGGCGGGCCTCGTATACGACGGCGATCACGCCGAGCGGCACCCGCACCTTACGCACGTCAAGGCCGTTGGGAAGGCGATGTCCGTCGATCACCTCGCCGACGGGATCGGCCAGCGCCGCGATCGCTTCGACGGCCGCGGCGATCGCCTCGATCCGCTGCTCGTCAAGACGCAGCCGGTCGAGCAGCGCGTCGCCGATATCTGCCTCACTGCCAGCCACGAGGTCGCGCTCATTGGCGTCCAAGATCTCCTCGACGTGCCGGCGCAGAGCAGTGGCGATGGCATAGAGCGCGGCGTTCTTGGTGGCCGTGTCGGCGCGGGCGAGCGACCTGGACGCCTCGCGCGCGCGCTCGCAGACCTCAGTTACCGATGAGATTGTGACGGCCATAGCTCTACAGGGTACGACAGGCCCTTGTGCGCTAGGCGAGCACCATGTAGTCGCGGTGCACGGCCTCCTCGGTCGCGCGCGGGAGGATCTCCTGCACGGCGCTCGACTTGAGGCCCATCACACGCCGAAGCTCCTCGGCCGAGTAGCTGCAGATGCCCTTTGCCACTACTCGCCCACCCGCCTGTTCCGCGTCTCGCTCGGCGATCTCGACGGCGTCGCCCGCGTCGAAGGAGCCGAGCACCTCGACGATCCCGACCGGCAGCAAGCTGGTGCCCTCCTCGCGCAGGGCGCGCGCGGCTCCCGGGTCCACCACCAGCGTTCCGTGGCTCGGCTTGGCATAGCGCAGCCATAGCTTGAAGGAGGAGTGTCGAGCCACGCGCGGGGGAAAGTTGGTGCCCTCGATATGGCCGGCCATCACCGCCTCCAGCGCACCCGCGCGCACCCCGTTGCAGATCACGGCGCGGATGCCGGCTGCAGTGGCCATATCCGCGGCCACCACCTTCGAGCGCATCCCGCCGGAGCCCAGCGGCGAGGTTGTGTGGCCGACCTCGATCCCCTCGAGCGCCTCGAAGTCGCTGACCTCGCGCACGAGGCGCGCGTCGGGGTCCTGACGCGGGTCGGCCGTGTGCAGGCCGTCGATGTCTGTCAGGAGCACGAGCAGGTCGGCCGAGATGAGGATCGCCACCTGCGCGGCGAGGAAGTCGTTGTCGCCGAAGGAGATCTCGTCCGTGGCGGTGGTGTCGTTCTCGTTGATCACCGGCACGACCCGCCAGTCGAGCAGCTTGCGCAAGGTCTGGCGCGCGTTCAGGTAGTGGGTGCGCGCGCTCATGTCCATGAACGTGAGCAGCACTTGCGCCGAAAGGAGCTCGCGCTCGCGCAGCAGCTCGTCGTAGGCGCGATAGAGCTTTCCCTGCCCCACGGCGCTCGCCGCCTGCAACTCCTCGACAGCCCCGGGGCGGGCTGGCAGCCCCATGATCCGCACGCCGCGCGCGATCGCTCCCGAGGAGACGATCACGACCTCCTTGCCCTGGCCGTGCAGGGAGGCGACCACGTCACAAATCCGTCGCAGCACGCTGGCGCGCAGCTCGCCGTCCTCGTCGGCGACGATGCTCGACCCGAGCTTAATGACCACGCGCTTCATCGCAACCGCAGCGTAGATGGTGGACCCGCGGCTCGTCTGTCAGACAGGCTTAGGATTTTGGGATAGCTGTTCGTTCTTGGGCAAGTCACAAGGTCGTGACTGCGGAGTGGCGGCGGCTCCAGATGCGCCCGGCGCCGCGGATGCGGGCGCGATCGCGCTTAGGCGGGAGCATCGGGATCCAGCTCGAAGGCCACACCCGCGATCTCCAGGTCGTCCCCGGCTTGGAAGCCCTCGGCTTCGAGCGCCCGCAGCACGCCGATCTTGCGCAAGCGGCCCTCCAGGTAGGCCATCGCGTCCTCGTTTGCGATGTCATAGCGCGCCAGCAGACGCTCGACTCCCTTGCCCTTGACAGCGAACGAGCCGGGCGCGACTTGCTCGACGACGAAGCCGCTCGCGCCGACCGGGCGGAACACCATGTGCTCGGCGAGCGCCGGCTCTCCCTCCACCCCATGCTCGCCCTCCGAGACTCCGGCCGCCCGCTGCGGGCTGGAAAGCGCAGGCACGCTGCGCAGCAGCTCAGCCGCTAGGTTGTCCAAGCCGGCGCCCGTGGCACTCGAGGTGGCGATCACCGGAACCCCTGGGGACAGACGCTCCGACCATCGCTGGAGCGCATGAGCGACCCTCTCGGGCGGAACGAGATCGGCCTTGGAGAGAGCAAGCACGCGTGGCAAGCGAGCAAGGCGCTCGTCGTGGGCGGCAAGCTCGCTCTCGATCGTCGCGTGATTGGCGAGTGCGTCGTCATCCGCTTCTCCTGAGAGCTCCGGCGCGATGTCGAGCACGTGCACGAGCAGGCGCGTGCGCTCGACGTGAGCGAGGAAGTCGTGGCCGAGACCCGCGCCCGCGCTCGCGCCCTCGATCAGGCCCGGGATGTCGGCGATCACGAGCTGGCGCTCCTCTCCTTGCAGCACACCGAGCACCGGCGAGAGCGTCGTGAACGGATAGCTCGCGACCTTCGGCGTCGCGCGTGTGAGGCGTGCCAGCAACGAGGACTTGCCGGCGTTCGGCAGGCCCACGAGGCCGACGTCGGCAAGCAGCTTCAGCTGCAACGCCAGCCAGCCTTCCTCGCCCGCAAGACCGCGCTCGGCGAAGTGCGGCGCTTGACGTGTCGAGGTGGCAAAGCGCTTGTTGCCCTTGCCTCCTGTGCCCCCTTTGGCGACCACAGCTCGTTGACCGGCCGCAACCAGGTCCCAGCTGCGTCCGCTGACCTCGCCCTCGACGCCCTGCACCTGCGTGCCCGGCGGCACGCGCACGACGAGCGTCTCGCCGTCAGCGCCGTGGCGTAGCGCCCCTTCGCCGTGGCCGCCGCGGCCAGCGCGGTAGTGGGCCTTGCGCCGGAAGCTCTGCAGGTCGCGCAAGGAGTCGTCGCAGACGAGCACCACATCGCCGCCGCGCCCTCCGTCGCCGCCGTCGGGTCCGCCACGCGGAACGTGAGCTTCGCGGCGAAAGCCGGCGCTGCCGTCGCCGCCAGCGCCCGCCCTCACTTCGATTCTCGCGCGATCGTGCAGCATCTGAATACGATGATCAGCGGCGCTTGTATGTCAGGGTCGGTCTCGACCGCCAACCACGATCACGGCGCCACCGGCACGGTTCGGAGCACCCAGCGCCGCAGTGGCCAAAAACCCTACCCGTCGACGCCAACGACGTTCACGACCCTGCCACGACGGCCGGTCGTGAACTGCACGGTCCCGGCAGCACGCGCATAGAGCGTGTCGTCCTTGCCAATCCCAACGCCCGTTCCGGGCTTGAAGCGGGTGCCGCGCTGACGCACGATGATCTCGCCGCCCGTGACCGTCTGGCCCGCGAACGTCTTCACGCCGAGGCGCTGGGCGTTGGAGTCGCGGCCATTGCGGCTCGATCCGAGCCCCTTCTTATGAGCCATTGGGGTCCTCCTGCTCTTTGCCGCTGCCCTCGGCGGCGGCAGGCGGTGGGGTGTTATCGGGGGTGGGCTTGACAACCGGCTTCTCCGTCGCCGGGCTGGAAGCCTTCGCGACAGCCGGCTTGGCGGCGCGAGGCGTGGCGGCGACGGGCTTTGCGACTTCAGACTTAGCGGCCACCGGCTTAGCCGAGCTCTTGGCAGCTGCCTCCTTGGCGCCGCCCCCCATCGAGATGTCGGTGACCTCGATCCGCGTCAGCTCCTGGCGGTGGCCGGTGCGACGCTTGTAGCCACGCTTGGGCTTGAACTTGAAGACGCGCAACTTCTCGCCCCGCTCGTGCGCCACCACCTTCGCCGTGACCTTCACCTTCTTCAGCCCTGCCGCGTCGAACACGGCGTCCTCAGAGCGGTAGAGGATCGGCTCGAGCGCCACGCTCGCGCCCTGCTCGGCGGTAAGGCGCTCCACGAGTAGGGTCTGGCCCCGCTCGACGCGGTACTGCTTGCCGCCTGTCTTGACGATCGCGTACATGTCTACTCCGAGGTTGCCTGAGCCTTGGCAGCCGAACGGCGCCGTCCGCCTCTGCGGCCGCGGCGCCGGGGCTTGGATTGTAGGTCATCCTCGCCTCCCTCGTCCCGCGGCTCCTCGGAGCTCGCCTGTGAGTCGGCGGCGGCCACCAGCTCCTCGGGCTCCCCGGCGCGGCCTCGCGCCACAGCCGCGGCGACCTGCTCCTCGGGCTCCCCGGCGACGCCTTGCGCCGCAGCTGCGGCGACCTGCTCCTCGGGCTCCTGCAAGCTCGGAGACTCGGCCGCGGCGACCCGCCCCGCCGGCTTGGAACTGCGTCTTCGGGGGCGTCTCGCCGGACGGACAGCTGGTCGCGGGGCGGCCCGGATCACCTCGCCGGACTCGTCGAGCAGCAGCGCGCTGGCGGCTGTGCGCCCGACCGTCTCGATCCGCACCATGCGCTTCTCGCCGACGTGGCGAGCGGCGCCCGCGATCGAGATGATGTAGCCGTCGAGCTTGGCCACGGCGTCGTCGACGTCGTACATGTGCGGCTCGACGATGTCCACCAGCACCTCGTCGCCCTCGCGGAACGGCAGCGCGCGTTCTTCGACCTCCTCGCGCGTTCCTTGAAAGGTGATCGCGAAGTGGTCGAGCGCGAGCCCTTCCGAGCCCTCGAAGTGAAACGAGCGCTCGGTCTGGGCCTCGAGCGCGTGCAGCGTGCGCGAGCCCTGTCCGGTGAACTCGGCTGTGACGCGCGGGTTGATCTGCACCAGGAACGCCTCGGCCTCCGGGTACTCTGCGACCAGGTCGCGCAACCTGCGCTCGAATTCGATCGCGATCGTCTCCTCCGAGCGGATCACGCCCTCCCCGTCGCACGTGGGACACGGGCGACTCATGATCTCGCGCACGCCCTCTGTCACGTTCTGGCGGGTCATCTCCACCAGCCCCAGTCGCGAGATCTCAGCCGTGAAGGTCTTCGTGCGATCCTCGTCCAGCGTCTTGCGCAGCGTCTTCATGACCGCGTCGCGGTTGCGCGCGCGAGCCATGTCGATGAAGTCGATCACGATGATCCCGCCGATGTCCCTCAAGCGAAGCTGGTTGACGACCTCCTCGGCCGCCTCCAGGTTGGTCTTGGTGATCGTTTCCTCGAGGCCAGCGCCCTTGCCGCGCCCGATGAAGCTTCCCGAGTTCACGTCGATCACGGTCAGCGCCTCGGCGTAGTCGATCATCAGGTAGCCGCCGCTTGGGAGGTCGACGCGGCGCGACATCACCCCGTCGATCGCCTCGGTGACCTTGTAGGCGTCCAGCAGCGGCTCGGCCTCCTCCCACAGCTCGACGCGCTCGACGAGCTCCGGCGCGGTGCGTGCGAAGAAGGACACGAGCCGGCGGTGCTGCTGCTCGTCGTCGACGATCGCGCGCTCGAAGTGCTCGGAGAAGATGTCGCGCACCACCCTGACCGAGAGATCGGCCTCCTGGAAGACCATCGCCGGCGCCTGGGTGTCCTGCACGCGCTTCATCAAGACCTCGTGCAGCTTGTGTAGGTAGAGAAGCTCGCGCTCGAAATCGGCCCGCTCGGCACCGTGGGCGGCGGTGCGCACGATCACGCCCCCCTGCCCGATGTCGAGCTTGGCCGTCTGGCGGCGCAGGCGCTCGCGCTCCCTGTCCTCCAGGCGTCGCGACACGCCGACCCCCTCGCCGCTCGGCGCGTACACCATGTAGCGCCCGGCGATCGTCACCTCCATCGTAAGGCGCGCGCCCTTTGTCTTGAGAGGGTCCTTGACGACCTGCACCACGATCTCCTGGCCGGGCTGCAGCAGGTCGGCGATCTTGCGGCCCCCTCCGCGCCCGCGCTTGGGCGCCTCGACACCAGGCAGCACAATCTCGTCGACGTGCAGGAAGCCGTTCTTCTCGAGGCCGATGTCGACGAACGCGGCCTCCAGCCCGGGCAGGACGTTGTCGACCTTGCCCTTGTAGATGTTGCCGACGATCGAGCGCCCTCCGCGGCGCTCGATGTAGAGCTCAGCTATGCGATAGCCAGCTCCGGGACGGGCTCCAGAGCGCTTGCGAGCACCCCCTGAACGTGAGGCGCCGGGCGTTCCGGCGGCCTCCAGAAGCGCCACGCGCGTCTCGGCGCGATCGACGCTGACAAGCACTTGCTTTTTCAATTTGATCCAGTCTTTCGAGATCTGTGTCGGGCGAGGCATATGTCCTCGAGGCCCATGACCTGACCGAGTCCCGTGCAGGCGAGCGCAGGAGCGATGCTGCTCCGGGCATTGCCTTGGCTGGTTGTGGGGGTGTCTCGGTGTGCATCTGTTCAGTAGCGGAAAACGCGGCCCTTCTGCGCCTGTGAGGCGCTTGCCTGGACGTAGATCGATTGCAGCAGACCCACTGCCAGAAGTGTCGTTATGACCGACGAGCCGCCATAGCTCATGAGCGGTAGCGTGACGCCAGTGATGGGCATTATCCCAACTGACATCCCCACGTTCACGAACACCTGAAACATCAGCATAGCCACAACCCCGGCAGCCACCAGCGAGCCGAACAGATCCTTGGCCATCGTGAGGATGCGAAGGGTGCGCCAGATGAGCAGCGCGTAGAGCGACAGGACGAGCGCCGCGCCGACGAAGCCGTACTGCTCGCCGACGGCGGCGAAGATGAAATCGGTGTGATCCTCGGGCACGAAGTTGAGCTTGGTCTGGGTAGCGTTCACGCCACGGCCGGTCTTCTGCCCGGCCCCGATCGCTACCTTCGACTCCTCCTGTTGATAGCCCTGCTTTTGGGGGTTGCTCGAAGGGTGCAGGAAAGCCGTCAGACGTTCCTCCTGGAAGGGTTTGAGCACGTGCACACCGGCTGCGGGCGCCGCCACGAGCACAAACGTGGCCGACACCAGCACGAGCACGACGAGCCCGGTCAGCTGGCGCCAGGAAGTGCCGGCGACGAACAGCAGCGTGAAGGCGATCACCATGTAGACCATGCCCGAGCCGAGGTCGGGCTGGACGATCACGAGCATCGCCGGCACGAGCGCGGCCAGCATCACACGTGCGGTCGTGTCGAGCTCGCGCAGATGCCTCACGCGGTTGACGATCAGCCCAGACAGCGCGAGGATCAAAAGCACCTTGCCGAGCTCGGACGCCTGAAAGGAGAAGAGCGGGAAGTTGATCGCGCGCTGCGCGCCGTTGGCCGTGTGGCCAAGGCCGAGCACGGCAAGGATGCTGAGCAACAGGGCGGCGTAAATGCCGTACATGAGATGGCGCAGCCGCGAATAGTCCACGCGCGAGAGCGCCAGCATCAGCACAAGCCCCACGATCAGGTAGGTCGTCTGGCGATCCACGTAGTAATGAGGCTGACCCGGGATCAGGTTGCGGGTTGCGGCACCAAGCGTGACGATCGAGCAGACGGCAAGGCCGACGGTCGCGAGCGTCAGCAGCGGGTCGAGCGGGAGGCGCAGCGCCCGGGCGCCCTGGACAGGGGCTTCCTCGGCTGCGGCGATTGGGCTCAGAGCGGGCGGGGTCATTGCGTCTTCGAGGAGCCGGCTACGAACTTCTCGGGCTGGTTGAACCACCTGGCGGCGATCAGACGGGCGATCGGCGCAGCCGTTTCGGCGCCGAAACCGCCCTGCTCGACGGTGACGGCGATGACGATCGGGTGGCTGGGGTCGGCTATGTAGCACATGTACCAGGACTGATCTTCCTTGCCTTCGTGCTGTGCGGTGCCCGTCTTGCCGAACACGGGGTGCTGCGCCTGGTTCCAGCCGGCCCAGACGTCGGCCGAGGTGCCGCCCGGCTGGGAGGCGGCCTCGTGGATGCCCTCCATCACGAGGCTGAGATCGGAGTAGTTGAGACGCACATGACCGAGCGGCGGGGAGCTCAGTTCCTGCACCAGCCCGCCGCCGGAGTCGTCTATCTCCAAGCCGAAGTGCGGGCGCACAACCGTGCCATAGCCTTCGTGTGTATAGGCGTTGGCGAGCGTCGAGTAAGCGACCGACATCTGCAGCGGGTCTGTAAGCAGGTCGCCCTGTCCGACCGCGAGCTGCATGTTGTCGCCCACGCTCCAAGGCCGCACTTCGGCGACATAGCCGCACGAAGATTTGTGCGTGTCGTGCTCACACTTGAGCTCTTCCCGGTTGCGCCGCTCACGCCATTGCCGGTCGGGGACGATGCCCGGGAATTCTTCGGGGAGGTCGATGTGGCTGGCTCGACCGACGCCCAGCTTGCGAGCCATCCTCTGGATCACGTTGCCGTGGTTGTCGGCGCGCGCGCCGACTTCGAAGAAGTAGGTGTCCGAGGACACCTTCAACGCTTCGACCAGGCCGACCGCCCCATATTCGGCGTGGCCGGCGTTGCAGAACTGCTGCAGCCCGACCGTGATGCACTTGCCGGCGCCGAGACCTTCGGTGGGCGTTATAACCCCACCTTCGAGCGCCGCCATCGCGGTGATCGGCTTGAACGTCGAGCCCGTCGGGTACTGGCCGTTGACCGCGCGATCGGTCAACGCTCCGACACCGCCGATCAGCGACTCGTACTGCTTGGGCGTGAGCTGTTTGGCGAACAGGTTCGGGTTGAAGCTCGGGTAGGAGCCGGTCGCCAAGATCTGCCCGTTGCGCGGGTCCATCGCCATATACGCCCCCGCGTTGGCTGACTTGCCCCCAGCCCGCGCCCTCGAGATGCCTTCGCGCAGAGCCTTTTCGCCCTCCTGCTCGAGGCCGAGGTCGAGCGACAGCTTGACGCTGTGCCCCGCTTGCGGCTCGCTTGGGGGTTCGGCCGTCGGCTCCGCTTCGCCGGCCGCGTTGACCTGCACGTACTCGGCGCCGGGGACGCCGCGCAGATAGCGGTCGTAGTAATACTCGAGCCCCTCCTGGCCTACGACCGTGCCCTGCTGAACTCCTCGGAAGGCTTTCAGCTTCAGCTGTTCTTCGTTGACCTCGCCTACGTGGCCGAGAACCTGCGCCGCCAGTTCCCCATACGGATATCTCCTGATCGCAACCTGCTGTTGCTCGACTCCGGGAAATTCGTTCTTACGCTCGGCGAGCACGGTCAGCGCGTCGCGACCGGCGCTGGTCTTGATCGTCACAGGCGCGTAGGGAAGCTGAGTGATCCCGGCGATCACGCGTTCGTCGATCAAGCGGGGGCTGAGACCGATAACAGGGGCAAGACGATCGAACAGATGACGCGCCTTCGTCGCCGAGCGCGGAAGCGGCGGGATCGCGACGTACCGTATGTGAGCGGCCTTGTGGCGCAGCGCGCGCAGCTCCGTGCGCTCGCTGCGCGTCAGGTGACGGTCGTGCAACTGTGCTTGGTAGCTCTTCAAACGCTCGCCAGCCGCGATGTATTCGGCCTGCGCTTCGGCGAGTGTTTCCTGATATTCGGCGGCCTGTGCGCGTAGCGCGATCGGCAGCGAGCTGGGGATGATCTGGACCGCGTTGGTGACGATGCTTGTCACGATCGGACGGCCTGAGCGATCCAGGATTTCCCCGCGCGGGGCGGGAATCGGCAGCACGCGCTGGTCGTTGACCCTGGCCTGCTGGACGTACTGTTCGCCGGTCAGCACTTGCAGGTACCACAGCCTGAAGAAGATGACCGCGAACATGACGAGCGCGAGACCCCCCAGGATCGCGACCCGCAGCGCTAGCTGCGGAGAGACCGGCGTACGCGGCTCGTTCGGCTCGAGTCGCTCGATCGTGCTCAACGCGACGCCTCGGCGGATTGCGCGGCGGCGGCCAGGATCATCGGTTGCCAGACGAGCTTCGTGACAGCGGACTCAATCCCCCGGTCGTGTAGGCGCGCCGGCGGCGACGGCGTGGGTCGTCGGGGAGCCCGCCGATCAAGCAACGGCGCACGAGCGCCCACATCGGCAAGGCCACGATCGTGTCGACGAGCACGCCGACCACGATCTCGCGCAACAGCTCGAGGCTCACGGGGGCGTCGACGCCGAGCAGGAACTCGATGACCGAGTAGCCGATCATCGCGCTCGCGGCCGCGGCCGCCCCGACGAACAGCGGCGTCAGCGCCGCCTGCGGGTCGCGCAGCTCACGCAGCCGACCCGCCCAGTAGCCGATGATCGTGAATGTCAAAGAGGTCACTCCGAGCGTCTGCATCAGAGCCAGGTCGATCAGCAGGCCGACGGCGAAGCCGGCGATGGCTCCGAGCATCGAGCCGCACAGCAGGCCGATGAAAGCGACGAGCAGCGGGGAGAGATCGACGCTGACCCCGAGCACCGGCACCTCAGAGACGACGCTGATCTGCACGAACACGACGACGACCGACAGGATCGCCACTCGCCACAGCAGCGAGCCCGGCAGCCAGGCCGAGCTCGCCTGGCCCGCACTCGAGTTCTGGGGGCTTAGCACGCGAGAGCTCATCCGCCACCGCCCGTCGATGCGAGCTGACCGCTCTGAGCTCCTTCTTCGGAGCCGGATTGCGATGTGGGCGTGAGGCTGGTCACCAGGCTCGAGAGGCTGGCGGCACGCGAGCCCGAGGAGTGCGTGAGCACCTGCACGACATCGAGGCTGTGAAGGTTCGCGAGCGGGCTGACGTTGACCGACTTGAACGGGCTGCGTTCGTCTTCGGAGGTGACCTGCCCGATTGGGATGCCCTTCGGGAAGAGCGTCTCGCACCGACACGAGACCTTGCCGGCCGTGACGACGTAATCGCCACGCGTGACCGGGGCGTTCGAGGTCAGGTACTGCATCAGCAGGCGACCCGGTTCGCCGACCTGCGGCTGCAGGATGCCTTCGGCGCCGGTGGCGCTGATCTTCGCCGTGACTTCGACTTCGCTGTCGGTGATCAAGCTCACGAGCGCGCCATCGGAAGCGACCCGTGTGACCTTTCCGATCAGCCCTTCGTCGTCGATCACCGGGTCGTTGACTCTCACTCCCGAGGATGAGCCGTGGTCGATTGTCACGGTCTTGTACCAGATGTTCGGCGACTGGTAGATGACCGTCGCCGTGACTGGGCTGTAGTCGGCGATGCTGAGCGTCCTGTTGAGGTTGTAGAGCTTGAGCAGTTCCGCATAGGAGCGTTCGTTGGACTGCTTGGCTGTCAATTCCCTGCGCGCTATCGCGAGCTGCTTGCGCAACTCGGCGTTCTGGCTCTTGGCGTGCAGCGTGCTCCCAAACCACCCGAACATGTCGCGCACCGGCTTGAGCGCCTTGTTGGCGCCGTCCTGGATTGGGGAGACGACGGTCAGGAAACCGCTCTGCAGCGAGTGCAGCCCACCGCTCGGAGCCTCACCGAAGTAGGCGGTCAGCAGTATCAGGGAGAGCACGACGAGCAGTGCGAGCACCGCGCGCCGACGCCGAACCGTCTTGTCGTACACCAGTAGTGACCTTCCGCTGTCTTCATCGGACAGGGTACCCGCGCGCCCAGCGCTCCGACGCAGGCGGGTCGTGCCGGGCCGCCCCAGAATCGCCTGCCGGCGGGGCGGGTCGCAAGAAGGACCGCCGTGCTCATCGCCGCCGGCGGTTGCGAGAATTGCGGTTGGACCGGTGGATCGCCTCGAACTCCTCGAGCGAGCGCCCCGAGCCGACCGCCACGCACGTTAGCGGCGACTCCGCCAGGTGCGCGGGCATCTGCGTCTCCTCGCGCAGGCGCTGGTCGAGCCCTTGAAGCAGCGCCCCCCCACCCGCGAGCATGATCCCGCGATCCATGATGTCCGAAGCAAGCTCGGGAGGCGTGCGGTCGAGCGTCTCCTTGACCGCCTCGATGATCTGGGAAAGCGGCTCCTCGAGCGCCTGGCGGATCTCCTCGCTCGTCAGCACGACGGTCTTTGGCAGGCCCGCGACCATGTCGCGGCCGCGAATCTCCGCCTGCAGCTCCTCCTCCATCGCGCAGGCCGAGCCGATCTCGAGCTTGAGCTCCTCCGCCGTCTGCTGGCCGATCAGCAGCTTGTACTCCTTCTTGGCGTAGTTGATGATCGCCTCGTCCATCTCATCGCCCCCCACCCGGATCGACTGCGAGACGACGATCCCACCGAGCGAGATCACCGCGACCTCGGATGTGCCGCCGCCGATGTCCACGACCATCGAGCCCGTCGGCTCGCCGACGGGCAGGCCGGCGCCGATCGCGGCCGCCATCGGCTCCTCGATCAAGTAGGCGGTGCGCGCCCCGGCCGACAGGCAGGCCTCCTCGACTGCGCGCTTCTCGACGCCTGTCACGCCCGAGGGCACGCACACGACCACGCGCGGATGGGCCCAGCGGTTCTGGTGGACCTTTTGGATGAAGTGGCGCAGCATCTCCTCGGTCACGTCGAAGTCGGCGATCACCCCATCCTTCAGCGGGCGGATCGCCTGAATCGTTCCTGGCGTGCGGCCGAGCATGCGCTTCGCCTCGATCCCCACGGCGTGCACCTCGCCGGTTCGCGAGTCGATCGCCACGACGCTCGGCTCGGACAGGACGATCCCACGCCCGCGCACGTAAACGAGCGTGTTGGCGGTCCCGAGATCGACCGCCATGTCGCGGCCGCCGAATCCGGTTAGGTACGTGAGGATGCTCATCTTGCGAGTGGGAGCACGCTCGGATTCGGCTTTTCGCGTTACCGGTCATCTGGCACCAGCGGCCGGGGCGCACCCGGCGGGGAGTCTAGCGGACCCCATTGCTATCCCCGCAAGCTTGACAGCGTATTTGCAGGCAAAATGCTCACCGCGGACGCGCGGAGCGGCTCAGGCTAGCGTCAGCGACAAACCGGAGCCATGACCGGCGATCAGTGTCGCTCGGCAAGCCGGAGTCCGGATTGGCGGTCAGTGTCGCTCGAGGCGGGACGGGAGTAGCTCGGGGCAGAGATCGAGCAGCGTCGATAGCGGCAACCCGACCACGTTCTCATAGTCTCCGCGGATCTCGCGCACGAGCACCGCTCCGAGGCCCTGGATCGCATAGCCGCCGGATTTCTCGCGCCACTCTCCGCTGGCCACATACCAGTCGACCAGCTCCTCGTCGCAGTCGCGGAAGACGACCTCTGTCCGCGCGAGCGCCACCTGCTCGCGATCTCCACGCAGCAGCGCCATTCCGCTGAGCACCGTGTGCGTCTCGCCGGCCAACGCGGCGATCGTCTCGCGCGCGGCCCCCTGGTCCGGTGGCTTGCCGTAGATGCTCGCGCCAAGCGCCACGAGCGTGTCAACGCCGAGGATCGTCTCCGGCGTACCCGACACACGTGCCGCACGCGCCTTACGCAGCGCGTTCTCCACCGCCACCTCGGCCGGCTCTCCTTGCTCG
Organism: uncultured Solirubrobacterales bacterium; assembly: GCA_963718735.1. Taxonomy (GTDB): domain Bacteria; phylum Actinomycetota; class Thermoleophilia; order Solirubrobacterales; family Solirubrobacteraceae; genus Palsa-744. The sequence goes on from OY970372.1 coordinate 705,063, forward strand.
ATCTCCGCGACGTGCGTGGGCCGGACGGTGAAGGACACCGCGAGCCGCTCGAGGATCTTCCGCCGCTGGGGCGAGGCGGAGGCGAGCACGAGCGGACGAGACTCGGCCATGCTCGTCACCGAGCTCCTCAGGCGGCGAGGTCTGGGAAGAACAGAGCCGCCTCGCGCGCGGCGGACTCGGGCGAGTCCGAGCCGTGCACCATGTTCTGGCCCATCTCGATGGCGAAGTCTCCGCGGATCGAACCGGGGGCCGCGTCGAGCGGGTTGGTCGCCCCGATCGCCTGACGAGCCGCCCTGACAGCCTCCTGCCCCTCGAGCACCATCGCGACGATCGGCCCGGAGGTGATGAACTGGACCAGCTCTCCGAAAAAGGGCTTCTGCGCATGCTCGGCGTAGTGGCGCTCAGCCAGCTCGATCGAGACGGTCATGTGGCGCAGGGCCACGATGCGCAGTCCCTTGCGCTCGAAGCGAGCCACGATCTCGCCCGTCAGCGAGCGAGCGAAGGCGTCCGGCTTTACTAGGATCAGCGTGCGGTCCATGGGGTCCTTTGGATCGGGTATGTATCAGGAGGTTGGGCGGGGGCGTCGCAGGCCGCGCGAACGAGCGCCCGGCTTGGGAGCAGTCTCTCGATCGACGTCCTCGCCGCCCACGTCGGACTCGGCCGCCATTGCGCTCGGCTCGGAGACGTAGGAGGAGGCCTCGCCGATGAGCGCCGCGGGCTCGGGCGCCCTGACCGCGGCGCGCTCGGCTGCTCGCTCCGCCGCGCGCGAGCGCGCAGTGGGCTCGGGCTCGACCTGGCGCGTCTCGGCTTCCAACTCGCCCTCGGTGCCCGCACGGCCGCGCGGCGCGGACGTGGAGGAGCGCTCGTGGCGGGTCGTGCGCCGCGCCGGCTTGACGGTGGGGGCCTCAGCCTCGCAGTAAGGACAGATCGTCCACGCGCGATCCAGCGGCTTCGAGCAGCTCGCACAACGCTCCTTCAGCTTGCGCAGGCAGCTCGGACAGCGGATGAAGTCGCGCTCGACGCGGTAGTCACAGTGGGGGCAGAGGCTGTGATCGAGATCGTGCAGCCGCGCTTCGGCGGCCTGTAGCTCGAGCTCGCGCTCGCGCACGTCCTCCAGGTACTCGGGCGGACGCAGGATCATGTACACGATCGTCCCCACGAACGGAAACAGGGAAGCGGCGGTGGCGCACCCAATCAGCATCGGGTCGGCGATTCGCCTGCGCGCGTCGGCGTACGTCCAATACACGAGCGATCCGTATAGAACCACGAGGAACAGGATCAGCAGGTCGATCGCGAGGCTCAAGCCGCTGCTTTCGATTCCGAAGTAGGCGATTGGTGGCATCGAAGATCGCTACCGGACCTCGTAGGAAAGTCCACGCAGGGAAACGCGCAAACGTGTGCCAATTGATACTAGAGCGTCCATTGGGCGCACGAGTTTAGAGCCTGGGACGGCAGGAGCCCGCAAACGCGAGTGCAAGCGGGCCATCAGAGGAACAGTCGGGCAAAGCCGTAGCCGGCGGCGAAGAACACCAGGATCACGAGCGCGACGATCAGCGCGACCGCACCGATCATCGTGAGCACCGACGGGCCGTCGTCGTTCACGCGGCTCCCCTTCCCTGTATGCCATGCGATCGCTCCTCGGACTCGATGTCCATCCTTGCGCCGGCACGCAGGCCGAGCTCACGCGCATGCGCGAGCAGGTCGCCGATCAGGTACACCGAGCCGGTCGCAAGCACCCCCCCGCCCCCCTCGCGGGCGCGCGCCCAGCCCTGCGCGGCGGCCAGGGCCCTGGCCGCCTGAGGCTCGCACACGGCCCGCTCGAAGCCCAGCTGACGCGCCAGCGACAGGAGCGTCGCCGGCGGCAGCGCTCGCTGGCTGGGCGGCGCGGTGAACCAAGCCTGCTCGCACGACGGCAGCAGGGTCGCAAGCATCCCGGCCGCGTCCTTGTCCTCGAGCACGCCGAGCACGAGCCCCAGAGGACGGCCGGCGAGCACATATGGCAGTGAGTCGGCGAGCGCCACAGCGGCAGCCGGATTGTGCGCGCCGTCGAACACCGTCAGCGGATCGAGCGCGACCGTCTGCATGCGGCCTGGCACCGAGATGGACATCGCCGCCGCGCGCACAGCGTCCTCGTCGAGCACGATCCCGATTTCCCCCAGGTACGCCCTGGCCGCCAGGCGCGCGAGTGCGAAGTTGGCGAGCTGAAAGCGACCACGCGCCCCGATCTCCAGATCCTCGAACGGCGCGTCGACGATCAGCATGCGCGCGGCGCGCGCGGCCACGACGGAGCGGGCCACCTCGAGCACCTCGGGTTGCGGATCGGCGCCGAGCGCCAAGACGGAGCCCTCGCCGAGCACCGCGAGCTTCTCGGTGGCTATGTCTGCGAGCGTCGGGCCGAGCCAGCGGGTGTGCTCGAGGCCGACGTTCGTGAGCACGGCTGCCTTGGATACGATCACGTTGGTCGCGTCGTAGCGACCCCCAAGGCCGGCCTCGATCACCGCTACCTGCACTTCACGCCGCCCAAGCTCCCACAGCGCCGCCGCCGTCAGCAACTCGAACTGGGTCACATGATCGTCGTCGGCGAGCGTGCGGTTGACCCGATCGGCGGCCCATGCCGCCCGGGCGATCGCGGCTGCGAACGCGTGCGTCTCGATGTCGCGCTCGGCGATCTGGACGCGCTCGGAGTAGGACACCAGGTGAGGTGAGCAATAGCAGCCGGTGCGCAGGCCGTGGCGCTCGAGGATCGCGGCGATCATGCGAGTCGTGGAAGTCTTGCCATTGGTGCCCACCACGTGGATCGAGTCGAAGCTGCGCTCGGGGGAGCCGAGCACGGTCATCATGCGCCGCATCCGGTCCAGGCCAAAGCGCATCCCGAACAGCTCGAGCGAGCGCAGGTGACGCTCGGCGTGCTCGGGACTCCACCGCTGGCTCACAGCGACTGAAGCTCCGCGCGCAGACTCTCCAGGCGCTCACGCTCGGCCGCCACGACGGCCGCGGGCGCCTTCTCGACGAAGCCCGGCTTCGCGAGCTTGCCCTGCGCCCGCTCGACCTCCGCCAGCAACTTCTCCCTGGCTAGCTCCCGCCGCCGCTCGGCGGCGCCGAGGTCGAGCCCGACGCCGGAGAGCACCTCCACCGCCCCGCCCGGAACCGGGATCGAGACTACCGGCGCCGTGTCGGGCTCCTCCGGCGACAGATCGAGCCGTGCGAGTCGCGCGAGCAGTGGGGCGGTGGCCTCGTAGCCCTCGGCGCGCAAGCGCGCCGGGACGATCAGGCCAGCACGCGCGCCGACCTGATCCCGCCATCCGCGTACGAGCGTGACGGCCTCGATCATCCGCTCGAGCACCACCTCGGCCTCCAGGTCGACGAGCTCCCCTCGAGGGCACGGATAGGGAGCTCCGGCGAGCAGCTCGCCAGACCCGTCGAGGTAGGCCCATAGCTCCTCGGTGACGAACGGGATCAGCGGGTGGGCCATTGCCATCGTCTCGCGCAGGACGAACAGCAGCGTCGCCGCCAGCGCCAACCGCTCCTGCTCGGAGGGGACTTCGCCGCCCGCTCCGGTCTGGGCCGGCGCGCCACCGTCGGCGCGGTCTGGCAGCCGCTGCTTGACCAGCTCCAGATACCAGTCGCACAGCTCGCCGTACACAAAGTCGTAGAGGCCAAGCGCCGCGTGGGAGAAATCGTAGTCTTCGATGCGGGCGGCGGTGTCACCCTCGAGGCACGTCAGCCTCGAGAGTATCCAGCGATCCTCGACGGTGAGGGGCTGCGGCGCCGGACGCAGCGCTTGCGCCGCCTGCGGGCCGAGACTCGCGTGGATGCGCGTGAGCGCGAAGCGCGCGGCGTTGAAGAGCTTGTTGGCGAGAGCCTGTCCCTGCTGTACCTTCTCGGCCGAGTAGCGCACGTCCTGCGTGGATGACATGGCCAGCAGGCCAAAGCGCACCGCGTCGGCGCCGTGGCGGTCGATCTCCTCGAGCGGGTCGATGCCGGTGCCGAGCGACTTTGACATGCGCCGTCCGTCGGGCGCCTGGACCACCGAATGGATGTAGACGTCGGAGAACGGAGCCTCGCCGGTCAGCTCGAGACCCATCATGATCATGCGCGCCACCCACAGAAACAGGATGTCCCTGGCCGTCGAGAGCACGTTGGTCGGGTAGAACGCCTTCGACTCGGCGGTCTCCTGGGGCCAGCCGAGCGTGGCGAATGGCCACAACGCCGAGGAGAACCATGTGTCTAGCACGTCCTCCTCCTGGCTGACGCGCCCGCCGCACTCGTCGCAGCCCGCGGGCGGCTCCACCGCGACATTGACGTGGCCGCATGTCTCGCAGTAGTAGACCGGCAGGCGGTGGCCCCACCACAGCTGACGCGATATGCACCACGGGCGGATGCTCTCCATCCAATCGAGATAGACGCGACGGTGGTTCTCGGGAACGATCCGCACGCGTCCGTCGCGCACCGCCTCGATGGCCGGGGGCGCCAGCTCATCCATGCTCATGAACCACTGCAGCGAGACCAGCGGCTCGATGCGCTCGCCCGAGCGGTGCGAGTAAGGAACCTCGTGCTCGTACTCCTCGCGAGCGACGATCCGTCCTTCGCGCTCGAGCTCGGCCACCACCGCCTCGCGCGCTTGCATGACTGTCAATCCGGCGAAGCGCTCGCCGGCCTCGGCGCTCATGCGGCCGTCCTCGCCGATCACCGACACCTGGTCGAGGTCGTGGCGCTGTCCGATCTCGAAGTCGTTCGGGTCGTGCGCCGGCGTCACCTTCAGCTGGCCGGTGCCAAAGTCCATCTTCACGTACTCGTCCGCGATCACCGGCAGATGGCGGCCGACGAGCGGAAGGATCGCGTTACGGCCCACGAGCTCGCGGTAGCGTTCGTCGTCGGGGTGGACGGCCACCGCGGTGTCCCCGAGCATCGTCTCGGGACGGACGGTGGCGATCGTGACGACGCCGCCCCCCTCCAGGTCGTAGCGGATCGAGTAGAGCGTGTCGGTCTCGCGACGCTCCTCGACCTCCAGGTCTGAGATCGCCGAGCGAGTGCCGGGGTCCCAGTTGACGATGTAACGGTCGCGGTAGATCCAGCCCTTCTCGTACAACTGCACGAATACCTGAGCGACCGCGAGCGCATAGCGCTCGTCGAGCGTGAAGCGCTCATCGGCGTAGTCGCAGGAGGCGCCGAGTCGCTTGAGCTGCTCGACGATCGTGCCGCCATAGTGGGCGCGCCACTCCCACACGCGACGCACGAACGCCTCGCGCCCCAGCTCTTGGCGGCTCGTGCCCTCGGCGCGCAAGGCCTTCTCGACTTGCGCTTGCGTCGCGATCCCGGCATGGTCGGTGCCGAGGATCCACTTCGTGCGCAGCCCGCGCATGCGGTGGTAGCGGATCAGGACATCCTGGATCGAGCCGTTGAGGGCGTGGCCCATGTGCAATGAGCCGGTGACGTTGGGCGGTGGGATCGCGATCGAATAGCTCTCGCCCTCCCCCTCGGCGTCGGGGTGAAACAGCCCGGAGGCGAGCCACCGCTCGAGGATCCGCGGCTCGACCTCGGCGGGCTCGAAGCGGGTGCGAGCTTCGAGCTCTGCGATGCGCTCACTCATTGGAGCGTGAGTGTACGGCGCGAGCGCAAACGTTCGCATTGGAGGGTTGTGAATGTTTATTTGTCGTTCCATTCGGCGCATGCGCCGAATGGCGGGGACGTGCATGCACGTCCCCGAGCCGACCGGCACATGTGCCGGTCGGCCGGACCACACATGTGTGGTCCGGGACAGCGCCGCATGCGGCGCTGTCTTCCAAAGGATCTGAGGACCTGCCTACGTGGCGCTACTGCGCCAGGCCGCCGAAGACGGCAAACGGACGAGCGGGCCCGTTGACCGCGACCCACATCGGCCAAGCGGCGCCCTCGACCTCCAGGCTCGAGCCCTGCGGGGCCTCGGCGCGCAGGCGCTCGGCGAGCGCGCGCGCACCGTCCTCGTCCTCCGCCCCGAGCGTGAGATGGCGCCAATGGCGCTGCACGGGGATCCCCTCGGCCGCGAGCCGCTCGGCAAACGCGCGCGCATCGTGGTGCGTGGGTAGCGTGACGCGCACTTCCCACTCCGGGTAGCCGGCGCTCTCGGACTCCTCGGTCTCGAGCTGCTCGAGGCGCGTGTGCTCCACGGCGTGCTCGGCAGCGGTGCTTGGCAGCGCAAGCGAAGCGTCCTCCCAACGGTCCTCCTCGGGATGCCAGCGCCAGGAGCTCACCTCTGCGGCGATGCCCTTCTCCGAGAGGACGGCCTCGACTGCCGCACGCGCCCGCGCGGCCTCCTCGCCGGAGTCGGCATACAGGAAGACATGTCCCTGTTCGTGACTGACGGCGATGTGCTCAGGGCTCGGCAAGTCGCTGCCACCGTCGCGCTCGTGGGCCTCCAGAGCACGCAACAGCTCGTGCGCCTGCCCGCTCGAGGAGACCTCTACGCGGATGCGGAAATCGTCATGCACGTCAGCGCTCCTCGGTGATCGACACGGCGGAGATGCTACTAGCGGTCCGACCGATTGAATACATTCACCTGGAAGCAGACTTCTGTCTTCATAACTTTTAGGTTATAATTCAGGGGGTGTCCGACGCCGCGATGTTGATCCGCAAAGCTCGTAACGAGGCCCACCTCAGCCAGACTGACCTGGCGAGACGACTCGGGGTGAGCCAAGCCGCCATTGCCAAGCTCGAGCGTCCCGGGAGCAATCCGACAGTGGAGACGCTCGACAGTGCGTTGCGCGCTACAGGGAATCGCGTCAAGCTTTCAGCCGAGCCGTGGAAGTCAACGATCGACGAGACACTTGTATTCGAGCAACTGAGAGTGAGCCCACAGCGCAGGCTCGTACAACTCGAAGAAATGTACGAGTGGGGCCGTCAACTGACGATTGCCGGAGCAAGAGCCCGTGGCTGATTGGCCTGACTTCAGCCCCGGCACACTGTTGCGCGAACTCGTCGAGGGGGGGGTCGACTTCGTTGTAATCGGTGGTGTGGCGATCGCGCTGCAGGCAATGCCGCGATTTACGAAGGATCTCGACATCTGCTATGCCGGCGCCCAAGCCAACCTGGACGCGCTTGGCGAGGTTCTAGTGAAAGTCCAAGCGCGTTTGCGCGGAGTAGAGGAGAAGGTGCCCTTCGTGCCGGACGGACGCACCTTGAGCCACACCCAAATCCTCTGTTTGACAACATCCATGGGAGACATCGACCTACTCGTCGAGCCTGAGGGCGCCCCACCCTATGAGACATTGCGCCGCCGCGCCGACCTCATGGAACTGGCGGGCCAGAGCATCCGCGTGGCGTCGATCGACGACATGCTGGCGATGAAGCGTGCCGCTGGGCGTCCAATCGACTTGACTGATATCGAGGCTCTTGAAGCCGCCAAGCGACTTGGCCGTGTGCGACGGCGTTCAAAGAAGAGGTGACGGCCGTTCGCGGCCCCTACGCGGACTCCTCGCGCAGGGAGCGCTCGGCGGGCTCCTCGGGAGCGGCTTCGGTGACGAGCGTGGGCGTGGTGCCTTTTTCGACAGTGTCGCGCGTGACGACGCACTTCTTGACGTCACGCCGCGAGGGCAGCTCGAACTGGACCTCGAGCAGGATCTCCTCGATGATCGAGCGCAGGCCGCGCGCGCCCGTTTCGCGCTCGAGGCCCTTCTCGGCCACCGCCAGCAGCGAGTCCTCGGCGAACACGAGCTCGATGCCGTCGAAGGAGAAGAAGCGCTGGAACTGCTTGACAAGCGCGTTGCGCGGCTCGGTGAGGATCGAGACTAGGTCCTCACAGCTGAGCTGGTGGACGGCCGACATCACGGGCAGGCGGCCGATGAACTCGGGGATCAGGCCGTACTCGATCAGGTCCTCGGGCAGGCAGTGCTCAAAGATCTCGCCGGTGTCGCGTTCCTGTTTGCTTTCGATCGCGGAGGCGAAGCCGATGCCGTTGTGGCCGATGCGCCGCTCGATCACCTTGTCGAGGTGGGCGAACGCTCCACCGCAGATGAACAGGATGTTCGTGGTGTCGATCGTGAGGAACTCCTGGTGCGGATGCTTGCGCCCGCCCTGCGGTGGGACCGAGGCTTGGGTGCCCTCGAGGATCTTCAGCAGCGCCTGCTGGACGCCCTCGCCTGAGACGTCGCGCGTGATCGAGGGGTTGTCGGCCTTGCGCGCGATCTTGTCGACCTCGTCGATGTAGATGATCCCCGTCTCGGCCTTCTTGACGTCGTAGTCGGCGGCCTGGATCAGCTTGAGGAGGATGTTCTCGACGTCCTCGCCGACGTAGCCGGCCTCGGTGAGCGCCGTGGCGTCGGCGATCGCGAAGGGCACGTTGAGGATGCGGGCGAGCGTCTGGGCGAGCAGGGTCTTGCCGCAGCCGGTGGGGCCGAGCAGGAGGATGTTGGACTTTTGCAGCTCGATGTCGGAGTCCTCGGACTGCATCATCTGCACGCGCTTGTAGTGGTTGTAAACGGCAACCGACAGAGTGCGCTTGGAGGCCTCCTGGCCCACCACGTACTCGTCGAGGACGTCGTAGATGGCGCGCGGCTTGGGCAGGTTCTCGAGGTCGAAGGCAGGCGGCGCCGCGAGCTCCTCGTCGATGATCTCGTTGCAGAGGTCGATGCACTCGTCGCAGATGTAGACCCCGGGGCCGGCGATCAGCTTCTTCACCTGCCGCTGGGACTTGCCGCAGAAGCTGCAGAGAAGCTGCTCGTTTGAGTCTGTGGGTCTCGCCATCTTGAAGGTTCCTCGTGGTGCGTCTCACTACTGAGCGACTGGGGCGGCTGCTGGGCAAGCTGGCCGATCGGAGATCCCATCGCGATCTCCGATCGGTAGGACGCAGCGAGCGTAGCGTGCTCGGCGCACTGAGCGAGCGAGGACACGGCCTCGCGCCGCGCAGCAGCGGGTGGGTGGGTGCTTAATGCTCTGAGATCACACGGTCGATAATGCCGTACTCCTTGGCCTCCTCGGAGCTCATGAAGTAATCGCGCTCCGTATCCTTGCTGACCTGCTCGAGCTTCTTGCCGGTGTGCTTGGCGATGATCTCATCGAGCCGTTTGCGCACGTCGATGATCTCCTTCGCGTGGATCTCGATGTCGGTGGCCTGCCCCTGAAAGCTCGAGGAGACCTGGTGGATCAGGATCTTTGCGTTGGGGAGCGCCATGCGCTTTCCCTCGGCCCCCCCGGCCAGCAGGAGCGCCCCCATCGACATCGCTATGCCGACGCAGATCGTCTGCACGTCGGGCTTGATGAACTGCATCGTGTCGTAGATCGCGAGGCCCGCATAGACCGAGCCACCCGGAGAGTTGATGTAAACGGAGACGTCCTTGGTGGGATCCTCTGACTCCAGGTGCAGCAGTTGCGCGACGATCAGGTTTGCGATCTGGTCGTCGACCGGCGTTCCCAAGAAGATGATGCGCTCGTTGAGCAGGCGGCTGTAGATGTCGAACGCGCGCTCGCCTCGCGAGGTCTGCTCAACCACCATTGGGACAAGTGGGCTCATGGTCCTCGCTTCAGTTTCGCTTTACGGGCCGGATTCCTTCAGAACATATCCGGAGAGGGGTGTCCTCCCGGGTCCCAAGGCTAGCGATCCGGCGTCCATAGTCGCGCCGCCGCCTGCTCGCCGGCCCCCTCGGATTGCTGCTCCTCCGATGCAGGCGTCCAGAGCTTCTCGCGCGCCTGGGCCTGCTCGATCGGGATCGGCTTGGCCTCGGCTGCCACGAGCTCGACGGCCTGGCGGGCGGCCAGGTCCTCCCGCACATCCTCCAGCCGGCCCGACTCGCTCAGCTCCTCGAGCAGCTTCTGCGGCTCGATCCCCTCCCGCTCGGCGCTGGGCGTGATGACCTCGAGCAGATCCTGCTCGCTGGGCGCGATCGCCTCGGCGGCCACGATCGCCGCGATCACCGCTTCGCGGCGCAGCGACTGGGCTGCCTCCTCGGTGAGCTCTGCGATCAGATCGTCCTCCTCGCGCCCCGTGATCTTCAGGTAGGCCTCACGCGATATGCCGCGATGGGAGAGCGAGTGCAGCATGCGATCCCACATCTCACTCGCCTTGGCCCGCACTAGCGCCTCGGGGGTGTCGACCCGTGCGTTTGCGACCGCCGCGTCGAGGGCGGCCTCGCGAAACTCAGCGTCGACGCGCTGACCGTCGGCCTCGCCGAGGCGCGTGCGAATGTCCTCGGTGAGCTCCTCGACTGAGTCAAAGCCCATATCGACAGCGAAGTCCTCGTCGACCTCGGGCAGCTGCTTGTGCTTGACCTCCTTGACCGTTATCTGGAACGAGGCGTCCCGCCCAGCGAGCTCTTGGCTGGTGTAGTCGGCGGGGAAAGAAAGCTCGATCGTGCGTGTCTCGCCCGCCTCGGCGCCTTCGAGCCCCTCCTCGAAGCCCGGGATCAGGTTCCCCGAGCCGAGCTCCACGAGCTGGTCGCGCCCCTCCCCGCCCTTGAAGGGCTCGCCGTCGATGGAGCCGAGATAGTCGACCACGACGAAGTCGCCGGAGGCGGCCCGGCGCTCCACCGTCTCCAGGCGTGCGAGGCGCTCGCGCAGTCCGTCGACCTCGCGCTGCACCGCCTCCTCGTCCACCGCCCGCTCGCGACGACCGACCTCAAGGCCCCTGTACTCGCCGAGCTCAGCTGGGGGAAGCACGCCTATCTCGATCGAGAACTCGAGCGCCGCGCCCTGCTGAGGGAGGTCCGCAAGGTCCAGCTGCGGGTCGCCGACTGGGACGATCCCGGAGGTCTCGATGGCATCCGAATACCAATTTCCGAGCGCATCGCGGACGGCTTCCTCGAGAATCGCCTCACGGCCGACACGCTGGATCACAAGTGGCGCCGGCACCTTGCCGCGGCGAAACCCGGGGAGCTTCATCTCGCGCCCGAGCTGGCGGGCCTTGCGCTCCAGGCGCACCTCGACCTCGCCTGGTGGGACTTCGACCTGGACTCGCACGCGCGACTCTGGGAGCTCGGTGACCTTTGTCTTCAGTACTGGTGTCTTCAGGGCGCTCGACATGGCTGCCACGATACCGTGCCGATCCGTGACGCCTTCCGCCAGACGCGCACTTCGCATCGAGAGATGGCTGTGGACCGGGCCGATCGGCCATTTCCTTGGCGGCATGCTCGACTTCGCGCAGGCGCTCGCGCACTATGCGCGCGCGCATCGCGCGAAACGCTGAGGCCGGAGCGCGCGAAACGCTGAGGCCGGAGCGCGCGAAAGCGGCGCGTGGCGCCGTCACGCCGACGCCTGGGATCACCCAACCCATCGGGCTCGCGTGCGTGCGCAAACGCCACAGGAGCCCCGCGCGCGACGCACGAGAACCTCCTCCTCGACGAGGGAAACGCTCCTCCCCGGCCATAGGGAACACACTCCCTCCCGCCACTCCTTCCTTCCCGACCAAGGGAACGCCCGCACGGCCCCGATGGGACCGCGCGGGCGCTTCAACGGGCGGCTAGGCGGCAGCGACGGTGATGCCGTCGAACGCGACGGACTTGCCACGCGGCACGACGAGCACCGGGCAGGTGGCAACCTCGATCAGGTTCTCAGAGGCGGCGCTGAGCGAGACCCGGCCGTGCTCGGCCTCGGGGCGCGAGCCGACGACGAGCAGGTTGCTGGGCTGCTCGCCTGCGGCGCTCAGCTCGGCGCCGAGCGCTGCGGCGAGCGCCTCTGCGGTCGCCTGGGCACCACCGTCGCCGGCGACGCCGATGCGGTTGACCCGGGTCTGTGTCTCCTGAGCGAACCCCGCTGGGGCGATCGCGACCGCTGTCGTACCGCCCTCTAGCAAGCGCTGGGCGGAATTGCCCACGCCAATGTGGCCGCGAGCGGTGTGAGAGTCCGAGCAGAACACGATCACGTCCGCTTCGTTCTGCGCGGCGAGCTTACTGAGCCCCTCCGGCGTCGAGCGGTCGGTGATCACGTGGCGAGGCGCTTCGCGGTCGCCCAACAACTCGGTGCCTCGCTCCAGCAGCGTCTCGGCCTCGTGCTGGGCGAGGATCTCACGGCTGGTCTCCTCCTCGGGGGTGTGGCGCACGTATGCGAGGGAGACCTCGGCGCCGGCGCCCGCGAACAGGCGGCCGAGCGCGACCGCGTCATCCTCGTTGTTGGTTCCGTCGTAGGAAATGATGATGTTGGCGGACATGATTCTCTTTTCTCCTTGTGCCTTTTCGCCTGACTCGACTGCGTGCCCGGCGCCTGTTGCCGTCATGGCGATCGTCCCGTGTGTGACACGATCCGAGCTGGACTTCGCTTACAGGGTTCCACTTACCTGCCATCAGTACCAGTGAGATTCATAATCTGAGCTATAAGGACAGCTAATGCTGAATGTGAGTCGACTGCGAGTCCTCGCGGAGGTGGCGAAGCTGGGGTCCTTCTCGAGCGCAGCCGAGGCTCTCTCCTACACGCAGTCGGCCGTCTCCCAGCAGGTGGCGACGCTCGAGGCGGAAACGGGAATGACGCTGCTCGAGCGTCATGCGCGCGGCGTGCGTGTGACGCCGGCGGGGCAAGCTCTCGTTGAGCACGCGGAGGGGATCCTTGCGCGCCTGGAGGCAGCCGAGGCGGAGCTCTCGGCGATCGCCGGGTTGCGCGCCGGGAGATTGCGAATGGCCTCCTTCCCGACCGCGGGCGCGACCTTGATGCCGCTTGCGATCGCGACGTTCCGCTCAAGCTACCCCGAGATCGAGCTGACGCTGGCCGAGGGAGAGCCCGAGGAGATCGCCCCGCGCCTGCGCGCCGGCGAGCTCGACCTCGCCCTGCTGTTCGAGTTCGACGAGCCCGAAGCGGGAATCAACAGCCTCGAGCGCATCGAGCTGTTGCGCGACCCGATGTACCTGGCGTTGCCGCGCGAGCATCCACTGGCCGGCAAGAGCGGGCTGCGCCTCGAGGATCTGCGCGGCGAGGCCTGGGTGCAGACCTCCCGTCAGAGCCCGTGCGCGCGGCACGTGGTGCGCTCCTGCCACGCGGCCGGGTTCGAGCCGAACGTGTCGTTCGAGAGCGACGACTACCAGACCGTGCAGGGGCTCGTGGCCGCTGGTGTCGGGGTCGCGCTGATCCCCGAGCTGGCGCTGTCGGTGGTTCGAGAGGACATCGCGATCCGCGCGCTCGCGCCGGCGCCACCGGCGCGCCAGGTGATCGCCGCCGCCCCTACCGATGCGCGTCTCAGCCCAGCAACGCCGGCGATGCTCGGGATCCTCGAGGACGCTGCCAGGCGCTATCAGGCGCTTGCAGCCGGGGTTGGCGGGCGCGCGGGCTGAGCAGCTCGGCGACTGGGCCATCGACCCGCTGTTTTGGACGGATTTGCGGGGCGTTCCCGCGGGTCTACGTCGCCCACGGAAAGTGGATGGGGCCAAGCGTCTGGACCTCGGGCTCGAGCTCCACCCCGAAGCGTTCGGTCACCAGACGGCGACCTTCGGCCATCAACGCGACCACGTCGGCCGTCGTCGCGGCGCCCGTGTTCTCGACGAAGTTGGCGTGCTTGAGCGCGAAGCGAGCGCCTCCCACAGCAAGCCCGTTGCAGCCCGCTTGCGCCAGCAGCAGGCCCGCGGTTCGCCCTTGCGCCCTGGGGTCGTCCGGGTTCTTGAAGGTAGAGCCGAACGTCTTGATGCCCTGCGGCTGGGCCTCGTGGCGGCGGGTGCGCATCTGGGCGAGCGTCGCCTTGACCGAGGCTGGATCGGAGCTTGTGAGCGTGAAGCGAGCGCTTGCGACGATCTCTCCCGTGCGCAGGTTGGAGCTGCGATAGGCAAAGCCCAGCTCTGCCGGCGCGCGGCGCTCGGAGCCAGAGGCGCTCACGACGAGCGCCCACTCGAGCGCGCTTGCGAGCGCGCCCCCATAGGCGTTCGCGTTCATGCGCACCGCGCCGCCGACGGTGCCCGGGATGTTGACGGCGAACTCGATGCCGGACAGGCCTGCGCGAGCGGCATGAGCGGCGACCGATGGGAGCCGCGCGCCGCCGCCACACACGAGGCTCGTGCCTTCGAGCTCGACTGCGGCTAGCAAGCGGTCGAGCTTGAGCACGAGCCCGCTGACGCCCTCGTCGGCGATAAGCAGATTGGAGCCCGAGCCGATGACGCTCACCTCGACTCCGGCATCGTGAGCCCATGCGAGCAGCTCTGAGAGCTCGATCTCGCTGCCGGCGCGCGCGAACAGCTCGGCGCTGCCGCCCGTTCTCACCGTCGCGAGCCCGGCCAGCGGGAAGTCGCGACGAATCGAGCGAGGTATGTCTTTCACGAGGCGCTCACCAGCGCTCGCGCGAGCGTGTCGATGTCGCCCGCGCCCATCACCACGCAGAGATCGCCAGCGGTGAGCAGCTCACCCAGCTCGCGCTCGGCCCGAGCGAAGCTCTCGAGCCACAGCACCGGCCGACCCTCGGCGTGGGCGGTCACCGCGCGGACGAGCATCTGGCCGCTCACGCCGGGATGATCCTCGGCGCGCTCGCGCGCCGGATAGACCTCGAGCAGCGCGATCACGTCGGCGTGCGCGAGCGCGAGGCCGAACTCGTCGGCGAGCATCGCCGTGCGCGAGTAGAGGTGCGGTTGGAAGACCGCCACGAGTCGCTTTGGAGCGAGCGTGCGCGCCGCGCTCAACGTCGCCGCGACCTCGGTCGGATGGTGCGCGTAGTCGTCGTAAACCCGCGCTCCGTGCGCGGTCGTGCCCAGCAGCTGGAAGCGCCTTCCCGCACCGGCGAACCTCGCGAGGCTCGCGATCGAGCGCCGCTCCTCGGCGCCGGACAGCATGGCGGCCTCGAGCGCGCCGACCGCGTCAAGCGCGTTGTGAGCGCCTGGCAGCGCGAGGCGCACCTCGTGCTCACGCCAGCCGAATAAGGAGCCACCTCTACAGGGGCGCGGCTCAGCGACATCGTAAAAAACAGCGGGGCCCTCCCGCAGCTCGCGCAGCTCGGGGCGATCCCAGACGACCGCCTGAGGGGCGAGCGCGAGAAACTCGCGGAACGCCTCGCGCAACTCAGTGAGCGATCCAAAGGTCGCATGATGATCGAGCTCCACATTGGTTAGCACCGCGATCTCGACGTGCAGGCTCAGCATCGAGCGATCGGACTCGTCCGCCTCCACGACCAGCCACTCCCCCGCGCTCCAATGCGAGTTAGGGAATCCCGCCCCCACCGAGCTGCCCACCAGCCAGCCCGGGTCGATCTCAGCCGCGCGCAGGATGTGCACGATCATCGAGGAGGTCGTGGTCTTGCCGTGGGCGCCGGCCACGGCGATCGTGCGACGCAGCGCCGTCAGCTCGCCGAGCAGCTCCGCGCGCGGGTGGTCGGTGAGGCCACGCTCGCGCGCCGCCAAGCGCTCGGGGTTCTCAGCCGGCACGGCGCTCGAGTGGATCAGCTCGACGTCTCCGCCGCGCGGTACGTTGGCGGCGTCGTGCCCGATGCGCGCTTCGAGCACGCCCTCGCGCGCGAGGCTCTCCAGATACGGCGTCAAGGCGCGATCGGAGCCGCTGACGCTCGCTCCGAGGGCATGCGCCGCGCGCGCATAGCCGCTCATACCGGCGCCTCCCACCCCGACAAAGTGCAGGCGGCGCCCCGTCCATGGCTTCGCGAGCGCTCGGCTCATCGGGCGGCCGCCTGCAACAGCTCCTGCGCGATCTCGCGCGCAGCCTCTGGACGGGCAAGCCGCCGCGAGGCGCTCGCCATCGCCGCCAAGCGAACCCGGTTTGAGAGCAGCTCCGCCACCTCGCGCGCGAGCCGCGCCGGCGTGAGCTCGGCGTCTTCGATCACGATCGCTGCGCCAGCTTCGGCCATCCAGAGCGCGTTGGTGGCCTGATGGTCGGCAGAGGCATGCGGATAGGGCACGAGAATCGCGGGGAGGCCCTGCGCTGCGATCTCGAAGACCGACCCGCCGGCGCGCGCCACGACCAGATCGCTGGCGGCGAGCGCTTCGGTGAACTCGTCGATGTCGAGATACTCGCGCAGGTCGTATCCCCTCCGCAGGGGTCGCTCGGAGAGCTCGGGATGATCGCGGCGCCCACATATGTGCAGGACGTGGAAGGCGCCGGAGGTGAATGCGGCACATGCGGCCTGGTTGATGGTGCGCGCCCCAAGCGAACCGCCGAACACGAGCACGCACAGCTCCTCCGTGGCGATCCCGAACCGATCGCGTGCACGCGCGCGATCGGCGCGCGAGAGGGGGATCGGACGGCCAGTGACGCGGTAGCGCGGGCCCTCTCGGCCCGCGATCGGGAACGACAGGCAGACGCGCCGCGCCAACGGAGCCAGAACGCGGTTGGTGAGGCCCAGATGACTGTCAGCCTCGGTCAGCACGAGTGGGATGCGTCGCGTCAGGGCGGCCAGTCCGACCGGCCCAGCGACATAGCCGCCGCCGCCCATCACGACATCCGCTTCGAGCTCGCCGAGCAGCGCGCGCGCATGCACGCTGGCTCGGGCGGCGCGCGACAGCGCTCGCGCGGCGCGCAGCGGGCTGCTGCGGCTGAGACCTTCGACGGCGATCGTGCGCAACGGGTATCCGGCGGCAGGCACCAGCTGAGCCTCGGCGCGCTCGCCGCCAATGAACGTGACGGTTGCTCCCTCAGCGCGCAGCGCGTCGGCCACCGCGAGCGCCGGGATCACGTGCCCGGCCGTCCCCCCGGCGGCTATCGCGATCCTCTTCGGCGCTGCGCTCACGGCCCCATCGTGCCGGTTCGCGCGCCGGCGCGTCGGCCACGCGTCGCTTGGCAGCTCTTTCGGCGCGCGTCGAGCCGCTCTCGGCGGGCGCGCGCGAGCGCGAGTGCCTGCGTTGCGGGGCCACAGCGCGCACGTGCGCGGTCCCGCCAGAGGCCACGTTCAACAGGAGCCCCATCGCGGCGAGCGTGACGATCAGGCTGCTGGAGCCGTAGGAGACGAAGGGAAGGGGCACGCCCGTCAACGGCGCGAGGCCTAGCACTGCGAACACGTTGAGGATCGCCTGGGAGACGATCAGCGACGTCGTGCCGACCGCGATCAGCGCACTGTGCAGGCTGCGCGCGGCCTTGGCGGCGCGCAGGCCGGCATAGGCAATCAGGCCGTAGAGGAACAGCAGCGCGGAGACCCCGACGACGCCGAGCTCCTCGCCGATCACCGCCAGGATGAAGTCGGTGTGGGCCTCGGGGAGATAGAAGATCTTCTGCACCGACTCGCCCGGGCCGACACCGAGCAGGCCGCCGGAGCCAATCGCGATCTGTCCCTGCACCGCCTGGAAGCCGCTACCGGACGCGTGCGCCCACGGGTCGAGGAACGAGGTGAGGCGCGCGCGCGCATAGGGGCGCGCGAGCGCGTAGAGCGCAACCAGCGCGAGCGACGAGCCGCCGATGATCGCAAGGTTGCGCGACGGAATGCCGGCGGCGACGAGCAGCGCGCAGGTGGTGAAGGCGATCACCATCGCTGTGCCGAGGTCGGGCTGCGTCACCACGAGCAGGCTGGCGGCGCCGACGACCAGCAGCAGCGGCCGGCACAGCTCGCGCAGATCCTTCACGCGCTGGGGGCGCGCGGCGAGCAGCGTCGCTGTGTAGAGGACGAGCGCGAGCTTGAGCAGCTCGGAGGGCTGGAACTGAAGGGGGCCGCTGCCGAGCCAGCGTCGAGCGCCGTTGACGCTGACCCCTACATGAGGGATGTGAACGGCCAGCACGAGCAGGAAAGAGACGGCGAGCAAGGGCCCCACAAGGCCCTGGACGCGGGCGAGGCCGTCGCGCGCCAGCACCTGCATGACAACGAGCCCGAGAGCCCCGTAGACGACGAACTTGACGAGATAGCCGGTCCCGCTGCCTTTGCCCTGGAGCAGGCTGCTCGCCGAGGAGGAGCTGTAGACCATGACCGCGCCGAAGGCGAGCAGGCAGAGCGTGGCGGTCAGCAGGATGCGGTGCTCGAGCGGTTGGCCGTGGGAGACGGCGGCGGCGCTGGCTGGGCTCTTGGAGCGCGGCTTGCGCGCGGGGGTAGCGGTTGAGCGCCGTCCGGCTGCTGACATCAGGGCTCACTTCGACGCCGGAACGGGGAAGCCTCCATCGGCGCGTGGATCACCGAGGCCAAGCGGCGGCGGTTGCCACAGCCAGCACACTGAGCAGAACCGCACCGAGCAGGGCCCACAGAGAAGAACATCCAGCCAGCGAGAGGTCGCCAGATCGAGGCGAAGGGAATGACGTGACCGGAGCTACGGCTGCTGGACGAGCTCGCGAAAGCGCTCGCCGCGAGCCTCGAAGTCGGCGAACTGATCGAAGCTCGCACAGCCCGGCGAGAGCAGCACCGCCTCCCCGCTGACCGCAGCGGCCGCCGCCGCGGCCAGCGCCCGCTCGAGCTCGCCGCACGCGTGCACGGGCACAAGCACGCCCTCGAGCGCAGCGGCGATCGCGGGCGCGTCCTCTCCGATCAGGTACACGGCCCTGCAGGACGCCCGCACCGAATCTCTCAGCGCGGCGAAGTCCTGCCCCTTGCCCTGGCCGCCGAGGATCAGGTGCACGGGCAGTCGCTCTTCCGCCATCGCCTCGAGCGCGACCTGCGCGCTCGCCACATTCGTGGCCTTGGAGTCGTTGACGAACAGCACGCCATCCCTGCTTGCGATCTGCTCGAGACGATGTGGCACGCCGGCGAACGTGCGCAACCCGGTTTGCACCGCCTCCACATCGAGCCCTCGCGCCAGACAGACTGCTGCGGCCGCCATCGCATTCTCGAGATTGTGGCGTCCGCGCAGGCGCAGCTCACGGCCGTGGAGCAGTGGCGCGCCCTCCCAACAGAGCATCCCCTCGCGCTCGGACAGCTGCGCAGCGGGGTCGTGGCCGAAGCGCACCCGCCGCGCGGCGGCAGGCGAGGCGAGCTCGAAGCCGAGTGGCACGATCGCGACGTCGGCGGAATCCTGATGCGCGAACAGGCGCAGCTTGGCCCGCCGGTAGGCCTCGACCGAGCCGTGGCGATCGAGGTGGTCGGGAGTCAAATTGAGCAGCACGGCCGCCTCCGGCGCGAACGCGAGCGAGTCCTCCAGCTGGAATGAGGACGCCTCGCACACGACCACGACGCTTTCGTCGGCCGCGCCCACCAGCCCGCTGAGCGCCGCGCCCACGTTGCCCGCGAGCGCTACGGGGAGCCCCGCCTGGCGATGGATGTGGCCGATCAACTCGACGGTGGTGGTCTTGCCGTTCGTGCCGGTCACCGCGACATGCTCGCTCGGAAGCATCCGCCATGCGAGCTCCAGCTCGCCGATGACGCATATGCCGCGTGAGCGAGCCTCTGCGATCACGGGTGCGCTGGCCGGCACCCCGGGACTCTTGACGACCGCGCCGACGCGCTCGAGCAGTGCGACTCCCTGATCGCGCAGGTGCAGCTCGACACCGGCCGCCGCCAGCCCGTCCAGGTCTGCAGGCGCGCCCACGTCCACCCCGATGACCGACTCTCCTTTGGCGCGGAGCGCAAGCGCGGCGGCGACACCCGAGCGAGCTAGGCCCGCGACGAGGTAGGGACCGGGCGGGAGATCGGGACGCGGCTTCACCGACGAAGCGCTCCACAAGAGCTTGGACGGCGGTTCGCGCGGCTGGCGTTCGCTGGGCGGACGGGCACGCGACAAGCGTTAGCAGGCAGTCTCAACCCAGGCTCTGGCGATAGAGCGTGAAGCCGATCGCGCAGCAGATCGCCGCGATGATCCAGAAGCGCAGGATGATCTTCGTCTCAGACCAAGCGCGCAGCTCGAAATGGTGGTGGATCGGGGCCATCAGGAACACGCGCTTGCGGGTCATCTGGAAGGAGATCACCTGGATCACGACCGACAGCGCCTCGATCACGAAGATCCCACCGAGCAGGATCAGCAGCGTCTCGGTCTTGGTCATCACCGCGAGCCCGGCGATCGCGCCACCGATCCCGAGGGAGCCTGTGTCCCCCATGAAGATCGTCGCGGGAAAGGCGTTGAACCACAGGAAGCCGATGCACGCGCCCACGAGCGCGCCCGCGAGCATCGCCAGATCGAAGTCTTCGGCTATGAACGTTATGCCGACATAGGCGAGCAGCACGATCGCGCCGCAGCCGGCGGCAAGGCCGTCGAGGCCGTCGGTCAGGTTGACCGCGTTGGTGGTGCCGGCGACGACCAGGTAGATGAGCACCGGGTAGAAGACGCCCAGGTCGATCTGATAGTCAACGAAACGCAGCCGCAGCGTGCTGGCGAGGTGCGCCTCGTGGCTTGCCACGAACCACAGGCCCAACGAGATAGCGATCGTGATCGCGAGCTTCGAGCGCCCGCGCAGCCCGAGCGAGCGGCGCTTGACGAGCTTGGTGTAGTCATCGGCGAAGCCGAGTAGCGCGCACGCGATCGCCGTGCCGAAGACGCCGACCGAGCGCCATTCGAAGTCTGTGAGGATCAGGAACGGCACGGTGACGGCCAGGAAGATGATGATCCCCCCCATCGTCGGCGTGCCGGCCTTCTCGTGATGTCCCTGCGGGCCGTCCTCGCGGATGTGCTGTCCGAACTCGCGGTTGCGCAAGAACTCGATGAACTTCGGGCTCAGGAAGATGCAGATGAGCAACGCGGCCGTGCCGCCGATCAGGATGCGTCCCATCAGACCACCCTCGCACCCAGCGCCTCATATGCGACCGCGCCCTCCGGTCGACCCTGCGCACCCAACGCCGCTCCTGCCGCAGCGCCCATCAGCCGACCCTGCGCACCCAATACCCCGCACGCGACCGCGCCCACCGGTCGACTCCCCGGGCCCAGCGCCGCTCCTGCCACGGCTTCCATCAGCCGACCCGAGCGCCCAGCGCTTCGCGAGCCACGGTCACATCGTCGAAGGGCACCTTCACGCCGCCGGCGAGCTCCTGTCCCTGCTCGTGACCCTTGCCCGCGATCACGAGCACGTCGCCCTGCTCGGCGAGCGCGACTGCGCGCTCGATCGCGGCTCGCCGGTCGACCTCTGCCGCGACAGCAGGCGCGCCCGGCGGGCGCGGCGCGGCGCTCGCACCGGCCATGATCTCGGCGATGATCGCCTCCGGATCCTCAGAGCGCGGGTTGTCGGAGGTGACCAGCAGCACGTCGGCTAGGCGCGCGCCAATCTCGCCCATCAGCGGGCGCTTGCCGCGATCACGATCGCCTCCTGCGCCGAATACACAGATGACGCGGCCGGGTGCCACTTCGTGCGCGGTATTGAGCACGTTCTGCAGCGAGTCGGGCGTGTGGGCGTAGTCGACCAGCACGGCGAAGCCCTGGCCCTCGTCGACCGGCTCGACGCGGCCGGGCACGCGCACGCCGCGCTCGAGCGCGGCCGCCAGCGCGTCGAGCTCGATCCCCAGGGAATCGCTCACCGCAAGCGCCGCGAGCGCGTTGGAGACGTTGAAGCGCCCGGGCAGCGACAGCGAGAGCGCCCGCGCACCCGCGGGCGTGCTCACCTCGAAGCGAGAGCCGGTCAGCTCGACGTGCACATCGTGCGCGCGGTAGTCGGCGTCAGAGTCGATCGCGAACGTGATGACCTCCTCCAGCTCGGCGGCCAGCCGTCGCCCGTAGGGATCGTCGACGTTGACGACGGCGACAGCCGGCGGGGTCGCCGCCTGCGGCAGGAACAGCAGCCGCTTGGCTTGGAAGTAGTCCTCCATCGTGTCGTGGAAGTCGAGATGGTCCTGAGTGAGGTTGGTGAAGATCGCCGCGGCGAAGCGCACGCCGTCGGTGCGCCCCAGCGCAAGTGCGTGCGAGGAGACCTCCATCGCGCAAAAGCACTCGCCGCCGTCGAGCATCGCGCGGAAATCGGCCTGCAGGTCGATCGCCTCGGGCGTCGTGCGCGTCGCGGGCCGCCGCACGCCCGCGATTTGCGACTCGACCGTTCCCAGCAGTCCGCAGCGCTCGCCGCTCGCCTCCAGCATGGCGCGCACGAGATGCGCCGTCGTGGTCTTGCCATTCGTGCCAGTGACGCCCACCACACGCAGCTCGTTGGTGGGCTCGCCGTAGAAGCGGGACGCGAGCGGGCCGATGGCCGCGCGCGAGGATTCCACCAGGATCTCGGGAACGCCAAGGCCGAGCGGACGTTCGACGACCAGCGCCGCCGCCCCTGCGGCGAGCGCGGCGGGAGCGAAGTCGTGGCCGTCGCGCTCGTATCCGGCGACGCAGAGGAATAGCGTGCCGGGCCCCACGAGCCGGCTGTCGTAGGCGAGCCCTGTTATCTCGATCGGCTGGAGGGTCGGCGAGACCCCCCGCAACCCGGGTATCTCGGCGTCCGTCAACTCGTCGAGCCTCATGGCTTTGCGGCGTCTATTCGCAAGGAGCGAGAGTCTAGGGCCCACACCAGAGGAGACCGGCTTGCCCTCGAGCGCCTACCCCGGTGGAATCCCGAGGTAGGGCAGTGCGAATTCCATGATCTGGCCGAAGGCCGGCGCGGCGACGACCCCGCCGTAGATCGACCCGGTCTGGGGTTCGTCGATGATCACGGCGCACAGCAGCTTAGGGTTGGACGCCGGCGCGAAGCCGACGAATGACGCGACATACGCGCTTTTGGAGTATTCGCCTGTTTGGGGGTCGATCTTGCTGGCCGTCCCGGTCTTCCCAGCCAGTTCATAGCCGTGGATCGAGACCTCGCTCGCGGTGCCTCCGGGCGCGAGCACGCCCTCGAGCATGTTCCGAAGCTCGCTCGCCGTGCTCGGGGAGATCACGCGCCGTCCCACCGGATCGGCGACGTTGTGCCCTCCGATCTTGCCGACTATGTGTGGCGGGCGCAGCACGCCGCCATTGGCGATCGCCGAATAGGCCGTCGCCATTTGGATCGGCGTCACGAGCTCGCCTTGGCCGATCGGCAGATTGCCCATGGAGGAGCCCGAGTAGCGGCTCAGGGGCAGGGTCGCACCGCGTTCGTCGCCAGGAAGGTCCACGCCGGCGGGCGCGCCGAAGCCGAAGCGGTGCACCCAGGAGTTGAATCTCTGCTTGCCCTCGAGCAGGCCGATCTTGATCGCTCCGACATTGCTCGATTGGGCGAGGATCTGAGAGGTCGTGAGCGACTCGCCCGGGTGTTCGGTGTCGTCGTGAATTGTGCGGTCGGCCACCTTTATCTGGTCGGGGATTTCAAAGCCGGTGCTTGGTGTTATGAGCCCTTCCTGGAGCGCTCCGGAGACGGTGAAGGCCTTGAACGTCGAACCCGGTTCGTAGTCGAAGCTGACGGCGCGATTCTGCAACGCTTCGGTAGCCGAGCTGCCAGGGTGGTTGGCGTCGACCAGTGGCCAGTTGGCCATCGCGAGGATCGCGCCAGTGCGCGGATCCATCACGATCGCAGTCGAGTCCTTCGGCTGGAACACCTTGCCAACTGCGCCGAGCACATCTTCGGCGCGCTGTTGGATATTCGCATCGAGCGTCAGCGATATCGAGCTGCCAGCCTGCTCGTGGCGGGTTTCGGCGATTGAGATCGGCTGGCCGATCGCGTCGCTTACGACGTGACGTTGGCCAGCGTGCCCCGCCAACGTCTTATTGCGCGAGTACTCGAGACCCATCAGGCCGGCGCCTTCGTGTTCGGTGCCGACGATCCCGAGCACCTGCGCCGCCAGCGTCCCGCGGGGGTAGACGCGTCGCATGATCGGCGTGCCCTGCACCCCGGGGATCTTCAGCGCGAGGACCTTGCGCGCGGCGTCGTATGCAAGCGCGTGCGCGAGGTAGACGAAGCCAGTGCGCTGACTGAGCCTGGTCAACACCTGCGCTTGGGTGAGTCCGAGCAGCGGCGCCAAGCGCTGAGCGGTCGCCAACGGCTGCTTGATCAGATACGGATCCGCCGTCAGCTGCTGCGCCGGTTCTGAGATCGCGAGCGCCACGCCGTTGCGGTCTGTGATCGTGCCGCGCTCGGCCGGCACGACTTCGGTGGTGAGCTGCTGTGTGCGGGCGGCGCGGCGCAGCGCAGCGCTGTGGGGGCCACCGAGGTACAGAGCCCGCAAGCCGGCGAGGAGCAGCAGCGCGAAGAAGAGCGCGAACAGCAAGCCGACGCGACGCTGGACGAGCGCCATCGGCTATTCCCGCGAGCCGGCCGGAGTCCCCCCGCCGGCTCCGCTCGCTTCGCCGCCGCGCGCTTCGCCACCGCGGGCGCCGCCGCTCGAGGGGACTGCGCTTTCGCCCGAGGAAGCACCCGACGCACCGCTCGTCTGTGTGGCTGCGCCGGCTGGGGCGCCGACGGTCGTGCCCGACGTCGACGTGGAGGTCGAGCCGTTCGTCGATGTGGCCTGTGAGGCGCTCGGCGTGGCAGCCGAAGCGCCGGGGCCCGACGACGATGACGGTTCGCTCGCTTCACCGCCGGCTCCGGCACCGCTGGCTTCTGCGCCGGCTTGCGCGCTGCTTGCTTGTCGGCCAGCTTCCGTCCCGGCTTCGCCGCTGCTCGCTTCCCCGAGGCCGGAGGTGCTCGACAAGGCGGCGCTCGAGGGCGCTTGGACGGCCGTCGAGAGAGCGGCCGCCGCGCGCGACACGTCGGACGGGCTCGCTGCCACGAAGTGGACGGCGCCCACCGGAGCAAGGACCATCCCGTTCGCCGCCGCCGCCGGCGCCACGCGGGCTTCGGCGGTGTAGGTCGAGTCTTCGATGCCCAACTGAGCATTCTCGCGTTGCAGAGCCGCGACGTGGGTGAGCGTACGACCGATCCCGGTATTGAGCTCGAGCACGAACAGCTGCATCGCGACGATTCCGATCAGCGCGAAGGCGAGCAGCCCGATCCACAGGCGTCCCCGGATCAGCCTGTCCAGCAGGACGCTGCCGGAGATCCCCTCGAACGCGTCGATCGCGCGCAGCGCGAGGCCGGGAGCTCCGGTCCCAGCCGGGCGCTTCGCCCTGCGCACAGGACGTCGCCTCGGCGCCGTCGTGGGACGCGATGGGCGCGGTCGCGGCAGCCCGACGCCCGGCGTCGGGATCGCCACCGCGCCAGCGGCGGCCGCGGATCGTGGCGCGAGGCCAGCGGGTCCTGAGATTCTGCGCGGATGGCGTGCTGCGCTGCGGCGCGAGCCGGGCGCTGAGCGATGGGATGGCCGGGCGGCGGCCGTGGCGGGCGGCGTCATGCCTCATCTCCTGTGTCTTCGTTGGCGCTTGCGAGCTTGACGGCGGCCCGCAGGCGGGCCGAGGATGCACGGGGGTTGCGCGCCGTCTCGGCGGCCGAGGGCGCAATCGCGCCACGCGTGAGCGGCGCCGCCTCGGGCTCGCGCCCGCAACCGCAGACGGGAAGGTCCGGCGGGCAGATGCAGCCGCGCGCGCGCTCGGCGAGGAAGCGCTTCACGCGCCGATCCTCGAGCGAGTGGAAGGACAGTCCGGCCAGCACACCACCCTCTCGCAGCAACTCCCACGCGAGTGGCAACGCCGCGTCCAGCTGCCCCAGCTCGTCGTTGACGGCGATGCGCAGCGCCTGAAAAGTGCGCTTGGCGGGGTGGCCAGAGGCAAAGCGGGCCGGCGTCGGGATCGCTGAGCTGATCAGCTCGACGAGCGCGAGCGTGGTCTCGATCGGCGCCTGCGCGCGAGCGCGGACGATCGCGCGCGCTATCTGGGAGGCGTGACGCTCCTCGCCGAGCTCGCGCAGGATCCCCGCGAGACGACGCTCGTCCCACGTCGCGACCATCTCGCGCGCGTCGAGCTCTTGGCGCGGGTCCATGCGCATGTCAAGCGGCGCGTCGTAGGAGTAGGAGAAGCCGCGCTCGCGCGTATCGATCTGCATCGAGGACATGCCGAGGTCGAAGTAGACGGCGTCTGCACGCAGCCGCTCCTCGGCGAGCATCGCGAGCGCCTCGGCGTAGCCGCCACGCACGAAGCGCATCGAGCAGGAGACTTCCTCGGCGAGCTCCATGAAGCGCTCCTCGGCGAGCGGGTCGCGGTCGATCGCGACGAGCGTGCCCTCCGCGCCCAGGCGCTCGGCCACCATGCGCGCGTGACCGCCGCCTCCGAACGTGCAGTCGATCGCGACCTGGCCGGGACGGGGGTCGAGCAGCTCGAGCAACTCCTCAGCGAGCACCGGGATATGCACAGAGGGCATGTCAAGCAGGATGGTCAACGCGCGCGGTGATCTCTGCAACGCTGCCAAGCAGCGCCGGTCGATGTTCGTCCCAGCTCGTGCGGTCCCATAGCTCCAAGCGGTCGCCTGCTCCCACCACGACGACCTCCTTGCTCAGCTTGGCGTGCTCGCCTAGAAAGCTCGGCACCATTATTCGCCCAGCCGCATCCAGGTCGGAGTCGTGCGAGCTGCCGTAGAAGAAGCGCTCGAGCTCGGTGAGCCTCGAGGAAAGTGGCGGAAGCTCCGAGAGCGAGCGCTCGGTGTAGCGCTCGTAGTCCCCTGGGCGCCACACGCCCACATACGGCTTGAGGTCGACGGGCATCGCAAGCACGACGCCCTCCGACAGCGCGGCGCGATAGCGAGCCGGGACCGTGAGCCGGTTCTTCGCGTCGAGCGTGTGGTCGAAGGTGCCGCGGAAAGCCACTGGGAAGGCTCCAATCAAGTAGATCGAGCCGCGGTGGAGGAGTGGGAGGAGCTCCTCCACCACGGCTCGCTGCCGCGAACTTACCCCACTTTCCCCCACAACGCAACCCCAATTGCACATTTTCTCCCACACTGCACGCCCCAAGACCCAAAAAGGCACGAAAAGGCCTGCTCGAGCGCGTGTTTCGGCGGTGGGAGGCGCGCCTGCGCAAAGCCCGCAAGCCTGCATGCAAACCTGCAGGGATCGCGTGTGTAACGTTCGTTGCAGAATCTCCGAGCAGTGTCCGCCCACCGAAAGGAACAGCGCTTGCCCTCCTTCACGATCGCCTCGCACCGTCCCGCCCACCCGCACGCAGCGAGCCCGCGAGGACGACGCGGAGCGAGTGGAATACGTGGGTCGTCTACCGTCATCGCGCTGGCCGTGCTCGCGACGGGAGCAGTTCTCGCGGGGTGCGGCTCCTCAGGTTCGAGCGGCGACCCGGCCACGATCGCCCCAGCCTCGACGCCGCTGTACGCAAGCGTGACGATCAAGCCAAACGGCGGCTCTGGCGGCGACGCGTCGACGGCCGCGAAGAAGCTCACCCACCTCGCCGAACCCTACGGCAGCCTCGCCCAGGCACTGCTCTCGGGCGAAGGCGCCAAGCTCGACTTCAAGCACGACATCGAGCCGTGGGCGGGCAAGAGCGCCGGTGTGTTTGTCACTTCGCTCGACACCGGCAAGCTGCCCCAGAGCGCGAGCTCCGTCCAGGCGCTGCTCGAAGGCGGCCTCACGAGCGTCGGGTCCTCACTGGGCGCGAGCACGTTCGGCGCGAAGGGTGCCCAGGGCGCGATCGTGCTCGAGACCTCCGACGTTGGCGAGGCTCGCTCGTTCCTGGCCAAGCGGGGCCACGAACAGCAGGCCCACACCACCAGCTACAGAGGCGTCTCCTTCCAGGTCTCCGCCAGCGGAGCGGCCGAGGGCATCGTCGAGGACTTCGCAGTGATCGGCAGCGAATCGGGGTTGAAGAGCGTCATCGACACTTCGCTTGGAGGCCCTGCGATAATAACCGCCCCCGGATACGCCAAGCCGCCGGCGAACGCGATCGCGAGCGCCTACGTGAGGCCCGAAGCGCTGGCGAAGGCGGTCCAGGGCTCCAGTGTCACGACAAGCCAGGGCGTGGCGCTGCTCGGCCAACTGCTCGCGGGCTCGCAGGCGGCGTCGCTATCGCTCACGCCAACCGCCAACTCGATCTCGTTGCAGGGCGAGATCCACTCCGCCGGCGGGCCGGCGCCGCTCTTCGGCCAGGAAGGAGCCAAGGCCCTCGGCGCGCTTCCCGGTGGGGCATGGCTTGCCGCAGGCGTTGGCAACGTCGGCGCAAACCTTCCGCGCGCGTTGGCGCTCCTGCGGGGCGTCGCGTCGTTCGGCACCTCGACCGTGTTCGCATCGCTCGGGGGACCGAGCATCGAAAAGCTGTTCACGGCGCTCGACTCACCCAAGGCGAATCTGCAAAAGGACTTTGGCGACTGGGCCAGCTCAGGCGCCATGTTCGTGAGCGGCACCGGGCTGTTCAACCTGCAGGCGGCGCTCGTGATCTCCTCGAGCGATCCAGCCGCCTCGAGCGCGGCCGTCGGCAAGCTCGCGAAGTTGATGCAAAGCGCCGGCGCCGTCGTCAGCAACGCTTCGATCGCGGGAACCGACGCGGCTGTCAGCGTCAAGCTGCAGGGCTTCCCGGCGGTCATCTTCATCGCAGACGGCCAGGGAAAGTTCGTGCTCGGACTCGGCCAGCAATCCGTCCAGGGGGCGCTCAATCCCCCGAGCACGCTGTCCGCCTCCCCCGCCTACTCGAGCGCCAGCTCGACGCTCGGCGGCGGCATCGAACCGAGCCTGATCGTTGAATTCCCGACTCTGCTCGGCTTCCTGGAAGGGGTCGGCCTGGCGCAGAGCCCGGGCGTGTCAAACCTCGTGCCCTACTTCAAATCACTCGGGACGCTGACGGCCGGGGCCGCCAGCGAAGGTGGCGTAGAGCATTTCCGGGTTGTGCTGGGGTTGTCTTAGAGCACTTCCAGGTTGTGCTCGGGTTGCCTTAGAGCGCTTCCGGTTTGTCCTGGGTTGGCGCAGAGCCTCCGTGGCACTCTGCTCGGCTGCGCTCACGCGGGAGCGCCGCTCAGCGGCGCCTTCTCGGTCCCCTCGCGGGGTGGCCGCTCGGGCCTGTTCTCCGTCTCGATGATCACGCGGCACGGGCGCTTGGCGAGCAAATAGGTCGAGGTCGGCCCGATGCGCTGCTCGCCGGCGGGGGCGTGGATCGTCGACCAGTAGATCACGTCCGCGTCGACGCGTTTGGCCTCTTCCACGAGCGCCGCGCCGGGGTTGCGCGTGCGGATCAAGCCGGTGCGAATCTTGATGTTCGAGCGGCGCGCCTTGATGCGCGCGGTCTCGAGCGCCGAGCGGCCTTCGGCCTCCTCGGCCTCCAGGCCCGCCTCCAACGACAGCTGGCTCGGGACCGGCAGCACGAACACTGCGTACACCACCCCGTCTTCGCCGATCAGCTTGGCTGCGCTCGACAGCGCGCTCGCGCTGACATCCCCACCGAAGATCGGCACGAGCGCCGTGCGGTAGCCCAGCGCCTCGAAGTCTGCGGGTCGCTCGGCCCGCTCGATGCGGCAGGATGTGCGCAGATCGAGGCCCTGGCGGCGACGGTAGTAGATGTAGCCGGCCATGCCGAGGATCATCCAGGGGATGCCGACCACGCGGGCCTCCGGGTGGGTGAAGACGACCACCAGCCACACGGTCGCCGTGCCGATGCCGCCGATCACGGCGCTCATCGGAATCGACACGCCGCGGATGCTTACATTCCAGGGCATCCGGTAAGGCCGCTCCTGGTTGGGCTTCTTCACGCGCAGGGCGATCACAGAGATGTGCGCGATGGTGAAGGAGAGCAACGCGCCAAACGAGTACAGGTTGCCCAGCACGTCCGTGTTTCCATACAGGACCAGCACCCCGGCGAGACACGAGAAGAACACGATCGTGAACCACGGCGTGCGATAGCGCACATGTAGCTGCGAGAAGATGTTCGGTAGCTGGCGGTGCTCTGCCAGCGACCACGACAGGCGCGAGATCCCGATCATGCCGGCGTTGGTGGCGATAAACAGGATCGTCGCCGCCAGTAGGCCGACGTAGTACTGAGACACATGCAGCACCATGCCGTGCAGCCCCAGGCGCGAGACGATGCCAAGCACCGGGTCGTTCTGGAAGTGCCCCCCGAGCGCCGTGGCGTAACCGGCGTGATCGTAGCTTTCCCCGAGCGCGGCGCTGTAGCCCACCCCGTGATGGAGCACGGGCAGCGCAGACAGCGCGATCAGCGAGATGCCGAGGTACACGCCGAGCACCGCGAGCACCACGAGATTCACGGCCTTGGGCACCTGCCGGCCGGGGTCGCGCGCCTCCTCGGCCATGTTCGAGACGGTCTCGATGCCGGTGTAGGCAAGCATCGCCAGCGACAGCGCGAAGATCAGTTCATGCCAAGTCGGGACCTTGCCAAGGTGGATCTGGTGGATCAACAGCGACGGATCGAGCACGAGCACGGCGCCGACCGCCACGAGCAACACCTGCGTGGAGAGGTCCACGATCGCGAGGATGAAGTTGAGCTTGGCCGACTCGCCCAGACCGCGAATGTTCAGACCTGCGAGCGCCACCACCACGATCAGCCCGCCGATTATGTCGCCCGGGTTGTGGTTGAGCCCCCCAGGCCCGGGAACGCGCTCAAATAGTGCGGCACGAAGAACGCGGAGATCGCGATCGTGAGGATGTAGTCGAGGCTCAGCGCCCATCCGGCGAAGAACGAGACGAGCTCGTTGAAGGCGTGACGCGCAAACGAAGAGGAGCCTCCCGCTTCGGGGAACATCGCGGCGCCCTCTGAGTAGGTCTTGGCGGTCAGCGCGAACAGGCCTCCCGCGAACAAGAACACGAGCGGCGTGAGCCCCAGCGCGTGCGCCGCCACGAGCCCGAGCGCATAGTAGATCGAGGAGCCAACGTTGCCATAGGCCGTGGCGAAAAGGCCGGAGGTGCCAACCGATCGGCGCAGCCCGTGCTCGGTGAGACGTGCCATCTAAGCGGAGCGTATAGCGGCGACCAGCCACATCGAAGCCGCGCACGCTCAGGCCGCTCCGGGCCGTCGTCATCGCCGGACGGTCAAATCCCCTCAGCGTTCGCACCCTCTGAATGCAATATCGCGTGCAGACAGGGCGTGCGGGCAGGAGCCGAGCATATGATCTCGACGCTCGGAAGCTCCCGGGTTCGCGCCCCACCATCCAACTAACACCCAAACCCCCCAAACTTACGTCATGGACAAGACACGTCGCGGCAACTACAACTCCGGCGAGGACTTCGTCCTCGAATACGGCGAATTGCGCTTCACCTTCAACGAACGCGACTTCAGCGAACGCTGTGAGCAGGCGGCGCTCAAGCTCGGCTTTGTCGGTGGACGACTCGGCGAGGATGAGCTCGAGGATCTCGTCAACCTGGCCGTCAACGGCGATATTCAGGATCCGGCCTCCGAGCTGGGCGAGCACGTCAACGACTGCTGGCCGGAGATCATCGGACCAGCCGAGCGTTCGCTCGTGCACTGGTTGCGCCGACTCGTGTTCCGCGGCGCGTGGCTCGATCAGCGCGTCAACGAGGGCGAGCTGACATTCGCCTTCGTCGAGGAGACAGGCAGCTTCGTCTACCTGCAGCAGGACCGCTCGAGAGAGCCGATCGAGCTGGCCCCCGAGCCGTCCTGGGGTCGCGTCGCCTACAGACGCTAGGGCTAACCCTCGGCCGCCGTCGCGCGTGCGCGCATGATCGCCTCGGCGCCTTCCTCGCCGACGAGCAAGTCCGGCTCCAGCGTCCCGCTGTTGACGAGGTCCAGCGCAGGCAGCTGGCCCGTGCTCGCCCGCACCGCGTCGAGCGCGATCACCGTGCTCTCGCCACCGAACGCGCGCGAGGCCGTGGCGATCACAGTGAGCGAGCCCGCGTCGCTGAGGTTGCGCGCCGCGGCCAGCACCTTGCGCGCGGTATGGGGATGCATGCCGTCGAGGCTGTCGATCAGCACGATCGCGTCGCCGCCGCGGGCGGCGAGTCGCTTGCCCGTCTCGATCGCCGCCTCGGCGGCCTGCCCCTGCAGGTCCGGTGAGGCGGCGAAGTTGAGCGTGGCCGCAGGCGCCACCGGCCCTGCGCGCCACTCGGCGATCTCCTCGGGCCGCACGCCCACGAGCACGAGCGTCAGCTCGAGCCCCTCGCGATCGGCGAGCGCTCTCAGGATGCGCCGCAGCGTCTCGGTCTTGCCGGCGCGCGCGGCGCCGACGATCACCGCCCGCGAGCCACGCCCGAGCGGCGTGAGCCACTCGATCGCCTTCAGCGTCGGATCCTCGGAGTCGAACGCGAGCCGCTCGCTCGGGCGGGAGACCGGCAGATCCTCATAGCGCGTGCCCTCGGACACCGAATCCGCCGGCTGACCGTTGATCGTTGCGATGCGAATCATCGAGGAGTAGCGCTCCGAGCGCCTGGGCGTGCGCACCGGCCCGGTCACGCGATCGCCGGAGACCAGCTCGCAGCGACGCACTTGGGCCGCCGATATGTACACGTCCCCGTCGGAGGGCTCGGGTGGCTCGACTCGCAGGAACGCCGAGCCATTGCCGAGAACCTCGACCACCCCCTCAGCGCTCTGCTCGGACTCCCCGCCCCTCTCGCGCTCGCCGCGACCTCGACCGCCGCGAGCGACCGGGGGGCGCTCGGTGTCAGGCGCCCTCTCGTCCTCGGGCTCGGTGGGCTTCGCATCGGTCGAGGACTTCGCCGAGGCGCCGCGTCGCGAGCGCACGCCGCGAGCGCGCCGCGCGGGGGCGGGACGCTCT
Source organism: uncultured Solirubrobacterales bacterium (assembly GCA_963718735.1). GTDB lineage: Bacteria > Actinomycetota > Thermoleophilia > Solirubrobacterales > Solirubrobacteraceae > Palsa-744. The sequence continues at coordinate 737,262 of OY970372.1, forward strand.
GATTCGGAGAGCGAGACGGCGTCGGAGTCGTTGTCCTCACTGTCTTTCTCGCCGAGGATCGCGTCGATCAGATCGGCCTTGCGCAGCCTCCTGAAGCCCTCCAGCCCCATCTGGTCGGCGATCAGATGCAGGTCTGAAAGCGGGCTTGCCTGAAGCTCAGAGCGGTCGAGCACCGTCATGTTCTCTCCTTCGTTGTGGTTTGGGCGGTTGGCGTCCGGCCGCGTTGGGCAGCGACCGGCACCCACATGCGTGTCATACCCTAGCTTGCAGCCCGACCGGAGGCTCGAGAAGGCCGTCGGAGCGGAGCGCCGGCGAGGGGCGTGTGGTACCGCAGTTCCTCGACGAGCGCCAGATCCCTGCCCGGCGCGAGCTCGCCTGCGAGCGCCGCGCGCACCGTCAGATAGTCCGAGGCGGCGGCGACGTCGTGCACGCGAAAGATGTGAGCACCCTGCTCCACTCCGTGGGCGAGCGCGGCGAGCGTCCCCGCGAGACGCTCGCGGGGGGCTCTTCCCGTGAGCGCCCCGATGAAGTCCTTGCGTGAGATCGCCATCAGCAGGGGGCGCTCGAGCTCGTGCAGGCGCGCAAGGCCAGCCAGCAACGTGACCGTCTGCGCGGGCGTCTTTGAGAAGTCGGGCCCCGGGTCGACTATCAATTGCTCGCGGGTGACGCCAGCGCGCAGCGCGACTGCGATGCGTTCGGCGAGAAAAGCGAGCACCTCCTCGATCACGTCCCCGTAGAGCTCGGGATCCTGCAGGCGCTGCTTGGGAGCCGCGCGCGTGTGCATCACGACAAGCGCGGCGCCCGTCTGCGCGCACACCTCGGCCAGCTCGACGTCTCGCAGCCCGCTCACGTCGTTGACGATCGAGGCCCCCGCCGCGATCGCCGCGCGTGCGACGGCCGGCTTGTATGTCTCCACCGAGACGGTCGCGCCGAGCTCCGCCACGACCCGCTCGACTAGCGGCACGACCCGCTCGATCTCTTCCTGCGCCCCCACCGGCTTGCGGTTGGTGATCGCCGACTCCCCGCCTATGTCGAGGATGTCGGCGCCCGCGGTCAGCAGCTCGGCCGCCAGCTCCATGCGCTGCCCGAGCGTGCGATGGCAACCTCCGTCGCTGAAGGAATCTGGCGTGGCGTTCACGACCCCCATGAGCCACGGCCGGCGCCCGAGCTCGAGCGGCCGCCCGGCGACCATGAGGCGATACTCGGGAGCGACCATCTATTTGTGCTCCCCCACGAGGATGCCCTCCAAGCGCGCCTCCTCCATGAAGCGCTCCGTCTCGATGATCGTGCGCTCGCGGCTCCAGCCAAGCTCCTCGCCCAGCAGGTCGGCGACGCGTCGCACGGCCGGCGAGGCCTCAGCGTCCTTGCCCAACAGCTCTCGCGCGGCTAGCAGGCCAAGGCGCGTGCGCCGCAGCAACACGTCGCCAACGCTGCGCGCCTGCTCGCGACGGGCGGCGATCACCACCTCGGCCATCAGGTCGGGCAGCCCGGAGACGATCGGCTGCGCCAGCTCCTCGCGGCCGGCGACGAGCGCGAGCACCTCGTGCGCCCCATAGCCATAGCGGGAGGCGAGCGCCACGCGTGCCTGCTCGCTCACCCCCTCGACGGACGGCAGCTCACCGACCGCGACGGCCTGTCCCAGCGGGATCTCCGCCGTGCGGCAGGGAGCCTCGCGCGCCTGGCGCTCCACCAGCCGGTCGACCGCCAGCTTGGCCATCCGCCGCCAGGTCGTGAGCTTGCCGCCGGTGATCGTGATCATGCCGCTCGAGGTCTCATACAGCTCGGCCTTGCGCGAGATGTCGACCGATTTCTTTGTGTCGCCGGTGGAGATCAGCGGGCGCACGCCCGCGTAGGCGCCCGAGAGGTCCTCGCGCCCCAGCTCGCTGGCAAAGAAATCGTTGACCGCCGCCAGCAGGTAGTCGATGTCATCGCCGGAGGGTTGCACGTGCTCGAGCGAGCCCTCGTAGTCGTTGTCGGTCGTTCCCACCAGTGTCCGTCCCAGCCAGGGCAGGGCGAAGATCGTGCGGCCAGCCCCGGCAGGCACGATTGCGCCTCCGACGAGCGGCAGGTCCTCGTGACGCAACGTCACGTGGGTGCCGCGACTCGGTCTGATCACAGGCAGCTCGGCCTCGTCGTGCAACTCCCGCGGGCGCAGTTCGTCAGCCCACACCCCCGTCGCGTTGACGACGCTCTCGGCACGCACGTCGAACTCCTCGCCGCTCTCCTCGTCGCGAACGCGCACGCCGCACGCCCGACTCTCGTGCTCGAGCAGCGCAACAGCGTTCATGCGGTTGGCGCAAACCGCTCCGAAGCGCTCTGCCTCACCGAGCACGGTCAGCACCAGCCGCGCGTCGTCGGTCTGGCAGTCGTAGAACAGATAGCCGCTCGTCGGCTCGCGCCTGGCGAGCGCCGGCAGCAGCTCGACGACGTCCTCGCCAGAGATGACGCGGTGGCGCTCAGGGCTCCAGGACTCCCCCTCGAGCACGGCCGCGCCGCCCGCGCCGACGGCTTCGCTCGTGCCCTGCTCGCCGCGTCCGCGGCGCGAGCGCCGCCCGCGCAGGCGCTCACGGTCGACTGACATCACGTCGTAGAGGTTCAGGCCCACCCCCATCAGGCGGTCGGGCCGCGCGCCGTCGAACGCGGGCACGACCAGCGGCAGCGGGTGCACGAGATGAGGCGCGAGCGCGACCATCAGCTGACGCTCGAGCAGCGCCTCGCGCACGAGCCCGAGATCGAAGTGCTGTAGGTAGCGCAGGCCACCGTGGACGAGCTTGCTGGAGCGGCTGGAGGTCCCCGAGGCGAAATCGGCGCGCTCGACCAGCGCGACGCTGTATCCGCGGGTTGTCGCGTCCAACGCGACGCCGGCGCCGGTGATCCCGCCGCCCACGACGACGAGATCGAACTCTTCGGCCGAAAGGGCGGCGACTGCATCCTTGCGCGAAAGCACGATCCCAGTGTCCCAGAGGACGCGGAGGACGCGCCACTTGGCCCACCTCCTCCCGCCCACACGGACGACACACTCTCCCGCACGGACCCACCCTCAGCGCCAGCCCGGCGACCTGGGCGTGCTCGACGTGGAGGCACTACCCGCCGCGGTGACGATGGCGATGACGCTTCTTGTGCTTCTTCCTGTGCTTTGCCTGCGAGGCGCCGGCGCGCGTGAGGTGACCCATGCCAGAGCTCAGGAAGCGCATGATCTCTGGGCTCGCGATCCGCGTGTAGACCCCGGCATAGCCGGGCTGCGCGCAGCCGTTTCCGAAGTCGACAAGCCCCGCGAGCACGTAGTCGCCGGGCGGACGGGCGGGCGTCTCCTGATCCACCACGAGCGGTCCTCCGCTGTCCCCGTAGCAGGTATCCACGCGCGAGCGCCCGCCGCCAGCGCAGATCATGCGTGAGGTGATCGGCTGTTCGATCGACGCATACTGTTCTTCGCAGAGTTCATCCGAGACGAGCGGCATCCGCACCGCCCTCAGGCTCGTCGGATAGCTCGCGCCATGTCCGGGCGCCGCGTTGACGTCACCCCAGCCGCTCGAGGTGGCGATGATCGCGGGCGTGAGGTTGGGATTGGCATACCTCGACGCTTTGCCCTGGTCGAGCGGCAGCGGCGCGATCGTGTCTACGCCGTTGACGCTCGGTGCGCTCGACCCCGACCACAACGGTCGCGCAAGGGTCAGCAGCGCGACGTCGTAGTCGCTGCTCTGCGGGTTGTAGTGGGAATCGAAGGCGCTCGACTGCACAGGGTCGCGCACGCTACCCGCGTCCGGGGGGTCCAGAGTGCTCGAGCCGGCGAGCACCTCCACCGAGCTCGAGGATCCGGCCTGCCGGCCGCCACCGCCGGCTATGCAGTGAGCCGCGGTGACAACGTGGGTGGCGTCGACGATGACTCCGCCGCAGAAGAAGCCCGCCGCCGGCGAGCCGGCTTGCGGGTCGTACAGGGCGACCTGAAAGGGGAAGCTTGAGATCGAGGCGCCCGTTCCGCCGACGATGCTCGCGCTCGCGCGTGGCACGGCACTCGCGAGAGCGGGACTTCTGTAGCTCGCCCGGAGTGGCTCGCCCCCACCGCCAAGAGGACGAGCCACTCCTGCGATCCACACGGTGCACGCGAGCGTCCCAATGACCAGCGTGATCCGTGATCGACCCGAAGCTGTGATGCGGTGCAGCGAAATACTGACCCCTCAGATGATCGCGTTTCCTCCCCTCAGTTGAGTGTAAGATACGATGTACTTCATTGACAATGAGTCTCTTGTCTGAAATGCGTACCAATCTGGCACGTCCGGGAATGCGCGTGCCGGCGCGTGCCATATGGCGCGCGAATGCAAAGCTTTGAAGATCTCTTGGACGCGGACGCTGAGCGTCAGAGAGCCGACAGCTCGGCCGTGATCTCACTCACGGCCGACTTTGCGTCGCCGAAGAGCATCGAGGTCTTCGGATCGAAATAGAGCTCGTTCTCGATCCCGGCGAAACCGGGATTCATCGAGCGCTTGATCACGACCACCGAGCGGCTGTCGGCCACCTCGAGGATCGGCATGCCATAGATCGGCGAGGAGGGGGTGTTCTTGGCTGCCGGGTTGGTGACGTCGTTTGCGCCGATCACCAACGACACGTCGGTGCGCTGGAACTCGGGGTTGGCGTCGTCCATCTCCTTGAGCTGGTCATAGGGGACATCGGCCTCGGCGAGCAGCACGTTCATGTGACCGGGCATGCGCCCGGCGACCGGGTGGATCGCATAGCTGACCTCCACCCCCCGCGACTCCAGCTCCTTGGTGAGCTCGCGCACAGCATGCTGAGCCTGAGCGACCGCCATGCCATAGCCTGGGACGACCACGACGCGGTTGGCGTAGGCGAGCTGAATCGCCGCGTCGGAAGCGCTCGTCGAGCGCACTGTGCCTTCGTGCGCCCCCGCGCCTTCGGCGCCCTCGACGGCTCCGCCGCCACCGAAGCCGCCCGCGACGATCGAGGGAATCGAGCGGTTCATCGCGACAGCCATCAGGTTGGTGAGAATCGAGCCGGAGGCGCCAACGATCATGCCGGCCACGATCAGCGCTGGGTTGTTGAGCGCCATGCCGGTCGCCGCGGCCGATAGTCCCGTGAAGGCGTTCAGCAGCGAGATGACGACCGGCATGTCGGCCCCGCCGATCGGCAGCACCACGGCGTTGCCGAGCAGCGCGGCGACGATCAGCATCCCGATGAACAGCAGTTCGGAGTGAGCCCCCGCGACAAGGTCGACACCCGCCGCGACGGCCAGCACGAGCAGCACGAGGTTGACGATCTGCTGAGCGGGCCCGAGCGTTATCGGACGGCCGGGCAGGATTTCCTGGAGCTTGCCGAACGCGATGTTCGACCCCCAGAAGGAGACCGACCCGACGATCGCCGCGAACACCGAGAAGATCGCGACATACGTCGCGACGCCGCCGATCTGGAAGCTCGCCCCGCCGATTTCGACCGTGTGCGAGCCGTAGGTGGAGCCAAGGCTGCGGAACTCCACCCATGAGATGATCGCGACCGCGCCCCCGCCGACGCCGTTGAAGAGCGCGACCATCTGCGGCATCGCGGTCATCTTCACCTGGCGCGCCGCGGGCACCCCGACGACGATGCCCAGCACAATCCCGAGCGCGATCAGCCCCCAGTTGCCCTCACCGGGGTTGAGCAGCGTCGCGACCACGGCGATCGCCATCCCGACGGCGGCGATGCGGTTGCCGCGCACCGCCGTCGTCGGCCCAGACAGGCCGCGCAGACCCTGGATGAACAGCGCGAAGGAGACTATGTAGAGGACGTAGATGAAGCTTTCGCTCTGCAGGAAGCTGGTGGCGATCGGCAGACTCGTCATGACCCCGTCTTCCCGTGCGTGGCCTCGTCCTCGTCAGCATGCTTGGGCTTCGGACGCGACTTGAACATGTCGAGCATGCGGTCGGTGACCAGGAAGCCGCCGATGACGTTGATCGTGCCGAACGCGACGGCGATCACCAGCAGCAGCTTGCTGAACCCGCTCAGGCCGGCCAGCCCGAACAGGAGCAGCCCACCGAGCAGCACGATCCCGTGGATCGCGTTCGTGCCGGACATCAGCGGCGTGTGCAGCGTGTTGGGCACCTTCGAGATCACGACGAAGCCGATGAAGCCGGCGAGCACGAGGATCGCGAGGTTGGTGGTCAGCACGCTCGCGAGGATCATGCGCTCGCCGCCGTCCCCTCGGCCGTCTCGACCGCGGCCTTCGCTCCAGCGCTGACGATCGCCCCATCGCGCACGGTGCAGGCGCCCGCCACGATCTCGTCCTCGAAGTCGAGCTTCAGCTCGACCTCGCCCTCGGCGCCACCCTCCTTGGACGCAACGAGCAGATCCAGCAGGGCCAGCACATTGCGCGCGAACAGTTGCGAGGAGTGCTCGGCCATGCTCGCCGGCAGGTTCGACGGCGAGAGGATCTTGACGTCGTGCTTGACGACGGTCTGCCCAGGCTCGGTTAGCTCGCAATTGCCACCCGACTCGCCGGCGAGGTCCACGATCACCGAGCCGGGCTTCATTCCTTCGACGGCCTCGGCTGTGACGAGCTTCGGCGCTGGGCGGCCCGGCACGAGCGCGGTCGTGATGACCACGTCAAAGCCCTTGATCGCGTCGGTCAGCGCCCGCTGCTGGCGAGCGCGCTCCTCGTCGGTCAACTCGCGCGCATAGCCGCCCTCGCCGCTTGCCTCCAGGCCCAGGTCGAGCCATTGGGCGCCAAGCGACTGCACCTGCTCGGCCACCTCCGGGCGCACGTCATAGCCGGTCGTGCGCGCGCCGAGCCGCTTGGCGGTTGCGAGCGCCTGCAGCCCGGCGACACCGGCGCCCAGCACGAGCACCTTGGCAGGCGGGATCGTGCCGGCGGCGGTCATCAGCATCGGATAGAAGCGGCCCATGTTCTCGGCGCCAAGCAGCGCTGCCTTGTAGCCCGCGATGTTGCTCTGCGAGGAGAGCGCGTCCATCGCCTGCGCGCGTGAGATGCGCGGGATCGACTCCATCGCGAAGGCGGTCGCTTTGGCGCTGGCAAGCGCGCGCGTGGTCTGCGGGCTCGTGAGCGGGGCGAGGAAGCCGATCAGAATCGACCCGGCGCCGAGCATCCCGATCTCGGGCCCACTCGGCGGGGAGATCTTCACGACCACCTCGGAGCGCCATATCTCGCCGGTGTCGGCGGTCATCTGCGCGCCGGCGTCGGCGAAGGCGCGATCGGGCAAGAGCGCGTCCGCGCCCGCGCCACTCTCGACCAGGACGTCGAGGCCCTTGGCCTTCAGCTTGGCTACGACCTCCGGCACGAGCGCAACCCTGTGCTCGCCCACGGCGGTCTCCTTCGGAACGCCTACCCGCATGAAGGCCGGGAAAGTATCCGATCGTGGGGACGCCACGCAGTCCGCCCGACCCCAGCGGGATCATGGTGGCTGACGGACCGGGCCGGCAAGGTCGGCGCAGAGCCTCGGAAACACCCGAGGCGCGCAGTGGGACAGCGGGTCCCGACAGGCGATCTGCCAGACTCGACAGGCGTGACGATCAACCTGACGCGCATCTACACGAAGCTCGGAGACAGTGGCGAGACCCATCTGGGCGACATGAGCCGCGTTTCCAAGCTGCACCCGCGCGTCGAGGCGTACGGCACCGTCGACGAGCTCAACGCGACGATCGGCGTGGCCCTGCTGGCGCCGGGCCTCCCCCCCGACTTCTCACAATGGCTGGCGCGCGTGCAGAACGACCTGCTCGACGTCGGCGCGGACCTGTCGGTGCCGACTCCCGCCGACGGCGCGCCCGACGCCACTGGCAAGGGGCAGGCGCGCCTGCGCGTGACGGGCGAGTACGCGCAGTGGCTGGAGCGCGTGTGCGACGAGGTCAACGCGAAGCTCGAGCCGCTGCGGTCGTTCGTGATCCCCGGCGGCACGCCGGCGGCGGCGCAGCTGCACGTGTGCCGCACCGTCTGCCGCCGCGCCGAGCGCCGCGCGATCGCCGTCGGCGAGGAATGCAACCCCGAGGCGATCCGCTATCTGAACCGGCTGTCGGACATGCTGTTCATCCTCAGCCGCGCCGCAAACGATGATCCGTCTGGGGCGGGATCCGAGCCGCTGTGGGCTCCAGGCGCACACGACGCAGAGGGGTAGCGGCGCCCGGCGGCCGGGGCCCGATCCCAGCGCGCCGCCCGAGATCGCCGCTGTCGCGCTGGGACGAGCGCAACGCCGCAAACGCCAAAGCCGCCCACAAGGTACCCAGCAGATAGCCGCCGACGACGTCGCTCGGCATGTGCCAGGCAAGCACCAGCAGGGCGACGCCAACCGCCAGCGCGAACGCCGCGCCCGCGAGCGCGACGAAGCGACGACGGGCTGGCGGAGCCACGAGCAGAGCACACCACGCCAGGGCCGTCGCGGCGGTGGCGTGCCCGCTCGGCCAGGACGCGTCGGTGATGTATTTCGGGCCGAGCTGATCGTGTGGATGGGCGAGCAGCGGCTTGAGCAGCTCCGCGCTGAGCGGCGCGAACGGCAGCACCACGGCGACTGCGACCGCTGTCCACAGTAGGCGTCGACGCACGGCGACCACCACGAGCACGATGCCCCACGCCGCGAAGAACGGTGGGTAGAGCAGGTCGAGCAGGGCGTTCGCGGGCAGTTCGACCAGCGGACGGTTCAAGCGTGTGAGGTCGTACAACGCGACCGCGTCCTTGAAGTGCGTGATCGGCACGAGCTCGGCCAACACCCACGTGAGCGCCAGCCCGAGGACGCACAGGCAAGCAACGAACAGCGCAAGGCGAGCGGCGCGCCGATCGGCAAGCGGGGCACTCGAGATCGCGGACATCCAACCAGAGTAGGAGCAGCGGCCGATGTGCGCGGCAACTGGAACCCGGGCCGTGCGCGCCGTGCGCCCTCCGAGCGCCTCCTGCCTCTTCCTCGGCGTGCTCGAGCGCCACCTGCCTGCTCGCCCAGTCGATGCGCTGGCACGTTCCAGCGCTCCTCGGCACGCGCCCCAGCCCTCCTCGGCGCTCCTCAGCGCAGCACGGGCCCCAGCACGACGCCGACGAGCATTCCGGCGGTGCGGGCCAGCACATCCAGGCGGCCCCGCGCGAAGGAGCGCGCAAGCGCGGCGCGCCTGTGGCTGCGCGCCGCGGCCTTCGAGTCCGTCGGCTCCCGACGTCCGACCGCTGCGCGAGCGGGACGCGTGCGGAGCGAGCCGCCGGCGCCCATCGGAGCGCGAGCACTAAACGCCAATGCATGGTGGGCGACGGCACGCATAAATACGGGAGCAATCGGAAACGACTTGCCTGCGAGCGCCATCAGCGCCTGTGCGGTGACCCAAACGGGCGTCTGCGCGCTCGTGCGCGAGTAACGCACGCTGCCGTCAGGCGCCATCAGGCTTTCGAGGTATGAGAGCGGCGAGCGGCTGCCTGCGCGTTTGACGGCGCTCACCTTGCGACCGGCCGCTGCCAGCCCCTGGGCGGCCCAAGCCGTCGACTGGGCGTTCGATTCGCCGCCGATCTGCTGCGGGTAGCCGCCGTCAGGGTTCTGCGCGAGGCGCAGGAAGGCCACCGCACGGGAGATGATAGGGCTCGCGAGACCGCCCGCGTCGATCACGCCCTGCAGGGCTGCGGCGGTGTCGTCGACGTCCTCGCTCGCGCCGCGGCCTGCGAAGCCAAAGCCGCCATCGGGGTTCTGCTGGCGCGCGAGCCAACGCCCGGCGGCGCGCACGATCGGATCGCTCGCCGACCGGCCGCTCGCGCGCAGAGCGAAGATCGCGAAAGTCGTCAGATTCACGAGCCGGCCGAACGAGCCGTCGCTCGAATGAGAGCGCATCAGCTTCGCCACCGGGTCGCCACCGGGAAAAGCGCGGGTGGAGGCGCCGCAGGCACGCAACGCAAGGATCGTGCGCTCCTCGTCGCCGGCGTCTTCGAGCGTCGCCGCTTCGCCGCGAATCGAGTCGAGCAGCGAGTGACCGGCGCGTCTCAGGCCGAGCGGATCGCGCCCGGCCGCCGCCAAGCCCATCGCAACCCACGCTGAGTAGAGCTCGCTGCTGCGCCGCCCTCGCGCGGCGCCGAAGCCGCCGTCGGCGTTCTGGGCGCTCTGCAGGAATGCGACCTCGCGCGATATCGCGCGCAGGGTCGAGGACTCGCGTGCGACCGGGGATGGGTGCGAAGTCCACGCAGACGACCGAGGCGCGAGCGTGGATGCTCCCGGAACGGACGCCCCCCGCGCGCGTGGGGGGGTGCCCACTGCGACAACGCCAACGCATACAAGCACGAGCAGCACAGGCGGCGTGGCAGCGGCCTCCCACGTGACCGTCATACGCGCCCGCATGCGCCCCAGCAGGCGCGCCAGCTCGGGGCCGAAGGCGAGACCGAACAGGAAGCTCGCGACCATGTCGGTGAGGTCGAACGGAAGTGCGGCGCCCGCCGTCGCGAGCAGTGCCGCAGGCGTGTGGGCGGCGCCGAGCGTCCACGTGTATACGTTCATGATCTCCTTCGCCCCAAGCGCCGTCACGCCGCACGCGAGCGCAAGCGCGACGCGACCCATGCGACGGCCGCTGATGCGGGCGAGCAGGGCGCCGACGAGGCCGACCACGCCCCAGGCGGCCATCTGCCACGGTGTGTAGGGGCCCTGGCCGAGCATTATGTTGGAGGCGAGCATCCCGATTGCGCCAACCGTGAAACCTGGCAGCGGGCCCAGCGCGTAGCCGACGACGAGCGTCAGCGCCGTGATCGGCTTGACGTCGGGGAGTGCGACGAAGGCGTCCCTGCCGAGCGCCGCGATCGCCGCTAGCGTGGCCACGACCGCCACCATCCGAGCGGAGGGGCGAGCGCGCTCGTAGGCCAGCCAGCCGAGGGTGAGCACGCTCGCGACGATTGCGAACGAGGCCAGCGGCCAGCTCATGAGAGCGCCTGTCCCAGCGGTCGGCGAAGCGGCTCGGAGCGCGCGTACGGCTGAGGGCCGCCGCCAGACGCGGCGCGGGCATTGAGCAACAGTCCCGCTCCGTCCTCGGGGCCCAATGCGCCGCCTGCGCCGCCGAGAATGCGGGCGGTCTCGGTGGCGAAATACCAACCGCCGGCGAGCAGCTCGGCCGCCGGCCCGTCGGCGATCACGCGACCGTCGGCGAGCAGGATCGCACGCGCGGCGCAGGCGGCCGCGAACTCTGGATCGTGAGTGGCGACGATCACCGCCTGTCCTTCGCTCGCGCGGCGATGCAGCTCCTCGGCCAGCTCGGCCTTCGCCTCGCGGTCCATGCCACGCGTGGGCTCGTCGAGCGCCAGCACGACCGGCGGCTCGTCGCCGTCGGCGACGATCGCGAGCGCCAGCCGCTGGCGCTCGCCACCCGAGAGGTCGCGCGGATTGCGCTCCGCCAGCGCGCCCAGGCCGGAGCGCTCGAGCGCTGCAGGGGACAGCTCTTCGTCGACGCGCTCGTGCAGGAAATAATCGTTGGGGTTTTGCAGCAGCAGAGCCACCCTGCCCGCCGGCTCGACCTGGCCACGCGTGGGCGCCAGCAGGCCTGCGGCGTGGCGCAGCAGCGTTGACTTGCCCGCGCCGTTGCGTCCCATCAGCGCGACACGCTCGCCTGGAGCGATCGTAAGCTCGACGCCGCGCAAGATCGCAGGGCCGTGCGCGATCTCACACCACACGCCGCGCAACGCAAGAGCCGACGCGTCCTTGCCTTTCCTCCGCAGCCGTCCGAGCCTGCCGGCATTGTGCGGACGAGCGCCGTCCGCACGCTCCTGCTCGCGACCGTCCCCGGCTGCCACCACGTGCGCGTTGGGTTCCTCGGGCAACAGGCCTTCGTCACGCAGCAGAGCACGCGCCTGCTTGACGCCCACAGGCAGTGGGGCGAGGCCGGCGAGGGCGAACAACTTCGCTCCGGGCGTCTGCAACGACGGCTCCGCTTGCGCCGCCCAGCTCAAGAACGAGCTCGGAGAGCCGTCGTGCACGACCGCGCCGTCGCCCAGCGCGATCACGCGGTCGGCGACCGACAGGCAACGCTCGAGCCGGTGCTCTGAGAGCAGGATCGTCGTGTCCCACTCCTGGTTGAGCCGGCGCAGGAGCCCGATCAGCTCGTCGCCTGCGACCGGGTCGAGCTGGGACGTGGGCTCGTCGAGCAGGACCACGCGTGGGCGGCCGGCGAGCGCGGCGCCGAGCGCCACGCGCTGCTTCTCTCCTCCGGAGAGGTCGTGCGTGGAGCGCTCGAGCAGCTGGTCGATGCCAAGCGCCAGCGCAACCTCCTCCACCGCGCGTGCCACCGCGGTGGCGCCGTGCCCACGGCTCTCCATCGCCAGAGCCAGCTCGGCGCGCACCGAGCTCATCACAAGCTGTGCCTCGGAGTCGCCCTGCAGCACGCCGACATGGGCGCCCAGGTGTGCGGGAGGGTGTTCGCGCGTGTCCATTCCAGCGACCCTCACGCTTCCGGCGAACGTTCCGCCGTGGAAGTGCGGAACGAGTCCGCACGCCGCGCGGATCAGCGTGGACTTGCCCTGGCCGGAGCGCCCCGCTAGCAGGCACAGCTCGCCCTGCTCAATTCGCAGGGTCACATCGCGCAGGGCGGGCTGTGACCGCTCGGGGTAGCGATAGGTGACCCGCTCGAACGCCATCGCGGATCTCAAAACTCGATCCCCCGACGGTCGGCCAGCGGAAACAGGACGGCCGCGGGCAGCATCGTGCACAGCGCCAGAGTGGCGCCAGACACCGGCATGCTCACCAGCGGATAGGCCTCGAACGGGGCGATCCCCGCCAGCCGCCCGCACAGCGCGAGCACGAGAATGCACGCCGCCGAGACGGCGAATGCCCAGTCGTGGCGCGAGAAGGGATGGCGCGGCGCCCGCCCGTCACCTCGCCCGCCGGTGGCGAAGCCTCGCAGCTCGAGCGTTGCGGCCACATCCATCGAGCGATCAAGCGACGAGCCGACAACCGCGCTCAGCAATCTGAGGCGCGCGCCGGCGCCCTCGTGCGCGCGCGTGCGCACAGCGGCGCGCGCATGGGTGAATCGCATCCTGCGCCTGGAGAGCGCCGGAGGGATTGGTCGTCCCCGGCGCGTGGATAGCACCGGGCGCGTGCGCTGCGCCTCGGCGAGGCGCTGGGCGTCGGCGGCGAGCACGCCGATCATGCGCGTCGCGAGCGACGCGGTTAGCGCCGAGCGGAACGAGCGGCGACGGAACACGGCGAGCAGCTCGTCCGGGTCGATCGTGAGGCTCGCGAGCGTCGTGGTGAGAATCAACAGTCCCACCTTCAACGCAATCACCGCGCCGTACACAAGCGCCTCGAGCGTCAGATTGCCCTGGCCGAACGGCCCGAGGTCGCCCAGGCGCGCGAACACGGTGATGCCTTCGCGGGAGACGAGCACGTTGATCGCCACGATCGGCGCCGCCACGATCAGCACTGTGCGCAACGTGCGCGCGAGCTCCGCCCCCACGCCGGCGCCGGCGGCTAGCACTGCCACGGCGAGTGCTCCCAGGACCATCGGATTGTCGGTAAGCAGCGTCGCGGCCACGAGCGCGGCTGCCCACGCGCCCGCCACCGTCGCCCGCGTCGCGTGCAGCGGGCTCGCGTGGCGACGGTAGAAGAGCGTGGCGCGCATCGCGAACGCTAGCCCCGACCGCTCACAGCCCCGCCGTCGGCGTCGGGAGCGCCGCCCCCGACGGTTCGAGCGCCAAAGCGAAATGATTGCGCAGCGCCCGTTCATCGAACGCTCCGGCAGCCGAGCTCACGCCGGCGGCGTCGGTGCCGGTGACGATCCACACCGGCGCCTCTTCGGCGTAGCGGCTCGCCGCCACGAGGCCAGCGCCAGCACCGAACGTGCGCGTGGCGCGGCCGCGTGCGTCGAGCAACGTCAGCGTCTGACCGTCCTGAGCGAAACGGGCATAGACCCCGCTCGCGCGCGGACCCCGTTCGATCGCCTGTGTCGCCGGCGCACCCCTCACAGCGGTCCAAGGCCCGACGAGCACGCGCAGAGTTGCCGGCTCGTCGCCAGGGCCGATCGCAGCGACCGCCGCCGGCACCCCGGAGGCGCGCAGGCTTGCCAGCACCGTCTCGCACGGCTTGTCGCTCACTTCAACGCATTCCACGCGCACCGGAAGTCGCTTGCCGCCGATCCCGTGCAGGAACGGCTCGGGGAACGACCCGACGACCGCGGGCACGTCGTCGGTTTGGCTCCAGTCGTGCAGGTCCCACCAGACGCGATCGCCAGGGTGCACGCTCGTGTCAGCCGCGCCCCTGGGGGCCTCGACGCCATTGACGTAATAGAACCAGTCGATCGGCTCCCCGCCCTGTGTGCCGCCGGCGTGTCCGTCGATGCTCTGCACGAAGCCACCGCCGTAACGAGTCTTGACCCTGCGGTTACGCATCAGCAGGCTCATCACGGTCTCCTGTCCGCGAACGCGAGGGGCGCGCTGAGCGCCGAGCACACGCCCGCCAAAGCCCTGGGTGACGGTGAGGTGAATGGCCCTTGGAGTGGCGCCCGCGCCGAGGCCGCAGCTTGCCAGCATCAGCGCGAACAGACCCAATGCACCGAGCAACCGCCGGGCGGGCGGGCGCCCATGGCGCCCCCCCGCTCGCGGAGACCGAGCTTTTCTCCTACTTGACATGGAAGACGACGTGGCTCACACCTGCGACGAGCTTGGTCGGCCGTCCCGAGCTGTCGATCGCCTTGATGTCGTAGACGTAGCGGCCGGCCGGCAATGGCGCCGGGAGCAGGTAGCTGAACGACTCGGCCCCGCCCACCGAGAAGAAGCGCGCGACGCCGCAGCGCGAGCGAGTGAAAGCCTCTCTTGCGCCGTTGAACGCCTGGCATCGCTTGCCGTTGCGACGCTGCAGGCTGATGCGGACTTCGCGCAGCGTGCCGCCTGCCGGCACCTGTACGAGTCCCCTCAGGATGCGTGGCGCACCCCGGCGAGAGTAGTGGCGTTCGTTCTCGACTCCGCCCACCATCGCAACATTCGTGGGCACGACAGGCACGATTTCCGGCGCGCCTTTGGGGGTTCCTTTGGGAGCACCAGGGACAGTCGTCCCGCAGGTACCGTCGTTGCCGCTGTGAACGCAGACGACGAGACGATTGGAACGGACCGATTCCGGCTGCGTCGCCTTCAGCGTCACCATCCCCGCGTGCGTCGGCGCGAGAGTCGCGTTGCCGTTGGCATCCGTCGTCGCACTGCCCGGGATCGGTGTCGTCACGCCAGCGACGTCTTCGCCAATCGAGGCGCCAGCGATGGGCGAGTCAGTCTGGCCGTCGGCGACGTGTACGGTGAAGGGCGCATCACTGTTAACACTGGCAGGACCACTCAGATCCAACAGGTGCGGGAGGTTGAAGTAGTTATAGGCCCATAGCACTTCGCTGCCGGGCGCCAGTTGGAACTGACAGCCACCGACGTAGGCGGTGGTGTAGTTAACGGCGTAGCCCCAGTACTCACCGTTTTTGCCGCTGTTAGCGATATCTTCGCCGACCTGACTGACCGAGAAGTCCATGAGGCTTTCAAACCATTCAGCATCGAAGGCGAGACCAGACGTGATCGTCGCGTCATAAAGGGCGCTCGTAGCACTGGCGCCAGCCGGGACGAAGCCTCCATTCGCGCCGTTGTTGGCAACGTCGCAAGGGTGAGGACCGCCGCTCGATTTCGTACTGATTCCCGGTGGGTTGGGTATTGCTTCGGCACTGACAGGCCCTTCGAAGAGCGTCTTGGCCGAACCCTCCACGCGTAGATTGACAGTGATCGGTGTCGCCTGTGCGCCTGCGCTGCCAACGAGAGCGACCAGCGCCGTGACGCACAGCGCCAGCGGCATACGAGGAGATACATGCATTTGGAGCCACCCCTTTCCACGAGGGCTTGTGGGCTTGCGGTCGGAGGCAGGTCTCCTGGCTCCCGGGCCTACCATCCGCGCCTTCCCGATCCGCCGAGCGGCCGATCAGTGGCTGCGCTTTCTCGCGCAACGGTTGGCATCCCCGGTCACAGTGGCGGGTCCACGCCGGATTCTCACCGGCTTCCCTTTCCACCGACCGTTATGAACAGAAGACATCCTACTGCCGCGCGCCACGGTCGTGCGTGGCGAGGTTTTTTGGGGGGGATAGCCTCCGCCCTTCGGGCTACGGCTGTGGCGTTCCCGCGGCGCGAGAGCGCTTAGCGAGACAGCTCGGCGAGATCCGAGTCGAGGCTAGCGAGGGATGCGCGATCGCGCTCGCCGAGCACTGGTCGCTCGACGATCAGGCGGCGGGCGTGCTCAAGGTCCTCTGAGCGCCCGAAGGTGAGCGCTGCGCGGACGCGGCCGCCCTCGAGGTACCACGTCGTGAAGTTGCCGTCCTCGTAGGAGCCACGCACGATCTCCTCATCCCATTCGTATGCGGGGCCAACGTACTCCAGCTCGCCCCAATCGCCGAGCACCGAGTAGAAGTAGGGCACCACCTCGTGCGGGGCCTCGCCGCCGAGCATGTTGAGGGCAGCTGTCTTGCCGTGGTTGAACGCGACGTCCCAGTGCTCGATGCGGACATGCGTGTCATGCAGCGGCGAGTCGTACTCGGCGATGTCTCCCGCAGCGAAGATTCCCGGCGCCGAGGTCTCAAGACGCGAGGAGCACAGGACTCCCCCATGCTCGCCGATCTGCAGGCCAGCGCGCTTGGCAAGGGCAATCTCGGGCGTGACGCCGGCGCCGAGGACCACCGCATCGGCTGGCAGCTCCAACCCAGTGGTGGTCACGACCTTGCCGACGCGCCCCTCACCCTCGAAGCGCTCGAGCCCGTCGGGGCCGTGCACGACGACGCCGTGCGATTCGAGCAGATCCTGGAAGAAGCGACCGGCCTGCTTGCCGAAGCCGCGTTCGAGCGTCGCCTGCTCCTGCATCACGATCGTCGCCTGCTTGCCCATCAGGGTCAGGGAGGCGGCCACCTCGCAGCCGATGTAGGAGCCACCGATCAAGACCACCCTCTCGGCGTCGGCGACGCCCTCGCGAATTGCGTCCGCGTTACCGAGCGTGCGCAGGTAGTGGATCTGCTCGAGCTCGCAGCCGGGCACGTTCAGGCGCCGCACGTTGGCGCCGGTGGCGATCAACGCCTTGCTGAAGCTGACTTCCTCATTACTCGATAGCTTGGCGGTGAGAGCCTCGGGGCGCAGCGAGGAGACGCTCGTGCGGGTGAGCAACTGGATTCTCTGCTCATCCCACCAGTCAGCCGGCCTGAACAGCGGCTCCTCGCGGCTCTCCTCGCCGCGCAGGTAGCCCTTCGAGCACTCCGGACGGTTGTAGGGCGGATCGGGCTCGCGCCCCACGAGCAGGATCTCTCCGTCGGCGCCTGACTCGCGCAGCCAGCGGGCGCAGTTGGCCGAGGCGAGGCCGCCGCCGATCAGCAGGAACTCGACTTCGCGAGCGCTCATGTTCGGGACATTAGTGCAGATCGGGCCGAGTCCAAACCTGTGGCGGCGCCTACGCGCTCGATATGTCACGAGCGGTCATAGCCCCGGCGGATGCCTCACCGACCAGTGCGCCCACGTTGGCACATGGTCGAGGATTCGCCAACGCGGCCCGTCTTCGGCTCGGTTGGGTCCCAAGTCGGTGCCGTCGTGGGACGTGTCCAGCCGCAACCCAGCGATCACGATGAAGACGTGGTCGGTGGGAGCAGTCGTCGCATAGATCGTGACCCACTTCCCGGGCCCGGGCTCCCCCCAATCGGTGTAATCCTGGGCAAGCGGATTGTCGTGGACGATTTCGGCGATCGGACGCACACCGGAGCGGTAGAGCACGTAGTTGACAGTGCTCGAGCAGTCCTCGTCCGTGGCGCCGCGCGGATCGGGATGGCCGTCAGGGCCATACGGCAAGTCCTGCAGCTCGTTGCCCGCGATCACCATCGCCTGCACGAGCGGCGGCGCTTGGGCGGGCACGAGCGCGATATGGCCGTCCTTGGGTGAGAGCTGCGCCTGAGCGCCGTCGGTGAGTGCGACGGGACCGACACCAGCCCAGTCGACGGTCGCCGAACCATCTTCGCCGCCTGTCGCGCTCGCCTGCGCTGCGCCGCGGTAGAGCGAGGCCCAGCGCTCTACCTCGGCGACGTACCAGTCCGCGTGGTTGTAGGCAAAGATCGCCTTGTGGTAGTCGCCGGGGGCGCCGGATGCGCGTAGATAGTTGGCCATCGCGTATATGGCGTCAGCGGGATCCCAGCGGTCGATGCGCCCGTCACCGTCGCCGTCGACCCCGTACCGATTCCAGGTCGATGCGAGGAACTGCGCGGGACCGCCAGCTCCCGCCGAGTTGACGGAGCCCCGTTTCGTGCACGAGGGGTCGGGATCGCGTCCGTGGTCGCACTCGACCCTGCCGATGCCGGCAAGGACCGCCCAGTCCAGGGCGTAGCGCTCCGCGGCCTGCTGGTAGAGATTCAGGTAGCGCGCCGGGATTTCGCCCTCGGCCCGCGCCGAGACTCCGAAGCTTTCGGCCTGGCCGCCCAACGGGGCGACTACGAGCCTCGCCAGCGCCGCGACGAGCATCAGCGAGAGCATGCAGACAGCACCCACGACCACGATCGAGGCGCCCGCCAGCCTGCCGAGCCGGCGCCTTGAGGCGGCGGACTGCGCGAGCGCTCCCATGCTCACCGGTCCGGCCTGAGCCCGAGCTGACGCTTGCGCCCTTGCGCGACCGCGAACGCGTCATCCATGACAGCCGATTTGTGCTGGCGGGCGTCCGACGGCGCCCCGGAGCCGGGCGAGGTCCCGCCGGTTCCGCCGACCGAGTCGCGCGGCCGCGCAATGCGCAGGTCGCCGGACGCCCCGTGCCGATCGCCTCCATCGTCCACCCGCTTCGCCTCGACGGGATCGGGGCGCGACGGCCTGTCTTGCCCGTCATTCGCTCTGCGCGCGGGCTCAGTTTCGACCCGGGGCCGCGTATCTCCTCGCTCGCCCGATCCGCCGGCAGAGCCAATACCGGCCCGAGACCTGATATCGCCGCGCTCGCCTGATGCGCCCGCAAGGCCAACACCGGCTTGGGGCCTGGTGTCTCCTCGCTCGCCCGATCCGTTTGCGTGACGGTCATCGGCTCGAGGCGATGCGTCTCCCGGGCGGTCGAGACTGCCGGGCGAGGCCGCCTCACTGTCTGCCCGCCCCTCGCGCGGCTCACGAGCGCGGGTCGAGCTGCTCGTATCTGGCGTGCCGGGTGCCCTGCCCTCGTCGTGGCGCACCGCGTCTGAGCCCATTGCGGCAGCACGCTCTCCGTCGCGCGTCAACCCCTCTTCGACGCGTCGCTCGCGAACGGCGAGCTTCGCGGCTCGGCGCCGGTCACCTTGTGCGAGCGCCGCCTCACGCGCGCCGCGCAGTCGGTGGAGCTGTGTCCGCATGCGCTGGCTGCCGACGCTCACACGAGATCTCTTGCGCGGACGCGGCACGGTCGCATGCTCCGACGAGGGGGTCTGCTCAGACACATCCGCCCTAGACCCGTCGACTCGCTTGCCGTTGCTCTCCAAGCCTCGCCGTGCACGCTTCTGCAGGTGCTCGTCGACGGGAAGCGGCGGGAAGACCTTGGCCCTGGCCCAGCGCACAGGGTGACGCACCACCACCTGCGCTCGCCCCAAGGCCTCGAGCCTTCGCCCGAGCGTGCGGCGATCTTGTGAGGCGGGCGCGCCTCCTCGCGACTGAAGAGCAGCCAATGCCTGATGACGCTTGAGGAACGCCGTCCACCAGAAGGCGGAGATCAGCAGCCACTCTGTCCAGCCGAGTGGCTGCAGCGAGGTGAGTATGCGCTGCAGCGTCAGCAGCGCGCCGAGCAGGAACGAGAAGAGCAGCTTTGAGGTGACGGCCCCGAGCAGGCGCGTGAGCCAAACACCGAAGACGGCCCGGCCGCTGCCGCCGAGCGCCGGCGCCAGTACGACCAGTGGAGCGAGCAGCAGCATCAACAGGCTGATGACCGCCGCGATGAGCAGATGGATGGCGATCGATCCGAACAGCAGCACCATCCCGAGCACGCCGGCCGCGATCAGCGCGACGCCGATCATGCGCGGGAAGGTCCCGCTGTCCGAGCGGAATTCAGCCTGCGCCGCAGTTGCCCCTGCGCATTTCCTGTCGTCTTCGGCCTGGCACAGAACGTGCAGCAACGAGCTCGAGTCTTTGACCGAGTTGCGTTGCGGCCCGTTGGCGGGGAACGCAAGGAACAGCTCGCCGTTTGTGTCGGCCTCGCGCAGCAACTCGTCGCTTTGCTCGATGACACGCGACGAGGCGCTGCTTCCCGTTGAGAAGCACGATGGCTGTGCGAGGCCTTGCAGGCAGCCAGACCTCGCGTGCTGAGCGGCGCCGAGCCTCAAAGCCGCGCGACGCAGCCCAGGATCGAGCAGCGCCGGATCGCTGCACCAGCGCACGTTGCCGAACTCCAGATAGCACCAGGGCATTTCGATCGCCCCCGCGAACAGGGCTCGCATGCTGTCGGCGAGCGTCCTTGGGGCGCTCGCCGACGTCCCTTGCGTGACGGCGCCGAGCGTCCCGAGGCTAGCCTGGTTGGCCCACCGCCCGACAGCGCCGACGGTCCCGAGCGGATCGGCGATCATCCACAGCCCGGCGACCATCATCGCGAACGTCGCGAGCGCCTGGCCGAGCGTCTCGCCGACGCGACGACGGATCAGACCGTTGTACAGAGCCAGCACCGACGCCGCCGCGAGGACGAGCGTCAGCCACGGCTCGGTGAAGCTTGCCTGCGCCTGGCGCAGCGAGCGGGCCACGCCACCCATCGTCGAACTGTCCAGCAGTTCGAGCGTGTAGCACCATTCGAGCATCACGATCAACCCGTGCACGACCCACACGAGCGCGTTCCACAGCGGAGTCACGAAGACGTCCTGGATCACCGACAGCAGGCCGCCTCTGCTGAGACCGAACGGGCCGACGTCGATGTTCACGTCGATCGCGTAGTTGCCGGTCGGCGCGGGCGCGCCCACGAAGCTCGAGGTCCGGCAGTTGTTCTGTGCGGCGCTCGACAGCCCACCGCTCGTCGCGCCTTTGCAAAACGGGCTCGACAGGCCGTTTTCGACGAGCGGGTCGCCGGCGCCCGACGGCACGCCAGCGCTGCTGTCCTCCTGCCCCTGCGACGCGCCAGCTCCCAGCGGCGGAGCGCTCGGAGCGCGCTTGGCGGCGGTGTGACGCGCCCCCCGCCGCGCGTGGGCCGCACCGGCCGGATCGGCCAGCGCGAGCGATGCGGCGAGCGCCACGCTCACCGCCACCGGCGGCACGCTCCACCTGCTCACGTCGCCTGCGCCTGCGGGGTCGTGGAGAAGGCGCGCAGCAAGGAGGGCGCCACGACCTCGACTTGAATCGCCTCCACGCGCCCGCTGTGGTCGCGCAGCAGGCAGCGACCTGCCTCCATCTCCAGCAATCGCTCGCGAGCGCGCCGATCGTCCGGGTCTAGCCCAAGCAGCGTGAGCGCGCGCGCCGCCTCCGCCTCCGAGCGCATCCCGAACACGAAAGTCGCTCCGAGCAGGTTCTCGAGCGACTCGCGCTGGCCGACGAGCGCGTCGGTGACCAGCTGGGTGCTCACGATCGGCACGGCGAGCTCGGAGCGCCCCATGCGCTGCAGAGAGGCAAGCAGCGTGCGCCCCACCGGGTCGCCAAGGAGCCGCCAACCCTCGTCGAATGAGAACAACTTCAGGCGCTCGCGCTCGCGCGACATCAGATGCGTCGCGAACATCGCGATCAGACGCACGATCTGGACCCCGACGCGCTCCGCCTGCGTGTACTCGGCACGGGGCGCGCCGGGCTCGGGCCCGGGAAGGTCGCGAATCGAGATGTAAGTCACCTGCCGTTCGCCAACTGGCTGCAAACTCACATCAGGGTCGGCGAAGCCAAGCTGGGTGAGCCCGGAGCGGGCGTATACGGCCAGCGCATCGCCGACCTGGACCTCACCGTCTCCTCCGTCGCGCAATGCGCGCACCACCTCCATACAGGTTGGTTGAGAAGCGCGGCGCAGCACCACGTCGACAGCCGCCACGACCGCCGTCTCCCAGGCAGCCTCGGCGCGAGTCGGGAGCAGATCCCGCAAGAAGGAGACGGCCGCGTCTTGGCGCAGGTGCTCTGGCGCGACCCGCAGCGGGTCGAGCATGCCGCGCAGCGCAGGGTCCGGGCGCAGCGCGATCGTCTCTGCGTGCGGCGCAACCTCATCCAGCATGTGAAAGCTGTGATCGCCCTTCGGGTCGCAGTCGATCACACGGGCGCCTTGCAAGAAGCCCTCGTACTTGAGCTTCTGCGCAAGCGTCGTCTTGCCGGACCCGAGCGCTCCAACGCTGAGGATCGCTGTGTTGCGATCGCGCTCGGAGCCCTCGCGGAGATTGAAGCGCACCGGCTGGCGCGATCCCGAGAGCGTGTGACCAAGGTAGAAGCCAGCACGCGAACCGACGGCGTGCGTCGCCGTCGGCATCATCGCCGCAACCTGCTCGGTCGTGAGCGTGTCGTCGTAGCCAGCCACGCGGGTGCGCTGACCCGGCAGCTGTTGGATGAACAGCGCAAGCTGGTCGCCCAACGGGCGATGCAGGCGGATCTCGCCATACGCGCGCCGGCACATCTCCACACGCTCGTCGAGCTGTTGCTCGTCACGACCCGCGACCGCCACGGTCAGTGTCGCACGCAGCAATGGTGGGCGGCTGGAGGCCTGCAGATAGGCGAGCAGGTCGCGCGCCTCCTGGGTGCGCTGGTAGCCGAGATCGGAGACGCCCTGGTCGCCGTCGGACTCCGCCCGCACGATCTGGTCTGCGTCCTGCACTCGCCTGCGGGCGATCCGCAGGGCGAGCTCGTTTGGGAGAAAGCGCGCATTCAAGGAAAGGTCGACCGCAAATGGAAGGCTTTCCACGGCCGCGAACATCAGCTCGACGCGGGCGCCTGGGAACGTTGCGCGCTCGGGTAGCGCGCCGAGCACGAGCTGCGCCTGCCAGCTGACCCCGAGCTCCGACTCGACGCGCAGCGCGCGACCGCGATGCTCGACATAACCATCCATCCAGCGCACCACATCCCCCTCCAATGGCGCCAGCAACGCTTCGCCGTTGCGCTCGAAGGCCAGTGCGCGCGGCTCGTGCAGACCGTCGACCGTCGGTTCGCCGAGCCCGCGGCAGAACGCTCGACGCACAAGCCATTGCAACTCCACCCCACGGGCAGGACGAACGCTCAAGAAGTCATCCAGGCGCGCGTGCACGTGGTCGGCCTGAACGCGTGCGCGCTCGAGCTCTGACGCCTTCAGCAATCGTCTGTCGCCTACGGAGAGGGCGCGCCCGAGCGAGCGAAGCCACTCGCGCGGATGCTGCTCGGCCGCCTGGGAGACGTAGGAGGCGACGTCGCGCTCGGGATCGCGCAGGCTGACGAGGAAGTAGACCGCCGCTTGGGAGGCTCCGACGTCGTGCAGGCGCTGCCTGTGCTCGAGCGCGTAGCGTCGATTCGAGCGCGTGTGACAACCGTCCGCCATCCGCTCGATCTCCCGCAGGTAGCCCTCCAGATCCCAACGCCTTGCGACCCGCAGGATCTGCAGGTCGGCTTCGACCTCCGCCAGCGCCCCCATCGTTGTGAGCAGCCGCGCACGCTTCGCCTCCTCGGAGAGCCACTGATATGAGCCGCTGGGAACCGAGAACGCCGCCCAGACGTCGTCGAGAGTGGAGCCGAACACCAGGTTCCCGTAGACGAACGAGATCGGGGACCTCATCGACGCACCTCGAGTCGCGCGCCGTCGGCGAGCACGATCACCTGACCGCGCGAGAGCGGCGGGCGTTCCGCCAGCCCCTCGAGCGTGACGGTGGGTCGTCCAGCCAGCCGCCGCAAAGGATCGGTGCGCCAGATGGCGCGCGCGTGGGAGACGCGGACGAGCACCGCCCCTGGACCGGTGTAGCGCAGGCGACGCAGTCGCGAGTCCGATCCGTCGGCGAGCACCACGAGCTCGTGCGGTCGCCAGCGCCGATCCGAGGGGAGACGTGCCCGAACACCGGCGAGCTCGTGCGGGCCGGTTGCGTACCTGAGCAGAGCGAGCGCTGAGAGATGGAAGGGCCGTCCCTCAACCCTGATCATGGTCAGCAACGCCGCGATCGCTCCCGGAGCCGCTACCTCGCGCACGTACCAAGGCAACGTGCGAACCACCTCGCCAACCAGTGGCAACGCTCCCGCGAGCAACGCGAGCACGATGATCGCGAGAAAGTAGACGACGCCGCGCAACGGCACGCCTCCCGGGTTCAACCTCAAGCGGTCGATGCGGTAAATGCGTCGCTCGAGCTCGAAGACATTTCTGTAGGAGCGGATCTCAGTCATCCTCGCGCCACCCGTGCCGCCTCGGCCGTGCTCATGCCACCTGCACGACCGAGCGCCGCGGCTCGCTCATTAGCCTCCGAAAAGCGAGTTGACGGTGTCGTGCAGCACGTTCACCCCCGCCGGGGTGGCGAGCAGAATCGCAACCAGCCCGATCGCGAAGATGCCCGCCGCCTCCTTGAAGTCACGCCTAAAGGCGAGCACGATGGATGCGATCGCGAAGCCGAGCGCGATCAGGCTCATCGCCACCTTGCGTCCTGTTTCGCCGGCCTTGCGCGCAGCAGACTCGAGCGACCCCGACCCTTCGTCGCTCGCCGTCACCACCGCTGGGGTCGCGCCAGGCGTATGTGCGCTGACCATGGCCGGCGTATGCGCCCCGGCGAGCGTGGGGGGCACGGCGAGCGTCGGGGGCACGGCGAGCGCGAGCATCCCGACCAGGGCCAGCGTCGTGAGCAGCGTCAGCGTCGCACAGCCGGCGGCGAGGGCCCGTAGCTCGAGCATGGGTCCTTTCGATGCGCGCTCTCTCTCGAGCGATGTGCGAAATCTGTGCATCGTTGCCTCCTTCGTGAGTTGATCTGTTGGGCGGGAACGGCTGGCAGGGCTGCGTCGAGCGCATTACGCCCTGGACCGGCTCCCTCACTACTTCTCCGGGTCCATCTGGATCGCGGCGACCTCCCAGCGCCCGCCGCTGTCCTTCACATCCAGCTCGTAGCCGAGCGTGTATTGGGCTCCGCGCGTGTCGCGGGCGCGCACGATGGCCAATACCGAGCGATGGTCCGCGGACCAGTCGAGGCTCTCGAGCGACTGCAGGACCAGCGTTACGCCTGGCAGCGAGACGCGCGCGCCGGCCGCCAGGTCGGCCGCAAGCTCCGATTCGGCGCGACCGAGGTAGTTGCGCAGGGCGCGCACGACCACGGTCTCCAGCGCGGAGTCTTCGACTTCGCGCAGGTGTTCGGGGGCCACCGCGCGGCTCGATGCGGGCGCGCCCACGAACGCCGGATAGCCGGCGAGAGCCAGGCTGCCGTCAGACGCTCGCGCTACGCCGACTGTGAGGTAGAGCAGCCCGCTCGTGTCGGTTTGAACAGCAACCGTGTACACGTGCTCTGCGGAGCCGTCGTCGCGTGCCTGCACGACCTGCGTCCACAGCACCTGCTGCTCCCCGCTTTCGGGCGGCTGCAATCCCGCTTCCGCTTCCAGCGACGAGTCCAGGAACGGCGCGAGAGCGATCCTGCGAGCTTCGGGGTCGCGTGAGTCCCAGGTGAGGTAGCGCCGCGCGAAGAGCGAAGCGAAGCCTTCGGCGGGCCGGTCGACAAGGCCCGCACTCGGGGCGGAGACGCGCGTGACCAGCGGGCGCGGCGGAGCGATCGCAAAGCGCGCGCTCGCCAGCAGGCCGGCGACGGCCACACCCTGCACGAGGTAGCGCGGTAGCTCGCGGGCGAGGCGTATCCGCCACATTGACCTTTGAGTCACGGCGACCGTGGCGCGCTCGAGAGCTTCGGGCATGAGGATCAGCGCTCGAATTCGAACTCGCCTGCCACTGGCGACAAGCTCGCGCCGGACGCGGAGAGCTCAGGCGTGGCGAGTTGACCATGCGAGAGCTCGACCGCCAGGCTCGGGGTCGATCGGGCGCTGCTCACGGCGCTTGAAAGCGGCTTCGACGGTAAGCGCCCCGAGCGTGCATGTGGGAGCGCGCTGGACGACAAGGCTCGACTGAGAGCTCGTCTCCTCGGGACCGCCGGATGAGACGAGGGCGACAGTGCGGGGTACGCCCCAATCGTCGCGTCGGCGTGGGCGCGCGAGCCAACGGAAGCGCGTCTGAAAGTAGGCTCGCGGCGCGCATCGGGTTGACCTCCGGCGCTTGGCCGCGCGCTCTGGGCGATCCCGGAGCTTCGTGCGGCGGGCGCACGGCTCGACGCGTGCGTTAGGACAAGGCCGAGCGCGCCGACGCTGACGCCGACGAGCGCGCCGAGGCCGACGAGCCTTCCCGAGCGCGAGCCGCGCTCGTATTCGACCGGAGTAGCCGACGAGGAGGGCTGCGCAGGCGCCTGGTCGTCTCCGGCGAGGTACTCGTCTTGGCCGTACACGCGGTAGACCTCGCGCGGGACCCGTCGCCAGAGCGTCATGAGCTCGTCCACGCCCAGTTGCGATTGGTCACGCGGGCGACCGGGAGCGAGGATGGGGAGATATCCCGCTCCCGGCCGACCACGTGCGGATGGGAAGCGCCGCTCGATCGTCTCGGCAACCGATCGCCGGCGTCCCAAGGGACACACCTATGTTTGGGGCGAGTGATGGTCATAAGCGTGTCCCTGCTCTCTGATCCGACGAAGGCATGGCGCCGGGACAGGAACGAGCATGCGAGCGAGGAGCAGCCGTATCTGCCTGCAACACCGTTTCTGCCTGGGCGGCCACCAGCAGTGCAAGACGCGCACGTCCACGCTGGGCCACCTTGCGGTACTTCTCCGACGACCAGCCATGGACACGGCAGAACTCATGACAATCCATGTCGCGCGAGACCTGGCTCGTCAGCACGAGCCGCTGATCGTAGGAGAGCTCGCGCCATGACCGACCGATGCTGGCCAGCTCGTTGCGCAACAGCACGAGCCGCTCGACGTTGGCGCGCTTGTCGGCGATCTCCGCCCCGCCCTCCTCGCGGCCTGGGAGCGGCCGGGCTGCGGCGAGCGCCGCCTCCATCGGGCTACGTCCGCTCAGCGCCCGGCGCCGGTCGTGGATCCGTGACAGCAATCGCTGGTCGAGCGCGTTGGCGACGTGAGCGCGACTGGCGAATGTGCCCTCGCGCTTGGCACGGGCAAGCAGCTCGAGCGTTGCCTGGCTGTAGCAGTCTTCGAGGTCCTCGCGTGAGAGGCGGTGACGGTGCACGGCGAGCAGCTGCTCGCGGCGTGAGCGCGCCACGAGCGCGACCGCCTCGGCGGCGTCGAGCGTGCCCAGGCGCGCGCTCTTGCCGACTCCTGTCAGTGGCGCATGGAGGCGTTTGGGGCTCTCGCGTCGGGTAGACACGAGAGCATGTCGGTGCAAGTGGCACGCACACCCCCCACCCAAATCCTGCGCGCACGGCTACGCGCCTTCGACGCCTACCAGCAGCGCAGCCCGCGACTCGGCTTCGTCGTGGCGGTCTTCAAGCGCTTCGACGACGACCAGGCCAGTCAGATGGGGGCGTTGATCGCCTACTACGGCTTTTTCTCGCTGTTCCCGCTCTTGCTCGTGTTCGTGACCGTGCTTGGGTTCGTGCTCGAAGGCAGCCCGAGCACGCAGACCAGCGTGCTGCACTCGACGCTTAGCCAGTTTCCGATCATCGGCACACAGCTGCAGAGCAACGTCCATTCGCTGAAAGGGAGCGTGCCTGCGCTCGCGATCGGGCTCGTCGGGTCGACGCTCGCCGGCCTTGGCATCACGGGAGCGACACAGAGCGCCTTCAACAAGGTGTGGGAAGTTCCACGGCAGCGCCAGCTCGGCTTTCTGGCCTGGCGCCTGCATGGGCTCGGGCTGTTGGTCGTATTCGGCCTGCTCAGCATCGTCTCGACCGTGGCGGCCGGCTACGTCACCGCCCAGACGACTGGCGCGTTCGGCCTGACCGCTGGCGTGGTCGTCGCGCTGGCGGCGAACCTGCTGCTGTTCTTCGCCGTGTTCAGGCTGCTCACCTCAGAGGAGATCGACACGCGTGACCTGCTCCCGGGTGTGATCGTGGCGGCGATCCTCTGGCAGATCCTGCAACACGTAGGGGGCCTGTACGTCGATCATGTGGTGCGCCACGCCAAGGAGACCTCGGGCCTGTTCGCGTTCGTGCTTGGCCTGCTTTCGTGGCTGTATCTCGGTGGCCAGGTGACGCTGATAGCGGCCGAGGTCAACGTCGTCCGCGCCCGCCGGCTGTGGCCGCGCAAGCTGCTTTAGCCACTCGGCTCGACCGTGGTCGCGTCGCACGAGCCGCCCTCGAGAGCGTCGAGGCCGTCGCGCGAGCTGTCCTCGAGAACGTCGAGGCCAACCCATGGGAGCCACTCGAGGAAGCGTCGGACAGGCGCTTGAAAGCCACCCCGAACGTGCGTATACTAACTATAAATTCGTAAGCTTATATGGAGCGTATACCGATGGCTTCAACCTCCGCATCACCACAAGACCCCAACTCCAGCGATCAGCAGCCCAAGCCAGTCCTGCGCTTGATCCCGCTCGACGACACCGTTGTCTTCCCGAGCATGGGCATCACACTGACGATCGACGTCGGCGAGGACGAGCGCGTGGTGCTCGTCCCCCGCCATGAGAACGAGTTCCTCGAGGTCGGAACGATCGCCGAGGTCTCCGAGCAGCTGCGTCTGCCCGGCGGCGGCCACGCCGTCGCGCTGTCAGGCGAGCACCGTGCGCTGATCGGCGCCGCGCAGACAGGACCCGCTGGAGAGCTGCGAGTCGAGGTCGACGAGCGGCCCGACGGAGTGCCGGTGGACAAGCGCACACGCGAGCTCGAGCGCGAATACCGTGCCGTCGTCGAGGAGATCCTCGAGCTGCGCGGCGACGATGGGCGCATCGCCGCGTTCCTGCGCGCGATCGTCGAGCCTGGCCCTTTGGCGGACTCCGCCGGCTACTCCCCCAACTTGACCTACGAGCAGAAGGTGGAACTGCTACGCACGCTCGACGTGACAGACCGTCTCGAGCTGGCGGTCAAGCTGCAACGCGAGAGCCTCGCCGAGCTGCAAGTGCGCAAGCGCATCCGCGAGGACGTTCAGGAGGGCGCCGACAAGCAACAGCGCGAGTACTTCCTGCGTAAGCAGATGGAGTCGATTCGCAAGGAGCTCGATGAGGACGAGGGCTCCATCGTCGAGGAGTATCGCGCGAAGATCGAGGCTGCGGAGATGCCCGAGGCGGTTCAAGAGCAGGCGCTCAAGGAGCTCGGCCGCTTGGAGAGGATGGGCGAGCAGACGGGCGAGTCGAGCATGATCCGCACCTACCTCGACTGGCTGATCGCGGTGCCCTGGAGCAAGCGCTCAGAGGAGCATCTCGACCCAGTGGCGGCGCGCGAGGTGCTCGACGCCGACCATGCGGGCCTGGAAGACGTCAAGGACCGCATCACCGAGTACCTGGCGGTGCGCAAGCTGCGCCAGGACCGCGGCATTGAGGCCGACCCAAAGTCCGGAGCGATTCTCACGCTGATCGGTCCCCCGGGAACCGGCAAGACCTCGATCGGCGAGTCGATCGCGCGCGCCACGGGACGCGAGTTCGTGCGCATGTCGCTCGGCGGCGTACGCGACGAGGCCGAGATTCGCGGGCACAGGCGCACCTACATCGGGGCGCTGCCGGGACGGCTCGTGCGCGCCCTTCGTGACGCCGGCACGATGAATCCGGTGATCCTGCTGGACGAGGTCGACAAGGTCGGCGCCGACTGGCGCGGCGATCCCTCGGCCGCGCTGCTCGAGGTGCTCGACCCCGCCCAGAATCACTCCTTCCGCGACCACTACCTCGACGTCGAGCTCGACCTCAGCCAGGTGATGTTCCTGGCGACCGCGAATGTGGCCGACACGATCCCTGGCCCGCTGCTAGACCGCATGGAGGTGATCCGCTTCGACGGGTACACCTCGGAGGAGAAGCTCGCGATCGCCAAGGGCTACCTGTGGCCCCGCCAGCGCGACCGCAACGGATTGCGCGAAGGGGAGGTGAGCGTCTCAGACGAGGTGTTGCGGACGATCATCGCCGAGTACACGCGCGAGGCGGGCGTGCGCAACCTCGAGCGCGAGCTCGGCACCGTGCTGCGCAAGACCGCGACGAGAATCGCCTCGGGCGAGGTGGAGCCGCCTGTGGAGATCGAGCTGGAGACCGTGCGCGACGCGCTCGGGCGCCAGAAGTTCTTCCAAGAGTCCGCCGCGCGAACGGCCACTCCAGGCGTGGCCACTGGCCTGGCCGTCACCGGCACAGGCGGAGACGTGCTGTTCGTCGAGGCGACCGCCATGAAGGCAGGCGGCTCTGGCGGCAACGGCCTCGTGCTCACCGGCCAGCTCGGCGACGTGATGAAGGAGTCTGCGCGCATCGCCCTCTCCTACGTTCGCGGTCACGCCGAGGAGCTCGGAATCGAGGAGCAGGCCTTTGAGAATCGCGAGTTCCACGTCCATGTGCCGGCGGGGGCGATCCCCAAGGACGGCCCTAGCGCCGGCGTCACGATGGTCACGGCGCTCGCCTCGCTGCTTTCGGAGCGCCCCGTCAAGCACACGGTCGGAATGACCGGAGAGGTCACTCTCCAAGGCCGTGTCTTGCCAATCGGCGGGCTCAAGCAGAAGGCGCTCGCCGCCCATGCGGCTGGTCTGACCGACGTGATCCTGCCGGAGCGCAACCGCGGCGACCTCGACGATATCCCCGAGGAGGTTCGCGAGCAGATGAGCTTCCACCCGGTGATGAGCATCGACGAAGTGCTCGATTTGGCGCTCGAGCCCGTGCCGAAGATTGCGCAAATCTCCTAGCGAAGCCCGGTCGATGTCACGCAGCTCACATAGGTGCCAGCCAGTTCCAGTGGAGGTCCGTCAAGCGGCGGACCTCCTGGAGCGGCGCTGGCAGCTCTCGATCATCTACGCGGCGTTGACGGGTGCGTTGCGCTTCAACGAATTCGCCGAGGCGGTGGCGGGAATCTCCCCGCGAATGCTCTCCGAGCGCTTGCGCGACCTGGAGGGCGCTGGTCTTATCGAGCGAACCGTGCTTCCCACCAGCCCTCCCACCGTCGAGTATCGGCTCACGGTGCGCGGGCGCCGGCTGGCGCCGGTGATCGAGGCGATGCGCGCTTACGCCGAGGGCATCGGCTGACGGACCACCCGACGCTAAACCGACACCGCCCGGCCGCCAAGCAGGCACACTGCCGCCCGCCAAACCGGACGTATGGGGCCCCTTAGCTCCGTGAGGCTGTCGCCGTGCCGCCGAGAGCGAGGTCCCCCTCGTGGCAGCCGGCGGCGTCGCGTGAGGCTCCGACCAGTTGCCCACCCTCGCACTCCTCGGCGCTCACGACCCGCGCGGGATTGCGCACACCAATCGTACCTGCCAAGCCACCGGCCGCGACCAGCAAGGCGGCGATTCCCATTCCCAGGTGAAAGCTGTCAAGCGACGCTTCGTCGGCGGCGCTGGTGATCGCGCTTGCCTGGGCCGGCGGCAGCCCTGCGGTGTCCGGGCGACCCAGTGGGAGTCGCTTGGCTTCGGCTACCGCGGCTCTCGCTGGCGGGCCGAGCGGGCGGCCGGCAAGGTTGGCGTCCAAGCCCGAGACGAACGATGCCGCCACCGCCGCGCCGACGGCGGCTGTGCCCAGCAGACCCGCGACCCGCGCGACGGCGTTGTTGACAGCTGAGGCGATGCCCGCTTGCCCAGTTTCCACACCCGCCAGGACCGCAGCCGTCAATGGCGCCACGGTCATCGCAAGGCCGAGCGAGAAGACGAGGATCCCCGGCAGCACTTCGGAGACATAGTCGACGTGCACCCCGATGCGCTGGAACAGCAGCAGCCCAGACGCAGCCACAAGCGGCCCCGCTCCCATGAACAGGCGTGGGCCGAAGCGATCGGCCAGCGCGCCAAAGCGCTTTGAGAGCGCGAACATGACGGCCGTCGCCGGCAAGGTGGCCAATCCGCTCTGCAGCGGGGTGTAGCCGCCGATCTGCTGCAGGAAGATCGTCAGGAAGAAGAACAGGATCGACAGGCCCGCGTACATCGACAACGTCTCGATGTTTCCCGCCGAGAAGTTGCGCCGGCGAAAGAGGATCAGCGGCAGCATTGGATCGCGTGCGCGGGACTCGTGCACCACGAAGCAGACGAGCAGGACGACGCCCGCTACCAGTGGGCCAACGACCGCCGGATCGCCCCAGCCCAGACGGGGCTGCTCGATCAGCGCGAACACAGGACCTCCGAGGCCAAGGGCGCAAAGCAAGCCACCCACGAAGTCGACCCTTCGCGCCGTCTCACGTCGAGGCTCGACGCGCGGGATCACCGCGAGGATAAGCGTCACGCAGATCGCGACGAGCGGCAAGTTGATCAAGAAGATCACGCGCCACGAGGAGATTTGGAGCAGCTCGCCTCCGGCGAGCGGACCGAGCACCGTCGCGATCCCTCCCCAGGCCGTCCAGCTTCCGATAGCGGGGCCACGCTCGGACTCGCGAAAGGTCGAGACGATCACGGCCAGGGCGCTCGGCGTGAGCAGAGCGCCGGCCACTCCTTGCAGCGCGCGCGCAGCGATCAACGCGCCGATCGTTGGAGCCAGCGCACACAACAGCGAGGCCGTCCCGAAGCCCCCCACCCCGAGCGCGAAGATCCGCCGCTCGCCGTAGAGATCGCCGAGCGAGCCGCCGACCAGGATCAACGAGCCAAGCGTCAGTAGGTAGGCGTTGACGACCCACTGCTGGGCCGCCAACCCGCCACCAAGGTCGCGCTGGATCGTGGGCAGTGCGACGTTCACCACCGTGCTGTCCAGCAGCGCAATGCCCGAGCCCAGTATGCACGCGACGAGCGTCAACCGCTTGCGCAACCCCGGATCCCCGGAGTAGCGAGCTCGGAGAGCAGTCATGACAGGCACGGTATCCCCTGGCAGGGTCCCCCGGCGGTCAGACGCCGATACCCGACAGCGCCCAGGCGGCCTTGCCTTCGCGCTCGGTCTTCGCCACCGCGCCCTCTGCCACGAGGCGGCGCAGGTGCCCGTTGATGCTCGGGCCGCTCATCGCGGTGACGACGGTCAGCTCGCCGACCGTATGCGAGCCGTGCTCGAGCGCCGCTAAGATCGCCTCGCGCGCGACGCCTCGCGCCGAGGGTGGCGACTTCTCTCTGGCGCCGGCGTCAACTGGCGTGGCCGCTTCCTTGGCGACGGTCGACGCAGCCGGCTTTGCGGCCTGGTCGCCCCGATCCCCGTCGAGCTCCGTGTGAGGCTCGACGGCCTTGGCTCGCCTGATAGCGCCGGCAGCTGAGCCCCGGCGTGCGGGAGCCACCCGCGCCGAGCGACGGGCGCGCTTGGCGTGAGAGTTATTTGTCGGCTCCGAGGACGAGCCGTCACGACTTGCCACCACAAGCGCATCGCAGGCCACCAGCAGCCCCTCGTACTCGGCGAGCAGAGGACGCAGCTCGCGCAGGCGCTCGTCGATTTCGTCGTGGATCTTGCTCAACAGATCAGGGGCCATGCTCGTCCTTCCGGGATGGTTGTTTCGAGGCCGCTCATTCTCGCAGCGAGCGCCACCCGCAGCTGTGAGCACGTTCGTCAGTCGACAAACGCCGCACGCACAGCCTTGACGCCAGCGCTCGTCATCTCCCAAAAGCCGTATGTTCCCTGATCGAGCAGCTCAGTCGCGGCGCTCGCGGCAGCCGCTAGCGCCGCGTATGCGAATGCGCCACCGACAGAGACTCGTTTGACGCCCAGCGCAGCCAGCTCGGGCACCGCCGGCACACTGGGGCGCGCGAGGACGTTGACAGGGAGCCCGACGGAGGCCACCAGCTCGCGGATGTCCTGCGGCCGATCGAGGGCGGGCGCATAGAGCACGTCGGCCCCAGCCTCCTGATATGCCCGCAGCCGAGCGATCGTGTCGCTGAGATCGGGTTTGTCGCGTAGATAGTTCTCTGCGCGCGCGGTAAGCACCAGCTGGATCGGCCCGGCGTGGGCGGCCTCGGCGGCGGCCGCGACACGCTCGGCGGCCTCCTGCGCGCCGTACAGTCTCCCCTCAGCGCCGCTCCAATCCTCGATCGAGCAGCCAGCCAGACCGACCTCGAGCGCCAGGCGCACGGTCTCCGCTACGCCGTCGGGATCATCGGCGAAGCCGTTCTCGAAGTCAGCCGACACGGGCAGATCGCTAGCTTCCACGAGCGCCGCGGCATGTGCCAAGGCCTCCTCGCGGCTGACGGAGTAGTCCAGCCGGCCGAGGGTCGCGGCATAGCCGCCGCTCGTCGTCGCGAGCGCCTCGAAGCCGAGCGAGGCCAGCAGCTTGGCCGAGCCCACATCCCAGGCGTTGGCTAGGAGCAGCGGGCGCACTCGCTGATGGAGCGTCAAGAAGTGTGCCGCCTTGTCGAGTCGATCGACCATTCGAGCCTCCTGGATTTTCCCGGATCTTTCCCGATGACTGGCCACGATCACAGCGAGCTGAGCGACCCCGGCGATGGTACGCGGCATTGTCGCACCGGTACTTGTCATCGACTCAAAAGCGCGATGGCGGTGCGACCTCTCGGCGGCCTCATGGAAAGGTCGAATTCGTGCGCGACGTGCCCAAGCGCGTCAACTTAGCTCTGCGCCTCAGCCGCCGAGCGCGAACAGCGGCCAGCGGCCGGGAACACCCTTGAGCTCGTGCAGGCCCCGATCCTCGAATGTGAACGGGCCGCCCACGACCGTCCCGAAGACCGTCCCCGAGACGAGCACCTGGTTGGCGCCCGCAAGACCGTTCACGCGCGATGCGATATGCACCGCCATCCCGCCGACATCATCGCCAATCAGCTCACACTCGCCAGTGTGCATGCCGATGCGCACCTCGATCCCGAGATCGCGCCCCGCGGCAGTGATCGCTAGAGCGCAGCGCAGTCCGCGCGATGGCGGACCTGCAAACGTCGCCAGGAAGCCATCGCCGACCGTCTTGACCTCGCGGCCCTCGAAGCGGCGCAACTCCTTGCGCACCTCATCGTCGTGGCGGGCAAGCAGATCGCGCCAGCGGCTGTCGCCGAGCTCGGCGGCCCGGGCCGTTGCGTCGACGATGTCGGTGAACATCACAGTGAGCAGGGCCCGCGCTTGCTCTCCCGCGCCCCGTCCGCCGGTGAGGAACTCCTCGATCTCTTCGACGATCGCATCGCTGTCCCCGACAAACGGAAAGGAATCGACTCCATCCAGCTCGACGTAGCGGGCTCCCGGGATGTGCTCGGCCAGGTAACGCGAGTGGCGTGGGTCCCAGGCGCTATCGCCGGACCGGTGCATCACCAGAGTTGGGACGCGGATATTGGGCAATACCTCGCGCGCATCCAGGTCAGCCGCAGCGTTCAAGAGGATGCGAGCCTCGCTCGGGCTCGCCGCCAGACGCTGCAGACGCGCGAACCACGCTGTAAGCGTCGGGTCGTCAGCCGCCGAAGGCGCAAGCGCCGGGAGCCCTGGGCCGTCGATCTCCCCCCAGGCGGCGACAGTCCGCTCGGTCCACTGGGCACGATCCTCGACGGTCATCGCCCAGTCGTAGCCCGGGGCCCAGGACGTCCGGGCGACGGAGGCGTACATGATCAGCGCGCCGACGCGCTCGGGGCGGCTGGCTGCGAGCAACGCGCCGACCGGCCCGCCCAGTCCATATGTGAACAGCGCCGCCCGCTCGCTGCCCGCTGCATCGAGTACCGCGACAGCGTCGTGCGCCTCCTGCTCGAGGGTGTAGGAACCACCGACGCTGTCGGACAAGCCGGTGCCGCGGCGGTCGAACAGAATCAGGCGACCGAACACAGCCAGGCGCTCGAGCAGACGACGCAGAGCAGGTGACTCCCAGAGCTGCTCGATCTGGGAGATCCAGCCGGGCATGAACAGCAGATCGAGCATCCCATCTCCGGCGACCTGATAGGCGATGGTCGCCGCGCCGCTACGCGCATAGCGTGTCGTGGGCAGCATCCACACCCTCCTGCTAGATCCAGTCGCTACGCCGAAAGGCCCAGTACAGACCGCTGGACAGCAGCACGATGAGCGCCGTCGAGAACCAGAATCCCCAGTGAGCCGCAAAGCCGGGATAGGGCACATTCTGTCCGTAGAAGCCCGTGACAGCGGTTGGAACCGCGATGATGGCCGCCCAGCTGGTGACCTTCTTCATCACGAGATTCATCCGATTGCCTTGGATCGTGAGATTGGTCTCGAGGATGGTCGTAACGAGGTCACGCAGCGACTCCGTCCATTCAGTTGCGCGCAATACATGGTCATAGACATCCTGGTAATAGGGAACCATCTGCTCGTCGACGACATGCAGATCGCGGCGCATCAGCGAGTTGACGACCTCCCGCATCGGGAGCACCAGCCGGCGAAGCAAGACCAGGCTCTTGCGAAGCTCGAATGACCGTCGCTGAACCTCGGTGTTGCGGGGAGCATCGTCGAACAGCAGATCCTCGAGCGCCTCGATCTCCGTGTCAAGCGACTGCACAGCCTCGAAGTGCCCGTCCACGATGTCATCCAACAGACCCCAGAGCAGGAAGGGCACCCCGTGCTTGGCGAGCTCCTCCGATTCGTCCCAACGAGCCAGGACCGGCTCGATCTCCACACCCTCGTCCTTGCGCACCGTGACGAGCGCGCTTGAAGTGATGAACACGCCGATTTCGCTTGCGCGCAGCTGACCTGACTCGGTATCCAGCCTCACCGTGTAGGCGCTCATGAACAGGTGAGAGTCATAGCGATCCAACTTTGCGCGCTGATGCTCGTTGACAGCGTCCTCGACTGCCAGGGGATGCAGATGCAGCTCCTCGACGATGGTCTCGAGCTCCGCGGCCGTTGGGGCGCAATAGTCCAGCCATACACATGCGCTCGCATCCTCCAGGTGCTCGGAGATGTCCTGCGGCGGAAAGCCTTCGAGCGCGAGCTTCCCATCACGGTAGAGCCTGGTCCTTGCCACAAGTGCACGATATGAGGCGGGCCGGATCGTGCCGGCCCCGACGCGCTGCGAGGCGCGACGCCATCCAGCGCAAACGCGCATCATCTCTGCGATCCGTCCACTCGTAGAGAGACCGGGCACGGACGCGCTCGGCCAGCACGAATCCTCGCATCGGCTCAAGGGAGCCGGCCCCCAGATCAAGGATCGCGCCCGCTTCGTCGGGGAGGCCCCGATTCGAGCCTGGTTGGCATGGCTCTACGATCCTGTTGATGAATCGCGAGGACATGATGGAGATCCCGACAGGCTGCTTCCGGATGGGCTCAGCTGACTTCTACCCCGAAGAGGAGCCGGTGCGCGACGTGGAGGTCAGCCGCTTTGCGGTCGACCGTGGACCGGTCACAGTTGCGCAATTCGCACGCTTCGTGGGAGAGACCGGATACCTCACCCTCGCCGAGCGCACCCCCGATCCCGCCAACTACCCCGACGCCGACCCCTCGCTCCTGCGCGAGGGAGCGAGGCCGAGTGGGAGTACGCGGCACGCGGCGGACTCGAAGGCGCGATCTTCGCTTGGGGCGATGAGGAGCAACAGGGCAGGCGCTGATGGCGAACTTCTGGCAGGGCGACTTCCCCTGGCGCAACAGCGGCGCGAAGGGGATGGCGCGGCACATCGCCAGTCGGCCTCTTTCCCGCCAACGGCTTCGGGCTCTACGACGCCACAGGGAACGTCTGGGAGTGGACGACCGACTACTACTCGATCCACGATTCAGGCTTGGGGGCGACTACTCCCAGCGCTTGCTGCAAGCCGCCGCTCAACCCGCATATCGAGACCCCGGACGGAAGCTTTGATCTCGGGCGTCCCGGCTCGAGCATTCCCCGCCGTGTCATCAAGGGCGGCTCCCATCTGTGCGCGCCGAGCTACTGCCTTCGCTACCGACCCGCCGCTCGCCAGCCCGAGGCGATCGACACCTCCACCAGCCACATCGGATTTCGCTGCATCCTCCGTGAAGACAGCTGATCTGCGCTTGAGCGCGGGTTGTGCGGTAATAGCCTCGCCGCAACCGCCTCACCGCTAGGCGGCCAGCCACTCCTTGCCCCTCGCGAGATCATTCAACAAGAAGACTTGAAACTCGCAGGGACACATCCAGCCAAAGAGGCTTTCCCTTGAGTGAACGCTTTTGCCCCTCGGGGCGCCTAGCCCTTTCGAAGACCCCTATCGTTGCCTACTAAAAGGGGACCGAGCTCCACTTGCCGTTCACCGCGAAGATCTCCT
This sequence comes from uncultured Solirubrobacterales bacterium, assembly GCA_963718735.1. Taxonomy (GTDB): domain Bacteria; phylum Actinomycetota; class Thermoleophilia; order Solirubrobacterales; family Solirubrobacteraceae; genus Palsa-744. The sequence goes on from OY970372.1 coordinate 775,255, forward strand.
CGTTAGGATCAGCGGCCAGGCGTTGGAGGCGCCGTTGTGTCCAGCCAGGCGGCGAACCCGCATGTTGAATCACCTCCTCGGTCGTAAACGATCTATTACCGCTCGTCATGAAGAGTTCTCGAATAAGTCGCAGGGCGTCCAGTTCTGACGAGGCCCTAACCCCGTGTCCGTCGGTGGCCTCTCTGTGAAGGAACATGTTACGCATCTCGTCGCGGAGCTCGTTTACGGCCGACAGCACAGCCCCGGCAGCTTGGATATCTGGATCGTCGCTCTGTTGGAGCAGTGTGGCATTGCGTGCAACCGTGATCGGATTACGAATGTCATTGGGATTGGCCTCGATCGCGTCCACCTTCTGCCCCAGCTCCTGCTGCGCGGCTTCGAGCTTGTCGGGATCATGCAAGTCGTAGAAGACGGTACGCACGTCCTTGACGTCGAACGGGATGCTTTCGCCGACTGTCATTAGCGTGATGACCGGCTTGCGAGCTGCGTGACGAACTGCGAGCTCGTAGAAGACGTTTGGGTTGAGCCCCGTGAGATCGGCGACGACAAGCTCGTCATCGAGCAACCGCTCAATGATCTGATGGGTGATTTGCCCGAGGTCATCAATGTCGTCTGCACGCTGAACCATGTAGCCTCTCGGCTCCAACACCTTCCGAACAAGATGCTTGACCGTCTGCTTGCGCTCAGAGCGGATCTGCTCACTCCGGCCGAACTCCGAGACGACAAAGCAGCGCTTATGCGCGACTATGGACTTATTCGAACTGGTGCTCATGCCGATACGATATCCGTCCACGAGTGAGCTGCGCTTCGCCCGTGTTCGCGCAGCTGAGCGCCCATGCGATCCAGTGGATGGTCGATCCCGTGAAGGACGGCAGGACTCCGCAACCGCCACAGCTATGTCGCGTCGATGAAGCGACTCAGATGGGTTGCAGCGGCCGTGACGATCATCTGCAGCTTCACGGCTGGCGCCGCGCGCGCGGCGGCGACGTGCAAACAGGCTAGGAGCAGCTGAAGGTCGGAAAGCACACGAGCTGCGTCATCGAGGCGCTGCCGGTTTTCCGAAGGGGGCCGACCCACGGGCGCTCGACGTGAGCGCCGTTCTGGGACTAGACATCGGTCGCCTGCGAACTGGGTCGCCAACGGCTGCTCCACCCACAAACGGCCCGTCGTTATCGAACATGGCGATCCGATCCGCGACCACAACGAACCCGGAACCCCGGCTGCGTCGTCGATGCAACGAAGTCAACAATGGCTTTCTTAGCGGGTCATCATCCCAACTTGCAAGCACGTTGGTCACGAGTCGCTCCTTCGCGTGTCGGCATCGGCAATGCCGCGGGGCGCACTCCCACCGCGGTCGATCTCTTCCGAGAGACGCTGCTTGGCTGCACGGCTCCCTTCGTCGAGGACGCCAGAGCCCGCCGCGTAGGAGATCGCGTCCCCTCCCCTGCCTCGCAGCGCGACTGCACAGCCGACCGCTATAAGCGCACCTGCAACGGGACCCACCACATACACCCAATAGCTTGTAAAGTCACCGCTCACCAGTGCCGGGCCAAACGAGCGAGCAGGGTTCATCGAGGCGCCGCTCACCGGCGCCGACCACAAGCCAGCAAGCGCTATATACCCACCGACACCCAGCGCAGCGATAGCCCCCACGTTCTGCGCAGCCGATGCAGTACCCAAAATCACGCTCACGAGTACCGCCGTGAGGACAATCTCCATCAGCAGCGCCTGCCAGTTCGCATATTCCGGCCCAGGCAGAGTCGCACCGAGATGCTGAACATTGCCGAAGACTGCATACAAGAACAAACACGCCAGGGTAGCTCCAACCAACTGGATGATGATGTAGCCCGGGACGCGCTTCCAGGGGAAGTCTCCGCGCAGCGCGAACGCGAGCGAGACCCCAGGATTCAGATGAGCGCCCGAGATGGCGCCCATGAAGAGGATGATCCCGAGGACCATCAGCCCTGGCGCGACTACGGCTGCTGAAAGGCTGATCTGACCCTTGCCATGCAAGATTCCTCCACCCGCGGCGACCAGCACCAGCATGAACGTGCCCAACAACTCGGAAAAGAGCCTGCGCCACTCCAGACCAGGATCATCAAAGTCCTTGCGATCGCCGAACTCCAACGCCAGCAGATGCCGAGTCCTCGGACCAAGAAGACCAACGCCGGGACCGGAGCCGGGCGGAACAACCTCATCAGGCACGATTCGTAAACCTCCATCACACAGAGACCGGGAAACCTACAACCCAAGATTTTGCGAGATCAGAGCCTGACAAACGCTTGCGGCCCCGGCATCCTCCCGATGGGATGAATACCGTGAGACATCGGGCGGTGTCGATAGACCGCCTACGATATGTTAGGTTTTGCTAAAATGATGTGCATGCCTCGAGGACAAGCGGGTCAAGATGTCTTTCACGCGATCGCCGACGGCAATCGCCGGGTGCTGATCGACCTGATGGAGCCGGGGCCCCGCGCCGTGGGTGAGCTCGTCCTCGCGTCAGGGTTGTCCTACTCGGCAACTTCTCAGCATCTGGCGATCCTCAGGCGCGCCGGGCTTGTGAGCAGCGAGGCCTCGGGACGGCGTCGCATCTATCGGCTTTGCCCGGCGGGACTGCGAGAGGTCTACGACTGGTCGGGTCGATACCGCGAGTTCTGGCGTGGCCGCCTCGACGCGCTGGGCGATCGTCTCGGCGAGCAGCCGTGAGGCTGCTTATCTCAATGCAGGAGCTGTTCCCAGTAGCGATCGATCGTGTCTGGCGCGCCTTGACCGATCCGGGCATGATCCAGCGCTGGCTGATGAGGCCGGATGGCTATGAGGCGAAGGTCGGGGCGCGTTTCACCCTTCGCGAGATCCCGCGTGCAGATTGCCGTGGCCAGGTCGAGTGCGAAGTGCTCGAGCTCTCACCGCCGTACCGCATGGGTCTGGTCGTGGCGCGGCGCCGAGGATCCCGCGACGACGCGCCTGGTCATCGACCTGAAAGTCGACGAGCGTGGAACTCGCTTGACGCTGCGGCACACCGGTGGGTCCGATGAGCGCACTGTCAGGGACACCACTGGCGGATCGACGTACAAGCTCGGAGCGCTCGCCGAGCTGCTCACCACAAAGGAGGTAACTGGAATGACTGAGCCGCTACATACCGTCCGGTTTCCGGGCGAGAGCGATGAGTATCGGCGGGCGCGCGACGAGCTGCTCGAGGCCGAGATCGACCTGCGCCGGCGCACCGAGGCGGTGGCAGCCAAGCGGCGCGCCCTGCCCTTGGGTGGGGCCGTGCCGGAGGATTACTGCTTCGAGGAGGTCGCCGAGGGCGGTGACGAGGTGAGACTCTCAGAGCTCTTGCAGGCGGGCAAGGATACGCTCGTCGTTTACAGCTTCATGTTCCCGCGCTGGCCGGGCGATACCCGGCCGGGGCCGGCTGGCGAGACGGGCAAGCTGGCGCTCGCACAGACCCCGTGCGCGTCCTGCACGTCGATCCTCGACTCGCTCGACGGCGCCGCTGCGCACCTCGACCAACGGCTCGACCTTGTCGTGGTCGCCAAGGCAGATCCGCGTCGAATCCGCACCTTCGCGCGCGAGCGCGAGTGGCGAAACCTGCGCCTGCTTTCCTCTCATAACAACGCCTACAACCGCGACTACCAAGCCGAAGACAACGAAGGTAACCAGATCCCCATCCTGAACGTGTTCGTACGCGACGGCCAGCAGCTTCGTCACACATGGGCCACCGAGCTCATGTTCGCGCCGCGCGAGGAAGGCGAGGACGCTCGGCACGTCGACTCAATCTGGCCGATCTGGAGCGTGCTCGACATGACCCCACAAGGGCGCGGAGGGGAGCCGGCCTTTCCCCAGTTGCGATATGGCTGAGAGCATGGGACGGGCAACCTCTAGCTGCGCGGCGAGAACATTCGGACGCCTCGGCAGGCAAACGGGCGCTTGCTGTAGCGTTGCTCGCACTCGCCGCCGCAGCGTGGGTCGTCGGGTGGATACGTACTGATCGGCCGAGAGGCTGCTGCCGTGACGCGTCCTGGCCACCACCGGCGTCGCGTCGCTTACTCGCCGTGGTCGCGATCGGCATGGCCGCAGCGCGAGTGCCCATCCTCACGATTCCGCACAGCGGAGCGGCGATGTAAGCGATGGGCGCCTCACCCACCCATCACATGCAGTCGCCGAGGCCAACGCAGATGCAGCCCCGGACGGGCTCCATGCCACGCTAGACGCCGGGCGGCAGGCCCGCAAAGCGCGGCCGCCGTTCCGCCGCGGAACAGGAGCAGGTCGGCGAGCTCGTCGAGGCTATTTCGGCCTAAACGGTCGCCGATGCGTACTTCTCGCCGGTCTTGGCCATCCACGCGCGGACCATCTTCTTGAACTTCTCATCTTCGGTCATGTCACCTCCTGGCCGTTGGCGATAGCTAGGAACAGCCCAATCACACAAGATTCAAAGATTGACATTGTTATGACCAACGGTAGTCTCGGGAGACGGTATCTTCGGCAGTGGCGGCATTTCGGCGTGGGTGTGGTCCGGCTCGTCGTGGGCCAAAGCTTCGCTAGGCACGCCGAATGATGCAGCCGGAGGCACAAGCCCGGTCGTAACTTATACTCCCTCGACCACAGAACAGTTCGTTTATTACAACAACATCTACGGCGAGATTTCAGTGTGGTGGTGGAGTGGGAGCAGCTGGGTCAACGTCCCGCTTGGCAACCCGACCAATGTCGAGCCTGGCACAAGTCCTGCCGCGATCAGTAGTCCCGCTACCAACGAACAATGGGTTTATTATGCTAACAGCAGTGGCGGGATTTCGGTGTGGGCGTATACCTCGGCTAAATGGGTAAACGGGTCGCTTGGCACCCCGAACAATGTAAAGGCAGGCACAAGCCCAACCGTAGTGCGTAATCCCTCAACAGGGGAGCAGTGGGTTTATTATATGAATACTCTAGATGAGATCGCCGTGTGGTATCACAATGGATCCACCTGGGCCAATAAATCGCTCGGCACTCCAAACAATGTGCAGGAAGGCACCAGCCCGACCGTAGTACGTGATCTCACGACTGGAGAACAGTTCGTTTATTACACCGATAATCTCGGTGAAATTTCAATTTGGGCGTATAGCTCGGGTGGATGGGCCAACGCGGGACTTAGCGCCCCGAGAGACGTCGAGAGCGGCACGAGCCCGACCGTTGTGCTTGATCAGAGCACCAGATATCAGTGGCTTTATTACACCAACAGCAGCGGCGGGATTTCTGTATGGACATATAACGGAATCTGGAAAAACGCGTCACTCGGCGCCCCGTACAACGTCAAGGAAGGCTCGAGCCCTGTCGCGATCCGTGACGCGACCAGCAAATATCAGTGGATTTATTATACCGATAACCTTTCTGGTGTCTCGGCGTGGGCTTGGAACGGACTATCCACCTGGGCCAATGTTCAGCTGTGAGCAGCTTGCATAGCTGGGTCGGGTTCCGTAGGCAATGAATCTGCGAGTCTGGTTGGGCCGCACCGCGTAGCCCAACCAGACCGCGCATGCACGATCTGGGCAGCCAGCTCAGCTGTCTGGCTTGAATACAGGGGATTCGCGGCCTCTGCTATGGGTTTGCGGGCGAGCGGCTTTCGGCTGTCGCAGGGGTCCGCAGCCGCGCCACAGCCTCGGGCTGCGCCCCAGTTGACGCTCTTCTGAGCAGACAGTGGCGTCACTGGTCGTGGCGTCACGCGCGCCAACTGCCGGTGACCGCGTGCTCCGGGATCCTCGTCGGCAGATGCAGCGCGCGAGCGGCGGCGACGGCGAGCCAACCCGCCCAGCGGTCGACGAACGCCGCGAAGGCGGAGTCGTCGAGCTTGGTGAACGGCCACGCTACCTGCAGGTCGGCCACACCCGGCCCTACGGCGCTCGCTGCTTCGTCGGGTTGAGCCGCAAAGGGGACGATCGCCGGGGTGCGTCCAGAGAGCGCTGCCGGCATGAACGCCGTCTCAAACCAGGCATATCCCCCAGCCCTACGAGCATCGCTGAACCACAGCGAATGACTGCGTCCCCGGTACCCGCGATGATCGGGCGGCATCGAAACGCCGATCCCGGCGATGGCAATCACGTCGATCTTCGCTGCCCGCCCGGGAAAGGGCTCGACGGCTGACAACCACAGTTCCGCCCCGTTGAGCTCGATCGACCAATCGGCGCCGCTTCCCGAACGGGTGATCGCGGCGTTCGGGGCGGCGTCCAAGATGGCGCTCCGAACGCGCTCTGAGAGCTGCTCCAAGCCCTGGGAGGCGACAACGAATAGCTCCGACCTGCGATCCAGCTCGCTGGAGGCTCCCGAGGCGGCGCGCGCCCTCTCGGCTCGGCGATCGACCTCCTCGTGGTTTGCATCCTGCAGGAGCGCAAGCCCCGGCAAGGCCGCGCCGGCGACGCTCCGGGGCAGCTGCCACAAGAGATCCGACGGGGCCGGGCGAGCCTGCGGAGGCTTGTAGAGGCACTGCATGATCAGCGACACGAGCGGGCGGCTGATATTTGGCAACGGCCCGGGCGTCTCATGGAGGTGCTGCTCTCGCAGGTCCTCACTCGTGGGTCCCCGGAAAGGACGCGCGCCGGCGAGCATCTCATAGCCGACGACCCCAACCGCATAGACGTCGGTCGCCGTGGTGGCGCGCTCGCTTCGCCAGCGCTCGGGGGCCGCATAGGCCGGCGACAGCGAGTGCTTGTGGGTGTCGGGCGCCGTGGTGGCCTCGGCGTAGCGCGATATCCCGAAGTCGGCCAGGCACCATCGTCCTTGCAGGCGCAGGATGTTCTCGGGCTTGATGTCCCGGTGCACCACCCGACCGCTCATGTCCTCGAGTGCCGCGAGCACGTCGGCGAGCACGGCGATGACCTCGTAGTCGTCAAACACCGGGCCCCGGAGATCAATGTGCCGGCGCAGAGATTCGTCTGCCCGCGGCATCACCAGGACCCAGTGACCAGATACCTCACCGCTGTCGATGACGGGGACGACGTTGCGTATGCCCGCGAGGTTGACGAACAGCATCTCGCGAGTCGACCCGGGCGCCTTGGGCACGAACTTCGCCACCGCGTTGGGCTCATCCGTGGACGCCGCCTCCCTCACGACGCCAAAGCCGCCTTCGCCGATCTGCGCGCCGACCTCCCACTCTTGCTCGAGCTCGATCTTCATGCCACCTATATGGCGCTCTCGGCGATCGCGGACTGGCCTCCGAGGGACCCCGACGAGTCCTCGCTCGACTCCCAGGCTGGCGCGGAGGTAGCGCGGTGAACGAACTCGCCCGAACCGGCCGGAGCGAGCACCTCACCGTTGCGACAGGCCAACACACCGCGCAGGTAGACCCGCTCCGGCGCCCCCGTCAGCGTCATCTGCTCGTAAGGCGAGTAGTCGGCCCTGCTGTGCGAGCTCTCTGGCGATACGACCGTCTTGCGGTCGGGGTCCCACACGACCACGTCGGCGTCGGCGCCAGGCGCCAGCGTGCCCTTGCGCGGATACATGCGGTGGACACGAGCCGGATTGGTCGAGATCACCGCGACGAACTGATCAGCGGAAATGCGCCTCCCGAGCACGCCGTGTGTCCAAAGCAGAGCGGGGCGCTCCTGGACGCCCGGAACGCCATTGGGAATCTTTGCGAAGTCGGGGGCGACCCGCTTCTGCCGATGAAAGCTTGCGGAGCTGTGATCGGAGCCGACCAAGGTGACGTCGGCGGCGCCCAGCCCGCGCCACAGAGACCGCTGGTCGCGGGTCGTCCGCAGCGGCGGCGAACAAACGTACTTCGCCCCCTCCCCATCGTCGGCTTGCAGACAGGCCCGATCCAGCACCAGATACTGCGGACAGGTCTCGGCGAACACCGTCGCGCCCCGACGGCGCGCGCGCCGTATCTCCTCCAGCGCGCTCGCGCACGTCACATGAACGACCACAAGCGGAGCCGCCGCAATCTGCGCCAGGCGGACCGCGCGCGACGTCGCCTCCGCCTCCGTTTGGCGCGGCCGAGTACGCGCGTGCCAAACCGGCGACACATCGCCGCGATCGAGCGCCTGTTGCCGCAGTGACGCGATCACATCGCCATTCTCGGCGTGGACCATGACGAGCAATCCGGAGCCGGCCGCGATCTGCATGACCTCGAACAGCTCGTCGTCGCGCATGAACAGCGGGGTCCCCTTGTAGGCCATGAACACCTTCACCGAGCAGACTCCGTGCTCGGGGAGGGTGGGGATCTCTGCCCTGACCGCCTCGCTCAGGTCGACGATGATGACGTGCAGGCCGTAGTCGACCCGCGCCTTGCCAGCCGCCCTCGCGCGCCACAGCCGGATCGCGTCCTGCAGCGAGCCCCCGGGGCGTTGCTCGGCAAAGTCGATGATCGTCGTCGTTCCGCCCGCCAGGGCTGCGGCCGTCCCGCTGTCCCAGTCGTCGGACATGGCCGTCCCGAACGGCGTGTCGATGTGAGTGTGCGCGTCGACGAAGCCGGGCATGACGAGTCGGCCCGATACGTCCACCCGCTCGGCCGCGCCGGGTGGCAGCACGGTCCCAATCGCGGCGATTCGGCCGTCTCGGACGGCGAGGTCCGCTGTAAACGACCCCTCGGCGCACACGATCGTGCCGCCCACCAGATCGAAGTCAGGCGAGTCCACGCCCCGATCTCCGATCGGCGTTCTTCGTCAGAGAGTCATTGCTCACAATCAGACATAGGTGAACAGCATGTTTATTCAGATGCACTTTTGTCAACTCGCCTCATGCCGGCCAGCCTCCAATGCTTGCCAGGCATATCGTCCGCTACGGCCACGGAGACCTAGCGTCGCGTCGATGCTATACGCTTCGCGTCGTTTTTGGATCTTTCGGATAACTAGGAATTATCGCATGTCCAATCTTTGGGGGCTCCTTGGCTACGACGTCGTCGCCGAACGGATATCCCAAGTGCTGTCTCAAGGCGATGAGATCGCGATCATAGAAGGCCCCTCCGGCATCGGAAAGACGTGGCTCGCGAGGGATATCGGCGTGCTCTGGGAGACGAGCGGTGGCAGCACGGTCCTGGTCGAAGGCGATTTACTCAAGGGGGCAGTGCCTCTTTACCCTTTTGCGCACGCGATGGCGCGTCTGCCGCGCGTGTGGAAGTCGGTTGGTCCGGCGATCCTAGGTATCGCAAAGGCCGGCGAAACGCTATTGGGTAGCGGAGGATTCCTCATCGCGACTGTCGAGGCGCTCAAGGCCAGCGCCAGGCGTTTTCGGGGGCCAACGCTCGTGCTCGAAGCGGCCGAGCAAAATGTCGTCTACGAGCTGGACAGACTTGGTAACTCACGTCCGATCTTGTTGATAGCCGACAACCTGCATTGGTGGGACGCTCACTCTTTGACGCTGCTCAAGAGCCTTCGTGACGCCGAGATGCGCGCTGCCTTTCCGTTCTTGAACCAACTGCGAATATTGGCGGTGCAGACACCAGAGCCTTACCAGTCGGTGACAAATCCCGAAGCCCACGATGCGCTGCTCAAGCCAAGCGAAATCGCCCCGTTCCCGCTGAAACGGGTTCCTCGTCAAGGCTTCGAGTTGATCTTGCAGATGCTCGGGAGCCCTGGCGTTCCGTCCAACGAGCTCGCCGACGAAATCTACTCGATATCCGGTGGTCATCTCGCTTTGGCGCGAAGATGTGCGGACTCTCTGCTGGGTGGGAAGCTGGCGACAGAACTCGACCGCACCGACCATGACGACGTCATGCGTAAGCTCGTCACCGAGAGGATACAGGCACTCGGCACGTCGGGAGAGCAGGCCGTGGCTTTGCTTCAAGTCGCCGCGGTGATCGGATCCAGATTTCACCGCGACGAGGTCGCCTGCGCATTCGGCGCAGACGATGGAGAGACCTCGCGGTTGCTGCGATACTGCCGCGATCAGGATGTGCTCGACCTATTCGACGATATCGGCGCATTTGTGCACGACTTGTTCCGAGAGTATTTCCTCCGTCTCGACACAGACAAAAATGTCGGTGTCCACGAAAAGCTCGCCGACTGCTTTCGGGGCCTGCGACCGGCCGAGTATCATTTGCGCTGCATCAACGCGATAGACGCTGAGCGTCCTGGCGATGCCGGTGCGCTGGGAGTGCAGGCGGGACTTCAGGGAGAGCGCGACGGTCGGTCATGGCGGCAACTTCCCGCCGTCATTCTCGACGCCATAGCGCAGGCTGGGCTCAGTGACGTCATGGTCATTTTCAAGAAGGCCCTGGACCATCTGAATGGATACCGCTTCGACGCCTGCTTGGACGCGCTCGACGAGCTCCCTGCGACTCTGCCAAAGAGGCTCGTCGCCGAGGCGGACTACCTTCGAGCGATGTGCCTGATGTCCACTCGAAGCGAGGACGATAGAGCGCGCGGCAGATTGACCCTCGAACGGTGGCGCGAGTACCATCGGGAGGAGCCGGAGGTAGGAATCCGATTGATGCAATTGCTGCTCTACGGCCTTTGCCATCTGATCGACAAGCGCGAGGCCTGGGCACTAGAGGGTGAGATACAACAGGCTTTGCTTGACCGACCGCAATTCGACGTGTCCGCGAGCGATGCTGCGCACACGCTCGATCGTTGCTCGGGGAGTCTATTCCAACCAGATAACTCATTGAGACGCAACCGCCGAGCTGTACGCTATTTCGGGCCGGAACCTGGACGATCCATCGTCCGTCGGCCCGTTGAGTACTATCGTGCGCTTGTCAATCTCGGCTCGAGCGAGGTCTGCAATGGCCGCTACGCCGAGGCTTGTGACACTTATGAGCGGGTCGAGAATCTAGTGCGAGGTTTCGCCGCCGGTTCATTTCCGCGAGTCGACTACCCCCGCATGAATAAGCTGCTGGCAGAATTCCGTATGGGCACAGTTGATGCACGGGAGGCTATCGTCAGACAACAGGCCATAGTCTCTTCGGCGGTCGAAGGCGATCCATTTTTTGGAGAAAACGCGATAGCGGTTTATCTGGTATTCGCAGGCCAATTCGATCAAGCGCTGGCTATCTTCGATCGCACCGACAAGAAGATAGTTAGAAGTCGTCGAGTGCCAGAGCCCAACCTCACCTATTTGATCAGGTCTAACCGATGTGCCGCCCGTTATGTCTCTGGAGGTTCCGACTCAACCAGCTCAGAATGGACCGAGCTCGGCGACCTCGTGCGCTTAATGACCTATCCGAGCCGAGAAGTATTCATCAAGCGGCACGATCTCCTGTCCGAAGTCATTGCGACGGGTGAACCTACGTCCGCCGATCAGTTCGATATCGAACTGCTGTTACGCCATCCTGAGGAGTTTGGCCCTCTTTGGCAAAACTACGGACGTGGGTTCACATTGCCCACAATCGAGTTCTGGCGGGAGAATTAGAGAAGACCGCGAGACGCGAGAGTGGCCGCGACGATGATGCGCAGGAAGCTATTGTAGTCGAAACCAAGCTCAGCGATAGAGCGAAACGCAGAATTCTCGGTGCTGAGGCCTGGTGACACACCAACATCGGTTATCCACGGTAAATCTCTTTCATCTAGACGGAAATCCATCCTGCCAAAGCCTTGAAGTTCAAGAAGGTCAAAGGCTGCGGTCGCGAATTCGCACAGTCGTCTTTGTGTCGCCAACGAGCCTTCGTAGCGTTTATGGATCACACCGCCATGCATCAAATTGTCATCTATGGTGGTGACGGCACTAGCGTCGTCAGGCGCCTTTGCGAGGATAACTTCTATCGGAGGAGTGACGATCCTATGCGGACACGAGTAGACGGGTACGCAGATCTCGCTTCCCACGATGAATTCTTGGACCGTGGCGGCTTGACCAATCTCGTTTGCGATGTCGGCCGTGCGTTCATCGCATGAGTCATCGACGACGAAGATGGACCTGTCCGTCACGCCAACGGACCACGACTCGTAAGTCGACTTGACGATGACCTTTGTGCCGTCGGCGGGTCGCCGTCCGCCGGCCCACCCCTCCCCTAGCCGGTAGTGCCAGACCTGCGGTGTGGTGATTCCCATCGACCGGAGCACAGTGAAGTAGTGAAACTTGTGACGACCGAGCGCGCACGCGTAAGCATTTGAGTTGGAGGCAACCAGCCCGTACGAGTCAGCGACCGACGGGAGTAGCGCCTTTCGCCCAGGCTCGAAACCATCGATGGCTACACCACCCTCGATGCCGTTGTATATCACCTTCAGGGGGCGGCTCATGCTCTGGAGACGCCCGCTCGCCAACGCCTTGAGTATCGGTCGCTCGCCTTCGAAGAGCTCCACGTAACAACCGACGCTGCGAAAGGCGTCGATCATTTGTCCCAGTTGCGCATCCGACGCACAGCGCTGGGCGAAATAGGTGCGAGCCAGGCCGGGGCGTTCCGAGACCCTATCGGGTCGGTCGAAAACTAGAAACAGCGCGAGTTCGTCACTACGACCCAATAGGGCCGTCTCGAGCGCTTCCAGCTGACAGCGGTCCCCGTCGTCGGAGATATTTGTCATTGCGATAATTCCTAGTTATCGCGGTTACGCAACCTCCCCAGCACATCGGCGCTCGAGACAACGTCTCGAAGCGCAAAATCTGACACGTGTGTATAGATCTCGGTCGTCGTCAAGCTGGCGTGGCCAAGCAAACGCTGGATGTAACGGATGTCAACACCGGCCTCGATCAGCTGTGTAGCCGCCGTGTGTCGCAATAGGTGCGGCGTCAATTTGCACTTCAGACCACAGTCACTTGCGGCTCTAGCGAGCCGAGATCTCACCGCCGGTGGAGTGAGCGGAGCGTAGCGTCGGTTGAATAAGAGCTGGTCGTGGTCGATATCCAGTGCATCGCGCGCAACCAGGTACGCACTGGTGAGGCCGGTAATCCAGTCGTTTGTCAGGAACACCTTTCGCTCACGCCGCCCCTTGCCCACCAGACTGAGGCTCCGGCTGAGCATGTCGAGGTCGCTGCAACGTATGCTGACGAGCTCACTGACGCGCACCCCGGTCGTCGTTAGCAAAGCGACAGCCAGCAGCGTCGTCGACTCGTGGGGACGCCTACGTACGTGATCGAAGCGACCGGAAGGATCCATACCGGCCTTCTGCCGAAGGAAGGCGAAAAGACGCTCCAAGTCCTCGCGCGGAACGGTGCGCGGCAGCTTGCGCGAGCGTCCCGAGACGAGACTGAGGTCGCTCCAAGGATCAACCGGCAAGAGTCCGCGCGAGAGGAGCCACCGGCAGAAGCCGCGCAGCCCAGAGGCACGCCGTTTGATCGACCGCGGGTCGAGCCCGGCGTTGCGTTGGTCTTCGATGAAGGCGAGCAGCCGGCGCCTGTCGATCTGACCGACGAAAGCGCTTGGACCAAGGTACCTCTCAAAGGCCGCGACGTCGCCGTCATAGGCACGAATCGTGTGATGCGAAAGATCTCTGGTCAGGTAGAGCCAGCGGATGTATTGCAGGCGCGCACCGGAGACACTGAGACGGCGTCGCGCGCTCGCGCTCAGAGGCCCTTGGGCATCCGGCGATCGTGATCTCTTTGAGCCTGGCGGGCGTGCGATGGACGACGATGCCACACGGCTATATCGGCCTCCGACGCGTGGAGATGAGCGCTCCGAGGTTGCACGCTGGCTACGGCTCTGGTTCGGGGCACAGACCACGATATAGCTGGTACCATATGTGGCGTGTTGAAGACGACGGTGTATCTCGACGAGAGTGATGCTGCCGCTCTGCGTCGCCTTGCTGACGCGACCGGGCGCTCGCAGGCTGAATTGATGCGTGAGGCGATCTCGGAGAAGGCTCGCTCAGCCGGTCCTCGCAATCTCGGTTTCATTGCGGCAGGACACGGTTCTGGAGAGCCGGTGGGTCGCCATGCCGACGAGATCGTCCGCGGGGAGCTCGGACGATCCCAGCCCTAATCGTCGACGCCGGCGTTCTCTACAGCGCCGCTGACGCCAACGACCCCGACCACAAGGCCGCAGCCCAGACACTGCAAGGGTGGGACGGCGAGCTCGTGTCCTCGGCATTCACGGTCGCGGAGGCCGATCATCTGATCCTCACGCGCCTCGGCGTAGCCGCGGAGCTCAGCTTCATCGACAGCCTCGCCAGCGGCTTCCTCGTCCCGACGCTCGACCCGCAGGGTCTACGCGATGCTCGCCGGTTGTGCGCACGCTATCGCGAGCAACAGCTAGGACTCGCCGACGCATCGATCGCCGTTCTAGCCGCTCGCTTCTCAACGTCTCATCTAGCGACCTTCGACGAACGTCACTTCCGCTCTGTACGACCCTTAGAGGACGACGACGGCGCGTTCACGCTGCTGCCCGCCGACGCGACCTAACCCAACCGACCGCTCCCGCGAGACCCGCAAATCGTTTGGGGAAGATCCTGCTGTACGTACCAGGCTGACGTCAGCCCCGGGGCCTATCCCCGAGTCCCATCAACTTTCCCAGCGTAGCTACCGCTCCTACTCCGGACTCGAGCGCTCCCTCCATGAACCCGAACCACGCGGGAGACGTATGCTCGCCGGCGACGACCAGCCGATCCTCGTATGGTTTCGTGTACGACTGTTGCTGTTCCATCACCTGATTTGGTCCTGGACAGGAGTAACCGGTCTGGATCGTCGGCAGCGCCGGCCAGTCGACAAAGGCGCTCTTGAGCCCACTTGCAATCGTAACGCCGGGCAGGAGATCGGCAATCCGCGGCAGGAAATACGCGTTGGCACCAATCTTTTCTACTTCGCTGATAGCCCGTTCCGCAAGCGGCCCGCCCGCAAAGGCCGTGAGGTCAAACCGCGCTGTGTCGACCTGGTTGTCGGTTGCCTCCCATGTCATGCCGAGCTGATCTGAGACTGCCTCCGGCGAAAGCCATTGGGGAACCCAGAAGCGCTTCTCCACAGGTGCGAGGTACTTGACCGCCGGCCCGGCGTCAACGGCAGCGTATGGAAACGCTGCGCCGTTGACACTGATCGCTTTCCACATCGCTACCGACGTGGCCACGATGACGTAATCGAAGGAAGCGGTAGAGCCGTCAGTGAACGTCAGCTTTACGCCGGTGGCGGGAAGGTCGATCGCTTCTACGAACCTCGGCTCGATCTGTAGTCCACTCACCAGTCGCTTCGCCAGGGCGTCGTTGCCCGCGGCACATCTGAAGATCTCCGTGTCTTCGAAGAAAGCCAGTCCTTCGCCCCCGGCGCGAAGCTGGGCGAGGAGCGCCAGCCAGCTCTGGTTCTCGGCGGCGGTGGCGTTGTTCAGCTCGAATTCGAGCTTGATCGCTTGGCAAACGTGTTCCGGTGTTTTCCATACGCGCGCCTCTTCGAGCAGGATGTCGGCCAGGCTTTTCGAGTCAAGCGCCGCAGCTCCTTCCGCGGTCCACGGCGCCTGCGGATTGATTTTCGCTGCGTCCGCGACGTTGCTCCAACGCTGATATACCGGCTTCAGTTCTTCGTAGAGCTTCTCTGCATCGTACAAGCTGCCTTTGAGCTTGACGCGGCTCTCGGCCAGACCGCCACCCTGCAGATCCTCTGGTGTGACGACGGTGAGTCCCAGTCCGAGTTCGGCCGCGGATATGACCCACTGCGGATGGTTCAGACCGATCAGCTCCGCCCCCCGCTCCACGACGCGGCCGGGGACCACCGGCCGCGTGTCGGACGGGAGCGACGACCAAACGCGCCCGCCAGCCCTCCCGAGTGGGTCGAAGATCCGCACGTCCAGGTCCGTCTTGGTCAGGTGCGCGGCGGCACAACCTGCGAATCCGGCGCCGACGATCGCCAGCTTCGGCTTTACCCTGCCGAGTCGCGAGGCGTCACTGAAGTCGACCGCCGTGGCCCCACGGGCGCTCTCGAGATGCTGGGCGGCTCTACGCCTCAGCTCCCCGCCGGCGACGGGGTCGCCGAAGCGTCTGTTCAGCATCGCGAAGATTGAACGAGCCATCAGGTCTCTCCGCTATGTCGCCTTTCGCCCGGACATGGTCGAGGCGTCAGGTCGGCCGACGGTCATCGAGTCACTCGGTGCGCGCGCCTGCGACGAGTTCCTCGCGGAACTCTTCGAGCATCTGCCAACGCGCTTGCGCGAGCGGGAGCTTCCAATCGCAATCCGCCTTTGCTTCATCTTCTTTGCACATCCCGCAACCGCACCCGGCCGGATTGATGCAGTATTTGAACAGCTGGCACTGACGACAGGCGAACTCCGACAGCGGCGGGAGTGGCTGTCCTGTCCGCTTCCAGCTCAGCATGTCCCAAAGAGCGAGGAAAGTGGTCGTACGTCCGTCACCACCGTGGCAGTGGAAGTGGACCCAAGACCCCTGCTGCGCGGAGGCGTCGCGCCAGAGCCTGCGCAGCTCCGCCAGGGCGCGCGTACTCGGAGCGCAGTGGTCCGTGACCGGGATCCGACGGTAGGTCACCGGGACCCCTAGCTCCCCCGCCAGCCACCCAGCCACCCTTTCCTCAGCCGCCGCTTTCCCGACTTTGAGCTCGGTGTAGCTCGTGGGCGCGACCCGCTGCTGGCATCGGTTATCGGCCGCGTGCATGTCGAGCGAGAAGATCTGAGGGGTCTCGCCCTGCAAGAGCTTCAGGCGTAGCTGCTCGTCTGTTTGGATCCAGGTCCAGCTCTGTCCGACGTTGGCGAAGTCGTTGTCGGCGTACCACGACACGGCGATGCCGTCGAGGAAACCGTGAGTCTCCTCACGAAGATCGACGAGGTAAATCCGCTTCGGCTTATGGCGCGTCACAACATTGACCGCGAGGATGTCGAGGAACTCGCGTTCATCGAGCTGGTGACTGCCTGAGGCAGGGTACCGGTGAGACTTGAGATCCATCGCACATCTGAAGTGGTCCGTGCCACCCTGGTCGTAGATGAGGTAACTCCCGGTTCGGTATGGCCTAAGAAGCGGGTTCGAGACATTGACGTACACACGCACATCGCCTGACACCGCCGGTATATCTTCTCCCGCGCTCATGGTAACCCCCAGCGTGTGATCTTGGGCCTGATGTCGGGCTCCGAACCAGGCATCGCGGCACCGTTCGCGCGTGCCACCGGACGACAAATCATATCCATCCGGGCGCGGCCAGTCAAGTTCAAACTATCGCGCAGTTCCAAGTATCGCGCAGTTCCGCCGCGGAGGGCCTGGAACAGAGCAGTGGTAGATCGTGTGTCCGCAGCTCGTATACGGCCGAGATCACAGACCGAGGCCGGCGAAGGGCCTGGCGCGTGGAGGACGACCCGCCCGGCCGGGCTCCACCCGATCCCGCGGCCTCTACGGCCCGGGCGCTGAGGGCCGGCAACTCTCAACGTCGCACAGCAGTCCGACGCTTCCCGAGCTGAGGTCGAAGAGCGGTGGACGGTAAGAACGAGATCGCGGACGCGCGTGTCCTTGGACGTCGCCGAAGCTTCGGGCCGATGCCAGGCAGCTGACCATCGAACCCGGCAGCCGGATCGAACAAAACCAAGCAGCGATCCCGCGCCGCTACACCGCCCCTCGGTCGAAGGAAGCGATCCTGCTTAGATCTTGAAAGGGACGCGCCGGATCGGGCACGGCCGTCGAGACGACCAACGCCCGTCTCTACAAACCTATTGGCGCTTGCCCTCAGGAAGCTGATCAAGCGACGCGTGCAGCTTCTCGATGCGTTCGTAGTCCGCAGGAGTCATCTCCAGCATTGCCCGAGCGAGCCGGCCGGGATCGAAGGGCTCGGCGAGCAACGAGGCGAACAACTCGTTTAGCTCGCCCGTCGCGCGCACTTCTCGCCCATTCCGGTTCAAATAAGACCAGTCTCCTTGGTTCAAACAGCAACAGCAAATGCTTGCCCTTAGCAGGATAAAGGCAAGCCCTTGTCCAGCAAGTCGGGGCGGCCGGATAGAAACCGCATAAACACTGGGGATTCCGGCCCTCTGTGGCGGATTTGTGGCGGCTATACCGCGCTCATGCCAGAGGTCTTACCCGCCCAGACCCGGCGTATGCCATGTCTAACAGACGTATGCCTTCGATGGCTTGGCGTAGTGGGTGTATGTTGGTACCTACCGAATGCGAGGAGATTTCTCATGTGTGTGCGCGTCGTGAGATTCACGGATGTGAGCGCCGAGCGGATGGAGGGATTGCTGGCCCGTATAAAGGAGTCAGACGGGCCACCTCCAGGCGTGCCCGCCACCGGCTTGACGATGATGTTCGACGAGGCGCAGGGCACGGCGGTGGTTCTACAGCACTTTGCCACGGCGGAGGATATGAGTGCGGGCGCCCAAACGTTCAGCGCTATGGATGCCTCTGAGACTCCGGGTGTCCGCGCCTCCGTGGACATGTGTGAGCTGAAGCTCGAACTCGAGGCCTGACACTCCCGCTCGAGCGACGAGATGACCTATGACAACGAGCTCGCCCATCGAATCCGCGAGCGGCTCGGTGACGAGCACGGCGTAACCGAGAAGGCCATGTTTGGCGGACTGGCGTTCCTGCTCCACGGCAACATGGCAGTGGGGATCTCCAATAGTGGGGAGCTGATGGTCCGGGTCGGCCCGGACGCATCTGACGAGGCGCTCGCTCGGCCTCACACCCGCGTCTTTGACATGACCGGCCGGCCGATGAAGGGCTGGATACTGGTCTCCACGGAGGGATTCGCAACCAAGCGCCAGCTCGGCGTCTGGGTAGGACGTGGCGTGGCGTTTGCCCGGACCCTTCCGGCGAAGGGGTAACGCGTGATCCTAGATGCGAAGAGCTCGATCGGATCTCCCGTCTCGCGAGAGGGTGAGCGTCATTGTGAATCCAGGATGCAGCGACGCCGCCGACTCATAGACATATCCCGAGCCGGCGGCAAGTCGCTAATCGTCAGTTGGTGACGAGGCCTGCTGCGAAGGCACCCACGGGCAGCGGTGTGGGTGAGCTGGACAGCTCGGTGAGGCTTCCATCATTCACCGCGAACGACGCGATGACGTTGGCTTTGCTTCCGTCTACCAGTAGCGTCCTGCCGTCGGGAGACAGACGGGCGTCAACGGCGCCCGCTCCGGCCGAGCCGAAGGGTGTGCTGCCGAGCAGGACCAGTGAGCCGTCGGGGTTGATCGAGTAGCTCGAGATCGTGCCTGACGCAGTGTTCACGGTGAACAGGAACTGTCCGTCGTGGCTTATCTCCACCCAGCAAGGAGCTGTTTGAAGATCGGCGAATGGGGATGCTCCGATCGGGGCCAGCTGGCCCGTGCTGCCGCTGGCCAGGAAGACCGAGACGTTTCCGTTGCCTGTACCGCCGTGGGCGTTGCTGACAAACAGCTGTGAGGGATTGCTTGGCCGGAACTCCGCGCCGAACGGTCCTGCTCCCTGCGCAGCGATGGGCGAGCCGGGAGCGGCGACGAGCAAGCCATTGCGACGGACGTGGAAGCTCGCGATCGTGGAGGTGTTGTCGAGGTCGACAACGAGTCTCCGGCCCTTTGGATCGATCAACACGTCATCCGGACCCGAGCCTGCGGGCAGCGAGACGGTGGAGCCCGGCAGCGGGTTCAACGACCCGTTCGGGGCAAGGATGAATCCGGTGATGTTCGGCGCGCTCGCGCCGGCATTGGCAACGTATACGAGGTTGCCCGAGACCGCGATGCTGAGTGGTTCGACACCGCCGGAGGACACGGGAGCGCCGACCGGCTGGGGTACGCCACTGAAGCCGACTCGCAACACCGATATCTGGTTGCTGCCAGCGTCGGCCGTGAGCAGGTAGCGCCCGTCGCTGGAGAGCTGGATCGCGCCCTGTGACGGCAGGCCCGCGCCAAGCCCTGCGCCGCCGACCGGAAAGGGAGAGCCGGAGATCGGCGTGAGCGACCCGTCAGCGTGCCGGTCGAAGCCCGCCACGGTGTTCGATACCGCCGTGTTGTCGTTGACGTAGGCGTGACCGACGACCTGGGATTCATGGTGACCAAATTCGCGCCCCTCATGGGCAGCGGCGGATGTCGCCGTGGCGCCGGCCAAGACCAGCGCGAGCGGGATAACGAGACGAGGCAACTTCATGGGTGAACCTCCTGGACTGGACGGGGATCATTCCCCGACCACGGGCACGATGCCTGGGACTCCTAACGTGCCTCTTGCACGGAGATGAACATTCCGTGAATCGTTGCGCCGCGGTTGCGCTCAGACGATCGTGGAGGGCTCGGCAATGGGGAGCGTGAACGCGAAGCGTGCGCCGCCCTCGGGCCGGTTCTCCGCCCAAATACGGCCGCCTTGGGCCTCGACGAAGCCTCGCGCTATCGCAAGCCCCAGCCCAGCGCCACCGCTTGCGCGGGTACGCGAGGTATCGCCGCGCCAGAAGCGCTCGAACATACGTTGCTGGGCTTCCGTGCTGAGCCCAACGCCCGTGTCCTCGACCGTCACCTCCAGCTCACGATTGCGCCGTCTCGCCTTGACGAGCACCGAGCCATCCGAAGGAGTGTGGCGCAGTGCGTTGGTCACGAGGTTCAGGAGCACGCGTTGGACATGTTCCGGTGCGCAGCGAACATCGGGCAAGGCGTCTTCGAGCTGGCTCTCGAGGCGCACCTGTCGCGCCCGCGCGTCGGCCTCCAGGCCGCTCACACAGTGAGATACGAGCTGCGGTAGCTGGGCCTCGCGCAGCTCGAGCGTGAGCGCGCCCGCGTCGATGCGCGCGAGCTCGAACAGATCGTCAATCAGGCTCGCGAGCGTGTGCGTCTGCTGATGCAACGCCGGCAAGTACTCGTCGATCGAAGCAAGACCATCCTCAACCGCTTCGAGCATCGCCTGAATCGAGGCAACCGGCGTGCGTAGATCGTGACTAGCCCACGCGACGAGCTGGCGACGCGCGTCGAAGAGCGCCTCGATGTTCCCCGCCATCGCATTGAAAGCCTCGCCGACGTGCGCGAGCTCACGCGGGCCCTCGGTCGGGGCGCGCGCCTTCAGCTCACCGCTGGAAAGCTCGTCGGCCGCTACCTCGAGTCCACGGATACGCCGCGCGATCTGCCCTCCGAGCAGCAACGCCGCCGCAAGCGCCGTCGAGGCTGAGGCTGCTGCCACGGCCAGGATCTTCACATCGTCGTGCATGTGAAACATCACGAGACCACCCAGGATCACGGCTGCGAGCGGCAAGCCCACCGCCAGTAGCGCAAGTCCCGCGAGCTGCATGCGGACCGTCGGCAGCAGACGCAATGCCAGGGCCAGCGCGACGCCCGCTACGAGCGTGCTCAAGGACACGATGAGCGCGAACGCGATCACGGCGTGAACCTGTAGCCGACGCCGAACACCGTCTCAAGGTGACGCGGACGCGAAGCATCCTCCTCGATCTTCTTGCGCAAGCGGCGAACATGGACCGTCACCGTCCCCGTGTCGAGGGCGCTCGCATATCCCCACACACGGTCCATCAGCTGATCGCGTGAGAAAACCTGCCGAGGATTCGACGCAAAGAACAGGAGCAGGTCCAGCTCCTTCAGCGTCAGCTTGAGGAGCGCTCCATCCTTATGAGCCTCACGCGCCATTGGGTCGATCACGACGTCGCCAAAAGCGATCGTCTGGGCTCTGCAGGGGGTCGGCTGCGCCGTGCGACGCATCAGCTTGCGCACTCGAACCGCAAGCTCTCGCGGCGAGAAAGGCTTGGTCAGGTAGTCGTCGGCCCCGAGCTCCAGACCAACAATCCGATCGGCCTCCTCGCCGAGCGCCGTCAGCATCACGATCGGCACCTCTGAGCGCAAACGGATCCAGCGGCACAGCTCGAGCCCACTCACCCCCGGCAGCATCACGTCCAGAACGACCAGCGACGGCCACTCACGTTCCAAAAGGCCCCGTGCCTCATCGCCGGTGGCGGCCTCGAGCGTCCTGTGCCCGTCGCGCTCGAGATAGCGCACGACCACGTCGCGCACGATCGGCTCGTCATCAACAACAAGGACGGTGGACACACCGAAATTGTCAGCTGCGGAGATTACGCACACCTTAAATCGAGCGCACGACGCGATCCTACAGTATGCGCCCGCGTCGCCTTAGGTTCGAACGGTGCGTGAAGGCGGCATACGTCGCCTGATTTTGACCACAACCGCCGGGCGTGTGTCAGCAATAGTCGGGACTGGCAAAACACTATTCCCCGCCACGCTCGCGCTCTACCTGGTTGGGACCAGCGTGCCGTTACCCGTGTTCGAGGATCTCCTTGAGCTGACGCAGGTCCTTGCGGTTCGCACGTCGCATCGCGCTCGCCATCGCCGGTGCGGCGACCTTGACGAACCCGGCCGGCTCCCCACGATTTTGTAGCGTCATCAGTGTCCCGCCGCTCTCGGTGTCCTCCCACGTGTAGGTGGTCTGCATCGGGAACGGGCCCTCTGTGGTGCTCATCACGAACCGCTCTCCTGCAATTAGCTCCTTCACCTCGTAGGTGTAGGTGAGGCGGCGGCCGAGGAACTCCGCGACAAAAGCGATCTGCGAACCGATAGCGAGCGGCCTCGGGGTCTTCCACTCGACCGCCTTGATGTTCTGGTACCAGGTGGTCGCGTTGTCGGGGTCGCAAGCGTAGGCCGCGACCTCAGCCCGTGGCCGGGCGATCTCGATCTTCGACTGCACATCAACCGGCACGCGGTAACGATAGCCAGGTAAGCTGCGGGTTGGCGAGCCGGGAAGCCTGGTCGGCGTGCCCTCCAAGGAGGGGAGACCACGTGACCCAGAGCCAGCAAAATAACTCCTGCCAGGATGCTTACCCACAGCATGGTGCGAGTGGGGTGCGTTAGGAGTGTCTGACCTGCTCTTGGGCGCTATCTTCGTGCTCGCTGCCGCAGTCAGCATTGGTGCGAGCTGGGTGCTTGTGACCGGATTGGAGCGTGTCGGGGCACGCTTGGGGCTATCTGAGGCTGGGTATGCTCGCCGCGCTCGCGGCCGATGCGCCCGAGATCACCGCCGCGGTCACTGCACTTGTCCGTCACGACCCGCATATCGGGGCCGGTGTCGTGATCGGCTCCAACGTGTTCAACCTCGCAGCGCTGCTGGGCCTTGCGGGTGTGATCGCCGGGCAGGTCGCGTTGCATCGCCGCGTGATCGAGCTCGCTGGCACTGTCGCGTTGTGGATCTGCGCCGCTACCCTCACGGTCGTCACGGGGGTTCTCTCGCCTCCTCAATCCGACTTCGACCGAAACGCTAACCGGTGATACTCTCCATCAGAAAAAGCCCTGCAAATCGGCTACTTTTCAATCTCACTAAACAGCCGGCGAGACCGGATTCAATATCGGGGCGAACGGTTAGAGTTGGCTTGGATAAAGGGAATTGAGCCTTCTGCGGTCTATTTGCGGTCCTCCAGACCGCCCCCATACCGAGCTCCTCGCTTCCCGAGACCCGGCGTATGCCATATCGAACGCACGTATGCTAGGTTAGGCCCGATCAACTGCCCTCCGGATCGGAGGTTTGTCACGCCCGGTGTCGACCGTCAGCTCCGGCTCGGCAGTGCGAACCGGGCGATCTTGCGCACAACACTTCCGAACTGCTTGCCGAGCGGCCCAGTGTTGTAGGGCAGCCCGTAGCGCTGGCAGATCTCGCGCACCTCGACGGCGATATCAGCGTAGCGGTTGGCGGGGATATCCGGGAACAGGTGATGCTCGATCTGGTGACTCAGGTGGCCCGAGAGGATGTGAAACAGCTTGCCGCCGGTCAGGTTCGCTGAGCCGCGCAGTTGGCGGTAGTACCACTGGCCACGGGTCTCCTTCTCCATCTCCTGCTCGGTGAACTGGACTGTTCCGTCGGGGAAGTGGCCGCAGAAGATGATTGTAAAAGCCCACAGGTTGCGCACGAGATTGGCGGTCGCGTTGCCGGCGAGTACGAGCGGCGCCGAGGGACCTGACAGCAGCGGGAACAGGACGTAGTCCTTGAGCGTCTGCTGGCCAACCTTGTGCCCGATGGCGCTCATCAGCTCGCGCTTCTCGCCCAGCGTCGTCTC
Source organism: uncultured Solirubrobacterales bacterium (assembly GCA_963718735.1). Lineage (GTDB taxonomy): Bacteria > Actinomycetota > Thermoleophilia > Solirubrobacterales > Solirubrobacteraceae > Palsa-744. The sequence goes on from OY970372.1 coordinate 799,024, forward strand.
GCCTGCGAGGATACGGTCAACTTCGAGGTCGTGCAGAGCGACGCCGTACTGGAAGAAGATCGCCAGCAGCGCCGCGTAGAGCGGGTTGCCGAGGTAGTAGAGGTTCCAGGGCTGATCCTCCGATATGCGCAGAACCCCGTAGCCGACATCGCGGTCCTTGCCGACGACGTTGGTGTAGGTGTGGTGTATGTAGTTGTGCGAGTGACGCCAGAGGTCGCTGGGGCAGGCCGAATCCCACTCGAAGCTCCTACCGTCCAGCTCGGGGTCCCGCGTCCAGTCGTACTGGCCGTGCATGACGTTGTGGCCGATCTCCATGTTGTCGAGGATCTTCGACAATGAAAGCGCGGCGACGCCTCCGAGCCACGCCGGCGGGATGACGCTGAAGAAGAGCAGGCCCCGTCCGGTGACCTCGAGTCCACGCTGGGCGCGGATCACCTCGCGAATGTAGTCCGCGTCGCGCTCCCCGAGGTCCGCGAGCACGCGCCGGTGGATCGCGTCGAGCTCCCGGCAGAAGGTCTCGGTCTCGTGGGCGCTGAGATCGCGTATGGCGGCGGTGCTCATCCTCTGGCTCATCGTCATAGAGCGAGCTCCACATCGCCGATTGGCCTGGAGATGCAGATCTGAATGTCTTCCTCAGCCCTACTCGAAATCTCGCCGCTGAGGACGTTGCGCACGCTCCCGGATGTCTTGCGCGCGGTGCACATGCGGCAGATGCCCATGCGGCAGCCGAACCGCGGGCGTAGCCCGGCCTGCTCGGCCTGCTCCAGCAGACTACGCTCGTCGATGGTCGCGCGTCTGCCTGAGCGCGCGAAATTGACGCTGCCCTCTGTGAAGTCGCTGGTCGCGGGTGGGGGCGGGGGCGGCTGGAAGCTCTCGATGTGCAGCGGCTGCTCGATACCGTCCTCGGCCCACAGCGCTCGCGCGTGCGCGATCAGGCTCGGGGGACCACAGACGTACGTGTGCGCGCGAGCATAATCTGGCATCGTGCGACGCAACTGCCTGCGACTGAGATGTCCGCTGAGAGCGGCGTCCTCGCGCGTGCAAGCCAAAACTAGGCACACGTTCGGCATGCTGCTCGCTATCGCTTCGAGCTCGTCGCCATAGGGGATATGGCGCTTGGTGCGCGCGTAATGGAGGAAAGTCACGCGCCCGGGGTGCCCCTCGTCGCGGAGCGTGCGCAGCAGCGACATCACTGGTGTGATGCCGCTGCCGCCGCTGATCAGCAGCAGGCGCTCTGGTCGCTCGTTCGGCAGCACGAAGTCACCCTCGGCCTCGGACAGCCCGACGATCAGACCGGGGCGTGCGCGTTCGTTCATATAGAGCGACACCCTGCCGGCCGGGTGTGCCTTGACTGTGATCTCGATCTCCCCGTCGAACTGCTCCCCGCAGGCAAGCGAGTAGCAGCGGGTCTCGTGCACACCAGCGATCTCGACCGTCAGCTGGATGAACTGCCCGGCGCGGAAGCCGCGCCAACGCTCGTTGGGGCGCAGTGCCAGGGTGACGCTGTCGATGCTCTCGCGACGAACCCCGGTGACCTCCGCCCGCAGATCGCGCAGCGGCCATGTGGGGCGTATTAGCTCGAGATAGCGGTCGACGCCGTGCGGCGCTGCGAGCGCCTGGAGCAACGGAGAGCAGAGAAGGCGCGAGGCGGGGGTATGTAGCGATGTGGGTATGGATAGTCCGGCGGGCGTCATGGCTCAGTGCGTGGTCGCGAGCAGCTCGTCGATCGCCGCGTCAACGTCGCTCGCGAGGCGTCCCGCGTCCGGTATCACCTCGCTGTCGGCGTAGATCCCCAGGCAGGCGCGATCGCATATGCTCGTCATGCCGACCGAGAGCGCGTGGCGATCGGCCAGCGGAACGACGGGATAGGCAGCCTCAAGCGGGCAGCCGCACAGGTACAGCCGTTGCGCCGGACCGGGAATGTTGGATACGACGAGGTTGAAGGTGCGCGGGCTGGCGACGATCCGGGAAATAGCATGCTGGACGACGGTAGGCGTGTAGCGCGGCGGCATTGAGCGCCATGTCGGCGCCCTCGGACTCACGATCGCTGCTTACGCCGGGTCATCGTCGCGGCCACGCGATGCAAGCGGCGAACGGGATCGGGCTCCTCGCACGGCAGCTCGGCAAACACGAACGAGATGCGGTTGCCGAGCACGTCCTCGTCCCTACGCAAGCTGACGGGGACCATCGCCTTGAGCGTCACCGGCTGGTCGGCCTTGCCCAGCCACGAACTCGCGCACCCCGCCGGCGACCGCGGCAAGCAGGACATCGTTGACGCTCGTTCCATAAGCACGCTTGATCTCGCGCAGATCGTCGAGGGGCCGCTGCGACCAGGCCAAGCGTCGCAACGGCGACAGCGGTGTGTTGAGGAGACTCTCAGGCGCAGGGCGCAGTGAGTGCGCGAGCGCCCGCGCAACGCATGGGACGGCGCTCGTGAGCTCTGCTCGCGGCACGCGGACGGAGACGTCGACGGCTCGCAGTGGCCAGCGCAGCAGGCCGAGCTGCTCCTCCATACGGTCGCGGACCGCGCCGAACAGCAGCCGCACGCCGTTGGGCTCCCGCACGGTGGACCAGCCGTCGGACGCGCAGGGGGCAGGCTCGGGCGTGAGGTCGAGCAACAGCGAGGACAGCTCCACTGCCGCGAGGCCGTCGACCATGCAGTGATGCATCTTGCCGACGAGCGCCATCTGCTGGTCGCCTATGTCCTCGCAGATCCAGATCTCCCACAGCGGGCGGTCACGGCGCAGCGGCATTGACATCACCTCATCGACGAGGTCGTGAAGCGGGCCGGGCGCCCAGTAGACGTGACGATCGATGGAGAAGTCTGCGTCGTCGACCCACTCCGGGGCGTGCAGGCCGAGCGGCACAGACGCGAGCTTCTGGCGGTAGCGCGGCGCGCGCGCCATCCGCAGCTCTATGTGATCGCGAAGCTGTGAGAAGCGCGGCAGTCGACCTTCGGCGGGAGCGGAGAACACAGCGACCCATCCGACATGCATGTGCGCGGTGGGCGTCTCCACCGAGAGGAAGGACGCGTCGAGCGCCGACAGGCGGGTGCTGGTCATCGGCTCACCACCGATCGAGCTTGAGCTGGTACGCTTGGTCCGAGCCACGCGCATGGATGATGGTGCTGTGCGTCTAGCTGCGGTGATGCGTGATATCGGCCGCCGCCCCCATTCGGCGGCGAGCGCGAACTCGACCAGCCGGTCGAAATAATGACGCAGCGGCGGGGGTCTGATGCCGGCTGCACGAAGCGCCACGCGTGAGCGACGATCGTCGTAGACGACCGCCATCGCGAAGTACGGGAAGAAGACCTCGCTGCGCGCCAGCGCCCGACGATAGCGCTGGTCGGGGCTCGCACGAACGAGCAGCGGGATGAAGCACACGATGGTAAACCGAGGTGCGATCAGACGCGGCGCCGGGCGTTTGAAGTGCTCCGTCGCCAGCTCGACGAGCTCACCCACGCTGGTCGCAGCCTCTCCGGCGGTGAGGTGGTAGGTGAGCCCTCGGCCTCCGGAGCTTGGCTGAGCGCGAAGATCGCGTCAGCCACATAGTCGACTGGCACCACGTCTACCAGTGCCTCACGGCGCGCGGGCAACGCCACATAGGCACCTCGTGCAAACGCGCGCAACGGCCAGTAGAGCACGTTGAACGACGCAGTCCAGCCGCTGTCGCGCTCGCCGACGACGATGCTGGGACGCAGCACCGTGATCGGTATCCGGGAGCGTGCATGCGCGACCAGAGCGCTCTGCCTCGAACTTCGACTGCTCATAGGCGTTCCGAAAGCACTGACCCACTTCGAGCTCGTCCTCGCTGAAGCGCCCCACGTGCTCACCGGCCACATACGCCGTGGAGATGTACGACAGACGGCGCAGACCACCGCGTTGGTGGCAACGCTCACGCGAAGTCGAGCACCTGGCGAGTGCCCTCCACATTGATCGCGCGCGAGGCCTCCAACCCGAGCTCAAAAGAGACCGACGCCGCACCGTGCACAATCTCACTCACTCGCTCGGCGAGCTCGTCGTTGCCGTAACCCCGAAGGCCAAGGCCAGGGTGGGTTATGTCGCCGCGAACCGCGACCACACGCTCCGCATAGGGATGATCGGCGCCGAACAGCGAGAGCAGCGTGTGCTCTACCCGCGCCGTGACTTCCTGGTCACTCTGCACCTCGAACGAGCACGTACACCCGACGGTCGGTGCGCTCCAGATAGCGCATCAGCAACTCCATGCCAACGAACCCGGTCACGCCTGTCAGCAGCACACTGTCAGATGTCAGATCTCCGGTCGCCTCCTTCGCGTAGGGCTTCCTGCCGACAGCCACACCACTTATTTCCTCGCCAACTCGTCCCGATATCAGTCCATCAACTCCTCTCGATATTTTGAGTCAGCAGACCAAGCCTGGCCCAGGAAATTTCTCTAAGTTGAACTCGTGCGGATTATCTGCCCGCCAAGAAGCAACCGCGCCACCGGAACCTGACCAAATCACGCCGCTCTGACCAACACCGCCAGATACGGTGCCAGGGCTGCCGGTTGCACAATGCGACACAGCAGGCCTGATTTGATACGGTGCCAAGGCCGCCGGTTGCACAGCAGGCCTGGTTTAGTTCTCTTTCCCAGGTCAGTGCGCCAGCAAACGTCCTAATCACGAAACTCGTACTAGCGGCAAAACTACTCATCTCGTACGGATCGCACTACATGCTGACGACCTCATATCGGCGGCGAACGACTAGAGAATAAAAGGATTCACCTTTCTGCATCCCATTTGCCCTCCGGACCACTCTTGCTCCCAGACTCTCGTGCAGCATGCCAGCGCATGCCTGCCGTTCCAGGAAAACTACTCTCGTTTCAGGGTTGGGGCGGTGGGTATTCGCTCGGGATGAGCACATGAAATCGCAAGAATGAAGGAGGCTCGATGAGTCAGCCTGAGAAGAAGATCGTGCAGTACCTGGGCGAGGCACACGCCATGGAGCTGGGTCTGGTCCGAGACTTGCAGGCACAGATCGCGATGGCCCCGCGAGACAGCTATCGCAGCGCGTTGCAGACCCACTTGCGGGAGACGCGTGAGCACGCTCGCAGCGTGCAGTTGCGTCTGGAAGAGGTCAGTGGTAGTGGGAACCCGATTCAAGCGATCGTGGGGTTGGCTGAGAGCACCGTGAGCCAGCTGTTGGCGCTGGGCAAGGCTCCTTTGAGCCTGTTGCGGGGCGCCAGCAACGAGGAGAAGGTCCTCAAGAACGCCAAGGAAACGTGTGCCAGCGAGGCGCTTGAGATCGCCACATATACCGCGATTGAGCACTTGGCCCGCTCGATTGGGGATGAGACGACCGCCGAGCTGGCGGTGTCGATTGGCGAAGACGAGCAAAAGATGCTGGCATTCGTGATGCGCGAGCTGCCCCGGCTCACGGGCGCGGTGGTGGGCGTGGAGATCGAGGGACAGCCATCGTTTGACCTCGGCGATACGGGTGCCGCCGATGCGACGCGCGAGTTGGCCCAAACGGGCAAACATGCGGCGCGCAAGGCCGAAGACCGGGTCAGGCGTACGGCGCGCAGCGCGCAGAGTCGGCTTGGATAAAGGGAATTGAGCCTTCTGCGGTCTATTTGCGGTCCTCCAGACCGCTCCCATACCGGGCTCCTCGCTTCTTGAGACCCGATGTATGCCATGTTGAACATCCGTGTGCTGGATCCAAACAGACGAGATGCTAAGCTTGTACGTACATTGATATGCACACGCTAGGAGCACGAGGATGAGCACGATCGGGGTCCGTGAGCTTGCCAGACACGCAAGCTCCATCATCAACGACATCGAGCAAAACAAGGAGCCGACCTTGGTCACCCGGCGCGGGCGACCAGTCGTATACATGCTCCCCGTTGACTCCGAGGAGTTCGAGGACTTTGTGCTTGCCCACGCACCCCAGTTCGTTGACGGCATGGCAGCTGCTGATGTCGAACTGGCGGCCGGCGAAACAGTGTCCCTTGCGGAGGCGCGCGCTGAACTCGAAACAGACGAGCCCCCCAGCCTTCAGTAGCCGCCAGGCTCGCTCTGGATGTACTGCGTCGAGCTATCCAAACGTGCGCTACGCGACCTACGGCGCATCGACCACAAGAGCCGCAAGCGACTGCTCGACCTGCTCGAACACGACCTCGCCACCGAGCCCCAGCCGGCGAATCTCGACATCAAGCCACTGACCGGCCGCGTGCCGTGGCTGCGCCTCCGTCGCGGCGAGTACCGCGTCCTCTACCGACCACTCACGAGCAGTGAGCTACGAGCCCTAGCCGCGACAGAGGAAGCCGGCTTTCTCGTGGAGCGCGTGATTGAGCGCGGCGAGCTCGAGCGAGCAGCCTCAACACTGCCAACCTAGCCGACACCAGATCAGCCTCGGCAACCGTGCCGCGCCATCTGGCTATCCAACGTGACGGTCGACTACCCCCGGCCAGAGCCTTGAGATCCCAGCCGTAGTCTGATCTGATCGACAACGATCATGCACGAAGACCGCTGGGAATCGCCTGAGCCATGGACCACCAAGCAGCAACTCGCCGACCACCTGAGCGTCACGCCACGCTGGATCGAGCTTCAACAGCCTCACGGCCTGCCCCACCTACGCACGGGCGGTATGAATCGTTACCACATCTCGGGGGTCGAGGCGTGGCTACGCAAGCACTACGGCTCGCCGCCAACCGAGTAAAGCGACCGTGTGACGAATCTGTGCCCAAGCCCCTCCAAAACGACCTTGCTCAAGAGAGGACCTGCGGAACAGGCGGGTCATGGGGCTTTACGGGTAGGCGCCAAAAAAATATGCTTTCGCGAGAAGGTATAGAGCCTGGTGATCCGGCCGCGCAGCACTCGGATAGAGGACCCCGCGCGGGAACGTTCGCCGACCGCCCTGACCCGGTGCTAGACACCGCAGTGCTATTGCAGACGCGGATCCCTCGGTATAGCCTGTCCTCTGAACACTCGCTTCGTAATGCGCTCCGCGAGGGCGCCCCAATGCTCAAGAACAGGGCCTTTATACGGCTCGAAGTCTGCAATCGTTCCCGTCACCGATTCAAGGGAATCCATAAATCTGTTGCCAAGCGCGATGAGCTGATCGTGGGTTCCGGGCGTGAAGTTACCGTCATCCGCAAATCTCTCGCGGAGAAATCTATGAGCAAGGCGGTTGCGTTCGGACATCAGCTCACCGAGGTCATCGGCTGTCTTGGGCTCCAAGTGAGGAGCGACGGCCTCTTTGACGGCCTGGGCAGTCATGCGAAGGAACGCTGCCTCTAGTCGCACGATCTCCTTTTGCGAGCGTGCAGTATCGAAGTCGCCCGTCGCACGCGATCGGTTCTTTCGCTGCGTGCGCCACCAGACGACGGCTAGAGCCTGCTCCCAAAGCTGAACAATCGACATGACCTGGCCGTAGCCGATAGGCACACGCTCGTGGGCATCATTTCCTAGCGGCGGGCGTGTCATAGCGTTCTGGGGGACTTGCCGACTTGCCCTGACCGGGCATCCCAACTACAGCTCCTCTGGATGCGCGACCACTGTCTCGGGGCTAGGCAAGTCGTCCGCGACGGACTTCTCCGCGAAGAGCGAGCGGGCGTCCACGCCGGCCTCCCACTCCGCGGGGCGTCGAACTCGTTGTAGACGACCTCAGGGTCAGCCGCGGCGGATCGATCACGTAGTCGCCGATCAGGGTCCGACCCTCGCGACTTTCGACCCAGGCCCCAAGGGGCTCCTTCACCTCTTGCGGCTGCGTGAGGGTCGGCCCGGTGTAGACGAGCGCGTCCTTGCGGTCGATTGGCAGAGTCGGGGCGTAAGAGGCGACGATGGTCACGCGGAACTTCGGCACTGTTCAATGTTGACGGCCGTGGCGGCGGACTGTTCACCGCGGCCAGCCGTCGAAGGCGCATCGGGATCACGAACCACTCCGCCCGCTCCGAGGTCGAGGCGTGGCTACGCAAACACTACGGCTCGCCGCCAGCCGAGTAGAGCGGCCGGGCAGCCAATCTGTACCCCAAGCCCCTCCAAAACGACCTTCTTAGATGAAGGGCTACGACGACAATCGGGGCGGCCGGATTTGAACCGGCGACCCCCTGCTCCCAAAGCAGGTGCGCTACCAGGCTGCGCCACGCCCCGATGACCACTAAGAGTAGTGGCCGCTGCTAGGGTCCGCCGCGCCATGGCCGATATCCAGCCGCTGCGCGCCCTGCATTACGACCAAGCCCTCGTCGGCGGGCTCGCGGACGTGACCTCACCGCCGTATGACGTGATCGACGCGGAGCAGCGCGAGACGCTCCTGGAACGCTCGCCTTTCAACGTGGTCGCGGTGGATCTGCCCAAGGGCGCAAACGGACCGGCCTCCGATCCATATGCCGCCGCTGGCGAGCTGTTCGAGGCTTGGCAAATGCAAGGCGTGGTGGTGCGCGATCCGGAGCCATCGCTGTGGGCTCATACACAGACGTATATGGGACCCGACGGCCAACGGCGCACGCGCCGCGGCTTCTTCTGCCGGGTTCGAATCGAGGGCTATGGTCCGGGACGGGTACGCCCCCACGAGCGCACGCATCCCGGTCCCAAGGAGGATCGACTGCGCCTGATGAGGGCCACGAGAACGAACCTCTCCCCCATATTCTCGCTCTACTCTGACCCTGAGAACGCGGCTTGGAAGGCGCTCGAGCCGGCCACGGAGAGCGTTCCCTGGGGCGAGGTAACCGACAGGGACGACACGACGCACCGGCTATGGCGTATCTCTGAGCCACGGGCGATCGCCGCCGTACAGGAGGCCACCCGCGACGCCGAGCTCCTGATCGCCGACGGACACCATCGCTACGAGACCGCTAACACCTACGCCGAGGAGCTAGGCGGCGACGGGGAGCATCGCTATGTGCTCATGTGCCTGGTTGCGCTCGAGGACCCGGGCCTGACGGTCTTCCCTACGCACCGTCTCGTGCGCGGCCTCGATCGCGAACGCCAGGAGGCGTTGAGGGAGGCGCTGCGCCGCAACTTCGAGATCGACGAGGTGCCGCTCGAGCAGATCGCGCCCGCGTCCGGCTCAGGACCGCTGCAGCTCGGCTACATCGACGCCCACCACCAACAGCCTTACCGGCTGACGCTCAAGGATCAGAAGATCGCCGACGCCTCCCTGCCCGGCTTCTCGAAGGCCTACCGCAGTCTCGACACAGGCGTGCTGGAGGCACTGCTGCTGAAGGGAGCCCTCGGTTTGAGCGACGATGACATCTCGCATTTCAACGGCCTGTTCTATGCGCGCAGCACGGATGAGGCGGTCGCGATGGTCCGCTCGGGCGAGTACGACGCGGCATTCCTGATGCGCCCGACACCCGTCTCTCAGGTCCGCGACGTGGCAGCCAGCGGCGAGAACATGCCGCCGAAGTCGACCTTCTTCTACCCAAAGCTACTCACCGGTCTGCTGTTCAACCCCCTTTCATAGCGCCGTGTCGTCGATACCATGGAAGGAGAGGGTGCTGTGACAACCAGATCGGAAGGTGTTGCAGTGATGAAAGCCAGCGTTAGGCGAAATGGTTCGGCGTTCAAACACACCGTTCAGGTGCGCGACCATCAGCTGACAGTGGACGAGCCGCTCGAGTCCGGAGGCGATGACGCCGGCCCTGACCCACAGGAGCTGCTTGCCGTTAGCCTGGCCTCGTGCACGGCGATCACGATGGAGATGTACGCGGCGCGCAAGGGCTGGGACATCGGCAACGTGGAGGTCGACGTTCAATACACGCCGGCCGAGCGAGGCTGCCCGACCAAGTTCGACATCGTGCTGCGCCTGCCGGACGATTTGCCCGAGGAGCAGATCGAGCGCTTGCAGGTGATCGCCGCAAAGTGTCCCGTGCACAGGACCCTGGACGGCGAGGTCATGTTCTTGGAGCGCGTCGAGCGCACCGGCGTCGCGGCCTGAGCAAGGGCCGCGAGTGACGCTCGAGCGAGCGCTCTCAGGAGTGTTGCTCGACGTGGCGTCGCACTCTGAGCCACAGGCAGGCGAGCAGGTGCCGGCGGCGGTGCTGGTACCGCTCTATAGCGCTCCCGACGGCGAGCTGCGGGTGGTATTGACCAAGCGCAGAGCCGACCTACGTCGTCATGCGGGGGAGATCTCGTTTCCGGGCGGGCGCCGCGATCCAGGTGACGCGACGCTGAGCGACACCGCCCTGCGCGAGGCCGAAGAGGAGATCGGGCTTGCGCGCTCGGAGGTGACCATGGTCGGGACGCTCGAGCGCACCTCGACATTTGCCACCAACTATGTGATCCATCCGTTCGTGGGCCTACTTGAGAGTGGGCTGGCGTGGAGGGCCTCCGAGCTGGAGGTGGACGTGGTGCTCGAGCCATCGCTGCGCGAGGTTCGAGCTGGACGGACCCGCACGCGTCTGGAACGCCGCGGGATCGCGTTCGAGACCGACGCCTATGTGTTTGGGGGAGAGCTCGTATGGGGCGCGACGGCGCGAATTCTCGAGGAGCTGCTCGCAAGGACCGGGGCGCTGCTCGACCGCCCCACGATCGGCTGACGCGGCGACCGCACCCGCTAGCCCAGAGGGATTGGACCCGAAGCTGCTAGCTCGGCTGCGGAACGATCCGGATGTAGGGGCGCGGCTCTTCCCACCCATCCGGGTAGCTCTCCTTGGCCTGCTCGTTGGAAACCGAGCCCGCGATGATCACCTTCTCGCCGGGCTGCCAGTTGGCCGGCGTGGCGACCTTGTGCTTGGCGGTGAGCTGCAGGGAGTCGATTACGCGCAGCACCTCGTCGAAGTTGCGACCGGTGGTCATCGGGTAGACGAGGATCAGCTTGATCCGCTTGTCCGGTCCGATCACGAACACGTTGCGGACCGTCTGGTTGTCGGCCGGAGTGCGAGCGAGCGGGTCGCCGTCGACGCCGGCTGGCAGCATGCCGTAGAGCTTTGAGACGTTGAAGTCGCTGTCGCTGATGATCGGGTAGTTAGGCGCCGTGCCCTGGGTCTCCTCGATGTCCTTCGCCCACTCCTCGTGGCGATCGAGCGGGTCGACGGACAGGCCGATGATCTTCACGCCGCGAGCGTCGAACTGGGGCTTCGCGCCCGCCATGTATCCGAGCTCGGTCGTGCAAACGGGGGTGAAGTCCTTCGGGTGCGAGAACAGCACCGCCCATGAATCGCCGATCCAGTCGTGGAAGGAGATGCGACCCTCGGTCGTGTCGGCCTCGAAGTCGGGGGCCTCCTCGCCAAGCTTCAGCGTCATTGCTTTGTCCTTTCTCAAATCTGATCGGCTTTACAGAGATTACGGATCAGCATAGCGCGCCGGCGTGCTCCCGCCGGGAGCTTCGAGCAACGAGGTGACCGCGTCGCGCGCCTCGGCCAGCCACACCGCCATATCGTTCGGATCGGACCTCAGCGCCGCCACCGGAATCGAGTTGAGCGTGGCTGTCTCCGACACCGCCCGCTCCCGCCCGCCGGCCTGATAGACGAAGCCACGCATCGAGCTGTCTACCGAAGCGAGCAAGAAGCGCTCCGGCGAGGAGTCCTCCAGCCAGCAGACGATCGCAACGTGCTCCAACGCCCGGCGATCGGTGTGAGCGACGGCGCTCACCACGTGACCTTCCCGCTCCAGCACGTCGGCCAGCGCTGTGGCATTGGATCCTCCTCCCACGATCAGGAATCTGGCCACGCGCCAATCCTACGGAACAGCGGGCGCCGCGGCCGGTGGGGACCGCGGCGCCCTGTCGAGGAGACCAGCAGTTCGATCGCTTTGTGAGGCATGCGCGGGACGCCGCGGGAGAGGTTGGGTAACGACGCCCTGGTGGACCCCTATGTGCGATCGTGCTCAGTCACTCACGCTCTTGCAGTTTGCTCGTCACCTTTCAGGCGGAGAACCGTCCCCTCCGCCGTCTTGTCAGCAAGAGAACACAACGTATGTAAACACATATAGCAAGATATGTCAAGGCCGGTCTTTTTGTGGATCGGAGCAAAGGAAGTCGTGGGCGGCCCGACCGGGGTCGCGGCCCCTCCAATACGATCCCCAACCTAAGATGACCGAGCAAGCTCCCCCAGCCCAGGACGTCGTGACGATGGACAAGATCGTGGCGCTGTGCAAGCGCCGCGGCTTCATCTTCCCCTCCTCTGAGATCTATGGGGGGGTCGGCTCCACCTATGACTATGGCCACTATGGCGTGCTGTTGAAGGGCAACGTCAAGAGCGAGTGGTGGCGGGCGATGCTGCAGGAGCGCGAGGACATCGTGGCGCTCGACTCGGCGATATTGCAGCACCCGCGCGTGTGGGAGGCCTCGGGCCATCTCGCCGGGTTCACCGACCCGCTCGTGGACTGCAAGACATGCGGGCAGCGCTTCAGGGCCGATCACCTCGGCGATCTCCAGTGCGGGCGCAAGCCATCCAAGCACCCGGGCGAGACCGACGAGTGCGAGTTGACCGAGGCGCGCGACTTCAACCTGATGTTCGAGACGACGATCGGGCCGGTGAAGGAGTCGGGCTCGACCGCCTACCTGCGCCCCGAGACGGCGCAGGGGATCTTCATCAACTTCAAGAACGTGCTGCAGTTCTCGCGCAAGAAGCCTCCATTCGGGATCGCGCAGGTCGGCAAGTCGTTTCGCAACGAGATCACTCCCGGCAACTTCATCTTCAGGACGAGGGAGTTCGAGCAGATGGAGATGGAGTTCTTCGTGCCGCCGCAGGAGGCCCAGAGGTGGTTCGAGCACTGGTTGGACGAGCGGATGCGCTGGTATGTCGAGCTGGGCATCAGGCCCGACCATCTGCATCTGCGCGCCCACGACCCGGATGAGCTCTCGCACTACTCCTCGGGGACGAGCGACGTGGAGTACCTGTTTCCCATCGGGTGGTCGGAGCTGGAGGGCATCGCCAACAGGGGCGACTTCGACCTCGAGCAGCACGCCAAGTTCTCGGGCGAGAAGCTCGAATACTTCGACCCCAGCTCTGGGGAACGGTATGTGCCGCACGTGATCGAGCCCGCGGCCGGCGCCGACCGGGCGACACTTGCGTTCCTCGTGGATGCCTATGACGAGGAAGTCGTGCAAAACGCGGCGGCCGAGGACGGGATGGTAGGCAAAGGCGGCAAGCCCGAGGAAACCCGCACCGTGCTGCGCCTGCATCCGCGTATCGCCCCCGTGAAGGTAGCGGTGATGCCGCTCGTCAAGAAGGACGGCCAGCCCGAGCTGGCACGCAAGATCTACGAAGATCTGCGCGGACGGATGCAGGCCGAGTACGACGAGGGTGGCTCGATCGGCAAGCGCTACCGCCGCCAGGACGAGATCGGGACGCCGTGGGGCGTGACCGTCGATCACCAGTCGCTCGACGACGGCACCGTGACCTTGCGCGACCGCGACTCGCTCGCCCAGGATCGCCTGACGGTCGAGGAGCTGGGAGCCGAGCTGCAGCGGCGACTGGGCGCGCCTTGGCGCACGCCGAAGCTGGGAACGTCCGCGGACGAAGATCGCTAGCGTCCGCGGCACACCCGGACGCCACGCGATAGCTAGGAGAGAGATGGACTTCGACCTGACCGACGAGCAGCAGCTGATTCGCCAGACTGCGCGCGAGTTCACCGACAAGGAGATCGTGGAGCGCGCCAAGCAGAACGCGCGCAACCATCACTTCGACCTGGACCTCGTCAAGAAGATCGCCGACCAGGGCTACTTGGGCGCGATCGTCCCGCGCGAGTACGGCGGGGCGGGGCTCGGCTATCTCGACTATGGATTGGTGGTCGAGGAGATCGGCAGAGGCTGCTCGTCTGTGCGCACCGTGATCTCCGTGCAGACCTCGCTTGTGTGCAGCGCGATCCTCAAGTGGGGCACCGAGGAGCAGAAGCAGCACTATCTGCCAAAGCTGTGCTCGGGCGAGTGGCTCGGCTGCTTCGGCCTCACCGAGCCCGACACTGGCTCGGACGCCGCCAAACAGAAGACGCGCGCGAAGAAGACCGACAACGGCTGGGTCATAAACGGCGCGAAGATGTGGATCTCGATGGGCAACTACGCGAAGGTCGCCTTGATCTTCGCCCAGACCGACCCCGAGAAGGGCCACAGGGGACTGGCGTGCTTCATGGTCGACACCGACCAGCCCGGCTACCAGGCGAGCACGATCGAGCACAAGATGGGTTTGCACGCCTCCGACACGGCGTCGATCGCGCTCGAAGACGTCGAGGTCTCAGACGATCAGATGCTGGGAGACATAGGCGACGGCTTCAAGGTGGCGATGAGCGCGCTGGATTCGGGGCGCTACTCGGTCGCCGCCGGCTGCGTGGGCATCTGTCAGGGCTGCGTGGAGGAGTCGGTCAAATACGCCAAGGAGCGCGAGCAGTTCGGCAAGCCGATCGCGAGCTTCCAGCTCGTGCAGGCGATGATCGCCGACATGGTCTTGAAGACCGACGCCTCACGGATGCTCGTGTGGCGCGCCGGCTTCCTGAAGGACAAGGGCCGCCCCAATACGCTCGAGACATCGGTTGCCAAGCTCCACGCGACGGAGGCGGCGGTAGAGTGCTCGAACACGGCGATCCAAGTCCACGGCGGCGCGGGCTACGTGGACGACCACCCGGTCGAGCGCTACTTCAGGGACGTGAGGGTGACAACCCTGTACGAGGGAACGTCCCAGATCCAGAAGTTGATCATCGGCAGGGCAATGACGGGCATCAACGCGCTCGTGCCTTCCTGAACGTAGAGTCGCGCGTAGGGCCACATTTTTTTGGATTTGGGGTCGTTCGAACCGTCATCAGAAGACTCACAGGGCGGAGCACCGCGGTCTCGCTCGCGATCTTCGACGTTGGATGGACGATCGTCCACTTGTGGCGAGCCGCGCGATTGGCTACGGTGCCGGGCTGGAGGCGGCGCGAGCCGCGAGAGCGACTGTATTTGGGAGCCTGGTGACTATGAGGAAGACCCGTTTCCTGACCGCCTTCGGATCGATTGCGACGACACTCGCGGTTGGTGCGAGCTCCGCGCAAGCCATCTCCTCGAGCCCAACCTACCGTGGCGGTCCGGTGCTCTCCGGATATGACACCCAGGAGGTGATTTGGTCGCACGCGGGGAAAACAGCCGCAAGTTCGGTCACAGAAGGGCTTGCCGGCTTCCTCGGCGATGTAGCGGCCGCGAGCGGAACAACCGAAGATGTCTTCGCGATGCTCCCCCAGTACTCCACCCAGGGCTTGACCGGCGGCAACCAGATCGCGGCCTACCGGTCGAAGTATTTGGGGAGCGCCGATGTTGCTCCCGCGGGAGGCGCATCCGTGACAATGCTCGAAGTCGAAGCGGTTCTCGATGAAGAAATAGCCGCCAAAAAATTGCTCACGCCAACGCTCGACGCAAATGGAGTCGCGGAAACCCTATATACGGTGGTGCTGCCGCCGAATATGGAACTGTGCGAACAGTCGATGTGTTCTGGACCCAAAAACGGCGGTTCGCAATTCTGCAGTCTGCGCGGATCGGCTCACTACAACTCCACCCCGTACACCCTCATCGCGATGCTCGATCTCAGCGAAGTACTCGGTTCGGGCTGTGGCGGCTCACCCCCAACTCAACTCCAGAAAGAGACGAGCATCCTCACCCAGCAACTGGGTGAGACGATCACCGACCCATTCATTCTCGAAGAAAAATTTGGATGGATGAACAGCGAAGGCCTGGGGGTCGGCTATATCTGCAATCAGGAAAACGCGACCAACACGATCAACGGACACACGTGGACGGTGCAGAAGCTGTGGAGCAATGAGGAGAACTCCTGCGTCGGCACCGATGGCCTCTTCCATCCTCCGACCGGCGAATTCACCGCGTCTCCCACGGAAAATAAGGCCACGTTCGTCGGCTCGGGATCGAGCAACAATCACCTGGCCAACGTCGCGAAGGGGATAGCCTCCTACAGCTGGGACTTCGGCGACGGGCAGACCGGTACCGGCCAGAATCCCACCCATGAATTCGCGGCCGGGGGCACCTACACCGTCAACATGACCGCGACCGACACACTCGGCTTCACCGCCCACGCCACCAACCAGGTGACGGTGTCGGCTCCACCATCGACCGGCGGCTCGGGGGGCTCCGGCGGCTCGGGGGGCTCCGGCGGCTCGGGGGGCAACGGCGGTTCGGGGGGCAACGGCAACCCGAGTGGCAATGACGGCGGCGCGGGCGGAACGGCGACAGTGTCCACGACGGGCACCCCTTCGACCTCCGGCAAAGGCAGCTCCGTGGTCGTGAACAGCGGCGAGACGGCCCAGTGCCCGCCGGCGGGCGGCCTGTGCGTCGTGACCGTCACAGGCGAAGTCGAATCGGCCCACCTCAGCAAGAAGCCCAAGCCGAAGAACCACAAAGTGCAGGTCGGCAAAGCGACGATCACGCTGGCGCCCGGCACGAGCGCAAAGCTCACCTTCCAGCTCAACGGCATCGGCAAGAAACTGCTGCGCGCTCACGGACATCTGCTCGTCAAGATCGTCGTCACGATCCGTCACGGGAGCGACGCGGCGGTCGTCTCGACCCGCACGATCACCATCGCGGCGCCGAAGAAGAAGCACGGCAAACGGTAGGCTGCTGCTGCGATGAGCAGCGCGGCGGCGAAGACGATCGGAGTGGTGGGCGCCGGCACGATGGGCGCGGGGATCGCCCAGCTGGCCTGCGGGAGCGGCGCGAGGACGCTGCTCACCGACCCCGTGCCGGGCGCACTCGAGCGCGGCGCCGAACGCGTGCGCGAAGGCCTTGCAAAGGAAGCCGAGAAGGGCAAGCTGACCGCCGAGCAGGCGCAGGAGGCCGCCGCACGACTGCAGCCGGTGGACAGCCTCGACGCGCTCGCCCCCTGCGACCTCGTGATCGAGGCGGCGCCTGAGCGACTGCACGTCAAGCACGAGCTGTACGCGGACTTGTCGCGGATCGTGAGCGAGGAGTGCGTGCTGGCGAGCAACACCTCCTCGCTGCCGATCACCGCGATCGCGGCAGGCGCGACCCACCCGGAGCGGGTAGTGGGGATGCACTTCTTCAACCCCGCGCCGTTGATGCGCCTGCTCGAGGTGATCGCGGGCGTGATGTCAGCGGAGAGGGCACTCGAGATAGCCGACGCGACGGGCCTGGCTATGGGCAAGGACGTGATCCGGGCGAGCGACGGCCCGGGCTTCATCGTCAACCGCTGCAACCGGCCGTTCGGGCTGGAGGCGTTGCGCCTACTGCAAGAGCAGATCGCTGACGTACCGACGATCGACCGGATCGTGCGCATGGGAGGCGGCTTTCGGATGGGGCCGTTCGAGCTCAGCGACCTCGTGGGCGTCGACACCGGTTTCGACGTCTCCAAGAGCTTCTACGAGCTGAGCTTCGGCGAGCCACGTTGGCGCCCCTCGCCGATCCAGGCAAGGCAGGTGGCGGCCGGCTTGCATGGGCGCAAGAGCGGCCGCGGCTACTACGACTACTCCGGGAAGGAACCCCACAGGACCGCTGACCCCGACCCACCACAGGTGGTGGCTCCCGTGGACGGCGAGGGGCTCGTCGTGATCTGTGGTCGCAATACCCTCGCCATGCAGTTGCGCGAGGCGGCGAGCGACGCCGGCTACGAGGTTCGCTCTCCCCACGACCCGCAGACCGAGCTGCCGGCGCTGATCGTGGAGTGCGGCGGCGAACCGGACGAGGAGCCGGGGCCACGCGGGGGAGCGCGCCTGGTTCTGTGCGATCGCGGATCGCTCGCAACACTCGATCCGGGCGGCCCGGCGGTGGGCTTCCACGCGCTACCGCCGTTTGAGCAGTGTCGTCTGGTAGAGCTCACGCGCAGCGATAGCTCCTCACCAGCGGCGGTGTCGCGCGCCGAGCGCTTCTTTGGAGCGCTCGGCAAGCACGTGGAGTGGGTGGGCGACGCGCCAGGCCTCGTGCTCGGCAGGATCGTGTGCCAGGTCATCAACGAGTCCGCATTCGCGCTTGGCGAAGGGGTCGGCTCGGCACAGGACATCGACACGGGCATGGTGCTCGGCATGGCCCACCCTCGAGGCCCGATGTCATGGGCACAGGAGATCGGCGTGGACCATGTGCTCGCCGTGCTGGGGGGCCTGTGGGACGAGTATCGAGAGGAGCGCTACCGTCCCGCCCCCGCATTGCGGCGCCGCGCGTTCTAGGAGGCAGCGTCGGCGACAGGCGCCCACTGCGCCTCAGCCAAATCTCCGACGGGCA
Organism: uncultured Solirubrobacterales bacterium; assembly: GCA_963718735.1. Taxonomy (GTDB): domain Bacteria; phylum Actinomycetota; class Thermoleophilia; order Solirubrobacterales; family Solirubrobacteraceae; genus Palsa-744. Next base: position 817,134 of record OY970372.1, read on the forward strand.
TGCCCTCGGGGGTTGGCACCTCAGGCGTGTCGCGCAGGTACCACTCGGCGTCGAGCGCCGCCTGGCATCCCGACCCGGCCGCTGTGATCGCCTGGCGGTAAGTGTGGTCGACGAGGTCGCCGGCGGCAAATACTCCTGGCTTGTTCGTGCGCGTAGAACGTCCCTCGACCCTCACATATCCGTTCTCGTCCAGATCGACCTGCCCAGCCACAAGGGAGGACTGAGGCTCGTGACCAACTGCGATGAACGCTCCCGTGATGGGGATCTCGCGCTGCTCCCCGGTCTCTGTATTGACCAGCTTGGCGACGCTCAGCGCCCCGCTCTCGCCCGGCTCGAAGCGCTCGACCGTGTAGGGCGTCAACAACTCGATGTTGGCCTGCTCGCGCGCACGCTCGAGCATGATCTTCGAGGCGCGGAACTCGTTGCGCCTGTGCACGACCGTAACCTTGGAGGCGAACTTCGATAGGAAGATCGCCTCCTCCATCGCCGAGTCTCCACCTCCCACGATGATCGTGTGGGCGTCGCGGAAGAAAGCGGCGTCGCAGGTCGCGCAATAGCTGACTCCGCGCCCACTCAGCTCCTCCTCGCCGGGGATCTCGAGCTTCTTGTGCTCGGCGCCCATCGCGAGGATCACAGTGCGCGCGCGGTGCTCGGTGTCGCCGACCCAAACCTTGTGGATCCCGCCCGGCTCGTCGGCAAGCTCGACCTTCTCGACCTGGTCTGTCTCGAGCTTCGCGCCAAAGCGCGCAGCCTGCTCGCGCAGCTTGCCCATCAGCTCGGGGCCCATGATCCCCTCGGGGAAGCCCGGGTAGTTCTCCACGTCAGTGGTCTGCTGAAGCAGCCCGCCCCAGGCGAAGCCCTCGATCACCAGCGGGTTGAGGTTGGCGCGCGAGGTATAGAGCGCCGCCGTGTAACCGGCGGGGCCGCTGCCGACGATGATCGTGTTCTCGACGTCGCTCACCTGGTTGCCTCCAGTTCGCCGGCCGCCTTCGACCAGCCTACAGCCGCTTGGGCCTGGGTCGCTTTACTTTGTATAGTATAGCTGTTCCAGCGGTTGACAGTGCGTCGCAGCTGGAAGTAGGCGATCGCGCCGGGAATGCTCGGCAGCCAGAACGAGAGCAACCTGTAGACAAGCACCGCGATCAGCGCGAGCGAGCCGCTCACGCCGAAGGCGACGAAGGCGCCGATCATGCCGCCGTCAACGCCGCCGATCCCGCCGGGCAGCGGCAGCAGGTTGGCGAGCATCCCCACGAAGAACGCCTCGATTAGGACGGCCGTCGGCGGCGCTTGGCCGAAGGCTCGAAAGGCCGCGTAGAGCACGGCGATGTTTAGCGCCCACCAGGCGACCACCCCGAGCATCGCCCAGTCGGGATGGCGCAGCTTGTAGCCGGCGTAGCGCACTCCCCCCGCCGCCGATGCCGAGCCCGTTGCCAGGCCGCGCAGCCAACGCACTGGAGCGCGCTCGTGGCCGGTCGGCTTGCCCAGGCGACGCTCGAGGTCGGTCGGCACGAACGCAACCGCCAGCACGGCGAGGATCGCGATCGCCGCCACTATCGCGGGGCCGATCGTGATCGCGAACGGGTGTGGGCCGTCGAACAAGCCTGTGTACAGGCCGACCCCGCACACGATCAACGCCACCATGTAGGCGCCGTACAGCAGCACCAGGAACGCGATCATTCGCTCCGCCACCTCGCGGCGGCGCATGCCCGAGCGGCGCAGCGCCCACGCCGTCACCGCCACGCCCCCGGCGCCGCCGGCCGCGAACAGTCGCGTCGCCGCAAGACCCGCCATCGTGATCAGATAGCTCTCGCGGAAGGTGATCGGCGAGCCTGGCGGCACATGGACGCCTTGGAAGATCGCGATGTAGCTCGCCATCGCCGTCATCTGCAGCAGGACAGCCACCGCGATCCACCAGGAGTCGCCGTCGTTGAGTCGGTCCCACGTATGGCGGACGCCGCCGAGCTGAGGCAGCACCAGGTAGAGGAATGCGAGCGCCGTCACCACGAACAGCGCGAACAGCCACATGCTGCGGCGCGTGACCTGCATGCGCGGCATCTCCTCCTCGACGCGCGGATCGCGCGTCGGCTCCTCAGGCTCGCCGCCCGCTTGGAGCTTTGCGACTGCCGCCGGCGGTCTCCGGCGCTCCTGCTCAGGGTGCTGTGCGCGCTTCACCGTCAACTCCCACTGTGGGCCGCCGCCTCGAGCGCAGCGACGGCCCGCCCAAAGCCGGCGAGAGCCGGCGTGGCAAGCGGGCCGGCACGCCGCACAGCAGCTGTGAGGGCTGCCCCTGCGATCAGGTCGACGACGTAGTGCTCGCCGAGATAGACGAGCGCGAATCCGAGCGTCGCCGTATAGCCCCAGCCGAGCGCACCGACGATCGGCCCAGTCTCTGCGAGCAGCTGAGCGGACATCATCAATGTGGCGAAGTGCAGCGACGGCATCGCGGCCAATGGGTTGCCTCCAAGGACACTGTAAAGGGGGCCCCAGCCGTCTTTCCAGAAGAACTCGCCATATTCGACCATCATGCGCCTGACGGCGATGTCGCGGGGTCTTTGCGATGTCGCGGATACGCGCAGCACGGCGACTTCGCCGGAGCTTGCGCGAGACGTCGATGTGGCCAGCAGCCTTCCGTTGAAGTCCCCGCCGCGGCCGCCGTGTGAGGCGGCGTACCACGGGGGCGCCGTTGGCAGGATCCAGTAGACCATCGCTCCGATGTCGAACACGGCATAGGTCAAGACCGCCGAGCGCTCGAAGCGACTCCGGTGGCGCAACATGACATAGACGAGCGTGCCGTGGGGCACGAGGAACCACAGCCAGTGGGCCCATACCAGCACACGGTCGCCCAGCCGCCACTGACCGATCGCCGATCGACGGGATCGACGATCGTCCAGCGCCAGCCTGCGCTGCAGGCGCACGGTCGGTAGCTCGCCGAGGCCAAGGACGCGGTCTACGGCGATCGGGTAGTCGACGAGCACCCGCCGCTCCTGGGCCGCTTCGTCGTCGTTGGGTGACTTGTAGGCAGCCAGGTAGGCCCACATCTGCAGGCAGCAGACGGCTACGTCGCGCCCGCGCGAGCGGCGCACCGCGACGCACAGGCCCAGCGGAGCAGCGAACGCAACCGTCTGCGTGAGGATCGGCGGGACCGAGATGCGCTTGCGCACGAGCGGCGCCATCACACCTGCGGCCACGACGCCCCAGGCGGCTGTCCTGATGACCCTCGACCGCACGGGGCGATGAGTATATGACTCGCTGCGGGCGGTTCCCCAGCGCGCAGGGAAAGCTGATATTGCTGCTAGGACACGACGTCCCGGTCGAGCACGCCCGGGACGGCCCGATCCACTGCGGCGCCCTCGCGCATGTGGCGCTCGGCCTCGGCCACGAGCGCTCCGACGACATGGCTCGTCTCGTCGGCCTCCGGATGCCATTGCACGCCGAGCACGAAGCGCTTCCCTGGCATCTCGAGCGCCTCCGGCAGGCCGTCCATCGAGGACGAGCCGCTGATCTGAAGTCCCTCACCCAGGCGGTCGACCCCCTGATGGTGGTGGGACTTGGTGGCGTGGTGAGTCTCGCCGGCGGCGCGCGCCGCAAGCGTGCCCTCGTCCAGGTCAACGTCATGGTCGGCGCCGTCGAAGGTGCCGGGTACGCGCAGGTGTTCGTGGTGTCCGAAGCGCTCGGGCAGGTGCTGCAGCAGCGTGCCACCATAGGCGACGTTGATGAGCTGCATGCCGCGGCAGATGCCGAGCACGGGCAGATCCCGCTCGATCGCGGCGCGCACGAGCGCGATCTCGAAGCGGTCGCGCTCGGGCACCGTGTCGAGTGTCTCGGGGTGGGCTCGGGCGCCGTAGCTCGCAGGGTCGATGTCGGCGCCGCCAGCGAGCACGAGACCGTCGAGCAGGTCGAGCGCCTCGCCGGGATCCTCGAGCAGGACCTCGTCGGGGGGCAGCATCAGAACGAGGGCGCCGGCGTGCTGAACGGCTTCGACGTAGCTGCGTGAAAGCAGCACGGCCTGCTGGTCCCACATCCCCCAACGGGCGCGCTCCAGCGCAGTGCATATGCCTATCACCGGCCTTCTCATCGTTCGCACACGATAGGCGCACGAGGGCGTGTGTGTAGGGGATGGGGTGCCTGTCTTCGGTAGACCTGCGCGTCTGGATGAGGGCGACCAAGCCCTGCCGGCTGTGCGCCCTTTTCGCGAGGCTGCGTCTGTGAGCCAACTTGGCGCCCCAAAGCCCGGGTGGGGTGGGCATCCGACCCTTGCCTCGCTCGACGCTCGGCCTCCCCATCCGCACATCCCTACCGAGACAGGTCCCTGCGGGTATTCTCGCGCGAGTCCCCAGGGATCGCAGACCTCGAGCCGGGCACCAAGCGGGCCGGATGCCCTCAGAACGACAGGAGAGTCAAAGTGAGTGAGCAAGACACCCAGCTGGAGACGGTCAACGTGCTGGTTCGCGATGGCGTAGCCACGATCGAGTTGAACCGGCCAGAGGCACTGAACGCGTGGAACGGGCGGTTCGGCGAAGACCTGCTCTCGGCTCTGCGCGGCGCGGCCGAGGACGAAGCGGTGCGCGCGGTGCGGATAACGGGCGCCGGACGCGCGTTCTCCTCCGGAGCGGACCTGAAGGACATCAGCGGAGACGACCTGACCCCTGAGGGGCGGCCGAACGTCTACAAGGTGCTGACTGAGCGCTACCACCCGATCATGCACGCGATCCGCGAGATGGACAAGCCGGTGCTGGCCGCCGTCAACGGCCCGGCCGTGGGCATCGGCTGCTCGCTTGCCCTGTGCTGCGATCTCGTCGTCGCCGCGGAGAGCGCCTATTTCCTGCTCGCGTTCGTCAACATCGGACTGGTCGCCGACGGGGGCTCCTCGCTGTTCGTGCCCGCGCGCATAGGCCTGGCGCGCGCAAACGAGATGATGATGCTCGGCGGACGCGTATCGGCGCCGCAGGCGCTCGATTGGGGACTCGTCAACGAGGTCCACCCCGACGCGGAGCTCGACGGGCGAAGCGCAGCGCTCGCAGCGCGCTTGGCGGCCGGGCCCACGCGCTCTTACGCCGCCACCAAGCAGGAGCTCAATCGCCAGGTCTACGCCGATATGGCGGAGCAGCTCGAGCTGGAGGCCAAGCTCCAGCAGGAAATGGTCGGAACGGACGACTTCGTCGAGGGCGTCGGGGCGTTCCTGCAGAAGCGTCCCGCCCGCTTCTCAGGGCGTTGAAGCGCGTTCCGCCCGAGCGTGAATAGAATCCCGCCCGCCTTGAGCCACCTGCTCTCCACAGCACTCGCGTTCTTCACCCCCCAATCGGGCGGGTCGCCGAATGCCGACTCGATCAACAGCCTCTACAAGATCACACTGTATGTCGCACTCGTGATATTCGTGCTGGTAGAGGGCGCGCTTGCCTACGCCCTCTACCGCTTCCGTGCGCGCAAGGGCGAGGTCGCCGCGCAGATCCGCGGCAACACGCGCCTGGAGGTCGGCTGGACCGTGGGGGCGGTCGTCGTCTTGATGGCGCTCGCGGTGCTCACGTTTGCGAAGCTCTCCTCGATCCAAGACCCGGTCAACTCAGGCCCGGAGGGATCCTCGCTCGTCAGCGACCGCCAGGCGCGCGAGTACGCGAGCGCTGAACGCAAGCTTCCCCCGAACGGCAAGTCGCTGAAGATCACAGTCGTGGGACGGCAGTTCGTGTGGCAGTACGTGTACCCGGGCGCAAACGAAGCAGATGGGCTCGGCGCGCCTTACTCCTACGAGGAGATGGTGGTCCCCACCGACACCACGGTCACGCTTGACATCGTCTCTGCCGACGTGGTCCACTCGTGGTGGGTGCCACAGCTCGGCGGCAAGTTCCAGGCCGTCCCCGGCTACCACAACTACACCTGGTTCAAGATCGAAAAGCCCGGGATCTACCGCGGCCAATGCGCGCTGATCTGCGGGCGCGGGCACGCGCGCATGATCGCGACCGTCAAGGCCGTCCCTCCGGCCCAATTCGAAGCGTGGCTGGCCTACCAGAAGAAGCTGATCGCCGAAGCCAACGCGGAAGCCCAGGTGGCGCGCGCGAAGCTCGGCAAGCAGATCGGCGCCGGACAGGTCGAGAACCCATGACTCGCAGATGTTCGACAATCGCTCACCTAGCTCCCGAGTCCGGACACTAGGAGACCGCTCGATGGCCACCTATACAGCCCCAGTCCCCCAGGTAGTCGCCCATGAGGCCAAACGCGAGGCGCGCGGCTGGACGAGCTGGATGACCACAACCGATCACAAGCGGATCGGGATCATGTACATGGTCACGACGTTCGTATTCTTCGTGCTCGGCGGCGTCGAGGCGCTGATGATCCGCCTGCAGCTGGGCCTGCCCGACAACACGCTCGTCTCTCCGCAGATCTACAACCAGCTGTTCACGCTGCACGGGACGACGATGATCTTCCTGTTCGTCGTGCCGATGATGGCCGGACTCGCCAACTACTTCGTGCCGTTGATGATCGGCGCTCGCGACATGGCCTATCCGCGTTTGAACGCGCTCTCTTACTGGCTGCTGTTGGCCGGAGGGCTGGTGTTCTACGCCTCGATCTTCTGGAATCCACCGGAAGCCGGCTGGACCAGCTACGTGCCGCTGTCGGGCATCGACTTCTCCCCCGGAGGGGGGCAGGACGCCTGGATCTACCTGATCCACTTGACGGGGCTCTCGTCGATCCTGGGGGCGATCAACTTCTACGCCACGATCGCCAACATGCGCGCGCGTGGCATGAGCTGGGGGCGCCTGCCGCTGTTCATCTGGGCGATCTTGACCTATTCGATCCTGATCATCTTCGCAATGCCGGTGATCGCTGGCGCAGTCACGATGCTGCTGACCGACAGGCACTTCGGCACGCACTTCTTCGACCCCGCCAACGGCGGCTCGGCGTTGCTCTGGCAGCACTTGTTCTGGTTCTTCGGTCACCCCGAGGTCTACATCATGGTGCTGCCCGGCTTCGGGATCGTCTCAGAGATCTTGCCCGTGTTCGCGCGCAAGCCCATCTTCGGCTACCGGGCGATCGCCGCCTCGACGGTCGCGATCGCGTTTCTCGGATTCCTCACCTGGGCCCACCACATGTTCACCGCTCCGATCCCCGAGGCGGTCGTGATCTTCGTGATGCTGAGCTCGTTCCTGATCGCGGTTCCCACCGGCGTGAAGGTCTTCAACTGGATCGCCACGCTGTGGCAAGGCACGATCGAGTTCAAGACGCCGCTGCTGTTCTGCGCCGGCTTCATCGCGCTGTTTTTGATCGGCGGCATCTCCGGCGTGTTCCTGGCCGTCTTCCCAGTCGACTGGCAACTCAACGAAACCTACTTCGTCGTCGCCCACATCCACTTCGTCTTGATGGGCGGCGCCGTGTTCACGATCTTCGCCGCGATCTACTACTGGTTCCCGAAGATCACAGGGCGCATGATGAGCGAGGGGCTCGGCAAGCTGAGCTTCTACCTGATGTTCTTCGGCTTCCTGGCGACCTTCCTGATCCAGCATGTGATCGGCCTGGATGGGATGCCGAGGCGCGTTTACGAGTACGACAATGTCGGCAATCTCGCGCTCTACAACATGATCTCCACAATCGGCTCGTTCATCCTCGGCGCGGGCGTGCTCGCGACGATCGTCAACGTCGCGCGCAGCGTCAAGCACGGGGCGATCGCAGGACCGGATCCGTGGAAGGCGAACACGCTCGAGTGGTTCACGACCTCCCCTCCGCCCGCCAACAACTTCGACGTCGTCCCGTTGGTACGGTCGTATGAGCCGATGAAGGACATCCGCCGCGAGATCGAGCAGCGCACCTCTGGCGCCACCGCCTCTGGCAGAGCGACGGTGCCTGCCGGCGCGACGCAAGTCGGGGTGTAGCCGATGCAGGCGAACAGCTCCAGCCAGTCGCTACGGACTCTGGCGATCGGCGCGCCGTCGAGGACGCGTCAACTGCTGTCGGACTACCTCGAGCTGACGAAGCCCAAGGTCCAGTCGCTGCTGCTGCTGACGACGATCACGACGATGCTCGTCGCGGGGGACCCCTCGGTCACGCTGATAGCGCTGACATGTCTCGGCGGGTACCTCTCGGCGGGCGGCGCGGGCGCTGTGAACCATTGGTTCGACCGTGACATCGACGCGAGCATGGGGCGTACCGCCAATCGGCCTGTGCCCTCTGGACGTGTCTCCCCCACCGCCGCTCTGACGTTTGGCTGCGTGCTGGCCGCGCTCTCCTTCCTGGAGCTCTCGCTGACCGTCAACCTGCTCGCAGCGAGCCTTTCGTTCGCGGGCTTCCTCGGCTACGTGCTCGTTTACACGGTGTGGCTGAAGCGGCGCACCCCACAGAACATCGTGATCGGCGGCGCCGCCGGCGCGGTTCCTCCGCTCGTGGGCTGGGCGGCGGTGACGGGCTCTGTCAACGGCATCGCGGTGCTGCTGTTCTTCATCGTGTTCTTCTGGACGCCGCCGCACTTCTGGGCGCTGTCGCTGCTGATGAAGGACGAGTACGAGAAGGTCGGGGTGCCGATGCTTCCCGTAGTGCGCGGCGAGGCCGAGACGCGCCGTCAGATCCTGCTCTACACGGTGCTTCTGTACGCGGTCACGCAGCTGCCCTTCTGCGCGGGGGGCTTTGGCTCCATCTACCTGGCGGCCTCGCTGCTGCTGGGGCTCGGCTTCATCGCGGGCGCAGTGCGGCTCTACCGCCGCGCCAACCGTCGCAGCGCGCTGCAGCTGTACCTGTTCTCGCTGGCATATCTCGCGCTGCTGTTTTGCGCGATGGTCGCGGACGCCAAGCTGTAATCTTCAGGGTCAAATCATGGATCGCCGTCTCGCCAAGAAGAACATCCGCACGGGCCTGATGGTGGCGGCAGTCTGCATGTTCATGTTCGGCATCACGTTCGTGGTGGCTGCGGTGTACGTGTCGTGAGGCCCCTGGCCACGCATAGCGGCGACGGATCTGCGTCCTCGGTCGCTTATGTGCTCAGCAACCTACGCTCCCCGTGCCCTCGCCCAACTTGCTCTGCGCGGCCACGCCGATCAGGAGAGCCGGTCCGCTGAGCCCGCTCGACCCGCAGATCCCGCCCGCGGGCGAGGAAGTCCACCTCCCAGGGCCCACGATCCTGCCGCTGCTGACGGCCGCTGGAATCACGCTGGCGGTGGTTGGCGTCACGACAAGCCTGATCCTCGTGATCGGCGGCGGCGTCTTGACGGTCGCATGCGCCTTGCGCTGGATCCTCGACACGCGCCGCGAAGTCGACGAGCTCCCGCTCGACTCGCACTGACAGGCCTGCGCCCGGGCTGACCGCCCGCCCCGCTGACACCTTGCGCTCAGCTGACACCCCGCACCGCGCTGACGTCTGTGCTGGTGAGGCGCCGCGCGTAGTCCCCGACCACGCGCGGCCCCGATGAAAGATCGCGACCCGCCTCCCCTTGGCGGGCGCTCGATCTTTCCCTCCCTCACCCCACGGCTGCGCTCGCCGGAACGGGGCAGATGGCGCCCTCGTCAGTCCAGCAGCGCACGACGTCGCGCACGGAGAGGATCCCCACGGTCTCTCCACGCTCGACGACGATCAGGTGGCGAAAGCCCCCGCGAACCATCGCGGCGGCGGCTTCCTCCAAGGACCAGCTCGGCTCGGCGAAGACGACGTCCCGCGTGAGGTGATCCGCCACGAGCTCTGCGTCGGGGCTCTGGCCGGCGCCGACGGATGTGAGCACGTCGCGCTCAGTCAGAATCCCGGGACCGCCCGCGTCGGGGTCGATCACGACAGCGGCACCCACGCGGCGCTCGGACATCAGCCGCGCGGCGTCGCGCAGCGTATGGCCCGGTCCGATCGTCAAGACCGTCGGACTCATGCCCTCTCGCACCTGCATCGTCCTGCCTCCAGTCCTGTCATCGCAATCGTTTGCAACGATTGCCTCAATGTATTGGGTCTTGGGCTCTTCGTCAAGCCCGGCGCCCCGCAGGGTCTTACTACCCCCGCGACGAGCGTCAAACCGGACGGCATACGTTCATCGGACTGAGGCGATCGACGGTCGCGCCGCACGTCTCGACCGTCAGTCACCCGGAGGCATTAGGATCACGCCTCCGATGACTCGGCTCGTCCCCGATATGCGCGCGGCGCCCGCCCACGGAGGTTGCAGAGATGCCCACTAGGCGCTCGCTCGCATGGACGATCGTGGCGGCGATCGCGGCTACGGCGGTCGGGATCGTGCTCAGCTACGTGATCCACTGGTTCCCGGTCCAGGCCTCCACGCAAGCGCATGAAACAGACACGCTCTACCACGTGCTCGTGATCGCCTCGGTGCCGATCTTCGTGCTCGTCGTGACGGTGATCCTCTTCTCGGTGTGGCATTTCCGCATGAGGCCCGGCCAGGAGCTCGAGGACGGCCCCCCGATCCACGGCAACACCCGCCTCGAGGTGATCTGGACGGCGATTCCCGCGATGATCCTGCTTGGGCTCGTGTCCTACTCCTTCGTGGTGCTTCACAACAACGAAAAGAAGCCAGCCGCGCCTGAGATGGTCGTCGAAGTCACCGGCCAGCAGTTCGCCTGGACCTATGAGTACCCGACCTCCGTGACCGGCGGCGCCCCTTTGAAGACGACGCAGCTCTATGTCCCCAAGGACGAGTCGGTCTTCTTCAAGATCCGCTCGGTGGACGTGATCCACGCGTTCTGGATCCCCGCCTTTCGTCTGCAGATCGACGCGGTGCCCGGCATAACCACCAGCTACCGCGCGACGCCGGACAGGCTTGGCTCCTATCCAGTCGTTTGCAACCTGCTCTGCGGCGTCGGCCACTCGCTGATGCGCTCTACGATTCACGTTGTGGCGCCTGCACGCTTCCAGACGTGGCTGAAGAGCCAGGCAAGCGCTCCTGTGGGCGGGGCTTGAGGGTAAGGTGACTGTTGCGATGGGGAGCGCCGAAGCAATCACGACGGTAGGGAGCCACACGGCCACGATCGGCGACAGGGGAGTGTGCTGATGGCCGCCAAATTGCGCGCCCCGGGGCTCTATCGAGCGTTCTTCGGGTTCTTGCTCGGGATCGCGTTCGCAGCCGCGCTGACGTGGCTCGTGCGCATGGCCACCGGGCACACCACCTTCCATCACTACCTGAGCGGCGAAGCGATCACCACCGTCTCGCTGATCGCCGGGCCGATCTTCTTCCTCGTCGGCCTTGGCGGCTTTGACTACTGGTTCTACTGGGCCGCGGGCAAGCCGACACGCCCCGAGGACCACTCCAGCCACGGGGCGTACAGCTGGAGGGACTACTTCAGGATCAACACCGACCACAAGGTGATCGGCATCCAGTACACGGTCACCGCCTTCTTCTTCCTGCTTGTCGGCGGCCTGCTGGCGATGCTGATGCGCGCCCAGCTCGCCCAGCCGGGCGCGCAGTTCGTCGACGCGAACACTTACAACGGGCTGTTCTCCGTCCACGCCTCGCTGCTGATCTTCCTGTTCGTGATCCCGGTGTTCGCGGGGCTTGCCAACTACGTGCTGCCGCTAATGATCGGCGCGCCCGACATGGCCTTCCCGCGCCTGAACGCCCTCTCCTACTGGCTGCTGCCGCTCGCGGGCCTGATGATGCTCTCGAGCTTCCTGGCGCCCGGCGGGGCCTTCGCGGACGGCTGGACCGCCTATACGCCGCTCTCGATCGACGCGCCGATCGGGCAGGACTTCTTCTCGATCGGGGTGCAGCTGGCGGGGGCGTCCTCGATCATGACCGCGCTGAACTTCCTGGTGACGATCATCACGATGCGGGCGCCCGGGATGAGCTTCTTCCGGATGCCGCTGCTGGTGTGGGCGAACTTCGCCACCTCCCTGCTCGTCGTGATCGCCACGCCGTTCATCGCCGCCTCGCAGTTCTTCGTGCTGCTCGACCGAGCGCTCGGCTTCAACTTCTTCAACGCGGGCAACGGCGGGGACGTGCTCATGTACCAGCATGTCTTCTGGTTCTACTCGCACCCGGCCGTCTACATCATGATGCTGCCCGGCTTCGGGATCGTCTCAGAGATCATCGCCGTCAAGTCGCGCAAGCCGATCTTCGGCTACCGCATGATGGCCTTCTCGCTGCTGGCGATCGTAGTGCTCGGCTTCACCGTCTGGGCCCACCACATGTTCACCTCGGGCATGGCGGCCTGGATCCGCATACCGATGGCGATCACGACAGCGATCATCGCCGTGCCCACCGGCATCAAGATCTTCTCGTGGCTAGCCACCCTGTGGCGCGGAATCCTGCACCTGGACACCTCGATGCTGTTCGCGCTCGGCTTCCTCACGACGTTCACGCTTGGCGGCATCAGCGGCGTGATGCTCGCGATGGTGCCGTTCGACATCCATGTGAGCGCCAGCTACTTCATCGTGGCCCACATCCACTACGTCCTGTTCGGCGGCTCGCTGATGACGATCTTCGCGGGCGTCTACTACTGGTTCCCCAAGATGACCGGGCGCATGTACGACGAGCGCTTGGGCAAGTGGCACTTCTGGACGACGTTCGTGTTCTTCAACCTCACATTCGCGCCAATGCACATCCTCGGCCTGGAGGGCATGCCGCGCCGTGTCGCGACCTACGCGTCCCAGTTCGCCGATCTCAACCTGTTCATCTCGATCGCGAGCTTTGCGCTTGGGGCCAGCACATTGATCTTCGTCTACAACATGGTCACCAGCTGGCGCGGGGGGACGCGCGCAGTGGGCAACCCGTGGCGCGGATTGACGATCGAGTGGCAGGTCTCCTCTCCGCCCCCCGTGTTCAACTTCGATCGCATCCCAACAGTCGTCGGAGGACCCTACGAGTACGGCGTGCCCGGCGCGGTCCACGGCATCTTCGCGCCCGCCCCCGTCCCGGCCACGGTCGGCGGAGCGCAGGGCGCTCCCAGCGACATCGTCCATGCACCCACGGAGTAGGAGGCGATCGCTGAGATGAGGGAGATCCTGGTAGTCGCCAACCGCACGCTCGGCGGGGAGGCGCTGCTCGAGGCCGTGCGCGAGCGAGCCGCAGCTGGCGATGTGAAGTTCCGGCTCGTCGTTCCCCAGACCAAGCCGGGGGCTGGGCTCCTCGTCTACGACGAGGCGGTGCGCGAATCCGCACAGGTTCGAGTCGACCTCGCCATGTCGCTGCTGGCGAGCGAGGGCATCGAAGCCTCCGGGGAAGTGGGCGACCCCGACCCGTTCCTCGCGACGATGGATGCGATCGCAGCGCGCCGCCCCGAGGAAGTGATCCTCTCCACCCATCCGGCTACCCAGTCGGGCTGGCTGCGCCGGGATCTGATCGAGCGCATCGAGAACGCCTCGGGGCTGCCTGTCAAGCACATCGTCGTCGACCTTGCCCAGGAGGGCCTGCCCTTCGGCGTGACACTGGTGGTGGCGCATAGGACCTCCAGCGGAGACGAGCTGATCGAGCACCTGAAGGGCAAGGCGACCGGCAACGAGCGCCACCTGTTTGTCGCCGTCGTCCCCCAACAGGATCGCAGCGGGGGGGCCCACCGCGAGGCACGCATACGCCTCGCTGCGATGCTCGAGCGCCTCGACACCGCGGGGCTGCTGAGCGCGGGCATGATCGGCGATCCGGACCCCTACACGGCTGTGATGAACGCGCTCGAGCTGTTCAAGGTCGACGACGTCGTGATCTCCACCCTTCCCAAAGCGCGCTCAGGCTGGCTGCGCTCCAACCTGATCGAGCGCGTCAGCAACGCCGCCACGGTTCCCGTCGAGCACGTGGTCGCAATCGAGTCCAACGCAACCACCGCGGCCGGAGCCGCGGGCTAGGAGGAGCGTCATGGAGGCCGCAAGCGTCGCTCACCCAGCGGCTCACGACGACCATCACCACGGACCCCCCCAGGCGCACCGCAGCTCGCGCGTGGAGCCACAGTTGCTGGGGATGCTGCTCTTCATCATCTCCGAGATCATGGTCTTCGGCGCGTTCTTCACGGCCTACTTCTTCATCCGCGTCGCCCAGGGAGATCCCTGGCCCGCACACGGGACGACACTGCCGGTGGCGGTCGCTGGCGTGAACACGGCGATTCTGATGTCGTCCTCGTTCACCCTGCACTGGGCCGAGGCTGCCATCAAGAGAGGCAACCACTTCGGTTTGAAGGCGGGGATCCTGACGACGTTCCTGCTCGGGTGCGCGTTCCTGTTCATCCAGATCAACGAGTACGCCAACATCGGCTTCGCTCCCCAGGATCAGGCGCAGGCGACGATCTTCTACTCGCTTACCGGCCTGCACGGAGCGCACGTCTTCATCGGCCTGGTGCTGCTGTTGATCGTCACGATCAGAGCCTTCCGCGGGCACTACTCCCCCGAGCAGCACCGCGGCGTCGAGATCCCCGGCATCTACTGGCACTTCGTCGACATCATGTGGATAGTGGTCTACACCACTGTGTACATAATCTGACGGTCGTGGGCACAGCGCGGTGCTGCGTCCTTGGTCGTTCATGTGCAGAACACATTTCACTCGCTGCGTCCTTGCCCCGCTTGGTCCACGACCGTCAGACGCCCTCGATTAACGACCCTCTTATTACCCGGTGCTGAACCCGCTACGCAGCGAGGACGAGGCGTTCCGCCTCCTGCTCTATGTGATCGCCGTCGCCGGCGCAATCGTCGCGATCATCCTGATCGTGCGCGCGCTGCTCTGAGGGTCTTGTGAGTGCGAAGAAGCACGTCCTGGTGGCGCGTATCCCCGAGGAGGGGGTTAGCGACTATCAGGCGTACGAGACGGCGGTGCTGCCGCTGCTGGCCGAGCACGAGGGTACGCTCGAGCGGCGCCTGCGCAGCGCCGACGGCCTGGTCGAGCTGCATGTCGTCGGCTTTGCCTCGCAGGAGTCGTTTGAGGCCTACATGGACGATCCGCGGCGGGCCGCGCTCCAACCGTTGCTTGTCTCCTCTGGCGCCGTCACTGAGCTCCTGGAGCTCGATGACGTCCTCTGAGGCTTCCCTTACTTAACGGTGAGGGTGCCGTACATCCCGGCCGCACGGTGGCCGGGGGCCTGGCAGAAGAACGTGTAGGCGCCCGGCTTCAGCTTGACGGAGATCGAGGCCGTGCCCTTCGTCGTGAAGGAGCTGGCCGCCAGCGTCGCCCCGCTCGCGGTCGCCCCGCCGGAGCCGGCTTCGAGGGCGATGTTGTGGGAGACGCCAGAGGTGTTCGGCATCGAGATCGTAACCGGGCCCGCGGTGGCAGTCGCCTTGTTGGAGAGGTAGGAGAGCTGACCGCTCGGGTCGGCTGGGATTTCGAGCTTGCCGCTCTTCTCGACCACCGGCTTGCCCGCGCCGGGGGCCTGGACGGCGTTGGCGAGCAGGCCGCTGTCCTTGCCCGGTCGGTCGACCGCTTCGGCGACGTAGGCGGCGATGCTGGCAAGCTTCGCTCCGCTGGCGAGCCCGCTTGGCATCGCCCCGAAGCGATTGGGGTTTTCGATCTGGCCTTCGACGGCGCTTCGCACGGCGCTGCGCTGAAGACCTTCGTCGAGGCTGGCGTGGAACGCTTCGTCGAGGTTGGGGCCGACGGTCCCCTTTGTGCTGGCGCGCGCCAACGTATGGCAGGAGCCGCACTTGGCGACGAACTCCTGCTTGCCGACGATCAGATTGGCGCCCGAGCCGCGCTTGACGCCGCCGCAACCGGAGGCCGCCAGCAGCAGACAACCAGCCCCGACGAGCGCGCAAAACGCGCGTGTGGAGGACCCAAGATGGACTGTGCGCACAGACATCAGCGCGGGAACTCTATCCAAAGGGTCGGGCGACAGGCTCGCCGCACGCAGCCGCTATCACCCCGCGAGCAACCCCCTCCCAAGACCAACGCTCGCGCACCGTCGCGACGAGCGCCATCCGTGTTCTCACCCTCAGCTCCTCATCCGCCTCGAGCCAGCCGACCAGCCGCTCCGCTATCGCCCGCACCGCCCCGTCGTCAACCGGGAATGTGAGCAGCTCGCCCGCCTCGGACGGTACTTTGCGAGCGAGCGCCTCGCTGACCTCCGCGAGTCCCGAATGGCCCGCGCTAACGGGCAGCACGCCACATGCGGCCGCCTCCGCGGCGACCATGCCGAACGCCTCGGGGAACGTGCTCGGGACGACAAGCGCCTCGCATGCCGGCAACACGTCCGCAAGCTCCTCGTGGTCGAGCCGGCCGGTGAACACGATCCGCTCATCCAACACTCTCGCAACCAGGCGATACTCGTCCAGCTCTGCGCCCGACAGCGAGTCGAGGAAGGCGAGCAGATGAACCAGCGGGGCGGCCCGACCCATGCCCTCGACATCGCTCGCGCTCCCATCCTGACGCTCGAGGGCGCGTCCCGCAAGCGCGATCTCGCGCGCGCCGGCGAGATCGCCCGCCTGCAAGCACTCCACCAGGCGCTCCAGGCCGTCGCGGTATGCGCCAAAGCCGACCACCAGGAGCCGCGCGCTCGGTGCCGAGCGCAGCACGAGCGGCCACGCGGCGATCAGCAGGTCCACGCCCTTGCTGACGATCAGCTTGCCGACGTACGCCACGAGAACGCCCCTCCCATCCAAAACCCGCCCAAGCGCCTCGGCCGCCACTTTGTCATCGCGCGCGAACGCGCTCGGCTGCTCCTCGTTGGACACTATTGCGCCAGCGCACAGGCGATCGCGCAGGTCTCGCATCCCCGCCAGGGCCTCGCGCCGATCGCGCGCAACGAAGCGCTCTACGTCGACGCCGGGAGGGCCGAGACGGGTGCGACGCTCGACGGTCTCGTCCTCGAGCGCTCGCCAGAGGCTCTCGGCTGTGTGCTTGGACCCGACAAGCACCGTGGTCGCCTGCGCCAGGCCCTCGCGCGCGAAGTCGAGGAAGCGCTCGGGCTCGGGCTTGACCGTGTACTCGAGCGCGCTTCCGTGCACCTTCACCGCATACGGCGTCTCGCCGTCGAGGGCGCGCGCCAGGATCACCGGTCCCATCACCAGATGGTTCGCGAGCGCCACCTCGGGCCGCACCCGTCGCGCCACCTCGCGCACGGCCTCGACATTGGACTCGATGTACGCGGCGACCTCAGCGTCTGTGCAGTCCGAGAATGTCTTGGCTTCAATGCCCTCGTAGCGGTCCTGCACATACAGCGGCAGCAGTCCGCCGATGTCGGGCCTGTAGATGACGCATCCAGGCGACTCGCCGGAGGGCCAGCCGGACCCCGATCCGCTCAGCCTCGCGATCTCGAGCTCACCTCCGTCCCAGTGCCCGGCAGCGCCCGCGAAGGCATAGCGCTCGGGATGCCTGTCCTGGCTGAAGAGATGGACCTCATGCCCGAGCCTCACCAGCGCCTCCGCCAAGCGCGCGTTGTAGACGTTCGAGCCTGTGCCGCTCAGCAGATAGCCGTGGAAGATCAGGATGCGCAAACACGGCAGCCTATCCGCGGCTCTGGCGCGTGTCGACCTCGGCGCCTCGGCCTGACGGCCTATCCGTGAGGGTGCTCCGCTAAAGTGCCGGGCGTGAGCGCAAACCAGCTTTACCGCCTGCGTACGCCCTCCACGGGACGGGAAGCTCTGCTCGAGGCCGTCCCGGGCGAGATCTATCGCGATCGCGACACGGGCGAGCAGATGGAGGTCGTCGGCAAGCTGCTGCCGCTCGCCCCGACAGCGTCGCGTCTGCCGTGGGCTGTCGAGAACCTGCGCTTCTGCCCGTGGTGCGACCAGCTCGCTCAAAAGGACCTGAACGACTGCCCCACCTGCGGCCGCCGGATGGGTCCCCTCGCCCCGTGAGCCAAGCCCCGCGTCGCACTCGCCTGATTGCGCTCGCCGCGAGCGCCCTGCTATTGCTCGCCGGCGCCGGCCTCAGCTCGTGTGGTGGAAGCAGCGTCTCGGACGCGACGCCGAAGAGCACCCCTGAAATCGTCCCGCCGAACAACACAGCGGCGGAAAAGGAAGCTGCCGAAACCACCTCGACCTCCACCACCGCCACCACCGCCAAGAGCTCGACCACCGGCGAAGGGTCCACGTCGAGCTCCACCGGCGCAAGCGAATCCAGCGGCGAAAGCTCATCGAAAGAAGAAAGCTCCGGCTCCTCTGAAGGCGGCGCGGCCGGAGGGACATCCGCGGGTGGCGAATCGGAAAAAGCCTCAAGCGAAAAAGCGCCCTCCGAAACAGAAAAAACCTCGGGCAGCGTGGGCTCGAGTGGCGGTGCCAGCGCGCCGTAGCCGATCTTGCCCAGCCAATCCAGGCCTGGGCGATCAGGGAACGATCAGGGCGTCGAGATCAGCGTCGCGCTGTAGGTCAGGCGGGCGGTCTGGTAGAGGCAGTAGTACTGGACGGTTGGGCCAACCGTCACGTCGGCGGTCTGGGTACCGGTTGTCGTGCATTGCCCCTTGCCGCGGCTCGCCCGCCAGGAAGTGCCCTTGCCGAAGCCGAGCGCAAGCGCCGGCGCCCATGACGGAACCGTGAGGGCGACCACGTCGCCCTTCTTGACCGGCAGCGTCGTCGCGAGCGGGAACTGGGCGGTCTTGCCGAAGTACGGTTCGAGCGGCACGACCGGGCTCTGACTGATCAGCTTATAGCCGAGTTTGGGACTCTTCTGGGCCCGCAAGATCGCGATTCCCGCCGAGGCGGGGCCACCCTCGTTGGCGTTGAAGAACTTGATCTGGGTTGCGTTGGGCTTGCCGAGCGTGATCGTCCACGCAACCACCGTTCCCGCGCGAGGCGCTGACTCAGGGTTGGTGTTCGTTTCGACCTTCACCTGGAAACCGGTCGTGCGACTTACCGCCAGGCACGACGGAGTCGGGCAGCTGGGGACCGTCGGCGGGGTCGTGGCCGGGATCACTCCGACTTCAGTGAGCGTGGCGAGCGAGCCCGCGGGCAGGGCGAGCGCGAGGCCACAGCCAGCCACGATAGTTGTGATGACGCGTTTCATTGGGAGCATTCAACAGGAACACGCAGATGGAGACGATGTAGCGGTTCGGCGCGCACGCCGCTTCCGTCCCCCTGGCTTGCTCTACAAAGTTCGACGCGCAGCCAGCTTTTCCCCCTCGACTTGCCTGGCAAAGGGTCAATCCGCCTCGAGGGTCGCGGCCGCGGCCGCGATCTCCGCGGGGTCTCCGGGGGTCGGCAGCCAGGGTAGCCGCATCGGATCGCCCTGGTAGCGGGGGATCACGTGCAGGTGGAAGTGAAAGACGGTCTGCCAAGCGGCGGCGCCGCAGGAGTTGATCACGTTGACACCGTCGGCTTTCAGCCGCGTCATCGCGCGCGATGCGAGACGCTGCGCCGCACCGGCAACGGCCGCGAGCTCATCAGGATCAATGCTCAAGAGATCCGGAGCATGCCGGCGCGGGACGACCAGCGCATGGCCCCGCGTCGCCGGATTGATGTCCATGAAGGCGATCGTGCGCTCGTCTTCGTCGACGACCGTCGCCGGCAGCTCGCCTGCCACGATCTTGCAGAAGATGCAGTCCTGCTGGCTCATCGCGGCCAATCCTAACCGCCCACGCCGATTCTGCTCACGACCCCCAGCTCCGTGCGCGAGGGTGCTCGCGGCCACGGAGGAACGCGAGCGCCTGCTCGCGAGTGCTCACCTCGCCGGTGTACTGAGCCCGTGCAAGCTCCTCAAGTAGCTCCCCCACCCGCGGCCCGAGCGGAATGTCGAGCTCCAGCGCAAGCTCATCGCCGCGCAAAAGTGGCTTGGGCGGCCCCTGCGCCCGCCAGCGCAACGCATCGCCCAGCATGCAGCGCGCAAGCGCCACGTGCGCCTCGATCGCCCGCTCGGCTTTAGACCCGCGCGTCGCGAGGCGGTCGCATACCGACAACAGCGTGACGTCCACCTCCACCGGCTCGCAGGTACGCAGGTAGGAGAAGACGGTCCCGCGCGCGAGCGGCTGGGGCTCATGAACCAGGAAGCCGAGGCGCAGATGATGGCGCACGAGCGCAGCCACGTGCCCGCGCAAGCGCATGCTCGCACGCAGGCGGCCGAGCAGCTCGTAAGCGAGATCGGCCCCAAGCACGTCGTGTCCTATGAATGTCACGCGCCGCTCCAATACACGAACAGAACGGGTGGCTGGCTTGGCGGCGTCGTGCAGCAGGGCCCCCCAGCGCAGCGCCTCGCCCCGCGTCATGTCGTCCGCGAGTGGCTCGGCCAGCACCGCGAACAACCCGGCGCTGTGCTCCTCCCCCAGGGCGATACCCGCCTCGGCGATTCCCCACCCGCCGGCCGTGGTGAGAGCGACGACACGCTCCAGCACCTCGAGTGTGTGGCCATAAACGTCGCGGTGGTGAAAGCGGCTCTGCTCGACCCCGCGCATCGCCTCCAGCTCGGGCAGCACCACCTTGGTGGCACCCAGATCGCCCAACAGCTCGAGCCCGCGCAGCGCCCGCTCGCAAGCGACGATCCGTCGCAGCTCCAAGAAGACACGCTCGGGCGACACCTCCGCGAGTCGCGCCACCTGCGCTCGTGCCGCCGAGAGCGCCTGCTGCTCGGGCTCCAGGTCAAGCTCCACGGCGACGCGCACGAGGCGCAGCACACGCAACGGGTCGTCCTCGAAAGCGGCTGGGCCAGCGCAGCGCAAGCGCCCCGCGTGTAGATCGACGAGGCCTCCCAGCGGGTCCAGCGGCTCTCCCCCGCTCAGCGGCTGCGCGATCGCGTTGACCGTGAAGTCCCGCAGCGCAAGGTCGGCATTCAGCGATCCGCCGCGCAGACCCTCGACGTCGACTTGCCACGAGCCATCGCGTCCCACGACACGCCAAGCGCCAAACTCCTCCGAGAGTGCGAAGTAGGCGGCGCCACCCCCGGCGCTCCTCGCCGCCGAGGCGATCGCACGCGCCGCCTCCCCCGGATCGCCGTCCACCGCCACGTCGAGATCCGCGACGGGGCGCCCAAGCGCGTGGTCGCGCACCGCCCCCCCCACAAGCCAGGCCCGCCAACCGCCAAGCGCCAAGCGGGCGATCTCCAGCGCCTCGGAGCTCACACCGGCTCGCCATCGCGATGGTAGATGCGCGGGACCCGGGCTGTCAGTCCACAGGTGACCTCATAGTTGATCGTATGCATCCGTCGCGCAAGCTCCTCGGCGGTGATGCGCTGCTCGCCGCGCGTCCCGATCAGAACCGCCTCGCTTCCACGCAGCGCGGGCAAGTGGGGCTCATCGCCAAGCTCGACGGTGAGGTTGTCCATGCTCACGGTCCCGACGATCGGTGAGCGCTCCCCTGCGATCAGAACGTCGGCATTGCCCGACAACGCCCGCCGCCGACCATCGCCATAGCCGATCGGCAGGACCCCCAGGAACGTGTCGCGCTCTGCAACGAAGCGCCTGCCATAGCCGGCGCTCTGGCCGGGCGCGCAGCCCTTCACCTCGGCCAGATAGGAGACGAGCTCTAGCGCCGGATCCAGCTGGCGCACAAGCGGATCGCGCCCAAATGGATCCATCCCATAGACGGCGATCCCGCAGCGAACCATGTCGAAGTGCGCATCCGCGCTGCGCAGCGTGGCGGCGCTGTTGGCGGCATGCGCCACGATCGTCGGGTGCTCAGCCTTGACCGCTGCCGCCCAGTGGGTGAACACGTCGAGCTGCTGCTGGAAGAACGGGTCGTCTTGATCGTCGGCGGTGGCGAAATGCGTCATCACGCCTGCAAGCTCGACGGTGGGCGTCTGCGCAGCCAGCGCAACCGCGCGCGAGGCCTCCTCGGCGTCGCGGGTGCCCAGCCGCCCCATGCCGCTGTCGAGCTTCACGTGCACCCTGCCACCCCCGGCGTCCGTGACGGCGCGAACCCCGTCGGCGCTCCACACGACCACGTCGGCATCGACCTGGAGCGCTTCCCGCAACTCGACCGGACTGAGCGCGCCCATCACGAGCAGGCGCACCCCCTCGAAGCCGGCCCGTCTCAGCTCGAGCGCCTCACGCGCGCCAGCCACGGCGAGCCAGCTCGCCCCCGCGTCGAGCGCGGCACGGGCGATCGGTGCGGCTCCGTGGCCGTAACCGTCGGCCTTCACGACCACGCACAAATCGCAGCCCTTCTCGAGCTCGGCGCGCAGACGCGCGCAATTGCGCTCGATCGCGGCCAGGTTGACACGGGCGATCGCGCGGCGCACGGTCACGAGCCTCTCGCTTCCGGCAACGCGACGATCACGTCGCTCGCGATCACGCCCTCGGGGGCGCCCTGCGCGTGGGCGGCCTTGCGCCCCGCCTCGGCGTGCAGCTGCACGCCCGCCGCGGCGGCTGCGAACGGATCGAGTCCCTGCGCCAAGAGCGCCGCGATGACGCCTGTGAGCACGTCGCCGGTGCCGGCTGTCGCGAGCGCGGGACTGTGACCCCGGCTGACCGCGACGCGGCCGAAGGGCTCGGCGATCAGCGTGTCGTCGCCCTTCAGCACGACCACCGCTCGCGCTCGCTCGGCGGCGCGCCGGGCGTGAGACAGTCGCTCGCGCGCAACCCGATCGCTGCCTGTCTCCAAGAGCCGAGCCAGCTCGCCCTCGTGTGGTGTCAGCAAGGTTGGAGCGTCCCTCGAGGCGAGCTCGGCGAGGGCTCCTGCGTGAGCGTTCAGCCCATCGGCGTCGAGCACCGTCGCGACAGGCGAGCGACGCGCCAGCTCGCGGGCCAGCCGTGCGCTGCGAGGATCGCGCCCGAGCCCCGGCCCGAGCGCAAGCGCGTCTGCCCGCTCGAGCGCCTCCATCGCCGCTGAGAGCCCCTCGAATGTGAGCGCGCCCTGCTCGTCGGGTAGGCCGCGTGTCATCACCTCCATCAGCTGTACATCGAGAATCCGGCTCAGCGACGTGGGGACGCACGCCGTGACGTACCCCGAACCGGCGCGCATGGCGGCGAGCGAGGCCATCGCGGGCGCGCCTATCAATCCCGCTGAGCCCCCGACCACGACGACATGCCCGCTGGAGAACTTCGTCGAGCCGGCGCTTCTGCGAGGCAGAGCTTCGAGCACGCTTGCGTCAATCAGGCCGACGTCGGCCAGGCCGGGCGCCCCGCGAGGGATTCCAATGTCTAGGACGATGGTCTTGCCCGCACAGCCCTTGCCGGGGTGAATCCACAGGCCGGGCTTGGCGGCGTGAAAGGTGACGGTGAGATCCGCCTCGACCGCGGCGCCGGCGAGGACTCCTGTAGAGGCGTCCACGCCGCTCGGCACGTCGACGCTTACAACGCACCCGGGCGAGGCGCTCACAGCCTCGATGGCCTTCGCCACCGCTCCCCGCGGCGCACCCTCGAAGCCCGTGCCGAGCAGAGCGTCGACGATCACTGCCGCCCGCTCGATCGCTTCGCGTGCCACGGGCTCCTCTAGCGCAAGCGGCGACTCGCCCGGGAGCCGCTCGAGGTTGGCGCGAGCGTCGGGCGAGAGCTCATCGGGCGCCCCCAGGCACACGACCGTCACGTTCCTTCCCGCCTCGCGCAGCAGCCGTGCGACGACGAGACCGTCCCCTCCGTTGTTTCCCTTCCCGCATAGGATCGCCACGGCGCCGTCGTGCGCGAGCTGCCCCACAGCTTGGGCCACCCCTTCCCCGGCCCGCTCCATCAGGTCGAGCGAAGGGATCCCGCGCTGCTCGATGACCCAACGATCGACCGCCCGCATCCGCGGCGCGTCGAGCAGCGGCTCACACCAGTCGGGAAGCGGGTCCATGCGTTGCGATACTACGTGCTCGGACGGGAGGATCTGAGCCGAGGCCCGTCGGTCCGCTCGCAAGCGCCGGTCGGCGGAGGAGAGCAGGCTGCTACTCGACTGTGACGGTCTTCGCGAGGTTGCGCGGCTGGTCTACGTTCAGGCCCCGTCTTCGAGCTATCTCATAGGCGAGCATCTGCAGCGGGATGACCGCCAGGATCGGCTGGAGCATCCAGTCGATGGCTGGCACTGGGATCGCCACGTCGACCTGGCCGGCGAGGTCGCCGCTGCCACTGGTGGTGACCGCGATCACGTGCGCGCCGCGCGCTCGCACCTCCTGCATATTGGAGAGCATCTTCTCGAGCACAGGCGAGTCGGTGGCGACCGACACGACGGGTGTGGAATCGTCGAGCAGCGCGATCGGGCCGTGCTTCATCTCGCCGGCGGCATATGCGTCGGTGGCGATATAGGAGATCTCCTTCAACTTCAGGGCCCCCTCGAGCGCCACGGGCAGGCCGACGTGTCGTCCGATGTAGAGGAAGAACTCCTTCTGCCAGTGCTCGTCGGCCACTTGGACGATCTGCTCGCCCACGCCGGCGATGACCTCATCAATGCAATGAGGCAAACGCTTGATCTCGACGACGAGCTCAGCAACTCGCTCGGGCGCGAGCGCGCCGCGCAGCTCTGCGAGGCGCAGGCCGAGCAGGTAGATCACAGCGACCTGGCAGACGAATGTCTTGGTGGCCGCGACGCCGATCTCGAGGCCTGCGCGCGTGAACAGCACGCCGTCGGCGTCGCGGGTGGCCTGAGAGCCCATCACGTTGGTGATCGCGAGCACGGTCGCGCCGCGCTCGCGCGCCTTGCGCATCGCGGCGAGCGTGTCAGCGGTCTCCCCCGACTGTGAGATCCCGATCACCAGGTCCCCGGGACCCACCACCGGATTGCGGTAGCGATACTCGGAGGCGACATCCATTTCGACCGGCACCCGCGCCCACTCCTCGATCGCGTATCGCCCGATCAGACCGGCGTGGTAGGAGGTCCCACAGGCGACGACCACGACGCGCTTGATGTCCGCGAGGATCGTCTCGTCGAGCGCCCCATGCTCGTCGAGGTCGACGCCGTCGCCGCGCGCAACGCGATCGGCGATCGTCTCGGCCACGGCGTCCGCCTGTTCGTGGATCTCCTTGAGCATGAACGTCTCATACCCGCCCTTCTCCGCTGTGTCCTCATCCCAGTCGATCTGCTCGATCTCTCGCGAGACGACCTCGCCGGTGGGCGTGGAGATCTCGACGCCGTCGGGGCGCAGCACGACGATCTCGCCATTTTCGACGTACTGAATCGAGCGCGTCTGCGCGAGGAAGGCCGGGACCGCCGAGGCGATGAACTGCTCTCCCTCGCCTCGACCGACCACGAGCGGGCACTCCTTGCGAGCTCCAACCAGCGTGTCTGGCTGCTCCAGGCTCATCGCGACGAATGCGAAGTGACCCTCGAGCTCGCCAAAAGCGGCTCTCACAGCGATGGCGAGGTCGCCGGCGTTGTGGGAGGCGATCAGGTGCGCGATCACCTCCGCGTCGGTCTCTGAGGTGAACGTGCTGCCTTCGTCTATGAGGCGCTCCTTGAGCGCCATGTAGTTCTCGACGATCCCGTTGACGACGACGTGCAGGCGATCCTCTGAGTCATAGTGAGGATGAGCGTTCTCCTCGCTCACACGCCCGTGAGTGGCCCAGCGCGTATGACCGATCCCGGTCGTGGCGAGCGGCTGGGACTCGGCGAGCACGGCGAGCGCCGTCCCTCCATCCCCCTGAGCTTCACCGAGGGGGATGTCGAGCTTTGCCTGAAGCGCGCTCAGGTTGCCGACCGACCGCACCGCCTCGATGCGGTCTCCGACGATCAGCGAGATCCCGGCGCTGTCGTAGCCGCGGTACTCGAGCTTCTTGAGACCCGCGAGCAGCAGCTCGCGGGCGGGGCGCCTGCCTACGTAGCCAACGATGCCGCACACGGCGACGACGATATCAGCGGCTTATCGCGACGCAACGGGCTGCACGACAGCCACCAGAGAGCTGAAAAAGCCACGTCCCTTGACTCAGCCAGCTTCGGTGAGCAGGTGTCGAGACCATCGTGCAGCCGTGGCTCGGCAAGCAGATCGGAGATCTTGCAGCCGCCAACTTCAGGAAGCAAGATCATCCCGCAGCCGCCAGCTCGAGGAAACGAGACCATCCTGCAGCGACCACTTCGGCAAGCGGATCGAGGCCATCCCCCGACCGCGCGGCGCACGGGCCAGCTCAGGCCAGCTCGCGTTCCACGATCGCGACCAGGCGCGAGCACGTCGCGTCGGCCTCCTCGTCGGTGGGCGCCTCGACCATGACCCTCACAAGCGGCTCGGTGCCGCTGGGACGCACGAGCACCCGACCTCGCCCGGCGAGTGCGCGGTCCTCGACGAGCACCGCCTCGGCGATGCTCTCGGCGGCCTCGAACGCGCCTCGATCGAGCACACGAACGTTGACGAGCCGCTGCGGCAACTTCTCCATCGCGTCGCGCTCGGTCAAGTCACGCCCCCCGAGCGCCTCCAACGTGAGCAGCGCGCCTGCGATTCCGTCGCCGGTGCTGTTGAAGCCCATCTCGATGATGTGCCCAGACTGCTCTCCCCCGAGCGCCCAGCCCTTGCGGCGCAGCTCCTCGAGCACATAGCGATCGCCGACGCTCGTGCAGGCGATCTCGATACCGGCCTTGCGCATCGCGGAGTGGAAGCCGTAGTTGGTCATCACGGTAACCACAACGCCGCCGCCGGCCAGGGCCCGCCGCTCGCGCAGGTGCAGGGCTGCGAGCGCAATCAGCTCATCGCCGTCGACGACGACCCCTGTGCGGTCGACCGCGAGCACACGGTCGCCGTCCCCGTCGAAGGCCAGGCCGAGCGCATGCCCGCCCTCGCGAACGCGCTCGCCGAGGCTCGCCACGTGGGTGGAGCCGCAATCGGCGTTGATGTTTCGCCCGTCCGGAGCGGCCGCAAACACTGTCACGTCGGCGCCGAGGCGCCGAAAGATCTCCGGTGCGACCTTGTAAGTGGCGCCATTGGCGCAGTCGATAAGCACGTCGAGCCCGTCAAGACGCAGGTCGACGAAGCGCGTCTCGAGCTCCCTCAGATAGTCCTCGTGCGTGCCCCGTAGCTCGCGAACGCGCCCGATTGCCCTGCCGCTCGCCAGGGCGTCGCCGGCGGCAGCGCTTGCCGAGCGAGACTCCCCCGCGCGCAGCTCCTGTTCGATCGCGAGCTCGTCCTCGTCTGAGAGCTTGAAGCCGTCGGCGGCGAAGAACTTGACGCCGTTGTCCTCGTAGGGATTATGCGAGGCAGACAGCACCACCGCCATGTCGAGGCCGTATCGCTTGGCGAGCAGCGGAGCGGCAGGTGTCGGCAGCACACCTCCAAGCAGCGCTTCTCCTCCCGCGGCGCTCACGCCCGCCGCAAGCGCCGCCTGCAACATCTCACCTGACTCGCGTGTGTCGCGCACGATCAGCACGCGCGGGCGCTGAGCCTGGACGTGACCGGTGGCCGCCTTGCCAAGGGCGAGCGCCAGCTCGGCGCTCAGCAGATCGCCAGCAACTCCGCGGACCCCATCGGTCCCGAACAGCTTCGCCATGGAGACGGCTTAGCGCTTCGAGAACTGCGGCCGCTTGCGGGCCTTCTTCAGACCGGCCTTCTTGCGCTCCTTGGCACGCGAGTCGCGCGTGAGGAAGCCGCGACGCTTGAGCTCGCCGCGCAGGTTGGGATCGGCCTCCAGCAGCGCACGCGAGATGCCGTGTCGCAGAGCGCCGGCTTGAGCGGAGATGCCGCCGCCGTGCAGGCGTGCGACGACGTCCATGCGGTCCTGGTAGCCGACCGTCTCGAGTGGCTGGCGGATGTTGCGCTGGAGGGTGACCCGTGGGAAGTGCTCATCGAGGGCGCGGCCGTTGACGAGGTAGGCGCCGCTGCCGGGCCTGAGTATCACTCGCGCGATCGCGGTCTTGCGCTTGCCCGTCGCCTTATAGCGCGCGCCAGCAGCCAGATCGATTGCGGCGCTTGATATGGGCTCGGCCAATCGGGTGCTCTCGGCGTCATCCTCGGACCTTGGCTCCTCCTCATCTTCGACCGCGTAGGGATCGGCGGGTTGCTCGGGAGCGAGCGGATCGACGCCTTCCGGGACGATGTCCACTTCCAGGTGCGCCCCAGGCACGCTCGGCTTGACCCGCGGGGTGGGCTCCTCCTCGGGCTCCTCCTCGGCCGTCGGCGGCTCGTCCGCGGAGCTCTCCGCGACGGGCTCTCCGGACGGCGTCTCGGCCGCTGCCTCGGCTACCGGCTGCTCCGCCAGCGGCTCGGCCGGTGCCTGCTCGGCCGGTGGCTGCTCGGCCGCTGGCTGCTCGGCCGATGGCTGCTCGGCCGATGGCTGCTCGGCTGCCGGCTCCGCGACCGGCTGCTCAGCTATGGACTCAGCGATCGGCTGCTCGACGGTGGCCGGCCGCTCTCCGACAGGCTGCTCCTCGACCGGCTGCTCGGCCGCGACCTCGGCGTCCGCTTGCGCCGACTCCTTTGCAGCCTGCTGCTGCGTCTCCTCATGCTGCGTCTCGCCGGGGATATCCGCGGCGGCGGCGGTCGTGTCAGGCGCCTGCTCCCCGGGCTCGAGCTGGTCCTCCGGCTGCTCTGTCGGCTCGTTAGCCATCAGGCCTCGATCTCCATCGGTTGCGGTTTTTGGGCGACGTGGGGATGCTCGGGGCCGGCGTAGACCTTTAGCTTGGTGATCTGCCTGCGGGCCAGGCGATTGCGCGGCATCATCCCCTTGACCGCGAGCCTGATGATCTCCTCCGGGCGACGGGCGATCATCTCCTCAAACGTGCGCGAGCGCAGCCCGCCAGGATAGCCGGAGTGACGGTAGTAGCGCTTGTCCTGGCGCTTTTTACCGCTGACGGAGATCTTCTCGGCATTGACGACCACGACGAAATCGCCCGTATCGATATGGGGGGTGTACTCAGGCTTGCGCTTGCCACGCAGCACGTCGGCGATCTGCGTCGCAAGGCGCCCGAGCGTCTGCCCGTTGGCGTCCACGACGAGCCAGTTGCGCTCGCGGTCTGTTGGCTTGGCTACGTAGGTCTTCATAACGTGAAAAAGGCCACGCGAAAGCGCGCGGCGCGGAGTGCATGATAGGCGAAGTCGAGTCGGTTCGCTGGCTGCACTCGCCCCGAACCGCCCTGAAGCCCCACCAGGTCACTCCCACTCGATTGTGCCCGGTGGCTTTGAAGTGATGTCCAAGACCACTCGGTTGACCTCGCGCAGCTCGTTGATCATGCGTGAGGCGATCGTCTCGAGCAAGTCGTATGGCAGGCGCGCCCAGTCGGCGGTCATCGCATCGTCGCTGGTGACCGCGCGGATCACAACAACGTAGCCATAGGTGCGCTCGTCGCCCTGCACTCCCACCGTCCGCACATCTGGAAGCACGCAGAAGGACTGCCACAGCTCGCGATATAGACCGGCCTTGCGGATCTCCTCTTGGAGGATGTGATCGGCCTCGCGCAGCACGTCCAGGCGCTCGCGGGTGGCTTCGCCGCCGACGACCCTGATCGCCAGGCCGGGACCGGGGAACGGCTGGCGCCAGACAAGCCGCTCAGGCAGGCCGAGCTCGGCGCCCACCGCTCGCACCTCGTCCTTGAAGAGCGCACGCAGGGGCTCGACCAGCTCGAACTGCATGTCCTCGGGCAGGCCGCCAACGTTGTGATGAGACTTGATCGTCGCCGCTCCCGCGCCCCCCCCGGACTCGATCACGTCCGAATAGAGCGTCCCCTGCACCAGGAAGCGTGCGGGACTTGTGGCCGAGATCTTCGCCGCCTCCTCCTCGAAGACCCTGATGAACTCGGCTCCGATTGCCTTGCGCTTAGCCTCGGGCTCGGTGACACCTTTGAGCTTCTCAAGGAAACGCTGCTCAGCGTCCACGGCAACCAGTGGCACCTTGAACGTGTCCCTGAAAGCGCCGATCACCTGCTCACCCTCGTCCTTGCGCATCAGGCCGTGATCGACGAACACGCACGTGAGCTGATCTCCGATCGCGCGGTGCACGAGCAGGGCCGCCACGGAGGAATCCACGCCGCCAGAGAGCCCACAGACGACGCGCCCGTCGCCCACCTGCCGGCGGATGCGTGCGATCTGGTCTTCGGCGATCGACGCCGCCGACCATGTGCGATCGCAACCGCACACCTCGCTCAGGAAGCGGGTGAGGATCTCCTGCCCATAGGGGGTGTGAACGACCTCTGGATGAAACTGGATGCCGTAAACGCCTCGCTCGACGTCCTCCAGCGCGGCGACGGGCGAGGCCGTGGAGGAGGCGAGCGCAGTAAAGCCTGCTGGGGCCTCGAATACCGTATCCCGGTGCGACATCCAGCACGTCTGCTCCTTCGGCATTCCGGCTAGCAGCACGCCGGGCTCTGAGACCAATAGGTCTGAGCGACCAAACTCGCCGACGTCGGCCTGCTCGACGCGGCCGCCGAGCTCGTGGACGAGCAGCTGCATCCCGTAGCAGATGCCCAGCACCGGCACCCCAAGCTCGAGCAGCTCTCGCTCTAGGCGGGGGGCGCCTGGCGCATATACCGAAGCGGGACCTCCTGAGAGGACGATCCCACGCGGTTTGCGCTTGACGAGCTCCTCCAGACCGACGTGGTGAGGCAGCAACTCGGAGAACACCCCGCAGTCGCGGATGCGTCTAGCGATCAGCTGCGAGTACTGGCCGCCGTAGTCGAGAACCACAACCTCTTCGCGAGCCGCCGCCAGTCCATCCTGCGCCTGCGGTGACGGCACAGGGGCCGTGACGGCCGCCTCAGTCATTTACGAGCGCTGCCGCCTTGCCGTTGGAGCCCATGCCCACAGACTGATCGCGCTGGAGCTGCTTGCCCTCGGTTTGCAGCGCCGGCGCGATCACGACCTCTGCGCGATTGAACTCGGCGAGGTCCTTGTGCCCGCAGGTGGCCATCGAGGTGCGCAAGCCACCGAACAGATTGAAGGTGCCGTCGTTCTCACGCGCGGGTCCCACGAGGATCTCCTCGAGTGTCCCGTTCTGCGTGGTCGCCACACGAGCGCCTCGGGGGAGCGTCGGGTGAAATGTCGCCATGCCCCAGTGAAAGCCGCGTCCCGGCGCTTCGTGGGCGCGCGCGAGCGGGGAGCCGATCATCACAGCGTCCGCGCCGAGCGCGATCGCCTTGGAGACGTCGCCGCCGTTGCGCATGCCGCCGTCGGCGATCACCTGGCAGTACTCGCCGGTCTCGAGCATGTGCGTTGAGCGCGCATGCGCCACGTCGGCGATCGCCGTGGCCTGCGGCACGCCAATGCCGAGCACGCCGCGCGTGGTGCAGGCCGCGCCCGGGCCGACGCCCACGAGCACGCCGGCGGCGCCAGTGCGCATCAGGTGAAGGCCGGTCTGGTAGGAGGCGCAACCGCCAACCACGACGGGCACGTCGAGCGAGGGTATGAACTCCTTCAGGTTGAGCGGCTCCGAGACGGTGGAGACGTGTTCCCCGGAGACGACCGTGCCTTGGATGACGAGCACATCGAGGCCTGCCTCGAGCGCCAGCTCGTAGTGGGCAAGCACGCGCTGGGGGGTCAGCGACGCCGCGACGACCACCTTCTGCTCCTTGATCTCAGAGATGCGCTGGGCGATCAGCTCGGGGACGATCGGCTGGCTGTAGATCTCCTGCATCTCGCGCGTGGCCACCTCCTTGGGCAGCTTGGCGATCCGCTCCAGCTGTGCGGCGGCGTCCTCGTAGCGCGTGAAGATGCCCTCGAGGTTGAGCACGGCCAGGCCGCCGAGCCGACCGACGATCGCAGCCGTCTCGGGCGACACCACTCCGTCCATCGCGGAAGCCATCATCGGCAGCTCGAACTGGTAGGGACCGAGCTTCCACGAGATGTCGATGTCGTCAGGGTCGCGGGTGCGCCTGGAGGGCACGATCGCGATGTCGTCGAAGCCGTATGCGCGGCGGCCTTGCTTGCCGCGGCCAATCTCTACTTCCATCTGAGAATCCTTGCAGTCGTGGCGGACGAGCATAGCAACGGGCCTGAGGGATCCCTTGGGTATTCTCGATCGAATGAGCGACGGCGATCGGCCCACCTACGACCCCCAGTCGATCGAGGCGCGCCGCCAGCAAATGTGGCGTGAGCAGGATCTATTCCGAACCCCCGAAATAGAGGGAGATCGGCCGCGCAAGTACATAAAGCCCTCGGCGCCGTTCACCTCGGGCAATATCCACATCGGGCACGTGCGCAGCTATTCGATCGGCGACGCCTACGCTCGCTTCTGCCGCGCGCGCGGCGAGGACGTGCTGTTCGCGTTCGGCTTCGACTCGTTCGGGCTGCCGGCCGAGCTTGGGGCGATCGCAGGCAAAGAGTCCCCGCATGCGTGGGTGGAGCGCTGTGCGCAGCACATGATCGGGCAGCTTCGGCGGCTTGGGTTCTCGTTTGACTGGGAGCGCGCGTTCATGAGCTCTGAGCCGATCATGTACCGCTGGTCGCAGTGGTTGTTCCTGACTCTGCTGGACGCAGGGCTTGTGTATCGGGGGACTGGCAGCGTTGACTGGTGCGACACGTGCCAGACGACGCTCGCGACGATTCAGGTCGAGAACGGCACATGCTGGCGTTGCCACAATCCAGCGCGACTGATCCAGCGCCCGCAGTGGTACCTGCGGATCAGCGCTTACGTGGAGGAGAACGACAGACGCCTGGAGGAGCTGGCTGGGAGCGGGACTTGGGACGAGAACGCGCTTGCCTCGCAGCGCTTCGTGCTGGGGCGCGTGGACGGCGTCGAGCTCGACCTCAGCGCCGAGGACGGAGACGTCTTGACCGTGTTCACCCCCCATGTCGAGGCGCTCGAGCTGGCTCGCTTCGTGGCGATCTCCCCGAAGCACCCGGAGGTCGAGCGGTGGGTCGCCAGCGAGGAGGTCGCCGAGCGCCTGGAGGAGCTGCGCTCGGGCGGCCTCGAGCGCAGCGCTCGCGATGCCGAGACGATGCCGCTCGTCGACACGGGCCGCACGCTGCCCTCCCCCACCGGCGGCGATCCGCTGCCGGTGATCGTCTCCCCGATGGTGGACGGGCGCTTCGGCGCGACCGCCGTGCTGGGGGTTCCCGAGCACGACCGCACCGACGCGGTCATAGCCGAGCGACTGTTTGGCGCGCGCGCGGAGACGCCTGCTGGAGAGCCATCTACCGTAGCCCCGAGCGCGCTGGCGCGTGAGGCGGTGCGCTACAGGGCTAACGACTTCACGATCTCCAGGCAACGCTCGTGGGGCACGCCGATCCCGATCGTCTATTGCGAGCGCTGCGGGACCGTGCCGGTGCCGCGCGAGCAACTTCCGGTGATCCTGCCTCTCGACCTGACCCCCACCGGCATGGGCAACCCGCTGGCCGAGCGCGCCGACTTCGTCGAGGTCAGCTGCCCTGCCTGCGGGGGGGCTGCGACCCGTGAGACGGACACGCTCGACTGCCACTTCGACGCCCTCTGGCTATGGGTTCCGGTCTGCGTGCCGCCAGGTGAGCGCGAGCAGAGTTTGGAGCGCATCCTCGCGCTCGAGGACCTGCGCGCATGGCTGCCCAGCGAGCGAGTCGTGGCGGGCTCGGACAGCGGCAACTTCGTGTTCGACCAGCGTACCGTTACAAAGGCGTTGCGAGACATAGGCCCGCTCGCGTTCCTGGCAGAGGGCGAGCCGTTCGCGGGCTGCCTGTTCCACGAGATGGTGATCAGGGACGGGCGCAAGATGAGCAAGCACCTCGGCAACGTGGTCGACCCGGACGAGCTCGTGGCTCGGTACGGGGCCGACACGATCCGGCTGGCGGTGCTCTATGCCGCACGACCGCAGCGCTCGTTGAACTGGAGCGACAGCGACGTCAAGCGCTGTCACCGTTTCCTCAGGCAGCTGTGGGACTACTCTCATGCTCGTTTCGCCCTCGATCCAGACGCCACCGAGGGCCGCGACGGCGCAAACAGGGCGTCCGCGGACGCCGAGCCCGGCGCCTCGGAGATGGGGGCCGATAAGACCGAGCACCTGCGCAAGCGCCTGCGGCAGTGGTGCGATACCGCCGTCGAGAAGGTCACCGAGGATGCGCGCGAGCTCGAGATGCACAGCGCCGTGCGCAATCTGATGCGCCTGTTCGACCGGATCCGCGACTATGAGAAGCGTGTGATCGCAAAGCGCGGGTCGCTGTGCGCCGAGGACCGCGAGGCACTCGTCGCGGCGCTTCAGACGTTGGCGCGCGTGCTGATTCCCTTCGCGCCACACATCGCGGAGGAGCTGCTGATCGCCTCTCGGCCGAGCGACGCAAGCGAGATTGACACATCTTGGCCCACGGGAGAGCTAGTTTCGCGATGAGCAGGACACCGTTTACCATCGAGCTTGAAAGGAAGGGGTGAGATCGAATGAGCACCGTAGGCGGTCGCGCAGACCTGAATGAGACAACGCGCTCGTGCGCGACGGAGCTGGTGTGCCACAGATGCGACGTGAAGTTGCCGATCGCTGAGATGGAGGCGTTCTGCCCGGGCTGCGGCAAGTGCCTCGACGTCGCCTATGACTACGACCTCGCGGCCATCCGTCTGCGGGAGCTGCCGATGGCTGAGCGCCCGGCGAACATCTGGCGCCTGTCGGAGCTGTTGCCGATTCGTGACCGAAGCGCGCAGGCGCGCGTTGGGCAGTTCTCGGGCCAGACTCCCCTGATCCCGGCGAATCGACTCGGCGCCGAGCTGGGGCTGCGGAAACTGTATGTGAAGGACGACAGCACCTCGCGTCCGAGCCTCTCCTACAAGGACCGGGTGGTATCGACCGCGGTTGCGCGGCTGCTGGAGCTCGGCCGAGAGGAGATCGGGTGCGTCTCGACCGGTAACGTCGGCACTGCTGTGGCGTCGCTGGCGGCCAAGGCTGGGGTCATTCCTTACGTTTTCTACCCCAACCGTCTCGAGCAGACAAAGGCCAAGGCCTGCCGCGCGCTCGGCGCGCGGGTGTGTCAGGTGGCCGGCAACTACGACGAGGCCAACCGCGAGTGTCGCAAGGTGGCGGCGGCGAGCGGTCTCGAGTTCGCGAACATCACGCTGCGGCCCTTCTACGCGGAGGGCGCAAAGACGATGGCGTTCGAGATCGTCGAGCAGCTCGGCTGGCGGGCGCCAGATCACATCGTCTCCGCGACAGCGGGCGGGACGCTGTCTTCCAGGCTCCACAAGGGCTTGATCGAGCTGGAGACCGTAGGCTTGGCGGAGACGGCCGCGACCAAGATGCATATCGCCCAGCCGGCGGGCTGCTCGCCGATCGCAAGCGCGATTAGCGCAGGGGATGCGGAGATCCATCCGTGCACGCCGGAGACGGTTGCGCACTCGCTGGCGATCGGCACGCCGGGCGACGGCTACCTTGTGATCGACGCGGTGCTCTCGCGCCACGGCAGCGCTGGCTCGGCCAGCGACGAGGAGATCTTCGCCGGCATCGACCTGCTCGCTGCTACCGAGGGGATTCTGACGGAGCCCGCCGGCGGCACGACGATCGCCGTCCTGAGGAAACTGGCCGAGGCGGGCGAGCTCGATCCGGACTCAGTAGTGGTGGCGATCATTACCGGCAATGGCCTCAAGACGCTCGAGGATCATCCCGAGAAGCCTTGGCCGTCGGTGGAATGCGAGTCGGAGTCGATGCTGTCGGTGCTGAGCGACTTCCAGCATGAGCAGGCCGCAGTCGAGGGCCAGCCGCTGCCGGCCTAGCGCCGCACATTTCTGGCAAACCCCAAGGAGGGCGCCAAGTTTTTGGGATGGAAGACCCCCTCCGAGCCTCGTCAGTCGCCGGCGGCGGCCACGTCGGCGAGCACCAGCGCGCGCTCCGCTGGTATGCGCCCGGCTGGGATCGAATTGTCATGCTCGCGCAGGCAGCGCAAGGCGTCGGCCTTCTCTGCGCCAGTAACTAGCCACAGCAACGAGCGCGCGCGGGCGATGACCGGATAGGTGATCGTCATGCGGCGCAGGGCCATGTAGGGCTGTGTGAGTGCAACGTCTCTGTCGAGGACGTCCAGCACTGGGTCGCCGGGGACCAGCGAAGCGGTGTGGCCGTCGGGACCAAGACCAAGATGGATCAGGTCGAAGCTCTCGGGCAACGAACGCGCATAGCGCTCGGCGGCTGACTCGAGATCGGGATCTTCCACCGGCATCGGGTGCATGTCGGAGAACGCGACAGCCGCAAGGCTGTCTTGTTGAAGCGTCAAGTTGCGGTTTGGATCCCCAGCCGGGGCGACGCGCTCGTCCACCTGGAAGATCGCGGTCTGAGCCCAGGGGAAGTCAACCCCCGCGAGCTCCCCCAGCATTGCCCCCGGGGAGTGGCCGCCGCTGATCGCGAACGTGAATGCGCCGCGCTCGGCCACCGCGAAGCCCGCGTGTTCAGCGACGATCTCGGCGGCGCGGCGTGCGACGGCCGCGGGGTCGGACAAGATCTCGATGCGCGGTGTGTCAGTCATGAGGGGGCCCGCATCGCGCGGTAGCGGCGGATGAGCGCATTCGTGGAGCTGTCGTGCCGCAACGACGGCTCGACATCGCTTTCTAGCTCGGGGATGATGCGCGCAGCAAGCGCCTTGCCAAGCTCGACGCCCCATTGGTCGAACGAGTCGATGCCCCATATGACTCCCTGCACGAAGACGCTGTGCTCGTAGAGGGCGACCAACGCTCCAAGCGCGTGCGGCGTGAGCTGCTCGGCGAGCACGACATTTGTGGGACGGTTGCCCTCCATCACGCGATGGGGGACAACCCTCTCGGGGGCGCCCTCGGCACGCACCTCCTCGAACGTCCTGCCGAACGCGAGCGCCTCGGCTTGAGCGAAGACGTTTGACATCAAAAGGTCGTGGTGGTTGCGCAGGGGGTTGAGCGAGCGCGCGAAGCCAATCAGGTCGAGGGGAATCAGACGCGTCCCCTGGTGGATCAGTTGATAGAAGGAATGCTGGCCATTGGTGCCAGGCTCACCCCAGTAGATGGACCCAGTATCAAAATCAACTGGCAACCCGTCGAGCGTCACATGCTTGCCGTTCGACTCCATCGCGAGCTGCTGCAGGTAGGCAGGAAAGCGATGTAGATACTGGCTGTAAGGCATCACCCCTACCGTCTGCGCCCCGAAGAAGTTGCCATACCAGACTGCCAGCAGCCCCATCAGGACGGGCAAGTTGCGCTCGTAGGGAGTCGTGCGGAAATGCTCGTCCATCGCGTGGAAGCCGGCGAGCAGCTCGTGGAAGCGATCCGGCCCGATCGCGAGCATCGTCGAGAGCCCGATCGCGGAGTCCATCGAGTAGCGCCCGCCGACCCAGTTCCAGAAGCCGAACATGTTGTCGGTGTCGATGCCGAACTCGGCGACCGCCTTGGCGTTCGTGGAGACGGCGACGAAGTGCTTGACGATCGCCGCGTCCTCGCCGAGCGCGGCGATCGACCATTCGCGAGCCGAGCGGGCGTTGGTCATAGTCTCGAGCGTGGTGAACGTCTTCGAGCATACGACGAAGAGCGTCTCAGCCGGATCGAGGTCGCGGGTAGCTTCGACGAAGTCGGTGGAGTCGACATTGGATACGAAGCGGAAGGTCAGCTCCCGTCGGCTGTAGTGACGCAGGGCCTCGTAGGCCATGACGGGTCCCAGATCTGAGCCGCCGATGCCGATGTTGAGGACGTTGCGAATCGGCTTGCCCGTGTGACCGGTCCACTGGCCGCCGCGGACGCGTTCGCTGAAGGCGGCCATCCGCTCGAGCACGGCGTGAACCTCGCGCACGACGTCGACCCCGTCGAGCAGGAGCGAGGAGCTCTTGGGCATGCGCAGGGCCGCGTGCAGGACGGGGCGGTCCTCGGAGACGTTGATGCGCTCCCCGGCGAACATCGCCTCGGTGCGCTCGGCGAGACCCGACTGCCCGGCGAGCGCGAATAGCAGCGCGATCGTCTTGTCGGTGATCCGGTTCTTGGAGTAGTCGAGGTACAGGCCGGCGCCTTGGGCCGTCAGCCGCTCACCACGAGTCGGGTCGGCGGCGAACAGCTCGCGCAGGGACGTCTCGGCGATCGCGCGGTGGTGGTGGGTCAGCTCGCCCCATGCGGTGCGCTCTGTCAGGGATGGTTTTGATTTTTGGGGCGTACTCATGTCGTCAGGACTCGATCTGAGAGTCCCTCACGACGGGCGGTTGCGGCACAATGATCGCTGCAGAAGTACAAGGTCCTTCCCTCCATCTCGACGCGAATCGCGTTTGCTCTGTCGACCTTCATACCGCACACGGGATCGGTCGCGCCGCGACGCACCGTGAGCGCGAACAGCGCCACGAAGACGAGTGCGCCGAGAATGTTGGTGAACAGCTTGTAGTCGATCCTCACCTGACTGAAGATGTCTGCGCGGCTGGGCCGCACGTCTGGGATCAGGCCGGCGACGCTGAACAGGCCGTCCACGAGCAGCGCGGCGATCACGATCGTCACGAACATCAGCGCGACGATCCGCGTGGCGAAGCTCTTGCCGTAATACTTGCGATAGATCAACATGATCGGCACGACGATGAGGTCGGCGAAGATGAATGAGATCACTCCCGCGAAGCCGATCCCGCCAGACCACAGGACCGCCGCCAGGGGGACGTTGCCGACCGAGCAGACGAAGCTGAGCACGGCGATCAACGGTCCTACGAGCGCGTTCTCGATCAGCTTGATCCCCGCGGGAGCGTGGGTGATGAAGAGCGCATTGAAGAAGCTGTTGTGGAGCTGCCCGACGAAGCCGGCAAGCAGGAAGCCGAGTGCGATCTCCTTGTAGAGCATCGTCCAGTCGTTGCGAAAGTTGTGAGCGACGTCCGACCACGCGGAGACTGAGGTGAGCCGCTCGCGCACACTCATAGAGGTGCCAGCCGAGTGATGCTGATGGCCGACATCGGCCTGCTGGGCATGCGAGCGCGCATGTCGCTCCAGGCGCTCGGAGACGAACAGCCTCAGCAGGACGCTCATCACGAGGATCAGGATCAGACCGCCGACGAACGTCGCGAGCGTGAACTGCCAACCAAGCAGGATCCAAATGACGATGCCCAGCTCGATCACGAGATTGGTTGAGGCGAACTGGAAGGCTAGGGCAGACGCAGCCGAGGCGCCCTTCTGGAAGAGGCTCTTGGCGATCGCTATGGCTGCGTAGGAGCACGACGAGGACGCCGCGCCGAGCCCGGCGGCAAGCGCAACCGGTCGCGCGCCGGGGCCGCCGAGGGCCCGCTCGATCCGCTCGCGCGGCACCCAAGCCTGCACGATCGCGGAGATCGCGAAGCCAAGCACGAGCGCCCACCAGACCGTCCATGCCATGAGGAAGGCGTCCTTGAGGGCGTCTACGACAACGCTCAACATGTTCGCGCGGGCCCAAGCTCCGCCATGCCCTTGGGATCTCCAGATTTCAGCCGCCGTTCCATTCCGAGTCGCCGCCCTTTGGCGCGCTGTAGACCTGAGGGGTCAGCGACCGAACCAGCGGGCGCTGCGACTGGAGCCGAAGCGCTGCTTGTCGGCGGCGAGCGCCTCGGAGGGCTCGTTGTAGACGCCGGTTGGCTTTGGCCCGGAGAGGAAGTCCACCTCCACGCGGCCGACACGACCAGCGCCGAACTCGATGTAACAGACACCGCGCCCATCGTAGGCCGACGGCGACTCACCCCCGCGCACGTTTGCGATCAGCGAGGTGGCGACGACACGTGCCGCTCCCTCCGCGAATACTCCCGCCTTCGGCGCCCCGACGGTAGCGACGTCGCCGAGCGCGTATACGCCTGGAAACCGCGTTTCGAGCGTCTTCGAGCTCACGGGCACGTAGCCGTCCTCTGTCATGCCGCTCTCGATGACCACATCGGGAGCGCGATGCTTGGGGACGCCGAGGAAGAGGTCGTAAGGCATCTCGCTGCCGTCGTCAAGGACGGCCACCCGACGTGCTGGGTCAAGCGAGCTCACGCGACGGCCTGGGACGAACCTTATGTCGCGCTCGGCGAAAGCCGCTTCCAGCGCACGCGATGTGTCCGGTGAGGGAGGGACCGGGCTCCCAAGCGGGATCACGAAGGAGATCTCGCAGTCGCCGCGCACGCCCCGCGTGGACAGAAAGTCGTGCAGCAGCAACGCGGTCTCGCTCGGCGCCGGAGGACACTTGAAAGGCGCCCCACAGACACCGATGAGAGCCCGACCCTGTGAGAACGTGGGAAGCATCTCCCCCAGTCGCTGCGCGCCAGCCACGGAGTAGAACTCATTACCGCCCTCGGCAAGCCCTGGAGTGGCCTCGAAGTCGTAGTCGGCGCCCAACGCGACGACGAGGACATCGGCCTCGTAAACGCCGCCGTCGGTGGTCACGCTCCGGGCATCGGGGTCGATCGCAGTGATCGTCTCGCGTAGGAAGCGCACCCCGGGCTTCGCGATCTCGCGGTAGGGGAGTCGCACGGCGTCGAGCGTTGTCCTTCCGAACATCACGTCGAGCTTTGAGTACCCGAAGACGAACGAGTCGCTCTTGTCGATCAAGGTCACTTCGACGTCCTCGCCGAGCGCCTCTGACAACGTTGTCGCCAGCTCGAGGCCCCCAAAGCCCGCTCCCAAGACAACGATGCGAGTCTTCATCGGGCGAGCATACACGCAGGCCGATCCGCAATCGCGACGGTGCGTGTCCTTGCGCGGAGCCAGCCGGGGTGCCACACAATTCCATAGAATCGTCTTTTGAGAAGCCGGCGATCTATCCGGTCAAAGAATGTAATCAAACGACTCCCCTTGGGAACACGTTCTAAATAGAAAACCCCCGCAAAACGGGGGTTTTCCTTAGCGGGTCGATAAGCCGGATTCTGTCGTTGAGCAGCCATCCATCTGAGCGGCCTACCTGGATCTCGGCGGGCTACCTGCAAGCGATCCGCTTTGGCCTTGCATCGGGTGGGGTTTGCCCAGCCGCCGCGTCACCGCGGCGCTGGTGCGCTCTTACCGCACCATTTCACCCTTGCCTGCCAGCCGTTCACGTGGGACGGCCGACATCGGCGGTTTGTTTCTGTGGCACTTTCCCGCGGGTTTCCCCGGGTCGATAGCTCGACCACCTTGCCCTGTGATGTCCGGACTTTCCTCGAAGGCCCGAAGGCCTCCGCGGCTGCTTGACCTGCCCGCCCACCGTAGCGCGCGCGAGGCGCCCTGTGAAGAGCTGGGTCGGAACTGGCCAGCTTGATACGAGCC
Source organism: uncultured Solirubrobacterales bacterium (assembly GCA_963718735.1). Taxonomy (GTDB): domain Bacteria; phylum Actinomycetota; class Thermoleophilia; order Solirubrobacterales; family Solirubrobacteraceae; genus Palsa-744. The sequence goes on from OY970372.1 coordinate 857,802, forward strand.
CAGATCGGCAAGGCCCTGTCAGCCAAGCCAGACCGATTGATCGGCTCCGGAGGCCGAGACACTCGGTCAGGAGAGCCACGATCCACAGCTGAGACAGTCGCCCACGGGCGTGTCGCCGCCATCGGCGGGCAAGCGCGAGGCCATCGGGCTCGCGCAAACAGGGCAGTTGACGGTGGCGCGCACGGCGAGGCCCTCCCATACGCCGGTGATGAGATCGTCCAGCGTCAGCCTGCCGCGCGCGTCCGCCATCCCCGAGAGAGGCGCACCGCCCAGCCGACGGTGCGCCTCCTGCTCGAACCCTTCGTCAAGGGCCGGGGCCCGGTCGAGCAGAAGAGTGGTCATCACATGCTCCTGAGCAGGCCGACGACGCGTCCGAGCACCTTGACCTCCTTGGTGCGAATCGGCTCCATCGTCTCGTTCTCGGGTTGCAGGCGAATGTGGTCAGGTTCGCGGAAGTAGCGCTTGACGGTGGCCTCCTCACCGAGCAGCGCGACCACGATGTCGCCCTGCTGAGCCGTGTCCTGCTGATGGACGACCACGAGATCGTCTTCCACGATACCGGCGTCCTTCATGGATTCGCCACGTATGCGCAAGAGATAATCTCCATCGCCGCCCCCGGCGATGTTCGGGACCGGAACGTACTCCTCGACATTCTCTTCGGCGAGGATCGGCTGACCGGCGGCAACGGACCCCAGCAATGGGAGGCTTTCGGGGCGGATGATGCTGCGAACGCTGTCCACAGCGCCACCGACCGCGCGATCGAGCAGCTCGATCGCGCGTGGCTTAGAGGGATCGCGTCGCAGCAGGCCAATCTTCTCGAGGTTGGCTAGATGAGCATGGACAGTCGAGGAGGAAGCCAGGCCCACCGCCTTGCCGATATCGCGCACCGTCGGCGGGTAGCCGTACTTGGCCGAGTACTTGCGAATGAAATCGAAGATCTCCTGCTGACGCTTGGTCAGATCCATGAGTGAGCGGCTCCCGTGTCGTGTGGATTGGATCCTGGAACGAACATGTGTTCGCACAGTAGCGCGGCGCCTGGACGGAATCAAGGGCACCCGCTCAGACAGCCACCCGCCGGCTATACTCGCCCCCTCTGCGCCTGTGGCGGAATTGGTAGACGCGCAAGGTTGAGGGCCTTGTCCTGTGTATACGGGGTGGTGGTTCGAGTCCACTCGGGCGCATAAAGTAGCTGCAAATGGGGTTGGGGTTGATTGCTTTGTGATCCGTTTGTGATCGCGTACAAGCCCGATGTGGCACCAGTCGTGGCCCAACCGAACAATTTGCCGAACGCTTCTCCGGCCGCTCGACGGCGATGCGCTGCTCTTAGCGCGACACTGTGTGTATGACCTCTGATGCGCGACCCGGTGAGGAGACCGTGACGTCTGGTAGCACGCGTCTTGCGGTGGTGCTTGCGATGGCGATGTTCGTGCTGGTCGTGGACACGTCGTTGATGAACGTGTCGATCTCGGCGGTTGTTCACGATCTGCGCACAACGGTGAGCGGGGTGCAGTCGGCGATAGCACTGGAGGCGCTGGTATCGGCCGCTTTCATTTTGATCAGCAGCAAGATCGGCGATCTCATGGGTCGCAAGCGGGCCTTTGTGCTCGGGCTGATCGGCTACGCGATCGGCGCGCTCGCGATGACGCTCGCTGAAAGCCTCTCGACCATCATCATTTTCTGGGCGATCGTTGGCGGGCTCGGGGCGTCGCTGTTGCTGCCTGCGATGCAGTCGTTGATCCACGGCAATTTTGAGGGTGCGGCCCAGAAGCGGGCGTATGCGCTGGTGGGCGCCTCGGCGGCGATTGCAGCGGCGGTTGGCCCTCTGTTGGGCGGCTTTGTGACCACGTATTTGTCGTGGCGGGTGGGCTTCATGCTCGAGCTCGTCGTGATCGCGATCGTTTTCACGCAGTTGGGGTTGATCCGCGATGTCCTCTACACGGGTCCCCGCGAGCTCGATCCGGTGGGGGCCTTGCTGTCCGTGCTCGGGATGGGTGGCGTTGTTCTCGGGATTCTTGTTTGGCAGGAGGGCGGCGAGTACGTGGGTCTGATCATCGGGGCCGGTGCCCTGGGCCTGTATGCGCTAGCTCGGTGGCTCGTGCGCCGCCACCGTGAAGGAAAGGCAACGGTGCTCGACCCCGATCTTTTCCGCTTGCCGCACTTTCGCATCGGGATCACCCAGCAGACGTTGCAGCAGGTCACCCTCGGTGGCGCAATGATCGCGCTGCCCATCTTCTTGCAGATTCGCTTGGAGTACAGCGCTATGCAAGCGGGCTTGTCGCTTGCCCCGCTCTCACTGACGATGTTCGCCTTCGCGATGCTCGCGGCCCGGCGAGCGGGGGACCGTAGACCGGCGAGCATCGTCCGCGTCGGGTTCGCTCTGAGTGCCGCCGGGATGCTTCTGCTCATACCGATTGTCCCCAGGGCGGACTCGGGGTGGTATCTCGTGGTTCCCCTGATGATCGCTGGTGCCGGGCTCGGACTGCTCGTCTCGCAGCTGAACAACTACACGCTCGCCCCGATCGAGGAGGAGCGGGTAAGCGAGGCCGCCGGGGTCAATTCGGCTGGCGGATCGTTCGGGCTTTCCTTCGGGCTTGCGATGGCGGGCGGCATCCTTCTGGCGACGCTCTCTCTGGCGTTCACCAACAAGACCGAATCGAGCACGGTGATCCGTACCGCGCAGCAGGATCAGATCGCCGACACGCTTGAGCACGACGCCCAGGTTGTGAGCAACACGCAGCTCGAGGAGATGCTTGCCCATGAGCGCCCTGCCGTCCGGCAAGAGGTCCTCCAGATCAACCGCGACTCCACCGACCTTGCCTTGCAGGTCGCGCTACTCGTTCCAATCCTCGCCAGCGGGCTCGGGCTATTCAACTCATTCCGTATGCTGCGTCTACCCGATATTGAGACGTCGGGCGGTCGTGAGGGTGCCGTCCCCGGCTGAGGCCAACTCGCAGATCCTCGGGCGTCACAGGCATCACCATTTCAGCTCGATCTCGAGCTCGCGCTCGTCCGTCTCTACCTCGAGCTCGACCTTGAGCTGAAGCTGGTCTGGGACGCGAACAGTGAAATGCATTCCGCCGCGGTCAAACTCCAAGTCGTTGTTTCGAGCGAGCATGTCGGCGAGGAGCCGTAGGCGTTCCGCGACCTCCTCCCTGCTAACGGTCTCCTTCTGCTTGACCTCAAAGATATCCATCGGACTCTCCTTCGCTATGACGGGTTGTCTGTATCGTCACGGGCTTCGGCTTCGTCCTGCGCAAGCCAAGCCTTTGCCTTGGCCAGATCGCGGACGCGGAAGCCTTGGGCCTTTCCTGGGAGCAGGAAGGAAAGGGCGCGCAGCGCGGGGCGTATCCAGTCCTCGTCGCTGACCACCGCTACGCGCTCATACGAGGTCGCGTGGCGCACGCGGAAGCCCGTGTCAGCGCTCATCGCGTCGCCCTCGACCTCATGGGCCCTTGCGCCGATCAGGTAGAGCAGCCGAACGTTGTGGCCCGTAGCGATCTCTTGGCGCAATACAGGCTCGACGGTCTCCTCCCAATCGTCGTCCTCGACCTCCCCGACGGCCTCGAAGCCGATCGTTCCGGCTGGCATGTCCGTGATCCTTCGCAACATGGCCTGGTCCCTTCTCGTGGCTGCCATTGCGAGTGACAGCGGTGTCAAAGTCAACTCGCACCATAGACCCTCTATGTCACCGAATCTAGGCAGCCGACACGAGATTTAGGGTGAAGGAGCCCAGCGAGAGCTGAGGTGACAGTTGAACGCAGAGCCCGATTCGGCGGATGGATCTGAGAACATGACCACCATGCCCAGAACGTCGGTGACTTCTCAAGCAGACTGGGCCGCGCGGCGCCCTGTGTCGCGGCGCATCGCCGCAATCCTCGCGCTCATCGCGCCCGCCGCGATGGCCGTGGTGGCCGCTGTCGCGCTGGCGGGTGACGTCCCCGTCGCTGTGCTCGCGGTCGGGCTCGTCCTGTTGGCGAACGCCGCGATCTGGTTCGCCTTGACGGAGCGCGGCGAGCTGCGCGCCGTCGGCGCGGTGGTCGCGGTCCTCGCTGGAGCCGGTCTGATCGTGGTGCTCGCGACCCACTGGCAGGGGTTGCTGGTGCTGGCCGTGCTGCTCCTGCTGCTCGCTCTGTTCGGATTGGCCGGGCGCTACGCACTGGGGCGGGCTGCGGAGGCGGCACTCGGCAAGATGGCCGCCGTCGTCGTGCCGGTAGGTGCCACCGACTCAGGGGCGCTGATCATCAACCTGAAATCGGGCGGCGGAAAGGCGGAGCGCTTCGATCTCGCCGGAGAGGCTCGGCGGCGAGGCATCGAGCCGATCGTCCTTGAGCAGGGCGACGATCTGCTCGAGCTCGCCGAGAGCGCCATCGCGCGGGGCGCGGAGGTCATCGGGATGGCTGGAGGCGATGGGTCGCAGGCGCTCGTGGCGACGGTCGCGGCACAACGCGACATTGCCCACGTCTGCATCCCGGCGGGAACGCGAAACCACTTCGCGCTTGACCTCGGCCTGGACCGGGACGATGTCGTTGGTGCGCTGGACGCTTTCACCGATGGCGTCGAGCGGCGCATCGACCTCGCGCGCGTGAACGACCGCGTGTTCGTCAACAACGCGTCGCTCGGCGTCTACGCGAAGGTCGTGCAGTCCGAGGCCTATCGCGACGCCAAGCTCGGGACATGGACAGACATGCTGCCAGACCTGCTCGGCCCAGACGCCGAGGCGATCGACCTCCAGTTCACCAGCCCGGACGGGACCGACTGTGACGATGCCCCGCTCGTGCTGGTGTCGAACAACCCGTATGAGCTCACGCACCTCTCGGGCGCCGGCACCCGCGAGCGGATCGACACGGGCTTGCTCGGCATCGTGGCCGCCCGTGTGCGGGGCACAGACGTCTCAAAGCTCGTCGCGCTCGAGCTGGTCGGCCAAGCAGGGCGCTACCCCGGCCTATTGTCCTGGTCTGCGCGAGAGTTCGAAGTCCGCTCCCGTGGCCCCGTCGAGGTCGGCCTCGACGGCGAGGCGCTGGTGCTCGACCCGCCGTTGCATTTCGCATCGCTGCCAGGGGCGCTGCGCGTGCGACTGCCCCGCAGCGCAGGCCTGTCGCCGGCGGCACGCGCGGTGGCACTCACGACGGAGAACCTGGGCGCGCTGGTCCGGGTCGCCGCGGGCCGGTGAGCGTGAGGTTCAGTGACGATGTGGCGTCGCGTTCAGCATCTGGACCGCCGGCTGATGAAGCTCTCGTTTGGCACTCGCTCACCCACACTGGATCGCACCCTCATCGCCATCACACGGGCGGCGAACTACTCGCGACTGTGGCTTGTCCTCGCCGCCGCGCTCGCGATATTCGGCGGGGAGCGAGGGCGCAGGGCAGCAGGGCGCGGTCTCATCGCCATCGCGATCGCGGCGGGAATAGCCAACGGCCCGGCAAAGCTGCTCGCGCGCCGACGTCGGCCCTCCCCACGGTCACACCCGGCGCTCATTCGTACACCACGGTCAACGTCGTTTCCCTCGGGCCATAGCGCGGCAGCATTCGCGTTTGTCACAGGCGCCTGCTCTGAGCTGCCAACGCTGGCGCCGACCCTGGTGCCATTGGCAGGGGCCGTTGCCTATTCGCGCGTGTACACAGGCGTTCACTACCCAAGCGATGTCGCAGTCGGCGTAGGGATCGGAATCGGATCGGGCCTACTAGCCGGACATTGGCCGTGGCGTGTTCACACACCAGGGCTGGCTGGTGTAACTGAGCCTGCATATTCCCGCGCGTGCCCACTCGCCGGATCCGCCAGCCCCTCAAAGATCCCCCTGCTCTGATATCGCGATGCTGTCGAATTATGCGGAGAAGCCAGCGTCTCGAAACCGCGTCGAAAGGCTCTCGCTATGGGCGACGAATGAGTGTCAGCGGCACCGAGGGGCGGAGCTTCCGCATCCGTGGCACAGCCGGGACTTGAGCGGCTTCCCGCCAGAACGTAGTCGTTCGTCGTCTATGCCCGTCGCGCCCGCAGCGGTCAGGCGAATGCTCGATTACCCACCGGCCGCAACGCGGACGGCAACGGACGGCCGTCCCTTCATGCCAGGACTGGGCTCTGGCGTGCGGCACGTCGGACCGAGAGCGCAAGCAGTCCGAACACTGCGCCAGGCATGATCCACCAAGCCGCAATGCCATCTTCTGCCGCGATCGCGGTCACCGCCAGCGCAAGTGCCACGCCGATCGCTGTGCGCCAGTCATCGCCGAGGATCGACTCCCATGCGACGATCGGGAGCTTCCATCTGCTGAGATTGCTCGTTGCGCTGCTCGGTCCCACTTGAGCAACGTCCGCCTGAAGCCCCTCGACCGGCTGTGGGTGCGTGAGACGTCGCGTCGAGACGCGGCGCATGGCGGTGGAGATGGCGATCGCGACCAGGAGCACGGAGGGGATGATTGCCAGCAGCGCAGCGTCGCCTGAGGGCCAGTGCGCGCCTGCGCCCTCGGCGCCCCAGAACATTCCGAACGAGCTGAGCATCACTCCGACAACGAGCTTTAGCGTGTTCTCGGGCACTCTCGTCAGCGGCGCTCGCGCCGCGAGACCCGCGGCAATAACGGTAACGACGGCGATCCCGGCGACACCGGCGGCCAGACCGACGCGGTGCTGGTTTGCGCCGAGGGTGAGTACGATGAATACAACCTCGACGCCCTCTAGGAGCACGGCCTTGAAGGAGATGGCGAACGAGTAGGCGTCGAACCCAGGGTGGCGCTTGCCGGCTTGGCGCGCCGTCTCAACTTCCTGCGTGTATGTTTGCCGCTCGTCGTGCTTGGCCCGCAGGCCGGCTGAGCGCAGGATCGCCTTGCCTAGCCATCGCAGGCCGAAGATCAGCAGCAGGCCGCCTACGAGGAGTCGCAGCGCATCGATCGGAAGGGAGGTGATCGCCGATCCGAGCGCAAGCACGATCGCGGCGAGCGCGATGACGGCCGCGGCAATGCCGCCGAGCGCCGATGACCAGCTGCGAGTGGCTCCTACCGCAAGCACGATCGTGAGGGCCTCGACGGCCTCTACCGTACAGGCGAGGAACACAGATAGCGCAAGCCCGATTTCGGCGCCGCTCATGCTCTGATTGTGCAGGTCGAAGGCGCCTGGCGCCGGCTCGCCCATGGAACGGCAAAGTTGCAGATGTTGCGCCAAACGACTATTTCTGGACATTAATCCTTCGTTTATGCGAGGGCTCTAGCCTCGCCTCCCGCACTCGTGGGCACTCTCTCGGCGTCGCCACCGGTAAGCCTCGCGTTGGCCTCTCTGATCGCCGCCATCGTCGCCTACCTGACGATGACTCGTAAGGATGTGCCGACACTCAGCTGAGGTGCGCCAACCCGGCGTTTTGCGGGAGGGCGTTGCAGATGCGTCAAACGTGCTCAGGCATTGTTCAGGTAGCTGGCGCCAAGCTCTGTGTCATGATCGCCGCCACGCCGATTCCTACTGTGAGCAAACGCGACCAGACACCGATTGAGATCGTCGAGGCCGAGCTCGAGCATGGGCATGAGCGCCAGCACATGCCCGTCACGGGCCAGGAGCGCCACCGTCTGCAGAGCCAGGGCACGGCCACGAGCATGGAACGCTGTCACCGCGCGGCATGGTGTCCGAGGGAGCCGACGCCTAGCGCCGTGATCTGAGATCGGTCCCATGCGAGCCACGAGGTTGACCTTGGTTGCGATATCGGCGCTTGCAGCCTGTTCGATGACAGCGTGTGGTAACAACAATGTCGGTGGGTCTCAGGCCCAGTCCTCGACTTCTGGCGCCGCCACCGTGGGCGCGTCCACTTCCGGCGCAGCCGGCGGCGGAGCTTCCGCCCTGTCGGCCGAGGCCCAATCGCTGGCTACCGGGGACATCCCAGACAACCAGGTCTTCCTCACCTTCCGAGATCCCCGCTCCGGGTACGCGCTGCGCTACCCGGAGGGCTGGGCGCAGCGCAATGTTCCGGGTGGTGTGACGTTCGTCGATAAGAACAACCTGATTCGCCTCACGCTGAGCCGCGGCGCATCGCCCACGGCGACGTCGGTGCTCGCCGAGCTTTCCCGCGAGCGCCGGGAACAGCCTTCGCTCAGCTATGGCTCACCTTCGAACCTCACAATCGCCGGCGCCGCGGTCGTGAAGGTGAGTTACGCGACGCTCAGCCGCCCCAGCCCCGTGACCGGTAAGCGCGTACAGCTGCTCGTCGATCGCTATCTGTTCGCGCAGGCCGGCAGGGTGGCGACGCTCGACCTCGGCACGCCCAGCGGCGTGGACAACGTCGACGCGTATCGCATGATCGCGCGCAGCTTTCGCTGGCTCTGAGGAGCGCGATGAGAAGCCTCTACGTCGAGCCCGAGCAGAACGAGAGTGAGCCCCACCAGCCGGCGCTCGAGCTGCGCGACGTGTTTCGCATCTACCGCTCGGGGCCGACGGAGACGGTGGCGCTGCGTGGCCTGGACCTCGAGGTCGCGTCCGGGAGCTTCGTCGCCGTCCTCGGTCCTTCGGGCTGCGGGAAGAGCACGCTTCTGGGTCTCGCGGCCGGGCTCGACGAGCCCTCTGCGGGCGAGGTGCGCCTGCGTGGCCGCTCCTTGACTCGCATGAGCGACGATGCGCTCGCGCGCCTGCGCGCCACGGAGATCGCGATCGTGCTCCAGAGCGGAAACCTATGGCCGATCCTCTCTGCGCAGGAGAACGTCGTTGTCTCCCTGCGGCTGGCGGGTGTCGCTCATCCTGAGCAAGTCGCACGACGAGCCCTCGCCGGATTCGGCCTGCTCGACCGCGCGCGTCACCGCGCGCGCGAGCTCTCGGGCGGCGAGCAGCAGCGCGTCGCAATCGCGGCCGCGGCGGCGCGGAACGCTCCGCTGGTGGTTGCAGACGAGCCGACGGGTGAGCTGGACGCCGCCAACGAGCGGATCGTGCTCGACGCACTGCGGCGCCTGTGCCGAAATCACGGCAGCACGATCGTCACGGTCACCCACTCCGAGCAGGTCGCAGCGGCGGCCGACAGGGTGGTCGAGATGCGCGACGGCAGGGCGATCTCGTGAACGCCGCGACCCTGGGGACCGAGACGCTGGTGACCTGCCGAGATGTGGGCGTGATCCACCGACGCGTGGCCACCTCCGTGCACGCGCTCGCCGGCGTTGACCTCGATCTCGGGGCCGGCGAGACGCTCGCGCTGCGAGGTCGCTCAGGATCGGGCAAGACGACCCTTCTGCACGTGTTGGGGGGTCTGCTCGAGCCCACTACCGGCGTGGTTCGTTGGCGCGACGGTCCACTGTCCACCCTCGACGACGCCGCTCGCAGGAAGCTCCGCGCACGCGGGGTCGCATATGTCTTCCAAGGGACGAACTTGCTGGAGCACTTCAACGCCTATGAGAATGTGGCCTTCGCGGCGCTGGCGAGCCACCCCGAGGAGGACCGGGCGGGCCTCCCGCAAGAGTTGCTTGGCCTGGTCGGGCTCGCGAGCAAGCACGAGGCGCTCCCATCGGAGTTGTCTGGAGGCGAGGCGCAGCGTGTCGCGATCGCGCGTGCCCTGGCGCAACGTCCCGAGTTGCTCCTGTGCGACGAGCCCACCGGGCACCTGGACTCCGACACCGGTGCGCGCGTGCTCGATCTGATCGAGACTCTGCAGCTCGAGCTTGGCTTTGCGCTTGTGATCGCCTCCCACGACGCGAATATGGTGGAGCGTTGCGCACGGATGGTCGAGCTCTCCGACGGGCGCATCGTCGCCGACCGCCGCACATGAGCGTCTCGCTGAAGCTCGCTCTCGCTGGCCTCTGGAGGACCCCGGCCGCGACGCTCGTGCGCCTGCTTGTGTTGGGCATGGCCACCGCTCTGCTCGGATCGATGATCCTGTTCGTAGGGCACTCGCTGAACACGATGACTGGGAGCGCCGTGCGCAGCGTGCCGCTCGACTGGCAGGGTCCGGTCAGCTCCTATGCAGCCGATCTGCGAGTGGCAGCAGGCGTGGCTCGGCAGCCCGGCGTGCTGCAAGCAAGCCCGGCGGCAACCGCGCCACTGGCGGGCGCCGCCCACAGGGGCCCGGAAGGGCTCACGGCCACCGGCGCCGGTGCCGTGCTGGCGGTGCCCACCGACTATCTCTCACACCTGAGCCCCTTCAGGCTGCTGCACGGGAGCCTTGTGCCCGGAGACGTGGTCCTCGACCAGCAGATGGCGGCGACGTTGCAGGCTCAGATCGGCGATCTCGTCTCATTCACACCACGCCGCGGCGCTCCTCCGCTGCGATTGCGCGTCAGTGGGGTCGCGCTTGTGAACGCCTCCGACGTGCTGTTTGCTCCGCTGGACCCTCAGGCAGGGCCCGCTCCGGCCCAGCCGCCCGCCAACATTGCCGTGATGGAGTTGGGCGCCTTCGCCTCCAAGTACGCGCCTGCATTGACAACGATCACTCCCGCCAACGTCGCCTCGAGCGCCGTTCCGGGTGCTCAGGGCGGCGTGCAGTGGCAGGTGCACGCGCAACTCGACAGCGCCGCCTTGAGCGGCAGCCCCTCGCACGCGCTGACGCAAGCCGAACGCGCTCGCAACCGCGTCGAACGCTCGCTGCCGGGCCAGGTGCGTTTCGTGGACAACCTCCACGAAACGCTCACAACCGCAGCGGGGGACGCCCTCTATGCGATCGCCCTGTACATCATGCTCGCGGTCCCCGGAGCGCTGATCGCCCTAGGGCTTGTCTACCTTGCCGCGCTGGGAACCGTCGAGCGCGATCGGGGCGAACTGGCGCTGCTGCGCGCCCGTGGCGCTCGCCGCCGCGACGTATTTGCGCTGGCGCTCGCTGACAGTGCGGTGCTCGGCCTCCTCGGCGGTCTGCTGGGCGCTGCGCTCTCCGCGATCGTCACGAGTACGGCCGTTTCCGACGGCGCTCGCCTCACCGCGGGTCGCACGGCGCTGGTTGTAGGTGTGTGCGTGACGCTTGCATTCCTGGGCGCAGCGTGCGCGCGTATGGCCACGAGCGTGCGGGCGTTGCTTGCCACCGTGACCGACGCGCGACGCGCGACGCGGCGGGAGCGCGCACCCTTGTGGCGCCGCCTCGGGCTCGACTTCGTCGCGCTCGCCCTCAGCGGGCTGATCTACTGGCTCACGGCGCGCACGGGATTCTCGGCGGTCGTCAATCCCGACTCGAATCCGACCCTGTCGCTCGCGGTGTACATGTTCTTTGCGCCCGCGCTGCTGTGGATCGGCGTCGCCCTGCTGCTCGTGCGAGCGCGCGGGCGATTGTTCGGATGGCTTGTGCGCCGTCTTGCTAGCCACGACGCGAGAGGCTGGGCGGCTCTGCTGCTCGCGAGCGCGGGACGACGCGGCGAAGCCATCAACCGCGGGCTGATAGTGCTGGGGATGCTGCTGGCCTTCGGCGTCAGCCTCGGTGTGTTCACCGCCACCTACGACCAGCAGACCAGCGTCGACGCGCGGTTGACCCTCGGCGGCGACGTCACCGTCACCGCGCCGCCCGGGGCCATCGCCCAACATGCGCTTCAAAGCCAGATTGCGCATGTGCCAGGCGTGGCTGGCGCCACCGTGCTCGATCACTCCTACGCCTATGTTGGCCCAGACCTGCAGGACACCTACGGGATCGACACGCTTACGATCGCCGGGGCCACCTCGTTGCGCGACTCCTATTTCCTCGGCGCCGGTGTCTCTCAGACCCTTGCGCGCCTGCGCGCACGTCCAGACGGCATCCTGGTCTCCAAGGAGACGATCGGCGACTACTCGCTGGCGCTCGGCGACCTGCTCGAGCTGCGGGTGCTCAACCACCGAACGGGTCGCTTCGGGGTGATCCCATTCCACGTCGCGGGCGTCGTACAGGAGTTTCCCTCGGCGCCGCGCGACTCCTTCATGGTCGCAAACCTCTCCTACCTGCAGGCGGCGGACCACGGCGGCGGACCCAACGTCCTCTTCGCGGCGACCACAGCCGATCCGGCGTTGGTGGCGCGTCGCATCGCCGCCGCGACCAGCGGCGATGGCACCTCCGTCAAGGACATCCGCCAGCAGACCGCGCAGAGCGCGAGCTCGATCACAGCGGTCGATCTCGGCGGGATCCGTGATATCGAGGAGACCTTCGCGATCGCGCTGGCGGCGTCGGCGATGGCGCTGTTCGTCGGGCTCGCGCTCTCCGAGCGCCGTAGGGAGCTGGCAATGATGGCGGCTGTCGGCGCGCCGCTACGTCGTATTGCCGCGTTCCTCTGGTCGGAGGCCGCGCTCGTGCTCATACTGAGCTTGGCGCTTGCCGCGAGCCTCGGACTGTTGCTCTCGCTGATGCTCATCGCAATGCTCCAGCACGTCTTCGACCCGCCACCAGATCACCTCGCTATCCCCTGGGGATACCTGGGCGGACTCGTGGCGGCGACCACAGCAGCGGCGATCGTCGCCGTAGCGCTTGCAGCCAGAGGGCTGCAACGAATGCCGCTCGGAACGGTGCTGCGCGAACCTTGACGATGGCATGGTTTCGATTGCCATAGGTTCGTTCAGGCGCCGTTCAGGACAGACCTGCAGTATGAGGATCGTGGCGAGCCGCATCGCACCCCTCCTGCGGCTCGCTGCGGTATCCGCCGGCGCTGGGATCTGCGGTTGTGGCGCATCTGGCGCGAGCACTCATCTAACCGTCCTCAGCAGGGAGGCTGGGGCGCCGAGGGCCGCAAGCGCCCCATCCTCGACCCTGCTAGTCGCGGGCATCGCGCTACTTCCCTCGCCGGTGCAGCTGCCGGCGGTCGCCCAGGACGCTGGCGGCGCCCTCGCACTCACCGGCCTGGATGCTCTCGACGCATCCGTGGCGGGCATGGTACGCATCGGCGCCGGTGGCGCTCATAGCGCCGGATCGCTTCCCCTCGCGTTGCACGACGCGGCAGCGGCAAGCGTCGACGGCCATGTCTACCTGTTCGGCGGCGGGAACGCCGGCAGCGCCAGCGCGGCGATCATGCGCATTCGGGGCTCGAGCGCGCAAGTCGTGGGACATCTCCCGGTGGGGGCTTCCGACGTAGGGGCCGCGACGATCGGCCACTCCGCCTACGTCGTCGGCGGTTTCACAGAGACGGCGCCCCTACGCACGATCGTCGCCTACGAGCCCGGGACCGCCACTGCGCATATCGCCGCGATGCTGCCGCTGCCGTTGCGCTATGCGGCGGTGGCCGCGGTCGGCGGACGTCTGCTGATCGCCGGCGGCACATCCGGCAGCACGGCGCAACGAGCGATCCTCTCCTTCGATCCGGCCAGCGGCGTCGTACGACGCATCGGCGAGCTTCCGCACGCCCTGACGCACGCCGCCGGCGCTTCGCTGAATGGGCTCTTCTACGTGATCGGCGGGCGCGGCGAAAGCCTCACAGCCCAGACAGCCACGATCCTGGCGGTCGACCCGGCCACCGGTGCGGTCAAAGCCGCCGGGCGCCTGCCGAGGGCCATGTCGGACATCGGCGCCGCTTCGTTGGCGGGCCGTATCCTGCTCGTCGGCGGTCGCGACTCCGCGGGGCGCGTTCAGAACCGTGCATTGACCCTGGTCCCCTCGCCGTGAGTCCCGCTGCGATCGGCAAGATCGGACTGGCCTTGGCCATCGTCGCGCTCGGTGGTTGCGGAGGCGGGTCGGGCCTCTCCTCGAGCGCTCGGCGACAGCCAACGCACGGCACCCTCATGGCGGTCTCGCATCGTGCGTTCGTGCCGCACGTTGGCGCTGTCCCGCCCCTGCTCGACCCTCACAACGTCTACGCCGCGGAGCGCCCGGGGCTGCTCAGCCCGACCGTGCGTGGAGATCCTGCGCTCGTGTACGTGCCAAACAGCCAGTCGAACACAGTCGACGTCATCTCTCAGCGCACGTTCCGGATCGTCGATCGCTTCCCGGTGGGCGCACTCCCGCAGCACGTCACGCCCTCGTGGGACCTGCGCATGCTGTATGTGACAAACGACACGGGCAACAGCCTCACCCCGATCGACCCGCGCAGCGGCAAGCCCGGCAGGCCGATCCCGGTGCTCGACCCGTACAACATGTATTTCACCGCCGACGGCCGCTGGGCGATTATCGTCGCCGAGGCCCACCACGAGCTGGACTTCCGCGACGCGCACACGATGGCGCTCCATCATGCGCTGTCGGTGCCCCAGTGCGGCGGGGTCGACCACATGGATTTCACAGCCAACGGTCGCTACGCCCTGGTGTCGTGTGAGTTCAGCGGACGCATGATCGAGTTGGACCTCGACGCCGAGCGCGTCACAAAGACGATCGCGCTCGCAGCCGGCGCGATGCCCCAGGATGTGAAGCTCTCACCCGACGGCGCCACGTTCTACGTGGCCGACATGGCCCGCGGCGGCGTCTGGTTGATCGACGCCCGCACGATGAGCAAGACCGGATTCGTGCCCACGGGGATGGGAGCGCATGGCCTCTATCCGAGCCGCGACGCGAAGGTGCTGTACGTGTCAAATCGGATGGAGGGGTCGATCACCGTGCTGTCATTTGCCACGCGGCGACCGATCCGCAAGTGGCGCCTGCCCGGCGGCGGCTCACCGGACATGGGGGGCGTGTCCGCCGATGGCAAGGTGCTGTGGCTGTCGGGTCGCTACAACGCCGAGGTCTACGCGATCTCCACGACGACGGGACGCCTGCTGCACCGCATCAAGGTCGGCAACGGCCCGCACGGACTGTGCGTCTGGCCGCAGCCGGGCCGATATTCCATCGGGCATACCGGCATCCTGAGGTGAGGTCCAGAGCAGCGGTTCCCCTGGCGCTGCTTTCGATTGTCGTACTCGCCGCCGTGCTGCGGCTGTGGGCGATCGGAGCCGTTCCGGGGAACACGTTCTACGACGCCGCTGTGCGCAGCATGGGCCATTCGTGGCATGACTTCTTCTTCGGCGCCCTGGAGCCGGGAGGCAGCCTGGCGATCGACAAGCCGCCGCTGGACCTCTGGCTACAGGTGGCAAGTACGCAGATACTCGGGTTCAACCTCAGCGCCCTGCACCTACCCGAGGCGCTCGCCGGTGTGGCCACAAGCATCCTGCTGTTCGGGGCTCTGCGCCGCCCGTTCGGCTCGACTGCGGCGTTGCTCAGCGCGCTCCTGATGGCGATCCTGCCGGCCGCGGTGCTGACGGCTCGAAGCGACACGATGGACTCCGTCCTGGCGGCGCTCTGCGTCGCGGCGCTGTGGTGCTCGTGGCTGGCGCTGGAGCGCGGACGTGTGCGCTGGATGCTGCTGGCAGCTTTGATCATGGGTGTCGCCTTCAACGTCAAGCTGACCGAGGCGCTGCTGCCGTTGCCGGCGCTCGTGTTGCTGTGGTGGTGGGCAAGCCCTCGTGCGCCGCGCTCGCGAGCGCTCGCGTTGGCGGGCGCGGGCGCGGTGCTTGTCGCGGTCTCGCTCTCGTGGGCGGCCGCGGCGTCGCTGAGCCCCCTCTCGCACAGACCGTTCCCCATCGGATCGCGCACCGGCAGCATCTGGCGGTTGATGTTCGTCTACAACGGCCTGGAACGCCTGGGCTCCAAAGCGCCGGGGCCGGCAAGCAGTCGCATCGGCGACCCTGCCGGTTTGCTGCGCCTGCTCCACGCGGGCGTATCGCAGAACGCGGCGCGAATCGGATTCGCGGCGCTGGCCGCCCTCCTGTTGGGGACAATCGCCGCGCTACTCGCGGCACGATCCAGGCAGGCAGGCACAGCGGTCTCGCCTCCTGCCCGTCTGGCAGTAGCGATCGGGGTGTGGCTCGCATGTGGCCTCGTCCTGTTCAGCGCCATTGCCCACCTGCAGCCTCGCTATCTGGAGATCCTCGCGCCCGCCGTCAGCGCCACCCTCGGCATCTCGATCGCCTCGCTGCTGGGACGACGGCGAATCTGGCTCGTCTTCGCGACGGGCGCGGTTGCCCTCACACTGCTCGGCACTCAGTTGGCGACGGACATCGACCTGATCCGCACGAATCGCTCAGACTCGGTGCTGCCGGATCCGATCGGCGCTGCGATGGCGCGCTACCTGCGCGCTCACCGTCGAGGGGCGCACTACGAGCTCGCCAGCGCGGCGGTATTCGAAGTCGCTGGCCTGGTGGCCCGCGACGGGCTGCCGGTGCTGATCCTCAACGACGTCGACGGCTCACTCGTGCCCAGCAGCACGCTGCGGTCTTTGGCCGAGGCCGGGCAGGTCCGCTTCTACTTCGCGACGCACGGCTGCCACAGGGGGGCGCACTGCCCCAAGAACGAGCGCTGGGCCTACGACCACAGCGTGCCCGTCCCGGCCTATCGCGGGCTGCGGCGCTTCGAGCTCTCGAGCTCTCGAGCAATGGCTAGTAGGCAACGGCCGGCAGGCGCAGGATGAACCGGCCTCCGCTTGCCGATAGGTCGACGGTCACATCTCCGCCACAGGAGCGGGCGAGCCGACGCGCGAGCGCAAGCCCAAGACCCGCGCTGCCGACCGTGCTCTCCCCCGGCTCGAACAGCGTATTCGCGTCGATCTCGCCCGTCCCAACGCCGTCGTCCTGCACGGCGAAGCGAATCTCACCGCGCTCGCGCGAGAGACTCAGGCTGACGTTCTCGCGTGCGTGACGCACAGCATTGTCAAGCAGTGGCAGCAGCGCCTGCGCGACGATGTCTCGCTCCACGCCGACGTGCAGCTCGTCGGCCGCGGGAGCTAGCGCCAATCGCACGCCCGCTTGCGCGCCAACTGGCTGCACGCCGTCGATCGCGAGCTTCGCCGCCTCCCACGCCGATGCGGAGCCAGGGGCCGTGGGGGCGTTGCCCGGGGCGGACTTCAGCAACGTGTCGATGACGCTCTGCATGCGTTCGGTCCCTCGAAGTATCTGTTCGAGGACGCCTCGCACCTCGCGAGGGAGCTCGCCGCGCAACGCGAGCTCGGCCTCCCCCCTCACGCCGCTGAGCGGCGTACGCAACTCGTGGGCCATCTCCGCGGAGAAGCGCTGCTCATGGCGCAAGCTCGAGGAGATGCGCGCAAGCAGGCTGTCGAGAGTCGCCGACAGCGACGTGAGCTCATCGCGAGGGGGTCCAAGATCGAATCGCCGATCGAGGTCGTGCACACTCCAGTCCGCAGCACGACGGGTCATCTCAGCCACGGGTTGCAGCGCCTTTCCCACCGCGCGACGCGCCAGCAGCACCCCGGCTGTGAGCAGGAAGCAGTCCAGCAGGATCGTGGCAGCAAGAGCGAGATGCTCCGTGTGCTCGTATGGAACGAGCGAGACGCCGACCACCACGGTGCCGACACGCCGTGCGTGGCTGTCGGTGAAGATCGGCTCGGCCCGCAGCCGAACCCTTCCGGCGACGCTCGCCTCGGCGATCGAGCGAGACGCGCCGGCGAGCCTGTCGGCGGCGCGTTGCACAGAGGCGCGGGCGGCCGACCGGCGAACGCTGCGAGTGCCTTCATAGATCCATGCCTGTTCGTCGAGGGTCTCGTCGTTGGGGGCCTCTCGGGAGACGAGTCGCCCTCGTTGGATGGCTATCGCCGCCAGCTGCACGTCGGCGCGTTCGCGCAGCACCGAGGAGAGATCCCTGTCGAGCTGGTGGGAGAGCAACAGGTTGAGCGAGAGCGTCAGCATGGCCAGCCCCACTGCCAAAACGAGCGCGGTCGCCAGTGTGACGCGGCCGCGCAGCCCGAGGCGGCTCATCTGAGCGCGTAGCCCACGCCGCGAACCGTGTCGATGTGCTGCTCGCTGCCGACCGCGTCGAGCTTGCGACGCAGCCGAGCTATGTATGTATCGAGTGTGTTCGCATGGACGATCGCGCCATCGGGCCAGGCCGCCCCAGTCAGAGCTCCCCGACGCACGACGTCGCCAGGGTTCGAGCTGAGCGCGGCGAGGATGCGAAACTCCGTCGGCGTCAGCGAAGCGATCCGCTCTCCGCGACGTACGGCATGCGCCGCTGGATCGAGTCGCAGCCCCAACTCGACTTGAGCAGGCTCACGCGGGGCTCCGCGCCGAAGCAGCGCGCGCACCCGCACTATCAGCTCGCTGAGCGCGAATGGCTTGGTGAGGTAGTCGTCGCCGCCCGCATGAAAACCGGCTAGGCGGTCGGGGAGAGCGTCACGGGCCGTCAGGAACAGGACCGGCGCCATCACTCCATGCGTCCGCAGCGCCTGACACACATCGCGTCCATCGGCGTCGGGCAAGCCGATGTCCAGCACCAACAGGTCAGGCGGATTCGAGGAGAAAGCCTCCACCGCCTCGTGGCCTGTCATCGTCGCGCGCACCGCAAAGTCCTCGGCCCGCAAGGCACGCGTGAGGACCGAGCGTAGGTCGGCGTCATCCTCGCACAGGCCGATACGTGCACAGATCACAAATCACGATGATGGCGACTGCAGCGCGCTCGCGTGCCGCACACGCAACGCCGCTCAGATTGCGGAGCGCCCGCGCCAGCTCGAGCCCACACCCGAGAACAGCCTGTATAACTGGGCCATGTCGCGCAGAGCCCCGACCGACGCGGTCGTCTGCCTGATCACGACGCCGCAGGCCGACGCCAGCTCGATCGCCTCGAGCATGGTCGACGAGAAGCTCGCCGCATGCGTCAACATCGTTCCGCGGGTGCAGTCGGTGTATCGGTGGGAGGGTGAGACGAAGCAGGACGATGAGGCGCTGCTCGTCGTCAAGACCGTCCGAACGAAGGTCTCCCAGCTCGACGAGCTGCTCCAAAGCGTCCATCCCTATGAGAACTTCGAGCTCATATCCCTCGACATAGCCGCCGGGAGCCGGTCGTATCTGGAGTGGATAGCCAGCTCGGTCGATCCGGCGCACCCATGAGACTGCTCGAATGATCGTCAGCGACTCCTTCGTGATCGCGGACTGGACGGACCCGGGCACGCACCCGGGCCGGCCGATCGCCGGGTTGCACCTGCACCGCTCAGACGACGAGGCGTGGATCGTGCTCGCAGGACGACTCGGCTTCCGCGTGGGGGACGGGCAGCGCGAGGTGGCGGCGGGCGACTCGCTGCTCGTGCCGCGCGGGACTCCGCACTCATACTGGAATCCAGCGTCCGAGCCGGCTCGCTACCTGCTCGTGATGACACCCCGGATCCACCGCCTGATCGAGGCGCTCCACTCCGGCGAGCGAAGCGACTTCGAGCGCGTCTTTGCCGAACACGACTCCCAGCTGCTCACATAGGGGGCACTTGAACACGGCCGTCTCGACATTGCTGGCAGTCATCCTTTGTGTCTCCGCGGGATCGAAGGCGCGGCGGGCAAACCAGGCCGCCGCGGCGCTCGCCACCTATGGAATCTCGCGCGCGCGCCTTCAGTCATCTCTCATGTGGACGTTGATCGCGGTCGAGCTCGGCTTGGCGAGCGCGCTGATCGCGCAGGCACCCCGAGCTCCCGAGGCTGCGACCGGGCTGTTCCTGCTGTTCGTCGCGCTCACCGCTGCGGCGCTCTTGGCCGGTCGCCGCGGTCAGCCTTGCGCCTGCTTTGGAAGCGGCTCGCGTCTGAGTTGGAGCTCGCCGCTGCGCGCCCTCGCCCTCGCGGCGACGGCCGGCGCGCTCGCCCGCGGGTCGCTGCCAGCTGCGCCCACGACCTATGACCGTTGGCTGACGGTCGCCCTGGCGCTCAGCATCGCCGCGCTCGCCGCGCTCTCGGTGGCGCTGCTCGCGCTGGCGCGCGAGGTCGGAGTGCTGCGCCTGCAGGCCAGCAGCCACGGCGCGCTCGAGCTCGAGGACGAGGGACCGCGCGTCGGCGCCCGGCAAGCGTGGGCGACCGCCGTGCCCACGACCCCTCGCGCGCTGATCAAGCTCGCGGTCTTCACATCCGACGGCTGCCCGCTCTGCCGTCGCGTGGCGCCCGCGATCTCGCACGTGGCGGCGGATCCCCTGGTCGCGGTTGGGATCTTCCACGAGCTGGCCGACGCGGCGATCTGGGCACAGGCGGCGGCGCCAGGGAGTCCCTACGCCGTGGCCCTCGATCTGGAGGGAGTGGCGCTCGCGAAGGGCACCTTCAACAGCCTCTCACAGCTCGAGAGCATCCTCGCGACCGCTCGCGACCGCGAGGGGACGATCCCGGTTGCCGCCTGAGCCCCCCGAGCACTTCGCCGACGCGGTCCTGCGACGCAGCAGCCGGCGCGGCTTCCTGGAGTGGGCCGGCGCGGCGCTGATCGGGCTCGCAGGCTCGCGGGCCGTCGCTCGACTTGTGCTCCCCGACGAGGCCGATGCCTACACGAACTTCTGCGGCCACACCTATACGACCGGCAACTGCCCCCATCCCACCGGCCTACCGCGAGTCGATCGCAACGACTATCCGCTGCGTGCCAGCGACGGTCATCCCGTCGACGACCTCGGTCGCCCGATCGACCCGCAGGGATATCCGCTCGACGCGCACGGCCACCGCCTGCTCGAACCGGACGGCGAGCCTGTCGCACCCGCGCCGCGGTCGAAGATCTGCCACACGGCCGGAGTCGAGCACGGCCTGAGCCTCCAGAACGACGGCTCCTGGTATCGCTGCTGCGGAGGACGGGTGCGTAGGTTGAGGGACTGCTGCGGCTACACCAGTGTGCGCATCAACGGCGACGCCGCGCTCACCGGCTACTGCTACGCAGGCCGCAAGGTCTTCTGCGTGCAGTACTACGAAACGATGGTCCCATGCTGAGCGCGCTGGCTGCCTCGGCGGCGCTCACCGCTTTGGTGGCAGGCGTCGCCGGCGCGTGGTCGCCGTGCGGCTTCTCGATGGTGGACACGATCGGAGGCGCGCTCGGCGATCCTCGCCGCTCCGCCACGTTCGTGGCCTGCGCAACGTTCACCCTGGGCGCGGTGGCGGGTGGCGCGCTGACCTTCGGCGGGTTGGCCTCGGTCGGAGAGCTGATCGGCCACGAGGCCAACGGCGCACGCGAGGCGCTCGGAGTTGTGATCGCGCTGGCAGCCGCGATCGCCGACTGGCGCGGCGTCAAGATCGCGCCGCAGATTCGCCGCCAGGTTCCGGAGAGCTGGCGCTGGAGGATGCCGCTGCCGCTCGCTTGCGGCTTGTACGGGGTCCTGCTGGGGCTCGGGTTCACGACCTTCGTGCTGGCCTTCGCCGTATGGGCGCTCGCGGGCGTCAGCTTCGCCACCGGCTCGCCACTTGTCGGCCTGCTGATCGGATGCGCGTTTGGCGTCGGTCGAGCCCTGCCCGTGGTCTGGATGGGGCCGGGCTTGCGGCACAAGCACGGAGCGCTGTCGCTGGAGGAGATGGCCGCAGAGCCGCGACTGTGGCTCGGTCTGCGCAGGCTCGACGCGCTCGGGCTGTGCCTGTGCGCGCTGTTTCTCAGCGGCACAGTCGCGACAGCTGCGAGCCTGCCGGCGTCGACCGACCCTTCAGCCGCTGGCGCGGAGCTCGTGTGGCAGCGGGTGAACGGCCCGGGAATGCTTCGCCTCCAGTCCGGCGGGATGAGCGAGCTGCCCGGCAACCATCCGGCTCTTGGCCAGTCGTCGATAGCCTGGGAGAGCGACGGCCAGCTGATCGTCGCCGACCGTGCCACAATGGCGGTGAAGGCCACATTTCCGGCCTCTCGCGTGAGCGCCTTGGCGGTATCGGATAACTGGGTGGTCTATCGCGCGGCGGCAGCAGTCGACACGGAGAGCCTGGTCGCGATCTCGCTGTCGAGCCCGACCCAGCCACCTCAGCTCCTCGCCTCGAGGATGACCGGCGCGATCGGGCGGCCAGCGCTCGACGGCTCGACGATCGTGTTCGCGATCGACACGCCCCGCAGCGCGAGCATCGAGGCCGTCGACCTGGCTCGTGGCGTGCGTCGCACCCTGCGTTCGGCCGATTCGGGCGCCGCGCTCTTGAACCCTTCGCTACTACGTGGGCGGTTGCTCTACGAGCGCGTCGACCATTGCTCTCAAGAGCTTCGCATCGGTCCCCCGGCGCCGGGGCATGATCGCATCCTCCTGCGCCTGCCATCGACCGTGCGGCGCGACCCCGGATACCAGTTGGGCTATGAACACGCCTATAACGGCGCGAGCCTCTGCCACAACCGCGACGCCCGGCGAGGCGGCACGACGCGTCTTGGGGCGACCGCTCTGGCTCACTCGGCTGTCTACGTCACCGAGATACAGGCCAATCCGGCTCACGCGCGCATTCTCACGCTCCCGCGCTGAGCTGGATGGATCGGAAGCAGGACTTGGACATTCGTCCAGTGGCGTGAGTAATCGCGCAGCGGCGTGTCTATACAGGCGATCCACCTCACCAAAGCTCGCAAGCGGGCGCAACACAAGGAGGAATGCCGCATGAGACTACGTCTGCTGACTGCTGCGGGCATCATGGCCCTCGCGTTCGCCGTCCCGAGCGCCGCACTGGCTCATCACAGCCGTGGGCATCACCGCCATCACAGAGCCGGGGCAAAAGCGCATCGTGCGAAGTTCCGCTTCGTGCACATCGGGGCCGGTGCGCCCGCGGCGCCGACCACGACGACGAGCGCCACGTCGCCAACGACGCCCCCTACGCCTGAAAATGCCGGCACGGTGACCTCCTACAGCGGCGGCGTGCTCAAGTTGACGCTCAACGACGGCACAACCGTCAGCGGGACGGTGACAGGCGACACCAGGATCCGCTGTGTCAAAGCGACCCCGACGCCGCCCGTCGCAGGGGCGCCCGTCGAAGAGGGGCCCGGCGACGACAGCGGTCAGGGAGACGATCAGAGCCGCGGCGACATGAGCCAGGGTGACCACGGGGGCGGCGAATGGTGGCACGGCGATATGGGGAGGGGCAACGACGATGAAGAAGGAGAAGAAGTCCCGGCAACCCCCGAACCGCCCTGCGACAGCTCATCGCTCCTAGCTGGCGCCGTGGTACGCGCCGCCGAGCTGCGCATCGGCCCGGGTGGAACCGAATTCGAGAGCATCCTCCTGGTGCGATAGGTAGACACGCGCTCGACCCTGGGGGCGGCGGCTTGGCACATCCATCTCGCCGCCCCCGCGCGTCGTGGCGCGTGTCGGCCGTACGCTCGCGCCGGGCGCCGCCGATGGGCCTCTGACGAGCGCGAGCTAGACGGCGGGAGCTGCGGCTCCTACCATGCCCCTGGAAACAGCATGAGTCCCTCGGTCTCAGCCCGGCTGCTCCTGACCCAGAGCGACATGCGTCTGGCGGCGTTCGCGCGCGCCGGTCACGAGCGCGCGTTCGAAGCGCTTGTGCAGCGCTATCGACGCCCGCTGCTTGGTTATTGCCAGCGTTTGCTGCTCTCGCCGGAGCGCGCCGAGGACGCCCTGCAACAGGCCCTCCTGGGGGCATGGCTGGCGTTGCGGGCCGGCGCCGAGGTCAGCGACGTGAAAGCGTGGCTTTACAAGATCGTGCACAACGCCGCTCTCAACGCCCTGCGTGTATCCGGCTACGACTACCGCAAGCTCAACGAGAGCCTCTCGGGCGCCGATGCTCCACAGGAGGACCTCGACCGGCGGATCGCTGTGCGCGAGGCGCTTGCCGGCCTCGCCGCGCTCCCAGAGATGCAGCGCGAAGCGCTGCTGCGCACCGCGGTGGAAGGCCGCACCCATCACGATGTGGCGCGCGACCTCGGGCTCAGCGAGAGCGCGTTGCGAGGCCTGGTCTACCGTGCCCGAGCCACGCTGCGATCCGCAGCCGGAGCAATCGTGCCTCCTCCGCTGGTGACCTGGGCGCTGGGGTCATCCGGCTCTCGTGGTGTGCCTGTGGTCGAGCGCCTGGTCGAACTTGGCGCCGGTGGCGGCTCGGCGGGCGTCGCAGGCCTGCTGGTGAAGGGAGGCGCCGTCGCGGTTACCGCCGGTGTGCTGGCCGGAGGGATCGCGGCCGTGCACACTCACCCGAAGCTGGAGCGCTCCCACGTGGCAGCGCACACCGCCCGCCATGCCGTTCCACCGTCTCGCGGCGCGCCGGTCGCCCTGGCGAGCGCACGCGCGGTGAGCGCGACGCCCATCGCTACGGTCCGGACCACCTCCTCCCACTCTGACCAATTCCGCGCGCACCGGCTCGCGCCCCGTCCTCGACGGGTCTCCACCCAACCGAGCGCCATGCCGTTCTCGACGAGCGCCCCGCCTCACCCAAGCTCAACCGCCCGGCGCCCCGGCGGCCAGCGGGGCGGGAGAGCGGACGGCGGCCACAGCCACGACGAAACGCTGAACCTCGACTCCAGCGGCTCTGGGGGCGGCGCGCCCGCGATGCGCAGCGGAAGCCCTGGCCACGACGACACCGCACAGGCCGAACAAGGCTCGAATGGCAACGACTCGAATAGCGGGGGCTCCAGCGCTCCCAGCGAGAACAGCGGCGGCCCCACGGACGAAGCGACGAGCCGCTCCGGTGACGGGGGCAATGCGGCTCCCAGCCAGAATCGGGGCGATGGGGCCCGCAGCACGAGTCAATTCGGAGAATCCTCAGACCGTCTGAATCCTTCGGGGGGCTCTTCCTCGACCGGCACGACCGGGCCATCCAAAGACGGCCTGAGCTCCACATCCGAAGGATCCAAAGGAGACTGAGCGCGCGCCCGTAACGCCTCTGAGCGAGGGTGGTGACGGCTTCTATGATGGTCGTATGACGCGCCTGCCAGCGGCGGGCCGCGCCACATTCAAGGCGTTCGAGATCCCCAACTACCGCCGCTACTTCGCCGGCCAGGCGATCTCATTGAGCGGAACGTGGATGCAGATGGCGGCGCAGGCGTGGCTCGTGCTCACCCTCACCGACTCTGCTGCCACGCTCGGCCTGATCGTCGCGCTGCAGACGCTGCCGATCCTGCTGCTCGGCCCATACGGGGGCGTGATCGCCGACCGCGTCGACAAGCGCCGCACGATGATCTTCCTGCAGGCGATGATGGGATTGCAGGCGCTCGTGCTCGGAGTCCTCACAGTCACCGGCGAGGTGCGCGTATGGCAGATCGGGGCGCTTGCGATGCTGCTCGGGGTCAACAACGCCTTCGAGAATCCGGCGCGCCAGTCGTTCATGCTCGAGATGGTCGGGGCCGACCATCTGCGCAACGCGGTCAGCCTCAACTCGGTGCTCGTCAACGTCGCGCGCACGATCGGACCCGCCCTCGCGGGCGTGCTGATCGCGACGGTCGGCGAGGGCGTCTGCTTTCTCGTCAACGCCGCCAGTTTCGCGACGGTGATCGCCTCGCTGCTGACCCTCGACCTCACGGCGCTTCACCCGAGCCCACCCGCCGGGCGCGGCCCCGGGCAATTGCGCGAGGGCCTGCGCTACATCCGCCGCAGTCGCGAGCTCGCGATCCCGCTGCTGATGATGGCGCTCGTCGGGACGCTCGCCTACGAGTTCCAGGTCACGCTGCCGGTGATGGCCCGCCAGGGGCTGCACGTGGGCGCCGCGGGCTACGGCTTCATGACCGCCGCGATGGGCGCCGGGGCGGTGGCCGGAGGGCTCGTGGTGGCGGCGGTCGGACGCACCGGGCTGCGCCCGCTCGTGTTCGCCGCGGGGGCCTTCGGGGCCGTGATCATGCTCGCCGCGCTCGCCCCCACGCTGCCTGTCGAGCTCGCCGCGCTCGCGCTCGTCGGGTGGGCGAGCATCTCGTTCATGGCGACCGGCAACTCCACGCTCCAGCTCACGGCGGAGCCCTCGATGAGGGGGCGCGTGATGTCGCTGTGGTTTGTGGCCTTCCAGGGCTCCACCCCGATCGGTGGGCCGCTCGTCGGCTGGCTGATGGGCTGGGCGGGAGCCCGCGCAGGACTCGGGGTCGGCGCGGTCACATGCCTGCTGGTGGCGCTCGTTGGGGTGCTTGCACTGCGTGGGATCGCCCCGTTCGCGCGGCCCGACGCCGCTCCACGACCAGCTCAGCCCTGAGCCACGCGTCCCCGTCCAGCTACCAGGAGCGCCTTCCGGCCAAGCGCCAAGTGGGCACTCGCGTCGCGCGCGAGGTTGCGCCTGGGCATCCCTCGTGGCTGATATGGACATCCCCCCGTGGCCTGGACGATCTTGGCATCCCCCCCGTGGATCTGGATCTGGATACCCCCTCGTTGGATCTGGGGATCTGAGCATTCCCCCCCTCGTGGATCTGGGTCTGGCCCCGTGGATCTGGGATCTGGGATCTGCCCATGGATCTGCACATCCATCCGTGATCTGGGCATCCCTCGTGGTTGGAGGATCTGAGTATCCCTCGTGGCCGGGGGACGGCGGGCCCAAATGACCCTGGTCCCGCACGCGGGATGGAGACTCGCTACGGACGATCTTCGTCGAAGAAGCCGAGCAGCAGCTCGCTGACGCGGCCGGCGGCGTCGTGCTGCACCCAGTGGGTGGCCTCGGCGATGCGCTCCACGCGCACGTTGGGCACCCACTCGGGCGCCGGCTCGGCCAGCTCGCTGCCGATATGACGGTCGCGCATCCCCCAGATCACGAGCGTGGGCGCCCCGATCGGTTTCATCTGCGCGAGCGCCTTGCGCGGCGAGCGACGCATCATCGCGCGGTAGTAGTTGATCATCCCCGTCAGCGCGCCCGGTTGCGACCAGGCCTCGACATAGCGTTCGAGATCCTCGTCGGTGAACGCCCCTTTGGAGTCAGCCCGCAGCGAGCGCTTGGCGAACGAGTAGTCGTCGCGGGCGATCAGGTACTCGGGTAGCTTCGGGATCTGGAAGAAGAACATGTACCAGCTCTTGCGCAGCTGCTTTGGCGACTTGAGCCCTTGCACCATGCGCGCCGGGTGCGGCACGTTCAGGATCGCGAGGCGCCGCACGAGCTCGGGGTGGCGCATCGCCACGGTGTAGGCGACGACGGCGCCCCAGTCGTGGCCGACGACATATGCGCTCTGCTCGCCGAAGTGCTTGACGAGTCCCGCGATGTCGTCCGCCAGCAATCCCGTCTCGTATGCGCTCGCGTTCTGCGGCCTGTCCGACAGGTCATAGCCGCGCATGTCTGGCGCCACGACGTGATAGCCCGCCTGCGCGAACGCAGGGATCTGATGGCGCCAGGAATACCAGAACTCCGGGAAGCCGTGGAGCAGCACGACCAGCGGTCCCTCCCCCGCCTCGACGTAGTGCAAGCGGATGCCACCGCCGACGTCGGCGTCGCCGTGGCTGAGCTGTGCCTCGGTCGTGCTCACAAATCCATCGTAGACCTCGGCGTCCGAATCCGATGTCACCTTGTAGGGCGGCAACTCGAAAAGAGAGGATCCGTGTCCGTTCTACTGGTAGTCGTTGGCTTGGCGATCGGCGCCCTTGCAGGCGCCGCGGTCGCGGTGGCGCTCGCGCGCTCCGGCCGCGAGCGGCTGCGCGAGCAGCTCGACGCGATCTCCCTCGACAATCGCGAGCGCATGCGCGACGAAATGAAGTCGATCTCCGCCGACGTGCTCAAGCAAACGGGCGACTCGTTGGCGGGGCGGCTCGCCGACCAGCGCCGCGCCGAGGAGGAGCGCGCCGCGGGCGAGATGGCAAAGCGCGCCGAGGAGCTGAAGGGGCTCGTCGGCCCGGTCAACGAGAAGCTCGGACGCGTCGAGCAGGAGATCGGTCGGCTCGAGCGCGAGCGCAAGCAGGCCCAGGGCGAATTGGCGAACATGGTGCGCCAGTTGCACGAGGGCGTGGGCGGGCTGCGCCAGGAGACCGGCAACCTCGTGTCCGCGCTGAAGCGCCCCAGCACGCGCGGGTCCTGGGGCGAGATCCAGCTTCGCAACGTGATCGAGATGGCAGGCATGATCGAGCACTGCGACTTCCTCGAGCAGAGCACCGTCCAGTCCGAAGACGGAGCGCTGCGCCCCGATGTGCTCGTCAAGCTGCCGGGCGAGAAGGTGATCGTGGTCGACTCGAAGGTGCCACTCGACGCTTACCTCGCGCACCTCGAGGCCCAGACCGAAGACGAGCGCGGCGTGCAGATGGCGCGCCACGCCCGCCAGACGCGCGACCACATCACAAAGCTCGCCTCCAAGGGCTACCAGCGCCAGTTCGACGGCGCGCCCGACCTCGTCGTGATGTTCGTGCCCTCCGACGGCATCTATCAGGCTGCCCTTGCCGAGGACCCTGCGCTGATCGAGTACGGCGTCCACCAGCAGGTCCTGATGGCCACGCCGACGACGCTGATCGCGCTCTTGCGCGCCGTGCACTACGGCTGGCGCCAAGAGCAGATCGCCGAGTCGGCTCGCCATATCGCCGAGACGGGGCGCGAGCTGCATCGGCGGCTTGCGATCTTCGTCGATCCGCTCGCGAAGCTCGGGCGCCAGCTGAACTCCGCGGTCGAGGCCTACAACCAGGCGGCGCGGTCGTTCGACTCGCGCCTGGCCCCGAAGGTGAGGGAGATCGCCGAGCTGGGAGCCTCCTCGGGACGCGAGCTGAGCGAGCCCGCGCCGATCGAGGCGAGCGCGCAGGCGCCGACCGTCAAGCTCGAGCTCGACGAGGCGGAGTCGATGGACCACCCCGTGGCGGCTGACGTGCGCGAGATGCCCACTATCCACGCTCGAGACGGGCGCATGAGCGCCGCGATGAGCGCCGCGCAGCTCAGCGGGCCGGCGCTCGAGCCGAAGAAGCGCTCTCCGGCGAGCGATCTTCCGCCCGTCTGACCCTGTGACGGCGACTCCTCCACGCGAGAATCACAAGCGCGCTCGCCACCGGCACCGTCGCGGGCAGCTCGCTCACAGCAAAGAACAGGAAGTCGAACGCGACCGCCAGCAGGGCCACGAGGGCTGCCCCGTTCAGCTGCCTGGCGCGAGCGCCGCTCGCGGCGAGCAGGCCGCCGAGCACGCCGGCCACGAACAGATCGCCGTAGCCCATCGCCGCCGCGCCGAACACCTCGGCCTGCAAACGCGGCAGCCCCCCTGCGGGGTGGGCCGCGTTGAGGGCGTCGTTGGGCTGCTGCAGCAGGTCGGCGACCACGAGCGCAGCATCGGCGCAGGCCATCGCGACGATTCCCAGCGCCAGCCAGCGGGCAGGTGTCACTCCCGCGATCAGCGCGCCCAGCGCAACGCAGCTCAGCGCCGACAGGGCCACCGCAGCGCCCTGCCCCGCGAGCGCCCCGCGGTCGGCCCAAGCCAGCGCGAACAGCGGCGCCACAAGCAGAGCCAGGCCAGGTCTCGCACCGTGCATCAGCCAGCCGAGGGAGAGCGCGGCGAGCAGCGGAACCGCGACGAGCGCGAGATACGTGAGCGCCTGTGCGCTACCGCGTTCGGCGACCAGACCCACCCCCACGAACGCGATCACCGAAAGCGCGGGCGCCAGCGCCCACAGGCGGCTGCGCAGACGACCGATCCACCGCGGCGACCATGCACGTGGCAGGGCCACGACCAGACCCTGGCACAGTGAGAGCGATCCGATCGACACCCAAAACGAGATCACATAGTCAAAATAGACGCGCATGACGCGCTGGGACTGGACATGGGAGGATCGCTCCAAGGCGAGCGGCACGCCGGCAGTGGCGCCGGAGCCAGCCGCAGACGAGCATCAGGCGCCTATCGCACTCGGCGATGACCCTGGCCCGCACGGACGCCAGCGCGGCCGCGACGTCACGTTGCAGACCGCGGCGCAGGTCTTCCGCCGCCGCCGCGCCGGCGCCGGCATGGGCGCGATCGTGCTCGTCGTGCTTATGATCGGGGCGCTGAGCTCGCACAAAGGCGCCACCCACCCGAACGCCACCTCGATCAAGGCCCATGTGGCAAAGCTCACTCCCAGCCAGGCCGACCTCGCGGCCGATACGGCCAAAGCGGAAGGCAAGGCAGTCGAATCGGTGCTTGCCTACACGCCCTTCTTGCGCAGCGGCGGCGCGAGCGGCAACGAGGTCGCACTCACCTTCGACGACGGTCCCGGCCCCTACACGCAGCGGCTGGTCGCGACGCTCGACAGGCTGCACGTTCACGCCACCTTCTTTGCGATCGGCTCGCAGGAGCAGTACTTCTCCGCCGGCACGGTCGCCGAGATCGACTCCGGCGACGTGGTGGGCGATCACACCCAGACCCACCCGATGATGGCCTCGCTCTCTCCCCACGACCAGTACGAACAGCTCTTCGACCAGATGGCCCAGATCGAGGTGCTCGGCGGCAAGCGCCCACGCCTGTTCCGCCCGCCGTACGGCTCGTTCAACGCAACCACCTTCCGCGAGCTGCATCACCTGCACCTGTTGATGGTGCTGTGGTCGGTCGACACCCGCGACTACACGCTGCCTGGCGTCGGCGCGATCGTGCAACGCGCCCTGGAAGGCGCCAAGCCGGGCGCGATCATCCTCATGCACGACGGCGGAGGCGACCGCTCAGAGACGATCGCCGCGCTGCCGGCGATCGTCGAGGGACTGCGCAAGCGCAGGCTGCGCCCGGTCACGGTTCCGCGGCTGCTGGCCGACGATCCCCCGCCGCGCGGGCTGCCGATCCCGACGAGCCTTGCTGGAGACTGATGGGTTCTCCCCCATGTCACAGAAAGTTAGAGCTGCAAAAGTCTGTAGTGAAATGCAAGTAGCGGCACGGTTACCGATCGACACGATCACGACCAAGAGGTCCATACAACGTGCACGAGATAACGGCAAGAATAGCAATAGCCACCCCGACGCTGACGATTATTGAAATACCAGACGGTACACCACCGAACTGGTCGGTTATCCAGCCAGCCAGATATCCAATAGCGACCGCGACCGGCAATCTCACTACACGAAGCTAAACCGGACCATTAGACATCGACCCTTTCATATACGACCACCAACGCTCATCTTTTATGAATGCCCCAGGAGATGCAGTATGTTCTCTCTTGGCGATCACAACCATTCACGCGTGTGCTACCTCTCGTCTTTATGTGATCGACGTCTGCGGTTATTACCAAAAATTCCATTAAAAGGTCCATTTTTGCCAGAGCCCCACAATATGACGAACCGCGCAAGCCAGATCAGAGAGCCCAATACCAGGGTGACTGCATACTCAACGCCGCCTTGCCACAACGCAATAATGACCACTAGCACAATTACAATTCCCCAGCACGAACGAGTCCCGGAATTCACGTTTGCACCGTACTTGTAGGTCGCATATTCGTATTCTTCGTTTCTTCTTGACAAATTTATTCGGCGTTGCGACCATCTTCGGAACCCCTAGCCCGATGCCAGATCCGCAGCCCTTGTATACACGCCAGAGTGGCAAGAATGATCAGCAAACTAATAGCTGGCCAAAAAGCATGCGCATGTTGCTTACCTGACGTCACGGCTCTCACCACCACGACGAGCAGATACAGCGCGATCGTCGCGAATATCATAGCCAACGCAGTACCAGTCCTCCTGCCGTAACGTAGCCCTCCTTTCCATTTACGGATTTCCACAGCCAGCTCCATATTGCTTCACCAGTTCGTAGGCACACTTACCGATTCCGAACACTTCGCGTCCCGTGCTGACCACGGTGCTATGCCAAATTTTTACGGCAACATGAACAATTTTTCTGATGGCATGATATCCCCAGGAGTGTTTGACTGTATGCCACAATTCTTTATAGGCTTTTCCGATTCCTAGAATGTCTACAAGCCGCGTACACCCGCCATAAGAGACGACCTTTGGATGCTGCCCAAGTTCCACTTCACAAAGAGAAGCCACTCTGGCGGTAGCGGCGGCTTGATCTTCTGTCATTCCTTCCAAAGACTGGTAGATCAAACCCGTCTCAATATTTCCCTGTTGTTCACGGTCGCTGCCCTCGTGCTTGTAGCTGGCGTATTCGTATTCTTCGCCTTCTTCTTCCCATTCTTCTTCGTATTCTTCGTATTCTTCTGTGCCGGCGGTGAATTGGTCCCAGGGTGGGCTGGCTTGGAATGCGGCTTCGATTTGGGCGTTGACTGGCAGTGGCATGATTGCTCCTGCTGCTATGCCTGTGCCGCCTTCGACCTGGATGCCTTCGCCTGACCCTACCGCGGATAGTCCTCCGGAGGTCTCGTTGAGGCTCCATGCTCCGCTGAGGTCGGTTTCGTTGACCGGGTTGCCGTGCGTGTAGGCGTAGCTGTTCGCCGAGCCACCTGGGGAGGGGTCTGGTTGATGCCCTAGCGTGAACGCCGCCACTTGATTATCCAAGAGAGAAGCAGAGACCCGAGAATCACCAGCGGACCGGCCGCGCCGGCTGTAGCTTTCGTATCTGCATACTACGGAACGATCTCGCCGATAACGCAACTAGCCAAAGCCCCTGCCGGTGTCAGTTTTGCAGCATCGATAAAGTACCCAACAAACCCGTACCCCCCGGCACCAGCGACACACTTTGCGATGACTTTTGGGATACCTTCCTGAGGGCCTTTTTTGCAGCCTGACCTGTTAGGACAATTAAGCCCGCCTTCGTTTCGACTTTCATGGCGTCCGTGTCCCGATGGGCGGTTACCGTGGCCAGCCGCACCGACAAAGATGCGGTGCCCCAGCGTGGTTTCTTCGCCGCCATTGGCGCTTGCTTCTTCCCCTAGCGGCTGCACCAGGAGTGCCGGTTCTGCGTGTGCTTCTTCCTTGCCATCATAGCCGTGCTTGTAGCTGGCGTATTCGTATTCTTCGCCTTCTTCTTTTTGACTTATCAACTTGAGTGCCCATGCTTCTTCGAGGCCCGTCGCGCTTTCCGCGTTTCCGTCCACCACGGTTTGTGCCCAGTCAGAATGAGCACGATCGTTAGCACGCCGACCGCAATCACGAATACACCGCATACTACGGACACAGTGCTTCCGTTTCCGTTGATAAGGACGAATGCTACAAACAGGGTCAGGCAGGTCCAAACGGATAGCTTGAGGCCTTTTCGCTCGCCACCCATCAGCCACCACATACTCCAAAGATCGCGTACCCTATCCATCGCGGCACGGACAACTCCGGTCCCGCAAGCGTCGTTACAACAGCAATGCCGTAGCACAAGCTGCCTTTAGGCACACCTCTTCCTGGGTGGAAGGCGTGGCCTTTGCATTCGCTCCGGTTTCCCATGCAGTGTCCGCGCATACCACCCGTGTCGCGAGCGCATGGTCCTTCCGAGTTCGCGTTGCATAGCGGCACAGTCGAGCTGGTCGTCGTAGTTGTGTCTTCGCCCTGATCTTCTGTGCCTCTCAGTGGTTGGATCAAGAGTCCGGGTTCTACGTGTGCTTCTTTCTGCCCAGCCTTGCCACTGTGGTGGTCGGATACGTATTCGGTCCCGTATTCTTCGCCTTCTTCTTCCCATTCTTCTTCGTATTCTTCGTATTCTTCTGTGCCGGCGGTGAATTGGTCCCAGGGTGGGCTGGCTTGGAATGCGGCTTCGATTTGGGCATTGACTGGCAGTGGCATGATTGCTCCTGCTGCTATGCCTGTGCCGCCTTCGACCTGGATGCCTTCGCCTGTCGCGACGGCGGATAGTCCTCCGGAGGTCTCGTTGAGGCTCCATGCTCCGCTGAGGTCGGTTTCGTTGACCGGGTTGCCGTGCGTGTAGGCGTAGCTGTTCGCCGAGCCGCCTGGGGAGGGGTCTGGTTGGAGGAACCTTCCGAGTTGGGGTATGTAGGAGCGGCTGCCCATCATTGACGCTCCGGATGGTAGCTCAGTGGGGATCTGGTGCGCGCCGAGCCACGAATACTTGGGTGGCGCTTCGGTGGCCGGAATGCCGTACTCGTTGGCTTCGCCGATCGTCGACGCGAGCGCCGTCGGGGTTTCTGAATCGTAGGCGGTGGCGATGATGTCGCCGTGCAGGTTCGCGAGTTGCAGGACTGGTGTTTCGCCGTTGTGTTGTATCGCGTCGAGACCGTCGTCGATCCCGGGTATGTTGCGTGTCCAGTTCCCGGACGGTTCGCTCGACCATGACGGCGTGTCGCCTGGTCCTGGGTAGTTTTGTATTTCTGTCGCGGTGATTTTTCCGGTAGATACCGTTTCGCGTATCCTTCGTCCGGGATCGAGGTAGTACCCGATGGTTTGTTCGGCTTGGGTTTGGTTTTCAACCTGTCCGTCAACATAATATTTGTTGGTGAGTTTCGACCCGCCGGCGTCCGCGGGACTCAGGGTTTTTATATCGCCGAATGGGTTGTATTCGATCCCGCTGTCCATGAGCCGGTCGGCGGTGTCGTACGTGTGACTTTCGGTGGTTCCGCCTTCGGTAGAGCATTTGCCTTCGGAGTTCGGTGGACGCGTTGTGAGGCTTGTGCGGTTTCCGTCCTGATCGTAGGAGTAGAGGCGGGTGGCGCATCCTTTGCCGACAGGCGTGTTCTGGACTTGTGTCAAGCGTCCCGTTGCGTCGTACATATAGTTTTGGGAGGCTAGACTACTGTTTTGGCTTATCCACTGTCCATGAATGGAGGGGACCACCGTGTCGTTGAACCATGTGCAGCTCGTGCCGCAGTTGGTCGCCTTGTGGTATTCAAGTCCGGTCGTTTCGTCAGCCGCGTTGTATGTGTAGTTTGCGGTCAGCCCGTCGGGCAGTTTTTCTGTTAGCGGCTTACCTTCAACGTCGTACGTCACGCTGAACGTTCCGGTGGCTGAATCCGTGAGTTCTGTCAGCTCGCCTGTTTTTTCTTCGTCGTACGCGTAGGTTTGGGAGCCCTTGCCGTCGTTGAACGTCTTTAGACGCGCGTCTTTACCGTTTTCGTATTCGTAGGTCGCCGCCGTACCATCGGCATCTGTGTAGGACGTCAACTGGCCTACGCGATTGTAACCGCTTGTGATTTTCTGTTCTTGCGCACCAGTGCCAGTGGTCTGTTTTGTCAATAGTCCCGTTTCAGTGCTGTATTCGTACGTGATCTTTGGAAGAGCCGCACCGGTAGTGGACGTGGTTTCTTTGCTGGTCAAGCGTCCCGCCGTGTCGTAATTTTGGGTTTCTGTGCGTACTGCTTCTCCGTTGATGCTTTTTGTGATTTCGGGCTCGTCCCAAATGTTATACGTGTAGATCGTGACGGGTATGTTTGGCAGGCCGCCCACTTCCGGCTGGTGCGCCGGCTGGGACTGGCATGGCATGTTGGCCCACTCGGGATGGTTCTGGCAGGCCGCCACGCTTGCTTCTTTAGCGGGGGTGTAGTACACGATCTGGCTGGTATGCGCGCCCGTGTTTCCGGTTCCGCCTCCCGGAGACTGTGTTTCGAGCACCGCGCCCGTGGCAGAGCTGTACACCGTGTTGTACGTGAATTTCAGCCCTGTCGGATCGGTCGTCGTAGACGTAGGCTGGTGCAGCTTCCATCCGAGGTTCGTACCGCCGTTGTAAGCCTTTGCGACGGTGCGCACATCTTCTTCTTTTCCGGCCACGACCGCGGCTTCTTTTGTGCTCGTCACAAGGCGGTATGGACCGCCTTCCGTCGGTGCGCCTTCATCATATTTGTAGCTAACCTGCTTGCGCGCTTCGACTTCGCTACCGGACGGCAGCTTGACCCTGTGTAGCGGGCCTAGAGTGCTCGTGAGCTCGGTCCCGTCAGCACTGTATGAAAGGTTGGTGCTCAGCGCTTCGGCTGCCACTTCAGGGATTAGTTCTTTGAGTGCCGCGGCGCGGTTCGCTGCCGTCAGTTCGCGCGTCCGGTTGTTGTGCGAGTCGAATTCGGTTGTCGAGATGTCACCCGTCGGACTCGATATGTTGACGGCGCGGTTCATGTTGTCTAGATAGTAGATCGTCGCGCGCTTGTAGTCTCCTGCCGGCCAGGATTGCGCCTCATCAGGCGGGAATATCGCCATCGCCGTTGCTTCGACCGGAGTGTCTTTCTGACCCCATTTTTTGACGGCCGTGCTCGTCATCGTCGGCAATCCTGTGCCTGAGAGCGCCACGTTGTACTCGATTGTGGCGCCCGGCTGGGGGGTACGGGCTTCGCCTTCTTGGACCGATCCTCCAGCCGGGTTCAACGCGATGACCGTGCCAGTCGTATCGACCGTTGCGCACAGCGAACTGGAGGCGCAAGAGACGCTGGTTAGTTTGTCCCCCAGGGCATAGACTTTGGTCCAGTTCGCGCCGCTGTTCGTCGATACGAATACGTTGCCTTGATTTATCGACCGTGACGCACGTCGAACTACCGGTACACGTGATCGCGGTGAGACTATTGGTACCGTCGATGTTCTGTTTGGAGACCGTGGCGGTACCGTTTTCCGCTACGCTGAGGTTTAGAACGCTACCAGCACTGTCCACGGCGAGACAGGATGTAGTGGATGTGCACACGACACCGTTGAGCGCCGTCGTGCCGTCGACCAAGGTGGCGGTCCATGCCGAGGACTCGATCTGGGTTGTGCTCGTCGCCACGTGCACGCTGCCGTGACTGTCCACGATCGCGCAGAATGACGAGGACACGCAGAACGCGCCGTTCATGCTCGCCGTTCCCTGCTGCTCCAACGTCCAGGACGCGGATGCTGGGCTGGTGGAGTAACGGAATGCTCCTTCGCCGTCCTGACCATCGACGCAGAATGTCGAGGACGAACAGGAGATCGTGTCCACGCCCCAGGTAGGATTGTACGCCAGCGTCCAGGCGCCACCAAGCGATTCCGCGCTGTAGAGGTTCCCGCCGTTGCCGCTGTCGCTACCGTCGGCAAGCAGGCACAGAGAGCTCGTGGGGCAGTCCACCGCCTCGCTCGGACTCGTGCCGGGCCCGCTCCAACTGTGCCACGTCGCCGAGGACGTAGTGCTGAGGTTCGTGGCATAGAACACGTTGCCTTTGCTGTCGCTCGCTACGCATTCGCTAGTACCAGGGATGCACGAGACGGCGTTTAGGCTACTGCCGGTATCTATCGTCTGTTGATAACCGGACGCTGTCGAGGTCACTTTCCCGCTCGCCACGCTCAAGGCCGCCGTAGCGCCTCCGCCGTTGGCCGCGGCGACTTGCGCCACAAGCGTATGGCCGAGGTCGCTCGAGGTCGGCGTGTAGTTCGGGTTCGTTGCACCCAGGATCGGGGTGCATTCGCCGCCGGCAGGACTGCAGTCCATCCACTGGTATGCGAAGGACACCGGGCTCTGTGACCATACGCCGTCGGACACCGTCATTCTGACTCCAACCACAGGCGATCCTGAGAGGTGCGGAGCTTCCGTGTTTTTCGTTATTTCGCCATTCCACAACGCTGCCGACGCGGGCGCCTGGAACACCTTGAGTAGACGGCCCGTGTTGCTGTCGCCAGTCGTCGTGCCGTAGGTGAAGATCCACGACTCTTGTCCTGGAGCAGTCAGAGCGCTCACGTGCCCTTCGGGATCGTACCCGTACTCGCTCTTCAGCGCCGGGGAGATGCGAGGGTCCCACTCGGCGCGCAAGCGTCCTTTTGTGTCATAGGAATACTGAGCGACGGTCGTCGTGGTCATTGCTTTCGCCGTGGTATCCCATCCGGTGAAATACACGCGTGTCAGGCGTCCTTTGTAATCGCCCCACCCGGCCGCTCTTTCGCCCGTCGCCGTCGTCG
The DNA here is from genome assembly GCA_963718735.1 of uncultured Solirubrobacterales bacterium. Lineage (GTDB taxonomy): Bacteria > Actinomycetota > Thermoleophilia > Solirubrobacterales > Solirubrobacteraceae > Palsa-744. Next base: position 894,882 of record OY970372.1, read on the forward strand.
AGGTCGCATAGTTGAATGTCAACTCGCGACAGCCAGCCACGAGTTCTTCGACATGTTCCTTCAAACAATTGATAGTCGTGGGATATGGTGCGAGCGCCTTCGTCGGCTCGACAATACCTTCGGCCGTCTTGGTGAACGTGTAGGTGACCTTGTTCAAGCCACCAGCGCCCGTTGCCTGCATCGCACCGCTAGGCACGAGCACGGGTTCTGATTCTTCCCCGCTACTCGCCCGCGTAAAGATCGTCGCGTTACCAGCACCGTCCGTAATGCGATATTCAAGAGGACTCGACGAAGTCTTGGTCAACGCGATCGTCTGATAACCCAAAGGCGACGTATACGTGCTTCCGCTCAACGAGAACACCACGATCCCGCCCCTAATCGAAGTCGCGCGCACGCTCCCGTTGCCCAACACCTTCAGGCTCTGCCACACGCTGTTCGCGGCCGTATCCGGAACACTAAGATTCCACTGTGGTCCCAATGGGCCCGTCGCGCCCTGCGTGAGCTGGCGCGAATCATAAGCCCGACCAAGCATCAATGACGCACCAGGGCTCGCGACGGCTACATCGGTCGCGGTCAGCTTGAAATCGCCAGTCCTCGCATTGACCGATCCCGGACCCAGACTCTCATACGGAGCTTCGTTGACCGTGACAGAAAAGGATTCGGTCCTTTCGTTGCCCAACCAGTCCTTCGCCGTAACAGAGATCGTATGAACCCCAGCCCCATATTTTTGTCCTTCCATCGTCCAGCTACCATTCAGGGCAAAACAACCCGACGACGGCACACCAGACGGATAAGAACACGACGTCAGAACTTCTGTCGCTTTACTACCGTCAACGAACACTACGATTAACTGCACGCCGATCTGAGGAACACTCGTATTCCCGTCTTCAGCGCCAAACGTCAACGTATAATTACCGTTGCCGATCACACCACCATTTGCTTCATAGAGAGACCCTCCAAAAGCTGTAAATTTAGGCGGCGTGTTATCAATATAAAGCTTTGAGCTGGGTGACGCTTCGCGATAATTGCCTGTTGGGTCCCAAGCATAGGCACCCAACGTGTAAACACCAGTTGTCAGACCCGACAGATCAATGTGACTACTCGCCCTTTCCTGAGAACAACCGTCGAATCCAGCCGAACCAGAGCAACCGAATTCCTGTGCAAAGAAAGGTTTCCCTTCGCTGTTTACATACCCCGGAGGAATCTCAAGAGCCTCCGATTGTATCCCCAAGCCTTGATCGGACGCAGAGATATGAACCGATGGGCCTTTTTTGACCCAGTTCGCCGGCACTTCGTGCAGTGTAACTTCGTTGGGCGGCGTCGTATCCAAAAACCTAACAGAGGCGCCTGTGAATTCGTAAAAACCGTATTCATTGAGCGCTTCCGGACCCACCGTCAGCTGATTCACGAAATACAAGCTACCATAGTTTTCGTTGCACAACGGCTGTTCCCCACCATCGTGACCCCCGGCTCCCTGAGCACAAAACGCGATTGCTTCTCCGACATTACCCCCCGTGACAAGCGGAGAAGCGCCTTGCGCGCCTTCAATACCATTATATGTCCACACAGGGTTACTGCCGTTGCTATCACCCATTTCACCGGTAAACGTAGTTTGGTTATTCCCGCTGTGCCTCACCCCCCGCAGATCAACGCGCGTAATCACGGAAGATCCAGGCCCACCATAACCTGGCGCCCAGATATGCCACAGACCCCACGCTCCCATCGGCGCACCTGGATTAACCAGCGCCACACGATAAGCAGATCCACCGTAAAGCGAGAAACACCCGCAGTCTTCGCCGCTAGCCCAACCAGCCTACGTGTTGGCACCTTCCACCGAACCGTAAGTACCCACGATAATAGGATCGACCAGAACCGGAAACGCAACGCTACCCGACAGATCCACATGGGTCACCAGCACGTTCCCGTTCACCGAATAAGAAGCTCGCAGCGAAGTACCATCCGCTTGAGTGGCGACAGAAGGACGGATGACGGCTAGCGTTTCCCCTTCCTTCACGATTTCCGCTCCGCCGGGAACCGACTTGCTCAGCTGCAATGACGCATCGGCCGGCAAACTAAACCGCAGAGCATTGTCTTGCGGACTGGCTTCAGAGCGCAACAACCAAGACGTCTCAACACCCCCGGGAACCGGTTCGGCCATGAAATCAGTGTCAACCGCCGTTCCCGGATAAACCACCTTCTCCCCCACCACGACCGACGCTTCCGGCGCAGCCGCCTGATCCGGCACAGCAGAAATCCCCAATGGCAACGATACACCGCCACTCGGCGTCTTCGATATCGAGACAGGCACCAAAGGATTCGCGGGTTCATACAGATCCCCACGATCCTTCAACGCCAACGACGTCGGCGCGCTTTGACCCGAGCCCACACTGCTGAGCAACGGAACGGTCGACTGAACGAACAGACGCTTACCATCTGGCAACGTTTCAACGGCGCTATCCTCACCCACATACTTCGTTACGCGACCCACGCCTTCGGCTTCTGGCGAAATCCACGACGGGCGAGCAATACCGAAATCCCGTTCCGCGAGAGCAACAGCCGACCCACCAGACAAACCCTCATACAGGGTACGCGACGCTTCACGTTCAGCGACCGCTTCAGGAGAAGCACGTCTCGCTTCTTCGGCAGACACTTCCTGACCGGCAGCGAACAACGACGGACTAGGCAAAACCAGAGGATTACCGGACAGAGTGGTTGAGGTGCTCGACAAGAGCTCTGCCTGCGCGACCGCCGACCAGCCCACCAAGCTCATTAGCCCGCACACCAGCGCCAGCAGCATCCGCAAGGGAGACTGCATCCAACCCACCCCCTCTGTCGATGTACTCGCACGCAACCTAAACTCAATACCTACGTTGAGGTAGGGCTGTTTCTCATTAATCGCATAGTTCGATGATCTGGTTTGGGAGTAGGACCTCGCTGGCTCACAAGTAGGATGCGTGCATGAGCCTGCAAGCGGCGAAGGCGCCGCCGATACTGCATCTCTCCGCGGTCGTCGGACGGCCGCTGCGCGACAGCGATGGCGAGCGCCTCGGGCGGGTGGAGGACGTGATCGTGCGACTCGGTGGAGTCGGGTATCCGCCGATCACCGGCTTCCTCGTGAAGGTGGCCGGGCGCACCTCCTATCTGGGCGTGGATCGCGTCTCGGAGATCCGCGACGACGGGGTTCTGCTGCGCAAGGCCAAGCTCGACTTGCGCCATTTCGAGCGGCGCGAGGAGGAGGTGCTGCTCAAGCGGGACGTGCTCGACCGTCAGTTGATCAACGTCGAGGGGGCGCGCCTGGTGCGCGCGAACGAGATCGAGCTCGCCGACATAGCCGGGTCGTGGCGTGTCGTAGGAGTGGACACCGGCCCGCGCGGCGGTCTGCGGCGGCTGCTGCCCAAACCGCTCGGCCACCGCATCGCCACCGGCGACTTCCTCGACTGGGCTAGCGTCGAGCCGTTCGTGGGGCACGTGCCGACCGTGCGCCTGCGCGTCCCCCACCCAAAGCTCGCGAAGCTGCATCCCGCGCAGATCGCGGACCTCGTGGAGGCGGCCTCGCGACGCGAGGGCGAGGAGATCATCCAGGCCGTCGGTGAGGATGATCGAGAGCTCGAGGCCGACGTGTTCGAGGAGCTCGACGACCATCACCAGCGCGAGTTCCTCGAGGATCGCCCCGACGAGCAGGTCGCTGAGATCCTCAGCCGCATGGCCCCCGACGACGCCGCCGACGCCGCCGGCGAGCTGGACGAGGAGCGCCGCGACGCCGTGCTCGCGCTGCTGCCGGTCAGCCACCGCATCAAGGTGCGCGCGCTGCTCGGCTACGACCCGGCGGAGGCCGGCGGCCTGATGAGCCCCGAGTTCATCTCTTTGCGACGCACCACCACCACCGGCGAGGCGCTCGACGCGGTACGCCTCGGCAAGATCCCCCCCGAGCTGCTGACCGCGGTGTTCGTGACCTCCCCCGAGGGATCCCTGGAGGGAAGCGTCCCACTCGCGGCCCTGCTGCGCTCAGAGCCCGACCGACGCCTGAGCGCGCTCGTCAAGCACGAGCTGCCCTCGCTGCGCACCGACGCCTCTTTCGAAGAGGTGGCGCGCGTGATGGCCGACTACAACCTGACCTGCGTGCCCGTGGTCGACGAGCGCCAGCGCATGCTTGGCGTCGTGACGGTGGACGACGTGCTCGAGGCGATGCTCCCGCGCGGGTGGCGACGGCGCTTCGGGCTACTCGGCGAGGACTGATCGCTCCCAGACAAATAGACTCTGCGCCGTGAACGGCCCGAGCAACCAGTTCGATGCAGGTCCGAGTACCGGCCGTCATTCGCCGTATCCGGTCGGCCACGCGTGGCCGACCGCGGCTGCCTGCGCGACTTAGCCCGCGGCGCGCCCGCCTATTCGCGCTGCTCGCCCTGCTCGGGCCCGGCCTGATCGCCGCCAACGCCGGCAACGACGCCGGCGGAATCGCGACCTACTCTTCGGTGGGCGCCAAGTACGGCTACCAGCTGCTGTGGGTGATGGTGCTGATAACAGTGTCGCTTGCGATCGTCCAGAAGCTGGCGGCACGCATGGGCGTCGTCACGGGCAAGGGACTCGCCGAGCTGATCCGCGAGGAGTATGGGATCCGCTGGTCGGTGCTCGCGACCAGCGCCGTCCTGATCGCCAATATGGGCATCTGCATCTCGGACTTCGTCGGCGTCGGCGCCGCGCTCGGGCTTGCCCACATTCCGGTGCAGGTGTCGGTCCCGATCGCCGCCGTGGGCATCTGGGCGATCATCGTGCGCGGCTCCTACCGCTCGGCCGAGCGCACATTCATCTGGCTGACGATCCCGTTCTTCGCCTACCCGATCGCGGCGATCCTGGCGCATCCCGACTGGGGCGAAGTGGGCAAGGCGATCGTCTCGCCGGAAATCAAGACCGGCTCCACATATCTGCTGCTCGTGATCGCCACAGCCGGCACAACCATCACCCCTTACATGCAGCTCTACCTGCAGTCGGCGGTCGTCGAGCGCGGGGCGCGCGAGGAGGATCTTCCCCACGAGGAACGCGAGGCGGTCGCCGGGGCGGTCTTCGCCAACCTGATCGCCTGCTTCATCATCATCGCCACCGGCGCCACCCTCTTCCGGCACGGCATCCACGAAATCGGCTCGGCCGCCGACGCCGCGCGCGCGCTCAGCCCGTTCGCGGGCTCATACGCGGAGGTTCTGTTCGCGGTCGGCCTGCTCGGCGCGAGCCTGCTCGCGTGCGCGATCCTGCCGATCGCCACCTCCTACGTCGTCTCGGAGTCGCTCGGCTATGAGAAGGGCATCGGACGCCGTCGCGAGGAGGCGCCCGTGTTCGTGTCGTTGATAACGGGCATGATCGCGATCGGCGCGCTCGTGGCGATGGTCCCGGGCGTGCCTGTGATCTCACTGCTGGTGGGCGTGCAGGTGGTCAACGGCCTGCTGCTGCCGATCAACCTGTTCTTCATCTGGCGTCTATCGCGCTCGCCGCGGGTGATGGGCGAGCGACGCAGCCGCGGCGCGCTGGATGGCGTGGCGGGGATCACGGTCGCTCTGACTTCGACTCTGTCGCTGGTGCTCGTCGGGGTCACGCTCGCGGGGATCTGACACAGCGTCCAGAGAACATCCATCTATTTCGGGGAAGACCGGGCCGCATGCGGCCCGGTCCCGGCCCGCACATGTGCGGGCCGGCCGGTCGGTGCATGCACCGACCGGAACAGCTCATAAGTCAGATGCGTCAAGCGCAGGCTACGCGGGCGCCGGCCAGGCCTCCGCCATGCGCTGCCCGCCGCTTATAGCCACCGAGCAGAACATCCTCATGACGCGCACAACAACGCCGCCCCGATCGCGCCGCCGAGGTCACCTAGGCCTGCAAGCCGCAGGGCCGGCGGGTGATCGTCCCTGAAGAGATGAGGGTTCATGGCGTCCGCGATCCGCTCGAGCATCGGCTCGCCGAAGCGCGTGCCAAGGCCGCCGCCGATCAGCACGAGCTCGACGTCTAGCAGGTTCACGGCCGAGGCGATTCCGCTGCCGAGCGCTTTGACCGCGCGCTCGATCAGCCGCTGCGCCAGTTTGTCCTCATGCTCGAGGGCGTGCGCCCACACGCCGCTGGAGAGCGTCTCGCGTTTGCGCTCGCGCATGATCTCGAAGAGGTCGGTGTGATGGCCCCTCTCGACCAGACGCCTAGCCTTGGCTTCCATCGCGCGGCGTCCCGCATAGGCCTCCATGCAGCCTCGCCGCCCGCACATGCAGCGCGCGCCTCCTTGCTCGACGACCATGTGCCCGATCTCCCCGGCGTCGCCACGACCGTGCCACAGCTTCCCGTCGAGTGCCACTCCACCACCCACACCGGTGCCCCAGAAGACCCCCAGCAGCGAGCTCGCTCCCCTGCCGGCCCCGAGCGACAGCTCCGCTTGCGCCGCCACCGACACGTCGTTGCCGAGCCTCGTGCTCGCCCCCAGACGCTTGGAGAGAATCGCCGCGAGCGCAACGGGGTCATCCCATTCCGGCAGGTTCGTGGCGCGCGCGAGCGTGCCCGCTGCCGCGTCGACCTCGCCGGGAACGCCCACCCCGATCCCGTCGAGGCGCTCCACTTCGACGCCAGCCGCGCCGGCCGCCTCCCTCATGCAGGCGACCAGCGCATCGACCACGGCGTGCGGCCCGCCCTCGTGCGGCGTCAGGCTGCGCGCCTGACCGAGCACGCCGTGATCCCCGCCGTTCATCACGATCGCCTGGATCTTCGTCCCCCCGAGGTCGATGCCGCCGAACGTGGCCATGGGCGCGGACTTTATCCTCATTTTGCAGGAGCGCTCTTAGCCCCTTCTTACGCGTCACGCTCAAGATCGGGCTGCGATGAGGACCGAGCACACGGGCCGTCCCTGGCTCAACTATCTCCTGGGCCTGCTGTGCGTTTGTGCGATTACAGCCGCGATTCTCGTGGTGGGCCCCGCCTCGGGCAGCCAGACCGCGGCGACTCGCACCGCCAGGGCGGCGCTCGGGGTCGTCCAGTCGACTGTGTCGGGCAGCGGCAACCTGCAGCCCGCCTCTCAACTCAACCTCGGCTTCAAGGCAAACGGAACCGTCACGCGCATCTATGTCACCCAGGGCGAGCACGTGACCGAGGGACGCCTGCTGGCCGAGCTCGATCCCTCGAGCGCCGAAGTCACGCTGGAGCAGGCCAGAGCCGCGCTGCTGTCGGCTGAGGCCAACCTCGCCAGGGAAGAGGAAACCGACGGCGAAGGCTCGAGCGGCCCCAGCGGCGAAAGCACGAAAGCCGCACGTCAAGGCGCCGGTGGGGAAACCAAATCGAGCGCGCCTTCTCAGAGCTCTGCGGTCAGCGCCGCCACGCGCGAAGCGAACCTCGCCTCCGCCAGGGCAGCGGTTAAAAGCGACCGTTTGACTGTGCGCAACGACGAACAGTCCGTCCAGGACACCAGGCTATTTGCGCCCGAAGACGGGACGATCGTCGCGCTCTCGGGGCGGGTCGGAGAAGTCGTGTCTGCGAGCGGCGTCACCCGCGATTCGAGCGCCAGCTCAGCCTCGGGCGGATCGGGCTCCTCGGCAGGTGGCGCATCCTCAGGCCGCTCGGCTGCCGCAGCGGGCACGACGGGCACGACGGGCACGGCCGGCGCCTCCAGCTCCTCGTCCTCCAGCTCCTCGAGCACCGCCTTCGCGGTGCTGAGCGACCTCTCCTCGATGCATCTCGTGGTGGCGCTCAGCGAATCGGAAATCGGCGCCGTGAAGGTCGGCCAGATAGCCACGGTCACAGTGGAAGCTCTGGCCGGGCGCAAGCTCGTCGCGCACGTCAGCGAAGTGTCCACGCTCTCCACCAGCAGCAGCGGGGTCGTGAGCTATGACGTCACATTCGCGCTCGACCAGATGGAAGCCGGGTTGAAGCCCGGAATGAGCGCAACAGCCGAAGTGGTCGTCAAGCAGGCCGCAGGGGTGAGCGTCCCCACCAGCGCCATCTCGGGTGGCTCGGTCACGGTGATCCGAGGCGGCAAGGACGTGCGCCAGCGCGTGGTGACCGGCCTGGCGGGCAATAGTTCCACGATCCTCGCGAGCGGGGTCAAGGCGGGGGAAACGGTCGTGCTGCCGGCGGCCACCAGCACGAGCTCCGCCACCAGCCTCACCTCCCGACTGAGCCGCCTCGGCGGTGGCGGTGGCGGTGGCGGTGGCGGCGGTCTCGGCGGGGGCGGCGCCGTCTTCTTCAGAGGCGGCGGCTGATGCGCCGTGTCATCCAGGTCCGCAACGTCTCCAAGGTGTTCGAGCTGGGACAGATCAGGGTGCACGCGCTGCGCAACGTCTCGCTGCGAATCGACACAGGCGATCTGGTCGGGATCATGGGCAGCTCGGGCAGCGGCAAGAGCACCCTGATGAACATTCTCGGCTGCCTGGACATACCCACGAGCGGGCGCTACGAGATCGACGACCTGGACGTCGGCCACATGGACGAGGACGATCTCGCCGACCTGCGCAATCGCAAGATCGGCTTCGTCTTCCAGAGCTTCAACCTCGTCCCGCGCACCAGCGCGATCGCAAACGTGGAGTTGCCGCTCGCCTACGCCGGCCTGAGCCGGGCCGAGCGCCGCCGCCGCGCCGAAGCCGCTCTGAGATCCGTGGGCATGTCAAACCGCATGCGCCACCACCCCTCCGAGCTCTCTGGAGGCCAGCAGCAGCGCGTGGCGGTTGCTAGAGCGATCGTCACCAACCCCTCGCTAATCCTCGCCGACGAGCCCACAGGCAACCTAGACTCGCGCTCGACCGAGGACGTGCTGGGCATATTTGCGCGCCTCAACGAGGAGGGCCGCACGGTCGTCCTGATCACCCACGAGCCAGACGTCGCCGAGCTGACCAAGCGAATCGTTCGACTGAGCGACGGCGAGATCGTCGAGGACAGCCGCACGCTCGGCGTTCGCGATCCCCCACCCGTGCCGCGCGCTCAGAAGTCCGCCCACCACCATACGCTCAACACGGAAGTCGTGGAGGCGAAGTCGTGAGCGAGCGCGCCCACCGTAGCGTCGGAGCCACGACCGCGGAGACAAGGCGATGATCGGCCCGGGAACGCTGCGCATCGCATGGAGCGGGATCGCGACGAACAAGCTGCGATCAGGCTTGACGATCCTCGGCATGACGATCGGAGTGGCGTCGGTGATCGTCTTGATCGCCGTCGGCAACGGCTCCTCCAAGGCCGTCCAGTCGCGCATCCAGAGCCTCGGGACCAACGTCTTGATCCTGATGCCCAGCGGCGGGGGCTTTCGCCTCGGCCCACGCGCGAGCACGGGGACGAGCCTATCGCTGACCAAGCAGGATGCTGAGGCGCTTCAGAGCCCGAGCCTCGCCCCGGATGTCAAGAGCGCCTCGCCGGTGGTGAACGTCAGCGCCGTGAAGCTCGTGCTCGGCAGCTCGAGCTACGAACCGTCCTCGTTCGTGGGCACCACCCCCTCCTACCTGAGCGCCCACAACTACAGGATCGCCGAAGGCGCATCGTTCACCTCGGCCGACGTCAGCTCCCACAAGCGCGTGGCTGTGATCGGACAGACGGTTGCCGAGGCGCTCCTCGCCGGGCAGAGCGCCGTCGGCCAGACGATCAAGGCCAACGGCAGCGACTTTGAAGTCGTGGGCGTGCTCGCCTCCAAGGGCTCCGACGGCGCCGCCAACGAGGACGACGTTGTGATAGCTCCGATCACGACGACGCAAAGCACGCTGAGCGGCGTGGGGCCCTTGGACTCGATCACCGTGCAAGCCACCTCGGAGTCGTCGCTCGACGCCGCCGAAGCGGAGGTGAGCACGATCGTCGAGGAACGCCACAAGATCGCCAACGTAGCCGAACCGGGCTTCCAGGTGCTCAACCAGGGATCCTTGCTGGAAACCTCGAGCTCCACCAGCAGCGTATTCACCACGCTACTCGGGGAGGTCGCCGCGATCTCCCTGCTCGTGGGCGGGATCGGCGTCATGAACATCATGCTTGTGAGCGTCACCGAGCGCACGCGCGAGATAGGCATTCGCAAGGCGATCGGAGCCAGACGCAGCGACATCCTCACCCAGTTCCTGTGCGAGGCCGTGCTCGTGTCGCTGATCGGCGGCCTCACGGGCGTGCTCCTCGGCGTGCTCGCCAGCCAGTTCGAGATCGCGGGCGTGCACCCGGAGATCGCCACGTACTCGATCTTCCTCGCCTTCGGAGCCGCAGCCCTCTCGGGTCTGTTCTTTGGCACCTACCCGGCGGCTCGCGCCGCCGGCCTGCGACCGATCGAAGCGCTGCGCTTTGAGTGAGCAACCTTCCCCCCACCAGGAGCCGCCCATGCCCGATGAATACGAGGAGCTGCCGCCCAGGCCCAGACGGCGGCTACTAACACCCATGCCGCTGGCGCTGTTCGGCGTGCTGTTGACCGCCTGCGGGTTCATCGGCGGCGTGCTCGTCGAGAAGGGCCAGAGCCCGGCGAGCAGCTCAGCCCCCTCGAGCGGATTTGCCTCGCGCTTTGCCGCGTTGCGCTCGGGCGCCGGCATTGCGCGCGGCGCGACCGCTGGGAGCTCGGGCGGCGGCGCTTCTGCGGGCGGCGCGGCGGCAGGCGCGGCGGACACGATCGGACAGGTCGCCTACGCGTCGGGGCGCACGCTGTATGTGACGAATGCCGAAGGCAACACGGTGAAGGTCACGACGTCGGTCGCCTCGACGGTTAGCAAGACCGTCAAGTCCGACGTCAAAGGCATCCATCCCGGAGAAACCGTGATCGTGACGGGGACCGCCGGCGCAGACGGCGCCGTCGATGCTGAATCGATCCGCGTCAGCGAAGCCGACGCAAGCGGCGGCTTGGGCGCCCTCTTCGGCGGCGGCGGTCTGCGTGGCGGCTTGCGAGGCTCCAACGGCGCGAGCAGCAGCTCGAGCGGCTCAAATGGCGCCAGCGGCAGCTCGAATGGCGCAGGCGCGAACGGCGCGGCGGCGGGCGGCGGCGAACCAGCGCTGTTCGGGAAGTAGACATGCGAGAGTTCAACCGACAAACAGACGATCGGATAAGGAGCTCAATGCCCAACCTCGACAACGCCCTGCGCAAGCCCGCGGCAGGCATCTTCGCCGTTCTGACGCTTGCGTGCCTCGGCTTGAGCGCTTGCGGGGGCTCCTCGGGGAGCTCCACCAAAGCAGCGACGACCGGCGCCACCACCGCGAGCGCCTCTGGCACCACGACGTCGACAGGCGCTGCTTCGAGCCAGAGCAAGGCGGCCGGCGCCGCACGCCAGAGGTCGTCGACAATTCGAGAATGCCTGCAGAAGAACGGCGTCACACCGCCTAAGCGCAGTCCCAGCTCAGGCTACCCGGGTAGTGGCGCCTTCCCCGGCGCGGGTGGGCCTCAACTGCCCAAGGGCATGACGCGCGCGCAGTTCGAAGCGACCTTGAAGAAGTGCGGCGGCGGCAGCTTCGGAGCGCGCCTCAGCGGGCCGGGCGCCCCGCGCCTCAGGAGCCCGGTCTTCACGCAGGCGCTCACCAAGTTCGCTGCCTGCCTGCGCCAGAACGGCATAAATGTGCCCGCCCCGAACACCTCTGGCAAAGGCCCGATCTTCAGCACCAGGGGAATCAAGACCACCAGCCCGCAGTTCCGTGCCGCCTCGGCGAAGTGCCGCAGCGTGCTGGTCGGCGCCTTCCGCAGTCTGAGGCGCCCCAACGGGGCAGCCCTGGGCGCGGGTGCAACTCCACCTGCCGCTGGGCAGGCGCAGGGCAGCACAAGCTCGGGCTAGGACAGCTCTCGCCCATAGCGCCAGCGGACACCGACGCCCGCTGGCGCCGATGCGGCCGCCCAGAGTTATGGCCGCCTTGTCGCCCCAGAGTTAGGGCCGCCTTTGTCGCGGATCGTTGCTACTTGTCGCGGATCGCTGACGCGCTCGGCTTGTGCAGGAGCCTGGGCGCCTGGAGGCTGCCGACCTGCGTCATCAGCCGCTGCCACGCGAGCGTATCCAACACCGGGTTGACGACGGCTCGCGCGGTCGAGCTCGTGCCGGGGCCGCCCGAGCGCGCGGCTGTGGCGCCCGCCGACCTGCTTACGACTGCGCGCGAGACACGCCTGGGCAGCTCGATCTGGATGTAGCTGGCGTGGTCGGGCTTGGCGATCGTGCTGGGCGCCCCCGGATACCTCATCAGGCTGACGATTCGCTTCGGCGCAAGCTGGTGTTGGAGCGTGAGCAGCGTGCGGATTGTGACGTCGGTGATCGTGCCAGCCCCCTGATGGGCGGCGATGGGTATGTCGTTGATAGCCGCGATATCGACGGTCCCGGCAGGCGGGAACGCCGTGACGAGTCCCTTGGGCGTGTAGAGCTGGCGCCCACAGCGCAGCTCTCCAACCGTCGGCTTCAACCCGCTGCGCGAGAGGAACACGAGCAGCGCCAGCACACGGCGGCTCACCTTGCCGGAGGCCACCTGCGCCCGGTCGCAAGAGCCGAGCTTGACGCCCGGGTCGGCGAGCACGGCGCGCTCGAGCTCAGGCTGGGAGAGCAGGAACGCGTCGCTTGCCGTGGCGCCCGCCAGCACGGGACCGTCCTTTGCGCCCAGAGGATGAAGCGCAATGTCGAGCTGCCTCCAGTTCTCGAATATCGGACGGGGATCGACAGCGCTCTGAGCGCCAGCCGGCTTGATCGCGAAGCGCAGACTCGCCTGCGGGCTTTCGCCGCCGGAGCCAAGATGACCGAGCACGGTGCCCTGCGCCACCACCGAGCCGCGTCGCAGCCTCTTCCAGCCGCTCGCAGCCGCCTTCGCGCGGGCCGCCTTCGCGCCGGCGCGCGCGGCGGCGAGCGCGTCGGGATTACCGGGATGGGCGAACACACGGACCTTGCCGACTCCGGCAGGCGCCGCTTCGCTGCCGGAGGCGGGCGGCGCGGCGCCGGTCAGCTTGGACCTCGCGGGGGCGGGCGCTTTCTTCTTGACGACGTGCAACGTCAGGGGAAGCTGACGACCGGCGGTCGCAGGCAACTTGGGCGCCGGATCGCTGCCCGCTTCGGCGCTCTGCAGAGCGCCCTTGGGAACCTGCACCCGAACGGGCTTGGCCGGGCGGTAGCCCGAGGCGACGCTGCCAAGCCCGGCGTAGGTAAACAGGTCGCCGTAGGTGTCGCGCAGCACGATGTACTCGCCGAGCTTGCGAGAGACCCCGATCCCGACGACGCGCCCATCCTCGACGGCGACCACCGGCGCGTGCTTGCGGCCGAGCAGCTCCGACAGCTGGGATGCAGGCGCGGGAGCGTTGAGCGCGCGTTCGGCGCGGGCTGCGCTCGCCGCCGGCGAGGGCGGCGGAGTAGAGCCGGGAAGGGCGCTCGCCGCATGCGCGCTCGAGGTCGCTGTCGAGCCGGCGCCGGCGCCGGCTGTGGCGCTCGACGCGGCGCTGGGCGAGGGCGCGAGCGCCTGCGAGGGACCGGCGACACCGCTCGGGATGATCGACTGCGGGCTCAGCTTCGCTCCCGTCACGGGAAGGCTGCCCTCGGTGAGGCCGGTCAGAGTGGCGATCACCGACGGGGGATAGCTTGCGAACAGGCGTGCCCGCAACAGCACGGATTCGACATAGGCTTCGGAATGGTTGTAGGCGAGAATCGCCGCGCGCAGGTTGCTCGAGGCGCCGGCCGCATGCAGGTAGCGTGCCGCGGCGAAGATCGCGTCGACCGGGTTGTAGGGGTCGGCATAGCCGGCGTTGACGGCGTCGACCCCGTACTGGAGCCACGTTTCGGGCATGAACTGCATCCACCCGACCGCCCCGGCGGTCGACACCGCGAGGTCGGCGCCGAAGTTCGTCTCGACTTCGTTGATAGCGGCGAGAACTGGCCACGGCACCCCGTACTGGACGGCGGCGGCCTGATAGATCGGAAGCAGGAACAACGGAATCCGATAGAAGTCGAGCGCCTGGGTAGAGGCGGCTGAGCCGGCGATCATCGCGGCAAGCGCACTTGACTGCGCCGCGGCGAGCTGTGGCGCAGCGGCGATATTGCCCGAGCCCTTCGGCGCGGCCGGCGCCGGGGTCGCTGTCGGGGTCGTCGCGGCGCCGATCGGAGCTACGCCGACTGGCGCGTCGGTCGGCGGCTGCGCGTGACGGACGACCACCTTCGGGCCACGCGTCGGAGGCTTGGCGGCTTCGGTGGTGCTCGTGGTGGTCGTCGTCTGCGCCTGAGTGGTCGTCTGCGTCGATGTCGTCGGCGGCGGCGCGCTGGCGGCTGTGGGAGTCGTGGTTGTGTCCGTCGTCGGGGTCGTAGCCGTCGTGGTGCTGGTTGTGGTCGTCTGGGTGGGCGCTTCCGGCGCAGGTGTGGTCGTGGTCCCCGACGGGGGCGCGAGGTCTGTCGGAGGATCGGCAGCGAGCGCGCCCCCTGACAGCGGGCCGCCCAATCCGGCGGCTGTCAACCCGCCGCCCGCGAGCACCGAGAGGATCATGCGGCGTGCAGCGGTGCGTGAGCCGCTCACGCCTGACATGCTTGGCCCCTGCTCATCCTGATTTCGTCCCATGGTCGTTTTCGAGCAGGCACCCACACTCCCGAGAGCGCCCCCTGACCCTATTCATATCGGCAGAGAAGCACGCCTTGGTAAAGGATTCGTAATCGAACTTGCAATCTGACTGTGTGATGGCGGAGCACAAGCGCATAGGGCTATCCATAGCGGCAGAGCGGCCCGACTGTACAGATGCCCGAGGCGGAGGACTCGAACATGGCCGAATTGGCCGTTTTCGCGCACGCGAGCTTGCAAAAGACGTTACGCTTCGCCGATGGAAGCGATTTTCTCGACCATACAGGTCTTCATCGCGATCGGGCTGATCTTCCTCGTGCTGATGCACTCGGGCAAGGATTCCGGCCTGTCAGGCGCGTTCGGAGTCGGCAGCGGCCAGGGACCGCTCGGGGGCGGCTCGATGGTCGAGCGCAATCTCAATCGCTGGACCGTCGCATTCGCGATCGTGTTCGTGCTGAACACGATCCTGCTGCTGAAGAAACCCTGGTAGAGGGCGCACCGAGAGGCTCTACCTCGGCTTCGGTGGGGGCGCTCCTGCTCCTGAAGCCTGCTCCTGAAGCGTCTCGAGCTCCTGCTCCTGTTCCTGAAGCGTCTCGAGCCGGTCGAGGATCTCCACTGCCTCGGCGCGCAGCGCGCCGTTGACCTCCTCGTAGTCGGCATGCGAGAGCTTGCCCGTGCGATAGTCGAGCTCGGCATCGCGAATCTCGCGGTACTTGGCCTCGCGCGCCGCCTCGAGCTCGTCGCGCTCAGGACCCGCTGCGCGCGCGGGCTTGCTTGCGCCCTTCTGGCTGAGCGCGGCGCGCAGAGGCGCGCTCACGACGGCAAGCACCACCGCGAGCAGCGCAAGTGTCAGCAGCGCCTCGAGGATGCTCATGCGAGCGCGCTCAAGCGCGAGCCAGGCCCCGCGCTGCGCGAGAGCGCGCGCGCACGCTCACACGCTGGCGCACGACGCTCGGCGCCGGCCACATCGCGATCAGCCCACCGCCCAGCACGATCCCGCCGCCGATCCAGATCCACATCACCAGCGGCGAGACGATCAGGTGGAATTGGGCCGCTCCCGGCTTCCTCATGTATTCGCGCGCCATCACCGCCAACGCGATCATCCCCTCGTCAGGCCGCACGATCGGGATCGTGCGGTTGGCGATCGCCATGATCCGCTGCAGCCGTGGGGTGCTGATATCCGGCGCGACAGCGCTCCACACATCCCGCGTCACGCCCGCATCCATGCTCACGTGGCTGACGGCCTGGCCCCCGATCAGGTGCCCGACCGAGCCCTGGCTGGGATCCCCTGAGTCGTAGAAGCCCTCACTTGGGCTGAGCGTCGCGACGTGCCTGCCGCGCTTGCTGACGTCGAGCACCGCGCCGAGGCTCAGCGTCGCGCCGGTTCGCGCCGCGTCGGACTTCGGCGTGATCGTGGCCGTGGGGCGCACGTAGCGCACACGGTAGGCGCCGACCTTCGTCGATTGCCCGGGCGAGAGGTTGAGCTCGGAGGCGTGCTGGAAGGACGAGGAGGCCGCCACCCCGACGAACAGGACCGCCATCCCGATGTGCACGACATAGCCGCCATAGCGCCTGCGATTGCGCTTGACAAGGGCCATGAAAGCCACGATCGCGGGCTCGCTCGCGATCGCACGGCGCACTCGCACGCCACGCCAGTACTCCTGCCCGACGCTGCCGAGCACGAACGCCGCGCAGCAGAACATCGCGATCGCGAGCGGTTTGCCAGTGCCGATGCCGGCGCCCAGCAGCGCGACGAGCGTGAGAAGCGCGATCAGCAACGGCGCCAAGAAGTTGCGCCGCGCATTCGCGAGCGTCGCCCTACGCCAGGCGATCACAGGCCCGATCCCACTCAGAAGCACGAGCGCCAGCGCAAGCGGAACCGTGTAGCGGTCGAACCACGGGGGGCCGACCGACGCCTCCTGACCGGTGAGTGCCTCCGAGATCAGCGGAAAGTAGGTGCCCCAGAAGATCACGAAGCACAGCCCCACGAGCACGAGGTTGTTGGCGAGGAACACCGACTCGCGCGAGAGCAGCGAGTCGAGCCGGTGCTCGCTGCGCAGGAGCTCGCGGCGGGAGGAGACCAGGTAGATGGACCCAAGGATCATGACCCCGATCAGCGCCACGAACGGCACTCCGAGAGTTGCCCCACCGAAGGCGTGGATCGAGCTTAGGATCCCACTGCGCACGAGGAATGTGCCCATGATCGCCAGCGTCCCCGTGGCCAGCACGAGCGACACGTTCCACACCTTCAACATCCCGCGCTTCTCTTGGATCATCAGCGAGTGCAGGAACGCAGTGCCGGTCAGCCACGGCATCAGCGAGGCGTTCTCGACCGCGTCCCAGCCCCAGTAGCCACCCCAGCCCAGCTCCGCGTATGACCAGCGCGCGCCGAGCATTATCCCGACGCCGAGCAACAGCCATGCTGCCAGCGCGAAACGTCGGATGGCCCTGATCCACTCGGCGTCCACTTTGCGCGCAAGCAGGGCGCCCATCCCGAAGGCAAGCGGCACGATGCACAGCGTGTAGCCCGAGTACAGCATCGGGGGATGGATCATCATGCTCGGGTGGCGCAACAGCGGATCCAGCCCGGCACCGTCAGAAGGCGCCGGGTTGGTGGTCGCAAACGGCGTCGCATAGAAGACCATCAGCGAGATGAAGAACCCGCCGAAGCCGAGCAGGATGGCCGTCGCGTAGGCGCTCTCCTCGCGCAGTCGCCTGCGCGTCAGGAACAGCACGAGGCTCGACCACAGCGACAGCAACCAAGCCCACAGGAGCAGAGAGCCTTCCTGGGAGGACCACACCGCCGCCGCCTTGTAGAACGTCGGGGTCGTGGTGCTGGAGGTGTCGGCCACCGTGTTGAAGCTGAAGTCGTTGCCCAGGAACGCCAGCTCGAGCACGGCGAACGCCACGGTCAAGACGATCGCGAGCGCGTAGACCGAGCGCCTGCCAGACTCCGACCACTCGCGGCGGCCGGCTCGCACTCCGTACAGCGACGCTCCGATCCCGTAAGCGCACACCGCCAGCGCCAGCATCAGGCAGGCGCGGCCCAGCTCGGCCATCAGTAGGGCTTGTGCTTGCTCGGAGTCACCGTGTACTTCGAAGGGCACTTCGTGATCAGTGAGTCGCGCTGCCCCACATATCCTTGACCCTGCTTCTCGACGGTCACGATCACCTCGCGTCCTTCGCGAAACGGGTCGGGCACCTCGCCTGTGTAGCTGACCGGGACGACCGTTTCGCCAGCTCTGTCTTGCACAGTGAAGTACAGGGTCTCGCCTTCACGGCGCACCGACCCCGCCTTCACCTTTCCGGTCAGCTGGTAAGTGCGTCCCGGCAGGGCTTCGCGCACGAGCTTGCTCGGCGTGACGGTCGGGCTGGCGGCGCTGAAGCTGGTGTAGATCAGGGCGCTTGCCAGGATCACGGCGGCGCTGAGCGCCACCACCAGCCGCACCTTTCGCTTGCGCGCGGGATTCATCGACGCTGATTATCCCAGAAGCGCGCCCGCTTCCGTGCAAGCGCGGCGAGGAAAGCGCGAGGTCGCCCCAGGAGATATCCGTCTGACAGCGAAACCTTTGGGCATCCCAGGCGTCTTATGAGATAGAGACCGATGCGATCGAGCCTGCTCCACCCACTTACCGCTTGGCGCCACCACGAGATCCCGTCGCCCGCCCCCGACGTCGCGGTGCGACGCACGCGCGACGCCGGCGGCCCGACCGACGAGGCTTGCTACCCGTGCTCGTGCGGATATTTCTTCATCGCGCCGGTCTCGACCAGCGTCAGTTGCCCGCATTGCGGGGCGACGCAAGCCTGGTAGAGCGCCCCAACCTCACGAGGGCGCCGAGACGCCTCAACCTCACTAGAGGGTCCGAGAGCGCCTCAACCTCACGAGAGCACCCCTGAGCGCCTCAAACCTCAGGAGAGCACCCCAACCTCAGAGGGCGTCCAGAGAGCCTCAACCCACGAAAGCGCTCCAAAGCGCCTCAACCTTACGGCGGGTCCCGCTCATCCTCACGGGCCCGGAGCGGCCTGGGCGCCGACCGGCGAGACGCCCAGGCTCACCCAAGAACGACCTAGATTCGCGGAGCGCTACTTGATGTGCATCCCGCTAATCGCGCGAGAGATGACGAGCTGCTGGATCTCCGCGGTGCCCTCGAAGATGTCGTAGATCTTCGCGTCGCGGTGCCAGCGCTCGACCGGGAACTCACGCGTGTAGCCGTTGCCGCCGAGAATCTGGATCGCGCGCTCGGTCACCCACACGGCGACCTCGCCGGACTTGAGCTTTGACATCGAGCCCTCGGCGTTTTCGAAGGGCACCTGGTTGCGGCCCATCCAAGAGGCGCGCCACACGAGCAGGCGAGCGGCGTCGATCTCCATCTTCATGCGCGCGAGCGTGAACGCGATCGACTGGTTCTCGATGATCTTCTTGCCGAACTGCTCGCGCTCCTTGGCGTACTCGAGCGAGTACTCGTAAGCGGCACGAGCGATGCCAAGCGCCTGCGAGCCGACGGTGGGGCGCGATGCCTCGAAGGTGGCCATCGAGGCGTTCGACTTGTTCTTCTTGCCCTCCTTGGCGCGGGCGAGGCGCTCGTCGAGCTTCTCCTTGCCACCGAGCACATAGTTCTCCGGGATACGGCATTCGTCGAGGTACACGTCGGCGGTGTGCGATGCGCGCAGGCCGTGCTTGGAGACCTTGGCGCCTTCTGAGATGCCCTTCGCTTCGCTCATCGGCACGACGAATGCGGCATGCCCGCGCGAGTTCAACGAGCGGTCGACCGTGGCGATCACGACGTGCACATCGGAGATGCCGCCGTTGGTGGCCCACGCCTTCTGGCCGTTGAGCACCCACTCTTTGGTGGCCTCGTCGAACTTGGCGGAGGTCCTCACCGCACTCACGTCCGAGCCGGCGTTCGGCTCAGAGGAGCAGAAGGCCGCAACCTTGATGTCGTCGGGAGTGCCGAAGCAGCGTGGGATCCACTCCCCGATCTGCTCGCCGGTGCCCTGGCCGAAGATCGCGGCTACGGCGAGCGAGGTGCCCATGATCGCCATGCCCATGCCCGCGTCGCCCCAGAAGAGCTCTTCGTTGACGATCGGCAGCGTGAGCCCGGTCGGATCGGCGAAGAACTGCGCGAGACCCTCGAAGCCGTACAGGCCGATCTTGGCGGCCTCTTCGATGATCGGCCACGGGGTTTTCTCCTTCTCATCCCACTCGTGCGCGGCAGGGCGCATCACATTGGCCGCGAAACCGTGCACCCACTCGCGGATGTCCTTCTGATCTTGCGTCAGGGCCATCGAAAAGGTCACGTCTTTGCCGGCTGCGTTCGTGATCGCCTCGACGGCGGCCTCGGCGGCCCCGGTTGCCTCGGCGGCGGTTACGTCGGTTGCTGACATGGGACGAATGCTCCTTTGCTGGCTCGGTGACGACTTGCGGTACAACGAATGACTTATCGAGTCTTATCGGTCTTAGGCTTCAGGGCGGGATCGCGGCTCGATCTCGCGAGCGCCTCCACCTGCGGACGGACGGAGCCCGCGGCGGGGAAGTCAATGCTAGCAAAGGGTAAACGGTTGTCAAATGCAAGATTGAACGACGGTTACATTCACGATATAGTCGTTGCGAGATGGCTACCGTCCCCAGCTATAGGGAATCGCCGGCGACCACGCGCGCCGCGCGCCGGCGCGGGCGCGAGCGCGAGATCATCGCCGCCACCCGCCTCTTGTTCGACGAACGCGGTCTCCAGGACGCCCCAATCGAGAGCATCGCGCGCGCAGTGGGCATCAACAAGGCGCTCATCTATCGCTATTTCTCCTCCAAGGAGGAGCTCTATGTGCTCACCCTCTCGAGCTACCTGTCGGATCTCGCCGAGCGCCTCGACGAGATCCCGAGGGAGCTCGACCCAGTCGCAAGCTTGGAGGAGGGCTGGGTGCGATACACGAACTTCTGCTTGGAGCATCCCGCATTCCTCGATTGCGGCCTCTCCCTGATGCGCCGCTCCGCGGAGGAGCTGCGCGAAGCGATCTCCGATGCGATCTGGATCCGCCTCGGCCAGAGCATGGCGGCCTGTCTGGGCAAGCTCTCGCAGATCCTCGCCGAGGGCGCCGAGCAAGGCGTGTTCACAGTCGAGGATCCCGACTTCACCGCCAACCAGCTCTATGCCCAGACACTTGGCACGATGCACCTTGCACGCATCGGCATGGGCGTGCGAACGACGGCAGGCGGCGTTCCCGAGCCGTTCGCTCTGGAGCCGGCACGCATCCAGCGCGCCTGCATCGACACGGTGCTCGCATCGGTCGGCGCACGGCCCGCCGACTGATTCGCAGACTTAATCGCTAAACCCGATCTAGTTTGTGGTATTAATGTGCGGCATCCATCCTCATGTCTTCGATGTAGAAAGTGACTATGCGCAACCGCACGATTCCAGCTGTCCTCTCCACTCTCGCCTTGACGAGCTCCGTATTCGGCGTCGCAGCCTGCGGCTCGTCGAGCTCGAGCAAACAGATCACCCTCGCCGCCTACTCCACTCCGCAGGGAGCCTACGCGTCGCTGATACCGGCATTCGGAGCTACGAGCGACGGCAATGGCATCAGCTTCAGCCAGTCCTACGGTCCCTCCGGCGACCAGAGCCGCGCGGTGGCCGCCGGATTGAAAGCGGACGTGGTCAACTTCTCACTCGAACCGGATGTGACGCGGCTTGTGAAGGCCGGCCTGGTCTCCCCCAGCTGGAATCAGAACGCGACCCACGGTTTCGTCACCAACTCCGTCGCCGTGATCATCGTGCGTAAGGGCAACCCCAAGCACATCACCGACTGGAGCGACCTCGTCAAGCCCGGCGTGCAGGTGCTCACCCCCAACCCGTTCACGTCGGGAAGCGCGCGCTGGAACATCATGGCCGCCTATGGAGCCCAGATCAAGGAGGGCAAGACGCCCGCCGAAGCGCAGGCCTATCTGACCTCGCTGTTCCACAACGTCGTCAGTCAGGACAGCTCGGCGCGCAACGCCTTGCAGACCTTCCTGGCCGGGCGTGGCGACGCGCTGATCGACTATGAGAATGAGGCGATCGCCGACCAGAAGAAGGGCTCGCCGATCGAATACGTGATCCCCAAGGACACGATCCTGATCCAGAACCCGATCGCGATCGTCAACACGGGCGACACGGCTGAGGCGCAGAAGTTCGTGAGCTACCTGCTGTCCCCCGCCGGCCAGAAGATCTGGGCTGAAAAGGGCTACCGGCCAGTAATCGAAGGCGTCGCCTCTCCCGGCCAGTTCCCGACGCCCGCGGGCCTGTTCACGATCGACTCGCTCGGCGGGTGGAAGAAGGTGGGCAAGGAATTCTTCGAAACCGAAGGGACCGCCGGAATCGTCACCAAGATCGAGCAGTCGCTTGGGGTGTCCACCTCCAAATGAGCTCTGGCGGCGCATCGCAGGCACTCGAGCGTCATTCCGCCGGCAAGCCGCCGGGGGGCAAACGTCTGCTGGCCGATTGGAGATCTCGGAGATCTCCAATCGGCCGCTCAGGCACGGTGCTCGGCAACGGGTTGCTCGGCATCTACCTGTCCGTGCTTGTGCTGCTGCCCATCGCCGCACTGTTGGATAGTGCGGCAAGCGGTGGAACCGCTGCCTTCTGGCGGGCGGTATCGAGCCCGGAGGCGGTCGCAGCGCTGAAGCTGACGCTGATCGTCTCGGCGATCGTGGTGGTGATCAACGCCCTGTTCGGGACGCTGATCGCTTGGGTGCTCGTCCGCGACGAGTTCCCCGGCAGGGGGGTGGTGAACGCGCTCATCGACCTGCCGTTCGCACTGCCGACGATCGTTGCGGGTGTGGTGCTGCTGGCTCTCTACGGCAAGGGTGGCCCTACGGGAATCGACATCACGTTTACCCGTGCGGCGGTTGGTCTAGCGCTGCTGTTCGTGACACTGCCCTTCGTGGTGCGATCGGTTCAGCCCGTGCTGCTCGAGCTGGACGGCTCGATGGAGGAAGCCGCAAGCTCGCTGGGGGCAGGCAGCTGGACGGTGTTCCGACGGATCGTGCTGCCCAACCTGACACCGGCGATCCTCTCCGGCGCGGCCCTCTCCTTCGCGCGAGCCCTTGGGGAGTTTGGGTCGGTGGTGCTGATCTCCGGCAACCTGCCCTTCAAGACGGAGGTCGGCTCGGTGTACATCTTCAACCAGGTGGAGAACGACAACGTCAGCGCCGCTGCCTCGGTGTCTGTTGTGTTGCTTGTATGCGCGCTCGTTGTGCTCGCAGCAATGACCTGGCTATCGCGCCGGGGGGCCCGCCGTGTTCTCTGACACCGGCATCCTCGCCACACAACCGGGGCGACGCCTTGTCGGCAAGTGAAACCGCCGCCATCGGCCGCGCCGCCGCACCGGCCGCGCGCCTTACCGGGCCGCCGACGGCGCGCGACCAGGGCGGGGAGAGAGCGGGAGCGGCGACCGCCAGGCGACTCGGGTTGCGTTTCGTCGCACTCGGCTACCTGCTGGCATTGCTCGGGGCTCCGGTCGCGATGATCTTCTATCGCACCTTCGAACACGGTTTGGCGCCGGTTTGGAATGCGGTGACCCAACCCAACGCGATGCACGCCTTCTGGCTGTCGGTTGAGCTTGTGGCGATCGTGGTGCCTCTGAACACGGTGTTCGGGATCGGCATTGCCTTGCTGATCGAGCGCGGACGGTTTCGCGGTCGTTCGCTGCTCGGGCTGCTGTTGGACCTTCCGTTCGCGATCTCCCCGGTGGTGGTGGGGCTCTCGCTCGTACTCGTATATGGGCGCACGGGCTGGCTCGGCGACTGGCTCACCGCGCACGGGATTCAGGTGATCTTCTCGATCCCTGGCATGGTGCTCGCGACGGCGTTCGTGTCGCTTCCATTCGTCGCGCGAGAGACTGTGCCCGTGTTGCACGAGATCGGCACCGATGCCGAGCAGGCGGCCTCCACGCTGGGAGCCAGCGCGTGGCAGACATTCCGCAGGGTCACGCTGCCCGCCATCAGGTGGGGGGTTGTATATGGGGTCGTTCTCACGACGGCCCGAGCGCTCGGCGAGTTCGGCGCTGTGAGCATCGTGTCAGGACGGCTCGAGGGCCAGACCCAAACGCTGCCCCTGTACGTTCAGGATCGCTTCGAGAACTTCGACGCCACCGGCGCCTACGCGGCCGCCGTGGTGCTCGCCCTGCTCGCGTTCGCGACGCTCCTGACCATGAACCTGCTAGCAAAGCGCACCCACAGAGACATGGAGGTCTGATGGCGATCGAGGTCCACAATGTCACCAAGCGCTTCGGCTCGTTCACAGCGCTCGACGATGTCAGCGTGACGGTCGAGGACGGGGCGCTGATGGCCCTGCTTGGCCCCAGCGGCAGCGGCAAGTCGACCCTGCTTCGGATCATCGCGGGCCTCGAGACACCGGACATGGGCAGTGTGGCGATCGCGGAGCAGGACGTGACCGAAGCGCCCGCGCGCACGCGAGGGGTCGGGTTCGTCTTCCAGCACTACGCCCCGTTCAAGCACATGACCGTGCACGACAACGTCGCGTTCGGCCTGACGGTGCGTCGCGCTCCGAAGAGCGAGGTGAATGAGCGCGTCGACGAGCTGCTGAGGCTGGTGCGACTCGACGGCCTGGCTAAGCGCTACCCATCCCAGCTCTCCGGCGGCCAGCTGCAGCGGATGGCGCTCGCCCGCGCGCTCGCCCCGCAGCCGAAGGTGCTGCTGCTCGACGAGCCCTTTGGCGCGCTGGACGTGCAGGTGCGCGGCGAGCTGCGCGAGTGGCTGCGCCGGCTGCACCAGGAGATCCACGTGACCACAATCTTCGTGACCCACGACCAGGAGGAGGCGATGGACGTGGCGGGCCAGATCGTCGTCATGAACGGCGGTCGAATCGAGCAGACCGGAAGCCCACGCCAGCTCTACGAGCACCCCAGCAATGAGTTCGTGATGTCGTTCATAGGCCCCGTCAACCGCCTCGGCGACGCGCTGCTAAGACCCCACGACATCCAAATCCTCGCCCACCCCGACGGCAGCACAGTCGAGGCGCTCGTGCGCCGCGTGGTTCATCTCGGCTTCGAGGTGCGCGTCGAGCTGACCCTCCCCGACGGCCGCGACATCTGGGCGCAGGTCACACGCGAGATCGCCCAAGAGCTCGAGCTGACTGAGGGTCAAATCCTCGCCGCCCGCCTCCCCACCCCACGTGTCTTCGCCTGACCCCTCAGCTATTTACCTGACTCCAGCTGTTTGCCCGACTCCATTCAGCTATTGCCTGACTCCAGCCGTTGCCTGACCCTGGGCCGTTGCCTGACCCCTCGGCTATTACCCGACCCCTCGGCCGTTGCCCAACCCCTCGCCTGTTTGTCCGACCCCTCGCCTGGTGTCTAACCCCTCAGCAGTGCCCGACTCCCCCAGCGGTTTTTCCCTGGCTCCCTCGGCTATATGTCCCGGACTCCCTCGGCTGAATGTGCCTGACCCCCGGGGCGTCTAGCGGGTCGTTAGGCAAGCGAGACAAGGACGCAGCGAGCGCAGTGTGCTTCCGCACACAAGCGAGCGAGGACGCAGTATCGCGCCGCCTAACGACCCGCTAGCGGGTCTCCCAGGCTTCCTCTTGCTTAGTCAGCGCCAGAATCTCCTTCGGCAGCTTGCCGGCAGCCACATCCGCGATCGTGACGTGCTCGAGCACCTTGCGCAGATTTGCGCGCAGCGCGATCCAAACCTGCTGCAGGGATTCGGCCGAGCCCTGGTACTCGACCTCCTCGGGCCGCTGACCTCGCACTCCCACCAGCGGCCCCTCGACGGCACGAATCACGTGGGCGAGGTTCAGCTCGGCGGCTGGTTGAGCGAGCCAATAGCCGCCCTCGGGACCGCGCTGGCTGCGCACGATTCCGGAGCTGCGCAGTTGCGTGAGGATGTTCTCCAGGAAGGACACCGGAATCCCCTGAGCTTGGGCGACTTCGTCGACCTTGCGCGGCGCATCCTGGCTGCCGGCTGCGAGCTCGACGAGAGCGCGCACGGCATAGTCGGCCTTGGCGGTCACGTGCATTGCGGGGATTCTGTCCTAAACGGCCGAGCGACGCTTCATCGCCTACCATGAGCCTCGTGCCGGAGTCTTCGCCGACCGTCATGCCGGGCAAGATCGAGCACCGACTCGAGCAGCATCGCAGGGAGCTGACCGGCTACTGCTACCGGATGCTCGCTTCCCCGTTCGAAGCCGAGGACGCGGTGCAGGAGACGATGCTGCGCGCGTGGCGGGGCTTCGAGCGCTTCGAAGGTCGGGCCGCATTGCGCTCGTGGCTGTACCGAATCGCCACGAACGTGTGCTTCGACATGCTGAATGGCCGAGCGCGCCGCGCGCGACCGATGGATCTAGGGGGCGCGCAGGCTCCCGAGGCAACGAACCTGAACACACTGCCGGAGGTCACCTGGATCGAGCCTATTCCTGGCAACATCGTCGACTCGGCGGATGATCCGGCGGAGCTCGCAATGGCGCGCGAGACGCTCCGGCTGGCGTTCGTCGCCGCGCTGCAGCATCTGGCTCCGCGCCAGCGCGCGGTGTTGATCCTGTGCGAGGTGCTGCGCTGGAAAGCCAAGGAGGTCGCAGAGCTGCTCGACACAAGTGTCGCGTCGGTGAACAGCGCGCTGCAGCGCGCGCGCGCGACGCTCCAGTCAGCCGACGTCAGCTCCGCCGACCCTGCCCCGGCGAGCATGGACGACGCGCAGCGCGAGCTGCTCGTCCGCTACGTCGAGGCATTCGAGGCCTATGACGTGGACGCGCTCACATCGCTGATCCAGGAGGACGCGAGCCAGTCGATGCCTCCATATGACATGTGGTTGAAGGGCCGTGAGGACATCCTCACATGGTGGTTCGGGCCAGGCATCGAATGCCGCGGGTCTCGCCTGATCCCCACCGTCGCGGCCAACGGCTCAGTGGCATTCGGCCAGTACAAGCCGGACCCATCGGGCGGCCACGCTCCGTGGGCGCTACAGGTGCTCGAGATCTCCGGCGGACAGTTCGTCGAGTTGACGTTCTTCTTGAGCACAGATCGCCTCTTCCCGCTCTTCGGCTTGCCAGCAGCGCTTCCTGCTTGACCTCTATAACCGAGAAGCACACTCCCTGCTTGACCGCCTCAACCGAGAAGCACATCCTGCAGCCCCATGAACATAACGAGCGCGCGCAGCTCGCGCGAGGCGTTCTGCAGTCTCATTTGACAGCCGCTGCGATGCGCAACGAGCTGCAGCCGCGCAAGAGCCTCGACAGTCACGGCGTCGGCCGCGGCGTCGGCCACGTCGCACAGAGCTAGGGTGGCGCCGCTGCTTGCAAGCAGCTTGCAGACACGGCTGAACAGTGCCGGCAAGTCGCGACGCAGGATCGGGCTGGCGATCGAGAAGGCGATCGTGCTCTGCCCCCGGGTAGACATGCAGTTAGGACCGAGCCGCGAGCAAGAACTCAGCGGCCCGGTCCCACGCCCGTCTTCAATTCAAGCGGCCGACTCGGTAGCTCGCGCGAGAGTCACCGGGTCTCGCCAGTCGGCTCGTAGGTGAGGATCGAGACGCCCTCGCCGACCGTCCTCGAGTCGGTGAGCCGCAAGCGCTTCTTGTCGCTCGTCTCCCCGAAGAGCCGCTTGCCCTTGCCGAGCACAACGGGAAACACCATCAGCCGTAGCTCATCCACGAGGTCGTGCTCGAGCAGCGTTTGCACCAGCTGGGCGCTCCCAGCGATGACGATGTCACCGCCGATCGCCTGCCGCAGGCTCGAGACCTCCTCGACGACATCGCCTGCGAGCACAGTCGAGTTGCTCCACTCGGGGTCTTTGAGAGTGGATGAGACGACGTACTTGGGCATGCTGTTGAACTTGTCGGCGAACTCACCCTGCATCGACGGCCAGGCCGCGGCGAACCCTTCGAAGGTCACCCGTCCCAGCAGCTGAGCCTCCGCGTTCAAGGTCTCCTCGAGCTTGAACCTGTCACCCTCGGCCCCGCGATCGAACTCGAAGCTCCAACCTCCATGCTCGTACTCCTCACCCCCGCCAGGGGCCTGCATGACACCATCCAGCGAGACGAACTCGGTTACCACAATCCTTCCCATCTCGATCCTCCTCCACGTTGTCGTTTGCTGCTCAGACGAGGAGCCCATCCGAAAGTCATCGGTCACGACCACCCGGTTGTGATGTCGCGTTAGGCTGAGGCTCTGATCCGAAGGCCGAGTCGCGCTCCGCCGAGCAAGACGCTATAGCTTCAGGCCCAAAGGAATAGCCGGAGACTTTCGCGGGTGATGTTGCTCGCGTCGCCTCCGAGCATCGAGTGCATGCGACCGATGAGTTCGGCAGCGCAGCGCCGTCTAATCCGCAAGAGCAGGTCACAACCAAGGCGAGAGGAAGAAACGCACATGGCATCGCTGACACGCTGGGTATTGGCCCATAAGCGCATAGTCGTCATCTTCTGGGTGGTCCTGACGCTGATCGGCATGGCCTCGTCCGGATCGGCCAGTAAAGCGCTCAAACAGAAGTTCTCAGTGCCCGGCAAGGAAGGCTGGGTCACCAACCAGCAGATCGGTCGCGACTTTCACGGCACGGGCGGCAACGGCGCCCCGCTGCTGCCAGTCGTGACGCTCCCCGCCGGGGAGTCGGTGAGCTCCTCGACGGCGCGTTCCGAACTGGGGGCCGTCGAAGCCCGCCTGCTGCGCGTTTTGCCGGGAAGTCGCATAGCCGGCTACGCGAGCACTGGAAACAGAGCCTTCATCTCAAAAGACGGTCATACGACCTTCATCGTCGCCTATCCTCCGCCCGACCGCACTCAGGCCTTCGAAGACAACCCGAAGGCGGCTGAAAAAGCCAGCGCGGCGCTCAAGGGCATGACGGTCGCGGGCGCGCCGGTCCATCTCACCGGATTCGACGTCCTCTCGCTCCAGAGCGGCGGCGGCAACGGCCCCGGCGTGCTCGTCGAGGCGCTGCTCGGCGGCTTTGGAGCGCTGCTCGTGCTCGCATTCGTGTTCGCCTCGTTCCTGGCGATCGTGCCGGTCATGATGGCGATCGTCTCGATCCTCACGACCTTCCTGGTGGTTTGGGGCCTGACAACGGTCACCGAAATCTCACCGATCGTCCAGTTCCTGATCGCGCTGATCGGGCTCGGGGTCTCGATCGACTACGCGCTGATCGTGGTCGTCCGCTGGCGCGAGGAGCGCGCCCACGGGCTGGAGGGCGACGCGGCCATCCAGCGCGCGATGGAGACCGCCGGGCGAGCGGTCGTCTTCAGCGGCACCACGGTCGCGATCGGGCTGCTCGCGCTGATCGCGCTGCCGCTGCCGTTCCTGCGCTCGGTCGGCTACGGCGGCATGCTGATCCCGCTGATCAGCGTGATCGTCGCGGCGACGCTGCTTCCCGTCGTGCTGAGCAAGCTCGGGCCACGGCTGGACTGGCCACATGTGCGTAGCGACGACAAGGCCAGCCGCTCCTGGACGGGCTGGGCGGAGTTGGTCGTGCGCAATCGCTGGATCGCCGCAATCGGCGCCGCCGCCGTGCTGGCGGCACTCGTGCTGGCCGCCACCAACCTCCAGCCGGGGCTTCCCAACGTCAACACGATCGCCAAGCAGGGTGACGCCAAGCAGGGCCTGGTCGCGCTCGAGAAATCCGGCATCGGCTCAGGCACGCTGCTGCCCAACGAGGCCCTGGTCGAAGGGTCGACTCCGCCCGAGACGGTCGCAAGCGCGATGGCCGCGGTGCCCGGTGTGCAGGGGGCGGTCGCCCCGAGCTCGCCGCAGTGGCGGCGAGCGGGCGCCTCGATCGTGGACAGCTTCTCGGTCCCCGACGGCTCCTCGACAAGCGGCCGCGATACGCTCGATCGCGTGCGCTCGGCTGCTCGCGGCGCCGGTCCCGACGTGCATCTCGGTGGGTTGGCTGCGCAAAACGAGGACTTCATCAATGCCGTCTACGGCAACTTCCCGTTGATGATCGCCCTGATCGCCGTCATCACATTCATCCTGCTCGCACGCGCGTTCCGTTCGCTGCTGCTGCCGCTGAAGGCGGTGATCCTCAACGTGATCAGCGTCGCCGCCGCCTGGGGCGTGCTCGACCTCGTCTGGCAGCGCGGACACGGGTCGCACTTCATTTGGGGAATCCCTGCCACCGGCTCGGTGACAGCGTGGATCCCGCTGATGGTGTTCGCGTTCCTGTTCGGCCTCTCGATGGATTACGAGGTATTCATCCTCGCGCGGATGCGCGAAGAGTACGACGCGACCGGCTCGACCGACAGCGCGGTTGTACGCGGCATCGGACGCACCGGGCGCCTGGTTACGAGCGCCGCCTTGATCCTCTTCCTCGCCTTCGTGTCGCTTGCTTCCGGGCCTGAGACCGAAATCAAGGTGCTCGCGACCGGGCTGGCCGCAGGGATCCTTCTGGATGCCACTGTGATTCGAGCGCTGCTCGTGCCGGCCGTCATCTCGCTGTTCGGCCGTTGGAATTGGTGGCTCCCCCACCTGCCAGCGCGGCTGTTGCGCGTCGAGCCCTCGCTGCCGCGCGCCGCGACCGGCGAGAGTCCCAGCTGAACCCGCGTTGGCTCCCAGACAGTGAGCGGACGAGCGACCTACGCCGACCCGGAGGACGACCTTGTCTCATGGGCCTTACGCACCTCGTAGATGCTCAATCAGGTCCGACTCGGACAAGCTGCCTTCGTGCTCATGCGCTCCTCCGTCTATGCCCGTACAGGAAGAGGCGAGCTTGCGACCAATTTGCGACCACGAACCCTTGGAGACATCCGGCATCCGGCGAGGATGTGAGAGGGACGGCAGAGGGATAGCCGCCCTCCCATCAAATGCCCAGGATTTGCAGCGAGATTGGGCGAGGGACAGCGAGACTGTGAAGCGGCGGACGGGGCTCGAACCCGCGACCTCGAGCTTGGGAAGCTTACCGTGGATAGGCCGTTTGACCCGTCTCATCTATATGAGACCGGAGAGGGGTGGCGCTGCTCGAGTTCAGGGGTGTGCGTGTCCGCGTACCGTGCGCCAGCTCTCGCGGGTGATGCGTAGGATCACAACGGTCATTCCGAGACCAATGAGGGGGTCGAGGATCGGGGCGCCAGCGGCGATGGCGAGGGCGCTCGCGATGACGGCGAGTGAGACATATGCGTCGACGCGCGCATGATTGCCGTCCGCGATCAGCGCAGGACTACTCAGCTGATGTCCGGCTCGGGTGCGTACCAGGCCGGCGATCCAGTTGCCCGCGAACCCGATCGCCCCAGCGAGTCCGAGGGCGAGCAGATGGGCGGGCGTTGATGGGTGGATCAGGCGCAGGATCGACTCGTAAGCGGCAACGCATGCGGAGATGAATATGGTCGCCACTACAGCGAGGCCGGCTAAACGCTCGGCCCGGGCGGAGCGCAGCGCGAACGCGATGCCGAGAGGGATCGCGGTGAGTGCGTCTCCACCGTTGTGAATCAGGTCGGCCAGGAGTGCCAGGCTGCCACTGAGCGAGAACACGAGCACTTGCACCACGGCGGTGGTTGCGAGGATTGCGAGCGCGAGCGTGACGGCCCGGACTCCCTCGCGGGAGCGCTTGATGCTCTCGTCTACGAGGCCGTGAGAATGCCCATGTTCGTGTTCACCGTGATCATCGCGCTGTTGCTCGTGGTCGTGGTGGGAGTGGTGTTCGTGCGGCCCGCTGTGTGGGTGGGCGTGGCGCAGCGCGCCGTGACGGTGCAGGTCGCCTCGGACGGGCTCATAGGTGGCTGACGGCATGGCTTTTCAGGTTAGATCGCGGGCTTCAAGCCCGCGCGGGTCGTTGATCGAGCTTGTCTGTGGAGCGTTGGCGATCCAACCTCGAGGCAGACAGTTCTAAAGCAGCGTCTACGACGGCGAGCCTACGATGTATGTGTGCGTTGGCTTGAGCTCGGCTTCCGGTAGGGCATGTATCGGCGCATGAACTCGTCGAAACGGGGCACCGTGAAGTCGACGTGACCGTAGTCCTCGGTGGCGTAGGCAAGACCCTTGTCGATCAGATGTTGACGGGTCATCGAGACCTCCGTGGTCCTACGCCCCAGCTTTGCCGCGACCTGTCCCGACCGATAAGGCCCTTCGCCGAGCTCGGCCATAGCTCGCATGTAGCGACGCTCCTCTCGTGTGGCACGCTGAATACGGACCTCGTAGGTGCTCGTGTCGAGGGCCTTCCGCGCGACCGGGATCGCCGCCTCCACATCCTGCTTTGTGATCGGCGCGGCTTTGGCTAGATTCCAAGCATGCTTGCCCAGTTGCTGAATGTAAAAGGGATAGCCACGTGTCCAGGCGAGCGCGAGGCCCACGGCACCCTCCTCGTAATCGACCTGCTGATGGCGAGCCGGCTCGACGAAGGCCGTTCGCGCATCTCCCTCTGAGAGGCTGGCGATCGCCGGGAACGTGAACAGACGCTCGGCGTATGAGCGTGCCTCGCCGGTCAACCGCGGAATCTGAGGTAGACCGGCAGCCGCGACGGTGATCGGCACGTTCTTCTGCGTCGCGCGGTGCAGCGCGCTGATCAACGACCGAAATTCGATCTCGCCGGCGAACTGAACCTCGTCTAGAAGGAAGACGACCCCCGAGCCCTTGCTGGCGGCAGCCCCGCCGAGCTGCAGGAAGAGCTCGGAGAGATCACCGGCGATCGTCCCCTCGTCGGCCTTTCGCAGATCTACCTCCAAACCAAAGCCATCCGGGCCGGTCAAGTTGATCGTGCCGAGATGCTCCAGCGCTCCACGCACCGTCTTGGAGGCGCGTGCGCTGAGCTTCAGGCGCGCCAGAGCACTCTCAACATCGCGGGCGATCTCGCCGATCAAGCTGCTGTCAGGGGTGAGCTCGTGGTAGTAGGTCAAGAAGCCCTCAGACTCAGCCCGATCCTCGAAGGCATTGAGGAGGACCGTCTTACCCACGCCGCGCAAGCCACGGATGATCATGCTCTGCTCAGTAGCGCCTCGCTTGAGGCGACCCACGAGGACTCGGAACTGCTCCAGCTCGCCAGCGCGACCGGCAAGCTCGTGAGGGCGAGAGCCTGCGTTCGGCGTGTAAGGGTTCCCTATCGGGTCCATCGTTCTATCGACTTATAGCAGTTTATAACCGATATTGTTATAAGTCTTTATAACTAACGCGAACCCTGCGAGAGCATGCCAGGTCCTCCGCTAGGAGCGACAGGACCTTGACAAAAGCGACCCGTCGCGTGCTCGGTCTTTGCCCACTCATCCAACTGGTTCCAGCTCAGGACCTCGATGACGCGAGCGCACTCGGCGCCCAGCGCATATTCCGCTGGATCCACCCCTATGCCTTTGATTGCGCCCTCGTGCGTTGCGGTCGCGGCACCGAGCGGTGCAAGCCCGTGACACCCGGATCCCGTGGCCGCAAGGGGACCGCAGATTCATGTCCTTCTTGCCCGCAGACGCCCGCGTCTGTCCGCACGCCGAGCCATCCCCACAAGCCAGGATCCCTGTTGTAGGGCCAGATCCAGCTTTCTCAAGCCAAGCGGCGGACGGGCCTCGAACCCGCGACCTCGAGCTTGGGAAGCTCGCGCTCTACCAACTGAGCTACCACCGCGCTAGAGGAGATATTACGCCGCCGCGGCGCCGCTCGGCGGCGGCGAGGCTCCCCCACCGCGAGCTGCGCCCGGCTCCCGTCCATCGGCTCCGGCCGATAGATGGGGGCACTAGGCTTTCTGCCGGTGCACAAACGCTTGTATATGCCGATCCTCGCCTGCCTGGCCGGCGCCGCGCTCGTTGGCCTGCTCGTGTACGGGGTCTCGACCCAGTCCCCCACACGAACGCTCGACGATGCGGTCCACCGCGGTCTGCGCCCGGCGGCCCCGGCCGCCGGGGACTCGCTGCCGTTGCTCTCGGGTCACGGCCACGGCGCCCTGTCCTCTTATGACGGCAAGGTCGTCGTGCTGAACTTCTGGGCCTCGTGGTGCGAACCATGCCAGGAGGAGGCTCCACGCCTCGAGCGCTTCCAGGGCGAGCTCTCGCGCCACGGCGGAACGGTGCTCGGCGTGACCTTCCGCGACGCTACACCCGACTCGCTTAGCTTCGTCAAGCGCTATCACCTGACGTATCCCAACCTGGACGACACGAGCGGTGAATTTGCCCACGCCTACGGCACGAACGAGCTTCCGGAGAGCTTCGTGATCGACCGCCACGGCCATGTGGTCGCAATCTCGCGCCAGGAAGCCAGCGACGCCTTCCTGGCGCGCGCCGTGGCGCTCGCGGAGAGCTCGTGAGCTTCGGCCGGCAAGCGGCAGCGCTGGCGGCGATGGCGATCCTGCTCACCGTCGCGTGCGTGCCCGCAGGGGCCGTCGCGCCTCGCACAACCCTGCCCGTGATCGAACGCCAGGTCATGTGCGCGACCTGCAAGATACCCCTGAACGTGGCCGAATCGCCGCAGGCCGACCGCGAGCGGGCGCTCATCCGCGGCCTGATCGCGCAGGGCCAGACCGAAGCGCAGATCAAGCGTGCGCTCGTGGATCAGTACGGCGCGGCGGTCCTCGGGCTGCCGAGCGCGAAAGGCTTCGACCTGGCCGCCTATCTCGTGCCGATCGCGGTGGTTCTCGCCCTGCTGGGCCTGCTTGCGCTGCTGCTCCCGAGCTGGCGCCGCCACGCACGCACGCGGGCCGGGGAAGCGTCCCCGGCGCCGACGCTCAGCGCCAGCCAGACGGCTCGCCTGGACGCCGATCTCGAGCGCTTCGACTGAGCGAGGCTCGAATGACCCAAGCTCTCTGAACGGCAAATGACCCGAGTCCTCTGAGCCGCAGAGCGCTCGCGCAGGACGGCGATCTGAGCCCAACGCCGCAGCGGCCTCGCCCGGAGAGCCGCGCCGCGACTTCGCGCGAGCTCTACATCTCGGCCGGCGCGCTCACCCCGAGCAGGTCAAGCGAGCGAGCGATCGTCTGCCGCGAGGCCACGCAAAGCGCGAGCCGCTGCGATTCGATCTCGGGCGACTCGGCGCCGAGCACGCGGCAGTCGCGGTAGAAGGCGGTGAACTGCTGCGCGAGCTCGAGCGCATATGCGGCTATCCGGTGCGGCGCTCGGCGTGTGGCGGCCTCTCGCAGCTCCGCCGGGAATGCGAGCAGTCGCTTGACGAGCGCGCGCTCGGCGGGGTGCAGCCGCTCGCCGGCTTCGCCGGCGCCGCGCAAGGCGAGCGCGACTCGCTCGGCTCCCGCCTTCGCCAGCATCGAGGCGATCCGCGCGTGCGCGTACTGGACGTAGTACACCGGATTCTCGCTGGACTCTTCGCGCGCCAGGTCGAGATCGAGGTCGATCGTGGTGTCGTGCGAGCGCGACAGCAAGAACCATCGCGCAGCGTCGACGCCAACCTCATCGAGGAGGTCCTCGAGCGTGACGAACTCGCCCGCGCGCTTGGACATCTGCGCGCGCTCACCGCGCCGCACGAGGTGCACAAGCTGCATGATCAGCATCTCCACGTGGTCGGGATCGCCCCCGAGCGCCTCGTAAGCCGCCTTCATGCGGGCCACATAGCCGTGATGGTCGGCGCCCCACACGTCAATCTGGCGATCGAAGCCGCGCTCGCGCTTGTCCTGGTGGTAGGCGATGTCTGAGGCAAAGTAGGTGTGCTCGCCGCTGGAGCGCACCAGCACCCTGTCCTTGTCGTCGCCGTAATCGGTGGTGCGCAACCACAGAGCGCCCTCACTGCGATAGGCGTGTCCACGCTCTTCGAGCAAGGCGAGCGCGTGATCGACCGCGCTCGCGCGCATCTCGCCTGCTTCACGGTCGTCGCGGGGCGCGTGCAGGGAGCTCTCATAGGCCCAGCGGTCGAAGCTCTGCACGCGAAAGGCGCCGAGCGAGGATTGCATCCGTCCGACCATCGCCTTCACGGCGGCCCCCCCCAGCGCCGCCGGGTCGAGTCCGGCGGCGCTGTCCACACCGAGCTGGCGCTCGACCTCCGCGACCAGCGGGCCGACATACTCGCCCCGATATCCATCCTCGGGAACCTCCTCGCCGCGCGAGAGCGCCGCGATCGACTGTCCGAGCTTGAGCACCTGCGAGCCGGCGTCGTTGACATAGAACTCGCGCTCAACCTGGTGGCCGTGAAATGAGAGCACTCGCGCGAGCGCGTCGCCGTAGGCGGCGTTGCGAGCGTGCCCCACGTGCATCGGCCCCGTCGGGTTGGCCGAGACGAACTCTACGATGATCCGCTCGGGGACGGTCGCCCCACCGCGGCCGAAGCTCTCACCGGCGGCGAGCATCTCCGCCAGGGCGGCCCGGTGCCAGCCATCGGCGAGAAACAGGTTCAGGAATCCGGGCCCCGCCACCTCGAAGCGCTCGAGCTGCTCGCCGAGCCGCAGCGCCAGCGCGTCGCCGAGTCGCTGGGCCAGCTCGCGAGGCTGCGCGCCTGCGGCAGGCGCCAGCAGCAGAGCCGCATTCGTGGAGTAGTCGCCGAAGTCAGCGCGCGGGGGACGCTCGAGCGCGATCGCCCGGTTGGGGTTGGCGCCGCCGGCTAGCTCAGCTGCAAGGGCGAGCACCGTCTCGCGCAGGCCTGTCTCAGTGGTAGTGGGGCTCACCGGGGAGGATCTTATGCTGGACCCGCACGCCCTCCCCCGCGCGGGTTGCGATACTAGCTCTGTGAACGACGAGAACCCAGGCGCCGAGCGCCACATAAACATTCATCTCTCCCCTGAGATCATGGGGGGCGTATACGCAAACTTCGCGAACGTCAGCCACTCCGACTACGAGTTCACGGTGACCTTCGCAAGGGTCGACCACGAGGTCGAGTCCGAGGAGGTTCCGGGCGTGGTCGTATCGCGCGTGAACCTTTCGCCCCGCTTCATGCGTGAGCTGATCGACGCGATGGAGGACAACTACTCGAAGTGGCGCACCCGCGAGGGCATCAAGAATCTGCCCGAGTACGGTGGCGAAGAGACCGGGGAAGCCGACGAGTAGTGAGGCGCCCGTGCGCCCGTGGGGTGCGCACTCCGCTCCGACCCACCCCATGCCTACGTCCCGCCAGGGGCGCAGAGCCCCGACTGAGGGTTTGTAGGGGATGAAGGTCGCGATCGTCTCAGACATCCACTCGAACCTTCAAGCCCTCGAAGCTGTGCTCGAAGCGGTTGCGGCCAGCGACGCGTCCGAGCTGTGGTGCCTCGGAGACATCGTTGGCTACGGTGCCGACCCCGACGCATGCGTGGAGCTCGTGCGCCGTCATGTCGCCGTCTGCCTGGCAGGCAACCACGACATGGCCGTCGTCGGCGAGCTGCCGTTGGACGAGTTCTCGCGAGGCGCGAGCATCGCGGCGCAGTGGACGCGCGAGGTGATCGCCCCGGCCAATCTCCAGTTCCTGGCAGACCTGCGACCGGTGGGCCGGGAGGGACCGATCGGGCTCTACCATGCGAGCCCCCGCGATCCCGTGTGGGAGTACGTGCTCTCGGCGCTGCTCGCCGAGCTGTGCCTGGATTCCCAGCCGCACCGCATCTGCTTGATCGGCCACTCGCACGTCGCCTCCTCGTTCGTGCGCCACGAGGGCGAGTCGGCGACCGGGGAGCCGTGTCGCGAGGGCGCCCAGCTGGACCTCTCCTCGGGCGAATGGCTGCTCAACCCGGGGAGCGTCGGGCAGCCTCGTGACGGAGATCCGCGCGCCGCCTGGCTGCTGCTCGACCTCGAGGGAGATACGGCTACCTACCGGCGCACCTCCTACGATGTGGCGGGAGCGGCTGCCGCCATCAGGGCGGCACGCCTGCCCAATTCGCTAGCAGAGCGTCTGGAGTACGGTCAATGAAGATGCAAACGCTAATCCGCCTCGTGACGGCCACGCTGCTGGGCGTCGCCGTGGCTGTGCTGGTGTCTTGCGGAAGCTCCGGCGCCGGGTTGATCCCAGCCGCGAGCGCTGGCCCCCTTCAGAAAGACTTCGAAGCGGTGGTCCAAGCCGCCGCCGCCGGCAACGGCAGCTGCGCCGCCACCGAATCGGCGCTCGGCAAGACCGAACAGGATTTCCTCGCGCTGCCGGCGTCGATCGACCGCGGCTTGCACGCGCGACTCCGAGAGGGAATCTCCAACTTGCGCGAGCGCGCGCTTGCGATGTGCATCCAGGCGGCTCCCACGGCGACGGCGACTACCGAAGCGCAGACGACCACGACGCAAACCACAACGAGCACCGAAACGACGCCCAGCACTCCGACCACCACGCCCACGGGCACTCAGACCACGCCGACCACATCGAGCCCTGAAGGCCAGGGCGGCGGGACGCCGGCGCCGGGCGAAGGCGAAGCCGAAGAAAGCGCCGGCAAAGGCAAAGACAGGGGTGAAGGCAAGGGCAGGGGCGAAGGCAAGGGCAGGGCCGAAGGCGAAGACAATGGCGCGCCGGGCGCCGGCGGAGCGAGCGCGGGAGGCGGTCAGTGAGCGACCTGGAGATCGCCGCTCGCTACCAGCTGAAGGACAGGCTCGGGTTCGGCGGCATGTCGACCGTGCACCTCGCGTTCGACAAGCGTCTAGAGCGTCGCGTGGCGGTCAAGCTGCTAGCCGAGCACCTCGCCGAGGATCCCACATTCGTCTCGCGCTTCCAACGCGAGGCGCAATCCGCCGCCCGTCTGATCCACCCGAACATCGTGCAGGTCTTCGACTCGGGCCAAGACGAGCGAACCGGCCAGTACTTCATCGTGATGGAGTACATCGAGGGTCAGTCATGCGCGGAGATCCTCCGCGACGACGGCTGGGTCGAGGTGGACGAGGCCGTCGCGGTCATCGAACAGGCCTGTGAGGGCCTGCACTATGCGCACCGCCACGGCGTCGTGCACCGCGACGTGAAGCCCGGCAACCTGCTGCGATCGCGCGACGAAGAGGTCAAGCTCGCCGATTTCGGCATCGCCAAGGCGACCGAGCAGTCGAGCATCACCCAGGTCGGCTCGGTGCTTGGCACCGCCGCCTACCTCGCGCCCGAGCAGGCGCGCGGCGAGGAGGCGGGCCCACGCGCCGACCTCTATGCGCTCGGAGTCGTCACCTACCAGTTGATCTCCGGTCGTCTGCCATACGACGCCGCCTCGCTCACCGAGCTCGCCCTCAAACAGCAGCAGGAAGAGCCGGCGATGCTCGACTCGCTCGTGGCAGCCGTCACGCCAGAGCTGGCCGAAGCGGTGGCGATCGCGCTCGCGCTCGACCCGCGCGAGCGCTACGAGAACGCGCGCGAGATGGGACGCGCGATCAGCGACGGCGCACACGGGATCTCTCCGGTCGCCCCGCGCTCCCACGCGCAGGGCGTTCGCCACGCGACCGAGGCCACGAGCGTGCTCGCGAGCCCCACCCGCACGCACGACGGCCCACCGCGGCGTGAGGTGGTCGCGCCGCGCCAGCCGCGACGCGGCCCTGCGCGCACGACTGCGCCTGTGATCCCCACGCCGGCCCGCCGGCGCAGCTCAGGCGCCGCTCGCTTGATGGTCACGGTGCTCGCCCTGCTCGCGCTCGGCGGCGTGATCGCCGCGATCGTCGTGCTGAGCGCTCCCACGCCCACGAAGATCACGCTGCGCAACGTCGTCTACGAAGACGCCAAAGAATCCGCCGAAGCGCTCAAGCAACTCGTCGAACAGAACACGAAGTAGCCGTATAAAGGCGGGGGCCCGCTTGCGCGGGCCCCCGGTAAGAACTACCACCCTTTCGAGCGGGGCAACTGTCACTTGTCTCCCCAGGCTAGCAGCGCCAACCATCGCCTTCAACTACTGGCTCCGGCGGCCGGACTCGAACCGACATCTAGCAAGTGACAGTTGCTCGTGTTGCCCTTACACCACACCGGAAAGCCAGGGCTAACGTATTGGCGGCTTGGGACGGTACTCGGCGCCGCGTAGCGAATTCGCAATCTCGGCAAGCTCTCCAGCGAGGATCGCGCCGCGCAGATCGGCCATCAGCCGGGCGAGAAACGCGAGATTATGTTCGGTCAGGAGCCTCATCCCGGTCAGCTCGCCGGCGCGAGCCAAGTAGGAGAGGTAGGCGCGCGAGAGCCCGCGCGTGCAGGCATGGCACGCACAGCCCTCCATCAGCGGCTCCTCAGACGTGCGCCACACGCTTTTGGTCAGATCCACCCGCCAGCGATTCTCGGGATCGTGGACGAGCGCGGTGCCGTGACGTCCCAGGCGCGTGGGCATTGCACAGTCGAACGTGTCGATCCCAAGCTCCACCCCTCGAATCAGATCATCGACCTCGCCGATCCCGAGTAGGTGCCGCGGGAGCCGCTCGTGCTCGCCTCCGAGCTCCGCCACCGCATAGCCGACCACCTCGTACATCTGCGCCTTCTCGGCGCCGAGCGAGCCGCCGATCGCGATCCCATCGCAGCCGCTGGCGGCAACCGTGCGCGCCGAGGCGCGACGCATGTCCTCGTAAACGCCCCCCTGCACGATCCCGTACACGAGCTGGCCCGCGGGACCGTGCTCCGCATGCCAGCGCAAGCAGCGTCCCAGCCAGCGGTGCGTGCGCTCGGTGGAGCGCTCGGTGTAGCCGCGGTCGACGTGGAACGGCGTGCACTCATCGAACACGAGCGCGATGTCCGAGCGCAGCGATGCCTGCACCGCCATCGAGTCCTCTGGCGAGAGGAAGCGCTCGGAGCCGTCCACATACGAGCGGAAGCGCACGCCTTGCTCGTCGATCGAGAGGATCGCCCCCTCACGTCCTGCTCTCTCACCATGACGCGGGCGCCCCTTGATCTCGTCGGCGATCGTGCCGTGGCCCATCGAGAAGACTTGGAACCCGCCGGAGTCGGTGAGGATCGGCCCGTCCCAATCCATGAAGCCATGCAACCCGCCGAAGCGCTCGATCAGCTCGGGACCCGGGCTCAGCATCAAGTGGAAGGTGTTGCCAAGAACCATGTCATAGCCAAGGGCCTTCACCTCCCCCGGCAAGAGCCCCTTGATGGTCGCCTTTGTCGCGAGCGGCACGAAGGCCGGCGTACGAACATCGCCGTGCGCGGCTCGCAGCCGCCCAGCGCGAGCACAGGTGGCTGGATCGCGCGCTTCGATGGTGAAGGCCACGACCCGGCATCCTAGTCTCCGAATGGCTCTGCGCGCCCAGCGCGCGCGCATGAGATCGGTTCTCCTGACACGACACGAGGAGCGTCGACGCCTCGGCTCAGGGGGACGCCTCGGACTGCCAGATACCCTGGCCCGAGCCCCCTGAGCCTTGCCCCGATGCTCGCCTCCCTCATCAACGTCACCCACCTCGTCGAAGTCTTCGGCTACCCGCTGCTGTTCCTCGTCGTGATGGCAGAGTCAAGCGGCGTGCCGGTCCCCGGCGAGACGGGGCTGATCGCGGCGGCGGTGGCCGCCAGCCAGGGCAAGCTCCAAATCGAGCTTGTGATCCCGATCGCCGCATTCGCGGCGATCGTCGGCGACAACATCGGCTACCAGATCGGCCGCAAGGGCGGCCGCTGGCTGCTCGAACGACCTGGCCGCTTCCAGCGCCAGCGCCAGCAGGTGCTGATCACTGGCGAACCGTTCTTCGAGCGCCACGGCCCCAAGGCGGTCTTTTTCGGGCGCTTCCTGCTGGGGTTGCGCGTGTGGGCGTCGTGGCTGGCGGGCGCCACCCACATGCGCTGGGCTTCGTTCGTGCTCTGGAACGCGCTCGGGGGGGTCTGTTGGGCGACGGCAATCGGACTGCTCGCCTATTTCCTCGGCAATGCGGCCGGCAACGCGATCCAGACATTCGGTCTGTTTGGCCTCTTCGCCGTCCTGGTCTTGGCAGGCGGCCTGTTGATCGCCCATCGCCGCCACCGTCGCCACGCAGAAGCGTCCGCCGGCCCCAGCGAGGGCGCCCAGGACGCCAGAGGGGAGCCTTAAAGCTGGAAGCGGGCGCTGAGCGTCCCATGCTCACTCCCCGATCCCCGTCCCCATGATCGCTCCCCGTGCATAGACGGAATGCTCAGATAGACGGCGTGCTCGACGAGCTCGGCGAAATGGCTGCCAAGCTGGGCTCAGGCGCCGCAGCAGCCCACGGCTACGCGCTCCCACAGCTTGCCGAGCGTCTCCAGCTCAGGCTCGGAGAAGTGCGAGAGGAAATGCTCGCGCACGACCGCGCGGTGCGTGCCGCGCGCAGCCGCCAGCCGCTCGCGGCCGCGATCCGTCAAGCATGCGTAGGCGCCGCGCGCATCGTGTTCGCAGCTGCAGCGCCCGAGCAGCTCGTCGCGCTCGAGCCGGTCGACCAGCCGCGTGAGGCCGCTGCGCGAGAGCTGAGCCTGCTCGGCCAGGTCGCACATGCGCATCTTTCCCGCCGGAGCGTCGAACAGGTGCTGGAGCACCTCGTAGGAGCTGAGCTGCAAGCCGTGCTCGCGCTCGAGCCGGCCCTCCAAACGCTTTGCCAGCGAAGCATGCGCACGCAGCAAGCCGCGCCAGGCACGCAGCTCAGCTTCGCTGAGGCAGTCCGGCTCCCCCAGGCTCTGCTCCTCCCCGGGAGCGAGCTTCAGGACCGTCGCGGTGGCTGTAACGGTGGACATGATGGCAATCGACACTAGCTGCGTGCTGACTCGAACATAGCAGCGTCGGATCCCAGAATCCCTGTCAACCGCCCCTTATCGGCGGTCTCGAGTGGCTCTCCAGGCCCACACCATCATCATCGGTTGCAGAGGCAGGCGCGCGTACAACGCCCAGCGCGGGATCTTGCGGAAGTGCTGCGGCGCACGAGCCATGTAGAGGTTCGCTGGAAACACCGCGGCCAGCAGCGCGACCAGACCAAGCCCTGCTGAGCGACGCGTCCACGGCAGCAGCACGCCCAGCCCACCGGCGATCTCGGCGGCTCCGCTGACGACGACAAGGCTCCGGGCGCGATCCTTCAAGCTCGGGGGCACGATCCGTTCGTAGGGGCGAGGCATTACGAAGTGGTTGACGCCCGCGCCCACGAACGCGACGCCGAGCAGCAGCCGCGAGCGCTTCCCGCGGCGGGGCTCATCGGCGATCGGGCCAACCGCCTCGCTGTCGATGTCCTCCTGGTCCAGCTCCATCACATCTCCTCCACGGTCTCGAATCGAACTTCGGCTCACTGGCCACGGCTCACTGGCCCTCGATCAGCGTTCTGCCCGTCATCTCCGGCGGTTGTGGGATCCCGAGCAGGTCGAGCACCGTCGGAGCCACGTCCGCGAGGATACCGCCCTGCGCGCGCAGCTCGATGCCCGGCGCGGTCACGATCACAGGCACCGGGTTGAGCGAATGGGCCGTGTTCGGCGACCCGTCGGGCTCGAGCATATGGTCGGCGTTGCCGTGGTCGGCGCACACCACGCACACACCCCCGCTCTCGCGAACGGTCTCCAGCACCGTCCCGAGGCACTCGTCGACTGTCTCTATCGCGGTAACCGCTGCGGGAATCACCCCGGTGTGACCGACCATGTCGGCGTTGGCGAAGTTGACCACCCCAAATCGGAGCCCATGCGCCCGTTCCTCCCGCCAAGCGCCCACGAACGCCCCGGCAGCCTCGCGCGCACTCATCTGCGGCTTGTGATCGTAAGTGGCAACGTCGCGCGGCGAGGCGACGAGCTCACGCCGCTCCCCCTCGTAGGGGGCCTCCTCGCCGCCGTTGAAGAAGTAAGTGACGTGCGGGTACTTCTCGGTCTCGGCCACGTGCAACTGCCTGCCCCCCTCACGAGCGATCACCGCCGAGAGCGTGACCTCGGGGCGTTGCGGGGCGAATGCGACCGGGTAGGGCCAGCCCTCCTCGTACTCGGTCAACGTCGCCAGATGGCTCACGGGCGCAGCTCCACCGCGTCCCTCCCAGCCAGGGAGCTCCTCGCTGGGGTCCTCGCCGAAGCCCGGCTCGGCCAGGGCCCTGACGATCTCGCGCATGCGGTCGGGCCGGAAATTGAAGCACAGCACGCTGTCGCCGGGCCCGATGCGCGCCTCCTCGCCGACGAGCGTCGGCTCGATGAACTCGTCGGTCTCCCCCCGCCCGTACGCGTCGCGCACGGCCTGCTCGCCGCTCTGCGCATGTTGGGGAGCGCGACCGTGGACGAGCATGTCGTAGGCTCGCTGCGTGCGCTCCCAGCGACGGTCGCGATCCATCGCCCAGTAGCGCCCGACGACCGATCCCACGCGCGCGCCGCCGACATGGTCGAGCTCTGTGAGATAGCCAGCCCCGGCATGCGGCAGCGTGTCGCGACCGTCTGTGAAGGCGTGCACCACCAGGTCTGCCGCCGGCGCGAGCTCGCCCGCAAGCGCGATCAGCGCGTGCAGGTGCTCGAGCGAGGAGTGCACACCGCCGTCGGAGACGAGCCCAAGAAAATGGATGCGTGGAGGCGCTTCGCGCCGTGATGACGGGGGAACGCCCCGCGGTCCTCCATCCCTCTCACCCGACTCCTCCCCCGCGCCAGCTGACCCTCCACCGGTGAACGCAGCGCGCAGCACGCTGTTTTGCGCCAGCGACCCGTCGGCTATCGCCTCGCCTATGCGCACCAGGTCCTGCTTTACGACTGCGCCCGCCCCAAGGTTGAGGTGACCTACCTCAGAGTTGCCCATCTGCCCTTCTGGCAGGCCCACGGCCGCGCCGCAAGCGGTGAGCGTCGTATGCGGACAGTCGGCCCACAGCTTGTCGAACACAGGCGTATTGGCGATCGAGACGGCGTTGCCGGGACCAGCCGGGGCAAGACCCCACCCGTCGAGCACCACGAGGCAAACGCTGGGCGCCCGGGCCGCCCGCGGGTCGGGCGTCGCGCTCATCGCTGAGCGGCGGCCACGATCTCGGCAAACGACTCCGCCTCCAGCGACGCGCCCCCGACAAGCGCGCCGTCGACGTCCGTCAGCGCCAGCAGCTCACCAGCGTTCTCGGGCTTGACCGAGCCGCCATAGAGGATCCGTATGCGCTCAGCCGCCTCCGGCGAGCGCCCGCCGACGAGCGCCCTCACGAACGCAATCGCCTCCTGGGCCTGCTCGGGTGTGGCGACGCGGCCGGTGCCGATCGCCCAGATCGGCTCGTATGCGATCACGACCTCGGTGAGTCGCTCGTCCGCCACGCCCGCAAGGTCCTCGCCGACCTGATGGCGCAGCTTGCGCTCGGTGTCCCCAGCGTCGCGCTCGGCCTCGGTCTCGCCAACGCACAGGATCGGCGCCAGCCCCGCTGCAAGCGCCGCGGGAACCTTCAGCGCAAGCGCCCTGTCGGTCTCTCCAAACAGCTCGCGCCGCTCGGAATGGCCAAGCACGACCCCGCCCACGTCGAGCTCTGCGAGCATCGACGGCGACACCTCCCCCGTGAAGGCGCCCTCGGGCTCGTGATGCATGTTCTGCGCGTACACCTCCACGCGCGAGCCGCGCGCGCTGTCCACCATCGCATGCAGATCGGTGAACGGCACGCACACCGCGATGTCCACGCCGCTGATCGAGGAGACCTGCGGGAGCAGGCCCTGTATGTAC
Organism: uncultured Solirubrobacterales bacterium; assembly: GCA_963718735.1. Classification (GTDB taxonomy): domain Bacteria; phylum Actinomycetota; class Thermoleophilia; order Solirubrobacterales; family Solirubrobacteraceae; genus Palsa-744. Next base: position 939,621 of record OY970372.1, read on the forward strand.
TCCTCGGCCTGCGCCTCGGTCTTGTGCATCTTCCAGTTGCCCACTATCAGCGGTGTCCGCGTCACGGCCATCAGAGGACCTTCGCCCCTTCGAGCGCCTGGACGCCGGGGAGCGCGCGGCCCTCGACGAGCTCGAGCGTGGCGCCGCCGCCGGTCGAGAGATGGTCGACCGTCCCTTCCAAGCCGAACAGGGCGAGCGCCGCCGCGGAGTCGCCCCCGCCGACGACCGTCACCCCGGAGGCGCGGGCCACCGCCTGCGCCACGGCTCGCGTGCCGGCCGCGAACGGCTCCAGCTCGAACGCCCCCATCGGGCCGTTCCAGAAAACGGTGCCCGCACGCTCTATCTCCTGCCCATAGCGCGCAGCGGTGGCCGGCCCGATGTCGAGACCCATCCAGCCGCAGGGCACGTCCAGCCCGTCGAGAACCCGATGCTCGGCGCGCTCGTCGAAGCGCTCACCGATCACGAGGTCGCTCGGGAGCTCCAGACGCGCCTGCCCCGTGAGGGCCGCCTGCGCGAGCGCTTTGCGGGCGTGCTCGACGTCGTCCGGGTCGCACAGCGAGTCGCCCACCTCATGACCCTGGGCGAGGAGGAACGGAAAGCACATCGCCCCGCCGACGATCACCACGTCGGCGAGCGTCAGGAAGCGATCTATCACACCGATCTTGTCGGCCACCTTGGCCCCTCCAAGGACCGCCACAAGCGGCCGCTCGGGATTCTCGAGGATCCCGCTCAGAGTGCTCACCTCGCGTTCGAGCAGGCGCCCCGCGGCGCTGGGCAGCAACCGCGCCACCCCTGTGGTGCTCGCGTGCGCGCGATGGGCGGCTCCGAACGCATCGTTGACATATGCCTCCGCCAGCGCCGCGAGAGCATGGGCGAGCTCGGGGTCGTTCGTCGTCTCGCCGGGCTGGAAGCGAACGTTCTCGAACACCAGGATCTCGCCGTCCTTCAGCTCCTCGGCGAGCGCCCTTGCGCGCGGCCCCACGACCTCTGGAGCCAGCGTGACATGCGCCCCCGTGAGCTCGCGCAGCCGCTCGGCCACGGGCGCGAGCGACAGATCCGCCTCGGGCCGTCCCTCGGGGCGCCCGAGGTGTGAGACCAGCACAAGCCTAGCTGCGCGCGCGCGCAGCTCTTCGATTGTCGGCAGCGCCTGGACGATGCGCGTGTCGTCGGCCACCCTCCAGCTGCCGTCCCCGTCCTTGGCCATCGGCACGTTGAAGTCCACGCGCACGAGCACGCGCTTGCCGCGCACCTCGAGCTGGTCGAGACTCCTCATCGCCCTGCGGCCCCCGCAATGTGGAAACTCCTCATCGCCCTTTGACCCTCGCCATCTGAGCCCCTCTCGCAGGCGCGCAAAAGCGCGCCTGGCACGCCGTCCAGCGGGCTCACAAGACCAACTGGACGAGGTCGACGAGCCGGTTGGAGTAGCCCCACTCGTTGTCGTACCAAGCGACCACCTTCAGCATCGTGTCGTCGATCACCGCCGTCAGCTGTGAGTCGACGATCGAAGAGTACGGCGAGTTGACGATGTCGCTGGAGACGATTGGATCATCAGTGTAGGAGAGCAGTCCCCGCAAGGGCCCGCTCTCGGAGGCCGCCTTCAGAGCGGCGTTGACCTCCTCGACGCTCGTGGCGCGAGCGCACTCGACGGTCAGGTCGACGACCGAGCCGGTGGGCACGGGCGCGCGCACCGCGAAGCCGTGCAGCTTGCCTTGCAACTCGGGCACCACGAGGCCGATCGCCTTGGCGGCGCCCGTCGAGGCGGGTATCAGGTTGATCGCGGCGGCACGCGCCCTGCGCAGGTCCTTGTGGGGGAGGTCCTGCAGGCGCTGGTCGGCGGTGTAGGCGTGGATCGTGGTCATCAACCCATGCTTCACACCCACGGTGTCCACCAGCACCTTCGCGACGGGCGCGAGGCAGTTGGTCGTGCAGGAGGCGTTTGAGATCACGTCGTGGGTCGCGCGGTCGTACGCGCTTTCGAAGTTGACTCCGAGCACGACGGTCACGTCCGGGTTTATGGCCGGCGCCGAGATCACGACCTTCTTGGCGCCCCCCGCCAGGTGCTTGGCGGCGCTGTCGCGATCTGTGAAGAGGCCGGTGGACTCGATCACGACGTCAACGCCAAGCGACTCCCACGGCAGCGCCGCGGGATCGCGCTCGGCCAGCACCTGCAGCTCACGCCCGTCGACGACGATCGTCTGCTCGTCGCGCACGACGACCTCGCCCGGGTAGGGGCCGAGGATCGAGTCGTACTTGAGCAGGTGGGCCAGCGTATGGCAGTCGGTCAGATCGTTGACGGCGACCCACTCGATCTCCGGCGCATCCCCCCGAGCCATTGCGGCGCGGAATACGTTTCGGCCGATGCGGCCGAATCCGTTGATTCCCACGCGTACGGGCATTCACAGCCTCCTAGAAACGAAGAGGGCTCCCGCTTGTCGACCGGTCGGCCGGCTGCGCCACCCTCTATATGAAATGAACGATGCCGGGCCTCGGGAGCGTCGCTCCGTTGCCCGGCGTGGGCCGAAAAGGCTATCAGCGGCCTACTCTCCGGCCACTCGAACGCCTGCCCGCCGCGAGAATCAACGCATTCCCGCGATGCTCACTTGCGCCTTGCGCCTTGCGCCGCGACCGACTGACCTAGGAGTCGCGCGAGCGCTTGTCGATGTCGCGGTGCGCGACAGCGACAGTCAGCTCGTCGCGATCCCGATAGCGGGCCGCCAGATGCTCGGCGATCGCCACCGAGCGGTGGCGCCCGCCGGTGCAACCGATCGCGATCACGAGATGAGCCTTGCCCTCCGCCACGTACTCGGGCAACAGGAAGTCCAGCAGCGAATACAGCCGCTCGTACAGCTCCTCCAAGCGCCCGTCGCGTCCGATGTGTCGCACCACACGCTCGTCGTGGCCCGTGAGCTGGCGCAGGTCGTGCTCGTAGTGGGGGTTGGGCAGGAAGCGCACGTCGAACGCGAGGTCCTCCTCGCGTGGAGGACCATGCTTGAAGCCGAAGCTCATGAACGTGAGCGCGAGGCGGCCCGCGTTCTGGCGGGGAAGCATCTCGTCGGCGATGCGGCTGCGCAGCATCGCGGCCGACATGCCGGTCGTGTCGATCACGAGGTCCGCCCGTGCGCGCAACGGCTCGAGCAATGCTCCCTCGGACGCCACCCCGGCGGCGACGCTGCCCTCGGGCGCCAGTGGATGGCGGCGACGCGTCTCCTTGTAGCGGGTGGAGAGCGTCTGCTCGGCAGCCTCTAGGAACAGCACGTGGTGGGTGATGCCGAGCGCCTCCAGGTCCTCGATCACGGCCGTGAGCGCCTCGAAGTAGACCCCGCCGCGCACGTCGGAGACAACGGCGGCGCGCTCGACCTTGGAGCCCTCGTGCACGAACAGCTCCACAAGCGAGCGGATCATCTCCGGAGGCAGGTTGTCGACGCAGAAGTAGCCCGCGTCCTCGAACACGTTCATCGCCGTGGACTTGCCTGCGCCCGAGTAGCCCGTGATGATGACAAGGTCCTGCAGACGCGACTCGATGGTCGGTTCGCTCGCGCTGCGGGGAGGCACGGGCCTGGTCGCGGCCATTTGAGAGCTATTGTGCCGCCTGCCCCGGGGGAAAGGGCCAGCCAAGCGGCTCAGCCCGCTCTATGGAGCAGCGCGTGGATGTCGCGGGCCGTCTTGGCGGGCAGGCCCGGGACTCCCTGGAGCTCCTCGCGCGAGGCGGCGAGGATCGCGTCGGGGGACCCGAAGTGGGTCAGCAGGGCACGCTTGCGCGACGGTCCGATCCCCGGCAGGCCGTCGAGCAGGGAACCCGTCATGGCGCTGTCGCGCCTGGAGCGATGATGGGTGATCGCGAAGCGATGGGCCTCGTCGCGTATGCGCTGCAGCAGTTGCAGCTCCGCGGTCGAGTGCTCGAGCACGAGCGGGTCTGAGCGGCCGGGCAGGAAGACCTCCTCGACGCGCTTGGCGAGCGCGATCACGGCGACACCGCGCTCGCGAAAGCCCGCGAGCGGGGGCAAGCCCGCGGCGAGCTGGCCCTTGCCGCCGTCGATCACCACGATGTTGGGCAGCGCCGCAAAGCTCGGGTCGTAGGCCGGGTCGTGCGGGGAGACGTCCGATTGGCGCTCCCACTGGGTGAAGCGGCGCGAGAGCACCTCAGCCATCGAGGCATAGTCGTCGGGGCGGGCGGGATCTTCAATCGTGCGGATCTTGAAGCGCCGGTAGTCCGATTTCTTCGGCGCGCCCGCCTCGAAGACGACCATCGAGGCGACCGTGTGGGTGCCGCCGAGATTCGAGATGTCAAAGCACTCGATCCGCACGGGCACGGCGTCGAGCTCCAGCACGAGCTGCAGCCCTTCGAGCGCTTGCGCGCGACGCTGGTGGCGGCGCTCGTCGCGCAGACGCTCCTGGTCGAGCGCCAGCAGCGCGTTGCGGTGGGCGAGCTCGAGGATGCGGTGCTTGTCTCCGCGCTCGGATGCGCGCAGCCTCACGGGCCCTCCGCGCCGCTTGCTCAGCGCTTGCTCGAGCGCGTCGTGTCCCATCAGCTCGGGCTGGACCACGAGCAGCGCTGGGATCGAGGTGGGGCCCCCGTAGTACTGCAGCATGAACTCTTCGGCGACCTCTGCGACGTCGCGCTCGGTCTCGTTGGACAGGTAGAAGGAGTGACGGTCTGAGAGCACCCCGTCGCGCACCTGGAAGACCTGTGCGTTGGCGTCGCGACCGTCGACGGCGACAGCGACGGCGTCGAGCGTGCCGATCGACTCCTTCGCCACGCGCTGGCGCTCCATCAGCGAGCGCACGGCCCTCAGGCGGTTGCGCTCGAGCGTGGCCTGCTCGTACTCCTGCTCGGCCGCCGCCGCCCGCATGCGCTGCTCCAGCTCGCGCTCGATCGTCTTGAAGCGCCCGGAGAGGAAGTCGATCACTCCGTCGATGGCGTGGCGGTAGTCCTGCTCTGAGACATACCCCACGCAGGGCGCCTCGCAACGCTTGATGTAGTAGTCCAGGCACGGGCTGCCGCTGCGCCGGCCCGGCTCCGCTCCCGTGCACGAGCGGTACATGAACACCTTGGCGAGCACCTCGAGCGTCGAGCGCACACGCTTGGCGCTCGAATAGGGGCCGAAGTAGGCACGTCCGGGACGGTGGCGCTCACGTGTGAAATACACCCTTGGAAATGGCTCGTCGAGCGATACGGCGATGAACGGATAGGACTTGTCGTCGCGCAGGCGGATGTTGAAGCGCGGACGGTACTGCTTGATGAAGCTCTGCTCGGCGAGCAGCGCCTCGGCCTCGCTGGCCACGACCAGGCACTCGATCGCATCCACCGCCTCGACCATCTCTGCGTGGCCGGCTGTTGAAATGGCCCGCCCCCCCTGGGCCTTGGAGAAGTGCGATGCGACCCGCTTGCGGATCGACTTGGCCTTTCCGGCGTAGATGACGCGCCCCTTCGCGTCGCGGAATAGGTAGACGCCTGGCTTGTCGGGCAGTGTCCGTCGTTGCTCGGCCAGGCTCGCTCGTCTTTGCTCGGTAAGGCTCAATACGTGCGGGCGTAGCGATAGACGGTGAGCAGCGTGTAGACGGTCAGTCCGATCAGCGCGAACCACACGAACTCGCCGAAGGCCGTCCGCCACATGCGCGGCTGCGCGGCGGCTGTCAGGAAACCGACCGCTATCGCCCCGTAGAGCAGCGCTCGGTGACGATCGCCGAGGCTGTTGAGGTCGACGCGGCGTTCACGGTAGAGCCTGTAGGCGAAGAAAGCGAGGCCGCCCGCGAACACCACCCACAGAGCGCCCGCGAACGCTTCGACGGCGCGGCCGCCCCCGGGGAGGAACTCTACGGCGGCCGCGATCAGGGCTACGATCGCGACGTTGCGCGCAACCCTCAATCGGTCCATGACGACGTCCTGCCCATGTTGTGCACCAGTCTAGAGGGAGCAAAAGCCGCAACGTCCGGATTGAACGTCTTAGGAGTCATCCAACGTTTTCACAACATGACCATTTTTGCGCTATACTGCGTAGGCCCATTCGGTCCTAACCCGACCGAAACGAGGGTTGGTTGGCAGGCGCCGGGGTACTCGTCATTCAGGTCAGAGAGCCCCGGCGCCTGTTTTAAAGCTGTCGGTCACGACCTCGGGTCGCAGGGACGGCGACAGGGCGCGCCAGACGCTCCCTCGCGCGCTCAGTCGATGAGCGCCTCGAGGCGCTCGTAGGCCGCCTCCACCTCGCGCTTGGCAGCCGTGTGACGGGCTTCGGACTTGGCAGTCTCGTACTTGGTGGCCCACGCTGCCGAGTCGGCGAGCTCGTCTTCGAGTGTGAGCAACGCTGTCTCGGCCCGTTCGATCGCCCGTTCGGCCTTCGCCTGCTCGCGAGCGCGATTCTTGGACGGCCCCACCGTTGCGCGTCCCGACCGCTTGGCGGCGCCCCTCGCCTTGCCGGGCTCCTCGCCCCTCGCCACGGCTCCCTCCACCGCGATCTCGCCACCAGCGTCTTGGCGGCCCCGACCGGCAGGGCCCTGCACACGATCCTTCGCGGACCCGTTGGGCGACTCGCCCGCTGCTCGGCGCTCCTCGCGCACGCGAACATACTCGGGCCAGCCACCGAGGAAGCTGCGCAGCGAGCGGCCTTCGATTGCGACGGTGCGTGTGCCGACGGCGTCGAGCAGAGCGCGATCGTGGGATACGAGCAGGAGCGCGCCCTCAAACGCGCGCAGCGCGTCCTCGAGCGCCTCGCGGCTCTCGAGATCGAGGTGGTCGGTGGGCTCGTCGAGGATCAACACGTTCGGCGGGCGCGGCGTCCCGTTCATCAGGATCGCCAGCGACAGGCGCCGGCGCTCGCCCCCGGAGAGCCCGTCGAGCGGCTTCTCCGCGTCAACGCCTGAGAACAGGAACCGGCCCACCAGCGCACGTGCCTTGTTAGGCGCCAGACCGGTCGCCCGCTGGGCGGTCTCGACGACCGTCTGCCCTGGTGGGCCACCGGCGCCCAGCTCCTCCGCGTGCTGGGAGAGGTAGCCGACGTTCACGTTATGACCTGTGCTGAGCTTGCCCGCGGCCAGCGGGCGACGGGCGGCGAGCGTCTCAATCAGGGTGGTCTTGCCAGCCCCGTTGGGTCCCACCAGGGAGACATGCTCGCCGCGCTCGAGCCATAGCTCCACGTGCTCCAGCAAAACGAGTGCGCTCCCGTCGGCGCCTGCCCCGTCGATTTGCACGCGCCCGTCTTGCAACTCGAAGATCACGCGGCCGGTGCGCGCGGGCGCCTTGAACGCGAACTCGAGCGTCGCCGCGTCGCGCGGGTCACGCTCGATACGCTCGATCTTGGAAAGCTTCTTCAAGCGCGACTGCGCTTGCTTGGCCTTCGTCGCCTTGTAGCGGAAGCGCTCGACGAAGCGCTCCATACGCGCGATCTCGGCCTGTTGCTTGTCAATCGCCTTGCCGAGCGCGATCTCGCGCGCCGCCTGCTCGCGACGCCACGCATGCCAGGTGCCGGCGAAGAAGCGCGAGCGGGATGAAGTCCCGCCCGTCCCGCCGTAGAGCTCGAGCACCGCGGTGCCGACCGCCTCCAGGAACCAGCGGTCGTGGGCGACCAGCATCACGGCCGCGTCGAGGTCGACCAGCGTCTGCTCGAGCCATTCGAGCGACTCGATGTCGAGATGGTTGGTGGGCTCGTCGAGCAGCAGGACGTCGGCGCTCGTAGCAAGCGCGCGCGCAAGCGAGGCACGCGTGAGTTGCCCGCCGGAAAACGTGTCCAGGCCGCGGTCGAGATCGAGCTCGGTGAAGCCGAGGCCGCGCGTCATCACGGTGGCCCGGTCCCGCCACAGGTAGCCGCCGTAAGACTCGAGCCGCGCCTGCGCGCGGCTGTAGCGGTCCAGCAGCGCATCGTCGCCGGCGCCGGCGGCCATCTCGCGCTCGAGCTTGGCGAGCTGTTGCTCGACCGCCAGCTCCTCGACGCACCCCGACAGCACGTAATCGCGCAACGACATCCCTCGATCGCGCGGCGGGCGCTGGTCGTGCAGGGCGATGCGCACGCCCTTGGCGACGCTCAGCTCGCCCCGGTCGATCCGCTCCTCCCCCGCGATCATGCGCAAGAGCGTCGTCTTGCCGGCGCCGTTGCGCCCGGCGATCGTGAGGCGTTCGCGGCGCTCGAGCTTGAACGACACGCCGCCGAGCAAGGGCTTGCCGGCCATGTCCTTGCGGAGGTCTGAGGCGATCAGGAGAGCCACGTCGAGGATGGTAGGATCACGCATCCATGCGCCGCATGCTCACCACCCTGTTCGCCTCTGCTCTGCTGTTGCTCACGCTCGCCCCCGCGGCGCTCGCGTACAACGACGGGCGTGGCTTCTACGGCGCCACCGACGACAAGGTCGTGACGAACGCCGGCTTCATCCTGATCCTCTTCTTTCCGCTGTTCGTGCTCGCTATGAGCCTGTTGCAGTGGCGCTTGGACAAGCGCAAAGAGGCTCGCAAAGCCGCCCAGAAAGCACGCGTCGGCGACGCGCGCTGGCGCGGCGGTTGGTAGAGCAACACCAAGTCCGCTACGAGCGTCACGGCGAGGCTGCCGTGGTCAGCATCGACCGTCCGCAGCGGCGCAACGCCGTCGACGGGCCCACAGCGGTGGCCCTGCACGCCGCCTTGATGCGCTTCGAGGAAGAAGACGACGCGCGCGTGATGGTGCTCACCGGCGCTGGCGGCATCGCTTTCTGCGCAGGGGCCGATCTCAAGGCGATCGACACGTTCGGCGACAGGCTGATGGCCGAGGGCGGGCCGATGGGCTTCACGCGCCTCACCCCATCCAAGCCGACGATCGCCGCGATCTCGGGCTACGCCCTGGCGGGCGGGCTCGAGCTCGCCCTGTGGTGCGACCTGCGGATCGCCACGGCGGGCTCGAAGCTCGGCTATCCCGAGCGCCGTTGGGGCGTGCCGCTGATCGACGGTGGCACGCAGCGGCTGCCGCGCATCGTGGGACTTGGACGGGCGCTTGACCTGATCCTCACCGGGCGCATCATCGACGCCGATGAGGCCCACGCGATCGGGCTGCTGACCGAGGTCGTCGCCGAGGGCAAGCACCTGGAGCGAGCGATCGAGCTCGCCAACAATCTCGCGCGCTTCCCGCAGCGCACGATGCTCGCCGACCGGCGCGCCGCGATCGAGGGGCTGGGCATGACGCTCGAGCAGGGCCTGGAGCTCGAGTCAAGGGCCGGCCCCGACGTCTTCCTCGACGCGGTCAGCGGCGCGCGGCGCTTCGCCGCGGGCGAGGGGCGCGGAGGCGCCGGCGCAGGCGCATAGGGAGCCCAGGGCTTATCCTCGACTGATCGACTCCGAGGAGACCACATGGCCTATTTCGTGACGGGAGCAACTGGCTTCATCGGCCGGCGGCTGGTCGAGCGGCTGCTCGAGCGCAGGGGCAAGATCCACGTGCTTGTGCGAGAGGACTCGCTCGCTCGCCTCGACGAGCTGATCGAGCGCTGGGAAGCGGTCTCTGAGGCGACCGTGAGCAGGCGCATTCACCCCGTTATCGGCGACCTGCGCGGGAAGCTCTTGGGACTGGCCGACGAGCAGATCTCAGAGCTCGAAGGGACGATCGAGCACTTCTTCCATCTCGCGGCCGTGTACGACATGACCGCCCCGGTAGAGCTCGACATGGCCGTTAACGTGGGCGGCACCGGCCACGCGGTGGAACTGGCGGGCGCGCTGCGCGTCAGTCGCCTGCACCATGTCTCCTCGATCGCCGTGGCGGGCGCCTACAAAGGCGTGTTCGGCGAGGACTGCTTCGACGAGGGGCAGCGTCTACCCTCGCCCTACCACGCGACCAAGTTCGAGGCCGAGCGGATCGTGCGCGAGCAGGAGCACGTGCCGTGGCGGGTGTATAGGCCGGGGATCGTGGTCGGGGACTCGAAGACCGGCGAGATGGACAAGGTCGACGGTCCCTACTACTTCTTCAAGGCGATCCAACGGGTTCGCCAGGTGGTGCCGCAATGGGTGCCGCTCGTCGGGCTCGACCTCGGCAAGACGAACGTCGTGCCGGTCGACTGGGTGGCGGGCGCGCTCGACCACATCGCTCACAGGCCCAACCTCGACGGGCGCGCCTTTCACCTCACCTATCCAGGCTCGCAGCGAGTCGACGAGGTGATGAACGATCTCGCGGCCGCCGCGCACGCTCCGCGCTTTGCCGTGAGCATCGACAAGCGCTTGCTCGACGCGATCCCGACGGCCCCGCTGTCGCTGCTGATGCGCGTCCCGCCATTGCGCCAAGCTCGCAGGCTGACGTTGCGCGAGCTGGGAATCCCCGACGAGGTGCTGGAGCACGTGGACCTCGTGCCGTCGTTCGACACACGCCAGGCCGAGCGCGCGCTGGCCGGCTCGAAGTTCGAGCGTCCTCCGGCCCTGCGCGAGTACGCGGTGCAGCTGTGGGACTACTGGGAGCGCGAGATGGATCCGAGCATCAGCCGCGGGCGCACGCTGGCCGAGGCGATCGAGGGCAGGCGCGTCCTGATCACGGGAGCGTCGTCGGGCATCGGCAGGGCCACTGCGCTGAAGGTGGCGGCCGCCGGCGGGATCCCGCTGCTGGTGGCGCGCAACGTCGAGAAGCTCGAGGAGGCTCGCGCCGAGATCGTGGCCGCCGGCGGGCTCGCTTACGTGTACGCGGCCGACATCTCAGACATGGACGAGATCGACCGCTTGATCGAGCGGGTCAAAGACGACCACCGCCACGTCGACATGCTCGTCAACAACGCGGGACGCTCGATCCGGCGCTCGATCGCGCTCAGCTACGACCGCTTTCACGACTTTGAACGCACGATCCAGCTCAACTACTTCGGCGCGATCAAGCTGATCATCGGGTTGCTGCCGCAGATGAGGGCGCGCGGCTTCGGCCACATCGTGAACATCTCCTCGATCGGGGTGCAGACCAACCCTCCGCGCTTCTCCGCGTACGTGGCCTCAAAGGCCGCGCTCGACGCTTTCACGCGCGTCGTCGCCTCTGAGGTGATCGGCGACGGGGTGACGTTCACGACGATCCACATGCCGCTCGTGCGCACCCCGATGATCGCGCCCACCAAACTGTATGACGCGTTCCCGACGATCACGCCCGAGCAGGCCGCCGACATGATCTGCGAAGCGCTGCGCACGCGGCCGAAGCACATGGGCACGTCGCTCGGCACAGCCGGCGAGGTGGCCTACGCGCTCGCGCCGGCCGCGGTCGACCGCATCCTGCACCTCGCCTACCGCGTGTTCCCCGACTCGGCTGCCTCGCGCGGGGAGACGGGACCCGACGAGCGCGCATCGCTCGAGCAGCTCGCGATGGCGAACCTCATGCGAGGCGTGCATTGGTAGGAAGACAGCGCCACATGTGGCGCTGTCCCGACCGGCACATGTGCCGGTCGGCCGGGCCGTACATGTACGGCCCGGAACAGAAATAGGATTGACCGCGTGACGGCCGGCGGTCCCGCAATCGAGGTGCACGACCTGCACAAGCGCTATGGCAGCTTCGAGGCGGTGAGGGGCATCGCAATCGAGGTGCGCCGCGGCGAGGTGTTCGGGCTGCTCGGGCCCAACGGGGCGGGCAAGACGACCATCGTGGAGATCCTCGAGGGCTACCGCAAGCGCAGCGAGGGCGAGGTGTCCGTGCTCGGCCACGACCCAGAGCGGCGCGAGCTGGAGCTGCGCAAGCGCGTCGGGATCGTGCTTCAGAGCAGCGGCATCTACAGCCATGTGACGCCGCGCGAGGCGCTGCGCCATTGGGCGAGCTTTTACCCCCATCCGCGCGAGGTCGGGGAAGTGCTGAGCCTGATGGGATTGCAGGAGAAGGCGGACGTGCGCACGCGCAAGCTCTCGGGCGGCCAGCTGCGACGGCTTGACTTCGCGCTTGCCCTAGTCGGCGACCCCGAGCTGATCTTCCTCGACGAGCCGACGACCGGCTTTGACCCGCAAGCTAGGCGCGCCGCCTGGGAGACCGTGCGCTCGCTGCGCGAGCTCGGCAAGACGATCCTGCTCACGACCCACTACCTCGATGAGGCCCAAGCGCTGGCCGATCGGGTGGCGATCGTCAAGGACGGGCGTGTGCTCGCGATCGGCCCGCCCCGAGAATTGATAACCCACCCACCGGCCCACCTACCCGGCGCGGCGCACTATCGCGTCAGCTACAGGGATGCGCGCGGTGAGCTCGTGGAGCGCGAGACGGACGATCCGACGAGGCTGCTCGGCGAGCTGACGAGTCAGGCGCTCGCGCGCGGCGAGCGCCTGGAGGAGCTGAGCGTGGGACGGCCGACGCTCGAGGACGTCTACCTGGAGCTGACCGCGGATGTGTGAGCAGCCGATTGGATCCGCCACGCCGCCCGGCCTGGCACGTGAACGCCCCGGGAGCGCCATCGCGCTGAGGACAAGCCCTGAGCGGGGGCTGACGAGCGATGCCTGAGGCGATCGCGCTCGGCTGGCGCCAGTATCGGCTCGAGCGGCACATGTTCTGGCGCAACCCGAGCGCCGCGTTCTTCAACTTCGCGCTGCCGCTGCTGTTCCTCACGGCGGGCGGGGTGATCCTGCACGGCAAGCAGCACGACCTGAACCTGCTGGTGCCGGCGATCGCCGGCATGAGCGTGATGTCGACGACCTTCACCGCGCTTGCCTACAACATCGTGTTCCTGCGCGAGCGCGGCGTGCTCAAGCGCATCCGCGGGACGCCGTTGCCGACGATCTCCTACTTCGGCGGGGTGGCGGCCAACGCCGTCACGAACACCGCGCTTCAGATCGCGATCGTGATCGTCGCAGGCAAGCTGTTCTTCGGGATCGGCTGGCCTGCGCAATGGGGCGAGCTGGTCGTGTTCGTGATCGCAGGCGTCGTGTGCTTCGCCGCGCTCGGCGTGGCGTTCGCCCACACGATCCCGAATTTCGAGTCCACAGCGGCATATGTGAACGCGGTCTTCTTGCCTGTCGTGTTCGTGTCGTTCTACGTCTTCGACAGCACGAGCGCCCCGGCGTTCGTGCGCCACATCGCCGAAGCGCTCCCCTTGAAGCCCCTGATCGACGGCCTGTCGGGGGCGATGGTGACCGGAGTCGGTCTCAGCGAGAACCTCTCCGCGCTCGCTGTGATCGCCCTGTGGGGGCTCTTCGGTGTTTACTTCGCGGTGCGCGGCTTCTCGTGGGAGCGCTCGCGCGACTGAAGCCCGGGCCTGACAACCGCTGGAGGAAGTGCGATGAAGCAGCTGGCCGACGACGTTTACATGCTCAAGGGGTTCCCGCCGAATGCGATCAACGTTTACGTGGTCGGCGACGTGCTGATCGACGCTGCTACTCGCCAAGCCGAGAGACGCATCTTCAAGCAGATCGTGGGAAGAACGATCAACGCCCATGCCCTCACGCACGTGCACCCCGACCATCAGGGCTGCAGTCATGTCGTGTGCGAGCGGCTGGGCGTGCCCCTGTGGTGCGGCCAGGACGACGTGCCGGCGATGGAGACCGCGGGGAGCGTCGTCAGCTCGAAGGCGCCCGCCGCTATGAAGCGCATTCAAGAACGCTTCTGGGTCGGGCCTCCCCACCCCGTGTCGCGCGTGCTGCGCGAGGGCGACGAGGTGGCGGGCTTCACCGTGCTGGACACGCCCGGCCACACGCGTGGACACATCTCACTCTGGCGCGAGTCCGACCGCGTGCTGATCCTCGGCGACGTGCTCAACGACATGAACCTCATGACGGGTATCCCTGGGCTCAACCAGCCGCCGGCGCTGTTCACGGCCGACCCGGTGCGCAACCGGGCGTCGATACGCAGGGTCGCGGCGCTCAGGCCGGCGCTCGCCCTCTTCGGCCACGGCGCCCCCCTGCGCGATCCAGACAAGCTGGCCGACTTCGCGGGGCAGCTACCGGCCTGAGGATGACCGACAGCATCTTCCTCGCCGACGGCGAGCTGTTCGTCCCGACCGAGCACGCCCGCGGCCCGTGGGACCCGCGCGCGCTTCACGGCGGAGCGCCGGCGGCCCTGATCGCGGCGGCATTCGAGCGCGTGGAGCCCGGCGCCGAGCTGCCGTTCGCGCGTCTGTCCTTCGAATTCCTGCGCCCTGTGCCGATGGCGCCGTTGAAGCTCACGACGCGCATGTCGCGGCCCGGGCGGCGGGTACAGGCGCTGGAGGGCGAGCTGAGCGCCGAGGGTGTCACCGTGTGTCGCGCCACGGCGTTGCGCCTCGTGGCGGTTCCGGAGGAGTTGCCGCAGCTCGCCGAGGCGCAGGTGCGGACGGCTCAGCCCGAGGTGATCGCCACGCACGGCGACGGGCACGACGTGCTGTTCGCGCTCGACGACATGGAGCGCAAGAGCTTCGCCGCCAGCGCGATGGAGATGCGCTTCTTGAGTGGGCAGCCGCTGACCGGAGAGCTGCCCGAGCAGGACACGACGTCCAACCACCTCCCCAGTGGCGCCGCGACAGTGTGGATGCGCCTGCGCCATCCGCTGCTGCCGGACTCGCCGCTGACCCCGCTCGCGCGCGTGGCCGCCACAGCGGACTTCGGCAACGGCGTGGCAGCGGTTTTGCCGTTCGATCGGTATCTGTTCATAAACGCCGACTTGACGATCTCCCTCGACCGTCCCCCACGGGGAGAGTGGGTCGCGCTTCAGGCGCGCACGTTGCTTCACCCGGCCGGGATCGGGTGGGCAGAGAGCGTCGTTCACGACGAGTCCGGCCCGCTCGGCCGGGCGACGCAGGCGCTCGTCGTGCAACGGCGCTAGCTTTTTGAAGCAGCCACGATCTCGAACTCGGCGAGATTGTTGCCCTCTTCGAGCTCAGCGAGCTCGCCCTCGCGCTCTTGCAGGTAGGCGCGCAACGTCCTCTCCAGGCCCTTGCCGCGACGGAAGCCCTCGAACATCTCGTGTATCGGAAGCTCGGGGTCGTCGAGGCGCGCGACGATGCCCTTCAGCTCCTCATAGCCCTGCTCGAAAGTGATCTGCTCGCGCTTGCGGGCGTCACCCCCACGACCGGCGCGCAACTCGCGATCGCCGGTCGGCTCGAACATGATCGCCTGCGACGGGGTTGTGTCGCTCATCGTTGCTCCTCTCGCTTGACGTCTGTGATCGTGGCGGTCGCCTCGCCGTCGGCGAAGCTCAGGGCGAGCGTGTCGGCGAGACGCAGCTCGACGACGCTCCGAACGACGCGGCCTTCGCGGTCGCTTGCCATCATCCATCCCCGCCGCCGGAAGTCCTTTGCGTCGATGACGGCGCCAAGCGCGGCGACTCGCTCGGCGTGGCGCGCGAGCAGGCGCTCGGCGGCTGGGCCAAGACGGGCCGTGTCGCGATCGACCGCCTGAGCCTGCGCGGCCAGGCGCCGGCGCAGCTCGCGCATCGCTTCGGCGGAGCGACGATCCAGGGCGGCGATCAGGTCCAGGCGCTTACGTGTCACGCGCGCGCGGGAGCTCTGCAGCAGCTCGCCCATTCGCTCCACCATCAGCCGCGGTCGGTCGAGCACGCGAGCGAGCGCGTCGTGGTGGCGGTCGAGCTCGGCGATCAGATCCGCGGCGGAGTGGCGAATGGCAAGCTCGGCGGCCTTGGCCGGAACCGGCGCGAACGCCGCCGCGACGTGGTCGCAGTTGGGGCGGTCCTTGGTGTGGCCGATGCTTGTGATCACCGGCGCGGCGCAGGCGAAGATCGCCCGGCAGAGGCGTTCGTCGTCGAACGCGAGCAGGTCGGCCGTCGAGCCGCCGCCGCGGGCGAGCACGATCACATCGACGCCGTCGGTGGATTGCAGGCGTCCGAGCGCGTCGATGACAGAGCCCACGGCGTGCACGCCCTGGACCGACGCCGCGCAGAAGACGATGTCCTGCGCAGGGAAGCGCCGGCGCAACGCCTGGATAACGTCGACGTTGGCGTCGCCCACCGCGGCGATCACTCCGACGCGACGCGGGAAGGCTGGCAACGGCTTGCGCCGGTCGGGATCGCACAGTCCGTCGGCCCGTAGACGGCTCAGCGTCTCGGCGCGCCGGCGCAGCAGCTCGCCGTCCCCGGTGAGACGAACACGATCGAGGATCAGCTTTGTAGCGCCGCGGGGGACATAGAAGCCAACGCGCTCGTAGTGAGCCTGCACGAGATCGCCCTGCGCTGGGAGCGGCTGGCAGCGCGACACGCGGCCCTTCCAGATGCAGGCATCGAGGCTCGCCGACTCGTCGGCGAGCGTGAGATAGACGTGCCCGGAGGCACGGTGCACGCTGATCGACGTGACCTCTCCCTCGATACAACCCTCTCCAAGCCCTCGCAGCGCGCCCTCGATGCGGCCAGCCACCTGCGCGACGGACATGGTGGTCTCGATTGGCGTCTCAGTCGTCGCTTGGGCCACGGCCCCGGAACGCTAAACCCCAGGGCGGCGCAAAAACTCGGCCGCAGAGGTTGCGCACCGGGTCGGCCGTGAACGGCGCCGGCGGCTGGTCGAGCCCAGGGATACCCGTCGTCGGGTTCACGCCGTTACGGCGTCAGGCTGGCTCGCCCGGAAATGGGTCGGCGAGCGAGTCGAGCACGTGGTCTGCGCCCGCCGCGCTCAGCTCGTCGACGCCGTAGCGCCCGCTCGCGACTCCCACCGACACCGCGCCGACGCCCTCGGCGGCGGCGATGTCAAGGGGGGTGTCGCCCACGACGCGCACGTCGCGAGGGTCGAGTGGAGCATCGAGCATGTGCTCAGCGCGCGCGACCGCGATGCGGGTGAGCTCTGTGCGGTCCTCGGAGTCCGAGCCGTAGCCGCCCAGGAGAAAGAAGCGGTTGAGGCGCCCACGCCCGAGCTTTGCGTGCGCGGCCGCCTCCAGGCCGCCGGTGGTTAGCCCGAGCAGCACACCAGCGTCGGTGAGACGCTCGAGCAGCTGCTCGACACCCCTCAGCAGCCGATAGTCGGGTGAGCTGGCCACATAGTCGGGAAGCACCGCCTGGTAGCTGGCCATCAGGCGCGCAAGCTCGTCGGCTGTCGGCTCACGCTCCATCGCTTGGGTGAACGTGACGCGCGCGATCGCCGGATCGGTCATACCCGCCGTCGAGTGTTCGGCAATGTCGATTCGTCGGTCGAAAAGGCGCTCGAACGCCCACGCCCAGCTGCGCGCGCCCGCTCCGCCGGTGTCGACGAGGGTGCCGTCGATGTCGAACAGGATCAACTTCGCTCGGCCCACAGGCTAATTCTGCCGGGTCAGGGAGCCGGACGGCCGCGTTTTAGTTGCGTGTACAAACATTTGCTGTGGTTGTGTGCGCAACTACTTTGGGCGGTATCCGGTACCCCTTGTCTTGGGGTGCGGCCCTTCACCACATCACGAGGGCAGGTGAAGCTCAGCGCACGAATACGCCGTCAAGCGCCTCGTCCACGGAGGCGAGCGTCTGGGCGTCGAGCGTCACTCCCGACGCCGATGCGTTCGCGCGCACCTGCTCGGGCCGGCTCGCCCCCACGATCGCCGAGGCGACATTGCGCTGACGCAACACCCAGGCAAGCGCGAGCTGGGGCATCGTCAAGCCAGCGCCCTCGGCGACCGGGCGCAGGCGCTGCACCGCCTCGAGCACGGGGTCTTGGATCAGCTGGTCGATGAAGCCGCTCATGCTCTCACTGGCTGCGCGGGAGTCCGACGGAGGCGCCTCGCCGGGACGGTACTTACCGGTCAGCACACCCTGTCCGAGCGGCGACCACACGATCTGGGAAATGTTCTCGCGTTCGCACAGCGGGATCAGCTCGGCCTCCGGCTTGCGCCACAGCAGGGAGTATTGAGGCTGGCTGGAGACCCACCTGGCCACGCCCGGCAGCGCCAGCGACTGCTCGACCCGCTCCACCGGCCACTCGCTGAAGCCGATGTGCCGGGCCTTGCCTGCCTCCACCACTTCGGTGAGCGCCCGCATGGTCTCCTCCAGTGGGGTGTCCTCGTCATAGCGGTGACACTGGTAGAGGTCGACGTAGTCGGTGCGCAAACGCTCGAGCGAAGCGTCGATCTGCTTGTGGATCTGCGCAGCCGACAGGCCCCTGTCGGTATCCGACATCGGGAAGTACACCTTCGTGGCGAGCACGTAGGAAGAGCGATCGTATCCGGAGAGGACCTCCCCGAGCAGCGTCTCTGACGCGCCGCGCCCGTAGACGTTGGCGGTGTCGATGAAGTTGATCCCCTCCTCGAACGCCGCCTTCACGCACGCCTCGGCCTGCTGGCGCTCAACGCCGCCGGAGTAGGTCAGCCAAGAGCCGAGGCTGATCTCCGACACCTCGATGCCGCTCGATCCGAGCTTGCGGAAGTTCACGGGTGCCACATTACCCGCTATGCGCAGATTTACCGTCACCGCCCGCTGCGAAGCCCTACCGTCGCCTCCCCGCCGCGAAGCTCTGCACCGGCGGAGCGACGGCACGCATGTCGGCTCCGATCTCAGCGGTGTCATGTCGATCGTCCGCCGTGCGAGCACGATCGGTGCGAGGTAGGCGGCTCACACGCCCACCGTTGCCCGCCCCGGCGTCGCGCTCCTCCGCTGGCCCGAGGAAGCGCTCGAGCGCCGCGAGCTCGCGCACGAGCACGTTGAGCACCCCCGCCGGCGAGCGCTCCAATCGCCCGCGGGCGAGCAGCAGCGGCTCGGCGCGAGCGAGGGGGCGGTGGCGCTCGTAAAGCGCCCCCGGCACGATCAGGTTCACGGTGCCCCACTCGTCCTCGAACAGCAGGAACATCGTCCCCTTGGCCGTCCCCGGTCGCTGGCGGGCAATCACCATGCCGGCCACGACCACCGAGCAGCCGTGCGGCAGGCGGGCGAGCTGGGCGCTGGTCGCCAGCAGCGGGACCGACAGGCGCGGGCGCAGGATCGCCATGACATGGTCGTCCACGGTCACCCCGCTCGTCGCATAGTCGGCGAGCAGACGCTGCCAGCGATCGAGGGGGCGCAGACGAGGCGTCTGGGGCAACTCGATCGGCAGCGCGAGCTGCACGCCTTCGGCGCTGGGCTTCCCGGGAGCGGCGATCCCGAGTTGCCAGAGGGCATGGCGCCTGCTCTTGGCCAGGCCGTCGCAGGCGCCCGACCATGCAAGCTGCTCGAGCGTGGCGCGCCGCGTCGCCGCCCGCGCCGCCAGATCGCCCAGGTCGCGAAACGCGCCTGCGCGTTCTCGCTCGGATACGAGCTCGCGCACCTCCTCGGCAACCGCGCCCTTGACATAGCCCAAGCCAAGCCTCACGGCTCCTTGCTCGACGACGCACTGGACGGCTGACGCGTTCACGTCAAGCCCCAACACCGTTATTCCGCGGCGCTGCGCCTCGTGGACGAGGCTGTCGGGAGCATAGAAGCCCATCGGCTGCTCATTCAGCAGCGCGCACAGGAACTCGGGCCCGTAGTGGACGCGCAACCACGTCGACTGATAGGCGAGCAGGCCGAAGGCCGCAGCGTGGGCCTTGGGAAAGCCAAAGCCGGCGAAGCCCGCCACCATCTCCCACACGCGCTCCGCCGTTTGCGCATCGGCATCGGAGTGGCGCATCGCGCCCGCGAGGAAGCGCTCGCGATGACTTTGCATCGCCTCTTGGGAGCGCTTGCGGCTCATCGCCCTGCGCAGCCCCTCGGCCTCCCCTGATGAGAAGCCCGCGAACGCCTCGGCCACTTCCATCACCTGGTCTTGAAAGATGATCGTGCCGAGCGTGCTCTCGAGCACCGGCTCCAGCGAAGGGTGCTCATAGGAGATCTCGTAATGGGGATCTTCACGCAGTCGCCCGCGCCGCTCGATGTAAGGGCTGATCGCCCCACCCTGGATCGGGCCGGGACGCACGATCGCCACCTGCACGGTCAGATCGTCGAGATCCCTGGGAAGGGTTCGCCGCAACGACTGCATCTGGGCGCGGCTCTCGATCTGGAAGACCCCGACCGTGTCCGCCTCGCGGATCGCCTCGAATGTCTTGGGATCGTCAAACCGTATCCGCGACAGGTCGACGCGCTCCCCGCGGGTGCGCGCGATCTCATCCACGCAGCGTTCCACCGCCGAGAGCATCCCCAGCCCCAGCAGATCTATCTTCAGAAAGCGCGCGTCCGCGCAGGAGTCCTTGTCCCACTGCGCCATCTGGCGGCCCTCCATCGCCGAGGGCACCACCGGGCAGCATTCGATCAAGGGCCTCGTCGAGACCACCATTCCACCGGAGTGCTGGGAGAGGTGGCGAGGCAGGCCGTATGCCTCCTGCACCAGGCGCGTAAGCCAGCGCCAGCGCGCCGAGCGCATCGGAAGGGTCTCGTCCGCGACGGCGATATCGCGCTCCACGTCGCCCCTGCGACCATCGGCCGCGCGCGCCGCGCGCTCGATCTCGCCTGGGGGCAGCCCCAGCGCCTTGCCCAACTCGCGGATCGCTCCGCGGGCGCGGAATGTCGGGAAGGCAGCTACCAGCGCCGCGTGGTCGCGGCCGTAGCGCTCGTGCACGCGGGGGATCAGGACCTCGCGAATGTCGCGAGGGAAATCGAGGTCGATGTCAGGCAACCCCCGCAGATCCTCGTGCAAGAAACGCCCAAGCAAGAGCCCGTTGGCGACTGGGTCGATGTGCGAGAGGCCCGCGAGATAGCACACGATCGAAGACACCGATGAGCCGCGACCGCGTCCGGGGGCAAGCAGCGCACGCGCCGTATCGCCTCCGCGCACCTCCAGCGCCACCTCTCGAGCGAGCTCGAGCATGTCGTGGTGAAGCAGGAAGAAGCCCGCCAAGCCAAGATGGTCGATCACGTTCAGCTCCTCTTGCAGGCGCGCCTCGGCCTCGGCGCGAGCCCCACCGTGCTCGTAGCGTTCCTCGAGGCGCGCCCGACACAGCTCCGCCAGGCGCCGCGGAGCGTCCTTGTCCTCAGACCCTGGGTAGCGGTAGCCCAGATCCCTGCTCAGGTCGAACCTAAGCTGCTCTGACAGACGCAGCGTCTCGCGCACCGCCTGCGGATGCTCGGCAAAGCGCGCGGCCATCGCCTGTGGAGAGCTCATCACGTGGGTGTGGTTGCCGCGCCGCAGCGGCTCGGAGGCGTCGAGCGTGGTGTGGCCTCGCAACGCCACGAACGCATCCTGGAGCTCGGCGCGAGAGCGCCCGTGGGCGTGCACGTCTCCCGTGGCCACGCACTCCACCCCCAACCGTCGGGCAAGGGCGGCGAGCGCCCGGTTGCGCGCGCGGTCGTGGCGGGCGTAGGGACGTTGCAGCTCGACCCTCAACCCCTGCGGACCGAACGCGTCCAGCAACCGCCGCGCCGTCGACTCCTCGCGCACGCCGTGCGCGGCGCAGCCGGTCAGGCACACGAGCCCCTCGGAGCGCTCGAGCACCGTCTGGATCTCCACCGACGGCTCCGCACGCTCGCGCCCGGGGCGATCGCGCGTGCGCGCATGGGCGCAGGTGATGATCCGGCACAGGTTGCTCCACCCGCGCGCGTCGCGCACGAGCAGCGTCAAGTGACGACCATCGCTGAGGTCGATCTCGGCGCCGTGGATCGCCCTCACGCCCGCATCCGCGGCAGCCTGGGCGAGCTCCATCGAGCCAGACACCGAGTTGTGATCGGTGAGAGCCAGCGCGCTGTGACCAAGAGAGGCCGCCCTGTGCGCAAGCTCCTCAGGCAGCGATACGCCGTCCAGAAACGAGTACGCCGAATGGCAGTGCAGCTCGACATAGGGAGGCGTCTCGTTCACCTCAACGCCTCAGGCGCCCTGCACAAACCAGCTGTCCCCAGCGGTCAGGTCATGGAAGACGATGACGTTGCGCCCGCGCGCGCCGACCAGCTCCCAGTAGCGCCTGCGCAGCGGGCGCTCCGTCCACCAGCGGTCCTCCACGAGCCAGGACTCGCGCAGGTGCTCGATCCGTTCGCCGTCGACCTCGCTAGGAGCGCCATGCGCGAGTCGCACCCTGGCGGGGCGGGGAAGGCTCAGAGCGTGTGGAGCGCTCATCCGGGAAGCGCAGTGAGCACGACCCGGCGCTCCGGCACGCGCGAGTCAGGGTCGATGAGAACAGCGCGCAACGCCGCATCGTGTCCGGCAACCGCGCGCACCTGACTGACCGCCTCTCGCAGGCGCGCGCGTCGCGCCTGCGCCCCCTGCTCGAGCAGCGTGTGCTGCTCTCCACCTGCGGGACCGAAGCGCTCCACGCCGAGGCGCAGCGATTCGGCCGGCGCCGGCAGCAGTGGCAGGCGCAGCGACAACGCCAGCCCTATACGTCTCGAGTCGCTGAGGGCTTGGCGAAACACCACGCGCTCGCGCCAGGTCCCTCCCCCCACGAGCCGCGCCGAGAGCACCACCGCCCGCAGAGTCCTGCCGCGGCGCTCGGGTCGCGCGAGCAGCCGATCGACAAGCACCCCCAGGACCCGCTGCAACATCTCCCCGCTGCCGGCGTCCCCAACCCCCAGCGACTCCTCGAGCGACTCCTCGACGCCGCGCGGCGTGAGCGGCGTATCTTCCCCGCGGGCGAGGCGATGGGCGATGACGCCCGGCTCGCCAAAGCGGTCGGCGAGCGCGGCGGGAGGGTTCTGGTGGGTGGGCGCCAATTCCAGCAGCCCTCCCAGCGTGAGCACACCCAGCCTTTCGAGCGGCTCGACCAACCTCGCCGTCTCCTCGCGGAAGCCGAGCAGCTCAACCGGTTGAGCGGCGAGGTAGCGGTGAGCCTCCCGCGCTACGATGACTCGCGCGCGGCGCGCGCTGCTCGCAAGTGCGGCGGCTAGCGCGCAGAAGCGCGTCGGCCCCCCTCCGATCCTTGCCGGCCGCGCCAGCGCCTGGCGTGCGAGTGCGATCGTGTGCGCGTCCGAGCCGTGCATACCGCGCAGCCCGTCCGCGTCGAAGTAGGCGAGTCCCTCGCGCGCAGGCTCGACCGCCGCGCCGATGCCCTCCAGAGCGCACACGACCCCCTCCCACGCTTCGGCCACGGCGAGCGGGTCGGCTGGGATCAACTCGAGCTCCGGGCAGCGCGTGAGCGCCTCGCCCAGGGGCATGCCGGCAGCTACCCCAAAGGCCTCAGCCGCACCCGACACCTCGCCGACGCGAAGCTCCGCCCCCGCCATCGGGGCAAGCGCAAGCGCCCTGCCTGCGAGCGCCTTGGCCCCGCCGGCGGCGACTGTCAGCTCGAAACGAGGGACATGAACGCAAAGCACCATAGTCGAACATATGTTCGCATATGGCGAGGCGCCGGCAACAGACAGCTGGATGCGGTGCGGCGCCGCGCAGAGTGATTCCCACACACGCGCGGGCGAAGCGGGAGCAACCCCCCAACACACGCTGGACTGCGCAGGGCGGGATCTCGGGTTGCGCTGGACTCAGTCCATGCCCAGCGGGCCGCTGGCCGACCCGCTGAGGAACTGCCGCACAAAGGGATTCTCCGAGGAGAACATGCGCTCGGCGTCGCCCGCTTCGACGATCCGACCTCGCCACAGGAGCGCGATGTACTCACCGATCCGCCGCGCCGAGGCGATGTCGTGGGTCACGACGATGTAGGTGCCGCCGTGAGCCTCGTGCATCTCCTTGATCAGTTCGCACAGGAGCGCCGTGCGCACAGGGTCAAGGCCAGAGTCGGGCTCGTCGAAGATCACGACGTCCGGCTCGGTCACGAGCGCGCGGGCGAAGCCGGCGCGCTTGCGCATTCCGCCTGACAGCTGCGAGGGAGCGTCGTCCATCGCGTCGGCGAGGCCCACGTCCGCCAGGCGCTGGCGCGTCACTTCGCCGATCTGGCCCTCGGACATGTCGGTGTGCTGGCGCAAGGGAAACGCCACGTTGTCGAACACGGACATCGAGCCGAACAGGGCCCCGTCCTGGAAGAGCACGCCGATCCTGCGACGCAGCTCGAGCAGCTTTGGCATCGTCAGCTTGGGGACGGAGTTGCCGAGCACCTGGATGTCGCCCGAGTCGGGAAACATCAGGCCGATCAGGTGCTTGATGAGCACGCTCTTGCCGGTGCCCGAGGGGCCCAGCACGACCGTGATCGTGTCGTCGGGGATCGCCACGTTCAGGCCGTTTAGCACCGGTATGCCCGCCAGGCGCTTGACCACGTCCACGCAGCGGATCGACCAGTTGCGGTCGGTGGCCTCGCCGGCCAGGTCGAGGTCGCCGGCGGAGTGGTACTGGAAGTGATCGCCGTCGTCCTCCACGCCCACGACCGCGTCGGGGCCGACGGGCTGCTCCCCGGGCTGCTCCCGCGCCTCGTCCTGCTCGTGAGTGCCGCCGCCGCTCTCCACGGCGCAGATACTAGTGATCGGGGAAGACCCGATCAACCCGTGTCCCACAACGCCGCTCACGCAACTCGGTACCGATCCATACACATCCCCTTGACATATCGAGGCTATTGGGTCTACGATCGGGTCTTGGGAGGTAGGAACATGTTTCGCCACAGGCGCTCAGGCGCCGAGCCAGGGCTGGTGCCGGACTCGCCTATCCTCGCGGCGGGCGCGGTGGCGACGGCCCCGCGTCTCGATCCACGTGCACGCTTGCTCGCCGCGATGCTCGAGACGGTCGCGCTGCGCGGGTACGACCGCACGACCATCAGCCGCGTGCTGACGAGCGCCGACGTCCAGGAGGCGGTCTTCAGCGAGCACTTCCACGATAAGCGGGACTGCTTCCTGCAGGCTGTCGACGAGCTTATCTGCCGTGCCGAGCGCTCTGCTCTCGAGCACTTCCAATGCCCCGCGCCATGGGCCGAGCGGGTGCGACTGGCGCTCGAGAGCCTGCTCCGCGCGCTTGCCGGCAACCCCGACGGCGCGCGTGTGGTGCTCGTAGAGATGCTCGCCGCGGGACCGCAGGCGTGCGAGCGCCAGCGCGAGGCGCTCGCGCTGTTCACCTCCCTGATCGAGCAGGGCCGCTCGGGCTCGGCCGGCGCCGAGTGCCTGCCGCAGCAGACCTCTGAGGCGATCGTCGGCGGGATAGCCTCGATCTTGCACCGACGCGTCCTGCAGGGAGATACCGACCGGCTCCCCGGCCTGCACGCCGACCTCACCTACTTCGCGCTGCTGCCCTACCTCGACCACGAGCGCGCGCTCGCGGCCGCCGGGCTCCGCGAGCCCTGAGCTACTTCGCGGCTACTTCGACGGCGTGGCGTGCGGGAACTGGCTCGTCTGGCCGTTGAAGGTGAACGGCGCTTGCTGGTTACAGGCTGGCGCAGGAATCACGTTGGACGGTTTTTCGGGGTTGTTGGCGACAGGCGGATAGAGCGCGTGGTTTTCGACGGGCGCGCCCTTCTTGCGGCTGCCCGGTTCCAGCCCGATCAGCTGTTCGATGATTTCGTCGGTGATCGTCCCCGATTCGGGGCCCCCCAACGACGGAGCGGAGTTCGCGCAGGACGCGCTGCTGAACACCGGCAAGCCGCTGGCGAGCGAGCGGAACACGCCGGAATGCGGATATGCGTTGGCTCGATTGGTGCCGATTCGCTGCTGGTAGACGGCGAGCCCTTCGGGCGTCAGCTCGTTCAGCACCTTGAGGACGTGCTGCTGGGGTCCGCCGATGATGTTTTTGTTTTTTTCGTGAGTCTGTGCTGCGGCGGTCCCATTGGCGAACAGCGCCTGCAGCTCGGGCGTGTATTCGCTCAGATACTGGAAGAAGGGATTGAGGTTGTGCAGCACCGGGCTTATCGCGGCAAGCAAGGGGGTCGTCAGGTCGAGGCTCTTCTTGACGTCCGGCAGGCCCGTCTTGCCAGCCTTCGTCAGCGGCCCGAACGAGGTCAACAGCGAGTTGAAGGGCGGGGTGAACGGCTTGACCGCTCTCAGCAGTGGCGTGAGCGCTTCCTCGAAGGGTCGCAGCTGGTCGTAAAGCGGGACCGTGTCGGTCGCGAAACGGTCGAGGCTGCGCAGCGCCGTCTGTGAGTTGCGCTCAAACGCGGGCAGCTCGCGGAACGCTTGGGCAAACGCCTGGCTCGATTCGGCGAGCGCGTGGACCGCGTGCTCGCCGTTTGAGATCAGGCCGCGGAACTCCCCCTCGCGCGCGGTCAGCGCGTCGAACACCACGCCCGTGTTGTGGATCGAGGCGCGTAGCGCGCCCTCCTGGGAGTTGGCGACCGTGACGAGCTTGTTGGAGTCTTCGACGAACGGTTGGATGACCGCAAACGAAGAGTTGATCTCTTCGCCGCGGCCGCCGAGCCCTGCGGCCAGCGACTGCATCCAGATCTGGAAGGAGCGGCGCGTTTGGGGCGTCAGCGCGGAGAGGATGTCGTCGAGCGTCACCGCCGTTTCGATCTGAGCGTTCGGAAGCTGCGCCCCGTCGGGCAGCGACTGAGCCTGGCCGCTCGCGGCGGGCTTGAGCTGCACGTAGGTCTCCCCCAGCAGCGTCTTCTGGCGCAGGATGGCGTGCATGTTGGAGGGAATCGGCGCGTACTTGCTGGCGATTTCGATCGTGGCGTGCGCGCGCCCGTCCTTGTCGTACTTGAGCGTGATGACGTGCCCGACGTTGACGCCGCTGATGCGCACGTCGGACTGTTCGGCGAGCGCGAGCGTGCGCGGGAACGCGACGCTGAAGCGGTAGCCCTTCGGCTTCAGCGGCACGGGGCCGCCGAAGGACTCCCACAGGAACAGCAGCAGCCCGAAGCAGCTGAGGGCGAACAGCACGATCACGAGGATGTTTGCCAACGTCGGCGCCCGCTTTTGCATCTAGCGAGACCCCCCGCTTGCCGTGGCGAGCCGTCCGAAGGCGCTGCGCTTGGAGCCGAGCAGTTTCATCGTGATGCCACCGCCCGAGGATGGGTGCTTTCGGACGCGGGCAGCGGCGGCCTTGCTTGGCGTCAGCCCGGCTCCCGTGCTCAAGCCATGCGCCACGCATTCTTCGGCGGTCGGCGGGTTGAACAGCGCGATCACCAGCTTCACCGTCGCGTTGACTTCGCCGGCGCCCTTCAGGATCGGGAGCACTTCGCAGTTCAGGTAGGCGACGGTGCGCCCGACCGGCCCATGCGCGTCCGCCGTGCTGAGCGCACTGTCGAGGTTGTGGCTGGCCCAGCCGAGGAAGAACAGGAAGCCGCCCTGCTTTGGCCCCGGGTTGTAGGCGAACTCGTTGAACAGTTCGTTGAAGACTCCGAAGCCCGATTCCAGGCCGGGGAACGCTTCGCCGAGTTCCTTCAGCGATGGCTGCAGCTGGTTGACGACCGGCAGTATCTGGCGCGCGAACGGACGGATCTCATTCTTGAGGATGGGCGTGCTCTGCTTGAAGAGCGAGCGAGCCGCAACCTGTGCGGGGGCAAGCGCATTTGCGAACGGCTCGAGCTTCGTGAGCGTCGGCCCGGTCACGGCGGCGGCGCGCGCGAGCTCGCCGAGCCCGCTCTTGGTCTTCGAGAGCGTTGCAGGCAACAGGTGCAGCGTTCGCTGGAAGCTCTGGTCCTGTTCGGCGAACGTCTGGAAGACGGCGTTGGAGGCGTCGATCGCCTGTGAGATCTGGGTGTCCTTGTCGCCGAGGGCGCTGATGATCAGCTGGAAGTTGTGCAGCGCCCGTTCGATGTTCTTGTGGCGCAGCTGCAGCTGCGCGGTGATCCTGCGCGTATACAGCGAGATCGGATCGAAGCGCTTGAATGTGGCCGACAGGTTCGCCGAATTCCCCTTCAAGCCCTGGCCGGCGCCCGCGATCAGCTCCTGCAGGTAGGCGCGCGTTTCGCCGTCGAGCGCGGCGAGGAACTCCTCGAAGTTAACGTCGGGAGCGGTCTGGGACTGCGGCACCGTGTAGCCGGCCGGGACGCGCCCGGCCCTTGGCGTGCCCGGGTCGACCTCGACGGTCATGTCCTTCAAACCGGTCTTCGGACGCAAGAGCATCGTCGCGTTGCGGTAGATGTAGCGCGCGTACTTGGGCGTGATGTTCATCGTCACGAGCGCGTCGCCGTCGTTTGACTGGACGCTTGCGATTTCGCCGATCTTGGCGCCCGCGATCGTGACCGACTGGCCCTGTCCGGGCGTGACCGCCTGCGCGGTGCGGAAGTCGGCCTTCAGCGTGACGTAGCTCTTGCCGAGCACCGGGAACCAGCCCGGCAGCGACAGCCGCTCGTTGGAGAGGATGTAGCCGCCCACGAACAGCGCGATCACGATCATCGCCACGACCGAGATGAACGCTGTGCGGTAGCGCTCGATCTGGTCGCGCAGCCCGCGCTCGCCGTGATGCTGCTCGTCGGGCGTCACGGTTCGCTCCCGTCGGCTGGGCCTTGCGATAGCGGGCCGTTGAAGTCCGGCGGCGTCTGCGTGTAGCACGGCACGAGCGGCTTGTAGGCAGGCTCGTTGGCCGAGAACGCAGGGCGCGTGCCCAACGGAGGCTGAGAGGTGTGGGCGAGCAGCCGCAGTTTCGCGCCGCGACTCGAGGCGCCGACAGCGCTCGCGGGGCCCGAGCGCAGCGTTTGAGCGCCTGTCTCCACCATGAATCGAGACGTTGGGCCGTTGCCGTCGAAGCTCTGGCTGATGCCCGCGACGCCCGCCATCGAGTACCAGAATTCGCGATAGATTTCGACGCCCGTCGTGCTTGTGCCGTCCTGCAGCTTGACGTTTCCGCCCGGGAAGAAGATCTTGCTCAGGCACTTTGAGAAGAGGTCGGTCTGTTTGTAGAAGGCCGGCTGCGGGGTGACCAGCCCGGCGATCGTGGGGGCGGCTTCGCGCAGACCCTTGGCGACGCCGCCGAGCTCGGTCGGCGCGAACGACGCCTGCGTCTGTTCGATCCACGGTTCGGCGGCGATGTTCGTCGCGGGGATCTGTTCGACGCCGGGGATCAAATCGAGCGAGAACTTGCGCAGCGCGGGCGAAGCGGCGTTGAAGCTCGTGAACGCGCTGGAGGCGTTGTGCAGCGTGCCGGGCAACAGCGCAACCGCGTTTGAGAGGCTCGTGGACTGGGCGGCGAAGGCGCCCAGGAACGTGTTGAAGTTGCCGACCCATTCGCCGAGCTGCTGCTCGTGCACATTGAGAGCTGCGGTGAATTTCTCGACCCCGGCGATCAGGTTGGAGATGTCGTGTTGTTCCACACCACCGAGCGACTGGTTGACGATCGCGGCGCCCTTGAGCGCTTCAGGGCTGTCGTAGTAGGTCTTTTTGAGCGCTTGGGCCCCATTCAGGCCGTGCACGGCCGGGTTCTGTTCGGCGTCCTGCGCGGCGGTCGGCTTGCGCGTCAGCGCAGACCCGTATTCGGCCAGCAGGGTCTGCAGGTCCGAGCGCGTGTCGGTGTTGAGCGCGTCGAGGATCTGGTCGAGCTGGACCGGGTCGGCTGTCTGCGTCACCGGGATCGTGTAGCCCGAGGAGACCGTCGGCGACGAGGGGGTGCCGGGCTGCAAATCGACGAACCAGTTGCCTTCGAGCAGGATCCGCGCGCGGATCTTGAGCGTCGCGTCGCGATGGATCGGGAGGCCGCCTTTTGTGATTTCCATCGTCACGACGCCGGTGTCGCCGACGCGCTGGATCGAGGTGACCTTGCCGACGTTCACGCCTGCGATGCGCACCGGCGATTTGGGGCTGATGTTGACAGCGGTCGAGAACACGCCCTTCAGGCGGAAGCCGTGCTTGAACGGGATGTGCTTGGTGAAGCCGAAGTAGACGACGATCGCGGTGAGGAGGAGCAGCACGATCCCGAAGCGCACCGGGTTTGACTTCTGCAGCTCGACGACCGGCATCTCGTCGTAGCGTTTCCACCAGCGCACGCGACTCATTTCTTGGCTCCTTTGGAGCTCTTCAAGCCGAGCGCTTCGAGCGTCGAGGCCGGATACTTTTCGCTGTAGAGATTCTCTTCGCGCGTGGTGGCTTCGTGCTTGGTCCCCACGTTCCCGGGCACGTTGCCGATCACGGTCTGGCCCGTGGCATAGGGCTCGTTGCCGGCTTCGCACTCGAGCGGTTGACCGGGGCCGCCGACGTTCGGATACGGGTTGATGTGCAGATGGTTGTTGTCGATCGGGGCGCCCACCGTTCCCGCGGTGTTGCCGGGAAGGTGATCGACCGATGGGCCGTTGGCCGGCGTCGCGGAGGGCAGGCCCTCGTTATTAGGCCCGTCCGGCGCGAGCACGGCCGCCGCGCGCGCGACGGTGCCGACGCCGACGCTCTCGGAGAGCAGGCTCGCGAAGTTGCGGAAGAAGAGCGTCACGTAGTTGCAGTTCGTCTGCGCCGGCGCGAGGCCGGCCAGGAACGGGTTGCCAAGCCCGAGCGTATGCGTGAGGTCTTCGACCCCGTTGGTCACGATCGGGTTCTGGGCGAACGCCGCGAACGCCTGGGTCGCTTCGGCGATCTCCGGGTTGAGCGCGGTCGCCGCGCGCACGTTGACGGCGCCGACTTCGAAGGCGTGGCCGAGCGGCGCGGCCACCGTCGTGAGGATCTTCGCGCTAGGCCGCAGCAGGCGCATGAAATCCGCGCTCTTGTTGACGAATTCAGCCTCGAAGGGAAACGAGTGGGTGGCCTGACGCAGCGCGGGCGGCCCGCCCTCGATCGCCTGTTCAAGCGAGGGTGAGACGCTCGCGTAGGCCGTGAAGAACGTGTCGAGGTCGCTGTAGAGGGCCGCCTGTTCGCTGGCGACGGGCGCGACTTCTTTTGCGGCGCGATCCAGCGCGACGAACAGTTGGCCGAAGCCCGTCTTTGGCGAGGCCAGATTGTGCAACACCGGGATCGCGTTCGTGACCAGCGGGCGCAGCGTGGCCAGCGTTTCGTTCAAGCCGATCCCGCGCGCGGCGAGGCCGTTGCCGAAGCTCGTCAGGTTGACCTGGTTGGCATGCCGCGTCTTTTCGTCGAACATGTTGAAGAACTGGTCGAGATCGACCGGTTCGCGCGTCTGGGAGACTGGGATCGTGGCGCCTGCCTTCAAGGTGCTGGCCGAGTGGCCCCTTTCGAGCGCGAGATACTTCAGGCCGATCGTCGAGACCGACTGCACGAGGGCTTTCGTGTCGGCGGGCAACGGTTGCACGCTCTTTTCGAGCTTGAGCGAGACGATCGCGGTCATGCGGCCGGTTGTGGGGCTCTGATAGGGGCTCAGTGCGCTTATGACACCGACGCGCTCGCCGCCGATCCGCACCTGGTTGCCCTTCTGCAGGCCGGATGCCTCGGGCAGCTGCACCTTGATGTCGTAGGTGGGCGTGAACGGCAGCCCGTTGTTCGCGTTGTAGGAGAGGAACACGGCTACGACCACGATCAGCGTCGTGATCGCGCCGATCAACAGCGGGCTGCCTGCCAGGGAGTTGGAGCGGCGGCGATTCATGGAGTCTGAGTTGGGTCGCAGCCCAGTTGGCCGTTGTCGGTGAAGGGCGAGGAGCCGTCCGCGGCGGGCTGCGTGCCCGCGCCCGGGCAGCGACGCAGCTGACCTGTCTTCAGGCCTGAGACGACCTGCGTCGGGTTTGCCGGTTTGAGCGTGTTTTCCGAGCCCAGTTCGAAGTTGGGGAACAGCCCGGCCACACGCGCGTAGTGGCCGTTGGCGTCGTAGTAGGCGCTGCCCTGGCCGAAGCCACGGAGGAAGCCCTGGAGATCTGGCGAGTATGGCCCGAACAGGGCGGTTACCGGCAGCGATTCTTCAGCCGCGCGCACGCCGTTGGGAGAGGCAGTGGCCAGCGCCTGCGCGAGCCCGGGCAGCGCGAGGGCGGTTTCGGTGAGATCGTTGCTCGCGCCCGGCTTTGAGATCGCTTCGCTGAAGTTGCCGACGACCGGCGTGCCCGCGATCACGAGCGGGCGCAGCTTCGTGACGAACGAGGCGAGCGTCTTGGTGTCCGGCTTGGAGACGTCGACCAGCCTGGTCAGGTCGGCAAGCGTGGCCGGCAGCTGTTCGAACGTGCGGTTGCCTTCTTTGAGGGTGGCAGGCAGCTGTTTCAGCGCGCCAGCGAGATTTGCCTGTTGCGAGCCGAGCGCCGCAAAGGTGGTGTCGGCATGGCTCACCAGTTCGGTCAGCTGCTGGCTGCGGCCGGCCAGGACGGTCGTCGCCTTGGCGCTTTCCACGAGGAAGCTTGCGAACGTCGACTGGTCGCGCGCGAGCTCACCGAACACGTGGTCGACGGCGGCCAGCGCGGGCGGGAAGTAGCGCGCGTCCACTTGCAGCTGCGGCGCCACGCCCGAATACTGTTCGGCGGAGCCCTGGATCAACTGCTGCAACCCCTTGCGCGTCCTGGCGTTGAAGATGCCAAACAGCTGGTCGAGGTCGACGACGCCGTGGGTGGCGGTCGTCGGCAGCGTCGAGCCCGAGGGCAACGACGGGCGGTTGTTCGGTCCCGGCGAGAGCGCGATGTAGCGGTTGGCGACGCTCGACAGCGACGGCACCCTGATTTCCGCGCTCGTGCCCTCGTGCAGCGGCGCGAGCGAGGATTCGACGTTGATCGTGATGCGCACGTTGTAGTTGTGAAGCAGCGTGATGTCCTTGATCGAGCCGACCGGCACGCCGCCGACCTGGACCTGGTCGCCGCGCACAAGCTGGCCAGCTTCGGGGAAGACCAGCTGGTAGGTGGCGCCTTTGTTGCCTGCGAGCACGAGCACGAGCAGGATCACGACCACCGCCGCGAGCGCGCCGAAGGCCGCGATGCGGACGTTGCGCGCCCGCCGCGGCGGGGGGCCGAGCGGCGCGGGCGGGACGGGAGGCGGCGTCGACGCGGGCGGGCTGGGAGGGACGGTGGTGGCCATCGCTCTACCTGCCTTCCGTCGCGGAGGCCGCGCTCGTGTGGTCAGGGATAGCGGCCGACGACGGCTTGGGGCTGACCGTCGGGTCGGGCACCTCGCCGAGGCGGGCGACCAGCTTCAGCCACTGCGCGGGTGTGAGGCCCGTGCTTGTGGCGCTACTCGCCGCATGCGCCACGCCACCGCCGAGCGGCGTGTAGGCGACATGGATAACGCCGGCATAGCCCGACGACGCGACGCTGCGCGCGGCGCCGGCGATGCGCGTCGCGCTCGCGATCTGGAGCGGCTTCATGACGCCTTGGAGCTTGGCGAGCTTGCGCACCGCGACGGTCGCGATCGCCCCCGGGCCACTTGGGCCGACGACCGGGATCCCGTTGATCGCCGAGATGTCGACCGCGTCGCCGGGCGTGCCGCCCTGTTGCGCTGGGCGCAACGGCGCGCCGTGGGCCGCCGTCGCCGCGGCGGCTGTGCAGCTGCGAGCTGGGACCGTCGGCTTCAAGCCCGAGGCCGACAGGAACTCCAGCGCGGCGAGCACCCGCCGGTCGACGCGGCCGTCGTCGATCAGACGCCGCTCGCAGCGCGCGAGGCGGATGCCGTGGTCGCGCGGGATCTGCTGCTCGAGCTGGGTCTTTGACTCGAGCAGCGCCTGTCCCGCGCTCGGAGATATCTTGGCGAACGGGTCGCGGCCCTTGGCTTTCACCGCGGAGGAGCTCTGCAGCTTGACCCAGCCGTCGAGGATCGGCTTCGGGTCGATCAGGGGCGCGCCCGCGGGATGGATCTGGAAGACCAGATGCGGGGCGACGCCCGCGCCGACGTGGCCGAGCACCGTGCCCGCGATCACCCGAGCACCCACCCGCAGCGGGTGCAGGTACACGTTCTCAGAGCCCGCCCTGAACTCGCGTGTCGCGCCTTGCGAAGCGGCGCTCGCCCCGAACGCTGCGCCCGAGCGTCCCGCGCCGCGCGCTTCGAGCGGTTCGCGTCCTTCAAGCACCGGGTAGAGCGTCGCGATCGTCCCCAATCCCGCATATGTGTAGGTGTTGCCGTAGGCGTCGCGCAACGAGATCGTGCGCCCGAACGGTCCCGCGGCGTCGATCTGCACGACACGTCCGTCCTGCACGGCGATCGCGGGCGCGCCGTCCTGCGAGTAGATCGTCGTCCCCGCGATCGTGCGCGGCGAGGCCCCTTCGGTCACGGGGAAGCCGTCACTGTAGTGCGAGGCGGCATACACGGGGAAGCGCGCTTCGGTCAGCCCGGTGATCGCGCCAAGCAGCTGCGGCGGCGTGCCGCCGAGCAGCCGCGCGCGCAGCAACACCGAGTTGACGTAAGCCTGTGAGTGGTTGTAGGCGAATATCGCCGTGCGGATGTCGCGCTCGCCGCCCGCGTCCTTGAGGTAGCGCGCGGCGCCGAAGATCGCGTCGGCCGGGTTGTAGGGGTCCTCGAAGCCGTCGTTGTTGACGTCGACGCCGTACTGCCCCCAGGTGCTCGGCAGGAACTGCATCCAGCCCTCGGCGCCGGCGCTCGAGACGCTCAGGTCACGGCCGTAGTCGCTCTCGACTTCGTTGATCGCGGCCAGCACCTGCCACGGGATTCCATAAGCGGCGCCGGCAGCCTGGTAGATCGGCAACAGGAACGGCGGGATCGAGAAGCTGTCGATGAAGAAGCTCGGCACGCCGCCAAGCGAGCCTCCGAGCGTCGAGGGCAGCGGCGGGGTCAGTGCTGAGGGCGCGACCGCATTCGCCTTGGAGCTTGCGCCGCCGGGCTTCGTCAGCGCCGGCGTCGAGGTGGCGCTTCCATGTCCGTGGCTGGCGGCGCTACGCGGTTGGGGGTGTCGCGCGCGCACTACGGGCGCCAGCGGCGTCGTCGTCGTTTCGGGAGCGCTGCCGGCTTCGGTAGTAGTTGTCGTCGTTTCGGTCGTCGTTGGCGTCGGCGACGTGGGCGTCGGGGTGGGGGTCGCGCTCGGCGGCGGCGGCGCGGGCACGGTCGTCGTCGCCGCGGGCGCCGCGCCTTCCCCGGCAGGGACATTCGCCGTCGTCTCTGCGAGCGCCCCGCTCGCGGGGACCAGGAAGGCGAGCATCGCAAGTGGCGGGAGCGCCCAGGAGGGCACAGACAACGTGGCTGTGGGCGGTCGCCGGATCATCGCGTTCAGTTGCCGAGCAGGTAGTTGAGGAGCATGCCGCCAGCTTCGGAGCTTTCTTCAGACGGCGAGTAGTAGGTGGTGCCGGCCGCCGCCCCGCCGACGGGCTGAGCCGCGGGTGTCGCGCCGGAGGCGGCCGGCTGAGTCCCGGGACCGGCGCCGGCGGCGGTCTCGGCCGCGAGCGTGCCCGGGTACTTGGCGATCGCCTCGGCCGGCGTCATGCCTTTCAGCACGGCCAGCGTGCGCTGCATCACAAAGCTTGCCGAAGAGGCGCTCGCCGTCGAGGACTTGGCGCTCGAGCTGCTCGCGCCGATGAATTTCCCGGTAGCGCAGATGGGGTTGGTGACGACTGCATAGGCGATGCATCCTCCGCTCCCGACAACCTCCGCGCGCAGGAAGTGCCCGAGCGCGTCGTAGCCGTTGATGCTGCCGGCGCCCAGGTAGATGAAGTCGAGCAGGCGCTCCAATCCGCCCGTCGAGCGCAGGCTCGTGAATAGCCCCGAGAAGTTCGTCGCAAACGGCTTGCCGTTCTTGCCGAGCGCCTTTGCCAGTGGCAGCAGCGGTTCGACCGCACGCAACGCGGAAGAAGTCCTCCGGGCGTTTTTGCCGAACGAGGTCAAGAAGCCTTCGAAGGACTTGGAGAAGGGACCGAGGTTCTCGTAAGTCTTGTTGATGCCGGGAGCCGCCACGCCGAGGTCTTCGAGAGTGGGGGTCGTCTGCTGCGCGAAGCGTCCGAGCCGTTCCATCGCCGGCCCGAGCTGTTCGAGGAAGGCTGGGAAGTCGGCGAGGTTCTGGGCGAGCGCGCCGCGGTGCCTGGCGGTCGCCTGGGCAACGGTGTTGCCCTGGTTGATGAAGCCGACGAGCCGCGAGCGGTCGGCCGCCAGCGGCGCGGTCGCGCGGTCGCCTTCGACCGCCAGGTCGTTCAGCGTCTTGTTCTCGTTCGCGAGGATCGCCAGCACTTTTTCGAGCCCTTGCAGGGCGGGGTTTGAGCGGCGCAGCGTCGCGTTGAGGTCTGAGCCGCGCCCGGCGAAGCCGGCGCCGAGCTCGTTGAGGATGATCGTCAGGCGCTGTGCCTCGGGCAGGCGGTTGATGTCTCCAAGCAGGTCGGGGTCCACCGGGCTGTGCGTGCCGGTGACCGGGAGCAGCACCTGACCGGCGCCTTCCTGGCCTGCGGGAATCGTCTTCAGCGCAGGCGGCAGCGGTGTGCCTTCGACCCGCGGCTGGGTCGGCAGGCAGTCGACGAACTTCTCGCCGATCAGCGCCTGCGGGCGGATCGTGCAGCTGGCGTCTTCGCGAAAGTCCTGGAAGCCCGGATTGCTGATGTTGAGGACCACCGCGGCCTTGGCGTGCGGCGTGGGCGCGACCGATCCGACGGTCCCGACCTTGACTCCGTCGATCTTGACGTCCTCTCCGCTGGTCAGATTGCCGGCGTCGTCGAAGATCGCGCGAACGCTGTAGCCGCCGCCGGACCCTCCGGCCGAGGTCGCAAGCAGGACGACCGCGACGAGCGCGGCCACGCAGACAGCGCCCGCGACAGCGGCGATACCCCTCCTGAACCCCTCGTTCTGCGTCCTCAACCCGACCTACCTCTGTCTTGACCAAGAAGAAGACGGCCCATCCGCTGGACCGGGCCGCCCTTCCCAGCTGTCACTCAGACCATACGCTCTCGCGCGCTCGCCTGAGACGCTTGTTCCCTTGCTGTCGTCCAAGTCCTGCCGGCGGCCGCCCCATCCAAGATGAAGGCGGCCGCCGCCATGTCATTCAGAAGCTACCTCCGCGGCCGACCTATTTCTTCGGGCACGGCGGCTTGGCGGTGACGGTGACCATTTCCCCGCTGAAGAACTTCAGTTCGGCCTTGACCGGGAAGCCGCCCTTCGGGCACTTCTTCGGCAACGTGCCGTAGGACACGAGCTTTTTGCCCTTCATGAAGGCGGCGCCGACCTTGACCTTGATGAATTCCACAGACCCATACGGAGCGCCGGGGACGGTCGCGACGAGCGGCACTTCCGTGGTGAGCACGGGGCCCGACCCGGCGGCGGAGCCGAATTTCCCGGTCGACAGGAGTTCGATCGAGGCGGGAGAGGTTCCTTCGGCGTAGAAGGCAAGGTTCCCGCCTTCCTCGAAGAACGGCTGAACCGTCAGGTTCTCGTGCACACGCGTGCCGCCGAAGCTGACGACGCCGCCGGCTTCGCCCCGAGGCCCGGCGACCGACTTCTTCGGGCACTTCTGGACTTCGTGGCTTTCCAGGATCCCTGCCGAGCAGGTCGTGAAGCCTTTGGTCGTCAGCTTCGATCCGGTGGGCGTGTAGAACGTGACGCCCGTCAGCGGCGAGGGGAAGCCGCCGTATTCGGTGCCGCTGATTTTGAATTCGGCTTCGACGTCGGTGCCGGCGCCGAGGATGTTGCCGGTTCCCGGAAACGTGGGACCGCTCTTCGAGCTCGGGTTCTTCGGGATCGGCACGGCCTTCACCCTGAGCGTCACGCTCGGCGCCGCCCCCGCGGCGGCCGGCAGGCCCAGGGTTGCTACGGCAAGGCCGAGCAAGGCCAAACGGATAGATGCTCTACGCATCAGCTTCTCTCCTCTGTTGATGGGACAGGTCCGCCTACGATCCGGGTAGCTCCGGATCCTTGACGGTCCGGCGACATCGAGTCCCCAGACGTCTCAGCCGTTCGGGGAGCATTGGCGATTTACCCGCAGAGGTTAGCCGTATCGGGAGACAGGTTCAACTAGGTGGTTGCTCGGAGGGGGCGAATTCGAGCTCCTCGCCGGCGTAGCGGATGCCCAGCGGCTCGACGATCACCTGGCGCGGACCCAGCTCTACAGAGCCAGCCACGAGGGCCTGGAGCCCCAGTGACCAGGCCAAAGCGACGACCGACTCGCCCGCGCCGGCCTCGCAGTAGACGGCGTAGCCCGAGCCCATGTTGAATGTCGAGTACGCCGTGTGTGGATCGAGACTAGCCTTGTCGACTAGGAATGCCAACGCCTCGGGCACGGGGGGCAGCGCCGAGACACGATAGCTGAGCGCGCGCGTGGGGCGCATCAGCTTCAACAGGCCGTGGCCCGTGACGTGGCTCAGGTAGGACACCCCGAGGCCGGACTCGAGCAAGGCCTGGACGAGCGGCACGTACATCGTGCTGGGATCGAGCAAGGCCTCGCCCAACGCGCGCCCGCTCGGCAGCGTTGTCATGTAGCCGTCGGGCAGGCGCTCGACGAGCAGGCGCGCGAGCGAGGCGCCGTTGGCGTGCATGCCGCTGGAGGCAATCAGCACGATCTCATCCCCGGGCTTCAGCTCGTCGCCGAGGATCGCCGAGCGCCCAGCTGGCACGGCGCCGACGGCCGCGCCGGCGAGCTCGATGTCGTGCTCGGACACGAGGCCCGTGAGCGAAGGCGACTCTCCCCCACCCCAGGCGCAGCCGGCGTCGAGGCAGGCACGCTGCCAGCCCTCGAGCAGGGCGGCGGCGCGCTCTGTCTCGGCGTACCACTCAGAGGCGCCGGTGGCGAAGTAGGCGTTGACGACAAGCGGCAAGGCGCCAAGGCAGCAGAGATCGTTGAGGATCGCCGCGACCGTGTCGTAGGCGACGTCGGCGAAGCGGTTGATCCCGTGCCGTTCGAGCACGTGCCGCGCGACGATCGACTTGGTGCCAAGGCCCTCCATCACGAACGCGAGCGTGCGGCCGTCGAAGTCGAACGCGAACGCCGGCTCGCCGCGCGAGGCGTCCAGCGCTCGGCCGCCGCGCGCGGCGAGTAGCGGCGAGGTTGCCAGTGCCTTCGCCATCGCCATGCGCTTGCCGGCGTCGAGCGCGTCGTAGTCGACGCCCGCCGCCTTGTAGTCAGCCGATCCGCCCGTCATCGGCGATGATCCTATTCCCACTGCCGAAAGGACAACGATGGACTTCCAGCCGAGCGAGCGCTGCATCGAGCTCCAGGAGCGCCTGAGGGCGTTCATGGACGAGCACGTCTACCCCGCCGAGCCGGTGTACGAGCGCCAGCTCGCCGAGTCCGGCGATCCGCACCATCAGCCGGCGATCATGGAGGAGCTGAAGGCGCGCGCCCGCGAGGCGGGGCTTTGGAACATGTTCCTACCGGACGCAGATCATGGAGCGGGCCTCTCCAACAGCGACTACGCCCCGCTCGCCGAGATCCTCGGGCGCAGCCACATCGCCTCGGAGGCCTGCAACTGCTCGGCGCCGGACACGGGCAACATGGAGGTGCTGCACCAGTTCGCCACCGCCGAGCAGAAGTCTCGCTGGCTTAACCCTCTACTAGAGGGAGAGATTCGTTCGTGCTTCGCGATGACCGAGCCGGATGTGGCGTCCTCGGACGCCACGAATATCTCGCTGAGAATCGAGCCTGACGGCGACGGCTATGTGCTCAACGGACGCAAGTGGTGGATCTCGGGCGCGCTGCACCCGCACTGCCGGATCATGATCGTGATGGGCAAGAGCGGGCGGGCGGGATCTGATTCTCCGCGCCACCGCCAGCAGAGCCAGATCCTCGTTCCGATCGACACTCCGGGCGTTCAGATTGTGCGGGGCTTGCCAGTGTTCGGCTACCAGGACCAGGAGGGTCACGCCGAAATCCTGTTCGAGGACGTGCGCGTGCCCACAAGCAACCTGATCGCCGGCGAGGGCGACGGCTTCATGATCGCCCAGGCGCGGCTGGGACCGGGGCGCATTCATCACTGCATGCGCTCGATCGGCGCCGCCGAGCGGGCGCTAGAGGCGATGTGCAGGCGCGCCGTCTCGCGCACCACCTTCGGGCAGCCGGTCGCCTCGCGAAGCAACATCCAGGACTGGATCGCCGAGGCGCGCATCGAGATCGAGATGGCGCGCCTGCTGACCCTGAAGGCGGCGTGGCTGATGGACACGGTCGGCAACCGCCACGCGCGCACAGAGATCGCTGCGATCAAGGTGGCCGCGCCGAACATCGCGCTGAAGGTGATCGACCGCGCAATCCAGGTCCACGGCGGCGGCGGCGTCTCCGACGACTTCCCACTCGCGTGGACCTACGCCCACTTGCGCACCCTGCGGCTCGCCGACGGCCCCGACGAGGTCCACAAGCTCTCGATCGCCAGACGCGAGCTGGCGCCGTACATGCCTTCTGCGGCAGGTTGAACGACGGGCGCAGTCAGGTGGTGCGACTACCTACGAATTCCACCACCGTCTCGCGCGAGGGCCAACCGCTGTAGAGACGACCAGCCGACCTCAGACCCGTGCGAGCCGCAAGCTGTAGAGCACGGCGGCCACCGAAGTCGCGAGGTTCAGGCTCGAGACGCCCTCGCGCATCGGCAGGCGCAGGCGCGCGTCGGCGCGCTCCAAGAGCTCGCCGCTGAGGCCGTCGCGCTCGGTCCCGAACGCGAGCAGCGCGCGCGCTGGGACCAGCTCGGGGCGCAGCTGCTCGCCGTCGGGGTCGAGCGCCAGCAACGGCCTGTCGGTGCGCGGCAGCCGCTCCACGCGCGCCACCGGCAGCGCGAAGTGCAGGCCCGCCGAGCCGCGCACGGCGACCGGGTCCCAGGGGTCCTGGCGGCCGGTCGTTAGCACGCCCGCAGCCTCGACGGCCGCCGCCACGCGCACGACCGCTCCCAGATTGCCGAAGTGGCGCGGATCCTCCAGCAAGACGATCGGCGCGTCACCCGGCTTGGCGAGCAGCGCGAGCGGGTCGGTCCCCACGCGGCGCGCGATGCTGACGACGCCCGTGTGCGGGACGTACGGGTCCAAGCCGCTTGAACGCCTCCGCCGGGAGCGTGACGGCAAGCGCCTGGACTCGCTCGACCAGGTCGGGGGCGAGACCTTGCGCAAGCCGCTCGAGTGCGATGGAGTCCACGCACGCGACCACCTCGATCGCAGCGTCGAAGCGGAGCGCGTGCTTGAGCGCGTGGAAGCCCTGCAACACGACGAGCTCGCCGTCGCGGCGTGCCTCGTGAAAGCGCCTGACCAGCGTCGAGGTGTCTTGGAGCAGCTCGCCCTTCACCGCCTGAGTGTACGAGCGACCACCCGCTTGCTACCTTCGTTCGAGCGAACGATCAGTGACAGAAGCGCAGAGCGGACCTGCCCGGGAACGCCCCGCAAATCAAAAATGTCCTCAGCCACCCACTCGACTCCCGGCCCGGACGCCGAAGGCGCGGACAGCCCCCGCGCGCCGAGCGAGCTCGTCGAGTGCGTGGCGGCGCTGGCGGATCGCCGCGTCAGCTCGGCCCAGCTGGTCGAGCGGGCCCTCGCCCACGTCGAGGCCACCCAGCCAACGCTCAACGCCTTCAGAGTCGTGCGCGCGCAGGCCGCGCGCGCCGAGGCGAGGCAGGCCGACGCGCGCATCGCAGCCGGCGAGCGGCTGCCGCTGCTGGGGGTCCCGGTCGCGGTCAAGGACGACGTCGACCTCGCCGAGCACCCGACCTCGTTCGGTTGCTCCGGCGCGTTCGCGCCCAAGACCGAGGACTGCGAGATGGTGCGCCGCCTGCGCGACGCGGGAGCCGTGATCGTCGGCAAGACCAACACGCCCGAGGTCGGGCTCTACCCGTTCACGGAGGGCTCGGCGTTCGGCGCGACCCGCAACCCGTGGAGTCTCGACCACACTCCCGGCGGCTCGAGCGGCGGCTCGGCGGCGGCGGTCGCCGCGGGGATCGTGCCGGCCGCGGTCGGCTCCGACGGCGCGGGCTCGGTGCGCATCCCCGCCGCATGGTGCAACCTCATCGGCGTCAAGCCCCAACGCGGTCGCATCTCCACGTGGCCCGATCGCGAGTCCTTCAACGGGCTCACGTGCTTCGGCCCGCTGACGCGCACGGTGGCCGACGCGGCGCTGATGCTCGACGTGCTCAGCGGCGGCCACCCCGATGACCTGCACGCCCCTGCGCCGCCGCTGGAGCCCTACGCGCAGACGCTCGCGCACGAGCCGCGTAGATTGCGCATCGTGCTCTCGCTGCAGCACGCCTACAGCGCCGCGCCCGTGCGCCTGCATCACGAGATCGAGGCGGGTGTGCGACGGATCGGCAGAGCGCTGGCCGAGCTCGGCCACACCGTCGTCGACGGCCACCCGCGCTACGGCCTGATGGGGCTCACGCTGGTGGCTCGTGGCGAGTCGGGCGTGCACGAGTGGGTCAAGCGCGTCCCCGACCGCTCGCTCCTGGACGCGCGCACCCGCTCGACGGCGCGACTGGGCGGCGTCCTCTCAAAGACCGTCCTGCCCTACGCGCGGCGCCTGGAGCGTCGCTTCCAGCGGCGGGTCGGCGCGATCTTCCACCAGCACGACGTGCTGATCGCCCCGACGAGTGCCGCCCCGGCGTTGCGCGTCGGCAGCACCGACGGGTTGAGCAGCCGCGCCACCCAACAGCTGATCGCCGGCGCCTGCCCGTACGCGTGGCCCTGGAATGTGCTCGGCTGGCCGGGTGTGAGCGTGCCCGCCGGCGTGACCCACGACGGCCTCCCCTTCGGGGTGCAACTGCTCGGCCCGGCCAACAGCGAGCCCATGCTGCTATCGCTCGCCGCCCAGCTGGAGCGAGTCGAGCGCTGGCACGAGCGCGTCGCGCCACACGCGGCCACGGCGGCGGTCTAGCCTCGAAGCCTTCGCCACGGGCGCCTAGCGTCCGAGCGTGCGCACCAGCTCGCGCGCCCGCGAGCGCACCCCGCCGAGCAGCTCTCGCACGTCCGTGAGCCCAGCCCGCAACTCGGCGTCGCCGACCTCGACCGGCAGCATCGAGTCCTGCAGCTCGGCGAGCATGCCGTCCGCCCGTGCGGCGGCGTCGACGGCAGCCTCGATCAGGCCCTTCGTGCCACTCGACGGAGCCACCGGCGACGGCGTCTGGAAGGCGTGGCCCTGCAGCTCATAGCGCTGCGCAAAGGCACCATGCACGCGCTTCGCGCGACCGTACGCCGCCTGCACCGGTTGGAACAGAGCCTCTTCGAGCCGCTCGGCCATCCGTTCGTCGAGATGCTCATACGCCTCGCTGAGCAGCGCCAGCGCGACCGCGATCTCATCCGCCGCGGCGACGAGCGCGTCGAGGATCTGCTGCCTGCCGTCGGCGGTCGTGTAGGTCATCGCCTCCACCCTAGGAGGGGCGAGCGAAACGTGTAGCGAAACGGGTATGTGCTCATCGCCAAGGGAGCCTACCGTCGGCGGCAACTTACGATTCGGGTCGATCATGTCGAGGCGCGCTGAAGCGCCGTACGACACCGCCGATCCGTCTTTGTGCACAACATACACAGGACCCGGTCACGAACATCTTCAAGCTCTCTAGCGAATGAGGTGACCAATGACCCGACACACGGATAAGGAAATCGAGCAGGCCGCTCGACGGTTCGAGCGACTCGCCGACTCAATGAACCCGGCCACCGCCGAGGTTGAAGGCACCAATGACCTCCACAAGCGGCCCGACAGCGGTATGCCAACAAGGCCAACGCTTGATCGACTCACCGCGCGCTGAGGTCAAAGCCGCGGCCCGCAGGCGACGCGGACATCGCGCTAGTCAGATCCACCAGTCGTGGCCCTTCTGGTGGGCGATGGTTTACACGTCGAACCTAGTCTTTGCCGAAATGGAGAGGACCGTACGTTGCGCAAACCCCGTAGTCGTGCGTGCGGAGACGCTGCGCTTGGCATAGCCGCCGGCCAGCAGAGGGCCGATCAGGCAGCGATCGTGCCGGCCGTGTGATGCGTCGCCCGTTGACTCCGACGCACCAAGGGCTATCCCACGGCCCCTGAAAGGGACGAGCTCAGCTCGCGGGATCGACGGCTTGTACGGTGAAGCCCTCGCGTCGCGCGGCGCTGGCAAGCCGCTCGTCGAGGGTCACGATGTTCAGCGAGGCCGGCAGTCCCTCCGAGGCGACGACGGCGGCTGCAAGCTGCAGCGAGTCGGCACCGCGAAGCGGGTGTACTCGAAGGAGCCGGCGTGCGGTGCCTCGTAGGGCCGCGGTCGGCTGCACCTCGTTCCAACTTTCGGAGAGAAGGTCTAGGCGCTCAAGCGCGGTCGTGATCGCGACATCCGTCAACGCTCCTTCCCGCTCCTGCCTGGAGAGGGCGGACGCGCACTCGACTTCAGTTGCCCACCATACGCACATAACCGGGTCCTGCGCAGCGCTCGCCAGCAACTCCTCTGTGCTGGCCTCGGTGACAATCAGCGGCACGATCGCTGAGCTGTCCCAGAACCTCAACGGCCCTCGCGCCTCTCCTCGATCAGCGTCGCAACAGCACTTGTTGCACCCCGCAGGCTCGGCGGGCTCGTACCCAGCAGCTCCGTCACGGGCGGCTTGCGAGCCGCCCTGACTGCTCCGGCACGCTCCAGCCGCGCGATCCTTCCCTCAGCGTCGGGAGAAGCACTGATCGCGGACTCCAACCGCGCCACTGGCGTGCCGCGGTCCATGATCAGCACCGACTCGCCAGCGCGCACCCGATCGATCAGCGCACTGAGCCCGTTCTTGGCTTCGGTAATCGTCGTGACGACCATCAGGGCTAGAATAGCGTGATTGTCCTAGCTACTCAAGCCCTGTATGGACAGAACGTACTCGCCCTCCCACAGCTGGGGTTTGCGCAACGTCCGAAAAAGTGGAGACGGCGGGAATCGAACCCGCGCAACGTTCCCGCCGTAGACGCTTGGATCAGTCTCGGTAAACGCGCAGCGTCGGCCGCCTGCCCACCCCACAGGCGGCAAATCTCAGTCACCAGGCCCTTCCTGCGGATCGACGATCGACACACCCGCGGCGTCGAAGTCGCGTCGGTTGAGGGTCACGACCGCCAGATCATGCGCCAGCGCGGTCGCAGCAATGAGGCTGTCCTTGATCGGCATTGCGCGCCCTTCCGCGCGAAGTCGCGCGAGCAGCTCGGCCCAGCGCAGTCCCGTCGAGGCCTCCCATGGGATGCACTGCAATCTCTGTACTCCGTCCTCGAACCAGCGCTCAAGCCGGCTTCGGCGGCGACCTCTTGGGAGCAGCAGAATGCCGAAACGAATCTCGCCCAGGATCACCGGATCCACGGCGAGCTCAGGCTCATTGCCCCCGAGCCAATCGACGACGCGCTGGTCCGGGGCGGGCTTGGTCGCCTCCGAGAGGACGTTCGCGTCAACCAGATAGCGCGCCACGCGATCAGCTAGAGCGAGTCGGTTGACTCGGAC
Source organism: uncultured Solirubrobacterales bacterium (assembly GCA_963718735.1). Classification (GTDB taxonomy): domain Bacteria; phylum Actinomycetota; class Thermoleophilia; order Solirubrobacterales; family Solirubrobacteraceae; genus Palsa-744. Next base: position 984,265 of record OY970372.1, read on the forward strand.
TCGGCTTCTACGAACCAGCCATCATCCGGGCACGACCGCAGCCATTCGACCAAGCCACGGTTGGGCGGCGCCGTCAGTCGGGTGAGCCGGTACTCGTCGGGACCGACTCGGTCGACCTCGAACTCCTCCCCCGCTTTGATGTCATCGGCAGCACGAAGCTCCGCGGGGAGAACTATCTGGCCCTTTGTGGAGATGGTGGTACGCACATACGTAAGATAGCATCTTACTGCCCCTTGACGGGACGGCTCAACCTACTGAGCCGGCTTCGGCAGGGCCGTTATCGCGATATAGATCCAAATGTGATCGAGAGCATATGGGTCGGATCTTTTTAAACGACGACTTCAAGCGCCCACCGATTCGCGCTGCGCCTGCTGCTCGACTACGGCCTGCGCACGGGCGCGCTGCAAGCCATCCAGTTCAAGCACTTCGACCACCAGCGCCGCCGCCTGACGATCTTCACGAAGGGTCAGAAGGTCCGCGAACTGCCCATCCCCCACTCGCCGTTCTGGCTGGACCTCGAACGGCACATCCTCGAAGTCGAGATCCTGGTGCCTGAGACAGACATGACTGCCGCGCTGGCGAACCGCTTCCCAACCGAGTTTCTGAAGAACGCCGATCAGCTGCGCGCCGGAGACGACCGGCAGACGCTCGCTCACGCGGGAACGGCGAGCCTACGCCGGACGATGCCGGAGCCAACCGGCCGTCCTTCTTCACGCAGACCCTCGACGTAGAGAGCAAGAGCCTCTTGGGCATTCTCGGTCGCTTCGTCGATGTCCTCACCCTGCGTGTGCAGCCCCGGAAGGTCCGGCGCGTACACGTGGTGGCCGCCCTCGTCCTGGGGCTCGAAGACGAACTCAAACTCGCTTTGCTCGGCCATACGGTCAGGATACCGCCAAGCGCGACGGACGAGACGACTTTCGGCCATGACCTCACGCCATCCCACCGGACTCGTCGGGCACCGAAGAGAACCGCCGGACTTTCGTGGCGTAGGCTCTTCTGGCGCTGATCCCCGGCCCACACCGGCCCATACTCAGGACACCGCCGAGAGCGACAGACCTTCCCGCGGCCATACAGCCGACGGCTACGGCAGCGCCCAACGGTGCTCGCGTCGAACAGCGACGAGCCACGACACGGCAACGGCTTGATCGGCCGGTTAGCCATGCGAACGACCCTCCCGCTCGACTTTGGGTCGCATGCGACCCAAACCGGCGCACCCTGCAACCCACCTGCGACCGCATGCCCGCCAGGTGCCCGCAAATCGGCGGTTTTTCGTGCGCGGCGCTTCGCCCTTGTGCCCTGGCGTTTCCCCTGCGGTAGACCCGCTTTCGCGGACCTCCGCAGGAGTCCCAACCAGTGGAGACGGCGGGAATCGAACCCGCGTCCGCAGTCGCGTATGAATGGCTTCTACGAGCGTAGCCGGCGCTCTAGTCTCGTCCCTCGCTAGCCTCGCCGGCCGGGTTGCGGGGACCAGCCTCCTGAAGTGTTCCCGGATCGGCGGAGGCGGGCCTCACCGGGTGAGCCTACTTTCTGATCCCGAGGATCCCCGCCATAGGCGAGCGGGGCTCGAGACCTCGTGCCTTAGCTATTGACTAAGCAGCGAGGGCGTACTCGTGAGAGTCCGCACTTATGGTTTTCCCGGGTGTTTTACGAGGCCGCCCGGGACCTCGACTCGCCACCATCCATACGAGCCGACCGCGTCGAAGCCTGTCGTCCCCTTGGATGTCGATGCCCGATCAGTGTAGCGCCCCAGTGAGGCCCCCGGCGCGCGTGGGGGTCGTGCTGTTCCGGAGCGCGAACACTCCGACTCCGGCGAGATTCGCCGGATCGAAGCGCGGAAAGTCGAAAGGCGCAGCCGCCTTAAACGAAGTCGACGCGGTCCCGGGCCGCTTTGAGGAACCTGCCGCCGGTCGGCTCGAAAGCCTTCCGGTGGCGGGTGGCGCGGCCTTACACCTCAGTGGCCTCGCTCTTTGCGGCTCGGGGTCCGCGTCTTCATCCAACGTACGCTTATCGCACGCGCTCGTCAAGGGCATTTTGGCGGCTTCCCCGCACATTCCGAAGAAAGCGAGCAGACACCTTGCGAATGGCACTCTTGGCGAGTTAGAGATGGCGCTTAAGCGTGGCTTATCGAGCCTGCGACAATAGGGCGTATGGATGGCGAGCTGCCTGTCGTAAGAAGCGAGACGCCCCTCATTGGCGCAGTCCCCTCGCCGCAAGCGATCCCCGCGCCCGCGGGGTCGGCAGCCGACGCGGGACACGCGGGCGAAACGGCGTTTGGCCGCCCTTCGCGAACGCTTCGCAAGCGAGCCGGCAGCGCGCTTGCCGGCGTCGCGGCGCTCGCGGCGAAGTTCGGCGCCTATCTGAAGGCCGGCGTGTTGCTGCTTCCGAAACTGGCTTTGCTCAGCACCGCCGGCACAGCCTTCGTGTCGATCGCGGCTTACAGCCTGCTCTGGGGCTGGTCGTTCGCCGCCGGCTTCGTTGCGCTGCTGTTCGTGCACGAGATGGGACACGTGATTCAACTCAAACGCGAGGGGATCAAAGCCTCCACCCCGATGTTCATCCCGTTCCTGGGCGCCGCCATCTTCTCGCGCTCGCTTGGCGAGAATGCGCTCGCCGAGGCGCGCGTGGGCTTGGCGGGACCAATCCTGGGCACGGTGGGCGCGGTGGTCGTGGCGGTGGCGGGAGCGCTCACCGGCAGCGATCTGCTGCTCGCACTTGCCTATATCGCCTTCTTCCTCAACCTGGTCAACCTGGTGCCGGTGGTGCCTTTCGACGGCGGCCGCGCGATGGCGGCAGTAGCTCCATCCATGTGGTTTCTGGGCATCGGCGGTCTGGTGGCGATGATCCTGGTGCTGGGCAATCCGTTCCTGCTGATCTTCATCCTGCTTGCGCTGCGTGAGATGCCGCGCCGCTGGCGTCAGCTGCGATCGCGTTCGATCGAGCACGCCGCCTACTACCGGGTTCCGCGTCGCAGCAGGATCGCGATCGGCCTCCTCTACATTGGCCTGATCGTGGTGCTTGCCGTCGGCATGTCCGAGACGCACATACTGGTCAGCGCGGGCCACAGCTTCCGCTCGATCTGAGCGTGTGAGCGACTTCCCTGCCAATCGAGGGGAACGGCTCCCGACCTGGCTAAGCGTGTAGCCTGATCCGCGGATTGGGGGATTTCCGGCAACAGGACTGGGTTGGGATGAGAATCGGCCGTAGAGACCTTGCTGCCGTCGCGCTCGCTGTGGCAATGCTCGCCGCCTCGGGCTGCGGCTCCTCCTCCGCGAAGCCGCTGACGCGCGCCGAATTGACGACGAAGGCCAACGCGATCTGCGAGACCGTAACCGCGAAGCTCGCGAACCACACGATCAAAACCCAACAGGACATCGCGCGCGTCGCAGGCGAACTCGCGTCCTTCGAGGAGGCCGCCCTGAACAACCTGGGCAAGCTCGTGCCACCCGCCGCCTTGGCCGACGACTGGAAACAGTTCGTCGCGGGAGCCCAGACGCTCGCTGAAAACACGTCGAAGATCGGCGAATACGCCAGGGCGAACAACCTCAAGGCTTCGAAGAGCCTGATCGTCTCGAGCCAGGCGACGCAAAAGCAGATGACGGCTATCGCCAAGCGTGATGGCCTGAAGAGCTGCGAACAAGCCGCCTGACGACCGTTGGGCTGTGCTTGGCTGTGGCTTCGCACGCTTATGCGCTGAGCACACTGCGCTCGCTGCGTCCCTTTCCCTGCTTGCTTGCCCTGCTTGCCCCAACGGTCCTCGGGGGTTAGCGGCGGGCTTCTCTGATTCCGCGTTCCATGTCGCGCTTGGAGTCGCGCTCGCGCATCGCCTGGCGCTTGTCGTACAGGTCCTTGCCACGCGCGAGCGCGATCTCGACCTTGGCGTGGGGGCCCTTGAAGTAGATGCGCGTGGGCACCAGCGTGAGGCCGCGCTCGGAGACGCGCCCCGCGATGCGCTCGATCTCCGAGCGGTGCAGCAGCAGCTTGCGCGGGCGCTCGGGGTCGTGGTTCTCGCGCGAGGCCGGCAGATAGGGGGGGATGTGGACGGACTGCAGCCATAGCTCGCCCTCGCGGATCGCGGCGTAGCCATCCTTGAGCTGAGCGCCAGAGGCGCGCAGCGCCTTGACCTCGGTGCCCTGCAGCGCGACGCCGCACTCGAGGCGCTCGGTGAGCTCGTAGCGGTGCGAGGCGTAGCGATTGCTCGCCACGTCTCCCGCGCCGATCTTGCGCTTCTTGCCCTTCTGTTTGGTCATCGCCTGCGAGCCTAGCTGGACAGCCCTGCGGCGCGGAGCGCCGTGGGGAGCGAGACGCGGGGTGCGGCGCTAAGCGGCCGGGGCGAGATCGACCCGTCCGGCCGCGGCGTCCACTCGAACGACGCGCACGTCGACTCGGTCGCCGAGGCGCAGCGTCGCACCCGAGCGCTCGCCGCGCAGGATCGTGGAGTGTTCGTTCAGCTCCCACCAGTCGCGCTCCTCGCCGACGCTGAGCATGCGCACCGGCAGCATGCCCTCGTAGATGGGCGAATCGTCTCCGAACGCGATGAACGCCCCCGCCCCGATCAGCCCGGTGACCTCGCCGGCGAAGACCCGGTCATAGCCGCCGTCGAGCAGCGCCTGCTCGAGTAGGAAGCAGGCGGCGATGTCGTCGCCCTTGTGCTCCAATCTGGCGGCGTCGCGCTCGCGCTCGGAGGTCCATTCGCCGAGCTCGACGAGCTTGCCGCGGCCGACGGCGCGCTCTCCCGCTCCGATCGACGCGAGCAGCGCGCGGTGACAGACGAGGTCTGGGTAGCGGCGGATCGGCGAGGTGAAGTGGCAGTAGCAGGGCGAGTGAAGGCCGGCGTGACCGATGTTCTTCGGCGAGTAGCAGGCCTGCTTGAGCGAGCGCAACACAAGCGAGCTGAGAGCGATCCGGCCGACGCCTGTGCGACGCACGTGGGCATCCACCCGACGCGAGATCTCGCCCACCAGCTCCGCCGCCTGTGCGGGCGCCAAGGTCTTGGGCAGTGGCGGCGTCCCGACCCCAAGCGAGGCGAGCTGTTCCACAAGCCGGCGGATGCGCTCGGGATCGGGGCGCTCGTGGATGCGGTACAAGCACGGCGTCGAGGCCTGCGTGAGCTGGCGCGCGACCGCTTCGTTGGCCGCGATCATCAGGTGCTCGATCAGGCGATGGGACTCGGTCTGCGCGCGCGGCACGATCTCGGTGACGTTGCCGCGCTCGTCGAAGCGGAACTCGGGCTCCTCGGAGTCGATCAGGAGCGCGCCGCCGCGCTCGCGCGCCACCTGTAGCGCGGCGGCGGCCGAGCGGGCCGCGGTCAACGGGGCGCCCCACGGCTCCGACACGGACGAGGCTCCCGCGAAGATGCGGTCGACCCGCTCGTAGTCCAAGCGCATATCCGAGCGGATCAGCGAGCGGTAGAAGCTCGCGGACTCGACCTTCGCTCCGCACAGCACCAGCTCGACGGTGACCGCGAGGCGCTCGGCGCCGGGGACGAGCGAGCAGGCGTCGCTGGAGAGCGCGTGTGGGAGCATCGGCTCGACGGCGCCCGGCACGTACACGCTCGTCGAGCGCCGGCGCGCCTCCTGGTCGATCGGCGAGCCGGGAGGCACGTGGGCAGCGACGTCGGCTATGTGGACCCACACGCGCACCGCGGAGTGGGCTGGGTCCGGTCCCAGGGCGGCGTCTGATCCCAGCCGTTCCGCGGAGATGGCGTCGTCGAAATCGCGCGCTGTTGCCGGGTCGACCGTGAACGTGGGCAGCTCGCGCAGGTCGCGTCGTTGCTCGGGGTGGGCCTCGGCGTGACGCCAGGCACGCTCTCCGGCAGCGCGCGCCTCACGCTCGACCGCCGGCTCGAAGCGGCGTGCGAGCCCAGCCTCGCGCATCATCTGCTCGATCGCCTGGCGGGCGGTTTCGGTGCGCTCCTGCACAGGCCACACGACCCGCGCATTGGAGGGCTTGGCGCGCGGCTTGCCGGTGCGAGGCGCGGGACCCTTCTTCGCCTTGTGGGTCGGCCCCACACGCGGGCGGCCGCCGCGCGGCTGGCTCATTTGAGCTTGGCGGCGAGCGTGTGCAGCGCGACCCGCAGGCCGTGTTCGGTGTCGACGCCCTTGGGGACGCGCACTTCCGGGGCGACTCCCGCTCCCTCTTTGACGCCGGAGCCGCCGAGGTTGCGGCCGTTGGGGGTGTAGTACTCGCCCACGGTGATCTTGATCGCGCCGCCGCTCGCCAGCGGCTCGAGCTCTTGAAAGACGCCCTTGCCGTAGGTGTGCGTGCCGACGACCGTGGCACGGTGGTGGTCCTGCAGCGCGGCCGTCACGATCTCAGACGCCGAGGCCGTGTCGTGGTCGACGAGCACGACCATCGGGATCGAGCTGGGGATCGCGCCGCCGGCCGCGCTCAGCACGACCGTTGGCTGGGTACGCCCGCGCGTGGTGACGATCACACCGGAGGGGATGAAGATCGAGGCGACCAGGCGCGCCTCTGAGACGAGGCCGCCGCCGTTGGCGCGCAGGTCGAAAACGAGGCCGCGAGCGCCCTGTTTGAGCAGACTTTGAACCGCGTCGTAGAGCTCGCCGTGGGAGCCTTCGCTGAACGTGGCGAGGTAGACCCAGCCAAGCTTGACGCCGTGGACGGTGCGCATCGCCGAGGCCACGACGGGCTCGGAGATCGTGGCGCGCGTGACGGTTACCGTGCGCCGCGCTCCGGCCTTCGGGGCGAGCGTGAGCCGCACGTCGGTGCCGGGCGGACCCTTGATGAGCGCCACCGAAGTGTTGGGCGGCAGCTTGTGCAGAGAGCGGCCGTTGACCGCGACGATCATGTCGCCGACCTTCAAGCCGGCGCGCTGGGCCGGGGTCGAGTCGAACACGCGCACGACTTCGAGACCGGTGGGCTTGGGGTCGACCGAGACGCCGATCCCGGCGAAGCTGGCGGGCCGGTCGAAGCCCTTGAATTCCTTCGGTGAGAGGTAGCTGGAGTAGGGGTCGTGCAGGCTGCCGATCATGCCCCCGATCGACGAGCTCGCGAGGCTCGACTTGGGGACGGGGCGGTAGTAGTCGTGGGCGACTTTTTCGATCGCTTCGTTGACGACCTGCGTTTCGTGGTTGGCGACGAACACATTGCGCATGAAGCCGGGCAGCTTGCTGGGATGGCCGCCGAGCCAGATCCCGAGGACCAGCAGCAACACGGACAGCAGCACCGCGAGGATCGCGAACAGGGGGTTGCGCTTGAAGGACTGCATTTCCACCCCCAGACTATGCGCTGTGAGGACTCCTCACGCCCATCGCCGTCGGCCGAGGCGCCGGGCGGGCGCGCTCGAACCGTCTCAGACTCGCAGGAAGCGCCGCAGCGATATTCCCGAGCCCGCCGCCGAGACCGCTATCGCGCAGCCCATCAGCACCACGATCAGCAGGCGGAAGTCGATCATCGCCGGCTGAGAGATCAGCTTGACGGTGGAGGCGAGCGGGTCGATCAGGGTGAGCTTGGCGAGCGCGAGCAGGCCGATCGCGCACACGCCCCCGAGGGCGCCGAGGAACAGGCCCTCGAGCACGAATGGCCAGCGGATGAACCAGTCGGTGGCGCCGACGAGCTTCATCACCTCGACCTCGCGCCGGCGCGAGAACAGCGACAGGCGGATCGTGTTTGAGACCAGCAGCATCGAGGAGAAGATCAACAGCGCGGCCAGCAGCGCCATCGTGATCTTCACGATGCGAGTTGCGGAGAGGATCTTGTCGGTCTGGGCCTGGCGGTTCTGGACCGCGGCGATCGCGGGGTCTGTGACCAGGCGCGTGCCGGCGGGGCTGGCCTGATCGAGCTCGGCTCGCAGCGCGTCGGCCTGGTCGGGGTTGGACGGCGTGACGCGCAGGATGTCGGGCAGCGGGTTGTAGCCGATCACCTGGAATGCCTGCGGGTCGATCTTGCGCTCCTGTTCGTAGCCTGCCTGCTTGGAGACCAGTTCGACGTGGCCGGCGTAACGGGCGCCTTCAACCTCGTGACGCACGCGCGCCAGTTCGGCGGGGGTCGCCGTCGTGTTGAGATCGACGTCGACGACGACGCGGCCGCGGATCGAGTTGGCCGCCCCGTTGGTCGCTTGGACCACCGGAATGAACACGCCGAGAACGAGGGTCGTTACCAACACACACGACAGCGCCGCGAACGACGGCGCCGGGTTGCGGCGCATCGAACGGATCGCCTCCTTGAGGAAAAAACCCAGTCTCACAGCAGCCCCGATGGAGTCGTGGACCGAGCAGTCCAAGGACGCAGGCCGCGTGGCGTGCTACGCACGCGAGCGGCCGAGGACGCCGGAATGCGAAGCGTCCACGGCTTCATCGCGTTTCGCGCCTCAGGCGCTCGGCCAGATCGCCCGTCGTCTCATCTTGCGCGTACAAGCCGGTGGCCTCATCGCGGACGATGCGCCCGCGCCGCAGCTCGATCACGCGGCGGCGCATCTTGTCGACCATCTCGTTGTCGTGCGTGGCCACGATCACGGTCGTGCCGGCGCGGTTGATGCGATACAGCAGCTGCATGATCCCGATCGAGGTGTCGGGGTCGAGGTTGCCGGTGGGCTCGTCGGCGAGCAGCAAAGGCGGGTGCGAGGCGAAGGCGCGCGCGACGGCCACGCGCTGCTGCTCGCCGCCAGAGAGCTGGTGGGGGTAGTTGTGCAGCTTGGTCGAGAGGCCGGTCAGCCGCAGAATGTCGGGCAGCGAAGCGCGGATCTGCTTGCGCGAGGCGCCGGTGACCTGCAGGGCGTAGGCGATGTTGTCGTAGACGGTGCGCGTCGGCAGCAGCTTGAAGTCTTGGAAGACGACGCCGACGTTGCGGCGGTAGTAGGGGATCCGCTTGCGCTCGATGTCGGCGAGCGAGCGGCCCGCTACGCGAATCACGCCCTCGGAGGGGTCGAGCTCCTTGATCAGCAGGCGCATGATCGTCGACTTGCCCGAGCCGGTCGCGCCGACGAGGAACACGAACTCTTGACGGTCGATCGCGAAGGTGGCGAGCTCGAGGCCCGTGTCGCCGGAGTCGTACTCCTTGGTGACGCCGCGGAACTCGACGACCGTGTTCGCGTTGGGCGTGTGGGCCGGGCGCGCGGGAGCAGGCGCCGGGTGGGCGGAGGCCTCGCGACGAAGGCGCCGCGGAAGCGCGTGGCGGCGGACGGCTTCGCGGCGACGGATGTCGCTGTCTGGTGCGGACATGGCCCGGCACAGTAGCGTCAGAGATCTCGTGGGGCCGCATCTTTCCCTGCATGCAACGGGATTTGCACGAGCGTCACCGCCTTTGCACGGCACACATGCTCGGGTGCGTGGGGAGCGCGGCCTGGCCGATCGCCTATCGTGACGCGCGCATGGCTGAGATCGCGACCACGACAGTGCCCGCCAACGGGCTGCCGGTCTATAGCGTCGGGCTGCCGGGCACGCGCGCGTTGACGGTGCTCGTGGCCTTTGACGCGGGCGCGCGCACCGAGCGCGCCGAGGAGAACGGCATGGCGCACTTCCTCGAGCATCTCGTCTTCAAGGGGGAGAGAAGTTCCCCACCTACAAGGACGTCAACGAGACCGCCGAGCGGCTCGGGGGCGTGCTGAACGCGTACACCAGCCACGACCTCGTCGCCTTCCACATCACCGTGCGAGCCGAGTCGGCGCCGGAGGCGATCGACCTGTTGAGCGACTTCGTGGCGCGCCCGCGACTCGACGCCGAGGAGCTCGACCGCGAGCGGGGCGTCGTGATTCAGGAGATCAACCGCGCCTACGATCAGCCCTCGACCGTCGCCGAGTACCTGATCGACAAGGCGGCCTTCGGCGACCATCCACTGGGGCGCACCGTGCTCGGCCCCGAGCAGAACCTCGAGTCCTTCTCGCGCGAGGCGATCGTCGCGTTTCGCGAGCGTCGCTGGGCCGGGATGAATGGGGGGGCTTTTTTGGTAGGGAATACGGGGTTCGTTCCCGGGCAGGACAAGCTGGCTGAGCTGTTCGCCCGCTTCCCGACGCTGCCCGAGCCCGAGCCGTACGCGCCGGCCCCGAAGTTCGCCCCCGAGACGATGGTCGAGCAACGCGACACCAACCAATCGCACCTGCGCATGATCTACAGGCCGGGCGTCGACGTCGGCGACGCCAAAGCGCGCGCGGCGCTGGCGATCTACTCGACGCTGCTGGGCGGCTCGATGGGCTCGCGCCTGTTCGAGGAGATCCGCGAGAAGCGCGGCCTGTGCTACTCGGTGTACGCGATCGCGCACGCGTACGCGGACGTGCCGATCCTGCAGCTCGGCTCGGGGCTGGACTCGAGCAAGTGCGTCGAGGCCTACAAGCGCATGCGCGAGATCGTGGATGAGCTGCGCGTTGACGGGCCGACCGAGGAGGAGGTGCACCGCGCGCGCGCGTACTCGGCCGGGCGGCTGGTGCTGGCCTTCGAGAACACGAATGCCGTCGCCCGCTATGGGGCGAGCCAGAAGATTGTGTACGGCGAGAGCATCGACCCGGACGCCGCGATTGCTGCGCTTGACGCGGTGACGTTCGACGAGGTCCGCGTGGTCGCCTCAGGCGTCGCCGACAGTCTCGCGGTCGCCTGTGTGGGCCCGCACGAGCAGGGCGATTTCTAGCGATCCTGAACGGTGCTCAAGACCTGCTGTCCGTGCGCGGTGAGTATCCAGTAGTTGGGGTAGCCGGGGCCGCGCTGGCGCGTATTGGCCACCAGTCCGATGCGCGTTAGCCGCGTCAGCAGCTTCGAGGCCTGTCCATCGTCTGAGATCTCCGCTCCCAGGGCGATCTCGCGGTTGGATGAGCCGGGGTGCTCGCCGATGAAGATCAGGCAGCGGACCGTGCGATAGGTGAGGCGCATGTCCAGGCGCTCCAGCAAGCGCCCGCCCTCGCCAGAGATACGGGCGGTCTCGGGTAACCGCACGTCCGGCGCCTTGCGTGTGAGTTCCTCGCCAGCGGCGCGCGGCCCCAGGTAGGGCAATACGATCAGGGCCATCAGCTGGCCGTGCAGCGCGACCAGCGGGCCCGGGCTGCTATCTGAGGGCTTGGAGTAACGCTTTTCGAGCAAGCGTCCGTGAATAACCGAGAATGCGCCGCCGACAATCCCTTCGACGGTGAGCAGCAGCGCCTCCTCCCTGCCACGAGCCCGCGGCGCTGAGGCGTCAAGCACCCCGATCAGCTCGCCGAGAATCTGTGCGCGGCGCTCTAGCACGAGCTTGCCGGCGCCGAGCGCCTCGATCACGCACACGTGCGCAAACTCGGGCTCGGCGTCGAAAAAGGCCAGCAGCGCAGCCAGCGCGTGGCGGGCGCGATCGCGCCAGGAGCGCTGCGAGCAATATGCCTCGACCACCGCCTGGCGCACTTGCTCCACTCCCCATTCGAAGGCGGCAAGGAAGCAGTCCTCGCGCCCGTCGAACAGCTCGTAGAACGTGCGTCGCGAGACCCCTGCGCGCGCGACGACCGGCGCGACCGCAGCGCCCAGGTAGCCGCCCTCGGCGGCTACCTCGACCATCGCCGAGAGGATACGTGCGCGCTGGATGTCCTCGACCTCTCCACGCGAGAGGGATCCCTGCTCCTGGCGTGACCGAACGGTGGACAACGGCGTGTCGTCGCTAACAGACATCTCTCCCCTTCGGATCACTCTAGAGCTAACGCGCCCACTGTGGGGAAATGAGGCGGGCCGCGCCCTGAAGTTCTATTTCCCCTTGCCCCGGTGGTGCTTGTTAGCCTTTTTTGCTTTCTTCTTGGTTTTTGCGGTCTTATGGCAGCCCGTGACGTTTATTGGGGTGGATTGGTGTATTTCGGCTCCGTTTTGTCCGACGAAGGAGGTTGGCATCGCGAGTTTGGTGGTGCAGAGGTTTCCGTTGGCGGCTAGCGCTGAGTATTTGCCCTGGGGTAGGGTGAGTTCGAAGGTTCCTACGGGGACGTCGGGCACGCTCTTGAATGTGCTCGAGGTGATGTTTGTCTTGCTGTTGATGAATGTGCTGCCGACCAGGTCTACTGTTGTGCCGTAGCCTTGTAGGACGATGATCAGGTTCGGGAATTCTTCTCCGCCGTGACTGACGAAGTACGCGGGGCCTTCGAGGCCAACCGGTAGCACCGGTGTCGTGGCGTGGGCGTGTCCCACGATCGATGCCGGCGGGCATGTCGCTGGGTTGGCTTCGAATGTTGCTGCTGGGCATGCCTTTTGTAGTGTTGTTAGGCGTGATGGTAGTTGCCTTGGCAGGTCTACCTTGACCTTTGCGATGTTCGCGTCGAACGGGCTCGCGGGATAGGTCAGCTTGACGTACAGGCTGGCGCCGTTGGCTCTGTTGGTGTGTCCGTTGGTTGAGAGCGAGAACTTTGGTTTGAATGCGAGTGTTCCGCAGTTGGTGACTTGAAAGGGGTTTGCTACCGGGCTTGTCGCTCCCTGGCTGCTTGTGATCGTTCCGGTGATCTGTTGGGGGTTGCAGTTCGTGGGGTTGAACGTGAAGTGTTCACGGTTCACGCTCACGTTCACATGCTGTATCTGCAGGGGGATCCCGTCGATCCTCGTCGGTAGTGGGTCGCTCACGATTCGTAGCGCCGCGGTGTGACGATCGACGAAGATCGCTGCCCTGACTACTACGATCCCGAGGTTGAATGGTCCTGCGACCGCGGGGTTGACTATCAATAGGCCATAGTCCCCGCCACCATAACCCGTCGTTATATAGACCTTGCCGCCGGTTACGGTGTAGGGGTCGTTGCCTAGTCCTGAGCTTACGATCGTGGTGCCGATCAGGCTTTCGGGACCGCAGGCTCCCGCTTGTGCCTGTGGTTCTTCACAGAGCTTCGTGGCAGACAGCGTTCCCAGCAGGCCTGGTGGCATTCGCATTTCGATCTTGCCCAGTTCTTGGTCTGCGTCGGGACGGCTCATGGTCAATGTGAACGGTGTGAATGCTCCAGACTGCAGGTTCGTGGAGCCAGCCACGAATCCCGGACTGAAGGGTTGCGGACTGGAACAGGCACTACCACCAGGACCAGTCGTGATCTGAAAACTCGAGGTGGGATGCGCCGCGGGAGTACCGGACCACGGTTCCATGGCTGTTTCGGTGGGATAGGTCCCGCACTGTGGTGGTGTGCTGAGTGGTGCTCTGGCGGTACCGAAGAACGAGAGCTTCAGATCGCTGAACGGTAGTTGCGGGGTTTCTTCGAAAGTCGTCGTCAACTGACCCGTGACTGGATCCGGAACTGTCTCTCCCGCGAGCTTGACCAGCACGCCTGCCGTCTTGTCTTCGGCCACTAGATACAAAGCGATCAGCGAACCGAAGGGGTTGTTGTCCTGGGTGGCCAAATACACCTCGCCCGTCAATGGTTCTGGTAGCAGCGGCGTATCGATCTCGACCGTTGCCACCTTCGAGGCGTCGGGACACGTTGGGGCTTGATCGTTGTGCAGGCCTATTTGTTCGGGTGAGCATGCGAGCAGTCCGTCAGCTGCGCTCGGGCTTAGCTCCACTCCCTCGGGTAGCGTGACCTTTGTGTTCTTTACGTTAGCCTCGTCCAGTCCGGCGGGGTTTAGTAGCGCGCCTTGGGGGACGTGGACGTTTACGTTCAGACCTGTTGGGGTGCTACCCGCGGTACCGTCCGGTACCACACTGATCGAGGGGCTGAAATCTAGTTTTTCACAGCCCGAGAGCTCTGGCATGCTCACGCTTTCGGTGGAGAAGATTTCTGGTTCTTGCCAGGAGCTCACGCCGATGCTAGCCGTTCGCGGGACCCCACACGACGTCGGGTTCATCAGGAATGGCAGCACCGGCACATCAACTGGGCAGCTCCCCTCTGAGCCTCCTGCGGATTCCTCGCTCAGGCATCCTCCGCGCAGCGGATCGTGGCTGGGATCGCCTGGGACGCCCCAGACGATTACCTTGCTAGCATAAATCGACTCCAACTCCGTGATATTACGAACCGTCACCGTCAGCCCGTAGTCCCCTCCGGTACGAACGGATACGTCTAGGAATACCGGCACGAAACCCTTCACCTTGAAACCAAGCTCTGCTGGTATGCCGGGTGGTGGTTCTATGTTGTAAACAGGATCGGACGCGAAGATCTCACCGACTACGCCCTTTTTGGATTCGTTGTTCCTGATATATGTTATCTCATAGCCAAGCACGGTGTCGTTTGGGCAGGCGCTGCCGCTGCCGTTATTTCCGCTTTTGATGAATTCTTGATAATGACACTTTGGTGTCGCCTCAGGGTTACCAACAAATCCGGGTGGCAGTTCTAGTTTTACATCCTTTAGGTTTGGCTGGTTCAATAGTTCGGATGGTTCTTTGAGCACCGATCCTATTTCAGGGCCACTCAACGTGAAAAACGTAGTTAGCTGAAACGGATGGGATCCGGCCTGCACATCGGGGGAACCATCCTGGTTTGTCGCCGAGACACTCACGTTCTGAACTTCAAGACCAGCCACCGCGACAGGAACGAATACGAACATCATGCTCCCAGCAATCAAACCCACCAAAACCCTCAACAGTTTCATCTTCATCGTCCCCGCCCCCCCGAACGCTGCACACCAACAAACGCATCTCTACCAGACCGCCTACCCGCCCTGCCCTTTGTCTTTCTGTCCTTCTTGGCCTTTCTGCCATTCTTGTGCTTCTTTTTCGGTCTTTGCTTCAGCTTTTTCTTGGAAGTGGTGTGGTTAGTGCTTGCTGGTGCGGGGTTTCCGGCTCCCGTGAACGTTGCGCTTGCCGGCGCGCCGAGACCCGCCGGTTGCGGTGAGACCGGTGGCTTGCACGAGTCTCCGTTATTGCACGCGGGCGGCGGTGTGGGTAGTGCGGGGAAACCACCGTCTGCCCTTACGTCATACAGATCGACACGGTTATCCTGATCTTGTGATACCAACTGGTCGGCTGTCGCGATGAACACGTCATCGCCGCTGGCGCTGACATCCTCAAGGAACGAATCGTAATCTCCCGCTCCATCGGACACCAGTGAGGCGGTCCCGTCCTCGTACTCGTACACGTCCAGTCTGCCGTTGCTGTCGCGCTGGACTATCGCGTCATAGCTCTGGAAGAACAATCGTCTACCGTCATCGGAGAAATTATGCGGCTTATACAAATAGCCATCGCCCGTATTGTTGTAATGTGGGTCGAGGCTTGAGGGGCCACTCGGACGCGCGCCACTGGGATTACACGAAGCGCACGCCAACGCACCGGTCTTCGCGTCAAACATGTAAACCTCCTGGCACGGGCCGTTACCGCACTCGCTTGCTTCCTGAGGCTCATTGTCATAGCCCGTCAGGCTCATGACCGACTGGAACGCGAAATGTGTGCCATCGGGCGTGATCGCGACAGTGTTCTTCAGCAATCCTTTAGACCAGTCAGAACTATCGCTACCACTGAGCGTAGCGATAAAGCTCGTGACTCCTTCGTGGGAGAGATACAGGTTCTGCTGGCCCGCAGCAGCACCAGCAGCCAGATCACCCGCAGCAACGAAATACACGTACGAACCGTCTTCGCTCATCGCGAGTACACCACCAGCGCTCGCACCATTCGCATCGGCGTGATCGACAGACAAATCCTTCAACACACCACTTTCGATATTGTATTCATAGAGATTCGGTGCGTTATCCGCACTACCAGTGTTCGCATCGTTAGTCAACTCCGTAGTGCTCGTGAAGAACGCGCGCGACCCATCGGCGCTCGCACCCCAAAACAACGCCTTACCAGAACCATGCTGATCGGGTTCTGAGCGCTGCGACACCGATATCTTCACCGTCGAGGACTCATTCTCACGCACAAACAACTGACCTTCGCTAGACAACTGACCTTCGTTAGTAGTGAAGAACACGCGTGAACCATCGGCAGACACCGCATGCCACAAACTATCAATGGACTGAAAATAAGTTCCTGAAGCCCCGGTACGCGCAGGACCATGACTGACCGAGCTCACTACACCGTCAAACCACTCGAAGACTTCACCCCCCGCTTCGAAAACGACATGGCTCATGTCAGCCGACGCGCCACTGAGTTGCGGGACATTCGTTGGGTCAAATTCATACGGTTCCCCACGAGCAGCCACAACAAACTCGTACGACCCGTTAGCAGTGTCCGCTATATACATGTTTTCAAAACCGGCGGGAGCGCCACTAGCCAACGGAGGATCGCCATCGACCACAACGCCGCTAGACAAATCAGCCGTAAAATCCGCGCCTTGCCACTGACTCTGGATCGGATCACCAAAATTAGGGGACGTCGGCGGTGAGATATTACGTGTGGACCAGCCGTCAGGACCACGCCGCGACAAATACTGACTATTGAACGGTGTGCCGAGAGGGCCAGCGAAAGAGCCACGCGATTCAAACGTCACAGCATCACCAGACACCGAGGCACGACCAGAAGCACCTTCACCGCTAACCGACAACAGAGCATCGCTATCATTCTTATCAGCCGGAGAGACCACCTCAAACGCACGACAATCAGGCAACCCAGAGCTCAACGGCTGTTCGGAGCGCAACTGCCCATTAGAACACGCGACCGGCGCGACACTCCCAAACTCCGCGACCACTTCCACACCTGAGCCAAGCGTCACTTCACACAATCCCGTACCAGAGCAACCACCACCGGACCAACCCACAAACACCGAGCTGGCGCTGGGCGTCGCTACCAGCGACACACGCGTGCCTTCGTTGAACGCATGCGAACAACCAGGAGCGCAATCAATCCCACCAGGAGAGCTCGTGACCGTTCCCGCACCGCTACCGGACCTCGAGACGGTCAGGGTCTCCTGCTGGACTTCCACGAATTCGGCGGTCACTTCAGTCGCACCCGCAAGCGTAACTTCACACGGACCTTTACCAGAACAACCGCCACCAGACCAACCCACAAACACCGAGGTACCCGAAAACGTCGAGACACCGTTCGAAACCGCAGTCAACACAACATGAGTACCTTCATTGAACGCGTGCGAACACACCGCACCACATTCAATCCCAACAGGAGAGCTCGACACGCTACCGGACCCACTACCAGTCTTCACAACAGTCAACGATCTCTGTGGAAGTTCATTGAATTCAGCCGTCACTTCGCTGGCGGCCGCGACCGTCACTTCACACGAACCGGTACCCGAACAGCCATCGCCAGACCAACCAGCGAACCTCGAAGTGCCATTGGCAGTCGCGCTCAACACCACACGAGCGCCTTCGGGGAACGCATGGGAACAACTCACCCCACATTCAATCCCAGCGGGCACACTCACAACGGTGCCACCACCACTACCAGTCTTGACAACCGCCAGACTGAACGTCGGGAGCCTCGCGAAGCTCGCGGTTACCGCGGCGTCTGCTTCCCCTATTTTCACTTCGCACGTCGATTCCGAACCACAGCCACCCGCTGCGGGACCGGACCATTCGGTGAACTTGAAACCAACACCAGGAGTCGCCGTGAGAGTAACACTCGTGTTCGGATCGAACTGCGCTGAACACACGACGAAACAGTTTGGGTTTACTCCAGCGACCTGGTTGATGCGTTTAGGGGCTGTATTGATGCCTCCCGGGGAGCTCGTCACCCTGCCATAGACTTCTTTTTTACCAATTTCTTCTTGGTATTCTTCTTCGCGCGTCTCTGTAACGCCGGTCCTGGTGACGGTGAGGGAGTGCTGTACGACCGCTGGGCCGAAAATGTCGACGACACCCGTGCCTTCGTTCGCGCTCGAGCGACGCGGATCGAAGTCGGAAACGTAAACATCCCCACTCGAGTTTACCGCCACCCCACCCGGATCAATGAAAGCGCCCGCGGGTGTTCCCCCACCATTTATCTGACCAACATATTTACCCGACGTGTCAAACTCGTCGACAACTCCGTGGAGACTATCCGCCACATAAATATTCCCGGCTGAATCGGTAGCGATACCCGAAACCGCCGCAGTAAATCCATTGAGTCCATAAAGCGTAGGTTCAAAATAAAAGCCTTTCGCTGGTGTTTCGGCACCAGTAATCAGACCTATAGATTTTCCCGCCGAATCAAACTCCGCGATACCGGACCCGGTCAGCACATAGAGCCTCCCGCCAAAAGCAGCCATACTAACCGTGTTATTGCCCGTAAAACCCGTACTCGTGATCTGCGACTGAAAAACACCTTCCGAATTGAACTTGTCGACAACCTGGTACTGAGTCCCGACGACATAGACATCACCGGTAGACTGATCGATAGCGACACCCATGGGGCCCCCTTCACCAAACTTTTTCTTTGGTGTGTTCGATCCAGTCCACGCAGTCAAGAAATTGCCCGTCGAATCAAAGACATCCACCACGCTCGCCGAAGAGTTCGCCACATAGAGATCTCCGCTCGACGACGCGACAGCAACGCTACGTATGCGTTCAGTTAGACTGAACCTCCCACCACCCGACTGCTGAGAGACGAAACCATTCAACGAGTTAAACTCGTCAACAACCCCCGCGCCAGAATCCATCACCCATACATTGTCGTGCGAATCTACCGCCAAGCCGGAGGGAGCAACCAACGGTCCGCTCGGCGACGCATTCAACGGCGTCTCAGTCAACTGCGAAACATAATGATGACCGACAGCACCCAACCCCACAGAAGGAATAACCAACACCCCGAGAAAGCACGCAGCCAACGCGACCAGCCGAGCACGCTGCCACCGAGCGGCACGAACACCATGCAACAGATATGTGATCAAACCTTGTGCCATTCTCACTTGGATGCCTTTCTCGCCGACATAATCAAAACGCATCTACTAAGGTGCGGTCACAGCCCACGAACCAGTAACTTCCATGATCGCCGGTTGTTCCGGGCTTGCTTTTTCCGTTACAAAATCGAGCACTGTCCCGGTGGAAGAATAGCCCGATTGCCCATTAATTATATCTTTGACCGTTGGGATTTCGACGTTTTCAAGCCTTTCGCCCACTGGATAGATGCAGAGCGTGCCCGCCGGAGCGGTCGGGTTTTCCACGGTACCCGTACAACCACTGGGAATATTCTTTTTTTGCGCGATTTGTTCTATGGTGAAGATAAAGGCTTTACCGGGCACGGCCAGCGGTGACAGCGGTATCGGGAACGAGATCGCAACATCGACATGACGTTCTGGGAGAATGGGATCGCCATAGGCGGTCCACAGACCCGTCTCGGTCTTACCGGACGGCAGAAAACCACCAGCCGTCCAAGGAGAGCCTTCCGGACCAGTCGCGCCCGTGGCGCCTTTCGGGCCTTCTTTGCCAGCAGGGCCTTCTTTGCCCTGGGCACCTTCTTTACCGTTCACACCGTTTTCGCCTTTGGCGCCCTGCGCCCCACCCGGCCCCGCTGGCCCCTGAGCACCTGCCGGCCCCAGAGCGCCGGCAGGCCCAGCCTTCCCAGCCTTCCCAGCGGCGCCTTTCAACGACGCAAGCACGCTCGGCTTGATCTGTTTAGTCGAAGTAATCAAGTATTTGCCGGCGGCCCAAGCGCCACCGCTCATCGCGAACACAAGCGCGAGCGCCGCGATCCCCGTGGCCGGCGTAAAACGCACGCGACTACGTATTGCTCTCAGCATCGGTTGTCTCCCCTCCTCCGGGCTAAAACTGTTGACCCGCCGCCGACGCTCCTCTTCCGCCGACTGCTCTGGAGAAGCTTACCCGAAGATGAGTCTAGTTGTCAATGGCAAATGTAGACGTGTGCTGAGGGAACAGGGCTGGCGTCCCAATGCCACGCCGCGAGCCGTCATTGCGGGCTTTCCTACTGCTGGACGCGGAGCTAAGTCGGAGAATGGAGCGGCTGTGTCAGCCGAGCGCGACCATGCGGTCTATCGGGACGCGCGCGAGACGGGCGGTCTCGGAGTCCACACGCACCTCGAACTTCGTGTCGCGCAGGGAATCGAGCAGCTTCTCGAGCGTGATCATCTTCATGTACACGCACGAGGCCTCGGCGTTGGCCGGGATGAACTTCACGTCGGGCGCGGCCATTTCAAGCGGGTAGAGCATGCCGGTCTCGGTGGCGACAACCGCCTCGCGCTGGGATGGAGACCCATCCGCAAGATCGGCGGCGTTTCGCTCGATCTCCTCTGCGTAGCGCAGCATGCCGCCGGTGGAGAGCATGTGCACGCCCTCTGATGAGATGTCGCCGGCCGCGACGTACTCCATGATCGAGGTCGTGCAGCCGCACTCGGGGTGGATCAAGAAGTCCGCATCCGGGTGGGCACAGCGCGTAGCCTCGATGTCCGCGGGGCGGATGCCGGCGTGCACGTGGCACTCGCCGTCCCACACGTGCATACGCCTGCCGAGCTCCTTCTCCACATAGGCCCCGAGCCACATGTCGGGCCCGAACAGGATCTCCGTGTCCTCGCCATGCGTCTCGTAGATGTGGCGCACCACGTCGACCGCGTTGGCCGAGGTGCAGCAGTAGTCGGTCAGCGCCTTGACCGCGGCGGTCGTGTTCACGTACATGACGACCACGCCCTCGGGATACGTCGCCCTCCACTCGCGCAGCTGCTCGGCGTCGATCGACGCCGCCAGCGAGCAGCCGGCGTCCAGGTCGGGGATCAGCACCGTCTTCTCTGGGCACAGGATCGAGGCCGTCTCGGCCATGAAGTGCACCCCGCAGAAGACGATCGTCTCGGCATCGGAGGCCCCCGCCTTGCGCGAGAGCCCGAGCGAGTCGCCCACGTAGTCGGCGACCTGCTGCACCTCCGGCACCTGGTAGTTGTGCGCGAGGATCGTCACATTGCGCTCGCTGGCGAGTGCGCGCACCTCGGTCTGCAGCTCGGCGATCTCGGCCGGCGTCAGCTCGGGTAGCGGCCCCTGGGTAGGGATCATCGGCAACGTCTTCATGGCTGAGTCGTCACCTCCAGGATCAGGGACAGATCGAGGGCCGGCGCGGAGTGGGTGAGCGCGCCTACCGATATGAAGTCTACCCCGGTGAGGGCTCGCTCCCGGACGTTCTCGAGCGTCACGTTGCCGCTTGCCTCGAGCAGCGCGCGCCCAGCGACCCGAGCGGCGGCAGCTCGCAACTCCTCGACGCTCATGTTGTCGAGCAGCAGGCGCGGGGCGCCTGCGGCGAGCGCCTCGTCGATCTCCCGCGGGTTGCGCACCTCGACCTCCAGGGTGTCGGCCAGCTCGGGCGCCGACTCGCGCGCGCGTGCGACAGCCTGCGCGATCCCACCCGCGGCGACGATGTGATTCTCCTTCACGAGGATCGCGTCGTACAGCCCCACGCGGTGGTTCGACGCTCCGCCGGCCGCGACCGCCGCCTTCTCAAGCGTCCTCAGCCCCGGCGTCGTCTTGCGCGTGTCGAGCACCACCGTCCCCGTCCCCTCGAGCTCGCGCACGAAGCGCACCGCGAGCGTCGCCACGCCCGACAGGCGCCCGAGGAAGTTGAGCGCCGTGCGCTCGCCCGCGAGCAGCGCACGCGCGGAGCCTTCGATCGAGAGCACCGGCCCTGCCTCCCGCCAGCTCCCCTCCTGCGTGAGCCGCTCGAAGCGCATATCCGGGTCGAGCAGCCTGAAGGCGGCCTCGACCGCGTCCAGGCCGTAGATCGCGCCGGGAGCCTTTTGCGTGATCAGGCCTCGAGCCTGCGCATCCGCCGCAACTGTGGCTTCCGTCGTCACGTCACCGCCACCGGCATCCTCGGCCAAAGCACGCCGCACCAGCTCGGTCAGCTCGTTGCTGGCTGGCGCGCTCACCTCGCCAGGATAAGCCCTGCTGCAAGTGAGGCCGACTCCCTCGCTGATCCCGGAAATGTGATCGTAGTGGACGCTAAGGGCGTATACGTGGAAACGGAGGATGCTCAAGCGGACCGCGCGGCCGCGCGGGCAGCGCCTCAGCGAGATCGAGTACTTGCGCCAGGATCCGGCCGGCACGAGCCGGATCGACCGGATTCTGGGGTGGACTTATCCGAAATTCCTGGTCCTCAATTCGTAAATCCACTAAAGACATCATAAAGCCGACTTCAGCAGGTAAGCCCGCACAAACCCGTCCAAATCACCGTCGAGCACGCGCTGCACGTCGCCCATCTCATGGCCGGTGCGGTGGTCCTTGGCCATCGAATAGGGGTGCAGCACATACGAGCGGATCTGCGAGCCGAAGTTGACGTCCTGGGCCTCGCCCTTCTCTCGCGCGATCTCTTCCTGGCGTTCGCGCTCCTGCTTCTCGACGAGCTTGGAGCGCAGCATCGCCATCGCGGTGGCGCGGTTGGAGGTCTGCGAGCGCTCGTTCTGGCACTGCACCACGATCCCGCTCGGCCTGTGGGTGATGCGCACCGCCGAGTCGGTCTTGTTGACGTGCTGGCCTCCTGCTCCGGAGGCGCGGTAGGTGTCGACCTGCAGGTCGTCCTCGTCGATCTCGACCTCGCCCGTGTCCTCCACGACCGGGGCCACCTCGACGCCCGCGAAGCTCGTGTGGCGGCGGTGGGCCGAGTCAAACGGGGACAGCCGCACAAGCCTGTGCACGCCGCGCTCGGCGCCGAACAGCCCATAGGCGTTCTCGCCGGAGGCCCTGAACGTGGCTGACTTGATCCCCGTTTCCTCGCCGGCGCTCGCCTCCAGCAGCTCGACGCCGAAGCCGCGGCGCTCGGCCCAGCGCATCATCATGCGCAACACCATCTCGGCCCAGTCCTGCGCGTCGGTGCCGCCCGCGCCCGCGTTGACGCTCACGAGCGCATCACCGGCGTCGTAGGGACCCGAGAAGAGACGCTGCTCCTCGAGCTCCGCCAGTCGCTCCTCGACCGAGGAGAGATGCTCTTGCACCTCCGCCTCGAGGCTCGGCTCCTCGCTTGCCATCTCCACGAGACCGTCGAGATCCTCGACGTCGCCCTGCAACGAGGTGAAAGTCTGAAGACGCTTGCTGGCCTTTGCGTGTGCGGCCGACACCTTCGCGGCGACTTCCGCGTCGTCCCAGAAGCCCGGCGCCTGCATCTGCCTCTCGAGCGCCTCGATGCGCTCGCTCAAGTCAGCGGGGTCAAAGATAGTCCGAGAGCAGCTCGAGCTGCTCTCGGACGGTTGCTACGCGTTGCGGCGTGGGTTCGCTGGGGGCGGTTGCTGCCATCCCGAGCAACAGTATCAGCGCCACCCGGCTGGGGCACGAGCGCGCAGATGCTCTAACACGCCATGCCGCCCGCCCCCTGGCTCCCATCCGGAAGTCCGGTACTTTCGTCCAAATCGGCGACCGCGGAAACTCGCGTCGTGTACGCTGTCGTCATAGCTGTCATGCGTAACGCCGCAAGAACCCACGAGGCTCCCCGCCGCTTCGTCGTCCACAACACGTATGAGCAGATCCAGCTGGCCGCTGTGCGCGTCGTTGCCGCGAAGGGCTACCACGAGGCGAGCGTGCGGGACATCTGTGCCGAGGCCCAGATCTCGGCGCGCTCGTTCCACGAGCACTTCAACAGCAAGGAAGAAGCCGTCTTCTCCGGCGTCGAAGCCGGTGTCGACCGGGTGATGGGCTTTTGCCAGGAGGTCTACAAGAGCTCACCGAGCTGGCCCGACGCGATCTGGGACGGCATGCACGCCTATGCCGAGTGGGTCACGCACGAGCCCGCCTTCGCGCGCACCGGGATCGTCGAGCTGCTCACAGTAGGGCCCTCCGCCTACGAGCTGACGCAATCGCTGATGGACGCCTTCTCGATCTTCCTGCAACCCGGCTACGAGCTGCTCGACCGCTCAGCCGCGGGCCGCCTCGACCAGCCGGTGACGCAGCGCTTCTTCGAACTGCTCTACCTGCAGATCACCCAGTATTCGACCGAGAGCGTCCCGAGCATCCTGCCCGAACTGGTGCGCACGCTTCTGACGCCGTTCATGGGCCCACAGGCGACAGAGGAGTTCATCGCCCGGCGTCAGGCCAGCAAGCCTACGCCCCGTGGCAGCGCTTGAACTTCTTGCCTGAGCCGCACCAGCAGGGGTCGTTACGGCCCAGTTCGTGCTCTGAGTCCGTGACGCGCTGCTCTACCACGGGCAGCGCTTCGCCCGCTTCGCCCTCGTCATAGGCGACGCCGTTGGGTCCCGCAGCGGCGGCCGCCGCCGCGAGCGCGCCGGCGCCCATCGCGCTCGACCCGCCCGAGTAGGAGACGCGTCCCGCGCGCGTGGAGTTGCCCGATGCGGCAAACGCCGGGCTGGGAATCGCTCCTTCGCCGCCGCCGTTCTGGCCATCGACGTTGACCTGCACGTTGAAGATCATGCGCGTGAAGTCGATCCACACGCTGTTCATCAGGTCCCCGAACAACGTGTAGGCCTCGTTCTTGTAGGCCACCAGCGGGTCGATCTGGGCAAAGCCGCGCAGGTGGATGCCCTCACGCAGATAGTCCATGTCGAACAGGTGCTCGCGCCAGCGTTCGTCGATGATCTGGAGGATCAGGAAGCGCTCGAGCGCACTCATCAACTCCTCTCCGAGCTCCTGCTCGCGCAGCTCGTAGTGCTCGAGCGCGGCTCGGCTGATGCGCTCGGTCAGGTAGCCGCGGTCGACGGTCTCGGGGTCCAAGTCGCCCTCCTCCAGCTCCACGGCGAAGAACTGCCCGAGCGCGGTGAACAGGCCGTCAAGGTCCCAGTCCTCCATGTAGTCCCCAGGGGTGTACTGGTCGATCGTGCGCTCGATCGTCTGGGCCACCTGCTGGCGCGCCTCCTCGCCCATCTCCTTGCCTTCGAGCACCTCGTCGCGGTAGGCGTAGATGATCCGCCGCTGCTCGTTCATCACGTCGTCGTACTCGAGCACGCGCTTTCTGATCAGGAAGTTCTGTTCCTCGACCTTCTTCTGAGCCTTCTCGATCTGCTTAGAGAGCATTCCCGCCTCGATCGGCTCCTCGTTGCCCTCCTCGTCCACGCTGCCGAGCCGGTCGAGGATCTTGTAGATGCGGTCGCCGGCGAACAGGCGCACGAGGTCGTCCTCAGCCGAGAGGAAGAAGCGACTCTCCCCTGGGTCGCCCTGGCGGCCGGAGCGGCCACGCAGCTGATTGTCGATGCGCCGCGACTCATGGCGCTCGGTTCCGCAGATGAACAGGCCGCCTGCGGCCATCACGCGCTCGCGGTTGGCCTCAACCTGCTTCTCGATTCCCGGCAGCAGCTCCTTCAAGCGCTCCCCGTGGGAGGGATCCTCCGGGTCGAGATCGTGCTTTGCGAGCTCCAGCCGCGCGAGGTGCTCGGCGTTGCCCCCGAGCTTGATGTCGACCCCGCGACCGGCCATGTTCGTCGCGATCGTGACGGCCCCGGGTTGGCCGGCCTCAGCCACGATCTCAGCCTCGCGCGCGGCGTGCTCGGGCTTGGCGTTCAAGACGGTATGCGGAATCCCGCGCTTCTTCAGGCGAGCCCCGAGCAGCTCCGAGACCTCGACGGAGATCGTCCCGACGAGCACCGGCTGGCCGTTCTCGTGGCGCGCGGCGATCTCTTTGACGACCGCCTCCCACTTGCCCTCCTTGGTCTTGTAGACCTGATCGTTGCGATCCTCGCGAACCATCGGCATGTTCGTCGGGATCTGCACGACCGGCAGCTCGTAGATCTTCATGAACTCGGTCGCCTCTGTCAGCGCCGTGCCTGTCATGCCGGAGAGCTTGTCGTAGAGGCGGAAGTAGTTCTGGTAGGTGATCGTGGCGAGCGTCTGGTTCTCCTCCTGGATGCGCACGCCCTCCTTGGCCTCGATGGCCTGGTGCAGCCCTTCCGACCAGCGCCTGCCGTCGAGGATACGTCCGGTGAACTCGTCGATGATCTTCGCCTCGCCTTCGATCACGGCGTAGTCGACGTCGCGCTTGTAGAGCGACTCGGCGCGCAAGGACTGGATCAGATGGTTGACTAGATGCCCATTCTCCGCCCTGTAGAGGTGGTCGATGCCGAGGAAGCGCTCGGCCTTGGCCACGCCCTGCTCGGTGATCGAGACGGTCTTGTGCTTCTCGTCGAAC
Organism: uncultured Solirubrobacterales bacterium; assembly: GCA_963718735.1. Classification (GTDB taxonomy): domain Bacteria; phylum Actinomycetota; class Thermoleophilia; order Solirubrobacterales; family Solirubrobacteraceae; genus Palsa-744. The sequence goes on from OY970372.1 coordinate 1,010,050, forward strand.
TCATAGTCGAAGTCGGCGACGAACCCCTTCTTGGCGCGCGGGTCCATGCCGTCCGGGGTCTTGCCGGGCGTGAGCCGCGGCGCGAGGCGCGCGAACTTCACGTACAGGTCGGCCGCCTGTTCGGGCGCGCCGGAGATGATCAGTGGCGTGCGCGCCTCGTCGATCAGGATGTTGTCGACCTCGTCCACCACCGCGAACGGATGACCGCGCTGGACCTTTTCAGAGAGATCCTTGGCCATGTTGTCGCGCAGGTAGTCGAAGCCGAACTCCGAGTTGGTGCCATACACGACGTCGCACGAGTACGCGAGCTGCTTATCGTCGTAGGGCTGCTGGTTCTGCAGGACCCCTACGCTCACCTCGAGCGCCTCGTAAATGGGGCTCATCCAAGCGGCGTCGCGACGCGCCAAGTAGTCGTTGACGGTGACGACATGCACGCCCCGGCGCTCGGGCGCAGTGGACTGCGAGCCGTTCTCGCTCGAATCCTCGGGCCGAGAGGGCCCCTCACGCACGGCGAGCGAGTTGAGCACCACCGCCAGCGTCGCCGTCAGCGTCTTGCCCTCGCCTGTCTTCATCTCGGCGATGCAACCGTCGTGCAGCGTCATCGCCCCGATCAGCTGCACGTCGAAGTGGCGCATGCCCATCGTGCGCTTGCCGGCCTCGCGCACGATCGCAAAGCACTCCGGCAGCAGGTCGTCGAGCGACTCGCCGTCGGCCGCGCGCTCGCGCAGCACGTCCATGCGCTCACGCAGCTCCTCGTCGGTCTCGAGCTCCAGCTCGGGCTCGTAGGCCGAGATCAGAGCGACGCGCTTCTCGTATTGCTTGAACTTCTTGGCCTCGCCCATGTTGAGCGCGCGATCGAGGATCGACATAGGCTCAGGGTACCGACTCCACCGCTTGCGGTGACCCGGCCACCAGCCGCCGGCGACTATCCGGCCGTTCGTCGCGACTATCCGGCCGTTTGTCGCGACTATCCGGCCGTTTGTCGCGACTATCCGACGGTTGTATGACCACGATCCAGCCGAGGAGCCGCAACCATGCGACTTTCGCCTGGCGGCTATTCGGCTGGCAGCTATTGGCTAGCGCGTGGCGCGACCATCGGCCCGCCGCATCCGCTATCCGGCTGCAGGCGATGTCCCCGGTGAGGCGGTCGGGGAGATTTGCGCCGGAGCCGCTGCGTGCGCCTCGCGGCGCCGACGGCGCTTGTCGCGGTGGCGCTTGACTTGACGGGCAAGCTCGTCCACCACGAGGTTGAGCGAGTGCAGCATCTGCGGCGAGGCATCGCGGGCCCTGAGCGTGATCCCCTTCAGGTAGAGCGTCGCCTCGGCCACGTCGTGGTCGGCGACGCGCGGGTTGCGCTCCTTGAAGAGCTCGATCTCCAAGCGGGCGAACTGCGAGACCTGGCGGGAGACCTTCTCCAGCCGGCGCTCGACGTGCTCGCGCACATCGTCGGTGACTGGGACGTTGCGGCCCTTGATGTCTATCTGCATCACGGGACTCCCTTCACTCGGAGACGCTGTGCCATCAATGCTACCCCTGTTGGAGGCGGATGTGTCAAGGTTTTGCACGGATGTTCGACGAGCACCGTCCCAAGCGCTGAGTAGCGTCGGCTCGCCTCCTGAGGGAGGCGGTTGTCCTCGTAGCTCAGTGGATAGAGCATGTCCTCCGACTAAGGACAGATCCCGGGTTCGAGTCCCGGCGGGGGCATTGCGATATCCGTCGCGCCATCGGTTAGACTGAGCAGAGTCGGAGGACTGTTTATTGAGCTGGATCCGTCCAGCGAATAAGTATTCCGGGGGGTCTGTGCAAGCAGGCCCCCCGGTGCTATCGGGGCCGGGGCCGCAGACTCTCGAGAATCCCTGAGTGCCCGGCGATCGCGCCGATCGCGATCGAACCCGCAGCAATCGTGGTTCCAGGAAACACGATGCTCCCGCGCAGCTGCGCTCCCTCGCCAACACGCACGCCGTCCCCGAGCACAACCGGGCCCATCAGGCGCACTCTCTCGCCGACCTCCACATCGCGCCCGATCCAGACGGGCCCTTCGACCTCGGCGCTCGCGGGAAGAGCGCTCGCGCCAGCGACGATCACGCCCGGAGCGACCTCCTCGCCCTCGACCTGCAGGCGCAGCTCGCCCTGCAAGGCGTCGAAGGTGCCCCGACGCAGCTCGCCGAGCGAGCCGACGTCGTTCCAGTACTCGCGCACCTCGTGCATATGGAAGGGGACGTCATTCTCCAGAAGAGTCGGGAACACGTCCTGGGCCCAATCGACGAACGGGCGCTCGGGAAAGTAGTCGAAGATCTCTGGCTCGAAGATGTAGATGCCGCAGTTGCCGAGGTCCGACAGCGCCTCCTCGGGGCTCGGCTTCTCCTGAAAGCCCGTTATGCGCCCGTCGCGATCGTGCAGCACGACGCCGTACTCGCGCGTGTCGGACACCTTCTTGACCGCCAAGGTCGCGATTCCCCCCGCCTCGCGGTGGCGGGCGGCGAACGCGCCGAGGTCGATGTCGGTGAGCGCGTCGCCGGAGATCACGACGAACGCCTCGCGCCCGAAGAAGTCCGCGCACGCGCGCACCCCGCCGGCCGTGCCCAGCAGCTCCTGCTCGACGCGATAGCTCAGCCGCTCCCCGAAGTAGTCCTTGATCGAGTCGGGGAAGTAGTGCAGGTTGGCAATCGTCTCGTCGAAGCCGTGCCGGTCGAGCAGGTCGACGATGTGGGCCATGACAGGCCTGTCGAGCACGGGCACCATCGGCTTGGTGATCTCGTATGTCAGTGGGCGCAGGCGCGTACCGAGACCCGCCGCGAGAACCATCGCTCTCATGGAGCGCAAGCTATAGGAACGCGCTCGCCGGAGCGTCGCAGGCAGCGGCGCGAGCGGTCGGCCGAGTCGGACCTACGCGCCCTGTTCCCAGGCGCTGCGATAGACGCGCTGATCGTCGCTCAGCTCGTCTATCTGCACACCCAGCGACGCGAGCTTCAGACGCGCCACCTCGTCGTCGATCTGCTCGGGCACGGGCAAGACTCCAGGCTGCAGACGACCCGCATTGGTCACGAGGTGCTCGACGCACAGCGCCTGACCGGCGAACGACATGTCCATCACCGCCGCCGGATGGCCCTCTGCCGCGGCGAGGTTGACGACACGACCCTGTGCGAGCAGGTTCAGGCGCCTGCCGTCCGCAAACGTGTGCTCCTCGACGAGCGGCAACGCCTCGCGGCGCCCGCCGACCGCGAGCGCGCGCAGATCCTCGAGCTTGATCTCGACGTCGAAGTGACCCGCGTTGGCGAGCACAGCGCCGTCCTTCATGCGCTCGAAGTGCTCGCCTCGAAGCACGTCGCGTCCGCCGGTGACCGTCACGAATACGTCGCCGCGCTCGGCAGCCGCCAGCGCTCCCATCACCTCGTAGCCCTCCATGCGCGCCTCGAGCGCGCGCAACGGGTCGACCTCGCACACGATCACCGAGGCGCCCGCTCCGCGTGCGCGCAGCGCGACTCCGCGCCCGGTCCAGCCGTAGCCGAGCACGACGACCGTGCGCCCGGCGAGCAGCAGGTTGGTGGCGCGTAGGATGCCGTCGATCGTCGACTGGCCGGTGCCGAAGCGGTCGTTGAACGCGCGCTCGGTGCGCGACTCGTTGACGGCCAGAACGGGACACGCGAGCGTGCCCTGCTCGGCGAGCGCCCTCACACGCAGGAGACCGGCGGTCGTCTCCTCGGTGCCGCCCAGCATCTTGGCCGCACCGCTCGGGTCGGACTCGTGGATCGCGCTGACGAGGTCGGCGCCGTCGTCGATCGTGACCTGTGGCGCGCTCGCGACGAGCGTCCGCAGATGCTGGGCATATCGCGCGGCTCCTTCGCCGCGGGACGCAAACACCGTGGCGCCGTGGCGCTCGGCGAGCGCCACGGCCACGTCATCCTGAGTGGAGAGCGGATTGGCGGCGCACAGACCCACCCGCGCGCCGCCAACGATAAGCGCGCGCACGAGGTTGGCCGTCTCGGCCGTGACATGCAGGCACGCCGCGACCTTCACATCCTCGAGCGGGCGCTCGCGAGCGAAGCGCTCGCGCACCTCGGCCAACACCGGCATTTGCGAGTCGGCCCACTCGATGCGGGCCTGTCCGCTATCGGCGTTGCCTGAGATAGCGGTCAAGACCGCAGCCCTTCACGCTCCGACGTATCGTGTTCGATGGCCTCGCCCCTCGACCCAGCAGCCCACAGGGCGCCTCGTGTGTCCCGGGCTACCTAGTAGCGGTAGTGATCGGGCTTGTAGGGACCGCTGACCGGCACGCCGATGTAGGCCGCCTGCTCCTCGCTGAGCTCGGTCAGCCTCACGCCGAGCGCCCCCAGGTGCAGTCGCGCGACCTTCTCGTCCAGGTGCTTGGGGAGCACGTACACGCGCTTCTCGTAGTCGTCGTTCTTGGAGAACAGCTCGATCTGGGCGATCGTCTGGTTGGTGAACGAGTTGCTCATCACGAAGCTTGGATGACCGGTCGCGTTGCCGAGATTCAAGAGGCGTCCCTCAGAGAGCATGATGATTGTGTGGCCGTCGGCGAACACCCACTCGTCGACCTGAGGCTTGATGTTGATCCGCTCTATTCCCGCCATCTTCGCCAAGCCGGAGATGTCGATCTCGTTGTCGAAGTGACCGATGTTGCCGACGATCGCCTGGTGCTTCATGCGCGCCATGTGAGCAGCGGTGATGATGTCCTTGTTGCCGGTGCAGGTGATGAAGATGTCGCCCGTGGCGATGACGTCGTCGAGCGTCTTGACCTCGTAGCCCTGCATCGCCGCCTGTAGCGCGCAGATCGGGTCGATCTCTGTGATCACCACGCGCGCGCCCTGACCGCGCAGCGATTCGGCGCAGCCCTTGCCCACGTCTCCAAAGCCGCACACGACGGCCACCTTGCCGCCGATCATCACGTCGGTGGCACGGTTGATGCCGTCGATCAGCGAGTGACGGCAGCCGTAGAGGTTGTCGAACTTGGACTTCGTCACCGAGTCGTTGACGTTGATCGCGGGGAACAGCAGCTCGCCGGTCTCCACCATCTGGTAGAGCCGGTGCACGCCCGTGGTCGTCTCCTCGGTGACGCCCTTGATCCCCTGACCGATCTTGGTCCAGCGCTGCGGATCCTCGCTGAGCGAGCGCTGCAGCAACGACAGCACCACCTGAAACTCCTCGGACTCCGCCGAGGCTGGGTCGGGCACGGCGCCCGCCTGCTCGAACTCGGCGCCCTTGTGCACGAACAACGTGGCGTCGCCACCGTCGTCGAGGATCATGTTCGGGCCGCAGACGCCAGCCGTTCCGTCCTCGCCGGGCCAGCGCAGCGCGCGGTCGGTGCACCACCAATACTCCTCGAGCGTCTCCCCCTTCCATGCGAACACCGGCACCCCGCGCGGGTCATCGGCCGTGCCGTCGGGGCCCACCGCGATAGCGGCGGCGGCGTGGTCCTGGGTGGAGAAGATGTTGCAGCTGCACCAGCGGACCTGGGCGCCGAGCGAGGTGAGCGTCTCGATCAGGACAGCCGTCTGGATCGTCATGTGCAGCGAGCCTGTGATGCGCGCGCCCTCGAGCGGTTGCGCCGCCGCATACTCGCGCCGGATCGCCATCAGGCCTGGCATCTCGTGCTCGGCGAGCGTGATCTCCTTGCGCCCGAAATCGGCGAGCGACAGGTCGGCGACCTTGAAGTCGGTGTCGGTGAGGGTTGCGGTCGGGGTCATGCGATCTCCATGGTCGTGGGCTCAGATTTGGGGGTGGCGGCCGCGGCCGCCGATCGGTGGGCTGCGACGCCCGACGCTGCAAGCAGGCGCTGGTGCTTCTCCTGCTCGAAGCCAAGCCAGTCCTGGGCGCTGACGTGCTCGGGACGGACGGGCTCCGCGGCGAGCCACTGCTCGATCGCCTCGCGCAGCCGAGGCTCGCGCTCGAGCCGCAGCGCAAAACCGACCTCGCCGAGGTCGAGTCCCCGCTCGTCGAGCAGCTCGCGCAACGTGCTCAGCCTTTGCAGCTCAGCTGGGCCATAGAGCCGATAGCCGGAGCCGGAGCGGCCGGGCTCGACGAGCCCGATGCTCTCGATATAGCGCAGCATCCGCGCCGACCAGCCGGTCGTCTCGGCTGCCTCGTTGATCGTGAGGGCGTCAATGGGCGCAGGCTGCATCGGCTCCCTACCTTATCACTGCCGTGTCAAGGTTAGCTCGAGACGCTGCGCGGCACTTCGGCCCCGACTCGTGCAGGCCTCAGGAGACCTCAGCGCTCGACGAGGTCGGCCTTGAGCTGTTCGATCAGCTTCACCGGGCCCGGATCGACGCCGCGCAGGACTGCAAGATAGATCGAGACGAGGTCGCCGAGCAGAACGAGCGATATGACGCGCTCGATCGTCGTCTGCCCGCGCGTCTCCAGCCGGAAGCTCGCAGCCGCGTTGCCGGCGATCAGCTTCTCTGTCAGGTCCATGCGCTCCTTCACACGCGGGTGAGCGTCCGAGTCGTCGAGGAACACCGCGGAGAAGCGCCCGACCCCCAATGCTCCCTCCCATCCCTCCAGCTCGTTGTGGTCGAGCTCGGGCAGCTCATGGGCGAATGCCGGTTGCTTGGAATTCTCGTTGATCTGCGTCTTCCAACGGTAGGCGATCGGCACGGTGAGCCCCGCGCCGGCAATCACCGGAGCGGTGCCGAGCAGACCGCGCGCCGTCTGCTTGGCAAGCGAGTCCTCGGGTGCGTCCGGGCCCCACTCGGCGACAAGCTGCTCGATGTGCGAGGCGGCCACGTCGATCTCGGAGGTCAGGCGCGGGCCGGCGCCGCACAGCGCCGCCACCTCGAGCGCAGCCACCGTCATGTAGGCCACCGCCGCGCGCGGCTGAAAGCCCCCGGGAAGCGGGATCAGGGGAACCCCGTCCGTGCGCGCCATCTCCGCCAGGCGTCCACCGGTCGTGACCACCACGCGCTGAGCGCCAAGCGCGCCGGCGGACTCGTAGCAGGCCAGTGTCTCCTCGGTGTTGCCCGAGTAGCTTGCGCACAGCACGGTCGTCTCGGGCGTGGTCCACGGGGGAAGCCCGTAGGCGCGCGTCACGAAGATCGGTCGCGAAGCGTGATCGCCGAGCGCGGCGCGCGCCAGCGCCCCGCCGATCGCCGAGCCGCCCATCCCCGCCACGACGAGGCCCGCAGGGGTGTCCCACTCGGCCATGATCGCCGACTCCACGCGCCACAGCCCGTCGCGCAGGTGCTCGGGCAACGACAGCACGTCGCCCAGCTGACCGGAGACGTCCACGCGGGCGATCGCCTCGCGCGTGAGCGCGTCGGTGGTCGATGTGGCAGCGCCGCCGCCTTCGCTCATCTGCTCGTCTCCTGTAGAGGGTGGACCCTGGGGTTGGCCGGAGCCCGGAGGGGTCGCGTCAGGATACCTGGCGCGGGGGACTTGACTCGCGTCAGAACCTGATCGCCCCGTCGGGCAGACTGACGCCGGGGAAGATACGCGCCCCGCCGGCGATCACGTTATCCGCTCCGACGGTGACACCCTCCCCGAGCACGGCGCCATCCTGGATGTGGACGCCCGCGCCGATGCGGCATCCCGCCGCCACGATGCAGTCGCGCAGCGTGCAGTTCTCGCCGACCTCGGTGCCGTTGAGGATCACCGAGCGCTCGACGGCGCTGCCCGCTCCGATCTTCACGTCGTGACCGAGCACCACCAGGCTGCCGACGTGGGCTCCCTTGGCCACGCTGACGCCCGGCTCGATCACCGCCGGGGGAATCGCGCGTCCGAGCACTTGGGCGTCGCTCGACACCGAGAGGTAGCCGTCGCCGAGGCGCTCGCTCACGGCCGTGCGGACGTTGCCCTCGAGGATGTCGAAGGTTCCCTGCAGGTAGCGCGCGGGCGTGCCGATGTCCAGCCAGTAGCTCTCCGAGGGGAAGCCGTACAGACCGGCGCCGAGCAGACGCGGCCATACCTCCCGCTCGATCGACACGTTGCGTCCCGGGGGCACCAGCTCGAGGATCTCGCGCTCGAGCACATAGGCGCCGGCGCTGATCAGATTGGTGTCGATCCTGTCGGAGCTCGGCTTCTCCACGAAGTCCCGCACCGCGCGGTCGTCCTTCAGGTGCACGAGACCGTAGGCGCTCGGGTCCTCCACCGGCACCAGCGCCAACGTCGCGGTCGCGCCCGTGCGCTCGTGCTGGGCGATCTGCTCCGTCAGGTTGATGTCGGTGAGCACGTCGCCGTTGAGCATCAGGAAACGCTCGTCGAGCAGCGACTCGGCGAACTTGAGCGCGCCCGCCGTGCCACGCGGGTCGGGCTCCTCGACGAAGCGCAACCTGATCCCGTGGCTGGAGCCGTCGCCGAGCACGTTGCGCACGCTCGTGGCGAGAAAACCGCACGACATGATCACGTCGTCGATTCCGTGCGCGCGCAGCCACTCGAGCATGAAGGAGATGAACGGCCGGTCGACGAGCGGCACGACGGGCTTGGGGACGGTGGAGGTGAGCGGGCGCAGGCGGGTCCCCTCGCCTCCCACCAGGATGACGGCTTGCATCAGCTTCTCCCGATCCCCTCGTACACCAGCCCTGCGCTGCGCACGGCCTGCGGGTCGAGCGCGTTGCGCCCGTCGATCACGAGCTTGCCGCTCATCGAGTCGGCGACCTCGCGCCAGTCGAGCTTCAGGAACTCCGGCCACTCGGTGACCAGCACGACGGCGTCGGCGTCGCTCAGAGCCTCCATGGCGGAGCCGGCGAAGCGAAGCCCGCTGATCAGCGTGCGCGCCTGCGCCTCGGCGACCGGGTCATAGGCGCAGACGATTGCGCCGTCGGCGTTCAGCCGCGCCGAGAGCACGAGCGAGGAAGCCTCGCGCATGTCGTCGGTGTTCGGCTTGAACGCCAAGCCGAGCAGCGTCACGCGCTTGCCCACAAGGCCCCCCAGATGCTTCTGCAGCTTGGCGATCACACGTCGCTTCTGCAGCTCGTTGACCTCGATCACCGCCGTCAGCAGCTGGAAGTGATAGCCGGAGTTGCCAGCCAGCTGCTTGAGCGCGTCGACGTCCTTGGGGAAGCAGCTGCCGCCGAAGCCGATCCCCGCCTGCAGGAACTTCGGCCCGATGCGCTCGTCGAGGCCCATGCCGCGCGCGACCTCGACCACGTCCGCGCGGGTCTCCTCGCAGACGTTGGCGATCTCGTTGATGAACGAGATCTTGGTGGCAAGAAAGGCGTTGGAGGCGAGCTTGACCATCTCGGCGCTGGCGACGTCGGTGCGCACGAGCGGTGCCTGCAGAGGGGCATAGAGCTCGACGACCGCGTCGCCCGCCCAATCTCCGTTATCGCCGACGACGACGCGATCGGGGTTCAGGAAGTCATGGACGGCCGAGCCCTCCTTCAGGAACTCCGGGCAGGAGACGTAGTGCAACCCGTCCTTGCCGCGCTCGCCGAGAATCCGCTGGATCGCCGCGCCGGTGCCGCACGGCACCGTCGACTTCATCACAAGCGCGTGCGTGTCCGACGACGGGATCGCGTCGACGACCGCGTGCACGGCCGACAGATCGGCGTCGCCCGAGTAGGTGGGTGGCGTGCCGACCGCGACGAACAGCAGCCGGCAATGCTCCAGCGCCTCGCTCAGATCCGTCGAGAAGCGCAGCCGCCCGGAGTGCTTGCGCAAGAGCTCCTCGAGGCCGGGCTCGTAGATCGGCACCTCGCCACGGCGCAGCCGCTCGACCTTGGCGGCGTCGATGTCGACGCACCACACGTCGCTGCCAAGCTCGGCAAAGCCGGCGGCCGTGACAAGCCCGACATAGCCGGTGCCGATCACCCCGATCGGTTCGCGCTCAGCGGTGGTCATGAGCGAGGAAAGCCTAGCCAGCTACAGCCAGGAACGCTTCGTAGCGCTTGGCGTCGCGCAGCGCGCGAGCCTGCTCCTCGCTGCCATCCTCGGCGCGCTCGGCCGCCGCGCGGGCTTCTGTGAGCCGCGTTTGGAACGCCTCGCGGTCGAGCGCCTCGGGGGCAATCGCCTCCTCGACGAGCACCAGCGCGTGGTTGTCGGCGAACTGGAGATACCCCTCGGCCTGCGCATAGCGCACGATCTCAGACTCCGAGCGGTACAGGCGCAGCTCGGTGGGCTCAAGTTGGGCGAGCATCGGCTCGTGACCAGCAAGGATGCCGATCGACCCGACCGCTGTGCGCGTGGAGAGCATCTCGATCTCCTCGTTGAACACCTCCCCCTCGGGGGTCAGCACTTCGACTGGGAACGTCGTGCGCGCCACTTAATACTCCCCATTAATTTGCTGTCGACAGCGGCGCATGCGCCGCTGTCCCGGACGGTGCATGCACCGTCCGGCGGGGCCGCACATGTGCGGCCCCGTTCCCTTAATTGGCATCGGCCACCACGTCCTCGATCGTGCCCTTCAAGAAGAACGCGCGCTCGGGCACGTCGTCGTGCTTGCCCGCGATGATCTCCTCGAAGCCGCGGATCGTCTCGGCGATCGGCACGTATGCGCCGGGGGTGCCGGTGAACTGTTCGGCGACGAAGAACGGCTGGGAGAGGAAGCGCTCGATCTTGCGCGCGCGCTGCACCGTCAGCTTGTCCTCGTCTGAGAGCTCGTCGATGCCGAGGATCGCGATGATGTCCTGCAGCTCCTTGTAGCGCTGCAGGATCTCCTTGACGCGGTTGGCCACGCGGAAGTGGTCGTCGCCGACGATGTCGGCCTTGAGGATCGTGGAGGTCGAGTCCAGCGGATCGACCGCCGGGTAGATCCCCTTTTCGGAGATCGCTCTGGATAGCGCGGTGGTGGCGTTGAGGTGAGCGAACACCGATGCCGGCGCCGGATCTGTGTAGTCGTCGGCGGGGACGTAGATCGCCTGCACCGAGGTGACCGAGCCGCGCCTGGTGGACGTGATGCGCTCCTGCAGCTGGCCCATCTCGGTCTCGAGCGTCGGCTGGTAGCCGACCTGCGAGGGCATGCGCCCGAGCAGCGCCGAGACCTCGGAGCCGGCCTGGACGAAGCGGAAGATGTTGTCCACGAACAGCAGCACGTCCTGACCCTCGTCGCGGAAGTGTTCGGCCATCGTCAGGCCCGAGAGCGCCACGCGCATACGCGCGCCGGGCGGCTCGTTCATCTGCCCGAACACGAGCATCGTCTTGTCGATAACGCCCGACTCCTTCATCTCCAGCCACAGGTCGTTGCCCTCGCGCGAGCGCTCGCCGACGCCGCAGAACGCGGACAGCCCGCCGTGCTCCTTGGCGAGGTTGTGGATGAGCTCTTGGATCAAGACCGTCTTGCCGACGCCCGCTCCTCCGAAGAGGCCGACCTTGCCGCCCTTGGCGTATGGGGCGAGCAGGTCGATGACCTTGATGCCGGTCTCAAACATTTCGGTGGTCGGTGTCAGATCCTCGACCTTCGGGGCGGGCTGATGGATCTGACGGCGAGGCGTGTCGGCGGGCAGCTGCTCGCCGAGGTCGATCGGTTCGCCGAGCAGGTTGAAGATGCGCCCGAGCGTAGCCTCGCCCACGGGCACTGTGATCGGCCCGCCCGTGTCGATCGCCTCGGCGCCGCGCGCCAGGCCGTCGGTCGTGTCCATCGCGACCGCGCGCACGCGGTCGTCGCCGAGGTGCTGCTGCACCTCGCACACGAGCACATCGCCACCGGACTCGGGACTGATGCCCTCGGCCTCCTCCGCCGCCGCGGCAGCTGGGCGCGCGATCGTGATCGCGTGGTTGATCTCGGGCAGCTTGTCGGGGAACACGACGTCGAGCACGACGCCCTGGATCTCCTCGATGCGCCCCACGTTGCGCGCGCCGGCCTGCGTGTCGGTGCTCACTTCGGTTGTCGGCTTAGTGGCGATGCTGGCGTCCATTTCTCTTTCGTTCTCCTAGTGGTCTATCAAGTCGTGTAATTCCGGTTGCTGCTAGGACGGCCGAGGGACAAGCCAGACAAGGACGCACCGACCGCAGTGTGCTACGCACACAAGGGAGGGAGGACGCAGTATGGCGCAGTCCATAGGTCGTCCTAGCCCAGGCCCTCGGCGCCCGCTACCACCTCCATTATCTCTTGCGTGATCTCCGCCTGGCGGGCGCGGTTCATCTGCAGCGTGTATTCCTCGATCAGCGTCCCCGCGTTCTCGGAGGCGTTGCGCATAGCCGTCATCTGCGCGCCGAAGAAGCCGGCGGTGGACTCGATCAGGGCCCGGTAGATCGAGATCTCCACGTAGTCGGGAACGAGGCGCTTGAGGATCTCCTCGGCTCCGGGCTCGTACTCGACGAGCGCCTGCGGCCCGCTGGCCTCGTCGGACTCGCCGGCGCCCTCCAGCACAGACCGCGACAGGGGCAACAGCGTCTCGCGCGTGACGTGCTGGGTGAGCGGCGAGACATAGGCGTTGTAGAGAATGTCCACGCGGTCGAGACGACCATCCACGTAAGCGCTCATCAAATCGTCGGCGATCCCGCGCGCGTCGGCGTAGCCGGGGCGGTCGGTGAAGCCCGTGTAGCTGCCGCTCAGCTCGCGACCACGGAACGTCAGCGAGGAGACTCCGCGGCGGCCGGTGGCATACCAGACGCTCTGCAGCCCTTCCTCGGCCAGCTCTGAGCCGGCGCGCACACCCGCGCGAATGATCTGCGAGTTGAAGGCGCCCGCCAGGCCACGATCGCCCGTGATCAAGAGCAAGCCCACGTTCTCCACTTTCTCGTGCTCTGAGAGCAGCGGGAACGAGGACGCCTCGGCGCCGGCCGCCTGAGCGGCCTGGTAGGTCATTCGCCGGATCGCCTCCGCGTAGGGCCGCAGCCTCGCGATGCGCTGCTCGGCGCGACGCAGGCGCGCGGCGGCCACCATCTCCATCGCACGGGTGATCTTCTGGATGTTCTTGACCGAAGCGATTCGGTTCTTGACGTCGCGCTGGGAAGCCATGGCTGTGTGACGCGGACGGCGCTAGGCCGCCTTGGCCCCCTCCAGCTCGTCCTCCAGCGGCTGGCCCTCCTCGTCGAGGTCATAGCCAAAGTCGTTCGCGAACGACTCGACCGCTTCGCGGGCCTCCTTCTGAACATCCTCAGACCAGTCGCCGCCTGAGATCTTCGAGCGCAGCCCGGCGTGTTCGGCATGGCAGCGTTCGGTCAGCTCGGTGAGGAACTCCGGGACGCGATCGGCGTCTATGCGATCCAGGAAGCCGGTCGTGGCCGCGAAGATCTGGATCACCTGATCCTCCACCGGCAGCGGCGCGCGCTCGCCCTGGTTGAGCGTCTTCACGATGCGTGCGCCACGCGCGAGTGTGCGCTGCGTGTCGGCGTCGAGATCCGAGCCGAACTGCGCGAAGGCCTCCAGGTCGCGGTATTGGGAGAGCTCGAGCTTGATGCGGCCCGCCACCTTCTTCATCGGCGAGATCTGCGCGTTGCCGCCCACACGCGACACGGAGATGCCGACGTTGATGGCGGGACGCACACCCGAGTAGAACAGCTTCGGCTCCAGGAATATCTGCCCGTCGGTGATCGAGATCACGTTCGTTGGGATGTACGCCGACACGTCGCCCGCCTGCGTCTCGATCACCGGCAGCGCCGTCAGCGAGCCACCGCCGAGCTCGTCGTTGAGCTTCACCGCGCGCTCGAGCAGGCGGGAGTGCAAATAGAAGACGTCGCCCGGATACGCCTCGCGTCCCGGTGGCCGGCGCAAGAGCAACGACATCTGCCGGTAAGCGTAGGCGTGCTTTGTCAAATCGTCATACACACACAGGGCATGCTTGCCGTTGTAAAGGAAGTGCTCGCCCATCGCGCAGCCCGCATAGGGCGCCATGAACTTGATCGGCGCGGCCTCGTCCGCGGAGGCGGCCACGATGATCGTGTTGTCGAGCGCACCCGCCTCGTCGAGCGTCTGGGCGAGCGCCACGACGGTGGACATGCGCTGGCCGATCGCCACGTACACCGAGATCACGCCGGTGTCGCGGTTGTTGATGATCGTGTCGATCGCGATCGCGGTCTTGCCGGTTTGACGGTCGCCGATGATCAGCTCTCGCTGACCGCGCCCGATTGGGATCATCGCGTCGATCGCCTTCAGGCCGGTTTGCATCGGTTCAGTCACGGGCTGGCGCTGCACGACGCCGGGCGCCTTGAACTCGGCGGGGCGCAGCTCGGTGGTGTTGACCTCGCCCTTGCCGTCCAGGGGCCGCCCGAGCGGGTCCACGATGCGCCCGAGCAGCGCCTCGCCGACGGGAATCTCAAGCAGCCGGCCCGTGCGCTTGACGGTGTCCCCCTCGGAGATTCGCTCCCAGTCGCCGAACAGCACCGCGCCGACGTTGTCTGACTCGAGGTTGAGCGCGAGGCCGGTCACGCCGTGAGGCAGCTCGAGCATCTCGAAGGACATGCAGTCCTCAAGCCCGTGCAAGCGCGCGATGCCGTCAGCCACGGACAGGACTGTGCCGATCTCGGTGAGCTGCGCCTCTCCGGCGCCGAGCCCCTCGATGCGGCTCTTGAGGATGCTTGTGATCTCGTCTGGGTTGATCTGCATGGTGTCTCCTGATTAGGAATGAGGCGCCCACCCATCCGGCTGGTCGGTCACTGGCCGACCGCGCCGTGTGGCTGGAACCCCTAAGAGGCTCCTTGAGCGACCTGCGTGCGCAGTTGCTCGAGTCGATTGCGGATAGAGGCGTCGAGGATCGAGTTGCCGACCTGGACGACGATGCCGCCGAGGATGTCGGGCTCGACGTGCGTGGTGAGCGTGACCTTGCGACCCGTGCGCTCACCGATGCGGTCGCCGAGGTCTTTGATGGTTTGGCCGTCGAGCTCGACGGCGCTCGTGAGGACGACTGGCAGCAGCTTGTTCTCCCGCTCCCATAGGCGGTCGTACTCGCGACGGACACGGTGGATCACCGGCATACGATGGTTCTCGATCAAAAGCTCCAAGAAGTTCGTGAGCCGCTCGTCGGGCCCCTCGAGCAGCTTCCCCAACGCCTCCTGCTTCTCCTTGGTGGAGAAGTAGGGCGAGAAGAAGAACAGCTCCAGTTCGCGGTTCTCCTTCAGAGCGTCCGCGAACTGCCCGAGCTGCTCACGCAGCAGATCGAGCTTGTCTTGCTCGCGAGCGACCTCGAACAGCGAGCGCGCGTACACCTGGGCAAGCTCCTCCATCAGGCGCTGGCCCCCGGGACACGAAGGTGTGGCAAGGAACGGCTCATCGCTAGTTCTCGCTCGCCCCTGATGAGATACCGGAGAAGTCGAGCTCGCCGAGCGCCTCCTCGACAAGGCGCTTCTGGTCGGAGCCGTCGAGCACCTTGCGCGTCACCTTCTCGGTGGCGAGCACCGTCAGGTTGGCGACCTCCGTGCGCAGTTCGCCGAGCGCGCGAGCCGTGGCCGCCTCGATGTCGCGTGCGGCGCGGGCGGAGGCGTCCGCCGCGATCTGGCGACCCTGCTCCTTGGCCTCACGCTCGTGCGTCTCGGCCGTTTGGCGCGCACGCTGGACGATCTCGTCGGACTGCGCACGAGCCTCGGACAACCGCTCGCGGTATTCGGCAAGCAGCTTCTCGGCTTCCTCGCGCGTGCGCTGAGCGCTGTCGATCGAGTCCTCGATCTCTTTCTGACGTCGATCGAGCGCCTCGGTGATGCGTGGGAACGCCAGCCGCGAGAGCAGGACCATCGTCGCCCCGAACACGATCAAGGTCCAGACCATCAAGCCGATGCCGGGCTTGACCAGGAAGTTGCCGCTGCTCGCGAGCATGGTGTGGGTTGCGGAGATCGCCACTGGAAGACCGCCGTCCTAAACGATGAACGCGGCCAAGAGGCCGGCGACGAGCCCGTAGAAGAAGCACGCCTCGGTAAGGGCGAAGCCGAGCCACTGGATAGAGGTGATCTCGTCGCGCATCTCGGGCTGACGCGTGATTGCCTCGATGACCTTGCCGAAGATGATGCCGATGCCGACACCGGCGCCCACGGCGCCGAGACCGCCGCCTACTCCGAGGCCGATCGACTTCCCGGCCTTGGCGACTTCTTCGGTTACCGCGAAGACCGTGATGAGAGCTGTGAGCACGTCAGTTGACTCCTTTTAGTGATGCTCGGCGACAGCGCCGCCGAGATAGATAGCGGTGAGAGTGGCAAAGATGAACGCTTGCAGGGCGGCCACCAGGCCCACCTCGAAAGCGAACAGGGCGATGCCGAACGGAAGCGTGAGCCAGCCCAGCCAGGCCACGCCGAGCAGGACCGCGAGCGCTCCCGCCATGAACAGGATGATCAGATGCCCCGCGAGGATGTTGGCGAATAGACGAATCGAGAGCGACATCAGACGCATGAAGTTGGAGATGATCTCCAAGACGAAGATCCCCCCCGCCATCGGGCCGTGCACGCCGGCCGGGATGAGGCTCTTCAGATAGCCGACCGGGCCCTTCGCGCGCACGCCTTCGAAGGTGTAAGAGATGAAGACGACGAGCGCCAGCACAAGCGGCACCGACAGGTTGGCGGTGGCCGCGTACAGCGAGAACGATGGAATCGTCACCCCGAACACGGTCAGCTCGTGCTCGGTGTTGGTCGGCAGGGGTATGTAGCCGATCAGGTTGGAGAAGAGGATGAACAGGAACAGCGCGCCGATGAACGGAAACCAGCGCGCCGCCATCTTCTCGTCCATGTTCCCGGCCGTGATGTTCTCGCGCATCAGGCGATAGACGACCTCGACGGCGGTCTGCACGCGATTGGGACGCTGCTGCATCCGTCGGGCGATGTAGATCATGCTCACGCATGTCAGCACGGCAGCGATCACCAAGTACATGACCGCCTTGTTGATGGAGAAGGGGCCGAGGTCGACCCAGCTGTCGAGCTTGAACTCGTTCTGCGGTTCGAAGCTCGTGTTGCGCTGGCCGTGCACGCCTGTGACCACGACGAGCACGATCATGCCCAAGACGTATATGCCCAGCGCGATCAGGAGCTTGCGCTTGGTGCTCATCTCAAGTCCAGTCCTGCGTCGAGCCGCGCATGCGCAATCGCGAGCCGCGCGGGCGCATCCTCGAGCCACGTGGCGATGGCTTCGAGCGATGTGGCGGTCGCGCTCATGACGTGCTCGGGTTTCGGTCGAGGCCACGCCCGCCGCGCAGGACGAGCGTGAGCATGAAATAGACAGTGAAGGCGGCGAGCACCAGCGCTGCAGCCATGATCCCGTCGTCCTTGCTGCCCGCGTAGCGGGCGAGGATGACGGCCAGCACGATCACCCAGACGCGCCCCATCATCACCCCGACCGCGAGGCCGGCTCTGACACGCGGATCGTTCGATCGCAGCGCCCGAGCGTGCAGCGCCTCCGTCGCGAGTCGCGTCGCGAGCCACGCGCACGCGCCCACCAGATAGCCGAAGATCGGCATGTCCGCCGCGATGACGAAGGGAGCCGTGGCAAGCACCAGGCATACGTCCAGATAGCGAAGGACGATCATCGCGGCGGGGTGGGCACGGCAAAGCCGGTTGTGACAGCAGATTTGAGCATGATGTGTGGGCCACCCTACAGACGCAAAAGCCCGCGCGCCTTTCGCGGCGGACCATTGACTCCCCTCAGAGCGCGTCTTCAGAAGCCGGCGCCAGTCTACCGGTTCTGCGACTTAGTAACAACTTTGTGACATGCGCTACGGACACGACCCGGGCAAACGCCGCCGCCAGCGCGAACGTGGCGAGGCCAGCGAAGACGTCGAGCAAGTAGTGGTTGCCGGTGGCAAGCACCGCCACGGTTGTGAGGCAGGGGTAGAGCAGTGCAAGGGTGCGAACCCACACCCGCTCGGACAGCCGCCAGAGCGCAAGCGTGCACCACACAGCCCAGGCGATGTGGAGCGAGGGCATTGCCCCAAGCTGGTTGGCCTCGGTGGCGAGGCTGCCCGTATGCCATGAGCCGAACGCGTGCGTGGAGGCAACCACGTCAGTGAAGCCATTTGCCTCGAGCATCCGCGGTGGCGCCACCGGATAGCGCCAGAACACGAGCAGCCCGAGCAGGTTGATCGCGACCAGCGAGTTGCGCAGCGGCCGGTAGATGTCGGCGCGCTTCCACCACAGCCATCCGAGCAGCCCGAGCGTCACCACGAAGTGGGCGTTGTCGTAGTAGTTGGAGAGGACGACGGCGAGCGCGCGATGAGCGGCCAGCCAGCGGTTCAGCGAGAGCTCGGGCGCGATCTGCAGCGACTGCTCGAAGCTCAGGATGCTGGCGCCGTGGGCGAGCGCGAGCTTTTCTCGCAAAGGGGCGAGATTCGTGACCGCGTCGTACAGCCACGCGAGCCAGGCGACCACAAGCAGCTCGCCCCACCAGCGGGGACGCTTCGGCGACTGCTCGGATGTCTCGCCCCACCAGCCGGGACGCGTAGACGACTGCTCGGATGCGCGCGAATCGGTCAAGCACGCGATGTTATCCAGCGGTGAAGCCGCAATAACGAGACGAAACCGCGCTTCAGGGCAAAACAGACGCGATACCACTCACGTCGAGCACGTCGAGCACGCGTGGCAGCGCAAGCGCCGTTCTCCGCCACGAGCCGGCTGCGCTGTAGTCGTCGGCGTCGTGGAGCAGCAGGATCGAGCCCTCCTCCACACGGTCTGTCACTCGCGAGACGATCGACTCCGGAGTGGCGCTCGCCTGCCAATCGCGTCCCCAATGAGTCCACAGCAGCGTGCGCCGGCCCGCGCGACGCGCGAGGCGCAGGGCGGTGGCGTTCAGGATCCCGTAAGGCGGGCGATACAGCGTGGGCGAGACCCCGGTGGCATCCTCGATCGCGACTTGCGCGCGAGCGATGTCCTCGCGAACCTGCCACGGAGCGAGACGCAAGAGATTGCGGTGGCGGTGGCAGTGCAAGCCAATTCCATGTCCCGCGCGCCGCGATCTCCGCGGCGACGGTCGGATTGCGCAACACCTGCTCGCCCACGAGGAAGAACGTCGCCCGCACCCCGCGCTCCGCAAGCACCTCCAGCACGGCCGGTGTCCCCTGCGCGTGCGGGCCGTCGTCGAAGGTGAGCGCCCAACCGCCCCCCGTGGCTGTGCGATCCTCGACACCGAGCGCTGCTCGCAGCGGTCGCGAGTAGAAGGCGAGCGCCGGCAGCAGATAACTGGCCATCGCCGCACCCGCCGCCACGCCGGCGAGCGGACTGGCGTGGCTGCGATGATCGTGGGCGGACATGGTGGATCTGATCTTGGGAATCCTGGCGGCGGCCGCCGCATCGGCGCTCTATAGCCTAGGGGTCGCGCTGCAGGCGATGGACGCCAAGCGCACACCCCACTCCGAGCACCTGCACCCAGCGCTCGCCCTGAACCTGATCCGACGGGCGCGCTGGCTGGCGGGAACCGGCCTCTCGATGCTGGGCTGGCCACTGCAGGTGGTCGCGCTGCTCTTGGCGCCGCTCGTGGTGGTGCAGCCAACGATGGCGGTGGGCCTGCTGGTGTTGCTCTTCTTCGGCCAGCGCATGCTCGGCGAGCAGGCCGGCCGGCGCGAGCACCTCGCGGTGTGGGCGATCGTCGCAGGTGTGGCTGGCACGGCGCTGTGCGCGCCGGCGCGCACCACGACGCACACGAACAACGCGACCGTCACGCTCGTGCTCCTGGGACTCGGACTGCTGACGCTGCTCCCTTACGCCGTCAACTTCGTGCGCCGGCCCGCCGCCTCGCTGACGATGGTCGGAGCGGGGCTCGGTTTCGCGTGGAGCGGTGTCGCGACGAAGCTCGCCTCCGACGATCTGGCGCGCGGCAGCCTCGTGCTCGCGGCTGCCTGGGGACTCTCGACCGCCGGCGCCTCGGCAATAGGCGCGCTCAGCGAGATGAGCGCGCTTCAGATGCGCCCGGCGATCCTCGTGGCGCCCGTGGTATTCGTCACTCAGACGGTCGTGCCCGTGCTGCTGGCGCCACTCTTGCTTGGCGAAGACTTCAGCTCGACCCCGCTTGGCGGCGTGCCGCTCGTGATCTCCCTGACGGTGCTCGTCGTCGGCGCCGCCGCGCTGGCGCGCTCACCGCTTTTGCTCGCCTTGATGGAAGGCGAGCCTGTGAGCGATCCGAGCGGCTCGACCGACAGCCCGTCGGAGCGCAACCAGGAGACGATCCGCTCAACGCCCGCCAATGAGGATGAGGAGCCGTCGACCGACACGACCAGCACGTCTCCCGCCCGCATCGGACGCTGAGGGAGCGGCCCGGTGGCGCTCAGACGCAGCGCGCCGGCAACGGGAGTGGCGCCAGCGGTGCGAGCGAGCACGAGCTGGCCGACGGTCAGGCCGTTGGAGGGCTGCAGGAAGTAGAAGCGGTGATGCAATCCGAGCGCGCGGGCCTGGGCGCGCAGCGTGCCACGCGTGCGCAGCCAACGAAACAGGGAGCGAGAATGTGGCACCTCAGGCACGAGCTCGTCGTGCAGCGAGCGCAGGTCGCCGATCGTCGTCGAGGCGTCGGCGCCGTTGTCGGCGAACGAGGCGTGGATGCCGACGCTCGCAAGCTCGCCCGCAAACAGCTTGACCTCGCTCGCGGGAGCGCGCACGACCAAGCCGACGTCGGGTTTGGTCGTCTCGACGCGCTTCAGCGGGTGCACGCCCAGGAACAGGCCGGCGAAGGCGGTCACCTCGTCGGTTGACATCAGCCACGTGCTGACGGCGATCAACAGCACCAGCTGAGTGACGAACGCCACGAGCCGCAAGCGCCACAGCGGGATCGGGCGCACGCGACGGTGAGCTCCCAGCACGAGCTCGACCGCGCTTGGGTCGAGCCCGGTCGGCGCGTCCAGCTCCGCCGACTCGGGCGCAGGGGACATGGACGGCAGGGGGGGCACGGAGGGCGAGTCGAGCGAGTTGACGGCCCGCATGGGTGTCGGCTCGTCGCAGGGCGTGCCCATGTCCTGCGACGAGCCCGACAGATCGGCGAAGCCCGGAGTGGCGAGCGTGTTCTGGCCCGCGACCGCAAGCAGACCCTCGCGCGGATGCGCGGCGCGTCCGCTCAAGGCGTGGTGCTCGGCGAAGCTCGCCCGCACCTGCTCGCGCAGCTCACGCGTGTCGTTAGCCAGGCGCAGCAGGCCCAGGTCGGCCATGGCGCGTGTATTCAAGCGCGCATGACCGACCGGCAGGCCGTAGGAGATCACTGGCGTGCCCGTGGCCTTCGCCTCCAGGCACGTCACCCCGCCGGTGGAGTGCACGAGCGCGTCGGCGGCCGCGAGAATCTCAGGCATCCGCCCGGTGAAGCCGTACACGTGCACGCGCGGCTCGCTCGCGAAGTCTTCGCTGAGCCGCCGGCGAAGCTGCTCGTTGCGCCCGGCGAGGCAAACGATCGCGCTGACGTCCGCGATGCTCGCGATCTCGCGTACCGCGCCCTCGACGTCGCCCACCCCCCAACCGCCGCCTGAGACGACGACCATACGGCCCTCTTCGGGCAGGCCCAGATCGCGGCGGGAGTCGCTCTGCGCGCGCTCGTCGAGGAACTCGGAGGAGATCAGCGGCCGCACCAGCCGCGCGCTGCCCTCCCCAGCGATGCGCTCGACCGAGTCCAGCGACTCGCCGTACATCACCAGGTGAGTGTCGATACCCGGCTGCGCCCAGAAGAACAGCCCCGTCAGGTCGGTGATGGTGGCCACCGTCGGACAGCGCACCACCTGCGTGCGACGCAAGCGCGCGAGCACCACCGTGACCGCAGGGTAGGTGGACACGACCACGTCGGGGTCGTGCTCGGCGATGCGCCGTGCGAGCGGGCGCGAGCCGAACAGGCACAGCAGCTTGCGCGCAAGCACCCTAACCGGGGCCACGCGCTCGAGCAGCACGTAGACCACGGTGTATGTCCAAGGGAAGAAGCGCAGCTGCACGCGATAGCCGTCCTCGACGACCGGCTGCAGCAGCGGCCCCATCGCGGCGAGCCCGTCGATGACGGTCACCTCCGCTGGCTCTGGGGCGCTCTCGATCTGCCGCGCGAGCGCTCTCGCGGCCGCGGCGTGACCCTCGCCGACGTCGGCGGACAGGATCAGCACGCGCTTGGGCCCGGGGCGCCGGCGCGATATCGGTGTGCGGTGGCGGCGTGGCATACAGTTCAAGCCTTGCCCGCCCGGCGGACGGTATGGCCCCGGTCGCGCGCATGGTGTGGGATGCTCTCAGGGCACGGCGACATGGAAAGCCTAGCGGCCACGGCGAACGGTGGCACGTCCGCGAGCATCGCCACACGCTTCCCCCTCACACTGCGCGTGCTCGGCACGGCGGGCTTGGTGGGAGTGCCGGTGAGCGTGCTCGCAATAGTCGCGGGCGCCGCGGGAAGCCCGACGCAGTACGTGCCGGCGCGCAGCGGGGGCTGGCACAGCTGGCTGTACGGCCCGCTGCACGGCCTTGGGCTCAGCCTCGACTCGGCCAGCTTCCAGGCGCTCACGCTCGCGATGTGCGCGGGCTACGTGGCCGTGCTGCTCTGCGCGCGAGCGCTTGCGGCCCGCTCGATAGCGCTTGCGATCCTAGCTGCAAACGCGGCGCTGTTGCTGGGCCCGCCGCTGATCTCCCAGGACGTGTTCGGGTACCTCGCGTTCGCCCGCCTCGGCGCATTGCATGGGCTCGACCCATACACGCACGTGGCGGCGCAGACGCCGACAGACGCGGTGTTCGCGTTCATCGGCTGGCCATTCCAGCACTCGCCCTATGGCCCGCTGTTCACACTCGGCTCCTACGCGCTCGCGCCGCTGGGCTTGGCGGGCGGCCTGTGGGCGCTGAAGGCGATCGCGGTAGCGGCGAGCCTCGGGGCCGTCGCTCTGACGGCGAGCGCCGCACGCAGGATGGGCCGCTCGGCGCGGCTCGCGGCGGCGTTCGTCGGCCTGAATCCGGTGCTGCTCGAGCTGGCGGCCGGCGGCGCCCACAACGACACGCTCGTGTTGCTTGCGCTGGCGGGCGCGTTGGCGCTCGCGGCGGGCGCCGGGCGAGCGGGCGCAAGCTCACAGACGTGGACGACAGCGCAGGGAGGTCCGCGGGCGGGGTCGGCGATGGGCGCGAGTCCGCGAGAGGGGTCGGCAACGGGCACGAGTCCGCGGGCGGAGGCGATTGCGAACGCGGCTCAGCGAGCCAGCGTCATGGCCCATGCTGGTGGGAGGTCAAATCTCCCCGCAGCGGCGGCCGCGCTCGCTGCTGGGGTTGGCGTGAAGGCCTCAGCCGGGCTGGTGCTCCCGTTCGTCGTGCTCGCCCCGTCGGCTTGGCGCGAGCGAGCGCGCGTGGCCGCAAGCGCGGTCGCCGCGCTGATGCTGCTCGCGATCGTCGCGATCGTCGGCTTCGGCGCCCACGCGTTCGGATTTCTCGGCGCGCTCAGCGAGCAGCAGCAGCTGATCGCCACCCACAGCATCCCGGCCGAGACCGCTCGTCTGGTGGGCCTCGGCGGGGTGCCCAGCTGGTGGCGACATGCTTATCTCGCCGGATTCGCGCTGGTGCTCACGCTCACGCTGTGGCGCACCGCGCGCGGGGCCGACTGGCGCGCGATGGCTGGCTGGGCGACGCTCGCGCTGCTGCTATCGACCGCCTGGCTGCTGCCCTGGTATGCGATATGGGCGCTCCCCCTCGCTGCCCTCGCCGACAGTCGCCGCCTGCGCGCCGCGACGCTTCTGCTCTGCCTGTACGCGATCCTGATCCACCTGCCGCTCGCCAACCCGCTGCTCAGTCCCCCCAGGCACATCCCCCATCACAGCTCCGCCACCAAGCGACCGCGAGTCGCCTCCAACAACAGCGTCGTATTCGCCGGTCTCCAGGTGGAGCGCCACGCTGCGCTCGATCTCCGCGGATGAGGCGTCCGGTCGCAAACGGCGCACGCGTAGAGCATCGAGGCGGCGGAACTTGAGGATCTCGAGCACATATACGAGATAGACGCTGGCGGCGCCCACCAGCGCGGCAAGCCCGACCATCACAAGCAGCCAGCCCGTGTGCAGACGACCTTTGTGGTCTGAGTAGGGAACGAACCGCAAGGCAAGCGCCAGGCCGGCGAGCATCAGGGTCCACGCATACAGATAAGCGATCGTGCGCCGGCTGGAGAAGCCGATGCGAGCCATGCGGTGATGGAAGTGCTCGCTGTCGGCTGCGTAGATCGGACGCTTGTACTTCAGACGCTTGAGCACCACGAAAGTGGTGTCGAGGAATGGAACCGTGAGCAGGATCAAGGGCAACACGAATGACACCACGACCGGCGTCTTGACGGCTGCCTCGACGGCCACCACCCCCATCAGAAGACCAAGCAGGTTCGCGCCGCAATCGCCCATGAAACTGGAGGCGGGCGGGAAGTTGTGCACAAGAAAGCCGAGCGCGGCGCCCGCCGTGATCGCCGCCAAGACCCCCGGTTCAGCGCGGTCGAGGTCAAACGCGATAATCGCAAGCGTTCCAGCGATGATCACGCACACCCCGGCCGCAAGCCCGTCCACCCCGTCGGAAAGGTTGACGATGTTCATCATCACAACCAGCCCAACCACGGTCAGGGCCGGCCCCGCGTTCGTGGCGCCCGCGTTGGGAAAGTGCAGGGTGCCCGCGAACGGCAGCGTGATCACCTTGACCGCCACACCGAAGTGCACCACCACGACGGCCGCAGCGACCTGACCGACCAGCTTCACGATCGGCGGCAGCTCAAAGCGATCGTCTAGTGCGCCCACGGCAGTGATGAGCGCGGCCGCGAGCAACACGCCATGCCACATCTGCGCACTGGAGCCATAGCCCGCCGGCAGGAACGCCAGTACGGCAACGAGCACGCCCGCGAAGATCGCCAGGCCACCGAGCAAGGGCGTGGCACGGTCTGAGAGGCCGCGCTCGCGCGGCTCGTCGACGGCGCCCACGGCGATCGCCAGCCGCATCGTCAACGGCGTCAGCAGCGCCGTCACCGCCGCGGCTGCGAGGAATGCATAAAGCGCGTCGAGCTCGTTGAGGTGGGCCATCGACCTGCGACAGCATCGCAGGCGCGGGCGTCGTGTGAGGGGACCTGGCCGCACATGTGCGGCCAGGCGGGACGGCACATGTGCCGTCCCGGACAGCGGCGCATGCGCCGCTGTCAACTGCACGGTGCGCAGAACGATCGACGCCGCTAGGCGACAGCCGCGGCGTTCAGGTGCTCGTAGAGCGGATAACGATCGACGATCGCCCGCACGCGCTCAGCCAGCTCGTCCCTACGCGACTCGAAGTCCGGGGTGAGCGCGACGGCGACGATCTGGCCGACCTCGATGAAATCGTCGACCTGCAGGCCGCGAGTGGCGAGCGCTGGCGTGCCGATGCGCAGGCCCGAGGCCTCCATCGGCGGGCGCGGATCGAACGGGACGGCATTGCGGTTGACGGTCACGCCGATCTCGTGCAGGCGGTCCTCGGCCTGGCGGCCGGTCAGCTCCGGCTCGCAGGCGCGCAGGTCCACAAGCGCAAGGTGCACGTCAGTGCCGCCGGTGAGCACATTGACGCCGTGGCCGGCCCGCACGAGCTGCTCGGCGAAAGCCTTGGCGCCATCGACGGTGCGACGCTGGCGCTCGGCAAACAGCTCGCTCGCGGCGATCTTGAGCGCGACGGCCTTGCCCGCGATCACGTGCTCCAGCGGGCCGCCCTGCTGGCCGGGGAAGACCGCGGAGTCGATCTTCTTGGCGTGCTCCTGCTTGCACAGGATGATCCCGGCGCGGGGGCCACCGAGCGTCTTGTGGGTGGTGGTCGTGACCACGTCCGCGCCGTACTCGACCGGGTTGGGGTGCAGACCCGCGGCGACGAGCCCGGCGAAGTGGGCCATGTCGACCATCAGCAAGGCTCCCACCTCGTCGGCGATCTCGCGAAAGCGCGCGAAGTCGAGCTGACGAGGGTAGGCAGACCAGCCGGCGAGCAGCAGCTTGGGGCGACGCTCTCGCGCGATGCGCGCGACCTCGTCCATTGCGATCACGCTCGTCTCGCGGTCCACCTCATACGGGGCGATGTCATACAGGCGGCCCGACACGTTGATCTTCATGCCGTGCGTGAGATGGCCGCCGTGTGCGAGCGACAGGCCCATGATCGTGTCGCCCGGCGCTAGCAAGGCGTGGTAGACGGCTGTGTTTGCCTGGGCGCCCGAGTGTGGTTGCACGTTGGCGTGCTCGGCGCCGAACAGTTCCTTGGCCCGGTCGATGGCGAGCTGCTCCGCGACATCCACCCACTCGCAGCCGCCGTAGTAGCGCCGCCCTGGGTAGCCCTCGGCGTACTTGTTGGTGAGCACCGACCCCTGGCATTCGAGCACGGCCTGGGGCACGAAGTTCTCCGAGGCGATCATCTCGAGCGTGCCCTGCTGGCGCTCGAGCTCGCCGCGCAACGCGGCGGCGACCTCCGGATCCACCTCGGCGAGCGGGCGGTTGAAGTAGTCGGGGCTGAGTTCGGACATCGGCGCGCTCCTAGCGTGGCGTGAGTGTCTGAGTGCCCAGGCGCGCGGCGGTCATTCTCAGCCGCTTCCCGGTGGTCATTTCCACCTCTTGCGCCAGTCGCGGCTGCGCCCTACGAGGCTAGCAGGAGTGGGTGCGCCGAGTTTCATCCCAAGCGACGCGTAGCTTGGGGTTGTGTCAAGCAACCCTCGTGAGACAACGGACCCCGACGGACGCCGAGTGGTGTTGATGAGCGCGCCGAGCATCATCTCGAGCGACGCCGACCTCAGATGCGCGAGCACATGCCGGCCATCCTCGACGCTGTGATGCGGCCGGATGCGCGAGAAGAAGATCCGGCGCCTGGTCGCGAGCGCTTCTTTCGTCGCGATCTCGATTCTTCCCGCTCGCTGCGCGTCGTCGTAGACTTCAACGAGTCTCCCGCCTTTGTAGTGACCGCTTTTGTCCAAGATCAAGGGTCGGAGGACAAGTCATGAGCATCACGATCGCCGGCACCACATTCGACCAGCACGAGTACGACGCGCGCGGCGATGTGCTCTACCTAAGCGTGGGAATACCCCAAACGTCGTTCAAGACAATCGCGACATCCGAGGGGCACGCCGTGGACTACAACGAGGCAGGGGCCGTGATCGGCATGTTGCTGGTGAATGTCAGATTCCTGCTCGATCGGGATGGCGTGCTCACCGTGACTCTTCCTCCTGATCAGGTCTTGGCAGCAAAAATCGAGCCGGCACTCGCAGTCTGAGAGTCAGCCCAGTAGTCGCCTCAGGGTCGATCGCTGAAGTGGACCCTTACGCACAATTTGCCACTCGCCGCTCTGCTCGTACTCGGAGAGGTCGATCACCGTGGAGGCGGCGCCGGGAAGCTCGCCGCCGTCAAGCAATAGGTCGGCCCCTTCGCGCAGCTCGACGGGCACGTCATGGAGGCGACGGGGATCGGGCCCGCCCGACAGGTTCGCGCTCGACTGCGCGGCAGGCGCTCGCACGGCGCCGAGCAGAGCCAGCGAACTCGGGAGCGCCGGCACGCGCAGCCCGAGCAGCCCAGCAGAGCCACTGCCTAGCGGGTCGCACGCGAGTGGAAACCGACGCTCGGGGTTTGCCAGCAGCACGGTGACTGGGCCGGGCAGCAGGGCTTCGAGCGCGGCGCGTGTGCGCGATCCCAGCTCGTCGAGCGACTCCAGCGCGGGCTCCAAGGCGAAGAACATGACCGCAGCCGGCTTGGCCGGCGGTCGGCGCTTGAGCTCGTAGATCCGTCGCATGGCTGCCTCCCTCGTGGGGTCGCAGACAAGGCCGTAAACGGTGTCGGTCGGGATTACGGCGACCCCGTCGGTGGCAAGGCACTCCTGCAGACGTGCCGCATCCTCGGACGTGAGACTCACGAGCGCTCACCGACGACGACGCGCTCGATGCCAGCGAGATCGCGCTCGGCCCGAACGCCCGGAAAACCCGCGGCGCGCATTTGCTCACCGACCACGGTGGCCTGCCCCATGCCGACCTCCAGCGCGAGCAGGCGCACAGCAGAGCGACCGCCCACCTGGTCGATCAAGGGCCGAATCGCATCGAGCCCATCGGCGCCGGCGAACAGGGCCGAGGATGGCTCGTGGCGAAGGATCTCGGGCGCGAGCGT
This sequence comes from uncultured Solirubrobacterales bacterium, assembly GCA_963718735.1. GTDB lineage: Bacteria > Actinomycetota > Thermoleophilia > Solirubrobacterales > Solirubrobacteraceae > Palsa-744. The sequence continues at coordinate 1,037,883 of OY970372.1, forward strand.
CGCCCGGTCGCCGTCGGGCACGTAGGGTGGATTGGAGAGGATCGCCTCGAACTCGTCGGGCACACCCTCGAGCAGATCGGCCCACAGCCAGCGCACATCGAGGCCAAGCCGCTGGCTATTGCCGCGCGCGAGCTTCAGCGCGTCTTCGCTGAGATCGCTGCCCGTGACGCGCAAGTCTGGGCGCTCGTCCTTCAACGCAAGAGCGACCGCGCCGCTACCGGCGCCGAGGTCGAGCACGCGTGCTCCTCGAGGCAGAGTGAGCGCAACCTCGACCAGTAGCTCCGTCTCCGGCCGCGGAATCAACGCTCGCGGATCGACGGTCAGCTCCAAGCGACGGAAGTGGCGGCGGCCAAGGATGTAGGCGACCGGCTCCCGCTCGGCCGAGCGGCGTCGCACGAAGTCCTGGAAAGTGCGCACCGCTTGCCCCGCAACCGTCAGCTCGCCGTCGAGGAAGAGCCGCTCGCGCGAGACGCCGAGCGCCTGCGCAAGCAGCAGTTCGGCGTCAAGACGCGGCGTCTCGCAGCCAGCCGCTCCAATCGCGGTGACCGCCCCGTCGAGGGCCTCGCGGATGGGGGTCCCTCGAGCGAGCGATCCAGCGTGCGGGGAAGACATCTCTCGGATAGCGGTCGTGCTCGCGAAGTCAGACCGCCGTCTGAGCCTCCAGGCGACGGCGCTTCTCATCTGCCTGTAGACCGGCGGTGATCTCCTCGAGGGCGCCTTCGAGGATCTGATCGAGGTTGTGGACGGTCAGCTTGACGCGATGGTCTGTGACGCGCCGCTCGCCGTAGTTGTAGGTGCGGATCTTCTCGGCGCGGTCGCCGGTGCCGACCTGCGAGCGGCGGTCCGCCGCCAGCTCGGACTGCTGCTCGGCCAGAGCACGCTCGTAGAGCCGTGCGCGCAGCACCCGCAACGCCTTCTCGCGGTTCTGCAGCTGCGACTTCTCGTCCTGCATCGAGACGACGATCCCCGACGGCTTGTGCGTGATGCGCACCGCCGAGTCGGTCGTGTTGACCGACTGGCCGCCCGGGCCCGAGGAGCGGTAGACGTCGATCTGCAGGTCGCCCGGGTTGATCTCGACGTCGACGTCCTCGGCTTCAGGGAGCACGGCGACGGTCGCGGTGGAGGTGTGGATGCGACCCTGGGACTCGGTTTGGGGGACGCGCTGCACGCGATGTGTCCCACCCTCGAACTTGAAGATCGAGTAGGCGCCGGGTGGGTGGGATCCTTTAATCGCGAACGTGTACTTGCCCTCGCCGATCTCCAGCGGCTCGGGCTTCAGACCAGAGCGCTCGGCGTAGCGAGTGAGCATGCGGTAGACGTCGCCGGCCCACAGCCCAGCCTCGTCGCCGCCGGCGCCGCCCTGGATTTCGACGATCACGTTCTTCTCGTCGTTGGGGTCGCGCTCGACCATCGCGAAGCGGATCTCCTCTTCGAGCTGCTCGGCGCGCTCGCGCGCCGTCGCGAGCATCTCGCGCAGCTCCGGATCATCGCCGCCTTCGGAGATCAGCTCCTCAGCGCCCGCCGCGTCGTCGCTGGCGCGCCGCCACTGCGCAGCGAGCTTTGCGGCCGGCTCGAGCTGGCGGTAGGCGCGACCGACCTCGGCGTAGCGCTCGCGGTCGCCGATCACCTCGGGTTCGGTCATCTGCTCGCCCAGCTCGGCGAAGCGAGCCTCGATCTGCTCGATCAGGTCTTCGATCATGGGAGGGAGTCTAGGCGTGTTTCAGCAGGGCGACCGTAGCCAGGCGACCCAGCGTCGCCTCCACCTCTCCCACCGGCGCGTCTAGTCCCATCAAATGCGCCCGGGTTTGCATGCCCAAAGCCCGCCCCTAAGAAGGAGACGAGCTTTGACATGCAGTTCCCTACTCAGCCTCTATGTCGAGCCATGCATGCGTCGAGTACACGCAAAGCACTGTGGTGTCGCGCTCCAAGATGCTTACGTGCAAGCGCCGCCACAAGTATCTGATCGACACGACAGGATCTAGAGGCCGTTGCCGCTTGACCGCTCGTGAGATTGATCGTAACAACCGTCCCGAGTTCTCCAATAGCTGGAGGGGTCGGACCAAGATATTCATCCTCGACACGGTTCGTGCTCGCATCTACAATCAGTCCAATGTACTTCACCTGTGGCAACCTCCGGCCACGTGGACTGGGTATGTTAGGTGCAAAAATGTTCCCGCTTGTCAGCACAAACGGATATGAGGTAGCAGTCAGTGAATTCACCGAGCCTCCACCCACACCACCATTGAACACGGATCGCGATCGACTAAACATCACAGCTCCACTACTACTTACCTGGATCGCACTAGACTTCAGACCATCAGTAGTAGCCTGACGGATCGCAGTAGTAAGAGCTTCGGCTTCCGTAACAGACGCATGCGCTGCAGTTGCCCCCATGCCCGTCGCAAAGACGGTCAGTGCGATGACGCTGCATTGCCTAACTGGCTTCATTGCTCCTCCTTTGCGCTGGTCAACATGCAGCGACGTTGGCATTGCCTGCCCCGTTCCCAAGGGGCTGGATACAGGTATTACCTTCTTCAGCGAAATATTTCGCGCCAGTCCAGTTGTACCATCCTTCATAAGGGATAATACTCGTGTTCGTATAGGCCGTCTCCTCAGAGCCTTCGTATGAAGGCTCTATTTCGGTCGCAGCCTCCATGCCGGATTCCTGTTCAAGCATCGTTTTTGACCAACCGCCCCCATATGTAGGCCCTGGGGACCAGACACCACTTTCGTTCGGAATGCGATAGTAAGTGTGCCAATTGCCATTCTTTTCCGGTAGGTCAGAGATGGCATACAGGTTGTACTGATTGCTCCATGTTGGCAATGTAGAGACTTCTATATGAAAGACATTTGGGTTACTGGGGGACAACTCCGCGAAGAACACATGGGGTCGCTGATCGCAGTAACCACGACCTATAATTTGCCCGGCCTCTATCCAAGCCCCGTCATGACTTACACTTTCAGGGGTAATCCACATCTCGTTTGTGACAAATCCTTCGCTGCAGTCATACACAGTGGAGAAGTGCGTATTCTCAAGCGCAATCGTAGCATAGGTATTGATCTGTGCTTCGCCAAACGCATAGCAGTGATGGTTTTCGCCCATACTACAGTGACGATTGGGATTCCTCCCCCAACTAGCTTGGGCGGTAACAGGCAATAGCATCGCCAGCATGAAGATCACGGTGGCGAAGAGCATCAGCCTCCTCATAAGTGGTCTCTTTCTCTGTGGTGTTTTAACCGAGAGCCACTCTACACGATCTACTCAAAGCATCAACATTCGGTCTTTCTTCACCAGAAAACCGACATGAGCGAGCAAGACCCTTTGCGTGCCCGAGTCAAGCGACTGGTCAGGCGCTCGCGGACTCGTCGCTCGCCAGCAGACCCACCGACGCCAGGCGGGCAAGCGCGCCGGCCACGTCCTCGGCCGGCGCGGCGAGCGCTCGTGCGAGCTCGGAGAGCTCGTGCGAGCCGTCGAGCAGGGGAAGCAATTTCGACTCCAAGTCGTCCTCCAGGCGGACGTTACCGTGCAGCAACGAGCTGACCGCTGGGAGCCCGGCCGCGCACTGAGCCCTGGCCAATGGGCTCACGGTGGGACGCTCGCCCACATGGTTGACAAGCGGCGGTGGGCACCCCTGAAGCGCCACGATCCGGGCCAGGTGCGCTTGCAGAAGCACGCTGCACAGTCTGGCTGCCACCAGCTCCCGCGACACCACGGGACCGGCGGCGGTGCTAGCAGTTGCCAGTAGCGTGGAGAAGGCCAGCGACCCCGGCCAGGCCTCGCCCAGCGCCCGCATAGCCGCGATCACGAGCGGCTCACTGGTACTCATCGTAAAGCCCTCTGGCGTCACGAACGTCTCAGCGTCGGGCGCCACGGTCGGCGTGGCGTCTCTGCGCATGGGCGTGGCCTCCCCCGAAGCACGCCCATCCTCATCCAAATCCGACCCACCCTCCTGAGGACGCGCCCTCGATGAGACCCAGAGGCGCTCGACCGCACTCTCGTCGAGTGTACGGTTGACCGGAGCCCCGTCGTGACAGAGCAGCGTCTGGCGGAACATGCGGTTCTTGAAGAAGTCCATGTACTGCTCGCGCACGATCACGTCCTCAGGCAGTTCCGCCATCAGTCGCCCGGCGCTGTCGGGAACCTCGCGCATCTGGCTCTCGAACAGATCCGCCTCGGCAAGGAAGCTGAGCTTGTGGTGAGCCGCGTGTTCGATGAACTCGTGGAAGTAGAACGGCGTCGAGATCTCCGCGAGGTCGTCGTGGAAGAGCAGCGCGTCGGAGTAGCGCAGCATCCGCTCCATATGCTCGCGCAGCATGCGCGCGTAGGGTGAGGGCTCCTCGATCGCGACGATCGTCTGCATCAGCTCCTGCGCCGCCGCCAGCTTGCGCTCGGGGTCCTCGATCTCGCGCACGTGGTAGCCGAGGATGTCGCGCGCCATGTCTCGCAGATAGCTGCCGGGGTAGGCGTTGTAGCTGACATACGCCACCCCCATCGGCTCGAGGTAGAGCCGCACACTCGCCAGCAGCGCCACGCGCACGCGCGGCGGGATCCACGAGTAGACGCCGTGGGAGAGGATGTAGTCGAAGCTTCCCTCGAGCTCCCCGCTCTCTGGCAGCGCCTCTATGTCGAGGCAGCGCAGCTCCACGTTGTCAAGGCCCGCGGCACGCGCGAGCTCATTGCCCCGCGCGACCGCGCTCGCGGCCGCGTCGACTCCCACGAGGCTGGCCTCGGGAAGCGCCTGGGCGAGTGAGAGCAGGTTGCCGCCGTCGCCGCAGCCAAGCTCGAGCACCCTGCCTCGGGCTGCAGGCCTGGGACGTAGACCGAACAGCCTCGCCAGCGCCTCCAGCCGCGCCGGGTGGGTGGCCGGGTAGGAGTAACCGGGATAGGCCAGCCGCTCGTAGGCATCGCCCTGAGCGCGCGGCGGACTCATCACCTCCGCTCCGCGCTCGCCGGCGCGGAGCACACAGCATCAGCGCAGATCAGAGCTTGAGGGTGTTGCCGACGTTGACGTTGACGGTCTCCCCCGCCCTGCCCTTGGAGTCGTAGAAGGTCTCCTTGCACTTCTGGAAGGCGAACGTGACCTGCTCCGTGGGGGTGGCCTTGTCGGAAGCTCCGTCCTGCACGCTCGAGACCAGCACGTTCTGGAAATCGAACTTGAGGTAGGTCTTCTGCTCGCCGCCGGCCTTGCGTGCGAAGGACAGCGTGGCGTCCTTTATGTGCTGGCCGGTGGCAGCCGCCTGGAACAGCAGCGGCGAGGACTTGTCCAGCGTCTTTGTGATCGAGAAGCTTTGGATCGTCACCTTGCCCGCGCCGCCGCCGCCGCCCGAGGCTTGCGCGCCACCCTGGGCGCTCAGGGCGAACCCGTCGATCTGGATCTCGCCCTTGTGGATCTTGTCGGTCGACTCGCCCTTGATGCCGTCGAGCTTCAGGAAGGTGTTGCCGTTGCCGCTGAGGCCGAACGTCGTCCCGCCGATCAGCGGAGAGCCGGGAGCGCCCTGGCCGCCGGCTGGACCCTGACCGCCCGGGGCGCCTGCTGTTCCGAGTGGCCCCTGAGGGCCTGTGGGACCCTGCGGCCCCGCTGGGCCTTTTTCGTTCCAGGAGATCGTGGACTCGCCGGGCACACAGACGCCACCCGGGTTCGGAGCGCCCGTCGGAAGCTTCGACGGCAAGCTGGAGTCGATCACGCGGAGGGCCCCCGGCGGCTCGTACACGCCGTTGACGAGGACGTTTTCCTGAAAGCCATCTTCATTCGGCTTCGGATTGGCATAGCACGCCGTAATCGTCCCGTCGCCTCCTGGGATCGCGCCAACCGCTATCGCGGCGCCCGCGCCAAGCGCCGCCGCGGTCGGCAGCGCGATCTGTAGCGCCCGTTTCGACCGCTTCATTCGCTGCGCCGCCTGCGCTATCCGGCTTGCCTCTTCCGCGCTCATACTTATCCGCCCCAAAGTCACCCTGGTCGCGACGAGCGCGCAACGCGCTTTCGTCGCCTGTCGCGCGGTACCAAACCAGAAGCGTCGGACGCTGTCAAGCAAACTCGACGAACCTCGCACAAGCCTGAGGCGGGCTCCGGGCCGACAACAGATGCGCCCCGGCCAGGCCCATGCGGGACCCGGCGACCTCCTACGCCACGACCTCCACGCCGACGAGATCAGCGGCGTCCATGCTCCCCGGAGTCTCAAGCGCAAGCACCGCCTCCAGCGCCGCGATCGCCACCGCGAGCTGGTCGAGGTCGGGCTCGCGCGTGGTGAGCAGCTGCAGCTTCAGCCCAGGCCACATGATCGCTTTGACCCAGCGGCGGTTGCGGTTGCGCCCAGCGAACTTGATGATCTCGAAGGAGATGCCCGCGATGATCGGCACGCCGAGCACGCGCGAGGCGATCAGCAGATACCAGACGGGCAGACCGACGGCCCCGAACACGAAGATCGACACCACCATCACGATCAGCAGAAAGCTCGTGCCGCAACGCGGGTGCAAGCGCGAGAAGCGCTGGGCATTCTGGGGTGTGAGCGGCAGGCCGGCCTCGAAGCAGGAGATCGTCTTGTGCTCGGCGCCGTGATACTCGAATACGCGTCGCAGGTCCTTGATGCGCGACAGCAACACCATGTAGCCAAGGAAGATCGCGGTGCGCACGATCCCCTCGACGATCCAGAACAGCGCCGAGGAGTGCAGCTGGCCCTTGACGAGGCTCGTGAGGCCGAGCGGCAACAGGAAGAACAGGCCGATCGCGAAGATCAGCGCGATGACGACCGTCCCCGCCCACACGCCGGCGCCGATTTCCTGCGCGTCGCCCTCGGACTCGCCCTCGGGCAGCTGTGCGTTGGCCGAGATGCCAAGCGCCTTGAAGCCGATCGCCAGCGATCCGCCGAGCGCGACGATCCCGCGCAGCACCGGGATCCGCAGCGAGCGATGGCGCGCGAGCGCGGAGGTCAGCGGGAAGGTGGTGACCTCGATCTCGCCGAGCGCCTCCGGCGCCGGCGACGCACCGTTGGGAGCCTCCAGGGGCACGGGATCTGAGCGCTCTCCCTCGTCGGAGACACCCGTCCTGTTCAGGCGTGGCGCATCCGGCTTTCCAAGCCCTGCGGTCGCGGTCGGCTTGCGTACTGCGACCGCCCAGTTGCGCACGCCGCGCATCATCACGCCCTCGAGCACAGCCTGGCCGCCGAGCGGCGCGTCGCGCTGGGCCGTCAGCTCGCCGTCGGGGAGTCGAGCGACGGCGTCGCTCTTTGGCGGTTGCGTGGCGTGCGCAGTTGCGGCCGCCTGAAGATTGCTCGCCTGCACCCTCCCACCGGGCCCCGGTCGAGAGGACATCGTGCTACTGAGGGTTCGCCTGCGCCTGAGTGCCAGTCTGCGCGCTGCGCAGGCGTCCCTTGGCGACCCGGCGTTGGAAGCGCTCGACGCGTCCACCTGTGTCCACGAGCTTCTGCCGTCCGGTGTAGAACGGGTGGCAGTTGGAGCACACCTCTACGTGGATCTCCTCCTGCGTCGCACGCGTGGTGAATTCGTTGCCGCACATGCAGCGCACGTGCGCCTGGACATAGCTGGGATGGATCGAAGCCTTCATGCTCAGAGCATTCTAGCGAGCGACGAGCGCCTCGGCCAGCGCCATGGCAAAAGGGCCGATCTCAGGCGGCGGGCGCCGGGCTGGCAGGGGGCGCCTGGGTGACCTGGTGGGAGAGCGTCGGCTGAATGCAGCGAGGCGTGCGCAGTTCGGCGCGCTTGAGCACGTGCCCTTTCTCGCCGAGCCAGCGGAAGTGCACCACGGCACGGTAGGCGGCGGGCGCGCTCAGGTTGGTGACCTGCTTGACGTACTTGTAGATCTTTACGCCCGTTTCCGAGGGATGCCACACGCCGAAGCCGGGGGCGAGCACGGTATGGAATTCGCTTTCTCCACGCATGCGCTGCTGCAGTTCGATCCGCATCCCCATCCGCTGCGTGGCGCCGGTGGCGGTCATTTGCGCGGTGAACGTGGCGGAGCGTTCGGCTTGCACCGTCGAGGTGGCGCACTGTTCGAGCGCAACGGCGGGGGCCCCATCGGCTGGGGTGATGACCAGGGGCCTGTGCAAGCCCCCCACACGCGCGCCCGCGACCTGCCCGCAGGCGAGCAGCACGAGCACACAGGCAGGCACGATCGCCGCCGCCTTCACAACCTTGATGGGATTGAACGCCGTCCTTGCCATTCACAAGCCTCTAACACCGCAAACGTGACTATGTTTCGCACCAAGCTCCTGAGCTTCATCGACAAAGCAAGGACAGGACGTCCCTTCGAGGCGCAGGCAGGTCGCGCGTGCACGGTTCGTCAGCGCCATCCGGCCGGGGACCCGGTCATAGCGCGGCAGCCAGGGGCGCAGTCATGACGCCGGCGACCGAGGGCGCTTAGGTGATTTGGTAGAGGGGACCGTCGCCTCCCTCTGGAGTGGTGAGACGTCCCCCCTTTGCGGTGATCGCCCCGCATTGCACGCAGTTGGTGTAGTTGACGATCACATCCACGTCACCGGATTCGTCCCCACCCTCCCCGTCCTCGGGGATCTCGTACACCCCGGCCGGGCACATCCAGCGCCAGGTCTCCGCGATCTCGCGCGGGACGTGCTTCTGGACGCGAATGTGGTTGGGGGCGTCGTCGCGGGTCGCGTTGCCGGTGATGAACACCGAGGAGAGCTTGTCGAAGGTGTACTTGCCGTCGGGCTTGGGATAGGAGTCCTTGGTTTTGCCGACGAACATGGGCTGGGCGTCGTTGCGATGCAGAGCCCAGCGCCCGCCGGGGAAGCGGCCTTTGGTGGCGATCATCGCGTTGATGATCGGACCGCCCTTGATCAGGCCCTTCTGGAAGGGTTGGCGCGTATTGCGCTGTTCCCACAGGTCTTTGCCGATGATCGACTCCTCGACGCTCTGCTCGTAGGACTCGAAGCTGCTCTCGCCGCGCTTGAGCGCCGTGTAGATCGCCTCGGCGGCGAGGATGCCTGACTTGATCGAGTAGTGCACCCCCTTCAGCGAGGCGAGATTGACCATCCCCCCGGCGTCACCGACAAGCACGGCGCCGGGCATCGAGAGCTTGGGCATCGCCCAATAGCCGCCGGCGGGGAGCGCCTTGGCGCCCCAGGCGACGCGCTCTCCGCCCTCGAGCACTCCCCTCACCAGGGGGTGGGTCTTGAACTCCTGCAGCAGGTCGTGGGCGGAGGTTGTGGCGTCGGCGTAGTCGAGATCCAGCACGAAGCCGATCGAGACGAGATCCTCACCGGTCTTCTCGTCCTTCATCGGGTACATCCACGATCCGCCGATCTGGTGGTACTTGGCGGAGATCTTCAATGGCCAGCCGGCGACCGTGTGGATCACGCGGTCGAGCGGCTTGGGAACCTTCCAGACCTCCTTGACGCCAAGCTCCCACACCTGCGGCTCGCGGCCCTCGGCGAGATCGAACTCGCGGATCGCAGCGCCAGTTATGTGGCCCCAGCAGCCCTCGGCGAGCACGGTGGCCTGCGCCTTGATGTCGGTGCCGGGCTCGAAGTTGCCGAGCGGCTCGCCGTCCTTGCCGCGACCCTTGTCGCCCGAGCGCACGCCGAAGACACGAGTCCCCCCCGGGCCATCATTCACGACGAGCTGGGTGGCCGAGGTCTCGGTGAGGATGTAGGCGCCGGCCTCCTCGGCTATGCGCTGCTGAAAGCGCGCGAGAGCGGAGACGGAGATGACCTCGTTGCCGTGATTGCGTTGCGGCGGCGGCGGCGGGATGCGTAGCTTGGTTTTGCCGTTGGGGAGGACGTAGATGGCCTCCTTCTTGACCTCGCCGAAGGCGAAGCCCTCCTGGCGCCACTGCTCGCGGGTCATGTCCGGGAACAGCTCTTCAAGTGGCCCGGGACGCATGACCGCACCGGAGAGGTTGTGGCCGCCGCAGGTCTTTGCCTTCTCGACGACCGCCACAGGCACTTCGCCGAGGCGCTCCATCGTCTCGGGATCGTCGCCGAGCAGCTGCAGCAGGCGGTTGGCGCAGGCGAGGCCGGCAGTGCCGCCGCCGACGATAACCACGCCGACCTCGATCAGCTCGTCCTCAGGATCGAGCCCGCGCTTGACGAACTCCTTTTGAGAATCTACGGGCGGCGGGAAGGCCGCGGGGACGACCTTCCCATTGTGAGAGCCGTTATGAGATGACATCGCTCGACGCTCCTTTTCGCTCATGCATCCGCATCCGCCGCCCGCAAACCGCTTGTCTAGCTGGCCTTCTTAGCCTTCACTGCCTCGGTGAGCTTGGGCAGGATCTTGTTCAGATCGCCCACGATCCCGAGGTCTGAGAATTCGAAGATCGGCGCGTTGGAGTCCTTGTTGATCGCGACGATGTTCTCCGAGGACTGCATCCCCACCTTGTGCTGGATCGCGCCGGAGATGCCCGCGGCGAGGTACAGCTTCGGTGCGACCGTCTTGCCGGTCTGGCCGATCTGGGCAGCGTAGGGGTACCAGCCGGCGTCCACGACCGCGCGGGTGGCCGCAACAGCCGCGTTGTTGCCGAACGCCGCCGCCAGGTCCTCGGCCAGCTGGAAGCCCTCGGCCTTGCCGAGGCCGCGCCCACCGGCGATGAGGATGTCGGCGCCCTCGATGTCGACGTCGGCGCCGCGCTGTTCGCCGCGCGTGACCATCGTGGCCTGCTTGGCGTGGGCGCTCAGCTCAAAGCTGACTGACTCCACAGGAGCGCCACCGGCGCCGCTCTCTTTGATCTCGAAAGCGTTGAGGCGCCCGATCACGATGCCGACCTCGGAGCGGTACTTGATCTCGGAGATGGCGGAGTCGCCAAGGATCGGACGCTCGGCGATCAGCTCGCCGCCCTCGGCGCGCACAGCGGTGACCTCCATCGCGACGCCCGCGCCGAGGCGCGCAGCCAGGCCGGCGCCGATCTCGAAGCCGAGCAGGCCGCCGCCGAACAGGGCGTACTTGTAGTCGCCGCCGGAGATCGCCGCGCCCATCGCGTCGACGACCGGCTGGGCGAGCCCTTCGGGGCCCTCGGCGACGAGCACCTTCTTGGCGCCGTAGTTGCCGAGCGACGCCGCGAGCTCCTGCGGAACGCCTTCGCCCACGAGGATCGCGTGCGCCTCGCCGCCGAGCTCTGCGGCCAGCTTGGCGCCCTCGGAGACGGCGCCGAGGGAGTTCTTGTTGATCGCGCCTTCGTAGTGGAGCGCGTAGACCAGGATGTTTGCCATCTAGATCAGCTTCCTCTCGTCGAGCCAGGACACGATCTTTTCGACTGTCTCGGCGGTGTCTTCGTCCTCGATGATCTCGCCCGCGGCCTTGGCCGGGGGCGCCTTCGCGGCGACCCATTGGGCGGCGGAGTTCTCGCCGCCGACCTTCGAGGTGTCGACGCCGACGTCGGCGGCGGTGACCGTGTCGAGCGGCTTCTTCTTGGCGCCCATGATCGCCTTCAGCGACGGATAGCGCGGCTCGTTGATCGCATCTCCAACAGAGATCACGGCGGGCAGCTTGATCTGAACCGTGTCGTAGCCGTACTCGGCCTGACGCTCGCAGCGCAGTGAGGCGGCTTCCGGGGTGGGTGGTGGGGAATCCGAATCCACCTCGACGTCCATCTTGATGACCTGGGTTAGCGAAGGCATGCCGAGGTGCTCGGCGACGACCGCGCCAATCGTGTAGCACTCACCGTCGTCTGACTGCTGGCCGAGCAGGACGAGGTCTGGTTTCTCGCGCTGAAGCGTCTGTGCCAGCGCATAGCCGGTGGCGGCGACGTCCGAGCCGGCGACCGCCGGGTCAGAGAGATGCACGGAGCGATCCGCGCCGAGTGAGACGGCCTTGTGCAGAGCGCGCACCGCGCTCTCTGGGCCCATCGTCACGGCCACGATCTCCTCCACGGGGGCGACGCCGCCCTCGCGAACCTGCATCGCAGCCTCGATGGCGTGCGTGTCATACGGGTTGAGGTTCTTCTCTCCGCCTCGGTCCATGCGCCCCGTCGAGCTTATGATGCGCTTCTCGACGGCGGCGTCCGGGACCTCCTTCACCAGGACGCAAATCTTCATTCAGCTACTCCTTGAGGGATATCGATGGGGCAATCCTACCTGAGTTGACTGACGAGTCAATCAGTTATTTGAATTCCCGCCCGCCCGTCGTTGCGCTACGGATGAAATCAACGATCGCCTGCGTGGGCGCGCCGGGTGTGAACACCTCGGCCACACCGAGGCTCTTGAGCTCGGGAATATCTTCGGCGGGGATCGTGCCACCAACTGTCACGACGACGTCGTCGATCGACTGCTCGTGCAGCAACTCGACGATGCGCGGCACCAAAGTCATGTGGGCGCCGGAGAGGATCGAGAGGCCGACCGCGTCGGCGTCCTCCTGAATCACCGTCTCGACGATCTGCTCGGGGGTCTGGTGCAGGCCTGTGTAGATGACCTCCATGCCTGCGTCGCGCAGGGCGCGCGCGATGATCTTCGCGCCACGGTCGTGACCGTCGAGGCCGGGCTTGGCCACGACCACGCGGATCTTGGGGTGGGTGGGACTCGATTGAACTGTCTCCGAGGACATCGCCTCAGACCTTGAGGATGACCGCGTCGCCCTGCCCGCCGCCGGAGCAGATCGCGGCGCAGCCGAGACCGCCGCCGCGGCGGCGCAGCTCGTGGACGAGCGTGCCCAGGAGACGCGCGCCAGACGCGCCGATCGGGTGGCCGAGCGCCACGGCGCCGCCGTTGACGTTGACCTTGTCCTCGTCGATGCCGAGCATGCGAATCGAGTTGAGCGTGACCGAGGCGAACGCCTCGTTGATCTCCCACAGGTCGATGTCCTCGGCTTTCAAGCCAGCCTTCTCGAGCGCCCTCTTGGCCGCCGTGGCGGGCGTGCGGGCGAGGTAGGCGAACTCGTCTGCGCTCTGGGCATGAGCGACGATCGCTGCCAAGGCCTCCTTGCCGTTAGCGGAGGCCCAGTCGTCTGAGGCGACCACGAGCGCGCCGGCGCCGTCGTTGACTCCCGGAGCGTTACCCGCTGTGTGCGAGCCCTCCTTGCCGACGAGGCCAGGCAGCGCCGCGAGCTTCTCCAAAGAGGTGTCGCGCCGCGGACCCTCGTCGATCTCAACGACCGTGTCTCCCTTGCGTCCCTTGACGGTGACCGAGACGATCTCCTCAGGCAGGCGACCCTCGTCGGTCGCCTTCAAGGCCAGCTCGTGCGAGCGCAGGGCCCAGCGATCGAGGTCGGCGCGGGTGAGCTCCAGCTCGTCGCTCACCTCAGTGGCCTCGACAAACATCTGCTTGCCCGAGAACGGGTTGGTCAGACCATCGTGGACCATCGCGTCGAGCGCCTTCACGTCGCCCATGCGAAAGCCGAAGCGAGCGCCCGGGAGCAGATAGGGCGCTTGGGACATCGACTCCATGCCGCCCGCGACGCCGACGTTGACGTCGCCCGCGCGGATCGCCTGGTCGAGGATCACGGTGGCGCGGATGCCCGAGGCGCAAACCTTGTTGATCGTCTCGGAGGAGACCTCCTTGGGGATGCCCGCCTTGATCTGTGCTTGGCGCGAGGGGATCTGGCCCTGGCCGGCCTGCAGGACCTGGCCCATCACCACATGCTCGACCTGCTCGGGCTCGACGCTCGCGCGCTCGAGCGCCGCGTCGATTGCGACGGCTCCAAGCTCTGTGGCCTGGAGCGTGGAGAGGCCTCCCCCCATCTTGCCGATGGGCGTACGCGCGGCGCCGAGGATCACGGTCTTGGACATCGAGGCAGTTCTCCTGATTTAGATTTGTCCCACCCACCAGGTCGGGGGGTGGCGACCAGAGGACGAGAATCCTAGCGGGGCCGATATCGTGCTCGGATCGTGAACGTGTCGTGGACAACCGAGAGCCCTGCGCAGACCGCCGCCGACACGGTCGCGATCGGCGTGTTCGACGGCGCCGACACGCCCGCGAGCGCCCCGGAGCAGGTCGGCAAGCTGCTCAGCAGCGGCGAGGCGCGCCGCTCCTTCAAGTCGCTTGCGATCGCGCACGCGGACGGCAAGCGTTGGATGACAGTGGGCCTCGGCAAGCGCGAGGACTTCACACCCGAGCGAGCGCGCGTGGCCGCCGCCGTCGCTCGTGAGCGCGCGAAGGAGATCTCCACGAAGCTGCTCTGCTGGCAGGCGCCGAGCACCGACGAGGACGTGGTGGCGGCGCTCGTGCAGGGGACGATGCTCGCCGACTACAGCTTCGACAGTCATAAGTCTCAGCCGTCTGGCAAGCCGGACGCGGAGCCCAGGCCAAAGCGGCTCGAGGGTTTGATCTTGACAGGGGATGGCGTTCTCGCGGAGACAGTGGGCGATGCAAGCACCGTGACCGAGGCCGTCAACGAAGCGCGCGATTTGCAAAACCGTCCGGCAAACGACCTGACCCCGACCGCGCTCGCCGAGCACGCGCGCAAGCTTGGCGATGAGATCGAGCGGCTGTCCGTCGAGGTGGAGGGCCGCGCGGGCATCGTTGCGCGCTCGATGGGGGCGTTCGCAGCCGTGGCCCAGGGGACGGAGGAGGAGCCGGCGCTGATCACCCTGCGCTACGAGCCCGCTGGCGCGACCGGCCCCCTGCTCGGCTTCGTGGGCAAGGCGGTGACGTTCGACAGCGGCGGCATCTCGCTGAAGCCCGGGGCAAAGATGGCGGAGATGAAGTTCGACATGTCCGGCGGGGCCGCCGTGATCTCGGCGATGGCCGCGATCGCGCGCCTGGAGCTTCCCGTCAGGATCGTGGCCGTCGTGGGCGCGACCGAGAACCTGCCGAGCGGGCACTCGGTCAAGCCCGGGGACATCGTGACGGCCTCCAACGGCAGGACGATCGAGGTCAACAACACCGACGCCGAGGGCAGGCTCGTGCTGGCCGACTGCCTGTGTCACGCGATCTCGCTCGGGGCCGAGCAGGTCGTGGACCTGGCGACGCTGACGGGCGCGGTGATCATCGCGCTCGGCTCCACTTACGCCGGTCTGATCGCAAACGACGACGCCTGGGCCGCACGTGTGAGCGCGGCTGGCGAGCGCAGCGGTGAGATCGTTTGGCGGCTGCCGCTGCACGAGGAGTACGACGAGCTGATCAAGGGCAAATACGGCGATCTCGACAACGCCCCCGAAGGCCGCAAGGCCGGGACCATCACCGGCGCGGCCTTCCTATCGAACTTCGTGGGCGATACGCCGTGGGCGCACCTGGACATCGCAGGATCAGCGTGGGACCTTGGGCGGGCATACGTCGGCAAGGGCGCCTCGGGCTACGGGGTCCGCTTGCTGGTGGATCTCGCGCGCTCCTACTGCTCCTAGATGGACTTCGACCTCTCCCCCGACCACGAGTTGATCCGCCGTACCGTGCGGGAGTTCGCCGAGGGCGAGGTGGCGCCGGTGGCCGAGGAGCTCGACCGCACGAAGTCGTTTCCGTATGAGATCGTGGCTCAGCTCGGGAAGCTAGGGATGATGGGTATCCCGTTCCCGCAGGAGTACGGCGGCGGCGGCGGCGACACGCTGGCGTATGCGCTCGCGGTGGAGGAGCTGACGCGGGTGGACTCCTCAGTGGCGATCACGCTGTGTGCGCACACCTCGCTCGGGACTCAGCCGATCTACCTGTTTGGCTCGGAGGAGCAGAAGCGCGAGTGGCTGCCGCGGCTGTGCTCCGGGGAGCGGCTCGGCGCGTTCGGCCTGACCGAGCCGGAGGCGGGCTCCGACGCGGGCGCCACGCGCACCCGCGCAAACCTCGAGGATGGCGAATGGGTGATCGACGGCACCAAGCAGTTCATCACGAACGCCGGCACCGACATCTCGGGCGTCGTGTGCATCACCGCCGTCACCGGCGAAGGAGCGGACCCCACCCACCCGAAGGAGATCTCCAACCTCGTTGTGGCAAACGGCACGCCCGGATATGAGCAGGGGGAGCCATATCGCAAGATGGGCTGGAACGCCTCGGACACGCGTCCGCTGACGTTCACCGATTGCCGCGTGCCCGAGCACAACCTGCTCGGCCCGCGTGGACAGGGGTTCAAGCAGTTCCTGCACATCCTCGACATCGGCCGCATCGGCGTGGCCGCGATGGGCGTCGGGCTGGCGCAGGGCGCGCTCGACGAGGCGCTGGCCTATGCGAAGGAGCGCAGGGCGTTCGGCAAGCCGATCTCCAAGTTCCAGGCGATCCAGGCGAAGCTGGCGGACATGTCGGCGGAGATCGCGGCGGCGCGACTGCTCGTCTACAAGGCGGCGCGCGAGAAGGACGCCGGGCGCAACTTCACGCTGACGGCCGCGCAGGCGAAGCTGAAGACGGGCCGCCTCGCGGTGAAGTGCAGCGAGGAGGCGGTGCAAATCCACGGCGGCTACGGCTTCATCGAGGAGTACCCGGTATGCCGCTTCTACCGCGACGCAAAGATCCTCACGATCGGCGAGGGCACCGACGAGGTCCAGCAGATGGTGATCGCGCGGGCGCTGGGGGCTTGAGGCGCATCTGAGGTAGACGGCAACCTCAGATGCGCCTCAGAGGCGTGACACGACCGCACGACCGGAGGATCCCCGGGGTGTGCGGCGCGCCAGCGTCGTCGCGTTGAATCAGTAGGAGGCGGTGCCGCCAACGAAGCAGATGCCTTGCGGATGGTTGTTGCCCCCGCTTGCCCACCACTGGATGAAGGTGATCTGCCCACCCGGGTCCAGGCGAACCGTCAGCAGGCCGTTGTAGTCGTGAATGCCTTCGTCACCGTCGAGCATGTCGACCACCGTGCCACCGTCAACCCCGAACGAGTCGAAATACAAGGTCTGGCCAGCGAAATTGTCAAACACCGTGTTCTCGATGATGTTGTGATCGCTTGCGGTCTCCGGCGTTACGAACAGTTCGAGACGACCACCTGGGCAGCTCGCTTCGATCTTGACGCCGTTCTGATTGAAGACCGTGCTCGACTGATTCACTTTCAGCGGTTCGTTGAACACATTGCCGCGGCCATTGGCGCCCGCGGGTCCCTGCGGTCCACCGGGGCCCTGAGGACCGCTGGGACCTGGTCCGCCGTTCCTCCCGTTCAACCCGTTGCACAGGTGGATTTTCCTTCCCGCCACTTTGTACGTTTTGCATCGAGCTGCGGCCCGCCCCTTTGCGGCCCACGCACCCTCACTGGGTCCTATGAGCGCCAGCAAGCCCACGCACATAAGGGCGACGCTGCCGGGAAAAATGCGACGAATACTCATCTAGCTGCCTCCATCGTTGTCGTCAACTCGGGACGTCCGCCACCTTCGAGGTGTGAAAGCCATACCCCACAAATCGAGACAGCGCCCCTGCAATGCCATAAGTTGGAACGAACCGGAAGGCGTGAAACTTGCACAACTACTGAAACTTGCACGACTACCGGGAGGGCCCGGAAGCTCGCGCGGCGATCCGCGCTAGCGAGGCTCGAGAACCACGAGCGGGATCTCCCGCTCGGTGCGGCGGCGATAGTCTTCGTAGCCACCGTAGACTTCCACCGCAAGCTTCCACAGCCGCTCGCGCTCCTCGGGGCCCGCGACGCGTGCGTGGACGTTCATGCGCTTGGAGCCGATCTGGATCGTCGTGTCCGGGTTGGCCTTGAGGTTGTGGAACCAGCCCGGGCTCTTCGGATAGCCGCCCTTGGAGGCGATCAGGATGATGTTCTCACCGTCGCGGGCGAACACGAGCGGCGAGGTGCGATGCGCGCCGCTCTTGGCGCCAACGTGGTCGAGCAGCAACGCCGGCGGCGCCCCAAGGAAGCGGTAGCCGATCAGGCCGTGCGTCGCGCGATAGACCTTCGCGTGGCCGCCCATCAGCCGCGTCAGGAGCGGCCAGTTGCGGTCGGCCCAGCTTAGGTAGTCGATCGCCATCGGCTGGAGACTGTACAGGCAATACGGCGCGAGGATACCGCGGGCTCCCGCGTCCGGCGCTAGCGCGCTCAGGCCCGATGCTGCGCCAGCAGCGCCGTGGCGGCGCTGGCGGGATCGAGGCGACGCTCGACCACCTCGTCGAGCAGCCGCTTGAACTCTGCATCCTCGCGCAGCTCCTCCTCCAGGCGACGGCGCATGCGAGCGGTCGCGATCGCGAGCACCTCGTTGCGCAGGTTGCGCCCACGGCGCTCCTGCAGGGCGCCCTCGCCGAGGATGTGGGCGCGATGCTGGTCCAGGCGCTCGACCAGCTCTACGATGCCCTTGCCGTGGACGGCCTCGGTCTTGACGATCGGCACTCTCCAACGCCCGCGCTCGGAGTCGCCGTTCACGTTCGCGAGCGAGAGCACGCCACGAATCTCGCGCACCATCGTGTCGGTGAGCGGGTGGTCGGCCTTGTTGATGACGATCACATCCGGAATCTCCATGACGCCCGCCTTCAGCGCCTGGATCGAGTCGCCCGAGCCGGGCATCAGCACGAGCACGATCGTATCCGCGTGGTCGATGATGTCGATCTCGGCCTGGCCTACGCCGACGGTCTCCACGAACACGTCCTCGCGCCCGGCCGCGTCGAGCAGGAGCGCGGCCTGGAGAGCCGCCTCGGAGAGGCCGCCGAGCGCGCCGCGGTTGGCCATCGAGCGGATGAAGACGCCCTGGTCGAGGAAGTGCTCGGTGAGGCGAATGCGATCGCCGAGCAGGGCGCCCTGCGTGAACGGCGAGGATGGGTCGATCGAGAGCACGCCGACGCTGCGGCCCGCCTCGCGGCGCGCCTTCGTGAGCGCGCCGATCAAGGTCGACTTGCCGACGCCGGGCGGCCCGGTGAAGCCATAGACGGCCGCTTTGCCCGTATGCGGGTAGACCTCGCGCACAAGCTCCCAGCCCTCGGGACGGTCGTCCTCGACGAGCGTGATCGCGCGCGCGAGCGCACGGCGGTCGCCGTCGAGCAGACGCTGAGCGAGAGTGGCTGGCACGCGCGAAGTATCTCGGGTTCGCAGGCGCTTAGGATGCGCGCTCGTGAGACGACCTAAAGAAGCGCTGCGCACATGGCGGTGGATGCGCGAGAAGAACATGGTCAACCGCCACTTTGTGCTGCTGGGCGCCCGCTTCCTGTTGCTGAAGCTGCGCTACGGCAAGCGCTTTCAGACCGACGGGATCTGCTTCATCTGCCCTGGTGTGAAGTTCGAGATCGGCAGGCACGCGACGCTGAGCATCGGTCGCTGGTCGTGGGTCGGCCACGGCTCGAAGATCAGGGTGCACGAGGGCCAGGTTACGATCGGGGCAAAGACGGTGATGGGCCAGGAGTGCACGATCTCCGCCTACCAGCACGTGTCGATCGGCAGGGAGTGCATCATCGCCGACAGGGTGATGCTGATCGACTTCGACCACGGCGTGGTGGAGGTGGAGCGTCCGATCCGCTTACAGGGGATCTACAAGCGCGACGTGCGCGTCGGCAGCAATGTTTGGATGGGTTATGGGTCGTGCGTCCTGCGGGGAGTCAGCGTTGGGCACAACAGCATCGTGGGCACGAACGCGGTCGTGACCAAGGATGTCCCCGAGAACGCCGTCGTGGGCGGTGTGCCGGCGAAGGTGTTGCGGATGCGCGAGGCGCCGCGAGAGTTGCACTGGGAGTAGCGCGAAACTCACAGGACAAGCGATCGCCCCACCCCACATTAAGTTCGCTCGACCGGAGTTCGCTCGACCGAACTTAAGCTGGAATGCCGACGATGCATGAGCACCTGCCCGGGTTTGTCGGCCGCCAGACCGCCATTCGCTCATCTCGATGACACAAAGCTCAGTCGATACACGATCGCCGACCCATACCTGCGCTTCTGGCTTCGCTTCATCGGCCCGAATCTGCCACTGATCGAACGTCGGCGCGGCGATCTGGCGGTGCGACGCGTAATGGACGGTTGGAACACCTATCGAGGCCACGCGATCGAGCCGATCGTGCGAGCGTGCATCGAGCGAATGCTCCCTGAGGAGCGCTTTGGCGACGCGAACTTCCTCGGTGCGTTCTGGACTCGAACCAACAACCCGGAGGTCGATCTCGTGGGGAGCGACGACGACCGTCGGCCAACCAGCGCCGAGTTCGTGGGATCGATCAAGTGGCGAGACAAAAGCGCCCTTCTCACGCGAGGACGCCACGCGGCTGGCGGCTGTGACCACACAAGTTCCGCTCGCAAGCGCGGCTACCCGGCTGGTGGGAGTCTCACGGAGCGGCTTCTCCCCCAGCGCCAGGCTCGACGTCGAGCTCGACGCCGAGGACCTGATCGGGGCTTGGTGGTGAGATCAGCGCCGCTTGGCACCATACGAAGTGGCCGGACACTGGCCGAGCGTTACATCACCTGCGGAGGATTGCCCCTAACTTATGCCCTATATTTGGCTCATGTTGCGTAAGATCAACGTCTATCTCAATGCTCTGGCTCAGCGCCCACGGAGGCTCTCCTCACCGATTGAGTGCAATTGCTGGTGGATGCGCACGCCCTGGTCTGGCGGACGGTCTGGTAGCTCTCACCGCCCCGCCAACGCCGCCTGCACCGCCTCCCCGCGCTCGGTCAGCGCCCAGGCATTCGCCTCGCCCTTCTCGCGCCCGGCGCCGCGGTTCTCGATCAGGCCGGCTCGCAGCAGGCGGGCTAGCAGGCGCGAGGTTTGGCCCCCGTCGGCAGTGGCCCGCCGGCACGACCGGCACGGTCGTCGGCGAGCGTGGCGAGGATAAGCTCGTCGAGATCTCCGACGATCAGGGCGTGATGCTGGACCTCGTTTCCCAGCCCGAGTCTCAACTTGAGCTGATCGTCAGGTACAGCGACTAGCCGACAACGCACAAGAGCGTGCCGGTCTTGACGATCTCAGGGGCCGAGCAAGGCGCTCGGCTCGGCGTGCGGGGCGATGTTGCGCAGGTCCTCCACGCTTGCGTCGGGCCCATTGGCGAGAGCGCGGTGGTGCGCCTCGCGGTGGCCTTCGAAGCGCTCCCGCGCGTAGGGGCCTGCCAGGCCGCGCGAGACCATGAAGGCCCAGTCGCTTGCCTGCAGCGCCAAGAGCTCGCGTACCGCGGCTGCGCCGGCCTCGTGGCCGGCGGCCAGTGTGCGCAGCTCGGCTGCTCTTGTCTCGAAGGCGATGTCGGCCACGGCCGGGCCCGACCAGGTCGACAACTCGCCGCCGGTCCCCCAGCTGCTTGTCCCCCACTCCCCGTCTCCCAGCGGCTCCGGGTCTGCGAGGGCCTTGGCCTCGTCGATACGCACGAGCTGCAATCCCTCCCTCCCACACTCCTCCACGACCGCTCTGAGCCACGCGATCCCCTCGTACCACCAGTGCCCGAGCAACTCGGTGTCCAGCGCGCACACGACCAGGCCGCCGCCGGGCAACGCAGAGCGCCCATCGCCGGTTTCGTTCGCTGCTGCAAGGCGCTGGATCGTGGCGGCCACGAACTGTTTGGCGTGCTCTCGCACGAGGCCGAGCGCGAGATCGTGCTTGTAGGCCGTGCCGTCGTTGGCCCAGGGGTTGTGGTGGTGGACCGTGTGGTGGTGGTAGTCCCTGTAGGAGCCGTGCGCCGGGTAGCCCGAGTCGCTCCACACGCGCGCGATCGTGGCGCGGTCGATCGGCGCCAGCACAACGCCCGACCCGCCCACGTAGGCGCGCAGGTGCTCGCGCGCGCCCGGGCCGAAGCGGTTGGTCAGCTCCACGCACGTGGCCTTCACGCCGGCCTCCTCCAACAGCGGCTCCAGGTAGGGAGCGTGGCCGCACTCGGGCAGCCAGAACCCTCCCTTCCAGGCCGTATCGCGCGTGTCTGCACGCGCGAGGGAGGGCGTGGCTTGGCCCGGCGTGCTCGCGTCGCGCGCGGGAAGATGCGATGAGGCGAAGCGGGCGCGGTGGGAGTCGACGCCGGTCTGCACCTGAGCGCGTATGCCTGCGTCGGTCGCGAGCAGGGGCAGGACTGCATGGGTGGCGCTCGAGGTCCACTGCGCGTGGCGGCCCAACGCCCCCGGCAGGGCGCCCCCGCGCGCCCGGAAGCGCTCCAACGCCGTTTCGTACTCGCCCCACGAGCGCTCCAGCTCGCGCGCGAGCGTCTCGTGGCCGCCCTCCCTCAGGCCGGCGATGTCCTGCGCGTGCGTGTGGCGGCGCACCTCGTCCACGAACGTTTCGAAGCGCTCCCCCACTCCCGGCGCTTCGAGCTGATCGCACAAGACCGGCGTCAAGGACAGCGTCAGCGGCGCGCCCCCGTCGAGCAGGTCCAGCAGCGGCAGGTAGCAGCCGGCGATCGCCTCCCACAGCCACTCCTCGCCGAAGGGCCACGTGCCAAAGCCCTCGACGTAGGGCATGTGGGTGTGCAGGACGATCGCCAGCTCGCCCTTGGGGCGCGTCACGAGCAGATACCGCCTGCGGCAGGTATAGCGGCGGTATACCTTCCAGGTATGGTCCGGCTATACCTCAGGGCCGACAAACCGCGATGAAGTCGAGCGCCTTGTCGAGGTCCGCCTCGCTCGCCGTTCGCAACGCGAAGTCGCTGGCCGCGATCGCGGGCGTGAACCAGTCGTAGAACGGCTTGGTCACGCGCAAGCGCGGGTGGACCTGGTCCCAGCCGAGCTTCAGCGCGAGCGCGTGGACGCGCAGCTTGCGGGCGTGGAACAGACAGTACATCTCGACCCGCCCGAACGTGTCGCGGCAGAGCATCTCGAATTCCTCGCAGCGGTACTCGTGAACGTGCCACGGGTTGTCCGAGCGCTCCGCGCCCTTGGGCGCCAGGGTCAAGACATTGGGCGTGCTCACGAACACAACGCCACTCTCCCCCACCAGAGACTTGAAATGCCCGAGCACGGCCCCCGGGTCCTGCAAGTGCTCGATCGTCTGCAGGAAGACGACGGCGTCGGCGGGCTCGGGGAACGACTCCACGAGGTCGCGTGCGAAGCGCAGGTTCACGCGGCGGTAGCGCAGACGCGCGTGCTCGTGCGCCTCAGGATTTGCGTCCACGCCCACCACTGAGGCAGCCCCGCCGGCGAGCACGTTCGAGCCATAGCCCTCCCCGCAGGCCATGTCGATCACGCGCAAGCCGCTGAGGCGCGCGGCGATCCACTCATACACCGCCAGGTGGCGGCGATACCAGTAGTTCTCCTCAGGAACGTCGGGCAACGTGCGCTCGCCGGTGAGCGCGAGCGGAGGCACCCCCTCGGGCTGGTTGCCCTGCAGGAAGAGCGGCGCGGAGGCGGGCGCGGAAGGACCGGTCACGGGCCGCGAGTATATGGCCCGGAGATAAGGCTCGGCGGTGCGCATCGGCTGTGCCGGTGCCTTATTGTGCCCCGCCGTGACACCTGTTCTGAGCCCGGAGGAGATCCGCGACGTCAACACGCGCTACCACGACGTGGCGGCCGACCACTACGACGCCAAGTGGGGCATCGACTTCGGCGACGTCGGCCAGGCCCAGGTCGTCTCGAAGGTGCGCAAGGCGCTGGGCTGCGACCCCGGCCATTTCGCCCGCTCTTTGGAGATCGGCTCGGGCACCGGCTACTTCACACTCAACCTGATGCGCGCCGGCTTGATCGGCGAGGCGACATGCACCGACATCTCCCCCGGGATGCTCTGCACCCTGAGCTCCAACGCACAGCGGCTCGGCCTCGAGGTGACGACGGTCCCCACCGACGCCGAGCGCCTGCCCTTCGAAGACGCGAGCTTCGACCTCGTGGTCGGCCACGCGATCCTGCACCACATTCCCGACCTCGGCCAGGCGTTCCGGGAGTTCGCGCGCGTGCTGGCGCCCGGCGGCACGGTCGTGTTCGCCGGCGAGCCCTCGCGCTATGGCGATCGCCTCGCGAAAGTCCCCAAGCGCGCCGCTGGCGCCGTCGCCCCGCTGTGGCGGCGAGCGATCCGCGCGCGCCCCGCCCCGCCCGCCGACGGCGGCGCGCCGGAGTCCTCACTCGAGGGCTTCGTCGACGTGCACGCATTCTCCCCCGGCGAGCTGTCGGGCTTCGCCCGCGACGCCGGCTTCACCGACGTGCGCGTCACCGGCGAGGAGCTGCTCGCCAACTGGTTCGGCTGGACCAACCGCACACTCGAGGCGACCGCCCACCCCGACGACGTCCCCTGGGGCTGGCGCAACTACGCATACCGGGGCTACCTGGCGCTACAGGGCCTGGACCGCCGCCTGCTGGAGCGACGGCTCCCCGCGGCGATCTTCTACAACCTCATCGTCACGGCGCACAGGCAATAGTCTCAGCTTCGGTGTCCCGCCCTTCCCGAAGCGTCGGATAGGGAGATATGGGCACAACGATCAGAGATATGCTACGAGGTGTATCAGTCACGCGGTACACTTTTCCGGTGCCGCCCGCCACGCCACGTATACAGGTCACGCTCGATACCGAGTTGGCCGCCGCGGTGACCGAGTTCGGCGGCACGGAGCCGCGCTCGCGCACCGTGCGCGAGTTGGCGCTGCGCGGCGCAGAGGCGTTCCGCGCCGAGCGAGACGCGCGGCGCGAAGCCCACGAGCACTTGCGACGGATAGCCACCGGCGAGGACGACGGCTACGACTTCGCCATCTCCAAGCAGCTACATGCCTCGCGCTGAGTCCTACGGCTCCGGCGAACCGCTGGTATTCGACACCTCAGCCTGGAACCGCCAGCACGAGCAGGCCGTGCTTTCGCGCTGGCTGGCAACCGAGGAGGCTGACCTGCTCTTCACGTGCCCAGTGGTGACACTCGAGCTGCTTGCAAGCGCCCGCGACGAGCAGAAGTTCGTCAACCTCGACCGGACCCTCGGCGCCCTGCCGACAGCCCCGATCACACGCGGCGTAGGCACAGCGGCCATCGGCGCCTCACGCGAGTTGCGTGGCGAGCGGCGTATCCCAGCCGCCGACTACCTGATCGCCGCCGCAGCCGCGGAGCGCGGCGCGGGAGTGCTGCACTACGACCGCCACTTCGACCCGCTCTGCCGAGCGCTTGGGATCAAAAGCGTGTGGATTGCAGAGCCTGGTTCGATCGATTAGTCAGTGTCACCGACTCACATGCCGCTGCTTCACCGTGGCCGACCCCTCAAGCGTTGGCGCTACGTGGGGGTGTTCGACGAGCAGTTCATGATCTGTGTGGCTTCGATCCAGGTCGGGCCTGCCCGCCAGACGTTCTGGGCCGTGTTCGAGCGCGCGAGCGGTCTCGTGGTCGAGCGAACCCGTCTGATCCCGCGCCGCGGCGCGCTCGATCTGACACCCGGACGGTTGCGGATCCGCGACGGCGCGGTCCTGCTCGACCTCACGCTCGACGAAGACAGTGGCATCGAGGCGACATGTCCCAACGGGCGCGCCTACGTATGGACGCACAAGCAGGCTGGGGTGCGCGCCCACGGCGCCCTCACCCTCGGAGCGCGTCCACCGATGTCGATCGAGGCGCTCGCGGTGATCGACGACACCGCCGGCTATCACGCGCGTGTGACCGAGTGGTGGTGGGCCGCCGGCGTCGGCAGCGGCCCAGATGGCTTATCGGTCGCGTTCAATCTAGTGGAGGGTGTCAACGACCCGCAGACCGGGAGCGAGCGCGCCGTGTGGATAGACGGCATTCCCCACGAGGCGCCCCCGGTGCGCTTCTCGGCCGATCTGAGCACAATTGCCTCAGACGACAACGACTCAGAGCTGCGCTTCGTGCCCGAGGCCGAGCGCAGCCGCCGCGACAACCTGCTGCTCGTGCGCAGCGATTACCGCGCGCCGTTCGGCTCTTTCAGCGGCACGCTGCCGGGCAACATCCCTCTGGATCACGCGGTCGGAGTGGTCGAGCACCACCGCGCGCGCTGGTAGGCGCCGCTGCCTGGCTCAGCGTCCGGCGGGAGGCCGCGACGCACGCTCCAGCCCACCGCAGACGGTCTCTACGACCATCTGCTTGGCGCGCTCGAAGTGCTCGTCTCCCTGCGGCAGCAGGCCGAAGATCCAGCCGGTGAGCACCTGCTCGATCGCTCCGTAGAAAGTCATCGCGGCGAACTCTGCGTCGATCTCGTCCTTGAAGACGCCTTCCCGCTGGGCCTTGGTGACGATCTCGCCGATCAGACGGTATGCCTCGCGGATCTGGCCGAGGTGGGTCTGGCCGAACGAGTTGGCGGCGCGGGTGACCTCGACGATGATCACCTTCATCAAGTCGGGGTCGTGGCGGTAGCTGTCGACGATGAACGAAGCAATCGCATCGAGCTTCTCGCGCACGGGGCGCGGCTCGCGGTCGACCTCGCGGATCATCTCGAGCATCACCCCCCAGCGCTCCAAGAAGAGCGTGTTGAGCACCTCCTCCTTGGAGGGGAAGTAGTGGTAGAGCAGGCCGTACGCGACGCCCGCTTCGTCGGCGATGTCCGACACGCGGCAGGCGTGGAAGCCCTGGCGCGCGAACACGCGCACCGCCGCGTCGAGGATCGCACGCCGACGATCGGGCGTCACCTTTGCCCTGGTAGAGCTCACCAGCCCTTCCCCTCGGGCCACACGCGCGAGTCGAATCTGTGCGGTGGCGGCTCACTGGGCCTCGGCCAGGAATAGGAGTAGGGGCGCCGATGCTCGAGCACCGGCAACCGCTTGCGGATCTGGCTCTGACGCTCGAAGTCGAGCTCAGCCACGGCGTGGCCGACGCCGTCCGGGGCCTCAGCCAGCACGATGCCCCATGGGTCGACGATCATCGAATGCCCACCCGAGCGATGGTCGCCTGGGTGCGTGCCGTCCTGGTTGGCAGCGAGCACATACACCTGGTTCTCGATCGCCCGCGCGCGGATCAGCGAGGCCCAGTGGTCGCGCGTCGTGAGCAGCGTGAAGGCGGCCGGCAGCACGATCACGCGCGCGCCGCGCAGCGCGAGGATGCGCGAGACCTCCGGGAAGCGCAAGTCGTAGCAGATGGACATGCCGAGCTTCGTGCCATCGACCAGTTCGCTGGAGACGATGTCATCGCCCGGCTCGTCGGTATCGGACTCCCTGTATTGACGACCGTCGACTTCGACATCGAACATGTGCAGCTTGCGGTAGACGGCCCTGATCTCGCCGTCGGGACCGACGTGCACAGAGGTGTTGGACAGCAGCTCGTGACCCGGGATTCGCTCTGCGATCGAACCGGCCACGAGGTCCACGTCGAGCTCTTGAGCCACTTCGCGCGCCCATTCGATCGCGTTGCCGTCAAGCGTCTGCGCACCGGCGCGCAGCTCGCCCTCGCCGCCCATCACCGTCCACTTCTCCGGCAGCACGATCAAGCTTGCCCCGTCGGCGGCCGCGCCACGCACGTGGCTGTCGGCCGTCGCTATGTTCTCGTTCACGTTCGCGCCCGAGTTCAGCTGAACGACGGCGGCCTTCATCGTGCCCCCGAGGTCGAATGCATCCTGGCACGGCCTCCGGGCAACGCCGGGCGGCGGCCGGAAATCCCCGTACGTGGATAGATTGACTGGTCAGTCAATCATTCAACAATAGCGCCACAAGGTTCCTCGCGTACGGTGCGATACCAAACCTCTGCGGCGCAGTTCTGGCCGCGACCGCGCTCGACACCGACACGAGCGCGCTCGTGTCCGCCGACAAGCATTCGCGCACGTAGGCAACCTCCCCCACATCGTGCCTGACCAGGCTGGCATGGAGCGGTTGCTCAATGCCGAATAAGCGTGGGCGCGCCGATATCATACGCACGGTGGCAACCGTCGCTCATCCTCGTATCGAGTCGCCCGAGTACCTCGCTCTGCAGGCACGTGCGGGATGGCGCCTCGACGTCGAGCTCATCGACGGCGAGGCTGTCGTGATGCCACCCACGGGAGGATGGGCGGCATCTGCTCAGGGCAAGCTTTTCTTGGCCTTGAGCCGTTGGCAGGAGCAGACCGACGACGGTGGGCTGCTCCTGCAGGATGTCTTCGTCGCGATGCCGCACGGTCAATATCTCGCCCCGGACATCGCATGGTGGAGCGCGCCGCGGCGCCCATCGCTCTTGGAGGGTGCGATCGAGAGCGTGCCGGACCTCGTCGTGGAGGTGCTCTCGCCCGCCACCCGCGCCAACGATCTTGGCGTCAAGCACGCTTTGTATCTAGGCTCAGGAGTGAGCGAGCTGTGGCTCGCCGACCCTGGCTCACGGACGGTCACAGTTGCTCGAGCTGGCGCCAAAGACAGCATCGCGATCGGTGAGACGGGGACCCTACGCAGCGAGCTACTGGACGGCTTCCAACTGGACTTCGCCGACCTCTGGCCGCTGCGCTGACTGAACACTGAACCGCGGCGCCGCGTTCGCCAACTGCCGCTCTCGCCGGTAACGCAGTCGGCGCTCATGCCAAGAACGAGTCTTGCTTGCCTGCCTTGGCCTGCCCCGCCACAGCGCCCTGCTCCAGCAGCTTCGCGATCTGCTCGTCGCTGTAACCCGCCCCGCTCAGGACCTCGTCGGTGTGCTCGCCGAGGCCGGGGCCGGGCAGGCGGTTGGCCTCGCCGGGGGTGCGTTCCAACTTGACAGGGACGCCCAACTGGCGCACCCCTCCCTCGACGCCGGGCTGGTCGAGCGTCACGACCATCTCCCGCTCGCGCACCAGGTGGGATGCCAACGCCTCGTCCACGTCCAGGACCGGCTCCAGACAACAGTCGTGTTCTGTGGCAAACCGCGTCCACTGCTCGCGCGTGCGCGCCTTGAACACTTCGACGACCTGCCCGTGAGCCTCGGACCCCGGTCTCTCGAACTGCCGCTCGATCAGGTCCTCGCGCCCGACGCCGCGACACCATGCCTGCCAGAACTTGGGCTCCAAAGCCCCCAACGTGATCCAGCCGTCTGCGCACTCGTATGGGCGGTAGCAGACGACCGATCCCGCGAGCATCTGCTCGCCCCGGCGAGGGATCACGCCGTCGGCGAAATATTGACCGGCGACCATCGCCAGCCAGGAGAGCGCGCCGTCGGCCATCGAGACGTCGACCAACTGGCCTTCGCCCGATCCCGGTTGGGCAGCACGGCCGTCCCGGGCCGGCCCGCCGTCGCGCTCGCGCAGCGCGGCCATGATGCCGAACGCGGCCATCAGGGCGCCGCCGCCGAGGTCGGCGATCTGGCCGGCCGCCTGCATCGGCGGGCCATCGCGTTCGCCCGTGAGCCCGAGCAACCCGATCAGGCCCAAATAGTTCATGTCGTGCCCAGAGGCATCGCGCTTGGGGCCGGTCTGGCCATAGCCTGAGATCGCGCAGTAGACGAGGCCGGGGTTCTCCTCACGCATACGCTCGTAGCCAACGCCGAGCCGGTCGAGCACACCTGGGCGGAAGGACTCCAGAACAACGTCGTAGTCGCGCACGAGCCGCAGCAGGACCTCGCGCCCCGCCTCCTGCTTGAGGTCGATCCGGATCGAGCGCTTGTTGCGGTTCAAGGACAGGAACAAGGCCGACTTGGCGCTGTCCTCGGCGCCTTCGTAATAAGGAGGCGCCCAGCGGATGTAGTCGCCGGCGCCCGTGTCCTCGACCTTCAACACCTCGGCGCCGAAGTCGGCCAGCAGTAGCGAGCAGAACCCGCCTGGAAGCAACCGCGACAGATCGAGGACGCAGATGCCTTCGAGAGGGAGGCCCACTAGGCGATCCCGAGCAAGCCGCGCGCCTCAGCCACGGTGGCCGGGCTCCGACCTACGTCTTCGGCCATGCGCCGCGCCTGGGCTATCAAGTCGCCGTTCGAGCGGGCCATCGAGCCGTCGGGCAGGTATAGGTTGTCCTCGACGCCCGCGCGGATCGAGCCGCCGAGCGTGAGCGCGGTGGCGATCAGGGTCCACTGGTCGCGGGAGATGCCGATCACCCCCCAGTGGTGGGGGCACCCCAAACCCCCTCCAACCCCGGAGGGGGCGGATGAGGAGGGGCCGGTGGGGTTGGAGCTTTGAGAAGAAGACGAAGGGCCGCCCGGCACCTGCGCGATGTTGTCGGCCATCGCGGCCAGGTTGCGCGGTGTGGGCGGGATGCCCCCGACGACGCCCATCACACAGTCCACGTGCAGGGGGGCCTTCAGGACCCCCATGTCAACGAGCGGCGTGAGCGAGCCGACGTGGCCGAGGTCGAAGCACTCGTGCTCGGGCTTTATGCCGAACTCGTTCATCGCCTTCAAGAGCTGGATGATCTCCTCGAACGGGTTCTGGAAGACCATGTTGAACACGAACTGCTTGCGCGAGCGCGAGTACTTGGCGTAGTTCATCGAGCCCATGTTCAGCGCCGCGACTTCGGGGCGGCAGGCGCGCAGGTACTCGATGCGCTTCTCCACCGGAACGCCGATCGTGCCGGTTGAGTAGTTGACGATCACGTCGTCGACGGCGCCCCGGATCGCCTCGGTGATCGCCGAGAAGTCCTCGATCTCGTAGCTCGGAGTGCCGTCCGGTTTGCGCGCGTGGATGTGGATCATCGAGGCGCCCTCGTCCACGGCGCGCTTGGCCTCGGCGCCGTACTCCTCGGGCGTGTAGGGGATCGCGGGGCACTGCTCGCGGTTGGCGATCACTCCCGAGATCGAGCAGGTGATGACGACGGGATCATCAAGGCTCATGAAGCCCTCCGTGGATACGGCATCGTGGGTATGGAAAGCGGCGCGGCGTTCATACCGGCACGACCCCCGACTTCTTGTAGGGACGCTCGATCTTCTTGCCCTCCGCCAGCTCCAAGCCGCGGCAGATCGTGAGGCGCGTCTCGCGCGGGTCGATCACGTCGTCGACCAGGTCGTTGCCGGCGGCGATGTAGACGTCGAACATCTTTTTGAAGTTCTCGACCAGCTCGGCCTTCTTCGCGACCGGGTCCTCAGCCGCATCGACCGCCTTGCGGAAGGCGATCTCAACGACGCCCTCGGCCCCCATCACGGAGATCTCGGCGCTCGGCCACGCCACAATCAAGTCGGGCTCGTACGCGCGGCCGCACATCACGTAGTAGCCGGCACCATATGCCTTGCGCGTGATCACCGTGATCTTGGGAACAGTGGCGTTTGCCACCGCATAGAGCATCTTGGCGCCGTGGCGGATGATGCCTTCGGCCTCGACCTTCGTGCCGACCATGAAGCCGGGCACATCCTGGATGAATACCAGCGGAATGCCGAACGCGTTGCAGAGGTTGACGAAGCGCGCGGCCTTGTCGGCCGAGTTGTTGTCGAGGATCCCGCCGAGCTGCTTGGGCTGGTTGGCGACGATTCCGGCTGGACGCCCGCCGAAGCGCGCGAAGCAGGTGATGATCGTCTTGGCCCACTGGCCCTTCATGTCGAAGATCTCCCCGTCGTCCACGATCCGCTCGATGACCTCGTACATGTCGTAAGGCTTGCGGTTTGACGACGGCAGCACGTCGAGCAGCTCCTCGTCGCCGCGCTCGATCGGGTCGGATTTGGCCCCGCCCGCCCCGCCTGCCCGAACCGGCGGGCGCTGCTCGCAGTTCTGGGGCATGAACGACAGGTATTGCTTGATCCGCTCGATGCACTCCTCGTCGGAGGCGACCTCCATGTCGCCGACACCCGACTTGCGGCAGTGCACGCGCGAGCCGCCCAGCTCCTCCTGGGTGACGTCCTCGCCGACAGCCGCTCGCACGAGGTGCGGGCCGGCAAGAGCCATCGAGCCGCGGCCCTTGACCATCGGCACGAAGTCGGCCAGCCCGGGGATGTAGGCGGTCCCCGCCGCGCACGGGCCCAGCAGGGCGGCGACCTGGGGGATCACGCCGCTCATGATCACCTCCTCGCGGAACAGGTGGCCGGAGCCCGCGAACATCGCTCCCGCCGCCTCCTGCACGCGCGCGCCGGCGGAGTCGAGCAGCCACACGAACGGGATGCGCTTGGTCAGCGCCAGCTCGCGCAGGCGCGTGACCTTGAACTCGCCGGTCATGCCCATCGAGCCGGCCATCACGGTGAAGTCGTACGCACATACTGCCGTCAGCCGCCCCTCGACCTTGCCGTAGCCGGTGACGACGCCGTCCGCCGGCGCGTCGACGCCATCCATCGCGCGCTGGGAGGTGTGGGGCTTGCCGTGGATACCCAGCTCGACGAACGTCCCCTCGTCGACGAGCAGGGCGATCCGCTCGCGCGCCGTCAGCGCGCCCTTCTCGTGCTGGCGGTCGATCTTCTCCTGCCCGCCGCCGAGGCGGATCTGCTCGCGGCGCGCGTGCAGGTCCTCGACGAGCGGGCGCAACAACGAGGTCATCGTCCCTTCCATTCAGGCTCCCTCTTCTGGAAGAAGGCGGTGACGCCCTCGACGATGTCCTCGGTGGACACAGCCAGTGTCAACTGCGCGCGCAGGTAGTCGAGCGCGTCGTCGAGCGGCATGTCGAGCTGGCGGCGCATCGCCTCCTTGCCGAGGCGCATGATCAGCGGCGACTTGGAGGCGAGCTTCGCGGCCCACTCGCCCACGGCGGCGTCGAACTCGGCGGCGGGGACGACCTTGTTGACCAGGCCGGCGGCAAGCGCCTCCTCGGCGGACCAGCGCTCGCCGAGCAGCAGCAGCTCGTTGGCCTTCTTGCGCGGGACGTTGCGGTAGATGAAGGCCATGATCATGAAGGGGAAGGCGCCGACGTTGATCTCTGGCGTGCCGAACGTGGCCGCATCGGACGCCACGATCAAATCGCACGCGAGCGCGATCCCGAGCGCGCCGGCCAGCACATGCCCGCGGGCGGCGCAGATCGTTGGCTTGCCGAGCGCGCCGATCAGCTTGAAGAGGGAGGCGAAGCGCTCGGAGCCGAAGTGCTTGTGCACGAGCGGGACCTCGCCGGCGAAGCCGCCGAGGTTGGCGCCCGAGGAGAAGACCGTCTCGTGCGAGGAGGCGAGCACGACGACGCGCACGGAGTCGTCGTCGCGGGCTCGCTCGAAAGAGGCGATCAAGCCGTCCAGCACCTCGGCGGAGAGCGCGTTGCGCGTCGAGGGCTCGTTCAGCGTGATCGTGGCCACGCCGTCGCCAACCGCATGCAGAACGACCGGGCCGTCGTCGGGGCCGGACTCGCTTCCTGGCTGCTCGGACACGCCCGGCATCCTACCCTCCGCGCGTGGACTGGCCGCTCGGCCAACAAGCGCGGTAGCCTTTCCCAAGCGAGCGCTGGCTTTCCGGGCGCCACGAGCACGACCCACACGACGACGAAGAACTACACAAGGAGCCAAGCCGAGATGGCCGCCACCGCCGAGAGCGTCTTGAAGCCGGACTTCCAGGCCAAGCGCAAGCACTTCATCTTCACCGACGAGCACGAACAGCTGCGCGAGTCGATCCGCAACTTCGCAACGCGAGAGCTGGCGCCCCACGCGGACGAGTGGGAGGAGACGACCTTCCCCGACTCTGTGTTCCACCGCATGGGCGAGCTCGGCTTCCTGGGCCTGGACAAGCCCGAGCAGTACGGCGGGCAGGGCGGCGACTACTACTCGGCGCTCGTGCTCGCGGAGACGATCGGGTACTCCAACTGCGGCGGGCTGGCAATGGGGATCGCGGTGCAGACCGACATGGCGATGCCCCCGATCCTCGCGTTCGGCACCGAGGAGCAAAAGCAGCAGTGGGCCGCGCCTGCGATCCGCGGCGAGAAGATCCTGTGCCTCGGCATCACCGAGCCCGACGCCGGCTCGGACGTGGCGGGAATCAAGACGCGCGCGGTCAAGGACGGCGACGAATACGTGATCAACGGCTCGAAGACCTACATCACGAATGGTCATCGCGCCGACGTGATCGTGCTCGTCACGAAGACCGACGCCGACGCCGGCTACGACGGCTTCACGCTGTTTCTGGTGCCGATGGACGCCCCCGGGGTGATCCGCGAGCAGAAGCTGCAGAAGATGGGGATGCACGCATCCGACACGGCGCTGCTCGCCTTCCAGGACGTGCGCGTGCCCGAGAGCGCGGTGCTCGGCCAGGTCGGGCGCGGCTTCTACCACATCATGTGGGAGCTGCAGGGCGAGCGCCTGATCGGCGCCGCCGGCTGCGTCGCGGCCGCGCAGCGCCTGTTCGAGCGCACGCTCGAATACGCCAAGGAGCGCAAGGCGTTCGGCCGCTCGATCGGCCAGTTCCAGGTGATCCGCCACAAGTTCGCCGAGATGGCCACCAAGATCGAGACGGCCCGCCAGATGGTTTACATGACCGCGTGGCGCAACGAGAACGGCGACTACCCGGTGCGCGAGATCTCGATGGCGAAGCTGTACTCCGCGCGCATTGCGTGCGAGGTCGCCGACGAGTGCCTGCAGATCCACGGCGGCGCCGGCTACATGAAGGAGTACGGGATCGAGCGCGCCTGGCGCGACCTGCGCCTGAACCGCATCGGCGCGGGCACCGATGAGATCATGCTCGAGGTGATCGGCCGGTCATACGGTCTCTAGCCAGGACCACATGCGAGAGATGGAGCTGAAGCCATCGCCGCATGCGGCGATGGCGACCGGGTCGCATGCGACCCGGTCCGGGACGCGCATGCGCGTCCCGCCCGGAGCCGCACATGTGCGGCTCCGCCGGACGGTGCATGCACCGTCCGGAACTGCACGACTCCCACGCCGATGAGCAATCCGACTCCTCCCTTCACCGACGAGCACGAACAGCTGCGCGAGTCGATCCGCGGCTTCCTCGACCGCGAGCTGGCGCCCCACGCGCAGCGGTGGGAGGCCGAGCGCTGGTTTCCCGACGAGGTCTTCGGCAAGCTCGCCGCGCAGGGACTGCTCGGGCTGAAGTACCCGTCCGAGCTGGGCGGCCAAGGTGGCGACTACCTGCACGAGGCGGTGCTCGTCGAGGAGCTGGCGCGCATCGGCTCGGGTGGGACCGCGGCGGGCATCGGCGCGCACATCAACATCGCCACGCCGCCGATCTGGAAGTTCGGCACAGACGAGCAGAAGCAGCGCTACCTCGTGCCGGCGATTCGCGGCGAGAAGATCGGCGCGCTCGCGATCACCGAGCCCGACGCCGGCTCGGACGTCGCCGCGCTGCGCACGAAGGCCGAGCGCGTCGACGGCGGCTGGGTCGTAAGCGGCGAGAAGACCTACATCACAAACGGCGTGCGCGCCCACTTCATGGTGACGGCGGTCAAGACCAAGAATGAGGACCCATCCTCTCGCCACCACGACATCTCATTCCTGATCGTCGAGCGCGGCGAGGGGGTGCGCTCGTCCAAGCTTGAGAAGCTCGGCTGGCACGCCTCGGACACAGCCACCATCTCCTTCGAGGACGTGTTCGTCCCGGCGGAGAACCTGCTCGGCGAGCTGCACGAGGGCTTCAAGCTGATCATGGCCAACTTCCAATGGGAGCGCCTTGCGATGGCGCTGGGAGCGGTCGGGGCGATGCGACTTGCCTACGAGCGCACAGCCGAGTACGCGCGCGAGCGCACAGCCTTCGGCCGGCCCCTCTCAAAGCACCAGGTCACGCGCCACAAGCTCGCCGATCTAGCCACGAGCGCCTACACCGCGCGTTGCGTCACCTACGACGCCCTGCGTCGCTTCGTAGCCGGCGAGGAACCGCTCATGCAGGTCACGATGGCGAAGCTACTCACCCAGCGCGCCTCCTACGAGCTGATGGACGAATGTCTGCAAATTCACGGCGGCATGGGCTACATGGGCGAGCACTGGGCCCAGCGCGCCGCGCGCGACGCGCGCCTCGGCCCGATCGGCGGCGGCTCGGATGAGATCATGCGGGAGATCTTGGGGCGGTTGCTGGCGCTGTAAGCGTCCATTCACACGCGCTCGCGACAGACGCCCGTTCAGTTTCCGCGCCGGCGCTCATGTAATTCGAGCCAGTTGCCGATTCATGCAGCGTGAAGCGCTGTCCGCTCTCGCTCCTCGCTCTCGCCTCAGCGCTGCTGCTGCTGGCGTTGCCGGCCGCCTCCGGCGCCACCGGCCCGCGCCACAGGCACGGCGTGGTCCGGGTCCGTCATCTGAAAATCAACCACCCCGCGCGCCACGCACACAAGCGCCATCGCAAGCACAAGCGCCACCATCGCAAGCACAGCGCCCTTCGCAAGCTCGCGCGCGGCAACCGCCACCGGCCGGCGACCGCCTCAGACTCGTGCGCAGACGCCGGTCTCACGCCCAGGCTCGACAACCTCGAACGGGTGCGGGCCGCAACCCTCTGCCTGGTCAACGGCGAACGCGCTCGCTTCGGCACGCAAGCTCTGGTCGAAGATCCCCGCCTCGCGAGCGCCGCCTTCGGCCATTCGCAGGACATGGTCGATCGAGGCTACTTCGAACACACGAGCCCGACCGGCCAGACGCTGCTCACGCGCATCCGCGCGAGCGGCTTCATCCCCAACGACCGCGTCGGCTACACGGTCGGCGAGAACATCGCGTGGGGCACGCTGTGGCTCGGCACCCCGCGCGCGATCGTACGCGCGTGGATGGACTCCTCGGGCCACCGCGCCAACATCCTCAACGGTGACTATCGCTACAGCGGCATCGGCATCGACCCCGAGGTCTCGGGCGGGCAGGCCGGCGGGATGTACACGCAGGACTTCGGCACGATCAACGGCTGAGGAGGACCCATCTCGGTCGGCCCGCAAGTCTGTGCCGGCGGACCCAGCCCTACGGCTGTGTGCCCCCTTCGCGATGCCGCATCCCCAGGGCTCGACTTGGCGCCGGCCGAGCATCGGTCGGCCCGGGACGGATAATCTCCCGCGAGGACCGACCACTACAAGGAGAATCGAACGCTATGGGAGTACTCGACGGCAAGGCCGCGATCGTGACCGGCTCGGCGCGCGGCATCGGACGCGCGACGGCTGAGCTGCTCGCCTCACAGGGCGCGCAGGTCCTCATCAACGACCTCGACGGCGACATCGCCGAGCAGGCGTCGCAGGAGATCTCAGGAGAGACCGCCGTCTTCTCCGGCGACCTGACCAAGGGCGACGCTGCCGATCAGCTCGTCGCGAAGGCGATCGAGTCGTTCGGGCGGATCGACATCATCGTCAACAACGCCGGCTACACGGTCGACGCGCCGATCCACAAGATGTCAGACGAGCAGTTCCAGGCAATGCTCGACATCCACCTGATCGTGCCCTTCAAGGTGATTCGCGCCGCCGCGCCACACCTGCGCGAGCCGGCCAAGAAGGAGCGCGAGCAAGGCCAGGAGGTGTTTCGCAAGATCGTCAACGTCTCCTCGATCTCCGGCACGATGGGCAACGCCGGGCAGGCCAACTACTCATCCGGCAAGGCCGGTGTCGTCGGCCTGACCAAGACGCTCGCCAAGGAGTGGGGCCAGTTCAAGGTCAACGTCAACGCGGTCGCCTTCGGCTTCATCGAGACGCGCCTGACGGCCGCCAAGGTCGAGGACAACACGATGGAGATCGGCGGCGAGAAGGTCCAGCTCGGGATCCCCGAGCAGCTGCGCCAGATGGCCTCGATGCTGATCCCGCTCGGACGCCCCGGCACGCCCGAGGAGGCCGCCGGCGGCGTCTTCTTCCTGTGCTCGCCGTGGTCCAACTACGTGCACGGCCAGGTCCTCAACATCACCGGCGGCCAGTTCACCGGGATGACCTCCTGACACACCCTCATCGGTGGGCCGGGCGACCGGCCCACCGTACGCCTCGGTTCAGGAGGCTGTCGCCGCGCCCTTGGCCTTTGGCCGGGCGCGGCGTTGCTCGCGCGCGCGGCGCAAGGCGCCCTTGCGGCCGTGTTCCTCCAGGCCGTTGTAGAGCGCCTTGATCTCGGTGAGCACCGCTTCGGCGACCGCGTGCTGCTGCTCGCGCGTCGCGTTCTCGATCGGCTCGAAGCGAATCGCATCGCCGTACTGGATCGTCACCTTTGGGAACTGCAGGCGCTTCCAGTTGCGGATCCTGCTCGACCCATGGATCGCGATCGGCACGATCGGCGCGCCCGTTTCGAGCGCGATGCGCCCGATCCCGGCCTTGGCGTGCTCGGCCAGTTTGCCGTCGCGCGAGCGGCCGCCCTCGCAGTACATCGTGATCGCACCCCCGCGCGCGAGGATCGCTTTGGCGGTGACGAACATCTCCTCGTCGCGGGCCCCCCGACGCACGGGGAACACGCCACCGTGGGTGTAGATGAACTGCATCGGTCCTGAGAACAGCTGCGACTTGGCCATGAAGCGGACCTTGCGGCGGATGTAGCAGCCCATCAGGAAGTGGTCCATGAAGCTGAAGTGGTTCGGGGCGAGGATCACAGCGCCCGAGCCCGGCACCTTCTCCGTGGAGATCGGGCGCGCCCTGAAGAAGGTATAGGCGTACAGCGAGGTGAGAATCCTCGTGAGCTCATAGGCCCAGTCCGGTTCACGCGTGCGCGCCCGCTCGTGGAAGCGATCGAAGTACTCCTTCGGCCGCGGATCGGTGTACACCTGCTCGCGCATCGGCGCCAACTCGCTCATCTGATTGCTCTACATCGCCGGCCACGCAAAGTTACGCGGCCTCAGCGCGAACGGGCGCGGCCGAGCGCCTGGGCCCACCCCGAGAGGAGCGCGGCGCGCTCCTTTTCGCCCATGCGCGGCTCGTAACGGGCGCCCTCGCGCCATCCGTCGCGCACGTCGGACACCGTCCACGCGCCCACGCCCACGCCTGCCAGGTAGGCGGCGCCGAGGGCGGTCGTCTCGGCGATCTCGGGCACCACCACCGGCACGCCGAGCACGTCGGCTTGGAACTGCATCAGCCAACGGTTGGCGGTGGCCCCTCCGTCGGCCCTCAGCTCGCTCAGCGGCTCGGACGAAGCGCGGCCCATAGCCTCCAGTGCATCCACCGTCTGATAGGCGATCGCCTCGAGCGTCGCCCGCGCCAGGTGCGCCCGGCCCGTGCCGCGCGTGAGCCCGACGATCGTGCCGCGCGCGAGCGGATCCCAGTGCGGCGAGCCAAGGCCTGTCAACGCCGGCACGAAGTACACGCCGTCGTTGCCCTCCAGTGAGGCGGCGAGCGCCTCTGTCTCCGACGCGTGCTCGATCACCCCCAGCCCGTCGCGCAACCACTGCACCGCGGCGCCGGTCACAAAGATCGAGGCCTCCAGTGCGTATGCGGTCGAACGATCGGCGGCGAGGCCGGCGGAGTCCCCGGCTGTCCAGCCGATTCCCCAGGCGACGGTGCTCAGCAGGCCGGCCCGCGGCGAAGGCGCGGCGAAGCCCGCGTTGAGCAGCGCAAACGAGCCCGTCCCGTAGGTGTTCTTGCCCATGCCCGGATCGACGCACGCCTGACCGAACAGTGCCGCCTGCTGATCGCCTGCCACGCCCGCCACCGGCACCGCGTGGCCGTGCAAGGCGTGCGGGCGCGTCATGCCGAGCGGCCCAGCGCTCGCCGCGACGCGAGGCAGCGCGCACTCGGGGACGTCGAGCAGCTCGAGCAGCTCGGGGTCCCAGCGGTTCGCCGCGATGTCGTAGAGCATCGTCCGCGACGCGTTCGAAGCGTCGGTGAGATGCTCGCCTGTCAGCTTGAAGATCAGCCAGGCGTCCACGGTCCCAAACAGGACGCGACCCGCACGCGCGCGCTCGCCCAGCCCCTCCACGTTGCGCAGCAGCCACTCGATCTTCGTCCCCGAGAAGTATGGGTCGAGCACGAGCCCCGTGCGCTCGCGCACGAGCGCCTCGTGACCGGCGGCTCGCAACTGCTCGCAGCGCTCGGCCGTGCGACGGTCCTGCCACACAATCGCTCGATGCAGCGGCTCGCCGGTCGCCGGGTCCCACGTGCAGACCGTCTCGCGCTGGTTGGTGATCCCGACCGCCGCCAGCTCGCCCGCGCCGACATCGGCGTCCGCGAGCGCCTCCCCCGCCACCGCGTTGGTCACCTCCCAGATCTCCGCAGCGTCGTGCTCCACCCAGCCGGGTCTGGGGAAGTGCTGGGTGATCTCGCGGTATGCGCGCCCGATCGGCTCGGCGCGCTCGTCGAAGACGATGCAGGTCGTGCCCGTCGTGCCCTGGTCGATGGCGAGGATCACCGGGCGACCCTATCTCCTGGAGAGGTACACGCGCACGAAGTCGATCAGCTGACGCCCGCGGTGGAGAAAGCCGCCCAAGGTCCTGCCCGTCGCGCGATGAGCCAGGTCCAGATCGAGCTCCCGCACGCGCGCGCCGGCGCGCGCGGCGTCGATCGTCATGCCGATCTCCATGCCAAAGCCCGGGGCAAGCGGGAGCACCTGCTCCAGCACAGTCGCGCGCATGGCGCGCTGTCCGGAGATGGGAGCCTCGAGGAGAAGACCGCAACGTCGGCGGATCGCCCACCCGGCGAAGCCGACCGCGAGGCCGACCCCGCCGCCGACGCGCCGCACGAACGCAGCCACGGCCAGGTCGGCCTCGCCCCCGCGCACAGCCTCCACCAGCGCGCCCAGACACGCCGCGGAGTCGCCGAGGTCGCCGTCGCAGAGCACGGCGATCGGCTCTTCGCCGGACGAATCGCCGATGCGCGTACGCGGCGCGGCGGCGCCGGCGCGCAGCGACTCCTCGCCACGGATCTCGCCCAGCGCCTCGCCGCGCAGCGACTCCTCGCCACGGATCTCGCCCAGCGCCTCGCCGCGCAGCGACTCCTCGCCACGGATCTCGCCCAGCGCCTCGCGTACGGTGAGCGTGACCGCGCCCCCCTTGCCGACTGCGCTCCTGCGGCGCGGCGCCCCACGCTCGCTGCGCACCACGTGGGCGCCGTGCGCCTCGGCGAGCGCCGCGGTCGCGTCGGTCGAGCCGTCGTCGGCGACCCAAACCGGCACGCCCGGGAACGCCTCTGCGAGGGCAGCCAACGTCGCGACGATACGATCGGCCTCGTTGTGAGCGGCGACGATCGCGAACACGCCGGGACCCACGCTCGTTGGTTGGGAATCGGAGGCCATCTGCACGGCGCCCGTGACCGTCATCGGTCGGGCGTGGCGGCTATTGTCTCCCACCGTTGTCAATTGCGGCATTCTCGGAGGTTTCGCGCGTGGCTGAGGTAGAGGCTCACATCACCGGCACGGTATGGAAGATCGAGTGCGCCGTCGGCGATCAGATCGAGGAGGGCGACACCGTGGCGATCCTCGAGTCGATGAAGATGGAGATGCCGGTCGAGGCCGAGGACGCGGGCGAGGTCGTCGAGATCCTCTGCGAGGAG
The DNA here is from genome assembly GCA_963718735.1 of uncultured Solirubrobacterales bacterium. Classification (GTDB taxonomy): domain Bacteria; phylum Actinomycetota; class Thermoleophilia; order Solirubrobacterales; family Solirubrobacteraceae; genus Palsa-744. Next base: position 1,078,596 of record OY970372.1, read on the forward strand.
GGCCAGGCGGTCAACGAGGGCGACACGCTCGTCGTGCTGGAGTAGAGCCACCGAGCCGGCAGAGGCCATGCGTCCGCTCGTGCTTCACGACCTGACCGCCGAGATCCTCTTCGGCGCGAACCTGATCCTGTGGATCGCGATCGAGCTCCTGGTGGGAATGCGCACCGACGCTCGCGGGCGCACCGCCCGCGAATGGACGCAGCCGTTGATCATGTCCGTGGTGCTGCTGAGCCTCGTGCTCGCGGCCGAGCTCGCCCAACACGAGCTCGCCCCGCTGCCGGGGTCGTCCTGGTGGCCGTTGGCGGCCGGCCTGGCGCTGCTGTGGTCGGGAGTGGCGTTCAGGCTGTGGTCGGTGCGCACCCTAGGCCACTTCTTCAAGATGGCGGTCGTCGTGCAGGACGACCACCGCGTGATCGACAGCGGGCCATACCGTTGGCTGCGACATCCGAGCTATACGGGTGCGCTCGTGACAAACGCCGGCATTGGCCTTGCATTTGGCGACTTGACCAGCGTCGCGGTCATGCTGCTCTTCCCGCTGATCGCCTTCCTGATTCGCATCCGTATCGAGGAGCGCCTGCTGTTACGCGAGCTCGGCGAGGAATACGCCGCCTACGCGCGGCGAACCGCGCGGCTCGTGCCTGGGCTCTTCTGAGCGCCCAAAGCTGAGCTAGCAACGACGCGGCCCCCCCGGCGGCGCCAGCGTCCCTTCGTCACGTCAATCGGTCTCCAGGAGCGGCAACAGGCGTTCCAGGCCTTTCGGCAGCCACCAGTTGCGCGCGCCGAGCAGGCACATCAACGCCGGCACGAGCATCAGCCTGATGAGCGTCGCGTCGATCGCGATCGCTGCGGCGAGCGCGAAGCCGAACTGCTTGAGTTCGAGCACGTCCGCGGTCAGAAAGCTGCCGAACACCGCCACCATGATCGCCGCGGCAGCAGAGATCGGGCGCGCCGTGTGCGCCACCCCGGAGATCACGGCCAGGCGGTTGTCGGCGGTCTTGTGCCATGTCTCCTGTATGCGGCGGATCAGGAAGACCTCGTAGTCCATCGACAGCCCGAACAGCAGCACGAACATGCAGAGCGGCAGGAAGCTTTGTATGAACCCCGAGCTCGCGAAGCCGAGCAGGCTTTCGCCGTGGCCGTCCTGGAAGATCAGCACGACCAGCCCGAGCGTGGCGCCGGTCGCGAGCAGGTTCATCGCCACGGCCTTGAGCGGAAGCACGACGCTGCGGAACACGCTCAGCAGGAAGGCGAGCGCAAGCGCAAGCGTAATGACGATCACGAGCGGTAGCTTCGTGCTCGTCTCGGCGGAGACGTCCACGGCCTGCGCGACCGCTCCACCGACGAGCACGGCAGCCCCCTCTCTGGCTCTGACAGCTGGGGCGAGGTCAGCGCGTATGTGGCGCACAAGGGCATAGGCAGGTGGCGAATCGACCGCCACCGCGGGCACGACGGTCAGCAGCGCAAGCTCTCCGAACGAGCGAGCCGTGACTGCCGCCACGCGCCGGTCGGCCCGCAGATCGCGAGCCAGCATCCGTGCCCCGGCGAGCGCGGGGCCAGGCCGGCGCGCCGTCCTCGCGGCGGTCCCGCCCTGAGTCGCTCGCGCGGCGCTCTCGAGGCCGCGACCGTCGACCACCACGGCAAGCGGCCCGATCATGCCAGGGCCAAACGAACGCGCAAGCGCGTCCGCCGCTCTTCCCGAGGGCGTGCCCGAGAGCGCGGGAACCCCGATATTTATGCCGTACCGCAAGCCGAGCATCGGGATCGTCGCCAGGAGGAGAAGCAACGAGACCGCGACCGATACGATCACCGGCCGGCGCATCATCGCGGCCGCCCACCTCGCCCAGCCGCCGCGCTCGGCGCCCGCCGCCGTGACCTCCGACGGCTGCAGAGCAGCTGGGAGCGAGCCGGCGTTGATCCTCGGGCCCAGCTGAGCGAGCACGGCGGGAAGCAGCGTCAGCGCCGCCGCCAACGCGCAAATCACGCTCGCCAGCGTGCCCACCACGAACTCGCGAAAGATCGGCGCGCGCAGCACGAGCAGCGAAGTCAGCGAGAACGCGACGATCGCCCCCGAATACGCGATCGTTCGACCAGATGTCGCGATCGTCGCGCCGACGGCGTCGGCGATCCGCCTGCGTTCTCGTCGTGGGCTGCCGGGTGAGCGAGCCAGCTCCTCGCGAAAGCGACTCACGATGAAGAGGGAGTAGTCGATGCCGATCCCAACGCCGATCATCGTCACGATCGTCACCAGGAAGACGTCGAACCGGAGCAGCGTCGCCACGGCCGTGATCAAGCCGAACGTCGCCAACAGCCCCGCGCCGGCGAGCATCAGCGGCACGGTCGCGGCAAGCGCCGAGCCGAGCGCGACGATCAGGATGAGCAGGGCCACGGGCACTCCGATCGCCTCCGCCCGCTCGCCGTCTTTGGTCTCCACCTGCGCGAGATCCTTCGCCAGCGGCGAGAAGCCCGTCAAGGAGACTTCGACTCCGTCGCGACTGGCGCGGACGATGGCTTCCTGCAGCTCTCCCGCGCGAGCAAAGCGTTCGCGCGCGTCGCCGCCGAGCGCCAGCGGCGCCGCAGCCACGTGCCCGTCTGGTGAGATCCTCGAGCGGGAGCGGTAGGGGCTCGAGACGCTCTGCACGCCTGCGTGCGCGCGAGCCACGCGCAGCGCGCGCGCGACGACCGCGCGATAGGCGGGGTCGCCGGCGGGGCGCCTTGCTGAGCTGAACACGACGACGTCCTGCTCGCTGCCCGCCGCGCGCAGCGCGGGCCCGTCGAGGAGCTCTTCGACTTGCGCGGACTGGCTGCCGTCGACGCCGTAGTCCGGTGCACTCAACACGCTCCTCAGAGTGGGGTAAAGGGCCCCGCACACGACCAGGAGCACCATCCAGATCAGCAGCACGAGCCCCCTGTGACGAGCCATCGCCACACCCCATCTGTGCCACGCCGATTGCCCGCGAGGGTGCACGTGCACGACAGCGCGGCTACCCTGTGCGCCCGTGTCTCCGAGCCTCCCGACCCGTGAGCTGGCCGACGGCAAGCTGCTCCTCGACCAGCCGGCCGAGGGCGTGGCGCGCCTGACGATCTCCAACCCGGCGAAGCGCAACGCGCTCGACCATCCGATCCTCGACGCGATCAGCGCGACGCTCGCCGAGCTGGCCAAGCCGGATTCGGGCGCCCGCTGCGTGATCGTCACAGGCGCGCACGGCATGTTCTCGGCTGGCTATGAAATCGGCGGGATCACCGACGGGGGCTTCCAGGAAGAGGCCGAGCGCCTCGTCGCGCACCCGTTCACCGAAGCGATCGACGCGCTGGAGTCCTTTCCACTGCCCACCCTCGCCGTGTTGCCCGGCCACACGATCGGAGGGGGCCTCGAGCTCGCGCTCGCCTGCGATCTGCGGGTGGCCGCCCAGCAGATCAAGCTCAGCATGCCGCCCGCCAAGCTCGGCCTGGTCTACTCGCACACTGGCCTGCGTCGCTTCATCGACGCGATCGGAGCGGCCCGCACCCGCGAGCTGTTCCTGCTCGGCCACCACGTCGAAGCCGACACCGCACTCGCATGGGGACTCGTCAACCGGGTGGCCCCTGCGGAGTCCTTGGAGAGCGTCGCGCTCGAGCTGGCCTCTGGGCTGGCCGCCAACGCGCCGCTGTCGCAGCTGGGCAACAAGCGTGTGATCGCGGCGTTGCTGCAGGCACGGGGCGAGCTCGCCAAAGACGTCGAAGACGAGTTGATCGAGCTGCGGCGAGCATCGTTTGCCTCGCGCGACCTGCGCGAGGGGATGCGCGCCTTTGCCGAGAAGCGCCCGCCCGTGTGGCGCGGCGAGTAGCCGCTCAAGCGGAGGCGAGCTCACGAAAGATCCTCAGGCGGTCCTCGCCGATCGACGCCCGCAGCTGCGGATCTTCCACACCGAGGCCCTCCCGCTCAGCGAGGCACAGCACGCCGATCTTGCCGACGTGGCGGTTGAGCTGCACCTCGCGTGCGGCAAGCGCCACCTGCTCCAGCGGGAACACTCTCGAGAGCGCCGGCACGATCCGCCCCATCTCGATCAGCCGGTTGACCTCGCAAGCCTCCTGCCAGTTGGCGGCGTGACTGCCGAGCACGCGCTTTAGCCGCATCCAAAGGCGGCGATTGTCGTACTCGTGGAGATATCCGGTGCTCGACCCGCAGGTGACCACGGTCCCCCCGCGCCGCGCCACGTATACGGAGGCGCCAAAGGTCTCGCGCCCGACGTGCTCGAACACGATGTGCGGATCTTCGCCGAAGCGTCGGCGAATCTCGCCGCCCACGCGCTTGCCCATCTCCACTTCGCCGAGCCCATCCAGACCGAGCTCGTCGCGGCGCAGGACGAGATCGCATCCCAACCGCTCGAGCAGGCGCGCCTTCTCCGCGGAGCCCACCACGCCGATCGCGATTCCTCCACCGTTGCGAATCATCTGGATCGCATAGCCGCCGAGTCCCCCGCTCGCACCCCACACGAGAACGAGGTCCCCCTGCTTGAGTTGCGCGCCCCTCGGACTGACCAGCATTCGATAGGAGGTCATCGCACAGAGCGTGTTGCAGGCGGCCTCCTCCCATGTCAGGTGACGAGGCTTGGGTACCAGCTGGTTGGCCTTCACCACGGCGAAGTGGGCCAATCCTCCAAAGTTCGTCTCAAACCCCCAAGCGCGCTGGTCGGAGGCGAGCATGCCATCCACTTGCGAAGCAGGATCCTGATAGTCGATGACACACGGGTACACCACAACGCGGTCTCCTGGCGACCATCCGCGCACGGCATTGCCAACCTCGACGATCACACCTGAGGCATCGGAGCCGATGACGTGTTGGGGCAGGTCGTGGCGCGCGTCCCAGCCCCCGCGGCGCCCCATCGCTTCAAGAAAGCGGAAGGTCGGGACCGGCTCGAACATAGCCGACCAAACGGTGTTGTAGTTGATCGCACTCGCCATCACTGCGAGCACGACCTCATCGGGAGCCAGCTCCGGCATCGGAACCTCCCCCAGACGCAGCGATCGGCGCACGTCCCTGTCCTCCCCGGCGGCGAACATGCCCACGTCCTCGCGCGCGAGGTGAGCCGCCAGGTAGGTCGATGGCAAATCCCGGCCGAGCACGCTCTCCGCGCTCGCTCCCGTCCCAGCTTTGCCACTCGCTGTCAACATATCTCCTCCACGCTCCTGTTCTCGTTAAGGCTGCTCGCAAGCCAGGCGTCGATCGCTTCCGCAGTCGACCCGGCGCCGTCTTCCATCATCGTGAAATGATTGCCGGGTACATTGATTACCTCATCGCACATTGCCCACGAGGAACGCCACTGGTCGTCATCCGCCAGGCTGGGCATGGGCTCGCTTGCGCTTACGAGCAGCGTCGGTATCGCCACCTGCTGGGGCTCCCAACCGCCGAACAAGCGCATGTATGCGGCCATCGCCATCAGGCGCTCGTCTCCCATGAAGCCATATGCGTCGTTGTCCAGCGCTTCGCTCAAGACCGAGCGCATCACGCCGGCGAATTTCGCATCGGTTGCCGGGTAGGCGTCGATCAACACGAGCGCGGCCGCCGGTTGGCCGTCATGCTCCAGCCGGCTCGCTAGGGCATGCGCCAGCCACCCCCCGGATGAATAGCCCACGAGCGCGATCGGCGCCTCTGCGGCGTGATTGCGCACGGCCGGCAGGAGCGCCTCCACCGCCGCGTCGAGGGTTGCCGGGAGCCGCTCTGCTTGAAAGCCGGGCACCGATACGGCTGACAGGTCACGACCGCCGGCAAGCGTCTTGGCAAATCGGATGTACTGATGCGAGCCAGATGACGCGATAAGGCTGGGCACGCAGATGACCCCGGTGGGTGCCGAGCCCTCGGAGAGCCGCGCGAGTCTCACGAGCTTGTGAGCGCTGTCCCCCGCGGATGGGCCGTCGAAGACCGGCCGGAACTTCGAGAGCCCCATCAACATGCCCATGAACTCGTTGACCGTCCCTTGCTCCAGAGCCTCTCCGAGCATCGAGCCGAGCGTGCTCGATCGCTCAGCTGGAGACGAAAGAGCCCCGGAGGTCGACCCATCGCTCAACGACGCCGCGCTCGCTGCTCCGACGGTCTCCTCCGCCTGGCTCGCGAGCAGCTGCTCGCCGCCGACGCCGTGGGCGAGACGCGGCAGGAGCTCGCTCATCAGGAAGTCCGTCAATGCTGCTGGCGTGGGGTTGTCGAACACGACCGTGGCAGGCAATTGCATCGCGGCGGCGGCCCCCAGCCGGTTGCGCAGCTCGACGGCTGTGAGCGAGTCGAATCCGAGCTCGTTGAAAGGGCGGTCGGCGTCGATCTCTGCCACGGAGCTGTGACCGAGCACGGCGGCGATCTCAGAGCGCACTATCTCGAGCGCAACATTCCCGCGGTCCTTCTGCGGCGTGCTCGCCAATCCTCGCAGCAGCGAGCCGCGGGCGAGCCGCGACTCTCGCGAGACGGAGGGCAGGCGGATCAGTCCACGCAACAGCGGCGGCACGATCCCAGCGCGGCGCACCTGAGCTTGCAGCGCGGCGAGATCCAGCTGAATGGGCATCACAACCGCCAGATCGAGCGAATAGGCGGAGTCGAACAGCTGCACGCCTTGCTCGGCCGAGAGCCCCACGATGCCGTGGTGCAGCAAACGCGCTTGATCGGCCGCGTTCAACTCAGCCGCCATGCCCCCCGTCCCGACCCACAATCCCCAAGCCATCGAGGTCGCCGGGAGCCCGCCGCCACGCCGGTGAGCCGCGAGGGCGTCAAGAAACGCATTGGCGGCGGCATAGTTCGCCTGGGCGGGACCTCCGAGCGTGCCGGCACTCGAGGAGAAGAGGACGAACGCCGCGAGATCGAGCTCCTGTGTTAGCTCATGCAGGTGCAACGCGCCGTCGACCTTCGGCGCCAACACCTCGTCGAGACGCTGCGGCGTCAGCGACGCGACAACGCAATCGTCCAATACGCCGGCCGCGTGCACGACCGCGCTCAGCGGATGCTCGTCGGGCACTGTTGCCAACAGCTGCGCGAGCTGCTCGCGATCGGACACGTCACATGCCGCGACGGCAACCTTCGCGCCCATCTCGGTCAGCTCTGCCCGGAGCAATTGAGCGCCGGGCGCGCCATCTCCCTGTCTGCCGGTGAGCAACAGGCTGCGCACACCGTGGACGCTCACCAGGTGTCTTGCGATGACGGCGCCCAGCGCGCCTGTTCCCCCTGTGATGAGGACGGTGCCCGGCTGCCCCGAGCCGGCCAGGCCGATCCCTGCAAGCGTCGGAGATACGCGATCGAGAGGCGCATGCCGATCCTCGCGCCCATCGGTCGGCGTCTCGCGTGCCGCCCGCGCCAAGCGGGCGACAAGCAGCTTGCCTTCACGCCACGCCAGCTGGGGCTCCTCGCCGAAAAGCGCAGCCGCCATCGCCGCCGACAGCCCTTCGGCACAGGTCGCGTCCACATCCACAAGCACCACGCGCCCCGGATGCTCGGCCTGAGCGGAGCGCACAAGCCCCCACACGACCGCGCTCGCAAGGTCGCGCGGGGGATCGCTCTCTCCCAGCGATATGGCGCCGTCTGTCGCGATCACCAGCCGAGAGCTCGAGAGCCGCACATCGGCGAGCCAGCTCTGCACAAGCGCCAGCGCCCGCCCTGCGATCCCATGGGCGGCGTCCGCAATCTCGAGGCTGTCTTGCCGGCCGGCAGCGTCGCCACCTAGGCGCACAAGCAGCGCGGGAGGCGCGGGGATTCCATCGTCGATCGCTTCGAGCAGCGCGTCCAGACTCCTATAGACATCCGGCTCGCCATCGGGAAGCGCAAGCTCGGGATGGGTGTCGTGCGCCGCGACGGCGACGGCCAGGTCATTGCCCAGGACCGCCCAGCTTTGCGCGGATAGAGCTGCGGGGCCATATGCGTCGGGCGCGATCGCAACCCAATCGAGCCGAAAGAGGGCATCGTGGCTGCGGCCGGAGCGCATAGCGGCAAACTGCTCCTCGGGAACTTCGCGCAGGACAAACGACTCGACGGCGGCGACCGGTCGGCCCTGCTCGTCGGCGAGCGCGATCGACATACCGCCGGCCGGCGTGGGCGCTGTGCGCACTCGCACTGAGGCAAGCCCCTTCGCGCAGGCCGACACCCTCGTCCAGGCGAATGGCAGCACCGGCCGCTCGATCCTTGGCGCGCCCTCGGCGAGCATATGGATCGCACCCACCTGGGTGGTGGCGTCGAGCAGAGCCGGGTGAAGGTGAAACGACCGCGCGCGCGCCCACTCTTGCTCGGGCAGAGTCACCTCGGCGAACGCCTCCCCGTCGCCTCGCCAAGCTGCGCGCATACCCGTGAAGCTGGGGCCATAGCTAAGGCCGAGCTTGGCGAAATAGTCATACACCTCCTCCACGGGCACGGGCTCCGCGCCCGGCGGTGGCCACGATCCGGCGGCGAAGTCTCCCGCCTTCTCCTCCAGCTGCGTCGGCACGCCGGCGAATGCCTCCCCCGGCGCCAGCACACCGCGGGCATGGCGGGTCCACACCCGCTCGTCCCATGGGTCCCCACTGCGGGCGGTGTCGGGGCGGGTGAAGATGCCCACATGCCTGCGTCCGGACTCCTCCGGCGCGGAGAGCGAGAGCTGCAGCTGCACCGACATGCCCTCGGACAGGACGAGCGGCGCTTCGAGAATGAGGTCCTCGAGCGCCTCGCAGCCGACCTCCGCGCCCGCGTGCAGAGCGACATCGACATATGTGGTGCCGGGCACTAGCACCACTCCGGCGAGCACGTGATCTGCCAGCCACGGCTGGCTGCGCACAGACACGCGACCGCTGAACAGCCAACTGTCATCTTCGGCGTGCGCGACGGCGGCGCTCAACAGAGGATGCCCGGCAACGAGCTGGCCACCCGCGAGATCTGCGCCGGCTCCAAGCTGGCTGTCAAGCCAGTATCGCCGGCGTTGGAAGGCGTAGGTGGGAAGTGCTACGCGCTCGGCGCCGGCGTTCTCAAACGCTCTGCTCCAGTCCACGGTCGCGCCGTTCACCCACAGCTCGGCGAGAGCCACCAGCAGAGCGCGCACCTCCGAGCGCGCCCCCCGCAGAGCCGACACTGCCCGCACCCCCCGCTGCCCCGCATGCTCCTCACCGGCGCACGCCGCATCCCCCAGACACTCCTGGCTCATCGCGGTGAGCACTCCGTCTGGCCCAAGCTCCAACAGGCACGAGACCCCTCGATCGGCGATCCAACGAACCCCATCGTGGAAGCGCACCGGCTCGCGTACCTGGCGGACCCAGTACGCGGGATCGCAGATCTGCTCGGCCGCCACGGGCTCACCCGTAAGGTTCGAGACAATCGGAATTCGCGGGGGCGCGAAGCTCAGACCACCCGCCACAAGCGCGAACTCCTCCAACATGCCCTCCATCAGCGGCGAGTGAAACGCGTGACTGACACGCAGACGCTTGGTCTTGCGACCTCGAGAGCGCCACAACTCCTCGAGCGCAAGCACCGCATCCTCATGTCCCGACAACACCACCGCCGCGGGACCATTGACCGCCGCCAGCGAGACTCGCCCCTCGTGTTGGGCGAGACTCTCACGAGCCTCCTGCTCTGATGCCTGAATCGAGACCATGGCTCCACTCGCCGGCAGCGCCCCCATCAGCCTTCCCCGTGCCGCCACCAGCGCACACGCCTGCGGCAGATCGAGCACGCCCGCGACGTGCGCCGCGGTCAGCTCGCCGATCGAATGGCCCAGGAGGTAAGCGGGACGTAGCCCGAGGTCCTCGAGCAGCCTGAACAGCGCCAGCTCGAGCGCGAACAGACCCGTCTGGGTGAACATCGTCTCATCCAAGCGCGTCATCTGATGCGCACCACCCCCAGGCTCGCCACTTCCGTCTTCGCCGAACATCACCTCGCGCAACGAACAGCGCAACAACTCGTCCAGATAGCCGCAGGCCTCGTCGAGCGTCTCCCTGAACACCGGGGCGCGCTCGTACAGCTCACGGCCCATGCCGACTCGCTGAGCTCCCTGACCGGTGAACAGGAACGCGACACTCACATCAGAGCCGTACGCCACGCCCTCGACCACCGCCGGATCGATCGCGCCGTGGACCAGCGAGCGCAGACCTCTGATCAGATCCTCCCGTCGCTCTCCAACCAGGACCGCGCGATGATCCAGCGCCGAGCGACTGGTGGCCAGGGAGAATCCGATCTCGGCGTCGCTCACACGCGGGTCTCCCTCGACGCGCTGAAGCAGCCGCCCGGCCTGCTCGCGCAACGCCCGCTCCCCCTTGCCCGAGAGCGCCCACGGGGTGGTGCCCGCCACAAGTGACTCGCTCGTCTTTGCGCCTCCGTCGCCGGATGGGGCGCTCGCCCTGGCGCCGCCGTCACTCGAGAGGCTGTTCGCCTTCGCGTCCGAGCGGCCATTTGGCTTCGCGTCCGAAAGGCCATCCAGCTTCGCGCCAGCGCCACCCGCAGCACCCGGCTGCTGTGCCCGAGCGGCGGCGTCCCGCGTCGGAGCTTCCTCGAGGATCACATGGCCATTGGTGCCGCTGATCCCGAACGAAGATACCCCAGCTCGTCGCACTCGCTCACCCGCCGGCCACGGCCGCGCTTCGCTCAGCAGCGACACCGCCCCCTCAGACCAGTTCACCTTCTCGCTGGGGCCGTCCACGTGCAGTGTCCGTGGCAGCACGCCGCGCTGCAGCGCCATCGCCATCTTGATCACGCCTGCCACCCCCGAAGCGGCCTGGGTGTGACCCATGTTCGACTTGATCGAGCCGAGCCACAGGGGGTGCTCGGCCGGACGATCCTGCCCATAGCTCGCAAGCAGTGCCCGCGCCTCGATCGGATCGCCGAGACTGGTGCCAGTGCCATGACCCTCAACCGCATCCACCTCGTGGGGCGCCAGTCGCGCGTCCTCGAGCGCGCGTGCGATCACCCTGCGCTGCGAAGGTCCGTTGGGCGCGGTGAGCCCGTTGCTGGCGCCATCCTGGTTGACCGCGCTGCCGCGCACCACCGCGTGCACGCGGTGACCCAGACGCAACGCCTCCGAGAGGCGCTCGAGCACGACCACGCCGACGCCCTCGCTCCAATTCGTCCCGTCGGCCGCCTCCGCAAATGACTTGCAGCGCCCGTCAGGAGCGAGACCTCGCTGGCGAGCGAACTCGACGAACATGTTCGGTATCGCAATGACGCACACCCCCCCGGCCAGCGCCAGCGAGCACTCTCCGGAGCGCAGCGAACCGCACGCCACGTGCAATGCCACAAGCGAAGAGGAGCAGGCCGTGTCGACCGTCACGGCCGGCCCCTCGAGTCCAAGCGTGTAGGAGACTCGGCCCGATAGGACGCTCCCCAACATGCCGGTACTTGGGTACTCCTCGGCTTCCTCAGCTCGCGCGTCGAGCAGTCCAATCCCATAACCGTCCGAGGACGCCCCCGCGAACACACCGGTCTGGCTGCCCCCCAGCCCAGCCGGGTCGATGCCGGCATCCTCGATCGCCTCCCACGCTCCTTCCAGCAGCAGACGCTGTTGAGGACTCATGGCCAGCGCCTCTCTGGGACTGATCGAGAAGAGGTCGGCGTCGAACTCCGCCGCCTCATGCAGGAAGCCGGCTTCGCGAACATAGGTCGTGCCTGCCCGCTCGGGGTCGGAGTCATGGAGGCGATCCAGGTCCCAGCCTCGATCCGAAGGGAACTCAGAGAGCACGTCACGGCCAGCGCCCACCATCTCCCAAAGCTGCTCGGGCGAGCTGACGCCACCCGGATACCTGCAGCTCATGCCAACGATCGCAACGGGCTCATGCCGTTGCGCTTCGACCTCCCGCAGACGGCTGCGAGTCTCGTGCAAGTCGACTGTGACGCGCTTCAGATACTCGCGCAACCTCTCATCGTTTGTCATCTGAGCACTCCAGGCTCTCGAGTGTGTGCGCTACGGGGATCGGCCAGCTCGTTCGAGCTCATCCGAGCTCTCGATCTATGAAGCCGAAGATCTCCTCGTCGGAGGCGGACTCGATCAGCCCTGCGACGGCTTGCCCGTCCTGCCGCTCGACTCCAGCCGGCTCGTGCAAATCGCCCAGCCTCGAGAGCAGCGCGAGCAGACGCGACCTCGCCGCCGCGATCTGGTCGGGCTCAGCCAGCGACTCGAGTCGTTGCTCGAGCCCTGCCAGCTCCCGCAGCGGGGAAGCCCCATCCCCATCCACGCTCAGCTCACCTGTTAGGTAGTCGGCGACCGCGATCGGCGTCGGATAGTCGAACACAAGCGTCGCCGGGAGATCCAAGCCCGTGATGGCGCACAGGCGATTGCGCAGCTCGACCGCCAGCAGCGAGTCGAATCCAAGATCGGTGAAAGCGCGCCTGGCGTCGATCGCCTCGGATGAGGCATGCGCGAGCACACGCGCCACCTCCGTGCGGACGAATCCGAGCAGCACCTGCGAGCGCTCCTGCGCCGGCGTCTCGGCGAGGCTGCGGCGCAACTCCTCGGCGGCGCCCTCGTCGCGAGGCCCGCCGTCGGCGCGCGAGAGCGAGCGTACCTCGGGCAGGTCTTCGATCATCGGTCGCGCACGCGCGAGCGAGAAGATCGGCGCGTAGAGGTCCCAGCTGATATCGGCGACCGTCACGGTCGGCATGTCGCTCAGCAACGCGCCCTCCAGCGCCTTGATCGCCAACTCGGGCGCCATGCAATTCAGGCCGCGGCGCCGAAGAGCCTCGACGGCGTCCCCCTCGGCTGCGCCGACCATGCCCTCGCCTGCCCACGGGCCCCACGCCACCGAGGTGGCTGGCAGGCCACGCGCGCGGCGCTCGACCGCGAGCGCGTCCAGGCACGCGTTCGCGGCGGCATAGGCGCCTTGCAGGCCCGAGCCGAGTGTGCCTGCGATGGAGGAGAACAGGACGAACGCTGACAGGTCCAGACCCTCTGTGAGGGTTGCCAGGTTCAGCGCTCCCTGCGCCTTGGCCGCGAGGGCGCGCTCGAGATCTTCGGCGCCCATCGAGTCGATCGGGCCGTAGAAGCCGACGCCGGCCGCGTGCACCACGGCGCTGAGCGGAGCCTGCTCGGGCAACGACCCCAGCAGCTCAGCCAGCTGATCGCGCTCGGCTACGTTACACGCGGCGATCGCAACCTCGACGCCCATCTCGCTCAACTCGCCGCGAAGCTCATCGGCGCCGGGCGCCCCGTCACCTCGGCGGCTGACGAGCAGCAACCGCTCGGCCCCTGCGCGTGCGAGCCAGCGCGCGCAGTGCGCCCCGAGGCCGCCTGTGCCACCGGTGATCAAGATCGTGCCGGCTGAGGGGACAAAGCGGCCCTCCGCCGGTTGCCCTCCTTCGTCGATGCGCGTCAGTCGCCGCGCGAACACGCCGGCGGGGCGCACGGCCAGCTGATCCTCCTGCCGAGCACCCATGAGCGAATCGACCAGCAGGGCGCCCACTCGCTCGTCGAGCTTCTGCGGAAGATCGACGACACCGCACTTCTGCTGGGCATGCTCCAGGCCGACCGCCAGGCCAAGACCCCAGGTTTGCGCCTGGAGCGGGCTCGCCATCCGATCCGCCAAGCCGATCGCAACCGCGTTGCGTGTCGTCATCCAAAGCGGCGCCCGCATGTCGGCGTCGCTCAGCGCCTGCACGAGGGCGACCGCACCAGCCAACCCTCGAGGCACACTTGGATGGGTCGGATCGCGCTGCTCATCGAGCGCCAGCAGCGACACCACGCAATCGACCCCCTGACCGTCGGGCAGTCCCTCGAGCGCGTCCCGCAGACCACCCCCCAACCGCGCGCGCATGTCGCCCGTCGTCTCAGCCACGACCCGAAGGAGCTCGACTCCCTGCTGCTCGATCGCGCCGAGAAGTCCTGCGAGCCACGGATCCTTGGGGCATGAGGCCGGCAGGACAACCAACCAGCGCGCCGAGCCGGCGGATGCCGGCTCGATCGTCGCCGGCTTCCAATCGACTTGGTAGCGCCAGCCGTCGACCGTCGTACGCTCGCGGCTACCCCGACGCCATGCCGAGAGGCTCGGCAGCAGCGTGCTCAGCGAAGCGCGCTGCTGCTCGCCGTCGATCTCGAGGATGCGCGAGAGAGCATCCAGGTCCTCGTGCTCAGCCGCATCCAGGAAGCCGCTCTCGGCGGCGCCCGCGAGCTGACGCTCGCTCGAGCGCGCGCCCGTGCCGCCCTCCATCCAGTAACGCCGGCGCTGGAAAGGGTATGTGGGCAATCGCACCCGTCGCGCGCCTGCTTGAACGATCATCGCCTGCCAATCGACCGGTCCCCCACGAGTCCACAGCTCGGCCAGCGCGCCGGTCAGGCAGAGCGCCTCAGGACGCCCGGCGCTCAGAACGGGCATCGCACGGCGGCCGGCGCCTTGGCTGTGACCGTGGCCCCGATGCTCGGCCTGGCGCTCGGCCTGGCGCTCATCGCCCTGCGGGCAATCTGCGATCATCGCGCTGAGCACGCCGCTTGGCCCTATCTCGAGGAAGCTCGACACCCCCTGCCCACCGAGCCAGCCGACGCCATCCGCGAAGCGCACGGTTTGGCGCACGTGCTTGACCCAGTACTCCGGCGAGCAGAGCTCCTGCGAGGCGGACTCGCCGGTCACGTTCGAGACGATCGGGATGCGCGGCAAGGCATAGGAAATGCTTTGAGCTACCTCGGCAAAGGCCTCGAGCATCCCGTCCATCCGCGGCGAGTGAAACGCATGGCTCACTCGCAGCCGCTTGACCTTGCGCCCCTGCTCCGTCCAAGCTGCACCGCACGCAATCACCGCCTCCTCATCGCCCGACAGAACGACCGAGGTGAGACCGTTGACAGCCGCGAGCGCCACCCCTCCCTCCAGGCCGGTGAGCGATTCGAGCGCCTCCTGCTCTGAGGCCGCCACCGCGATCATCGCCCCTCCCTCGTCCAGCTCGCCCATCAGGCGACCGCGGGCTGCCACCAGCCGGCAGGCGTCCTGCAGCGAGAAGACTCCGGCAATGTGCGCCGCCGCCAGCTCACCGATCGAATGGCCGATCAGGTAATCCGGCTCCACGCCCCAGCCTTCCAGCAGGCGCGCCAACGCCACCTCCAGAGCGAACAGCCCGGCCTGCGTGAACATGGTGTGGTCCAGCTGGAGCGCCTGCGGAGTATCCGGCTCCGCGAACAGCACTCCCAGCAAGGGAACCCCCAGGTGCTCGTCGAGCTGGGCGCAAACCCGATCGAGCGCCGCCTTGAAAGTTGGGAAAGTGGCGTACAGCTCCTTGCCCATACCGGCCCGCTGAGCTCCCTGGCCGGTGAACATGAAGGCGGTGCCGCGCGCAAGCTCCTCCGGCCCTTCGACCACGTTCGGCGCCGTGCGTCCGTCAGCCAGCGCAGCCAGCCCCTCGAGCAACTCGCCGCGATCGGCGCCGATCACGACCGCGCGATCCTCGAGCGTGGGACGGATGGCCAGCGACAACGCGATATCGCCGGCGTCGAGACGCTCGTCAGCCTCCACGAATCCACGCACACGATCGGCCTGGGCCCGCAGCGCGTCGCGGCGCTTGCCCGAGAGCGTCCATGCGAGGACTGGCGGGCACGTAGGCTCGCCATCCTCGCGCTCAGTGCGCTCACCGGCTGCCGGGCGCCGACCGTTTCCTCGATGTTCGTCAGCCGCTCGCTCGTGCTCTACGGCTCCCTCTACGCCCGCAACGCCCTCACCCCCACTGTCGCCCCCTATAACGACACCGTCTTCGACACCGACACCGCCTTCGACACCAACACCGACACCGCCCTCGCCCTTCGAACCGGGGGACTCCTCGAGAATCAGATGCACGTTCGTGCCGCTGATGCCGAAGGACGAGATCCCGGCGCGCCGCGGCTCGTCGCCGCGCAGCCAGGGGCGCGATTCGTCAAGCAGCGCAACTCCACCGGAGGCCCAGTCGACCTGGCTGGTGGGAATGTCTGCGTGCAAGGTCTTGGGCAAGCGTTGACGCTGCAGCGCCATTGTCATCTTGATCACTCCCGCGATTCCGCCGGCCGCCTGCGTGTGACCTATGTTCGACTTGACGGACCCAAGCCATAGAGGTCGCTCAACCGGGCGTTCCTTGCCATAGGTCTCGATCAGCGCTTGCGCCTCAATCGGGTCGCCGAGACGTGTGCCGGTTCCGTGCGCCTCGACCGCGTCCACCTCGTGCGGAGAGAGACCGGCGTTGGCAAGAGCCTGGCGGATCACCCGCTCCTGGGAGGGCCCGTTCGGGGCTGTCAGCCCGTTGCTTGCGCCGTCCTGATTGACCGCGCTGGAGCGCACCACCGCCAGCACCTCGTGGCCCAGACGCTGGGCGTCGGAGAGGCGCTCCAATAGAACAATCCCGACTCCCTCGCCCCAGTTGGTTCCGTCAGCCGCCTCGGCGAACGACTTGCAGCGACCGTCGCTCGCCAGACCGCCTTGGCGCGCGAACTCGGTGAATCCGACAGGTGTCGCCATCACCGCCGCGCCCCCCGCCAGCGCGAGCGAGCACTCTCCGCCGCGAAGCGCCCCACAGGCGAGGTGAAGCGCCACCAGCGAGGAGGAGCAGGCCGTGTCGAGTGAGATCGCCGGTCCCTGAAGCCCAAACACATAGGCCAGGCGACCCGATAGGAAGCTGGCGGAGTTGCCGGATATCAGATACCCCTCGGCGGCCTCGTCGCCGGCGCCGAAGAAGCGCACGCCGTAGTCCTGCGAGTTCATTCCCACGAAGACGCCTGTCTGGACTCCATCGTGCGCGACCGGGGGGATGCCGGCGTCTTCGAAAGCCTCCCATGAGGTTTCGAGCAACAGGCGCTGCTGGGGGTCCATCGTGATCGCCTCGCGCGGGCTGATGCCGAAGAACTCCGCGTCGAAGTCCGCCATGTCGTATATGAACCCGCCCTCGCGCGTGTAGGCGATCCGCCGGCCTGGGTCGGGGCCGTCCATGCGCTCTATATCCCATTCGCGATCTGTCGGGAATGGGGAGATCGCGTCGGTGTCAGAGGCGATCAACGCCCATAGCCGCTCGGGCGAGCTCGCCCCGCCCGGATAGCGACAGCTCATGCCCACGATCGCGATTGGCTCATCCAGCGGCGCCGGACGCCTGGCCTGCGTGGGAGCTTGCGACTGGACACCGCTGATCTCGCTCAGCAGGCGGGTGGTGAGCGCCGCTGGATTGGGGTAGTCGAACACCAGTGTGGCGGGCAGGCGCAGACCGGTCAGGTCGTTGATGCGGTTGCGGAGCTCAACCGCCAGCAGCGAGTCGAACCCGAGGTCCTTGAATGCGCGTCGGGAATCGATCGCAGTGGGCGAGTCATAACCCAAGACCGTCGCGACCTCGCCGCACACCGCCTCGAGCGCGATCCGGCTCCGCTCGCCTGGCGGCAGCCCTGCCAGACGCCGGGCGAGCGATCCACCGGCGGGCGCAGCTGGCTGGCGCTCCGGCGCCGGCGTCAAGTCATCGAGCAGCGCCGGCAGCCGACCGCTGCGTGCGGCAAGCGCGATCTGCGCTTCGTCGAGGCGCAGCGGCACGCTCACCGTACGACCGCTCGCGAGCGCCGCGTCGAAGAGCTCGAGCCCTTCCGCCGAGGAGAACGCCTCGAAGCCGGCGCGCCTGAGCCTCGCCAGGTCGACGTCGCGCAGGTGGTCTGTCATCTCGCTGGCCGTCTCCCACCAGCCCCACGCGATCGAGACGCTCGGCAGTCCCTGCGCCTGTCTGTGCGCTGCGAGCGCATCCAGGAACGCGTTCGCGGCCGCGTAGTTGCCCTGGCCGGGGCTGCCGAGCGTTCCCGCGACCGAGGAGAACAGCACGAAGGACCGCAGCGGCAGGCACATGGTCAGCTCGTGCAAGTGCCACGCTGCGTCGAGCTTGGGCGCCAATACACGATCCACGCGCTCGGGCGTGAGCGCCCCCAGGACGCCGTCGTCGAGCGCCCCCGCGCAATGCACGACAGCGCCAAGCGGATGCTCCTCCGGCGCCGAGGCGATCAGCTGAGCGACCTGCTCGCGATCGCTCACGTCGCAGGCGACGAGCTTCACCTGCGCACCAAGCTCCGCCAGCTCGTGCTCGAGCTCGTGAGCGCCCGGCGCCTGCGCCCCGCGCCGGCTGGCCAGCAGGAGGCTGCGCACCCCATGCTCTTGCACGAGGTGCTTGGCCAGAAGCCCACCTAGCTGTCCAGTACCTCCGGTGATCAGCACGCTGTGCCCGAGATCGACCAGCGATCCGGACGCCGTGGAGGCGAACCGATCTCCCGATTGCGGCCGATCCTCCGATTTGACAGGCTCGACCGAGGCGGTGGAGGCTTCACCGGCGCTCGCTTGCGCAAGCCTCGGCACGAGCACTGCGCCCTCGCGTACGCCCAGCTGCGACTCGCCGCTTGCGAGCGCCGCAGGCAGCGCGCCCCAAGAGCGCACGTCGCCGTCGACGTCCACGAGCGTCAGCCGGCCGGGGTGCTCGGACTGGGCCGAGCGCAGCAGTCCCCATATCGGCGCCGCCGCGAGGCCCTGAGCGTCATCCTCCGCACGCGCGGCCACGGCGCCTTGTGTGAGCACAACGAGATGGGAGTCCTCGAAGCGCTCGTCGGCAATCCAGGCCTGCGCCAGCCGCAGGGCGGCGTGAGCCGCCCGATGGGCCGATCCAGGCAGACCCTTCGCGCGGGTCGCGTCGACGCCGGACGAAGGCGCCGCGCGCGACGCCGGTGCCGTGGCGGTACCCGAGGAAAGCGACGCCGAGCCCGACGCGAGCGCTGTGGCCGTATCCGAGGAAGACGCCGAGCCCGATGGGTCCGACCAATCCAACCTGTATGCGACAAACACCAGCCTGGGTGGCGTCAGACCGCCGGCAAGCGCTTCGCCGAGCTCGCTGAGGTCGGCATATGCTCGCGCTCCGTCCGCGTCCCAATCCGCCTCGCCCAGCGCCCTCGCGAGCTCGTGTCCGTGCTCGCCGATCGCCGTCCAGCTCGAGGGCTCGAGCTGGGTGGGCGGCGCGGCACTCACCCACTCCAAGTGCAACAGCGACGTCCTGGGTCCGGGCAGGCCCTTCGGCTCAGCCACAGACGATTGGCTTAGACCCTCCAGCCAGTAGCGCCGGCGTTGGAATGCGTAGGTCGGTAGTTTGACGCGACGGGCGTCGACCCCTGCGAGCACTGCCCTCCAGTCCACCGCCACCCCGTGCGTCCAGGCTTCGCCAAGCGACCTCAGCAGTCGCCGCGGGCCGCCTTCCTGCCTGCGCAGCGAGCCGATAATCGTGACGCTCTCGAAGTTGTGGGGGTCGATCAGATCCCGCTCGGAGGTTTCGGGAGAACTGGCCTCGCCAGGCGCCGGCGCAACTTCAGCCTCGGCGTGCTCCTCTCGATCGTGAATCTCCGAAGAGGTCTTGCGCAGGTGGGCGTCGGCCGTCTCCTGCATTCCGACCGCCAACACCGGGTGCGGGCTGATCTCTACGAAGGTTCGCAGGCCAGCATCGAGCAGCGCCCCGGTGGCCTGCTCGAACTCGACGGTGTCGCGCAGGTTGCGATACCAGTAGCCAGCATCCAACCCAACAGCATCGAGCCGCTCCCCGCTTACCGCCGAGTAAAAGGGAACGTCGCACGTGCGCGGGAGGATTCCGGCGCAGCCATCCAATAGGGCCTGCCGGATCTCCTCCACTTGCGCCGAATGAGCCGCATAGTCGACTGGAATGCTGCGCGCCCTGATCTCATCCGCCGCACAGGCCGCGAGCAACTGCTCCAACGCAGCCGGCTCGCCGGAGACCACGACCGCGCCGGGGCCATTGATCGCTGCAATCGAGACTCGCTTGCCAAACGGCGCGATACGCCCCCTCGCCTCCGCCCGACCCACGGCGATCGAGACCATCCCGCCGCGACCGGACAGCGCCCGCAGCGCACGACTGCGCAGCGCGACGAGTTGCGCGGCGTCCTGCAGCGAGAGCCCCCCCGCAACACACGCCGCCGCTATCTCTCCCTGGGAGTGGCCGACCACGGCGTCCGGCCGAACCCCGCACGCTTCCCACACTTCGGCCAGCGCGACCATCACCGCGAACAGGACCGGCTGCACCACATCGACGCGCTCGAGCTCAGGCGCTCCGGCTGCGCCTCGCAACACATCTCCGAGCGACCAATCGACATGTGGCGCGAGCGCCTCCTCACACTCGTGCAAGCGCCGAGCGAACACAGCGGAGCGCTCTAGCAACTCGAGGGCCATCCCAGGCCACTGCGAGCCCTGCCCGGGAAACACGAAGACGACACCGCCCGCGCCCGCGCTCGGCGACACTCCGTGTGTGACGCCTGGATGAGATGCTTCGTCAGCCAGCCCGCGCAAGCCCGCAAGCAGCTCCTCGCGGTCGGCGCCGACCACAACGCCGCGGCCATCCAAGACCGGCCGGCCGGCAAGCGAAGCCGCCACGTCAGCGCTCGCAAGGTCTGGATCGGCGGCCGCGAACTCCGCCAGCCGCCGCGCCTGGCCAAGCAACCCGTCCGTGCCGCGCCCCGACAGAACCCAGGGGACGACGTCGAGATCGAAAACGCTGTTGGCGCTCGGATCCACAGCGCCGTCGGAGCGGCTATCCCCATCCGAGCAGCCGATGCCCTCGGCGAACGTCGCACGCTGCGACGGATCCCCTGCGCCGAGGCCACCCCGCCCGTCGACCGAGGCGACGGACGCTCGCGCCACGTGCTCAGACTCGCCTTCCTCGAGTATCAGGTGAGCATTCGTGCCGCTGATCCCAAACGAAGAGACAGCTGCTCGCCGAGGATCTCCGTTGCGCGGCCAGGACGAGGCCTCGGTCAGAAGTGAGACCTCGCCGGCCCCCCAATCCACCTTGGTAGAGGGACGATCGACGTGCAAGGTGCGCGGCAGCAGGCCGTGGCGCATCGCCATCGCCATCTTGATGACTCCGGCCACCCCCGCCACGGCCTGGGTGTGGCCGATGTTCGACTTCGCCGAGCCCAACCACAATGGGCGTCCGTTCGCGCGCTCTCGTCCGTAGGTCGCGATCAGCGCTCGCGCCTCGATCGGATCGCCGAGTGTTGTGCCTGTGCCATGCGCCTCCACCGCGTCGATCGCGCCCGCCCGCAGGCCGGCGCTTGCAAGCGCCTGGCCAATCACCTGGCGTTGAGCGGAGCCGCTGGGAGCCGACAGGCCGTTGCTCGCACCGTCCTGGTTGATGGCGCTGCCGCGCACCAGCGCCAGCACCCGATGATCGTTGCGGCGCGCGTCGGAGAGCCGCTCGAGCGCCACCACGCCGACGCCCTCTGAGACGCTGGTGCCGTCGGCGCCCTCCGCGAACGCCTTGCAGCGGCCATCCGGGGCAAGTCCCCGCTGGCGGCTGAACTCGACAAACACCCCCGGTGTCGAGAGCACAGTCACTCCGCCCGCGAGCGCCAGCGAGCACTCGCCGGCTCGCAGCGACTGGCAGGCCAGGTGCAGCGCCACCAGCGAAGACGAACACGCGGTATCGATGGTCATCGCCGGGCCCTCCAGCCCCAGCGCATACGCCACTCGCCCCGTGATCAGGCTGTTGGTGGAGCCCACGAGCACGTGTGGGGTCTCGGCCTGGCTGTACCCTCGCGCGCCACCGTAAGCCTGCAGGCCCAAGCCGTAGTCCTGGTACATCGCGCCGGCGAACACGCCGGTGCGGGTTCCTCGCAGCGACAGTGGATCGACGCCCGCGTCTTCGAACGCCTCCCAGGCGGCTTCCAGCAGGAGGCGCTGTTGGGGGTCGGTGACGAGCGCCTCGCGCGGACTGATCCTGAAGAACTCCGCGTCGAACTCGCCCGCGTCCTCGAGGAAACCTCCTTCGCGCACGTAGCTGCGCCCGAGACCAACCGACTCCGGATCCGGCTCATACAGTCCCTCCAGATCCCATCCTCGATCCGTTGGGAACTCCGAGATCGCGTCGCCGCCCGTCTCGAGCAACTCCCAGAACGCCTGCGGAGAGCCAACCCCTCCCGGAAGCCGACAGCTCATGCCGACGATCGCGACCGGCTCTCCCACGCTCGACAGCAGGCGCCGGTTCTGACGTCGCAACCTGTCGGCCTCCTTCAAGGACTCGCGCAGGGCCGCGACGAGCTGCTCGGTGGACGCGTTCGTGCTCAACCTCCCACCTCGGCTTCCGAGGCGTCGAATGTCATTCGCATCAAGCCCTCCACGTCCAGGGCGTCGATCATCTCCTCGGCGTCGCGCTCCTCCGAGAGGGGCTGACCGTGCCCGTCCCCGGCCAGGACGAGCAGCGCATCCATCAACCCCGCCTCTCGCAAGCGGGTCAGGGGAATCGTGGCGAGCGTCCTGCGAATCTCGGCCTCCTCGGGATCGAGGTCGCCGCCCTGCTCGCCATCCGGGAGCGCCTCTTGGAGCAGATGCCCAGCCAGGGCTGCCGTCGTGGGGTGCTCGAAGACGATCGTCGCCGGCAATCCGAGGCCGGTGATGGCCACCAGCCTGTTGCGCAGCTCCACGGCGCTGAGCGAGTCGAAACCAAGCTCCTTGAACGCCATCTGCGGGTCGATCGCGCGAGCGTGGCTGTGTCCCAGCACGGTGGCCACCTCCTCGCGCACAATCGCAAGCACCGCCTCATCCCGCTCGCGCGCGGGCAGCGCTTGCAAATGCAGGGTCAGCGATTCGTCAGCTCCCTGCGCCGGGCTCTGCTCGTGCGCGCGCACGAGGTCCCGCAGCAGCGCCGGCAACGCTCCGGCTCTTGCCAGCACACGTAGCGAGGGCGGGTCGAGCCTCACCGGCAACGACAGCGCGCGGTTCAGCTCCAGCGCGCGATCGAACAGCTCGAGGCCCTCCTCGTCGGAGAGCGCTATGAAGCCGGAGCGAGCCATGCGCCCGCGGTCGATCTCGCTCAGCTCCTCGGTCGACATCCCTCCGACCTGCTGCCACAATCCCCATGCGAGCGACATGCCGGCCAGGCCTTGGGCGCGCCGGTGCGCCACCAGCGCATCCAGGAAGGCATTGGCGGCGGCGTAGTTGCCCTGGCCGGGGTTGCCGAACGTGCCAGCCGCCGAGGAGAAGAGCACGAACGCGGAGAGATCGAGATCCCGGGTCAGCTCGTGCAGATGCCACGCCGCATCCACCTTCGGCGCGAGCGCCCGCTCGAGCTGGGCATGGGTTAGCGTGTCGATCACCCCGTCGTCGAGAACCGCGGCGGCGTGCACGACTGCACATAGGGGATGCTCCGAGGACACGGAGGCGAGCAGCGCCTGAGCCTGCGTCCGCTCAGCCACGTCGCAGGCGAGGAGCCTCACCTCGGCGCCAAGCGCCTCGAGCTCGGCCTCGAGATCCGAGCTTCCCTCGGCCTTACCGCCGCGACGACTGACAAGCAGCAGGTTGCGTATCCCGTGGGCCACCACAAGATGCCTGGCGATCAGGCGGCCAAGACTGCCGGTGGCGCCGGTGATAAGCACGGTGCCGCGCGGGTCCAGCGTCGGTGCGCCAGAGCTCCCGGCGCCCCCGACCGTGCGCGCCATCCGGGTGAGACGGAGCGCGGCGAAAGCGCCGTCGCGCCCGGCGAGCTGGGGCTCCTCGTGAAGCAGCGCCGCCGGTAGCGCGCTCCAACAGTCCCCACTGCCGTCGAGGTCGACGAGCACAAACCGCCCCGGGTGCTCGGCCTGCGCGGATCGGATCAGACCCCACACGCCAGCGGCGGGCAAGTCCAGCACATCCTCGTCGTCATGTGTTGCGATGGCGCCCCCTGTGACGAGCACAAGTCGAGCTCGAGCAAACCGCTCGTCCGACACCCACGTCTGCGCCAAGTCAAGCGCCCGGCCGACAGCCGCGTGAGTAGCCGCGATCACGCCCTCTGGGGGCTCCGCCCGATCGCCAGCCTGCGTAGAGTCCTGCTCGCCGACGGCGTCCACCACTCCCTCGGCGCAATCGACTACTACGACATCAGGAATCGCGGCGCCGCCCTCCACAGAGGTCGCGAGCGAGTCCAGATCCGCGTAGACCTCGACGTTCACGCCTCCACCGCGCAGCCGCTCGGCGTGCGCTCCCTCCTCACCCAGCAGCGCCCAGCTCCCAAATCCGGTTCCCGGCGCGATCGGAAGCGGGATCCAGCTCGCCGAGAACAACGAGCGGTGATAGCCGATGCGCGCTTCGCCCAAACTGCCCGAGGAGATCGGGCGCACGACAAGCGAGCTGACCGAGACAACCGGCGCCCCCTGCCGATCGAACGCGATCAGCGAGACCGCGCCGTTTGCCTCGGGTGAGAGCCGGACACGCAGCGCTGAGACCCCCGGCGCATGCAATCGCACCTCTCCCCAGGAGAACGGCAGCCAGATCTGATCGGATACCTCGCCATCGGGCTCCGCGAGCAGACCAGCGCCGAGCGCGTGCAGAGCGGCGTCGAGCAGCGCAGGATGGATGCCGAAGAGCGTGGCTTCGGACTCATGCTCGCCGGCGAGGGTCACTTCGGCAAACACCCCCTCGTCCGTCCTCCATACCGCTTGCAGCCGCTGAAAGGCCGGGCCGTATTCCACGCCCCGCTCGAGCGCCCGGTCGTACAGCTCGTCGATCGCAAGCGGTTCGGCGTCCGAGGGCGGCCAGGCGTCGCCAGGCTGGATCAGCGCGGTAGGTGGCTGCTCGACCGAACCAGGCGCTTGCCGGAGCAGCACACCCTCGGCATGGGTGGTCCAGGCGCCCTCGTCGGCTGGGCCATCCTCGAGATCCTGCTCGGCACGAGCGTGGATCGCGATCGAGCAACGGCCGTCGGCATCGAGCTTGCCTACTGAGACCTGCATCTGCACACCGCCCTGCTCGGGCAGCGCCAGTGGCGCCCCCAGCGTGAGCTCGAGCACCGTGTCGCATCCGGCGAGCGCCGCTGCCTGCAGGGCGAGCTCGACGAAAGCCGTGCCAGGCAGCAGCGCCATCCCGACAGCGGCATGATCCGCTAGCCAGGGGTGCGTCTGCACAGACAAGCGTCCCGCGAGCAGCCAGCCACCGTTCTGCGCCAGCCCCATGGCCGCGCCCAACAGCGGATGCCCGGTCGGGCGCAAGCCTGTTGAGATCCCCTCGCCGATGCCTCCGGCGGCGGGATCGACCCAATAGCGTTGGCGCTGAAAGGGATAAGTCGGCAGCGTCACATGGTTGGCCTCAGGGCCGTCGAGCAACGCCCCCCAGTCAACCTCGAGGCCATTGACCCACAACTCAGCAGCCGACGCGAGAAAGCGCTCGGGACCCCCCTCTCCACGACGCAGCGTGCCGGTGACGAGCGTCCTCGAGGAGTCCGCAAGGGCATCCTCGAGGATGTCCTGCAGAGCTACCGTCAGCACGGGGTGGGCGCTCACCTCGAGGAATACCCCGAATCTGGCTGTCAGCAGATCTCGGACGGTCGCGTCGAACTGGACGGGCTCGCGAGCGTTGCGATACCAGTACTCCGCATTCAGCTCCGCGGTGTCGATCTGTCCGGCGGCCACGGTCGAGTAGAAGGGGATTTCTCCGGAGCGGGGAGCGATCGAGGCGAACCCTGTCAACAGCTGCTCTCGAAGCTCCTCGATCAGCGGAGAATGGCCAGCGCGCACAGCCGAGGCGATCTCGCGTGCGCGGATGCCCTCAGCCGCACACTCGTCCAGCAACTCGCTCACCGCCTCGTCCTCCCCCGACACGACGGTCCAAGATGGGCCGTTGATCACAGCGATCACAAGACCGCCATCCCAACGGCGAAGGCGCGCCGACAGCTCTTGGGCGCCAAGTGACACCGACGCCATCCGACTCTGTCCCTCCAACGAGCAGAGCGCACGGCTGCGCAGCGACACTATCAGCGCCGCATCCTCCAGCGACAGGGCGCCCGCCACGTATGCCGCGGCGATCTCTCCCTGAGAGTGACCGACGACCGCGGCGGGCCGCACGCCACAGGCACGCCACAGAGCCGACAGCGAGACCATCGTCGCGAATAGCACCGGCTGCACCACATCCAAGCGATCGAAGCCTGTCGTGCCCACCTCCCCCATGACGACCTCTCGCAGCGACCAGTCGACGAATGGCGCCAGCGCCTGCTCGCAGGCCGCCATGCTCTCGGCGAACACGGGCGAGGAGGTCATCAGATCGCGTGCCATCCCCTCCCACTGAGCCCCTTGCCCGGGAAAGACGAATACGACAGGCGCGTCACCCACCCGCTGTGACCAGCCCGTCACCACGTCGGGCGCAGACCGGCCGCCGCCGAGGACGGCCAAGCTCTCGAGCAGACCGTTGCGATCGGCGCCGAGGATCACTGCCCGGCGCTTCAGCTGCGCCCGGCGTGTCAGAGAGGACGCGATGTCGATTGGGCGCAGTTGCCGATCGTGGCCAAAGCGCTGGCTCAAGAGCGCTGCCTGGGCAACCAGCCCTGGCTCGTCGTTGGCCGAGATCATCCAGGGCGCCACCCTGTCTTCCAACACGCCTTCTGAGAAGACCGGGTGACTGCTCGAACCGCTGACTCCGTCCGAGCCGTCCAGGTCGACAAGCCCAGCGCCGCTTGGACCGTCACTATCCGCGCCCCCGGCCGGCATCCCGACTTGGGCAGTGGGCGCCTCCTCGAGGATCACGTGCGCGTTGGTCCCGCTCGCGCCAAAGGAAGAGACGGCGGCCCGACGCGGCGTGTCACCGGCAGGCCACGGCACGGCGTCTCGCAGCAGCGAGACCGCGCCCGTGCTCCAATCCACCTGCTGTGATGGCTGATCCACGTGCAGGCTCTTCGGCAGCACGCCGTTGCGCATCGCCATCACCATCTTGATCACTCCGGCGACGCCGGCAGCCGCCTGCGTGTGGCCCATATTCGACTTGATCGAGCCCAACCACAGCGGTCGTGTCTCGCTATGGGCCTGCCCATAAGTGGCGAGCAACGCCTGCGCCTCGATCGGGTCGCCGAGCCTGGTGCCCGTTCCGTGCCCCTCCACGACGTCCACCGTGCCGGCCGAGCACCCCGCGTCGTGGAGCGCGTCGCGGATCACACGCTGCTGAGAGAGACCATTTGGAGCGGTCAGGCCGTTGCTCGCGCCGTCCTGATTGATCGCGCTCCCCCTAACCAGCGCGAGGATGCGATGACCGCGCCTTTGTGCGTCTGAAAGTCGCTCGAGCACCACGATTCCGGCGCCCTCGCCCCAGACTGTGCCGTCAGCGCCGTCTGCATATGACTTGCAGCGCGCATCGGGCGCAAGACCGCGCTGACGCGAGAACCCCACGAAGACTCCGGCCGACCACATCAGCGAGACCCCCCCCACAAGCGCCATCGAGCACTCCTGCTTGCGCAACGCCGCGCAGGCCCAATGCAACGCCACCAGCGAGGAGGAGCAGGCGGTGTCGATCGAGATCGCCGGTCCCTCGAGCCCCAGCGTGTAGGCGATTCGACCGGAGACGATGCTGCCGGCGGCGCCTACCAGCGTCGAAGCTTCGAGCTCGGGTGGGATCGGCCCCGAGACCATCGAAGCGTAGTCGTGGTACATCACCCCGGCGAACACGCCGGTGCGACTTCCCCGCAGAGCCGTGGGATCGACGCCGGCGTCTTCCAGGGCCTCCCAACTGACTTCCAACAGCAGGCGCTGCTGAGGGTCGAGCGTCACCGCTTCCCGCGGGCTGATCCCGAAGAAGCCAGCGTCGAAATCGCAAGCGTGCTCGACAAATCCCCCTTCGCGCACATAGCTGGCGCCGCGACGGTCGGGATCGGGGTCGTACAGCCGCTCGAGGTCCCAACCGCGATCCTCGGGGAAATTCCCGATCGCGTCCTCGCCCCCCGCGACCAGCCTCCACAGACCGTCTGGGGAGGACACCTTGCCCGGATAGCGACATCCGATCCCAACGATCGCGATCGGCTCACGCTCACGCTCTTCGATCTCCTGGAGACGCGAACGAGCGTCGTGCAGCTCCACCGTCACCTGCTTGAGGTAGTCGAGGACCCGATCGTCGCTCATCGCGACCTCCCAACCTCTCGAGCCCCCGAAGTGAGTCTTGGCGCGCTCATCTCGATCGCAGCTCTCTGTCGATGAAATCCAAGACCTCTTCGGCCGTCGCCGAGTGCATCTTCTCGGCGACAGTCGAGCCCTCGCCGGAACTGCTCTCTGAAAGCCCGTTCAGGATCGCCTGCAGGCGTCCGCTGACCTTCGAGCGACTGCTCTCATCGGATACTGCCGTGGCGAGCAGCCGCTCCAGCCTGTCGAGCTCGACGTCAAGCGCCAGAGCGCTCGACGCGCCGTCCGGGGCGATGTTCTCCAGCAGGTAATCTGCGAGCGCCTTGGGCGTGGGGTATTCGAAGATGAGGGTGGCGGGCAGGCTGACTCCGAGTTCCCTATTGAGACGGTTGCGCAGCTCGACCGCCGCCAACGAATCGAAACCGAGATCCTTGAACGGCTGCTTGGCCTCGACGGCATCCGAGGCCGAATGCCCGAGCACGATCGCCGTGTGAGTGCACACCGCGTCCAGCAGGACGCGCGCGTGCTCGTGCCTGGGAGCGCCAACGAGCCGCTTTGCCAAAGCGCCGCTCTCGACGCCTTTCATATGACGTGTGGCAAGACGAGCCACGCCCCGCAGCATCGAGGGAGACGCTTCGGTGGCCGCCCGAGCGCTGAGGAGTGGCAGGTCGAGACGCACCGGCACCAGCAGCGACTCATCGCGCTCCTGTGCCACGTCGAACAGGTCCAGAGCCTCCGCGTCGGAGATCGCTGCGACACCCGCTCGCGCCATGCGCATCCTGTCCGTCTCGCCGAGACCGCCCGCCATGCCGTCGGTCGCCTCCCACGGCCCCCAGGCAAGCGACAGGCTCGTCAGACCATGGGCACGCCGGTGCGCCGCCAACGCATCCAGGAAGGCATTGGCGGCGGCATAGTTGGCCTGGCCCTTGCCACCAAGCACACCGCTGGCCGAAGAGAACAGCACGAACGCCGAAAGATCGAGGTGCTCGGTCAAACAGTGCAGGTGCCACGCTCCGCTCACCTTTGGAGCAAGCACACGATCGACCTGCTCGAAGGTGAGCGAGCCGACCATCCCGTCATCGAGAACTCCGGCCAGATGCACGACGGCGCGCAACGGATGCTCGTCCGCCACGCTCGCAAGCATCTCCCGCAGCCGATCTCGCTCGGATACGTCGCAGGCCTCGATATTCACCTCGGCGCCCAGCTCCTCGAGCTCGCCCGCCAGCTCGAGAGCTCCCTGAGCGTCTCGCCCGCCCCGGCTCGCAAGCAACAGATGGCGGACGCCATGACGTGTCACCAGATGCCTCGCGACGAGGATCCCCAGAGCGCCTGTGCCACCTGTGATCAGAACCGTCCCGTTCGGGTCGAACGACCCAGGTGTCACGGCCAGGTCGTGAACGGCGGCGTCCTGACTCTGATTGCGCTCGACCGGCGCCAGCCGGGGGGCGAACGCGTCGCCCTTGCGGATGGCGAGTTGCGGCTCGTCGAGCATCGACGCGGCTCGAAGCGCCTGAGGCAGTATCTGCCACGAGCTCTGCTCACCGTCGAGATCCACCAGCAGCAGGCGGCGTGGGCTCTCCGCTGCGGCGGCACGAACCAGCCCCCAGATTCCAGCCTGCGCGAGACCATCCACGCTCTCATCGGGTGTGACGGCGACGGCGTTACGGGTCACGAACGCCAGCCGCGACTGCGACAGACGCGTGTCGGCAAGCCACGCTTGGATCAGGTCCAGCGCAAGGTGCGTGGCGCCGCGCATCCGCTCAGGCATGTCGCCGTCATGCGCCCCTCCGAGGCCGTTGTCACTAATGTGGCCATTCGTGAGGTTGCCGGCGCCTTCCTCGCGCCAGTCCGTCATACAGGCGACAACCACTGTCTCGGGGACGGCCGCGCCGCCATCGAGCGCGTCTCCAAGCGAGCGTATGTCCTCATACACCTCATGCGATTCGTCAGCTGACCGCAACAAGGCGCCGAGGCGCTCCCCTTGCTCACCCACCAACACCCCTTTGAAGCGCGACGGAGCCCTATCGATCGCGAGCGCCACCCAGTCCACGCGAGAGAGGGAGCTCTGTCCTCTGTCGGCGGCGCTTCCGAGCTGCGCCGCGGTGACTGCTCGCACCACCAGCGACCCGACCGAGGCGAGCGGCGCGCCGAGGTCGTCCATCACCGTCAATGAGATTCCGCCGCTCGGCGTCTGAGAGATCGATACGCGCAGCGCCGTCGCAGCGGCCCTGCGAACGCTCACGTCTTTCCACTCGAATGGGATCTGCATTTGCTCAGATCCATACGAATAGACCGCGCTCGAGTGCAGAGCGGCGTCGAGCAGCGCCGGGTGGATACGGAACCGTCCGGCGCGCGCCAACTCATGCTCCGGCAGGCGAGCCTCGGCGAACAGCTGGTCGGCGCGCCGCCACAGAGCACCGACAGTCAGGAATGCCGGCCCATAATCGACGCCTGCGCGCGCCGCGAACTCATACACATCCTCGACAGCCAATGGCTCTGCGCCATCTGGGGGCCAGCTTCCTTCGATCGAGGCGTCGAGGGCTCCCCCATCCTGTGAGCCGCCGTTTATGGATTGTGCGAGCAGGCCACTCGCGTGACGAGTCCATTCCTCCGGCCCCGACGAGCCATTCCGCGAGGGCTCGAGCACACGAGAGTAGATCTCGAGCTCGCGTCTTCCTGCCTCATCCAACCCTGCGACGGAGATCTGCAACTGCACGTGCTCCCGCCCGGTGAGCACTAGCGGAGACTCCATCACGAGCTCTGCGAGGAAATCGCATCCGACCTCCTCGGCGACGGTGAGCGCAAGGTCGACGAACGTCGTGCCCGGCACCAACGCCACTCCCATCACGACGTGGTCGGCGACCCAGGGCTGACTGTCAAGCGAGAGCTCTCCCGTGAACAGCCATCCGCGTCCATCCGCAAGCGCGACGGAGCTCTCCAATATCGGATGGTCGATGCCCGGCGCGGTCGACGCGAGACCGTCAGACCTGGAGCGCCCGCCAGCGAGCCAGTAGCGCTGACGCTGGAACGCGTATGTGGGCAGCCGAAGTCGCTGGGCGTCCTGGCCGTCAAGCACCCTCACCCAATCCACAGCGACTCCGTGGACCCAGGTCTCGGCAAGCGCGCTCAGAAGCGCGCTGACCTCCGGGCGGGCGCCGCGCAGCACCGACGTCGCCGTTACCCGATCGTGAGCGGACTCCCCCTCAGCAGACTCCCCCTCAGGCCCCTCGAGGCTCGTGATGCCAGGCAGGCACTCGAGGCTCATCGCGCTGAGCACGCCGTCGGGGCCTAGCTCCAACAGGCACGAAGCCCCCTGACCAACGAGCCAGCTGACACCGTCGTAGAACCTCACGGGCTCGCGTACCTGGCGCACCCAGTAAGCCGGGTCGCAGGCCTGCTCGACGAGCATCTGCTCACCTGTCAGGTTCGACACGATCGGAATATGAGGAGAGGTGAAGGTGAGGCTCTTGGCAACCTCCGCGTACTGCGCCAGCATGTCCTGCATCCTGTGTGAGTGAAATGCGTGGCTTACTCGCAGGCGCTTTGTCTTTCGCCCGCGCGAGCCCCATAGCTCCGTGAGCTCGAGAATCGCCTCCTCATCGCCGGAGAGCACAATCGCGCCAGGACCATTCACAGCTGCTAGAGACGCTCGCCCACCAAACTCGATGAGACTCTCGAGCGCCTCGTCCTCGGAAGCTTGAATTGAGACCATCGCTCCGCCCTCGGGCAGCGCTTCCATCAATCTGCCCCGCGCAGCGACGAGCGCGCACGCGTCGTTCAGGGTCAGCACTCCGGCCACATGCGCGGCCGTCAGCTCGCCAATCGAATGACCGAGCAAGTAGTCGGGGCGCACCCCGAGATCCTCGAGCAGCCTGAACAGGGACAGCTCCAGCGCGAACAGGCCCGTCTGGGCAAACATCGTGTCGTCCAAGCGCGACTGGCCGTCCGTGGGCTCGCCGTCGCCGGCCGAGGAGTTCGAATCATCGCCGAACATCACCTCGCGCAGCGAGCACTTCAACAGCTCGTCGAGGTATCCGCACGCCTCCTCCAGCGACTCCCTGAACACCGAGAAGCGTCCGTACAGCTCACGTCCCATTCCAACACGCTGCGCCCCCTGACCGGTGAACAGGAACGCCATCGCCACATCGACGCCGTGGGCCACGCCTTCAGTCACACCGGGATCCGGCTGCGCCTGCGTCAGCGACCTCAAGCCCGACAACAGGCCCTCGCGATCGCTCCCGACGATCACGGCGCGGCGGTCGAGCGCGGCGCGACCCGCCGCGAGCGAGAGCCCGACATCGGCGGCCGCCACGTCCGGGTCCCGCTCGAGGTGGGCGAGCAGCTTACGAGCTTGATCGCGCAGCGCCGCCTCCCCCTTGCCCGACACCACCCACGGGACGACATCTACATCCGTGAGAGGACTCACAGCCTGCTCCTCGTCGCCATCGCTCGCACTGGCCGAGGCGTCGGGAGCCTGCTCCGGCGCCTGTTCGACGATCACGTGAGCATTCGTGCCGCTTGCGCCAAAGGAGGACACGCCGGCACGACGCGGCTCATCGTCGGACTCCCAAGCTCGTCCCTCGCGCAGCAGCTCGACGGCGCCGCTCCGCCAGTCCACCTGCCGGGACGGCTCATCGCAATGCAGTGTCTTTGGAAGCGTCGCATGACGCAGAGCCATCACCATCTTGATCACGCCGGCGGCTCCCCCGGCCGCTTGCGGGTGACCGATGTTCGACTTGATCGACCCGAGCCACAGAGGGCTGTCCGCGTCTCGCCGCCGGCCATAGGTCGCAAGCAGCGCCTGCGCCTCGATCGGGTCGCCAAGCGAGGTTCCCGTGCCGTGCCCCTCGACTGCCTGCACCTGGTCGACCGACAGTCCGGCGTTGGCGAGCGCTTGATGGATCACCCGCTGTTGAGCCAGCCCGTTGGGGGCGGTCAGGCCGTTGCTGGCGCCGTCTTGGTTTATCGCGCTGCCGCGCACGAGCGCCAAGATCGGGTGACCCAAGCGCTGTGCATCGGAGAGCCGCTCCAGCAACAGCACTCCCGCACCCTCTGACCAACCGGTGCCATCGGCCGCATCGGCGAATGACTTGCAGCGGCCGTCCAGCGCCAGGCCACGCTGGCGGCTGAAGGCGACAAACCCGTCGGGCGTCGACATCACGGCCACACCGCCGGCGAGCGCCAGCTCGCATTCTTCCCCGCGCAGCGCCCCGCATGCGAGATGCAACGCCACCAGCGAGGAGGAGCAGGCTGTGTCCACCGATACCGCCGGACCCTCCAGGCCGAAGGTGTAAGACACGCGACCACTGATCGCGCTGCCGGCGCCGGCCGTCACCTGATAGCCCTCGAGCTCTCCTGGCAGATCGAGTCCGTAGCGGGTCGGGTTGATACCGACGAAGATGCCTGTGTCCGTTCCTCGCAAAGACAACGGATCGACGCCCGCGCGCTCGAGCGTCTCCCAGCAGACTTCGAGCAAGATCCGCTGCTGGGGGTCCATCGCGAGTGCCTCTCTGGGACTGATCCCGAAGAAGCCGGCGTCGAACTCGCCGATGTCGTGCACGAACCCGCCTTCGCGCGCATAGCTTGTGCCGTGTCGATCGGGATCGGGGTCGTACAGGGACTCGAGATCCCAGCCACGATCGGTCGGGAACTCCCCGACCGCGTCCACCCCTGAATGCACGATCTCCCACAGATCCTCCGGCGAGCGCACTCCACCCGGATAGCGGCAGCTCATCGCCACGATCGCGATGGGCTCTTGGGTCCGCGCGGCGCTGGGCCTCGCTGCGGGCGCCTGCTCTGAGGCTCCGGTCGCTTCGCGCAGCAGGTGCCCGGCGAGCAGGATCGGGGTGGGGTAGTCAAAGACCACGGTGGCGAGGAGACGCAGGCCTGTCGCCACCTGAAGCCGTCTGCGCATCTCGACCGCCGTCAGCGAATCAAAGCCAAGCTCCTTGAAGGCGCGCTGCGGGTCGATCGGGTCTAGCTCTGCGTGTCCCAGGACACCGGCCGCCTCGCCGCGCACCAACTCGAGCACGACACGCTCGCGCTCACGCTTGGAGAGGCCAGACAAGCGGCTGGCCAAGGCATCCCCCGCGGGTTGCCGATCGAGACCGGCTTGCGCGGCCGCGAGCGCGTCGCGCACTGCGGGCAGGTCTTCTATCAGCGGACGCGGCCCCGCAAAGACGTAGTTGGGCGCATAGCGACTCCAGTCCACGCGAGAGACGGTCAGGCACGTATCGCCATCGTCCAACGCCTGCTGCAAAGCGCCGATCGCCCGCTCAGGCTCGATCGAGAGGATTCCGCGCCGGCGCAGCTCCTCGACGGCGGTGGAGTCCTCCCCCATTCCGGCGCCTGCCCACATGCCCCACGCCACCGACGTCGCCACCAGGCCGCGCCCCTTTCGATATTCGGCCAGGGCGTCGAGGAACGCGTTGGCGGCGGCATAGGCGCCTTGATTGGCCGAGCCCATCGTCGCGGCCATCGAGGAGAACATGACAAACGCCGAAAGGTCCATCTCCTGCGTCAACTCGTGCAGGTGAAGCGCCGCTTGGGCCTTGGCGGCCAGACCCTCCTGGAGACTGTCAATGCTCGTCGTCGCAAGCGCCTCACCGTCCTGCACGCCCGCAGCGTGGACAATCGCATCCAGCGGATGGTCGGCGGGCAGCGACTCGAGCAATTCGGAGAGCTGGCTGCGGTCGCTCACGTCGCATGCGACCACGCTCACGTGGGCGCCGAGCCGCTCCAGCTCGTCCTCGAGCTCTGTCGCGCCCTCAGCGTCTGCGCCGCGACGACTGGCCAGGATGAGATGCTCGGCGCCAGCGCCAGCCAACCAGCGCGCCACGTGCGCGCCCAACCCTCCCAAGCCCCCGGTTATCAGCACAGTGCCGCGAGGCTTCCATGGACTGGTGGAAGCGGCGGAACCGACCGGCGCCGGCACCAGCCGCCGCGCGTACAGCCCATCGGAGCGCACCGCGAGCTGATCCTCCGAGCCCGCGCCGCCAAGCGCAGAGCACAACGATCCGCGCACGCCCGCGTCCAGCGTCGCCGGCAGGTCGAGCAGGCCGCCGCGGCGCCTCGAGAGCTCCAGGCCGATCACGCGCCCCAGGCCCCAGACCATCCCTTGAGTTGGATTCTGCAGTCGATCGGAGTCCTCGACCGACACCGCGCCGCGCGTAGCCATCCAGAGCGGCGCCTCGACGGCCATGTCCTCGAGCGCTTGGACGGCCGTCAGCGTTCCCGCCAGGCCTGACGGCACGGCGTCGCAGCGCTCGTCGTGAGCTTCCACCAGGGACAGCAGTGACAGGACACCGTCCAGCTTCGCCTCGGCCGCCGAGGATCGCTCCCGCGGTGCAGAGACATGCTCTTCGTCGGCGCCGAGATCGGCTCGCTGTGATGAGAGATCCGGCTTCTCTCGCTCGGCAAGCGCATCTCGCATGCACTCGGCCAACATGCCGCGATCGGACATCGCCTCCGCGTCCACCTCGGCGCGTGTGACCTGAGCCCCATGCGCGCGCAACGCCTCGAGCACGGAATCGACCCACCGATCCTCGCTGTGACTCGCTGGAACGAGGACCATCCAGTCTCCCGACAGCGCGGCCTGCGATTGCTCGATGTGCTTCCAAGCGATTCGGTACCGCCAGTCGGACGTCGGCGACTCCGCGCGGGGTGCATGTCCGCCAACCTCGGTCGGGTCGAGCCAGTAACGCTCCCGCTGAAAGGGATAGGTGGGCAGCGGCACAGTCCTGCCGTTGCCGAGAAGTGCTCGCCAGTCGACCTCCACGCCAGCCGTCCACGCTTCCGACAGCGAGGTGAGGAAACGTCGCGATCCGCCTTGGCCGCGTCGCAGCGAGCCGTGCACGCGCACGTCCGCAGCGCTCGCGTAGTACTCCTGCGAGCTCCCATGCCCATCCCGCTCGCCGTCGAAGTGCAGCTCAGCGGTCTCGAGCGTCCCCGCCGCCAAGGCTGGAGCAGGGCTGACCTCGATGAACGTCCGGAGGCCGGCGCTCAGCAATGCGCGCGTGACCTGTTCGAAGCGAACCGTCTCACGCAGATTGCGGTACCAGTACTCGGCGTCGAGCTGCGAGCCGTCCAGCCGATCGCCGACCACCGACGAATAGAAGGGGATCTCGCCAGGCCGTGGCGAGATCCCCACGCAGGCAGCGCGCAACTCCTCGCCGATCGCCTCCACTTGCGGTGAATGCGCCGCATAGTCCACCGCGATCCGCTTCGCTCTGAGCTGATCCTGCCCACAACACTTCAAGAGCTCCTCGAGCGCCTGGTTCGCACCCGACACGACGACCGAGCTCGGCCCGTTGACAGCAGCGATCGAAACCGCCGTGCCGCAACGACCGATCAGATTCTCGACCGTGCCCGTCGATGCGGCGATCGACACCATGCCACCATGGCCCGCCAACTCGAGCAAAGCCTTGCTGCGCGCCGTCACGACCCGTGCAGCGTCCTGCAGCGACAGGGCTCCGGCGACACAAGCCGCCGCCACCTCTCCCTGAGAGTGGCCTACGACCACGTTCGGATGCACTCCGCATGCACGCCACAATCCGGCCAGCGAGACCATCACGGCGAACAGCGCCGGTTGGACCACATCGACGCGATCGAGCGAAGGCGCATCCTCGGCGTCCTTCAAGAGATCCTCCAGCGACCAGTCGACATGGGGCGCTAGGGCCTCGGCGCACGCGACTATCCGCTCGGCGAACACCGGCGAGTGCTCCAACAACTCGGCTCCCATGCCCACCCACTGCGATCCCTGCCCAGGGAAGAGGAACACGACCTCGCCGGCTGCGGGCCCAGCCGCTCCGGTCACCGCCGCCGGCGCTGGTCGCGCCTGGGCTATCGCGTCGAGGTGCTGGAGCAGATCCTCGCGCTCTGTGCCGAGGAGCACCGCGCGGCGCTCGAACACGGGACGTGCCGCCAGCGAGCGCCCGATGTCATCCAAACTCACTTCAGAGAGCTCCCGCAAGCGTCCCGAGAGCTCTCGTGCCTGACTCCTCAGCGCCTGCTCGCTTCTGCCCGAGAGCACCCACGGGATCCTTCCGTCGAGCACTACCTGCCCGATCCCCGCGCTCCCTTCGGTCTGAGCACCTCGAGCGACCGCGTCCCCCACGGGGCGCTCCACCAGCTCAGGTTCGTGCCCATCGGGCACAGTGGGCGCCTCTTCGAGGATCACATGCGCGTTGGTGCCGCTGATCCCGAATGAGGAGACGCCGGCGCGACGCGGCCCCCCGTTGGCGGCCCATGGCATCGCCTCACTCAAAAGCTCAACCGCGCCGGCCGACCAATCGATCTCCGTGGATGGCTCCTCTACGTGCAGCGTCGCCGGCAACACCTCGCGCTCGAGCGCCATCGCCATCTTGATCACGCCCGCAACTCCGGCCGCCATAGCCGAATGGCCGATGTTCGACTTGATCGAGCCGAGGCGCAATGGCCGCGCGGCGTCGCGATCCTGCCCGTAGGTGGCGATCAGCGCCTGCGCCTCTATCGGATCGCCCAATCTCGTCCCCGTCCCATGCGCCTCGACCGCGTCCACCTGGTGTGCCTGCAGGCGCGCGTTTGCGAGCGCCTGGCGAATCACCCTTTGTTGTGAAGGCCCATTGGGCGCCGACAGGCCGTTGCTTGCGCCGTCCTGGTTGATCGCGCTGCCGCGCACCACCGCCGCGACTCGGTGGCCGAGGCGCAATGCGTCCGACAAACGCTCGACCACCACTATCCCTGCGCCCTCGCTCCAGCCGGTGCCGTCTGCCTCGGCGGAGAAGGACTTGCAACGACCGTCGCGAGCCAATCCTCTCTGGCGGCTGAACTCGACGAACAGCTCAGGTCCGGCCATCACCACCGCGCCGCCCGCGAGCGCCATCGAGCATTCCCCCTGGCGCAGTGCCTGACAAGCGAGATGTAGCGCGACAAGCGAAGAGGAGCAGGCCGTGTCAACCGAAACCGCAGGGCCCTCGAGTCCAAGGCTGTATGCCACCCTTCCCGTGGCGACGCTGGGCGCGCCGCCCATGAAGCGGTAGCCCGCCACGCTCGAGGAGGAGAAGAGCATGTCTCCGCCATATCGGGAGCCCGTGACGCCGGCGAACACGCCCGTGGTGGTGCCGCGCAGTGAGAATGGGTCGATGCCCGCCCGTTCGATCGCCTCCCAGCAGACTTCCAGCAGAAGCCGCTGCTGGGGATCCATCGCAAGCGCCTCCCGCGGGCCAATCCCAAAGAACTCGGCGTCGAAGTCCGCGGCGTCCCCCAGAAATCCACCCTGCAGAGCCCAATTGGCCTCGGGCCGGTCTGGATCGGGTGAGCGCAGAGACTCCAGATCCCAGCCGCGATCGGTCGGAAAGCTCGAGATGGCGTCGCGGCCCGAGACGACAAGCTCCCATAGATCCTCGGGCGAGCACACCTCGCCGGGGTAGCGACAGCTCATCCCGACGATTGCGATTGAATCCTCGCTCGCGAGCACCGCCGATCGCGCAGGGACCACATTGACGGGGGCGCCAGCCAGCTCGTTGACGATGTGCCCGACGAGCTCGACCGGGGTGGGATAGTCGAAGACCAGCGTGGCCGGCAAGCGCAACCCAGTGACGCGAGCAAGCTGGTTGCGCAACTCAACGCCTCCAAGCGAGTCAAGCCCAAGTTCGTTGAACGGACGACGGACCTCGATCGCCTCCGGCGAGCCGTGTCCCAACACGGTCGCAACCTCTCTCCTGACGAGCTCGAGCACGACACGCCGTCCATCTGTGGCCGACATGCCGGCCAGACGCTGCGCAAGCGAGCCTTCGGCGGCGGCAGACGCCTGCCGCACAGGCACACGCACAATGCCGCGCAACAGCGGTGTAACCCACCCGGCCCTGGCCTGGGCGCGCAAGGCCGCCACGTCCAAGCGCATCGGCGCGAGCGACGCTTCCTGCGTGGCCCAGCCCACATCGAGAAGATCGAGACCTTCCTCGACGGGCATCGCAAGCATTCCCGAGCGCGCCAGACGGCTGCGCTCCCCCTCGCCGAGACGAGCGGCCATACCCTGCTGGGCCCACCATCCCCAAGCCAATGAGGTTGCTGTCAAACCTCGTGCGCGGCGATAGGAAGCCAACGCATCCAGGAAAGCGTTTCCGGCGGCGTAGGCGCCTTGGCCCGCAGCCCCGAGAACGCCGGCCGCCGAGGAGAAGAGCACAAACGCCCGCAAATCCATGTGCTCGGTCAGCTCGTGCAGATGCCACGCCGCGTCAAGCTTCGGCTCGAGCACTCGCTCGACCCGCTCCGCGGTCAACGAGGTCATCACACCGTCGTCGAGCACGCCCGCGGCGTGCACCACCATCTGCAACGGGCACTCCGCAGGGATCGACTCGATCAGCCCCCGAAGCTGAGCGCGATCGCTCACATCGCACGCGGCGATCCTGACGCGCGCGCCCAGCTCCTTCAGATCGGCCTCCAGATCCTTGGCGCCGGGTGCTGAAATTCCCTGCCGACTCACCAAAAGGATGCTGCGCACGCGATGTCGCAAGACCAGGCGCCTTGCGACATGCCCGCCCAGACCACCCGTGCCACCGGTTATCAAGACCGTGCCCGACACCTCGCCAAGCCCATTGCCTGGCTCAAATACATCGTCGCCCGCGCGACTAGATGCATCCCCCTCCACGCGCACAGGCGCATCGCCCACGCGCATAGACACATCGCCCTCCGCGCGCACAGATGCATCACCCTCCACACCCACAGATGCATCCCCCTCCACGCGTTCGACCGCGCGCACCGACGCCTCCATCGACCCGACCGCCTCAGCAGGCGCGGCGAATCGCGCCAGACGGGGTCGCAGCACCTCCTCTCCCCGCACCGCAAGCTGAGGCTCCTCGCCCGCGAGGACGATCCCCATCAAATGCGCAGACAGCTCTCGCCCGTCGAGGTCCACGAGCACGAGGCGCCCTGGAAACTCCGACTGCGCCGAGCGCACCAAGCCCCACACCGCAGACTGGCCCAGACCCAGGACCAAATCGTCGGACCCCACGGCAACCGCTCCAGCCGTGAGCACCACAAACCGGCATTCAGACAACCGCTCCTCCGTGAGGGCCCGCTGCAGGAAATCCAGCATCCAGGTGCTCACGCCATGCGCAACCTCGACGAGGCCGCCCTTCGATGCGTCGCTCCCGCCTTCCTTCAGAGCGCCATCCACTCCGGCGCCGCCCACTCTTGCGCCACTCACTCTGGCGCTACTCACCAACGGGCCCCATGAGGCGCCGTCGACAAGCATGACGTCAGGAGCGGGAGCGTCCCCATCCAACGCCTCACACAGCTCGTCCAGACCGCTGTACACCTCGCACTCATCGGGAGGTGAATCCACGTATAGACCCCGCTCGCCCCGCCCATCCCCCGAGCCCCACGGAGTCAAGATCGCCATCCGCGTATTCCCGCCACCCCCACCGGCCTGCACGACGGCAGACCAATCGACGTAGAACAACGACTCTGTGTGACTGCCCGAGGCGCCCTCGAGCTGCTCTCGCGAGACCGGGCGCAACGCCAGCGCGTCGATCGAAACGGCCGGCCTGCCACCCTCGTCGACCGCGAACAGCGATATCTCTCCGCTTTGTGAGATCGAGCTGTGAGCACGCAGCGTCCGGGCGCCGCTGCCGTGCAAACGCACGCCACTCCACGCGAACGGGATGCTGGGCGTATCGAGCGCCTGGCCGTCCGCGGCGAACATGGGCACGAGCGCCGCCTGCAGAGTGACGTCGAGCAGCGCCGGATGCACACCAAACTTGTCAGCCTGCGCGCCGTGCTCCTCCTCCAGAGCGAGCTCGGCGAACACCTCACGCCCACGTCGCCAAGCTGCCCGCACACCGATGAACGCGGGACCGTAGTCCAGGCCCAGCGTCGCCAAGCGGTCGTACAGCTCATCCACTGACACCGGCTCAGCATCCGCCGGAGGCCACTCGTCTGCCGCGAACGCAGCCGTCTGCTCTTCCAGCCAACCGTTTTGCCCATTGAGCGCGGCCTCCGACGGACACATCACACCGCTTGCGTGACGCGTCCATCCGTGCCGATCGGACACCCCTTCTCCCGAAGGGCCCGCCAAGCGCGAATGAATGCTCAACGGGCGCTCTCCTGACTCGCCCTGCTCCCCCAGCACGACTTGCAACTGCACGTCCTGCTCGCCAAGCACGAGCGGCGCTTCGATCACCAGCTCGCGCAGGACCTCGCAATCCGCAAGCTCGCCTGCACGAAGCGCGATCTCGACGAATGTGGTTCCGGGCACGAGCACCACGCCCAGCACCACATGATCGGCGACCCACGAGCTGCTTTGCAATCCCAGTCGACCTGTGAACAACCAGCCTTCGCCGTCCGCGAGCGCAACAGAGACCCCCAACAACGGATGATCTGCGCCAGCCAAGCCGACCGATCTCAGGTCTCCAGCGCCGAGCGGCGGCGCGTCCAACCAGTAGCGAGCCCGCTGGAATGCGTAGGTGGGAAGCTCCACCCGCCGAGCGCCCGTCCCATCCAACACTCTGCGCCAATCGACCGCGCTTCCGTGCGCCCAAGCCTGCGCGATCGCGCCGAGCACGGTCTCAGCTTCGGGCTGTCCGCGGCGCAGCAACGACACCACCAACGGCCGAGGCTCCTCTTCGATCCCCTCCCCTGCGGCACTCCGTGCGTCCTCCAGGCAGTCCTCACACATCGCGCCGAGCACACCGTCGGGGCCCAGCTCGACGAACGTGCCAACCCCCTGCCCGTCGAGCCACCGCACTCCGTCTGCAAAACGCACCGTCTGGCGCACATGATCGACCCAGTAATCGGCTGAGCAGATGCGCTCCGCGTCAACTGCCTCGCCGGTGATATTCGAGACGATCGGGATCGCTGGATGGTTAAACGACAGCTGCTCGGCGACCCCATGGAACTCTTGCAGCATCGCATCCATCAGCGGCGAATGAAATGCGTGCGATACGCGCAGGCGCCGAGTCTTGCGACCAAGTCTCTCCCACCGTCCGGCCAGCTCGGCGACCGCGTCTCTCTCACCGGAGACCACCACCGAGGACGGCCCGTTGACGGCAGCCAAAGAGACACGATCCTCGAGATCCACCAACTCGTCGAGCGCCTCCTGTGGAGAAGCCTGGATTGCGAGCATCTCTCCGCCGGCCGGAAGCTCGGCCATCAGCTGTCCGCGCGCCGCAACCAACCGGCAAGCGTCTTCCAAAGAGAAGACTCCAGCAACATGCGCCGCCGCAAGCTCCCCTATCGAATGACCGAGCAGATAGTCAGGCCGCAAACCCCAACTCTCCAGCTGCCTGAACAACGCTACCTCCAGCGCAAACAGCCCAGCCTGCGCATACGAGGTCTGGTCGAGCGACTCCGCCTCCGAGGCCTTCCCAGAGGCGAGCAACACATCCGACAGCGGTCGCGCCAGCAAGCCGTCGAACAGGCTGCACAATTCCCCAAAAACGCCGGCGAACGTCGGCCAGCAACGCAACTCGTCACCCATGCCAACGCGCTGCGAGCCCTGACCACTAAACAAAAAGGCGACCTTCTTGCCACCTCTCGCCACTGCGCGGGCGACACCCAGTGGCGCCTCTCCCTGTGAAAGCGCCCTCAAATTTCTAAGCAGGCGATCCCGTCCGTCGCCGAGCACAACAGCGCGATGTTCAAAGACCGGGCGCGCGGCCAACGAGAAGCCGATGTCGGCGGTATCCAGCTCGGGACGCTGCTCGAGGTAATCGAGCAACTGCTGGGCTTGAGCTTGCAGCCCGGCCTCTCCCCTGGCGGATATCGCCCAAGACAGCGGAGCCGAACGGAATGACTCGCCGGCCGCCTTCACTTCTTCGGCGTCGTCATCAGCGCCAACTATCGGCTCGTCAGACTCGAGCGCGTCACGCACCGTCGGCGCTTCTTCGAGGATCAAGTGCGCGTTGGTGCCGCTGATCCCAAATGAGGAGACGCCGGCACGACGAGGCTTCCCGTTGGCAGGCCACGGGGTCACCTCACTCAAAAGCTCAACCGCGCCGGTTGACCAGTCGATCTCATGTGAAGGCTCCTGTGCGTGCAATGTCGCGGGCAACACGCCGTGCTCGAGAGCCATCGCCATCTTTATCACGCCCGCGATGCCAGCCGCCGTAGCCGCGTGACCGATGTTCGACTTGACAGAGCCAAGCAGCAGGGGACGTCCCGGATCGCGATCCCGCCCGTAGGTGGCGATCAACGCTTGCGCCTCGATTGGGTCCCCCAGCCTCGTGCCAGTTCCATGAGCCTCCACCGCGTCCACCTCGTGTGCCTTAAGACCAGCGTTCATGAGCGTTTGCGCGATCACCCGTTGTTGGGAGAGGCCATTGGGCGCACTCAGGCCGTTGCTGGCGCCATCCTGGTCGACGGCGCTCCCCTTGATGACGGCGGCGACCGGGTGTCCAAGGCGACGTGCGTCGGAAAGACGCTCGAGCAACACCACCCCGGCGCCCTCGCTCAAGCCGGTGCCGTCCGCTTCTGCGGAGAACGCCTTACAGCGACCGTCATGAGCCAAGCCCCCCTGCCGATTGAACTCGATGAACAGGTCAGGCGCGGCTAGCACCATCACACCACCCGAGAGCGCCATCGTGCATTCACCCTGACGCAGCGCCTGGCACGCGAGGTGCAGCGCGACCAGGGAAGACGAGCAGGCCGTGTCCACCGAGACCGCAGGGCCCTCGAGCCCAAGCGTGTAGGCGACCCTTCCCGTCACGGCGCTCGTAACGCTGCCGGTCAGGCGATAGCCCTCCACAGCGGAGGACGATGAGGACATGATCCCGCCATAACCCGAGGCTGCGACCCCCGCGAACACACCTGCCTGAGCGCCACGCAAGGAGAATGGGTCGATGCCCGCCCGTTCGATGGCCTCCCAGCAGACTTCCATGAGAAGCCGCTGCTGAGGATCCATCGCAAGCGCCTCCCGCGGGCCAATCCCAAAGAACTCCGCGTCGAACTCGCCGGCGTCGAACATGAAACCCCCGCGCAGGTCCCATCCGCTCCCAAGTCCACCGGAGTCACGAGATTGCAAGGCCTCCAGATTCCAACCACGGTCTGTCGGGAAGCTCGATATCGCATCCTCGCCGCCTAGGACCAACTCCCACAATGCTTGTGGTGAATTCGCGCCGCCCGGATAGCGACAAGCCATCCCAACGATCGCTATCGGCTCATCGACAGCGACCGCCGATCGCGCTCTGGGAGCCTCGGTTTGAATTCCTGTCAGCTCATTGAGAATATGTCCAGCCAGCTCGGCCGGAGTCGGATAGTCGAAGACAAGGGTCGCCGACAGGCGCAATCCTGTGACACGCGTCAGGCGATTGCGAAGCTCCACTCCTAGCAGGGAATCGAACCCGAGCTCCTTGAACGCGCGATCGGGATTTAGCGCGTCCGCGGAGGAGTGACCGAGCACGACAGCCGCCTGAGCGCACACGAGCTCCAGCACAGCTGCTCGACGGTCTCGATCCTCGAGACCTGCAAGACGCCGCACCAGCGAGCCGTCTCCAACGGCTGCCTTTCCGGCCCTCCCAGAGCCCACGAGCTCGCCCATGAGGGGCGTCAACGATCCAGCTCTCGCTTGGGTTCGCAATACCGCCAGATCGAGGCGCACCGGGACTACGAGAGCGTCAGGCGCCTCGACGGCCAGGTCGTACAGATCGAGACCTTCCTTCGAGGACAGAGCTTGGATGCCCGATCGCTTCATCCTCGCGACGTCAAGCTCGCTCATATGAGCGGCCATATCGCCGCCTTCTCCCCACCATCCCCACGCAATCGAAATCCCAGCCATCCCAAGCGCACGGCGATGAGCAGCGAGCGCGTCGAGAAAGCTGTTGGCGGCCGCATAGTTCGC
Source organism: uncultured Solirubrobacterales bacterium (assembly GCA_963718735.1). Taxonomy (GTDB): domain Bacteria; phylum Actinomycetota; class Thermoleophilia; order Solirubrobacterales; family Solirubrobacteraceae; genus Palsa-744. Next base: position 1,123,176 of record OY970372.1, read on the forward strand.
TTGACCTGGAGACCCGAATGTCCCGGCGACAGAGGAGAACAGCACGAACATCGGCAAGTCAAGGTGCTGTGTGAGCTCGTGCAGATGCACGGCGCCGTCGAGCTTGGGCGCGAATACACGATCCAGCTGCTCGAAGGACAGCGACTCGATCGTCGTGTCCTCGAGCACGCCCGCGGCGTGCACGACACCCGTCAGCGGATGTTCAGCGGGAACCGCATTGATCAACTCCTCGAGCTGTGCGCGATCAGACACATCGCACTCGACCACTTGCACACACGCGCCGAGCTCGACGAGCTCGGCCTGCAGCTGTCTCGCACCTGGAGCCTCGAGGCCCCGGCGGCTGGTGAGGATCAGGTTGCCCACGCCGTGTGTCGTGACCAAATGCCGGGCCAGAAGACCGCCGATTTGGCCTGTGCCGCCGGTGATGAGCACCGTGGCGCCGGAATACGAGGAAACCGGCAGAGTCAGCACGATCTTGCCCACGTGGCGCCCTTGACTCATGAACCGAAAAGCCTCGGGCGCGTGTCTCACATCCCAGGTCCGAACCGGAAGTCGCTGGAGCGCGCCCTGTTCAAACATGTGCCGCAGCTCCAGCATCATTTCCTGAATGCGCTCTGGCGAGACCTCGGTCAGATCGAACGCGTTGTATAGAACACCGGAGCGCTCGCCCGCCAGCTCTTGCGCATCACGGACATCCGCCTTGCCCATCTCGATAAACCGACCACCGGCGGGCAAAAGGTCAAGCGAGGCGTCTACAAACTCGCCCGCCAAGGAGTTCAGCACAACGTCAACGCCCTCACCGCCGGTGAGATCCAGGAATTGCTCCCTGAAATCAAGATCTCGAGAGTTGGCCACACGCGGCTGCTCACACCCAATCGCCCGCAACGCGTCCCACTTTGCCGGACTCGCGGTGGCAAAAACCTCCGCCCCCAGGTGCCGTGCGATTTGGACCGCCGCCATGCCAACTCCGCCGGCCGCCGCATGAACTAGCAGCCGCTCCCCCGCTCGCAGATGCGCCAAGTCGACCAAGCCGTAGTAGGCGGTGAGAAAGACGGCCGGAACCGAGGCCGCCTCCACGAACGACCACTCATCCGGGATCTTTATCAGCAAGCGCTGATCGGCAACCGCCCGCGGGCCAAAGCAACCCGGGATCAAGCCCATGACCCGGTCGCCGACGCTCACCGAGGTGACGCCGGAGCCCACCTCCAACACGACGCCGGCGCCCTCTCTGCCCACGATGTCGCGATCCCCCGGGACAAGCCCGAGTGCTCCAATCACGTCCTTGAAGTTCAATCCGGCAGCCCGTATCGCCACGCGAACCTCGTTCGGCTCGAGTTGACCAGAGCACTCTGGACAGCGAACGATTTGCAGCCCATCGAGCGTTCCAGCCCGAACTGCCTCCACACGCCACTCCGAGGCGCCCTCTGGCACACTCAACGCTGCCGATCCCGCGCGAGCCAGGCGGGGCGCATACACCACACCGTCACGTATCGCGACCCCCTGCTCCTCATGAGCTAGCGCAGAGTTGACAGCCGAGACGAGCAGCTCGTGAGACGGCTCCCCGACCTCGATATCCAAGAGCAAAAAGCGACCGGGGTTCTCCAATTGAGCGGAGCGCACGAGACCCCAGGTCGCGCTGTCCACCAAACCGGGCACCGGCTCACCTGCCTGTGTGCTCACGGCGCCCTTCGTCAGGACGACTAGACGCGAGGTAGCGAGCCGATCGTGGGACAACCAGGCCTGGATGAGATCGAGCACCTCGTGTGCCCTCTCCCGTACATCGCTCGCCAGCCCGTCGCCGCCGGGGGGAGATGCGCATTCCCAAAGCACGACCTCGGGGACCGACGTGCCCTCCTCGACCGCCCGAGCCAGCGAAGCGATATCGGCGTGACAGTCGACACTCGCACCGTGCTCGCCCAGCAACGCCCTCAGGCTCAAGCGATCTTTACCCAGCGCGACCCAACTTTCCGAGTCGCGTTCGAGAGCTCTGGGGGCAGGTATCCAAGTAACACCCAACAAGGACTCATGCGCACGTCCATGCGTGCGCCGCAAGCGCTCCGCCGAGACAGGCCTGAGAGAGAGGGAGCCGACCGATGCGACAAGTGTGCCGTTCTCGTCCGCCGCGATCAGCGAGATCGCGCCGGCGGGACCCTGGGAGAGCAGTACACGCAACGCACGTGGCCCAATGCCATGTAGACGGACGTCGCGCCAGGAGAACGGGAGCAGCGGACCCTCCGCGGTATCCGTGCGAGACACAGTGAACGCGTGGGCAGCCGCTGCGTGCAACGCGGCGTCAAGCAACGCTGGGTGCAGTCCGAACGTGCTTGCGTGGTTCTGATACTCATCCGGGAGCGAGACCTCGGCGAACAGGTCATCCCCACGTCTCCATGTTGCCCGCAGGCCTTGGAAGGCTGGACCGTACTCAAGGCCACGATCGGCCATGACCTCGTAGAAGTCGTCGATCTGGAGCGGCATCGCGCCGGGCGGAGGCCACTCTCCTGACAGGTATGAGACCCGCTCGGCGGTCGGGTCATCGACACCGAATCCTGGCTCTGTCTCAGTTGCGGCGATCAACCCACTGGCATGGCGAGTCCACGCATTCTGCGAGTCTGAGTCAGCTTCCTCCGCGCTCTCGGCTCGCGCGTCGATCCGCAACGGGCGCAACCCGTCTGCACCCGGTGCTCCCAGCGACAGTTGCAGTTGCACGGCCGCGGATTCGTCGAACACAAGCGGTGACTCGATCGTCAACTCGACTACGCGATCACAACCGGCCTGCATGCCGGCGTGAAGCGCCAACTCGAGAAACGCGGTGCCCGGCAACAGGACGGTGCCGGCGATGGCGTGATCCGCCAGCCATGTGTCCGATTGCAAGGAGAGGCGTCCCGTGAACAACCAGCCCCCCTCACCCGCCAACGAGACCTCGGCCCCCAACAGCGGATGACCGGCAGAGGTCTGCCCGATCGAGCTTGCATCAGCTCCCTCCCGAGGCTCCAACCAGTAGCGCCGACGCTGGAAAGCATAGGTCGGCAGGCTTGGAAGCTCGGCGGGCGGTCCATCGAACACACGCTGCCAGTCGACTTGAACACCGTGAACCCAGGCTTCCGCCAGCGATCTGGCGAAACGCTCAGGACCACCCTCCTGACGGCGCAGCGAGCCAAGCACAGCCGCAGAACGTCGTCTCGTTAGAGCCCCAGGTGGATTCTCCCGAGCGGAGGTGGCGCTCACATCGTCAATCGTGTCTTGTGTCCCAACCGTCAACACAGGATGAGGACTCACCTCAACAAACGCACCACACCCCTCCTGGGCAAGAACCCGGATAACCTGCTCAAACTGCACACTCTCACGCAAATTGCGATACCAATAACCCGCATCAAGCGTCGCCGTGTCAACCAGACCACCAACCACAGTGGAATAAAACGGCACACCCCCCGAACAAGGCGAGATCGACTCACACCCCACCAACAATTCCTCGCGAATCTCCTCCACCTGCGGTGAATGCGCTGCATAATCAACAGGGATCCGCCGAGCACGCACACCCCGCTCCCCACAAACAGCCAACAAACCCTCCAACACAGTCAACTCACCAGACACCACAGTCGCGCGCGGCCCATTAACCGCAGCCACCGATACACAACCATCCAACGACCCACAAAGAACATCCAGCTCCTCGAGCCCAACCCCGACAGACACCATCCCCCCACGACCCGACAGCACAGCAAGAGCCTTACTACGCACAGCGACCACCCGCGCAGCATCCTCCAACGACAACGCACCAGCCACACACGCAGCCGCAATCTCCCCCTGAGAATGACCAACAACCACATCCGGTCGCACACCACACTCATCCCACAACTCCGCCAACCCCACCATCACCGCAAACAACACCGGCTGAACCACATCCACACGATCAAACCCAGGCGCCCCCACAACACCACGCAACACATCCCCAAGACACCAATCGACAAACGGCGCCAGCGCGCTCTCACACAACCCAATCCGCTCGGCAAAGACCGAGGAGCTCTCCATCAGACCCACCGCCATCCCAAGCCACTGGCCACCCTGGCCGGGAAACACGAACACCGTTCGCCCAGCCTCGCGAACGATGCCCTCGAGAAGATCGACCGTGTCGTTCTCTCGCCCCACCGAACGCAGGCGTGACCTCAAGTCCTCATCCGCGCCGCCCAACAGAACAGCACGATGCTCGAGCGTAGGTCGCCTGGCAAGCGCACGCCCCACCTCCCGCACGGGGAGATCGGCTCTCTCACTCAGGTGACCATCCAAACGGTCGGCCTGCCCGCGCAAACCGTCACGATCGCGAGCCGAGAGAACCCACGCACAGAGCGCACCCCCAAGCGGACCTACCGTCGGCTCTTGCACGACCTCGCCTTCCGGCAAACCCATCCTCGACTCCTGCACGACCTCCTCTCCCAGCGGGTCCTCCGTCGGCTCCTGCTCAGCCTTAGCAACCGAAGTGGGGGCCTCCTCGACGATCATGTGCGCGTTCGTCCCGCTGATCCCGAACGAAGACACCGCGGCGCGGCGCGGGCGCCCTGCCGCCGCCCACGTCTGCTCCTGTGCAAGCAACGACACAGCGCCCTCAGACCAATTGATCTGTGAAGAGGGCTGCTCGGCGTGCAACGTGCGCGGCAACGTGCCATGACGCAACGCCATGACCATCTTGATCAAGCCTGCGACACCCGCAGCGGCCTGGGTGTGACCGATATTCGACTTAATCGAGCCCAACCACAATGGCCGGCCCTCGGCACGATCTTGACCGTAGGTCGAGATCAATGCTTGGGCCTCTATCGGATCACCCAATTTCGTACCCGTGCCGTGTGCCTCAACCACATCGACCTCACTGGCCGAGAGCCCAGCGCTCGCGAGCGCCTGACGAATCACACGCTGCTGGGAAGGGCCGTTAGGCGCCGTCAACCCGTTGCTCGCACCGTCCTGGTTCACCGCGCTGCCACGCACTACCGCCAACACCAGATGGCCGTTGCGCCGCGCGTCAGACAGACGCTCCAGCATCACCACACCAACACCCTCGGAGAATCCTGTCCCATCAGCATGATCGGAGAAGGGCTTGCACCGTCCGTCATGCGCGAGACCATCCTGGTGAACGAACTCGACGAACACCGACGGACTGCATAGGACCGTCACTCCACCCGCCAACGCCAAGGAGCACTCCTGCGCTCTCAACGACTGGCACGCCAGGTGAATCGACACAAGCGAGGACGAGCACGCCGTATCGACGGTCACAGCAGGACCCTCGAAACCAAAGGTATAAGCGACGCGCCCCGACACCACGCTGGTGGCGCCACCCGTCATCCCATAACCCTCCAAGCCGCTCGGCATGCCTTGAGAGAAGTGGTGATAGTCCTGTGAGCTGATCCCCGCGAATACCCCCGTCTGACTGCCCTGCAACGAAGCCGGGTCCAGCCTCGAGTCTTCCATCGCCTCCCAGCAAACTTCCAGCAGCAGTCGCTGCTGGGGATCCGTCGCCAGCGCCTCGCGCGGACTGATCCCAAAAAAGTCGGCGTCAAACTCCCCCGCCTCATAGAGGAACCCGCCTTCATGCACATGACCTTTGCCGGCATCGTCGACGCCGGCATCCGGCAGTCGTCGCAGATCCCACCCCCGATCGGCGGGAAAGGCAGAGATCGCATCGCCCCCACGAGACACCAATCCCCACAGCTCCTCCGGTGAGCTGACACCACCCGGGTAACGACAGGCCATGCCCACAATCGCGATCGGCTCACGCTCGCGCTCTTCCACTTCGTGCAACCGCCGTCGAGCCTTGCGTAGGTCAACTGTCACGCGCTTGAGATACTCCAGAAGCCTCTGATCGTCAGACATGCCGCTCCTCGCCCACGCCCTCGAGCGCGACGTCGCTACCGCGCTCTGTCAAGGAGCCGAGCTCTCTGTCGATCAGATCGAAGACCTCCTCGGCCGTGGCCGAGCGCACATCCTCGTCATCGCCGCCTGATGTCTCCGCGGAAGATAGACGGGACAACAGACTCTGCAATCGCGCAGTGACAGTCGACCCTGCGACACGGTCTTCCGAGAGAGTCGACAATCGCCGTTCGAGCTGCCCGAGCTCCGCTTCGACGGACATGGTCGAATCCTGGCTTGGGATGCGATCGAGCAGGTGCCGGGCGATGGCCTCAGGCGTGGGGTGGTCAAAGACGAGCGTTGCGGGCAAATGAAGGCCTGTCTCTGCCGTCAGTCGGTTACGCAGCTCAACGCCGGCCAGCGAATCGAATCCAAGATCCTTGAAGGAGCGCTCAACGTCCAGCGTGTCCAGCGTCTTGTGGCCAAGCGCCTGTGCCGTTTGGGCGTGGACGAGCTCGAGCACCACTTCGTGGTGGCGATCCTTTGGCGTCTGTGTCAACAACCGAGCCAGCGATCTTTCGGGTGCGCTGGCCGCCTGCCTCGATGGAACGCGGATCAGTCCGCGCAACAGCGTGTGCAGCTCACCAGCCCTCGCCTGCGCGCGCAGCACCGTGACGTCCAGACGCGCGGGCGCCACAACCGCCTCGTTGAGATCGCAGGCCCCATCGAACAGGCGAAGTCCTTCCTCGTTGGACAGCGCAAGCAGACCGGTGCGGCTCATTCGTGTCAGGTCGCGCTCCTGCAGCTGGCCTGTCATGCCACTCGCTTGCGACCACAGGCCCCACGCCATCGACGTGGCGGTGAGCCCGGACGCGCGACGGTGTGTGGCCAGCGCGTCGAGGAAGGCGTTGGCCGCCGCGTAGTTGGCTTGTCCAGGACTGCCCAGCGTGCCGGCGATCGAGGAGAACATCACAAACATCGAGAGGTCCATCTCGCGGGTCGATTCGTGCAAGTTCCACGCGCCGGCGACCTTCGGAGCGAGCACGCGATCGACTCGATCGGGTGTGAGCGAGCCGATCAGGCAGTCATCGACCACACCGGCCGCGTGCACGACCGCATCGAGGGGATACTCTTCGGGGATGCCCGCCAGCAGGCGTCGCACCTGCTTGCGGTCTGAGACATCACAGGCGGCCACCTCGACGTGCGCGCCCAATAGTGACAGCTCATCGAGCAGCTCACTCGCGCCGCTGGCCGCCAACCCCTGACGACTGACCAAGAGCAGATGAAGCACTCCATGCTCCACCGCCAGATGCCTTGCCACCAACGCACCCAGTCCGCCGGTCCCTCCCGTGATGAGCACTGTGCCTTTCCTGTCAATCGCAGCCGGCAACCGCAACACGTTCTTGCCGATGTGCAGGCCCTGGCTCATGTGACGAAAAGCCTGTTGCGCGCGCCGCGCGCTCCACGTCGTGATCGGCGAGAGCTCGAGCGCGCCACCTTCAAACAGCCCAACCAACTCCACCAACATCTCATGCAATCGCTCCGGCCCAGCTTCAAACAAGTCAAACGCGCGATAAGTCACCTCCGGATGCTCAACTGCTACCTCCTGTGGGTCACGGATGTCGGCCTTGCCCATCTCGAGAAAGCGACCTCCGTTCGGCAGCAGATCAAGCGAAGCGTCAACGAACTCTCCAGCCAGGCAGTCCAGCACGACATCCATGCCCTCACCGTCGCTCGCCCGCAGGAATTCCTCTCGGAAATCCAATGTCCTGGACGAGGCGATATGCGTGTCTGCGATATCCAGCGCGCGAAGCGTCTCCCACTTTCCGGAGCTCGCGGTGCCGAACACGTCGGCGCCCAGGTGACGCGCAACCTGGACGGCCGCAATCCCCACACCACCTGCCGCGGCGTGCACGAGCAAACGCTCACCCTGCTTCAATCCGGCGAGATCGACCAGTGCGTAGTAAGCGGTCAAGAACACGATCGGAATCGAGGCCGCCTGCGTAAATGACCAGCCCTTGGGAACTGGCGTCACGAGACGGCTATCGGTCAGCGCGACCGGCCCTATCGCACCATCCAACAGCCCCATCACGCGATCCCCCACCGCGAGAGTGCTCACCCCCGCTCCGACCTCCAGGACGACGCCGGCGCCCTCGCCTCCGATCCTCGCCTCACCCGGATAGATCCCAAGAGCCACCAGCACGTCGCGGAAGTTCAAGCCGGCCGCCCGCACTCCGATCCTCACCTGCCCGGCCTCGAGCGGCATCTCCGCCTCGGGACTGCGAACCAAAGCCAGACCGTCGAAAGTCCCCCGCCGCTCGACATCCAACCGCCACGCGGGAGCATCCGGCGGCGAGGCGAGCACGCCGCTCGCATGCACATCGGCCAACCGCGGCACCCGGACTGCGCCATTTCGCAATGCCAACTGTGGCTCATCGAGCGCAACGACCCGATCTAGAGCTCGCGAGGACGACTCGTCGTCGTCAACGTCTACGAGCACAAACCGCCCAGGATTCTCTGACTGTGCCGAGCGCACGAAACCCCAGACCGCGCTGCCAGGCAAATCGGCCACATCCTCTTCGGCGCCAACCGCGACAGCGCCCCGCGTGATCAACGCCAAGCGGCAAGCGGAGAATCGCTCATCCGCCAGCCACCTCTGCACAAAGGCCAATACACGAATCAAAGTCCCACTCACAACATCCGGTGTCTCCCCGATCGACCCCTCGATATCCGAACCAGCTCTCTCCCAAAGACCCCCGACATCCAACATCACCATCTCAGTCCTCGCCCCCGCGCCATCCACCATCTCGCCGAGCGCGTCCAAGTCGGTGAGCATCTGGCAGTTGACACCGGCGGATCTCAGTGCGTCAAACGCCTCTGCACGATGTGTGACGAGCACAAACGAGGCTTCCGTGGCAGCAAGCGCGGGCGTCGGAGCGTCAACCCATTCGACTCCCAATATGGAATCGTGACGGCTACCAGCGCTCTTCCCGATGTCCGCGGCCGACGCGCGCCGGATCGCAAGCGAGCCAATCGACACGACCGGACACCCATGCTCGTCCGTCGCGAGGATCGACACGACGTCCTCCCCGGCGGGCGCGATGCGCGCGTGCAAGCTCGACGTGCCGCTCGCCGTCAACGACACGTCGCTCCATGAGAACGGCAGGAGCACACCCTCCTGTGAGCGCTCGCCGTCCGCCGGACGCTCGAGCGCGAGCACATGCAAGACCGCATCCAGCAATGCCGGGTGCAAGCCAAATGAGCCGGCCCGGTCAAGCTCGCCACCAGGCAGACGCACCTCCACGAACGTCTCGTCCTCGCGCCGCCAGGCGCCGATCAACCCCTGGAAGACCGGCCCATAGTCAAGGCAGCTTCCAGCCAAACGGTCATAAGCGTCCTTCAGGGGCACAGGCTCGGCGCCGCCTGGAGGCCACTCGCCCTCACCCCCCATCCCCACCATGCCCGCCTGCGGCGTCTCGCCATCGCCGATGGAGGACGCAAGCGAGCCGACCGCGTGACATACCCACTCAGCCTCGCCCGCCGGAGCGTCGGAAGCGCCCTCAACGCATGAATGGACACCCAGAGAGCGAACGCCAGACTCATCGGCTTCTCCAACCCTCACCTGCAACCGCGCATTACTCCGCTCGTCCAGCACCAACGGAGTCTGCAAAACCAGCTCGCGCACAAAGCCGCATCCAACATGAGCGCCTGCATGAAGCGCCAGCTCGAGGAACGCCGTGCCCGGGAGCACAACGGCACCCAGCACAACGTGATCGGCAAGCCAAGGATGCTCCCGGAGAGACAGGCGGGAGGTGAAAAGCCAGCCCTCGCCAGGCAGCATCACCGCGGCGGTCAACAACGGATGGTCCGCCGGAGCCTGACCAATTGCCCTCGCGTCCCCACCACCCCAGGCAGAGTCAAGCCAAAACCGCTCACGTTGAAAGGCGTACGTCGGCAATCCAACACGCTTGCCGCCTGCGGCCTTGGACGCCACACCCCAATCGACGCCGATTCCCCGCGTCCACAGCCCAGCGATACCGCCAAGCAGCGTCTGCGCCTCCTCACGCCCTTGGCGCAGGAGCGCTATCGCCGCCGGAGGTGGCTCTTCTCTTTTATCTATTTTGCCCGCCTGTCCCTCCCCATCCGGGTTGGTAAGCGGATGCTGGCAGTCGCCGCCCGCCGAAATCAGGCAATCCTGGGCCATCGAGCTGAGCACGCCATCGGGACCGAGCTCCAGAAATATCCCAACTCCATGCGAGCACAACCAGTTCACACAATCGGCAAAGCGAACCGTTTGGCGTGCCTGGCGCACCCAGTAGTCCGGAGCGCAAAGAACCTCGGGGGCGACCGCCTCCCCCGTGAGGTTGGACACAATCGGGATCTTTGGCTCCCGGAAAGACAGCTCTGCCGCCACTTGGCGGAGCTCCTCGAGCATGCCATCTATGCAAGGGGAGTGAAAAGCGTGGGACACGCGCAGGCGCCGCGTCTTGCGTCCCTCCCGCTCCCACCTGTCAGCGAGCTCGAGCACTGTCCGCTGCTCGCCGGAGAGCACAATCGAATCTGGTCCGTTGACCGCGGCAAGCGCGACACTCCCCTTTAGGCCGGCGATCGCCTCGAGCATCTCCTGCTCGGAGGCCTGGATCGCGACCATCGCGCCGCCAGCTGGCAGCGCCTGCATCAGGCGACCACGCGCCACGACCAGGGTGCACGCGTCTGGCAGCGAGAGCACCCCGGCCACGTGCGCGGCAGCCAGCTCCCCGATCGAATGCCCGACCAGGAAGTTGGGCCGCACTCCAAAGTCCTGAACCAGGTGGAAGATCGCTACCTCGAACGCGAACAGCCCGGCTTGGGTGTAGGCCGTCTGGTCAAGCAGCCCCGCTGCCTTGGAGTGCGCCTCTGGCCAGATCACCTCCATCAGCGGATACTCCAGACGCGCGTCCAGCTCGCTGCAGACCTCCTCCAGCGCGCGGGCGAATACCGGGAACGTCTCATATGCCTCGCGACCCATTCCTACGCGCTGAGCCCCTTGACCAGTGAACATGAACGCAAGCTTCGGCTCGGCGCTCCCAGACATACCCCGCACGATGCTCGGACCCGACTCGTCAGCCGCGAGTCGCCTCAACCCGTCCAACTGCTCGCTAAGGCCACCGCCGAGCACGACGGCGCGATGCTCGAACCCCGTGCGTGCGGCGAGCGTGAAGGCGACGTCCGCTCGACTCAGACCGGGGGCAGCTTCGATATGGGCCCTCAGACGGTCGGCCTGTTCGCGCAACGCCCGCTCATCCTTCGCCGACACCACCCACGGGACGGGGGCGCCCTTGCTCGCCTCAGCCTGCGTGACTCCGAGATCTCCCCTCGACTGGCTGCTCGCGACGGAAGCCCACGACTCCGGCGGCTCTTCCACTATCAGGTGCGCGTTGGTGCCGCTGACCCCGAAAGAAGAGACGCCCACGCGGCGGGGACGTCCGTCGGCGCGCCATGGCATGGCGTCTGTCAGCAGCTCGACGGCGCCGGCCGACCAGTCGATCTCAGTGGACGGCTTCTGCGCGTGCAACGTCGCCGGCAACACCCCATGCTCGAAGGCCATCACCATCTTGATCACACCTGCGACCCCGGCCGCAGTCGCGGCATGACCGATGTTCGACTTGATCGAGCCGAGCAGCAACGGACGCTCTCTGGCAGGGTGCTGACCATAGGTCGCGATCAAAGCCTGCGCCTCGATTGGGTCGCCCAATCTCGTGCCGGTCCCATGCGCCTCGACCGCATCCACCTCGTGCGCCTGAAGACCAGCGCTCGCGAGCGCCTGGTGAATCACACGCTGCTGAGAGAGGCCATTCGGCGCAGTGAGGCCATTGCTCGCTCCATCCTGGTTGACGGCGCTGCCACGCACCACCGCCGCGATGGGATGACCGAGACGCTGCGCGTCCGACAGACGCTCGACCACCAGTACCCCCGCGCCCTCACTCCAACCTGTGCCGTCCGCATCCGCCGAGAAAGCCTTACTGCGACCGTCGCGGGCCAGCCCCCCCTGCCGGCTGAACTCGACGAACAGATCGGGCGTGGCCATCACCATCACACCCCCGGCAAGCGCCATCGAGCACTCCCCCTGGCGCAGCGCCTGGCAGGCTAGGTGCAGAGCGACGAGCGAGGAGGAGCACGCCGTATCGACCGAAACGGCGGGACCCTCGAGCCCGAATGTGTAGGCGACCCTTCCAGAGGCAGCGCTCGTGACACTGCCGGTGAGGCGGTAGCCTTCGACGGCTGAGCAGGAGCCGGACATGGATCCGCCGTAGGCGGAGGCGGAGATCCCCGCGAACACGCCCGTCTGGGTGCCCTGCAGCGAGGTTGGGTCGATCCCCGCCGCTTCGATCGCTTCCCAGCAAACTTCCAGGAGAAGTCGTTGCTGGGGATCCATCGCAAGCGCCTCCCGCGGGCTGATTCCGAAGAACTTGGCGTCGAAATCCCCCGCATTCGACAGGAAGCCTCCTTGCAACGCCCAACTCGTGCCGGGACGATCGGGATCGGAAGAGCGCAGGGCCTCTAGATCCCAGTTGCGGTCGGTAGGGAAGTCCGATATGGCGTCGCGGCCGCCGGCGACGAGGTCCCACAACTGCTCGGGTGAGCGCACCCCACCGGGGTAGCGGCAACTCATCCCGACGATGGCTATTGGCTCATCGACGGATGGCCCCAATCGCGTCGGCGCGACACTCACCTGAGCACCGACCAGATCGGCGAGGAGGTGACTGGTCAGCTCGATGGGGGTCGGGTGGTCGAATATCAATGTGGCTGGTAGCCGCAATCCTGTGGCTTGTGCGAGACGGTTTCTTAGCTCGACTCCCAGCAGCGAGTCAAAGCCGAGGTCTTTGAAGGCTCGCTCTGGCTTTATAGCCTCGGCCGTTGAGTGTCCGAGGACGGTCGCGATCTGAACACAGATGAGCTCGAGCACGGCGCCTCGCCGGTCTTGCTCGTCGAGGCCCTCGAGACGCTGCGCCAGCGTGCCGGCACTCCTCGACGTCTTCGTGGTGGGCACGTGGACGAGCTCACGCAAGAAGGCAGGTAGCGAACCCGACTTCGCCTGACTGCGCAACGCAGCTAGATCAAGCCCCGCCGGGACCGTGAGCGCATCGGGCGCCCGAGCGGCCACGTCGAACAGCTCCAGGCCATCCTGGGAGGACATCGCTTGGATGCCAGACCGCCTCATCCTCGCGAGATCGCGCTCGCCCATTTGGCCGGTCATCTCGCTCGCCTGCGCCCACCATCCCCACGCCATCGAGGTTCCGGCCAATCCTCGCGCGCGACGGTCCGCAGCGAGCCCGTCGAGGAATGCGTTAGCCGCGGCGTAGTTCCCCTGTCCCGGAGTCCCAAGCAACCCCGCCACCGAGGAGAACAACACAAACGCGGCCAAGTCCAGGTGCTGAGTGAGCTCGTGCAGGTGGAGCGCCGCGTCCACCTTTGGGGCAAGCACACGATCCACCTGTCCAACCGAGAGCGACTGGATCGTCCCGTCGTCGAGCACGCCCGCCGCATGCACAACACCCGCCAAGGGGCAATCCTCGGGGATCGACTCGATCAAAGCCTTGATCTGCGCCCGGTCTGCGACGTCGCATTCGGCGATCCGCACACAGGCGCCGAGCGCCGTCAACTTATCCAGCAAGTCTGTCGCACCAGGAGCGTCAAGTCCTCGACGACTCGTCAGGACCAGCTCGCGCACGCCATGCTCGCGAATCAGGTGCTCAGCCAGGAGACCGCCAAGCTGGCCCGTGCCACCGGTGATCAGCACAGTCCCGCCATCCTGGATGCCCGTCGGTAGCGTCAGCACGAGCTTGCCGACGTGCCGTCCCTGACTCATGAACCGAAAGGCCTCCGGGGCGCGACGCACATCCCATGCTCGGAGCGGAAGCCTGTCCAGCGCACCGCGCTCGAACAATCCCAGCAACTCCGAGAGCATCTCCTGAATACGCTCAGGCGGGGCTTCATTCAGATCGAACGCGCTATAAGCGACAGCCGGTCGTTCGCGCGCCAGCTCCTGCGCATCGCGCACATCGGTCTTGCCCATCTCGAGGAACCTTCCACCCCCGGAAAGCAGATCAAGAGATGCGTCCACGAACTCTCCAGCAAGAGAGTTCAAGACAACATCGACACCCTCGCCGCCAGTGAGGCTCGAGAACCGCTCCCTGAAGTCGAGATCGCGAGAGGAAGCCACACGCGGCTGCTCACACCCGATCGCCTTCAGTGCGCTCCACTTGGTCGGACTCGCAGTAGCAAACACCTCCGCGCCGAGATGCTGAGCGATCTGCACCGCAGCCATGCCCACCCCACCCGCGGCTGCGTGGATCAGCACCCGCTCGCCCGAGCGCAATTGCGCAAGGTCCACCAGGCCGTAATAGGCCGTCAGGAACACAACCGGCACAGACGCAGCGTCAACGAACGACCATCCATCCGGGACCTTCGCCACCAAGCGATGATCGGTCACGGCACGAGGACCGAAACAACCCGAGAACAAGCCCATGACCCGGTCACCCGCACCCACTGCGGAGACGCCGGGACCAACCTCCAATACGACACCAGCTCCCTCTCCACCGATGATCCCGCCCTGGCTGGGGTCGGGCAGTAGGCCCAGGGTCACCACCACATCCCTGAAGTTCATTCCGGCGGCGTGCATCTGCACGCGCACCTGGCCATGCTCCAGTGGAGCGGCGGCTTCGGGGCACGCGACAATTTGAAGGCCGTCGATCGTTCCTGCGCGGGACACGTCCAGACGCCACTCGGGGACGCCTGCCGGCGCCGACAACACTCCATCTTTGGCTTTGCTCAAACGAGGCACGTGGGCGACTCCCCCACGAATCGCGACCTGCTGCTCCTCGCTTGCCACCGCAGACATCACGGCGGACACGACCACGGGCGCCGCCAGCTGGAGATCCTCGACGTCCAGGAGCAGCAAGCGGTCGGGGCTCTCTGACTGGATCGAGCGGACCAGACCCCACACCGCGCTATCAGCCAACCCAGGCACCCGCTCGCCCGCATGCACAGCGACGCTGCCACGCGTAAGGATGACCAGGCGCGAAGTCGCAAGCTCATCGGTGGCCAGCCACTGCCGAGCCAAGCCCAACACCCGATGCACGCTGCTCCGGACAGCACTGCCAAGATCGCCCTCACTATCGAGGCCGGTGTTGCTCGCGAGCCCGTCCCTGCTCGCGAGCCCATCCTCGCTCGCGAGCCCATCCTCACTTGCGAGCCCATCCTCACTTGCGAGCCCCCCGGCGCCGAGCAGCCGCTCGATTTGATCGCCTGTGGATCGTGGGCTCTCCCACAAAACGATCTTGGGAGATCCGGCGCCGTCTGTGATCGCTCGAGCAAGCGATGGGACATCAGCATGAGACTCCACGCTCAAGCCGGTTTCGCGCAGCGCAGAGCTCAGGCTTGGATCGTCGTCACCCAGCACGACCCACCGCCCTGGGTCTGTCTCGGCGAGACCGCGCACAGGCTCCCAGCGAACGCCGAGGAGCGAGTCGGTCGTGCGTCCACGGGCGCCCCGCAATTGCTCTGGAGAGACGGGTCTCATCGCAAGCGAACCGATCGAAGCGACCAATCCGCCGTCACCATCGGTGGCGATCAGCGAGATCGCGTCACCTGACTCTGGTGAGAGCAATACGCGCAGCACGGACGCTTCCGTCCTGTGCAAGCAAGCATCGCGCCAGGCAAACGGCAGCGACAACTTCGAGCCCCCAACAGCGCCCGAGCCGCCGTCAACCAGCGAGGCGTGCAACGCCGCGTCCAGCAGCGCGGGGTGCAGCTCAAACGTCTCCGCCCGATCCAGCTCCCCATCGGGTAGAGATACCTCGGCAAAGATGTCATCCCCGTCCCGCCACATGGCACGGAGTCCCCGAAACGCTGGGCCATACTCAAAGCCACGATCGGCAAGGAGCTCGTAGAGGTCCTCGATCTGCACCGGCGCGGCGCCCTCAGGAGGCCATGCTCCGCTGAGGCGAGAAGCCATCTCTCGGACACGAGCATCGGCAACGGATTGGGGCTGCAGCTGTTCGGGTGCAATCACTGCGGTGGCCTGACGTGTCCAAGCGTCTGACCGATTGGAAGCGTCCGTCACCGGTTGCTCTGCGCGCGCGTCGATCTGCAGCGAGCGTGTCCCGTCCTCATCCAGCGGACCCACCGAGACTTGCAACTGCGCCGCCGTCTGCCGATCCAATTTCAGCGGCGACTCGATCGTCAGCTCTCGGACCAGAGCGCAACCCACTCGCCGCCCTGCATACACGGCCAACTCGAGCAGCGCCGTGCCCGCCAGCAAGACGTTTCCCGCGACGGCATGATCCGCCGACCACGGATGGGTCTGCAGAGACAGACGCCCCGTGAACAGCCGGCCCGCCTCGCTCGCCAGGGCGACCTCAGATCCCAACAGGGGATGGTCGACAGGCGTCTGCCCGATCGTGGCTGGGTCCGCTGGACGTTGCGACTCCAGCCAGTAGCGCTGACGCTGAAAGGGGTATGTCGGCAAATCGGGAAGCTCCGCGCCTGATTCCCCGAGCACGCCCTCCCAGTCGACCTCGACACCCTGCACCCAGGCCTGTGCGAGTGACCGGACGAAGCGCCAGGAGTCACCCTCCTGACGACGCAACGACCCCAGCACCGTCACCTCTGAGCCGCCCCTCTTCCCGTTCGTCCGCTTTCCGGACTCCGAGAGCACGGCGTCAGCCGTCTCCTGTATCCCAACGGTCAGCACTGGGTGAGGACTGACCTCGATGAAGGTTCGGAACTGATCTCCCATCAGGGCGCGGGTGGCTTGCTCGAACCGCACGGTGTCGCGCAGATTGCGATACCAGTAGTCGGCGTCGAGCGCCACGGTGTCAGACAGGGCGCCAAGCGTCGTGGAGTAGAAAGGCACGTTCGACGAACGCGGTGAGATCGACTCACAGCCAGCGATCAGCTCCTCGCCTATCTCCTCCACCTGTGAAGAATGCGCCGCATAGCCAACCGGGATGCGTCGAGCACGTATTCCCTTCTCTTCGCATCTGTCGAGTAGGCCATCCAACGCAGCCGGCTCGCCAGACACGACGGTCGCGCCGGGCCCGTTGATTGCGGCCACCGACACGGAGCGCTCGAGCGACTCAGTCAGCGTCTCCAATTCCTCGAGTCCAAGCGCGACCGACACCATGCCTCCGCGACCGGACAGTCCCATAAGAGCCCTGCTGCGCGCGGCGACCACTCGTGCGGCGTCCTCCAGCGAGAGCGCGCCGGCTACATACGCGGCCGCAATCTCTCCCTGCGAGTGGCCGACAACCGCATCCGGTCGCACACCGCATTCGCGCCACAACTCCGCAAGCGCCACCATCACAGCGAACAGGACCGGTTGGAGCACATCCACACGATTGCTGTCCGGGGCCCCCGGCACACCACGCAACACGTCCTCGAGCCGCCAATCTACGAATGGCGCGAGCGCAGCCTCACATGAGCGAATCCGCTCGGCAAAGCTCGGTGAGCTCTCCAACAGATCCACCGCCATCCCAGGCCACTGCCCACCCTGCCCCGGGAAGACGAACACTGCTTGCCCGGCATCGCGAGCTGTCCCTTCTAGAAGATCGGCCTTGTCACTCCCTCCACCCACAGAGCGCAGGCCGGGAAGCAGATCCTCACGCGATCCACCCAAGAGCACGGCGCGACGCTCGAGTGTGGGCCGCCTGGCAAGCGCGCGTCCCACCTCCCGCGCGGTTAGATCCGCTCTTTGGCTCAAATTATCGTCTAGGCGATCGGCGCGCCCACGCAAGCCATCGCAGTCGCGAGCGGACAGGAGCCAAGCGCAGACATCCTCTCCAAGCGGCGGCTCCCTCAGCTCCGGCGCACCCTCGACAACCGAGATGGGGGCTTCCTCGACGATCATGTGAGCGTTCGTGCCGCTGATCCCAAACGATGAGACCGCGGCGCGACGCTGTCTGTCACCAGACGCCCACTGCTGCTGCTGCGCGAGCAACGACACTGAGCCCTCGGACCAATCGATCTGTGAAGAGGGCTCCTCGGCGTACAGCGTCTTGGGAAGCGCGCCATTACGCAACGCCATGACCATCTTGATCAATCCTGCGACACCCGCCGCTGCCTGCGTGTGACCGATGTTCGACTTGATCGAGCCGAGCAACAAGGGCCGCTGCCCATCGCGATCCTGCCCATAGGTCGCGAGCAGTGCCTGCGCCTCGATGGGGTCACCCAATCTCGTGCCCGTGCCGTGCGCCTCGACCGCATCCACATCGCCCGCAGACAGCCCGGCGCTCGCGAGCGCTTGGCGAATCACACGCTGCTGAGAAGGACCGTTGGGCGCTGTCAGCCCATTGCTGGCGCCATCTTGATTGATCGCGCTGCCGCGCACCAGCGCCAGCACTCTGTGACCGTTGCGCCGCGCATCGGACAGGCGCTCCAACATCACCACACCCACACCCTCGGAGAATCCGGTCCCATCGGCGCGATCCGAGAAAGGCTTGCATCGACCGTCGGCCGCAAGACCACCCTGATGGATGAACTCCACGAACACGGATGGGCTGGCGAGCACCGTCACCCCACCCGCCAGCGCCAGCGAGCACTCACCCGCACGCAACGACTGGCACGCCAAATGAATAGCCACGAGCGAAGACGAGCACGCCGTGTCGACTGTCACCGCTGGACCCTCGAAGCCGAACGTGTAGGCGACGCGCCCTGACACCACGCTGGTGGAGCCACCTGTCAAGCCATATCCCTCCAAGCCGCTTGGCATGGCTTGCGAGAAGTGGTGGTAATCCTGAGAGCTGATCCCGGCGAACACTCCCGTCGAGCTGCCCTGCAATGCGCGGGGATCCAACCTCGAGTCTTCCATCGCCTCCCAGCAAGCTTCCAGCAGCAACCGCTGCTGTGGATCCATCGCCAACGCCTCGCGCGGGCTGATCCCAAAGAACTCCGCGTCGAACTCCCCCGCATCGCAGACAAACCCGCCTTCGGGGACATTGCCCCTGCCAGGGCCGTCAGCATCGAAGTCCGGCAGGCGCCGCAAATCCCACCCGCGATCCACGGGGAAGCCGGAGATCGCGTCGCCGCCCCGCGATACCAGCTCCCAGAGCTCGTTCGGAGACGACACTCCACCCGGATAGCGACAGCTCATCCCAACGATCGCCATCGGCTCCTGAGATCGCCCGGAGTGCGCACCTGGCGCGACCTTGGCTGCGGAGCCGCTCAACTCACGCGATAGGTGGCCGGCCAGAGCCGCAGGCGTGGGATGGTCGAAGAGCAGGCTGGTCGGCAGCCGCAGCCCCGTGAGAGTCCTGAGGCGATTGCGAAGCTCGACCGCCGCGCGCGAGTCGAAGCCGAGATCCCTGAACGCCCGCGAAGGCTGGATCTCCTCTGGCGAGCTCTCACCCGTCACGATCGCCACCTGCTCGCGTACCGCCTCGAGCAAGACGCTTGGGTAAGCAGCCTCTGGCGCGCTGGCGAGACGTCGCCCGATGGGAGCGTCTGCCGACCCCGTGGATTCGAATGGCGTCGGCGACCGGGGCTCGGCGTCACGCTTCTGAGCGCCCTTGCGAGATCCTGCATCCGGCGGCGCGGCGGACACTTCGCTCGACGCGACGACCTCGACCTGCTCGGCGCTGGCGGCGTCAGACTCCCTCGTAGCGTAAAAAGCGCTTGACTCCGGACGCCCCGCCATTTCGTCCACGTCTGCCATGTCCGCCAGCTGGTCGAACCAGTGGCGCCTGCGCTGGAACGGGTACGTCGGCAGCCTCGCGCTCTCAGCGTCGGCCAGCCCCAGGGCGCTTGACCAATCGACGGCCACGCCCCTGGTCCAGGCTTCTGCAAGTGAGCGCGCGAAAGCATCGGAGCCGCATTGGTCGCGAGACAGCGTGCCCCCGACGGCGATCTGCGCCGGATCCTCCAGTGCATGTCCCTCTTCGCACCATCGCTCGACGGTCTCCTGAAGACCAGCGGTCAGCACCGGGTGCGGACTGACCTCGACAAACGCCCTATAGCCCTTTTCCAGCAGCGCGCGCACAGTCGCCTCGAACCGCACTGGCTCACGCACATTGCGATACCAATACTCGGCCCCGAGCTCGGCTGTGTCGAGTTGCTGGCCGGTGACGGTGGAGTAGAACGGCGCCCCGCCAGCGACGGGCTCGACGCCCGACCAGGCCTCGAGCAAGCCGGCTTGCAGCGTATCCACTTGGGGGGAATGGCCGCTCACCGTGGACGCTATCCCGCGAACGCGAATGTCTTCTTCCTGGCACTGTCGGCGCAGCTGCTCGAGCGCGTCGAGCTCACCGGACACCACAGTCGACGCCGGCCCGTTCACGGCGGCGATCACGAGCACTCCGTCATCCCAGCGCCTCAGGCGCTGGGCGAGCTCCTCCTCGCCGAGCGCGATCGACAGCATTCCGCCGCGACCCTCGATCTCGCCGAGCGCTTGGCTGCGCGTCGCGACTACGCGCGCCGCGTCCTTTAGCGACAGGCCACCAGCGACGTGCGCGGCGACTATCTCACCCTGAGAATGACCGACTACGGCAGCCGGATGCACGCCACACGCCCGCCATAGCTCAGCCAGCGACACCATCACGGCGAACAGCGCCGGCTGAACCACGTCCACGCGCTCCAGCGACGGTGCGCCGGACACACCCAGCAACACATCCTCGAGCGACCAATCCACGTGCTCGGCAAGCGCATCGGCGCACGCACGAATGCACTCGGCGAACACCGGCGAGCGCTGCAGCAGATCGACGGCCATGCCCTCCCACTGGGAGCCCTGGCCCGGGAAGACGAGCACCACGCCGCGGTCCTCGCCAGGTGTGACCAAGCCTTCGAGCACGTTCCCAGCAGACGTCCCCTCCGCCAGCCCTCGAAACCCCTCCACCAGATCCTCGCGATCCTTACCCAGCACGACCGCGCGGTGGGCAAACGCCTGCCGGCCGAGGGCGAGCGTCCAGGCTACATCCGCCGCGGTTTGCTCCTCATCTCGCTCTACGTGGTCCGCCAGCCGACCAGCCTGGGCGCGCAGCGCGGCGTCGTCATGACCGGAGACCATCCACGCCAGCACTCCCTCGCCGAGTGGAGCGCCCGTCCCTTGCTCTCTCCCCGTGAGCCCATCGCGCCCACTTGTCGATCCCCCGGATCGACTGGCTGGTGGCTCACTCAGGACCACATGACAGTTCGTGCCGCCGACGCCAAACGAGCTGATCCCCGCGCACAATGGCTCCTGCTCCTGTGGCCAGGAGCCGAGCCTCTGCTGCACGCGCAGCCCAAGCTCCTCCAAGGGGACGTCGGCGGCCGGGGCACGGAAGTTGAGGCTCGGCGGGACCTCCCGATGCTTGACGCAAAGCGCGGCCTTGATCAACCCGACGATGCCGGCCGCGCCCTCCAGATGACCGATGTTCGTCTTGACCGAGCCGACGGCCAACGGGCTGTGCGACGGCCGCGCCACCCCCAGCACAGCTCCGAGGGCGCCCGCCTCGATGCGATCTCCGAGCTTGGTGCCGGTGCCGTGCAGCTCGACGTACTGCGCGGCCGCACGCCCAACGCCTGACCTGCGATATGCGAGGCGCAGCATCTCTTCCTGCGCTCGCTGGCTGGGAGCCGTCAGCCCGTCGCCGCCTCCATCGTTATTGACCGCGGTCGCGCGAATCACGCCGTAGATCTGGTCGCCATGCTCCAGCGCCTCTGCCAGCGGCTTGAGCACCACGACCCCTCCCCCCTCGCCTCGCACGTAGCCGTTTGCACGAGCGTCGAAGGTGAAACAGCGCCCGTCCGGCGAGAGACCGCCGAACCTGAAGG
Source organism: uncultured Solirubrobacterales bacterium (assembly GCA_963718735.1). Taxonomy (GTDB): domain Bacteria; phylum Actinomycetota; class Thermoleophilia; order Solirubrobacterales; family Solirubrobacteraceae; genus Palsa-744. Next base: position 1,144,794 of record OY970372.1, read on the forward strand.
CGGCGAGGGCGCTGCTCGGCGACAGGTTCAGGTGCACTCCGCAGGCCAGCGCAAGCTCGGACTCCCCTCTTCGCAGGCTCTCACAGGCTAGGTGGACGGCGACCAACGACGAGGACTGGCCCGTATCCACCGTCATGCTCGGGCCGCGCAAGCCCAGCGTAAAGGAGACGCGGTTGGCGATCATGCCTCGATGCAGTCCCGTGAGGGCGTGACGCGTGACGGCCTCGCTGCCGTGAGACCGCATGAGGTCGGCGTAGTCGCTCGAGATCGCCCCGACGAAGACGCCCGCCCGATTGCTTGTGAGCTTGGCGGGAACGATCCCCGCGTCCTCGAATGCCTCCCAGCACAGCTCGAGCATGAGCCGCTGCTGTGGATCCATCGCGGCCGCCTCGCGCGGGGAGACGCCGAAGAAGCCGGCGTCGAAGGACTCGATGCGCTCCAGCCACCCCCCCTTTCTCGTCAGCAGCACATCCTCAGATGGGTGCGACCCCGCGGCCGAGGGGTCGAGAATCGAGGACTCCCCGACAAGCGCTCGCCGCTCCTCAGGCATGTCCTCGACGGCGTCGACGCCCGCCCGCAGAAGCGCCCACAGCTCAGCCGGGCTGCTTGCTCGAGGGACGCGACACGCGATCCCGACGACTGCTATCGCAGAGCGATCACCCATCGAGCGCGGTTCCCGACGAGCGCCTGTAGGCAGCGAGGCGATGGCCAACGCTTGACGTAATCCAAGTGATCTGTCCGATCGTCTCCCTCTCCCCCATGCCGTCTACCGAAGCTCGTCGCTAGAAACCTCTCTGTGGGCGAGTCAGAAACACGGCTTGCGATACTAAGACGACGCAATGGTTCTTGTCAACTAGATTGCCCGCGTATTTGCTCGTGGCTCAAAAACCTGTCTAATACTGGGTAGCCAGGCTAGTATCTAATTTGATACTAAAATGTACGCAATTTATAATTGACTAGTTGTCAGAGTTTATAAACGCTCACGGTAGGATCTACCGCGTGAGCTGAGCCTGAATTTTCGGCGCGTCGCGCTCATTGGACTCTCCGTCTCCCAAAAGGTCTCGCATCGGCTGTCAACTGCCGCAGGAGACCTAACTCGAGGCCCTCCAACGCCGCCTCGCTCCCTAAGACCCGTAAACGCACGGTCTGCATCTCTCAAGCTCGACGAGGGCTGCCGAGGGAGTCGCCGCTCTCAGGGACAGCTCAGTGCCCGCGAGCGGACAGAGCGTCGGCCAGCTGGTCGATTAGCGCTCCCGCCCTTGGGACCGCACGATCGAGCAGCAGAAAGCTGTGCATCTGATCCTCTGCGTGGACGTGCTCGACCTCTACGCCCGCCTCTGCGAGCCTCTGCGCGTAGGCGATTCCCTCGTCTCGAAGCGGATCGAACTCGGCTGTCATGACCAGTGTGGGAGGCAGACCGCTGTGATCGGGTGTGGCGAGCGGCAGCAGATACGGATCCGCGAGGTCGTGCCCGGCGGGCAGATAGTTCTCGAACGACCAGCGAACGAACTCGCTATCCAGTGTGTAGCCGCTGCCACGCTCCTCGTAGGATGGCCAGCGTCCGCATGCGTCGGCGATCGGGTATGCCAGGATTTGCAACACGGGCGGCTGTGCGCCTATGTCCCGCAGCAAGACCGCCAGTGTGGCCGCCATCGTCGCGCCCGAGCTTTCGCCCACGAGCGCCATGCGCGACGCGTCGCCTCCGATGCGCTCGCCGTTGTCCAGCAGCCAGCGATATGCCCACAGCGCGTCCTCTAATGCAGCCGGGTGACGGTGCTCGGGCGCCCGGCGATAGTCCAGCGCCGCGACGAGCCAGCCCGAGCGCCGCGCGATGCGACGGCACAAGCGATCGTGCGTGTCGAGGTCGTTGAGCGTCCAGCCTCCGCCGTGCAAGAACAGCGCCACGGGCAGCACACCCTCGCCCGGGCGAAACAAGCGAACGTCGAGCGGGCCGTGAAGTGTGGCGAGCGAGATGTCCTCGACGCGATGCAATGCGATCGGCTCGCCCTTCGTGACGAGCGCTGCCCTCATCTGCTCGCGTGCTTGCTCGACTGCGAGTACGTATGGCTGAGGGGCGTCACCCGCGCGCATCACCTCGAGCAGCGCTCGGGACTCCTGGTCGAGTTGGGGAGTCATCGGGCGAGGGAGCATGCCAGAGGATCTCAACCTACGCTCGCCGAGATGGCGGTCATGACGATCCCCTCCCCGACCATCCACCTGCCCGAGAAGCCCGTCAGCGGACGACCCCCAAGCGAGGGACCCGAGACGAGCAGGCGGGCAGTGAAGGTCCCCGCGGCTCCGTCGATCGCCACGACCGCGTCCTCGAAGCCGAGCCAGCGCCTCGCGAGCGGAAACCACGCCTTGTAGATCGACTCCTTCGCACTGAACAGGAGCCGATCCCAATGTATATGCGGAGACTCCCGCGCGAGCGCCTGCAACGACGGCAGCTCCTCCGTCCTTGCGATGTCGCCGAGCAACCCCTCGGGCAGCGCCGCGTTTGGCTCGGCGTCGATGCCGAGCGTCGCGATCTGGCTCGAACGCGCTACCGCGCATGCACGGTAGCCCTCGCAATGAGTGATGCTTCCCACCACCCCCGCGGGCCACAGCGGCTCGCCCCGCTCACCGGTAGGGATCGGCACGGGCGGAACCCCGAGCCGCTCCAATGCGGCGTGAGCGCATGCGCGAGCTGTCGTGAACTCCCGCCGTCGCTTCTCCACCGCCCTGCCGACCACAAACCGCTCCTCTGGGAAGAGCCACGCATCGGCTGCGTCCTCGCGCGCCTCCACGGCGACGACAGCTGAGTGCAGGATCCGCTCGATCATGACGATTGTGGAGAAGGCATGATCTGACGGGGCGTGGCGTGGGCTGACCCATGACGACGCCACTCCCGTGGATAGCCGAGCGAGACCTCCTCGAAACGCACGCCGTCGTGGAAGGTGGTGCGCGGAATGTGTAGGTGTCCGTAGACGACCGCGACAACCCCGAAGCGACGGTGCCAGTCTGCGGTACGCGTGGTTCCGCACCATTGGGCAAACTCTGGATGTCTCAGCACCCTCGTCGGAGCATCGATCAGGGGGAAGTGATTGACGAGGACGATCGGGGTCTCGCAGGCGTCGAGCCTTGCTTCGCTCTGGCGGACTCTGGCTTGGCACCATTCCTCGCGGCTGGCATACGGATCTGGGTGCAGCAGGAACTCGTCGCTGCACACCACGCCCGCACGGTGTGCGAGCGCCAGCGACTCGGCCTTGGTCGGCGCGATGTTGCGTCCAAAGGAGTAGTCGTAGAGCAGGAACAGAGATGCGATCGTCAACGGCCCGCCCTCTCCCTGCCAGAGCGGATAGGGGTCCTCAGGGGTTAGGACTCCAAGGCGTTTGCAGATCTCGACGAGGTGGAGATAGCGCTGCTCACCGCGCAACTCGGCGCGCTCCTCGGGGAGCGTCCAGAGCTCGTGATTGCCGGGCGTCCAGAGGACGGTGGCAAACCGTCGGCTGAGCAGCTCGAGCGCCCATTCGACGTCGACGATCGTCTCGCTCACGTCTCCGCACACGATTAGCCAGTCGGCGTCCCGCTCAGGTCGCAGACGCTCGACGATCGCGCGGTTCTCCGGATGCGTGACGTGCAGATCGCTGACGGCGAGCAATCGCCCGCGAGCGGCGTCTCGGGTGCTCATCGGCGCGATCATACCCACGCCCCTCCGCCGATCTGACGACTCTGGGGAAGGCGATCGCGATGGGTCGGCACGGTCCACCACCGCGCACAGACGCCTTCCGCGGTACTGTCCGGCGAGCCCCAACTTCCAAAACGCCTGAGAACGACCGGAGGTCGCCGCAGATGCCGCCGCTGATAACTCGCGAGGAAGCCCTCTGGCTCGGCGAGCTCGAGGATCACGCCGAGATCGAGGCGCTCGTCGAGCGCGCATGGGCTGCACGCATGGAGCGCTTCTCCGATTCCACCGACATGTGCTCGCTCGTGAACGCCAAGTCTGGCGGATGCGCAGAGGATTGTGGCTTCTGCGCCCAGTCCCGCTTCGCCGAGGCGGAGACGCCGATGCACGCGATGATGGACCCCGAGCAGATTCTCGAGCACGCGCGCGCCGCCGAGGCCGCCGGGGCGCACCGCTTCTGCATGGTCACGCAGGGTCAGGGCCTGTCCAAGCGCGACTTCGAGAAGATCCTCGAGGGCGCGCGGTTGGTTGCCGAGAAGACCAACCTCAAGCGCTGCGCCTCGATCGGGCACATGTCGCCGGCGCGGGCCAAGGCGCTGAAGGACGCCGGCGTTCAGCGCGTGCATCACAACGTCGAGACGGCCGAGAGCTACTACGACGAGGTTTCCACGACCGTGCGCTACGAGGGCCGACTGCGCACAATCCAGGCGGTGCGCGAGGCGGGGCTCGAGACGTGCGTCGGGGGCATCCTGAACCTCGGCGAGACCCGTGCGCAGCGCGTGGAGATGGCGTTCGAGCTCGCCGCGATCGACCCGACGAGCGTGCCGATCAACCTGCTCAACCCGCGGCCTGGCACGAAGTTCGGCGACCGCGACCACATCGACCCGTGGGAGGCCGTCAAGTGGGTGGCAATCTTTCGCCTGATCCTGCCGGCTGCGCTCTTCAGGCTGTGCGGCGGGCGCGTGGAGAATCTCGGCGAGCTGCAGCCGCTGGCTGTCAAGGCAGGGCTCAACGGCGTGATGATGGGCAACTTCCTCACCACGCTCGGCTCAACGCCTGAGGAGGACCGCTCGATGTTCGAAGAGCTTGGGTTGAACGTCGCGCGTCAATCCGACAACGGCGCCAACCCGCGACCGGACAACCGCTCGGGCTGGCTGGACGGCGAGACGCCGGACGTCGTGGAGGAGCTGCTCGACAGCGCCACCCAGAAAGCGGAGACGGGCTTGAAGATCCGCATGTGGGATCCCTCCACCCAGCTGCGCTTCAAGGCCAAGCGCGCCGTGCCGCCGCGACCGGACGGTGTCCCCAACGCAGTGCCCGCCGGCTGGGGCGACTGAGCGGGCGGGCGAGCCCCGGCGATGAGCGCCAAGCGCAGAAAGGTAGAGCGCAGAGACGATCGAGCGATGCGCATGGACGGAACATCGACGAGCGTCTACGGGCGGCAACCATGAACGAGATCGAGGAGCGCTTGGCCGAGCTAGGACGTCTCGGATTGGAGCGTCGTCTGCGTATCGTCTCCGGGCCACAGGGCCCGCGCGTCGTGCTCGACGGCGAGCCGGTCCTGCTGCTGTGCTCCAACAACTACCTCGGCCTCGCCGACCACCCACGAGTACGTGAGGCAGTCGCAGAGGCCGCAATGCGCTGGGGCGTCGGCGCCGGCGCATCACGGCTGGTGTCGGGGACGATGACGATCCACAGCCTCCTGGAGGAGCGTCTGGCAGCGTTCGAGGGCAGCGAGGCGTGCGTGCTGTTCGGCTCCGGCTATCTGGCCAACCTCGGCGTGATCGGCGCATTCGCGGGGCCGGGAGACACGATCTTCTCAGACGAACTCAACCACGCTTCGATCGTCGATGGTTGCAGAGTCTCGCGCGCAGATGTCATTGTGTATCGCCACCTCGACCACGAGCACCTGAGTCATTGCCTACATCAGCGCCGCCGCGATGGGCGCAGGCTGATCGTGACCGACTCGGTGTTTTCGATGGATGGCGATGTGGCGCCGCTGCAAGAGATCGTGGAGCTGGCAGGAGAATACGATGCGCGCGTGGCAGTCGACGAGGCACACGCCACGGGCGCGCTCGGGCCGGGCGGCCGCGGAGCAGTGGCCGAGGCGGGCCTAGAGGGTCAGGTCGACGCGATCGTGGGCACGCTTGGCAAGGCGTTTGGCTCCTACGGGGCCTATGTGTGCGCGAACGCAGACACGATCCGCTATCTAGTCAACACAGCTCGCCCGTTGATCTTCTCGACGGCCCCCTCTCCACCCGCTGTCGCGGGCGCTCTGGCCGCACTGGAACTGCTCCAAGAACAGTCGCATCGCCCGGAGCGCTTGCGCGATGCGGCCCGCGTACTGCGCAGCTCCCTGGCAGAGGAGGGCTTTGCGGTGCAGACGAGCGATATGCACATCGTGCCACTGCTCGTGGGCGACGAGCGAACGACGATGCGCCTCTCCGCAACGGCGCTTGAACAGGGAGTGTTCGCCCAGGGGATCCGTCCGCCCACCGTCCCGGCGGGCACATCCAGGCTGCGCCTTGCAACGATGGCGACCCACACCGATGACGAGCTGCGTCTTGCCGCTAGGACACTTGCCCGGGCCGCGCGCGAGCTGGGCCTCGGCCCAAAGGCCATGGCGGGGCAGGCGACGTGCCGCCGATCGACCGTGGCGCACGCGGCGTAATACGCAAAGCAGGCACGATGGCATGCGAGGGCTCTTCGTCACCGGAACCGACACAGCAGTCGGAAAGACGATCCTAAGCGCGACCCTGCTTGCCGCGATGCGCGCCGCCGGGAAGAGGGTGGGCGCTCACAAGCCCGTGCTCACGGGAGCGGACACGTCGCCATCCGGACCATGGCCTGCCGACGACGAGCTGTTGGCGCTGGCCGCCGGGATGGACGCGCGAGACGTGACCCCGGTGCGTTACGGGCCCGCTGTGTCGCCACACCTGGCCGCCGCACTTGCCGGAGAGAAGCTGGATCGCGCGAGCATCCTGCGCCACGTAGGAGTGGCCGGGCGCCAGCACGACACACTGATCTTGGAGGGCGTGGGTGGACTGCTCGTACCACTCGCCGAGGACTTCACCGTATGCGACTTGGCGGTCGAGCTGAAATTTCCTGTGGTGATCGCCGCCCGACCCGGATTGGGCACGATCAACCATACGCTGCTGACGTTGCAGGCCGCGCGCGAGGCGCAGCTCGACGTGCGTGCGGTCGTGCTCACGCCATGGCCCGATCAACCGTCCTCCCTCGAGCGCTCCAACCTCGAGACGATCGGTCGGCTCGCAGCCATCGAGGTCTGGTGGCTACCCTACCTCCAAGGCCCCGATACCACTATTCTGGCCCAAGCGGGGGCAAGGCTGCCATTCAGACATTGGCTGTCATGCTCAGAACAGCCCACTTAGACGTTGTCTCAAAATGAAGGGTTGTTTGGTGGTGGCCGGAATTAGTCGTGCGTCAACCTGATCCGAAAGGATGTGTGGCGTATGGCGGAGCGGCTGGTCAGCGACGAGTTCTGGTCCAGGGTGGCGCCGGTGATCCCGAAGGTGGAGCGCCGGTTTCGTCATCCCGGACGCAGGCGTGTGGAGGATCGTTGTTGTTTGGAGGCGATCATGTATGTGCTGAGGACCGGCTGCCAGTGGGCGATGGTGCCGGCGTCTGAGACAGGCTGCAGCGGCAAGACCGCGTGGCGTCGGATGGATGAATGGGACAGGGCCGGGGTCTGGGACAAGCTTCACGACGCTTTGTTGGCCGAGCTGAACTCCCAGGGCGCGATCGACTGGACTACCGGAGTCGTCGACGGGTCTTCCCAGCGCGCGGTTTTTGGGGGCCTCACACCGGCCCGTCGGCGACCGATCGCGCGAAGAACGGCGTCAAGACCCACGCTCTGACCGACAGCCAAGGCGTGGCGCTGGCCGTCACGGTCAGTGCCGGCAACCGCCACGACGTCACGCAACTACTGCCGCTGATCGACTCACGGCGCCAGGCGCCGGTCACGGGCCGCGTCGGGCGCCCACGCGGAAAGACCGACCGGATACTGGCCGACCGTGGCTACGACTACGACAAGTACCGCCGGCAGCTCAGGGCTCGTGGGATCGTCCCAGTGATCGCTCGACGCTGCACCGAGAACGGCTCCGGGCTTGGTCACGAGCGCTGGGTCGTGGAGCGCACCATCAGCCACCTCCACCAACCCCGCCGGCTACGGCAGTGCTACGAGCGCAGCGACCGCTTCCGGCTCGCGTTCCTCAAGCTCCGAGCTTGTCAGCTCTGCTTTCTACGACTCCAACCCTCATTTTGAGACAATGTCTAAATAAGTAATACCTTCTTACGGTCAAATGTTCTGACCCAATCCCCTAGGCCTTCAAAGTCCTCCACCGCATGTATCGTACTTGCCTCGAGACCAATGTTTCATAGAGTCTTGTGCCTTTTAGACAAAGACATTCCTCGACAAACGGCACTATCAGCGATGGCATTTTTTCCGTACGCAATTGGAATTCGTGGGAGCGTGAGACAGCGTCTCTGGCGGCGAGCGCATTCTCCGTGATATCGACGCAATCCTCGATCGCCAGTCCCGCGTCGCTCAGCTGAGCGCTCACCAGGTTTGATCCTTTTTTATCGCGGTCTCCGAATATGGAGTCAGCGATCAAAAACGAACCGCCAGGCCGCAGGACCCGCGCCACCTCCCCGAAGAACCGCGCCCTAGACGGATAACAATGAGACGACTCGACATTTACGACCACATCGGCGCTGTTGCTTGCGATCGGTAGATCTTGTGCGTCACCTTGCAGGAACTGCAGATTAGAAGCATGGTGGTGCTCACGACACCACTCGATCATCTTCTTGTTGATGTCAACCCCGACCAATGATGCGGGATGATATGCACGCGCCAAGTACGCACTGCCGCCACCGGGACCGCAGCCTACCTCCACAACCGTGAGCCCTGCTAGATCGACGCCGCTGACAACCTGATCGTAGAGCCGCTCAGACACGCGGTCGGCCACATCGACGGTGTCCTCGTCGCTCAACTCCTCCGGGTCGGAGAGATATCCGAGGTTCAAGAAAGTCATGAGATCCACGACCGTGCCCTGCCGGCGGTTCATGCTGTAGAACATCTTCCACACGGGTCGACGGATAAGTCTGGAAATAGGCGAGTCGTATGAGAGCCCAGTCAGTAGAAGGCGCGCCAAAGCGACGCGAGGTCGCCGGGTAGTGGCACCCAGGTCCGAGGATGACAAGCTGCTGCTACTCACCGAAGATCCCCCTATGAATTGGCTGACATCTCGTACCCGGCGGATAGCCAATTGGCAGTTGGCAAACACTACCATACCTTATTATAGACTAAAGTCAAATGGACATTCTGTGCTCATTTACCTCCGCTGCGGCGACTATTGCTTGGCATATATTTAAGAGGTCATCTCTTTTAATCATGTAGGCCGGCATCGTGTAGATGAGGTCGCGGAAGGGACGCAGCCATGCGCCCCGCTCAACTGCGGCGGCCGTAGCAGCCGCGACGTCCACATCCCGATCCAGCTGCACGACCCCGATCGCGCCGAGCACACGCACGTCCGCGACTCCCGGCAGCTCGCGAGCGGGAGCAAGGCCTTCGAGCAACCCCCGTTCGATGCGTGCCACATTCTCGCGCCAAGCGCCGCCCGCGAGCAGCTCGAGCGAGGCGAGCGCCACCGAGCAGGCGAGTGGGTTGGCCATGTAGGTGGGACCGTGCATCAGCGCTTTGCCCTCGCCGGCGGAGATCGCGCTCGCCACCTCCGCCGTGCAGAGCGTGGCCGCAAGCGTCATATAGCCGCCAGTGAGCGCCTTGCCGACGCACATGATGTCCGGAGCGATGCCCGCGTGCTCGCAGGCGAACATCGCTCCGCTGCGCCCGAAGCCAGTGGCGATCTCGTCAAGGATGAGGAGCTGTTCGTTCTCGTGGCACAACCTGCGCAGCAGCTCCACACACTCGGGCGAGTGGAAGCGCATACCGCCCGCGCCCTGCACGACCGGCTCGACGATCACGGCGGCCAGCTCGTGGGCGTGACGGACGAATAGGGCGCTGACGCGCTCCTCCCACCCACGATCCAGCGGACGGTCGAATCCGTCGGGCGGACGCTCGGCGAAGACGTGCTCGGCGAGCAGGCCGGTGAAGAGGCTGTGCATACCGCCAACCGGGTCGCATATGGCCATCGCCCCGAACGTGTCGCCGTGATAGCCGCCGCGCACCGTGAGCAGCCGCTTGCGCTCGGGATGCCCGCTCGCGCGCTGATATTGCAGCGCCATCTTGATTGCGACCTCCACAGACACCGAGCCGGAGTCGGCGAAGAACACGCGCTCCAAGCCTTCCGGCGCGATCTGCACGAGCCGCTCGGCCAGCCGGATCGCGGGCTCGTGTGTCAGGCCGCCGAACATCACGTGGGCCATGCGATCCAACTGCTCGCGCAGCGCGGCATCCAAGACCGGGTGGCGATAGCCGTGGATCGCACACCACCACGAGGACATGCCGTCGATCAGCTCGCGCCCATCGGCGAGGCGCAGGCGCACGCCCTCCGCGGAGACGACCGGCAGCGACGGCAGCGAGGCGGGAAGCGACGCGTAGGGATGCCAGACATGCTCGCGGTCGAACGCGAGCAGCTCGGGCCAGCTGGTCAGATCGCTAGCCCTCGTACAGGGTGAAGTCCCGCTTGCGCGCTCCGCAGACGGGACAGAACCACGTGTCGGGGATGTCGTCGAAGGCCGTTCCTGCGGGGATGCCCCCGTCAGGGTCGCCCTCCTCCGGGTCATAGATGTAGCCGCAGGACTCGCAGATCCAGCGTTGCGAGGTTTGGGTGGTGCTCATGCACGTAAGGTTACCTGCAGGTAGGGTCCACAACATGAGCACCTCAACCCCCAGCGGCCATGAGGAGCCAGGTCAAGAGCTCCAACTCGCCGCCAACGAGAAGCCGGGCCAAGAGCTCCAGCTCGGCGCAGACGAGGAGCCAGGCCAGCAGCTCAACGACGGCGAGGCCACGCCCGCGCGCCAGGCAGCCACAGTGATTCTGCTGCGCGGCGGTGGCGAGACGCTCGAGGTGCTGCTCGTCAAGCGCACCGAGAAGGCGCGCTTCATGGGCGGCGTCTGGGTCTTCCCCGGCGGGGCGGTCGACGACGAGGACGGCGATCGGGCGCACCGCGCCGCGGCGGTGAGAGAGCTCTCCGAGGAGGCGGGGATCGTGCTTGTAGATCCGCAGGCGCTTGTGGAATTCTCGCGTTGGATAACGCCAGAGGAGGTCGCCACACGCTTCGATACGCGCTTCTTCTTGGCTGAGCTTCCCGATGGACAGACGCCCAGGGTGGACGGCGAGGAGTGCGTCGAGCAGGGCTGGTTCACGCCACAGGGGGCGCTCGACGCCTTCGCCCGTGAGGAGATCGCGCTCGTCTTCCCCACGATCAAGCACCTGGAGCAGCTTGGTGCTTTCTCAAGCGTCTCAGAGCTCTTGAGCTATGCCGAGGGTCGCGAGGTGCTGCCCGTGCAGCCGAAGGTGTGGTTCGACGGCGAGGTCGCACGCGTGCTGCTACCGGGCGAGCCCGGATACGAGTCGTAGCCAGGCCCCCAGCCGACTCGGCCGAGCTGAGCAGCGGCCACCGCCGACCCATCTGGCCCGCCCGCACACTGCGAGCAGCGGCGCTGGCTCAGGGACGCTGCCGACCCTCGACGACGTGGGTGACGGCGTTGATCAGAGCAAGATGGGTGAACGCCTGCGGATAGTTTCCGAGATGGCGGCCGCTCGAGGCCTCCAACTCCTCGGCGTATAGGCCCAGTTCGGAGGAGTAGCCGAGCAGGCGCTCGCACAGGTGTCGCGCGGCGAGGTGCTCTCCGATCTCGCACAGCGCTGAGACGAGCCAAAAAGAGCAGATCAAGAAGGTGCCCTCCTCGCCGCTCTGACCGTCGTCGGTCTCCTCCGTGCGGTAGCGCAGAACCAGCCCGTTCTCGGTCAGCTCGTCGCGGATCGCCATCACCGTCGCCCTGACCCGCTCGTCGTCCACCGGGAGGAAGCGCATCAGCACGATCAGCAAGTTGGACGCGTCGAGCGCATCCGTGTCGTAGTGCTGGCGGAACACGCCGCGCTCGTCCACGCCTCGCTCGAGGATGTCGGCCTTGATCTCGTCCGCCGTCTGTTGCCAGCGCGCAGCCAGCGGTTCGTCCCCACGCCGTTCGGCCAGGCGCGCCCCGCGGTCCGTGGCGACCCAGCACATCAGCTTCGAGGAAACGTAGTGGCGCGGCTTTCCGCGCGCCTCCCAGATCCCCTGGTCCGGCTTACGCCACACCTTCGAGGCACATTCGACCTGATCGGCAAGCACCGGCCACAGTCGCTCAGGGATGTGATCGCGCTGCTTGGCGTGCAGGTAGACCGAATCGAGCACCGCTCCGTACACGTCGTTCTGGCGCTGGTTATAAGCCCCGTTGCCGATCCGCACGGGGCGCGCCCCCTCGTAGCCCTTCAAGTGGTCGAGCGTCGACTCGGGCAGGTCCTTCTGGCCCTTGATCCCATACATGATCTGCAGCGAGCCGTCCTTGTTGCGCTCCATGTCGCCGACGTACTGGATGAAGTCATCGGCCTCCCAGTCCAGACCGAGGGCGTGCAGGGCCCAGAGGGTGAACGACGCGTCTCGCATCCAGCAGTAGCGGTAGTCCCAGTTGCGCGATCCTCGCGGTGTCTCCGGGAGTGAGGTCGTGGGGGCGGCCACGAGGGCGCCGGTGGGCATGAACGTGAGGCCCTTGAGCGTGAGCGCCGAGCGCTGCAGATGCGAGCGCCACGGGTGATCCGGATAGGCGCCTTCCGCGAGCCACGTACGCCAGAAGTGGCTTGTGCGGTCGATGTAAGCCTCAGCCTGCTCGGCGGTACGCGGCCCGCGCAGCTCCCTGGTCCACGAGATCGCGCAGAAACGCTTCTCGCCCTCGCTCATCGTGTGGCGCGAATGAGCCCGGTTGCCCTCGATGCCCATGCGGGTGTCGCTGAAGAGACGAAAGGCGGTGATCCCATCAGTGGCGTCCAGGCCGTGGCCGTGCTCGTCTTCGACATGGCTCCACTTGGCGACGGTGGCGCCGAAGTCGAGCATCGGCTCGCACACCATCTCGACTTGCACCTGTCCCTGAATGCACTCCACTACGCGCACGAGCAGATGGTCGGCGTCGAAGTCGGTCGGCGGGCGCGTGTGGCTCGTGTTGCGATCCTCGTCGTGCCAGTCACTGATGGTGAGCGCGTCCACGACGCGCAGCCATCCCTGCGGGGTCATCCACGTCGTCTCGATCACGTTCGTCCCCGGCAGATAGCGCCGACCGACTGGCACATACACGCCATACGGGCCAACCCTGAAGCTGCCGGCGCCCCGGTCGAGCAGTGCGGCGAACACTGAAGGGGAGTCGAAGTGCGGCAGGCACATCCACTCGATCGAGCCGTCGGAGGCAAGCAGCGCGCCGGTGTGGCAATCCGAGAGGAAGCCGTAGTCGGCGATTGCCGGGAACGGCGAATCCTCTGACGGCGACGCGGTGGCCGAGGCGCCGGGCGTCGCACCGGGAGGCTTCGGCGTGGTTTCCTCCACGTTCGGGACGCTCGCGCTCATCGCGCGGCAAACGGTAGCGGTAGCCGTCCTTCTTCGGCTAGCTTGTCCAGATGCGCGGAGAGCGTCACCGCCGCCAGTGGGCGCAACTGCGCAGGCACATCCGACCAGGCCGCGTCGAGCAGCTCGTCGGTGGAGCGACGATCTTCGGCGATCGCCGTAAGCAGCCGGCGCTCGCGCTCGAGGCGGTGCTCGATGTACTCGGATAGACGCTCGCGAGGCGTCCAGATCGGAGGACCGTGACCGGGGCATAGGACGTCGAGCTCGCGCTCGCGCAACCGCTCGAGCGCGTCGAGGTAGCCGGCGAGGGCGCCGGCGTCGGGAGCGATGAACACGCTGCCCTCACCCAGCACGGCATCGCCTGTGAAGCACACCCTGTCCGCGATCAAGGCGAAGTGGTCGGGAGCGTGACCAGGGGCGTAGAGCGCCTCGAACGGGCCTATCTGAGCGCCGTCGCTCAGCTCGACGTCCGCTGGGCCCCGTCCGGCCGCAAGTGGAGCCGAAAAGCGCTCGCGCAACGCCCGCACGCCCTCGGAGTGGTCGATGTGATCGTGGGTGAGGACCATTCCTCCGAGTCCCCCGCGCTCTGCGAGCGCCGTCGCCAGCGCCTGCTGATGCTCGGCGAGCGCCGGGCCCGGATCGACCACCCAGGCTGGGTTGCTCCCCACCACCCAGCTGTTGGTGCCCGACATCGTGAGCGGGCTCGGATTGTTGGCGCGCAGACGCAGCACACCCATTCCTCGCAGTCGCTCGGCGTCCGAGTGAGAGGAGCTCACCTGGGCGACGTTAGCTGAGGGGGAAGGTGAGCACCAGGCCTCGTCGTCGCAAGCTCACATTTGCTCCCGCAGAGCTGGGGCCCATCGTTTGGAAGTCGTCGTCAGCGTCCACCGCTACTTGCGACGCCCATGCCTGTTAAAGCGGTAGACCAAGGAGATGACAATGCCCAGATCGAAGGATGTCAGCGGCTCTGCCCGCGCGATGAGAGCAATGAAAGCAAGTGGGCGGCACAGTCGACGCACAGGGGGGCCTGCCCGTGGCGGCACCCTTCGTATCACCCAGATCCTGGCGTGCTTGACGCTTGCAGCCGTCGGACTGCCCGCAGCGGCCGCCGCCGCGCCGAAGGTATCGGTCAGGGCGAGGGTGCTGCCCGTCCCGATTAATCCCGCATCCTCGAAAAGCAAGACATATCCGAAAACAGGCAATATCCTTGGCGCAGGCGCCTCTGTGGAAACGCAGTTCACCATCAGCGGCACCGAATACGGTGGCTTCCCCTCACCTTTGACGGGAGTGGTGGTCTACCTGCCTGCGGGCACAAAGCTCCACCCGCAGGGATTTGCCACATGCTCAAACGCCATCCTCGAAAGCCATGAAGTGCAGAACTGCCCGAGGAAGTCGGTTGCAAGCCCAAAGGGGGAAGTGCTCGGCGTGGTGAGCTTCGGCAGCACTCGAGTTCCAGAGAAAGCGAGCGTGCAAGCTTTCTTCACCACAGGTGGAGGATTGGCGTTCTTCACCGAAGGAACCTCCCCCGCCTCGATCGAAATTCTCTCGACAGGACGCTTCTCCGGAGCCTCCGGAGCCTTCAGTCAGAAGTTGACAGCGGTGGTGCCGCTCGTCGCGACAGTCCCCGGCGCACCTTACGCGTCGGTTGAGTCGATCAAGATCAAGGTCGGCGCCGCCTATATAAAGGGCAAAAAACTAGTCTCCTACGGCACGGTGCCAAAGAAGTGCCCAAAGGGCGGCTTCCCGGCGAAGACCGAACTCAAATTCTTGAGCGGGGAAACCTCGACCACAATCATAAAGGTTCCCTGCCCAAAGAAGTAGGAGCAGGCACCAAGAGTGGGGGCGGCGAAGAAGCAGGCCGCAGAAGAGAAACTGCTGGCGGAGGTCGCCGAATGTCGGGGGGTTGTGCGGGAGACGAGGGTCAAGCTAGGTAGGGGACGTGACGAGGACGCTAGGTAGGGGGACGACGAGGACGAGCGCGCAGTAGCCTCCCGGGCACGAGGTGCCCGGGAGGCTGTCTACCAGAGGAGGCACGCTCTAGTAGATGTTGCGATCGCGGACTTCGCGTTCCACCGGCGGCGCTTCCCGTCTGCGGGTGGCCCATACTCCAAACCACAGCAGGGAGAGCACCAGGCCGAGGACGCCGACGATCATCAGCACGAGGCCGACCACCTGCAGGTCGACACCGCTGACCGTCGCCGTGACCGCGTACCGGAGAATTGCGCCGACCGCTATCAGCACGAGTGAGCTGCCAAACGTCATATCGCCTTGTATGCCCCAAAGGGCGCTCTTCAACCCCGATATTTTGCGCACGCCAAGCACAACGCGGCGATGCGAACACGGGACACTGGCGACGCCAGCGAATCGAACGGCCCATCCCGATGAGCGTCGTGACCGGCACCCCAAATGAACGCCGTGACCAGCGGGTAGTGAGACGGCGGTCTCCCACTGTAATCTCCCGTAGCGACCGTGCAGCCCGAGAACACCGTCGCCGAGAAGTGGATCGCCGGCTTTGCCGAGGGCTGGCGCGCGCCGGGCGACCCCGACGCCTTCGCCGCCCACTTCAATGAGTTGCTCGCGCCTGACGTGCGACTGATCCAGCCCCAGCTACCCACGCTCGTAGGGCGTCAGGCCTTCAGGGAGGGCTTCGTCGATCCGGTGTTCGCGCTGATCCCAGACCTCCACGGCGAGGTCGAGCGTTGGGTGGCAAACGGCGAGGCGCTCTACATCGAGCTGACCGTGAGCGGCACGCTCGGCGGGCGGGCGCTCAGCTGGAGGGTGTGCGACAGGGTGACGCTGCGTGACGGCATGGCGATCGAGCGGGAGTCCTACTTCGATCCCACGGTGCTGATCGCCACCGCGCTCAAGCGCCCGCGGGCGTGGCCGCTGCTCGCGCGACTGCAGGTACGCCAACTCGTCAATCGCTTCGCGGTGGGGAACCGGGTATGAGAGAGGCACGGCTGCCCGAGGGGGTCATCCGCTACCGCGAGCTTGGCTCCGGCAAGCCGATTGTGCTCGTACATGGATTCCTCACCAACGGAGGGCTGTGGCGCGAGGTGGCGCCACGCTTGGCGGAGAGCTTCCGCGTGATCGTGCCGGACTGGCCGCTCGGCTCTCACGAACTGCCCATGATCCCGGGCGCCGATCTCACTCCCACCGGCCTTGCGAGGATCATCGCCGACTTCCTCGAGGAGCTCGACCTTCAGGACGTCACGCTCGTCGGCAACGACACCGGCGGAGCGCTATCCCAACTCGTCGCCATCCATCACCCCGAGCGGCTCGGCCGGCTCGTGCTCACGCCATGCGACGCCTACGAGAACTTCCTGCCGCCGATGTTCCGGCCGCTGCAGGTCCTGGCGCGCATCCCTGGGGCCGTGCTCGTGATTGGCCAAACACTGCGTCCGCGCGCCGCGCGCAGGCTTCCGTTCGCATATGGGTGGCTCGCCAAGCGCCCGATACCAAACGACCTCAGCGATGCCTGGATGGCTCCGCTGCTCCGCGACAGCCGCATACGCCACGAGATCGCCACGATCCTCAAGGGCATCTCCAGCCGCTACACGCTCGATGCGGCAGAGCGCTTTGGTGAGTTCACCAAGCCGGTCCTGATCGCATGGGCGTCCGAAGATCGCTTCTTCAAGCTGCGCTACGCCGAGCGCATGCTCCGCGCGTTCCCCGACGCGCGGCTGGAGCGCATCGAAGACAGCCTCACATTCGTCTCGCTCGATCAGCCCGAGCGCACGGCCACACTGATCGCCGCGTTTGCTTCGGAGAGCCCAATCCGGCAAGCGAGCGGCTAGCGGACAGCTCGCCGCATGCGTGTAAGACGGGATGGTCGCCTCGATGATCGCCGCACGGTCTTGGCTTTGCCGGCGGCGCACCCGATCACGGCGATCTTCGTTCTCCGATGGATGACGAGGCCGTTCTGCGCGACTAGCTCGGTGGGCATGATGAGGCTTGCGGGCACACGCGCGCGCGCCGCGAGAGCGTGACGGCTCGATTGGCCACGTGCTCCCTTGGGGGCGTTGCGCTTGGCGGGAGCCATCTTCGCCGGCATGCAGAGGTTTGTGGTGGCGCCAAGAACCGAGTGTCGACCCTGCGGTAGATAGAGCTCCAAGCTGGCTATCGGCAGATCTGGGATCCCATCGAGATCGACGCTCGCGATCCCCGCTTTGTCGATGACGGTCGAGCCGACGAGATCGAGCCTCACGCCGTCCCCTTGCAGGACGGCGACAGGCGACGGGAATGCTTCGCGACCGTGCGAGACGAGATACACCGGCCCTGTCAGCTCCCCAGGCAACACAGGTGTCCGGGCTCTGACAATCCCTGCGATCGACGCTCCAGGACACGCCGAGGGGTCAGCATCGAAGATCGTGTCCATGCAAGAGCTCTGAAGTGTGGTTAGCCTGGACGGCAGGCTCCTGGGCAGCGTGATCGCCACCCGAGCGAGGTTCGCCGCGGCGCCGGGCTCTTCTTTGGGAAACGTCAGCTTGATGTCGAGGCTCGCCCCGTCGGCGTAGCTCGTATGCGCGCTCGTGGACGCTTTGAGAGTCGGTTTGAAGCGGAGGCCCTTGCAGCCCCCGACCGCGAATGGGTTGGACACCTCGGCTGTCGCTTCCTGTTCGCCTGCGATCGTCGCCGTGACTTGTTGTGCGTTGCAGTTGGTCGGGTTGAACATGAGCTCGGGGCGGTCGATGCTCAGCGTCACTCCCTGCAGGCGCAGCGGGACGCCAAGCACGATCTGCGGCAGCGGGTCGCTTGTGATCGTCAGTGCGGCGCTATGCGGGTCGATGTCGATCCGTGCGCGGATGACGACCCGTCCGAGGTTGAGCGGTCCCGCGACCGCGTCGGTGACGATGCTCAAGCCGAACGGGGCCCCCTGATACCCGGCGGTGAGGTAGATGCGGCCCGGCAGCTCATAGGGATGAGAGCCGGCGCCAGAGGCGACCAGGCTGCTTCCGATACGCGAGGACTCGGGGCAGCTTCCCGTGCTCGCGAGAGCTTCTTCGCACAGCGGCACGCTCGATAGCATCGCCGAGAGCCCCGGCGGTGCGTGCAGTTGTATTTGAGAGAGGTAAGGTTCGCGGTCTCTGCGGGTGACCGTGACGTTGAACGCGCTGAAGTGGCCCGCCTGTGGCGTGAGCGCTCCCCCGAGCACCTCGGGGTGAAAGACCGGCGTGGAGGCGCAACCCGTCACGTCGTAGAAAGAGGACGGGGCAGCGTCGGGCGTGCCGGGCACGAGCAGGCTTTCCGGTGCGGGGGTCATGCCCGGCGCGCTCCACGGCTCCAGATCGGATGTCGTCCTCGCCGGTCCGCATCTCGCGGGATTGTCCAGCAGGGCGCGTGGGCCGCCATTCAGGTTGATGCTCAACTGGCTGAGTGGCAGTTGCGGGTTTTCGACGAGCTTCACCGTGAGCTGGCCGGTCGCGGGATTTGCCTGCACATCGCCTTCGATCTTGATGTTCACACCTTCGTCGTGAGGATTGGCGTGTCCGCCGAGTTCGATATACAGACGGTAGAGATTCCCATCCGCCGCATCCTGCTCGGTGCAGGATCGTTGGGCCGAGTCACCGCATCCCGGAAGGGCGAGATAGACGCTGCCCTTGATCGGATTGGGCAGCAGTGGGGTGAGCGCTTCGGCCGTGCCGACGGTTGAGGCCGCGGGACAATGTCCAGGCGCAAGCCGCGGCTGTTCGTTTAGGCCGAGCTCTTCTCCCTCCCCGATTTCCTGCGGCGCGAGCGGTTCGCCGCCAGCGTTCAACCCGGTGGGCATGTCGATGCCTTCCGGACCGGTCAGTTGGCAGGCCTGCACCCCATCGGCGACACCCGGGCTGATCGTCACGCCCTGCGGCAGAGTCACGGTCGCTTCACGCAACGGCGGCGTAGCGGGCGCTCCCGTGGCTTCCCTCTGTTGAACTCCTATTTTCACACTAATGGCCGCAGGCTCATCCGCCAGCAGCGTGTCCGGTCTCACTTCGATCTCGGGATCGAACGGCAGCACCTCACAACCTGTCATCCCCGGCAACCTCGAGCCCGCTTGCACGTACTGTCCCGGCTGCTCCCAAGAGTCCGCCCACGCCACCCCGAGCACGGGGCCTGCGGTGCAGTCGCTCGGCATCGTCAGGAAGGCCAGCGGAGTCCCGCCGCTGGGCACACCCCCGCCTTGGCAGCTCCACTGTTGACTCACGTCTCCAGCCACACAGGAGAGGCCGCGCTGTGGATCGTGGACAGCTGCGGCCGGCACACCCCACAGCGTCGTTTCGACGCTCACGACATCCAGCATCGGAAGCCCGTTTCCTGCCAAGGCGAGCCCGTAGCCCTGTGCTGTGCGTATCACCCGACCGGTCAAGGGGAACGTAGTCTTGAACGAGGTCTCGAGTCCAAGCTCGGCCGACTGACCCGCTTCCGGCGTCAGGTCAACGATCGGGCCGAGCATCGCTTTGTTTCCAAAGCGCAGCACGAACACTCCCACCTGCGAATCCACAGGACACGATCCACTCGAGATCGCCTGCGCCGAGGGGCAGCGTGGCGCCGCCAAGGGGTCCGCCAGGAGTCCTGGCGGCAAGTCGAAGACCATGTCCTTGGGGTCACGTACCGGTAAGAGGACGCCGCCGCCGCCGACTTCACTGGCGAATTCGATTCTGCTCGTAAGAGCCTCCGGATGACCTCCGGCCTGAGTGAACGCGTATGGCTGGTTCACGAACCCGTACCCAGGGATGCCAGGGCCGTGCGGCACTTCCTTCGTTTGGGTGGTCTGAATCGCGAACGTAATCCCAAAGGGACTCGCTTCGGACCCCGACGCGACGGGCACTTCGGTGGCGACACACGCCAGCAGAAAGGCGCCAATTGCCCCAACGGCGCATCCAAGGATCTTGGCCCGCATAGCGCTCCAGCGCGCGCCACTCCCTATTTTGGACAAGCGCAGGCGGATTCGCCTGCGCCACGTCCTGCGCGTGAGTCCACGGTAGGTCATCTCTCGCGTGTGCGACAAGGAACACTGTAGGCGGCATCAGTGTGCGTGCCGTCCTCGAAGCTCAGCAGAGCGGCGAACGGGTAGCCACCCGCTGGGCATCTCTGTGGGAGCCTTATGCCATGAGGGTAGTAGGGCACCGTCTTGCCATTGACGTTGCGAAAATAGGTGAGGTGCAGGGGCCCTATGGTCGATTTGAATGTCTGCAGGGCAAGATCCGGGCCCTCCGGCCACGCTTGCACCAGCGGGACGGACGTATCGAGCTGTTCACCGTAAGGGGGAATGTCTTCCCCCAACAGGCTCGGAAGCACCAGTTGGGCGAGGACCGGTTCGCGTGCTTCGACGTAGAAGAGAACTTCGAGGCGATCTTCGACAGATGGCCCCATCAGTGCGTTAAGGGATGCTTTCTCGTTGATGTTTTGAGAGCCGACCGGCACGACGGCGGTGGCGTCGCCGAACCCGATGCGTGCATTGGCCGAGCAGCCGTGCAGACCGCCTTTGAGTAGGTCCGCCGGCATGCAGTTGGCCTGCCCCAGCGTGGTGGTTGCGATACCCATACCGGCGGGCAAGCGCAGGTCGAGGCTCCTCATCGGAGCTGGGAGCGATCCCCCGGGACCGCTAATGCGGAGGGACAGCTCGATCGTGGTGCGCTGGCCGGGCAGGTTGGGGTCAAACGCGACGCGCAACTTGACCTGCTGGGCCGCGCTGGCGCCACTCCCAAAGCAAGCACAGCCGGCAACGACCAGAACGAGTGCGAGAAATCGAGCGAGGCTCACTCCCGCGTCCTTAGGGCGCCGATCAAAGGCCGTCGAGCTACAGGTTGGCTTCGCCGTGGGCTTTGACTTGAATTTCAAAGCTATAGCGGTTGATGATCCCGCTGATTCCGAGAGCTTTGCCGTTGACCTCGGAAAGGTGCCTGTACTTCCCCGTGCCGCGCCCGAGCGCAAAGCTCCCGCCAAAGTAGCCGAGGGAGTTTCTCACGACGTAGTTCGCGTGAGCCGTCCCCGTGATCGACCCCCCCTTTGGGTAGATCGTCACGACAGCCGTGACGGATTTGGGATGAATCGTGAAGACGGCTATGACCGGAGCGTCATATGTGCCCGTAGCTTGGCCGCGCTCGGTGAGCGCCGACCCTTTTTCGTCAGCGAGCGTGAGACGTGCGGTCTCGACGAGGTTCACCCGCTTGGACTCCATCGCCGTCGGGCGCCTCGCATGTGCTTGGGCAGTCAGCACCCCAATTGCCATTGCGAGCAAGAACATGCCGATCGAGGCCCTCCATCGACCCGTGATCGACCCGGGAATACCTATCATTTGGCCCTCCTTGTCACGAGATCGCCATGTTACGCGGGCAAGCTTCGCCCGACTTGGTCGATTCGGCCCCAGATTCCGTTGCTGCCCGATCATTGATGCCCATTCGATGAGAGCGTCGCGGCACGTAGGCCAGACGCAGAACCCACCTCTCCTTGCACTAAAGCATACATCCCGATGCACAGGATGTGCCAGACAGTCGAAAAATACGCCCCGGCCGTCGCTCCCCTCATGCCGTCACTCGCGTCATGCGCGCGGGCTCGACGTCGTCGCCGTGAGCCAGCGGTGTAGGCTCCAATCGGAGGGTTGAGCGTGCCAGTGTTGGTGGTCGCTGGGGTGTGGAAGTGCTTT
This sequence comes from uncultured Solirubrobacterales bacterium, assembly GCA_963718735.1. Classification (GTDB taxonomy): domain Bacteria; phylum Actinomycetota; class Thermoleophilia; order Solirubrobacterales; family Solirubrobacteraceae; genus Palsa-744. The sequence goes on from OY970372.1 coordinate 1,166,663, forward strand.
TCGCGTGGCGGCGAGTGTGTCGTGGCGTTGAACGACGTGTCGCTCAGGGTTGGTTGCGGCGAGATCGTGATGGTCGTCGGGGGTAGCCTGGATGGCAAGACCACTCTGCTGCAGGTCGCAGCCGGCGCGGAGCGTCCCGACAAGGGCATCGTGTCGCTCGCAGAGCAGGAGTTGACGAGCCTCTCCGACCGCGCGCGAGCCAAGCTCTTGGGACGCGAGATCGTGTGGATCGACCGCGATGGCCCGGGGCTCGAGGTCGAGGTCTCCCGATTCGTGGGTTGGCCGCTAACCCTGCACGGGCACGGGCGCCGCCAGGCCGAGCGAGCCGCAGCCCAAATGCTCGCACGAGTCGGGATGCAAGAGCACGCAAGCCGAAGATGGCGCGAGCTCTCCCACCACCAGCAGGTGCTGATCAGCCTCGCGCGAGCGTTCGCCGGCGAACCCCGACTGATCGTCATCGACGATCTGCTGAACGGTCTGGGAAGCCGCGCAACCGAAGAGACGATCGACCTCCTACGCGCGCTGATCAAAGAGTCCAAGCACCGCAGCGCAGCACTCCTCAGCGTCTCAGAGATGGACACGACAGCCCTCGCCGACCGCGTGCTTTCGATCTACAAGGGAACCCTCGAGCTAATGACCGGCATACAACACAACAACGCCGAGCTCATACCCTTCCCCGAGGCGCGCCGGGCGGACTAGCGGAAACGCGTCGGTACGTATCTAGTGCGGAACGTATCGAGTCGGAAACATTCCGCGTGCACCGCCAAGACGGTGCGTGCACATATGAGTGTCTGTCGGATGGCACGGTTCGGCCATTCAGTACACCCACAGTTGGTTTAGGTTAGGATCTCGACGCCATGCCAGCCGAGGCTGAGATCCCAAAGAGCATCACACCACGGATTGCCGTCCTCAGTCTCGTCGTCCAAGAGCCCGACACCGTGGCCGGCGTCAGCCGGCGCCTGAAAGAGCAGTTTCCGGCGGCGCAATTCCCGGAGAGCTCAGCCCACAACAACATGAGGTCGCTCGCGCAGACCGGTCACATACGTCTGGTGGAAGAGGGCGCGGAGCCCCCTTTGAACCGTTATGAGGCGACGACCGCCGGTGACGAGCTCTCCCGTCGATGGCTCTTGAGCTCGCTTCCACCGATGATGCGCGACCCGCTGCAAGGCAAGCTCGCATTTGTCGGATCCGAGCAGATCGCGGCGCTCATCCGTCTCGTCCGCGAAGAGGAGCAAGCGTTCACAATCGAATACGACCAGGTGCAGAGTCGGTGGCTCAAACACAAGCGATTCCGAGATGACCTTCTCCGAGCCGACTGGCGGGCCGAGCTGCAGGCGATCAAGCTGAAGGACGAAGTCGATCTGTTTGGCGTGATGGTCATGCGTCGCAAGAAGGTCCGCAGAGAGCTCGAAGAGCTCCTCTTGACTCTGCGCGAGGACTGATCTCCGTGTTGGTGGTTGCTGGGGTGTGGAAGTGCTTTTCGCGTGGCGGCGAGTGTGTCGTGGCGTTGAACGACGTGTCGCTCAGGGTTGGTTGCGGCGAGATCGTGATGGTCGTCGGGGGTAGCCTGGATGGCAAGACCACTCTGCTGCAGGTCGCAGCCGGCGCGGAGCGTCCCGACAAGGGCATCGTGTCGCTCGCAGAGCAGGAGTTGACGAGCCTCTCCGACCGCGCGCGAGCCAAGCTCTTGGGACGCGAGATCGTGTGGATCGACCGCGATGGCCCGGGGCTCGAGGTCGAGGTCTCCCGATTCGTGGGTTGGCCGCTAACCCTGCACGGGCACGGGCGCCGCCAGGCCGAGCGAGCCGCAGCCCAAATGCTCGCACGAGTCGGGATGCAAGAGCACGCAAGCCGAAGATGGCGCGAGCTCTCCCACCACCAGCAGGTGCTGATCAGCCTCGCGCGAGCGTTCGCCGGCGAACCCCGACTGATCGTCATCGACGATCTGCTGAACGGTCTGGGAAGCCGCGCAACCGAAGAGACGATCGACCTCCTACGCGCGCTGATCAAAGAGTCCAAGCACCGCAGCGCAGCACTCCTCAGCGTCTCAGAGATGGACACGACAGCCCTCGCCGACCGCGTGCTCTCGATCTACAAGGGAACCCTCGAGCCAATGACCGGCATACAACACAACAACGCCGAGCTCATACCCTTCCCAAAGCAGGACAGGCGACAGGGATCGCGCGGCATGGGCTTTTCGTAGTGCTCGAGCTCCGCAATCTCGTCAAGCACTATCAGATAGGTGGTGAGGAGGTCATCCGCGCCGTCGACGGTGTGTCGATGGCGATCTCACCCGGCGAGTTCGTGGCGCTCTACGGTCCCAGTGGATCTGGCAAGACCACCCTGCTCGAGCTGATCGCCGGTCTCAGGCGCCCAGACAGCGGTTCGGTCCTGATGAACGGTCGCAACGTCTTTGAGATGTCGCGCAAGGAAGGGCACACCTACCGTTTGCATCAGCTTGGAATCGTTGGGCAGCCGCACAACCTGATCCCCGGCGCAAAGGCGATCCAGAACGCATCGCTGAAGCTCCTACTGGCCAACGTGCGCAGGGCGCCGACCACGATCGAACCGTTGCTTGCGCAGCTTGGGCTTGGTAAGCGCCTCCAGCATCGCACGGAGCAGCTCTCGATGGGCGAGCGCCAGCGCGTGCTGATCGCGCTCGCGCTGTCGACCAATCCAGAGCTCGTGCTCGCCGACGAGCCAACCGGCAGCCTCGACACCCAGCGCACCAGCGACGTGTTGGGCCTGATGCGCGACCTGTGTCGCGAGCGGGAGATGGCGCTTCTGCTCGCCACCCACGACCCGCAGGCGGTGGCGTTCGCCGATCAAATCCACGAACTGCGCGACGGGCGTATCACTGAGTACAGGCCGGACCACACGCCAATCCCGGTCGGCTCGCCCCCGCAGAGAGATTGACGATGGCGGGAATAAGCTTTTCGGGTATTCGCTACATCTACGAAGCCCGCTTTGAGGCAAAGGCCGTGCTCGTGCAGGAGGTCTTTGCGATTCTGGGGATCGCCGTAGGCGTGGCGTTGCTATTCGCCTCTCAGGTGGCAAGCACCAGCCTCAGCCACTCAGCCTCCCAGCTCAATGGCCAGCTTGTCGGCAGCGCTCAAGTCCAGCTCGACTCCCGAGGACCCGAAGGCTTCGACGAAGGACTGTTGGTCAAGGTCCGGCGACTTCCCGATGTGCAGGTTGCTCTCCCGGTGTTCGAGCGGCAAATCAATGTAATCGGATCGGGTCGCGAACGATCGGTCGAGCTCGTCGGCATGGACCCGCATTCGGTTCGCGCGAGCGGGCCCCTGCTGCGTCGCTTCTCGGCCAACCAGCTCGCCGCCCTGCACGCGATCGCGCTGCCGGCTCCACTCGCCAGCGAAATCGGTGTTGGCCCTCTCGTCCCGATCAAGGTGGAGATCGGTGCGAGGACCGTGGAAACGCTGGTTGGGGCCACCTTGGGCGAAGGCGATATCGGCGAGCTGGTCCACAACCCGGTCGCGGTGACGTCGATCAGCTACGCGCAGCGGCTGGCTGGCGCCCAGGGTCAGATCAGCAGGATCTTCGTGCGCTTCGACCCCGCACGCGCGCAGCACGCCCGTGCGGAGCTCGCGCGGCTGGCGGCAGCGTGGAACGTCAACCTCGTGCCAGGCCAATTCGATTCGCGACTCTTTGCGGTTGCCGTCGCGCCCCAGAGCGAGAGTGAGGCGCTGTTCTCCATGATCAGCGCCTTGGTTGGCTTCATGTTCGCGCTCAACGCGATGCTCGTGACCGTGCCCTCGCGGCGGAAGCTGGTCGAAGATGTCCGCCCCCACGGAGCAACCCGTTGGGACACCGTCAAGATCCTGCTGTTCGACGCCGCCGTGATCGGTGTGCTGGCCTGCGTGCTTGGCCTGGTTCTCGGTGACATTCTGTCGATAGCGGTATTCCACACGACACCTGGCTATCTCGCCTTTGGGTTTCCGATCGGCAACAACCGGATCGTGACTTGGGAGAGCATCGCTCTGGCTGTGGGCACTGGCTTGGGAGCCGCCCTGATTGGAGTGCTCTGGCCACTTCTAGGAACTGTCATCCGCCCATTGCAGCCGTCGCTGAGCTCGCAAGACCACCGCCGAATGTGGATCACGGCAAGGCTCTTCATCGGAGTCCTGTGCCTAGCTCTTACGACGGTCGGGTTGCTTGCCGACACCCGAGCGGCGCTGATCGGGAACCTCGCGCTTGTAGTCGCGCTCATATGCCTGCTGCCTCTGTTGTTTGACCTGCTCGTCGATCTCTTTGGGCGAGCCTCGAACATCCTCGACGGAATCAGCTCTGCGCTCGCGGTCACCGAGCTGCAGACACCGCAGACGCGAGTACGCTCGCTGGCGATAGCCGCCACCGCCGCGATTGCCGTCTTTGGGACCGTCGAGTTTCAGGGGACTCAGGCAAATCTCCGGAGCGGGCTGGACTCAGCGGCCCATGACCTCGACTCCAGTGCAGGGCTGTGGGTGATACCAGCAGGGAAGTCGAGCCTCCTGATGACAACGCAGTTCAAGGCAATAGATGTCGCTGCTCTCGATCGGGTGCCTGGCGTTAAGCGACTCGGCGTATATCGCAGCAGCTTTCTCAATTGGGGACAGCGCCGCCTGTGGGTTCGCGCCCCCTCCAGCGATACCGAGCACCCGGTCCCGCCGAGTCAGCTCTTGGGTGGACACCTCGATCTGATCCGCGCCTCAGAAAGAATCCACCAAGGCGGTTGGGTGGTCCTTTCGAAGACGCTCGCCGTCGAAAACCACCTGCACGTCGGCGAGGCTTTTACGCTGCCTTCGCCACGGCCAATCGTTGTGAGAGTCGCCGGCTTGACCACGAACCTTGGGTGGCCCCCTGGCGCGATCATCCTCAACTCTCACGATTATCTTCGCGCGTGGACGCACAGCGACCCGAGCGCATACGAGATCCAAACTGCGGCGGGCATCCCGGCTGCGACCGTACGCGATCGCGTCGCGCGCGCACTGGCTCCCTCCAGCGGACTGGTGGTCGAGACCTCCGCTGAACGCGAGCAAAAGCACTATGCGCTTGCGGCGCAGGGACTGTCACGGCTGACCCAGATCAGGCTGCTTGTTCTGATCGCCGCGATGCTCGCGATGATGGGAGCGATGGGGGCGATGATCTGGCAACGCCGCGACTTGATCGCATTCATCAAGTGCCACGGCTACGAAGAGGGTGTGCTGTGGCGATGGCTGCTGTGCGAAGCGGCGGTCCTCCTCGCGGTCGGCTGTTCCATAGGGGCCGTCTTCGGTCTCTACGCGCAGTTGCTCGGAAGCCATTTCCTGGCGAGCGTCACCGGCTTTCCAATCAGCTTCAGCACCGAAGGCGTCGCTGCGATCTCCAGTTTTGGAGTAGTGAGCGTCGTCGCGCTTGTGGTCGTCGCGTTGCCCGGCTATCTCGTCGTGCGCGTACCTCCGAAAACAACCAGTCCAGCGTATTAGGCCGTGTGCGACCGATTTCAACGACAGCACTTCTAGCGCGGCGCCGCTGTCTGCCCGCCAGCTCTGGGCGCTGATCGCGAGCGCCACGCGCGAGCTGGCCTGGGGACTTCCCGCCGTTGCTCGCGAGGTGCGTAGCTGGCGGGATCTCGCTCTCGAGATCCCCGACACGCCGATCCGCGAAGACGCGCTCAACGCGCTCGGTGGCAAGCGAGGACAGACAGATGGCGCTGCGCTCTTCTCGATCGTGCCTCACGCTCGCAATCGGGCTCTGTTGCGACTGCTGGTCGCCTACCAGATCATCTGGGACTTCCTCGACAGCGTGAGCGAGCGGGGCGCCAGCTCGGGTCAGGCAAACGGACAGCAGTTGCACCTCGCGCTCGTGGACGCGCTCGATCCGAGACGCCCGATCTCAGACTACTATCGCCACCATCCCTGGCGTGACGACGGCGGCTATCTGCGTGCGCTCGTCAGCGCCTGCCGAGAGAGCTGCGCTCGGCTGCCCTCGCATGAGCAGGTCCGCGACCTCGTCGTGCACGAAGCGCTCCGAGCCCAGGTCCTCGCTATCGACCACGAGCTCGATCCGAGACATCGCGACGCATCGCTCGAAGCGTGGACAGCGAGAGAGTTCCCGACTGGACACGAGGCGAGCTGGTTCGAGCTGACTGGAGCTGCCAGCGCCGGACTCACGATTTTCGCCCTGCTCGTCCTCGCCGGGCAATCAACGTGCACCCACGACGAGATCGCCCGCACGCGCAGCGCTTACTTTCCAAGCACCTCGGCGCTCGCGACGATGCTCGACAGCTATGTCGACCAGGCCGAGGACTTCGAGACGGGCGAGCACACCTATATATCCCACTACCCGACGCTGGAGCTCGCGACTCAGCGCCTCTGCCTGCTCGTGAGGCGTGGCCTATCTGAGGCGCGCTCCCTGAAGAACGGCGAGAGGCACGCCCTGATCGTCGCAAGCATGGTCGCGATGTACCTGTCGAAGGACAGCGCATTGACCCCTGCCATGCGTGAGACCACGGCCCGCATCGTCGATGCCGGCGGATCGCTGACTCGCCTCCTGCACCCGATCCTGAGGCTGTGGCGAACCATCTACGGCCTGCGCTCGAAGTAGGCTGTGGAGCACGGTCATCGTTTGGGGTGACGGCGAACCCCATTTCGATAGACGACAGCACACTGATTGCTCGCTCGCCGATCGGTCCAGACCAGCGTTCGCGGGCGAAAGGTCTCGTTCGCCGACAAAGATCTCGCTTCGTCCGCGAACGTCTCCCTTTCTGGAGAGCGTGCATTTCAACGCAGACGAGCTGCTGGCTGAAAGGATTTGCTGTCTGCGATGGCGCATAGGGACGGACACCAGCCGGGCGCAGCCCGAAGCGAACGCGAGCGCCCAGGACGCATGTGTGGCTGCTCGCGGGGGACAGCTGGCGCCAGCCCGCCGTACCGCCCGACGCGCGGCCCTGGACCGCTGGTAACGCGTTTCCGCGGCGGATCGAGCGACACCACTTCCCTGGGTGCAATCGCTCGATCCGCCAATGCGCCATCGCAAGCGCGCGCCTGAGACCAAGGCGACGATCTGTCACCAATGAGCATGGGCACACCGGCCGCGCCAAGGGGCACTGGGAGCAAGCCCAGCGACACCGGGCATTTCAACGATGAGCGCGTTACTTATAGGCCACGTATTTCGCCGGAGCCGATCCACGGTTTCTCGCGCTCCTTGGAATACGGAGTAGCGATACTCGAGTGCTTCGCGGCAGACCGGCGGACCCTGGGCGTCGCCGATCTCGCGGACATGATTGGGCTGAGCCGCTCCACCGCTCACCGCTATGCGCTGACGCTCGTTGCGCTTGGCCGACTCGAGCAAGACGACAAGCGCAAGTACCGTCTGGCCGCCAATGCGGCACAGCCGGGAATGGATGTCATACGCAGGACACGCCGAGAAAGACCCGCCCGCGCGATCCTCGAAGACCTGCGTGCGGAAACGGGTCACACAGTAAGCATGGCGATCCTCGACGGGACCACGGCGATCTACATCCACCGGCTGCTCGCGCACGGCACGGGGCAGTATTGGGCCGACGGCGACCTCGGAGTCGGCGCACGCGTCCCGCTGCACAGCACAGCGATCGGCAGGGCGCTTCTTGTCAGCCTCCCGAAGGGGGAGCTCGACGGATTACTGCTGGAGATGCGACTGAAGCCGTCTCCGATCGACGCCGTCAAGACAGGGGGACTGCTGGAACTGGCCATCGAGCGGTCCGGGCGAGATGGGATCGCTTTCAGCGACGAGGAGCACGTCACGGGCGTGCGCTCGCTCGCCGTCCCAGTCACGAGTCGACCCGCCGGCGCGAGACTCGCCATCGAAATCAGCGCGCCAGCCGACGCTTGCACAATGCGAGATCTCCTTGCTCGCCACGGCCCGGCTGTGAAGCGCGCCGCGAAACGCGTATAGACAAGCCCGCCCTCCGAACGCACGCACGCACGCACGTGTGGGGCTGCTACGGGTCGAGATCATCAAATCGCCGTGGCATGGCCACTTGTCGGGGAGCATGGCTGCCCGACAGAGGAAGAATTATGCCGCCCAGGGATTTGATCGGTCCCTGGGCCCATGTTTGGGGCGAACGTACGTTCTACGTGCTCTGACTGCCTGATTGCCCGTGACATATATGCGAACATGTGTTCGTGCGCTGGAGCAACCTCAGCGAGGAGGCAGACGAGCAGCGGCGGCTGCCCGGCTACCGCGACGAGGCGGTGGTACGGCACTTCGACGCTCCGGAGGCGCTCGATACGCGCTTCTATGAGGTCCGCGCCCGCTCGGTGCTCAACCGCGTGCCGGGCAGCTCACGGATGCCGTTCCGCTGGACGATCAATCCCTACCGGGGCTGCAGCCACGCCTGCGTGTACTGCTTTGCCCGTCCCACTCATCGCTATCTCGGCTTCGACGCGGGTCGCGACTTCGAGCGCGAGATCATCGTGAAGGTCAACGCTCCCGAGGTCCTACGCGTCGAGCTAGCGCGAGGATCGTGGAAGCGCGAGCACGTCGCGCTCGGCACCAACACCGACCCCTACCAATGGGTCGAGGGCCGCTATCGGCTGATGGTCGGCATCTGGGAAGCCCTGCGCGACGCCGCGGGCGGGGCGGGCAATCCCTGCTCGGTGCTCACCAAGTCGCCGCTGCTGTTGCGCGACCTGCCGCTGATGCTGCAGATCGCGCGGCGCACCGCCATCAGCGCGAGCCTGTCGATACCGACGCTCGACGAGCGCGCATGGCGAGCCACCGAGCCGCACACCCCCAACCCACGCGCTCGTCTCGAGGCGGTCGCCGAGCTCAACCGCGCCGGCATCCCCACGGGCGTGCTGATCGCTCCCCTGATGCCCGGCGTCAACGATGCTCCCCACCAGCTCGAGCCGCTGCTGCAGGGAGCCGTCGACGCCGGCGCGACGCACATCGGCGGGGTCGCCCTCCACCTCCGTCGCGAGGTGAGGGATGTGTTCATGGACTGGCTGCGCACCCAGCGCCCAGAGCTCGTGCAACGCTACGAGGGGCTTTACAGACGCGGCGCTTACGCGCCCAGTGAGGAGCGCAAGCGGCTGGCCGCGCTGGTGCGCCGTCCGGGCGCCAGCGGCGGCTTCGGCAGGTGGTCGCGGCCAGCAGCCGAGTCGGCGGATGCGAGCGATGCAGCACTCACGCTCCAGCAAAGCTTGTTCTAGCGCAAGCTCAGTGGGCGCTCACGCTCCGGCATGGCTCAACAGCCCGGCGCGCGAGCGCATCGAGCGGACTGCGACCGTGAGCGTGTCGATGTCGTAGGCGCCGTGGTGGCGGCGGCCGTTGATGAAGAAGGTCGGCGTGCCCGACACGCCGCTCGCGTCGGCGCTGGCGACGTCTTCGGCGACTCGCGGGGCGTGCTCGTGACGACGCAGCTCATCCCAGAAGCGCTCGACGTCGAGCTCGAGCTCCTCCGCATAGCGGCCCAGGTCCAGCGGTGTAAGGCGATCCTGGTGGGCGAGAAGCGCGTCGTAGAGCTCCCAGAACTTGCCCTGAGCCGAGGCCGCCTCGACCGCCTCGGCGCCGAGCTGAGCGCTGCTGTGGACGTCGTTCAGCGGAAGATGGCGCCAGACGTAGCGCAGATCGTCGCCGAACGACGCCAGCAGTTGGCGCACGACCGGCTCCGCCTGGCCACAGTAGGAGCACTCGAAGTCGCCGTACTCGACCAGCGTCACGAGCGCGTCGTCCGCTCCGCGCACATGGTCGCGAGCCGGGTCGACGTCGTCGGAGAGGTCGAGAATGTCCTCGGCGGTGCCAACGATCTGGCGTGCCCTGATTCCTCTCGGCAGCCGCTTGATCAGCGCAAACACGCTCCACGCCACCAATGGAGCAAGCGTCGCCGAGGCAAGCACGCCGAGCTTTGCTTGCTCTAGGCGCCCACCCTGGAAGGCGAGGCTGGAGATCAGCAAGGACACCGTGAAGCCGATGCCCGCAACGGCGCCACCGCCCGCGAGCGAGGGCCAGCTCAGAGACGGCCGCACTCCGCGCAGAGCCGAACGCGATGCGAGCCACGACGCACCGAGCACGCCCAGCGGCTTGCCTAGGACATAAGCGATCAGAATCCCGAGCGTGATCGGCGATGCGATCGCGAGCCGGATCAGGCCTCCTGTCAGGTGAATGCCTGCATTCGCCAGCGCGAACAGCGGCACGAACACATAGCTCGTCCACGGATGCAGGCCATATTGGAGGCGCTCGTTCGGCGAGATCGCCGAGAGGACGCCCTGTTGCGCGGAGCGCGCGAGCTCCGGGGTCGGCTGCTCGCGAAACGAGCGCGTGAGCGCGGTCGCACGCTCGAGATCGTCGCGAGAAGGCGGATAGGCGCTCGTCACCAGCCCGACCGCCAAGCCCGCGATCACCGGGTCGACACCTGACTTGAACATCGCGACCCACAGCGCTATGCCGACGACGACCGAGGCTTGACGTCGCCAGGCGGGCGCGTAGCGGATCCCGACGAGCACTCCGAACAGTCCGACGGCGGCGACCAGCGCGGGCGCCGACACATGGCCGGTGTAGGCCAGGGCGATCACCAGCAGGGCGCCGAGGTCGTCGAACACGGCCAGGGTCAGCAGGAAGACCCGCAGCCGCGTGGCGCCCCGCGGCGTGAGCAAAGCCAGCGCGCCCAGAGCGAAAGCCGTGTCTGTTGACATCGCAGCGCCCCAGCCATGCGCGCCCGCTCCTCCGGCGTTGATCGCCAGATAGATCGAGATCGGCACGAGCATCCCGCCGATCGCCGCGAACACCGGGATCGTGAGCCGACGCCGCTCACGCAGCTCGCCCATATCGAGCTCGCGCTTTGCCTCCAGGCCGACGACAAGGAAGAAGAAGGTCATCAAGCCCTGGTTCACCCACTGGCGCAGGTCAGCCACGACACCGCCACCGCCAACCGTGATCGAGAGCTTCGTCGTCCACACGGACTCGTAGGACTTCCACCACGGCGAGTTCGCCCACAGCAGCGCGAGGAGCGCCGCCGCTACCAACACGATCGCGCTGCCGGTCTCGGTGCTGAGGAAGTCGCGCACGGGCGCAGCCAGGTTGCGTGCCCACGCCGTGCGAGCACTGTAGGAAGTGGCTTGCGCCTCGGCCATGCTTGCCGATTATTGCGATAACGTCGCTGCTAGCTCATACGGTCCTCGGCAGGTTGAATGGCGAGACGCTCGCCGAGAGACGCTTTCCTCATCGGCATCGCGAAGCTCGCGCCGCGGGGCTGGCCGGCCGCCGCAAGGCGACACTGGGCACGTTTGGCGCTGGGAGGAAGGCGCCTCGCCCAGGCAGACCGCTTGCGAAGCCCGGCGTGCGGGTAGAGCCACTCTTGCGTCTATCTCCGCTCTTTGAGGAGGACTGTGTGCCGGCGATGAAGAGCAGCAGCGGAATTCTTGCCGATGACATGCGCGAGGAGCGCGAGCGGATCGTCGGGATGCTTTGCAAGGCCTATTGGATGGAGATCGAGACGGTGATGAGCTATCTCGCCAATTCGATCAACCCCGACGGCGTGCGCGCTCAGGAGATCGTGGCGTCCTTGCGCCAGGACATCCAGGAGGAGCTCGGGCACGCCACGCAATTCGCGACGCGCATCAAGGAGCTCTACGGAGTGGTGCCCGGCTCGATGGACTTCCAGGCCGAACAGTCCTACTTGCAGCCCCCCGAGCGCCAGAGCGACATCGTGCACGTCATCAAGGGAGTGATCGCCGCCGAGACCGGGGCGATCGACCATTACAACAAGATCATTCAGGCAACCGACGAGAGCGATCCGGTCACCAACGACATGGTGATCGCGATCCTGCGCGACGAGGAGGGCCATCGCCGCCTGTTCGAGGGGTTCCTGCGGGAGTACGAGGAGCAGGGACAACGCCGAGGATGAGGCTGCTGAGCGCCTCCGAGCCGTTGGGACAGACTTTCCTCATGCGCTCGATCTCAACACAAGCTCTGCGGGAATAGCGCTTGTGAGCGCCGTGCGCTCAACGATCGAATTCGAGGACCGAGCGGATCCCGTCCTGGCTCTCCATCAGCTCGAAGGCGCGGTTTACATCCGCTAGGCCCATGCGATGGGAGACGAACGGGTCAACGTCGATCTCGCCCCGCAGGTAGCGATCCACCAGCTGAGGCACCTGGTCGCGACCCTTGACCCCACCGAAGGACGATCCGCATACCCGCCGTCCGGTGATCAACAGACGGGGCACGATGTCGAGCGTCTCGCCCTTGCCGGCCACCCCGGCGACTGTGCACAGCCCCCACCCCATCCGCGCCGCTTCCACAGCCTGGCGCATCACGGAGACCAGCCCGGTCGCCTCGAAGGTGTAGTCGGCGCCAAAGCCTCCTGTCTCCTCCTGCACGCGCTCCACGGTGTGCTCGTCGGCGAGCCAGCAGTCGGTCGCTCCCTGTCCACGCGCCAGCTCGAGACGCTCGTGCGAGAGGTCTACGCAGACGATCCGCGCGGCGCCCCGCAGCCTGCAGCCCGCCACCGCTCCGAGGCCGACCATGCCAGCGCCGAACACGACGCACGTCGAGCCTTCCTCGACGGCCGCGGTGTACATCGCGGCGCCGAGGCCGGTCGTCAGGCCGCATGCGAACAGGCACGCTCGGTCCAGTGGCGCCTCGAGGCTGATCGACGCGAGCGCGATCTCGGGAAGCACCGCATACTCGGCGAAGGTGGAGGTGCCCATGAAGTGACGGATCGGCTCGCCCGAGCGCGACAGGCGCACGCTGCCGTCGGGCATGTAGCCCTTGTTCTGCCGATCGCGGATGGCCAGGCAGAGGTTGGTTCTGGCGCTGAGGCAGTGCACGCACTCGCGGCATTGCGGCGAGAAGAGCGTGACGACGTGGTCCCCGCGCTTCACCGATGTCACGCCCTCGCCGACCGCTTCGACGATTCCCGCGCCCTCGTGGCCCAGCACCGTGGGCGCATACCCGGACGGATCGGCCCCGGACGCCGTGTAGAGATCCGTATGGCAGACGCCGCAAGCCACCAGGCGCACGAGCGCCTCTCCGGGGCGTGGGTCGGCAAGATCGACCTCCTGGACAACCAGAGGTTGGCCAAACTGCTCGAGCACGGCGGCGCGCATCCTCACGGTGCTTCTCCCTTCCAGCGCTTTGACAGAGCCGGCTAGGAGCCTATCCGCCCTGCGTCGCGCTCGAGCGCGGCGACGCGACCAGCGAGGAATCGCCGCTCCGGCTCGGAGTGCGCGAGCTCGGCGGCGCGTTCGTATGCCGCTCGGGCCTCGGCCGAGCGGCCGATACGCCGCAGGAGATCGGCGCGAGCCGAATGGAAGTAGTGATATCCGTCGAGCTCGCGGACGCGTTCGATGGCCACCAGCCCCGTCTCCAAGCCCTCCGCTTCGGCCAGCGCGACGGCTCGGTTCAGCTCTACGACGGGGGAGTCGGTCAGCCTCGCAAGCTCGCCGTACAGGGCGGCGATCTGCGTCCAGTCACGCGTATCCTCGGCGTGCAGCGAGGCGATCGCCGCCTGCAGGGTGTAGACCCCGCCAGCGCCACCGACGCGCAACGCCAGCGCGCGCTCCAGCGCCTTTCTCCCGGCCTCGACCTGCTCGCTGTCCCACAGCGTCCTGTCCTGGTCTGCGAGCAATACGAGCTCGCCGTCGCGGAAGCGGGCCGCGCGGCGGGAGTCGTGCAGCAGCATCAGAGCGAGCAGGCCGAACACCTCCGGCTCGTCAGGCATCAGCTCGACGAGCGCGCGGCAAAGGCGGATCGCCTCGCCAGACAGCTCGCCACGGCCGTCGTAGCCCTCGTTGAAAATCAGGTAGACGACCGCGAGCACCGCTGTCAGCCGGTCTGGCAGCAGATGCGCCGGCGGGATCTTGAACGGGATCCCCGCAGCCTTGATCTTGCGCTTGCCGCGCACGAGTCGCTGCGCCATCGTCGTCTCTGAGACGAGGAATGCGCGTGCGATCTCCTCGGTGCTCAAGCCGCCAAGCGTTCGCAGCGTCAGCGCCACCTGCGCGTCTGTCGCGAGCGCTGGGTGACAGCACGTGAAGATCAGCTCGAGGCGCTCGTCGGGGAAAGCGGTCTCCTGCATCTCCTCCTCCACGGCCTGGGGCGCCTCGAGCAGGCGGTACTTGGCGCTGAGCGTGCGATCGCGGCGAATGCGGTCGATCGCACGATTGCGCGCGGTCGCCACCAGCCACGCGCCCGGGTTGGCCGGCGCGCCGTTCTGAGGCCAGCTCTCGGCGGCAACCGCGAACGCCTCCTGGACGGCGTCCTCGGCGAGATCGAAGTCGCCGAGGTAGCCGACCAGCGCAGCCAGGACGCGGCCCCACTGCTCGCGGAAGGCCCGCTCGATCAGCGCTCCACCACCGGACGCACCTCGATCGCCCCGCCCATGCGCGCCGCCGGAATCTGCGCGGCGAGCTCGATCGCCGCGTCGAGGTCATCGGCCTCGAAGAACAGGTAGCCGCCGAGCGCCTCCTTGGTCTCGACGAACGGGCCGTCGGTGGTCAGCGTCTGGCCGTCCTTGACCCGTACGGTCGTCGCTGTCTCAGGCGACTGCATCTGCACGCCTGAGCTGACGCCTGGCGTTTCGTTGATCGCCCGGTAGTCCCCATAGACCGCTCCCTTCTGCTCCTCAGAGAGGCTCTCCCACTCGGGAGAGCCCGGCAGAGGCGTGGAGCCTTGGTGAATCAGCAGCATGTACTTCATCGTGTCCTCCTTCTTAGACATTGTCTCAAAATGAGGGTTGGAGTCGTAGAAAGCAGAGCTGACAAGCTCGGAGCTTGAGGAACGCGAGCCGGAAGCGGTCGCTGCGCTCGTAGCACTGCCGTAGCCGGCGGGGTTGGTGGAGGTGGCTGATGGTGCGCTCCACGACCCAGCGCTCGTGACCAAGCCCGGAGCCGTTCTCGGTGCAGCGTCGAGCGATCACTGGGACGATCCCACGAGCCCTGAGCTGCCGGCGGTACTTGTCGTAGTCGTAGCCACGGTCGGCCAGTATCCGGTCGGTCTTTCCGCGTGGGCGCCCGACGCGGCCCGTGACCGGCGCCTGGCGCCGTGAGTCGATCAGCGGCAGTAGTTGCGTGACGTCGTGGCGGTTGCCGGCACTGACCGTGACGGCCAGCGCCACGCCTTGGCTGTCGGTCAGAGCGTGGGTCTTGACGCCGTTCTTCGCGCGATCGGTCGCCGACGGGCCGGTGTGAGGCCCCCAAAAACCGCGCGCTGGGAAGACCCGTCGACGACTCCGGTAGTCCAGTCGATCGCGCCCTGGGAGTTCAGCTCGGCCAACAAAGCGTCGTGAAGCTTGTCCCAGACCCCGGCCCTGTCCCATTCATCCATCCGACGCCACGCGGTCTTGCCGCTGCAGCCTGTCTCAGACGCCGGCACCATCGCCCACTGGCAGCCGGTCCTCAGCACATACATGATCGCCTCCAAACAACAACGATCCTCCACACGCCTGCGTCCGGGATGACGAAACCGGCGCTCCACCTTCGGGATCACCGGCGCCACCCTGGACCAGAACTCGTCGCTGACCAGCCGCTCCGCCATACGCCACACATCCTTTCGGATCAGGTTGACGCACGACTAATTCCGGCCACCACCAAACAACCCTTCATTTTGAGACAACGTCTTAGAGTAAGCGGATGGTCGTCTCCAAGACGAACGGAGAGCGCGAGAATCGACAGATCCTCCTTAAGCAGTTCCGGCCGGCACATGTGCCGGCCGGCCGGAGGGTGCATGCACCCTCCGGGACAGCGCCGCATGCGGCGCTGTCTTCCCCAAACATTTGAATGAGGATCAGCCTGGCGGCTGCGAGCGTTTGACCTCCTGGACGAGCCAGCCGTTGCCGTCGGGATCGCTGAAGGAGAGGAACGAGCCGTAGTCGCTGCGCTTGGGATCGGGCCCTGCCGTCTGCTTTCCCGACTCGAAATGGAAGATCTCGCTCACGCCGGCGCCACGCTCGACGAGCGCCTCGCGCGCAGCCTCGATGTCGGAGACGACCAGATGCAGACCCTTAGCGGAGCCGGGCGTCGCCTCGGTTTTCCCCATGATCGCGATCGAGCACGCCGAGCCGGGGGGCGTCAGCTGCACAACGCGAAAGTCCTCGCCTGCGCGATGGTCGACGTGCAGGTCAAAGCCAGCCTGCTCCATGTAGAAGTCCTTCGCGCGGTCCACATCCGAGACGGGAACCACCACCAGCTCGAGCTTCCAGTCCACGATGCGGCCTCCTTGCGAGTCGGTTCGATCAGGTCAGAGTTTGAGACCTCAACGTCACCAAGAACTCATCGGTGGCGCGATCGCCCCGAGCTACGGGCCCTCTGTCAAGCATCGTGCAAGGAAGCAGAGCCGAGGCTCACAGCCGAGTCGTATATCAGCCTCCCAGTTCTTCGGAGACGCTCCGAAAGACACCCATCTGCCCCGCCAGCGCTTCGCCGGTGTAGGCGTCGATCACGCCGACGTCGTCGACGACCGAGGCCGCGCGCGCGACCAGCCGCCGGAACTCGTCGCTGGAGCGGACCTCGTCCAGCGAGCCGCGCGAGCCACGTAGGACGATGAACCCTCCGAGCTCGCCGCCGTGCGGGGCGAGCAGCACAGGCTCAAAGCTTTCGATCCGGCCATCCTGCTGCAGCGCGCCGTAGTAGGTGAGAGTCTCCTGGAAGACCTCCAGCGCCTTGAGCTCACGGCCCCGCACGACGGGACCCCAGCCGAGGAACAATGCGTCGCCAGCCATGCCGAAATCCTCTCTGTCGGGATTTGAAGCCAAGGCTACTCCCGCTTGTGGAGCACGTCGAGATGACAATAGGCAAACCTCTCGCCTTACAAGCTGTGATCGGGCGCTCTGCGACGAGCTTCTTCGTCAGCCACCCAACGGCGATGGCGGTATCCGCGTCTCGCCGCGCACGTCCGGGATGCTCATCGCAGTCTCGTCAAGGAAGCACCAGGACCATGTCTCGCCGGGCTCGAGCGAGCGGATCAGCGGATGGCCGCTCGATCGGCTGTGGGCGGTGGCGTGGCGGTTGGGCGAGTCATCGCAACAGCCGACGTGCCCGCACTCCAGGCAGATGCGCAGATGCAGCCAGGGATCGCCTGTCAGCAGGCAGTCCTCGCAGCCTTCGACGGAGTCGGGCAGCTGTGTGATCAGGACGTGGTCGAGGTGTGTGCAAGTTGGCATTTGCGGGCTCCAATCAAGTTTGGGTGAAAGGCAGTCGCACGCGGAAGACGGTGTGGCCGGGCCGGCTGTCGAGGGTGAGCGAGCCGTCGTGGCGATCGCCGACGATCCTCCTTGCAGTGGCCAGGCCCAGGCCCGTTCCGTGCCCCACCTCCTTTGTCGTGAAGAACGGGTCGAAGATCCGCCCGGCCAGCTCCTCGGGCACGCCCGGCCCGTCGTCGCCGATCTCGACTTCTGCGCAGTCCCCCTCAGATCGCGTTGCGATCGTGATCGTCCCCTGCTCGCCGAGCGCCTCGATCGCGTTGTCGAGCAGGTTCGTCCACACCTGGTTGAGCTCCGACCCACGCACGGTGAGCTTCGGCAACGTCCGGTCGTAGTCGCGCACGACCGCGATCCCGGTGTGCTTGAGCTTGTACCCGAGCACCGTGAGCGTCGTCTCGATGCCCTCGTGCAGGTCGACCTCCACGAGGCCGCCGCGATCCATATAGGCATATGACTTCACGGCGCCCACCAGCGCCGACATGCGCTCCGTCGACTCGCACAGCTCCGCCGACAGGCGACCGGCGGTGAGCGTCGCGGCGACCCATCGCAACGCGGCATCCGTCGCCGGGCCCGCCAGCTCCGCGACACGCTCGAGCCACTCCCGGTCGACGCCGGCTGCCGCCAGCGGCTCAGCGAGTCGCCAGGCCTCTTCGACGTCCAACGCCTGCATTTGCTCAAGCAGCTCGTCCTCGGCGTCGGAGGCGTCAAGCGTGTCAAGCGCCGTGGCCGACGCCGCCTGGGCAAGCGCCTGCTGTTGCAGCTGCACGAGTCGCTCGGCGTCCTCGCGCTCCACCCCGGCCTCGACGAACGACGCCAGCGCCGAGCCGATCGCCTCCAGCGCCTCGGTGAGCTGAGCGGCGGCGCGCCGCGCCGCCGCGGCGGGGTTGTTGAGCTCGTGCGCGAGGCCCGCCGCCATCGTGCCCAGCGAGGCCAGCCGCTCGCGGTTCTGCTCGATTTCGGTGACGCGGCTCATCACCGGGGCGACCTGCCGCATGACCCGCTCATGGACCTGCGGCTGAGCGAAGGCCAGGCGCTTGAAGTCATCGGAGGCGACGACCGCCACCCGGCAGTCGGTCTCGGCCTGCATGCGCGCTCCGAGCGGGCCGCCGGTAAGCACGGCG
Source organism: uncultured Solirubrobacterales bacterium (assembly GCA_963718735.1). Classification (GTDB taxonomy): domain Bacteria; phylum Actinomycetota; class Thermoleophilia; order Solirubrobacterales; family Solirubrobacteraceae; genus Palsa-744. The sequence continues at coordinate 1,184,939 of OY970372.1, forward strand.
ATCGCCCCCATCCAGGTAGGGCCGGTGTGATGGCCGACCGGCTCGCTGCGTCCCTGGGCGACGATCAAGGCCTGTGCCCTGCCCTCCAGCAGGAGCTGCAAACCCGACGGCTCCTCGCCCTGCTCGGCGATGACCTCACCGGCGCCGACGCGACGAGCATGGGCGAGCGGCACCCACTCGGCGAGCTCAGCGTCGTCGAGGCCGTCGAACAGGTCGACGCCGCGAAGCTCGGCCAGCGTGACCTGCGCCTCGCTCATGGAGCGAGCTCCCGTTGCCTTCGAGCAGTGAGACTCACACCTCGACCACATCCTGTTCGAGCGGCTGGACTCCTGTCTCGGCCGGATCCCGCTCGAGCCGCGGGACACCCGCCTCGACCACATTCCGTTCGAGCCGCGGGACTCACGCCTCGACCAGGTACTCGTGGATCAGCGAGACGGCCATCGAGCCCTCGCCCACAGCGCTCGCGACACGCTTGATCGAGCGCGCGCGCACGTCGCCGGCGACGAACACGCCCGGCACGGTGGTCTCGAGCACGTAGGGCTCGCGCTGCAGTGGCCAGCCGTTCACCTGCGCGTCGCGCCCGGCCAGGATGAAGCCGCGCTCGTCACGCGCAAGCACCCCGTCCAGCCAATCGGTGCGCGGAGAGGCGCCGATGAACACGAAGCAGGCGTCCACCTGGAGCATCTCCTCGCCAGCGGGGGTCCCAACTCGCAGACGCCTCAAGCGTCCATCCTCGCTCTCGGCGGCGAGCGCCGAGCTGCCGGTGCGGACCTCGACGTTGGGCTGAGCCGCGATCTGCTCGATCAGGTAGTGCGACATCGACCTCTCGAGCGAGGACCCGCGAACAAGCATCGTCACCCTGGCGGCGTAGCCACTGAAGTAGACGGCGGCCTGACCGGCCGAGTTCGCTCCGCCGATCACGACCACGTGCTGGTCGGCGCACCCGCGCGCCTCGGTCATCGCCGCCCCATAGTAGACGCCGGCGCCGGTCAGCTCCGGGAACCCCGGCGTATCGAGCTGACGGTAGGAGACGCCCGAGGCGACGATCACGCAGCTCGCGCTCAACACGCCGCCACCGCTCAGCTCCACCAGGCGCGCGGCGCCCTCGGCGCGCAGGCCGACAGCCTCCTGGACGGTGAGCAGCTCGGCGCCCAAGCGCCGTGCCTGGTCGGTCGCGCGGCGCGCCAGGTCCGACCCGCTCAACCCGGCCGGGAAGCCGAGGTAGTTCTCGATGCGGCTCGACTGGCCCGCCTGGCCGCCCGGCGCCTCGCGCTCGACCATGACGGTCCTCAGTCCCTCCGAGGCGCCGTAGACCGCCGCCGCCAGTCCCGCCGGGCCACCGCCGACCACCACGAGGTCGTAGTGCTCCTGCGCCGGCGCGCCCGTGACGCCGAGGCGCTCCGCCAGCTCGAGGATCGTGGGGCGCTCGAGCACCGCGCCGTCTTCCAGCAACGCCACCGGCAGGCGCTCGGGGTCGATGCCCGCGACCTGCAGCAGCTCGCGCGCCTCGCCGTCGCGCTCGACGTCCAGCCAGCGCGCCGGCACGCGGTTGCGCACCAGGAAATCGCGCAGGTCGTGCGACTCCCTGGAAAAGCGGTGGCCGATCACGCGGACCCCGCCGGACTCGAGCGCGGCGCCCGCCTCCCAGGTGGTGAGCAGATCCTCGACAACCGGAAACAGCTGCTCCTCGGGTGGATCCCAGGGCTTGAGCAGGTAGTAGTCCAGCGCCACCTCGTTGATCGCCGCGATCGCCGCCTCGGTGTCGGCGTACGCCGTCAGCAGCACCCGCTTGGCGTCGGGGACGATCTTGCGCGCTTGCACCAGATAGTCGGTGCCGGGCATGCCCGGCATCCGCTGGTCTGCGATCAGCATCGCCACCTCCTCGCCACGTGTGCGCAGCTCGCGTAGAACCTCCAGCGCCTCCCCGCCAGAGGTGGCTCGCAACACCCGGAAGCGCTCACCGAAGCCACGGCGCAAGTCGCGCGCCACCGCCGCCAGCACGGCCGGCTCGTCGTCGACGGCCACGATCGCGGGGCGGCGCGCCCGCGACTTGGCCTCGTGACCGACGGCTGCAGCTGCACGCTCGGCTTGCTCGGGCATAGCCCGCTTGACACTAGCGCTGGATGCGATCAGGCGGGCTGCGCCGAAGGCACACCGATGCGCATCATCTCCGCGGGCTCCGGGTCCACCTCCTGCGGCGCAGGGCTCGTGGGTGGCCGCAGCACCAGCAGAGCCGCAAGCACGCCGATCGCCACAGCCCCCGCGCCAACCAGGTAGGCGAGGTGGTATCCGCCGGTCAGCGCGCTGTCGAGCGAGTAGCCCTTCGCCGCCAACGTCTTGGTGTGGTCGGTCGCGATCGTCCCAAGCGTCGCCAGGCCGATGGCGCCGAACAGCTGGACCGAGACGTTGACGATTCCCGAGGCCAGGCCGGCATCGCGCGGCGGAGCGTCAGACATGCCGACTGTCAGCAGCGGCATGAACGAGGCGCCCGCGCCGAGCCCGATCAGCAGGAACGCGAAGAACAGCCCCGGGAAGTAGCTGGCGTGCATGCCCTCGCCGGCGAGCAGCAGCAGTCCGGCGACGATCGTCGCAAGGCCGACCGTCAATGTCCGCAACGCGCCAAAGCGCGCCATCGCCCTGGCCGAGAGCCCCATCGACATGACGCCGATCGCCGCCGTCAGCGGCATGAAGGCAAGACCGGTTTCGATCGCGTCGTAGCCGAGCACGCGCTCCAGATACAGCGAGCCCAAAAAGAAAGCGGAGAACATCCCGGTCACGAGCAGCCCGCGCACGAGGCTCGACCCCATCAGCATGCGCAAGCGCAGGATCCGCAACGGCATGATCGGGTTCGAGATGCGCGACTCCAGCGCGAAGAACGCGGCCAGCAGCGCCAGCGAGGCGCCGCCGACGCCGAGCGTGCGCGCGGAGAAGAGGCCGTATTCGCTCGACTTGACGATCGCGTAGGCGCCAAGGACGGTCGCCAGCGTGATCAAGAACGATCCGAGCACATCGACGCCGTCGGCGAGGCCGATGCCCTCGTTCTCCTCGATCAGGGCCGATCCGAGCAGCAGCGTGAGCGCCCCGATCGGCACGTTCACGAAGAAGATCCAGTGCCAGTCGAGCGACTGCGTCAGAGCTCCACCTGCCAGCAGCCCGATCGAGCCACCCCCGGCTGACACGAACGCGTACATACCCATCGCCTTGGCCCGCTCGGCGGCGCCCGGGAACTCGGTCACGATGATCGCCAGGATCACGCTCGAGGCCACGGCCCCGCCCACTCCCTGCAGCAGGCGGGCGCCGATCAGCATCGCCTGGCTGTCGGCCACGCCGCACAGCACCGAGGCGGCGGTGAACAGGACCAGCCCGGAGAGGAACACCTTCTTGCGCCCGACCAGGTCGCCGAGCCGGCCGGCGAGCAGCAGGAAGCCGCCGAAAGTGATCAGGTAGCCGTTCATGACCCACGTGAGGTTGCTCTGGGAGAAGTGAAGGTCGTGCTGGATCGAGGGCAGCGCGACGTTCACGATCGTCGCGTCGAGCACCATCATCAGCTGGCCGAGGCACAGCACGGCAAGCGCCGTCCAGCGGCGACGCTCGCGCTTGCGCGCCAGCTCGGAATCGGTCTTGACGGGCGTGTGCATATCGAGGGCGTGGGCTTGGCTCATCTGGGCTCCTTTGCATCGGTGCGGCGCAACGTGGAACACCATAGCATGGATCATCCATGAAACAAGTATGATCCATAAAAAATGATGATTGCTGTATCGTGGTATAATCGGCTCGTTATGGGTACGAACAGTGGGTCATGTGCTCCGGGGTCGATGGTGCTGCTGACGCGCTTGGCCAAGCAGGTCTACAGGCGCAGCAGCGAGGAGCTGCTCGGGATGCACCTACGCCATCTGATGACGCTCAGCTACCTGCGCGACCACGATCGCTCGCCTCAGCAGGAGCTCGCCGAGGCGCTGTGCATGGACGCCAACAACGTCGTGTTGCTGCTCAACGAGCTGGAGGAGCGCGGGCACATCGCCCGCCTGCGCGACCCCGGCGATCGCAGACGCCACCTCGTCGAGCTGACCTCCGCCGGACGCCACGCCCTGAAGAGCGCCGAGAAGGCGCAGGAAGGGATCGAGGACGAGGTGCTCCAAGCACTCGACCCGCAGGAGCGCGCCATCCTGTGGCAGCTGTTGACGCGTGCGCTGTACGGCTCAGAGCCAGCCTCGCACGAGGCCGAGCTCGCCGCCGCACACTCGAGCTAGTCATCCTGCCCACGGAGATCGTGAGCTAGTCGGACATCGTCCGCATACGGTCTGCCGAGTTGTCCTTCGGCTTCCAGCCGAACGGGTTGTTGGTGTCATGGATTCCGTCGGCATTGTTGGACACTGCATAGAAGACGCTCGAGCGCCTGGGCACAGGCTCGGTCGCCAAGCATGCCTCGACGGCGCTCAGGAGATCGTTGTGACTTAGCCAAGTCGCCGTCTGCCCTGCACCCCTCTTCACAGAGTCATCTCGCGTCACGCCGCCGAACCGCACACCGATGAACTCAAAGTCGAATTGCTTTGAGAGGACCTTGCCCACCTCCTCCCCAATCAGCTTGTACACGCCGTATGGCGTCGCGGGGTAGTAGCTGCCCGGTATGCCGAGTGGTCTGGGTGTCGCTGGGTCACGGTGGTTCTCGGCATGAACCGAGCTCGCCATGACGAGGCGCTTTGCCTCAGCTTTCACAACCGCCGTGAAGATATTGATATCTATTTGCACATTTTGTGGATAGATACGCATGCGTCGATCGACCTCGATGTCGAACCTGCGCGCGAGGTGAATCACGGTGTCCACGCCAGCCATTTGAGACCACAAGGTGTCGTAGCGCGATATATCATCGGGCAAATCCACACCCCTGATCTGGTACTTGCCTCTTAGCCCATCGCTGAGGACCGAGCCGATGATCCCATTGGAACCGGTTATGAGGACTATGCCCATCTAGCTTGCTTTATCCGAGGATTCTCCCGCCAATCCCTGGTTTCCAAGCCTTGCGCGGCGGTACTCGTTGACTACGATCTCGGTGAGCTCCTCCACCGAGGTGTCGGAGGTCTGCTTGTCCAAGGCGATGACGCCGTCCTGGATCATGTTGACCCGATCGCATGCCTCGAGGACATGAATGTAGTTGTGGAGGATCATGATGATCGAGACGCGCCCCTCCCTCTTCAAGCGGGCTACGAGGTCGAGGATCATCGATCCCTCCTTGGCGCCCATCGCGGCCAGCGGCTCGTCCAGCAAGAGGATGTCGGCGTCGGAGTTGGCGGTGCGCGCCACAGCGATCGCCTGGCGCTGGCCGCCGGAGAGGCGCGCCACGGGGACATCGATCCTCGGGATTGTGATGCCGATGTCATCCAGCGCCTTGCGGGTATCCCTGCGCATCAGATGGTTTGCCAGTAGCGGCAACGGATGGTGAACGTGCTCGCGGCGCAGGAACATGTTGTGGAACACCGAGAGCTCGTCGATCAGCGCAAGATCCTGGTAGACGGTCTCGATGCCCCTGGAGCGAGCGTCGTCGACGCTCTTCAGCTCCACCTCGTCCCCATGCAGGAAGATCCTTCCGGAGTCGGGCTTCTGAAAGCCGCAGATGATCTTGACCAGTGTGGACTTGCCGGCCCCGTTGTCGCCCAGCAGCCCAAGGACCTCGCCCTTGCGCAAATGCAGGTTGACGTCGCGCAGCGCCGTCACCGGGCCAAAGCGCTTGGCGATGTGCTCGACGCGCATGACATCGTCAGGCGCAGAGGTTGGCCCGATGACGGTCTCGGCGGGTACCGGTCGCTCAGCCAAGCCCAGATCCCGTGCGCACACGCGCGACGTAGGTGTTGATGACCATCGCCAAGATGATCGCGAGCCCGAGGTAGAGCGCAAGGTAGTTGGCGTTGACGCCCTGGAGCACCAGCCCGTCGTGCAGGATCCCGAGGAACAACGCGCCGATCAGCGCCCCCACGACGGTCCCCGACCCGCCCGCCAGCAGCGTGCCACCGATCACAGCCGCGGAGATCGCCTCCAGCAGGATCGCGTTCGCGCCCGCTGTATCCGGCTGGACCGAGGTCGCGCGCACCGCCTCGAGGATGCCGACGAGGCCGGCGCACGTGCTGCACAAGATGAAGTTGCGTATCACGACCAGGCGCACACGCACGCCCGCCTCGCTGGCGCCCAGTCGGTTGGAGCCGACGGCCACGGTGTACAGGCCCCAACGAGTAAGGCTGAGCAGCACCTGCAGGACGGCCACGATCACAAGCGCCCAGATCAACTCGGAATAGGTTCCGCCACCGAAGACCCTGGCGAAGGTGCTGATGTGGTCGACCGTTTCAGGCAACACGATGTGGTGCCCGTTGACGACGTGTGGGACGTTGATCGTGATGCTGGTCACCTGAGCACCGGGGGTGGCGACCGGCTGGGCGTGGGAGATGATGAGCGTCAGGCCCTCCAGGGCGAACAGCGTGCCCAGCGTGGTAATGAACGAGTTGACCCCCACGATCGCGGTGAAGAAGCCATTGATCACGCCCACGCCGGCTGCCGCGATCAGCGCGATGATCACTCCAATAAGCAGCGGGACGCCCCCGTTGTGCAGCTCGTAGAACAGGAACGGGGTGAACAGGTAGACCGCCCCGATCGACAGGTCGATCTCCCCGTTGATCATCAGGAAGACCTCGCCCGCCGCCAGGATCGCAAACGGCGCGAAGTAGGGCAGCAGCGTCTTGAAGTTGCCCGTCGTGAAGAAGGTTTCCGTGCTCGCCGCGAAGTAGATCGCCACGAGAATCGTGACGACGATGATGCTTCCCTCGCGCAGCGTCAGGAAGCGCTTGAAGAGATCGACGATGTCCTGCCCGATGGCCCGACCTCGCCCAGCCGAGGCGCCTGTCGCCGCTGGGTCACCGGAGGCCGGCGTGCCGGTCGCGCTTGCCATCGCCAGTCCCCCCGACGCGAGACGGATCGGACGCTAGGCCGCCGCGACCACCTTGACTTCCGAGGAAGTTCCCTCATAGCGCGTCTTGGTCTTGTTGTACGGGATCACCGTGGTCTTGTCCAGGAACTTGAGACCGGTGTTGGTGTCGGCAAACCCGGTGAGCGACCCCGAGACCTTGTACAGGAACAGTTGCTGAACAGGTAGGAACCCCTGAAGGTAAGGCTGCTGATCGATGGTGAAATCGATCTGGCCGGCCGCCAGCAACTGCTGGGTGACTTCCGTCAGATCAAAGCCGCCCGCCTTTACGCCCTTGCCGGGCAAACCGTACTTCTGCATCACCTGAGCTGTGCTCTGAGTGCTGCCGCCGTCGACGGCGAACAAGCCCTTGGTGTTCGGGTGGCCGACCCAGTAAGCGTCGATCGTGGACAACTCACCCGGGACGGCCGCGCCGGTGGCGATCGTGTGGGTAGTGATCGGCTTGCCCGACGCCTTGATCGCCTTGATCGCCCCGTCGATGCGCGGTTGGATGTTCGCCTGGCCGGGTGTGGCGATGAACAGAGCCACGTCTCCCGAGGGCACGAGCGAGACGATCCGTTCACCCATCTTTTCACCAGCCTTCATCAGATCCTGGCCGATGTAGGCCTCGCGCGGGTTGCCTTCCGCGTCGGCGTTGTAGGCAACGACCGGGATGCCCGCCGAGATGGCCGCCTGCACCGGCGCGTTGAACGCATGCAGGTCGATCAGCGAGACGGCGATTCCGCTGGCGCCGCTCGTGACAGCGCTGTTGACGGCGTTGACCATCTCGTTGACATTGCTGTTTTCAGAGCCGGTCCACTGGTAGGAGCAACCGAAGAGCTTGCACGCGTCAGCCGCCCCGTACTGCGTGGGGACGAAGAACGGATTCGTCGTCACGTGGTTGACAAACACGAATTTGTAGTTCGGGTGCGAGCCGAACACGGCTGCGCTGCCGCTGCCAGCGGCGGCGCTGGAGCCACCGCCTTTGCCGCAGGCGGCCAGCAGGCTGCTCGCCGAGCCGGCGGCTATCCCGGTGAGCGCGGTGCGGCGCAGGAACGCCCGGCGGTCCAAGCCTCGTTGGCCGATCTCTGGGGACTCGGGGTGCTCGAGCCGCTCCGTGAGCTCGTCGACCTGCTGTGTCTCTGACATCTCTATCTCCTTCTCGGATAGAGGCTGCGTCGGGCGACGCAGCGCCCATATTTACTTTTCCCCCATGAATCCGTTTGTAGTCAAGAACTTCGCGATTTGGGGTCTATCTTCAGGAGATGGCTCCTTCGTCGGCCGGCTCGCAGCCCCCTTCTGACCGATCGGACGTCGGCCAGCGCGAAAAGCAGAGTCGAGGAATGCAGGCGAGGAAGGCCCCTGAGGTCTATGGGCCGCTCGGCATCGAGCGACACGTCAAGAACGACGGTCGAGCCCTCATCCTCTATGCCCGTCGAGAGCCCGACGAAGCATGAGCGATCAACGCTTCGACGAGCTGCGCGGAGAGGAGGTCGTCTACGCGATCCACCGCCAGGACCGCACCTTCCTTCCCCCGGAGGGCCATTGCCCACTCTGTCCCACGCCGGCCGGCCTCCGGTCGGCCGGCGCCGTGGAGACGGAGATCCCCTTTCCCGACTTCGAGATCGCCGTCTTCGACAACCTGTATCCGGCCTTCCAGGCGCCGCAGGGAGCCGCGGAGGTAATCGTCTACACCGACAGCCACACAGGCTCCCTCGGCGCGCTGACGCCCGAGCGTGCCGAGGCTCTGATGTGGGTTTGGCGACACCGCTACCAGGAGCTGGGCGCCAGGCCCGACGTGCAATACGTGCTCATCTTCGAGAATCGCGGGGTCGAGGTGGGCGCGACCCTGCACCATCCACACGGCCAGATCTACGGCTACCCGTTCCTGCCGCCGGCGCCGAAGCTCGAGCTAGCGGCGGACGTTCGCCTGGGGGGCTGTGCGCCCTGCGCGCTACTGCGCCGCGAGCTGGACGACGGGCGTCGGGTCGTCTACGAGAACGAAGACGTCGCCGCGTACATTCCCTATGCGGCGCGCTGGCCATACGAAGTGCACGTCCTCCCCCGCCGGCATCGTCCGAGCTTGCTCGATTGCGAGCCCGCCGAGCTGCGTCTGCTCGCCGAAGCCCTACAGATCCTCACTCGCGGCTACGACGCTCTGTTCGCCAGACCCTTCCCTTATGTCATGGTCGTCCATCAGGCGCCCACCGACGGCCACTCCCAGGGCCATTTGCATGTCGAGCTCTACCCCCCGCTGCGCACGGCCGACAAGCTCAAGTACCTTGCCGGCTCCGAGCTGGGCGGGGGAACGTTCATCGGTGACGCGCTGCCCGAGGATTCCGCCGGAGCGCTGCGCGAGGCGATAGTCCGTGCCGGATGAGCGCGCCGCTGCGTTCGCTCCCGGTCGCGTGAATCTGATCGGAGAGCACACCGACTACAACCAAGGGCTCGCCCTGCCCTTCGCGATCGCCGAGGGAATCACGGTGCGTGCGAGGACAAGCGGCGACGAGCGCATCCACGCGCACGCGCTCGACCGCGGCGAGGAGGACGAGTTCTCGCTTGCCGAGCCCGCGCGCGCGACGGGCTGGCGTGCCTATGTGCGCGGCTGCGTCGCCGAGCTGCGTCGAGCCGGGCACCCGCTGGCGGGGGCTCGTCTGAAGATCGGCGGCGATCTCCCTCAGGGCGCCGGCCTCTCCTCCTCGGCGGCGCTGGAGGTCGCGCTGTGCCTCGCCCTGCTCGCCCTGATCGGCACAACCGACGCCGACCGTCTCAGCCTCGCTCGGCTGTGCTCTCGGGTGGAGAGCGAATGGGTGGGCGCGCGAACCGGACTGCTCGATCAGCTCGCTTCGCTGTACGGCGCATCCGACACGGCACTGCTCATCGACTTCCAAACATTCGAGGTCGATCCAGTTCCGCTACGACTCGGGGGTGGCTGGCGACTGGTGACGCTCGACTCCGGCGAGCGCCACGCCAACGCGAGCTCCGCTTACAACGAGCGCAGAGCGGAGTGCTCCAGGGCGTGTGCGTTGTTGGGCCTAGATTCGCTACGGGAGGCGAGCTGGAGCGCCGTCGAGCGACTGCCAGATCGCCTGCGACAACGCGCACGTCATGTGCTCGGCGAGAACACGCGGGTGAAAGACACTGTCGCCGCCCTGCGGGCGGGCGACCTGCCGGCAGTAGGGCGTCTACTGAACGCCTCCCACGCAAGCCTGCGCGACCAGTACGAGGTCTCCACGCCGGCCGTCGAGACGGCCGTCGACCGACTACTTCGGGCCGGCGCCTGCGGCGCGAGGATCCTGGGCGGGGGTTTCGGGGGTCATGTCCTCGGCCTGCTGGGGCCAGGCGTTTGCGCGCCCGAGGGCGCACGGGAGGTGCGCGCGGGCCCAGGCGCTCGCTTGCTGGATCCGCCGCCGGCGTCCCGACCTGAGGTTACGAACCGAAGTTGAGCCCGGAAGGGGCAAGCACCGGATAGGCCATGCTGGATGGCGCACGTCCTGCTAGCTCTCCTCCTTGCAAGCAGGCGCCTCCTCGCCTGGCCATGAGCCTGTGAGACGCTGGAAACCTTGTCGCGCACCGTGGTCGACGAGTCCCTTGACGAGCCGAACCACCGCTCCGTCGATGGCGAGCGCGACGATGAGCTTGCCAAGACGGACGTCTCGATGCTGTGCCTTGGGCGGCTCCTCTTTGTCGATAATGCCCCAAGCGACGCCGAAAAGCCTCTTACTGATCGCACCCGCCAGAATACCGCCGCCGACGCCGATCGGGAGAAAGATGGCTTTAACCATAATCTTCCTTTTGCTACCCATATGGCTGAAACCTCAAATCGCCTTTTGACCTCGGCCTCGATATTACGATAAAGACACGGTCCACCCTCCCTCGATCCCAACCGGCTCGTTCGGCGATCTCGATGGGCCATCTCGACTCTACGCACCCAGGCCCTGGCGAATAGCTTGCAATCGAGACGGGTAGTGTCGGTTCAATGGGCCCACTGACCTCTTCGCAATGGCGCACCGTTGCGATGATGGCGGCCGTTGTGATCGGGCTGCATGCGATCGGCTTCTTTCTGTTGATCGCCGTCGCCACACCACACCACCACCGCCTCGGCGGGTCGGGAGCGTTCGCGCTGGGGACCGGGGTGACCGCCTACACGCTCGGCTTGCGCCACGCCTTCGACGCCGATCACATCGCCGCGATCGACAACACCACGCGCAAGCTGATGGCCGAGGACAAGCGACCGATGAGCGTCGGCTTCTTCTTCTCGCTCGGGCACTCGACGATCGTGTTCGTGCTCGCGTTCCTGTTCGCGATCGGCGTCAAGACGCTGGGTGGAGAGGTTCAGAACGATGGCTCCCAGCTGCACAACGTCTCCGGCTGGATCGGCGCCGGCGTGTCGGGCACGTTCCTGTACGTCATCGCCGCGCTGAACGTGGTGATCCTGTGGGGCATCGTCAAGGTGTTTCGCGAGATGCGCAGCGGCCGCTACGACGAAGCACAGCTCGAGCGCCAGCTCGAAGCGCGAGGGCTCATGAACCGCTTCTTCGGACGCTTCGCGAAGACCGTCTCAAGGCCCTGGCAGATGTACCCGATCGGCGTGCTCTTCGGCCTCGGGTTCGACACCGCAACCGAGGTCGCGCTGCTGTTCCTCGCCGCCGGCGCAGCCGGCGCTGGCCTGCCCTTCTACGCGATCCTTTGCCTGCCGATCCTGTTTGCCGCCGGGATGTCGCTGCTGGACACGATCGACGGCTCGTTCATGAACTTCGCCTACGGCTGGGCGCTCTCAAAGCCTGTGCGCAAGGTCTTCTACAACCTGACGATCACAGGGCTGTCGGTGGTGGTGGCGCTGGTGATCGGCACGATCGAGCTGGCTGGCCTGTTCGCCTCGAAGCTCGAAGCGCACGGGCCGTTCTGGGAATGGGTCGAGGCCGTCGACGTCAACAAGCTCGGCTTCATAATCGTCGGGATGTTCGTCGCGACCTGGGCGGTCGCGCTGTCGGTCTGGCACTTCGGGCGTATCGAGGAGCGTTGGAGCGAGCCGGCTAGGAGAGCCGTGCCGCTGCCACGGCCGCCTGGCCGTAGCTGATTCCACCGTCCCCCGGCGGCAACCGTTCTGGGACGAGGGGACGCAAGCCCCTGCGCTTCAGCTCGGCGATCGTCAGCTCGAGCAGGAACCTGTTCTGGAATACACCGCCCGAGAGGGCCACAGTATCCAGATCTCGCTCGCCGGCGATCTGCTCACACGCCAGAGCGGTTGCGCGAGCAAGGCCACGATGAAAGCGAGCGGCCACGATCCCAATCGGCGCTCCCTCCGCTCGTTCGCGCGCAATCGTGGATATCGCCGCGCGCGGGTCAAGCTCGAGCATGCCGTCGCGATCTTCGAGGGCGATCGTGTGCCAACCCCGCTCGCAATGGTCCACGGCGGCCTCCAGCTCGATCGCAGCCTGTCCCTCATAGGTGACACTCGCACGCAGTCCACACAGCGCGGCAACCGCATCGAACAGACGCCCCGCACTGGTCGTGATAGGAGCCAGCTCGCTGCGAGCAAGCCGCGCGATCGCCTCCCAGCGCTCCTGTGTCACCGCCGGTGAGCCCGCGAGCCGTGAGGTCTCTCGGCCCAAGTCGAGCGCTGACGAGTCCGAGAGCGACGGGGCCTCCCCGCTCATACTGCCCGTCAGCAGGCATGGAATCGACGGAGGGCGCTCACCAACGTTTGCATCGAGGAGCCACGAGCAAGCCATTCGCCACGGCTCGCTCACCGCCCGGTCTCCACCAGGTAGTCGCACCGCGCGAAGGTGGCCCACGCGCTCAAAGTCGCGCATGCCTCCGACCAGCAACTCTCCCCCCCAGACCGTCCCATCGGCGCCGTAGCCGCTCCCGTCGAACACGACGCCAACAACCGAGCCGAGCTCCCCGTGCTCGGCCAGGCAAGCAGCCAGGTGCGCATGGTGATGCTGGACGGCGAGCGGCTCCAGCCCATCGCGCTCCAACGCGTAGACGGTCGAGAGGTAGTCGGGATGCAGGTCGTGCGCGACCACCTCTGGAGCTACGGCGAACAACCTCTGGAAGTGCTCGACTCCTTCGCGGAAGGAGCGCAGCGTCTCATAGTTCTTCAGGTCGCCGATGTGGTGACTCACCCACGCCCGCTGGCCCTTGACCAAGCAGAACGTGCTCTTCAGCTCGGCGCCGCACGCGAGCACGGGCCGCGAGGCTGGGATCGGCAGGTCGATCGGCGCCGGCACGTAGCCGCGCGAGCGACGCATCAGGATCGGAGCGCCCACCGGTGTGGCTCGCACCACGGAGTCATCGGTGCGCATGTGAATCGGACGATCGTGCGTCAGGAACACGTCTGCGATGCGGGCCAGCCGCGCGATCGCGTCCTCGTCGGTGTATGCGATCGGCTCATCTGAAACGTTGCCGCTGGTCATCACGAGCGCAACAGGCGTGTCGGTCGCCCAGGATTTCGAGACGCCCCGAAGAGACTCGTTTGTGGCGCACGTAAGGTCTGCGAGGAGCAAATGGTGCAACGGCGCATAGGGCAGCATCACTCCCAGATCCCGGGAGTGGGGAGCCACCGCGCCGGCCACACGCGCCTGCTTGCGGCGCCGCGCGATCACGATCGGCCGAGCGCGGTCCTCCAGCATCGCCCGCATGGCCCCGTCCAGCTGCACCAGCTCTTCTGCGTCCCCGATGTTGGGAGACATCAGCGCGAACGGCCGATCCTCTCGATGCTTGCGCTCGCGCAGCCTCGTCACCGCCTCCTCAGAGCAGGCAAGGCAAGCGAGGTGGTAGCCGCCGATGCCCTTCACTGCCACTATCAAGCCGTCCAAAAGCGCCTGAGCGGCCACTCGGATGGGATCCTCGGCGATCTGACTCCCCGTGTGCGCCGTGCTGGGCGCTCCGCGCTCTCGGAGGCACTCGGTTCCGTCTGGCCGCAGCAGCCGCACGCGCGGCCCGCATACCGGACACGCATTTGGCTGCGCGTGAAAGCGCCGGTTGCCCGGGTCCTCGTACTCCGCGCGGCAGAGCTCGCACATGGCGAAGCCCGCCATCGTCGTCAACGGGCGGTCGTAGGGAACGTCGATCGCGATCGTGAAGCGTGGCCCGCAGTTGGTGCAGTTGATGAATGGGTATCGGTAACGACGGTCGCCCGGATCGCTCAACTCGGCCAGACATTCCCTGCATGTGGCCGTGTCCGGCGAGACGAGCGCCTCCGGCAAGCCGGCGTGAACGCTTGGGAGGATCTCGAAGGCACTCACTCCGATCGCCCGGATCGTTTCCCGTGAGACACGCTCGATCCTCGCCAATGGCGGCTGCTCGGCGACCAGGCGATCCATGAAGCGCTCGACAGCCACTGGGCCACCCTCCAGCTCGAGCAGCACCCCACGCTCGTCGTTGAGCACGTACCCGCCCAGATCTAGCTCGCGCGCGAGGCGGTAGACGTGAGGACGAAAGCCAACGCCCTGAACAACGCCTCCCACCCGCACTCGCAGCCGTAGGCTCGAGCCCTCAGAGACGGCGCCGACGTCGCTCGTCGAACTGCCTGGAGAAGCCGGCGTGCTCACGCCTGCGCAGGCCACCGGATCTCCGGCAGCACCAGGCCGTGGAGGCGGCGAGCGGCCGCGAGCGCGGCACGCTCGGCGAGCCGCGACTTGACGGGCTTGCCGGCGACCTTCATGCGCTTGCTTCTCCCGCCCTGCAAACGAGCTCGCACAGCACGTGATAAGCCGATGCCTGCGCCTCCTGGATGCGCGGGATGTGCTCCGAGCGGACGACCACCGTATGGCCGGCCAGGTCCTCCTCGAGGATGCGCCCGCCGTCGTAGCCGACAAGCGCGATCGTGAGCAGGCCACGCCGGCGCGCCTCCGCCAGCGCGTGGATGACGTTGGCCGAGCCTCCGCTCGTCGACATCGCGAGCAGCGCGTCGCCGGGGCGCCCGTGGGCGATCACCTGTCGCGAGAAGATCGCCTCGACACCGACGTCGTTGGCGATCGCCGTGAGGACACCTGTGTCCTCGGTCAGGTCCACAGCCGGCCACGAACGCCCACCATCGTCGGGCGTGCGCAGGTCGGCGAGGACATCCATCGCGTCGGTCGCAGAGCCGCCGTTGCCGAGCGCCAACAGCCGTCCGCCTGAGTCGAAGCGAGACCGCAGCTCGAGCGCGGCGGCCGCCAACGTGGGCGCGGTCTCGGCCAGTGTCTGGGCGCGCAACTGCGACGCCTCGGCGGCCTTGGCAAGCGCCGAGGCGCGCACATCGGCTATCACCGCCTCCAGGTCGTGCTCCTGCTCGCCAAGAAATGGATATAGAAAGCTCGAGGCGCCCGTGTCATGCGCGCGGCGCTCGGCGCGTCCCTCCAGCAGACCGCGGTGCTCGAAGAACACGTGCACCAGCTCCCACAGCACGTGGTAAAGAGTCTCGGTCAGCTCCTGGTCGATGCTCGCGTCCCGCGCCGGCGGGCGAAAGCTCCAATCCGCCTCACCGCCGGCGCATGAGATCGTGAGCGCCCCCCGTTCGCGGGCGAGCCCCAGCGCGCGTCGCGTGGACCGGTCGCGCTCGGCGCCGAACGCGATCACGATGTCCTGCGCATCCGCGAGCAGCCCCAACTGGGCGTCCACCGGCCCTCCCTCCGCTGTGAACGCAAGCGCCGGCAGCGCGCGCTTGCCGACGATCACCGGGTGCACGAACTCGACGGCGACATGGCGCGCGTCCGAGCGCGCGGCAGGGTCGGCGCCCAGCGCGAACAGTCGTCCGCCGCGAGCGAAGCGCTCGGCCATGCGATGGCACAGACGGGCGATGCGCTCGGCCTCCCGCTCGAAGAATGTCGTTCCCACCGCCAGCCGCCGCTTGCGCTGGTCCTCGACATGTGCCCGAAGGAGCTCGACGGTGCTCGCGTGACTCGCGCTAGCTTGGCTTCTCTGCTCCAGTGGTGGACCCGGGCGCGCCATCACTGCGCCGAGCTTGCTTCGCTGGCTTCGACGGTGAGCGGATGGGCGGCCATCACGCCACCGCATGCGCCTTTACACGACCGACCAGCCAGTCGCGAAAGGCCTCGACTCCCTCGCCCGTGCGCGCGCTCGTGAGAAGGTGCTCGATCCCTGGATGCACGGCCTGCAGGTTTGCCAGCAACGCGTCGAGCTCGACATCCAGGTACGGGAGCAGGTCGATCTTGTTGACCACGGCAAGTTCGCAGGCGCGGAACATGAGCGGGTACTTCAGCGGCTTGTCCTCGCCCTCCGCGACCGAGCAGACCATCGCCCGCACGTCCTCCCCGACCCGGAACTCGGCCGGGCACACGAGGTTGCCGACGTTCTCGACGATCAGCAGATCGATGTCCTCGAGTGAAAGCGAGGACAGCGCGGAGCGAACCATGTTCGCGTCCAGATGGCACTCGCCCCCGAAGCCGGCGCTCGTGTTGAGCTGAACGACAGGGACGTGCAGCGAGGCGAGCCGCTGAGCGTCGAGCGAGCCCTCGACATCGCCCTCGAGCACCGCGACGCGGACGTCGCCGGTGTCGGCGAGCACCCGCTCGAGCAGCGCGGTCTTGCCGGCGCCGGGAGCGCTCATCAGGTTGACGACCGTCACACCCGCCCGGTCGAAGTCTTCGCGATTTGCCAGCGCGATCGTGTTGTTGGCGTCGAGCGCGTCCTCGACGACTCTGACTCTGACGCGATGCACGGCTACATCGACCGGATCTTGAGATAGCGCTGGATCTCCGGGAGCTGCGCGGCTACAACGGCCCCGATCGCTCCAAGGAGGGCAAGCAGCAGCACCACCTGCATCCACCGGCTAATCGTGATGTCACTCATTGGGTGACCCCTTTCTTTGCTCGGGTCTCGTTAGATCTGCCAGCATCTCCTCGACGATGGCCACCGCCTGCTCGAGCGAGGCGCGAACCGGCTCGGTCAGCTCAGCGAGGATGCACTCGTCCTGCGCGTTCATGCGCGTTTGGGGCTCGCAACCGACGATCAGCGTGCGCGGGAGCGTCTCGGCGCCGAGGCTACGCGCAAGCGCCAGCACCTTGACGGGGTCCATGCCGTGGGCGTCAATCGTCATCTCGACATCCTCGAGATCCGGCTCGATGACATACAGGGTTCCCGGCGCCTGACCACGAGGGGTCGCGTCGAGGAAGACAACCGCGTCGTAGTCGTCCTGCATCGCGTAGGCGAGATCCATCCCTCGGATCCCGAAGTCCACGACGTCTACGCCGCGCGGCAGCACACAGGCGGCCAGGCGCCCGGCCAGCGCCACGCCCCAGCCGTCGTCGCCCAGGAAGACGTTGCCGATACCCGCCACGAGCACGCGCCGGGGTGGCTTCTCGCCAGTCGCGGTCCTCAGGTCGAGTGGCTCGATCTCGTCGGGGTCGAAGAAGAAGCGATGTCCCGGGCGGCGCAACGCGCCAAGATCCTGCCCGGGGTCCTGAGCGACGGTGACCGCGAGCTGGACCCGGCCCTCATAGTCCTCGAGGATCTCGTGCACCAACGCGGTGCGGCCAGCCAGCGCCACCTCGAAGATGTCGCTGCCCGTACGGCGAGGAGCCAGCCGCACGGCGCTCCCGGCACGGACCACCATGCCCTCCACCTCCACGAAGTCCGCTCCCCGACGCTCGAGCTCCTCCCACGGCGGCCGGTCGTGAATCATCGCGCCCGCACCAGCCCGAGCTCGCGAACCGCGCCGTGCAGACGCATGATCTCCTCGTTGCTGAGCGCCTCGGTGCGCTCGAGGATCTCCCGTGCTCGCGGATCGCAGTCGCGCATGTCCCGGCGCTCCTCGTCGGTCATCGCCAGGATGTTCAGCACCAGCATCTGGTCGATCTCTCCGGAGTCGAACAGGCTCCCGGGGCTCTCGGGCGCGATCTCAGGGTAGTCGGACAGGATGATCGGCGAGGCGAGCATCGTGCCCCTGTCTCCCTTCTCGCCAACGAGTATTGGCCATACGCCGGAGCTCTCGCAAGCCTCCGCCTCGCGGCGCAGCGCCTCAGGCGGGTCGGTCAAGGACACCCATGAGCCATCGCTTGCGCGCAACACTGCGTGGGTAGAGCAGAACGTCTGGCGCAGAGCCTCCTCGCGAGCTCGACCCGACCACGGCGTTGTATTCGCGACACGCACCGTGAAGCGCGATAGTCCCGGGCGCACGGGCTCGCGCGCGACGGTCAGCTCTCCTTGCAGGGGACGCCAGGTGCGCAGGATCGCGCCACCGGAGATCTCTTCGAGCTGCTCGCCTGCAGGCACACCGATCGGCCCGGGCGCGATCTCGCGCTCCACCGCCTCCTCCCAGGACACCCAGCGCTCGCCGTCGGCCTCGAGCTCTTCGACCGGCTGGAGCGGGGTCGCCGGATCTCCCTTCTTCAGCACCTGGCGGCGGACCACATGCAGGAAGCGCACCCGGATCTCGACCTCGGCGTCCTCGCCTCCCTCGAGCAGCGCCTGGACCTGCAGCGACGAGCGGTCCTCCCACGCGGGCGGATACACGCCTCCAAAAGTGAAGCGTTGCTGGTTCTTCAGCGCCGACTTGCGGTAGGGCCACAGCAAATAGCCCTCGTACAACACCGCATCGGCGATCCGGCGCGCGATGTCAGCTCCCACGCTGGCCCTCCCCCATCAGACGCTCGACGGCATCCTCCAGCGTCCGCAGACCGTGCTCGGCCTTGTATGCCCGAAGGCGGTCGAATGTTGGGCGACCGAGCCGCAGCCATGCGGCGCCGGGGAAGTGGCGGTCCATCGCCGCGCGCCACGCCGCTACAGGCAGTCGGTACTCCGCCTCCCGCTCCCAGGGTATGCGAGCGGTCTGGAGCATCCCGCCGGGACCCGTGTAGAACACCGACCCCGAGAACAGGAACTCGAGTGGCGCCTCACCATCCTGCAGGCCGGACAGATAATTCGCGGCGTTGGCCTCGAGATCGTATGAGCACGCCACCGGCAGCGTGACCTCCACGGAGTCGGTGAAGGGCGGCACGACGAGCGTCGTCCGCGTCCACAGGAGCGTTCGCAGAGTGTCCCCCCAGCGATCGGGCGTGCCGAACAGCTCGACCAGCGACGCCTGCTCCGCTTCTCCGTAAGGCCGTCGCCGGGCGGCGATCTGGATTTGGGTGTCGAGCAGGATGGACCGCACCGGACCGCCCCCGGAGCGTTCGATGCTCATCCTGAAGTTCAGGATGGGAGCCGCCGAATAGCGCTCGGCCACGGCGTCTGTGACACGAAAGGAAAGCTGCGGCGTCGCTCCCGCAGAGCCGTCGACCTGTTGAGGAATCGCCGACATCCTGCCTCACGCCGGGGAGAGGTTCGGCATGCTCGGGTCGATCGGTTCGGTTGCGGCCACGCCCGTGGAACGTGCGGAGGTTGAAGTCCCATCGGAATTGTGGCCCGCCATCTGACTGTATTTGCCGAGAGCGTTTCCCTCCTGGATGCCCTTGACGTGCGTGGGGCTGCCGATACCGGTGTACTGAGCTCCAGTCTTCACCTCGGCCATGGTCATCTCCTTCCCGCCGCGCTGCGCGCGCGACGATCGAGCTCCTCGAAGAAGCGGTCGATCTCTCGCCAAACCTCGCTGCCGCCGGTCAAGCCCCGCCAGCGCGTTCTGATCGCTCCGACGAGCGAGTAGCACTCGTCGAGGGGCACGAGCCAGTGCCGGCGCGCTCCTCCTACGCGGTTCACGAGCAAGGCCTCCACGTCTGGCTCCATCTCCACCAGGATCGGGTTGGACCGCTCCAGCTCCTGCCACGAGCTCAACTCGAGCTGAGACTCCGTGGGTCCCATCGGGCTCGGGTAGTAGGCGAGCACCCTGTCCTCCGCGCTGGAGTGGAAGAAGAAAGCCATATCGACCGGTATGCGCAGCTCCTCCCACGCCAGCTCGCTCATCGCGAAGTCCTCCAAACGCAGCCGGCGCTCGGGCACCAGCTTGTAGCGACCATTGCCGGCGCCGCCACGGTCGAACAGCAGCGAGCAGGATCGGCACGCGCACATGAGCTCACGCGAGGACAGCTCGAGCAGATGACGATGGGCGCTTGGAATCGGAGCGTTGCAGAGCTCGCAGTGCTCGTCGGACTGCTCCGTGCCGGCGCCAGCCGGCCGCTTGGCGAGCTGCGCCAGTCGCGAGCCCGCGAGGCTGCCGGCGAGCGCCGCCATGACTCAGGCGCTCCTCTCCCGCGCTGTCACAGGAGCGCATCCGGGCCTGAGCATCTCGAGCTGCAAAAGGCCCGACGGAGCGACCGGAGGAGTGACCGCGCCCTCTGCCAGCACCTCATCGACATCGGGCGCCACGTCGAAGATGGCCTTCTCGATCGCGAGCTTGAGGGTGATCGAAGAGGAGGGACAGCCCGAGCAGCTTCCCTCCAGACGCAGGCGCACCACGCCCTCCGCGACTCCCAGCAACTCCGCGCTGCCACCATGGGACTCCATATATGGACGCACGCTCTCGAGGGCTCCACGCACCCGCTCCTCGACGGGCGCCGGATGCAGGCCGTGCAGCAGGAGCAGGTGCGCGACGAGCTCGTCGTCGGCGAGGGCCTGCGCGAGCGTGCCGTCGTCGCGTGCGGCGAGGAGATCGACGATCCGCCCGAGCCCCTCGCCGTAGAGGTCGAGCAGCGCCTGCATCGCCTCGGTCGCCGTGCTCCGCGCAGCCGCATCGGGCAGCGCTTCCAGCTGTCCAAGGAGGCTTTCGACGCGCGCTACCTGCTCCGCCGCGGTGTCACTCATCGGATGCTCCTAACCGTGCTGCTCGCCGAACATCGGGGAGTGCACCTGACGCACCGTCCGACCTTTGCCCATGTACATGTGCACGCCGCAGGGCAGGCACGGGTCGAACGAGCGGACGGCGCGCATGATGTCGATGCCGCGGAAATCCTCCTGGGAGCTCTCCTCGAAGATCGGCTGACCCGCCACCGCGTCCTCGTACGGTCCGGGTGTTCCGTAGGAGTCCGTCGGCGAGCCGTTCCACGGCGTCGGCGGATAGGGATGATAGTTGGCGATCTTTCCCTCGCGGATGACCAGATGGTGGGAGAGCACGCCGCGCACCGCCTCGTGGAAGCCGCAGCCGATCGCCTCGTCGGGGACCTCGAAGTCCTCGAAGACCTTCGTGCGCCCGGAACGCAACTCGGTCATGGCCCGGTCGAGGAAGTGCATCGCCATCGCGGCGGAGTAGGCCACGAAGTAGATCCGCGCCCGGTCGCGCTCGATCGCGTTGGACCACTTCGGAATCTTCCACTCGAGCGTCTGCTCGGACGTGTTGGGCGTCTTGGGCAGGTTGATCAGCACGCTGTTGCCAGTCGCCTTCACGTAGGGCGTGTCCACCTTGCCGGCGAGCGCCGTCACCCATAGCCGTGCCAGGGCGCCCCCGCCGGTGTCGAGCGCGAGGTGCTTGCCGCTGCGCTTGTCAAACCAGCGTGGGCTCATCACCCAGGAGTAGTTGCCGCCCTCCAGGTCGCGTTTCTGCGGCTTGGGGATCGTCGTCTGGTTCCACGGGTGGCGTCTATCGACCGGATTGCCGAGTGGATCCTGCGCAACGAACATCTCCTCCCCATCCCAATCCTTGTAGTAGGAGGACCCGAGCAGGATCCGTATGCCGAGATTAATGTCGACGAGGTTGGTGGTGAGCAGCTCGCCGTCGATCACAACGCCTGGGGTGACAAACATCTCGTTACCCCAATCCTGCATGTGGCGATAGTCGTAGTCGACGTAGTCGGGGTTGTTCCAGGCTCCCCAGCACCCAAGCAAGACGCGCCTGCGCCCGACCTCCTCGTAGCCCGGCAGGGCCTCGTAGAAGAAGTTGAACACGTCGTCGTTCATGGCGACAGCCGACTTGATGAAGTCAAAGCAGCGCAGCAGCCGCGACATGTAGTCGGTGAACAGCGTGGGCGTGGCGACTGTGCCCACGCCGCCGGGGTAGATGGTCGAAGGGTGGACGTGGCGCCCCTCCATCAAGCAGATCATCTCTCGCCCGACGCGACTCATATGCAGCGCCTCCTTGTAGGTGGCGCCGGTGAATGGGTTGTAGGACTCCATGATCTCGCCGATCGTGCGGTAGCCGTGGATGCTCGCTCCCGGCGCCTCGGCCTTCTCGGCCTGCGACCACACCTTCGGGTTGGTGTCGCGCACCATCTGCTCGCAGAAGTCCACGAACACCAGGTTGTCCTGAAAGATGATGTGGTCGAATATGTACTCCGCGGCCTCACCGAGGTTGACGATCCACTCTCCCAACGGTGGCGGCTTCACTCCGTAGGCCATCTGCTGGGCATAGCAGGAGCAGACGGCGTGGTTGTCACCGCAAATGCCACAGATGCGACTGGTGATGAAGTGCGCGTCGCGCGGGTCCTTGCCCTTCATGAACACGGAGTAGCCGCGGAACATCGAGGAGGTGGACTTGCAGGTCGCGACCTGGCGGTTCTCGAAGTCGATCTTCGTGTAGATCCCGAGATTCCCGACGATGCGGGTGATCGGGTCCCACGACATGTCGACGAGCTTGCCGGCCTCCGGCTTGACGGGCTCGCGCGTTACGGCCATAGCGATTCCTCTCTTTCTAGCCGCCCCACCTGGGGCTGTAGCCGGTGGTGAGCTCAGGCTTGTTGTGACGCCACTTCGTCTCCTTGTTCATGGTCTTGTTCGTGATGCCGCGCAACTTGCGCATCACAGGCCCGTAGGCACTGGTTATCCCGGAGGTGATGCCTCCGCCGGGAGGCGCGTCCATGAACGGCATAAACTTGTCGGGGAAGCCTGGCATCGTGCAGCCGATGCAGATGCCGCCCACGTTCGGACAGCCGCCGATCCCGGCCATCCATCCGCGCTTGGGCACATTGCAGTTGACCACCGGCCCCCAGCAGCCGATCTTCACCTGGCACTTGGGCGAGTTGTAGTCCTTGGCGAAGTCGCCCTGCTCGTAGTACCCGGCGCGGTCACAGCCCTCGTGCACGGTCTTGCCGAAGATCCACTGCGGGCGAAGCGCCTCGTCCAGGGGGATCGTCGGCGCCAGGCCCGCCGCCTGGTAGAGCAGCCACACGAGTGTCTCCATGAAGTTCTCCGGTTGCACTGGACAGCCGGGCACGTTCACGATCGGCAGGCCGCCCGCTGAGCGGAAGTCCCAGCCGAGGTAGTCGGCCAGACCCATGCAACCTGTGGGGTTGCCAGCCATCGCGTGGATCCCGCCGTAGGTGGCGCACGTGCCGATCGCGACCACCCCCCACGCCTTCGGCGCTAGACGGTCGAGCCAGTAGTTGAGGTTGAGCGGCTCGCCGGTCGCCTCGTCATTGCCGAAGGAGGTCCAATACCCCTCTCCGTTGATGTTCTCGTTGGGGATCGAACCCTCGATCACGAGCACGAACGGCGCGTCGAGCTCACCGCGCACCGCCTGCCTGAAGGGAAGCAGGAACTCCTCGCCGCCCAGCGTGGGCGACAGCACCTTGTTGTGCAGATTGACCTTCGGCAGCCCGGGGATCGCCCCAAGGAGCACATCCTCGATGCTCGGCTGACCGGCCGCCGTGATGGACACCGAGTCTCCGTCGCAGCTCATGCCCTCGGATATCCACAGGATGTGGACCTCCTCGACGCCAGATGGCTTTGCTTCAAACGTGGCTGCCATAACCGATCCTCTCGTTCGACATCTTTTCCTCCTCGAGCTCGAGCGCGTCGACCACCAGCTCCTCACCCGCGAGCACTTCCACATCGAGTGCTCCGCAGCGCGCGCAGCGCAGCGGGAAGTCGTCCATCACGCTTTCCGCGCCGCAGTCGCGACAGCGGCCGGCCGCCGGTATGCGCGCAATGGCCAGCTCGGCGCCGTCGAGCGCTGTGCCCTGCGCCACAAGCCCAAAGGCAAAGCGCAGCGAGTCGGGAGCCACCTGACGCAGGTGGCCCACCTTCACCTCCACCTTGACCACACGGCGGCCCGCAGCGTGGCGGATAGCGACGTCCACGATGGCCTGCGCGATCGAGAGCTCGTGCATCAGCAGATCCTCGGCAGGGGGTCGCCCACGAGCTGGTCCATCACACGCCTGCCGCCGAACGCCGTCTCCACCAGCACCATGCCGGGCGGGTCGGTCTTGACTTCGCCGATCTCGACGGCGGCCTCGCCACCGGGTATCGCGCGCAGCGCCGCGAGCGCCTGCTCAGCGCGCTCCGGCGCAACGAAGGCGACGAGCTTGCCCTCGTTGGCGACGTGCATCGGGTCGATCCCGAGGATCTCCGCCGCGCCGGCGACCGCAGGCTGGACCGGCACGGCGGCCTCGCGCACAACCATTGCCACTCGTGAGGCGCGCGCAAGCTCGTTCAGCACAGAGGCGACTCCTCCCCTGGTCGCATCGCGTAGGCAGCGCAGGCCATCGCCCGCAACGTCCAGCAGGCCATCGACCGTGGGCCACAGCGAGCGGGTGTCTGACTCGATGTCGGCCTCGAGCCCGAGCTCGCCACGCACGAGCATGATCGCGGTCCCGTGCTCGCCGATCGTGCCCGACAGGAGTATCCGGTCCCCCGGTTTCAGACGGCCGGGGGCGAGATGGGCACGTGGATCGCGCTGACCCAGGCCGGCTGTGCAGATGTACATCCCGTCGGCGTGCCCCCGCTCGACCACCTTCGTGTCTCCGGCCACGATCTGGACCTCCGCCTCACGGGCGGCGCCAGCGATCGCCTGCACCTCGAAACGCAACGTCTCTGCTGGCAGGCCCTCCTCGAGAATGAGTGAAAGCGTCAACGCAAGCGGGCGAGCGCCGGCCATCGCGAGATCGTTGACCGTCCCGTTGACAGCCAGCTCCCCGATCGAGCCACCGGGAAAGCGAAGCGGCTTGACGACGAACGAGTCCGTGGTCAGTGCGAGGTCCACTCCGTCGACGCCGACGGCGCCTGCATCCGCGAGCGCCTCCAGCGCGGGCGAGTCGAAGGCGGGCACGAAAAGCCCCTCGACGAGCGACGAGGTCGCCTTGCCCCCCGCCCCGTGAGACATGGTGATATGCGGGTCGCGGAACCTTGCGCGCTTTCCCCGCGCCGTCTCGATGATTCCGAGGATCCTCGACTCGCGATCTGAGACGATCTCGGGCATCACGCGACCTCGCGCTCGCGGGCGAGGCGCCCGTAGTTGTAATAGGCGGCGCAGGCGCCCTCGGGAGACACCATGCAGGTGCCAATCGGTCGCTCCGGCGTGCAGGCTGTGCCGAACACCTTGCACTCCCAGGGCTTGATGACACCCTTCAGAACCTCCCCGCACTGGCATGCCTTCGGGTCGGCGACGCGGATGCCCGGGACCGAGAAGCGCTCCTCCGCATCCCACTCGGCATAGGCATCGGAGATCCGCAGCGCGCTCTGGGAGATGAACCCGAGGCCGCGCCACTCGAAGTGTGGGCGCAATGCGAACACCTCGCTCATGATCTGGAGCGCGCGAAGGTTTCCCTCCCAGGGGACAACGCGCGCGTACTGGTTCTCAACTTCGGCACGACCGTCGGCGAGCTGACGCAAAACCATCAGCACCGACTGGAGCAGGTCGAGCGGCTCAAAGCCCGAGATCGCCACAGGCTTGCCGTACTGCTCGGGGAGGAATTGGAAGGGGCGCGCCCCGACCACAGTGGCTACGTGGCCCGGCCCGATGAAGCCGTCGAGTCGCAGGTCGGGCGACTCGAGCAGCGCGCGCAACGGAGGGACGATCGTCACGTGCGAGCACATCACCGAGAAGTTCTCGACCCGCTCCGCCTTGGCGCGGCGCAAGGTCAACGCCGTCGAGGGCGCGGTGGTCTCGAAGCCGATCGCAAAGAACACAACCTCGCGGTCGGGGTTCTGCTTGGCGATGCGCAGCGCGTCAAGTGGTGAGTAGACGATCCGCACGTCGGCGCCCTCGGCCTTTGCGTCGAGCAGTGTCTGGTTGGAGCCGGGTACCCTGACCATGTCGCCAAAGCAGGTGAAAATCACGCCCGGCTCGCGCGCAAGGGAGATGCCGTCGTCGACGCGACCCATTGGGATGACGCACACGGGGCAGCCCGGGCCGTGGACGAGCTCGACGTTTCCGGGCAGCAGATCGTCGACTCCGTACTTGTAGATCGAGTGCGTGTGCCCCCCGCACACCTCCATGATCTTGTAGTGCCGATCGGGCTCCACCGTCGCCAGGATCTCCCCGGCGACCGCTCGGCCGAGCTCCGCGTCTCGGAACTCGTCGACGAACTTCAAGCCCGCTCATCCCGTTCAACGGCGCGAGCGAGAGCCGTGCCGGCGTGGACGAGCAGCACCTCGCCGCACGTCACGGGATCCACAAGCGCGATCTCCACGCTCGAATGCTCACCCTCGGCGTCGGAGCAGAGCGCCAGGCCTCGCTGGCGGTCAACTTCGACGACGCTCATGGGAACCGCCTCGTCGCCGCAGGTGACACACCCGTGAGCGGCGACGCACGCAGTCATTCGATCACGCTCGCCTTCAGCTCCTCGAGCTCTTGCTCGTACTCCGCGCCCATCTCCTCGAGGAGCTCGAGCGTCGCTCGGGCCTCCTTCTCGTCTATCCGCGAGAGCGCGAAACCGACGTGTATCAGCACCCAGTCATCGGGCGCCGCCGCCCTTCCGTCCACGTCGAGGAGGCCGATGTTCACCGTTCGCCTCACACCCGCTACTTCGACGGTCGCAAGCCTGTTCTGCTCGTCTACGACCTCGACCACCTGACCCGGAATCGCCAGGCACATTTGATCTCCTAAAACGTCGTGTCTCGAGTCAGCCCTTGAGCTTCATCGTGCGTTGCCACGTCGATAGTTCGTTGCCCCGAACCTCCTAAATGCAAACATTGCGGCTCAAATCCGGCAGAGGACGGCGACCTCCCCGCCAGTGGACGAAAGCCGCCGAGCTCAGCCGGGGATGCTTACCGCGCTATGCCCTCGACGACCATGTGCAGTCCCGCGTGTCGAACGCGGCCGGGGAGGAGTCCCGCGTCGCGCATCAGACCCTGCACCTCTTCGGGCGAGCGCTCACGGCCGCCTTCGTTGACAACGAGCATCAGGAGATCGGTCATCGAGCTGATTGGGCTCGGACGGTTGCGCTCGAGGTGCTGGTCGATCGCCACTATTCTCGATCCTGCGGGCATCGCGGCCCGCACTCCGCGCAGGATGTCACGACATGCGTCATCGCTCCAGTCGTGCAGGATCCACTTGAGCACGTAGACGTCGGCGCGCGCGTCGATCTCCCCGAAGAGGTCGCCGGGTCGCCGCTCGACCCGGTCTGCGACTCCGCGCGATCGCAAGAAGTCCTCGGCCTTCGCGAGCACCTCAGGAGCGTCGACCAGGATGCCTCGCGCGCCCGCGCGGCGATCGAGGATCGCCGCGAGCAGCGTCCCGATCCCACCACCCACATCACAGATCACGCCTTCGCGCGGCCACGGGTAGGCCCGAGCGAAAGCCGCGAGGTCGAGCGCTGTCATCTCTCGCATCGCCTCCCCGAAGCGAGCCCCCTCGTCGGAATGCTCCTCGAAGTAATCCCAGATCGAGTTGCCAAACGCTCGCCGATGCCCCGACGGCTCCGCTCCCTCGCGCAGCTGACCCTCGATCTCGACATGCGCGGCCGTGTTCATCGGCGACGCCTGGTAGGCGACCCAAGACGCCAGCGAGCGCGGGTGGTCGCTGCGCAGCGGGCCGCCAAGCCTGGCGAGGCGCGCTCGACCCTTGCGGTCCATGCGAACCAGGCGCGAGGCCGCCGCGGCCCCGAGCACGCGCAGCGTCACCTCCTCGGAGAGTCCAAGCTCGCGGGCGAGATCGCGCGCGTCACGCTCGCCAGCTCCCAACGCATCCGCGAGCCCAGAGGAAACGAGCACGCCGGCGAGCCTGGTGCGCTGCATCCCGGCAGTGAAGTCCCACAGGGCCGCTTCGGCGGGCAATAGGCGGTCGGCGAGGCCCAAGACGCCGTTACGCAAAGCCAGCGTGGCACGCACAGCGGCAATCGGCACGGGGAACGGCGGCAGCGGCACAGCGGCAGTCTATGTGAGCAGATGGAAGCCGGGTTGTGGCCCTCATCGCCCTAGCTTGGGCGCCGCTGCGTCTCGCCGAGCTGCTCCGGCGGAGTTGGATCGCAGCAAAGCTACGTTTCGCATGCGAGCCTCGATGCCGTGCTGAGCCGGGACTCACTCCTCGCCGGCGGCCGCGGGGCGCTCGAGTCTTCAACATCTTGCCGCGTGCGGCAAACTGACTTGTCAGTCGGTGCTTTGCCACGATTGGTCGTCATCTCACTATCGCCTAATTGGGCTGGAGGACATCATGGATACGTACATCATCTTGAGGCGCGGCGGCTGGGGCTCCGCCGAGGATCTGGGGGCGGCAGCCGACCGCTCGAAGAAGGTCGGCGACGAGGAGATGTCTGAGGACATCCGCTGGATTCGCAGCTACGTCCTCAACGAGCCTGACGGCCGCGTCGGCACCGTTTGCGTCTATCAGGCAAGCAGCCCTGAGGCGATTCGCGAGCACGCCTCGCGCGCAGATCTGGCGGTCGACGAGATCATCCCGGTCGGCGACACGGTGATCGTCCGAGCGGACCCGGAGACAGCCACGACTTGACTCGAGTCGAGCATTTCAATGTTGGGAAGACAGCGCCGCATGCGGCGCTGTCCGGGGCCGCACATGTGCGGCCCCGCCGGCCGGCACATGTGCCGGCCGGAACTACGAGACTCAGATAACTCGTTCGTGCGCGAAACGGGCGGTATCGGCATAGACGCCGGCCGGACGAATCGGTCGTGTGGGAGACTCCCACGATGCATGCTCGGCTCAAGCACGTCGACCCCAACCGTCCGCGCAGCTCCTTCAGCCGCGCCTACGCCGCGTTTTCAGGCACTCGCTTGGGCAAGCTGATCTCGGCCAAGGTCGTTTGGAAGGTCGATCCATATCTGTTGCGGGCAACCCGTGGCCGCGTCGGAATGGGCCTCGTCCTTCCCACCGCCCTGCTTGAAACTCGGGGCGCGAAGAGCGGCGCTGTGCGGCGCAACGCGGTGATCTACTTCCACGATAAGGACCTGGTCACGATCGTCGCCTCCAAGGCCGGCGACGAGCGACACCCGGCGTGGTTTCACAATCTGCGGGCCGACCCAGACGTCACGTTCGGCGGTGTCCCCATGAGGGCGACGGTGGTCGACGACGAAGCTGAGCGCCGCAGGCTCTGGACGCTCGCCGACCGGGTCTTCGCGCCCTATGCGAAGTATCGTCGAGAAGCGGCCAAGACGAACCGGACGATCCCGATCGTCCAGCTCACCGCGCGCGAGTCGGACGCCGGCGCCTAGCCATCACTCTCTCACCACGCCCGCGCAACCAAAGGCGCACGCAGCTCACGGGCCTTCGTCCAGCTCAGCAACCAGAGCTGTGACTCGCAACCCTATCTCGTCGCGGGTGGCTCTGACCTCCTCGAGCGGGCGGTCCTTCGGGTCGGGTAGGTTCCAGTCGATGTAGCGCTTGCCGGGAACATAAGGACAGGCGTCGCCGCAGCCCATCGTGACGACCGCATCGGCCTGCTGGGCAAGCTCGACCGTGAGCAGTCGGGGTTGGCGGTCAGCCAGGTCGAGGCCAAGCTCGCGCATGACCTCGATTACCTCGGGATGGACGAACACTCCGATAGCGGCGCCGATGACTGGGCCTATGAGGTAGATCCAGAAGCTGCTCCAGGCGCCTGAAGCCAGGCCAGCGCGTCGCGCAGCGGGAAGTGACGCGCGAGCGCGAACGCGATCGTGACGCTCGGGTTGTAGTGCGCGCCGGAGAGGTGCCCGCCCGCGTAGATCATCACCATGATCACCAGACCGAACACGAGGCTTATGCCGACGCCGCCGAGCGAGCCGGGGTGCGTGGTGTTGGTGACTATCGCTCCGCAACCAGCGGTCACGAGAGCGAAGGCGCCGATGGCCTCCATGAGCGCACGGCGGGCAAGGCTCGGGCGCAAGGCGGGCACGTCGTCGGTGGCCATAGCACGATCCTATTACATCGACAGAGATGATTGTTATTGATATATGTATATAGATGCCTGTCGATCTGGAGCTGTCCCCCAAGCAGAAGCGGGCGGCTGGCGAGCGCTGTTGCGAGCCGGTCGTCTACCCCGACGTGCAGCGCGACCACGCCCTGCGGATGGCCGATGTCGCCAAGGCCCTCGGTGACCCGATCCGCCTGCAGCTCGTGGACGTGCTGCGCAAGCACGCCGGCAAGGTCTGTGTGTGCGAGCTGGTGCCGCTGTTCGACATCTCTCAGCCCACGCTCTCCCACCATCTCAAGAAGCTCCGCGACGCCGGGATCGTGGACTCCGAGCGACAGGGCTTGTGGGCCTACTACTACGTCATCCCCGGCGCGCTGGAGGAGCTGTCCGCATGGCTGGTGTAGCAAGAGTTGCGGCACGGCACACTGGTAAGGCCGGTGAGCGGGTCTGGGTGTATGTTGGTGCTTACCAAACGCGAGGAGGTTCCCATGTATGCACGTGTCGTGAGGTTCACCGACGTGAACGCCGAGCGGATGGAGGGATTGCTGGCCCGCATAAAGGAGTCAGACGGGCCACCTCCGGGCGTGCCCGCCACAGGCTTGACAATGCTGTTCGACGAGGCGCAGGGCACGGCGGTGGTTCTCCAGCATTTTGCGACGGCGGAGGACATGAGCACAGGCGCCCAAGCGTTTAACGCAATGGATGCCTCCGATACTCCGGGTGTCCGCGCCTCCGTGGACATGTGTGAGCTGAAGCTTGAGCTCGAGGCCTGACACACACCAGCTCGAAATCTAGACGACTAGGAGATCCGGCTGCGGTCCTGAGGAGGTTGTGCGCCCGGGCCTCAGCCAGCGTCCTTCTCGAGTGACCGCCGGGCGCCCCTGGAGGCGCCCGGCGGTCGCGTGTGTCCGAATCAGTGGCGAGCGATGCCGGGAAGCGCCTGTGTGCCTTCGATCTGGACCGCTTCGAGCGCGTTCGGGGCCAGCCCGAGCAGGTCGAGGATCGTGGGCGCGATCTGGGTCGTCTCGACCCGGGAGTGGTACGTGCCCGGCTCCACAGCTCCCGGCGCGTAGACGACGATCGGCACGTCGCGATCGGCCGGGTTGGCGCCGCCGTGCTCGGCGATCTTGGTGCCGCCCGTGTACACCACACCGACCTGGACCACACCCCACACGTCTGGGTGACGGGGATCGCTCCGCGGCACCCCGAAGTACCTCGCCGCATCCTTGCCGGCGAAGATTTCGGCCAGCCCCGAGTGCGCCAAGGTGCGCGTGCTGCCGTCATAGGCGACGCCGGTCGCCGAATGGCTCCACAGGTAAGCCTTCACGAAATCGGCGGCCTGCTGGGAGGTATCGGACAGGTAGCTCTGCCAAGCGTCGTCGTCGACCCCGGCGACGATCAGGGCACCGGCCCCGGGATGAGCAGCTTCCCAGGCGGCGTTGATCGCTTCGATGATCGGGCCGTCCTTGATCCGCGTCAGAGAGCTCGGATCCTGCGGCGACTGGCCATGCTTCGCCGAGACGACGATGGCGGTCGAGTCGGCGAGGCCCTGCGCCTGGATCTCTTCGTCCATCGCCTGTAGCTTCGCGTTGATGAAGTCGAGCGCCCGCTGGAGCAACGGCCCCGGCGTGGTGGTGCCCGGCAGGTACCCGCCCTTCAGGCCATCCGACGTGAGCAGCTTCTCGGCGGTAGAGACGGTCTGGAAGTTCATCCCGAAGATCGCCGGCATACCAACCTTCGTCGTGCGGCCGTGGTCGTAGCCGTCGATCTCATTGAGCACCGCCTGGACCTTGTAGGAGTCGTACTGCATCGTCGCGGCGTTGTCACCGGTCCAGCTGATTTCGCCCGGGTACGGGGTGCCGCTCGGTTCGAGCGCGTTACTGTCGATCTCAGGCGTGAAAAGGTCGTCGATCCCATTTCCCGACGGCCCCTCGAGTGCTTCATAGGCGGGATGCTTGTCCGACCACGCGGTCCGCAGCCCGTGAGCGTGCGCCACTTCGAAGATCGTGTTGACCTCGAGATATTCGTGGGGATAAATGGGCTTGCAAGTCTGCGGATTGACGGGTAGAGCAGCCGGATCGATGAGAGACTGCGGTTGATCGGTCATTTCGAGGATGCTTCCGGGCAGGCCGGCGAGACCCTGACCGGCGTCCAGCGCGGTCGCGTCCTTGTCGTCCGGTGAGTCGTAGATGACTTCGCCGCCAGTCGGCTGGCCATGGCATGAGGTGGTCCCCGGCGGCAGGACGGCATGGTTGTACTCGTCGTCGTAGTAGATGCCGGTCGTGCGTGGGTTGCCACCGGTGACCTGGGCGGTCATGCCCGGGAACGAGTCGGATGGGATCGGCGTCTGCGCCCGTGCGTACTCGGCGCCGCCGCCGACGAGCTTGGCCAGCTCCGAGCCCGGATGATTGCCCACATACCATTCGACATCTGACTGGTGCAGACCGTCGACCGAGATCAGCAGCACGTGAGCGATGGCGCTCTCGTGATGGTGTCCATGATCCCCCGACGAGTCTGCGAAGACCACAGCCGCGGGAGCTCCGACCGCGACGGCCCCGATAGCAAGCGCAATGCCTGCACCGCGATGAATTCGTCCGAGCATGAAACCTCTCCTCGTAGCAGGTGAGCAGTTGCATGCATTCCTACCCCGGCCCCTTCGCACCGAAGTTGCCGAACTGTGGCGATCCTGTAGCCATGTCGTAAACGGCTGCCGCCGTTACTGCCGCCACCGTCGCTTTCAACGACACGGTCCGAATAAGACTCAAATAGTCGGGACGGTTGGTTGTGCTTAGCCGAGTTACTGGGGATTCTCGGGGCCGTGAGCGGTTTCGTGAGCTGTCTGCTCGGATGCGCTCGGTACTGGTGGATCGTCCGGGACAGGAACGGCAACCACGTTGAGCCCGTCGATGCCGTTGAAATCTGTCGGGTTACAGGTATAGACCGGCAGATCGTTGGCGACGGCCGTGGCGGCGATCATCGCGTCGTAGGTTCGCGCGGTGGTCTTGGGACCGGCGCGTCGCAATGAGGCAGCCACCCGGCCGAAAGCTCGGCAAGCGTCACGGCTGTGATGAGCGGTTCGGCGGGGAGCGTCTTTGCGTCCGCGAGCTTCTCCAAAAGGATGACGGTCGAGGTGTCGAGAATCCCGCGGGGGTGCGGCGACTCATCGCTCACAGACTTGAGTCCAGCAGCCGGTCAACATCTTCACGAAACACCACGGGGTCTACAGCGGACACTCGCCGCCAGCGACTCAGCAGAGCCTCCGCCGATAGCCCACGAGGCGGTATCGCCCGCAGCTCGGCAACGGCCTTACCCGAGCGTGTGATCGTGATCCGCTCTCCACGCGCGGCACGATCCACAACATCGCCACCGTGGTCGCGCAGGTCTCTGATGCTGACCTCAGCCATACGACTGGTTGTATCACCCGTGATACAGCCTTGGTTAATCGACCATCTCACTCATCTCCTCGCAGCACATCCACCTGCTGATTTTGCGCACTCCCCCGCGCCGCCGGCGCCTGGAAAGCCGGTCAAGCAGTCGGCGCCGGTTGCATCACCGTGAAGGACGCTCCCTGAGGATCGATCAGGCCGGCGAAGCGTCCGATCGGCATGTCCATCGGCTCGTTCGTGACGGTCGCCCCGAGCTCGCGGGCCTTCGCGACGATGCCGTCGCAGTCGGCGACCGCGAAGCACACGCCCCAGTGCGGCGGGATCTCGGCCGGAAAGTAGTCGTCGGTCATCTGCATCATGCCGCCGACCTGTTTGCCGCCCAGCTCCCAGACCGTGTACGTCTCCGGCGCGCCCTCGAACGCGGGGGGACGCCCCTGCCAGCCGAAGACCGCCGGGTAGAACGACTTGCCCGTGTCGGCGTCACGGGTGAGCAACTCGTTCCAGCAGAGCGAGTTCGGCTCGTTGACCAGATCGGCGCCGGTGAAGCTCTTCGGCTGCCACACGCCAAACACCGCTCCCGTCGGATCGGCGAAGACCGCCATCCGTCCTATGTCGGTCACATCCATGGGCTCGACCACGACGCTGCCGCCGGCCGCCTTGACCTTGGCCGCCGTCTCCTCGGCGTCGGCGACGCTGATGTAGGTCGCCCATGCGGTCGGCTGACCCTCCTGCATGTGACCCATCAGGCCGGCGATGTTCTTGTCGCCCTGCTGGAACATGCGATATCCGCCGGTCTCCTCGCCACCCGGCTCGGTCGCGCTCCAGCCCATCAGCTCGCCGTAGAACTTCGCGGCGGCATCGGTGTCTGGTGAGGAAAGTTCGATCCAGGACGGGGTCCCAGGTGCGTACTCGGGCATGGTTCTCCTTTCGCGGACGGGGACAAACATGATCGTCGCAGATCGACGCGTGGATTGATGTATCCCGGTTGGCATCTGCCAACCGGCGACGGTGCGCATGCGCACCGTCGAACGGGGCGCACATGTGCGCCCCGCGCAGGGCCGCATGCGGCCCTGCGTTCCGACCCGTACATGTACGGGTCGGTCCCCCGGCACATGTGCCGGGGGACCCTTCAGGGAAAGCAACCCGGCGACGACACGACCACCGCCTTGCCGACCCTCGTGCGGCGGACGAGGCTCCAACTCGAAGAACCTTTTACAAGAGTGCGATCATGCGAGAAGCCGTCTGGCGTTCGCCGCCGGATGAGGTGACCGTGACGGTGACAGTCAGCGTCATACGTCGTCGACGCCTGAGCGCCCGTCTGCCCGTCGCATCGAGCGGCAGGACGAGCTTCGACTGCCCCACTGCGACGTTGGTGCGCACCGTGCGTGCGAGCACGACCGACACACGGTGGCCCCTTGGCTTGGGCGTGCCGAGTTGAGCACCCGGCACCGCAGCCTCGACTTCCACCCGGGCCCCGCGGCTATCCAGTCCCAACAGAACCAACAGTGAGCTCCCATGCCGGCCCACGCGAAACGACAAACCACGAGGCGTCGGGCGGCCGGGCACCGGAGACGGCGACGGCGACGGTTCAGCGAGTTTGGCGGGCGGGATGGGCGGCACGATCGGAGGCATCGGTTCGACGGGTTCCACGAGCGGGATGAGCGGGGCGGTCGTGAATGTCACTTCGTTGCCATACTGCTTGACGGAGCCAAACACAGCCACCAGGCGGTAGTGGTAGGTAGAGCCCGGGGATAGTTCGGCGATCGCATGGCTCGCTTCGACGTTGCTGCTTCCCGCGCCAACACTTACCTGAGTGGTGTTCAAGCCATAGCTCGATGTGAGGCCGTATTCGAAATAATACGATGCGTCCACGCCGTAAGGATTGATCGTTCCCTTAAACGTCGCTTCCGTGGAACCGATGCCAGTCGGCGCATTGGTCTGCACGAGCGGCTTGGTGCCGGTCACAAACACATGGTCGGCCCCGTAGAAGTTCCCGTAGAGAGTCGTGGCGACCAGGCGGAAGTGGTAGGTGGTGTCTTGAGCCAGATGACTGACTGTCTGCGCTACTTGTATTTCGCTTGTACCCAAGCCGGCGTTTACTTCGGCCGTTTCCTTGCCGTAAGCTTGACTGGTCCCATATTCGAAATAGTAGCCCGTCTTCGTACCGCGTGGGTTGATCGCACCGCTCAGCGCGGCCGTTTCGTAACCAACCGCGCTGGGCGCCCCAGTTTCCGCGAGCGGTTCTTCGCGCGTCGAGAACGTTTCGTCGGCCCCGTAGCTGGTTCCGTAACTATTTGTGGCGACCACCCGAAAATGGTAGGCCGTGGCGGGCTCGAGACCGATGATGGTCGCACCCTCTTCTTCGGCGCCATCTTCTACCGAGGATTCTTCTTCGGTCAGATGTCCATACGCAGCCGTCGTGCCATATTCGAAATAGAACGTCGTGGGCACCCCTTTTGCGTCAACCGTCGCGCCCAGTCTAGCTTCTGTGTAGCGCCTGAACCGGGGAGGCGAGGTGGTAACCACCGGCTTGCCGCCGTGAGTCTCGAACCTCTGATCTTGTCCTACCGTTGTTCCGCGACTACTGGACGCGACGAGCCTGTAATGATAGATCGTGCCCAGCTGGAGGCCGCTGAGGGCAGCGCTCACTTCTACAAAAGCATTGCCCGAGCCCGCACTGGCTTCAGGCGTTCTCAAGCCGTATGCTTCGGTTGTGCCATATTCGAAGTAGTACTTGGCTTCCACCCCGACCGGTCGCACTTCGCCGTTCAATGTGGCTTCTGAGAGCCCCACGTTGGTGGCGCCCCGTTCCTTGATTTCCACGTAGTAGGGGATGATGAATTCGTGGTCCACTCCTTCGGCGGTGCCGTGGCTGGTCTTGACCACTACTCGCCAATGATAGGGGATACTGTGCTGCAAACCTGCAACCGTGACGCTTACTTTGACACTGCCCCATTTCGCCGAAAGGGCCAATTCGGCCGTCCTGTTGCCGTAGGCGGTTGTCGTCCCATATTCGAAGTAGTAGTGAGCTTCCACGCCACACGGATACACTGACGTTTCAAACGTCTCGGATTCGACGGTTTGATTCGTCGAGCCATCCAGCGACGGATTCCTGTACGACGAGTCGGCGTATGGGCCGATCGGCAGCGATCCCGGGTTGCTGTCTTCAACCTCACAGGCGTTCTTGGAGTCGTCCCAGAGATAAGCCACCCGCGTCCCATTGGCAAGCCGCCCGGGGCCCAGCCTATTGCAGATGTCGCCGATCTCATCGCTGCCCACACCTTCCCCGGTATTCCACCCGGTCACGCCATCCGGGTCGGTGACACTCTCGGCGTACTCGTGAGTGAGGGTCTGGGGCACATCGCCGCATCCAATCCGTTCTTCGGTGTCCATGAGCACGGCGATTGACGGGCCGGCTTCGTTGGAGCCGTACTCTTCGTGAAATCCGCACGTCCGGCTTTCCACTTCGACTGTGCCGGGCGCGGGCAGGATTGCGTAGGTGGTGTCGGTCTTTTCAGTTCCGTCGGTTTGCTCAATTACTTCCCGAGCCGCCTGCCGGGCAGCATAACTAGTGATCTTGGTCGTGATCGGTCGTTTGACGTAATACTGTTCGATCACGGGCGAGCCCGACAGTGGCGAGGATATCGGGCCCTCAAGACCGCTGTACTGCGTCAATATCTTTTGATAGCTCGATCCGGGCAGGCTTTCAGCCGTCGCTTCCAATTCGTGACGCAGCGAAAGGGCGGACCCACTTTCCCATTCCTGCCCAAGGAAAACGAGCATCAAGTGCGGTTCGTTCTGGATCGTGCCGCCGTGGTATAGGAGCCGCGGGGGCGAGGATGTGAGCGGAGCCACCTTGGCGCTTGACGCTGCCATCACACCTCCCGCCGCACCCAGCCTCACATCACCACCTACACGGCGCGGACTGTGGGGTTCGGCCAGGTCGAAATGCACCCTCTTGCCCTTTGCCCACGCCGGCACCGGTACGCCGGGAGGCAGGCCATCGGCTGCCAACGCAACAGCGGTCCCATGCGCCGCCGGCAGCATAGTGAGCGCGAGCAACCCCCCCAGCACCCTCGAGTGCACCATGTCGATAAGCATACCTCCGAGGCGTTATGTTGACAAACCATTGACTGGACGCCTCCGCGCTGGAGGCGCCCAGTCGATCGGTGGGTGAGATCAGTGGCGATCGGATGCCGGGAAGCGCCTGAGCACCTTCGGTCTGGAGCGCTTCGAGCGCGTTCGGGGCCAGCCCGAGCAGGTCGAGGATCCGTGACCTGGGCGGTCATGCCCGGGCACGAGTCCGACGGGATCGGCGTCTGCGCCCGTGCATACTCGGCGCCGCCGCCGACTAGCTTGGCCAGCTCAGAGCTCGGATATTGCTGACATACCATTCGACGTCTGACTTGTGCAGGCGTCGACCGAGATCAGCGGCACGTGACTCTCCTCGATTGAGGGTAAGCAGTTCATGCAGGACTCCCTTGGCGCCTCCGCGCGGACGTTGCCGACCTATGGAGATCGTGTAGCTATCTTGTAAAGTGGCTGTCTCCGCAAACCCGTCTTTGTGAGCGCTCCTAAGCTCGGGCCTCGACCGGCTGACTTGCCTCAACACGCCCACCGTTTGCCGGTCCTCGTGCGCTCGAGCTGCGCGTCAGCGCCACCATGACCACGATCAGCCAGAGCAGGAGGGCGAGTATCGGCACGAACGCGACGGCCCCGAGCAGCAGCACCGCCACGACGAGGCTGAACCGTGTCAACTTCGTGCCGAACACCCCGGCCGAGCGTGCCTGCACGCTCAGGCAAGCGATGCTCAACGAGGCTGCCAGCATCCCGGCGAGGCCCACCAGTCCGAATCCGACGTCGTTGCCAAACCGCAGCAACTCGGCGCTCGGGATTGGGGCTGAGCCGATCAGGGCGCTCGCCGAGATGCTCGCCATCAGGACGCCGCCGGCGGCGATGCATGCCGCCGAGACGCCCGCGGCGACGACCGGGAGCGGGCTGACAGAGCGCGGCCCGGCAGCCGCGACGACGCGGGTCCACAGGCCGGTCAAGAACGTCGCCAACGACAGCGCCGCGAGCACGAGCAGAATGCCCGTCGCGAAGTGCCCCACCTGCTTGCCATGGCTCGCGTACGCCGCGACCCAGTCTGCATTCGACGCGGTGGCGCTCGGCACCGAGCTGACGGCGATGCTTGCGATGAAAAAGACTACGAAGGCGATGGCGCTGATCGGCGCGACTCGTTTCACACTCATGACGGGCTCCTCTGGTTCAAGTCGGACATTGCATGCAACGTATGTCTCCATGCGGTTCCCGTCATCGGCCGCGCGGGCGATACTTGCTTGACCGAAGGACTATCTACCAGGACGCTCAGGTCGTTCTCGCGGATGACCTCAAATCGTCATGAAGGACGACGCCCTGTTGTTGCCGCGGCGCTAGGTTCCAGCGATGCCGTCTCATACGCGCAGGCTCCTCGCCCTGCTCCCTCGCCTGGATCCGGTGCGGGTCGACGAGCTGGTGGGGGTGTTGCTGGCGGTCGAGATCCAGCTGCAGGTTTGGCTGAGCCCGTATGTCAGCGATCGGCTTTGGTCCGGGCTCGGCGGCGCGGCGCTCGCGATCGGGGTTGCGGTTCGTCGCCGCTGGCCGTTTGGCGCCGTCGTCCTGGCGTTCAGCGCGGTGAGCGCTCAGGACGCGCTCGGCGGCCGTGTGACCCACCATTCGGTTGGCGCGCTGCTGGCGATATTCCTGATCTTCTACGGCGCCGGCGCATTCCTGGCCGAGCGCCGCGCATGGCTCGCGCTGTGTGTCGGAGTCGTGGCGATCGGCGCGGATGCCCTGATCGCCACTGCAGGTCTCTCGGAATTCGTCTTCCCCGTGATCTTCCTGCTGCTGGCGCCGTGGGCGCTCGGCCGGATGCTGCGCGAGCGCGGCGCACGGGAGCGCGCGCACCGCGAGAGCGCCGAGCGGCTCGACGGTGAGCGCGAGCAGCGCGCCGTGACGGCGGCCTACGCGGAGCGGGCGCGAATCGCACGCGAGCTGCACGACGTGATCGCCCATAGCGTGTCGGTGATGGTTATCCAGGCAGCGGGCGCGCGAACGGTCATGGGCACAGACCCAGACCGGGCTGAGACCTCGCTGCAATCGGTGGAGCGTGCGGGCCGCGACGCGCTAACGGAGATGCGCAGGCTGCTTGGTGTGCTCGGTGGCGAGGAAGGTTTGCGGCTGGCGCCCCAGCCGGGGCTCGCGGACATGCACGATCTGATCGAGCGCACCTGCGCAGCCGGGGTCAGCACCGACCTTCACGTCGAAGGCGAGCCGGCGATCCTCTCTCCCGCACTCGACCTGTGCGCTTTCCGGATCGTGCAGGAGGGGCTAACCAACGCGATCAAGCACGCGGGCCCCGCCCGCGCCACCGTGCGGGTGCGGTGGGCGAGCGATGCGCTCGAGCTCGAAGTCTCAGACAACGGCCGCGGCTCGCGCGTCGTAGACGACGCAGCGGGCGGGCGCGGCGTCGCAAGCGGGCCAGGCATCGCGAACGGCACAGCCGCCACAAGCGAGTACAGCATCACAAGCGTGCCAGGCATTACGAACGGCACAGCCCCCACAAGGGGACACGGCATCGCCGGCATGCGCGAGCGTGCGGCCCTCCACGGCGGGAGCATCCACGCCGGCCCCGGCCCCAGAGGCGGGTTCGTAGTCCGGGCGAGCCTCCCGCTCGCGGCAGAGGGCGTGCAGCTCGCGACCGAGGACGTTCGATGAGAGCTTGGCGCGCGCGTTGGTTCTCAGGCACGCGCCTCGACGCGCTGTTGGCGGTGGCGATCGCCGTCGAGCTCCAACTCGAGTGCTGGCTTGGCCACACAACCCCGACCACTCACAGGGTCCTCGAGGCGATCGCGATCGTGCTCTTCACGGCGCCGATCGTCGTGCGGCGACGCTGGCCGGCAAGAGCTCTGGTGTGCTCCTCGGCGACACTGACTGCTCAGGCGCTGCTCGGCGGCGAAATCGGCAGCTCGAGCGGCATCGGTGTGATCTTGACGTTGGCCCTGCTCGCCTATTCGGTGGGCGCGTGGCTCGACGTGCGCCAAGGGCTCCCAGCGCTTGGTCTTGCGGGGGCGATCTTCACCGGCTTCGTGCTGCACACCGAATCGAGCGCCTCGAGCGCACTCGGCGCGACACTGTTCATCTTGAGCGTGGCGTTTGCCGCGCCGTGGTTCCTCGGGCACATGGCACGTGAGCGCGGCCGGCGTGCGAGCGCGTTCCGGGAGCTGGCGACGCGGGCCGCGGCGGAGCGCTCGGAGCTCGAGCGGGGAGCGATCGCGCAGGAGCGCGCTCGGATCGGCTCCGAGCTACAGGACATAATCGCCCACAGCGTGAGTGCGATGGTGGTCGGAGCCGGCGGGGCCAGGCGACTGTTGCGCAACGACCCGGAGCGGGCGCGCGCGTCGATCCTGACCGTCGAGAGCACCGGGCGCGAGGCTCTCGGCGAGTTGCGCCGGTTGCTCGGCATGCTGCGCAAGGATGAGGACCCCCAGGCGCTCGCTCCACAACCCGGACTCGACCAGCTCGCCTCCCTAATCGAGTCCGCACAAGATGGGGGCGTCGCGTGCGAGCTACAAAGCGAAGGGGAGCCCTTCGATCTCACACCGGGGATCAACCTCGTCGGCTACCGCGCGATCGAGGCGGTCCTCACTTCGGCCTTGATCCAC
This sequence comes from uncultured Solirubrobacterales bacterium, assembly GCA_963718735.1. Lineage (GTDB taxonomy): Bacteria > Actinomycetota > Thermoleophilia > Solirubrobacterales > Solirubrobacteraceae > Palsa-744. Next base: position 1,225,851 of record OY970372.1, read on the forward strand.
CGCAGCCGCAGCGCCGCGGTCTCCGTCCGCTACGGGCGCAGAGAGCTCGAGCTGGAGGTATGCGGCTATGGCATGCCTGTGGATCTCGAGGTGCAGCTGCGAAGCGTCGCCGAGCGCGTCGCGCTCTACGACGGCAGCCTCGAAACGACGTCGGGCGAGAACGACACGTTCTCGGTGCTCGCGCGACTGCCGCTGGGAGCAGCGATGCCGGCATGAGCGCCGCCGAGAGCATGGCCACCAACACGAGCATCGGCATCTTGATCGCTGACGATCAGGCGCTCGTGCGGGCAGGCTTCCGCATGATCCTCGAGGCCGAGGAGGATCTGCGAGTACTCGCCGAGGCGAGCGACGGCGCCGAGGCCGTCGAGGCGGCACGCGTGCATCGGCCGGACATTGTGCTGATGGATATCCGCATGCCCAATCTCGACGGCATCGAGGCGACCAGGCGGATCCTTACGGCCGGCAAGGCGCCCCCGCGAATCCTGATGCTGACCACCTTCGACCTCGACGAGTACGTCTTCGACGCGCTGCACGCAGGCGCGAGCGGCTTCCTGCTCAAGGACGTCCCGCCCGAGCAGCTCGTCAATGGCATCCGGCTCGTCGCCGAAGGCGACTCGCTGCTATCGCCGCCATTGACCCGCCGGCTGATCGAGACCTTCATTCGCGACCACCCGCGCTCGGCGAGACCCGTGCCCGAGCTCCAGGAGCTCACCGCGCGCGAGCTCGAGATCCTGAAGCTGATCGCGCGTGGCCTCTCCAACGCCGAGATCGCCGAGGAGCTCATAGTCTCCGGCACAACGGTCAAGACGCACGTCGCCCGCGTGCTCTCCAAGCTCGGTCTGCGCGACCGTGTTCAAGCAGTGGTGCTGGCGTACGAGACAGGAGTGGTATTTCCAGGGAAGACCGAACCGTAAATAAATCCTTGGGTGGGATCGTTGGCAGGCGATGTCAGGCGTCGGGCGTCCAGCCAGAGAGCCCATCCAACGCCGTTGCCAGTGTGCTGGCGGAGGGACTCGGGCTGCTCGTGAGAGTCGGCCACAAGCTCCCAATCACGATCGCCACAGAGCTTGCGAGCGCAAGCCAGATGCCCCAGCCGAGTGACAGCGAGAAGACCTCTTCCAAGGGCGCGGGGCGCTCAACCATCCTAAACAGGACACAGACAGTTGCCATGAGCCCGACAAACGCGATCTGACTGCCGCCCGCCTGGATTGGCTCTGAGGCCCCCGCGAGGCGCAGCAGCGCCGCGAGGAAGGCAATCGCGGCGAGTATCAGGAGTATCACGTTGAGGTATTTCAACGCCTGGTGTGCGCTGAGTGTGGTGATCTGATGACCGGTGAATGCACCGAACCCAAGGCCAATGGCTTTTGCCTGGGTCTGAAAGGTGGCGTTTCCGTACTGCTGCGCCACGTTGTTGAGCGCCTGCTGGGCGGAGGCCGCTCCGCTGGCGGTTAGAGTGACCCCATACCACGGCAGGAAGACCGACACCGCGAGCAGCGCCGCGCCGATGGCGGAGATGAGAGACCCCAACCGTTGGCGATCTTCGACCATGGTAGGCACTGGATCGGCCGCCCAGCGGCCGAGCTTGAGCAGGGTGGCCCCCGGGTCGCCCTACTTTCAGTGTCCCGGCGGGTCTTTCCCCAGCTCACAGCGAATATTAACCCGCCCAACGCGCACTGATCTCACACTCACGAGCATCTTGAATCGATTACCGACGCCGACGTCTTGGCCAGGGTCAAGGTCGATTGCACAACATCACTCAACCGGCGTGTGGTCGTGTCGCGGTTAGAGATGCGATCGCGGCCGCGGGACCGTCAAGATGCGCCTCATATCTACGCAAAGCTCGACGTGCGCAACCCGAGCCGAGCTAGCCTCGCTGGTGACGCGACGAGAGCCGCGGTAACCGTCCGGCTTGGATTCACGGATTTGCGAGCCGAGCCACCTACGCCTCCTTGCGGTCCCTGGCGAGGAAGCGCACCACGTCCTCGGCGTCGGCGGCCAACGCGGCAGTGTCCTCACGGCTCAGACCCCGGAAGGGCTCCAGCAGGACCTTCCCCGCGGGCATACTCCACGTGGCAGCAGCGCGACCGCGGACGAGCGCGAAGGGGCGAAAGAGGCCGTTGACGGTGACCACCTGGTGGTGCGAGCCGAGGATCTCCTCGCGTGAGCGCCAACCGAGCAGAACCGGGTCAAAGGCGCCAAGCAAGCGTGGCCGCGGCAGCGCCGCCGACGTTCTGCGTCCAGCGAGGCCGAGGAGTCCGTCCCGACGCTGTACCAGGTGCGAGGCGATCATGCTCAGCCCCGCGCGGATGTCGCGCAGCGGCAGCCCCGACCACTTCGCCAGGTCGCGCTCGTCGGCTGGGGCGTGGCCCACCAGATAGCGGCGAGCAAGCTCCGCGAGGGCGAGCTCGCGATCGACCGGGCGGGCGGATCCGAATCCGCCAAGCCAGTCGCGCACGAGCACGAAGGCGTGATGGCCCGCGACCACGGGGCCGCGCACAATGAGACCACGTAGCGAGGCGAGCATCAGCAGGTGGACGATTGCCTGGCCGTCCGTGCGCACGCCCGCGGCTGCGATCCGCTCGCGCAGCTGCTCGCGTATGAGCGGTCCCTCCTCGACCAGGGACCGCTCGATCACCTTCGCGGCGCGCTCGGCGTCGTCGGGAGAGACACCCTCCTGGGCCAGCCGTCGCGCGTTGGCCGTGAGCATGCGCGGTGCGGTTAGCGCTTGCAGCCACGGGTAGTCCTCGCTGCGCACGAGGTGCAGCGTGCCGCGGTTCAGCCACGTGATCACCAGTGTGCGCTGCTCGCTCATGGCACGGTCGACGTCGGCAGCCGACAGGCCCGCGGTGCGCGAGCGGATCGCGAGACGCACGCCACGCGGATCCTGCCCCTGCACCGCCAACAGCCGCTCGGCGACGGCAACTGGATCGCGGGCCGGCTCTCCCACGAGCAACTGCGCTGCGAAGCGCTCGGCGAGCATCGCTGCCAGTATGGCGGCGAATGAACCCGATCCTCTTTGACCGGCAGACACGAACGACGAGACGCAGCCGATGATCGCCGCGCTGCGCAGGGCCGCGGACGATGTCATGCGTTAGGCGGTGCCGAGCGCTCCACCGACCGGCACGCGCCGCGAGATTCCGATTCTCCGTCACAACATTCCTCGAGGCCACCCCTAGCAGGCGGGCGGGGTCCCGAACGGGAAGAAGGACGTCTTGAAGACGTTCCCAGAGATGCAGCTTCCGTTGGCGGGATTGTCCAGGTAGACGAGGTCGCCGGAGCCTTGCGTGCGAGGGTCGGGGCTCTTGCCGTTCTGCACGACCACGTTGCGAGTCACGACGGTGTCGTTGGAAGAGCCGAACCCAAACGGGTTTTCGACCACGCCGACGCCCGCAGTGTCGTTGTTGACCACCACGTTCCCACGAATCGTCACATCGTGGCCACCCACGTTGAGGATCCCGCTCCCCGACGGAAGCAGCTGCAGGTCGTCGAAGAATTCTTCGACGCAGCCCGGAGGCGTTCCAGGGGACTGGCACACCGGCGGGAAGGGATTCGGGCGGTTGTTCTTGTGCACGACGTTGCCTTCGATGAGCGCCGTCTCGGTCGAGGCCGTGGGCAGGTTGGGCAGCACGATCACGAAGATGCCCGTCGTGTTGTCACTCAGCAGGTTGTCTCGCACGACCGAGTTGTTGGTGTTCTCGAGCTCGATGCCGAGCTCCCCGCCTACGAGCCGGTTCTTTTCGACGACCGTGTTGTTGTCGACGCCGACGTAGATGGTGGCGTCATTGCCGCCGCCACCGAAGTTCTGGCTGATCAGCCCGTCACGCGAGCAGCGCGGGAGATGCCGTACTCGCCGTTGTCGAGATAAGCGCCGCCGCTGACCTCGAATTTGTCCACACCGAACAGAAAGATGCCCGTGTCTTGCGCGTCGCGGACTGTGAGGCCGCTGATGTTGAAGTCGCTCACGCCAAAGGGCGGACAGGCGGGACCGGGGTCGAATGTGAGTTGCGTGCCGACGGTGATGCCGTAGGTGTTTCCGGTGGCGTCGATGACCGCCGCTTTACTGCCTGTGATCGTCAAGTCGTTCGTCTTCACGCTGACCGTGGAGCCGGAATAGGTCCCCGGACTGACAACGATCGTGTCGCCGGGATTGGCTTCGTCAACGGCCGTCTGGATAGCGCTCGTGCTGCCGCTCGGCGCGACACGGATCTTCCTTGCCTGCGCCGCCTGAGGCAACACGCACCACACGGTGGCGGCAAGCGCCACCACGAGCAGCCTGAGCGCGCTCCGCTGGTTGAGGACCATGATCATCTCCTCCATGCGGTTTATCCGCATGGCCCTCGTCCCGGCCATGCGCGGAACACCGATAACGCTACCAGGTGGTCCTGCCCGGTCCAGGGCATAGCTGGATCTCGTGGCAAGTCTCGCCACCCGCGCGCTGCGAGCCCACATAACCCGCCAACGGTTGCTGCATCCGGCCCCGAGGAATCTTCCGTGTCGCTCTCACTGCTGCGGCCCACTCTCCAAACCCGCGCGGTCGCACAGCTGGTCGGCCCGAGGATCACCCGCCATCGTGACCGCGGCGGCGAGAGCGAGGACGAGGAGTGTGGCCGGAGGCCACGCACGCGCGAATCCTGTGCCCGGAGTTGGCAGCCGGTCGATCGCTTCGGAGTGGTTTCCTTATGCGGTGGCGAGTCCCAGCGCGAAAGGCACATCGATGGCCGATGAGGTGTTGCGCATCGGTCTCCTCGGGGTGTTCTCCATCGGCGCCGGCGACAGCGTCATCGCTGAGGACGCCTGGCGGCTGCGCAAGGCGAAGACGCTGATCAAGCTGCTCGCCCTCGCGCCCGAGCGCCGCCTCCACGTCGAGCAGGCCGCCGAGCTGCTGTGGGCGGGGCGGGACCCGGACTCTGCCCGCAACAACCTCCATCAGGCGATATACGCGGCCCGACGCGCGCTCGACTCGATCGGGCTGGACGGCAGCCGCTACCTGGAGCTGCGCGAAGAACTGATCCTGCTCAGCCCCGAGGACCCGGTCCGGATCGACGCGGTCGCCTTCGAAGAGCTCGCCGCCGCGGCGCGCGAGCAGGGCGAGCCCGGCGCCTATCGCTCGGCGCTCGAGGGCTTCGACGCCGAGCTGCTGCCGGCGGACCGCTACGAGGACTGGAGCCGGGAGCGGCGCGACTCGCATCGACCAGCTCCGCCTCGCCCTGGAGGCCGAGCTGACCGAGCTGGAGCAGGATGCCGAGCCGCACCGGGCGGGCGCCGGCCGGCCGGAGCTGCCGTCACAGCTGACGAGCTTCGTCGGCCGCGAGCGCGAGCTGGCCGAGGCCGCGACGCTGCTGCGCGACGCGAGGCTCCTCACCCTGACCGGAGCCGGCGGCTGCGGCAAGACCCGGCTGGCGCTGCAGCTCGCCGGGCAGCGGGCCGAGGACTTTGCCGACGGGGTCTGGCCGGTCGAGCTGGCGGCGCTCGGGGAGCCCGAGCTGGTCGGGCCGGCGATCGCACAGGCGCTGGACACGCGGCTGGCCTCCGACCGGGCGCCGGAGATCGCGCTCGCCGGGCACATCGGCGATCGCCGGCTGCTGCTCCTGCTCGACAACTGCGAGCACCTGGTCGAGCCGGTCGCGCGCCTCGCCGAGGCTCTGCTCAGCCACTGCCCGAACCTGACCGTGCTGGCGACCAGCCGCGAGCCGCTCCGCGTTCCCGGCGAGGTGACCTGGCGCGTGCCCTCGCTCTCCCTCCCGAGGCTGGTCCCCGGAGCGCCCGCGGAGGAGTCGCTGGAGGCGGAGTCGGTGCGGCTGTTCGCCACCCGGGCCGCGCAGGCCGCGCCCGGATTCGAGCTCGACGGCGAGAACGCGGACGCCGTCGCCTCGCTCTGCCACCGCCTCGACGGGATGCCGCTGGCGATCGAGCTGGCGGCGGCGCGGGTGAGCGTCCTCACTCCGGCCCAGATCGTCGAGCGCCTCGACGACTCGCTCGACCTGCTCTCGGCCGGGCCCCGCACGGCGATGACCCGCCAGCAGACCCTGCGGGCGACGCTCGCCTGGAGCTTCGAGCTGCTCGAGACCGGCGAGCAGGTGCTGCTGCGTCGGCTCGCCGTGTTCGCCGGCGGCTTCGGGCTGCGAGGCGGCTGAGGACGTCGGCGCCGAGGATCCGCTGCGGCGCAGCGAGGCCGTCGCCGTGCTCGGCCGGTTGATCGACAAGTCGCTGGTTCACGTCGAGGAGGGATCCGAGGACCGCCGCTACCGGCTGCTGGAGACCGTGCGCCAGTACGCGCGTCGAGCGTCTCGAGGAGGCGGGAGAGCGCTCCGCTTTCGAGCGACGCCATCGCGACTGGTACCTCGCGCTGGCCGAGAGCGACCCGACGCCTGCCGGCGACCTGCCGGCCCGGACCACGACTGCGGGGCCTCGATCGAGAGCGCGACAACCTGCGCGCCGCCCTGGCCTCGGCGCTGGTCGCCGATCCCCAGGCGGCGCTGCGTCTTGCCGTCGCCCTCTGGCGCTTCTGGCTGATGCGCGGCTACCTCGCCGAGGGGTACCGCTGGCTCACCGCCGCCCTGGCCGCGGCGCCCGAGTCGACGGCGGTGCGCGCCCGCGCCCTGCTCGCCGCCTGCGTGATCGGGCTGCGCCGTGGCGTCGACGGGCGGATCCACGAGTTCGTGGCCGAGAGCGTGGCGATCTTCCGCGAGCTCGAGGACCGGGCCGGGATGTTCGATGCGGTCGAGGTCTCGGCGGCCTACCGGGCGATCGTCAGTCCCGCGCGGGACGTCGAGCTGCTCGTGCGCGAGCACGAGGCGCTCCTCGCCGAGGACCTGCCGGCCGCCCGGCCGCCGATGTGGGCGGCGAACACGCGCGGCATCGCCGCCTGGTTCCGGCGCGAATACGGCCCCGCACGGGAGCAGCTGAAAGCCGCGCTGGAGCACGCCGGCGCTCTCAGCGCCGAGCCGCGCCCGGTACTCTGGCCGCTCAGCTACGGGATGATCTCGGTCGAGCCCGAGACCGGCTACCCGCTGTTCCTGCAGGAGGACACCGGGATCGTCGGTCGCCGCGTCGGCGGCGCCGCGGCCGCCGCCCACATCCTGGTCAACCTCGCCGCGGTGGATCGCGCCGAGGCCGATTTCGCCCACGCGGAAGAGCTGATCGAGGAGAGTCTCGCGCGCTTCGAGCAGCTCGGCGACCAGCAGGGCGAGGCCTTCGCGCTCAACGCCTTCGGCAACCTGGCCCGCTCCGGCGGCGACTTCGAACGAGGCCGGTCGCTGCTCGAGCGCAGCCTCACCCTGCGGCAGGAGATCGGCGACCGCCGCGGCGCCGGGCTCACCCTCGGCTGCCTGGCGATGCTCCTGGCCCGCTCCGGCGACGCAGACGGCGCCCGCATCTCGGCCGGGCAGAGCCGGACCTGGTTCGCCGAAAACGACGACCTGATCGGCATCGGAGCCGCCGAGCTGAGCCTGGCGTGCGTGGCGCTCTGCGCCGGCGACCGCGCCGATGCCCGGGCTCACCTCGAGGCCGCCGCCACGGTCTTCGCAGGGATCGAGACGACCCACCAGGGGGGGTGGGCGCTGGCGGTGCTGGCGGCGATCTGCGCGGAGGACGGCGAGGCGGCGATGGGGCGCCGCTGGCTGGAGCGGGCGAGCCGGCACTTCGAGCTGCTCGGCGCCGGCGCCGGCATCGCCTACTGCCGGGAACTGGAGGCCTAAGACACTGCAAAGTGAGCGCTAAGAGACTGCCCGTAGCCTCGCTGTGCGTCGTGAAGAGCGCGACGTCAAACAACCAACTGAGAAGGAGCCCTGCATGGCTACGCAAGGAGTGCTCGGAGCGGCAACGCTGAAGGAGTTCGAGGACGGGCTGCACGGAGAGCTGATCCGGCCCGGCGACGGCGCCTACGACGAGGCTCGCTCGATCTGGAACGGCGCCCATGACGCCCGCCCGGCGGTGATCGCCCGCTGCGCCGATGCCTCCGACGTGCGCCACGCCATCGCCTTCGCGCGCAGCGAGGGACTGGACGTCGCCGTGCGCGGCGGCAGCCACAGCATTCCCGGCTTCTCGACCTGCGACGACGGCATCGTCATCGACCTCTCGCCGATGAAGGGCATCACGGTGGATGTGAGCAGCCGCACCGTCACCGCCGAGGGCGGCGTCACCTGGGGGGAATGCGACACCGCCACCCAGGAGCACGGCCTCGCCACCACCGGAGGGCTGATCTCGACCACAGGCGTCGCCGGCTTCACGCTGGGCGGCGGGATCGGCTGGCTGATGCGCAAGCACGGCCTGGCCTGCGACAACTTGCGCTCGGCCGAGGTGGTCATCGCCGACGGCCAGATCCTCACCGCGAGCGCAACGGAGAACCCCGACCTCTTCTGGGGCCTGCGCGGCGGAGGCGGCAACTTCGGCGTCGTCACCTCCTTCGAGTTCGACCTGCACCCGGTCGGCCCGACCGTGGCCGCCGGCCCGGTCTTCTATCCGGGCGACCGCGCCGAGGAGATCATGCGCTTCTACCGGGAGTTCACACGTGACCTGCCCGACGAGTTGACCACCCTGGTCAACCTGATCACCGCGCCACCTGCCCCCTTCCTGCCCGAGGATTGGCACGGCAAGAAGCTGGTGGCCCTGGTCGGCTGCTACTCCGGCGACCCGGACGCGGGGATGCAGGCGCTGCAGCCTATCCGCGACCTTGGCGACCCGGTCGCGGACCTCGTCGGCCCAATGCCCTACGTGCAGATGCAGAGCCTGCTCGACGCCCTCTGGCCGAAGGGCACCCAGGCCTACATGAAGGCGGGCTACTTCCGCGAGCTCGACGACCACGCGATCGAAACGATGGCCCGCTTCCATCAGAACGCGACCTCCCCGTCCTCGGAGATCCACATCCAACACTTCGGCGGCGCGATCGCACGTGTGGGTGAGAACGAGACGGCTCACCGCGAGCGCCAGGCCCCGTTCGTGCTCAACGCTATCGCCTCCACCCACGAGCCGACCGGGCTGGAGACCCATATCGATTGGGCGCAGCGACTCTACGGCGAGATCGAGCCGTCGTTGACCGGCGCCGCCTACATCAACTTCCTCTCATCAGAGGGCGAGGATCGGGTGCAGGCGGCCTACGGGACCGAGAAGTTCGACCGGCTGCGGGCGCTGAAGGACCGTTACGACCCGACCAACCTGTTTCACCTGAACCAGAACATCCCACCGTCGAAGACGGGGTGAGTCGAGCCGAGCTGACCTCAGCCAGGCGCTCCCGCACGGAGCCGCTCTGCCAGGCGGTGCCTCATGAATCAAGAGTAGGGAGTAGGCACTTCATCGGCCTGGAGACCGGGTTGGAAGGATTCAGGCGCGCGCCACCACGGTCAGGGCGGGGCGGGCGGGGCGTGGCACGCGCCGTCCCGATCTTGGCCGATCGACGGGGCTCGGGTGCCCTGGTCAGGCTCTGCCGACGGCGACGTTTGAGGTCATCGGCATCCGCAGCGAGCCGTCGGCGGTAGCATGCGGCGCAAGTCGCTCGGCGACCTCATCGGAGACGGCCTGCTGGGAGTGAGCAGGCATGGCGGCGAACACCGACGCGATTGGGCTGGCGGCGATATAGCGGCTGGCGAACTCAGGGTGCGATGCCCACGTGCACTCGATCGTTTCGTCGATGACCGCAACCTCGCGGAAGCCCGCGTCGGACATCAGTTGAGCCAGGGTCGCGCCGTCGCCGAGTGTAAACGGTGAGTGCATCATCTGTGCAGCCTCGGTACTGACGTGCCGCTCGAGCGCGTCGGCGATCGCGCTGAACGGCGGCTCAATGTCCTTCCAGGTCGCAACCGCGACGCTTCCGCCGGGCTTCAGCACGCGTTGCATCTCGGCGAGCGCGGCCGCGCGCTCAGGGAAGAACTGCAAGCCCTGCTGACACAGAGCGACATCGAAATCGTCGGCGTCGAAGGGCAGCGCCGCGGCGTCCGCCTGGGCGTAGTCGATCGGCGCGGCGTTCTCCTCGGCCGGATGTGAACGCGCGATCGCGACCGTCGGCTCTCCGAGGTCCACACCCGCCACCGATCCGCCCATACCCGCAAGGATCGCAGCTGCACGCGAGACGACGCCGGTGCCGCAGGCGACGTCGAGCACACGCGAACCCCGCCGCACATATCCATGCTCGACGAGCCGCTTCGCGAACGGCGCAAACATCGCCGGCACGAGAAACTCCTGGTAGGTCGCCGGTGCGCTCCCGCTTTGAATACCCCAGTCCATCGAGGCCATCAGCCACCTCCTCTCATGGATGAGCACCGCAAGGCGCGCTTAGAGGAGTGTCGATGACAGTGACCATCGAGTCGGAGCCTACCGGAAAATAAGCTTTCGCCTTGTGGCCCCGCGGAACGCAGAGTCAGACTACTGTTGCGGGTGTTACTCACTTCTGTGTGGGTGAAAGGGCTCGACGACTGGCAGAGTAGTAACAAGTACTGCCGTTGGCGGGACTTCTTGGTTCTGGAGCGTCACGTTATGACAATGCGGCGATCCGGATGCCCCGCGTTTCAAAGCCAGCCCTGACTTCTGCGAGGTTGAAGACGTCGTCGACGCCGAGAACCCCGCTGGGGCTCTCGCCTTGGTCCTTTGCGGTCGAGCAGCACCTTGGCGCAGGTGGCGATCGACGCTGCGGTCATCGCGAAGTTACCCTTGCCCGTGACGGCGCTTGCCGCCAAGCGACGCCCGTCGCGCAAGACACCACAGAGATGGCACTGGAGCTTGACGACGGTGCTTGCGGCTTGGCGCTCGGAAGTCAGGGTGAGCAACGAGAGCGGCAGCTTGGAGATCAAGCCGAGCGCGTTGATCGCCATGACCGGATCGCGTGCCCACCGCTCGAGCGTGTAGCCATAATTGCGGACCGGGAGTCGTTCGGCGAGGTTTCCTATAAGCTCGATCGCACCTTCAGGATCGGTGAACTCGAGGCAGCGGAGCGGACCGAATGGCTCGGGAAAATCGACGATGGCGGTGGGGTGACGGTGGACGCTCGTCAACGCTGGATGAGAGAAGTCTTCGATGGTGCCTCGGCCTGCGGGCTCACGCATCGAGAACGTGCCGGCGTTTTCCAAGCAGTCCGCTTCGGGATGAGCGGCGAGCAGAGACCTCCTAGCTACGGCCGGGGTGGGCCTGACTCATCGCAACGCCACTACAACGCGGAGTCTCTTGGCTGTGAGGGCCGCAAGAGAGCGTAAGTCATCGGTCAGCCCGTCCCTTCAATCGAATGGTTTCGCTTGAGTGCATCTCCGGCGGGGACGCCGAGGAAGTCACGCCGGAGATCCCGGACGGCAGTGGGTGACACAACGCGCTGCGGTCAGGCCAGAGCAGCGACGCACGTTGCTCCCGGTACGTCAAGCGAAGCACTGAAATTGCGAGGAAGTGTCCCGCTCGCCATTGAGTGAGTAACTCTGGATCCGATGCATTAGCAGTGTCTGCGAACGCGGCATGTTCGTGGTGGTGCATCTCCTTGGGAGCAGCGCAGACCAGCGACTCTCCGCGTTGAGTTGCTCGATTCCCCTGTTCCTCGTCCTGAGCGCAAGCGAGCTGTGCGTCTGCGGAGACGCTTGCCGATTCTCCTGCTCCTCGGTGACGGCTACCTGCCCGGTCGTCAGGTGGGCTTGTGCGCCAGGAAAAGGTAGCGGTTGAGACTGAGGAAGTAGTTGGGGCCGAGTTCGGTTAGGTCTTGTGCCCATGCTGTGGCTTCGGCCTCGCTCACGCCGCCCCGATCGGGTACGAACGCGGCGATCAGCTCGAGCATTCCGGCGCTGTAGGTGTTGGGGTCATAGCCGGCGTTGAACAACGGCACGATTTGGCGGTCGGTGACTTCCAGTCCAGCATCGCGCAGCAGCCGTGTGAGCGTACGCGGCAGGTGAGGGTGAACGAGGTGCTCCTCCCACGCGGCGAGCACCCGGTCCATGCGCTCGTTGTTGCTCGAAGCCCATACGATCGAGTCCCAGTCGGTGTCAAGCACGAGCGCCCGGCCTCCCGGGCGCAGCACCCGCCCCAACTCCAGCAGCGCGGCGGGAACATCATCGACGTACTCGTAGACCTGTGTGCAGACTGCGACGTCGAAGCTCGCGTCCATATAGGGGAGCGTGTGCGCGCCAGCTTCTCGGTACTCGATCGGGCCGCTGCCGGCTGGTGGTCTGCGCGCCCCGGCGAGGGCAAGCATGTTCTCGCTGACGTCCACCCCGCAGATCCGCCCGCCGGTCCCGACAGCAACGGCCATTTCGCACGCGAGTAGACCAGGACCCGAGCCGATGTCGATCACGCGCTCGCCGGGCTGGAGCGCGAGTGCCCGCAGGATCGTTTGGCGCTGCTCGATCACATCGGGCGTGGTGTAGATCCTCTCTACGCGCCGGGAGGCGTCCTCGTCGAATTGCAGTGTGGCGCTCATAGTTCGCCCTCGGTTGGTGAATGGCTCACTCTTAGGGAACGCCAGGGTACACCTGATGCTCTTGATCGGTCGCTGAGCAGCCGATAGTACCTGCGGGCGAGGTGGCGCTTGAGACACCGCATGGCCTCCATCCATGTCTTGCCCTCGGCTTCCCTTGCGCTGCAAGTAGGCGCGGGTCTCTGGCCTTGAGGAAGTCGGGTAATCGTTCCTATCGCCATCTTTGCCCTCCGTCATGTTGCGGTTATTTATCGCAAGCCACTTATAGCCGGTCTCGCTTCGGTCTGGTAAGTGTCACCTGCGCGCTTACCCATGCTGCCCGCGCGATTACGCTCGGCGTGATGATGCGCTGCGGTGTAGCCATGCGGCTCAGCAGCATGTGCAGCGCTCGGGCTACATGCTGGTCGCGCGGTGCCGCTGTGAACAGCATTCTCTCCATGCGGTTCAGCGGCCGGCCAGTTGAGTAATCGGAGATCATCCGATGGTGCACTGCCAGCGCACGCCCGTGCCGCTGGCGGTATCTGCCGAGCGCATGGTCGACATCCCGGTCGGATGAGAGCGTGCCATCGAGCTCGGAGGCCAGCCACTCGCCGCTCTGCAGCGCCCAACCGCATCCCACGCCCACGAGCGGGTCTGTCGCCTGTGCGGCATCACCGATGAGAGCGACACCTGGTCCGCTGGCGCGACGGCGAATGTTCGACATGTCCAGGCGGCCCATGATCTTCGTTACGCGTCGCCCGGCGGAAAGATCTGGTCCCTCGGGCAGATCAGCGAGATACCGTACGAACGCGCCCTCCAGGTCCTCGCGGAATTCGGGGAGCCGGTCCTTGGTAGGCGTGCAGACCATCACGGTGATGCCGTCGTCGTTGACGAATGCTGCGGCGCCACCCGGCTCCAGGTTCCAGAGTGTGACGGGCTTGCCGCTTGGAACAGCGAGGTTCTTGTAGTGGGCGAAGTAAATGAACCGTGCGTTGGGCTTGACCGTGGCGGGCAGGCCCGCGAGCTCGGCGACCTTGGAGTCGCGTCCGTCCGCGCCGATCACCACACGGGCGTGCACCTCACGATCCTCACCGCCAACCGTAGCCCGTACGCCGCTCGGTCGCCCCGCCTGGTCACGGATCAGCTCGGTGACCGTCGCGCCAGGCACGTAGTCCACGCCGTCTGTGCGGGCGGCGAGCGAGCGGATCATCGGGTCAAAGCGCTCACGGCGAATGTTGTAGCCATAGGGCAGCTCTCTGTCACCAGCCGGCGAGCGGGGGCGCACCCATCCGCGGCGCGTCCAGAGATCGGCGGCGTTGCGCAAGCCCCCCTCCGCCTCGATCTGCTCCACCAAACCTAGACGACTCAATGTGTCGGTCGCACACGGCATGATCGCGTGCGTGCAGATCACCTTGTAGACATCCTCATTCGGCGAGCGCTCAAGCAGCGCGACCCGCGCGCCCTGGCGTCCAAGGAACGTCGCGACCGTACACCCAGCGACGCTCGCCCCTACCACGACCGCTTCATAGTCACATGGACGTTCTCTGCTAGTCGAAGAAACGTCACCCTCCTTCACTGCCGCTGGCGGTTGCATGTCAACCTCCGGGTTCGAGTGCTCTGCGGGCTGCTTGGGCGGCGAGCTCAGAGCGGTTTTGCAGGCCCAGCTTTGTGTAGATGTGGGAGAGATGGGTCTTGACGGTGCCCCGGGTGATGAACATCCGCTCGCCGATCTGGGGGTTGGTCAGGCCGTCGGCGGCGTGACGCGCGACCTCCAGCTCGGTCGGGGTGAGGCTCTCCCACCCGCCGGGGGGCCGTTTGCGCTCACCGCGAGCGCGGCGCGCCCACGCGACCGCCTCGCTTGGGTCGAGGGCGCTTCCCTCGGTGAGCGCGGCCTGTAGGTCCTGGGCGTCGAAGCGCTCCCGCAGGGTCTGCTCCAGCGCAGCGATCCGCTCGGCCTGCCCGTCCGAGCGCGCCAGTTCGTGCTGCTCGCGCGCCTTGGTGGCAGCGCCGAGCAGGCGGACTGCCTCGTGGTCGCTGTGCAGGCCGGTGGCGACCTCGGCGAGTAGCTCGAGTGCGTCGGGGATCGGCACGACCAGGCCGCGGGCCTCGATCGCCTCAAGCGCGTAATGCACGTGCCCGTCGGCCTCGCTCCACCGCTCGCTGTCCAGCGAGACGTATGCCAGGCACAGGGAGGCCAGCGTGATGACCCAAGACGCTCCCGTCCGCTCGGCCACCTCGAGCGCGTGCCGCGCGATGCTCGCCGCCTGGTCGCGGTCGCCCACGGCGCGCATGATGTCCGCCTGGACATACAGCGCGAAGGAGAACAGGTAGCCGCCGTCGATCTCCGTCGCGATGAGTGGTTCAAGACGCTGGAGCGCCACCGCGTGTTGGCCGTTGGCAGCCTCGGCCCACGCGAGCATGTATCCCAGCGCGCCGGCCGCCATGCCTGCCCCTGCTGTGACCGCGCGCTCGTTCGCCGCTGCCAACCGCTGCAGCGCCTGCTCGCCGCGCCCGCGCAGCAGGTCGACGTAGGCCAGATACATCTGCGCCAGGCCCTCGCTTACCGGCTCACCCACCTCGCGTGCTGCGGTGATCGCTCGCTCGCAATGCGCCTCACAGGCCGGCCAGTCGGCGGATTCGAGCTCGCCCATTGCCGCGAGGAACCAATGCCAGGCCAGGAACTCGCGGTATCCCATCCTCTCGATCAAAGGAAGGACGTCTTCGTGTACGGCCAGGGCCTCCTCGCGCCGGCCTTCGATGATGTAGGTGTAGGCAAGGATCTGGGTGGCGTCGGCAAGACACCAGTCGTCACCGCTCTCCCGTGCCAGCGCTACGGATCGTTCCTGCCCCGGCCGGGTTGCCTGCGGGTCGGCGAACATCGTGACGGTGCCCAGCGCATCCAGCGCGCGTGCCATCGTGGAGAGGTCGTTGGCTGCCTCGGCGAGCTCCAGTGCCACCTGCGCGTACTCGACCGCCTCCTCATAACCACCGGCGTAGGCCATCAGGTAGGCGCGCCCCCACAATGCCCGCGCGCGCAGCGGAGCATCCAGGGCCGCTGCGTCGAGCGCGTGCGCGTATCCGGTCTCAGCGGCCACGAAACGCCCTCGCAGCTTCCAGTAGAACGTGAGCGCGACAGCCAGCCGCAATGCCTTGGCGGGATCGGTCTGCGCGGCATGCTCCAGCGCCTGGGTCAGGTTCGCATCCTCGGCGCCAAGCGTCCGCAGCCACCGATGCTGATCGACGATCGTTCTCAGGCATGGCAGCCACGCCAGGCTACGCCCGCTCCACGCCCACTACATCTGCCACATGGCATATATCGAGCTGGAGGCGGCCTCACGCCCAACCAGTAGCCAGCTCAAGTTTTCGCGTCGGTTTCACGATGGCTACACGCAAGGGCGTAATAGTGAGCGGCGATGGGTCGCGACACGGTCATCCTCTCACCTCACTTCGACGACGCGGTGCTTTCGTGTTGGCACGTGTTGGCGAGCGCGAGCGAAGTGCTCGTGGTGAACGTCTTTGCCGGTGAGCCTCCCGCGGGAGCGCTCGGCTGGTGGGATCGGCTCGCCGGCGCAAGCGATTCGGCCACAGCTGTCCGCACGCGTATCGAGGAGGACCGCCGGGCGCTCGCGCTCGCCGGCCGCACGGCCGTCAACCTGCCGTTCTTGGACAGCCAGTACCGCCAGGGCGACCAGGCACCTGGCGAGATCGTCGAGGCGCTGCGCGGAGTCCTCGTCGCGGGCACCCGGATCTACGCGCCGGCAAGTCTGGGCGACCATCATCGCGACCACACCGCCGTGCGCGCGGCGGCACTGGCGCTCCGGGCAGAGGGCGCCGACGTGGTGCTGTATGCCGACCTGCCTCACGCCACCGTGGACGGATGGCCACGGTGGGTGCTGGGCGGCGGGTCCTCCTCGAGTGCGGATCCGGCAGCCGAGCGATGGGCGACCCAGCTCGAAACCACCGGCATCCCAGTCGAGCGAATGGATGCCACGGCGCACCGGCTGCCGGCGGAGGACCACGCCGGCAAGCTCGACGCGGTGCTCACCTACGGCAGTCAGATTGCGCCGCTGCAGCAGGTCTTTGGATCCTCGCTGGAAGATCCTCAGCTGCTCGGCTTCGAGGTCGATTGGCGGCTGGCGCTAATCGCGTAGCGCCGATGCCGGGCGGCCGATCTCTGCCAGTGCGCGCTCGCGAAACCGCGCCGCCGATCTCCTCGTCCTCGACCGATGCGGCCATCGTGTCGATCAGCTCGTGTGCGCGCCGCCCGTGCTCTTCGGCGTCCGTGAGACTGCCCGCCGCGGCGGCCACGCGGGCAAGCCCGGCTTCGATCTGCCAGCGCTCGCAGATCAGTCCCTCATCCCCGGCCGCCTCGGCGCTGCGGGCGAGCATCCGCCCCGCCGCGGCCCAGTCTCCGCGAGCCTCGGCGCAGCTGGCCAAGAAGCGGGCGGTCCGTGCAATCGACCTCTGCGCTCCGCTGCGCTCCCACGCTTGCAGTCGGCCTTGCATTGTCTGCTCGGCGCGCTCGATGTCACCGGCCGCGAGGTGGGTCTCGGCGATCGCGAAGTAAGCCTGCTCTCCCCAGAAGTCGACGTTGCCGGGCGGCGTCGTGACCTGCTCGGCAATCTGCTGCGCACGCTCCGCGAGCGTACGCGCCTGGGTCTCGTCACCCGCCATCCGCGTGGCCGATGAGAGCGCTCCGAGGCAGCGGAAGATCTGCCCGCGCGCCCGGTTGCGCTCGGCGGCCGCGAGGCCGCGCTCGAGGACAGCGACAGCCTCGCCCGTGGCGCGCAGGTCCAGAAGGGCGCCTGCGAGGCCCGCCGCGGCCCAGCCGAGCCAGTCGGCGTCGGGTGTGTCCGCGCGTGCGAGCGCCTCGCGACCGAATGCGAGCGATCGTGTGTAGTCGCCCCGGCAGCGCGCGATCAAGCTCAACGTGTCGCGGATCAGGACTCCGCTGTTGGGTTCGCCGATTCGCTCGCTGATCGCGAGCGCCTCCCCGATGCGCTCCTCAGCTTCCTGCCAGTCGCAGCGCTCCAGTGGCACGTAGCAAGACTCGCACAGCGTGAATTGCAGGTACCACTCCTCGCCGCGCTTGCGTTGGGCGCGCTCGAGCTCGGCGCAGAGCTCCTCGAGGCGCTCGAGGTCGCCAAGCTGCAGCGCCGCGAACTTGAGGCTGTCCATCGCGTGGCTGACGGCAAGCTCGTCGCCGGCGCCGCGTGCGATCTCGAGTGCGCGTTCGCCCAGCTCGACAGCCTCGGCGAACTCCAGCTCGTTGGCGAGCACCAGCGAAAGGCGGCTCAGCGCGTTGACCTGACCGGATTCGTCGCCGAGCTCCTCGGCGATCCGCAACGCCTCCTCGTAACAGCGTCGCGAGGCCTGCGGATCGCGCACATGCCAATGCGCCCCCAGAGCGATGTACACGTGCATCTCGGTCGCGCGGTCGCCGGCCGCCTTCGCACCCGCGAGCGCGTGCTCGAGATCGGCCAGTGCCCTGTCGGACTCACCTAGCATCTGGAGCGTCCAGGCGCGGGCACGGTAGAGGTCGCGGATCGTCTCCTGCGTTGCCGCGGTCATACCGAGCATCTCGCCCGCGACGATTGCTCCATCCAAGTTCTCGAGCGCCGGCTCGTGGGCGTGGACCCGTTCCGCCGCGGTGGCGGCGCGGCGGTGGTAGTCGAACGCCTTGCGCAGACTCGCCGGCGGCGCGGTAGTGGTAGGCAAGCGTGCCCGCGCGCTCGTCGGGGCGGTCGGTGGGCGTCCTGCTCGATCGCCGCCGCGATCCGACCGTGGATCGCCGCCCTACGGGTGGCCGAGAGCTGCTCGTAGATCGTCTCGCGAAAGAGCGCGTGAGAGAAGCTGAGCCGCCCCACCGACTGGGAAGGCTCGACCAGGACATCGGCGTCGATCGCCTCCTCGACCAGGTCGATCAGGCGATCGCGTGGGTGCTCCAGGACACGCTCGAGCACGTACAGCTCGAACTCGCGACCCGCGACCGCGGCCACCGAGAGCGCCTTGCGGCAGTCATCGCCGAGGCCGCGCAGGCGGCGCAGCAGCAGGTCCCTGACGCTGTCGGGCACGCCGCTCGCCGCCTGCATCCCAATCGGTCTCCGCGCCGACGTCGTGCAGCAGCTCCTCGATGAAGAACGGGTTGCCCTCGCTGCGCTCCGCGACACGGAGCACGAACCCGCGCGGCGCCTGTTGCCCGGCGCGACCCGCGATCAGCTCGGCGACCTCGGCCTCGCCGAGTCCCGACAACGAAAGCCGCTCCACCGTCCGCGAGCGGCGCAGCTCCGCGAGCGCTTCGGCGAGCGGGTGCTCGTCGCCGACCTCGACCGGCCGGTAGGTGCCGAGGACCATCAACGGCGCGCTCTTGGCCGAGCGTGCGAGGTGGCGAAGCAGCAGCAGGCTCGACTGGTCGGCCCAGTGCAGGTCGTCCAGGAACAGCACCAGCGGGCGAAGATGCGCAGCGTCGGCCAGCAGCGAGGAGACCGTCTCGAACAAGCGGAAGCGCTCCTGCTCGGCGCCAAGGCCCGTCGGCCCGTACGGGGAACGCGAGTCCTCGAGCTCCGGCACGATCGCGGCGAGCTGCGCGCGCCGCGGGGTGACCTGCACAGCCAGCTCGGCCGGAGGGCAGCAGGCGATGTAGTGGCGCAGCGCCTCGACGAACGGCTGGTAGGGAACGAGGGTCTCCTCGTGGCAGCTGCCCGCCAGCACCGTCGCGCCCCGCTCGTGCGCCGTGCGGGCGAACTCCCTCGCCAGGCGCGTCTTGCCGATCCCGGGCTCGCCCGCGAGCACGACGACGCGCAAGCCGCGCTCGCGCACCGCCGCCCACTCCGCCTCCAGCGCAGCCCTCGCATCGGACCGGCCGACGAACGTGCCGCGGTCCTCGCCCGCCAGCAGCGGGGGCAGTGGGACGCGCACCTCGGTCGACGCCTCCCAGATCACCTCGCAAGCGGGGACCGGGTCGGCGACGCCCTTCAGCGGGACCGCCCCGAGCGCGCGGTAGGCGAACCCGCCGCGCGTGCCGATCAGCGCGCGCACCAGCTCCGAGGCGAGGATCTGGCCTGGCGCGCCGGCGTCACAGAGCCGCTTGGCGATCACCACCGGCGTGCCGAAGTAATCGCCCTCGTCGCGGATCGGCTCCCCGACGTTCAGGCCGATGCGAACCGCGAACTCGAGCTCACCGCTTGCACGGGCGCGGTGGACGGCCTGCTGGATCGTGATCGCGCACGCGACGGCGTCAACCGCGCTCACGAACGCCACCATCAGCCCGTCGCCGAGGTTCTTGACCTCCTCGCCGCCGTGCATCCCTGCCGCCTCGCGCAGCAGGCCGAAGTGCGCGCGCCGCAGACGCTCGCCCTCCTCATCGCCGAGTCTTTGCAGCGTCTCGGTCGAGCCGACCTGGTCGGTAAACAGCAGTGTCACCGTGCCCGTCGTCCGTTCCGCCGCCGATGCCGGGACTGGCGCCCCTGGCGACCCGGGCGCCGGGGGGTCTGATGGCGGCGACGCGACGGGCGGCGGGGTGTCTGATGACAGTGCGGCGACGGGCTGCCGGGTGTCCGATGGCGGCGACGCAACGGGCTGCGGCGTCGTCTCAGCCGCGCGGATCCGCTCGACCAGCTCCCGCGTAGCCGCGGAGGGGACGATCCGGAGCTCTGAGGCGAATCGGTCAGCCAGGCGGCGGTATGTCGTCAGCGCCGCCGAGCGGTCCCCACTCGCCGCCAGGCGGCCGATCAGCTCGCGATGGGCCTCCTCGGAGAGCGGGTCAAGCGCGACCTGGCGGCGAGTGAGCGCGACCGCCGCCGCGAGATCCCCCGCGGCCTCCGCGGCCGCCGCCATCAGCTCCAGCAACGACACCACGCTGGCGCGATGCTCGTCGCGTCGCTCATAGACCCAGTCGTCGTCGAGGTCTTCGAGCAGCTCGCCCCGCGAGAGCTCGAGCGCATCCTCGAACCGGCCCTCGGCGACGAGCCGCTCGAACTCGCCGACGTCTGTCCAGACCTGATCGGGACCGGCGAGGGCGACCGTGTCGCGGCTGGCCAACAGGTGGCGATCGGCATCGGCGCCCAGCGCACGACGCAGAGCCGACAGGGCGCTGCGCAGGCTCGTGCGCGCGCTCTCGTCGAGCACGTCCGGCCAGAAGCGCGCAGCGAGCTGGCCGCGAGGGTGAGTGCGCCGCTCCAAGGCGAGCAGGCCCAGCAGCGAACGAGCCCGCCGGCTCGCAGGCAGCTCCAGCTGCCTGCCGTCCACCTCGAGTGTCAGCTCCCCCAGCAGGTTGACACGCAGCATGAACCGAAGCCTACGCGGATTCACGCGCGTTTCGCGCGCGCTTCGCGGTGGCGCCACGGAGCCCTGGGACAGTTGCTTTCAGAAAGCACAACCACGAAGGAGACACAGATGGCTACCGAGGTGCAGCTTGACCAGGAGAAGCTCGAAGCGTTTGTCGAGCGGATCGTGCTCGACGTCGGAACCGCGATGCGCGGGGGACTGATGTACATCGGCGACCGCCTCGGCATCTTCGCCACGCTCGCGCAGGCCGGGCCGGTGACGGCCGCCGAGCTCGCCGGGCGAACGGGTCTCAACGAGCGCTACCTGCGCGAGTGGCTTGGGGCGATGACAACGGCCGAGTACCTCGAGCACGACAGCGAAGCCGACACTTACTTCCTGCCGCCCGAGCACGCTCTGCCGCTCGCCGACGAGGAGTTTCCCGTTCTTCACCGGCGGACTCCTGCAGATGATCGTCCCGACAGTGACCGTCGCGCCACACGTGGCCGAGGCTTTCAAGACCGGTGGCGGTGTCACGCAGGATCAGTATCTGCCCGACATGTACGAGGCGATCGAGCGCCTCACAGCGCCGTGGTATAAGCACCACCTCGTCCAGACCTGGATCCCGGCGATGCCCGGCGTCCAGGAGAAGCTCGAGGCGGGTGGATCGGCCTGCGACGTCGGCTGCGGGTCCGGTCGCGCTCCGATCACGATCGCCAAGGCATTCCCGGCGGCCGAGGTTCACGGCTACGACGTCCACGCCGGCTCGATCGAGCGCGCGCGCGTCAAGCGCGCGAGGCCGAGGGGGTCGCCGACCGGGTGACGTTCACGGTCGCTGACGGCAGCGAGCTGCCAGAGGGCCGGTTCGATCTCATCAGCACGTTCGACGTCGTACACGACTCTGTCGACCCGGTCGGGCTGATGAGCGCGATCCGTGGAGCGTTGCGGGAGGACGGCACATACCTGATGCTCGAGATGAACGCATCCGGCGATGTGGAGGAGAACCGCAACCCGCTCGGCAAGTTCCTCTACAACGTCAGCACCCTCTACTGCATGACCACCTCGCTCGCGCATGGCGGCGCCGGCATCGGTGCCTGCATGGGGCAGGAGAAGGCGCGCGAGCTGGCCTACGCGGCCGGCTTCAAGCACTTCCGCAAGCTCCCGATCGAGGAACCGTTCTCGGTCCTCTACGAGCTCAAGGCATAGGGACGACGGCGCGGCGACCCACCCTGAGGTCGCCGCGTTTGACTCGACGGCGCAAACAGGCAATCTTGAAAAGAAAGGGGCAGGTTCAATGGCAATCCAGACCACGACGGAATCACCGTCGCTCGACACGGAGGCACCCCGCGGTGCCCCGGAGCAGAGCCGCGCCCGCTACCCCGACATCGAGGGCTTCGTCGAGCGCGACGGTCAACGGCTCTTCTACGAGGTCTACGGCGAGGGCGAGCAGACGATCTTCCTGCTCCCGACCTGGTCGCTGCTCCACTCCCGCCACTGGAAGATGCAGATCCCCTACCTCGCACGCCACTTCCGGGTGCTGAGCATGGACGGCCTCGGCAACGGGCGCTCTGATCGTCCGCCGAGACCCGCGCCGCTACAGGGCCGTCGAGTTCGCCCGCGATTGTCTGGCGGTGATGGACGCGACCGGGACGGAGCGAGCGGTGATGGTGAGCTTCTCCACGGGCGCCCAGTATCAGCTCGAGCTCGCGCGGCTCGCCCCCGAGCGGATGCTCGGCGCTGTCTTCAACGACCCGATGTTCCCCTACACCCCCTCGCACCTGTGGCTCATGCGCAGCAAGCTCGTCTGGTGGGCGTTCGCACGACCGGCGATCAGTCCCCAGCTCTACCGTTGGTGGGGCCGCTTCAGCGCCGTCCACTGGCGTCGGGAATATCCGGTGTTCGCCAAGTGGTTCGTCTCCCGAGCCCTACCGGAGCCGCATTCCACTAAGGCGATCGAAGACGGCGTGGGCTGGGCGCTCGAGACCGACGCGAAGACGCTGGCAGCCACGGTCCTCGACGAGCAATCCGCCCACCGCAGCAACGCGCCACGGGAGCTGCGCGGCCTCGCGCAAAACCTGGACTGCCCGGTACTGGTGGTCTCCGGCGAGCACGACATGATCACGCCGCCCCGCGACGCCCGCGCGCTGGCGCGCCTCAGCGGTGGCAAGCTCGAGACGGTCAAGGGCGCCGGCCATTTCTTGCACGCACGCAAGCCTGTCCAGTTCAACCTGGCGCTACGCGACTTCGCCGAGGACGCCTTCGGGCGGTCGCGCACACCGAGCGACCCCACCGTGTACCGCCCGGGCGGGCGCCCACGCGCCCTCTTCGTCTCTTCGCCGATCGGGCTCGGCCACTCCCAGCGCGATGTCGCGATCGCCCGCGAGCTGCGCAAGCTCGCGCCCGGACCTGCAGATCGACTGGCTCGCCCAAGACCCGGTCACCCGGGTGCTCGAGGCCGAGGGTGAGCGCATCCACCCAGCCAGCGCTCACTTGGCAAACGAGTCCGAGCACATCGAGTCGGAGTCCGCAGAGCACGACCTGCACGCGTTCCACGCGATCCGCCGCATGGACGAGATCCTGGCCGCCAACTTCATGGTCTTCCACGACGTCGTGCGCGAGGAGCGCTATGACGTGTGGATCGGGGACGAGGCTTGGGAGCTCGACTACTACCTGCACGAGAACCCGCGAGAGAAGCGTGCGCCGTACGTGTGGTTGAGCGATTTCGTCGGCTTCCTGCCGATGGACGGTGGGGACGCGCGAGAAGGCTTCCTGACCGCCGACTTCAACGCCCAGCGGATCGAACACATCGCCGAGCACCCCGAGGTCCGCGACCTCTCGCTGTTCGTGGGCAACCCCGATGACGTCGTCCCCGAGCGCTTCGGGCCCGGGCTGCCAATGATCCGCGACTGGGCCGAGCGCAACTACCAGTTCACCGGCTATGTGACCGGTTTTGATCCTGCGGACCTCAGTGATCGAACCAAGCTGCGAGCCGAGCTCGGCTACAGAGACAACGAGCAAGTATGCATAGTTACCGTCGGCGGGTCGGGCGTTGGCGCAAGCCTGCTGCGGAGGGTGATAGCCGCCTTCCCGCAGGCCAAGGAGCGTATCCCGGAGTTGCGCATGATCGTTGTCGCCGGCCCCCGCATCGACCCCGAGTGGCTGGGTGGGTGGGCGCCTATCAACGGCCTGGAGACCGTTCCCTATGTGCACAACCTCTACCGGCATCTGGCCGCCTGCGACCTGGCGGTGGTGCAGGGCGGTTTGACCACGTCGATGGAGCTGACGGCGAACAAGCGGCCGTTCCTCTACTTCCCGCTGCGCCACCACTTCGAGCAGAACATCCACGTCCGCCACCGCCTGGAACGGTACGGGGCCGGTCGTCGCATGGACTACGACGAGTCCCCACCCGAACAGATCGCGCAGGCGATCGCGCAGGAGATCGGGCGCGAGGTCGACTACCGCGATGTCGAGACCGATGGCGCGACCCGCGCGGCAAGCCGCATCGCTGCATTGCTCAACTAAACCCAGAGGAGGACACACCATGCAATCCATCCCACGCCAGGACGCCCCGGTCGTGATCGACGACAACGGCGTAGCCCCAATGCTGTTTATGTAAGGTCTGAGCCGGCTTCCGCTCCCGGCAGAAAGGAGCGACCAACCACGGGCCGACCCGGGGCTTGCGCGGCTCGTCTATAGCGAGCGTTTCGACGCGGTTTCGAGATGCTCGCTTCTCTCTGCATCATTCGACCACATCGCAACATCAGAGCAGTTGGGTCTTTGGCGGGCTGGCGGGTTCCTGGTCTTGCGTATTGTGCGTGCTGAGGCTCGTTATCCCGCGAGTGCTGCAGACGGTGGCTCGACCGCGAACGAGTACAGCTCGTTCTCGTGGCCCCCGACAACGCAGTAGCTGGCCTCCGGCACCTCGCTCCAGGCGCCGGGCAGGTCGCCGATCGGCTCCGAGACAATCAGGTGCGCGTCGTCGGAGAGCCGGCTGAGGATCTCGCGTTCGGGGTAGAGCTGCCTCAAAGTCGCTACGTCGTTTGAGTGAAATAGCGAGCGCGACTTGCCTTCGCTTGAATAGCGAAAGGCCCAGATGCGGTTCCCGTCGCTCGTCGCGATCGTTCCCTGGAAGGGGTGCTCGATCCCGAGCCGGCGACCGCGATCCTCGACGATCCCGATGGCACGCGCGACCGCCTTCGGCGGGTCCGCTTCCAGGCCGAGGCTGAGCGCCAGCAGGAACAGCACCTCTGAGTCAGTTTGACCGGCGATCTCCGAGTACAGCGAGGGCTCTATCGCCAGAGCCAGGTCGCGCTTGACCTTCGCGAACTCGGTGAGGAAGCCGTTGTGCATCCACAGCCAGCGACCGTGGCGGAAGGGGTGGCAGTTTGTTTGCTGGACGGCTGAGCCGATCGCAGCGCGGACGTGCGCGAAGAAGTGCCCGGAGCGGATGTGACCGGCCAGCTCGCGCAGGTTGTGGTCGTTCCAGGCCGGCTCGACGCTGCGGAACACCCCGGGCACGGGGGCATCGTCGTACCAGCCAATGCCGAACCCGTCGCCGTTGGTCGGCTCCGCCCCAAGGTGTGCGTGCATGCTCTGGTCGATGAACGAGTGGGCGGGCGAGTAGAGGGCTTCCTTCAGGAGGACGGGCGCGCCTGTGTACGCAAGCCAGCGGCACATCAGCGGCTCAACCCTAACGGGCTCGACCCGCGCGCAGCCACGGAGGCGTCGCCGCGAGGCCGCGGTAGAACGACACGCCACCGAGGACGCCGAGCGCGATTGGGGCGGTCATCGAGGGCTTTCACCGCTGGGGCAGCGGCGGCGGGGCGCTGGGTGGCGAAGTGCCGGGAGGCAGCCCGTCGCCCCCGGCGGGCCCGGGCGGGCCGCCCCTTCGCCCGCGGCGAATCGTCATGACCATCAGTACCACCAGCGCGACCGCTCCGGCACCGATCAGCGCCCACGCCCAGCCAGGCAGGCCGCTCGATTCTTCTGGTTTCGAGGAGTTGTGGCTGGCCGCTGCCGCCGCCCCCAGGGCCGCTGCGGGCGCGTTGCTCTTCGAAGTGGTGGTCGTCGGGGTGGTGGTCGTCGGGGTGGTGACGGTTTGAGTCTTTGTAACCGTATTCGTCTGCGTTGGAGTCGTCACCGTCGTCGTCTTCGCGGGCGCGGTCGTCGTCTGAGTTTGGGTGACAGTCTTGACCGGCGCCGTTTCTGTGCTGGTAGTATTTGCAGAGGTGGTGGCGGTCGAAGCGGCCAGGCTCATCGCGCTCGAGCCGCACCCGAAGCAGACGATCGTCGCAATACCAAGCGCGCTCATGCATAAGGCCCATCTCCTCGGGTGGGGATGGGACATATTGGGGCAGCGGTCAGGGCGCATCGCCTCGAACATCTACCCATACTCTCACCCACCGGAGGGCAACGAATCCGTAATTCACCGATGACGCCATGTCGCTACCAGTGTCTGTCTATGCGACAACGAACGGGCGCACCAGCGAGGACCAGCCACGGTCACGAGTAGCTCGCCGCCCGCGCGATGGCGATGGGTGCGATCCAGTGTGGGTGAGCACTGCCAAAACGAGCGCTTCATCGGCCGGCGGTCCAGATGCTGAACACGACGCCACATCGCCACTGAACCTCACGTTCAGCGGCCCGCGGCTACCCGGACCAGTGCGCCCAAGCTGTCCGTGGTGAGTGCCACCGCGCGTGCCGCTGGCGACAGGCCTTCGAGTACATCAGTCATGCTCGTGCTTTCGGCACTGCGGAAGACACATCAACCCTCACCTCACACGTGACCGAATTGGCGATGAAGCACGCCTCGTGCGCCTGGTGGTGAAGCCGGTCGAGAACCTCCGGAGACACGTCGGTCGCAAACATTATGCGAGGACAGAGCACCACTGCGAGGAACCGCACGCCGTCCATCGTTCCCTCGGGGCGATCCTCGTAGGAGAGGACACGCAAGCGCTCTCGCCGAGCGAAGTCCAGAAACCACAGCATGTGACAGGCCGATAGCGCCGCGACGAACAGCTCCTCCGGATCGGCCCTCTTCGAATCGCCACCAAAGGCGGGCATGGATGACCCCGCGAGCGTCTGGCCGGCGAGCTGGATCGTGTGGGCACGCAGGTCGCTCTTGTCAGCGTCCCATATGACAGTTACGTGATGCTTGGTGGTCTCGCTCATCGAAGACTCCCCCGCTTCTCGTCTCGGGGGCCGTCAGAGAGCCTCAAAGATCAATCTCCGCGAGGCGTACAAACCGAGCGCGAGCGCTCTGCCGCCTATAGCCAGTGGCCCGCCAGAAGCCGATCGCGGTCGCATCGTCCTCGGCAACGATCGCCGTTAGCCTGACCGCGCCCCGCGCTTGCAGGCGACGCTCGCCATCCCGCAACAGTGCCGTGGCGATCCCCTGCCGCCGGCGATCAGGATGGATTGCGAGTCGATAGAAGCTGCCTCGCCACCCATCCCAAGCGGCGATCAGCGATCCAATCGCAGCACCTGCTTCCTCCGCGACGAGCAGCGCCTGCATGTCGGTCGCGAGCAGGCGCAACAGCCCCTCGCGCGTATCGGTAACGCTCGGCAGGTTACCGGCCGCATCCCACAGGCAGAGCACCGGCTCGATGTCCTGCTCGACCGCGCTTCGGATCGTCCAATCGGGCACGGTAGGGACGAATACCACAAGCGTCGGATCCCGTGTGGGGCTATTCGACGAGTACGAGGACACGGGCGGCAGTGGGCCCGTGATCGTGTTCGTGCACGGGCTGATCATGGACGGCTCGCTGTGGAGCCCCCAAAAGCGCAGCGAAGCTCTTGCCATATCTCGCGCGTATCCCGGGAGGGCTCGACGCGGCGCTTTTCCGTTTCGCTTCGACCGGTTGCGCAGGCTGCCGATCCACGGGAGCACGGCCATCGCCTCGCCGTGCTGTTGCCCCGCGACCGCCTAGATGAGTAGTGCCACGGGGGTGGTGTTGGGGGAGGGGTGGTAGGCAGACAGATCGAAGTCGGCGGTGCTTAATGTCACCGCCGACCCGGGAGGGCCTCGATGGACGCCGACCTCGATCTGCTGCTCACCGTTGTTTACTGCATCGCTGATGATTTCCTGCCCAAGCGGCCGGGGAATGCGCGTCGGAGGGTCAACGATGCTGAGATCGTCGCGTTGTGCGTTGCGCAAGCGATTATGGGGATACCGTCCGACTATCGATTCGTCGCGATCGCTGGCAAGCGTCTGCGGCACTTGTTTCCCGTGATCCCGACGCGGAATGCGTTTCACAAGCGCAGGCTGCGGCTATCGGGGCAGATCGAGGCGCTGGTCGCGCATTTCGCTAGGCAGAGCCCCGGATTCTTCGACGATCTGCTGGTCGACTCCACCCCGGTGGAGTGCGCTCGCTCGCGGGAGACCGTCAAGCGTGGCGGGGCATCCAGCCTCAGCGACGCGCTCACCGACGCCGCTGACTACGGGTATTGCGCAAGCCACAGCCGG
This sequence comes from uncultured Solirubrobacterales bacterium, assembly GCA_963718735.1. Lineage (GTDB taxonomy): Bacteria > Actinomycetota > Thermoleophilia > Solirubrobacterales > Solirubrobacteraceae > Palsa-744. Next base: position 1,253,936 of record OY970372.1, read on the forward strand.
TTCTTCTGGGGCTTTCGGCTGCACGCGATCTTCGCGCTGGACGGCACCCCGAGGGCGCTCGCGCTGACCTCGCCGAAGGTCGACGAGAAGCAAGTGTGCCTGCAGTTGGTCGCGCGCTGCGAGCGCCAGCCCGGCCAAATTCTCATTTTGATCGGAGATAAGAACTTCCGTGGCAAAGACTTCGAAACCGAACTGGCCGCGCTGGAAGCCGCGATCGTGCGCCCCAGGCGCAAGGACGAGCCCGGCCACGAGCCACACCTCGCGCCGATCCGCCAGCGCATCGAGTCGATCTTCTGGACCTGCAAGGACATCCCCACCCTCGAGCGCCACGGCGCCAGAACACTCAGAAACCTCCGCGTGCGCCTCGCCACCCGCTTCGCGGCGCTCGCAGCCGCCGTCATGCTCGACCACCAACTCGGCCGCCCCACCCGCAACCTCGCCTGCTACACCACATAAAACCGTGGCACTACTCATCTAGTCAGGCGACGATGCAATTGACTCACTCAGAACCGACGAGGAGCTGACGTCTTACCCGGAGGCACGTCCGTCAACGCGTCGTCGCCCCCGTCGTCGCCAAAGCCGAAGAACTCCTCGCCCAACGCGGTGGCCAGCCCTACCCCCAGGAATCAGCCCCACAAGCTCAGACACACCTTCGCCTCCATGCTGATCGCGATCGGCAAGGATCCCGCCTACGTCATGCACCAACTCGGACACACAGACCCCGCATTCACCCCCCGCGTCTACACCCACATCATGCGCCGCAGCCCCCAAGAGCGCGAAAAGCTCGAAGCACTCGTCGAAGGACACGACTGGACGCTCGGCGAGAACTCCGGAGACGAGTCTGCCGAGCAGTCGTAGACCGCGACAGCCATCCGCGATTGTTTGGGGGATCGCCGGTGCTATGGACATCACTTCCACGCGCCTCGCCGCGGATTCTTCGACGTAATCCGCATATTCCGATGTCAACGGAAAACGTTGATTTCATATAAGATTATGCTAATGTTTTCTCGTAAATGCCAGTCTCCGTTGCCAACAGAGAACAGGATTTTCGTGGAATCCCCGCTCCTGAGCGGGATTCCGATCTCGTGCGCCGCGCCGTCACGCTGCTGCGCGAGCGCCTGCCCGGATCATGGGAGATGCAGGTCGACGAGCAGCCGGAAACCCCCGATCGCGGGCTCGACGCGATCGTGCGAGTGGCCTCGCCCGACGGCCAACAGATCGCCTTGGTTATCGAGGCCAAGCGCCTGCTCAGCACCCGCGACGTGCCGATCGTCCTCGAGCGCCTGCAGCCCGCACTCGCCTCGGCCGGGCGCGACGAGCCAGCGATTCCGCTGATCGTGGCCCGGTACCTCGCACCGGCAACCCGACAGCGGATCGCCGCCGCGGGCGCGGGCTATATCGACGCAACCGGGAACATGCAGATCCGCGGCGACCGGCCGGCCCTGTTCGTGGCCGACCGCGGCGCAGATCGCGACCCGTGGCGCGGCCGCGGCCGGCCCCGTGACAGCCTCGCTGGCGGACCTGCCGCGCGGGTCGTGCGAGCGCTGATCGACTTCGCGCCCCCGTACTCCGTGCCCGAGCTCGTCGAGCGCTCCGGCGCCTCGACCGGCACCGCCTACCGCATAGTCGAGCTGCTCGAAAACGAGGACCTGCTGACCCGCCAAGCCTACGGCCCGATCAGCGACGTGCGCTGGCGGCCGGTGTTGATGCGTTGGAGCCAGGACTACGGCCTGGCGCAGTCGAACCCGGTAACCACCTACCTGGAGCCACGGGGGCTTCAGGCACTCACGAAGCGACTGCGCGCCGTTGGCGACCTGGCGTACGTGCTGACCGGTTCGCTGGCCGCAGAGCGCCTGGTCGCCTACGCGCCGGCGCGGCTCGCGATGCTCTACGTCGATGACCCCGACCGCGCGGTCGAGACGCTCGGGCTGCGCGAGACCACGAGCGGCGCGAACGTCGTCCTTGCCGCCGCCAAGGACAGCTTCGTCTTCGATCGCAGCGAGACCGCCGACGATCTTCGGGTCGCCGCAGCCTCGCAGGTCGCCGTCGACTTGCTCTCAGGGCCGGGACGCAACCCCAGCGAGGCGACCGCGCTGCTTGACTGGATGGAGGCCAATGAGCCCGCCTGGCGACGCTGACCTGCTCCTCGCCGCCCGCCGGGTGCTGCTCGATGCGCTCGAGGCGCTCGCCGCCCATCGCGACGCGCTGGTGGTGATCGGCGCCCAGGCGATCTATCTCCACACCGGTGAAGCCGACGTAGCACTCGCGGAGGCGACCAAGGACAGCGACCTAGCCATCGATCCCCGCGAGCTCCTCGACGATCCCCGCATCGAGGAGGCGATGATCGCCGCCAAGTTCCATCGCGACCTCGTACACCCGCAGCCTGGCAGCTGGCTGTCCTCCGACGGCATTCCCGTCGATCTGATGGTCCCCGAGTCGCTGGCCGGGGAGGGCGGGCGCCGCGGCGCTCGGATCCCGCCCCACAGCGCCCACGCCACCCGTCGCACCCCCGGCCTGGAGGCGGCGATCGTCGACAACGCCCCGATGACGATCAGGGCGCTCGATCCCGACGACGATCGCGATGCAACAGTCGCCGTCGCCGGCCCGGCGGCGCTGCTCGTCGCCAAGCTGCACAAGATCGGAGAGCGCAAGGACCAGCCGGGGCGTCTGGTCGACAAGGACGCCCACGACATCTACCGCCTGCTAATCGCAACCGATGCGGTCGAGGTGGCCACACGCCTGGGCGAACTCGCCTCCGACGAGCTCTGCGACACCGCCACCCGCACAGCGCTCAAATATCTGCGGGAGTTGTTCGCCAGCCCGACCGCCCTGGGGCCGACGATGGCCGGCCGAGCTGAGCAACTCGTCGGCGACCCGATCGTCACAGGTGCCTCGGCGGCCGTGCTGGCTGCCGACGTGATCGCGGCGATTGGCGACTGAGCACCGACCACCGATCCATCGGCGGTGCCGAACGCGTGGGTTCAGCCAGTCGTCAGCTGGGGGTCTGCCAGATCCGCCCGTCGATGGCAAACCAAGTGTGACTGCCGGTCAAGGTGTCGGCCAGCATCCAGGCAATCTCTGCGGTCGGCGTCTCGATCACCATGGGTTCCACCTGTGCCTCGGCCACCGTGTCGGTGATCTGAACGACTCCTCGTAGCTGCGCCATGGCGGAGGTGCCGTGTCATCCATGCCCGCGACATTAGCTGGCGCTCGACCCTCACCGGCGCTGTGGGTCGTAGCTGCACCGCAGCCCGCTGGCTCCGACTTCTCATGGTCGGCGCGGACATACGCTGTCTCACGCGGGTTTGGCCCTCGGCCGCCTTCGGAGGCAAGATGACACACCGCGCGCATACTCGCTAAGTTCTGGCAGTGGCAATCAGCGAGGGTGGCGCGGAGGGCGAGCTTGAGCCTGTCTCGGCGAACGACGGAGAGGTCGAGGCCGAGAGCACCACGCCGCAATTCGGCGCTCATCATCTCCGTATCCAGGGGCGCGACCAGTCTTTTGCGGATCCTCCAAACGTTCCGGAGCACGCCGAGGCAATCAGATCATGGCTGACCGCCCTTGTGGGAGCCGAGCACCTCTCGTTGATTATCGGGAGTGGACTAGTGGGTTCCCCGGCAACGTTTGCTGGGTTCGATAACCAGGGGTGATGGTGTTGGCGGCGAAGTCCTTGGTCGAGATCGACAACTCGACCGGGAGGGGTTATGGCCGCCAGGGTGCTGTTGCGAGAGATCACCAGCGAGGAGGGCAACAGGCTGCTTCGGATCGTGCGACGCACGTCGGGGTCGGTCGTGACGTGGCGTCGGGCGCAGATCGTGCTGCTCTCGGCGCAGGGCATGTCGCCGCCCGCGATCAGCGAGGTCGTTTTCACTGACCCGGACACGGTCAGAGATGTCATCCACAACTTCAACCGGGACGGGTTCGATGCGCTCTATCCGCGCTACCGTGGCGGGCGGCCGCAGACCTTCACGCTGCCCAAGCGTCAGGAGATCAAGCGGATCGCGTTGACCGACCCTCAGGATCTCGATCAGCCGTTTGCGACCTGGAGCCTGTCCAAGCTCGCTGACTACCTGGTCGCCGAGGGGGTGGTCACGGACATCTCCCACGAGGGCTTGCGTCAGCTCCTCATCGAGGAGAACGTCCGGTTTCAAGCCGTGAGAACGTGGAAGCGCTCGACCGACCCGAACTTCCTGGCCAAGCGAGACCGGATCGTCGAGCTCTACGCCGCCGCGGAAGCTGGCGAGGCCGTCGTGATCTGTCTCGATGAGTTCGGGCCGCTGAACCTGCAACCCCAGCCCGGCGGCAAGGGCTGGGCGCCCCGCGCCAAGCCCAAGCGGATACGAGCAACCTACAAGCGCCCACACGGCGTCAGACACTTGATCTCCGCCTACGACATCACCGCCGACCGGCTCTACGGACACATCAAGAAGCGCAAGGACCGTCCGCACTTCCTGGAGTTCTGCCGCTACATCCGCTCGCTGCACCCAGCCGAGACCCGGCTGCACTTCATCCTGGACAACTTTAGCCCCCACCACGGCGAGCAAATGCGCGACTGGGCCGCACTGAACAACGTCGAGATGGCATACACGCCGCACTACGCCTCCTGGTTGAACCGGATCGAGGCGCAGATCCGGGCGCTGCGGTACTTCACGCTCGCGGGCACCGACCACCCCGACCACGCCACCCAGGCCCGCCTCATCCGCCGATACATCCACTGGCGCAACCACAACACCAACAACCCCCGCCTAAAACGACTCACCAACACGGCAAACGTTGCCTGACACTCCACTAGCCCACAAGGAGGCAGGCCGACGCGACTCGACCGTGAGGCGGATGCGCGAGGGACTGCGACCTTTCATCCGTGATTTCCGCGACCGGCGCATTGACAGCTTCGCTCGTGATGAGGCGGTAACGTGGACTCGCCCGAGGGGTGCTCATACGCAACAGGCGGTACGACAGTTCTTCAATCACGCGCTCGACCGCGACCTGATCCCGCGTAATCAGTTCACCCGTCTCGGAGCAAGCAAGCGCAAGCGCCGTATCGACCGGCCCGACTTCGAGATCATCACCGACGAGCAGTACGAACGACTGCGCCACTGCGCGCGCCAAAGCCGCGCCGATGATTACGGGCTCGTTCTAGAGGGAGCAGTCCTAGCGGTGGGAGAGGAGGCGATGCGGCCGGGCGAAATCTTTGCGTTGCACCGTCCCGAGCTTCACTATGCCGAGAACTTGATCCATGTGAAGCGCCAGATCGACCTCGATACCGGCAAGATCACATGGCCCAAGGACGACGACGGGCGTTGGGTCGTGATGAGCCCGGCCTTCCGTGAGCAGACGGAAAGAATGCCGCGGCGGGGCAAGATCATAAACCCGGCGATGGGCGAGATTGTTTTCCCGGCGCCTCGCGGCGGCTACATGCTGCGCAGCACTTGGTCCTCACACTGGCACTCTGTACGCGCCTCCGCAGGGATGCCCGATCTAGACTTCTACGAGCTTAAGCACCGTGCGATTCAGTGGATGGTCGATCCTGTCGAGGACGGCGGGCTCGGCCTCGACCCCGCAACCGTCGCAGCGATGGTCGGTCACGACGATGGCGGCTACCTCATCGCCACCGTCTACACCAAGCTCGCCCAACGTCGCGCCATCGCCCGCGCGCAGCGAGCTATGGACGCCTATCAGCAGCGACGCGCGGCCACCGAAGCACCGCCCCGCCTGCATATCGTCGGCGCGTAAAGCAACATCGGATCGTTGCTAAGACTCGCAATCGTCATTTAGACCGAGCCGTCATTATCTAGGGATGACCCAAAGCGCAGAGTTCACGAAGCTGCGAATCGCGGAACCCAGGCACGCGCGTCGTCAGGACGCCCTCACTTTCGTGCTCGGGCCTTGCGCACGGACGACGAGCAATGCTGGCGTGACGCCGAGCTTACGAGCCAGCTCGATCAACAGCTCGTAGTCGGGATCGAGCTTCCCGGCCTCAAGCGCACGCACGTCCTCAAGCGTGATGCCAGTAGCAGTGGCGAGATCATGCTCGCTTAGGCCTTGTTGCTCGCGCACTTCGCGGAATGCTCGTCCGAGTTTGGCCAAGTCGTCGGTCAGGCTCATGTCTTCGTTCATGGCCGGCTCCTTGCTCTAAGGACGGGCGGGCGATCAGAGCAGACCCGCGCCGTGATCTCAAGGTCGCCAAGTCGGTCAAGCGCGAGCCGCGCGAAATACGCGCGGCCCCTCCTGCCGAGCGCCCCGTGTATGCCATCCTGAACATGCGTATGGTAAAGGCCGGGTGGGCGTGGGCGTCTTAACCAGCGCACGAGGTCACGATCGGAGCGACACCGTCGGCCTGCGCCCACCTGGAGTACGCGCTGCTCGTGCATCTTCCGACAGCGGCCATCCCCTAGCAGGAGGAATACAGCGGTCGTCGTTGAAGATTAGCCATCAACGCCTGATGAGAAATTCACTTAGTTCGTATATACGGAGTTTTAGTCGAGGCCGCCGAGTCTTCGAGAACGAAGACGACACATACCTTAAAGCGGGACCGGAATCATCGCTGGCGGCCTATACCTAACTCTGCGAGACACGGCTGCAACCCCATTATCTAATCCATCGCTAGGTGCTGAGCATGTCAGACGCAAAAGTCTTTATCGGTTCGCCCGCGGAGGCACACGGGCTCGCCGTAGTTCTCCAGTCTCTCCTTGAGCGATGTGCATCTGTTCGTGTTTGGGATCAACGCGTCTTCGAACCCAACCGCGGAACACTAGAGAGTGTTCTCAACGTCGTAGACTCATATGACTTCGCGTGCTTCCTAGCTCCCCCACTTGACACGGTGGCCTCCCGGGATGAGGAGCATGCAATTACACGCGACAACATCATCCTTGAGTACGGCCTATTCCTTGGTCGATTCGGTCCAAATAGGGTCTTCCTGATTCGACCTCGTGATGCGGTCATGACGCTCCCAACCGATCTAAAGGGCGTATCCCATCTCGAATACAAGGAACTCGATGACGATAACCCAGCGGTCAGCGTACTGGCACCAGCCGCACAGCAGATCGAAGAACATATCCAGAAATACGGCCCACGAAAACCCGCCGTGTCTCGCCGATACAGTCCGGTCCTCGAGCGCGGTTCTGTAAGTGCTGGACTTGCAGACGCTGTGCTGTATTACTCAAAGAAGCGACATGGTTACACAGACGAGGTGCGTCAGCTGATCCTCGACAACAAAGTGATACCAAGCATGTACTATTATGTCACAGAGGAGGGTGCGGGCTTCTGGCTCACCATGTCGTCAGACGCACGATATCAATTCAAGAATCACTCGACACGACTACTGAGACGAGACGCAAGCAAGATCGCGAGCGCAGTACTCGGCAACACGCCGGACCAAAATGCAATCGACCTCATAAGCTTGGGTAGCGGCGACGGGACGAAGGATCGAGTGCTTCTAAGCGGATTTAAGGAGTCGGGATCATCGTCTATCACGTACTACCCGCTCGATATTTCTGACAAGCTAATGGTAGAGTGTGTAAGGCATGTGCACGGTGATACTTTGGAGTTCACAGGTGTCAGGACAAAGGCGGTCATTGGCGACTTTATGGAACTCCAACTTCTCCGTTCAGTCTACGAGGATCGCGAAACTCCAAATCTGTTCTCGGTTTTGGGCAACACCTTTGGCAACACAGACGAGGCCAAGATCATGACGGCGTTGCAGGACTCGATGTATCCTGGCGATTTTGTTCTGATTGAGATCAACTGTGATCTCGATGAGGTTGAGGCTGCCGCGTCCTTCCTGAGAGAGGATGTGACTCTGCGGTACTCATGTGTTCCAATTGAGATGCTTGGAGTCAAAGTGGACCTCAATATGGCGAAGGTACGTGAGGTGGACGATCTTAGTGTCTTTCAGTGCGCCAAGAGCAGCGCGACCTACTATAAGGAAGTAAAAATTAATGGGCGTACCGTGAAGGAAGCACCTTTGGCGTACGATCATCGCTACCCGCTCGAGGAGTTCAAGTCGGAGCTCGCAGACTATCTCCAAGCCGACATCTTGCTAGCCGAAAGATACGGCAAGGCGGCGTTGATCCTTGCTCAAAAGCAACCGAGAGTGCCTAGCTAGGTGCCTCAGTGTCCAATGTAATGCCAGAGACCGGATAGAGAGTGGTGTTTATGGATATCGGATGCGTACTTCGGGCGGCTGGGCCCAAGGGCACTGGCGTCTTTGCCACACGGTCATTTGAATGTGGCGAGATCGTCATCGCCGGAGCGACTGTCTATAAGGCTAAGACCAATGACGCGTATGCCGTACAAACCGGCCTTCACGAGTTTGGATATGAAGAAGGAATTGGCTCCACGGTCGACCATTCTTGTGACCCCAACTGTGGGGCGCGATTGACTTATACGGGAGTGTTTGATCTCGTGGCCCGTAGGCCAATCCCCCACGACGAGGAGATAACCGTTGACTATGCCATGCGTAATTACGTCGTTGAGCACTTTCCGTACCGCTGTCTGTGTGGTTCACCGATCTGCCGCGGCCTGATCACAGGTTGGAAGGATCTCCCGGCTAATCGTCGGGAGGCGTACATGGGAAGCGTCGCTCCGTACCTGATCGAGATCGGACCACGAAGTCCTCAAACGAGCGTCGCACTCGGGAGAGTCTCGGTCGGCGAAGACAATAGTCGCCGGGCTATCCGCTTGAAGCCGATCTAACCGAAGCTCATTCGGCCACCGTCAACTATCAAGTCAGCGCCAACTCGCCGACCTGGCCCGACCCCGTGAGTTCGGTCCGCTGCGTGTGAGAGTTCTACCGGCCCTGCACAATGGGCTAGAGGAGGACACTCATGAAGAGACGCAGACATACTCCGGAGCAGATCGTTCGCAAGTTGCGCGAGGCCGACCGGCTGTTGGCGGAGGGGATCGAGGTTCCGGAGGTCGCCAAGGCGCTGGAGGTTTCAGAGCCGACGTATCACCGTTGGCGTGCGCAATACGGTGGGATGAAGGTCGACGACGCGAAGCGGTTGAAGGAACTCGAGCGCGAGAACATGACGCTGAAGCAGATCGTGGCCGACAAGGAGCTGGAGAACGTGGCGTTGCGGGAGATCGCGAAGGGAAACTTCTGAGCCCGTCGCGCCGCAGAGCCGCGGTCCTGATGCTCCAGGACCGTCTCGGGCTCTCGGAGCGTCGGGCGTGCCAGATCGCCGGCCAGCACCGCTCAACCCAACGCCATGAACCACGTCGCGCGTTCGATGACGGCGCGCTGCGTGGCCGCCTGCGGGAGCTCTCCAGGGAGCGTCCACGGTGGGGTTACCGTCGCGCTCACGCCACGCTGCGCGGTGAAGGCTGGGAGATCAACCGCAAGCGCGTGCAGCGCCTATGGCGCGAGGAGGGCCTACGTGTGCCTCAGAAGCGACGCAAGCGGCGGCGTCTGGGCGAGTCGACCGTTCCCGCTGATCGGCTCTCAGCGCTGCATCCGGATCACGTGTGGGCGCTTGACTACCAGTTCGATCAGACCGCCGACGGGCGAATCCTGAAGCTCTTGCACGTCGTTGACGAGTTCACCCGCGAGGCGCTGGTCATCGAGTGTCGCCGACGGATCGACGCGGATGCGACCGTCGCCGTTCTCGATCGACTCGTCGCCGCTCGTGACCATGCGCCCGAGCACATTCGCTGTGACAACGGTCCCGAGTTCACCGCCAACGCGCTCAGGGACTGGTGTCGCTTCCAACGCGCCGGCAGCAGCTATATCGAGCCGGGCTCACCCTGGCAGAACGCCTACGTCGAGTCCTTCGGCTCCCGTGTGCGTGACGAGCTGCTCAGCGTCGAGCTGTTCTCATGCCTCACCGAGGCACAAGTCATGATCGAGGACTGGCGCGAGGACTATAACCACCACAGGCCTCACTCTTCGCTGGGAATGCTGGCCCCCGCCCGCTACGCCCAAACCATCAAGCTACAAGCCAACACCAACCACCAACTCTCACACACGGTGGACCAATGAACGGGGTCCGGTCAGACCGACTGAGCTAGTTGTCTTCCCATCACGCGACTGCCCACCTGCAACGCCACCTAGCACCGCCGCCCCCGTCGATCTACCCACGGCATCGCGGGTCAAGCGTACTCGCTCCTGATCGACAGAGAATTGCACCAGGATGAACTCGCTCCGTGAACGGCTCGCATATACCCTTAGCGAACTCGTCGCCGTCATGATTGCCGATGACGCGGATCGCGCCGCCAGGGTCCCTCGCCGCCGTCAGTCAACGCCGGATTAAGATTGAGCGGCGTCGCTATCCACCGCCGCGACAGCTGGACGTACCGCTACTGCCGAGTCCGAACGGTCGCTCGCCCGTCCTTCGGTCCTCTCCGAGGTCTACCCCGCTTGCTGAGGGCACGGCCAGTGGCGATAGATGTCGGGGCGGCCCGCGCGTTCCCAGAGCGGGCCGATTGCACCGGCAAGGCCGTCCCACTCGCTCATGACTCGTCGGTCGGCGAGGCAACCATGAGATGAGCGTGCCGGTCGCCGCTGGAATCCGTCTCTAGCAGCCATGCCTTCTCAGCCGCGCCTTGTGTAGTAGCTCTTGGTGTTTGTACAGGCGGCCCATGACCGTCCAGCCGCGAGCTTGGATGCCTTCCCAATCCGAATCGTCCCAAGCTGTATCCGCCCACATGGGACGGAGGGTAGCCCCAAACAGCTCGCGTAGCTATATGCCACACGAGCGCGACGGAGATGCCAGCGAAGCCCGCAAATAAGGCGAAACGGCCGACGCCGATCCACATAGGCCTTCGGGACTTTTCGCCCGCGTTTCGCGGGATTTCGCCGATGTTCGCGGACATTTATCCACATCGGAGCGAACGGTTAGAGTTGGCTTGAATACAGGGGATTCGGGGCCTCTGCTACGGATTTGCTAGGGCCATACCGCCTCCATGCCGAGCATCCGCAGGCTCGTGCCGCGTGTATGTCATTGTGAACGTGCGTCCGCTTTGCTTGTCGGTCGGACACCTCTTCCGAGGGCGGGGACGTGGATACTCCAATACCCTGCCTACGTGAAACTCTGGCGGATATCGCGGCGGCGCTCGCTTCGTCGGGCCGCAAAGCACGAGCTGCGACGTCGCCGCACCGTCAAGGGCCGAACCGCCCTGCGCCAAGATGCTGCGGCCAAGTTGCGCAAGCTCGACTGGCGCTGGCCACTCGTTTTGGTGCTCGCAGTTCACCTACCGGTCGTTATCGGCCTGTTTGGCAAGCACCTCCCAGACTGGCTAGGGACCGCCTGGGTGGTGAGTGCGACCATGATCGGCTTCGGCGTAGCTTTGGTGGTCTTCCTACTCCAAGCCGCGAACAATCAGAGTCTCAGCAGCGAAGCGACCTTCAGTGCCGTGGTCGCCCACACCCTGATCGTCTGGCCCGCCGCGATGGCTTTGGTCTTTCTCATATCTGCGGGGATCTTGGCACGCTTCGCCGCCACTTCAGGGGGGTCTGTCCCGTGGGCCGAAACCTGGGCACTCGTGATCTTTGCCGGTCAGATCACCGCTTTTGGATTTGCCTTCGCACGGACACTGACAGTCGTCTCCCCGGCAGGTGTGGCGAAGATACTAAGAACGACCTCACGCGATGCCATGACCCGTGAGGTGTAAGCCACTCTACTGAAGCATCTTATGACGGCAGACCTTCATGGTCTGTGCGACGACCATGTTTCGTACGGACGCCTGTTTGCACAGGGCCAACCTATGACTACCGGCGTACCGGGTCGTCTAGTAGACATCGACCGTCGCCTGCCGCAGGAGATAGATGATGTGATGATGGGTGAAAGCGTCACTCTGACGCTCGATCCTGACCGGTGGTATGACGCCGATGATCCCATAGCAAGAATCGACGGGGCGAGAAGCCACTGGCTCGAAAACATGCTCCTACGAGCGATCGTTCTACGACCCGTCCAGTCGCCACCACAAGCCTTGCCTGTGTTTAACGACGTGCTCGATGTCGCTCGACATGCCCTCGCATCCGGCTCCCAAGCAAACTTCCGAGATTCGATGCGACTCGTCATCGGCTGCCTTACTGACCTGCCGGGCGTCTACGAACGATGGGGCTTGAGCTATACACAAAAGGATGTACTACTTGAACCCTTCGCTTTCTCAATCGAGTATGAAATTCTTCGCGGGCTTGCCAATCTGAATGATGACGTATTTCGTTCCGGCCAAGCCGAAGCAACTAGGCTGCTCACACAAGTTGCTACTGAGCTGGTACGCGAAGGACTGAGAGAGAACGCATCACTACTATTGGAACAGGGTGCAGCCCTATGGCGTCACCAGCTCAACGCTACAAGTATCTTGCAGGACAACGGGCTTCGACTCAGCGTGCATGAGCAGATCGGCCGCCTTTGCAAAGAGACTGTGAGTCTACAGCAGCATCGTGTAGAAGATCAGAACTGCACCCTGAAGGAAAGATCGGCAGTCCAAGCCGGACTGGTCAGTCTTTTTCGGCAACAGGTCGAGATTCTGAAGCTCTACATCGATCGCCCCGACGAAGAACACTTCGCGGAAGTATGGAGATATTGGGCAGAGTGGGCGCGACACTGGGAACCTCAGCATCAAGTCGATGAACTTGAGCTGCGAACCATTGCTGCCGATGCCAAGCAGCAGCGCGAGGCTGCGCGTGCATTGGAGTCAGCACGGGTCATGCTCGACACGAAGCGAAGCCTAGAAGCGGTACGAGCTCGCCTAATCTTCGCTCTGGGAAGCTGGACACTAGAACAACATCGACGACAAATCCTTTCCACCAAACAATGGGTACGTCTCATACCTCGCTTGGCGGGAGACGTAAGCGATGCAATCAACGTTATCCAGCTCTTGCGCTCCGTCTGCGGTGAAGTAACAGTGGAACCACTCAGGAGTTGGCAGCTCAATGCCTGGAACAACAATTCGGGAGGTCAACCGGCCGACGATCGGATGATTGCTCGGCAATGGGGAGTGGTCCTGTTGCTACGCGCGATCGAGCCGGCAAGTGCAACTGTAGAACTAGACCTTGGCCCGTATGCGGCTGGCCTCGGCACAGAACTGATCACGAGCATCGAGGAAGTCGCCAAGAACACGGACTGGGAGGAAGCCGTTGGTGGGGAACTTATAGCACGCGCCCAAACAGCTCGACTAGCCGTTGAGCGGGCAATGCGACGGGAGGCGGGACGCGCCGACAAAGCGCTGGCGCAAGCCCCACTGGACCCGGCTCGCATTGAGCGCTATATCGAAGGACAGCGGCGCATTTATGCGAAAGGTGACTACTTGCGCGAGCTGATGCTATCCGCTGGTGCTGTGGAGCAGACGGAGAGCTATGATGAGTCAGAATGCTCCGTGCGAAGCGCAATTCTACCTAAGCGTCCCTTTGTGGATATTGACGGGCCGAAAACGGTTGTAGATACACCACGCACAGTGAACGCCCTAGTGCAGCAGCAGCTTGCGGCGGCCTACACTGCGCTCGCAGAGATGGCCCAACCAGCGGACGGCACCGGAGCAAGCGGCGCAGTCGAAGCGATTGAGGATCTACGTCGTGCTGGTTACGAGCCTGATGTCATCCTTATTCCAGGTGATCCTTTCCTTCGCCCACTGCTCAGCGATCACCCCGACTGGCACTGGACAAGTGACTTTATGCGTGAAACGCGATACCTGGCCACGCTCCACAATGTCCGCGTGTACGATCCTGGCCCCGTTGATGCCACGGCTCTCATAGTTTGCAACCTTGCGGCCTCACTGCGACGCATCGAGCAGCGTCGGCATGGCGATGCATCGCCGATGCGCGTCCAAATCGACCCGATAGACGAATCACGGGCAGCACAGCTATGGGATACGGGAATGCGCCCTGCCGGTCTTGAAGGCGATCAAGTCGCTCAATTGGTCGCGCTGGCAAATGGCCATGTCGAGATGCATATAGAACTAGACGTCGAATGGAAGGCACGTGCGGATGCCGCGTGTAGACGCATCGAGCTGCCGCCAAGAGATGAGCGCAGGTCAGTCGTTAGTAGCTAACACGGCCCGAGCGGGCAAGTGCCCCGTTTCAATCAGCGATCTTCAGCTCGGCTGCTCGCCGGGCCGCAGCCTAGCTACTAGACTAAGGTTAGTGGGCGCCGGGTCTCTCTGGCGTCCTAGAAAACCTCGAACGTGGCCGTGACAGGACCAATGGGCCGGCGGACGAGCGGGCTTGCCGCCAGAGAGATAGGGCGGGTGCTTCGTCGGGGTCACGTCCCAGACACGAAGCCCGAGACGACCTATCGGATCGTGGTAGGCACGGTCGGCGATCCATGATCGGAGCCTGTCGCGGTTGATGCCCGAAGTGGGATGGGGGAGGGATCAGGGCTGTAGATGACGGGTACGCTCAGCTTGGCGCGAATCAGCCATTCGGACAGCGTTTCCGGGGCTAGGAAGGTTGGCCTCTCCTCGACCGTCACGTCCTCTAGCGCGAATCCATGCGGCACATAGCGCGGTGTTGCGTTCACGGTGATCCTCGAACTGACGAGATGATCCGAGCCGGTACGCGCGGGCCAGTCGCCGTGCGCGGGTGGCTGCGGGGGATTTGCGGGGGGATTGTGACCCCGCTGCGGGGGATTTGCGGGGGGGCAGACCACCTAACAGCCGCGAACACGGGCAAACAGCCTCCCGCTAGACCCAGTGTTTACGGGCCTTTTCGCCCGTGTTCGCTGGCCTTCGCCTTTCTCTAACCAATCGGGGCGACCAGTTCGAGTTGGCTTAGATAAGCCATTTTCGGCCCTTTTGCAACTGGTTTGCAACGACCATACCGGGCTCATGCCGGGCATCACGCCAAGCCATACCGGCCGTATGCCATCGTGAACGTGCGTATCAATCAACAGCCGTGCGTTCGCCGCGCGGATCAGCAGAAGCGTGACCGCAGGCGCGCTCGTTGGCAGCACCGGCTGGTCGGCTACATCACGGATAACGTCAAGCGCGGCGACGTCGTCTTCTACGGATCGGTGGAAGACTCTGGACTCGTGCTACCGCGTGATGTAGCTGGCTACGCACTTCATCCGATTCTCTTGGAGACAATCTCAAGTATCCAAGGGTGCGGCGAGCCCGTCATCCCACGCTAACAAGGGTCGAGGGGGCATTGGTACGCTGCCAGCACCACCCAAGGCCCAGGCACACCCCGACGGCGCTTCAACCGTCGTCGTCCTTGTCATCCGCGTCGTTGCCTCTGCGCACGAGCCGGCGCACTTCGGCCGACGGATGATCCGCAAGTAGGTTGCGCACCTCGGCCAAGGCTGCGGCGTCCGTCGCGTCGGCAATGACCTGGGCCACGGCGATCCCAGTCGCACGACCGCGGTCGGCGATCACGCGGCGCAATGTCGATATGACCCGTGGGTCGTCGACGTCATCCATCGCAGCCTGCGCGAGTCCGTAGGCGGACTCCGCGCGCACAAGCGGCGACCGGTCCGTCGCCAAGATGCCCAAGGACGCAACATCGCCGGTGTCGCGAGCCAGCCGGGCCGCCCACCGGCGATGAGGAATCTCGCCCCCGGCAAGGCGCGCGATCTCGCTGGATCCCTCGTCGGCAGCTTCGTCCAAGACGACCCTCGCGCAGGCGACCTCGCCGGCCAGGTTTACGTCGCCGCCAAACCAGCGCTCGGAGGGCGGCACCTGACCCGCAGCGCGGACGGCGGTGGCGAGGGTAGCGCGACGGGAGTTGTCGATGCATTCGCAGCCGCTTGCCACCCGGGCAATGGCGCTCTGCTTGTACCAGGCCGGCATCTGTGGGTCGGCGATAGCTCGCTGCACGACATCCCACGCGCCATCTGTGGGGTGGGTAAGAGTGAGAGCGACGAGACCGTCCAAGGGTCGATCGCTGCCACGAGCGAGGCTGCCGTCGCGCTCCGCAGCACGGTCGTTGTCTACCCGGGCTACGCAGATCGAGCGGAGTGCGTCTACGCTGTCGGGAGCAAGTGTGCCTAGATCATCAATGTAATTGAGGGGCCAGATCTGGTCGGCCCGGATGAGTTCAAGGAGCGCGTTTCGGGCAGCCGGGTCGAACGCCTGACCCACGAAAGCGATCGCAGCGATTAGCTCCTCCTCGTGGATGCCAGACGACAGCGTCGCAAGTCGAGCGGCCTGCTCGGCAGTCCATGCCCAACGCGGGATCGCGGTGAGCACCCGACCCCAGTCGCGCGCCGCCAGCACGCCGAAGTCTGCACCGTAGCGTTCGATGGCGCTGACTGTGCGCTCGGCGCCCTCGCGCGGAATGGCCTGAAAAATGCCCTCCAGGTGCTCGGCGATCCATTGCTGCGGGTCGTAGGCCCTGCGATAAGTCAGCGTCCGGAGCCGTGTCGGGTCCTCCATGGCAGCCTCGAGCCAATCGGCGGCCGCCGTTGCTGTGGCCTCGTCCATAACGTCGGCAGCGACTCGGAGCATGGCCAGATCGGCGACGATGGAGCTGGAGGTCGAGCGGGTGAGATTGATGCCACGGGTTGCTGCGGCCACCGCGTCGGCCGGACCGTTGGTGGCGACCCACCACGTCGCTCGGCCAGCGGCGCGGTCGGCGGCCCGCGCGTCGGAGGACGCCGAGATGATCAGCCAACGCGTTGGCATCTGCGGCGTGTGGATCAATGAACTCTTGGCGGGCGAGCAACCCGGAGAAATGACGCCACTGGCCGTGGGAGCCCAACACCCCGGCCTGAACGGAGGCAGCGAAAACCTGATTGTTGGCTCTGATCCCGTCATGGTCGGATGGCTCATGCCCAACGGCGCGGTCGAAAGCTGTCTCGACGAGCGCGACCGTGCCGCTGTAGGCGGTCTGCGAGCGCCACCAAGCGACAGCAGTGTCGTTGTAGCGAATGGTGGTGGCGATGTCGGACTCCTCGAAGGACGAGACATCGAACAGGATCGCGGCCGCGACGCCGCGGATCGCGGTGGCGGTGACGTCGTGGCGCTGGGTCGCACCGATGGCAAGGCTTAGCGTGGCGGCGCGCCGGGCCTCGTCGAGGTTGGCAAGCTCCTGGTGGGCGCGAGCGAGTTGCAGATGCAGCCAGGCGTGATCGACCGGCGCCATTTCGTCGGCGGCGATCTCGTCCTGTAGCAGCACGCATGCTGTCTCGGGGTCTCCGGCAGCCATTTGGCGATGGGCGATGACGGCGGTCACTGCGGCACGCTCGTGCACTGACGGAGCCTCACGTCGCAGCGCATCGAAGTCGGGATCGTGATCAGTGACGAGCCAATCTGCGAGGGCGGCCACAAATCGCCATGCCCAGATGACGTGGGTGGCTGCCTCCTGCCGAGACGGAACACCTTCGTAAGAAGTGCCGAACCGCCAGACCTGATCCACCCGCGCTTGCATGAGCAGGGCCACGGCTTCTGCAGGAGTGGCGGGGCCGAGGCCGCTGTTGGGGTGAGGGGCCATCACCCGCGGGGCCACGAGCGCAAAGCGCAGGTGGTCAGTCGGTGCCTTCGGCGCGGCGCCCGTCCATGCGGTCCCCTCCAGTGGCACCGCGGCACGCGCTGTAGCGGCGACCGCCAGCAAGTTCTCGACCTGCTCAGGTGCCACAACATGCGCGGCCGGCACCTTGACCTTTCGTCCCCTACCGGTGCTGGTGATCGTCTCCTCCTCGGTGAGGTCCGCCCAGTGGCAGAGATCGGTGTTGTGGTCATAGAGGACGAGGATGTGGGGCAGGGCATTGTCGATCCAGTAGTTAGCATGCTTCGCCTTAACCTCGACCCACCAACCGATGTGCTCCCCGTTGTCGGCAACGATCGGGGAGTCGAGGTTGCTCGCGCCTGACTTGACCTGCGCTCCTAGATACTCACCTCGGTGGAAGCGGCGGTCGCGCGCCGCGATCAGCATGTCAGTGCCATGGTCCTGCGCTGCGGTCGTCCGCGTGGCCGGCCAGCCGAGACTCGCGAAAGCCTTGACGGCAGTCGCCTCACCAAGGTCGCCAGTGTCGGTCGCCTCAGCAGCCCGAATTGGATCCGGGATCTCGGGACGCGGGGGTCGATCGGTCACATCAGTCTGCCGGTAGTGAGACAGGCGCAGTCATCGTCGATCAGCTGTCTTAGCATGACCTCGTCGGACTAGACCAACGCGTTTCTCAATATCGGAGCTGACGCTCACCTGTCCGGTACTCGCTGAAGACTGGTGTTATGCAGCTCGCGCTCAAGATCGCGCACCACGATCACGCCTACATTGAGCGACGTGGTGGGCATGTTCTTTACAGCTACATGCGCCAGGCGCCCGCGCGAAGTGCTTATAGACGGACAGCGGTAGCACGCGCATTTGCCCAATGGCAGGAGACAAATATCAGCGATCAACGGCTCCCATCGCTCAGCGGTCTCGGGCTTATCGTGATGCAGCGTGCGTTCTTCGCAGCTGAGGATTTGGGGCGACTTCTCGTCGCGCTCGATGACAAGCCGAGCTGGAAGCGACTAACCGATGCCACACTCCCCGAGCTTGACGCCATCTTTGCTCGGGTTATGACTGACCCGGACAGGTCCCTTCAGCCATTCGTCCTCCCGACCGTCGAGCAACTGCTTGACGAGAACCTCGACAGCACGACACGAGATGGCGTGCTTCGACTAGCGCAGCTCGCAGCAGAACGATGGATACGCCAGCTACAAACGGTCACTCGCTTCTGGAGTACGGCCCGCTCGTTCGCAAAGGCGACGATGCACGGGTTCCCCCTCATCGCCGGCTCGCTCGTGACTGGACCGCCTCCGGCAGGAGCGCTCACCAGCAATCTACGAGTCCCGACCTGCCCATCGTGGGCATTGGCCTTGATCTCTGCCATGGACCGCCAAAAGCATCAAGTTGAGACGACTTCGATTCCGATTCCGCTTGACGAGAACGCACTTTCAACTGCGGTGCGAGCCGGGAAGGCGGCGACTCGTTTGACACAATCCCTCGCCGAGGCTCAAGCTACGAGCATTGAAGGTGGATACGCAATAACCGTGCCTTTGGATCTGATTCACCGCTTGTCAGATGAGCAGCGGACGGCGGTGGAAAATGCGTCGCGCGCGCAAGCAAAGCATGTAGATTCCGATGACTGACGATCTCGATCTAGATGCGGCGAACCTTCCAGATCATTGGACAGTTCTTCTGCCATCACGCGCATACTTGCTTTCCGTCCGGGATCAAACTCTCCCATCTCGACGCTTCGCGCTCGATGACGCAGTCGCGCACTACAAAGCCGCAGCAGCCGAAAACGATCCTGGGATACGCGATATGGCGCTATTGGGGATCATTGGCGAGGCACTGCAGGTCGTCGAGGACATCGGATATTTCGCGACCGCCTACACCACACCGCTCCCCGGCCTCGCACACTACGTCTCAGCAACTATTTTTAACGATCGAACCCCGAATAACTTCTACTCCTCGCTGAAGAACCGCACACCTGAGCAGCTAAAGGTGATGGCTGGCCTATGGGTACTAGACCAATCGACCGGCGAGATGCTGCCAATACATGAAGGTATTGGCGTACAAGAGCAAATTGATGACGAGGACCGCGCGGCGCTCCTGGAGGCGGAGAACGCCACCATCAAGCTCCTGCGTCCATACCTTCTCTCGCTGGCAGGCGCCTGGGAGCAGTATCGGCGCTATTTTCACGCCTTCAAGCATGGCGGTCTAGTGATCAGTCGAGACGACTTTCAGCTAGTTGATGACGAGGGAGACGAGATAGACCCGTCACTGCAAGTCTGGCTCCGACGAGGCGGAGACGGAACGGCGTGGGGAGACACCAAGCTCGAACCGGACCAAGTTGCTGAGCAAGTGCATAGGACCGGGGTCCTGGCTCTCGATGTCTTTGACTATCTAGTCGATACGCGCTTGGCAAGTGTGGATCTCATGGAGTTCAACGACGACGGAAGTATCCGCTTTCTGCGTCAACCTCCCTCACTTTGGACCTTCTGGTTCCACGAGCCCCAAGTGTCCGAACGTACAAAGCAGCGACTCCGGGAACGGTTTGGGATAGACGTCAAGGCCTACCACCCCGGAACCCTCACTGGCTCATCTCCGAAGGGCTAACTGCGTAGTTGCCCGGTCGCTTCTTCCTGATCCCCGACGCGAAGGTGACGAGGCTCGCTTGCGGCTTGACGCTGCTGGTAGGCGTCCATCGCGCGCTGCGCGCGTACGATGGCGTGGCGTTGGGCTAGCTTCGTGTAGACCGTGGCGATGAGATAGCCGCTGTCGTCGTGGTGCGCCATGGGGTTGGCGGCCGTGACGATCCGCTCACGAGCGGCAACCAAGTCGAAAGGGACACCCGCAGCAGTCTTGGCCCGCAACGGATTTGCAACGGATTTGCTGTCCGCTGCAGCGGATTTGCAGTGGAGCGTCCGGGCTATGGCCGCAGAAATCGCTGTCTCGGAAGCAAAAAGACCGCACTTTGCATGATTCGTAACCCTATCTGGCCTTCGACGCTAAGACATGAACCGGTGACCCAACCGACTCAAACATCCCTGCAAATCAGTCCTAATCATCGCGGCGTAGAACGTCGTCCGCCGGACTGCAAATCGGGGCGCCCGGATTCGAACCGGGGACCTCGCCGACCCGAACGGCGCGCGCTACCAGGCTGCGCCACGCCCCGACGCAGGCCAAAGTATCCCACACGCGCGCCTCTGGGTCGGCCATCCGGCTCCACAGCACACGACAACTGAACAAAGACACAACTGGCGCACGCGCGCGCAGCCACCACCCGATCCTCTCGAAGCTCCCGCCGCCGCGCCACACCCTCCCCGAGCGCTGCCATCACGATCGCTAAGGTCGGCGCCATGCCCTGCCAACTGCCACAGGCGATTGCCGAGCTCGACCGCCTGCTCCAGCCACAGCGCTTCAAGGACTACTGCCCCAACGGCCTGCAGGTCCCTGGCCGCGCCGAGGTCGCGAGGGTCGTCACCGGCGTAAGCGCGAGCGCCGAGCTGTTCGAGCGCGCCGCCGCCGCGCAAGCCGACCTGCTCCTCGTCCACCACGGCCTCTTCTGGCGCTCGTCGATCGCCGCGATCGACGAGCGTATGAAGCGCCGCTTGAAGCTGTTGTTCGACGCTGACATGAGCCTCGCCGCTTACCACCTACCGCTCGACGCCCACCCTGAGGTTGGCAACAACGCCCTGATCGGCAGGTCGCTTGGGGCGAGCGTGCTCGAGCCGTTCGCTCTCCATGAGGGCCAGTCGATCGGCTTTCTCGCGCGCTTCCCTGGCGAGGGCATCGAGGCGAGCGACCTGTTCGCGCGCGTAACGGAGCTGACCGCGCGCACCCCGCTCGTGTTCGACGCTGGCCCCGAGCGGGTGCGCGGCGTGGCGATCGTGTCTGGCGCGGGCAATGACCACCTCGCCGAAGCGGTCGCCGCGGGCGCGGACGCGCTCCTCACCGGCGAGCCCGCGGAGCGGGTGATGACCGAAGCACAGGAGGCCGGTATCCATTTCATAGCCGCCGGCCACTATGCAACCGAGACGTTCGGCGTGAAGCGCCTCGGCGAGCACCTGCGCGAGCGCTTCGGACTCGAGCACATCTTCGTCGACGTGCCCAACCCTATTTAGCTTGCCGCGTAGCTACTGATTACGTCCCCCACCCCATTGATTGCGTCCGCGTGCTCGGGTATATCTACGCGTAGGCAATCACATCGACAGGAGGATCTCCCGATGGCCAACCACCTGACGCCTACCGAGCTCGCACGCGAAGCTGGGCTGGCGCGCAGAGAAGTGCTCTCGAAGTGCTTGGAGAACGGCGTCCCCATCTTCAAGGGACGCATCGACAAGAGCCTGTTCATGGCCAGCGTCCGCCATGGCAGACCGAAGCAGCGCCCCGCGCACGCGAAGACCTAAACATAGTCGGCTGGCTCGGCAGCCAGTGTCCTGGCTCTTCGCGTGAAAACGCCCTAAGATCCCAAGGGTTCAGCCATAGGGGTCCATCGGTGTCATCGAGGAGGAGAGCCGCAACATGGAGGCTAGCGCCACAGAGTCGACCGTCGCGTCGCAAACTATCGCCGATCTGATCTCGCGCTCTGCGGCCGTGCGCCCCGAGCATGTCGCCGTCCGCTATAAGAAGGATGGCGCCTGGCACGACGTGACCTATAGGCAGACGGCCGACATCGTCGAGGAAATCGGCCTCGGCCTGATCGACCTCGGCATCGAGGCAGGCGAGCGTGTGTGCATCCTTGCCAACACGCGTCCGGAGTGGTCGTATGCAGACATGGCGATCACCTCCATCGGCGCTGTGGTCGTGCCGATCTACCAGACCAACTCACCCGAGGAGTGCCTGTGGGTGATCACCGACTCGGGCGCGAGCGCGATCGTGTGCGAGGACGACGCCCAACTCACGAAGATCGCCGCGATTCGCGATCGGGTCCCCGCCCTTCAGACCCTGATCGTGATGGACCGCCCCGACGGCGAGCCCGCCGTGCCGGCGATCACGCTCGAGGAGGTGCGTGCGCGCGGGCGCACCCGCGACGCCACCGAGCTGCAAGCGCGACGCGAGGCGGTGCGACCGGAGGACTCCTTCACGTTCATCTACACCTCCGGGACGACCGGCCCGCCCAAGGGCTGCGTGCTCAGCCACGGCAACTACGCCTCGATGATGGACATGCTGCGCGGTGTCGGGCAGATCGAGGACGACGAGGTGATCTATCTCTACCTCCCACTAGCCCATGCTTTCGCGCTGGTGGTCCAGCTCGCGGCGTTCGATCTTGGCGCCACGATCGCCTACTTCGGCGGCGATACCAAGCAGATCGTCGGTGAGCTGATGGAGGTAAAACCGACCTACCTGCCATCGGTGCCGCGCATCTTCGAGAAGATCTACACACTTGCCAATGCCGCGCTGGAAGCCAAGCCGCCGGAGGAGCAAGAGGAAGCTCGCCAGGCGATCGCGCTCGGGATGAAGGTTCGCAATATGGAAGCCCGAGGCGAAGAGGTTCCACAGGAACTGCGCAAGCCCTTCGAAGAGGCCGACGAGAAGCTCTTCAAGAACGTGAGGGCGATCTTCGGCGGTAGCGTGCGCCACGCCGTCAGCGGCGCCGCCCCGATCGCCAAGGAGATCCTCGAATTCTTCTGGGCAGCAGGCATACCGGTGCTGGAGGGCTACGGGATGACCGAGACCGCCACCGCCGCCACGGTCTGCACTGTGGAGGACCACAAGTTCGGGACTGTCGGCAAACCGTTCCCTGGAGTGGAGATCAAGATCGCCGACGACGGCGAGGTCTTGATCAAGGGCCCGAACATATTCCAGGGCTACCACAACAACGCCGACGCGAGCTTTGGCTCGATCGAGGACGGCTGGCTGCATACCGGTGACCTCGGCTCGGTCGACGAGGACGGCTTCCTGTCGATCACGGGACGCAAGAAGGACATCATCATTACCGCCGGCGGCAAGAACATCACGCCCGCGAACCTCGAGAACGATCTCAAGCAGTGCCGCTGGATCTCCCAAGCCGTCATGCACGGCGACCAGCGTCCCTACCCCGTGGTGCTCGTGACGCTCGACGAGGAAGAGATCGCCGGATACGCGCGCGAGCACAGCCTTCCGGAGGACACGGCAAAGCTCTGCGAGGAGCCGTCGGTACAGGCGATGATCGGCGAGCAGATCGAGCGCGCCAACCGCCGCTACGCCCCCGTCGAGCAAGTCAAGCGCTTCGCGATCCTGCCGCATGATCTCACCCAGGAGACGGGCGAGCTGACTCCCACCCTGAAGGTGAAGCGAAACATCGTGGCCGAGAAGTACGCCGACGTCCTCGACGCGCTGTACACGGGCTAGCGGGACGCTCGTGCATGGCACGCGCCTCCACGGGAGGCTAGCGACTCTCAAGCCCGTGCACGCGATTAGCATCCTCGTGCGCATTCAGGCAATGACTCTCGCTGACAGGCGAGCGACCACCCTCGCGCGAGCGCGCTCTTAGCTGCGAACATACATAGAGACATGCGCACCGACCCCAGCGAAAACGGCGGCCTGTTCGTCGGACGCAGACCCGGCACGGCGCCGATCCGCTTCCGCGCGCTGCCCAAGCGCGGGAGCGAGTCGAGGCAGCGCATCGACAACATGCTGGCGAGACTCCTGTTCGCGGCGATGGTCGTCGGCTGCCTGCTCTGTTGGGGGCCGATCCCGCTTGCCTGCATATGGGTCAGCGCACAGACCAACTATCTGACGGGAAGCGTGAGCTTCGGGTTCCTGCTCGCGATCGTGGCCCTGTTCGTGATGCTGTTCGGCACGCTCATGATCCTGCGCCGGCTCGACAGCGCGTGGATTCTCGTGCGTCGCGCCGCGGGCTACGATCAGCGCTCCGGCGTTCTTCCCCGCATATTTGCGATTACAGCCGCCGTGTGCGCGGCGGTGTTCTCCTTCTGGTTCATCGTGATCCACGGCCCGGGCTCGAGCTCGATGCCGGGGAACAAGCCGTGAGCGCCAGTCAGCGAACCGGAAGCGCGAACCGGTGAGAGACGCGCAGCGCACACGAGCTCGGCTGGAAGGCCGCTGAGCGTCATGGGCCTGCTCGATTACTACAAGCAGTTCGAGGGGATGAGCGAGGAGGAGGTCAACAGCGGGCTGCGCGAGGAGGCCGCCGAGCGCAAGCGCAAGGCGCTCACGCGCGTGCAGACGCTCGACCTGTCGCACACGACGTGGCCCGATCTGCCACACCCGGAGGTCGTGAGCGCAATCACGTTCGTTGCTAGACGCGGGTTGCAGCGCTATCCGCATACGCGTGGCTCGCAACTGCGCGCCCGGCTCGCCGAGCGCCACGGCCTCGACCAGGCACGTGTGATCGTAGGCAACGGCGCTGGCGAGCTGCTGAGCGCAGCAACGCGCGCGCTGATCGAGCCGGGCCAGGAGCTGCTGACCTCGTGGCCGTCATATCCCCTGTTCCCGATCATGGCGCGCAGAGCTCATGGTCGCGCCGTGCCGGTCGACGGCGGCGTCGACGCGCTCCTGGAAGCGGTGAGCGAGAGCACGCGCGTGGTCGCGCTCGCGAGCCCCAACGACCCGACCGGCGAGCTCCTGCCGACGCTCGAGCTCGAGCGCCTGCTGGCGGGACTGCCGGAGGGCATCGGCGTGCTGCTCGACGAGTCGCTCGTCGAGTTCGCCGACGCCCAGCCGATCGACGCGTCGCTCGCGCTGCTCGAGCACCACCCCAGGCTGCTCGTGTTCCGTAGCTTCTCCAAGGCATGGGGCCTCGCCGGCCTGCGTTGTGGCTATGCGCTTGGCGGGCCCGGCTCGCAGGAGCTGCTGGCCGAGCTGGAGCCCGATCTGGGCGTTAGCGAGATATCGCAGGCGGGCGCGCTGGAGGCGTTGCGCACCTGCTCTGGCCTGCTCGAGAAGCGCGCAAGGCGTGTGGGACTGGAGCGCAAGCGCCTTACGACCGCCCTGCGCCAGCGCCACTTCGACGTGACCGACAGCCAGGCCAACTTCCTGTGGGTCGCCCACCCCTCGCTCGACGGCGGCGAGCTTGCCGCTCGCCTGGCGCGCGCCGGCATCCTGGTCGCGGCCGGCGACGCGCTCGGAGAGCCGCATCATGTGCGCATCGCAGTCCACGACGAGGCCGCCTCGACACGCGTGCTCGGCGCGATCGACCGGGCGCTTGCCTGAGGGCATCCCGCTCGTAGCGCGCGAGCGGCCGTGGATGGTTTGGATTTGCGGGGTCGTGCTCGCGGCTAGAGCGCGCTTCGCGCCACTACCCAGCTGAGCCCGACTGGCGCAGCAGCGCCCCGGTGGTGCCTTCGAGGATTTTGCGCCAGGCCCCCACCTGCTCCTCCTCGGCCTCGAAGTGGTCGACCACGCTCCGCACGCGCCGCTCGGAGATCTCGATGCCGTGGCGCGCCCAGATCTCCTTGTAGCGCTCGTATTCGTCGAGCAAGTGATAGGTGACCGACTGGAAGCCGTGGCGGGCGATCTCGATGCGTGAGGAGAAGCTCATGATCGAGGTCTCGAACATCAGCGAGTCGGTGGGCTCAGGCTCGATCAAGACGATGTCGACGCCTGGATAGCGCTCCTCCCACATGCTCGCCAGCTCGTGCAAGCGGCGGTGGCCGAGCAGCTTGAAGGCCTGATAGCCGATCTTCGAGAAGCCCATGTCGGAGATCCGCCTTGGCGCGCGGCCATTCGAGCGATTCTGCTCACGCTCGTTGACGAACGGGACGATCGGGTTGATCACGATCACGAGCTCCGCGCCGGCCTCGACCGCGATGTCGAGGTTCGTCGTGGACACGATCCCGCCGTCGATCAGCTCGCGATCGCCGACCTTCACCGGGGCGTAAACCATCGGCAGCGCTCCAGACGCGCGCACCGCCGTGGAGATCGGCACGTCGTCGAAGCCGTCGGCGCCAAACACGATTCGCTCGCACGAATCGAGGTCGGTGGCGACCAGGTACAGCTCGTGCTCGAGCTCCCGGAAGTCGTCGCTGCGCCCGGCCTGGGCGAGCACCTTGCCAAGGTAGCGCTCGATGCCCTCGCCGGTGTAGGCGCCGGTCGGCAACACCTCGGCTAGGCCGAGCACGATGTCGATCAACGACACCTGGCCGAGCTGCGGGATCAGCTGGCGCGCGAGCGAGGCCACCCTCAACGGCAGGCGCACCCCGGTGCGCGCGAGCTCGGGCAGGTTCAGCCGCAGCAGGTCGCCCAGGTCGATGTCTCTGAACGCCTGCGGACCCTGGTGGGTGACGACCCGCATCATCTCCTCCGGCGTCACGCCGTTGGCGCACAGCGACGCCACGAACGCCCCCGCGGAGGTGCCCACGTAGACGTCGAACTGGTTGATCGTGCGGTTGGCCGCGAGCAAGTCGAGCGCGCGCAAGGCCCCGATCTCGTACACCCCCCCTGTGAAGCCTCCGCCTCCAAGGACAAGGGCCGTCTTGTTGGATTGCGGCTTACGCCGCCGGTTCGTTCTCGCGGGAGCGCTCCGCTTGGCGATGGACCGTGTTCTAGAGCCCGAGCCGCCCTTGACAGCGGGCTTCAACTTGACAACCTCACCCATGAATATTGATTGTACGTACTGTTACGTGATTCCATGAATCGTCTCGGACAAAAGCGCACGCTCGCGATCCTGCTGAGCGCCGCCGCGACCGCCTTCGCGGGTGTGGCGAGCGCCGCCCGAGCGGCGCCGATCGCCCAAAGCGCGCTGACTGGGCAGCTGAGTCACGAGCTGAGGGTCGCGGGGCCATCCTCGGGAGCCTATGTGCTCGACCTGACAACAGGATCGCCGCTATTTAGCCAGCGCGCCAGCAACGCCCGCCCGCCCGCGTCCGTGGAGAAGCTCTACACCGCCGCCACCGCGCTCGAGCTGATGGGCCCCGAAGCGACGCTCTCGACGACGGTGCTCGCCAGCGGCCATCCCGGCCCCGAAGGGCGTTGGGAAGGCAACCTCTACCTGCGCGGCGGCGGCGACCCGACGTTCGGAAGCGCCTCGTTCGTGGCAAGCCACTATGGCGGCGAGGGAACGACCGTCTCCAAGCTGGCTGGCCTCATCAGGACAGCCGGCATCCGCAGCGTCAGCGGCGAAGTCGACGGCGACGAGTCCTACTTCGACTCGTTGCGTGGCGAGCCGGCGAGCGGCTACGCGCTTGACTCCGACCTCGAAGGCGACCTCAGCGCGCTCGCCTTCAACCGCGGGGCGACCGGCTCGCAGAGCGGGACGCACGCCCCCGCCGCCTACGCCGCGTTGCAGTTGCGCGGAGCGCTCAGAGCCGCCGGGATCACGGTGCATGGCGGTGGCGCCGCCTCGGCCCCACCTGGAGCGACAGTTGTCGCGACGCTCCCCTCGCCCATGCTCGCGACGCTGCTCGGCCTGACCTTGGCGCCGTCGGACAACTTCTTTGCCGAGACGCTGCTCAAGGATCTTGGCGCCCGCTACGGCGGCGCCGGCACGACGGCCGCTGGCGCCGCTGTGGTGAAAAGCACGATCGCCAAGGACTTCGGCCTGCACCCCTACCTGCTCGACGGCTCGGGCTTGTCGCACTCCGATCACACGACACCCAAGCAGGTGGTGACGCTGCTCGCGACGCTCGCCCACTCCCCGCTCGGCACCACGCTGCGCAACAGCCTCGCGATCGCGGGCCACACCGGCACGCTCTCAGAACGGATGCGCCACACGCCAGCGAGCGGGCGCTGTCAAGCGAAGACGGGGACGCTGATCGGCGTCTCGAACCTAGCCGGCTACTGCCAGGCGCAGAACGGCGATGTGCTCGCGTTCGCCTTCTTCACCGACGGGATCGAAACGGGGACGGCGCACACGATCCAGGACAACATGACGATCACGCTCGCGCGCTACTGACTTCGCGCAAAGAGTGTGTCGGCGGAGCTGCCGTGATGGCGCATCGCGCCGTCAGACCCCGGGAACGAACAGCAAACCCAAAAAAGAGCCGCCGTTAAACGCTTCCCAATAGGTCGAGCAGCCCGCGCTCGTCGAGCACTCGCACATGCAGCCGCTCGGCCTTCTCCAACTTCGAGCCGGGCGCCTCGCCGGCCACGAGGAAATGCGTCTTCTTGGACACGGCACTCGTGACCCTCCCCCCAGCTGCCTGGATGCGCTCGGTGGCCTGCTCACGCGAGAGGGTGGGAAGCGTGCCGGTGAGCACCACCGTCTTGCCCGCCAACGGCCCGCTGGTCGGAGCAGGGCCGGCTTCGGCGAAGCGCAAGCCGATCTCGCGCAGGTCGCCAATCAGCGCCACCATGCGCTCGTCGTGCAGCTGTGCGCTGATCGAGGACGCCATCTTCTCGCCGATCCCCGGCGTCTCTGAGATCTCCTCCTCGCTGGCGTCCATCAGCGCCACGATGTTGCGGAAGCGCATCGCGAGGTTGCGACCCGTGACCTCGCCGACCTCCTCGATCCCGAGCGCGAACAGCACGCGAGCGAACGGGCGCTGCTTGGAGGCGTCGATCGCGTCGAGCAGGTTGCCCACCGACAGCTCCCCGAAGCCCTCGAGCTCCAGCAGCTGCTCGCGATGCTCGCGCAGGCGGTAGAAGTCCGCGGCGGTCTTGACGAGCCCGCGCTGCTGCAGTAGCGCCACCTGCTTCTCCCCGAGCCCGTCGATGTCCATCGCGCCGCGCGCGACGAAGTGCTTGAGCAGCTGCCACGCGCGCTCGGGGCAGTCACGGTTGGGGCAGGTGGTGAACACAGATTCCTTCGGCTTGACCGTCGGCGTGTCGCAGAAGGGGCAGCGCGCCGGCGGCCGCGTCACGGGTGGGCGGTCCTTGTGCTCGACGACGTGTGGCGCCGGCGAGACCACCTGCGGGATCACGTCGCCCGCGCGCAGCACGATCACCTCCTCGCCGGCCCTGATGTCCTTGCGGACGATGTCCTCCTCGTTGTGGAGCGTCGCCAGCTTGATCACGACCCCCCCCACCGCGACCGGCTCCAGCATCGCGTAGGGGCGCAGGTCGCCGAACTTGCCGACGTTCCACATCACCTTCTGCAGGCGCGTCAGCGCGGTAGTTGGCGGGAACTTCCAAGCGACCGCCCAGCGCGGGTCGCGACCGACCGATCCCAGGCGACGCTGGAGCTGCAGATCGGACACCTTGACCACCACGCCGTCGATCTCGAAGTCGAGCTCGCCGCGGCGCTCCTGCCAGCGCAGGCACTGCGCGATCACCTCGTCCTCGCTGTGCAAGCGCTGGATGTCGCGGTTCACGCGAAAGCCGCGCTCGCGCAGCCACTCCAGCGCCTCCCAGTGCGTCTCGAACGAGAGCTCGGGAGCGACCCCCACCTGATAGGCCCACATCGAAAGTGGACGCTCCGCCATCAAGGCAGGATCCAGCTGGCGGACCCCCCCAGCGGCCGAGTTGCGGGGGTTCATGAATGTCGACAGCCCCGCTTCGGCACGCCGCTCGTTGACGGCGGCGAAGTCGTCAAGCGACATGTACACCTCGCCTCGCACCTCCAGCAACGAGGGCGCGTCCTCTATGTGCAAGGGGATCGCGCCGATTGTGCGCAGGTTGTGCGTCACGTCCTCCCCCACCTCGCCGTTGCCACGCGTCGCTCCCCGCTCGAGCACCCCATCTCGATAGAGCAAGCTCACAGCGAGCCCGTCCACCTTCGGCTCCACCACGTACTCAAAGCGCGTGCGCACGATCCCTTCGCGTCCCAAATGGGCCTGCATCCGTGTCACCCATGCCCGCAGCTCCTCCTCGCCGCGGACGTTGTCGAGCGAGAGCATCGGCTCGAGGTGCCTCACCTTCTCCAGGCGCCCGACGGGCTCCCCCCCGACCCGCTGCGTCGGCGAGTCGGGCGTCAGCAATTCTGGGAACTCCGCCTCGAGCGCGCGCAGCTCGTCCAGCAGCGCGTCATATGCGTCGTCTGCGATCTCGGGATCGTCGAGCACGTAATAGCGATGCCCGTGATACTCGAGCAGCTTGCGCAGCTCCGCGGCCCGTGCCAGCTCCTGCGCCGAGGGCTCCGCCGCGGCGCGGGAGGGCGAATCCTGCCCATCGGGGCTGCCCGTCGCGGAGGATGCCTGGGCCGGTGCTTCGGGCTGTGCCGGCCTTCGCCCTCGCTTCTTCGGCGGCCCGCTCACGCGCTCCCGCCATCGAGGGCGGGCTCGAGCAGCGCTTGCAGGTCGAACTCGCGCAGCGTCTCCAGCCCCCGGCGGTCGGTGAGGTCGAAGTGGATCGGGGTCACAGCGATGCGGCCCTCGGCCACGGTCGCGAGGTCGGTGCCCGGCTCGTCGTGAAAGCCCGGGTCGGCGCCGTAGATCCAGTAGCGCCGGCGCGTGGCCGAGCCGTCCTCGTGGGGCGCCAGCTTCAGCTCGTCGCGATAGATGCGCTTGCCGAGACTCGCCACCTCGATCCCCTTGGGCTCGCCGGCGGGGACATTCACGTTGAGCAGCGTCCCAGCGGGCATCGGGACATCCTCCAAGCGCTCGACCAAGCGCGCGATGAAGCCAGCTGCGACGTCGAAGTCGAAGCCCCCGTCATAGCGGAAGTCGAGCGACCGTCCCCTGGACTGCTGCGACACCGCGATCGCGGGCAGGCCGAGCACAACGCCCTCGAGCGCCGCGGCGACGGTGCCGGAATATGTGATGTCGTCGCCGAGGTTGGCGCCGTGGTCGATCCCGGAGACCACCAGCTGCGCCTCGAAGCCCTCCACGAGGCCGAGCCGCGCGAGCCGCACACAGTCCACGGGAGTGCCGTCGGTCGCATAGCCGACCGTGCCGTCGGAGAACGAGACCTCCTCGACCCACAGGGGTCTGCGCGTCGTGATCGAGCGCGCCATCGCCGAGCGGTTGCCGTCCGGGGCGATCGCCACCAGGCGCACCCCCTCCACGTCGACCAGCGTACGGCGCAGGGCCTGCAGGCCGTCAGCCTCGATCCCGTCGTCGTTTGTGAGCAGCACGTTCAGCATCGCTCCCCCAGCATAGGGTCCGTCGGGGACTGGATGGCCGGCGCGCGGCCCGGCCTTCCTCGAATCCCTCGCGCCCCCCGCGCGCCAGAGGAGTGGCTCTTTCGGGCCAGGGCCCACGCGCGCATGGAGATCACCCGCGTGGATAGGCGACCGAGGCGAGCGCCAAACCGTGAGCAGGCGCTGTGGGTCCAGCGTGCGAGCGGGGCCTCCCCTCCAGCAGCGCTGCGAGCTCCGCTAGCTCGCGCCGGCCGGTGGCGACCTCGAGCATCGTGCCCACGAGCACCCGGTTCATGTGCCGCAGGAACGTGTCGGCCTCGATCCAAAGCTCGAGCACGTCCCCATCGGCCCGCCACCGCGCGCTGGTCACGGTGCGCTCGAAGCGCTTGTGCTCGGTCTCGGTGGGCGTGAACGCCGTGAAGTCGTGGCTGCCCGCAAGCAGCTTCGCGCACTCCTCGAGCAGTGAGCGATCGAGCGGCTGCGGCCACCACAGGGCGCGCCCGCGCTCGAACACGTCGCGCGTGCGACGCGCAAGCACGCGATAGCAGTAGGTTCTGCTCGTGGCGCTGCGCCTTGCGTCGAATGAGTCAGCGGCCGGCTCGCAGCTGAGCACCGCCATGTCGGGTGCGAGCAACGAGTTCAGCCGCAGTGGATCGACCGCCTCGTGACGATAGCTCGCGACCTGCCCCCAAGCATGCACGCCACGATCGGTGCGCCCGGCAACGCTCAAAATGAGATGCTCCCCGTGCGCGTCGCGCTCGCCGAGAATGGTGCGCAACGCCCGCTGGAGCTCTCCTTGGACGGTGCGCATGTCGGGCTGGCACGCCCATCCGGCGAACTCGGCCCCATCGTATTGCAGCGTCAGCTTGGAGACCATCTATGCCTCAGGGGTACTCGCGCCCCATGGCGAGTGGAGCCGCGCCAGCCGTATCACCGTGCCGTGACAAGTGACATTCGAGGCCTGCGTCAAAGCACCGTCGGTTCCGCCGCGCGGCGGTGATTACACCAGCTCGAGGTAGACCATCTCGGTCGCGTCGCTGCGACGCGGGCCGAGCTTGAGGATGCGCGTATATCCGCCCGGTCGCTCCGCGTAGCGGGGCGCGACCTCCTCGAACAGCTTGTGCACGGCGAACTTGTCCTGCGAGAGAGCCGACAGCGCCTGACGGCGAGCGTGCAGGTCGCCGCGCTTGGCGAGCGTTATCAGCTTCTCGATCTCGGGCTTCACAGCCTTCGCCTTGGCTTCGCTCGTCTTGATCCGCTCGTGCTCCAAGACCTCCTTGGTGAGGTTCATGAGCAGCGACTTGCGATGTGCCGAGTCGCGACTGAGCTTGTTGCGTGTCTTCTGATGTCTCATGGCTGATTGGAGTCTAACCGTCGAGAGAAGTCGATGGGCAGCGGGCAAGGACGCCGCCCGTGCCGCTCATGCCCTTCCCCGTGCTAGTCCTGGCGCAAGTGCAAGCCTCGCGCCTCGAGGGTTTCGATGACCTCGTCGATCGACTTCTTGCCGAAGTTCGGGATCGCGTTGAGCTCGCCCTCCGACTTGGAGATGAGGTCGCCCACTGTCTGGATGCCGGCGCGCTTGAGGCAGTTGTAGGAGCGGACCCCGAGCTCGAGCTCCTCGATCAGGATGCTCCACTCCTCGCCTTGAAGCGCAGCGGGAGCGCCACCGCCACCAACAGCGAGACCATGACCGTCGAGCTGGCCTCCGGGCACGGCCCTCAGCTCCTGGATGCGATCGGCGTCGGTGAAGATCGCCAGCTGGGAGATGAGCAGCTCGGCCGCCTCGCGCAGCGCCGCCTGCGGCTCGATCGAGCCGTCTGTCTCGATGTCGAGCGTGAGCTTGTCGAAGTCGGTCTTCTGTCCCACACGCGCCTGCTCCACGGCGTAGGCGACACGGCGGACGGGCGAGAAGATCGAGTCGATCGGGATCACGCCGATCGGCTGGTCGGCGGACTTGTTCTCCTCGGCGGGCCTGTATCCGCGACCGCGGCCGATCGTCATGTAGAGCTCGAGCTTGGTCTTCTTCTCGAGCGTCGCGATGTGCACGTCCGGGTTGAGGATCTCGACGCCCGCGGGCAGGTCGATGTCCTTGGCGGTGATTTCACCGGGACCCGTCACGACAAGCGGCGCCTCGACCTCTGAGGCGTCGGAGTGCATGCGGCAGACGATGCCCTTCAGGTTGAGCACGATATCGGTCACGTCCTCCTTGACACCCTGAACTGTGGAGAACTCGTGCGCGACGCCCTCGATGCGCACGCTCGTGACGGCGGCGCCGGCGAGCGAGGAGAGCAACACGCGCCGCAACGAGTTGCCGAACGTGTAGCCGAATCCGCGGTCGAGCGGCTCGATGGTGAACGTGCCACGGTTCTGCTCCACGGACTCGCTGGTGATCCGGGGGATTTGGAAGTCGAGCATCAGGGTCCTAACGTCGTTTTGGTCTCAAACCGGCGCCTGCTGAAGGCGCTGGCTCTGGCGCGCCGCACCCCCAAGAGGCGCCGGCCGGGAAAGCTTCTACTTCGAGTACAGCTCGACGATGAGCTGCTCCTGCACCGGCGCGGCAACCTCTCGCCGCTCCGGCTTGCGCAGCACCTTGGCCGTGAGCGACTCGTGGTCGGCCTGGAGCCACGCAGGGATCTGTCCGGTGAGCTCAGTGGCGTCCCTAACCACCTGCATAGCCGGAGTGTCCGCTTTGATCGCGATCACATCGCCAGGCCTCACCTGATAGCTGGGTATGTCCACCCGGCGGCCGTTGACAGTCCAATGACCGTGACGAATGAGCTGGCGCGCCTGCCTGCGGGAGGCGGCGAAGCCGAGGCGGACCATGACGTTGTCGAGGCGGCACTCCAGCAGCGCGAGCAGGTTCTCGCCGGTGATGCCGGGCTGGCGCGAGGCCTTCTCGTAGTAGCCGTGGAACTGCTTCTCGAGCACTCCGTAGTAGCGACGGGCCTTCTGCTTCTCGCGCAGCTGCAGGCGATACTCGCTCTGCTTCTGACGCCCTCTACCGTGCTCTCCGGGCGGATAGGAGCGCCGCTCGACGCCACACTTGTCGGTCAGGCAGCGCTCGCCCTTGAGGAACAGCTTCTGTCCCTCGCTGCGGCACTGCTTGCACTGTGGGCTTGTGTCTCTTGCCATTCCTCTAGCTCTCTGCGATCAGTGGTTATACGCGTCGCCGCTTGCGCGGGCGACAGCCATTGTGAGCTTGCGGGGTAACGTCCTTCACGCCGGTCACCTCGAGACCAGCGGCCTGCAGCGAGCGGATCGCCGTCTCGCGACCTGAGCCCGGGCCCTTGACATAGACCTCGACCTTCTGAAGTCCCTGCTCCATGCCCTTGCGGGCAGCCGCGTCGGCGGTCACCTGAGCCGCGAACGGAGTGGACTTGCGCGAGCCCTTGAAGCCGGCGCCGCCGGCCGACTCCCACGCGAGCACGTTGCCCTGGGTGTCGGTGAGCGAGACGATCGTGTTGTTGAACGACGTCTTGATGTGGGCTTGCCCAATCGGGACGTTCTTCTTCAACCGGCGCCGACCGCGCGCAGGACGCTTTGGAGCAGCCATCAGCGAGCCTCCATCACTTCTTCAGCTTCTTCTTGCCGGCGACCTGCAACCGCTTCGGCCCCTTGCGGGTGCGCGCGTTGGTCTTCGTCTTCTGGCCCCTCACGGGCAGCCCGCGACGGTGGCGCAGACCGCGGTAGCAAGCGATCTCTTGCAAGCGCTTGATGTCTTGTGAGCGCTCGCGGCGAAGATCTCCCTCGACCGTCAACGAGCGGTCGATCGCGTCGCGCAGCTTGGCGACCTCGTCCTCGGTGAGATCGCGGATGTAGGTGTCGGGGCTCACGTCGACCTCGCTCAACACCTTGTTGGAGGTGGAGCGGCCGATGCCGTAGATGTAGGTCAAGCCGATCTCGGCTCGCTTGTTCAAGGGGAGGTTGACCCCGGCGATACGTGCCATTCGAGCTAGCCCTGCCGTTGCTTGTGGCGCTTGTTCTGGCAGATCACCAGCACCGTTTTGTTACGGCGGATGATCCTGCACTTCTCGCACATCGGCTTGACCGACGGTCTTACCTTCATGATCCCTTTCGGCTGGTCCCTGCGACCCGGCTCTGGCTGCCGGGACGGCCGCCGCTACCGCGTCGTGGTTTTGCCCTCACGCGCCAAGCTTCGGCGCATTCGAGCAGGACAGCGGATGGTAGCAACTATGTTGCCGAGAGCGCGACGTGGCTGGCCCTCGCTGCGCTCGAGAGCCGCCCTTGGGCCGCCCAGACGTGAGCGTCCACAGGCGGCTATCCGGCCGAAGCGGCGGCCTGCGTGTCGACGTTCCCTGAGCCACGCTGCTCCGCGGGGAGGTGCCAAGGCGTGAGGATGCGGGGGCCCTCGCCTGTAACGGCCACGGTGAACTCGAAGTGCGCAGCCAGCGAATCGTCTTGGGAGAAGATCGCCCACCCGTCGCCAGCGACACGCACCGTCGGACGTCCGGCGGTGGTCATCGGCTCGATCGCCAACACCATCCCCTCCTCCAGCAGCGGACCCTTGCCGGCCTTTCCGTAGTTGGGGACCTGGGGATCCTCGTGCATGCTCTTGCCGACTCCGTGGCCGACGAGCGAGCGTACGACCGACAGCCCGGCCTGCTCGGAGACCAGCTGGATCGCGTGCGAGACGTCGCCCATGCGCGCGCCCGGCCGGCATTGCTCCACCCCGGCGTGAAGGGCCTGCTCGGTGGCACTCAGGAGGTTCTTCGCGAGCGGGGTGACCTCCCCCACCGGGAAGGTGCGCGCCGCGTCGGCCACCCAGCCGTCGAGCGTCACACCGATGTCGACCGACAGGATGTCTCCGCGCTTCAGCCGGTATCTCCCTGGAATCCCGTGCACGACCATCGAGTTCGGGGACGCGCAGATCGAGCCGGGGAAACCTCGATACCCCTTGAACGTCGGCGTCCCGCCCTGGGAGCGGATGAAGCGCTCAGCGGCCGCGTCCAGCTCCTCGGTGCTCGCACCCGGGCGGATCTTGCCGGCCACGAGGTCGAGTGTCGCCGCCTGGACCGCGCCAGCGGCGGCCATCTTCTCGATCTCCTCAGGCGACTTCTTGATGATCACCCCAGGAGCTTATCTCCAGGGCGACGCTCCTACAGCTCGTCCTCGAGGCGCAGAGTAGCCACGGTCGCTCTGATGTGATCGTGAACCTCGTCGGGATGACGTTGTCCGTCGAAGCGACGCAATAGGCCTGCGTCCTCGTAGTAGTCGATCAGCGGCGCCGTCTTGCGCGCATACACATCGAGGCGCTTGCGGATTGTCTCCTCCTTGTCGTCCTCGCGTTGGATCAGGCGCGAGCCGTCCTGGTCGCACACCCCCTCACGCTTGGGGGGATCGAACTCGACGTGATAGACGTGGCCGCCCTTCAAGCACACACGTCGCCCCCCGAGACGCCGCACGACCTCATCGTCGGGCACGTCGATCAGCAGGACGGCGGTCAGTCGCCGCTCGGACTCCGCCAACCTCGTCGCGAGCGCATCTGCCTGAGCCGTGTTGCGTGGGAAGCCATCGAGCAAAAATCCTTCGCGCGCGTCCTGCTCACCGATGCGCTGCCCGATCATGCCGAGAATCACCTCGTCGGGGACCAGCTCGCCGGCGTTCATGTACTTCTCCGCCTCCCTTCCCAACTCAGTGCCCTGCGCCACCTGGGCGCGCAACATGTCGCCGGTGGAGATGTGGGCAAGCCCGAAGTCTGCTTGCAGGCGCTCGGCCTGGGTGCCCTTGCCGGCGCCCGGGGGACCCAGCAGGATGAGATTCGTCTCGACCACTAACGCGAGAGCCTACCCGCTGGGGTCGGGGCGCTACTTCAAGAAGCCCTCGTAGCTGCGCATCATCAGCTGCGCCTCGAGCTGCTTCATCGTTTCGAGGGCCACCCCGATCACGATCAGGATCGAGGTCCCACCGAAGAAGAAGTTCTGATGGGTGCGCGCGATCAGGATCGCGGGCAAAGCCGCCACGGCGGCGAGGAAGAGCGCGCCGGGGAACGTCAGCCTGGCTAGGATCCGGTCGAGGAATTCCGCGGTCGGGCGCCCCGGTCGCACGCCGGGGATGAAGCCGCCGTACTTCTTCAGATTGTCGGCTTGGTCGACGGGGTTGAAGGTGACGGCCGTGTAGAAGTAGGCGAAGACGATGATGAAGATCGACTCGCCGACTATGTAGTGCCAGCCATTGGGCGTGAAGAAGTTCGACACGTCTTTCGCCCACGGCGTTTTGATCAGCTGTCCGACGGTCGGCGGGAACGCCATGATGCTGGCGGCGAAGATCACCGGGATCACACCGGCCATGTTCACGCGCAGCGGAAGATAGGTCTGGCCGCCTTCGGTCATGCGCCTGCCGATCACGCGCTTGGCGTATTGCACCGGTATGCGCCGTTGTCCCTCCTGCACGAACACGATCCCGGCGACGACCGCCAGCACGAGGAAGGGCATCATCACCTTGAACACCTGGTCCTGGCTCGTCCACCAGACTTCGATGCCGGCGGGCAGGCGCGCCACGATCGACGTGAAGATCAGCAACGAGATCCCGTTGCCGATCCCGCGCTGGGTGATGAGCTCGCCGATCCACATCAGCAGCACGCAGCCAGCGGTCAGGCAGATCACGATCAGGAAGATGTGCGGAGCGTCGAACTTCGTCACCACCGATTCGTTGGAGGATGCCGACAGCGAGTGGAACAGGAACACGTAGCCGATCGACTGCGCGAAGGCGAGCCCGACAGTCAGATAGCGCGTGTATTGGGTGATCCTGCGCCTGGCCGACTTCGCCTTCCTTGGAGAGCTTCTCGAGCGACGGTACGACGACCTGGAGCAGCTGCAGGATGATCGAGGCGGTGATGTAGGGCATGATCCCCAGTGCGAACAGCGCGATCCGCGAGAGGCTGCCGCCGGAGAACAGGTTCAGGAAGCCGAGGATGTTGGAGCCTCCGAACTGCTTCTGGAGGTTGTTGACGGCGGCGAGGTTGACGCCCGGGACGGGTATGTGCGAGCCGAGCCTGTAGATCAGCAGCATGCCTGCCGTGAACAGGAGCTTCTTGCGGATGTCCGCAACCTGGAAGGCGCTGAGGATGGTCGAGAGCATGGTTTTAGACCGTCACGTGGGTAGCTATGACCCCACGTTGCGGATCGCCTGATTCTAGCCGTCCAGCGCTAGGCGCGAGGCACCATCCCGCAGATACGACCCGCCCTGGCCCCCAGCCATCGGGCAGAGCTCGTCCCCATGAGTCGCGGCAAGCCGCTGCGGATCGTTTGGGACGCTAGCTGTCGAGGGTGTGACAAGCGCCGCCGGCGGCCTCGATGCGCTCGCGCGCCGCCTTGCTGAAACCGTGAGCGTGGACGGTCAACGCCTTGCTCAGATCGCCCTTGGCGAGCACCTTGACGGGCACTGCCCTTGCGCGTGGCCAGCCCCCTGGCTTGCATCAGCTCGACCGTGACCTCAGCGCCGGCGTCAAAGCGGCTCTCGAGGTCGGAGACATTCACGGGCTGAGTGTGCGTTCGAAACATCTCGAACGGCATCGACTTCTTCATGTGCGGCCCGCGAAGCTTGCGCATGCGCATGTGGATCGGCATCTGGCCGCCCTCGAAGCGCGACCTGCTCTTCGAGCCAGAGCGCGAGCCCGCGCCCTTCTGGCCCCTGCCAGCGGTCTTGCCGGTGCCAGAGCCTTCGCCGCGTCCCACGCGCTTGCGTGGGCGACGGCTGCCGGGGGCCGGTTTCAGCGAGTGCAGGCCGATCGGCTGCTCGGGCTCCTGGTCCTCCGCGGGGCTTCCCGCGGCGCGCTTGAACAGCACCGCGAGCCCCCTTCGACGCAGCGCTCACGAGCTCTGCTCCCGCTGCCCGTCAGCGTTGACCTCGACAAGATGGCGAACCGCGTGCACCATGCCGCGCGCCTGCTCGCAATCCTTGACCTCGACCGTATGACCGATGCGTCGCAGGCCGAGCGAACGCAGCGTGTCGAGCTGGCGCTTGTTCGAGCCGCTGCTGGATCGCCTCTGGGTGACTTGAAGGGTTGCCATCAGGCCGGCGTCTCAGTTTCCCCGCCGGCCGCCGCGGCGGTCGGCTCAGCGGCGGTCGGCTCAACGGTGGTCGGCTCAGCGGCGGTCGGCTCAACGGTGGTCGCGTCCGGTGGGCTGCCCTCGCCCGCATCGGCGGAGGTCGCTTCGCGCGCGCTCGCTGGAGCATCCTCACTGCCTGCATCGCCTGCTCGAGTAGGGGAGCCCTCACCAGTGGCGCCAGCCTCGGCGCCCTCGGCTGAATCGCTCGAGCCGTTCGTGGGCTGCTCTGTCAGGCCTAGCACCTTCGCGATCGTAAGGCCACGCAACTCGGCGACCTCCGAAGGAGTGCGCAGGCCGCGCAGGCCGGCGACCGTGGCCTTGACGAGATTGATCGGGTTCTGCGTCCCAAGGCTCTTGGAGAGGATGTCGTGGATGCCGGCGAGCTCGAGCACCGCGCGCACGCCTCCGCCGGCGATCACTCCGGTACCGGGGGAGGCCGGCTTCAACAGCACGCGTCCCGAGCCGAAGATGCCGGTCGTCTGATGGGTGATCGTGCTGCCGTGCTTTGGCACGCGGAAGAGATCCTTCTTGGCGCGCTCGACGCCCTTCTGGATCGCGAGCGGAACCTCGTTGGCCTTGCCGTAGCCGACCCCGACGACTTCGCGTTCGTCGCCCACCACGACGAGCGCGGTGAAGGAGAAGCGCCTGCCGCCCTTGACCACCTTGGCGACGCGGTTGATCTCCACCACGCGCTCCTGGAGGTCGAGGCTGCCTGCGTTGACTGATCTATCGGATTGCATGAAGAGTGAGAGAGGGTAGCGGGGAACCGAGCACTAGACGGTTAGGCCGGCCTCGCGGATCGCCTCAGCGAACGCGCGCACGTGGCCGTGGTAGCGGTAGCCACCACGATCGAACACGACCTCCGAGACGCCGGCGGCTTTCGCGCGCTCGGCCAGCAGCTCTCCGGAGCGCTTCGTGCGATCGGCTCTTGCGAGCTCGCGCAGCTCGTGGCTCGTACCAGTGGACGGAGGCGAGCGTGCGAGCAGACGCGTCGTCGATGAGCTGCGCCGACAGGCCGCGATTGGAGCGAAACACCGAGACGCGCGGACGCGCGGCAGTGCCCGACACCTTCGCGCGCACCCTGCGGCGGCGTTTGAGACGACGGGTCTCCTTGGTGAGGACGGTCATGTCAGCTCGCCTTTCTATGACCAGTGTGCTCGCATGAGCCCGTAGAGCAAGTCGGGCAGGGACGCACCGACCGCAGTGTGCTCGTCGGCACATAAGGGAGGCAGGACGCAGATCCGACGCAGCTATACGGGCTCATGCCCTCTTGCCCGACCTTGCGGGCCACGTACTCGCCCTCATAGCGAATGCCCTTGCCCTTGTAGGGCTCCGGCGGGCGCTGCTTGCGAATGATCGCGGCGATCTCACCGACCTGCTGCTTGGAGATGCCCTTCACGACGATCCTGGTGGGCTGAGGAACTTCAAATTCGATGCCATCGGGCGCCGCGATCGGCACGGGATGGGAATAGCCGACCGCAAGCTCGAGGTTCTTGCCCTTCATTTGCGCGCGATATCCAACGCCCTGGATCTCCAAGCGCTTCTCATAGCCGGCGGTGACGCCCTCGACCATGTTGGCCACCAGTGAGCGGGTGAGGCCGTGCAGCGCGCGATGTTCCCCGCGATCGGTCGGACGCGAGACGACGAGTTGCTCGCCGTCTTGGACAACCTCGATGTCGAGTGGCACGCGCTCGGAGAGCTCGCCCTTGGGGCCCTTCACGCTGACCGACTCTGGCTCTATCGCCACGGTCACGCCGGCTGGCACCGGGATTGGCTGTCTACCGATTCTCGACATCGCTCGAGCGCTACCAGACCTGCGCTAGGACCTCTCCGCCAACGCCGGCGGCGCGGGCGTCGTGACCTGTCATCACGCCCCGCGAGGTGGACACGATCGAAGTTCCCATCCCGCCGAGCACCTTGGGGATACGCGTGGCCTCCACGTAAGTGCGTCGGCCGGGTCGCGACACGCGCCGCAGCCCAGAGATCGCCGAGCGACGATCGTCCGTGTACTTCAAGCGAATCTCGATCAGCTCGCCGGCCGCGCCGTCTGGCGCCGGCACTACCGACCACGAGTCGATGTAGCCCTGCTCGGTGAGGATCCGCGCAACCTCGGCCTTCAGTTTGGAGGCCGGGATCTCGACGGTCTCGTGCGCCGCATGAATCGCATTGCGGATCCGCGTGAGGAAGTCGGCTATCGGGTCTGTCATAGACATGGCGTGCTCTGATCTGAAGTGGTTCTCGAAGGACGTTGCGCCTACCAGGAGGACTTCGTCATCCCCGGTATCTGGCCGTTGTGCGCGAGCTCGCGCAGGCAAATGCGGCAGAGCCCGAACTTGCGATACACCGAGTGCGGGCGTCCGCAGCGGTTGCAGCGAGTATATGCACGTGTCTTGAACTTTGGCGTGCGCGCCTGCTTGACGCGTAGCGAGGTCTTGGCCATCAGTCGTTGCTCCCATTCTCGGAGGTCTCGGCGCCAGCGTCCTGGTCGAAGCCAGCAGGTCGCCCTTGTGTGGCGAAGGGCAGCCCGAGGGCCTGTAGGAGAGCGAATGCTTCGACATCGCCCTTGGCGGTCGTGGTTATCGTGATGTCGATGCCCCTCACCTGGTCGATCGAGTCGTAGTCGATCTCAGGAAAGATGATCTGCTCGCGGACGCCCATCGTGTAGTTGCCATGACCGTCGAAGGATCTCGGGTTCAGACCGCGGAAGTCACGAATACGGGGAATCGCGATCGAGGTGAGGCGATCGAGGAACTCGTAGCCGCGCTCAGCCCTCAGGGTGACGGCGACGCCCACGGGCATGCCCTCGCGCAGCTTGAATGCGGCGATCGACTTGCGCGCGCGCCTGATGCTCGGCTGTTGGCCGGCGATCGTCGCAAGCTGCTCCTGGGCGGCCTTGAGGACTTTGGAATCCTGCTTGGCGTCGCCTACCCCCATGTTGAGGGTGATCTTCGAGAGCTTGGGCGCCTGCATCGGCGAGGAGTAGCCGAAGCGCTCGATCAGCGCCGGACGGATCTCATCCAGGTAGCGGGTCTTCAAGCGGGCTGTTGTGACGGTGCTCATCGTTGTCCTGTCAGTCGAGCCTTGTGCCGGAGCGCTTGGCGACCCGATAGCGCTTGCCGTTCTCGCGCTCGACTCCCACGCGCGTGGGCTTGCTGTCCTTCGGGTCGAGCAGCATCACGTTGGAG
This sequence comes from uncultured Solirubrobacterales bacterium, assembly GCA_963718735.1. Lineage (GTDB taxonomy): Bacteria > Actinomycetota > Thermoleophilia > Solirubrobacterales > Solirubrobacteraceae > Palsa-744. The sequence goes on from OY970372.1 coordinate 1,296,456, forward strand.
ACATGAATCGGCCCCTCGCGCTCGATCACACCGCCGACGGTCTGACCACGCTGGGTGTCGGCCACCTGCTGGGGGCGCATGTGGCGCTTGACCATGTTGAGGCCCTCGACATAGACGCGCTCGCGCGTGGGTTCCACGCGCAGGACGCGTCCGCGCTTGCCTCGATCCTTGCCGGCCATCACCTGCACCTGGTCTCCTGAGCGGACCTTCAGCACGCGGCGCTCGCGGATTGCGGCTGCTCGCGCCATCGCTATAGGACCTCCGGCGCCAGCGAGACGATCTTCATGAAATTGCGATCGCGAAGTTCGCGCGCCACGGGACCGAACACACGCGTGCCGCGCGGGTTGTTCTGGTCGTCGATGATCACGGCGGCGTTGTCGTCGAAGGAGATGTAAGTGCCGTCGTCGCGCCCGAACGGCTTCTTGGTGCGTACGACCACGGCCGTCACGACATCGCCCTTTTTGACCGAGCCGTGAGGGTTGGCCTGCTTGACCGTCGCGGTGATGACATCGCCCACGAACGCGTAGCGACGCTTGGAGCCGCCCTTGACGCGAATGCAGAGGATCTCGCGTGCGCCGGTGTTGTCGGCCACGCGAAGTCTGGTCTCGTTTTGGATCATCGCGCTCTCTCCAGCACGTCGACGAGCTTCCAGCGCTTTGTGCGTGACAGCGGACGGCTCTCGATGACGCGCACCACATCGCCCTCGTGAGCCTCGTTGTCCTCATCATGGGCGTGCAGCGTGCTCGAGCTGCGCACGATCTTCTCGTAGCGGCGGTGGCGGCGCGCGGTATCGATGCGCACCGTGATCGTCTTGTCGGCCTTGTCTGAGACGACCACTCCCTGGCGAAGCTTGCGGGCGCCCTCGACCGGAGCGTGCACAGGCGGCAGGGGCTCGGGCGCAGGGGCGCCGGATCGGCGCTCGACCGCCTTGGCTCGTTCCTGCAAACGCCGCGCGCGGCGCCTTACGGCCTTGACGCGACGCTCGGCGACACGCTCGGCGTGGCGCTCCTCGGGGTGCGCGACGCACTCGCCTCGCCGCTGTGGGTCGAGCGCGCACGGCGACGGCGCTCCTTGGAGGACAGCTGCTCGGATGGCTCCGACTCTGCGGCGGCCTTCGCGGTGGCCGCGACAGGGTCCCCGGCGACAGCCTGCTCCGGCTGGCGCTCGTCGCCCGCCTGAGCCTCGACCTCAGCGTCCTGCGCGTTCTCGTTGTCTGTCTCGTCAGCCATCTCTATCCGTTTCAGTCTTCCAGTTCAGCTTTCTCAGCTCTTGCTTGCATGTCGCGGCGCCACGCTGCGCTCCCGCGCGACGGTAAGGGCCCGAGCGAGGTCGCGCCGTGCGCGGCCCACGCCGGCGGTGTCCTCGAGCTCACCAGTCGCGTTGGCGAAGCGCTTGCCGAAGAGGTCCTTGCGCATCGTCGCTATCTGCTCGGCGAGCTCGTCATCGGGCATGTCTCTGATCTCCTTGGCCTTCATCGCAACGGATCAGTCCTCTCGCAACACGAACTTGGATTTGACGGGAAGCTTGTGCGCCGCCAACCTGATCGCTTCGCGCGCCAGCGGCTCGGGCACGCCGGCGAGCTCGAACATCACACGCCCGGGCTTGACCACGGCGACCCAGCCTTCGGGATTGCCCTTGCCAGAGCCCATGCGCGTCTCGGCCGGCTTCTTGGTGACCGGCTTGTCTGGGAACACGTTGATCCACACCTTCCCGCCACGCTTGATCTTGCGGGTCATCGCAATACGGGCGGCCTCGATCTGGCGGTTGGTGAGCCAGCCTTGCTCGAGCGACTTCAGGCCATACTCGCCGAACTGGACCTTCACCTGACCGCGTGAGAGCCCACGGCGACGACCGCGATGCTGCTTGCGATGCTTGACACGCTTGGGCGACAGCATCAGCGCGCGCCCCCACGATCGGGGCCGCCGCCTGGACCGCCACGGCCACCGCCACCGGGACCACCAGGGCCACGACCGCCACCTGGGCCACCCCGACCGCCACCGCCAGGACCGCCACGGCCACCGCCACCGGGACCACCAGGGCCACGACCGCCACCTGGGCCACCCCGACCGCCACCGCCAGGGCCACCACGGCCACCGCCACCGGGACCACCACGGCCACGGCCACGTCCATCTCGACCGTCGCGACCGCCACGACCGTCGCGGTCGCCGCTCGGAGGAGCGGGCGCGCTCATGTCGGTCAAGTCCGCGCCGGTGTAGCCCTCGGGCATGATCTCGCCCTTGTTCACCCAGCACTTGACGCCAATCCGTCCGAAGGTGGTGCGCGCCTCGTAGAAGCCGTAGTCGATGTCGGCTCGCATCGTGTGCAACGGCACCCGTCCGTCCGAGTAGCTCTCGGTGCGCGCCATCTCGGCGCCACCAAGACGTCCCGATACCTGGACCTTGACGCCCTTGGCGCCGGAGCGCATCGCGCTCGTGAGCGCGCGCTTCATGGCGCGCCGGAAAGCGACGCGATTCTGAAGCTGCTCGGCGATCGACTGAGCCACCAGCTTCGCGTCCAGCTCGGGACGCTTGATCTCGAGGATGTTGACCTTGATCTGCTTCTGGGTCATGCGGTGCAAGTCACGCCGCAGAGCGTCCACTTCGGCGCCCGACTTGCCGATCACGATGCCGGGGCGGGCGGTATGGATGTTGACCTCTAGCTCGTTGGCGTCCTTGCGGATCGTGATGTCCGACAGGCCGGCGTGGGCAAGCTTGTCCACGATGTGCTCGCGGATCTTGATGTCCTCGTGGAGGTAAGCGGCAAAATTGCGCTCGTTGAACCAGTTGGACTTCCAGTCGTGGATGTAGCCCACGCGCATTGCCTCTGGATGAACCTTTTGACCCATGTCTCTCTCGAAGTCCTGTCTCGTGTCCCGGCCCGCGCCTACGGCTTGGGCGTCAGTGTGATCGTCAAATGGCTGGTGCGCTTGCGGATCGGCGTCGCTCGTCCCTGCGCACGCGGTCGGAAGCGCTTGATCGTGGGCCCCTCGTCGGCATACGCCTCGCGAACGAGCAGATCGTCCTCGATCAACTCGTGGTTGTTCTCGGCGTTGGCCACTGCCGACTCCAGCAGCTTGCTCCAGTCGCGGGCCACCTCACGAGGGGTGAAGGCGAGGATAGCGCGTGCCTCGATCACGGACTTGCCCCGCAAGTGCCCGCACACCATGCGCGCCTTGCGCGCCGAGGTGCGCACGTAGCGAGCCTGAGCGCGCACCACCTTGCGGCGTGCGCGACTCGCGGCGGCCGACTGCGCGTCGCGGCTGGAGCCGACCGCAGGCTTCTCGGGCGCCTCAGCCGTAGAAGCCTCTGGCTTCTCAGCCTTGGCCGCGCTCGCTTTCTCAGCCTTGGCCGCGCTTGCCTTCTCGGCCTTTGCGGCGGCGGCCTTCTCAGCCTTGGGAGAGCTCGCCGTCTCAGCGGCCGGCTTCTTCTCCGCCTGCTTCTTCGCGGTTGGCTTCGCGGCTGCCGACTTCTCCTCAGCGACCGCGGGCTCGCCCTCCTCGACGACCGGCTTCTTTGAGGCAGCCTCCGAAGCAGGCTTCTTCGCGGGGGCCTTCTTGGCAGCCGCGGGCTTGGCCTTCGCCGTCGGCTTGGCCTGCTCCTCGCCTTCAGGCGACTGCTCGTCGGTGGGCTTCTCGGCGCTCATCTCACCTTCCCGGAGCCGGCGTGACCGCGGAAGATGCGCGTCGGCGCGAACTCGCCGAGCTTGTGACCGACCATCGACTCGCTGATGAACACGGGCACATGCTTCTTTCCATCGTGCACGGCCAACGTGTGACCCACCATCTCGGGGAAGATCGTCGAGGTGCGCGACCAGGTCCTGAGCATCTTCTTCGTGTTGGCCGCATTCATCGCCTCGATGCGCGCCATCAGACGCTCTTCGACCCACGGTCCCTTCTTGCTGGAGCGACTCATCTATCCACACTCCCTTCCACGGACACGTAGGGCAAGACGGACAAGGACGTAACCCTTCGGGGCACAGGCAGGTCGCTCGCGTGCTTGGCACATGAGGGAACGAGGACGCCGCTTCGGCGCAGCCATACGTGTCCGTGGCGGCTCATCGTTGCTTGCCCTTCCCGCGACGCCTGCCGCGTACGATGTACTTGTCTGATCCCTTGTTCTTCTTGCGCGTGCGGTAGCCGAGCGTCGGCACGCCCCAAGGGGTCACCGGGTGGCGGCCCGCCGTCGTTGAGCCCTCACCACCGCCGTGCGGGTGGTCGACGGGGTTCATCGCCACGCCGCGGGTCTGCGGGCGCACGCCCATGTGGCGCTTGCGGCCCGCCTTGCCGACCTTGACGTTCTGGTGCTCGGCGTTGCCGATCGTGCCGACCGTGGCGCGGCACTCCGCGCGCACCATGCGCATCTCGCCGGAGGGCAGGCGCAGCGTGGCCATGTCGCCGTCCTTGGCCATCAGCTGCACCGAGGCGCCGGCCGAGCGCGCCATCTGACCGCCACGGCCGGGCTGCAGCTCGACGTTGTGGACCACGGTGCCGACGGGCATGCGCGCAAGCGCGAGGCAGTTGCCCACGGCGATCTCGGCGTCGTCGCCGGAGGTGACCATCATCCCCACCGCGAGCCGCTGCGGCGCGAGGATGTAGCGCTTCTCCCCGTCGGTGTAGTGCAAGAGCGCGATGTAGGAGGAGCGGTTGGGGTCGTACTCGATCGCAGCGACCTTCGCAGGCACGCCGTCCTTGCGACGCTTGAAATCGATCCGCCGGTACAGCCGCTTGGCCCCGCCGCCGCGATGGCGTGCTGTCTTGCGACCCTGAGCGTTGCGTCCACCGCTCTTCTTCAAGCCCTCGACGAGCGTGCGCTCGGGCTCGGACTTGGTGACTTCCGCGAAGTCCGGGTAGGAGACGAAGCGTCGACCGGGACTGGTGGGCTTGGGCTTGCGAATTGGCATCGCGATCAAGCTCCTATTCGTTCAGGCCCTCGAGGCCCTGGAAGATGGGAATACTCTCGCCCGCGCGCACCTCGACGATCGCCTTCTTCCAGGCGCGCGTGCGACCGCGCGTGATGCCGCGGCGCTTAGGCTTGGACTTGACGCTGAGCGTGCGCACCTCGACCACGTGGACGTCGAACAGCGATTCGACCGCTTGGCGGATCTGGGTGCGGTGCGCGTCGGGATGGACCCGGAAGGTGTACTTGCCGGCCGCCGAGAGCACGTAGCTCTTCTCTGAGAGAACCGGCTTGATGATCACCTGGGAGCTCTCCATCAGGCCTTCTCCCTCGTGGGGGCGGCGGCACGTGCTGTCAGCTCTTGCAACGCCTTCTCCGAGATGAGCAGGGAGGCTGCCCCGAGCAGGTCGGCCACAGCGACGCTCTCGGAGAGGAGCACAGCCACGCGAGCCAAGTTGCGGAAGGAGAGCGCGGCAGAGGACTCCTCTACGTCGAGCACGACCAAGGTCGGCTGTGGCTGCTTCCAGTCCTCGAGCAGGTCAAGCGCATCGCTGGTCTTGGGGGCCTTGAAGGCAGCCGCGTCTAGCACCGCGAGAGAACCGCGCTGGGCGTGCAGAGACAGCGCGCTGCGCAAGGCGGCGCGCTGCTCCTTGCGGTTGACCTTGAAGGTATAGGAGCGAGGCTGGGGGCCGAATACGGTGCCACCCCCTGTCCACAGCGGCGAGCGAGACGAGCCGGCGCGCGCGCGCCCCGTGCCCTTCTGGCGCCAGGGCTTTGCGCCACCGCCGGATACATTGCCGCGCGTCTTGGTGGCCGCGGTCCCGCGCCGGCGGGCGGCCTGCTCGGCACGCACGCTCTGATGCACGAGCGGCCCATTGAACTTCGCGCCGAAGGCGGACTGATCGAGCTTCACCTTCTTGGTGGCCCCACCGTCTGAAGTGAGCACGGGCGCCTCAGGCATCGCCACGCACCTCCACGACCCCACCCCTTGGCCCGGGAACCGATCCGCGCACAAGCATGAGGTTCCTCTGGGGATCGACCGCCACGATCTCGAGACCCGGCTGGGTCACGCGCTTGTTGCCCATCTGACCCGGCCCGCGTATTCCCTTGAAGACTCGCGCCGGATCCGCCGAGGCGCCGATCGAGCCTGGCGCACGCACGTTGTGCGAGCCGTGAGACTTGGGACCACTTTTGAAGTTGTGGCGTTTGATCGTGCCCTGGAAGCCCTTGCCCTTGGAGACGCCCGCGATCTTCACACGGGCGCCAACCTCGAAGGACTCCACCGTCACCGACTCGCCGACCTGAAGCTCGGCGGCTTGATCGCGGAACTCGACAAGATGACGCATTGGAGCGGCGTCGGCCTTCTTCAAATGACCGAGCTCGGGCCGCGAGAGGTGCTTCTCCTTCGTCTGCCCGAAGGCGAGTTGTACTGCGTCATAGCCGTCGCGCTCGGCGGTGCGCACCGCCGTGACGGGACATGGCCCGGCCTCGAGCACGGTCACGCGCGCGACGCTACCGTCGTCCTGGAAGACCTGAGTCATCCCTAGCTTCTTGGCGAGGATCGCTGACATCAGGATTAAGTTGCGAGGCGGATCTCGATGTCGACACCCGCCGGCAGGTTGTCCAGGCGCTGGAGCGAGTCGACCGTCTTGGGGCTCGGCTGGTGAATGTCGATCAGCCGCTTGTGCGTGCGAATCTCGAAGTGCTCGCGCGAGTCCTTGTCCTTGAAGGGAGAGCGAATCACGCAGTAGACGTTCTTCTCCGTCGGCAGCGGCACTGGGCCGGACACAGTCGCGCCGGTGCGCGCAGCGGTCTCCACGATCTCCTTCGCGGCCGACTCGATAGCGGACGTGTCGTACGCCTTCAGCCGGATGCGAATCTTGTTTTGGGTTGTGGCTGCCATCTTGGTTCTCTTGATCTTGCTTTCGTTCGCTTGCTTTCTCGAGGCCCGCAGCCCCCGGGGCGCTGCCGCCCACACCCTCCCGGCGAGAGCGAGAGGCGAAGGGCGCATCGCACCGCGCGATCCACCCTCACCGCCCCCGCCGGCGGCTCAATTCGTCGTATCGGACTGCAATGAAAGGCGCCTGCGCAAATGCGAAGACGCCCTCTGGCGCTACTCGATGATCTCGGTGACCACACCCGAGCCGACCGTGCGCCCACCCTCTCGGATGGCGAAACGCAGGCCCTGGTCCATGGCGATCGGCTGGATCAGCTCGATCTCCATCTGGACATTGTCGCCGGGCATGACCATCTCAACGCCCTCGGGCAGCTTTGCCACGCCGGTGACGTCAGTCGTGCGGAAATAGAACTGAGGACGGTAGCCCGTGAAGAACGGAGTGTGACGGCCACCCTCCTCCTTCTTGAGAATGTAGACCTCAGCTTTGAACTTGGTGTGGGGCGTGATCGAGCCCGGCTTGCACAGAACCTGGCCACGCTCGATCTCCTCGCGCTTGGTGCCGCGCAGCAGACAGCCCACGTTGTCGCCCGCCTGACCCTGGTCGAGGATCTTGCGGAACATCTCCACTCCGGTGACCACCGTGGTGGTGGTGTCGTGGACTCCCACGATCTCGACGGTATCGCCGGTGTTGACGATGCCCTGCTCAACGCGACCCGTTGCGACAGTGCCGCGGCCGGTAATCGTGAAGACGTCCTCGACAGGCATCAGGAACGGCTTGTCGAGCTCGCGCACTGGCTGGGGGATGTAACTGTCGAGCGCCTCTGCTAGCTCGATGATCTTGCCCTTGTACTCCTCATCGCCTTCGAGCGCCTTCAGCGCCGAGCCTGTGATGAACGGGATGTCATCGCCGGGGAAGTCGTATTCGGAGAGCAGCTCGCGCACCTCGACCTCGACCAGTTCCATAAGCTCCTCGTCATCGACCATGTCGGCCTTGTTGAGGAACACGACGATGTAAGGGACGCCGACCTGGCGGGCGAGCAGGATGTGCTCGCGCGTCTGTGGCATCGGACCGTCGGCCGCTGACACCACCAGGATCGCCCCATCCATCTGGGCGGCGCCGGTGATCATGTTCTTCACGTAGTCGGCGTGCCCAGGGCAATCGACATGCGCGTAGTGACGGTTCTCTGTCTGGTACTCGACGTGCGATGTGGCGATGGTGATCCCGCGCTCCTTCTCCTCAGGAGCGTTGTCGATCTCCTCGAAGCTACGGGCTTCGCCGCCCATCTTCTCCGCCAGCACAGTCGTGATGGCAGCGGTCAGCGTCGTCTTGCCATGGTCGATGTGACCGATGGTGCCGACGTTGACGTGCGGCTTGTCGCGCTCGAACTTCTCCTTCGCCACTTTGTGTTCGCTCCTGTAATCGACTTGGATATTCGCCGCTAGTAGGGCGAACCTGGGAAATCTATCTAAATGGGGATTTTCTTGACTGCTGCCTATGAACTTGCTCGTTTGCTGACCGCTTGCTTCTATCCAACTCGCTCCTGAGATGGCCGTGAGTCAAGCCAGACAAGGACGCAGCCGGCGTGACGTGCTCTGCACGCGAGTCGGCGAGGACGCAGTATGGCGCAGCGCTCACGGTCATCTCAGGCGGGGACTGGCTCTCCTGTGCGCTGCTCGATGATCTTCTCCGCGATGTTCGGAGGCACCTCCTCGTACCCCTCGAACTGCATCGTGTAGTTGGCCCGGCCCTGCGTGTTGGAGCGCAGGTCGGTGGCGTATCCGAACATCTCGCTCAAGGGAACCTTGGCGTGGATCGCCAAGGCGTTGCCGCGCTGCTCGGAGCCCTGCAAGTGGCCGCGGCGGCGCGAGAGGTCGCCCATGACGTCGCCCATGAAGTCCTCGGGCGTGACAACCTCGACGGCGAACACGGGCTCCAGGAGCACCGGCTTGGCCCGCTTGGCGGCCTCCTTGAGAGCAATTGACCCGGCGACCTTGAAGGCGATCTCCGAAGAGTCGACGTCGTGATACTTGCCGTCGACGAGCGTCACGCGCACGTCGACCATCGGATAGCCCGCCTTGACGCCGTTCTCCAGGGCCTCCTCGACGCCCTTCTCCACGGCCGGGATGAACTCCGATGGGATCGCGCCGCCCTTGATCTTGTTGATGAAGTCAAAGCCCTCGCCGGGGGCAGGCTCCAGGTCGATGTAGACGACCCCGTACTGACCGGAGCCACCGGTCTGGCGCACGAACTTGCCCTCGATCTTCTCGGCCGTGCCGCGCACAGTCTCGCGATAGGAGACCTGGGGACGGCCGACGTTCGCCTCCACACCGAACTCCCGCTTCATGCGGTCGACGAGCACTTCGAGGTGCAGCTCGCCCATACCGGAGATCTCGGTCTGGCCCGTTTCTTCGTTAGTGCGCACTTGGAAGGTGGGGTCCTCCTCCGCCAAACGACCTAGCGCGACGGACATCTTCTCCTGGTCGATCTTCGTCTTCGGCTCGACTGCAACCTTGATCACAGGCTCGGGGAAGGTGATGTTCTCGAGCTTGATCGGGGCGTCGGGAGCGGCAAGCGTGTCACCGGTTATGACCTGCTTGATGCCCACGGCGGCTGCGATGTCGCCCGCATAGACCTCGGGAACCTCCTCGCGCTCGTTGGCGTGCATCATCAGGATGCGCCCAATCCGCTCGGCCCTTCCGCTGTTGACGTTGAGCACTCGCGAGCCAGCCTCTAGTTTCCCGGAGTAGACACGGAAGTAGGTGAGCTTGCCAACGTAAGGGTCGGCCATGATCTTGAACGCGAGCGCCGCAAACGGCTCGGTATCGTCAGCGTGGCGCTCGATCCGGGGCTCCTCGCCGTCACCCTTGACGGGTTCCGCGCCGCTGACCGCCGGCACGTCCAGCGGCGACGGCAGATAGTCGACGACCGCATCCAGCAGCGGCTGCACGCCCTTGTTCTTGAACGAGGAGCCGCACAGCACGGGAGTCAGCTTCGTGGAGAGGGTCGCTTTGCGGATCGCGTGCTTGAGGCGATCCTCGGGGATCTCAGCTTCCTCGAGGATCAGCTCGAGCAGCTCGTCGTCGTAGTGGGAGACCTCCTCGAGCAGGTGCTCGCGAGCCGCGGCGGCCGCTTCGGTAAGCGAGCCCGGGATCGCCACCACCTCCTGCTCGGTGCCAAGCTCGTCCTTGTAGACGACGGCCTTCATCCTGACGAGATCGACGATGCCCTCGAAGTCTCCCTCAGCCCCGATCGGGAGTTGGATCGGCACCGGGTGGGCTCCCAGCCGATCGACCATCGTCTGCACGCCCTTTTCGAAGTCGGCGCCGACGCGGTCCATCTTGTTGATGTAGGCGATGCGCGGCACGTGGTACTTGTCGGCCTGGCGCCACACCGTCTCGGATTGCGGCTCCACGCCGGCCACCGAGTCGAACAGCGCGATCGCTCCATCGAGCACGCGCAGCGAGCGCTCGACCTCGACCGTGAAGTCGACGTGGCCCGGCGTGTCGATGATGTTGATGCGGTGGCCATCCCACTCGGCGGTGGTGGCAGCCGAGGTGATCGTGATGCCGCGCTCCTGCTCCTGTTCCATCCAGTCCATCACCGCAGCGCCCTCGTGGACCTCGCCGATCTTGTAGGTGCGGCCGGTGTAGTAGAGGATGCGCTCGGTCGTCGTGGTCTTGCCCGCGTCGATGTGGGCCATGATCCCGATGTTGCGCGTCTGTTCGAGTGGAAACTTACGGGGCATAGTTCAGATGGTGGGTCGGTGCGGTTAATCGGGGCGGACGTGCGACTACATACAGCGCACGCCCGCGCGACGGCTCAGAGCAAAAAAATGGGCCCTTCGGGCCCACGCGCTGCCGGTCGTCGGGCGGATCGCTTCGCTATCTGGTCAAGGTCTCCATGCTGGTCGGCACCTGGCGAGCATGCGCAGGGCACAACGCCCAACTCACCCGCGGAAGGCGACTATAGCAGAGGAAATTGGGCAGTCGAAAGAGGCGCGAGCAGCTACGCCCCAAGCGGCTCGACGGTCGTCTCAGGCCCGGCGCCGACCCGCGCGCTGCGCGCGCCTGGGGCTTCCGCGCGCAGAAGCACGACGCACGGGATCAACGTGAGCGCCGCGATCCCGAGCGACCACCAGTAGGCGGCATCAAAGCCCGCCGCATGCTCGGCCGGGGTATGCGCGTGAAGCGTCGCTCGCTGCAGCACGACGGCGAGCACCGCCGTGCCGATCGCGCCCCCGAGACGCTGGAGCACATTCATTTGGGGTGTGGCATCGGACAATTGGTCGGTGCGCAAGGACGTGAAGGCGGCGGTCATCGTGGGCATGAACGACAGCCCGATGCCGAGCCCGCGCACCGCGAGCACGAGCGAGATCCAGAGGATCGACGTGTGCGCGCCCACGAACGCGAGCGGCAACGTGCTCAGACACAGGATCGACACGCCGACAATCGCTACGCGACCGCCGCCGAAGCGCTCTGTGAGACGGCCGTTGAAAGGGGTCATCGCGAGCATCCCAAGCCCCTGGGGGCCCACCAGCAAGCCGGTCGCGATCACGCTCTCCCCGCGCACCTGCTGGTAGTAGAGCGGCACGAGGATCATCGCGCCGAACAGCGCGGCGCCGAGGCCAAAGGTCGTAAGCGAGGCCGCCCCGAAAACGCGGTTCGCGTACAACCGGATGTCGAGCAACGGGCGCTCGCTCCGCAGCGCATGCCACATGAACACGATCGTCAAGCCAACTCCGACAGCGATCGGCCAAACCACCTTCGCCGCCGTGAAGCTACCCGTGACACCGATCTCAGATAGGCCATATACCACCAGCGGCATGCTGGTGGCGAGCAGCGCAAGGCCGACCGTGTCGAGGCGACCGGGACGACCGAGATCTGAGTGCGGAAGCATTCTCGCGGCGAGCACAACGGCGAGCACCCCGATGGGGACGTTCACGAAGAAGATCCATGACCAGTGCAGCCCCTGCAGGATCACGCCACCGACGACCGGGCCGAGGATCGGCGCAAGCATCGCGGGCATCGCCACGATCCCCATCACGCGCCCCATCCGCTTGGGACCGGCGACCTCGGCCATGATCATCTGACCGACAGGCATGATCATGCCTCCGCCAGCTCCCTGCAGCACCCGAAACACGATCAGCGAAGTGCTGCTGGTGGCCAGCCCACACAGCGCCGATCCAAGCGTGAACAGGCCGATCGAGGTCAGGTAGACGCGCTTGGCGCCAAAGCGCCTGGCGGCCCAGCCAGTGATCGGGATCACCGCCGCGAGCGACAGCAGGTAGCCGGTCACCACCCACTGGATCTGCGATATCGGGCTGTGCAGGTCGCGCCCGAGCGTGTCGAGCGCGACATTGACGATCGTCGTATCGAGGATCGACATGATCATCCCGAGGATCACGACCCCCGCGACAACCCACACATGGCGCTCTATGCGGTCGGAGGCGGCGGGAGAATCGGGCACGTGGCCACCGTAGCGGAGGATGCACCCGCTCCTTAAGGGCCACTTGCGGAAAGCGGCCCTACAACGACGAGCCGCTACCAGCGGTAGTGGGCGAAGGCCTTGTTGGCCTGCGCCATGCGGTAGATGTCGTCCTTGCGCTTGTAGGCGCCGCCCTGCTGGGACTGTGCGTCGAGCAACTCGTTGGCCAAGCGCTGGGCCATCGTCTTCTCGCGACGGTTACGTGCGAACTCGACCAGCCAGCGCACGGCGAGCGTGCGCGCGCGACGCGCGGGAACCTCGACTGGCACCTGATAAGTGGCGCCGCCGACGCGGCGCGAACGGACCTCGAGAGCTGGCGTTAGGGCCTTGATCGAATTCTCCAGCTGCTCGATCGGGTCCTTGTCCGAGCGCTCGGCGAGCAGCGCGAGCGCGTCGTAGACGATGCGCTCCGCCGTGGACTTCTTGCCGTCGAGCATCACCTTGTTGATGATCTGCTGTACGAGCTTTGAGCGATGGATCGGGTCCGCTTCGAGCGGACGCACCTGGGCGGCTGCGCGGCGTGGCATCGGTTCGCAGCTACTTCTTCTTCACGCCGTACTGAGAGCGTGCCTTCTTGCGATCGCTCACGCCGGCGGCGTCGAGCGTGCCGCGCACGACCTTGTAGCGCACGCCTGGCAGGTCCTTGACGCGACCGCCGCGCACGAGCACGACGGAGTGCTCCTGCAAGTTGTGGCCCTCGCCCGGAATGTAGGCGGTCACCTCGATCGAGCCGGCGATGCGCACACGCGCGACCTTGCGCAGGGCGGAGTTAGGCTTCTTCGGGGTGGTCGTGTACACGCGCGTGCAGACCCCGCGCCGCTGGGGCGCTGCGACCTTCTTCTTGCGACCCTTGCCAGACTTCAGCCCTGGAGTCGCAAGCTTTTTCTTGGGGACGACACGTCCCTTGCGCACGAGTTGTGAGGTGGTGGGCATGCGGAGCGGAATCCTAGCAGCGTCCGTGCCGCGAGGGCTCGAGGCGTCGCTGGTGAGCGGGGCGCGAGCGCGTGCTCACGCGCACGGGGAGAGGCTGGGGCAAGCTCACGCGCTGGCGCGCAGACCGGCCGAGCGCATCGGGGCCGGCATCAGCGCGGCTGCGACAAGCACAAGCACGAACGCGAGCGACTGAAACACGATTCCAACAGCGCTGCCGGGCATCGGATCGCCGAACACGAGGATCCCGCCGGCGATGCCGGCGATGTTGGCGGCGGTGCCCGTCACGGCGATGACCGGCACCGCGTCGCCGTCCTGAAGCCCGCGCGCCGAGGCGTAGAACGCCACGATCGACGCGAGCAAAGCCACAGCGAGCCAGGGACTCAGCAGCACCCCGAGCGCGCCATGTGCGCCGACGATGCCCGTGAGCGCCTTGATCGCGATGTCGGATACGCCAAAGAGCATGCCGGCAGCGGCCCCGAGCATCATGCCGTGGTGCTCGACGGGGCCTCCGATCCGCGGCCCCATGATCAGCAAGCCCCCGAGGCCAAACAGGCCAGCCTCGAACGAGATCATGGCCGCGTCGGAGAAATGCGAGTGCGCCCCGTGCATCGTGGGTAGCGTGATACCGAGCAGGACGAGGCCAGCCGCTGTGAGCCACAGCCCGAGCCACTGGCGTGGACCGACCTGAAAGCCGAACATGCGGTCGGCCATCACGGCGATCAGCACGACGCCACCTGCGAGGGCGACCTGCACCACGGACATCGGGGCGAGGGCGAGCGCAGCCACGTGCAGCGTCCATGAGCCGGCCGCGACGAGCATTCCCAGGGCGAACCACTTCGAGGAGAACAGGACACGGCCCGAGCGCAGCGGATGGCGCACGTCGACCTTCCCCACCGCGTTGGCGCCGCGATACTTGTAGAAGAAACCAAGGTTGGCCACGAATGCGCAGGCGAGCGCGAGGAGTATGCCGAGATAGAGGGTCATGGTCGAGAGCCTGACGGAATGATCCATCGGCAGCGCCAGCTGGATGCTTTACTGCGCCGACGCGACTCGGGCAGATTACCGGTCGCAACCTCTGTGCAAGCTAAAGACGATCCACATCTAACAGAGGAACAACGGAGCAGGCCTCTGTTGTTGGTCGACATCGATGGCGTGATCTCGCTGTTCGGGTTCGAGCCAGGCGCGCGTCCCGATGGATCCTTCCACTCGATCGACGGCATACCTCACTTCCTTTCGGCCAAGGCGGCCGAGCACCTGCTCGCGCTGGCCTCCAGGTTCGAGCTGGCGTGGGCAAGCGGCTGGGAGGAGAAGGCCAATGAATATCTTCCTCATCTGCTCGGACTGCCGGCGCTGCCCCACCTGAGCTTCGAGCGCTCGGTGGGGCGCACGAACGCCCATTGGAAGCTCGGCGCGATCGACGCCTTCGCGTCAGAGAGGGCGCTTGCGTGGATCGACGACGCCTTCAACGACGCATGCCACGAATGGGCGAGCGCGCGGGAGGCCCCCACGCTGCTCGTGCAGACGACGCCGGCGAGCGGTCTCACCCAGCTGGAGGCGCAGACTTTGATGGACTGGGCGCAGGAGCTTGCCCGGCGGCCGGCGGCACGCTGAAGGACACCGAGCCCGGGAGCGATAGCGGATCGGACACCGAAGCGGGCAAGCCCCCACCGCCAGGGCATACCGCCCGCAGAGCCGTCTGAGCGGCGCTGTCGGGCGCAAGCACGATCGGCAGCGACCACCGGCCATCGGGATCGGTCAGGGCCTGAGCGACCGTGCGCTCGGTGACCACTTCGCCTCTGTGCGAGACAGAGCGAAGCTGGATCTGGATCGGCGCGCCGGCAACCGGCGCGCCGCCGAGTGACTGAAGAGCTCCCACGAGCATCCTGCCCTCGCCAGGCGCTTCGGCGCTTCGTGCTTCCAGAGCGCTCCGCGCCGGCTCTCCGGCGAGCCTCACGGAAGCTCGGCGCAGCGCCTGCAGCTCGCCATAGAGAGCGTCGCCGGGGCAATCCGTCGAGTCCGCGTCGCGGTGTCCGGCCACGCGCGGCAGCGACACCGGCGTGTGGGCGGGATAGCGACTGTAGACGGCGCCTGCGGAGGTGACGCGCACGGTCACGCGGCCCTCGAGCGGGGCGCCGTGCAGCGAGAGCTTCCATGCGAGCAGATGCTGGAGCGCGGCGCGAGCCGCGGGCGATATGCGCTGCGCGCCGTAAGTCCCGAGGATCGCGATGCCCGTCGAGTAGGCGTTGTAGCCACCGGCCTGAGCGCCGATCACGGGCTCGTCGATCCCGCCGGCGCGCGCCTCGAAGATGCGCCCGAAGCGGTCGATCGCGAAGTTGTAGCCGATGTCGTTCCAACCGCGTCCATAGCGATGGAAGGCGTAGATCGAGCGAAGCATCGCCGGCACCTCCGCCGCGCTGTAGCCATCGGGGTTCTCGGTGTGATGCACGAATGCAAGCTTCACGGTTCCGTATTCGGGCGCCACCTTGGGGCGGGCGCCGCCCTGCGCCCAGGCGCGACGGGCGACGATCGGCGGCTGGCCCGGACCCGCCTGAAGTCCGGAGCTCGCAAGCGGCAGGCCGGCGAGCGTGGCGGAGGGCCTGCTCGCCAGCAGACGGGCGAGCGCCGTGCGGGGACGCAGGACGCCGCCGGCTCCGGCGGCCGCCGTCGCGAGTATCAACGATCTGCGGGTGATTGAGTCCCTATCCAACGTGCACATATTCGCCAACAACACGCCCGGCGTGCGCCGGGAACGGCGAATTGAGCGTGAGAATGCTCTCAGGCCCACTGCTCAAGCGTGCGCGCGCGTAGCGACAGACAGGCTCGGAGCAAATACTCATCCCCACATGGAACGGGGGCGCACATGTGCGCCCCCGCCGGCCGGCACATGTGCCGGCCGGGACAGCGGCGCATGCGCCGCTGTCAAACGGAAAGGAATGACCTTCGCTACTCCCCGGACTCCTCAGGCACATCCAGCTCGCCGAGACCCTCGACGAAACCGGGGTCCGAGCTGCCCGCGCCGATCTTCTCGAGCGAGGCCAGGTCGGCGTCGAACTCGCTGCCATAGCCCGTCCCGAGCGCTTCGCCGTCGGCGAGCCCGAGCTCGGCGGCGATCTCCTCCTGGTCGAGCAGGCCGACGTCGTCGATCGCGCGCGGGAGCGGCTCGGACGGTTCGATCTCGATCCGCCGGTAGCGCTTCAGCCCGGTGGCGGCCGGGATCAGCTTGCCGATGATCACGTTCTCCTTGAGACCGTTCAAGCGGTCGATCTTGCCCTCCAGCGACGCGTCTGTGAGCACCTTGGTGGTCTCCTGGAAGGAGGCCGCCGAGAGGAACGAGTCGGTGTTCAGCGACGCCTTTGTGATGCCGAGGATGATGTCCTCGTACTGGGCGGTCTCGCCGCCCTTGGCGATCACCTCATTGTTGGCTGTGGCGAATTCGTAGCGATCGACGAACTGTCCTGGCAGGTAGTCGGTGTCGCCCTTCTGATCGACGCGCACCTTCTTGAGCATCTGGCGCACGATCAGCTCGATGTGCTTGTCGTTGATGTCCACGCCCTGGGACTTGTAGACCTCCTGGACCTCCTTGACGAGGTACTGCTCAGTCTCGGTGCGCCCGCGGATCGCCAGTAGCTCGTGCGGGTACAGCGAGCCCTCGTTGAGCTGCGTGCCGGCGTCGATCTTCTGCCCAGCCGTCACGTACAGGCGCGTGCGGCGTGGGAAGGCGTGACGGTGCTCCTCGCCAGCCTCGTCGGTGATGACGACGGTCAAGGCCTTCTCGGACTCTTCGATCGAGACGACGCCGTCCTGCTCGGCGATCTTGGCCAAGCCCTTCGGCTTGCGCGCCTCGAAGAGCTCCACCACGCGCGGCAAGCCGTGCGTGATGTCTGCGCCGGCGACGCCGCCGGTGTGGAACGTGCGCATCGTCAGCTGCGTGCCTGGCTCGCCGATCGACTGGGCGGCCACGATCCCCACGGCGTCGCCGATCTGGGCTGTTTGACCGGTGGCCATCGCCCGCGCGTAGCAAGCCTGGCACACCCCGCTTGGGGCCTTGCACTTGAGCACCGAGCGCACGGGCACGGTCACCTTCACGCCCTTCTCGTGGTCGTCCTCGAAGGCCTGTGCGATGTCGGCGAGCTGCTGGCGACCGATCTCTTCACCCTGCTCGGCGAGCATGCGCCCGCGCTTGGTCGTGATCGCCTGAGCGGCGGTGCGTCCCACGAGATTTTCGTTGGGCTCGCCACCATCGTTCCAGACGGTCATCTCGATGTATTCCTCGGTGCCGCAGTCGACCTCGCGGATGATCACGTCCTGGGCCACGTCCACCAGACGGCGGGTCAGGTAGCCCGAGTCGGCGGTGCGCAAGGCCGTGTCGGCCAAGCCCTTTCGCGCTCCGTGAGTGGAGATGAAGTACTCCAAGACCGATAGCCCCTCCATGAAGTTGGACTTGATCGGCCGCTCGATGATCTCGCCCTTCGGGTTGGCCATCAATCCGCGCATCCCCGCCAACTGGCGGATCTGCTTGAAGGACCCACGCGCGCCCGAGTTGGCCATCATGAAGATCGGATTGAGCGTGTCGAGGTTCGCGATCATCGCCTCTGCCACCTCGTCGGTGGCGGCGTTCCACTTCTCCACGACCGCCTCGTGGCGCTCCTCCTGGGTTATCAGCCCCATGTCGTACTGGTCGGTGATGTCCCCCACCAGCTTGTCGTACTTGTCGAGGATCGACTGCTTCTCGGGCGGGATCACAACATCGTTCTTGGAGATCGTGATACCCGCCTGTGTGGCGTACTTGAAGCCGAGGTCCTTGAACGCGTCCAGCACCAGCGAGATGGTGGTGGCGCCGTAGGTTTGCACCAGCGCGTCGATCAGGCGAGTAGTGTCGCGCTTCTTCATCGACTGATTGACGAACACGTACTTGGACGCGTCGAACTGGTCTCCAAGGGCCTCCGCGAGCGCCCGCTCGATGCGGTCGTTGTAGATGATCCGACCGACCGTCGTCAGCAGATGCCCGCCCTCGCGCCCGAAGGGCCGGAACTCGGCAATGTCGTGCAGCTTCACCACACCCGCCTCATAGGAGAGCTCGGCCTCCTGGGCGGTGCGGAACACATGCGGGCGCGGCTCGTAGGTGGCCCGGTCGATCTTGGCCAGCTCGTCCGCCTCGATGCCATAGGTGAGGTAGTAGGCGCCCAAGATCATGTCCTGGGTCGGCGTCGCAAGCGGGGCGCCGTGCGCCGGGCTGAGGATGTTGTTGGAGGAGAGCATCAGGATGCGCGCCTCCGCCTGTGCCTCGGCCGAGAGCGGTAGGTGGACGGCCATCTGATCGCCGTCGAAGTCGGCGTTGAAGGCGTGGCACACCAATGGGTGCACCTGGATCGCCTTGCCCTCTACGAGCAGCGGTTCAAACGCCTGGATGCCG
Source organism: uncultured Solirubrobacterales bacterium (assembly GCA_963718735.1). Classification (GTDB taxonomy): domain Bacteria; phylum Actinomycetota; class Thermoleophilia; order Solirubrobacterales; family Solirubrobacteraceae; genus Palsa-744. The sequence goes on from OY970372.1 coordinate 1,315,079, forward strand.
AGGCGGTGAAGCGTGGGCGCGCGGTTGAGCAGCACGGGATGCTCATGGATGACCTCCTCGAGCACGTCCCACACCTCGCCGATCATCGAGTCCACCATCTTCTTGGCGGCCTTGATGTTCTGCGCCGACTTGCGCTCCACAAGGCGCGCCATGATGAACGGCTTGAAGAGCTCGAGCGCCATGATCTTCGGCAGCCCGCACTGGTGCAGCTTGAGGTAAGGCCCGGCGACGATCACCGAGCGGCCTGAGTAGTCCACGCGCTTGCCGAGCAGGTTCTGGCGGAAGCGCCCCTGCTTGCCCTTGAGCATGTCCGACAGCGACTTCAGCGGGCGGTTGCCCGGGCCGGTGACCGGACGTCCACGGCGGCCGTTGTCGAACAGCGCGTCGACCGCCTCTTGAAGCATGCGCTTCTCGTTGTTGACGATGATCTCCGGAGCGCCAAGATCGAGCAGCCGCTTGAGGCGATTGTTGCGGTTGATGACGCGGCGGTAGAGGTCGTTGAGGTCGGAGGTGGCGAAGCGCCCGCCGTCGAGCTGGACCATCGGGCGCAGCTCCGGCGGGATCACCGGGACGGCGTCGAGGACCATCATCTCGGGCTTGTTACCGGACTGGATGAACGCGCTTACGACCTTCAAGCGCTTGACGGCGCGAGCCTGCTTCTGACCCTTGCCCGTCTTGACCTGCTCCTCGAGTTCGGTGCGTTCGGCCTCGAGATCGACCTGCTGGAGCAGGTCGCGGATCGCCTCGGCGCCCATCCCCCCGCGGAAGTACTCGCCGAAGCCGTAGGAGGAGCCAAAGCGCTCCTTGAGCTCCCTGAACGTAGTCTCGTCGTGCTCGATCTGCTTGGGCTCCATCGTCTTGAAAAGCTCCCACACGTTGCGCATGCGCTCGGCGCCGTCCTCGACGTAGGCTTCGGTGTCGGCAATGTCGGCCTCGAAGGTCTTGTTCAGCTCCTTGATGAGCTTGTCGCGTTCCTCGTCTGAGATCTTCGAGAGGTTGATGTCGAGCGAGTCGGCCCACAGATGGTCTTCGTCGTTGAACGAGGTCTGCTTGCCGCTCTGCAGGTACTTCTCGCGGCGCGCAAGCGACTCACGCAGTTCGAGCACGCGCTCCTCCAGCTCGGCCGCGTAGGAGTCGAGGACCTTGTTGACCTCCTTCTCCAGCGAGTCGAGGTCCTTGGCGCGGGCCTCGTCGTCGACCCACGTCACGATCGACGCGGCGAAGTAGAGCACCTTCTCGAGCTCCTTGGGCGCCATGTCGAGCAGGTAGCCGATGCGGCTGGGGACACCCTTGAAGAACCAGATGTGACTGACGGGAGCGGCCAGATCTACGTGGCCCATGCGCTCGCGGCGGACCTTCGAGCGCGTGACCTCGACACCGCAGCGCTCGCACACGATGCCCTTGTAACGAACGCGCTTGTACTTGCCGCAGTAGCACTCCCAGTCCTTGGTGGGACCGAAGATGCGCTCGCAGAACAAGCCATCCTTCTCGGGCTTGAGCGTGCGGTAGTTGATTGTCTCAGGCTTGGTCACCTCGCCTGAGCTCCAGGAGCGGATCTGCTTGGAGGAGGCGAGACTGATCTCAATAGCGTCGAAATTATTTATGTCTATCACGCTGTCAATCCTCTATCTGGGGGTTAGGCCGAAGGCCGTAAGGGGGCGAAGCCCCCTTGTTATGTCGATCATCTGATGGCGCCTTCGCTCGCGGGTGAAACGGGGGTGCATTCGGTCGTTGTTGTCATCGACCCCGAGCCCCCAAGCCACCGCCCGTCCGACGGCTTGGCCCGGTTGAGCCTTCCGCCGACACGGCGGAAGGTCTGCGCGGGGACTACGTCTCGGTCTCCTCGACCGGCTCCTCGATCGGCACGTCCGCCGCGCCGTCCAACACGTCGAGGCCAATGCCCTCCTCGATCAGATCCTCGACGTCGATCGCATCCTCCTGGGAATCGTCGTCCTCCCCGGCGACGGCGTCCGCCGTCTCCGAATCGGCCGAGCCCTCGGCGTCCGGCTCGGTCTCGACGACCTCGCCGGTAGGCGCTCGAACGCCCGAGAGGTCGATTCCGAGCTCCTCGGCTGCGCGCAGCAGGTCGTCGTCTTCGTCGCGCAGCTCGGCGTGCTGACCTTCCTCGGAGACAACGCCGACGTCGAGCGCCAGGGACTGCATCTCCTTGAGCAACACCTTGAAGGACTCGGGGATCGACGGCTCGGCGATGTTCTCGCCCTTGACGATCGCCTCGTATGCCTTCACGCGTCCGACGGTGTCGTCGGACTTGATCGTGAGCATCTCCTGGAGCGTGTAGGCAGCCCCGAAAGCCTCCAGCGCCCACACCTCCATCTCGCCGAAGCGCTGACCGCCGAACTGCGCCTTGCCCCCGAGCGGCTGCTGGGTGACGAGCGAGTAAGGACCGGTCGAGCGCGCGTGGATCTTGTCGTCGACGAGGTGCAGGAGCTTGAGGATGTACATGTAGCCGACGGTGACCTGCTCCTCGAAGGGCTCGCCGCTGCGGCCATTGAAGAGCGTCATCTTGCCCGATGCCTGCTCGCCGACGCGCCGGGACTTATCGACGTCCATGCGGATGCGACCCTCGTGGGCGTCCTGCCACTTGACCAGGGCGGTGTCGACGTCTTCGACGGTGGCGCCATCGAAGACGGGGGTGGCGACGTACACACGGGTTTTGCCGTTTTCGGCGCGAGCCTCTTTGTAAGCGTCGGTGCCATCGTCATACCAGCCTTGCGCGGCGGCCCAGCCAAGGTGGGTCTCGAGGATCTGACCGACGTTCATGCGACTCGGCACGCCGAGCGGGTTGAGGATCACGTCGACCGGGGTGCCATCCTCGAGGAACGGCATGTCCTGCTGGTCGACGATCTTCGAGATCACACCCTTGTTGCCGTGACGGCCTGCGAGCTTGTCGCCCTCGGAGATCTTGCGCTTCTTGGCGACGAAGACCCTGACGAGGTCGTTGACGCCGGGCGGCAGGTCGTCGCCCTCGTCGCGGCTGAAGGTCATGACGTCGATCACGACGCCGCCCTCGCCGTGGGGCACCTTCAAGGATGTGTCCCTGACCTCACGAGCCTTCTCCTTGAAGATGGCCCTGATCAGCTTCTCCTCGGCGGTGAGCTCGGTCTCGCCCTTGGGCGTCACCTTGCCGACCAGCAGGTCGCCCGAGGCCACCTCGGCGCCGACGCGCACGATCCCGCGGTCGTCGAGGTTGCGCAGCGACTCCTCCGAGCGGTTGGGGATGTCGCGCGTGATCTCCTCGTCGCCGAGCTTGGTGGTGCGGGCGTCGATCTCGTACTCCTCGATGTGGATCGAGGTGAGCTCGTCGTCCTGCACGAGGCGCTTGGAGAGGATGATGGCGTCCTCGAAGTTGTAGCCCTCCCAGGACATGAAGGCCACCATCAGGTTCTTGCCGAGCGCCATCTCGCCCTTGTCGGTGGAGGAGCCGTCGGCCAGCACGTCGCCCGCCTTGACCTTTTGACCGGCGCTCACGCGCGGCTTGTGGTGGATCAGCGTGCCCTGGTTGGAGCGCATGAACTTCTGTAGCTCGTACTCGTCGCGGGTGGGTGGGTTCCCAGTCGATGTCTCGACCACGATCCGGTTGGCGTCGACGAAATCGACTGTGCCGGTGTTCAGCGCGAGCAGAACATCGCCGGTGTCGAGCGCGGCGCGGCGCTCCATGCCGGTGCCCACGAGCGGAGCGTCGGTCTTGAGCAGCGGCACGGCCTGACGCTGCATGTTCGAGCCCATCAGCGCGCGGTTGGCGTCGTCGTGCTCGAGGAACGGGATCATGGCGGTGGCGACCGACCAGATCTGTTCGGGGGAGACATCGACCAGATCGACGTCCTTGGGACCGACCGTCACGTATTGGCCGGCCTGGGTGCGACAGAGGATCTCCTTGCCAAGCAGCTTGCCCGTCTTCGGGTCGATCGGCGTGTTCGCCTGGGCGATCAGCTGCTCCTCCTCCTGGGTGGCGTCGAGGCGCACGACCTTCTCGGTCGCGACACCGTCCTCGACGACCCGGTAGGGGGTCGTCACGAAGCCGTACTCGGAGACCTCCGCGAACGAGGAGAGCGAGCCGATCAGCCCGATGTTGGGCCCCTCGGGCGTCTCGATCGGGCACATGCGCCCATAGTGCGTTGGGTGCACGTCGCGGACCTCGATTGGCGCGCGCTCGCGCGTGAGGCCTCCCGCGCCGAGCGCGGACAGGCGCCGCCTGTGCGTGAGGCCGGCAAGCGAGTTGGTCTGGTCCATGAACTGCGAGAGCTGAGAGGAGCCAAAGAACTCCTTCAGCGCGGCGACCACTGGGCGGATGTTGATGATCGTCTGCGGGGTGATCGTGTCGGCGTCCTCGGTGGTGAGGCGCTCGCGCACGACGCGCTCCATGCGGTAGAGCCCGATGCGGAAAGCCTCCTGGATCAGCTCGCCGACGGTGCGCAGGCGACGGTTGCCAAAGTGCTCGTACTCGTCGAGGTGCTCGTCGACCGGCTCACGCGGCATGCTCGTCGCCTCGGCCGCGTAGTCCTTGATCTCGACCTCGGGCTCCTCGGGCATGCCGAGGGTCTTGGGCAACGACACGAGCTCCTTGACGAGCGCGAGGATGTCGTCGTGCGTGAGCGTGCGCGTCTCGATGTCGATCTCGAGGCCCAGGCGGGAGTTGAGCTTGTAACGTCCGACGCGCGTAAGGTCGTAGCGCTTGGGGTCGAAGAACAGCTGGTTGAGCAACGCCTTGGCGTTCTCGACGCTTGGCGGCTCGCCGGGACGCTGCTTCTTGAACAGCTCGATCAGGGCGCCCTCTTCGGTGCGGGTCTGCTCGGTGTCGGCTTCGATCGTGTTGCGGATATACAGAGAATTGCCGAATAGCCGCAAGATCTCCTCGTCGGTCGCGTAGCCCATCGCGCGCAGCAGCACCGTGACGGGAAGCTTGCGCTTGCGGTCGATGCGGACGAAGACCTTGCCCTTCTTGTCGATCTCGAGCTCGAGCCACGAGCCGCGAGCGGGCATCAGGTTGGCGATGAACACCTGCTTCTCGCGGTCCTTGGGCTCCATCAGGTAGGCGCCGGGGGAGCGCACAAGCTGGGTCACGACAACTCGCTCGGTGCCGTTGATGACGAATGTGCCGCGCTCGGTCATCCAGGGGAAGTCGCCCATGAACACCGACTGCTCACGGATCTCCCCGGTCTCGCGGTTGATGAAGGCGACGGTGACGGTCAGTGGGCGCGCGTAGGTGAGATCCTTCTCACGGCACTGCTCGAGCGAGGCGACGGGCTCGTCGAACACGAACTCGCCGAACTGCACGGCGAGATTGCCGGTGTAGTCCTCGATCGGGGAGATGTCGTCGATCGTCTCGCGCAGCCCACCCTTTTGCGGGTCGGTGAGCCACAGAAACGAGCGGCGCTGGATATCTATGAGGTTCGGTACGTCGACAGACTTGGTCAGACGCGCGAAAGACCGGCGCGTCCGGAGAGCATCAACAGCAGCCAAGAAATGACTCCTTCGGAGGGCGAGAGACGGGCAGAGGCGGGCGCAAGCGCGCGACCATCAAAGATAGCACAGGCTATCGGCGCCCTCAAGTGGGGCAGCCGGCGCTCACGGACCCCACCCCCTGACGACCGCGTATGTGGCGCGGCGCCGTGTCGCTCTGGGTGGCTTCGACTATCGGCCAGCGGGCGGGATTGTACCGGACGTGCAGCCTGTTTGCGAGCAAAAAGCAAGACGTTTGCGACAGGCCCGCAAGTCTGGCTCGCGGTCTCCCCGAGCAAGCGCGAGCTCCCGGAGCTAGGGCATTCCGCTCTCGGTCAGCGACTCGACTCGCCAGGCGCCGCCCTCGCGGTGCAGCAGCATGTGTGGTTCGGGGAGCTTCCCGAGGTTCACCAGCGCCAGTCCTTTGCTGCCTTCGACGCGCACCCTGGTGACTTTCAGAGCCGTGTTGTCGGCGAGCAGCTGCTGTCGACGCTGCTTGAACAGCTTCGACATCACAGCCGCGCAGGTGGGCCCGCGCAAGTCGGGCGAAGTGAATTCTTCGGGGATGGTTTCGGCGATCAACGAGTAGAGCAGCTTGCAGGCCCCTGCGCCGTCGGCGGCGGCGCCGGCCGCGTAGTAGCCGGTGAGCGTCGCGGTAATCGCGCGCTCGTCGGCGGCATTCGCCGCGTGGCCATAGTCGAAGACGACATTGTCGTCGTTGCTTGCGGGGTCGTCGTCCCCGTCGTTGGTGTCCTTCAGATAGCGTCCGGCCTGGCTCGTGCTCGGCGGGGAGGGCGTGGCGCCCGAGGTCGACGGCGTCGCGCTCGCGGCGCTGGGCGTCGTCGTCTCACCGTTGACGGACACGCCCGAAGTCGTTTGAGACGCCGCGCCGGCGCCCTTGTCCGCGCTCCCACACGCCGTAGCGCCCATGCCCAGGAGGGCGACTGTGAGCAGCGCGAGCCACGACTTCATTCCGAATCTCCTCTTATCAGATTCGAAAAGCCCGGGGGGAAAACCGATCGTGGCAAGGATCTCAATTATTGGGAAGACAGACAGCGTCCTCCACAAACCTTCGGGCGAGCGCGTCTGTTGGACCTGGCTAGCCGAGGCCGCGGCCGAACGGATGGCCCGCCCGGCCGCGAAAAGATTGGGCCGCTCCTTGGGTTGAGCGGCTTGAAGCCTACTTCAACTCCACGGACCCCCCGGCCTCCTCGAGTTCGGCCTTGAGCTTGTCGGCCTCCTCACGCTCGATACCCTCCTTGACCGGCTTGGGCGCCTCGTCGACCAGCGCCTTGGCCTCCTTCAGGCCGAGGCCGGTGGCGGAGCGCACCACCTTGATCACCTGGATCTTCTTGTCGCCGGCGGCAGTGAGGATCACGTCGACGGTCGTCGGACCTTCGTCCTCTGAGCCCGCGTCGCCCCCGCCGCCGGCGGCGGCGGCCGCGGCCGGCGCCGCGACGGCGGCAGCCGAGACGCCGAACTCCTCCTCGAGCGCCTTGATCCGCTCGGCGAGCTCGAGCACCGAGATGCCCTTGAGCTCCTCTATCCAGTCCTGTGTGCTTGTTGCCATCTGTCAGTCCTCCTTAGTCGCTTCGGCGCTCTCGGGCTCTTGCTCCGAAGCGTCCGTCTTGTGGTCGTCTTGCGCCGGCTCGGATGCCGGCTCAGCTTGGTCTGCGATCGAGACTTGCTCGGCCGGGGTCTCCTCAGAATCAGCAGGGGACTCCTCTAGAGAGGTCTCCTCAGCCGCCGGAGTCTCCTCGGCCGGCGGAGCCTGCTCGGCCGGCTGAGCCTCAGCAGCCGGCTCAGCAGCCAGAGTCTCCTCGGCCGGTGGAGCCTGCTCGGCCGGCTGAGCCTCAGCAGCCGGCTCAGCAGCCAGAGTCTCCTCGGCCGGTGGAGCCTGCTCGGCCGGCTGAGCCTCAGCAGCCGGCTCAGCAGCCGGAGTCTCCTCGGCCGGTGGAGCCTGCTCGGCCTCAGCGGCAGTCTCCTCAACGGGAGTCGCTTCGGCGGCAGCCTCTTCCGCTGAAGCCCCACTAGAAGGGCTCTCCTCGTCCGCAGCCTTCTCAGCCTCAGCGGGGGGCTCCTCGACGGGCGGCGCCTCTGCGGCGGGCGGGTCCCCCGCGGGGATCTCGCCGGACTCCTTCTTCTCGCGCACCTGGCCGAGCGCGACCGCAAGGCCGCCGACGAGCGCGCCGAGCGTGCGCACGAGACCGGAGATCGGCGAGGCCACGATCCCGACGAGCTGCCCGTAGAGCGCTTCGCGCGAGGGCAGGCGCGAGATCGCGCGAATTTGATCGGCGTCTAGCACCTCGCCGTCCATCAGGCCACCCTTGAACGGCAGCAGTTGCGTGGCACGGGCCTGGTCGGCGATCGCCTTGGCGGCCATAGCCGCGTCGCCGCGAACGAATGTCAGGGCGGTGGGCCCAGATAGGAGTGCCTTGAGCGACTCTGCGCCGACCTGATCGGCGGCGCGTTCGGTGAGCGAGTTCTTGACCACCTGGAACGTGGCGTCCGCGTCGCGCAGCCTCGTGCGCAGCTCGGCGGCCTGGGAGACCGAGATGCCGCGATAGTCCACGGCAAAGACGGCGTCGGCTCGGTCGATCTCGGCTGCGAGCGCCTCTATCGTCGCTGCCTTCTGCTCTCGGTTCATCTCATCCCTTGCTCTCTTGAAGAACTCAGACGCCGCGTGCAGGAGGGCGTCGAGAGCGGATGTGAACCGCCGTCGCTCGCTCCACCTGCCCCGGGCTTCTCCGCTATCGCGGCGCCGGGGGTCACGGGCGGTGAGCCGTTGATTAAATCAAGCTGCCGCGGCCTCTTCGACGATGTCGCGGGTACGGGTCGGGTCGACTTTGATACCGGGGCCCATGGTGGACGTCAACGTGATCGTGCGCAAGTAGCGGCCCTTCGCGGCGGATGGCTTGGCGCGGATCAGCTCTTCGACGACGGCTGCGTAGTTCTCGAGCAGGCGTTGCTCGTCGAACGAGGCCTTGCCGATCACCATGTGAACGATGGCGGTGCGGTCGGTGCGGTACTCGACCTTGCCTGACTTCGAATCCTCAACCGCTTTGGCGACATCCATCGTGACGGTGCCGACCTTCGGGTTGGGCATCTTGCCCGATGGGCCGAGGATGCGCCCGAGGCGCCCCACCACCGACATCAGATCGGGGGTCGCGATCGCCACGTCGAAGTCGTCGAAGCCATCCTCCTCGATGCGCTTTGCAAGGTCCTCGGCCCCCACGACATCGGCACCAGCGGCTTCGGCTTCGCGCGCCTTCTCGCCTTGCGCGAACACGGCAATCTTGACGTCCTTGCCGAGCCCGTTGGGAAGCGCGATCGTGCCGCGCAGCTGCTCGTCGGCGTGGCGCACGTTCAGGCCGGTGCGCACATGCAGCTCGACAGACTCGTCGAATTTGGTGTTGGCGAGGCTCTTCACGAGGGCGACCGCTTCAGCGGGAGCGTGCTCGCGCTCGCGGTCGACCTTCTCGAGGGCCTCTCGGTGGCGACGTCCGTGAGCGCTCACGAGGCCACCTCCACACCCATCGAGCGGGCTGTCCCGGCGATGATCTTGACGGCTTCGTCGACGTCGTGGGCGTTCAGGTCAGCGAGCTTGCGCTCGGCGATCTCGCGCAACTGGGCATCTGTGATCTTGCCGACCTTGTTGCGGTTGGGCTCGCCCGAGCCCTTCTCCAGTTTGAGCGCCTGCTTGATCAAGACGGCAGCCGGCGGCGTCTTGGTGACGAATGTGAACGAGCGGTCCTCGTAGACCGTGATGACGACAGGGATGATCGTGCCGGTCTCGGAGAGCGTCTGCGCGTTGAAGGCCTTGCAGAACTCCATGATGTTGATGCCGTGCTGACCCAGGGCAGGCCCAACCGGCGGGGCCGGAGAAGCCTGCCCGCCGCGTGCCTGCAACTTGATCGTCGTCAATACCTTCTTGGCCATTGAATACTCAGCTTATCTTGGGTTGTTCTTCTAAGCGTCCCGGTCACCCGGAGCGTCTAGGACGTTCGCTGGTCAAGCGATACAAGGACGCAGGGAGCGAAATGTGCGGACGCACGTGCGCGACTGAGGACGCCGTAGCGCGCCGGCCAGCGAACGTCCTAGAGCTTCTTCACCTGGTCGAAGCCTACCTCAACGGGGGTCTCCCTGCCGAAGATTGATACCAGGACCTTGAGCTTGGCAGCATCGTCGTTGATCTCGGAGATCTCGCCGGAGAAGTCGGACAATGGCCCGGAGACCACCTTGACGGTCTCCCCGATCGCGAACTGAGCGCGGGTGCGAGGGGCGGTGGCGACCTCCTTGTGAAGCAGGCGATCGACCTCCCCCTGGGTGAGCGGGACGGGCTCCTGCGAGGAGCCGACGAAGCCGGTTACGCCCGGCGTGCCCTTGACAACGCCCCAAGAGTCCTCGTTGAGCTCCATGTTGACGAGCACGTAGCCCGGCATCGTGCGCTTCTCTACGGTGATCTTCTGGTTGTCCTTCATCTCCGATACAGACTCGGTGGGGACGACCACCTGACGCACGGCGCGCTGCTGGTTCAGAGACACGACGCGGTGCTCGAGATTGTGCTTGACCTTGTTCTCGTGACCGGAGTAGGTGTTGACGACATACCAACGGAACATTCAGCTTCCTGACAGCTTCAATGGGTGGACAAGACAGGGCATGGATGGACGGAAAAGGAGGTTTACGAAGCGGGGACGGTATCGCGCTCAGCGCTTCGACGCCCGAGGACCAAGCAGGTCAAGGACGCAGTGAGCGCAGTGACCGATCATAGATCGGCAAGCACACAAGCGAGCGAGGACGCACTGTAACGGGTGCCGGAGGGCTGTCGGGCGTCAAAGGATGAAGTTGACGATCTTCTGGGCCGCCCAGTCGGCTGCGCCCAAATAGATGCCGGCGACGGCGACGAAGCCGAGCACGACTGTGGTGGCCTGCGTGACCTGGCGACGGTCGGGCCATTGCACGCGCTGGAGCTCAGCCCAGCTGGCGCGCAGGAAGGCGATGGCGCGATTGTGGACCGGCCGGTCTGCCTGGCGTGCCGGTAGCGCACCTTCAGAAGCGCCATCTTCGCCAAACGCCCGCTCGACTGAAGGGTCGCCCCCTCCACGGCGACCGCCTCGCCCAGAGCCCGCGGAGACAAGGTCGGCCGGTGGCGCGTCGGGTGCGCTCTCGCCGTTCTGCTCGACCGGCGCCCCACCCGCTCCGCGGATGAGCGCGGCGTCGAACTCGTCGACGTCGCCCGTGTGCGAAAGCGCTCCGGGCAGATCAGCGCGGACGGGCCGGTTCTGGGATGCGGTGGACGCGCCCTCGCGCACGGGCCTGGGCGTAGCGTCCGAAGGACGTGGGCGGCGTTGCCTTGCGCGCTTGCGATCACGGGCCACAGCAGCGCTCCCGCGCTAGCGAGTCTCCCGGTGGCTGGTGTGCCGACGACACCAGCGACAGTACTTGCGCAGGCTCACCCGGTCCGGGTTGTTGCGCTTGCTCTTATTTGTCTGGTAGTTGCGATGCTTGCACTCCTCGCAGGCGAGGGTGATAGCGATTCGAACATCTCCGCGAGCCATAGTTGGAAATCCCTGCGTGGTTGTCGACGGCGACGCCGGGCGATAGAAAAACCCCGCCCAGGCGCGAGGTGCCGCGAAGTTTAGCGCGCTCGGGCCGTCGGCGCTCCCCACACCGGCAGGCGTTACGGTGGCGCGATGCGCGTGGCTCGACGGAGACGACGGGTGCTAGCCGGGCTGCTCGCGGCGGGCGCCGTGGCCCTGCTCGCGAGCCTGCTGGCGAGCGGGGCGAGCACAAGCCGGAGGGCCAGCTCGCAAAGAAGCTCGCAAAGAGCAGGCCCCCTGCGCGCGCGGGGGGCAAGCCCAATCGCGACAACCGCCCGCCCATCCAACGAAGCCGAAGAGTCCCCGGCGGTGCGCAAGCTGATCGCGCTCGGCAAGCCGATCTACTGCGCCGGCCATAAGGGCAACGAGCTGGCGCTCACATTCGACGACGGGCCCGGGACCTACACGAGGCTGGCAATCGCAAAGCTGCGCAAGCATGACGTAAAAGCAACGTTCTTCATCGTAGGACGCAACATCCCGCTGTTGCCCCGCGCGATACGCGAAGAGCGTGCGCTGGGATCGGTGGGAGACCACACGTTCACGCATCCGTTGCTCACCTCACTCCCCCCTTCGCTCGCCGAATCGGAGATCGTGCGGACTCAGATCGCGGTCGCACACGCCTCGGGCGGGCCTGTGTTTCTGTTCAGGCCCCCGTATGGCGCGCACGACGCACAGGTCGACTCGATCGTGCGCAAGCACAACCTGCTCGAGATCCTGTGGACGGTAGACAGCCAGGACTCGCTGGGCGCGAACTACGCGCAGATCGAGCGCAACGTGATCGACGGGATGCGCCCCGGCGCGATCGTCCTGATGCACGAGAATCATGGGCAGACGATCCGTGCGATGTTGCGCATCTTCGCGGCGCTGCACCGCAAGCACCTGAGGGCGGTGAGCGTGCCGAGACTGCTCACCGACGATCCCCCGAGCAAGGCGCAGCTGCGAGCGGGCGGGCGGGGTTGCGGGGCTGTGGCCTCGGCCGGCCGCGGGGGCGGTTGAGACGGAGCGTCACAGCGATCTTCGGCTGACATCTTCGGGAGACAAGATTCGCCGAGCGACCGCGACGGTGGGCGGCGTCGCCGGTCGCGGCGGCCTGTGCGACGGGTCAGCGCCCTTCTGGCCCGACTCGATCCCTTCTGCGCCTGACTGGCCGATGCTCTCAGGCGATCGAATGCTCGATCGCGCCGAGCCGCTCGATCTCGACTCGTACCACATCGCCTGGCGTGAGAAAGCGGGGTGGGTCGAGGCCCATCCCGACCCCGCTGGGAGTTCCCGTGAGAATCAGGTCGCCCGGCTCGAGCGTGCACGTCTCCGCGATGAACGCGATCAGCTCGGGGATCTTGAAGATCAGGTTCGAGGTCGAGGAGTCCTGGCGCAAGTCGCCGTTGACCCACGTGCGTAGCCGGAGCGCATGCGGGTCGGGGATCTCCTCGGCCGTGGTGATCCAGGGGCCGTAGGGACAGAAGGCGTCGGCGCCCTTGGCGCGGGTCCATTGCAGCTCGCGCTTCTGCAGGTCGCGAGCGGTCACGTCGTTGCTCACCGCATAGCCGGCGACCTGGCCGTCAAGTCCCATCACGACGGCGAGCTCCCCCTCGTAGTCGAGTCGCTTGACGACCTCGGGGCAGTGGACGGCCGCTCCCGGCGCCGCCGCAGAGGAGGGCAGCTTCATGAACACGATCGGCGCCTGCGGCTGGGTGGCGCCCAGCTCGGCGACGTGGTCGGCGTAGTTCATGCCGATCCCGAAGATCGCGCGCGGCGCGGGCACAGGCGCCAGCAGCGTCACTTCGGCGAGTGCGAAGGATGGCCCGTCAGCCACGGGCGCGCTCGGATCGCGCAGGCGATCGAGCACCATGCAGCGCTCGTCGGCGAACGCCACGACATCCTCCCCGCGCACCTCTCCGGCGCGTGGCGCTGAGCTTCCGGGCGCGAGGAAAGTGGCGAGCCGCATGACCGCGCAAGCCTAGCGACCGCTCCGCAAAGGACGTTCCGCCATTTGCGGAAGCCTCCGACCGGCGATGCGACGGCGCGATCCGAGGGGAAGAGCTGGGGAGCGCGCCCGGGCTTTGGCCGCTACTCGTAGAGCGTGAGCGTCGCGAGGATCATGTACAGCGCCACGAGCGCCCAGCCCTCGAAGGCGGCGGCTTCGCCGTCGGCGGTCACCTGCCACATCGCGAGCGCCATCACGAGCAGCGCGCCGATGTAGACGGGCGCGAGCGCGAACGTGAGTGTCGTGGCCAGCAAAAATGAGATCAGCACCAGCAATGGAAACAGGAAGGCCGCGATCTGGGCGACGGAGTTCTTGACGACGGAGATCGCGAGATCGGAGCGGCCCTTCCAGGCGAGCACGATCCCAGCGGTGTTCTCGACGGCGTTGCCGGCGATCGCAACGATCACGAGGCCGGCAAACGCCTGGGAGATTTTGAGCTGGACGATCGCCGGCGAGAGCGCATTGACGAACCAGTCAGAGACAAAGGCCGAAGCGACGCCGGCGGTGAGCAGCAACGTGAGCGTCAGCGGCAAGGACAGCCGCGGCCCTTTGCTCTCAGCCAGGGTGACGCTTTGCCGCGCGACCTTGGTCTGACTGGCGCTCGGCCGCAGATCGCCGCCGCGAGACGGTGATGAGACCGAGCTGTCGGCGCCGGACGATCCCCGGGAGGCGTCCTGCTCGCCGGGAGCAGTATCCGAGCGCAGATAGGGCACCACCCAGGCGAGGTACACCACGAGCAGGCTCACGGCTCCCACCGCTGAGATCACCTTGACGTGATGACTTGCCGGATCGTGCGAGGCAAGCGACAGACCGAGCAGCACGATGATGAAGACGGTCACCAGCAGCAGTGTCGCCGTGTCGCGCGGAAGGCGGTGCGAGAAGCGCATGACACCGTCGGGCGCGCGGCGCGCCCCTACGACGATCACGAGCCCCAGCACGAGCATGGCGTTCGCGAAGATCGAGCCGACGATCGCGGTCTGAGCGACGATCAGCTCTCCCTTCTGCAACGCGAAGATGACCACGAACAGCTCCGGCAGATTGCCGAGCGTCGACTGCAGCATCCCTGTGATGGCTGGCCCGAAACGCTCGCCGAGCTGCTCGGTGGCGAACGACACCACCCATGCCAGTCCGGCGAGCGCGAGCGTCGCGATCGCAAAGCGAGGAACAGCGGCCCAGGTCTGATAGTTGGCCACTCCGGCGAGCGCCGCCAGAATGGCGATCAGGGGCAGCGCGAAGCGCTCTTGCGCGGTCAGCCGGGCCATGGAACCCGGCGAGGATAGTGGCTCACGGTGCTTGCCAACCTCTCTCAGCGCCACGGGAACGCCACGGCCGGCCCCGCCGGCCCTCCCCCAAAAACGACGGCCCCCCGCTTACGCGAGCGCGGGTGGGACTCAGTGGCTGTCGAGCACGCGGTCGATCAGACCGTACTCGAGCGCCTGCTCGGCGGTGAAGAAGCGGTCGCGCTCCATGTCTTCGCGCACCTGCTCCTTCGAGAGGCCCGTGTTTTCCGCATAGATCTCGTCGAGGCGCTGCCTCACGTTGAGGATCTCGCGCGCATGGATCTCGATGTCGGTGGACTGGCCTTCGAAGCCGGCCGAGGGCTGGTGGATCAGGATGCGCGAGTTCGGCAGCGCGGCGCGCTTGCCCTTCGTGCCGCCCGCCAGCAGCAGCGAGCCCATCGACATCGCCACACCCACGCACATCGTATGGATGTCGGGCTTGACGAAGCGCATCGTGTCGTAGATCGCAAGGCCCGAGTAGACGCTCCCGCCGGGAGAGTTGATGTAGATCGAGATGTCCTTTTCGGGGTCCTGGGACTCGAGGTGCAGCAGCTGCGCGACTACGAGGTTGGCGACCTGATCTTCGATCGGGGTGCCCAGGAAGATGATCCGCTCGTTGAGCAGTCTCGAGAAGATGTCGAACTCGCGCTCGCCGCGCGCGGTGCGCTCTATGACCATCGGGATCAGCGGCATCGGGCACACCCTATCGGGCCCGGCCTCCGCGCCCGGGGCGGTCGTTGCATCCGCGTCTGAGCATGCGGACGCCAACACCCTGCGCGCCGGACATAATGGTCGGTCAAGAGATGCTTCCGCTGAACCTCCCCAACCTGCTGACGGTGCTGCGCATCATGCTCGTGCCGGTGCTCGTCGTCGCGCTGCTCGGCAACACGCCATCCGGCGACGTGCTCGCGGCGGTCGTGTTCGCGCTCGCTTCGCTGACCGACTTCGTCGACGGCTACCTGGCGCGAGCGCGAGACTCGATCACGACCTTCGGCAAGCTGATGGATCCGCTTGCCGACAAGCTGTTGATCGTCGGCGCGCTGCTCTGCCTGGTGTCGCTGCACCGCCTGGAAGGCTGGGTCGCGATGGTGATCATCGCGCGCGAGCTGGCCGTCACGGTGCTGCGCGTGAACGCCGGCCAGGCGGGCGTCGTGATCCCCGCTTCGATGTTCGGCAAGATAAAGACCTGCGTGCAGATCGCGGCAATCCTCGCCGTGATCGCGGTACACGACTCACCCCTGTGGGTGTCGCTGCTGGTCTACCTCGCGGTGGCGATCACAGTGTTGTCGGGCCTCGACTACTTCCGTCGAGCCACGCGTCCAGCGTCGTCTGACGCGACACCGGCCTCCCAGTCTGCATCTCGAGGCGCAACTCGGACATGAGCCCATGACGCTCGGCCACGACGTTGTGCTGATGAATTGTCTCCAAGTTCTCCTGACGGGCTGAGACAAAGCTGCCGTCGTCGAGCTCGGGGAACCCGCGCACCACGCCGGCGACCATCTCGCGCACACAGTCCTCGACGAAGCGAGGCCGGCGGTGGGCCTTCTCCACCACCTCGACCTCGTCCGAGCGCTTCATCAACTCGTAGATCTCCGAGGACATCGAGCCCTCGACGATCTCAAGCAGCGCCGACGCGTCGAGCTCCGCGTCGCACTCCTCGAGACAGCCGATGTGGAGCGTGCCCAGCCCGCGCTGGTTGTGAGTGGCAACGGGGACGTGCTCGAACACACGCTCGATCTGCTCGTCGGTGAAGTCGTCGGCCTGCAGGCGCGCGCGCGCGCGACTTGCGACGAGCTCCTGCGCGCACGGACAAGCGGTCATGCCGGTCGCCGACACGCCCACCATCCGACGAGTGCCAGCCGGCAGAGCCACCGCGCGGCCGTAGAGCGTGTAGATCTCCTGGGTCCTAACACCTGACACGGGAGCAGGCTTGTGCTCGGGATAGCGCGCCGCGATCGTCACCTCGGCGCGCTCGGCGCCTTGGCGCTCGCGCACGAGCTCGGCGATGTGCTTGGCGAGCGTCTCCGCCCGGAAGGGAGACTCCTTCAGCACGACCTCGCCGATCGCGTCGTTGACGACCTCCTCGAAGCGCGACATGTGTGCGCCCTTCTGCTCGGAGCTCAGGTCGACAAAGCACTCCAGACGCGCGAAGAACAGCTCGTCGCGGACCCGGATCACCTTCTCCACTCCGGTGACTCCGACACGCGAGAGCCCAACCGGGACCGACGGTGTGCGAGCCTGCACATCCTCGTCTCTCGCCCCCGGCGAGCTCGTTCTGGTGGAGTGGGTCGTCGTGAGCACCTCGTCGGCAAGACTAGCGCTCGACTCGCGGCGGCTGAGGGAGCCGGCGCCATCGACACCGATATCTGGTATCACTCCGAAATAACTCGGATCGTCGGTTATGGATCGGGTTAGGGTCCCGACGACGTTGCGAGAGGCGCGAAGACTGCCAACGCCAAACGGAATCGCATAGGAGGCAAGTAGTCGGATAAGGGAGGTCGGAGCAGGGGTTGCTTCGACGGGGAGTCGCGTGGATCCTGGGGGGTCCCGAAATGAGCAAGCACAGTGAGGGGTTGCTGACGACCACGGAGCCTTCCGTGGTCGAGCTGGAGGAGGACGAGGTCGAGTTCGATCATCTGGCGATGCGTTCCCGCTTGGAGGAGATCCACAAAGCAGAAATCGACCTGAGCGTCGAGCCGAGCGTCGACTCGCTGCGCCTGTATCTGCGCTCGATCGGCCGCGTGCAGCTGCTCACGGCCGAGGAAGAGGTCGCCCTGGCCAAGCGCATCGAGCGGGGCGACGTGTCGGCCAAGCAGCAGATGATCGAGGCGAACCTGCGCTTGGTCGTGTCGATAGCGAAGGGCTATCTCGGGCGAGGGATGAACTTCCTCGATTTGATCCAGGAGGGCTCGCTCGGCCTGATCCGAGCCGTCGAGAAGTTCGACTACCGGCGCGGCTACAAGTTCTCGACGTACGCCACTTGGTGGATCCGCCAGGCGGTCACGCGCTCGATCGCAGACAAGGGCCGCACAATCCGCATCCCGGTGCACATGGTGGAGCGGCTAAACAAGGTGATCTACGCAGAGCGCGCCTTGATCCAGCAACTCGGTCGCGACCCGAGCCCTGCTGAGATCGCCGCCGAGCTCGAATGCTCCACACGCGAGGTGCGCGAGGTGCTGCGCATGGCCCAGCAGCCCGTTTCGCTCGAGAAGCCGGTCGGCGACGAGGAAGACTCGGCGCTCGCCGACTTCGTCGAGGACGCGACCGCCGAGTCCCCTTTCGAGGTGGCCTCGAAGGCGCTGCGCCGTCAGAGCGTCGGCCGGGTGCTCGCGTCGCTGCCGCGACGTGAGCGCGAGGTGCTCGAGATGCGCTATGGCATCAGCGGCGATCGTGTGCGCACACTCGACGAGGTCGGCAGGGCCTTCAACATCACGCGCGAGCGCGTCCGCCAAATCGAGAGCCGCACGCTCAAGAAGCTCCAGACCTCACCCGAGGCCCAGGAGCTGCGCGAGGCCAGCTAGCAAGGTTGCGCCGCGGCCCTGCGCCGACAGCCGCGGCGCCGAACCTTGCCAGTAGCCAAGCACTACAATCTGGCTGCACCCACGGCTCATCGCCGGGGACGCCTGGTGGGGTGTCCGAGTGGTTAAAGGAGATCGGCTGTAAACCGATTGGCTCTGCCTACGCAGGTTCGAATCCTGCCCCCACCATCGTGTCGTTCAGCCGTCCAGACGTCGCGCCAGCTCGTGCGCGTCTCGGGTGCTGACAGTTACGCGCTCGAGCGCGCCATGGTTGCGAACCGCGAACGAGAGCGCAGGGACGCCGCGGCGCACAGCCCATGCCCGATCGAGACGGATCGAGCGGCACACGTAGTAGAGCCAGGGCAGGCGCAGGCCGACCTTGAGGCCGGTGCGCATGACCTCGCGCAGAGGGTTCTCCACGATCTGCACGTCACTGACGTCGGACAGCGGGACACTGATGTTGCCCAGCAGGCCAAGCGCCTTCTCCAGCGCTGTCAGCCGAACTTCGATCTTTTCCTCGGATAGGTGCAGGCGCACCGCAGGAAGGGTAATGAAGTGGTTAGAGCAGGCCCGCTCGGGGCCATCAACCAGTGCCGCCAGAAGGGAGTCTCAGCCATGGAGTCCTCCGTCCCGGTTCGCGTGCTCATCGTGGAGCACAAGACCTCCGCAACCCCCCAGTTGCTCGACGCCGTCCGTGAACGCGCGCGCCGCGGTCCTTGCACGTTCACGCTGCTCGTGCCGAGAACAACCCACGGCCTCCACAAGGTCGTCGACCCGCATGACCAGGGAGCTGGCGAGGCAAGCAGCGAGCTCGACCAGACGCTGCCCGCTCTGCAAGAAGCCGCTGGGATGCCGGTGGACGGCATCGTCGGAGACCCCGACCCGGTTGCGGCTGTCGAAGACGCAATCAACCTGTACGGCTTCGACGAGGTGATCATCTCAACGCCCAGCCCGCGTCTGGCGCGCTGGCTGAAACTGGACCTGCCGAGCAAGGTGTCGGGGATGGGCGTGCCCGTGACGACCGTGTCCACCTCCTACGACCACGTTCCAGCCGCGGCGGCATAGCACTGAAATCGAATACCGACAATCGTCTGTAGACCTTCCGTCTGCGGCCCGCGACAGTGTTGATGATGGAGGCCGTCCGCCAGCAGTTCGCCACCAATCTGCGCCGCCACCGCACGCGTGTGGGACTCTCTCAGGAGGCGCTCGCGGATGTCTGCGACCTTCACCGAACCGAGATCAGCCTTCTGGAGCGCTGCAAGCGCTCGCCGCGACTGGAGACGATCGTGATCCTCTCGCGCGGGCTCGAGCTCTCCTCGCCTGCCGAACTGCTCGAGGGGATCAGCTGACGAGGGCAGCGACGAGGTGGTCAGAGCTCCAGCCGATCGAAGCTCGACGCCGCCCGCGTCGCGAACACGAAGTCGTCGACACGATGGATCAGGCCTGCCGCCTGGAGGCTCGCCAGGCCGTCGATCACCTCCAAGCGCGACGCGCTGAGCTGGCGCACCACCTCTTCAACCGACCACAGGCTCCCAGCGTCGAAGTTCAGGAGCAGGCCTAGGATCGCTCCCTCCGCCTCTCTCTCCTCTGCCATCGCGCAACTTCCGCGTCCATCCATATCTTCGGCCCTCCTTTGCGCCGTGACTGGCCGCCCTCTCGTGGGGGCAGCCGAGCCAGCCCTTTCGTAGACGCAGACGAAGCTACCCAGCTACCCGGACGGGAAATGGCGAACGCGTGTTCGCCCAGTGTATTCGTCGGATTCTCACCGTCCCCCCCCCGCTAAAGTCCGGCATGCCCGCCCACCCAGCTCAGTTGGTAGAGCACTTCCATGGTAAAGAAGTGCTCAGAGTTCCGACTCTGAGCCATGGACATCCCGCAATACCAGGGCAGCTTGAGGCTGCATCTCGGTACGTGCCGAGCGACTGGCGCTGCGCGGGGGCGCGTTGGGGCGCTTTGCGCCGATGGCCTTGGATGCCTCCCTACTTGCGGAAATCGACGTGAGTAGCGGCGCAGCGCTCGTAGAGATCGCTCACACTCCTACGACGGGAGAGGAGGAGGGCCGGACCGTGCGCCCAAGACCGATCCCGGGAGTAGAGATTCGCGAGCGCCATCCGAAGGGTGGCGGGGTTCGCTACTCCTATCGCGTCCGGTTTCAGAACGCGCGGGGCGAACGCGAGGGAAGGACCTTCGACTGCGCCCAGGACGCAGTGGACTTCCGCGCTCGGCTGCGACTGCTCAAGCGAGCTGGCGATCTTGGTGTGCTCGAGTCGGGCAAGGAGCCTCTCGAGCAACTCATGGTCGACTTCTGGCGGCTGTACGCCGAGACCCGTCTGGAGCCGAGCACCCGCAGGAAGTACAGCTGTCTGTGGAGCAAGCACATCCGCGAGCGGCTCGGCGCGATGGAACTGCGGCAGATCACCCCCTTGGTCCTGTCCGAGTTCATTCTCGAACTCCAACAAGACGGGGTCGGAACGCCCACGATCCGGAGCTGCCTCGGACTGCTTCAGAGCATGTTCGCGCGCGCCGTGGAATGGGACAGAACCAGGGTCAACGTCGTCAAGCTGATCGCCAAGCCACGGGTACGCCGTGCACGCGCGATCAAACTGTTGCGTCCCGTGGATGTCGAGGCGCTGAGACGGCAGATGCTCGCCAGCCACAAGCACGGGCTGCGGGATGCGACGCTCGTGAGTGTTCTCGCCTACGCTGGGTTGCGTCCAGAGGAGGCGCTTGCTCTCGAATACCGGCACTTGCTCGGGAGAACGATCCTGATCGAGCAGAAGTGGGTCGATGGAGAGATCGTGCCTGGCCAGAAGACGACTCGGCCACCGCGCTTCCCGCCGCTGCTCGAGGTCCTACGCGCCGACATCCACGACTACGAACTCGCCTGCGGTCGCACCGACGGTTTGATCTTCGCTCGACCGGACGGTGCCCCTTGGCATGACGGGGACTGGCGTAACTGGCGCTCGCGTGTCTGGCAGCCAGTGTGCGAGGCGGTCGGCTTGGCCACGATCATCCTCACAACCGTTGTCAAGGACGGTCGGCGCAAATCCAAGCGAACTTACAACGGTCCCGTCCCCTACGACCTGCGCCACAGCTTCGCGAGCCTGCTGATCCACGAAGGAGGGCATTCGATCACGCAGATCGCGGAGTGGATGGGCCACAGCCCCGCCACTCTGCTGAGCCACTATGCGCATGTCATAGCCGACGTAGCCGGCAAGTCGACCCTGCCGAGCGAGCAAACGATCAAGGCGGCACGCTCGCCCCGGCCGTCGCTGGCACGCAGCAACTCCACGCCGTCGAGGGGGCAGCCGGTGTTCGCGATGGATCTCCGACAGCCGGCCCGTCTCGGGTGGAACAGGATAGGATCGCGATAGTACCCTGAAGTAATAATCTCATTACCCTCTGGTACTATTTAGGCATGACGGATGACCGTATAGGGCGCCTGTTCCCCGCTGGCGGCCCGGTGCCCGCCGATCTGGTGATCGGGCGCACGGGAGACATCGAGGAAATCATGTGCCGATCGCGCGAGGCGATCCACACGATGCTGACCGGGCCGCGCCGGATCGGCAAGACGACCGTCTGCGCGGCGGCGTGCGAGCAACTTCGCCAGGACGGCGCAGTGGTCGTCGACATCGAGGTTCCCGAGCGCACGGACGCGAAGGATCTGCTGCAGCTCGTGGTGGACCGCTGCAACCGGATCTCGCGCTCGGCGGCAACTCGCGGACTCCTGCGGGTGGCGCTTCCCCTGATCGAGCAGACGCTCGCCGATCAGGGGATACCACTCGACCTCGGCCAGCTCGCCGCTGAACCGGGCTCGCCGCCGACGCGGAAGATCCTCGCCCTGCCGTTGAGGCTGGCGGAGGAGAGAGACAGGCCGGTTGTCCTCTTCCTCGACGAGCTGCAACGCGCCGCCGACTACGCCGACGGTGAGCAATTGCGCGGAGATCTCGTCGATCTCTACAGCGGGAGCACCAAGGTCGTCGTGCTCGTCGACGGCAGCGACGAGCGAGCCCTCGACGGGATGCTCGGCGCCCCGGCGCAGTTCGGCAAGCTCGTCGATCGATTGACACTCGATCCAAGGATCGCAGCCGATATCTGGCGCGCAGGCCTCGTGGAGCGCTTCGCCCAAGCGGGCCTTCAGCTGACACCCGAGGCGCTCGAGAAGCTGATCGCCTTCGGGGAAGGACGCCCGTACCCCACCATGACCGCGGCCCGATACGCAGCGTTGGGCGCCCGCAAGCTCGCGAGCAACACGGTGGAGGCATTCGATGTCCAGATGGCGATCGACGAGTCACGACGGCATCTCGCGGAGGACGACCATGCCTGAGATCGCACAGCAGGCCGGTAACGCCGAAGTGCTGACCGGCCGCATCGCCGAGTACCAGGAGCTGCTCGACATCCTCGACCAGAGACTAGGTCTTACGGTCATTGCCGGCGACCCCTGGAGCGGGACGAGCGCACTCTTGGCCGCCACGATCGACGAGCTCCGCGGCACACGTGTACTGGTGGACGCCCGCAGTTGCTCCGACAGCCGCGACCTGGCAATGGCGGTCGCCGACACGGCCATCGCCGCGCTCGCCCCCGAGGCGGCCGCATGGTGGACACAGGCCGGGCCACCCGCGAGCGCCGCCGGCCTGCGACTCGCACGCACCCTGCAACAGATCGGCATTGACCCCGAGGACTTCCGCTCCAAAGCCGGCACAGAGACGGGCGAGCACGAGCTTTCTCATGCCATTGAGCTGCTGCTCGCGCTCACGGACGACGACGCGCTCCTAATCATCGACCATTTCGGCCTGATGCTCTCCTCCCTCTCCGGCCGGGAGACCCGCAAGCTTCTAGGAGACCTTCGCGCCGTCCGCCAACGACACCCACAGCTGGATCTTGTTCTGGTCGAACATCCAGACGGCCCCGCCGGCAAGGCCCTGGAGGACCGGGGCCATCCCCTCTACCACGCTGGACAGCTCTTGCGCATCCGCCGTCCAAAGTCCTCGCGCTTCGTCGATGACCTCGTAATCACGCGCCCCTGGACCGGAGCGCGCGTCGAGCTGATCGGCGCCGCGGCCGAGCTCGCGTCCGGTGTGCCGGCTCTCACATGGCGCATCCTCGACCTCGCGCCCCCGCGTGGGCAGGACGAGCAGACCCGCGCGCTTGCCGGCTGGCGGCGTCTACGAGAGATCACCGCAAGCCTGACGGCTCGCGAGTGGGATCTACTCAGGCGTGCCCATTCCAGTGCGCAGCCGGTCGTAGCCGCGATCAGCGTCGGACTCAGGCCACACGCCGTCGCCGCTAACCCGAAGAGCGTCAACGACGCCCTCGCGCGCCTGCGCGAGCTCGGCTTGGCCTGGCAGCCACAACCACGCACATGGGCGCTGGCGGACCCGCTGCTCGCCGCGTGGGCTCGCGACCACGCGCCACCCTGGGCGCAGCACCGGGGAGAGTAAGGCAGATGGAATAATGTCAATCGCTCGACTGGGCGAGCACCGCTGACTCCCGGGCAAAACGAGCACCTGTCGGCCGTGGTCGATACGCCCGGTGTTCGTCCAGAGCGAGTGTGAGCACGGCCATCCCTCGGACGCTCGCTATGACGCGAAAGCAGTAGTGCGCGGTTCGATGCGCCAGCGTCGTCGAGCGACCATCAGGCGACGACGCTGTTTAGCCTGCGCTGAACATCGCCTCCAGGCGGGATACGAGGACGCCGCTCGCCCACCTCGCAGAGGAAGGCACGATACTCACAGCACGCCGAAACTCGCAGGCGCTGGACGGATCGATGCGGCCTTTTAGCGCTACGGTATGGTATGGCGCAGGGTCGTTTGTCAACCCGTCGCGACTCTGCTCGATCGCATCCCTCCAGGGTATCCTGCGTGTTCACCTTGCCGGGGATCGACATGTGCGTCGGCGGAGGGGACAACTGATGCCCTCGATCTGCCTGTGCATGATCGTTAAGAACGAGGCGGAGTTTCTAGCGCGTTGCCTGGCTTCGGTTCGGGACATCGTCGACTATTGGGTGATCTGCGATACGGGCTCGACGGACGGCACTCAGGATCTGGTTCGGCGCGAGATGGCCAGGGTCCCTGGCGAGCTTTTTGAACACGAGTGGGTTGATTTCGGCTCCAACCGTACGCGGTCGGTGCGGCTTGCGCGGGGCAAGGCTGATTATCTGCTCGTTGTAGATGCGGACTCGAAGCTTGAAGTCGAGCGGGGCGCGTTTGACTCGCTAACTGCTGACGCTTACGCGCTTTGTCATCTGGATGAGGTGAGCCGCGGTTACAGGACCTGCTTGGTTCGCGGCGACCTTGACTGGCATTACGTGGGTACTCTCAACGCGTACATCGATAGTCGCAGCCAGTATGCGATTGAGCTGCTTGATGGGGTGAGGGTACGTTCGTGGTCGATTGGCGGGGCACGGAGCGGGCGTCACAAGAATGAGCTTAAGCTGCTCGAGCGTGCGCGCGAGCAGGACCCTGCCAACTCACGTACGGTGTTCTACCTCGCACAGACCCATCGCCATGTTGGAAACGTCGACGCCGCGATCAATATGTATGACCGCCGGGTTGCGATGGGCGGCTGGGATGAGGAAGTGTTCTTCGCGATGCTCCAGGCTGCGGTGTTGCGAGCCGAGCAAGGGGAGTGGTCCGCTTCGAAGGCGGGTCTCGTCGCTGCTTGGGAGTTCCGCCCGTCGAGGATGGAGCCGCTGTATGAGTTGGCTTCGCGGCTACGGCTTCGTGGCGAGTATCGCGCGGCGTACCAGTTCGCCCTGCTGGGTCTCGGTCAGCCGGTCCCGCGAGACCTGCTGTGCGTCTCGCCGTGGATGTATGAGTGGGGGCTTCCGTTCGAGTACTCCATTACCGCCTATTGGGTAGGAGACATCCAGGGGTCACTTGAGGCATGTCAGCGCCTTCTGGCTATTCCCGACCTGCCGGACGACTATCGTCAGAGCACCAAGCAGAACATGGGCTTCTGTGTGCGCAAGCTCGCGAAGGTCCCGCCACTCCCGGCTGCCTCGGCGCGTCCCGGGAAGCGTAAGGGCCGAGCATAAGAGCCGGGGGACCCGCCGCGAAACCGCGAAGTCAGATCATGTGGAGTTGACGGTCATGTGAGCGGTCGTTAGGCTCGCCCGATGGCTGGGGTTCTGTGCCGCGCCCGCATTAGCAACGCGGCTTGTGTGCGGGCAGTTCTCATCCCAGCGTGCGGCGTTGGCATGTGGCTCCAGGGGTCGCAATCGGCAGCCGCGCTGGAGCCACGTGCCGTGGGCGGCACACCCCAGCGATCAGGCGCAGACAGGCTGGCCAGTGAGCCACCCAACACGATTGAGGAAGGCCCACTCGCCTCCGGCTTGGCTGTGGGTCCTACGGGGCCGACCGGGTTCGCTACCGCCTACGCGACCAGCTACTCGTGCGCATTTGAGTTCGAACCGTGCCATTTGGCCGAGTTCTCGGGCGTGTCCTGCGCGGAAGCCTCGTGTACTGCTGTAGGGACGGCTGTCGGCAACACGACGCTGGCCGAGGGTTGGGGCGGGACCAAATGGACCATCGAGCCGACCCCTGCGCCCGGCGATGCGACATGGAGCACTCTCGCCAGCGTCTCTTGCACCGCCGCGACGGCTTGCTTGGCGGTCGGCTCCTACTACGGCAGCAGCGGTGAGCTGCCGCTCGCCGAGTTGTGGAACGGGTCGAGTTGGACCATCCGGCCACCGCCCACCCCCTCCGAAGGGTCAAACGACGTCCTCTCATACGTCCAGTGCGCGACCGCGAAAGCATGCATGGCTGTCGGCTCCTACTACAGCGCCGCCACAAGTCAAACCGTGCCACTCGCGGAGCTCTGGGACGGGTCGGCCTGGACGATCGAGTCGGCGCCGCTCCCAAGCGGCGCGGACAACGGGGCGCTCACTGGCGTGTCCTGCCCCGAAAAAGCGGCCTGCACCGCCGTCGGCGCATATTCCACCCCTTCAACGGGCCAGACGCCTCTCGCTGAGTCCTGGGACGGCTCGACCTGGTCGATCCATCCCGCGGCCAGTCCCACCGGATCAACGGGATCTGCGCTCAACGCAGTGTGGTGCGAGTCGGCTAAATCGTGCAGCGCAGTCGGGAGCAGCGCCAGTAGCAGCGGCGGTAGCCTCACCCTCGCGGAGTCCTGGGATGGCACCAGCTGGACGATCGAACCCACGCCCAACCCAAACGCCTCGAGCTACAACGGCTTTACGAACCTGTCATGCGCACCCGAAGGTAAGCCCTGCACAGCCGTCGGATTCAGCGGCAACACCACGCTCACCGAGTCCTGGGACGGCATGACCTGGGGCGAGCTCCCGATAACCCCGGAACCCGCAGGCTCCACCCAGTCCTCGTTCTCCGACGTGTCCTGCACGGCCCCCAACGTTTGCACAGCGGTCGGCCAGTACCTGGACAGTACGGAGGGACCGACCGGTGCATATCTCACGCTGGCCGAGCGCTGGAACGGGACCAGCTGGACAATCCAGCTGACGGCAAACCCTGCACTGGCGGGGACAGACGCAGCGACCAATATCACCTCCTCAACGGCAGACCTGCACGGGACCGTGTATCCCGGCGGCGCCGCCACGACCTGTTACTTCGAATACGGCACCACGTCCGCATATGGGTCCACGATGCCCTGCGCCCAGACGACGGGCCCAGGAGCCGCGCCAGTCTCCGTGTCCGCCAACCTCGCCGGCCTCTCCCCGAACACGACCTACTACTTCAACCTCGTCGCGACCAACGCGGGCGGCGGCATGAGCTACACCCCGGGCCCCGCGTCGTTCACTACTCTTGCCACGAGTGGTAGTGGCGGTCCACCCCCTCCGCCATGCGCATCCTCCGAGCCCGCCATCTGCTCGGTCACGCCCGATCACGGTCCGTGGTCAGGAGGTACCACCGTTACAATCAAGGGCGTCGGTTTCCAGAACGGCGACCGGATCTGCTGGTATACGGGTACCCCAGCGTTCGCGATACAGGAGGGCTGCGATTCTTCGACAATGGTGACGAGTGCTACCGAACTTACGGCGCGAACGCCAGCAATATCCTCACCCAACGATGCAGGGACGCGGTATCTCGGGATTCGGCGTTGTTGCTCCGGTCTGAGCCTCGACAACTTCGTCTCGGACGTCCCGTACAGTTACACGGCTGATTTTACGAACTGTCCGGGGCCAGGAACAGCATTGGCGACGCACTTTCCGGTAGTCCCTGTCGCGTCGCTGGGCAGTTTGCTCAAGAGCTACTCGGTGGAATACGGAGCACTCGCCCTTACCTGGAAGGCCGTGAGCCCAGACCCCAGCGTAGTTTGCTCGGTGCAATCTAGCGTGGGTGCCCTGCCCGTCTACGTTGAATTCCATCCCGGGCTTCTCCCTCTGCCGCCGGTGATTCCCACCGGCATACCGATACTGGCAGCACTAAGCGTGACAAGTGCACGCCTTGACTATTTCCCAGTAAACCAGACACGCCCGCCGGTGTGTAACTGGCAAACTGTGACTCACGACTGTTCGCTCAACGGTGACGGACTCGTGATGGTCCGATGGCACACCGACGGCTTTGACGAGGAGGACCCGATACTCCATACCAGCTTCTATAACTCGGGGCCGCTGACGTACTACGTCAACGCTAGTGACACCAACATCGCCGGGAGCCTGCAATCGTTGGAGGTCTACATTCACAAAACGCTGATCGCTCATCTACCACTCGTCGAGAAGATCGCCGTGATACAGGAGCCGCCAGCCGACCTCGAGGTCCGCGATGCACTCGGGCGCGTAACGGGCTTCGAGCGCGGGGGCTCCGTGAGCCGCGGGATACCACATGCGGCGTACGTATCCGGGAGTCACGGCTTCTCTGCGGTGATCCTTCCTCAGCCGGACGGCGGACCTTATAGCGTGACGGTGAGCGGCAAGCCAAAAACCCCGTACAACCTGAGTATGTCTGCCTTTGAAGTATCGGTGGCAGACGCCCTGCAAGCGGTGAACGTGATGAGGGCTGGGAAGCTCAACAGCGGAGGGCGCATTGACTTCACGTTTGCACCAGCCGTCAGCGCCACGCCCCGTATCGGGCGACATCGGGCAGCGATAGCGAGGGCCCGTGGGCGGAGGAGGATCAGGGTGAAGTATGCGCTTCCGCGCGCTGTGGATTCGAACGGGCGGGCGGTCCCAGTTGTGTGCGTGCCGCGGTCCGGCAGCCTGTTCCGAGTCGGAAAGACCCGTGTGACGTGCGTCGCGGGCGCCACGGTTGGGCCCGTTGCGGAATCGGCCTTTTTTGTTTCCGTGCGACGGTGAGCCAACGTAGGGCCGTGCGCAGGTTCTCGCGGAGTTGCAGGAGTACATGGGCATGCTACCCCTGCCGCCCAGGCACACGCTGATCAATGGCCTCCCAGAGCGTCATGAGTGTCGAGAGCTGATCTCGAAGATGCTCGACGAGGTCTAGATGACGTGCCCAGGGACGTTCAGAACGGTGTGTAGGTAGGTCCGGGCCTGCCGAGAGGCTGTGGGTGTTGACGCTCACTACCTCAAGGGAGGGCCCGGAATGCCGCTCCAACAACGCTCAGCGACACGCCTGCTTCGTAGGCAACGCGAGCGCCTCACTGCGTCCGCACTTCGCTTGCGCAAAGGACGACATTCGAGCGCGCCGAGTGACCATCGGCTCAGGCTCGCTTCTGCCGAGCGTTGCGGAAGCGCTCACCCGGTCGTTCGCCAGGCTCGATCATCGTCCGTTGCGCAACTCCCGAACTCGATGACCCGCGTGACCGCTCTCGGGCGAATGCGACTGGGAAGGCGACGGGGCTGACCTACGCGGTGAGCATTTGTGCGAAGGCGGTCCGCGCTCGCAGCCAGCTCGGGGTCCGAGGTGCTCACGAGATCGAGCGCCGTCAGTTTCATGTCCATCGTCGGGTCAGGGTAGGACCTCGCCGCGCCCTCTGCAACCGCCCAGAGAGCCCTGCGGTTCTGGGCCTTTTGCTCGGGCGGCAGATCCGATTCCTCCAGCCTGCCTCCGTAGTTGGCGAGCTCGGCGACGACATCGTCGCGGCCTTTGGCCCGCAGATCGGCGACGATCTGATCTTCGTCCACGGAGGGAGCCTACAGGTGAAGTCATGTCTCGGCGAGTTACGTTTCTCGCTCGGCGTTGTCGAAGATCGACGTGGATACTTGCAGCCGCTATCAGCTGCTTGGCGGAGCTGACGACCGCGGGTGGTGGTTGTGTCCGTCGGTGGCTGCCTTCCGCTGCTTGTAGTCATCCATCGCCGAGATCCGAGCGTCTCCACGACGCCCCGTCTCGCGCTCGTAACGGACCACCAAGAGGGTCTGATGGGCGACGACGAACCCGCTGGATTTCGGCGGCATGTCCGGTAGTCGATGGACGCCCCGTCACCACCCCACACCGAGTGCGAGCGGCAGCGGCACAGCGAGAGGTATACGGTTGAGCAGCGATGACGATCATCGGCGATTCGAGTGCGATGAGGATCGACGGGCGGCAGCTCGCGCAGCATCAAGCTGCTCTCACCGTCATGCAGCGGCTGCTCTCCGCTCCTGGGATTCGTCGACTCACGTGGCTCGATCTCGCATGTGGGCGCGGTCAGATCCTCAGTGGATTGCGTAACAGCCTGTCCCCTGATGCCCGGGCAAAGATCGAGTTCTTCGCGTATGACGTCAAGCATGACTATCTGCTGGAGACACGCAGGACAGCTTCGGCGCTCGGGTTCGCCAGCGTGAGCGGAGATGTAGGCGACCTCTCGCACTTCGATCGTGTGCTCCCGCCCGACAAGCGGTTCGACTTCATCACGCTGACCAATACTGTCCACGAGGTTGCCGCCGAGCGCCTCGCCGAGGTACTGGTTGACACGATCCGGCGGATGGACGACCGCGGTACGGTCTTCGTCTACGACATGGAGCGCGTCAAGCCGCCGGAGCTGGGTGCGATCCCCTTCAGCGCCGACGACTTTCGTACAGTGTCGCGTGCGCTCGTCCAGGCGCTGAGCGACGAGGAGTACCGGCCGGAGGTTAGCCGGTGGGAGCACGCGAGTGTGAATGGCTGGAATGTTCAGATCCAGCGTGAGTACATCTCCGCGTCACGACAAGAGCTTGAGACGCGACGAATACACGCAGTCAGCGACACCCGCGATGCAATCCTCGACATCCTTCGCCGCCGACTTGCAGAGTGCCGAGCGACGCTGGAGACACTCACGATCTATGGTGCCGAGACAGCTAAGGAGCAGGAGGACCGCGAGCACCTGCTGCACGAGCTGTGGGCGATCACCCGGGCGCTGGAGATGAGTGTATGAGGATTTTCATCTCATACAGCCATTCCGATGGCCACGAGCTAGCGGTTGAACTCACCCGAGGGTTGGCCGAGGCGGGCCACGAGGTTTTCGACCCCGCTTCATCGCTGGAGCCGGGGGGCAACCTCGTCGCTTCAATCTCCACCGCGATCCGGAGGTCGGAGGTAGTGGTCGCACTGCTGACTGTGCCGAATCCCAACGTGTACTACGAGCTCGGAATGGCTTGGGGAGCAAATGTGCCGATGCTCGTTGCCTCCCACAATCCTGAGAACACGCTATTCGCCCTCTCGTCGGCGCCTTATGTCCAGCTCACCAGTGACGTGGCCGTGGATGTCGCGGCGATCATTCGGCGTATCCGTGAGGTGGCCAACATGCGTCGCGAGTTCGACCGTGACGCGCTGGAGCCCACGGAGCTGACGCTCGCCGAGGCCGCACGCGACCCGTCAGTGCTTGAGAGCACGACCCCGTTGGAGTTCGAGCGGCTGGTGGCAAAGCTCTTTCAGGAGCGCGGCTTTCCGATCCGGGCCACCCCGCATACCACAGACCGAGGGTTCGATCTCATCATTGAGGGTGACCCACCGACGGTCGTCGAGGTCAAGCGCTATAGCCAACGGAGCCTGGTGTCGGTTGGCACAGTACGTGCCCTGCTCGGCGCGATGACAGCCGCGGGTGCCAGGCGTGCGATCCTCGTCTCGTCGTCCGGGTTCACGAGGTCGGCGAGAGCAGCCGCAACCGACTGGCCGATCGAGCTCATGACGTTCGAGGATCTGCTCCGCCTCCCGGGTCCCAACGCACGTTCTCCTACAGATCCAGGTACCTGTGAGTGAATCGCCCGCCTCACTTGGAGGCGGTTCAGCTTGGCCAGGAACCGGCCCAGCTGCATCAGTCCCACGCAAGCGTCTCGGACGGTCCGCACTGCCGCTTTCGCGCATATCCGGAAGTGTCCTCGCCGTCGCGGATCGGTCCTTGTGCACCGGCCTGAGCCACGCGCTGGCCGTCAAGCGAGACGCTGGCCGATGGTGCGTAAGCCGGTACAGCTCCCTTCATCTCGACCCTCGACGTGATCAGCATTGGGCTTGAGCGCCGACTTCACGGTCCCAGATCTCAGCGCAGCGCTTCGATCAGGTCGAGCGTGCCGGCGCCGGTGCGGTATCGGCCGAACACGGTGACCGTCGAGAAGCCGACCTGCGACACAATGCCAGGAAGCGCGCCTTGCACGTGCTCGCGCGTGTTTGCAAACCCATCGAGTAGCTGCACAGCAAAGAACGCGGCTCGCATCATCGGATCGCTGGCACGGCCAACGTCGCACACCAAGAGCCGTCCGCCGGGGACAAGGACGCGCCGTGCCTCCGCGAGCGCCGCGCGCTTCGCCGTTGGGCTGAGGTGGTGAAACATTAGCGTGCTCACTACACAATCGACATCTGCGTTCGGAAGTGGGATGTGATCTGCGAGGGCCTCGTGGAGCTCGAGCTCGATACCCTCCGCCCGCGCCTTCGCATCTGTTCGCTTCAGAACGTCAGCATCGCCGTCGACGCCGATCAGCGTCACCTTCTGAGAAGCACGGGCTATAGCCAGCGCCATTTCCCCAGTACCACAACCAAGATCCAGTATCCGTATCGGAGCGCCAGAGCCAATCGCTCGCTCGACGAGACGTGGACGCCATCGCCCCTGCCGCATCGCGATCGCGTTAACGACGTCGAAGAAAGGTGTAAGCACCGCACGACCAGCCGCTGGGACGTATCGATCGCTCACTCCCCCACAATAGTCCCGTGCCAGCGGTAGCGCTCAGTGGGTGCGCTGGCGAGTAGTAGCGCTACCGCGGCTTTGTCGCGTAGGCGCCGATGACTGTCGGCCAGAACGAGATGCGTCCCACCGGTCCGGTGTCGGCACGCAGGCGCTCCGCGAGGGTGTCGATGTCCACTTCCTCTTCGGTGGCCACCCCGGCAGCAACGATCCCGGGCAACAAGCTGCGGGCGTAGTCCACGGCCTCAGAGACCGCCTCCTCGCCAACAGCAATCACGACTTCGCTGTCGAGGTCCAGGCTGGGCTCGAGGCCGGCTTCGGCAAACGTCGCGGGCAACCGCATTCCCATGTCCGGCTGCGTGCCCAGCCCGCCGAAAGCGCCATCAATCCATTCGCTGAGCCGCTCAGACGCCGGGGTATGCGGCCAAGACACCAAGAACCTCTGCGGTATTGCAGACCCCGTGCGCATGCACATCTCCGCGAACACGACCACCCCACCCGGGCGTACGTGGCGTGCCGCGGCCCGCACCGCCGCAGGCGGGTCACCCTGGTACATCAGCACGAGCCGTCCGACCAACGCGTCAAACCGGCTATCGGCGAGCTCGACCTCGCGAAAGTCACCGAGCACGAACTCGACGTTCTCGATGTCAGACTCGACCGCGCGCTGACGCGCCTTCGCGAGCGCCTGCTCGTCACGCTCGACCCCGACCACCGAACCATCGGCGCCCACCAGCTCGCACAGAAGCAAACTGACATCGCCAGGCCCACAGCCCACATCGAGGACCCGCATCCCGGGCTTGATCCCCGCACGCATCAGCAGACGGCGCGTGAACGGCGCATACATGTCAGCCTGGCGGACCAGCCGCTCGTGCTCGCCATCGCTGGACGAACTCAACGCATACCCAGTGTCTCCCGCCGTGGACACGTCACGAGATTCTACGCACGCCCACCACCCACCGTCTGGCCGCCCTTCCGTCATCGAAAGCGGAACACGGCCGGCCTCCGGAGAGGCGCACCCGCCTTGGACAAGAGCGGAAGCACCTTGGGATTTCGCGAGGGGGCTACCGCTTCTGAGTCGATGCGAGCGTCTGCCGGCCGAAGCCGGAGATGCCTGCAACGGACGACACGGGGGTCCAATCGTCGGCGAGGTGGGCGCTTTCACATTGCCTGAGGTGTGCGGGCGCGATCGTGACCCGCAGTGGGCGCCTTCTCGGGGTCGGACGGGTATGGGTGCGGCGCGTGGGAGCGTGGGTGCAGCGTTAGGCCCGGGGTGCGAGGATTGCCGGGTGGCGGGCAGAGGCGGTCGTGAGCGAAGGGATCTCGGGGTGCTGGTGCGCGATCTTTCGTCTGAGGTCCTGCGGGAGATCGTTGTCTGCGCGGCCGACTGGCACGATGACGTCGAGCGGCATGTGCGGTTGGCCGCGGCGCGCGAGGCGGGTGATCTGGTGGAGCTTCGCGCGCAGGTCGATCGTGGGCTGCGGACGCGGCGGTTTCTGGAATACCGGGAGAGCTCGAAGTGGGCACGCGCGGCGCGGCCTGTCGTTGAGGAGTTGCGCACGGTTGCCGCGTCCTCGCCGTCGAGAGATCTCGTCGTCCTGGTCGAGCGTGCGGTCGGGCATGTCGTGAGGGTGATCATGCACGCCGATGACTCCAACGGGACGATCGGGGATCTCGCGCGCGAACTCCTGGAGGTCCACGCCGAGGCGTGTGATGCGGGGGTCGCCGATCCGGTGAAGCTCGCGGCGTGGATGGTGCGGTTCGGCTGCGAGGACCAGGACTTCTTCGAGGTCGATCCGGTCAGGTACGCCGGCGCCCTCGGCGAGCGCGGGCTCCCG
Source organism: uncultured Solirubrobacterales bacterium (assembly GCA_963718735.1). Lineage (GTDB taxonomy): Bacteria > Actinomycetota > Thermoleophilia > Solirubrobacterales > Solirubrobacteraceae > Palsa-744. The sequence continues at coordinate 1,348,766 of OY970372.1, forward strand.
CTCTACCGTCGCGCGATCGAAGAGCGCGAGGACGGAGAGCGGGTCTTTGCAGTGCGGTGGGCGCGCGAGCGGCTGGCGGTACTCGACGGGGATGGGGAGGCGATCGTCGCACTCCTTGGTGGGGACCTCAGCTCACCGCACCAGTTCATCCGGGTCTGCGAGGCGATGGCCGAGCTTGGTCGCGAGGAGGAGGTTCTGCTGTGGGCCAAGCGTGGCATCGCCGAGACGAGCGGCTGGCAGGTCGAGAAGCTCTATGACCTCGCGTGCGGTGTGCACGAGCGGCGGTCGGCTCCGCTGGAGATGCTGCGTCTGCGCCGGGAGCAGCACGAGCGGATGGCCTCGGCGAGCACCCACTCGCTCTTGCGCCGCGCGGCCGACACAATGGGGGCATGGGATACCGAGCGTGACGCCGCGCGCCTGGCCCTGCGCGAGCGCGACCTCGGCGGACTCGTCGACGCACTGCTCGATGAGGGCGATGTCGAGGGAGCCTGGAGTGCCTCGCACGAAGACGCCGACTGGGACCCGGGACTGCCGCGGCGCCTGCGCCTCGCCGAAGCCCGCGAGGCGCAGCGACCGGAGCAGGCGCTGCCCTGGTACATGCTCGTCGCGGATGAGATGCTGCTCGAAACCGGCCGCCGGGCGTACGCCCGAGCCGTCCCGGTACTCAAGCACGCCCGCCGCGCCGCCGAGGCGGCCAGCCAGAGGGAGTGGTTCGCGGCCCGCCTCGCGGATCTTCGCGAACATCACCGCCGTCGCCCGACACTCATCGCGATGCTCGACAAGGCCGGCCTCGGCTGACGTGCCAACCGGCGCCGCCCCCGACCTTGGAACACCTTGGTTCGCCGAGGCCCCGCGCTGCTGTTCCTGGGGGCACCTGGGGTGTTTGACCCGGTGTTGTAGGGCCATTTCCGTGCCCCACCGCTCTGCCGAGAACCTTCACAACCGCTTGAAAGCGTTTGCTGAAGCGGGATTCAGAGGCTAAGCCGACGCCCGGACTCGAACCGGGGACCCCCTCCTTACCATGATGGGAGCGTAGGCACGCTCTACCGCTAGGTAGAGCGTCATATTTGACTCCTGTGCTGATGATTCGTCGCCCTCGCCTTGCGGACAAGAGAGGACAACCGTGGACAAAGATGGTACCGAACTGCGGTGACGTTGCGGTACAAAAGAGCCGACGGCGAGGCTCGAACTCGCGACCTCATCCTTACCATGGATGCGCTCTACCAGCTGAGCTACGTCGGCGCTGAGGGCAATCGTATCGCTGCCGGATCTGCTTGTCTGGATCTGTCGGCAAGCCCGACCGGCCGATGCTCATGCAGCGTCGCCCGCCGGGAGTTGGATCTGTGCCGATCTACTCGCCGAGGCGGCGCAGCGTCTCGCGATGCTCCTCCATCAGCCCACGGCGGCGCGTCGCGCGCTCTGCTGCTGTGCCAGGCAGCCCGTAAGTCCTCGTCTTCGCCGAGGGCACCTGTACGGGCGCGGCGATCGTCGTCGCCGGCTTCTCGCGCTTTTGCTGGCTTGAGGACGGTTTGGATTTCGCGGTACGCATCAGGGTCAAGCTACGTCGGCCTAGCGCTCGCATCCTACCGCCACCGCACCGTAGAAGGAGACTGGCTCAACACCCGGGGATGACCTGGGCGTCCGTCTGGGACCGGCGCGTTTCGTGCGCCATGGGAGCCGGTCGGCCCGAGCTGTGGCGTCCGGAGCATCCTCTCGAATGTACGGTCATGCCCGACCGTGACGAACTCATCAGACGACTTGCGGCAGCGCTGGCCGTCTCGGACGCTCGCCGGTCTGGTGATCCGCAGACCCGGGTGCGCCTCGACCACTACCTGCCGTCCGTCGGTGGCCCTGGGAACGCTGTGCGCTGGCGTTTGTATACCCCGCGGCACAGGCTGATCGGTGTCCCGAGCCCTGAGCCGGCTCGGTCAGCGTGGCACCACGCCGACGCGGCGAAGGGGCGCCGGCTGCTCGTGGTCGACGTACGCAACTCGAACCGCGTGGCGGCGTTCCTGTCCTGGCACTTCGAGGACCCCGACATCAAGCCGCCGCGGGCGAAGGCCGGGCGCCGCCGCCCGCATCTGATCACGTCCGTGTGCGTTCGCGAGGACGTCGAGGGCAGACTCCGCGGCGAGTACATGACGGCTGCTTTGTTGCTGACGCTCGTCGTGTCGGCGATCGACACGGTAACCGTCGCACACGGACGCGTCGGCGTGCTCGAGGACTCAGGGATCGCCCTCACGCCCGAGGAGCTCGACGCGTTCGGGTTCACCCCCGGTGTTGGCGAGCCCAACGGCGGCTGGGCCGACCGGGGATACCGCGAACGGTGCCACCCCGTCTAGCCATCCAAATGGCGGCGGTAGATGACCTCCGCGCGATCGGCCCACTCCCCCGGCAGCTCGCTGCGCAACTCTGCGAGAAAGGCGTCGCTCTCCTCGGGCTGGGGCGCGGGAAGCGCGGCGAGGAATTGCTCTGCCTCCGCGGTCACCCATCCTGCAAGCTCCGGAGCGTGCTGCTCGGCCAGCTCGACTAGGCCCCCAGCGACCTCCTCCACGGCGTTGCGCCGGGCGTGGGTAGCGATCAGCAGCACATCCGGTATCTGCAGGTAGCGCTCGCGTCGTCCCCACTCGACGTGCGTGATCCCCAGATCACGCACGGCACGACTGATGAACGAAGGATGCACATCGATGAGCGCGGCGGCCTTGCGAAAGGTCGGGAGCACTCGCTGCAGATCCGCTCGGGAAATCGTCGGTGCGGTTGCCATGATCCACACGGTAACAGCTGACTGCAACGATTGCAACCATCGCATCGGTAGCAATCGGCTTGCCGGCGGCTACCTCGGTAGGTCCCTGTTCTCCGGTGTCTCTTCGAAGTGGCCAGACAGGTTCGCCGCCATGGCAAGGCGGCGCTCAGGTGCCGCGCTGGATCGGAGCAAGCCCGACGATGATGGGGAGGTGTTGGTCTTCGGTCAGCGGGGTGCCCCTCCGGCCACTTGCAGCACTTCCGGTAGGCGGGCCAGAACTGGCTGCTATGGGCGAGATTGGTGGCGTTCAGACTGTCGCTGCCGTGGAGCGGCCCTTGGAGACCGACGAGCTTGAACCCGACCTGACCAAAGGCGAAGATCGAGGTGTAACCCTCGTACCAGTCTGTGTGTTCCACATCGTCGTTTGCAAGGGTGACTTGTCCTCCGTGGAGGATCATCGCCCCCCTCCACGGAAAATAGCCAACCCAGGTTTCGTCGTTAAGCACTCCTCGTTCTCGGATGGTCCGTCTGTGGTCCATCGGTATGACCTCAAGAAGCTCGGGAGCAGTGGTGGCGAGAAGCGCGATCCCGGTCTTTCCGGCCCACAGGGCGAGCAGCGCTTGGCGATCCGTGTCAAGAGTCAGTGGCTCGCCCTGCGCCATCGGCACGAGTAGCGGAATGACTGCTTCCTCAAGGCGTCCGAAGTGCTGATTGCATGGGGTGCAGAGGATTCGACCACGATGGTTTGCAGTCGAGATCGGGTGTCGAAGCGCGTCTTCTAGATCCTTAGTGATGCCGGTCAGCATCGTTCGGAGTTCGAGCTGCTTAGAGATCCATTTGGGGATCGCGTGCTCGCGGCTGTCGGCCTTCGCTCCGCAAAAGATGCAGCGTGGGTATGGCTTCGGATGGGGCGCGGCGAACATCCCCTTCGGGGTGGTTAGAAGAACCCGGCCTCGAACAGGCCAGCCAGCTTGCGGCAGTGATCGACGATCTCCGCAAGCCCGTGGCCGGACAGCAGAATCTTGCCAAACGCCACCTCGAACGGGAATGTGCCCTGCACTTCCATCTTCGGGTCTGGGCCCGTGATGTCAACGTCAGCCCATGCAACCTCGTCGCCGTCTACGAGTGCCTTCCCGACCACGACGTGGTATTCGCGCGTTTCACGTCTCGAATCTCTCCGAGGCTCAAGGTGGGCGGGTCATGTCGCTGTATAGCCGTCATGCGTGCCACCGGGAGTCGGTGCTTATCTTCGTTGGAGAGGGACTGAAGTTGCAGCGAGGGAGTGTTCGGTCGCCTTGTGGCCGGCTTTGTATGGCTGTACGTCCTTGATGATCTGCACGATGTCGTCTCGCATCCCGTTGGCCATCCGATCCCAGACGTGCCGCTGCTTGCCAGAGGCGGGCTCAGTGGTGAAGATCGGGAACTGCGTCCCGCCAGACGGTTCGTTGCCACTGACGATCACGAGCTGCCATGCGAGGTGATCGAGAGCGGATCGCAGGTTGTGCGCGATGTCACCGACGATGATGCTCCACTCGAGCGGGGGTCTTCGAAGATGGTGACGCGCATCGAGTAGCGCCTGCGCTCAGGATCGAGCTCAGCCGAGAAACGGTGGGGCTTGCGGTCGAGAAAGGCGGGCAGCTGCGAGTGGAGCGCTTCCAGATGCTCCTGTGCGCGATTGAGCTTGGCGAGCACGCCAGCTAGGGGATGGGATACCACCTGCTCTTCTCGCTCGTCGCTGTCAAGGCTCGACATAGCAAGAGCGTACGGTGCCCGAACCACGTGTTGCGAGTGCTCTAGCCGTAACCCTCAGCCAGAGAGTGGCCGGGCGCATGTACGGATCGCAGGGCTTGCATGGTCGACATCTTCACGAGCGCGTTGGTCGTCCGGTGCCTGCTGCCTGCGGCGGAGCGGCGCGGCAGGCTCAAGACGGGTCCGCGACTCCCGGTCGCCAGCGCGTGGCCGACCATAGCTGGCGAACCGATCCAGGCCTGCTGGCTTCATCGAGGGAACGGTGGACGAGGCCCTGGCCAGTCGGCTGTGAGCCCGAGCATGTCGTGGGGCTCTCGGGCTGCATCCGCCAAGATGAGTTGGTCATCTACGATCCGCGCGGTAGCGAACGGCAAGTCGATGGTCAGCTCACGGTTGGGCGCGAAGTGATGCCAGAGTCGCAGCGGCGTCGTGGCGCAGTTGGTCGGTAGCACGGATACGCCTGAGAGGACTGCTGAGACCCTTTTGCTGGCCGGACCTCGCTGGCCCACCCAGAAACCGTCGAGATTGCGGGTGACGGTAGTCGCGCCGGTGGCTATCTCCATGCGCACGGATTGGCTACCGAAGAGCGCATCGGTGAACTCGGTGTCGCCGACGAAGCCGTTGATGGGCATCAGCGCAATCACTGTCGGGCCGTCTGGTGCCTTGTGCTGCTTCTTCTTGCGCTCGAGGGCACGGTAGATCTGCTGACGGTCGTTGGTGAAGCCGGCTGTGGCGCCGTGGGTGCCTACGAGTCGGTTGTCTGGCTTGTCGCGGAACTCGGGTGAACGAGGTATCAGTTTCAGCTCCAGAACCCAGTCGCCTGTGGCGATCGACGTCGTCGGGAGATCCAAGGCCTCCAGCTTGAGGATGTCGTCTGGTTTGTGCTCGGCCATCCATTTTTCGATCGGCCCGGTGATGTCCGCTGCCTTTGGCATCGCCGTGCTGGTCTGGGCGAATCTGACACTCACAAAGTAGTTCGAGGCATCGATCGTGTTGATGATGTCGAGGATCCGCGGCTCAAGCGCAGTATGCGATTGGCCGGACACGATCCCGGAGAAGACCGTCACTGCCTCGACATAGAAGAAGTAGCTGCCCCGCTCTACCAGCAGATCCGGGCGGCTATTTCCTTCTGGCAGCTCTGCGTTTGGCGTGACGCGAAAGCCCAGATTCGTAAAGAGGTGGTGCAGATACAGCTCCCACCAGGCGGCGTAGTGCTGCTTGGGATCGGCCTTGCGAAACCGCTTCCAGAGGTCGGCCGACGTGTCTGGAAACACTGCATACCAGTCGTCGAGCGCCGTCCGTACGCGCTGCCAATATTGGCCAGCAACCCGGTTGAGAAACGAGAACGAGTCCTCGTTATATCCGGCCGGGCTTGCGTTGGTCCGCTCGATCTGGTCGAAAAGCGTGGTGTGGGGAACGCTCGCTACAGGTGAAGGGCTCTGCGGCTCCGCTGTTTCTCTCATCTGGTTGAGCGCCGTTTGGTAGGGGACGTCCTCACTCTTAGCGAGCTCGCGAGCGAGGCGCTGCTGCTTGCGGTTTTGTTGGGCTGACACGTACGGCTCCTTTCGTGATGGCGTCCCATGCCCGCCCTGAAAGGGTCATAGCGTCAGTCCGACGGCTGAGCCGCTTCCCCGGCTAATGCGATGCGGACATGGGCCGCGAGCCGCAAACGGGGCGCTTTCGGGAGCGCGTTAATCAAAGATAGCGCGCTCCCCGGCGACGTCAAGCCGTCTCCCTGCCGCGGCGCCAAACCGGATCATGGTTGCTCCGGCGGCGCGGATCAATCCGTGGGTGGTTGCTACGACACGCGAGAGACTCGCCTACGTGCAGAGAGCCATGCAATGAAGGGCTTCCGTCGAGGGCGCATACGCTCGTGATCTGTCTCGGCGGGCGGGACTTCCTCCTGCGCACGTGGTTCCACGAGGGCGGCGCGTGCCGCGCGCCACTCGACATCTGCGGGTCGTGGCTCCTGTTGGCGTAGGTCCTCGATGGGGAATGAGTAGTGATCGCTGAGCATCTTCAGGCTGGTGCCGCACTCGCTGGCGACGACTTGTGGGTCTTCGGTGCGTAGGCGCAGCGAGATACCGCCACGGCGTAGCGCATATGGGGTGGCGCCAAGGATGCGCGCGAACACCGGGCGTTGCGCGACGGCTTGCACTGCTGGCGTGAAACAGTCTCGCCCCCATGTCTTTGCTTGGGACTTGCTGAGGTGACAGGCGCCTGTGTCGGCCTCGCGTACTCCGTGGCGGGCGTTGGTGAGGTCTCCTGGGATGATGAAGTCTCTGGGCCGGGCCGGGCGTCCGGATTGTGTGAGGATCGCTCGCCATTGTTCAAGGTCTTCTCGCAGGATGCTCGGTATGGCGGTGCGGCGTTGGGTGCTGTGCTCGGTCTTGCCCCATTGTTGGAGCTGCCCGTTGCTGAGGACTTCGGTCACCCATGCGAACTCTCCGTCGAGGGAGGACCAGCGAAGTCCCCAGAGCTCTTGGTTGCGGCTCGCTATGCCGTATTGCAGGCTCACGATCGTTGCGTCACGGTGCGCGAGGATGGCCTTGCGTGGTGCGAGGCGAAGGAGCATCTGAGCGCGGATCGCCTCGACGGCCTGCGGCGAGAGCGCCCAGCTAGGCAGCGGGCGTGCGCGTATGGCGGGGGCGTAGCCGGTGCCGCCTGTGCGCGCGGATCGTCGGCGGCTGGTGACGGGTTCTCTGGCGAGCTTGCATCCGTTGGTGTGGATCTCTGGCACAGACGGTGATCTCGCGGCCCAGCTCAGTGCGGATGAGAGGACGCGCCATGCGTGCACGCGAGTCTGTCCGGGCACACCGGCTTCGCGCATCTGCTCGCGCCAGGCGCGCGGTGTGTGCGGCTCGTTGAAGCAGCGGGCTTGTGTTTTGGCGATCGCGACGGCGTAGCCTGCCGGGGCAACTTGCGTCTGTTGCCGGGTTGGCGCCTGGGCTTGCCGAGGAGATGACAGTTCAGCACCGACCGGTAGAGGGCGTACGTCGAGGGAGCGACGCCTTCCTCGTTACGTGGGTGCGCGTCAACCTCCAAGAACAGTTCGAGGATCTGCGCGATCGTGCGGCCTTCGGCTTCATTGGCCTCCTTCGCGTCGAGGTCCAGCCGACCGTAGCCCCTCTTGCCGCACCACGATCCTTGACAGCCCAAGCGCGAGTACGACTCCCAACGGGCAGAGCGGCGCCTAGCAGCAGTCCTCCTCCTCGCGGCCTGCGTGTGACTCCAATCCGATCGGCGCGCAATCGGCGCAGACCTTCCCGGCCCACGCCTCGTATCCCTCGCGCACCGCAAGGCCAGCGATCCCAAGCCCGATAATCGGGTCAAGCCACCACCAGCCGAGGGTGGCGTTGGCGAAGATGCTCACAAGCACCGCTGCGGCGCTGATCGCACAGAGCCACGACTGCGCAGCGTCGCCTGCAGTCGCCGCCGAGCCAAGCTGCACGGCCACGCGGCCCTTCACGCGGGCGAGCAGCGGCATGACGAGAATCGCTCCGGTCGCCACCGCCACTCCCGGCCAGCTCGTCTCGGGATGTGATCCGCCCGCGAGCGTGTTGATCGCATCGACCGTCACGTACAGCGTGAGGACCCCGAAGCAGATAGCTACGAGCTGCTGCGCACGACGCTCGGCCGCGTCCGAGTCGCTGCGGCTGCCGGTGTAGAGCCAAAGGATCGTGCTCGCCGAGACGAGCTCGATCAGCGAGTCCAGGCCGAAGGCCAGCAACGCGACCGACCCAGCGACCAGGGCAGAGGCGATCGCGACGCCGGCCTCCACCGTCATCCACCCAATGCTCAGCAATGAGAGTGTCCTGGCGCGGCGGATCAGCCGCGAGCGAGTCCTGCCGACTGGTTGGAGGACGGGCAGCGTAGGGGCGTGCGAACTCATATCTGCACGCTACCGACCCGGCGCGCGCTGGATTAGTGATGCCACAGCTCAGAGTGTGTCGAGCGGCACGCCGATGATCTTCAGCCGGCGGGTCAGGCCGTCGAGGGCGAAGGCGCGCAGATCGTCGGCCGAGGCGCCCAGCACAGAGGCGTCGGCACCCTCTGGCGGCGTCAGGGACTCGGCGACGGCGGGAAGCAGCTCGCGCAGACTCCCGCGCACGACATCGCCCATCACGGTCGTTCTCGCTGACGGCTTGACGCAGGAACCAGACGCCGTAGCCGATGTGGCGATGCTCGTCGTGGTGAATCTTCGTGTAGCCCTCGACGAATCCCGGCAGCAGGCCCTCGCGCGCCATGAAGCGAGTTGCGAACTCGAACGTCGTCAGGCCGAGAGTCGCCTCAAGGATCAGGTGGTAGATCGTCACGAACGCGACCTTCGCGGCACGATCTCCGGGGTTGGCACGGAGGCGTTCGTGGGCGGCGACGAGCTTGTCGTCAAAGATCGTCTGAAAGGCAGGCGAGACCTGTACTCGGGCGCGCTGGACGTGCGCGGCGATGACCGCGGGCTCTGAGACGACCTCGTCCTGAAAGCGCGCGTAGAACTGCATGTGCCGCGCCTCATCTACCTGCTGGGTCGCCAGGAACGTGACTTCCTCCTCGCTGCCGTCTGCGCCGACGAGCCCGGAGAACTTCGTCGTGATCCGCTCCTCGGCGACCATCAGCGAACCCAGGACGAACGACACGAGCGAGCGGTCCTCCGTCGCCGCCCACTGCTCACGGTCGGTGGACAGGTCGATGTCCCACGGGCTCCACTGGCTCTCCTCCCAATGGCGGTAGAGCGTCTGCGGATCGTGCAGATGAACCTCGTGCGTCGCCTCGCTCATGCTGGATGCTCGATCGGCTTGCGTGCGCGGACGATCGCCGATGCTGCCTGTGGGTGTACGCGGTGTGTCTCGCGTATCTCAATATCGACCAAGCCGGCGTCGGCGAGCGCTTGGGTGAAGTCTTTGTGGGTGAGTGCTCCGGCGATACAGCCGGTATATGCCTGCATGTCGGCGCGGGTCGCATCGTCCATGTTCTCGTCGGCGATCACGTCGGAGACCGCGAAGCGTCCACCTGGGCGCAAGACCCTTGCGACCTCACCCAGCACCTTCGGCTTATCCCCTGAGAGGTTGATGACACAGTTTGAGATCACCACGTCAACACTCGCGTCGGGGAACGGTATCTCCTCGATGTAACCCTTGTGAAACTCGACGTTCTCGACGCCGGCCTTGGCGGCGTTCTCGCGGGCGAGAGCAAGCATCTCGTCGGTCATGTCGAGGCCGTGCGCTTTGCCGGTCGGGCCGACGCGCTTAGCTGAGAGCAGTACGTCTATCCCGCCGCCGGAGCCGAGGTCGAGGACTGTCTCGCCCTCATGCAATTCAGCGACGGCGGTGGGGTTGCCGCAACCGAGGGACGCGAGCTTGGCGGTGTCGGGTAGCTGCTCGCGGTCGCCGAGCGCATACAGCGCAGCGCCGAAGACCTCGCTGCCGCCGTCGAATGTCTCGCTCGGAGCGCAGCAGCCGGCGCCGGGATCGGTCGTTGTCACTTGGACGGCGGCGGCGGCGTAGCGCTCGCGCACCTGCTCGCGCACGTCGCTCGCTTGCGTCGCGGTGGTGGCGGCGGCGCAGCCGCAGGCCTCGGTGTGGGTGGGGTCGCAGCGGTCGGCCTTGGTGCTCGGCTCGCAGCAATCGGTCTGCTGCTCGGGGGCGCGACAGGGATCGGCGGTCTGCTCGGCGGTGGTCAGCTCAGCCATGCGGATAGCTCCTTTAGTGCGTCGGGGATGACGTAGTAGTAGGCCCATAGGCCCTGTGCGCTCGGAGTCCACGATCCCGGCGTCGCGTAGCTTCTTGAGATGGTGGGAGAGCGTTGGCTGGGCGATGTCGAACAGTGGCACGAGCTCGCAGACGCAGACCTTTCCGGCGTGTCTGCGCAGAACGTCCACGAGCTGTAGGCGGATCGGGTCGCCGAGTGCCTTGGCGACTTCGGCTATGCGCAGAGCGTGGTCGCGCTGTACGTCGGGGTAGACGACGGGCTCGCAACAGCGCTCGCCTGCCGGGCGCTTCTGCTTGGGGGATAGCTCCAAATCGACGGACATCAATCTACTTATATCAATAACACTTACGTCTGTCGATGCAATACGATCTCTGCATGACCACCGAGGACGCGACCAGCAAGGAGCAGCAAGGCGAGCAGCCGATCCGCTACGTGCTGTTCGTCTGCAACCACAACGCCGGGCGCTCGCAGATGGCCCAAGCGTTCTTCGAGCGCTACGGCCCGGAGGATGTCCGCGCCGAGTCAGCGGGCAACCAGCCAGCAGCAGAGATATGGCCCACGGTGATTGAGGCGATGCGCGAGGTCGGGATTGACCTGGCCGGACGCAAGCCGAAAAAACTCACGGTCGAGATGCAATTGCACGCCGATTGGGCGATCACGATGGGCTGCGGGGACTCCTGCCCATACGTGCCGACCACCGTCGAAGATTGGGACATCCCCGACCCGGCTGGCAGGCCGATAGCTGAGGTCCGAGCGATCCGCGACGGCATCCAGGCCCGCGTGCGAGAGCTGATCGCCACGCAGCTAGAGGAGATACGCACCGACCCGACCACGCACGATCAGCGGCTCGGGATGCTCGTGACGATGCTCGACGGGGAGTTTGGCGGCGTCAAGCCCGCCGAGGAAATACGCGCCTGCGCGGAGGCCGTGCTCGACAGCTTCAGCGGTGCGCGGGTGCGCTCCCACGTCCTCGCGCTCGCCTACCGGCAAGCCCGCGACTGCCTACGCCGCGAGACGTGCGACCTGATCGCCACGGGAGGAACGACTTGAGCACCGATTCTGTTGTGGTCATCACCGACATTCACGGCAATCTGCCGGCGCTGCAAGCGGCGCTCACGCGGGTCGAGGAGCTTGGCATTGAGAGTGTCTACTGCGGCGGCGACCTCGTTGGCTACGGGCCACATCCAAACGAGGTCTGCACGCTGATCGCGCAGCGCGATATCCCGACGATCTACGGCAACTACGACTACGCCATCGCCCGTGATCTTGAGGACTGCGGCTGCGCTTACGTCACACAGCACGACCGCGAGCTTGGGCAGCGCTCGGTGGACTGGACGCTCGCGCACACGAGCCGGGAGTCCAAGGAATTCATGCGCGGCTTGCCGTTCGATCTGCACTTCCCGGTCGGCGGCGTTGACGTTCATCTCGTTCACGGTTCGCCGCGGAAGGTCAACGAGTATCTGTTCGAGGACAAGCCTCGGAGCTTGTATGAACGGCTCGCGGCGGCCGAGAGCGACCCGGTGCTCGTGTTCGGCCACACGCACAAGCCCTGGGTCCACGAGTACGGCGGGGTGCTGTTCGTCAACTGCGGCTCGGTCGGCAAGCCCAAGGACGGCGACCCGCGCGGCGCGTTCGCCGTCCTCACACCGAGCGCGCAGAGCGTGAACGTGAGTATCGAGCGGATCGCCTACGACACGGACGCGGTAGCCGCCGAGGTCCGCGAAGCGGGCTTGCCCGATGAGTTCGCAGACAAGCTCTTGATCGCTGCATGACCGACACGCCGCCGCTCGCCCGCCGTCTGTTCGCTGAGTTTCTTGGCTCGGCGTTCCTCGCCGCGCTCGTGATCGGCTCGGGCATAGCGGCACAGACGCTCTCACCGAACGACGTTGGCCTTGAGCTGTTCGAGAACGCCGCCGCGACCGCGATGGGACTCGCGGCGATCATCCTCATGTTCGGGCCCGTCTCAGGCGCGCACTTCAACCCGGTCGTCTCGATCGCTGATGCGACGTTCGGCGGCATCCGCTGGCGCGATGTGCTCGCCTACATCCCCGCCCAAATTGTCGGCTGCGTACTTGGCGCGATCGTCGCCAATGGCATGTTCGCTCTCGCGGCCGTCAGCATCTCTACACACCATCGTGCTTCCCCGGCGCACCTGTTCAGTGAGGTCATCGCCACCGCCGGCCTGCTGCTCGTCATCTTCTCCCTCGCCCGCACGAGACGGTTGAACGTCGCGCCAGCAGCGGTCGGCGCGTACATCGGCGCCGCCTACTTCTTCACCAGCTCCGCCAGCTTCGCCAACCCCGCGATCAGCGTCGGACGCATATTCTCCGACACGTTCGCAGGCATAGCACCGGCATCGGTGCCCGGCTATGTCGTGGCTCAGCTTGTCGGCTGCGGTTGCGCGATCCTCACCGTCAGGCTGCTCTACCCGGACGTGACACCAGCCGAGGCGGCAGAGGTCGTCCTGCCGCACCACCAATCGAGTACCGATGGCTCTATCGGCCAGCCGGCCCCGCGCGCATATTGACGGCACCCGAGAGCAGCTTGACGGCGTGTCTTACCGGCCCACCAGAGTGAACGTCAGGTTCTTCATCGTGTACGAGTGGGCGGGAGCGGTGAGCTGCACCGCAAGGATCGGTGTACCCGAGTCCCCGCATGACCGACGTCCACGGACGGCTCCATAGAGGTAATCGGGTCTGTCGTCTAGGACTGTTCGGTGAAGGTGTCCGCCGGACGTGAGGCTCGATACGCGGCGAAGGCCCGCTGTGTGAAGCGGACGAGAGCCAGCAGCGCCTCGCGCAAGGTAATGATCGTCTCTGGCTTCGCTTCATCGGGCGGCAACCATTGGGTCACGACCTCATCCGCGAACCAGAACCGGATGCTTCCCAGCTCATCGCCGATGCCTACCGTGCCCTGCAACTCGGCGGCATCCTCCAGCACCTGGTGATCTCCTCCTTGCCGTGCGCCGCCTTGTCGGGGTGCATCTCGGAGTAGTGGAAGGTCACGTTGCGATGGTCGCGCAACCAGTCGCCCACGTAGTGCGCGGACGTGGGATCGACGCCCCCGACGACCTGCGCGCACTCGGCCCGTGCGACCTGGGGCAGACTGTCGATGAAGGTGCGTATCTCGGGGAAGCGCTGCCTCGACTCGGTGATGAATATGGCCGCCTCGAAGAAGAACGCGGCCTGCTGGCGGAACAGCATCATCCGGCGCGCGCCCGTGTCGGGCTCACCGTCCTCGAGACCGAGCAGCTCGTCCATCGAGCGGTTCGCGTCATTGCTGACCATCGCCAGCACCGTGACGAAGCGCGCCACCGGATCACTCGCCGGGAACGCCTCACCGATCTTGAACCAGACAGTCGGAACCGAAGAAGCTAGGAGGCGTCCAGCAGCGCTGTGGCCCAGCTACTCGCGCTCTCGGCCACGGCGAGCGCGGCCGTGCGATCGAGCGCGATCGGCTCGTCGTAGCGAAGCGCAGCCGCCCACGGCGTCAGCCACTCGAGGCTGGCGAGCTCGTCCGGTACCTTCGTACCCGCCGCTCCGACCTGCTCGACCAGCAACGCGAGGTCATGTGTGCGCGGGAGTTCCACATCGACTAGGACCAGCGCGACCTTCAGAGCCTTCTCGACGGCCTGCTGGGCATGGAAGCCCACGACGCTGTCGTCGATCTCCGCATCACCGGCAAGCACCCGGCAGGCTTGGAGGTCGCCCCTGGCTCGGCGGAGGAGCATCTCCGCGTACTCGAGCTGCTCAGGACTCGGCGACAACGCGCCCCTCGCGCAACGCGCGATCGACCATCGTGCCCCGGACCTTCGAGCGCCTCTGAGCGAGCGCCTCGTCCATCACGATCACGTCGACCGGGACGCCGAAGCCCCGCAGCGCGCGACGGAGCTTGACGCCCTCCGCGAGGCGATCCTCGACCTCGCGCTCGATCACCAGGAAATCGAGATCGCTCCCGGCGTCCGCGTCGCCTCGAGCGTGCGAACCGAACAGGATAACCCTCGCCGGCGCCGACGCTGCGCCGATCAGAGCGCGTCCAGCGCGCTCGATCATCTCCTCGGCGGCCACGCCGTTCACGGCCGCTCCCACCCGGCGCAAAAGAGCATGAATGCAAGCATCGAGGCCGATTCTATCTCGGTGCCCGGGGCAGGCTCGCCTGGGTGGCTACGACGCCCACGAAGCTCGCCTACGCGCAACGAGACGCGTAAAGAGCTTCCGCCGACGGCGCTTGCTATTGCGGAGTGCCGCGGCAGGCGGAGCGTGATCTTGCAAGTCGCGTTCTCGTTCCATTTGAGCGCTGCGTGCCGCACGCCACTCGACATCGGCGGGTCGTGGTCCGTGTCGTCGTAGGTCCGCGATCGCGAAGGCGTAGTGGTCGCTGAGCATCTTCAGGCTCGTACCGCACTCGCTCGCCACGGTCTGGGGATCCTCGGCGCGTAGGCGCAGGGAGATGCCGCCGCGGCGCAGCGAGTAGGGCGTGGCGCCGAGGATCGGGAAGAACTCGGGGCGTTGGGCGACCTTCTCCACGGCTGGTGTGAAGAATCTCGCGCCCTAGGAGCGCGCCTGGTTCTCGCTGAAATGACAAGCGCCCGTACGAGGATCAATGGCGCCGTGTCCAGGACCGTTGAGATCGCCGGGAATGATGAAGTCAAGCTCACGAGCCGGGTGCCCCGTGTGTCGCAGGGCCGCTCGCCACTCGGCCAGGTCCTCGCGTAGGACGTCTGGTAGGGCGGTGCGCCGCTGCGTGCTGTGCTCGGTCTTGCCCCATTCAGTGAGCTGCCCGCAGGAGAGCACCTCCATCACCCACGCGAACTCTCCGGCCAGCGATGCCCAGCGCAGCCCCCAGACCTCCTGGTTTCGCGCGCCGAGCCCGTACTGCAGACTCACGACCATCGCGTCTCGTTGCCTGAGGATTTCGCGCCGAGCTTTGACCCGCAGGAGCATCTGGGCGCGGATCGCCTCCACTGCCTGTGGTGAGAGCGCCCAGCTCGCTACCCCCAGCCCGCGACGGCGTCGCGCGGGGGCGTAGCCGGTGCCTCCGGCTCGCATCGAGCGCCGCCGGTTGACACGCGGCTCGTTGGCCAGGCCGCACCCGTTGGTCTGGATCTCGGGCACGAGATATGACGAGGCGGCCCAGCTCAAAGCGGCCGAGAGCACGCTCCACGCCTGATCTCGCGTCGGCTTGGACACACCAGCAAGCAGCATGTCCTCACGCCACGCCCGCGGAGCCTGCGGCGTATTGAAGCGCGCCGCGGGCACAGGCGCGATCGCCACCGCGTAACGCGGCGGCGCCACCGTACCGCCCTGAGCGCCGCGTCGCGGCCTGTCGAGCAGATGACGGCCGATCGTCCACTCGTAGCGTTCGTAGGTCGACGGCGCGAGCCCGCCCTCGTTGCGCGGGTGGGCGTTGACCGCGAGGTAGAGCTCCAGCACCTCTCCGAGGCTCCGCGACTCTTCGGCCTGATTGGCCTCCTTCGCGTCGAGGTCCAGCAGGAAGCGGCGCAGACTGTCCGGGCCGCGGCGCTCCGCAGTGACGTAGGCGTCCATCCACGCGCGCGCGTGGCGCACCGACGGGAACGTGCGGGTCGTCTCCCTTTTCTCGTGGTCGTAATAGCCAACGGAGTAGGACTTGCGCCCGTTCTTGGCAACGTACGGCCATTTGGAGCGCTTCGGCCAGGGTCTAGCCATCGCGGACCCCCTTTGCGGGCACCTGAGCGCAGGCGAGCAAAATTGGCACAGACGAGCCTCGACAGTTCGCTAGATGAGCCCCTCCGTGATCATCCGGCCAAGCCGCCGGAGAAAGTGCTGGTTATGCTGCGTCTACGCCTTTTGACAGAGGACATGCTCGACGTTACGAAAGTGCGGTTTTGCAGGGAAAACATGCGGGGCGACCTCCTTCATGGTAAAGGAAGGGGTCATCGGTTCGAGTCCGATGGTGGGCTTGAAAAGCCACGTCTATCGAGGGGAGTCCATGGGGGAGCCTCTCCCTCATGCCCAAAGGTTGGGGTCATCGGTTCGAGTCCGATGGTGGGCTCGAGAAGCAACGCCCATCGAGTTGGGGTTAGCGTTTGGGAGAGCCCCTGCCACGGATACGGCCAGCCGTGTGGGGCACCCCAGCCTGAGCGTCCCACACGGCTGCGTCCTCGTCCAGCCGATCCTCAATGTAGGGCGCGACGGGGAGCCGATATGTGAACGAAGTGAGATCGGCCGGTTACCATCGCGTGGACTTGGCGCTGCGCCAAGTCCAACGATGCAGCCGACGCAATCCCACGAGCCAACCGGTGAGTCGCAAAGTGGGACACCCCCCGCGCGCACAGGGGGTGTCCCACTATTGGTCTACCGTCTCGCCGAATGGATCGTGCCCGAGCGCAATCCCGCTGGAGCGGTGTATGGGCTCATCACGATCGGAGCGCTGCTGGCGGCGGAGAGCGGCTTGCGCGAGACCTATCCGGAGACGGTCGGCTCGGCGGTGATCGCGGTGACGCTGTACTGGTTCGCGCACTCTTACGCCGACGTCCTCGGGTTGCGGCTGTTAGAGCAACGGCGCCTGGCATGGTCGGAGCTATGGCACACGTTCGTCCAGGACTGGGCGATCGCCCGCGGAGCTGGCGCCCCGCTGGTGGCGCTGCTTGTGGCGTGGGCTATAGGTGCGAGCCAGACGACGGCCGTGACAGCAGGGGTTTGGACGGCGGTGGCGGCCCTAATAGCATTCGAGATCGCGGCTGCTGTCCGCTCGCGGGCGAGACCGCCGGAGATCGTGCTCGAGGCACTCGTCGGCGCGACGATGGGCCTTGCGATACTCGCGCTCAGGGCGCTGCTCCACTAACAGTGCCCATGTCAGCTAGCCTCGGGTGTATGGCGGCATAGGTCGGCACGCGCGCCCGACGTGTTCTAGCCTCTGAGGTTCCGGATGCACGTAGACAATAAATCTCTGACATGGAATGATATTGTTTTCAAGACTCCTTGATAGTCGAGGGGCTATAAGCATTCGAGGGGATAGAACACTTTGAAGCAGGGTGGGAACAACCTCGGCGGCGGTGCTCTGGCGCCTCGACAACCTCAGCGCGAGCGCCCGACCGACGCCCGAGTGAGCGACCGCCCTCGAGCAACGCAGACTCGGACCCGCACGCAGACGCAAACGGTCGCCGCCGCGCGGAACGGAACCGAGCGCGTCGAGAAGGGCACGATGGCGCCGCTGTACGAGCGCCTGCCCCGGGGACCTCATCAGATGGGCCCCGACGAGGTGGCCGAGAACCAGCGCCGGCGCATGTACGGGGCGATGATCGAGGCGGTGGCAGCCAACGGCTATGGGCGCACGAGCGTGAAGCAGGTCGTGACGCTCGCCGGCGTGTCCAGGCGCGCCTTCTACGAGCAGTTCGCCAACAAGGAGGAATGCTTCCTGGCGACGCTCGAGCTGATCGCAAGCCAGGCAATGGACCATATCGCGGCCACCTACCGCTCGGCGAAAGGGACGCTCGAGCAGCGCCTGGACGCCGCGCTGACCACGTTCGCCGATGTCGTCAAGGCCAATCCGAAGGGTGCGCGCCTGATGCTGGTGGACGCGCCTTCCGCGGGTCCCGCGGGATGGGAGCGGCTGACCGAGACGCTCACCGTCTTCGAGGAGCGACTTGGCGCCAGCTTCGCGCATGCGCGCGACGCGGCCCCGTTGCCCGAGCCGGTCGCGAGAGCCATCGTCGGAGGGTTGAGGCGCGCGACGTTCGTACGACTCGTCGAGAAGCGTACCGACGAGATGCCGGAGCTCGTGGGAAGCATGCTCAGCTGGGTGCTCGTGTTCAGGACCGCCGATCCGAGCCCGCTCGGCGTCAGGCTATCCGCCGTCGCCGGCGAGGCTCGGCTTGGCAACGAGGACGAGCGTGCGCACGTGCTGCGCAGCGCGCTCGAGCTGGCGGCGCTCGAAGGCTACGGCAACCTCACCCCGATGCGGATCGCCGACGAGGCGGGCGTCTCCATCGACACATTCTTCGACCTGTTCGACGACATGGAGGAATGCTTCCTCGCGGCGATCGAGAAGTTGGGCGAGGAGGTCCGCGAGATCGTCTCGGACCCTGGGCTCACAACGTCGGAATGGCCTGTCGCCGTGCGCCGTTCGTTGGACGCGCTGATGCGCTACTTCGCGGCGCGACCCGCCTACACACAGACGATCGCCACGGGTGTGTTCGCGATGGGTCAGCGCGCGGTCGACCTGGGCGCCGAGCTCGCATGCGAGGTCGCCGCAAGGCTCACCGCCGGCGCTCCCAACGCTCCGCTCACGGGACTTGCGCAGGAGGGCATCGAAGGAGCGATCTGGCACACGATCTACTGTCAAACCACCAACGGTGGCACCGGCGCACTGCCGGAGCTCTCTGACTACCTGGCCTATGTGGTGCTCGCGCCATTCCTCGGTGCCGAAAAGGCTGCTCAGATCGTGACCGAAGGGCGTGCTCTCAAAGCTCTCTGATTCGTACGGCGCCGACCACTCAGCCGGTGCTGGCTGCTCGGTATTGGGCTGCCCGACTAGCGTTTGCGCCGTGAGCGCAGCTCCGCGAAGTGTGTGAACAGGATGCCCACCAGCAGCGAGACGACGATCACAATGATGAGGGGCGTCTGGGTCTTGCCGAAGATCCAGTTGACCTCGACGTCTTTGACGTTGAGGACCGCGAATAGGGTCATCAACACCGCGAGCACCACCAGGCCGCCCGTGCGAGCCAGCTCGCGCCGGCTGCGTTGGGGCACGGGTGCTTGCGCAGACTCTGACATCGCCAGGATGATCCTACCCGCTCGAAGCGGCTTCGCAACCGCGGCCTACCGGTCGCCCAAACCAGCCCTGTCCTCATATGCGCCAACACCGCTCAGCTCGGCTTGCACCCAGGAGCAGCCAGCAGACAGCTCGGCAACATCCATGGCGGCGGCAACATTGAGGGCCATGCCGTGGCGGAAGAAGTCGTCGAGGCGCTCGGGGTCGGCGCCTGAGAGATCGCCTACGAAGGCCACCAGCTCGGCGTAGCGACGTCGTACACGCGCGCGCACAAGCTCGTCGTCGCAGGCGGCGTAGGCCTGATGCTGGAGCATCAAGTAGTCGCGATCGGTCGAGAGCAGCTCCCGGTAGGCGCGACCCATGGCCATCAAGACGTCCTCGCAGTCCTCGGGGGCCCGACCGGCTTGGAACTCGGCGGCGGCGCGCGCGAAGGTGTCGGCGAAGCGATCGAAGCAGTGGTCGACGGCGGCGAGGAACAGCTCCAGCTTGCCGGCGAACAGACTGAAGACATAAGGCTGAGCGACGCCCACGCGGCGCGCGATGCGGTCGACGGGAGTGCCGTGCAGGCCGCTGCTCGCGAACTCGTGGACGGCGGCGGCGATCAAGGCCTCGCGACGCTCGGCGGCGGGAACCCGTCGACGCTCTCCTCCGCGCGCGGAGGGAAGGTTGCTTTCGCGTGACGGATCGCCGCTCACGCCGGCTCTCCCACGAGCACCGTAAGCGACGCGTCGGCCACCGTACCCTGCTCGTCAGCGAGCGCGGCGTCGGCGGCGCGCGGCGTGCGGAACGGCAGCAGCAGCGCGACGAGCGCGCCCGCACCGAGCACCGCCACGCCCACCCACATCGCCGGGACGAGGCCGTCGACGAATGTTTGCGGCGAGCCGTAGCCGCCCGAGCTCGTGAATACCGAAGCGAGCACCGCGACGCCGAGCACGCCACCGGTCTCGCGGATCGCGTTGTTGGCGCCCGAGGCTTGGCCGGCCTGATCGACACGCACGGATGAGAGCACCGCGTTGGCCGAGGGGGCGAATACGAGCGACATGCCTGCACCAGCCATGACGAACGGAATCACCATATGGCTGTAGGGCACACTCGTCGATGTGATCGCCGCGAGCCAGCCGAGCGAGACCGCCTGCAGGGTGAGCCCGGCGACCATGAACGGCCTGGAGCCATAGCGCTCGGAGAATACGCCGGCAAACGGCGCGACGAGCATCGAGGCGCCGGTCCACACGAGCAGCTTCAGGCCAGCCTGCAGGGGGGTGTTGTGAAGCACGTTCTGCATGTACTGGCTGAGGAAGAAGATGGAGCCGAACATGCCGAAGAACATGCTGAGCGACACCACGTTGGTGACGGCGAAGGAGCGCTTGGCAAAGAAGCTCATCGGGAGCATCGGCTCCGGGGCGCGCAGCTCCCACACGACGAACGCGGCGAGCAGCGAGGCGCCGCCGATCAGCGAGGCGAGGATCGCAGGGTTGGTCCAGCCGAGCGACTGGGAGCGTACGAGCCCAAACACGATTCCGAAGGCGCCGGCGCCGGCGAGCACGAGTCCGGGAAGGTCGAGCGTTCCGTAAGGGCCGCGACTCTCGGCCAGCCGGCGCAGCGCGACCGGGAGCAGGACGAGACCGATCGGCACATTCAGCCAGAAGATCCAGTGCCAGGAGATGCCCTGCACCACGGCGCCGCCAACGAGCGGGCCGATCGCTACCGCGGCGCCGGAGATGCCCGACCACACGCCGAGCGCAATCCCGCGTCGCTGTGCGGGGAAGGCGTCGGCGAGCAGCGTGAGCGTGAGCGGCGTCACAATCGCGGCGCCTGCTCCCTGGATCGCGCGAGCGGCGACGAGCAGATCGCTCGTCGGCGCGAGCGCGGCTGCAGCCGAGGCGGCCGTGAACAACGAGAGGCCGGCCAGGAACATGCGCTTGCGCCCGAAGCGGTCGCCGAGCGCGGCGCCGGTGAGCAGCAGCACGGCGTAGGCGAGCACGTAAGCGTTGACGGTCCACTCGAGCGATTGGATCGAGGCGCCGAAGTCGCGCCTGATGCTCGGCAGCGCGACCGACACGACGAGGTTGTCGAGCACCACCATGAAGAGCGCGACGGAGACTATTCCGAGAGTCCAGTTCCTGCGGATGCTTGTCATCGGATCTCCTTGCTCGTGGCCAGTTCCTCATGCCAGCTTAGCAGCCACTAATAATATTTGGGGGATGGGTCGTTCTCGCTTCCCAAACGGCTCCACCGTGAGGCGCTCACGCGATCGCGCCGGACATAGCACCCCCAAGTTGATAACCGGCGCGCAACGACACGTCCGCTGCGAGGATGCCGGCGAATGAGCGCGAATAGGGTTACACGATGATGAGCACGGCCAAGCGAAATCGCAAGCGACACCGAGCGCTGCTCGCAGGGCTGGCCGCGAGCCTGCTCACGCTCAGCGGTTGCGGATCGAGCGCCACGAAGACGGTGTCGGTGTCGAGCTCTGTCCCCACCAAGACTTCCACGCAGAGCACAACTGCCGCGGGAGCGAACAGCTTCTCCCCCACGACCACGACGCACACGAGCGCCACCCCGCCCACGAGTGGCCCTGGCGGCGTGGAAGCGACCCGCACCACCACGGCGCCCGCGTTCACCAAACAGACCGCTGGCGGCGAAGGGCTGGGAGCGGCGCTGGCGGTCGTCAAAACGCACGGCTACACCGCGAGCGACA
The DNA here is from genome assembly GCA_963718735.1 of uncultured Solirubrobacterales bacterium. Lineage (GTDB taxonomy): Bacteria > Actinomycetota > Thermoleophilia > Solirubrobacterales > Solirubrobacteraceae > Palsa-744. Next base: position 1,370,416 of record OY970372.1, read on the forward strand.
GCACCGACTACCACCCGAACCAGACCTTGCGCGTGCTCGTCGGGACGCGCACCGGCTCCGGCGATGGGTACGGGCAGCAGGCCTTCTTCTTCGTCGGCGATCGCTACATCGGCACGGATACGAGCGAGCCAAGCGCGAGCCTGAAGGTGACGGCGCAGAGCGACACCGAAGTGACGCTCGCATACCACCTCTACAAGCCGCACGACCCGCTGTGCTGCGCGAGTGGCGGGCAGGCCACCGTGCGCTTCCAGCTGAACAACGGGCGCCTCGTGGCGCTGGACACGATCCCACCTGTCAACTCGCAGACGGGGCTCAGTCGGCAGTAGCCGCCACTCCGGCCGCGGTCATCCGGGAAAAACCGGCGAATGAAGCGCGCTGGACGGGTAGATTCTCCTTCGACCACCTCTCTACCTGGAAGGGGATCCGATGAGCCCTGCGATCGAAGACCGTGCCGAGGAGCTGCTGAAAGCGAAGAACTTCTGTGTTGTATCGACCATCCGCCCGGATGGATCGGTGCACGCGGCGCCCACGTGGGTCGACGTGCAGGACGGCCGGCCCGTTCTCAACACCGCGGAAGGCCGAGCCTGGCCGCACAACCTGGAACGCGACCCACGCGTAACGCTGACCGTGCAGAACATGGAGAACCCCTATGAGTACGTCACGATCCGCGGACGAGTGGGCGAGCGCACGACAGAGGGAGCCGACGAGCACATCGACGCGCTCGCGATGAAGTACATGGGGCAGGAGTCCTACCCCTTCCGTCAGCCGGGCGAACAGCGCTTGATCGTCAGGATCGAGCCGGAGCACGTGCACGTCTACGGCAGCTGAGGACCGCTCGGCCTCGCCACAGACGGCGCCGCACGGGGCGTCACCCGGTCAGTCCCGCTTGACGCGACCCAGCAGCCGTCGCAACAGCGACGGGGGTCGTGGCTGGGTGCGCTGCCACTCTTCGCGCAGCGGAAGCTGGCCCCGCTGGCGGGCGGCGAGCACGCACTTCGTGTGGGCGTGACGGCGAGAGCTTTTATCCTCTTCGGGGAAGATCAGCATGTGATCGCTGAGCGCCGGCAGCTGGCGTCCGCAGAAGGGACAGCGATAGGTGGCGGGCTTGCGATTCTGCGCCCGGCGCACCGTCCACCACCGAGCCGCAGGCAATCTTGACATGACCTCATTGTCACGGCGATAGCCTGCACTGTGGGTAGTGGTGCGCAATGGCTATTAGGACCGATCCAAATGAGCGTGCTGGGGCGGGCTCGCCTGTGGTGGACCAAGCCGGGCTGGTGCACGAGACGCGCAAGGCGATCAAGCGTATGCGTGCGCTCGCCAGGTTGCTGCGCCATGAGCTCGACGAGCAGGAGTTCCGGCGTGTCAACGGCTCGCTGCGCGTCGCCGGCCAGCGCCTGTCGGTGGCTCGCGACGCCGAGGTTCGGCTCGCGACCTTGCGGAGGTTGAGGACCCGCCACCCAAGAGCGCTTGCGCGCCCAGGCGTCGAGCGATTGAGCGAGCGCTTGCAGCGCGAGCGCGAGCAGGCTAGCGAGCCCGCGCCCCCACCGGACGTCTTGGCTGACATCGCCGAGATGCGTCGCGCCCTCGAGCGCTGGAACCTGATCGAGCACGATCTCCAGACGCTCGCCCCAGGACTGGAGCGCATCTATCGCGAAGGTCGCCGCCGCTACAAGCGCGTGAAGCGCGAGCGATCACCCAGCACGGAGCATCTCCACGACTGGCGCAAGCGCGTCAAGGCGCTCTATTACGCGCTCGACATGCTTGGCGGCTCGAGCGCCAGCGGCACCCCGCGCAAGGCCGCTAGCCGCGCCAACCGGCTTGGCGACCTGCTGGGCGAGGAGCACGACCTGTCGATGCTTTGCGCTTACGTCGAGCGACACGCAGACGACTTTGGCAAAGACACGGCAGCCCATAAGAAGCTGCTGAAGCTGATCGAGCGACGGCGCGCTCGCTTGCGCAAGCGAGCGCTCGAGCTCGGAGCTCGCCTTTATAGACACAAACCGGGAAGCTTCACCCGGCGTGTCGCGCGCTCTCTGTCGGAGTGAGCCGTTCAGGGTTTCCCTGCGTACAGCCGATGTAGTTGACGACCCGCACGAAGATGCGCGCACTACTACGGCTCCCCATCTCGACCCTGTTCATCGCCGCCCTGATCGGAGGGTTGGGCGTGCTCGCGCTGCACACGACGCTTAGCTTCGGCGGAGCCGCCAGCGAGGGCCTATTTCAGGACGGCATCTACAACATGTTGATGCTCGGGTCGGCACTGGCGGTGCTGGCGCGGGGCGTATGCGTGCGCGAGGATCGCGCCGCCTGGCTTACGATGGGCGCTGGCTTGCTGTCCTGGAGCCTCGGAGAACTGTATTACGCGCTGCGTATCGAAGGCACGAGCGGGGAAGCGGGCGGGAGCGTCTCGCTGGCCGACGTCTTCTATTTGGGCATGTATCCGTGCTTCTACGTGGCGCTCGGACTGCTCGCGAGGCGACGCCTGCGCGGCATGCGCATGGCCATGTGGCTCGACGGCCTGATCGCCGGGCTCGCAGCGGCAAGCGTCGCAGCGGCGCTTGTCGTGCCCCCGATCCTCGACAGCGCGACCGGCGCGCACAACTCGATCGTCGTCTCGCTCGCCTATCCGATCGGGGACCTGCTGCTGATGATGTTCGCGGTCGGCGCGCTCAGCATCACCGGTTGGCGAGCGGGAAACCTGTGGCTACCGATCGCCATGAGCATGCTCGTCAGCGCGATCGCGGACTCGACCTACCTCTACCAGACCGCCACCGACTCCTACCAGTCGGGCACCTGGCTCGAATGCCTGTGGCCGCTAGCCGCGATCATGCTCGTGATCGCGGCCTGGCTGCCAGCGCCGCTGGCGCAACCACGACAGATGAAGGGCTGGCAGACGATGGCGGTGCCAGCGCTTGCGCTGCTCAGCGCGCTGGCGGTGCTCGTCTACGGCAATCTCGGCCCGCAGCTTACGCTTGCGGCGCTGATCCTCGCCACCGCGACCGTGCTCGCGGTAGGCATTCACTTGCTCGTGACCCTGCGCGAGAACCTCGCATTGCTTGCCGACTCCCGGCGGCTGTCCCTAACCGATCCACTCACCGGCCTGGGCAACCGGCGCCTGTTGATAGGCGACCTGCGCGCTCGCCTGCAAGACAGCTCGTGAGCACGAGCCATGGGGGCTCGTGCTGTATGACCTCGACGGCTTCAAGCTCTACAACGACACGTTCGGTCATCCCGCGGGCGACACGCTGCTCGTGCGCCTGAGCGATCGCCTGAGGTGCGCCGTCGAGCCCCATGGCGTCGCTTACCGGATGGGCGGCGACGAGTTCTGCGTCCTCTTCGATGGCTCTCAAGCGGCGAGCGAGAACCTCGTTCACTCGAGCGTCGCCGCGCTCTGCGAGCACAGCCCCAACTTCTCGATAACCGCTTCCCATGGCGTCGTGCGGATCCCGAACGAGGTGAGCGATCCCTCGTCGATCATGCAGCTGGCCGACCAACGCTTGTACAGACGCAAGGAGGAAGCAGCCGCGCGCCGCGCAAGCGCCAACCCCGAGGTGAGCGCCGCCGCGCGCCTGTTCGCATCCACCTTCTCGGCCGTCAGCAGGAGAGAGCCGGCTGAGCTCGGCCGACTCCTGCTCCCGCGTTCAGGCGACGCTCACGACCGTGAGGACGCTCTCCCCCTTGGGGAGCACGACGGAGGCCCGCTCGCCGGCGCGACGCCCGAGCAGGGCGCGCGCGACCGGCGAATCCGCCGACAGCCGCCCTTCTGAGGGGGAGGCGTCGTGCGAGCTTACGATCCGCCACGTTCGCTCGACGCCAGCCTCGTCGCTGATCACGACGGTCGATCCGAACCCGACGGCGCCGTTGGTCGCCTCTGACTCCTCGACGATCTCGGCCGTGGAGATCCGTTCGCGCAGTTTCGCGATCTTCGTCTCCAGGTGAGCCTGGTCATTCTTGGCGTCGTGATACTCGCTGTTCTCCTTCAGGTCTCCCCACTCACGAGCGGTTTTGATGCGCTCGGCGATCTCGCGCCGACCATCCCCCTCCAGCGGTGGCGAGCTCCGCTTCGAGGTCCTCGAGGCCCTCGGCGGTGATCATGTTGGCTGCGTCCGCGCTCATCCATCGCCTAGCGTACCCGCAACTCGCGTGGGTCGTGTCGCCCCCTGTCGGTGGGTGCATGAAGGAGCGAGCAGAGCGTCTGGCGAAGATCTCGCCCCTCGCGGGAGAGGGGAGGAGGGCCCAGAGGAGATTGCGCTCAGAAGTAGCTGGCCGGCTGGCGTGGACAGCAACCCGTAGATCTGCACGACCGACGCTTGCGTCAGCAGTTGCGTGGAGGGAGGCGAGCCGAACACGAACAGACCGCTGGTCAGGCGCTGGTGCACCCAGACGCTGTCCACATACGACTGAGCGAGCCGCGCACCCGGCGGATCGTGCGTGAGCGAGTCGAGGTACATCAGGTTCCTGAAGTAGACGGCTGGAAAGAACGGGTTTTCGCCGAGCAGCCGCTGAACGGTGAAGTACGCCAGCGCCGCCTTGGCGGTCTGGCGCGCCTGGTAGAGAAAGGCGCCGTTGCCGGTCGCCTGGTAGAGCAGCGCTCCGGCGCCGATCATCGAGCCCTGGGTGTAGCTCCACAGGGACGGATCGACCACGCCGTGCTGACGGATGTGATCGGAGTACAGGCCGCTGGGCGCCAGCAGGCAGCGGCGCACCCATTCATAGGCGCTTTCGGCGAACTGGAGGTATGCACCGTCACCAGTCAGGCGATAGAGGCGCGCCCCAAGCTCTGCGGCAGGGCCATTGGTGATCGTGTTGCGGTCGGTGTTGCCCGGCGAGTCGGAGAAGGGGATGCCTCCCGGGCACGCGAGCTTCGGGTTGGTCTGCCAACCAGCCATCACGAAAGCCATGATCTGCTCGGCCTTTTCGAGCAGCACAGCTTCGTGGCGCAGGTTGTAGAGCCGCGCGAGCTCGATCCCGACCCACTCGTTGTCGTCGTAGTAGCTGGCGCCACCTGGCGGCACCACCTCGCCGTTGAACGAGGGCAGCGCCGGCGGCGCTATGCCAGCCGTTTCTGGAGGTTCGGCGCCTTCGCCCGCTTCTTCCTCTTCGGGCTGCTCGCCGGCGATCGCCTGGCCAAGGGTGGAGGGGGATGTCCAATACTTCTGCAGGCCGTACATGCGCACATGCAGTTCACCTGGGTAGGAGCGGACTGCGCGGGTCGCCTGACCGGAGATATTGGCAACGCTGATCGTCGCCGCAAGCGCCTGGGAGAAGGGCCACAAATAGGAATACGGTTCGCCCTCGTATAGACCTGTGCCCGGTATGTAGAAGCTCTGCTGCATCGCCTTGTAGGCGAGCAGCGCGCGCGCCGGGTTGCCGTGCAGACCCGGCTTGCGCTTGCTGGCTTTGCGCTTCGCGACCCCGCCGGTCTTGATGGATGCGGATCGGCCGAGGACCGAAGCGCCGCCGGCGCTCGAGGAGTCGCGCGCGAATTCTCCGGGGAGCGCCACGCGGCGCGGATATTGCGCCCGCGCGGGGTAACGCGATCCAGTGCCTTGCGCCCGCGCAGGGTAGCGCGATCCAGCGCCCTCGCGAGTGAGCTTGCGCTGGGCCGCCGGGGCGGGCGCCGCCGCGAGCGCGACGGCGCTTGCCATCGCCGCGAGGGCGAGCGGCAATCCGGGGCGGATCGGCGGCATGCGCACGCTCAAGCTAATCAAGTTCGGGCCTCCACGACAAATTAGATACGTCACCGGGCGCCCTCAGCCTGCGCAATACGACGACCACGACCGCCCCACTCGCGTCGACCTTCTGAACAAACGGTCGCCGCAAACGATTCGCTGGGGGTATTGTGCGCAGGCTAAGAAGGTCCTTCAAATCAGGCGGGGAGACGCACGTGACGACAGTTAGAGAGGCCGTGTTCGAGCTGCTGCGCGAACGCTCGATGACGACGGTGTTCGGCAACCCGGGCTCCACCGAGTTGCCGATGCTCACCGAGTTCCCGACCGACTTCCGCTATGTGCTCGGACTGCAGGAGGCGACGGTCGTCGGTCTCGCCGACGGCTACGCCCAGGCGAGTGGGCGCCCAACGCTCGTCAACCTGCACACCGCGCCCGGGGTCGGCAACGCAATGGGAGCGATCTTCAACGCGCAGGCGAACAAGAGCCCGCTCGTGATCAGCGCCGGCCAGCAGTACCGCTCGCTGATGACCCTGCAGGCGAACCTCACCAATCGTGACGCCGTGCGGATGCCGCACCCGCTCGTGAAGTGGAGCTACGAGCCTCCGCGCGCGCAGGACGTGCCGCATGCGTTGGCGCGCGCGATCCACGTGGCGGCCCTGCCTCCGCGCGGGCCGTCCTTCCTGTCGATCCCGATGGACGACTGGGGCGCTGAGGTGGATGAGGGAGCCGTCAATCACCAGTCCACCCGCTCGGTCACAGGCGTGGGACAGCCTGGGCCCGCTGCGCTCGCCGAGCTCGCCGAGCGCCTGCGCAGCGCCGAGCGTCCCGCGCTCGTCGCCGGCCCGGATGTCGACGCAAGCGGCGGCTGGGAGGCGGCGATCCGCCTAGCCGAGCTGCAGCGCCTGCCTGTCTACGCGACACCCGCCCCCGGCGGCGGTCGCATCGGCTTTCCCGAGGATCATCCGCTCTTCCAAGGCATCCTGGCGCCGGCGGTGCTGCCCCTCGGGGAAATGCTGGCCGCGCACGATCTCGTCCTGGCGGTGGGCACATCGGTGTTCCCCTACTACCCGAACGTGCCCGGCCCGCTGCTTGCCGACGGTACGGCTCTTGTCGCGATCACGAGCGATCCCGACGAGGCCGCTCGCGCCCCGATGGGCGATGCGATCGTGGCCGACCCTGCGCTCACGCTCACCGCGCTTGCCGAGATCGTCGGGGAGTCCGGACGCTCAGCGCCACCCCCGCGCCCGGCGCCCGAGCCGGCGGCGGCAAGCGACGATGAGAACCCGATAAGCCCCTCGACGGCCGTGCGCGCGCTCGCCGAAGTGTTCCCCGAGGATGGCGTCGTGGTGCTCGAGTCGCCGTCAGCGACGCTCGCCCTTCGCAATCAGCTGCGGCTGTCCAGGCCAGGCAGCTATTACTTCTCCTCCGGTGGAGGCCTCGGCTTCGGGATGCCGGCGGCGATCGGCGTGCAGCTGGCGCAGCCAAGCCGCCCCGTCGTGTGTGTGATCGGGGAGGGCTCCGCGCAGTACGCGATCCAGAGCCTGTGGACCGCCGCCGCCTACGATGTGCCCGTCACCTTCCTGGTGCTGCGCAACGACGAGTACGCGATCCTGAAGTGGTTCGGGATGCTCGAGGACATCGTCGGCGCTCCCGGGCTCGACCTGCCGGCGCTCGACTGCGCCGCAGTGGCGAGCGGCTACGGCGTGCACTCGCGTGTCGTCTCCGGTGCTCAGGAGCTGGGCGAGAATCTGAGCGCAGCGCTCGCCTCGGGCAAACCCGAGCTCGTGGAAGTGAAGGTGTCCCCCGGGATGGCGCTCGCGTGAGACACACAGCTGGCCGAGCTCCCGCCGAGGCAGACCCTCTATGAGTGACGCGCCCCCAGACACGATCGTCATCGGCGCCGGGCTCGCCGGACTGGTCAGCACGCTCGAGCTGCTTCGCTCGGGCCACACCGTGCTGCTGCTCGACCGCTGCCATCCGCAGGAGATCGGCGGCCTGGCGCGCGAGGCGTTCGGCGGCATGTTCATGGTCGACTCCCCGGAGCAGCGGCGCTCGCGCATCCCCGACAACGAGCGACTCGCGCTCGAAGACTGGCTGCGGATCGCGGACTTCGATCCCCAGGACGTCTGGCCCAGGCGCTGGGCCGAGCAGTACGTCGCGCGCGCGCGCGACGACGTCGGCGGCTGGCTGCGCGAGCTCGGGGTGCGCTTCTTCCCGGTCGTCAACTGGGCTGAGCGCGGCAACTTCGGAGATGGCAACTCCGTGCCGCGCTTCCATCTCACGTGGGGCACGGGCAAGGCGCTTGTGCAGGCCGTGTGGGGCGCGATCGAGGCGCACCCGAGACGTTCGGCACTCGACCTGCGCCTGCGCTCGCGCGTCGCGAGGCTCATCTCCGAGAACGACCGAATCGTGGGCGTCCGCGTGAGCGTGGAAAGCAACGGACAGCGGGAGGACACGGGGACGCGTAAGGCTGTGGATGATCGCGAGGGAGCCGCGGGGACACTCGATGAATACGAGGTGCGCGCCGCGAAGGCCGTCGTAGTCGCCGCCGGAGGCATCGGTGGAAACCTCGAGATCGTGCGGCGCGAATGGCCGACGTCCGTACTCGGCTCCCCGCCCGAACAGCTGCTGATGGGCTCGCACTACTACGCCGACGGGGCCCTTCACGAAGAGGTGAGGCGCATCGGCGGCGCCGTGACCCACCTGTCCCGGATGTGGAACTACGCCGACGCCGTGCGCCATCCCAAACCCCAGCGCGAGCGTCACGGCCTGAAGCTGATCCCGCCGCGCTCGGGCGTCATGCTGAACCCCGACGGGCGCCGCTACGGGCCCGTGCCGGTGATGCCCACCTTCGACGCCTACGCCGCGCTCGAGCGCATGTGCGAGGACGAGCGCAAGTACTCGTGGCTGATCTGCAACTTCAAGATCGCCAAGCGCGAGCTCGACGTCTCCGGCTCTCAGCACAACCCGCACCTGCGCGAGCGCCGGCTCGTCCCGTTCCTGCTCAGCGTGCTGCTCGGCAAGCCAGGCCTCGTGCGGCACTTCCTCGACGGCTCCCCCGACTTCGTGTCCGCCTCCTCGCTTGCCGAGCTGGCCGCCAAGATGAACGAGGTCACCGGGGAGGGCGCGATCGACGCGATGACGCTCGAGCGCGAGATCGGGCGCTACGACGAGGGGATCGCGCGCGGCAAGGGCCTCTTCAACGACGATCAGCTGCGGCGCATCGGCCAGCTGCGCAACTGGCGTGGGGACCGCCTGCGCACAGCGCGCTTCCAGCGCATCGTCGACCCCCAGGCGATGCCCCTGATCGCGATCCGCCTGCAGGTGATGGCGCGCAAGAGTCTCGGCGGGATTCAGACCGACCTGGGTTGCCGCGTCCTGCGTGAGCAGAGCGGCGAGCCGATCCCAGGCCTGTACGCGGTCGGCGAGGCGGCCGGCTTCGGCGGTGGCGGCGTGCACGGCAAGCGCTCGTTGGAGGGCACCTTCCTCGGGGGCTGCGTCTTCACCGGCCGGCTGGCCGCGGCGAGCATCGCCGGGGCGGAGCTGCCGGTGCGGATCCCACCACGCGTGGACTGAAGGCCGTCCGGGTAGGCACGGCAGACTCAGAAGCTCTCGCGATGGGTCGCCTGCCAAATACCCGCTTCGACTACGTCACCGTCGGGCATGTCACGCGCGACGCGATCGAGCCCGGCGCCGGGGCCACGCTTTACCGGCCCGGCGGAAGCGCCTTCTACAGCGCACTGCAGGCAGCGCGGCTCGGGCTGCGCACGCTGATCGTCACACAGGGGGTTCCCGGCGAGCTAGAAGCGTTGCTGACCCCCTATCTGGGCGAGCTCCAGTTGCATGTGATCGCGGCGCCGCACACGACGACGTTGAGCACGCGCAGCTCGGGCGCGAACCGCACCCAACGAATGCTCGCCTGGGCCGAACCGATCGCCGAGTCGCTCGAGCTCGATACCGCGATCCTGCACATCGCTCCAGTGGCGCGCGAGACACCGGTCGTGTGGAGTGGTGCCGCCGACTTCGTCGGCGTCACGCCGCAGGGTCTCATCCGACGATGGGAGCAGGGGGAGAGCAGCGCCCTGATGGCACTCGACGCGGGATCGCTGCTGGGGGACATACCGCTCGTCCCGCCCGACAGCGAGGCGCTCGGGGACGAGGTCTCGCCGATCGAGCTGGATCCTGCGCTGCTCCCGCACAGCTTCGACGCAGCCGTGATCTCCGAGCAGGAGTGCCCCAGCTGCCATGCGCTGTTCGCGGCGGCGCGCCGCCGCGGAGCACAGGTGGCCGTGACGGCCGGCGCACGACCGACGACCGTTCATCTGGCTAGCTCGAGCTCCGCATCGGTGGTGCAGACCCCTCCCCCGCCGACCGTCGCGGCACGGGATGACGTCGGCGCCGGAGACGTGTTCGCCGGCGCCTTCTTCATCGCTCTGGCCGACGGGCGCGCGCCGCTCGAGGCGGCCACGTTCGCCAACGCCGCGGCCGCCATGCACATCGCCGGAGTCGGGCCCGAGGCGATCGGAGACCGCGAGCAAATCGAGGCGATCATGCGGCTCGCGCCTCGATAGATCGTTAAAGGATCGTGGCTCCTGGATCTCGATCGGACAATGCGTGGATCTAGATCGAACCGCGATCAGTAAATCGGACGTTGGTTCGAGGTGTTCGGCGACCGTGAAATGGAGTCGCCGTCTGTGTTGGCGACTCGATCACTCGCGGAATACGACCTCGCGGGCGAGCACGGAGTTGAGCAGCGACTCGAGCTGCACTGGGTCTACGGACTGCTCGCGGCCGCAGGCGCGCGCGGCGAGCAGCAGGCAGCCGCCGACCGGCGCCATCTCGACGACCGCCACACGCGCTTGCGGCGCGATTCGCTGGATCGCCGCCGCGAGCGGCTTCACGAACAGGGCGCCCGCCTTGAAGGCGCTGCCGATCAGACCAACCGAGAACTCGCCGGCAAGACCTGTCTGCTCGATCACGGCTGTCACCTGCCGGCCGAGCTCGGAAGCCGCGCGCTCGTACAGGTTGAGCGCCACCGGGTCCCCGGCGTGGGCCACGCGCGCCGTCTCGACCGCGAACGCGGCGATCTCGCCCTTTGCGAGCGGCTTGGAGTACACGAGCGTGGCGAGCGCCTCGATACTCTGCACCTCGAAGAAGTGGAGCGCCGCCTCGCTCAACGCCGTCTCTGGGCCAGAGCGCTCGCGGTCGCAGAGCGCCGCCTTGATCGACTGCACCGCCAGCCAGTAGCCGCTGCCCTCGTCGCCCAGCACGTGACCCCACCCGCCGGTGCGCCAAGCACGTCCGTCGGGGCCCACTCCGAACACGTTGCTGCCGGTCCCCGAGATCACCCCGACGCCCGGCTGTGCGCCCGTGGCAGCTGCCCATGCTCCAACGACGTCGTTGACGACGACCCACGCCCTCGGGCGGTTCTCGTGCACGTGGTTTGCGACCGCTTCCGTGTCGGTCCCGGCGATCGCGAGCACGGCCGCATCGAGCTCGTTGCGTCCGATCCCGGCGCGCCCGAGCGCCTCGTCGGTGGCCTTGACCAACGACCGGGTGGCTGCGCGAGCGCCCACCGCATCCGGGTTGCTCGAGGCGCCGTGCCCGAGGTGCAGCACCCGCTCGCGCAGGTCGAGCACAGCCGCGAGCGTCTTGGTGGCGCCCCCGTCGACGCCCATCACGAAGCGCGCGCCGGCGTCGACTCCGGGCGCAACCAGAGCCGACGGCAGGGTCACGAGCGGCTCTCGTCTCATGGCGTGATCCTCGCAGGAGTTACGATCGCTGGCATGGCAGTCAACGCGCTCTTCCCCAACGCCGCTTCGGACGCCGGCATGTACGAGTCCTTCTACCTGCGCGCGGTCTCCTCAGATGAGCCTGTGGGAGCGTGGATCCGCTACACCGTCCACAAGCGCCCGCGGCATGCTCCGAGCGGATCTCTTTGGTGCACCGTGTTCGATGCCTCCGCCGGAGCGCCGTTCATGCATAAGCGCACCACCACCGAGCTGAAGGCGCCGGCGAGCGGCTGGATCGAGATAGGTGGAGACTCGCGCCTGGGGCCAGGCGTCGCCGAGGGCGTATGCGGCCCGGCGCGCTGGTCGCTGCGCTTCAGCTCGAGCGAGTCAGAGCTGCGCCACCTCAAGCAGAGCTGGCTGTACAGGTCCCCCCTGCCACGTACCAAGCTCACAAGCCCCGCTCCGGCGGCGAGCTTCGACGGCACAATCGAGCTACCCGGCCGTACCCTGGAGCTGGAGGGATGGCGCGGCATGGTCGGCCACAATTGGGGCTCCGAGCATGCCGAGCGCTGGATCTGGCTGCACGGAATCGGCTTCGAGGAGGATCCCTCCGCATGGCTCGACGTGGCGCTCGGGCGGGTGCTCCTCGCTGGACGCCCAACGCCCTGGATCGCAAGCGGCGCGATCTCGCTCGGCGGTCGGCGCGTGCGTCTGGGCGGGCTCGGCGCTCGCGGACTGAAGGTCGTCGAGAGCCCGGCCCGCTGCACACTCTCGCTGCCTGGCGAGAGCGGTTTGACGGTCGAAGCGCACGTCGATGCGCCGCCGCTCGCCGCCGCCGGATGGCGCTATGCCGATCCAGATGGCGGCGAGCATGATGTCGTCAACTGCTCTGTCGCCGCACTCGGCCTCAACGTGCGCCCGCGCGGCGCGGCGGCCACCGCTCTGCACACCCGCCACGGCGCGGCTTACGAGCTCGGCATGCGCGAGCGCGATCATGGCATAGCGCTCGCGCAGTTCTCCGACGGCTGAGGGACTGGCCAAACAGCCAAACTTGTTTCCGCCACTGATACGGTGGCCGTGTCATGCCAAACGGTTCACCATCGCGCGGCTCGCTCGACGCGTTCGTCGCGTCCGCCCCGCCGCTGCAACGGGCAGGTATGCGGCTGCTGATCGCGCTCGCCCGCAGGCCACGCGGCGCGGCGCTGCTCGCATACGCGCCCGCCGCCGACCAGCTCGCCCAGATCGTGCTTGCGCTCGGTCGCTACGACGATCCCCACGTCGCCCGCGGATTGGGATGGGACGGAGCCGCGGTCGTCGCTCGCGGACGCCAGCTCAGGCGCGCCGAGGGGCGGCCGTGAGCACCGCCCGCACGCAGCGCATCGAGGCTGACGTGTGCGTGATCGGCGCTGGAGCGGGCGGGGCCGTCGTAGCCGCCGAGCTCGCCGAGGGCGGGATGAGCGTGGTCGTGCTCGAGGAGGGCCACGAGCACAGCGCCGACACGTTCAGCGCGCGGCCGCCCGAAATGCTCGCCCGGCTCTACCGCGACGGCGGCCAGACGATGACGCTCGGCGCTCCGCCGATCATGCTGCCACTGGGGAGCGGGTTGGGCGGCACGACGCTCGTCAATTCGGGCACCTGCTTTCGCACGCCACCGCACGTCCTTGACCGCTGGGCGCGGGAGTTCGGGCTGAAAGTCGACGAGCGATCGCTGCGTCCCTACTTCGAGCGGGTCGAGCTAGCTCTGTCGGTGAACGAGGTGACACCGGAGCTGGCGGGCGGCAACGCCGCCGTCGCGCGGCGCGGCGCCGAGCGGCTCGGCTGGTCGCACGGCTACTTGCGTCGCAACGCGCGCGGCTGCGTCGGCTCGGGCGTGTGCGCATTCGGCTGCCCCACCTCCGCCAAGCAGCACACCGGCATCACCTATGTCCCGCGCGCCGAGCGCGCAGGCGCGCGAATCGTGACCGGCGCTCGGGTGGAGCGCGTGCTGGTGAAGAGCGGGGCCGACCGCTCGGCCCCAAGGGGCAATCGCATCGCCCTCTCCAATGCCCATCGCGACGCGCAGCCGGCGGCGAGCGGCGTGCGGGCACGGATGGCGAGCGGGGCAGCCGTGGAGGTGCGCGCGGCGACCGTGATCGTGGCGGCGGGCACGATCCACACTCCGCTGCTGCTGGCGCGCAGCGGGCTGGGTGGAGCGTCGGGCCAGCTCGGGCGCAACCTCTCGCTTCACCCAGCGACGGCCGTGTTCGCGCGCATGGATGAGATCGTCGATATGGCGAAGGGAGTTCCCCAGAGCTTCTACGTCGACGAGTTCGCCGGCGAGGGCATCGTCTTCGAGGGAGTCGCTGGGCCACCCGCGTATGCGGCGATGTCGCTGCCGTTGAGCGGCGCGCGCCATGCCGCCGCGATGGCCGACTACCGTCATCTTGCGCAATTCGGCGTGATGGTGTCCGACAGCTCACGCGGGAGCGTTCGCACGCTGGCGGGGCGACCGCTGATCCGCTACGACCTCGCCGAGGCCGACCTGCGGCGGTTCCGCATCGGCTTGGCGCGCATGCGCGAGCTGTTCGAGGCCGCTGGCGCTCGCGAGGTCCATCTGCCTTTGCCCGATGGCGTCAGCCCGGAGCGGGCGCGCCTGCGCGACCTGAAGCTGATGGCGTTCCATCCGCTCGGCACCGCCCGTGCGGACGCGCGCCCGACGCACGGGGTGATCGACAGCGAACTGGAGGTGCACGGCGTGCGCGGCGTGTATGTGGCGGACGGCTCGGCTGTGCCGAGCTCGCTCGGCGTGAACCCGCAAATGACGATCATGGCGCTCGCGACGCGGCTTGCCTTCGGGCTGCTCGGCCGCGACATGGAGGGCGCTCGAGCCAACCGGGAGGCGGCATGAGAGGATCGACGTACGTTCGAAGCGACCAACACTCCACCGGGGAGGCACGCGCATGTCGTTCCTGATCGACCCCCCATTGCTCTACAGCGGAGGCCGCACCTATGCCCGCGCGACGCGCGGCCTGGCGCCGAGCGCCAAGCGCGATACTGCCGTCGGGGTCGCCTACATGACCGTCTTCTGGGGCGTCAGCGTCGGCCTGTACCTCGACCAGGGCTGGACGAAGCCAGTCTGGAGGATGTGCCGCGCGGCGTCCGGACGCGACTGGATGCTCAATTCGGGCATCTTCAGATTCGATTGGCGCGCCGCCGGGCCGCGCACGCACAAGCTCTCGGCTGCGATCTTTGCCACGTATCCGCTGTGGCTGTGGCTCGGAATGCGGCGTGGGCGACGCACAGTCGCGGACGCCGGCTGACAGACCTCTTTGGGGCGCCCGCGGCGAGCCGCACAGCGCCGGTCGGTCCCTGAGACAGGCTGAGCGCTCAGCCGCCGAGCAGCTGCTGGTAGATCAAGAAGATGTTCAACAGCGTGATCAACGCCGCGATCGCGAACGCCACGGCTGTCGTCAGCCGGCTATTGACGTGCACGCCCATCACCTCGCGACGGCTCGTGAGCGCCACGAGCGGCACGAGCGCAAACGGGATCCCGAAGGAGAGCACCACCTGGCTCAGCACCAGCGCGGCCGTCGGGTTCATGCCGACCGCCAGGATCACGATCGCCGGCAGCATCGTCACCGCGCGACGCGCCACGAGCGGGATCCTCACTTTGATGAAGCCCGACATGACGACCTGGCCGGCGTACGTGCCGACGCTTGACGAGGAGGCTCCGGATGCGAACAGGGCGACGGCGAACGCAAGCGCCGCGCCACCGCCAACGAGATGGCCAAACTGGGCGTGAGCCCCTCCGATCGAGCTGAGGCCGGCCAGCGCAGGCGTGTGAAACAGCTTGGCAGCCACCGCGAGCATCGCCATGTTGATTACGCCCGCGCAGCCCAGCGCGATGACGATGTCGAGCTTCTCGAAGCGCAGCACGCGCCGGCGCTCGGAGTCGTTGCGACAGGGCATGCGCCCGTTCGTCAGCGCCGAGTGCAGGTAAATGACGTGTGGCATGACGGTCGCGCCGATGATGCCCACAGCCAGATACAGATAGCTCGTGCCGTGCAAACCCGGCAGCAGGCCGTGCAACGACCCGCTGGCCGAGGGGCCGATGCGCAGCGCCTCGTAAAGGAAGCCGAGGAAGATGATCCCGAGCAACGCGCTGATCGCGAGCTCGAAGCGACGGTAGCCGCGCGTCTGCAGCTCGAGGATCGCGAACGCGATCGCGCCGGTCATCAGGCCGGCCGGCAGCAGCGGCACGCCGAACAGGAGATTCAAGCCGAGCGCTGCGCCGAGGAACTCGGCGATGTCGGTCGACATCGCCATGATCTCCGCCTGCGCCCACAACCCCCACGTGACCGTGCGCGGGAAGCGCTCGCGGCACAGTTCGGGCAGGTCGCGGTCGGTGACGATGCCGAGCTTGGCCGACAGGTACTGGATCAGCATCGCCATCATGTTCGCGACGAGCACAACCCACAGCAGCAGGTAGCCGAAGCGCGCGCCACCCTGCATGTTGGTGGCGAAGTTGCCGGGGTCGACATACGCGATCGCCGCGACGAAAGCGGGGCCGAGCATCGCGAGCGTCGCCCGCAGCCTTCCCCGTGCCAGCAACTGTTCAAGCGCGCTTGGCACGACGGTGGCGTCGGGCAACGCGACCGACGCGCCCTCGAGCGCCGCAGCGGGCCGCAGAGCCGTCTCGCTCATCGGACACTCCCTGGGGAGATCCGCATCGCGACTGCGCAGTCGCTCGCCAGGGTCACTCCTCGGACGCTGCGCAAGGTGGGCGCGAGGTCACTCACGCGCTCCCTCGCTACCGGTCGAGGACTCGACATTGACGCGCATCGCGCGCAGCAGCCCACCTCCGAGCGTGTGCTCGCAACCATCTACGCTCACAAGCAGCGGGCCGCCGAACGGCTGGCGCTCCAGCACGTGAATGCGTCCCCCAGGCAAGATCCCCTGCTGGGCGAGGTAGCGCAGCATCTCCGGGTCCGCGTCGGAGACGCGCACGAAGACTCCCTCATCGCCGGGCACGAGACTCTCGAGGCTGCGGGTGGGATGCTCGTCGAGCTCGAGGTCCACGCTCGGGATCGGGTCGCCGTGCGGATCGATCGTGGGATGGCCGAGCTTCGCGGCGATCAGCTCCTCGAGCTCCTCTGAGAGGACGTGCTCGAGCACCTCCGCCTCATCGTGCACGCGATCCCAAGGCATGTGCAGCGCCTCGGCCAGATAGAGCTCGAGCAGCCGGTGATGACGAATCACCTCGAGCGCGAGCCGACGACCCTCTGGCGTCAGCCGCACGCCGCGATAAGGCACGTGCGAGATCAGACCGAGCTCGTCGAGCTTCTTGAGCATGCCCGACACCGAGCCGCTCGTCAGCTCCAGCCGCTCGGCC
This sequence comes from uncultured Solirubrobacterales bacterium, assembly GCA_963718735.1. Lineage (GTDB taxonomy): Bacteria > Actinomycetota > Thermoleophilia > Solirubrobacterales > Solirubrobacteraceae > Palsa-744. The sequence goes on from OY970372.1 coordinate 1,387,194, forward strand.
AGCGCGTTCGTCGAGACCGGCTCGTCTGCACGCGTTTCCAGCGTGTAGATCGCCTTGCTGTAGTCCTCGATCGCCGGCGAGCGAACACTTTCCTTGGTGGCCATGCGCAAATGATAAGGCATGCCAAGATATTCTTCAAGTCCCTCCACGAGCCCCTTGTGCACCGCCGCGGACGCCCACCAACGCTTGCGCTCGAAGCACTCCGAGGCCCGGACCCTGCGCGCCCTCCCGCATACGCTCCCGCCACGACTGGCTGCGTAGCCAAACCGGCCGCCGACGAGTAACATCGAGGCCGCACGCCGCGACGCATCCCCAGGGCAGCCGATTGGAGGCTTCGATGACAGCGACCGAGACCAACCTCGAGGATCAGCACGTGCTCGAGCGCGAGCATTGGGTGGACGGCCCCCCGCACGCCCTCTTCAAAGAACTGCGCCAGGGCTGTCCCGTGCACTGGACGAGCGAAATCAGCGAATTCCCCGAGGAAGGCGGCTTCTGGTCGGTGACCACAGCCGAGGACGTCCAGACCGTCAGTCGCGACTGGCAGACCTACTCCTCCGAGCTGGGCGGAGTGACGGTCATCTCCGCAGTGTTCCCCGTCGAGCTCGCCCGCGCGATGTTCATTGGCATGGACCCGCCCAAGCACGACCGCGTGAAGGCGCTCTTCCAGGCCGGCTTCACCCCCAAGCGGATAGCTGCTCACGAGCAGGCGATTCGGGAGATCGTGAAGAGGACTCTGGACAGCCTCGAGGGCCGCGAGACATGCGACTTGGTGAACGACGTCGCCCAGCCCGTCGTCTCGCGGGTGATCGGCAGCTTCATGGGCATTCCCGAGCAGGACGACGCAACCTGGGCTCGCCTGATGAACTCGACGCTCGGAGCCGGCGACCCCGACCTCAATCCCGACGGAGTAGAGGCGGTCATGGAGAAAGAGATCCCCGAGATCTTCCAGCGCTGCGGCCACATGATCGCCGAGCGGCAAGAGAATCCCACCGACGACCTGACAAGCGTGCTCGTCCACGCCGAAGTAGACGGCGAGACGCTCGCCGAGGAGGAGATCGTGATGGGCTTCTTCCTGCTCGTAGCCGCCGGGAACGACAGCACGAAGGCGACCTATTGCAGCGGGATGCGCGCGCTGCTCGAAGACGCCGAGCAGCGTCGACTCGTGCTGGATGACCCAGGACTGCGTCCCCGGCGCCGTCGAGGAGTCGCTGCGCATGTTCCCTGCGTTCGCCCACTTCAGGCGCACCGCCACCAAAGACACCGAGCTCGGCGGCCGTAAGATCAAGGAGGGCGACCGCGTCGTGATGTGGTACGTGTCGTCCAACCGCGACGAGACCCGCTACGAGGATCCCGACCGTTTCGACGTGCGCCGTACGACCGAGCACCAGGCGTTCGGCGCGGGCGGGCGGCACTTCTGCCTCGGCACGGCGCTCGCGCGCCTGGAGCTGCGCATCCTCTTCGAGGAGACGCTCGCGCGCTTCCCGAGCATCGAGCTCGACGGCAAGCCGCAGATGGTCGAGTCGGGGTTCATCAACCAGCTCAAGACCTTGCCCGTGCGGCTGAACGGGTAAGGGCAAGCTGAGCACGGGAGTCCAGGACGCCGGGCTGAGACCAAAGAGGATGGGCTGAGACCAAGAGGATGGGCTGAGACCCAAGGCGATGGAGATACCAACCTCAAAGAGCACACCCACCGAATTTGTGGAGGCGGCCGGCGACGATACCGCGAGCGCAAGGAGGGCCACCACGATCGCTGAGATCGCCCTGGCGGACGAGCCCAGCCACTGGGAGACGCTCGGCTTCGCCGTCACCGACGGGGTCGTGCAACTCGGCACGGTGCGAATCTCGCTGGCAGGCCGCGACGCCGGCCGGGGAATCCTGGGATGGTCGCTGCGTGGGATCTCGAGCACAGAGCTCGACGGCCTCTCCACGACCATCTCCAACCGCCCTGAGCACAAGTACTCCTCCGAGCACCCCAATGGAGTGGGCGCGATCGACCACGTGGTTGCGATGTCGCCCGACCTCGACCGCAGCGTGCTGGCGCTTCGCGAGGCCGGACTCGACCTGCGCCGCATCCGCGAGCAGCCGACGCCTGCGGGCGCGCCACGTCAAGCGTTCTTCAGGCTCGGCGAGACGATCCTCGAGGTGGTGCAGGAGCCCGACGAGGCGCTCGCTGCGCGCCCGGATGGCGCAGATGGGCCGGCACGCTTCTGGGGGTTGGCGCTGCTCAGCGACGACCTCGAGCAGACGGTCGAACGCCTCGGCGAGCATTCGAGCGAGATCCGCTCAGCGGTCCAGCCGGGCCGGCTGATCGCCACGCTGAGACGCTCCGCCGGCCTTGCCGTGCCGGTCGCTCTGATGAGCCGCGCCGTCACGTAAGCGACAATCTGCCGTGTGATGGTCGCCGTTGACAACAGCGACGCGGAGTTCAGATACGGCGTCGTCTTCCTGCTGACGCTGACGCTGCTCGTATTCGTGATCGTCGCGCCGGGCGAGGACTGGTCGCGCGCGGTTGGATGCGCACTGCAATGGCTTGCGCTGCTGACGGTGGTGGCCACCTCACGCGCACGCACCAGCGTACGCCGATCGGTGGCGATCGTGCTGCTTGCCCTGTCCAGCTTCACCGTGGTCGGAGAGGCCGCCGGGGCGCTCCCGGACGCGCTGCTGTTCGCGATCAGCGGGCTGCTCTCGGCGGCGATCCCGCTCGCGCTGATCGGGGGCCTTATACGGCTCGTGCGCGTGCACGGCGTCACGCCCCAGGCGGTCGCGGGCGCGCTGACTTTGTACCTATTGCTGGGTCTCGTGTTCGCGTGGGTGATCGGCTTCGTCGGGAAGGTCGACGAAGCCCAGTACTTCGCTCAGCAGGCCCACGCCTCGACCAGCCAGATCGTCTACTTCAGCTTCGCCGTGCTGACCACGACCGGCTTCGGCGATCTGACAGCCGCGACGCACCTCGGACGCGCGCTGGCGGTCGTCGAGATGCTGCTCGGGCAGCTCTACCTCGTCACGGTGATCGGCGTGCTGGTGGGCAACTTCGCTGGACGCTCGCGCACCCAGCCGCCAGCCACTCCCTGACCCGCGAACACGTCACCTGAGTCGAGGCGCAAAGTCATCCACTTGGTCACACGCTCGCGTCGACTTTGTCCTTCTTCGCCGACCAAGCTGGCGTAAGCTAGTGCCCGTGTCGCCATCCCGAGCACCCACACCCCCGCTCGAGACGCCCTCTGCGCGCACGCGCGTGCGGCGGATGCCGGCTCGCGCCGATTACGATCGCGAGAGAATCGACGCGATCCTCGACGAGGCGCTCGTCGCGCATCTCGGCTTCGCCGTCGAGGGAGAGCCATATGTGATTCCGACGTTGCACGCCCGCGTCGGCGACAGCGTGTACGTCCACGGCTCAAGCGCCAGTCGTACGGTTCGCGCCCTGGCCGCCGGCGTCCCCATGTGTCTGACGGTGACGCTGCTCGACGGGCTCGTGCTGGCCCGCTCGGCTGTGCACCATTCGGTCAACTACCGCTCGGTTGTCGTTCTCGGCCAGGCCACGCCGATCGAGGACTCAGCCGAGAAGATGGCGGCGATCGAGGCGTTCACCGAGCGCCTGATCCCGGGTCGCTGGGAGGAGGTGCGCCCACCAACCGCAAAAGAGCTGAAGGCGATCCAGGTGCTGGCGCTGCCGCTGAGCGAGGCCTCGGCGAAGGTGCGCTCGGGACCACCCGTGGACGACGAGGAGGACTATGCCCTGAAGACATGGGCCGGGATCATTCCGCTCGAGACTGCCACTGGCACGCCTATACCGGACGCGCTCCTGGCCGAGGGCATTGCCCTCTCGCCCGCGGCCGGCGCGTGGGCTCCCGGCCGCAACGGCCCATCAACGGCCTAGCACGCCAGACCGCGACCAGACGCCTCGTCGGCAACCCGAGGGTTCGGTTGGCGACCTGAGAGTTCGTTGACGATCTGAGGCGCCTCGTTCACAACCTGAGGGCTGGAGTCATTTGAAGCGGTGCGTCTCGGTGCTCTCGGCGAGCCGGCTCATGCGCTCGAGGGCTGGCGCCTGACTCGAGCGAAGCGATAGAGGGTCATCCCAGCGCCATTCGAGCTCAGCCCGCTCACGTGGACCACCGTGCCGTGCGATTCGATCCACGCGTCGCGCGCACTGGTCGCGGCTCCGCGCACGCCAGCGGGACCACCCAGCCCCGCGCCCTGCCCGCCGCCGCCGCCGCCGCCGCCGCCGCCGAGCAGCACATAGCGCAGCTGGCCCGCCGCGACGATGCCCTCGAGCTTGGCCAGGCTCGGCGCGGGATCGGAGCCCATGAAGCCGCCCATGTCGATCACGTTGCGCCCACTCTGCAACGCGATGCTGCCGGCGGTGCTCGAGCCGACCGCCGCGACCATGTAAGCGGCTTTGCCCTGATGAGCCTTCAGATAGGAGACAAGCACCCTGCTCGCAGCCCCCCCTGCTGGGCCGGCGCCCGCGCGTGCACCCTGTGGTGGCGCGGCCGCGGGAGCGCCACCAGGCACGCCTCCGCGTGGTGCGCCGGGTGCAGGCTGGCGCAGCCCCACCCCGCCGGGTGGACCACCGGCACGCAAGACCCTCCCCCCTCCGACACCGCCAGGGCTCCAACCGCCAGGTCCCATGCCAGAGCCCATATCGACGCTTGTCGGCCCCGCGAGCGGGTTGCCGCCATTCAAAGCCTTGCCGACGGTCGCGATCGAGTACGCGCCCGGGCCCGCCAGCAAAGCCGCCAGAGCAACCGCTGCCGCGATGGCCGCGATCCGCGCTCGGGCCGCGCTCGATCCCAGCGCTCGAGCTCTCGCCAGCAACAGCCCGCAGGCAGACAGCAAGGAGAGTGCCATCACCGCTGGCGCCAGCAGGGGCGCGAACCCGGAGACGCGGCCGAGCAGCACCGAGGCAAGCGCAGCCGTTCCGATAAAGCTTGCCGCGAGCGCGACCGTCCACGTCCACGAGTCGCGCGAGCGGTCCCACAACTCGACGAGCCCGCCTGACGCGAGCACGGCGACGGCGGGCGCCAGCGCGGTCGTGTAATAGGGGTGAAACACGCCTTTGGAGAAGCTGAACACCCCCCACGACACGACGCCCCATCCACCCCACAGCAGGTAAGCAGAGCGGCGCAAGTCGGTGCGGACAGCTCGGCGGCGACTCCACAGTCCGAGCGCCAGCCCAACCGCGGCGAGTGGCAGCAACCAGGCGATCTGGCCGCCAACGATCGAGTCGAACAGACGCAGCGGCCCCGCGACTCCACCGAAGCCTTCGCCTCCACCCGGGCCGGCGCCGCGTCCTTCGCCGGACACGCGGCCGAGTCCGTTGGCTCCGAATATGAGTGAGAACCAAGAGTTGTCCGTCGTATCCCCGACCCACGGCCGCTCGGCGGCGGGAAGCAACATCATCGCGCCGTACCAGGCGAAGCTCACGGCGAGCATCGAGATAGCGCCAGCCAACAGCTGAGCCGCGCGACGACGCACGCTCCCTCGACCGGCGACGAGCAACGTCGCCGCCAGGCCGGGGACAATCAGATAGGCCTGCAACATCTTCACGTTGAAGGCCAGCCCCACGAGCGCGCCGCAAAGCAGCACGGGCGCGGTTCGGCCTGACTGAAGCGCTCGCACGAGCGCCCAGGCGCCCGCCACCTCGAGCAGCACGAGCAGCGCGTCGGGATTGTTGAAGCGGCTCATCGCGACGAAGATCGGCGTCAACGCCAGCATCACAGCGGCCAAGATCGCCGCGCGTGGCCCGAGCGTGCGCTTGACCGTGTCGTGCAACAGCAGCACCGCCCCCACGCCACACAGCGCCTCGGGCAACAGCATCGTGAAGCTCGAGAAGCCAAACAGACGCCCCGAGAGCCCCATCAGCATGTTCGACAACGGCCCCTTGTCGAGGCTGTCCGAGCCGCTCGTGTCGAGCGCGTTCGTCAGCCACGCCTTCCAGCTGTGGCTCGCGGCCTGCGCGGCCTCCGCGTAGTAGGTGTTCGCGTACCCGCTGCGCGTCAAGCCCCACAGGGTCAGCGCGCCCGCCAGCAGCGCGACGAGCCACAGCAACGGCCGCGACCATGCGGGATCCGCCTCACGGCCGCGAGCCAGGCGGCGCAACGCCGAGCGGGCACGGTCACCGTAGCCGTGCAGATCGCGAGGCAACGAAGCGGGGGCGCCGATCGACGGAGTTGACATGCGGTCTCCCTTTCAAGAGGAGTTACGCCGCGGCGCCCACGGTCCTCTGAGCGAGCACGGCCGGTTGTCCCAGTGCCGTCACGATCGCCGCGCTCGGCTAGAGCGAGCTATGAGCTGTGTAAGTCGAACGTAGGAATATCCCCCGGTCGCTGCTGAGCGCGTCAGAATCGGGGCCGTGAGAATTCTGGTGGTAGAGGACGACCGTGCCGTGCGCGAAGCGCTCCGTCGCGCCCTCACCCTCGGCGGATACGAAGCGCAGACGGCCGAGGACGGTGAGCAGGCGATCGAGATGGTGGTGCAGAACGTTCCCGACGCCGTCGTGCTCGACATCGGCCTGCCCGGGATCGACGGTCTGGAGGTATGCCGCCGCCTGCGCCTGCTCGGCAACCGCGTCGCGATCCTGATCCTCACCGCGCGCGATGTCGTGAGCGACCGCATCGACGGCCTCGACGCCGGCGCCGACGACTACCTCGTCAAGCCGTTCGACGTCGAGGAGCTGAAGGCACGCCTGCGCGCGCTCTTGCGCCGCAGCGGCTCGCAGGGCGACCCCGACTCGCTCAGCTTCGCCGAGATCCGACTCGACAGCGCACGCCACGGCGCGGAGGTGGACGGCGCCTTCACGGACCTCACGCGCACCGAGTACCAGTTGCTGGAGCTGCTGATGCTGAACCCGCGGCGGGTGCTGCCGCACAGCCTCATCTACGACCGCGTATGGGGCTACGACTTCGGCCCAGCTTCCAACGCGCTGCGCGTTTACGTCGGCTACTTGCGCCGCAAGCTCGAGCAGGCCGGCGCACGCCCGCTGATACACACAGTCAGAGGCGTCGGCTACGTGCTGCGCGAGCCATGACGCTGCGCGCGCGCATCGCCGCCGTCGCCGGGCTCGCGGTGGCCATCGCGGTGCTCGTCGCGGCCATAAGCCTGTATATCGCGGTGCGCTCAGATTTGCGCGGCGAAGTCGACAAGTCGCTGAGCCAGCGAGCCGCGGCGTTCCTCTCCTCGCCCTCGCGAGGCGCGAAATCGACCGAGGGTGGCCTGCCGGCGCCCGATGGCTCTCCCCCTGACGGCGCTGCACCGCCCCCTGGCGGCGATGGTCGCGGTGGGTTCCCAAGCAGCGTCGAGCCCGCCCCGCTCGGTGGCCCCTCGGGCTACGTGCAGTTCATCTCGCCCGACGGCACGGTCCATGTGCCCGGCGGCCAGGGCGCATCGGCGACCATCCCACTGAGCAAGGCCGACAAGGCGATCGCCCGCGCGGGAAAGGGACGCCTGCAGAGCGATCGCAGCGTCAAAGGCATCCAGCTGCGAACCCTCACGCTCGGCACCGGCGCGCGCGGCGCAGTCCTGATCGCGCGACCCCTCACCGAGGTGGACAACGAGCTGAGTCGCCTGCTGCTGATCCTCGCGATCGTCGGCGTGGTCGGCATCGCGATCGCCGCCGCCCTCGGAGCGCTCGTCGCGCGCGCGGCGCTTGCGCCGATCGCGCGCTTCACGCGACGCACCGAGACTCTCGCCGGCAGCCTCGACCTCTCGCAGCGCCTGCCGGACGAGGGCCGCGACGAGCTGGCGCGTCTGGCCACGAGCTTCAACGCGACTCTCGACGCGCTCGAGCGCTCGGTCGAGGCTCAGCGCAACCTCGTGGCCGACGCCAGCCACGAGCTACGCACGCCGATCGCCAGCCTGCGCGCGAACATCCAGGTTCTGGCGGACGCCGAGCGCCTGCCGCCAGAGGACCAGACGAGCCTGCGCGCAGACATCGTCAGCGAGCTTGATGAGCTCACGCGTCTGGTGGGCGATGTGGTCGAGCTGGCGCGCGGCACGGAGCGCAAGGGCACAGTCGGCGACGTGTCCCTGGATGAGATCGTGCGCGACGCGGTCAAGCGCGCACAGCGACGCTCGGACCTGCCCTTCGAGGTCGATCTCGAGCCGACGATCATAAGGGGGGAAGCCGAGCGCGTGGACCGCGCGGTGTCGAACCTACTCGACAACGCGCGCAAGTGGAGCCCTCCGCACAGGTCGATCGAAGTCAGGCTGCGCGACGGAGCGCTCACCGTCCGCGACCACGGACCCGGCTTCGAGGAGGCCGACCTGCCCCACGCCTTCGAGCGTTTCTACCGGGCCGATCGCGCCCGCAAGCAGCCCGGCTCCGGGCTCGGCCTGGCGATCGTGCGCCAGGCCGCCGAGGCGCACGGCGGCTACGCGCAAGCCGAGAATGCCCCCGACGGAGGCGCACTCGTGAGGGTCAGCTTCGGAGCTGTCACACAGCTCACGCCCGGCACGTCCGCCCCGCCGCAACGACGCCCGATCGGTTCAGGGCAATCCCAGTAGCGCCGGCAGCTCAGCCATCGTGCTGAAGACCTCGGCGCCGGCCTGACGCAGCGCTGGCTCGTGGCTGTCGGCCGTGTACCCGAAGACGCGCATGCCCGCCGCCACGCCGGCCGCGACTCCCGAGGGCGTGTCCTCCACGACGACACATTGAGCGGGAAGCACGCCCATCTCGGCCGCGGCGTGCAGGAACAGGTCGGGATGGGGCTTGCCGCGGGCGACGCTCCACGCCGAGAACAGAGACCGCTCAGGGAAGAGGCGGCGAAGCCCAGTGATGTCAAGCGAGAGACTCGTCTTCTCGAGCTTGCCCTGCGAGGCAACGCACGCGTCCACTCCGGCCGCGCGGACTCGCTCGACGACCTCGGCGGCTCCTCGGACGGGCTCGAGCTCGCGCTGGAATGCGTCTGCGCGCTCGCGCTCGAAGCGACTCGACAGGTCCTGCGGGAGCGCTCGGCCGAGCTTCTCCTGGGCCCGCTCGAACACCTCGCCCAACAGCAATCCCTGGTAGTCGCGACGAGCCTCTAACAGCGTCGTGGGCAACCCCTCGGCGCTCAGCATGCGGGCGAGCACGCCGTTTGAGATGACCTCGCTGTCGACGAGCACCCCATCGCAGTCGAAGATGACCAGCCGCAGATCGCGCACACGCGAGATTATCCCGTCCTCTCGTATGTCCGGTCCCAGCCGTGTGGCTGGCGTCGCGCTCCAGGTCGTGGCGCCAGGTCGTGGCGCCAGGTCGCGAGCGCCAGCTACGCCCGCGCCGCGGGACCTTGCTTCTCGTCGTCGCTCGCGCCGCGACGAGAGCTCCACCAGCTCCAGCCGCCGACCGCCGCGACGGGAACGACGAACATTGCCGAGGTGTACCAGTGCGTGAGGCAGGCGAGCACGGTCATGAGGTGCTCGAAAGCTACCACGCTCGCTTGCTCGCATATCCAAACGATGGGCCCCAAGCCCTTCCAGGCCTGGAATGCGCTCAAGCTCGGCTTCGCGCGCGACGGGCCGTGAGCAGACCTCCGACACCGGCGAGCAGGCCGAGCGCGCCCACGACCAGCGCGGTTATCGCAAGACCCTCGCTCGCGCCGTCCTGGCTGCTCGCGCCGCCAGAGGTGGTGTTCGCGGGAGTTGCAACCGTGCTCTGCCCGGCCGGCGCCCCCCAGGCGTGGGCCCGGCCTCGCCCCCTGCGACGTCCTCGATCACGCCACCCTTGGCGGTGATGTTGACCGTGGGCGCAGGGAATTCGGCGCTAGGCGGGCCGATCCAGTGGACGGCCTTGCCGTCGCTGTAGTACTGGACGGTCTTGAAGGCAAGCGACCGGCCGGCAAAGTCGGTCGGTATCGCGATCGTAAGCGGGAACTGGACGAACGTGCCGTTCTCCAAGCGCCCAAGCTTGGAGCGGTCGCCCGTCCACACGATCTGCGAGACCTCTTCGTCCACCGGGCCTTCGTCGGTTTGGATCGGGGTCGCTGGTTTGGACATGACCTCCCTGACGCTCCACCCCGGCACATTCTGCGTGCCGATCTCGGTGAACCCGGGCGGCACGAGCATGTCGACCTTGTAGGCATAGGCTCCCTGCTGCTCGCCTGGTACGCGCACGTCGAGCGTCACGAATGCGCCCGCGGGGATCGTGTTGGGATGCAGGCTGATGTGCGCTCTGGCGGCTGCCGGGGCGACAAGCGTCGCGGCGGCGACCAGCAGGGCGATGGTCCTGGGCCTCATGTGTCCTCCTGGGTCATTTGATCTGGACTTCGATCGTCTTTGTGGACTCTTCGAATTCGGAGGTGCGATCGACGATCTGCAGCTGCCACGTGCCCCCCGGGCTCAGCTCGGCGGAGCTGAGCACGTAATGACCGGGACCGGCGAGATTGGCCTTCAGCGGCAATGGACCGATCCCCTTGGCGGGGAGCTTGGCGGTGACCGTGAGCTCCTTCGTGGCCGTGAACTGAGCGCCGGTCTTTGCGTCGATCAGGTAGATGTGGACGGTGTTAAGCCCCACGCGCGCCGGTTCGACCGTCATCTCCAGCTGCGCGGGCCCGAGCGTGGCGGTCGTCGAGAAGGGCCCGCTGGCGATGTCGATCGGCGGCGTATAGCCGACGAGCGCAGCCGTCACGCCGAACACGGCCAGCATCGAGGCGAGCTCGCCTCGCATCGAGCGCCGCGCCACGACGCCCCCTCGCCCGGGGGAGTCGCCAGCGCTGGCCAGCCGCTTCAACGCTGGGATCGCGCGCTCGCGGTTGACCCATCCGAGCGCGACCAGCACGAGGAGCAGCCCCACCTTCACGATCACGAGCAGCCCGTAGGTAGTGTGCAGCAGCCCATGAACGCCGCGTACGTCAATGTACGCCTGAACCACCCCAGTGATCGCAATCGCGCCCACGCACGTGAGCGCCAGCGGCGAGAAGCGCGCGAGCGTGGCGAGCAACAGACGCGTACGCTGCGAGCCCTCCAGCCGGCGCGTGGCGGCAGGCAGCGCAACCAAGAGACAGGCGATCCCGCCCACCCACACGCTCGCACCGAGCACGTGGAGGACGTCGGCCGGGAAGAACACGCCGCGCGGCCCCTGGGTGCTGGGATGGCCGCTGAGCGCTGGCGTGATCGCGAGAAAGCCGGCTCCAAGCACCGCCGGCCAGATCAAGGCGCGTGCAGGACCGGCCTCATGTGCGACCTCGCGGACGGTGGCGGCTGTGGCGCTCCTGCGCTGAGCTCCGACCACCCCGCCGCCCCGATCCTGGCCGACTGCGGCGTTCCCGCGCCGAACTCCGGCGGCCATGGCGCTCCCATCCTGGGTCCAGCCGACCGCAGACGCGGTCTGAGCAAGCACCGGGATCGCACGGCCACACCGGAGCCGAGCCGCCAGAAACAGCCCACCGAGCGCTGCCCATACGAGCACGCGCAAGCCCCACACCTCACCGAAGCGGCTTCTCGAGGTGTCGCTGACGATCGGACCCTTCAGCGACGCCCACAACGAAACGCCGGCGGCACTCGCGCCCTGCAGGAGGATGCCGAGCACGCCAACAACGAGGCCGAGCACGACCGCCACGAGCAACAGCAGTTCCATGCGCCGCGCGAACGCCAGCGACGTCTGCTCCCAACCATCCTCGCCGTCCGCGCTCTCCGCGAGCGAGGGCAGCCAAACAAGCAACAGGAACACAAGACCGCCGATCCCCAGAGCCAGCGACACGTAATCGAGCGCGCGCACCAGGCCAAACGCGAGCTTCGTCACCTCGCCGCTCTCGCCCCGTTCGACCAGGCCCGCCACGGTGAACCTGGGCGCAGCGCCGGCGTGGCCGACGTTGAACACGAGCCCGCCGTAGACGATGTGCGTGTCGGCGGAGATCACGCGATAGGTGGCGGTGTACGTCCCATCGGCCAAGCCCGGCTCGAGCCCGACACCGATCCAGCGCTGGCGCCCGCCGGGGTGGCTCACGTCGAGGTTGTCAACCTCATGGCCCTGCGCGTCGTACACGCGCACCGCGCCGAGCGTGCCGCCGATGGCCTGGTTGAACTCGAAGACCACTTCCGCCGGCTGCCTGGCGAGCGTCGCGCCTGACTGAGGGGAGGAGCCGAGCAGCTGTGCGTGCGCAAAGGCCGCGGGCGCGCCCCACAGCAGCGGCGCAGCGACGAGCGCAAGCGCCACGGCAGCCAGGCGCGCACGAGCGCGAATGCCGTGACGAGCACGGATGCCTGGACATGCGCAAGTCCCGCGATCCTCGCTCATGCAAAGGCTTCTCACCATGCCTCCCCAGCGTTGCCCGTGCCGTCATCGCCACTGGCCCCCGACCCGTCCAAGCGCGCGCGCCGCCGTCGCACCCACACGACGAACCCGAGCGCGAGCAGCACGATCGCGACCAGGGCGAGGATCGCAGCGACAGGAGCTTTCGAGTTCTCAGGCACCCAGAACAGCTGCCCATCCACCACCCCCTTCTGGGCACCCACCGAGATCGGGACGCTCCAACGGAAGATCAACGTGCGCTTACTCGTGTCCTTGACCTGCGGCGGGGTCACGGGACTCATCCAATGGATTCGATGGTCGTGCCATTCGAATGTCCCGGCGCGATCGACCACCACCCACTTGGGCGGCAGCGCCGCGCTTGCGGACGAGGGCACCGTCACCGCGCCGTAGAAGCTCGTGTTGAGGTAGACGGCGGGCGAGCGCGTGTTCTGTTCGGTCGTGCCGTCCGGTTGCACGCGCGCGTATGGCTCGCCCGAATACCCGTATACGGTCACCGTCTTGCCCGTGCGGTTGATGAGCACGAGCCGGTCGGCGAACTCGAGCACTTCGATGCTGAGGCCTTTGACGTGCGGGCTAATAGAGGTTATTTCCGAGCGGTAGTGAAAGCTCGAGCCCTGATCGGCGATCGGGCTCGCGCTCTCTGACGTCGAAGTGCTCGGCGTAGCCCCACTTGCGGGCGCGCTGCCTGCCGACGCCAGCGCAAGCGCACAGGCGAGGGCCAGGATCGGACGGAGTGACATGGATGCTCCTCGCAGCTCGAAGGGACGGGTGCAGGCATGAGGCGCGACGTGCACGCGCAGCCACTTGCTCGGCGGCGGCCTGCCGCGTCCTCTCGGGCGCGGTGGTGCTAGACCGCCGCGAACGGCGCTGGCGGCGGGCGCACCGCAAGCGAGCGTGCGATCAAGAGCCCTCCGTGCGTGGCAACCGCAAACGTGCGAGCGGCACGCGGCACGCTCGCGCGCGGACGCGCCCAGCGTGCGCGGCGGCGGGGAGCCCCGAGGCGGGCCAGCGTGCGCTCGCCAGGATAACGGCGTGCGAGCAGCGCGACGGCCAGCGCGAGAGCCGGCAGCAGACACAGGATTCCCGTCAACACGTCGTGCAACTCTACTCCTGCGCTCACGTCCCCACCGCCGACAGGAGCCACAGGCCGAAGCTCGTGAAAGCGACCATCACCGCGAGCATCCAGTACTGCGAGCGGATCGCCTGCTGGCCGTCGGGGTATGTGGCCAGGGCGCGGTCGTGGGCGAGCGCGAGCCCGCCGACATGGCCGGCGATCAGGGCCGCGACCTGCACGTACCAGATCGCCGCGTAGGAGAGGAGCGCGTAGTCGATCTCATACGAGCTCGTGCCAAGCAGGTTCGCGCCATTGCCGAGCGGGTCGGAGGCCAGGTAGCCAATCGCCTGCCCCTGCCAGATCAGCAGCGAGAAGTAGTGGGCGAGCACATAGGCGAAGCCGATCGGCACGAGCGTGTGCGCGAAGGAGCGGCTGAGCTGGGTTGTGCCGAAGCGGTGGTTGACGCTGCGCACGCCCGCGATACCCAGGCGGTAGACGCCCGCGACAAGCGCAACGCACAACACCAGCCCCAGCGAGTAGGCCAGCTCGATGGCAGGAGTCTGGTTGAAGCCGAGACCCGAGAACAGGCTCTGCAGGTGCGGCTCGTTCGTGCGCCACACGCCTCCGTTGCTGAGGCCGTCGAACGTCGTCGTGCCGATGATTGCGCAGACGAGCGCGATGGTGCCCGCGCGGACCTGAATATCGGGCAACCCGCTCAACAGCCGGCGCCGGTAGACGACCCCGCGCGCGTCCTGGCAGAGCGCCGATATGCGCGAGAGGAGGTTGAAGTAGACGCCGAAGCCGTCGGCACGCTCCCCCCACTCCTCGACGCCGAACAGCAGCATTCCAACGAGCATCGCCAGGAAGTACCCCAACGACAATGCGGCGATCGTCGCCGGGTGGTCGCGGTCGGCGGGCACGTACACGAGCTCGAGCCACGCGAACCCGACCAGCACGATCACGGCAGGCCACACGCCGAGCTTCTCGGGGTAGCGCAGTGGCGCTCGCGAGAACGCCCGAGGGGCGACCTGTCGCCCCAGCCAGCGGATCGCCCGCGAGCACGAGCGCCACGGGCTCAATGCTCGGAAGACGTCGCCGAACAGCACGCTCGCCACCGGCATCCCGACCCAGAACACCACATACACAAACGTGATCGAGAGGTTCGCGCTCGGGACCTGGGTCCCCGCGAAGCCCGCGTACACCACGAGAACGAACAGCCCCACCCCAAAAAGACTTGCCAGCCGCGCGAGCATCGCTGGCATCGCGAACAGACGCCTGCGATGCTCGCTCTGCAGCCGCGGACGCGTCCACAACGTCGACAGCGCTACAAACGAGACGACCAGCACGATCGCCGCGGTCCAGCTGAACAGCCACACCGGGATCGGCAGGTCGGCCTTGCCCACGATCCCGTGCGCGCAAGCGCTCGCCGGGAACAGCAGCGCCGCGATGCCAAGGCCGCCGAGCGCGGACGGCAGACGACGCGTGGGGAGCATGCGCGCGCCAGTCTACGTCACGAGCGGCCGGCGCCAAACCGGTACAGCGGGCCGCCCGTGACGGCCTGCTTGCGGGCGCCTCGCACGTCGTAGGCTGCAAGGACCGGTGCTTTTGCCCCCGCTCGCCACATCCACCACGCTCGAGGCGTTCCTTCAGCTGGGCCCGCTCGCGCTCTTCGGCCTGCTCTACGCCAAGCGCGCACACACGCTCGGGCGCCAGGGTCGCCCCGTGCCAGGCTGGCGCCAGGCGTGCTTCTACGGCGGCTTTCTCACGATCGGGGCCGCACTCAGCTCGCTCGGCGGCGACAGCGAGGAGCTGTTGACCGCGCACATGGTCGAGCACCTGCTGCTCGGCGACATCGCCGCGCTCTTGATCGTGCTCGGCCTGACCGGCCCTCTGATCGCCCCGATCCTGCGCGTCAAGCTCCTCGACCGCCTGCGCATCCTCGCCCACCCGCTGATCGCGTTCCCGCTATGGGCGATCGACCTGTACGTGTGGCACCTGCCGCTCTTCTACGAAGCCGCCCTGCGCCACTCGGGCATCCACGCGCTCGAGCACGCGATGTTCCTCGGCTTCGGCGTCAACATGTGGATGTGCCTGTTCGGGCCGCTGCCGATGCCCGCATGGTTCGGCAGCATGGCCAAGCTCGGCTACATCGTCGCGGTACGGCTCACGGGAACGGTGCTCGGCAACGTGTTCCTGTGGTCGGGCAGCATGTTCTACCCGTTCTACACCCACGGCGACGCGATCTGGCACGTCTCGCCGATCGCCGACCAGAACCTCGCCGGCGCGGTGATGATGGTCGAGGAGAGCATCCTCACGCTGTGCCTGTTCTGCTGGCTGTTCCTGCGCACGGCGCGGGAGGCCGAGGAGCGCCAGGAGCTGCTCGACTTCGCCCAGGCACGCGGTCTGGAGCTGACAGAGGAGCGCGCCACGCGCGCGGTCGGCGCGGGCCGCGGCTCGGAGCTGCGCCGGCGCCTGGAGGGCTCAGCTCGCGGCGAGTAGCGGCGTGTCGTGCACGATTTCCTGGGGCGCGAAGTTCGCGGCGTACAGCGTCGTGACCTTCCCCTGAGCGCTGATCCCGTACACGAGCCCCGAGTGGTTGACCAACTGTGGTTGCTGGGCGTCTCGTTCAGAGCCCACCCCCCACATCTTCCACACCCTCCCCAGTTCGGGGGCAGAGCCGATCAAATACTGCATGCGGCCCGCCACACCGTGGCTCTTCAGAAATGCGGCCACCGCCT
The DNA here is from genome assembly GCA_963718735.1 of uncultured Solirubrobacterales bacterium. GTDB lineage: Bacteria > Actinomycetota > Thermoleophilia > Solirubrobacterales > Solirubrobacteraceae > Palsa-744. Next base: position 1,403,215 of record OY970372.1, read on the forward strand.
TGGGAGTATCGCCGCGGGGGTCAACCGACACGGCGATCACCTGCACCTTGGAGGCCTTCGCGGCGCCCATAGCGTTCAGCGCCACGCCGAGATTGGAAGCGATCAGAGGGCACACGTCGGGGCATTTGGTGTACAGGAAGGTCAGCAGCACCGCCTTGCCCTTGAACTGGGCGATGTTGACGCGTTCGCCCTTGTAGTTGCGCAGCGAGAGCGGCGGCTCGGGGGCGGCGGGCGAGGCCAGCGAGCCGCTGTACTTCGACGAGGCCACCCCGTGGATGGCGCCGGCGCTCGGCCGGCCGCTTCCCCCGCCCGTGCTGAGCAGTGCCACGCCGCCGGCGATCGCCAGCAGGACGACCAGGGCGAGCAGCACGCGCATGTCGAGCCCTCCTCCCCGCGACGGCGGCTCTGAGGGCTCGACCGGTGGCGACTCTTGGGCTGCCATTGCCAGCTGAACCTAGCACCGCGGGCGGTGGATGAGCGTCGCTTGGATGGCGCCGCGGGATCCCACGCGGCGCCCCACAAACTCATCCCTTTGGGCAGTTCCGTTCAATGAATCTTTGTCGTGGCCTTGGTAAGCTGCCCGCGCCAGCGACAAAGAGCGCTGACGCTCGTCCAAGCGAGGAGGCGGGAATGAGCAAGTTCATCGAAGACTGGGAATATCCGCCAAACCTGACCAAGACACGAGCCGATCTCGGAGGGCTGTCCCTGCAGAAGCTGAAGGCGCTCTCATTCCAGGAGCTCGCGCGCTTCAAGGAGGCCGGACGCTTTCCAGATGGGTACAGCACCACCAATCTGACGTTCTACGCTCCGCGCGATCCGGGCGTGCACGCGGTGATCGTGTGGGCGCTGCTGCAAGCCACCCACACCGTTGCGGTGAACATGTACGGGTTCGACGATCCGCACGCCGCCGCGATCATCCAGGGCTACACCGAGCGGCCCGACATCGCAGTGACGCTCAGCCTCGACAAGAGCCAGGCCGGCGGCAAGGCCGAGAAAGCGCTGCTCGAACGCTTCGACCACGACCTGATCGGAAACAGCATCGCCATCGGGCACTCCTCTCGAGGAGCCATCAGCCACGACAAGCTGCTGGTTGTCGACGGGCTGTATCTGATCACGGGGTCGACAAATTGGTCGCAGGGCGGCGAGGAGTTGCAGGACAACCAGATGACGATCAGCCGCGAGCCGCTGGCGGCCGCCGAGGCCCGGGCGATCATCGACCTCGACCACGACGAGATGCTCAAGCAGATGGCTGGAGCGCGAGCCAAGGAAAGCCAGCAGAGCGTCGCGCCAAGCCCGAAGCGCGCCAGCACGAGCCCCAAGCGCGCGGCTGCAGCCCCGGGGCGCGCCAGCACGAGCTCGAGGCACGCCACCACGAGCGGGAAGAGCGCCGCCAGGAGCTAGCGGACCAGGATCCGCCAGGATGCAGGGCGGATGGCAAACCCCCGCAACCTCCTGAGCCTGAAGGCCGTCGAGAAGGGCTATGGCAGCCGCACTGTGCTGCGCGACATCACCCTTGGGGTGGCCGCCGGCGAGCGCATCGGCGTGGTGGGGGGCAACGGTGGCGGCAAGTCGACGCTGCTGCGACTGATCGGGGGCGCGGAGGAGCCGGACGCTGGGACGCTCATCCGGGGAGGCGATGTGGGGACGGCGCTGCTCGGCCAGCACGACGACCTGGACGAGCGCTCCACGATCCGCGAGACGCTCGTCGGTGCGCGGGCCGAGCACGAATGGGCCGCGGACAGGGCGTTTCGCGGCGTTCTGGACGGGCTCCTCGGCGGCGTCGGCCTGCGGCGCTTCTCGGCGGGCATGGAGACTCCGGTCGCCGCCCTGTCCGGGGGCGAGCGACGGCGGATCGCGCTCGCGCGCCTGCTGCTCGACCCGCCTGAGCTGCTGCTGCTTGACGAGCCCACCAACCATTTGGACGTCGAGGGGGTCGACTGGCTCGCCCGTCACCTCGCCGCGCGCCGCGGCTCGATGCTGGTCGTGACGCACGACCGCTGGTTCCTGGACGCTGTCTGCACAGCGACCTGGGAGGTGTCTGACGGAGTCGTCCACCAGTATGAGGGCGGCTACGCCGCGTACGTTCTCGCGCGCGCCGAGCGCGACCGCCAGCAGGCCGCGCGCGAGGACCGCCGCCAGCAGCTCATCCGCAAGGAGCTCGCCTGGCTACGACGCGGGCCGCCGGCGCGCACGACCAAGCCGAAGTTCCGCATCGAGGCCGCCAACGCTCTGATCGCCGACGAGCCGCAGGCGCGCGACCGCGCAGAGCTGCTGCGCTTCGCCGGCTCGCGCCTGGGTGACAAGGTGCTCGACGCAATCGAGGTCTCGCTCACGCTCGGCTCACGGGATGTGTTGCGCAACGTGACGTGGCGTCTGGGGCCGGGGGATCGCGTGGCGCTCGTCGGAGTCAATGGCTCGGGCAAGACCTCGCTCGTGCGGCTGCTCGCAGGCGAGCTCCAGCCGACCTCGGGCGCGGTCGAGCGCGGCGCGACGGTGCAACTCGCCCACCTCTCGCAGGAGGCCGTCGAGATCCCGGGCGAGCTGCGCGTGCTCGAGTCGCTCGAGCAGGTGCGAAGCAACGCGGTGCTCAGCGACGGGCGCGAGATCACAGCGGCGCTGCTGTGCGATCGCTTCGGCTTTCGTGGCGAGAAGAGCCGCACGTTCGTACGCGACCTCTCGGGCGGAGAGCGGCGGCGGCTGGGCCTGATGCGGCTGATGATGGGCGGGCCGAACGTGCTGCTGCTGGACGAGCCCACCAATGACCTCGACATCGTGACGCTCACGGCGCTCGAGGACCTGCTCGACGGCTGGCCCGGGACGCTCGTAGTCGTGAGCCACGACCGCTATTTCGTGGAGCGAGTCTGCGACGACGTGTACGCAATCACCGTCGGCGGCGGCTTGCGCCACGTGCCGGGAGGGATCGACCAATACCTGCAGGAGCGCCCGGACACCACGGAGCTCGGGCCCGTGCGCGCGCGGGCAAGGGAGGGGATGGCCGCCGGGGCGGCCGTGCGTTCGCAGCGCAGGAACGCTCAGCGCGCCGAGCGCGAGGCGAGGCGACTGGAGGGCGCGATCGAGAAGCTCGCCGCGCGTGAGCGGACGCTGCGCGAGGAGATGGAGGCGAACGCCACCGACCATGCTCGTCTGGCAACACTCCAGGCGGAGCTCGAGCATGCGGTCGCCGAGCGTGAGCGGCTGGAGACCACATGGCTGGAGACGGCAGAGTCCGTTGAGAGCTGAACTTCGAGAGCCGAGCTCGATCGCGGCTGAGAGAATCGGCGACGCCCTCCGGCCCGTGGTTCCCACGATGTCCACCGGCCGTGGTTCTCACGATGTTTCCCGGCCGGCGGTTCCCATAGACTTCTCGCAGGTTCGATTCAGAAGAAAGATTCCGAGGACCAATAAGACGGTCATTTGGGGGTGCGGTGGCTACACCGGAAGTGAAACCACAACAGCAGGATGGTCCCAAGAGCGAAATCGCCCTTTGTCTATCTGGCGGGGGCTACCGTGCGATGCTGTTTCACCTCGGCACGCTGTGGCGGCTCAACGAGCTGGGCTATCTGCCAAGGCTCGACCGCGTCTCGAGCGTCTCCGGCGGGTCGATCACAGCCGGCGCCCTCGCCAAGCACTGGGACGGCTTGACATTCAACGAGCAGGGCGTGGCGACGAACTTCACGGAGACCGTCGCCGCTGACCTGCTCGCGCTCGCCGGCATAACGATCGACGTGTGGGCCGTATTGCGCGGGCTGCTCTCGTTTGGCTCGATCGGCAACCGCGTCGCCGGCGCCTATCGCTCTCAACTGCTCGGCACGCGCACACTTCAGGACCTGCCCGACCATCCGCAATTCGTGTTCAACGCAACCAACCTCCAGTCGGGCGCGCTGTGGCGCTTCTCCAAGGCCCGCATGGCGGATTACCGCGTCGGGCAGGTGCTCGTGCCCGAGGTCGAGCTCGCAACCGCAGTCGCCGCCTCCTCCGCGTTCCCCCCATTCCTCTCCCCGCTGCGCTTGAAGCTTGGACCTGACGCAGTGGTCGAGTTCCCCGGCGAAGCGCCTCCCCCTCTGCACTTCCCCCCTTATACGACAAAGGTGGTGCTCTCCGACGGCGGCGTCTATGACAATCTCGGCCTGCAGCAGGCCACCAACTTCCCGACGGTGCTCGTCTCCGACGGCGGCGGAAAGATGCCAGACGAGAAGCGCCCGCATGGTTTGTGGCCGCTGCAATTGCTACGGGTGCTCGACGTCATGGACAATCAGGTCCGCTCGTTGCGAAAGAGCCATCTCATCAGCAGCTACGAAGCGCAGGGCGCCGCGCAGCTGGACGGCGCCTACTGGGGCATCCGCACCCTGATCGCAAACTATGGCGTCAGCACGCTGCCCGCGCCACCCGATCGCACGCTCGAGCTCGCCGCGACGCCCACACGACTCGCGAGCATGCCCGAGGTGCTCAGGCATCGCCTCGTCAACTGGGGCTATGCCGTCTGCGACGCGGCGATGCGCGCTCACGTCCTCCCACAGCCGCCGCCTCCACCGCCAGCAGGGTTCCCCTGTCCGCCGTACGAAGTGTGAGCGTGTAGTCGCGACTCGCGAGAGGCTGCCGAGCCGATCGACGGCGGGATCCTCACAGCCAAGCTCAGCTCTCCGACCCTGTCAAGGTGACGCGATGAGTTATCCGATGCGGAGCGGTCCTAGAACACACGATCCGCTCTCCGCAGATCACGATCCCACTGGAGGCACGATGGCAAAGCTGAGGTTTCAGATCTCGATGTCGCTGGATGGCTTCATCGCCGGGCCCCATCCGAGCGAGGAGAACCCGCTGGGGGAGGGCGGCATGCAGCTTCATGAGTGGGCCTTCAAGCTGGCCGCGTGGCGCGCTCCACACGGGCGGGAGGGCGGCGAGGTCAACGCCAGCAGCGAGATCGTCGAAGAGGCACTCGAGAACGTCGGGGCGACCATCATGGGACGCAACATGTTCGGCGGCGGCCCGGGGCCTTGGGGCGAGGATCCGTGGCAGGGCTGGTGGGGCGAGGATCCGCCGTTCCACACGCCGGTCTTCGTGCTCACCCACCATCCTCGCGAGCCGCTTCGCAAGCAGGGCGGCACCACTTTCTTCTTTGTCAGCGATGGCGTCGAGTCGGCGCTCGCGCAGGCCAGGGAGGCAGCCGCCGGCAAGGACATCTCACTCGGCGGCGGCGCAGACGTCGCCCAGCAATACCTCGCGGCCGGCCTGATCGACGAGCTACAGCTCAACGTGGTCCCGGTCTTCCTCGGCGACGGCGCCCGCCTCTTCGAGAACATCGCCGATGCCGATGTGAAGTTGGAGACCATTCGCGCGATCGACGCGCCCGACGTCACGCACCTCGTCTACCGCGTCGTGCGCTGAGACCGGCGCCCAGGCCCCAACGCCTATGTCTGTTTGACCGGTGCACCATGCCCGAGGCTGGCGCGCCCGCGCCCCAGACGCCAATCTCTGCTTCGGCGGGCGCACGATGCCCGAGGCTAGCTCCGCACCCCCTGGGCCTCCAGCGTCTGCTTGACGACGTTCGTCCCCTGCTGCATCAACTCCTCGGTGCGTGCGGCAAGCTCATTGGGCAGCAAGTCGGCGATCCACACGAACCTGGCGCCCTTCCCGTCGGGGAAGACCTGCGCGGAGGCGTTGTGATGCGTGTAGGGCCCGTCGACCACCGACCAGACAAGCCGACGGGCCTCGTCGTCGAGATCGACGAGCAGCTCGCGCAGCACGGCGCCGGTGAAGAACGTCACGATCCTGTCATCCCCGTCCATCTGAGTCTCGACGACGAAGCCGGGCACGAGACGCTCGTGCGGAGCCTCCCAATCTGCGAGCGCCGCCCACACGGCCTCAGGGCTCGCGTCGATCGCGATCTCCTTGCGTATACAAGCCATTTTGCGTCTCCTGTCTGTTGGAGTGGAGTCTCGAGCAGCCCCAGGACCGTCCTGCTCGTGTAGGCGAGCACGGGCAGCGGTGCACGGTCAGCCAGTCTGCCTCTGGCCGCGGCATGGGTCTTGGACAATCGTGCTCGTTTGAGACAATCGGGCCACCTCGGGAAGCCGTCCTCGGCCGAGGCGTTCGCCAGGCGCGTGCGCAGCCGGGACGATGCGGCCTAACCCGAAATCGTCAACGCGGGGCGGGGGTCAAATGTAATCGAGGAGCAACCTCTCTGACCCTTCATCGTTCCATCAGACCGATCCTCACAAGCGCCAAGGCGGGTCGAGGCGGTTCTTGCCAGCGTGGTAGACGAACACCTGGTAGCCATCGGGATCGAGGAGAATCGCCTCACGCCACAGATAGGGCTGATCCACTGGAGCGCATGCGAAGTCGAACCCCGCTCGCTCGAGCTCCCGCACCGCGCGGTCGACGTCGTCGACCTCGAAGTGGATGCTCGCGCTTGGCCGGGTCACCGGATGCGCCGCCCGGTGGAGCGAGAGCGTCGTATCTCCCTGGGGAGCGAGCAAGCGCGCGTAGCCGGGGTAGTCTGCGACGATCTGCGTGAGGCCCAAGCGGGCATAGAAATCTGAGGATGACTCGACGTCCCCGACGGCGAGCGTGACATGATTCAGGCGCACCGCTGCGAGGATACAAGTCCAGTTTCACGAGCGCTCGTGTGCGAGCGTCCAAGTAACGCGACGATGGCGCCCCATGTGTCCCTTGCGGCGGCCCGGATCCTCGCCGATCCCGCCGCCTCGACGGAGTAGGACGGCGTCCGGCGTTGTCCAATCTGGAGTTGTCTGTGGCTGACTGTGCGACTAGACTCGACTTGGATGGTTTTCGGTGTAGGTACGACGATCAATGTGCTGGATTCGCGTACTTCGCCGTCCGTAGATAGGTCGACCGACGTGGCCGTCCGCCTGGTCGAGGTGCGCAAGGCCTATGGTGAAGTGATAGCGGTGGAGCGGCTATCGCTAGAGGTGCTTACCGGTGAGTTCTTCACGATGCTGGGGCCATCCGGCTCGGGAAAGACGACGACGCTTCGCGTGATCGCCGGCTTCGAGCTCGCCGACTCCGGGCGGATCGACCTTCACGGCGTGGATGTGACACGCAGCCCACCTTACGAGCGCCCTGTGAACACGGTATTCCAGGACTACGCGCTGTTCCCGCACATGAACGTGCTCGAGAACGTCGCCTACGGCCTGCGGGTCAAAGGGATGGCCAAGAGGGAACGAGCCGAGCGAGCGACCGAGGCGCTCGAGATGGTGCGTCTACCGGGCGTAGAGGGTCGCCGGCCGATCCAGCTCTCAGGCGGTCAGCGCCAGCGCGTGGCCCTCGCTCGCGCGATCGTGAACCAGCCACGGGTGCTGTTGCTCGACGAGCCACTCGGCGCCCTCGATCTCAAGCTGCGCCAGGAGATGCAGCTCGAGCTCAAGGCGATCCAGCGCGAGCTGAGCGAACGCATCACCTTCCTCTACGTCACCCACGACCAGGACGAGGCGCTGACGATGAGCGATCGCATCGCTGTCTTCTCCAATGGCCGGATCGAGCAGGTGGGCACACCGGGTGAGATCTATGAGCGCCCTGTCAACGAGTTCGTCGCGGGCTTCGTGGGCACCTCGAACACGATCGTGCGCGATGGGTGCACCTACATGGTCAGGCCCGAGAGGATCCGCCTGCTGGATGACGGCGAAGAGGATGCGTTCGCCGTGAGAGGGGTGGTGCGCGAGGTGGTTTATCTGGGCTCGGTGACGCGCTACGTTGTAGAGACCGATCACGGAGAGACGTTGGTGGTGTTGCGACAGAATCTCGACACGTCTGCCGAGCAGGCTCAGGCAGAAAGGGGTCGCGCTGTTCGCCTTGCCTGGAGATCGGAGCATGCATCGGTGCTTGGCACCGACCAAGACAAGGAAGTGAAGTCATGAGACTTGAAAAGATGGATTGGGTGTTGGGCACCCTCCTGACGGCGATGGCCGTCGGCGTGTGCGCGTGTGGCTCCTCGAGCGGGCCCGCATCGGGCAACCTGCCGACGAGCATCGGCAAAGGGGAGGGTCAGCTCAACCTCGTGGCGTGGGAGGGCTATGCCCAGCCCGAATGGGTGAAGCCCTTCGAACAGCAGACCGGCTGCGTGGTGCACGCCAAGTACGCGGGCTCCTCAGACGAAATGGTGACGCTGATGCGCCAAGGCGGTGGCAGCCAATACGACATGGTGTCCGCCTCGGGTGACGCGAGCTTGCGACTGATCAGAGGCGGTGACGTGCAGCCGATGAACGTGAACCTGGTACCTGAATGGAAGAACTTCATACCGCAGCTGCAATCCCCGCCGCACAACACGGTCGACGGCAAGCATTACGGCATCTCGCTGCAGTGGGGGCCGAACACCCTGCTCTACAACACGCGCGCCGTCAGCCCGGCCCCCACAAGCTGGGCGGCGATCTACAGCCCGAAGTACAGAGGCGCGATCACCGTTCCGAGCAACCCGATCCAGATCGCCGACGCCGCGCTGTATCTGTCCAAGGCCAATCCGAGCCTTGGCATAACCGATCCGTACGAGCTCACCGAAGCCCAGCTGAACGCCGCGGCGAAGCTGCTGGAGCAGCAGCACCCGCTGATCAAGAAGTACTGGGCACTTGCCTCGGATGAGATCGAACTGTTCAAGAACGGCGACGTGGTGATCGGCGCGTCGTGGCCTTACCAGACCAACACGCTCGTGGCCGACAAAGTGCCCGTCAAGGACCTCATTCCGATCCAAGGAGCAACCGGTTGGGCGGACACGTGGATGCTCTCAGCCCACGCCAAGCACCCCAACTGCGCGTACAAGTGGGTCAACTGGGTGTCCACCCCCAAGGTGCAGGCCCAGCAAGCGATCTCGTTCGGGGAGACGCCGGCCAACACTAAGGCCTGCCCTTATATGGAAGAAATTCAGAAGGGCTCCTGCGCGCAGTACCACGCGAACGCGCCGAGCGCCTACTTCGACAGCATCAAGTTCTGGAAGACGCCGGTGACGCAGTGCGGCAACGGCAAGAACGACTGCATGGACTACAGCGCCTGGCAGCAGAAGTGGACGGAAATAACCAGTTAGGCCAAGACGATAACCAGCTAGCCGAGGCGGACAGTGAGCTCGAGCTTCGCCATCGACAGGACAACCCGCATCCGCGCGTCAGCGGCGCTCTTTCGCCGACCGTGGCTGCGGGCCACGCTGCTCCTGTCCGCGCCTGGGGCGTGGTTCGTGCTGATCTACATGGCGGCGCTCGTGCTGCTGTTCGTCTCTGCGTTGTGGCGAGTTGACTCGTTCACCGGCAACCTCGTCCACAGCTGGACGCTGGACAACTTCAAAACTCTGTTCACGGTGCCCGCCTACAGGACGATCGCGCTGCGCACGATCGGCATAGCCGCGGCGGTGACTGTGACCGATGCGATCCTGGCCGTGCCATTTGCCTTTTACGCAGCGCGGATAGCCTCCAAGCGGCTGCAGAGCATCCTGTTCGTGGCGGTGCTGATCCCGCTCTGGTCGAGCTATCTCGTACGCGTGTACGCGTGGCGCTTGATACTCGCCAAAGACGGGGTCATCAACTGGGTGCTCGGAAACGTGGGCCTCGGCTCGGTGAACATCGGCTACTCGAACTGGGCGATGTGGATCGTGTTCAGTTACATCTGGCTGCCTTTCATGATCCTGCCGGTGTGGTCGGCGATCGAACGCGTGCCCGACTCCTACATAGAGGCCTCAGCCGACCTGGGGGCCAAGGGCTGGCGCACGTTTCGCACGATCCTGATGCCTCTGATCCTGCCCGGTCTCGCGGCGGGCTCGATCTTCACCTTTTCGCTGACGCTCGGCGACTTCATCACCCCAACCCTGGTGGGCGGGGCCGGCTCGGACTTCATAGGCAATGTCGTCTACCAGAGCGTGGGTATCGCCAACAACGTGCCCTTTGCTGCGGCGTTCGCCACGGTGCCACTGGTGGTCATGGGCCTTTACCTGCTGGTCGCGCGGCGACTGGGAGCGTTTGAGGCGCTGTGATCGGGACAGGCCGTTTCAGTCGCGTGGCGTTCGCCGTGTGGGCAGCTCTGATCATGCTGTTCCTGTTCTTCCCGATCGCGATCATCATCGTATACGCATTCAACCCGTCCAACGTGCAGAGCTGGCCGCTGCACGGACTGTCCACGAAGTGGTTCTCATCGACCTGGCACAACGCCGAAATGCGCCAAGCGCTGTGGCTGTCCGTGCGAGCTGGACTGCTCTCCACCGCGATCGCCGTGCTGCTCGGGTCGATGGCGGCGTTCGCGGTCCACCGCTTCCGCTTCTTCGGCAAGGAAGCTGTCTCGTTCCTGCTTGTGCTGCCGATCGCGCTGCCGGGGATCATCACGGGCATGGCGCTCAACTCGTTCATCAGCTTCAACGGCGTGAGCTTCTCGCTCACCACCATCATCATCGGGCACGCGACGTTTTGCATCGTCGTCGTCTACAACAACGTGCTGGCGCGTCTGCGACGCACCCAATCCTCACTCCTCGAGGCCTCCATGGACCTTGGCGCGGACGGTTGGCAGACCTTCCGCTTTGTGATCCTGCCGATGATCGCCACGGCGCTCGTGGCGGGCGGGCTGCTCGCGTTCGCGCTGTCGTTCGACGAGGTGGTCGTGACCACGTTCACGGCCGGGGCGCAGAACACGCTGCCGTTGTGGATCTTCGGCAACATCCGTCTCGGTCAAGAGCTGCCCCAGGTGAACGTGGTGGTCCTGTTCGTAATCGCCATAACGGTCGTTCCCGTGGCGCTCGCACAGCGTCTCACGCGAGACACTGGTGTGCTGCGCCCCCCTGCGGCCCCGGCGGGCGCTGCGTCTGCGCAAGCGGCGCCCGCAGGAGCGATCGTCACTTGAGGGAAGAATCGCATGTGCCCCCGGTGAGCCGACTTACGGATCCGGGGCGACTACTGACCTGCGAACGCATCGGCTATTGACTACAAGATCGAAGAATCGTGACCGCCGGCGGACGGTAGCGAGACGCTCTCTGCGCATTGCTGTGACTCCGCCAACCAGTCGCGCAGCGTCTCGTGCATCGCCTGCACGCCGACGATTGAAGCGGCAGGCTCGCTCCAGTCGGCGGGTATGACGACAAACGGTCGGGTCTGCGATCCGCCGAGGCCACCGTGGGAGCCCATGAACTCCTCGAACGGAGCCACCTCCTCGGCGCTCGGGTCATACATGCTGTTGACGAGTATGTCTGGACAGTGAGGAAAGCGATCGTGGCGGCGCAGATGGTCGGCTGCCGTCACATCGAAATGAGCGAGCGGGTCCTCGCCCTCGATCGCGTCGTCGGCGAGACGCCGCTGTCCGGCCCCACCGATCACGAGTGCGCCCTGCGCTTGCGAGCGCACCATCACGTATCCGATTCCGGGATGGCCCGTGAGCGTGTCCAACAAGCGCGGATGAGTCGCGGCGATCTGCTCGAGCGCGAGCCGCTCCGGACTCGAGGGCAGATAAATCAGCCCAAGGCCGCCTGAGACCATGACGATCGCCTCCTTCGCGTCCGCCTCCTTCCCACCCACGTGGTCCGGAGCCGTGCGCTGCATGAGCGCCTCACGGTTCGGTCCCAGCGCGACCGTGCCATCGACCGATCTGCTGCGTGTGGCCCGCGCCAGCATGCGTCCTGCGACACTCGACTCCTGGCGTGCGTCGGCCAGCACCGCGCCAACGTCGCCCCAGGCCTCGTCGACCGCGGCCGGGGCATACACCTCGCCCTTTGCCAAAGCCCCGCGTACGACATCCTCGAGCGTCTCGCCGTAGCGCTGGCGGAATGGCGCGCCTTGCGTTTGGCCGTGATCGGAGAGCACCACCAGGTGATAAGGACGGGGCGACTGCGCCGTCGCGCGCTCGAGCCGAGCCAGCTGCCGATCGTGTCGCCTCAGCACGGCCAGAGCGTCGGGCTCGCGAATCCCCGAATGGTGCGCCACCTCGTCGTAGCCCACGAAGGTTGCGTAACTGACCGGCACACCCTCGACGATGTCGGCCAGCAGCAAGGCTGTCACGAGGTCGCGCATCACCACTGCGATCGCGGCCCTGATCAAGGGGTATAGGCCTTTCCTGTCGACGTGGGCCGCGCCGCTGCGGCGCTGGCGAAGCGCCGCCCGGCGCTCGTGCGCGATGTCTGCGACGGACAGGACGATCGTGCGCATGAAGCCGTAGGGGTCGGAGAAGTAAGCGAACAGGTCGCCGGCCTTCGATCGGGAGCGGTCGCGGATCACGCTCATCGTTGCCGTGCAACGCGGCGCGTCGCCCGAGAACATGTTCCCTCTGCTTGTGCCGGCGCCGGCCAAGAGCCCCGAGCCGGTCGATCGCCGGCGCTCGATCTCGGCGGCGTCGGCGGGATGGTTGGAGACGATTGTGCGCCCAGACTCCTTCTCATACCAGCGGAAGGCGGGCATGTCCCAATTGCTGCCGAGCAGCAACCCGGCCTGGCTTGCCCCCGTTTGAGAGGACAGGTCGCACTCCCAGCCGAGCATTCGGTGAGTGCCCTCGGAGAGCCAGCGCGCGATCGTGGGGGTGTGGCCGTCGCGAATCGCCTCGCGCAGGACTCTCTCTCCCAGCCCGTCGATCTCGAACAGGATCACCCCGGGAACGGTTGTGTGATTGTCGCGGCGAGCGCGTTTCACCCGTCTGCGGACCACCCGCAGATGACGGGCGTCGCCGTCGACGTCGAGCAGGGGCGCCACGAGCATCGAGACGAGGGCGAGGCCAAACGCGATCGCCACGTCTGTCCAGAACGAGGGCGTCTTGCCGTCCACCGCGTAGAAGGCGAGCGCGACCATGCCGGCGCTGAGAGCGAGCGAGCCGAGTCCGAACGTGACGATCGTGAGTGGCAGGGCAACCCGTATGAGCAGGGGCCACAGGACCGCGTTGATGATCGCCATCGCGACGGCAACGAGTATCGCCGCGTCGAAGGAGAGCGCGTCGCGACCCGAGAGCAGCGCGGTCATGACCACGAGCGCCAGCGCCTGGACTCCCAGCATCACTGCGGCTCGCGCACAAAATCCGAACAGCCGACGCCAGTTGCTCGAATGTCGCTGAACGTTGCGCTCGTCGATCGCCGAATGCACCCGTTGCTACCTTCTCACCTATGGTCGATGGCTCGGTCATCGCCCGCCACGCGGGCGCGGCCCCAGACCGTATCGTTTTCGTGGGGCACGCCACCGTCCTGATCGAATTGGAGGGGGTGCGTCTGCTCACAGACCCGTTGCTGCGCGGCCACGTTGCCCACCTGCGCCGCCAGGTCCCACTGGCGCCGGAGAGCATGTTCGCCGATCCAGACGCGGTGCTGATCTCACACTTGCATCACGATCACCTCGACCTGGCCTCGCTGCGGCGCCTGGGTCGCGACACGCCCCTGATTGTGCCGGCCGGCGCCGGGGCGTGGCTGCGACGTCAGGGCTTTGCGACAGTGACTGAGTTGAGCGTGGGCGAGGTCGCAAGAGTCGCTGCGCTCACGGTAACCGCGGTGGAGGCTCGCCACGACGCTCGTCGCCCAGGCGGCCCGCGTGCCCAGCCGCTGGGATACCTCGTGAGCAGCTGGCGTACGGTCTACTTCGCCGGCGACTCGGCGCTCTACGAGGGGATGTCCAGCCTGTCCCCGTCGCTGGACGTCGCGCTGCTGCCTGTCGCCGGATGGGGCCCAACGCTGGGCCCGGGCCATATGGATCCACTCGACGCAGCCCGAGCAGTCAGCTTGATGCAGCCTCGCTTGGCCATTCCGGTGCACTGGGGAACTCTGTTGCCCGTGGGCATCGTACGTCGCCGCCGGTTGCGGCTTGGAGATCCGCCGCGGCTGTTCGCCGAGCACGTCGCGCGCTTGGCGCCGAGCGTCGAGGTGCGAATCCTCGCCCCCGGGCGCCAGACGACGCTCTAGCGTGAGCGCGATCGGCTCTCATCATAGCCGCGAGCCCTGCATGGGTGTAGACTTCTCGCAGCTGGATCCGCGTCGTCTCGGCCTCATCTCGTCGAAAGGCCTCGTTGATGCTCACAGCTTCCGGTAAGTCATCTGTCGTCATCGGTCTGCTGGTCAGCGCCGTTGTGCTCGCCTCCTGCGGTGAATCCGCTCAGGAAAAAGCAAAGGCACAGGTGTGCGAAGCGCGCGCAGACATCTCAAAGCAGGTCAAGACGCTCAGCGAATTGACGCTCTCCACGAATGCCCTCACCGAAGCAAAGACCGGCGTGGAAGCGATCGGCAAGGACCTCACGAAGATCAAGGACGCTCAACCCGACCTCGAACCGGCGCGCAAGGAACAGGTCAAGGCCGCAACCCACACCTTCGAAGCCCAGGTCAGCTCGATCCTGTCCGAATTGGTCTCCAAACCTTCGCTCAGCAAACTCGAAACGCAACTAAAATCGTCGCTGACGCAGCTTGCTGCAAGCTACGAAAAGGCGCTGGCCCCCCTCAACTGCTCATAGCACTACAGGGGGGTTTGGGTGCCGAGGAGGCATGACATGCGCATCAGATGGCTGGGTTGGGCGGGCCTCGAGGTCGAAGCCGAAGGCGAGCGCGTCGTGGTCGATCCACTGCAGGACACCAGCGCAGTGTTCGCCGCGCTGGGCGAGCGCGCACGCGAATGCTCGCCGCCGAACGTGGTGGCGCCGTCGCCGGGCGCACTGGCGGGCATGGTCACCCACCTGCATCGCGACCACGCCGACGCCGCCGCGCTCACGGCCGCCATCACGCCCGGCGCGCCTGTGCTCGAGCCCAGCGGCTACGGCGGGGCCGGCATCGAGCAGCTCGCGATCGCCCAGGCGGACCACGAGCTCGGAGCGGCTGGGCTCGAGCGCCGCGCGACGGCGCCGTGGACGAGCACAAGCGTCGGGCCGTTCACGCTCACGGCGCTCCCAGCCGTCGACGGGGCTGGCGACCCCCAGGTCTCCTGGCTGATCGAGGCCGCCGGCAAGCGCGTGCTGCACCTGGGGGACACGATGTTCCACTGCTGGTGGTGGCGCATCACCGAGCGCTTCGGCGCGCCCGACGCCGTACTCGCGCCGATCAACGGCGCCCGCCTCACCTTCCCTCACCGACTTCCAGCGAGTCCCCTGCCAGGGGTGATGGAGCCCGAGCAGGCAGCGCTCGCCGCAGAGCTCCTGCGCGCCGAGCGCCTGGTCCCGATCCACTACGACGGCTACGCGCTCGACGGAGTCTACGAACCTGCGCCCAACGCGCTCGAGCGTGTGACCGCCGCGAGCTCGCGTGTCATCGAGGTCGGACTCGGCGACACGATCGAGGTGTAGCGGGAGCGCAGGCGGATAATTCCCAGGATGTTGGTAATCCGACCCCATATGTGAAGTAATCCTGTGCTTATGGCGCTTTCAGTACCCCGGGTTGGTCTTGACCCGCTTGCGGTCTGACTCGTGCAGGCGTCCCTTCTTCTCGAGCGTCGCGCATGCTTCGCGGATGTCTGCGCCGAGCGTCGTCACAAGTGAGTGGCCGAGCGTCTGCTTGACCAGCGCGCGCATGATGGTGACGTGCTGAGCGTCTGGTGGCAGCGTGTAGGCGGGGAGCATCCAGCCTCGCTCGGCAGCGAG
The DNA here is from genome assembly GCA_963718735.1 of uncultured Solirubrobacterales bacterium. Classification (GTDB taxonomy): domain Bacteria; phylum Actinomycetota; class Thermoleophilia; order Solirubrobacterales; family Solirubrobacteraceae; genus Palsa-744. The sequence continues at coordinate 1,418,716 of OY970372.1, forward strand.
TTGCGCGGCCACGTCAAACTCGTCGTAGTCGTGCCCTCCGGTGAGCTGGAAGGCAACGAGCGGAAGTTGCTCGTCTTGCTCAGCCCCGATCAAGGCGAGCTCTCCACTCGCGGCGATCTCTTTGGCGAGAGCGCGCGCGTTGTATTGCATCGTCTCCATGATGTAGCGGTAGCCGTCGTGGCCGTAGCGCACAAAGTTGTAGTACTGGGCAAGCACCATCGCTGAACCGGTCGAGAAGTTCAATGTGAATGTTGCATCGCGCTTGCCGAGATAGTTCTCGTAAAAGACGAGATCGTCGGGAAGATCGCTCGTCTCGCGGAACACGAGCCAGCCGATACCGGGGTAGACCAGGCCGAACTTGTGACCCGACACGTTGATCGAGCGGACTTGCTCGAGGCGGAAGTCCCACTCGGTGTGGGGGTACAGGAAGGGCCACACGAAGCCGCCGCTGGCGGCGTCGACGTGCAGGGGGACATCGAGTCCCTGCTCGTCCTTCAGATCCACGAGGTAGGCGTTCATCCCGCGGATATCGTCGGAGTGTCCAGTGAATGTGGTCCCGAGCACAGCCGCGACCCCGATCGTGTTCTCATTCACATGCGGCTCGATGTCCTCGGCGCCGATCGTGTACTTGTCTCGCTTGAGCGGGACTATGCGCGGTTCGACGTCGAAGTAGCGGCAGAACTTCTCCCATACGACGTGCACGTCGCCGCCGAACACAAGATTTGGGCGATCGACCTCCTTGCCCTGCGCTTGGCGGCGCTCCCGCCACTTCCACTTCAACGAGAGGGCGCCGAGCATGATCGCCTCGGAGGAGCCCTGGGTGCGTGCTCCGGTCGTCTTTGCGGGGGCGTGGAAGAGGTCGGCCAGCATTCTTATGCAACGCTGCTCGATCTCGGCCGTCTGCGGATACTCCGCATGGTCGATGAAGTTGGTGTGCAGCGATTCCGCGATCAATCGGTCTGCCTCGGGCTCCATCCAGGTCGTCACGAAGGTTGCGAGATTGCGCATCGGTATCCCATCCAGCAGGACCTCTTCGCCGACCAGCCCCAACGCGTCCGCGGCGGGCATGCCGCTCTTTGGGAGACGGTTGTCGGGGGCGGGCTCGAGGCGAAAGCGGTTGCCGTACGCTCCCTCCAGCTTCTCGACGCGTCTGCCCGTGAGGTCGGGGGGGCTTCCGCCCGTGCGCTGGTCGGCTGTCTGGTCCCTGGACGGCACAGTCATCCCTCCTCGAAGTTGCGCAGCACTGGCGAAGCCGTGTGCGACCAGTTATACCCGTCCTGTGGCGCTCTCAGCCGCGCTCGACTGGCTCGAACGGCGCTCGCCCTCGTGCCCAGAGCGACCGGACGACGGCGCGCTAGGCATTCCGACCCCTTTCTATGCGATCGGCGTATACGCCGATCGCCGGGCCGCACATGTGCGGCCCGTTCCGGGTCGTGCATGCACGACCCGGCCGACCGGTACATGTACCGGTCGGGCCAGCGCCGCATGCGGCGTTAGCTTCCCCGAGAAAGACCCAACGGCACCACCAACAACAACACAATTCAGACAAAGTCCGCTAGATCGAGGCATGAATTTGATCGTTGGAGAAGCACTGAACCGTCTGGCTGACCTCCAGAAGCGCGGGGGTAAGGGGACTGTGTATCGACCCGCTTCTTGCATCCATGTCGTACGATCTGAAGCGTGACTTCGCTGCGCTATCTTTCTCGGCCGCTTCGAGCTGAAAACAACTGGATGCGCGGGACATGACTACAGCACAGCAGTCCCGCGAGATCGACGGCAAGGGCAAGACCGTACGAGAGCTGCTGGCTGGCCGGAAGTACTCGATCGACTACTACCAACGCGAGTACAAGTGGCAAACGAAGCAGGTCACCGAGCTGACCGATGACCTGGCAGCTAAGTTTCTTGCGAGCTACGAGCCAGGACATGAACGCAACGCGGTTGCCGCATATGGCCACTACTTCCTCGGCTCCATCATCGTCAGCGACAAAGATGGGCACAAGTTCATCATCGACGGACAGCAGCGACTGACAACCCTGACGCTGATTCTGATTTTCCTCCAACATCAGCTCGAAGACAGTGACCAAAGGGGCCAGATTGCCGAGCTGATCCTCTCCCAGCGCTTTGGAAGGCGATCGTTCAACATGGACATCGAGGAGCGTGCCGCCTGCATGGAAGCACTGTATACAGGTCAGGAAATGGTCTCCGACCAGACGTCGGAGTCAATTCTGAACATCATTGGACGTTATGCGGACATCGACGAGCTCTTCCCTGCCGAACTACGCGACGGTGCGCTCCCATACTTCGCGGACTGGTTGATTGAGAACGTTCACCTCGTCGAGATCACCGCCTATTCCGATGAGGATGCATACACCATATTCGAGACCATGAACGACCGCGGGCTGTCGCTCTCGCCCGCAGACATGCTCAAGGGTTATCTGCTCGCGAATATCGCAGACCCGGATGGGCGCGCACAAGCAGACATTGTGTGGAAGCGCAGAGCGACGACTCTCCAGGCGCTTGGCAAGGATGAAGACGCCGACGGCATCAAGGCGTGGCTGCGGGCCCAGTACGCCGACTCGATACGTGAGCGCAAGCGCGGCGCCGCCCCCGAGGATTTCGATCTCATCGGAACAGAGTTCCATCGGTGGGTCAGAGACCACAGGGATCGCTTGGACCTCGAGAAGAGTAACGATTTCGTTCGCTTCATCGATCGTGATTTCGTGTTCTACAGCCAGTGGTATGAGCGACTTCGGAGGGCCTCCAAGTCGCTCACGCCGGGGCTTGAGTCCGTTTACTTCAACGCAGAGCACAATTTCACGCTGCAGTACCCCGTGTTGCTCGCACCGCTACGAGCGGAAGACTCCGAGGAGGAGCTTCTCCGCAAGGTTCGGGTGACGGCTGCATACATCGACATCCTTATCTACCGAAGAATCTGGAACTGGCGTGCGATCGACTATTCGACCTTGCAGTACGCCATGTTTGTCGTTATGAGGGACATTAGAGGGAAGGGCACCTCCGAGCTAGTGGGCCTCCTCGGGCAACGGCTCGACTCGGAGACGGAGACCTTCCTGAGCAACGATCATTTCCGTCTGCACGGGATGAATGGCCGTCTGATACACCGCCTGCTGGCGCGCATGACCGACTACGTCGAGACAAGATCTGAGATGCCGTCGAGGTATGTTGACTACTCAAAGCGCGGAGGTAAAGACGGTTTTGAGATCGAGCACATTTGGGCAGACCACCACGAGCGTCATGCCGATGAGTTCACGCATCCCAATGATTTCGCGGAATACCGCAACCGGATAGGCGACCTGCTTCTCTTGCCGAAGAGCTTCAACGCAAGCTTTGGCGATCTGCCGTATGCACAGAAGCGAGAGCACTATAACGGACAGAACCTCCTTGCGAGGAGCCTGCACGAGAGTTGCTACGACCACAACCCTGGCTTCCGACGCTTTCTCGAGCAGGCATCCCTACCTTTCCGACCCCACGCCAGTTTTCTGAAGGCAGACCTCGATGACCGCCAAGAGCTGTACCGGGTACTTGCCGAGCAAATCTGGAGCCCGAGCAGGCTCGAAGAGGCCGCGGAGTCGCGTCTGACCTCCTCGTCGGACTAGTCACCTCTTCGTCCGACAAGCCACCCGGTTCTGGCCCGTCGAAACTATCTTCACGCAAACAACCCCTTCCGGATGCACGCGAGACTCGACGAGCGCCGCGGGCCGGTCCGGTAGGGTCCCGCCATGCCCCACAGTGTCCGCTCCACAAGGATGATATGAGCGCCTCAACCGTGGACGCCCCGGTGGCAATGTCGCCTCCACCGTTTGCGCCGGAGCCAGGCCAGCTTGCCCGCGTCCGCGGGCGCATGTGGGTCGTTGGCGATGTCTTGCGCGATGCCCAGGCGACGATTGACGATCGCGAGGTCCAGCACCTTGTGTCGCTTGTCTCCGTCGAGGACGACGCCATCGGCGAGGAGCTCGAGGTCGTCTGGGAGATCGAGCCGGGTACGGCGATCATCGAACGGGCCGAGCTTCCGGCGATCGCGGCGGAAGCGCTCGACGAGCCCGCCGAGCTGGACGCGTTCCTGGACGCGGTGCGCTGGGGGGCGGTGACGAGCGCCGATCAGCGCGCGCTGCAGGCGCCGTTTCGCAGCGGGATCGTCGATCGAGGACTATCAGCTCGAGCCGCTGGTGCGAGCGCTGCGCATCGCCGCGCACGACTCTGCTGATCGCCGATGACGTCGGGCTTGGCAAGACGATCGAGGCCGGGCTCGTCGTCCAGGAGCTGCTGCTGCGCCACCGCGCGCGGACGGCGTTGGTCGTCTGCCCGGCCGTCGCTGCAGTTGCAGTGGCGCGATGAGATGCGCGACAAGTTCGGGCTCGAGTTCCGGATCGTCGATCGCGAGCTGCTGGGTCAGCTTGCGCCGCGCCCGGGGCGTCGGCGCCAACCCGTTCGCCCACTTCCCGCGACTGATCGTGTCGATCGACTGGCTCAAGCGGGAGCTCGGCATGCGGCTGCTGCGCGAGGTGCTGCCGCCGCATCCGGAGATCCCGCGACGCTACGACATGCTGATCGTCGACGAGGTGCACAACTGCGCGCCTGCGGGCGCAGGCGGACGTTGGGCGCGCGACACGCTGCGCACCCAGGCGATCCGGACGCTTGCGCCGCATTGCGAGCACCGGCTGTTCCTCTCGGCCACCCCGCACAACGGCTACGACAACTCGTTCGCGGCGCTGCTCGAGCTGCTCGACCCACATCGCTTCGCGCGCGGGATTCGAGCCGACTCCCGAGGCCGACGCGCGAGGTGACCGTCCGCCGGCTGAAGCAGGACCTTGTGCACGAGGATGGAACCCCGCGCTTCTCGCGTCGCAGGGTGGTGATGCTGGAGGTCGAGCATCCGGAGACCGAGCGCGCAGGTGCACACGGACCTGGTCGCCTACGGCGCGCTACGCGCGCGCCGGCTGGGCGGCGACGTCAGAGACGGCCGCCGCCGATTTCGTCGTCACGCTGCTCAAGAAGCGCCTCTTCTCCTCGCCGGCGGCGTTTCTGCGGACCCTGGAGGTACACCGCGAGACGCTGCTGCGAGAGCGACGGCCGGCGAAGCCACCGACCCCGACCGTGCTGCAGCGACTGTTCGACGACGCTGGAGTCATCCGCTCGACGAGGAGAGCGCCGAGGACGGCGTAGGCGGCCGCCGGACGTGAGGCGCTCGACTGCCGCCGCCGAGGCCGAGTCAAGCCGGCCCGACCGCCGAGGAGCTGGCCCTTCTCGAGCGCATGATCGTCTGGGCGGAGCATGCGGCGGTGACGCGAGGACGCACGCACAGGGCGGCTGCTCGACTGGGTGCGCGAGCACGTCAAGCCCGGCGCGCGATTCGCGGACGAGCGGGTGATCGTCTTCACGGAGTACCGCGCGACTCAACGCTACCTGCAGGAGCGCCTGGCGGCACGAGGCATCGCCGGCTCGCGCGTGGCGCTGCTCGACGGCACGACACCCGACGACGACCGCGAGCGCATCAAGAGCCAGTGGCAGGAGCCGCCGAGCGACTACCCCGTGCGCGTCCTGCTCGCTACCGACGCCGCGTCGGAGGGCATCTCGCTACAGCGTCACTGCCACCTGCTCGCCCACGCCGAGATCCCGTGGAACCCGAACCGCCTGGAGCAGCGCAACGGCCGCGATCGACCGACATGGCCAGACGGCGCCGGAGGTGCTTGTCCATCATCTCGTCAGCGGCGGCTGGGAGACAGAGGGGCGCGGATCGCTTGAGGGCGATATCGACTTTCTCGCCCGTGTGGTGACGCAAGGTCGAGCAGATACGCCACGACCTCGGCAGCGCCGGGCCGATCATCGCCGCTCAGGTCGAGCAGGCGATGCTCGGGCGTCGCATCGCGCTCGACGAGACACGGCTGACAGAGGCGAGTCGCGGCGGCGGGCTACTCGACCCAGGAGCGACGGATGCGCGAGCGCCTGGCGGCGCTGCGCGACGAGCTGTACGACCAGCCGTGAGACGCTGCATCTCACAGCGACACGCGTGCAGCGAGTGGTGGAGACCGCGCTGGCACTCGCGGGCCAGCCCCTGCTCGAGGCCGCATCCGAAGCCGGTACCTGGGTCGTGCCGGCGCTCACCGGCAGCTGGGCGCGCGCGACGATCGGCCTCGAGCATCCGGCTCGGCTGGATCAACGACGACCGATCACTTTCGATCACGAGCTCGCCGCTGGGCGCACAGACGTAGTACTCGCACACCTGGGTCATCCGTTGGTGCAGACTCTCCCTCGCCTTGCTGCGCGCCGAGGTGTGGGGCACCGGCCACTATCTGCATCGCGTCACCATGCGCTATGCCGAGCCGACATTGATAGCACCGGTTGCCGTGGCCCACGGCCGTCTTGTGGTTACAGGGCAGACCGGTCACCGCCTGCACGAGCAGGTGATCGCAGCGGCGGTTCGTCTTGGTGTAGGGGGCCCCGAGCGACTGAACGTCGAGCAGACGGAGGAGGCGCTCTCCACCGCAGGCGACACAGGGATCCCGGCGACGCTGCGAGATCGTCTGGTGCCCCAGCTCGCCGACTGCTCTGACGCGCTGCGAAGCGCATTGCAAGCCCGGGCGGCCGATCGTGCACGCCAGCTGCGAGCGACCCTCGAGCTGCGCTCGCGCGAGGACCAGGAGCGTGTCGCTGCCACGCTCGGCGAGCTCGAGAGCACGATCCGCCGCGAGGCCTTCGGCGACGCTGGCACCCAGCTACAGCTCATCACGGGCTTGGAGCTGGACGCGGGAGATCGGCGTCAGGTCGCCCGCGACATCGAGGCGCTGCGCGAGCGCCTCGATCGAATCCCCGCGGAGATCGACGCCGAACAGGAGGCGATCCGGGCTCGCTACGCGGAACCCACGCACCGCCTGTTCCCGGCTGCGGTCACGTTGCTGGTACCGGCGCAGGGGCGACTTTAGATGGCGCGCCGGCAAGCCCGGATCGAGGATCACCACGCGGAGTGGCTGTCTCTGGTCGAGACGAGCGGGCCTTTCCTGACGGTGCCGGTGCTCAAGCGTGCCTTGCCCGGCGGCCTCGAGGCAGCGCCATCCACGGCAGGGGCGCTGCGCATCGCCTACGACGAGTGGCGCGAGGACCCGACGTTGCAACGCCGCTGGATCCGCTGGGTCCTCGACGAGCTGCTCGAGCTCGAGGGATCGGTCGCCGAGGCCACCGAGGCCGACCCTTCGCACCGCGTCGGCGAGCACGCGACCACTCTCCGTCCGACGCTGGTGGTGCGCGACCGCGCGCGCGCCGGCACCCCGGCGGTACTGCTCGTCCACATCCTCCCCGCCGGGACGGCTCTCGAGATGCCCCTCCCCGGAGAGGCCTGGATCGCGAGCCCAATCGAACGCGCCGCCGAGCTTGCGCGCGCGAGCAAGGTCGAGCTTGCGCTCGTGACCGACGGAACCAACTGGACGCTGGTGTGGGCACGCGAGGGTGAGACGCGGGGCACCTGCAACTGGCGCGCGGAGCTTTGGTTCGAGGAGCCGCTCACGCTTCGCGCCTTCTCGACGCTGCTCGGCGCGCGTCGTTTCCTCGCGCTGCCGACTGAGGAAAGCCTGCAAACACTGCTCGCCGAGAGCGCCGGGCGTCAGCAGGAGGTCGCCGACCAGCTCGGGGCGCAGGTCCGACGCGCCGTCGAGCTTCTGATCGCAACCCTCGACCGCGAGGATCGCGAGCGCCACGGCGCCCTGCTCGGCGAACTCGAGGGCGCCGAGGTCTACCGCGGCGCGGTGACCGTGATGATGCGCCTCGTGTTCCTGTTCGTCGCCGAGGAGCGCCGGCTGCTTCCGATCAACGAGCCCCGCTACGCAGAGACACTCGCTGCAAGCACGCTGCGCGCGCAGCTCCAGGAACGCGCCGATCGCTACGGCGAGGATCCACTCGAGCGCTCGACCGCGGCGTGGCATCGCGTGCTCGCGCTCTTCCGTGCGGTGCACGGAGGGATCGAGCACGACGCGCTGCGACTGCCTGCCTATGGCAGCGGGCTGTTCGACCCGGACCGGTATCCCGTTCCTCGAGGGTCGCGCCTCAGGCACCCGCTGGAGGGACGGAGCGGCGAAGCCACTGCCGGTGGACGACCGCACGATGCTTCACTTGCTCGATGCGCTTGCAGACGCTCGAGCAGCAGCGGCGCGCGTGTGCTGCTGTCCTATCGCGCGCTGGACGTCGAGCAGATCGGGCATGTCTACGAGGGCCTGCTCGACCACACTGGCGTTCGCCTGCGCGATCACGCGCTCGCGCTCGGCGGGCGCAAGGAGCCTGAGCTCGCGCTCGGGGTGATCGAGGAGTGGGCGTTGCTAGGCGACGATCTGCTCGCCGAGAAGCTCGCCGAGCAGATGGGACGCTCCGCCCAGGCGATCGCGAAAGATCTCGCAGCCGAGCTACTTGACGAGCAGCGGGCGAGGCTGCGTGCGGCGTGCGGCAACGACGAGACGCTGCTCGCACGCGTGGGGCGCTACCACGCCCTCTTGCGTGAGGACCTGCGAGGAGACCCACTCGTGCTGCTGGCAGGCTCGCTGTTCGTTTCGCAAGCGCTCGACCGCCGCGCATCAGGCACGTATTACACGCCGCGCCACCTCGCCGAGGAGGTCGTCAAGCACGCGCTCGACCCCGTCGCCTACTCACCGGGCCCCGCGCAAGAGCCCGACGAGTCCAAGTGGCGGTTGCGCTCGGCGGCGGAGCTCTTGGAGCTGAGGATCGCCGACATCGCGATGGGCTCCGGGGCCTTCCTGGTCGCCACATGCCGATATCTTGCGGCGCGCTTGGAGGAGGCGTGGGAGGCCGAGGGCACGCCGGTCGGCAGCGCTCTTTCCGGCACGCACATGCAACTACGCGACGCGTTGCCCGCGGACCCGCTTGAGCGGAGCCTGCTGGCCCATCGCCTCGTCACCGAGCGCTGCCTGTATGGCGTCGACAAGAACCCGATGGCGGTCGAGATGGCCAAGCTCTCGCTGTGGCTGCTGACGCTCGGCAAGGACCAGCCGTTCTCGTTCCTCGACCACGCGTTGCGCACGGGCGACTCGCTGCTCGGCATCACCGACCTGCGCCAGCTGCGCGTGATGCACATGGACGCAGACTGGCCGCGCCAGGCGAGCCTCGATCTCGGCATCGAGGAGATCGAGGCAAGCGTCGCTCGCGCGCTGGAGCTGCGTCAGGAGCTGGAGGCGTTCGTGGTGCGCGACCCGACGGACGCCGAGCGCAAGACTCAGCTGCTCGGACGAGCCGACGAGGCACTGGAAGACGCGCGCCTGCTTGGAGACCTCGTCGTCGGCGCCGCGCTTTCTCAACACGAGGATGCCGATCCTTTTGCCGGTGGGGACTCCGCAAAGCTCGTGAAGACCCTGCTCGATCGGGATGCGGAGGACATCGATCGAGATGTGACACGGTCGCAGCTGCGTGAGTTGGCCGCTGATTGGCTTGTTGAGCGGCGGTCTGCGAGAGAGGATGTGCCTGAGGTGGAATTTGCTGACCGTGACCCGTTTCATTGGGCGCTTGAGTTTCCCGAGGTGGGCGAGCAGGGCGGTTTCGACGCGATTGTGGGGAACCCGCCATTTCAAGGCGGAAAGAAGATTAGTGGCGCACTGGGTGGTCGGTATCGCGACTATCTGGTGACATCGGTCGCCGGTACCCGCGGTAGCGCCGATCTGGTCGCCTATTTTTTTCTGCGTGCAGCACGGCTGCTACGGGTAAATGGAGACTTTGGATTGATCGCAACAAACACAGTGGCACAAGGTGATACCCGCGAGGTTGGTCTCGACCAACTGACGGGGAACGGTATTACACTCTTTCGCGCAATTGCAAGTCAGCCCTGGCCAGGAGGAGCGAGTCTCGAGATGGCGACCGTGTGGGCGAGATCTGGCAAATGGGAGGGCACTCCTGTCCTCAATCACGTCGAAGTCAGTGGCATAACCCCCGCATTGACGATGCGCAGCCGCGTTGACGGGTCGGCAAAACGACTCAAGGTGACATCCAAGAGGTCATTCCAAGGCTCAGTAGTCGTAGGCCTCGGTTTCATAGTTTCGCCCGATGAGGCCCAGTTCATGATAGGCGCAGATCATCGAAACGCCGACGTCGTACGCCCATATCTGATTGGAGAAGACCTGAACCAGCGTCCAGATATGTCGCCCTCACGCTGGGTCATTGATTTTCGTAACTGGGACGAGGAGCGAGCCCGCGAGTACGTCCTGCCGTTTGAGCGGATTGAACGGCTTGTCCTACCACAGCGCGCGAGAGTAAACCGGCCAGCCCATCGAGAGCGCTGGTGGCAGTTTGGTGATGTGCGACTACAGCTCTACAGGGCCGTCTCCTCTCTCGACCGCTGCATGGCAATAACACTGGTAAGCAATGTCGTCCAGCCCGCATTCGTGCCAGTTGACCTTGTATATGCACACAAGCTTGGGGTATTTGCATATGATGACAACGCGCACTTCGGAATGCTATCCAGCGCTTTCCACCGTGAGTGGGCTATTTCACGCACCTCTACTCTCGGTGCCGGGATCAACTATAGTCCGACCGACGCATTCGAGACGTTTGTCCAACCTGGTATCACGGCCGCTATCGCTAAGTTCGGCGGTGAGCTAAATGAGCACCGCAACGCTCTGATGCTCGAGCGCCAAGAGGGATTGACCACAACCTATAACCGCTTCCACGACCCGACCGAGCACGCCGACGACATCGTACGTTTGCGTGACTTGCACGTCGAGTTGGATCATGCGGTGCGCGATGCCTATGAGTGGGACTTCGAGCTCGCTCACGGCTTCCACGATACGCGGTTCGGAACCAGCTTCACGTTCGCTCCGGCCCCGCGCCAAGAGATGATCGACCGGCTACTCGAACTCAACCACGAGCGCTACGCCGAAGAGGTCCGCCAAGGACTCCACAAGAAGAAGAAAACGCCACGTAAGCCCAATACTCCCGGAGCAATGACGCTGGAGCTGGACGGTGTCTGAGCCGCGCATCGCCAAGAGCGGGCACGAGCTGCGCGAGGAGGTCGAGCAGCTAATCCGGGACGACCTGATCGGGCCGCTCGGAGGGCCCGAAGAGGAGCTGCTGGAGCCGCCGGTGGATCGCTACCTGCTCGGGCTGCTGGCCCCCCATTTCGGCTCGAGGACACCATCCTCCACAACAGAGGAGCAGGAGAGCGATCCGATCGCCGCCGACGCCCAACCGGAGGACCCACTTGCCAACAGCAGCGTCAGCTCGGACTCGGGTTGGGAGGGAACCCCTGAGGATCGCCCACCCGCAGTCGATCAGCTCGTACCGTCGGCGTTCGGACTTACGTTCTGTCTGGATTCCGACTGCGAGACACTGCTCGTGGACGCATCGTGGGGCGCCTACTCTCGGGCGGTCAGCGAAGAGAAGCTCGACTACAACGGGCACCCGGCTCAGGTCTGGCGACGACGCCAGTGTGGCGGAACGCAAGCGATCGCACTCACAGGCCCTGGGCCGATCGCCCGCTTCGTCCCTGACCACGAGGAGCCCGAGGTCGTCGTGCGCGGCCTCGTGCGCGAGCGCCAGGGTCAACGACTGGTGTCCCTGTTTCTAGTAAACGAGCAGCAGGCTGACAGCGGGCGCTCGGTCCCACTGTGGCTGTGTCAGGCCTCGCTGACGGTGCGCGCGCCCAACGATGAGCCGGTCTTCGTACGGCGAAGGCTTGACGCCATCGCGCTCGCGCCGAAGGTCGATCGATCTGAGCTCGCGGGCCTCGAGATGCTCTACCGCACGAGCATCGAGCTGGCCGTCGGCCACGGCATCGCGGTGAAGGCCACGCCGACGCCGCAAGCACCCGACCGGGGGGTCAAGCTCTGCACGGCGGCAATGCCCACCGAGGACGTGCCGCGCACGGAGGCGCCGGGGATCGAGGACTTCGAGGACGAAGCCGTCCGCGAGCCGTTCACAAGAGCGCTCGCCGCGCTTGACATGCGGACCCTCAGTCAGGCGAGCGATGGGGAGATTACGAGCTTGCTCACGCCGCTCGTGGAGGCCTATGAGCGCTGGATCGAGCAGCAGGCCACTCGAGTCGAGGAGCCTGGAGTTGACCTCAACCGATACGCAGACACGGCGCGCGGCCATCTCCAGACCGCACGGGACACCGCGCGGCGCATGCGGGAGGGTATCGACGCGCTCGGCGATCACGACGTGGCAGATGCGTTTCGCTTCGCCAACCACGCAATGTGGCAGCAACGCGTGCATACGATCGCCGCCGACATACGCCGTCGCGAGCCCGCCCTCAAGCTGCACGAGGCGCTCGAGGTCGCCGACGTCGCCAGCAACCGCTCGTGGCGCCCGTTCCAGCTCGCGTTCGTTCTGCTCAACCTGCCCGCGCTCGCCGACGCCCGCCACCCCGACCGTACGAGCGAGGGCTTGCTCGACCTGCTGTTCTTCCCGACCGGCGGCGGCAAGACCGAGGCCTACCTCGGGCTCACTGCGTTCGCGATCGCGATTCGGCGCTTGCAGGGAGTCATCGCCGGCCGCGACGGGCGAGACGGCGTGGCTGTGCTCATGCGCTACACGCTGCGCCTGCTCACGCTGCAGCAGTTCCAGCGCGCCGCCGCGCTGCTGTGCGCGTGTGAGCTGCGCCGCCGCCACCTATATGGCAAGGGCGACACAGAGAGCAGCGCCGTTGGGGGTCGACGCCGATGCGCATCGGCCTGTGGGTTGGGCGCGCGTCGACGCCGAACCGCAACCGAGGACGCAGACCGTTGGGTGAAGGCAGGCCCGCCAGCGCAACGGAGTGGGTCGCGGCGCCTCGCCGCTGCAGCTCGCACGTTGCCCGTGGTGCGGCTCGGAGCTCAACGGTGGGCGCGACGTCGAAGTCGATGGCGGCCGTGGACGAACTGCTGATCACATGCTCGGACACCACGGGTCAGTGCGCGTTCACGCCTCGGAACAGTCCCGGACGAGGGCTTCCCCGTCGTGGTCGTCGACGAGGAGGTCTACCGGCTGCTGCCGTCGCTCGTGATCGCAACCGTCGACAAGCTCGCGCGGATGCCGTGGGAGGGGCGGGTGCAGGCGCTGTTCGGCCAGGTCTCGCGACGCTGCGAGCGCCACGGCTATCTGACAGCCGGCGAGGAGCACGTGGGCCAGCACCCGGCACGAGGGCCCCTCACGCCAGCGAGCGTCGTGCCCGTGCGAAGCGCTGCGTCCGCCCGACCTGATCATCCAGGACGAGCTGCACCTGATCAGCGGGCCGCTCGGCAGCCTCGTCGGCCTGTACGAGACAGCCGTCGACGAGCTCTCGACTTGGGAGCGTCGACGGTACGCGGGTGCGTCCGAAGGTGATCGCCTCGACCGCCACGATCCGCCGTGCGGGCGACCAGGTCCGCCGGCTGTTCGACCGCAGGCTTGCCGTGTTCCCGCCGCCGGGCCTCGACGCACGCGACTCCTTCTTCGCGCTGCAGCGCGACCGGCCTGGCGATGACGATCGCCAAGCCCGGGCGACGATACCTGGGGGTATGTGCGCCCGGGCGGCGCTTCAAGCAGGTGCTAATCCGCGTCTACGTCGCCCAGCTGCGCGCCGCTTGGACCGTGCTCGGCCGCCAACCGGGCGAGGACGCCGACGCCTACATGACGCTCGTCGGCTACTTCAACTCTCTGCGCGAGCTCGGTGGGATGCGCCGGCTCGTCGAGGACGACGTGCAGAGCCGTCTGTTTCGGGCCGAAGAGCGAGGGCCGCGGGCTGTTGATAATCGAGGAGCTGACGTCGCGCAAGTCGGCCTCGGAGATACCGCAGGTGCTCGACCAGCTCGGCGCTCGCCGACTCTCGCAAGCCAAGCGGACAGGGCCGGTACGCAAGCAAGGCGAGCCGTACGTACCGCCTCCGATCGACGTGCTGCTGGCCACAAACATGATCTCGGTCGGCGTCGACGTGCAGCGCCTCGGCGCGATGGTCGTCGCCGGACAGCCAAAGAGCACAAGCGAGTACATCCAGGCGACCAGCCGCGTCGGGCCGGTCGCACCCGGGGCTGGTGCTGACGGTCTACAACTGGGCACGACCACGCGACCTGTCGCACTACGAGACCTTCTGCCACTACCACCGCACGCTCTACCGACAGGTCGAGGCGCTATCGGTCACGCCGTTCGCCCCGCGCGCGCTGGACCGAGGCCTCACCGGGGTGCTGGCCTCGCTGCTACGGCTTTGCGGTCCCGACTGGAACCCCAACGACGGGGCGCAGAGAGTCGATCCCTCTGCCCCGCGCGCAACACGCGCCCGCGACGCGATCCGCGAACGCGCCGACGACCAGGTCGGCCACCCGGCAGCAGATGCGCTGGCCGAGCGCGTCACCCACCTCTTGCACGAGTGGCGCCGGGAAGCCGACGTCGGTCAGCGCAATCTCGTCTACCAGCGCCGCGGACGCAGCGACGCGGATGTCTCGCTGCTGCAGGAGCCGGGCATCGAGGGATGGTCGATCTGGACGGTGCCGACCTCGATGCGTAACGTCGAGACGGCTGTGCCGCTGGCGCTTGCGAGCAGATGCGATCGCGGCTGCCGAGGCCTGGGAGTCGCCGGAACGTTCCGCCCCTCTGCCTAAGGAAAACGGCAAGACATGAGCGCCGCGCGACCACGTCGGCGAGCTGCGACCGAGCCAGCTGCTGCACACCTACGGCGTCGGGGCGACCGTCGAGCTGCCCGAGCTGACGACACTGGTGCTCGGCCTCGACGAGTGGCCGCAAGTGCTCGGCGAGCCGGTCTCCGAGCCGCGCCTGCTTGCGGCCGTACGCGCGATCGAGGGCGCTCAGGTCGAGCGGCTGCTCACGCCCTCCCGTGGTGCCCGAGGGGGACTCGGCCGGTGTGCCGGTGGCCCCGTTCCCACGCTGGCTGCGCTGCCCACTGTGCAGTCTGCTGGCGCCGATCGAGCTCGGGCTGTTTGAGTTCCGACCGGATCCGTGGCGTCCGGAGCGCACCACCTACGTCCACGCGGGATGTCCGAAGATCGGCTCGGCGCGCCGTCCACCGACAGCGTTCCCCGCACGCTATCTGATGGCCTGCGCCGAACGGTCACCTCGACGACTTCCCGTGGGTCGAGTTCCTCCATGGTGGGATTCCCTGCCCTGGAACGCTGCGACTACGCGAGTTCGGGAGCCGGCGGGCGCGCCGGCGACGTGCAGCTCTCCTGCGACGGATGCGGTCGTCGTCGTCGGCTCTCTCAGGCTTTTGGCGAGGACTCTCACCCATTCCTCCCGCCGCGTTGCCGCGGGCGCCACCCACATCTCGGCGTGTCGGATGCTTGCGATGAGGAACCAAAGACCCTGATCCTCGGCGCGAGCAATGCCTGGTTCGCCGTACAGAGCTCAGCGCTGTCGATTCCCACGCGCGAGGCGGCGAGCTTGCCCAGGCGGTCGATGAGGCATGGGCGATCCTCGAGACGCTCCCCGCCGGCCTGGACGCACTGCGCTTCGCGCTTGGGAACGTGCCATCGTTGCGTGAGCTGCGGACCATCACCGAGGACGTCGGCGAGCAAGCCGTGCTCGAGGCGATCGAGAAACGTGGCTCGGATGCAGCGGATGAGAGCCCCGAGGATCTGCGCACACCCGAGTGGCAGGTGCTCAGCTCGCCGTCCGACAGCCCCGGAGACGCCCGACTTCAGCTGCGCTCGGTCGGCGTGCCCCACGAGTTCGCCGATGAAATCGCAGAGGTCGTGCTCGTCGAGCGGCTGCGCGAGGTGAGCGCGCTGCGCGGCTTCACGCGCCTGAACGCACCGGATGATCTTGCAAGCCGAGGTGGGACGATCGTTCGCCTGTCCCGCGAGGCCCCTCGTTGGCTCCCATGCAGCGAGGTCCGCGGCGAGGGCATCTTCGTCCGCTTCCCGGAGAAGCGGCTGGTCGCTTGGGAGGCCCGCTACCGCGATGCCGGCGATGCTGCTCGGGTTAGCGATGGCCACCGAGCATGGCGCTCGCGTCGCGGGCTGGATCCCGAAGACGGCTGGCCGGGAGAGCGCTACATCCTGCTTCACAGCTTCGCCCACGCCCTGATCCGCGAGTTCGCGCTCGAGTGCGGCTACACGGCGTCGTCGATTCGCGAGCGCATCTACGCGGCGACCGCGACAGACGGCGAGCCGATGGCCGGAGTTCTGCTCTACACCGCGGCGCCAGACAGCGAGGGCACGCTCGGCGGGTTGGTGTCGCTCGGGGAGCCCGAGCAGCTCGGTCCGCTCTTGCACCAGGCGCTGGAGCGCGCACAGCTGTGCTCCTCGGACCCGCTTTGCGCCGAGCACGACCCAAGGTCAGACAGCTCGGTGCACTCGGCTGCGTGCCATGCCTGCCAGTTCGCGTCGGAGACCTCATGCGAGCGCGGCAACCGCTTCCTCGACCGCGCGACGCTCGTTCCCACCCTTGCTCGCTCCGATGTCGCGTACTTTGCCGTTCAATGAGTATCGAGCAAGCAGTACGACTGGTCCTTGAACGCCTTAGCGACGACCAAGTCGGGGCCCTTGCCGACTCTTGCTCTCAGACCGAATCTCCATCGGGGTTCAGGGGAGCGGTGACTGGAGCCCAACCCGGCAGTCACGCCGCTGTGGCACAGCTTGCCGACGTTTGGGCAGCCAGCCCGGAGCTGACAGGCGCCGGCGTGGCGCTTGCGCTGCGCATCGGTCTTGGAGCGCGGCGCGAGGCAGACGCGCGGCGCTCGCGAGCCGTGTGGACCGGGCCTGGCGCTACTGGCGAGCAACGGCTTACCCCAGCCGTGCTAAGCGACCTTGCCGGCGACGCTCGCGAGCGCATCCTACTCATGAGTTTCGCGGCATTTACGCTCGGCGATCTCGCCCGCGATCTCGAACAGGCTGTCGCGCGAGGCTGCCAGGTCGATGTAGTTTTCGAGACCGAGGACGACAGCAGCGGCGCATTCTCGGGCGCACACTCCACCCCATTCGGGGCGGTCGAAGGTATCCGACGCTGGCGCTGGCCGGCCGATCGGCGCGGAGCCGGAGCACTTATGCACGCCAAGGTGCTCGTAGTCGACGGACGCCGCGCACTTGTCGGCTCGGCCAATCTCACTCATCGAGCCCTGACAGCCAATCTCGAGGCTGGCGTGCTTGTCGAGGATCCCGACCTCGCGTCCTCAATCGAGCGACACGTCCGGATGTTGATGACTGAAGAAGTGTTGCTGGGATTCACGAGCAGCGCGTGAATCTTGCAAGTGCTCGACGTAGGTCAATCCAAAGCCAAATATTCTCTCGGCTGTTGCCTTACCTGAGCCTCGCGTTGAGACTCGGGAACTCGGTCCTTTAGCATCAAACGATGGACTACAAACAGATCACTACCGAGACTCGCGATGGCGTGCTTACGATCACGCTCAACCGTCCCGAGCGGCTGAACGCGTGGACGGCGCAGATGGGCCAGGAGCTGCGGACAGCCTTCGACCGCGCCGACACCAACGACGAGGTGCGCGCGATCGTCGTCACCGGCGCCGGACGCGGCTTCTGTGCTGGCGCGGACCTCGCGAGCGGTGCTGACACCTTCGACTACCGCAAGCACGAGAGCGCCGGCCCGGCACGCGACAACGGCGGCGAGTTCACGCTGCGGGTCTTCGAATCGACCAAGCCGGTAATCGCCGCAATCAACGGGCCCGCCGTCGGCGTCGGGGCGACGATGACGCTGCCGATGGACGTGCGCCTCGCCGCCGAGGATGCTCGCATCGGCTTCGTGTTCGCGCGCCGCGGGATCATCCCCGAGGCGTGCTCAAGCTGGTTTCTGCCGCGCGTCGTGGGCATCAGCCGCGCGATGGAATGGGTTGCGAGTGGCCGTGTGTTCTCCGCGCAGGAGGCGCTCGAAGGCGGGCTCGTGCGCAGCCTGCACCCCAAAGACGAGCTGCTCGACGCCGCTCACGCGCTTGCGCGCGAGATCGCTGAGAATGCCGCCCCAGTCTCCGTCGCGCTCGCTCGCCAGCTCATGTGGAGGATGCTCGGCGCCGAGCACCCCATGCTCGCCCACCGCGCCGACTCGCGCGGCATGGTCGCGCGAGGCCAGTCCGCGGACGCCGTCGAGGGCATCACAGCATTCCTTGAGAAGCGCCCCGCGAGCTTCCCCGACCGCGTTAGCGAGGGACTGCCCGACATCATGCCGGGCTGGAGCGCACCGGAGTTCGAGTAGCGCGGGTGCAGGCCAGGATCGGTGGGCGCAAGGCCAGCTCGCTGCTCTCGAGCCGGTCAAGCTGCCGCGACGGCCAACCTCGATTGCGTTGCCCCGACCAGCACGTCGAGGACCTCCTCCAGCTGCTCGCGAACGCTCTCGTCCGCCAAGCGGCCCTGCTCGTCGAAGCGCTCAGCCGCGTGCCCGATGGCGAGCTCGACGTCGAGCACGCGTGCGCCCGTGGCGGCGAGCACCTTGCGCAGCTCGGCCTGGGACCAGACCGCTCCGAAGGCGCCGGTGCTGGCGCCAACGACGGCCACGGGCTTGTTGCGCAGCACGCTCGAGGCGATCGGGCGCGAAGCCCAGTCGAGCGCGTTCTTGAGCTGGCCGGGGATCGAGGAGTTGTACTCCGGCGTCGCGATCAGAAGCGCGTCGGCGCCGGCTATCGCGGAGCGCAGCCGCGAAACGGCCTGTGGCGCAGGCTCGAGGTCGTCGTCCTCGTCGTAGGGAGGCACCGCCTTCAGGCCCTCGAACAGCTCGAAGTCGACGTCCTCGGGAAGCAGCTCGGCGGCGGCGAGCAGCAGCCTGCGGTTGTGGGACTCGCGCCGCAGGCTGCCGGTGATAGCCAGGATCTTCATCGGTCTAGGCCCTCGTGAGGAACAGCTCGGCCGTGACGGTCACCTCGTTGGCAAGCGCCGGGTCGCCGTTCGGGAGCGGGTTGTTCCAGTTGAGACCGAACTGGGTGCGGTCGATGGTGGACGTGAGCTCCAGCCCGAAGTAGGGCCGGTCCATGTACTCCTTCTGCTCGCCGACCCTGCCGGTGGCGGTGACCGGGAGGGTGGTGCCCTTGATCGTGAGCTCGCCTACGATCTCCAGCTGGTCGCCGGAGGGGCGGATCGAGGTCGAGGCGAAAGCAACCTCGGGCGTGCGCTCGGCGTCGAAGAAGTCGGGCGACTGCAGGTGCGCGGAGAGGTTCTCGTCCTGGACCTTCACGCCGCTGACCGAGGCGGAGCCGGTGAGCTTGGCCTCGCCGTCCTCGCCGACCTCGAGGCGGGCCTGCACAGGAGCAAAGCTGCCGCGGAAGGTTCCGACGTGGTAGGCGACGGCGAAGCCGACCTGAGAGTGGACGGGATCGACAGTCCACGTGCCGGCTGGCAGTATCTGGGGTGCGTCGACGATGGTGCTCATTTTTGGGACCTCCTGACCGGGGATATACTTGAGTAATCAACAATCTAGCAGAGGATCCGTGAGTAATCAACTATTGAGTGCGCAAGAGTCTCGCGCGGTGGACGCCTGGGTGAGGCTGCTGCGCGGCCACGCCGGCATGCGCCGCGCGGTCAGTGCCCAACTACAGACCGATCACGGCTTGACGGTCAACGAGTACGAGGCACTGCTGCTGCTCTCACGCGCGCAGGACAACCACATGCGCAGGGTGGACCTCGCCGATAGCCTGCAGCTCACGCCCTCGGGCGTGACGCGCCTGCTCGACGGCCTGCGCGAGCGGGGCTTCGTGGACAAGGCCGCCTGCCCGGGCGATGCCCGCGTCACCTACGCCGTGCTCGCCGACACCGGCCAGGAGAAGCTGAGGGAGGCGTCCTGCTCGCACATGGCCGCCATCAAGGCGCTGTTCGAGGAGCGCTACAGCCCACCCGAGATCGAGACGCTGATCGAGCTGCTCGGCCGCCTCCCCGGAGCCGGCGGCGGGTGCGACGAGCCGAGCTGCACCCCTTAGTCCTGGGAGGTAGACCCCGGGTCCGGGATGGATCCTCGGCCGTCGATCAGCACCGTATGAGTTCTTTCGGCGGCTTGGCGAGCACCCCGTCCAGATCATGCCCGACGCTCGGCCGGCACGCCTGGACCGATCCGACCCATCGCGCCTTGCGGCGACTCCGGAAGGGTCGGCTCGATACGTCGGCGTCCGAGCACTGCCAGTACGGCTGCGAGCGCCGCACCCGTGCATCCGAGGGCAAAGGCCGCACTCACGCCGGCCGCGTCGACGAGCGCTCCTCCAAGTGCCGACCCGCCCGCGATGCCGCCGACCGTCGCAGCACGGTGCCACGTGAACGCCTCGGTCGTGGTGCCCATCGGAGCGAGCGCTCCGACGAGCGAGAACTGGCAGGAGAGCATCGGCGCCACGCCGAGTCCGGCGATCGCGCTGAAGAGGAGTCCGGCGGGGAGTGAATGGACAGCGATCAGGGGCGCCACCGTTATCTCAACTCCCAGCAGTATCACGGGGTAGCGCGATCCGATCGAAAGGCGCCAACTCCGAGTGGCATAGATGAGCCCACCCAGCATGCTGCCCATGCTGAACAGGGCGAGCAGCACACCGGCAGATCCGCGCGAGCCCACATGCACCGCCAGCGCCGGCAGGCCGACCTCGGCCGCGCCGACCACCCCGCCCCCGAATACGGCCGAGCCGAGCAGTGTGCGCAGGCCCGGACTTGCCAGCGCACCGCCTCGCGAGCGCTTGTGCAACCCACCCTGCCAGCCGCGGGACAGCGTCGAGCTGGCAAAGAAGAGGGTGCCCGCGACCGTGATGGCCGCACAGAGGAGCACTGACGCAGCGGGCGAGAACAGAATGGCGACGGAGCCCACGAGCAGCGGCCCTAGCGTGTAGATGACCTCCTGCGTGATCGCGTCGAGCGCATAGGCCGCCTCGAGTGCCTCGGCATCGGGGGCTACGTCGGCCCACAGCGCGCGTATACACCCCGAGATAGGCGGCAGGACGGCGCCCGCAAGCGCGGCCAGCGCAACGATCGCAACCGCCGGAGCCCCTCGCCGCAGGATGAGCACAAGCGCCACCAGCAGCGCGCCTTGAGCGATCGCGGCGGGCAGCAGAACCCGAGGCTGTCCGAGGCGATCCACCGCGGCTCCCTGCACCGGGGACACGATGGCGCCCACAAGCGTGAATGCTCCAACCGCAAAGCCTGCCACGAGAAACGACCCGGTCCGCTCATGCACAAAGAGCAGGATGGCCAGGGAGAACATGCCCGAGGGCAGGCGTCCGACCACCGAGCTGACAAGCAAGCGAGCGAAACCCGGAACGGAGAACAGGGCCCGGTAGCGAGAAAACACGCTTGGTACATCGGTTTTCGAGCAAATCCGCTTGAGTAGAGGGCCGTTAGGGGGGCCGTCCCAACCACTCAATGTGTCGCAATAAATCGGTGGGGAGCTTAAGTTCGGCGTTTATCAAGTCGATGTGAGGCCATCGTGAGTCACTCGGTTTCTCAGCCCGCTCGAACCTTCCGCACCATACCCAACGGCGGGGCCGTCATCGCCGCCAAGTCCATGCGGCGCACGGAGGACACATGGCTCGAGCGGTGGATCCGCACGACCGCCGATCTGGCTCGCCTGCAGTACTCGCATCGCATGGTCGACGCGGTCATCGACGAGATCGACGGACGCAACATCAGGATCGGCGAGCAGTGGCTCACCGACTACGCATCCTGCAACTACCTCGGCTTCGACTTGGACGAAGAGATCATCGCCGCCGTGCCCGAGTACCTTGCGCGCTGGGGCACGCATCCGAGCTGGTCGCGGCTACTTGGAAGCCCCGTCCTGTACGAGCAGATCGAGACGCGGCTGACTGAGCTCCTGGGGGCCGAGGACACGCTCGTGCTGCCCACGATCACCCACATCCACATGTCGGTCATCCCGGTATTGGCCGGAGGCGGCTCGATCTTCCTCGACGGGCGCTCCCACAAGACGATCTACGACGGGTGCTCGACCGCGCGGGCGCGGGGGGCAACCGTCATACGCTTCGCCCACAACGATCTGGATCAGCTCGAGCAACTGCTGCGCGGCGACTGGGTCCGGCCAGGGATCGTCTGCCTCGACGGCGTCAACAGCATGACTGGCAACGCGCCCGACCTGGCTGCGTTCGCAAAGCTGGCCCGCGAACACGACGCGCTGATCTACATAGACGACGCTCACGGGTTCGGCGTGATCGGCGAGCGCTCACCCGAGGAGCTCTGCGATTACGGCGCGCGTGGCAACAGCATCGTGCGACACCTCGCGGAGAGCTACGAAAACATCGTCCTGGTGGGCGGGTTCTCAAAGGCCTACTCCTCTCTCTTGGCGTTCATCGCCTGCCCGACGGCGATCAAGCAGGTCTTGAAGACCGCGGCCCCTCCCTACCTGTACTCGGGACCCTCCCCAGTCGCCTCGCTGGCCACGGTCCTCGAGGGTCTGCGCGTGAACGAAGAGCGGGGCGAGCAGCTGCGCGCCAACCTACATCGCCTGACCGGGCGCGTGCTCGCGAAGGTTCGCGAGCTCGACATAGCCACCCCTAACGAATCCGGTTTTCCGATCGTCGAGATCCCACTCGCCGACCCGGGTGCGATCGACGAGGTCGGCGATCTGCTGTTCGACCGCGGGATCTACGTGACCATCGCGGCATACCCACTCGTCCCACGGGACGAGGTGGGCTTCCGCCTACAGCTCACCGCCGCGAACACCGATGCACAGGTCGATCACCTGAACGACGTTCTCGACGAGGTCGCCGGCCGTTTTCAGCTCCGCTCCTCGCCGCTGCACTCCGGAGACCTCAACCACGTGTAGCTACTGGACGACTCGAGTACATGCTCCTTCCAACGCGCACCGATACGACCCAGCAAGTTGACGTCAAAGACTCGCCCGACGGCCCCGGCCGGCTGCGCCGGCGAGCATGGTGGCTCTATCTGGTGGGAATGGCGGCTCTGACGACGGCCTACACGTGCGGACACTTCTTCGGTCCACCCTGGCTCAACAGCGGTCCCGTCTACAACCTGATCGGCGCCTCGACAGTGGTCGCGCTCGTCGTCGGCGCCAGGATCAACTCCAAGGCACACCGCCTGCCGTGGTACCTCTTCGCGGTGGGGCAGGCGCTGTTTGTTGCCGGCGACGCCCTCGCCTACAACTACGAACGAATCTTCGGCACGGCTCTGCCGTTCCCGTCAATCGCCGACCCCTTTTACCTGGCGTTCTACCCCCTCCTGGTGGCAGGCATGCTGCTGCTCATCCACGAGCGCAACGAGGCGCGTGACAGCGCCAGCCTGATCGACGCGCTCATCGTCACAGTGGCGGCGGCGACCGTGTCGTGGATCTATCTCATGGCGCCCTACGCCCATGACCACACGCTGACGCTGCTCACGAAGCTCACCTCGATCGCCTACCCGATGATGGACGTTCTGGTGCTCGGCGTTGTCCTGCGCCTGGCGGTCGGAAGCCGCCGTCGTAGCCGAGCTTTCTGGCTGCTGGTCTCCGGGACCACCATATTGATGCTGACTGACACGATCTATGGGTGGAAGCTGCTGCACGGGGGCTACACGACAGGCGGGGTCTTGGACGTCGGCTGGGCTGCCTTCTACGCCCTGCTGGGGGCCGCCGCGCTTCACCCCTCGATGCGCGAGCTCTCCGAGCCGGCCGCCGACCCCGACGGTCGCCTGACTCGGCGTCGCCTCGCGATGCTTACCGCCGCCAGCCTCGCGGCGCCGGCGGTCATGTTCGTGCGCGGGGTGCTGGGAGAACCGCTCGACGTATACGTGCTCGCGGCCGCGGCGATCATCCTGTTCGCGCTCGTCATCATGCGTATGGCCGGGATAGTCCGCCAGCACGAGGAGGCGCTAGGAAGGGAGGCAGCGCTGCGAATGGCCGGCGAGGCGCTGGTGACGGCTTTCACTCGCGAGCAGATCTACTCGGCCGCGCTGGATGGCGCCCAGGCAATGCTCGACGAGAGCGCGCCCGCGCGCCTGTATCTTCGCGAGGGCTCCACGGACATGCTCGTCGCCGTGGACAGTACAGCTGAGGACTCATTAAGCGTCCCGCCTCTGCGCCTTAGCGAGCTTGCACTGCCGCCAGCTCACAGTAGGTTGGGCGAGCATCGCGTCGTGACGCTGCAGGCCTCCAATGAGACCATGTGCCTGTCGCCCCTGTTCGTCCGCGACGAGCTGATTGGTGTCCTTGTCGTCCTGCCCCGCGTGTCGTTGAAACGCGCGGTGGAGGAGAGCCTTGCGACACTCGCCGCCGAGGTGGCGCTGGCGCTTCAAAGCGCGGCGCTCACCGAGGAGACCCTCAATCAACGCTCCGAGGCTCGGCTGGGGGCGCTGATAAAGAATGCCTCCGACGTGATCTGCATCGTGGGGCGGGACACCGGCATTCGTTACCTCAGCCCCTCGGTACAGCAAATGTTCGGCCACCTCCCTGAGACTCTAAGCGAGCGTCCACTCACCGATGTTGTGCACCCCGACGAGGTGGTGCGCGTGGCGGCCTTCCTCGCGGCGATCGCGACACAGCCCGCCGGCCAGTCGCTGATGGCCGAATTTCGTGTGCGCCACTCCGCTCAAGGTTGGCGCGACGTGGAGGCGCTTGGCGCGAACCTCCTCGGCGAGGAGGCGGTGGATGGCATCGTGCTCAATATTCGCGACATCAGCGAGCGCAAGTCGCTGCAGGCAGAGCTGGAGCATCAAGCGTTCCACGACACGCTTACCGGCCTGCCCAACCGAGCACTGTTTCGCAATCGCGTCGAGCACGCCCTGGGTGCCCAGCATCGCAGCAATCAGTCGGTCGCGGTCTTGTTCCTCGACATCGACGACTTCAAGACCGTCAACGACAGTCTCGGGCATGCGGCGGGAGACAAGGTGCTGCAGGAGGTCGGACGGCGGCTGGAGGATTGCATGCGCCCCACCGATACCGCGGCCCGTCTGGGAGGCGACGAGTTCGCCGTCCTTATCAATGACTCCGAGAGCGAGATGAGCGCGATCGAAATCGCCCAGCGCGTGATGAGCACGCTGGCTGTCGCCCTGCCGCTCGACGACAGAGAAGTCACGATCAGAACCAGCATCGGGATCGCGTTCAGCGATGGGCAGGAGCGTGCCTGTCAGGACGCCGGCGAGCTGCTGCGCAACGCGGACGCGGCCATGTACATGGCCAAGGAGAGCGGCAAGAACGACTACCAGGTATTCCAGCCCGAGATGCACGCTCAAGCGCTCGCCCGGCTCGAACTGAAGACCGATCTCCAGCGGGCCATGGAAGCCGGAGAGTTCACGCTTCGCTATCAGCCGATAGTAGACCTATCTAGAGACGAAATGACCTGTATGGAGGCACTCGTTCGGTGGGAGCACCCGACCCGCGGGATCGTTGCCCCCCTCGAGTTCATCCCACTGGTGGAGACCACGGGGATGATCGTCGCGCTGGGACGCCACATCCTCGGGGAGGCGTGCAGGTGGGCCGCCCATATGCAGCGTGAATGCCCCCGCGATCCCCCGCTCTCGATAGCCGTCAACGTCTCAGCCTTCCAAATACAGCGCGCCGAATTCATCGATGAAGTTCGGGAGGTGTTGGAGGAGACGGGGATCCCGCCTGCCAGCCTGATCCTCGAGTTGACCGAGAGCGTGATGATGCGCGACATGGATTTGAGCACAATGCACATGAATTCCCTGCGTGCCCTTGGTGTGAGGCTCGCCATCGACGACTTCGGCACGGGCTACTCGTCCCTGAACTACCTCCGCCGCTTCCCAGTAGACATCCTGAAGATCGACAGATCGTTCTTGGCCGATCCAAGCAAAGAGGTCTCCGAACTCACGGCGGCGGTGGTGAATCTCGCCCAGATCTTCAAGCTGCAAGCCGTCGCTGAGGGGATCGAGAACGAGGGGCAACTCGAGCGAATCAAAGACACGAGCTGCGAGTTCGGTCAGGGTTTTCATTTTGCCGAGCCGCTCACGGGCGAGGAGATCCTGGCGATGGCCACGGAGCAGGCAAAGGAGCGTGGCTCAGGCGCACCTGTTTCCAGTGTGCCCGCTTCCAAGTAGCCACAGGATCGCATTCACGCCGGCAGACTTCGCGTCGATGGTCGCAATAAGGCCATAGCGGGGGGACGCTCCGGTCTTACGGGCGACCTTTCCACCCCGGTAGAACAAACCTTACCCGGCTGGCCTGGATCATAGCGAGCGCCACGACTTGCGGGGACATCACGGTTCTGAATCGGTCGGAACGAACGGTTCAGATCGGCTTCACAATGCGGTTTCTCGACCGTCTGCAACGGATTTGCAACGGCCATGCCAGCCTCATGCCAGGCTTCGCACCATACTAGGCTGGCGTATGCCATCCCTAACATGTGTATGCTTATATTGAATTTTGGCGACGCGCAAATCGGTGATCTCGACGTGCCGAGACTGGTGCAGCTCGTGAGTATACGCTCGTGACCCGGCGGCTCGGCTGGTTGCTCGAATCAATTCCGCGAGGAGCTGGAGCCATGCGCCATTGGGTTTCTCCCAATCTCCCTCGGGACTCCGTACCACAGGCACAATTCGGTTAGTCAGAAGCAATCGGAAGATCAGTCCATTTCGCCGGAACCTTTGCTTTTGCAGGTATTTGCCGAAAAGCCGCAAGAGGATCCTTTGACCTTTCGGCTGCCGGTCGGCTCGATACCACCAAGTCAATGAACGCCGTCCATAGTTCGGAACACCTATCCCTACGAAAAGTCGCTGAGGAACACCCCTAGCCGCGATCAACCCTGCCTAAAGCTGCTCATAGGCCACCGGGCCTTACTCAAGCGGAACATCTTCTCCCTGCGTAGGCGGATTTGCTCGGCCGAGCGTGACCTGGGAGATTGGCTGATAACCCTCGGGGCGGCCCGACAATGCCTAGCGCGCCGTCCGTGTGGACGACCAATCGTGGTCATAGACATCACCACCCCTTTCGGCCAGTAGTATCCCAGTCGGCAGGAACTTTTGGCCATGGGGCCATAGACCTAATCCTTTCTTTGGGTGATAATTCCGTCGGATCAATGCCAAGTACACCGCATATAAGATCTGCCCGGGAGTCAGATGCAGCCGCGATTGCCGTGATCTACAACGAGGGGATCACCGCGTCAGGCGACCTTCGAGACGGATCTTCGACAGGCGTCAGACTTTGTGGCGCGCATTGCTTCTGATCGCTATCCGCTGCTAGTTGCCGAGGTCGATGGAAATCTCGCTGGCTGGGCAGGCATAGGCCCATACAGCAACCGACAGGCATATGCAGGCATCGCAGAGTTCAGTATATACGTGGCCCGTGCGGCACGCGGTCATGGCGTCGGCACTGCGCTCTGCCAACAGCTTGCGGATAAAGCGGCAAGCCAGGGCTTTTACAAGCTACTCGGTAAGTTGTTCCCGAGCAATTTACCCTGTGTTCGACTGGTCAGGCGCTGCGGTTTTCATGAGATAGGCTTGCATCGTCGTCACGGTCGCCTGGACGGACAATGGGCGCGACGTGCTGCTAGTGGAGCGATTGCTTGGGGAATGCCCTTACCGAGTTGACGGGGTCCCCGTGAAGTGAGCCAGGCTGTGTGCGTGGTCGTGTTTCCCGTGATGGGATGGAAGGATGGACACGATCATGAAGCGACGCAGGCATACCCCGGAGCAGGCTGTGAGGAAGATCAGGGAGGGCGAAAGGCTGTTGAACGAGGGGCAGGATCTCGTTGAGGTGCTCTGCGCCATCTCGAAGTCTCGGAGGCGACGTTCAACCGGTGGCGGGCGGTCTATGGTGGGATGAAGGCCGATGAGGCCAAGCGCTTGAAGACGCTCGAGGCCGAGAACCAGCGGCTGAAGAAGCTGGTCGCTGAGCAGGCGCTTGATATCGACATGCTCAAGGAGTTGGCTGAGGGGAAATTCTGACCCCGGAGCGCCGTCGCAGAGCCGTGATGGCCCTGCAGGAGCGTTTCGGGGTTTCAGAGCGCCGAGCGTGCCGTGTGGTGGGCCAACATCGCTCGACGCAACGCAAGCCGCGAGGGCCGCCAAGCACCGAGGAGCAGCGCCTCGCGGCTCGCCTGCGCGAGATCGCGGGCGATCACCCGCGCTGGGGTTGGAAGACCGCGCATCAGATCCTGCTGCGCGAGGGCTGGAGGATCAATCGCAAGCGCACCCGCCGGATCTGGCGCCAGGAAGGCCTCAGACGACCCGTGAGGACACGCAAGCGCCGCAGGGTGGGTCCAGGTCAGAAGCAACGGTTGCGCGCCACGCACGCCGGTCACGTGTGGGCGATCGACTTCATGTTCGACGAGACCTCCGACCAGCGCAGGCTCAAGCTCTGCAACATCGTGGACGAGTACACCCGCGAGGCGCTAGCGATCAGAGTCGACCGGACCTGCACCGCTGAGGACATCGTCGCCGTGATCGAAGACCTCGTGCTCACCCGCGGCGCACCGGAACACCTCCGGGCCGACAACGGTCCCGAGATGATCGCGTGGGCACTGCGCGACTACTGCCGCCTCGCCGGCACGAACACCGCCTACATCGAGCCCGGCTCACCCTCGGAGAACCCGTTCGTCGAGTCGTTCAACGGCCGTCTACGAGACGAGCTGCTGAACATCGAGGAGTTCGGATCGCTCACCGAGGCAAAGCTCATCATCGAGGACTGGCGAATCGAGTACAACACCTACCGGCCACACTCAGCCCTCGACGGACTCACACCCACCGAATACGCAGACACCGTAACCGACAACAAACAACCAGACCACGCATAAACCCTGGAGCACCTACAGGGACCCCGTCAGAGTCTGATAAGCGATCAGCTCCAACATGACGTCTGTCTGCCGATAGCACTAACACTACACAGACTCGGCGTGCGCAGTATCTAGGCTCGCATGTTCGCTCGTCACAGGAGCAGGCCGCCACCGTGCAAACGACTGCGGTAGCCACCAACTCCACTCCCCAAGTAGCTGCATTGTCGCCGGCACGAGTACGAGCCGCACGAGCGTCGCGTCGATTGCAACCGCCACTGCCGCGCCCAATCCCAGTTCCTTGACCGTTGGCATCCCCGTCCCGATAAACACCGCGAACACGCACACCAGGATGAGCGCAGCGCTGCTGATCGTCTGAGCGCTCGCCGCAAGGCCTTGTGCGACCGCACCGCGCGCATCGCCTGAGCCCAGCCATCGCTCCTTTATGCGCGAGAGCAGGAACACCTCGTAGTCCATTGACAACCCAAACACGATCGCCAGAATCAGCGGTGGCGTGAGCGTGTTGAGGTGGCCCAGTGAGCGATAGCCCGTCAGCGAGTCCAACCAGCCCCATTGAAACACGATCACCAGCACACCATAAGCCGCGCCGACCGAGAGCAGGTTCATGACGATCGCCTTGAGCGGCAGGACCAACGACCGCAGCATCACAGCCAACACCAGGAACGCGAGAAGAAGGACAATCACGAGGATTCTTGTTGTGCCCGTTGCAATCGCTCGCTCCTCGTCCAACTGAATCGCTGACGTTCCGCCTACCGCGGCTTTGGCGCCTGTACTTGCCAGCACCGCCGATAGCGATTGACGCAATTCACGCACGAGCCGCGTCGCGGCCGATGACTCGGGGTTAACTGCGGGTACTACCGTGAAGGCGGCGTAGCGACCATCCTTCGACAGGCTTGCAGATCCGACCTGCCGCACATATGCCAGGGTTTTTGCTCGAAGTCGAACGCGGCGAATCAAGATAGCTCGTTGGGCGGCCGATGTACCCGGCGGCATCTGCACGGTGACATAGCCTGGTCCGAGCGCACCGGGGCCAACGAGACTCGCGGCCTCAACAAATCCGACGCGCGTCGCATCCGTTGCATTCAACTGCTGCAACGCCCCTGTGCTTGTGCGCATATGCAACGCAGGGACGCACAACAAGAGCAAGGCGCCTCCGACAAGTATGATCGCCCTGACCGGATGGCGCATGACGGTACGCGCCCAGGCAGTCCAGGGGTCTCGTTGGTGGTGCCTGCGCTGTCTGCTCACGCCCGTGAGCCGGTTGACACTCAACCGCGGTGCGCCGATCAGCGTGATGAGCGCGGGCAGCAATGTCACCGATGCGATGACAGAGATCGCGACGGCAAGTATCGCGCCAAGAGCCATGGAGCGAAGCGTCAGACTCGGAATCACCGATAGCCCAGCCAGGGATGCGATCACAGTCGCACCTGAGAAGACCACGGTGGCTCCTGACGTGCGCAACGCTGTTAGGTGTGCAGTACGCAGATCGTGTCCGGCATGCAACTCTTGTCGTACACGCGCCAAGATTATGAGCGAGTAGTCTACCGCCACCCCAATACCGAGTAGGGACGCCGTGTTCGTGATGAAAATCGACAACGGCATGAGCGACGATATCGCGTAGATAACAGCTCCGGTCGCGATCACCGAGACGACGCCGAGCGCGATCGGGAGAATTGCCGCCGCGAGCGATCCGAAGATGGCGAGCAGTACTACAAGCACTACAGGGAACCCGACTCGCTCGGCGTGTGCGAGCTGGTGCTTGGATGTAGCTGCAAGTCCCGCTCGCAGCGCCCCCTCCCCGAGCAGGTGGATTTCCACGCCTCCGGGTGGCGTGGGAGCGGCGAGGTTGAGCTGCTGCTGGAGGGCTTCCGCGATTTCCTGGGTACGATCTTCCTTGGCCCCGACGCCAAGTTCCATCACGACAGGTTCTCCGAGCCCAGAAGCAAAACTCGCGAGTTCGCGTGACTGCTTAGGCAACGCTACCCCATGGACAGCCCGCACGCCACGCTCGACACGGCCGATCGCCGCAGAAAACGCTGCAGAGTTCGCATGACCGTGCGGCCAAAGTAGTACTGCTAGCGTAGGACGATTGACCTGCGGGAAATCTCGGCGCAGCGTAGCTTCAACCTCCGACGACTGCGATCCAGAAGCGGCATAGCCGCCGGCGATGAGGCGAGCCGATTGGCGAGAGGCAAACGGCACCGTCAATACAAGGACACTCAGCCACACGAGGATAACGGCCCGTGGCCGCTCCGACGTGATACGGTGAAGGTAAGCCAGGGCAGCCGTCATATGGAGGTCCGACGAGCGTTACGGAGCCTCGGGCGGCCTCTGAACGACGCGATCAGCTGGCGGCGGCACACGCGCCACCTCCGCCTACTTGCCTGCACGTCTTCGCTTACGTGCCGCTCGCGGACAGGGGACCGAGGTACTTACCGTGGTGGTCGAACCGTCCTGAAAAGTCAGGACGGCATCAAACCGAAAACCGCCGACTGGGCAATTTGGTGGAATGGCTATCCCTATCGGCCGAAAGTGGACCGTCTTGCCGTGACTCTGCCTGGAATAAAGTAGGTGTTCAGGCCCAAGACTGGAGCGCATCCGTACTACCGCCGCATCAGGCGCCCCAGGGACACTTGGAGTCAATGGGATGACGGTGTTCAGTTCTGCCGCGAAATTGCCAGATGTGCCTTCAAGCAACTCACCAGGGAACAGGAGCTGAGCCGCTACGGGCGCCTTGGCATCGACATAAAACAGTAGCGACGTATGTCCATTCATCGCCTGCCCCATAAATATATGTACTGTAACTGGCTCGGCGACAATTGCTGGTCCAAACGGCACCTCGACCGTAGCGTTACCAAGCCCCATCAAGGCGTTTGGGGAACACCCGGCGAGCCCGACCTTGAGCTGCCGTGCAGTGCATGTAGCCAAGCCAAGGGTGCTCGACCCTAGACTCACTCCCGGAGGCAGACGCAGATTGACATCGGTGAGCGGCGAGGGGATTTGGCCGGTGGAAGTAGCAATGCTGAAGTTAACTAGAACGGTGGTGTTACCGCCAAGCGTGTTAGGTGAAAAATGCACCTGGAACTTCGCGGTCTCGCTAGCGCGGGCAGCGCCAGGAAGCATGAGGCCGGCTAGGAGCGCCACGCATGAGATAAAGGGAAGTGGACGCATATCATTGCCGTCGCGCTGGCGGGCCTAGAACGCCAGCGTCCCGGTGATCTTCACCGAGATGGCGTAGTTGTGAGTGCGCTGCACTGTGCCTTGGATGCTGATACCCCGCGTTGAGGCGTGCGTGTATCGGCCGCTGCCGCGAATCGAATGGAGCGTGCCGCTGAAGTGCGCGAGAGCCCCCGAGGCATAGAATGGGACTTCTCCCTGGCCAGTCACGGTCCCGCCACTAGGGTACGCGGTAAACGAGAGTGCCGCGCGCGTTGTGTGTTCGTAGGACACGTTGACGCGAATCGCCAGCCTGCCACCCGGCGTTCCGGAGCTGTTGCCTTCCTCGATCAAGAGCCCTTTGTGATGACTTATGAGGGCAAGATGAGCTGTCTCGTTGACTGAGAGCTGCCTAGCTGTGATCGCCATGGTGTTGGTTCGCGATTGCGAGATACCCACGAACACGATTAGCACAAAGACCCCGAGGACTGCGAGTCCTCCCATCACTCTCTGCACGGCGTACGCGGGCACACACCACACTGGCACCCAATGACCCATGACAAGACCTCCACAACTATTCGATTGAACGTGTGCTCAAGCGCAGGTGTATACCACATGGGATCTGCGCATGTCAATATATCAGGAAGAGTCAGAAACATGGCGAAAGTCGTCTTTGCGGCCTACGACTGCAAGCTCCGATCAGAACAGCAGCACCCGTCGCTTTAGGAGCGGGTCGGCAGGCGCAAGACGCCGCTCCAACGTCAGGCGAAGTTGGATAGTACGATCAACGCCGTTTAAGGTGCGAAGTCAAGGCAGTCAGCGACCCATACCCGACCACTAGGAGGCTAGCGTGGCATCGAAGACTGAGCCACGAGCTGAAGCGCTGGCGACTACGCCAGAGCTGTCGCTCGTTCGCGGCGTTGCCCGTGTTACTCACCGTGGGCCCTACGCCGTTCTGCACGTGAGCGACCCTGGGCGAGTCTTTCCCCCGGAGGTCAAGCGCAAGCTCATGACGGCGATCGAACGGGAATCCGTGCCGCTGCTCGAGGGGATCGACATTCGTGCCAGCTACTGGCAGCCGCGCACCGACTACTTCGACCAGATTGACGAATGGATCGTCGTCGAGCACGACAAGCGCTTGGTCGCCTGGTGCGGCCTGTGCAAGTGGCAGAGCGACACGGGACCGATCCTCTATTTCGACACCCTCGGCGTGATGCCCGGCCATCGGCGCACGGGTATCGGAGCGCTACTGACGATGGAGTCGTGGTTTCGCTTCTGGAGGTTTCCGCGACGGATGCCCTGCCTTGCCCTTCGCTCTCAAAGCCCCGTCGTCTACGCCCTCTTCCGACGTCTGATCCCGCGGATCTGCTACCCCCAGGTCGCGCGCCAGGATCGCAAGCCACCCAAGCGTGTGGTCGAAGTCCTCGCCACCGCGGTGCAGCGCACAAGCCCCGACAAGAAGTTCGACCCACAGACGGGCGTGGTTTTCGGAGCCGTGGGCGCGGGCGCGCTCTACGGGGACAGCCTGCCGAGCTCAGGCGATCCCACGGTCGACGCGTTTTTCGCCACGCATCTGCGCGTGAGCGCTGGCGATTCATTGATGGGTGTCGGAGTGCCCCGGATCGGCGCCTACGTTCCGGGCATGAGTTGGGCGATCGCAATCTACTTCTTCTTTCGCCTGCGGGTGGCCCGCTCCCACCCTAAAACCCGCCCGGCTGTCGCACTTGAGACCGACCCAACGCTCGCCGCATGAGCGCGCCACTAATGGCGGCTGGCCTAAGCCACTACGAGGAGATGTGGTCGCGCAACGCGGACGTCATCGCGCCACGTGAGCAAGACGCACTCCAGGCCTCCCGCATCCTCTGTGCCGGGTGCGGCACCGTTGGCGCGTCTGTTGCTGAGCCGCTCGCGCGAATGGGTATGTGCTCGTTCATCCTCGCCGACCCCGAGTGCTTCGAGCTGAGCAACATGAACCGTCAGATGTGCGTCTTGGCGGATGTCGGCCGGCCCAAGGTCGACGTTGTTGCCGACCGACTCGCCGCCATCAATCCGGCGGCTGAGGTCACGAGAATGACCGAGGGCTTGACGCCCCAAAATGTCGCTCAGGCCCTCGACGGCGTCACGATCGTCTTCGAGGGTGTCGATGCATTCGTCTCACTGTGGGTGAAGTATCTCGTCCATCGCGAAGCGGCGCGGCGCCGGATCCCGGTGCTCTCCGGGGTGGACTACGGTGGCCAGCCAGTCGTCTACGTGTGGGACTACCGGCGGGACCCCAGACCGTTCTACGGCAAAGCGACGGAAGAGGACCACCGTGAGGGGAGGGTCCAGGAGGCGCTGGCGTGGCTCGGCTATCGGCAGATGCCCACCGACTTCATTCCCGTGATCGTCGATCGCCTTACCACCGGTAGCCCATGGCCGCAGGTTGCCTACTGCGCTGCGGCTCTCGGTGCGCTCGGCAGCCGCACCGTCATCGACATCCTGTGCGGGCGACCGGTTCGAGATATCGTAAAGATCAACCTCCACGATCTTACCCGCACGTCCACGGGGCGGCTTGCAGCACAGGCTCGCTGGCCACTTGCGGCCGCTCGCGCTCTCGCGTTGGTCCGCGGCCCTCTGCCCTATCGCCCGCGCCGCGACACTTCGCGCTCGCTGCCCTGGCCCGAGCTTCCGGAGGGGACCCTTACCGCGCTGAACGCCATGCGCCTCGCCCCATCTGTCCACAACACTCAGCCGTGGCTGCTCGGCGTCACCGACGCGTCGACGATCCAGCTGCACAGCGTCCGCTCGCGCACGCTCAAGGTCATCGACGCCCGCCTGGAGGGTGCCCATTACAGCCTCGGCTGCAGCATCGAGGCGGCCGCGACCGTGGCCGAGGTGGACTTCGAGCACGCCCCGCCGGAGACCCTCGCCCTCGGTGACTCAACTGCCCATGCACGCGCGAACGCGCTCGTCGGCACCCTCTCCCTCGGCGATCTTCGGACGGGCGAGCTTCCGCGCGCGGTCGGACTGCTGCGCTGGCGCAGGACCAACCGTGCTCCGTTCGCCACCGACTCGCTCGAACCCGCCGTTCTGGACCGCTTGGCCGACGCGGCGGCTCGCCACCAGCTCGCCGCGAGCTTCCTGACCGACCACACCGACATCGGGAGGATCGGGGCACTTACAAGCGAGGCGACGATCGCATCGTTGGAGGACGAGGCCGAGCTCGACGAGCTTCTTCAATGGATCCGCATCGGCCCCAAGCAAGCCACCATACATGGGGACGGGTTCACGAAGCGCACGCTGCAGATCGATCCCGCGACGGCGCGGCTGGTGGCCGTGCTGAAGCGCAACCTCATGGCGCGCCGCCTGGCCTCCCGCGCCGGCCTCGCCCGCATCATGGCCAAGCAATCCGCCGATGCCCTGCGCGCCTCCGGCGCGCTCATGCTGCTCACCCATGAGGACGCCTCCCCCGCGGGCTGCATCAACGCTGGTCGTGGCATGTTCGCCTGCTGGCTCGCCGCTACAGAACTCAACATTGCCTGGCAGCCAGTGAACCAGGCCCTCGTACTTCAGCGGCGAAGCGACGAGGTTCTCACAGCGTTTGGCGCGGAGCACCGCTGGCGTGCATTGGCCATTGTCCGGCTTGGCCGTGCCCTACGGCCAGCGCCGCCGTCACCGTGTCTACCGCTGCATGCGATCTGCCGCGATGAGCGCACATCGCCTCATCCGGCAGATCAGTTGCTGCAGACCACGAGCTAAACGAAGGTTCGCGCTCGTGATCCTTGTCGTCGGAGCTACGGGTCAGCTGGGCAGCGCGGTCGTCAAGCGACTCGCGGGAGAAGGCCAAGATGTCCGGGCCCTCGTACGTGAGACATCGGATTACGAGCATCTGCGGTTACTAGGCGTAGAGCTCGCGACTGGCGACCTTCGGGAGGCCGGAGCTCTGCAAGAGGCGCTACGCGGGGCTCAAGCCGTGATCGCAACAGCGAGTGTGGTGTTTCCTCGTGGTGCCTACGATTTCGCCCGTGACGAGGGACAAGGGTACGAGAATCTCATCGAGGCAGCGAGCGAAGCCGGCATTGAGCGGCTCGTCTTCGTCTCAAACGAGGCGCGGACCTACCGACGGATCCCCACGATCCACTACAAGCGCGAGATTGAGCGGAAACTTCGCGCCAGCGGGGTGCCCTACACGATCGTGCGCAGCGCGCCCTTCATGGACGACTACTTCGCGTTGATCGGCAGCGACATTCCGCTGCGAGGCGCAGAGGCAGCCACCCTGCGCCGGTCTTTCTGGTTCTCAAAGAATTTCGTGAACCTCACCGGCTCACTGATCGAGAAGCACGGGATCGCGATAGTGCCGGGCGACCCGCAGATCCGCCACTCGTTCATCGCTCTCGATGACGTCGCGCAGTTCCTGATCCGTGCGTGTGGAGCGACAGAGCTGCGCAACTGCCAGATCTCGATCGGGGGTCCGCAGTCCCTGTCGTGGAGCGAGGTAGCTGCACTATATGAGCAGCTTCTCGGGCGCCCCGTCCGCATCCTGCGCTCATCGCCAACGCTGAACGCGCTTGGCGCGCTCGCGCTGCGTCCCCTCTCCCCCGCCGCGTCGAACCAGATGGCACTGCTTTGGCTCGTCGGCAGCTTCAGCATCGAGGTCGCCAACGCTCGGGAGCGGGCCGAGGCGCTCAGCATCCACCTGACTTCGGCCGAGCAGTTCCTCGCCCAGCGCATCACCGGGTCACATGCAGCAGTGATTTATGGCCAGCCGCAGGTCTGAGCGCGAGTGAGTATCGAGCGGCGCTGGCACGTCCTCGCCGTCGTCTCAGCGGCCAGCTTCATGGTTTATATGGACGCGACGGTGGTCATCGTCGCGTTCCCCAGCCTACAGGCCAGCTTCGCTCACGCGACACGGGCAGGTCTCTCCTGGACGCTGTACGGGTACAGCGTGATTTTCGCCGCGCTGCTCGTACCCTCCGGTCGTTGGGGCGACATGATTGGACGCACCCGATCCTTCAACGTCGGGCTGATCCTGTTTGCCGCCGCCTCCGGCGCGTGCGCGGCCGCGCCGTCCCCGGCGGTCCTGATCGGCTGTCGTCTGGTACAGGCCGCAGGAGGCGCGCTCCTCGTCCCCAACGCCCAGGCACTACTGATGCAGGCGTTTCCGCGCAGCGAGCGCGCTTTTGCGGTCGGGCTGTTCAGTGGTGCTGGCGCAATCGCCGCGGCTGTCGGGCCCTCGCTCGGAGGGCTGCTTGTGAACGCCGCCAGCTGGCGGCTCATCTTCCTGATCAATGTGCCGGTCGGGACCGTCGCGCTCGCCTATGGACGCCGTGCCCTCGCCAGCAAGGAGCGTCGCGCGGCGGTCGCGAGCCCCGACCTTCTCGGTGTCATGCTGCTCACCGGAGCGGTCGGCGCTGTGACGCTCGCGCTCACCCAAGGCGCAAGTTGGGGATGGGAAAGCGCTCTTGTGCTCGGTTGCCTGCTGGCCGGATGTGCCCTCCTTCCGCTGTTTGTTCTGCGCTGCGCTCGCCATCCGGCTCCTGTGGTGGAGATCGCCCTCTTTCGCGAGCGTCGGATCGCGGTAGCGAACATCGCCTCGCTTATCTTCGCGGCTGCATTCTTCGGGGTCCTGTTCGCCGGGGTGCTGTTCCTAACGACCGTATGGGGCTACTCGCCGCTTCACACCGGGCTGGGCATGACCCCAGCCCCGGCGCTCGCACTGATCGCCGCGGTGGGCGGGGGTCGCCTTACAGATCGGTACGGACCGCGCTGGGTGGTCCTTCCTGGCGCCGCAGTGTTCGCCCTCGGCGCAGGGTGGGCGTTCGCCTCTACCGCGTTGCACCCGAACTATCTCGGTGGTTGGCTTCCGGCGACGATCCTCATCGGGGTTGGTGTGGGGTTGGCGGCACCCGCGCTCAACAGCACCGCCGTCATTGCTCTCTCGGAGGCGCGCTACGGCGTTGGAAGTGGGGTCAACGGCATGATGCGCCAGCTTGGCGCGGCGCTCGGAGCGGCAGCGGTAGTGGCGATCGTTGGTGACCCGACGCGAGCGGCGGCAGTTGCGTCGTTCCGCGCCGCCTGGCTGTTTGCGGGCAGTGCCAGCGTGCTTACGTTCGTGCTGGCGTTGATGATCCCACCACTCCCGCGATCCGACCCACAGCGTTTCTTGAGTTCCTCCGCAGACCGCCGTTAGGGTGCTGACACTTGGACTACGAGTGAGGAGCTACCGCGATGACAACAGGGGAGATGGATCAAGTAAAGGCTGGCGAATTCCTTGCCAAGGTGGTGACGGACTCGGCGGGTGCGTCTGTCGCGATTCTCTGCGAGCTGGGGGATCGTCTCGGGTTGTTCAAGAGCATGGCGGGGGAGCCGCCGGCGACGGCTGAGGAGATCGCCGCGCGAGCCGGTCTCAACGAGCGCTATACGCTTGAGTGGCTTCGGGGCATGCGCGCTGGCGGCTACATCACCTATGACGCCGACAGCGACAGCTACTCCTTCCCCGACGAGCATGCGGCGGTCCTCGCCGACGAGGCCGGGCCGCTGTTCATCGCTCCCGGCTTTCGCATGTTCCCGCCGTTGATCGAGCAGCTACCCAAGCTCGCCGAGGCCTTCCGGCATGGTGGCGGTGTGCCGCAGAGCGCCTACAACGCCGACTGGTGGGAGAACATGGGCCGCTTCACTGCTGGCTGGTACAAGAACCAGCTCGTCGAGGACTGGATCCCGGCGATCCCGGCGAGCATGGAGAAGCTCGAACAGGGCGCGGAGGCCGCCGACATCGGCTGCGGCAGCGGCCGCGCTGTCATACGGCTTGCTGAAGCGTTTCCCCGCTCTCGGTTCGCCGGCTTCGACGTCGTGCCCGAGCAAGTGCAGCTGGCGATGACCAATGCTGAGCGCGCCGGGGTGAGCGACCGGACGAGCTTCGTCGCGATCGACGCGGCGGATGGCCTTCCGGGCAGCTTCGACCTCATCACGACCTTCGATGCGCTGCACGAGGCCAACGATCCGCGGGCCGTTCTCGCCGCAGTGCGCAGTGCCCTGAAGGACGACGGTGCCTACCTCATGTCGGAGATGAACTGCTGCGACCGCCACGAGGAAAACATCACGCCGCTGCATGCTCTTTTCTATACCCTCAGCCTCACCTACTGCCTGACGACCGTAATGTCGCATGGAGGGGCCGCGCTGGGAACCTGTGGGTTGCCCGAGGCCCAGATTCGCCGCCTATGCGAGGAAGTCGGGTTCTCTTCCGTTACCCGTCTTGACCCCAATCCCGGTGTGGTCAGTGTGGCGAGCGTCGAGAACATCCTCTACGAGATCCGGCCCTAGTCTCCGCGGCGCACGGCGCGGGCGGCACGCCGGCGTGGGCCCCGGTTCGGCTAGAGCTGCGCAGCCGCTTCGACATGCGCGCTCGTCGCTGCGGGCTGCACTTCCTCGAGCGTCCGGGCAAGCTCCTCGACGTCAGTGCTCTCCAGTTCAAGGACACAGGTCTTCAGCTGCTGGCGCGTCGCGGCCGAGGCATAGGCACTGCTCAGCACATCGAACTTCGCTTCGGCCGCCTCCCATGTCATGGGGCGGGTGGTGAAGCCCTCGTAGTCGTGCTGCTCTCGCTCGACGGTGCGTCCGTCGCGCAGACGGACGATCACCCGAGAAGGCAGCTCACGAGGGAAGCGCTCGCTGAATGCATCTAGCGGCCGGACTGCGACTCGGCGCGTAAGCTGCTGGACATCTTCGCTCGCGATCCTAGCCGGATCGTATTGCCCCGGCATGACTTCACCGTCAAGCAAGGCGACGGCGACCATGTAGGGAAGCGAGTGGTCGGCTTCCTCCTTGGTGAGAACACGAGTCTTCTGCCCCTCGTCACCGCCGCCGATGATGCTGAACGCCACGTCAAAGGTGTCGATCTCCACCGCGCAGATGTCGGCTGGGTCGAGTTGATGTTGAGCGCTGAGGAGAAGCGCCGCCTCGATCGCTGACTGCGAGTGGATCTCCGCGTTGAAGCGCTTGATGATCGTGCCCGTGACTGCTTCCAGCCCCTCGCTAGCCCAGTCGAGCTCGAACGTGCCAGCGATCGCCTCCATGAACCCCTTGCGGCCCTCGAACACGCCCGGCGGTCCAGTGATGCCGCGCCTGGCGAGGAAGGCGGCTCGAGTCCCGGCGTAGGCAGCGAACGGGTAGGCGAGGCCCTTCCAATTCGACAGGGAGGTGCGTGTCACGCGAAGCGCGTTGAGCGCGGTGCCCGCAATCGCGAGCGCGTTGGCCGTCGCGTCCCCGTCGAGTCTAAGCGCGCGCGATACCCCAGCGGCGACGGCGTAGGCACCCAGAGTGACGTGGTCGAAGTACTTCTGTCGCACGGGCGCGACATCGCACAGGCGACACTGCACCTGATAGGCAACTGCGAGCGCCGTGAGAAACTCCGCACCGCTGGCGCTGGCGAACTGGGCTGCCGCCATGACAGCTGCCAGGTTGTCGCTGGGATGGCAGGTCTCGCCCTTGGCCAGATAGGAGTCGTTGAAGTCCAAGTAGCGGACGAGCGCCGAGTTATAAAGTGCCGCATCGTCGGGGGCAGTGCGTCCGCCTCCGACTAGCGAGCACAAGGGATTGCCGCCGAACTCCTCGATTTCGGCCTTGATTGCGCGTACCGGCGGACCCTCTTGTGCGCCGATTGCGCAGCCGAGCGAGTCAAGGATCCGGACCTTGAGCGCGGTACGCGCATCGAGTGGGACATCGTCCCAGCTTGTGGTCGCCGCGAAGGAAGCGAGCTGCTGTGCCATCGTCATGTCAGGCGACCTCTGGTACGCCGAGCAGCGATCCGCCAGCGAACGCCGTCAACGGGCGAATCAGCCGGTTGTCGCTGATCTGCTCGAGGATGTGAGCGCTCCAGCCCGGCATGCGTGCGATCGCGAACGTCGAGGAGAACAGGTTGTCAGGGATCCGTAGCTGCTCCATCACCACGGCGGCGTAGAACTCGACGTTGACCCGCAGCGCGCGCTCTGGCTTGCGCTCATGCAAGAGCGCTGCTGCCCTTGCCTCGACCTGTTCGGCAAGCGCGACCCGCTCCCCGCCAAGCTGCTGCGCGAGCTCACGCAGGAAGATCGCGCGCGGATCTGGCGCGCGGTAGACACGGTGGCCGAAGCCCATCACCCGGTCGCCTTGACGCAAAGTTTCGGCGAGGGTGCGATCAATGCGCTCGGCGCTTCCTATGTCCTCGAGCATCTGCAGCGCACGGTGCGGCGCACCGCCGTGGAGCGGGCCGCTGAGCGCGCCGATCGCCGCGACGGCGGCCGAGCAGAGGTCGGCGCCGGTGGAGACCACCACCCGCGCGGCTAGCGTACCGGCTCCCATTCCGTGATCCGCGGCGAGCATCATGTAGCGCTCGAGCACGCGCGCGTGCTCTGGGGCGGGGCGCTCGCCACGCAGCATGTAGAGGTAGTTCGCTGCCACGCCGAGCTCAGGGTCGGGCTCGATGATCGGCTGGTGCTGAGCCGCCCGGTAGAGGACAGCTACGAGCGAAGGCAGCATCGAGCAG
The DNA here is from genome assembly GCA_963718735.1 of uncultured Solirubrobacterales bacterium. Lineage (GTDB taxonomy): Bacteria > Actinomycetota > Thermoleophilia > Solirubrobacterales > Solirubrobacteraceae > Palsa-744. The sequence goes on from OY970372.1 coordinate 1,459,938, forward strand.
ATTTGCAGTGCCTGCTGGCGCACTACGTCAGGCTCAAGGTCGAGGATGGGTTCAAGGCCAAGATACTCGCCCAGTAGCGAGCAGACGGAACGCAGCGCGAGCATTGGGTCGCGCTCGGGGTGCCCTAGCCTGGCGACGGAGCCGACGAGGTCGATGAGCTGCCTGGGCAACTGGCGCAACGAGGCGATGTGCTCGACGAACTCGGCGTACGTGGCGGCGTCTGGCAGATCACCGTAGAGCAGCAGATGCCAGACGTCCTCGAGACTTCGCTTGCGCGCCAACTCGACTGCGTCGTAGTCGCGGTAGCGGTAGGCACCTGCGTCGCCGTCGACGTGCGAGACGCTCGTCTCGCACAGAACGACGCCCTCAAGGCCAGCTGGGACCCGAATCGGGGTGTCAGGGATGCTTGTTGAGGGCATCCCACTACGCCTTTCTGGCTAGGAGGACGACGGTGTTGCCGAACGCCTCGTCGTCTTGGCTGAGCGCTCGCACGACGTTGAGGTTGGCGGCGGCCAGTTCCTCTGTCAGTTCCTGCTGGTCGGCCTCTCGGAAGTGCGTGGTCGGCAAGTCGATCCAGGTCTCCGTGCCGTCCGCCAGACGGATGCGGCGTGGGAGCACCCGGCCGGGGACGGCGGGCCCGACCTGCTCGTAGTCGGGTACTGAGTAGAAGCCCTTGAGCCACTCCGAGCGGCAGTGCGCGACGATGAAGTGCCCGTTGGGCTTGAGTACCTGTGCGACCCGCTCCAGGTGCATCCGACGGTGTGCTTGGTCGCTGAGCATGTGCAGGCATCCCATGTTGATCGCGACGTCGTAGCCCTCGTGAGGCAGGCCGTCGAGACGCGTGACGTCGCGCTCGAGGAAGGTGCAGGCAAGACCTGCCGCCGCGGCGCGGCTACGCGCCTTGTCGAGTGCGATGCGCGAGACGTCCACGGAGGTCACTACGAAGTCGCGGGAAGCGAGGTACAGGCTGTCGCGGCCCTCCCCGCATCCGAGGTCAAGCCAACGGCTGCCGAGCGTGTCTCCGTAGTGCTCAACGATCTGCACGAGCGCCTCATTGGGCCCGGCTTTCTCCCACAGCTCCGCACCGGCCTCATACACCCGCCTATAGCATTCCTCGTACTCGTAGAAGTACGCGGGCGGCTCGCCGCCAGCCGAGAGATGCGGAAGCGCTTCGACGCGCTCGGGCTCCCCCGAAAGGACGTCTAGAACGACGGCGTCCTGCCCGCGCGCAGAGAGCTGGTGGGTGACGCCCGCCACGATGTCCTTGACCTGGCCGACTCCCATCACGTGCGAGTCGACGGGTGTGGTGATGGCATCTCCGGCCTCGTAGCCGGTGTATGTGACCTGTCCTGCAAGGACATAGATGAGCCGCTGCGCTGCTGGATAGCGCGTCGCCGTGGCTTGGGAGACAGGGAGAAGACTTACGCGTCGTGAATCGCCAGCGAATAGCGAGACCGGCTCGCCGTTCAGCGCGACCGCGGATGGAATGTCCTCGATGTAGAGAACGGCGCTTGAGAGGGCTGGCGCAACTGCTGCGTTTGGTGTGGCGGGATCAGTGATCAGAGCCAGCAGCTCGTTGGTGGTGAGGGTTGGCATCGGTCGTCTCCTGGGAGTTAGGTGTCGGTCTGCAACTGGCGTAGGGTGATTGTCTTGACGGTGGTCATTTCCTCGATCGCCCAGCGGATTCCCTCGCGACCGATTCCGCTGGCCTTGACGCCCCCGAACGGAATGTGGGGAGAGTCGAACGAGGGGCCATCCAGAAGGTTCACGGCGCCCACTTCAAGGCCCTCCGCAATCGCGAGGAATCCCTGCATGCTGTCGGTGACCACGCCGGCTTGAAGCCCGTAGGGTGTGCCGTTGGCGACGGTGATCGCGTCGTGGATGTTTTAACGCGAATGACTGGCGCCACAGGACCAAAGGTCTCCTGCATCACGAGCTCGGCGGTAGGTGGCACACGGTCGATCACGGTCGGTGAGAAGAGGGCGCCGTCCCGCTGACCACCGCATATCAGGTCGCTGCCGGAGGCAATCGCCTGCTCGCAGCGGCGCTTGACCAGTACCGCGGACGCCTCGTCGATCAGTGGCCCGACATCTGTGCTCGGGTCAAGCGGGTCGCCGCAGGTGATCGCCGAAGCTCGCTCGGCGATGCGGCTGACCAGGGCGTCCGCGACACTGTCCTCGACGATGATGCGCTTTACGCCACGACAAGACTGACCGGCAGTAGCGAATGCCTGATCGACAGCTAGTCGTGCGGCGAAGTCAAGGTCCCCGTCAGCGAGCACGATGAGCGGATCGTTGCCGCCGAGCTCAAGCGCGACGCGCTTCCCGGCCGCGGCGAGCGCGACCTTGTGACCGATGGCCGGGCTTCCGGTGAACGTGAGCATGTCGACGGCACCGCCGGCGAGCGCGCTGCCGACGACTTCCGGTGCTCCGGTGATTACGGACATAGTGCCGTACGGAGCGCCGCATTCGACCACGAGCTTGGCGAACGCGATTGCTGAGAGCGGTGTCTTCTCTGATGGCTTGACGACGATGGCGTTGCCGGCGGCGATCGCAGGCGCGGCCTTGACCACAACTTGGTTGAGAGGCCGGTTGAACGGGGTGAGCGCACCGACGACGCCGACCGGCACGCGTCGGGTGATCGCGATCCGCTCGCCGTGCGTCGACGGGATAGGGATGGCCTCGCCACGAACGCGCTTGGCCTCTTCTGCGGCTGCCTGCAGGTTCCCGCAGGCGCGCGCGACCTCCTTCGTGCTCTCCTTCAGCGCGATTCCGGCCTCGGCGGTGATGCGGCGGGCGAACTCTTCGCTGTGCCCGCTCAGCGCTCGGGCGACTGCGCCGAGTAGCTCGGCGCGGCCGTCAAGATCGAGAGGCTGTCGTCCGCGAGCGGCGGCTATGGCCCGCTCGACGTCAGCGGCGCTTTGCCGGGGCACCGAGCCGACGTGCTCGCCCGAGAAAGGGTTGATGACGGCGATGTCGCTCACGACCATCTGTGCTCAGCTGGTGAGCGCCTCGCGCACGACATAGCGGTCTTCAAACGCCTGGATGCGGTCATAGTCGAACAGGCCGAAGAGCTCCTCGAAGCTCATGTCGAAGCCTGTACGCTCCCAGAACCCCTGGGTGGTGCCGGTCTCTCGCAACTCCCTCATCACTTCCCGCAAGATCACGGCGGCGGCCTTCCATCCCGAGAGGGGATAGATCACGACGCCATACCCCATCTCGCCCAGCTCCTGAGCGGTCAGCCACGGTGTCTTTCCTCCCTCGACCATGTTGGCCAGCAGCGGCGCTGATACTTCGGCGCGTACTCGGCGCATCTCCTCGGGGGAGAGCGGCGCCTCGAAGAAGATGCAGTCCGCGCCAGCCTCAGCGTATGCGTTGGATCGACGGATGGCCTCCTCGAAGTCGATGCACTCGCGGGCGTCCGTGCGGGCGATGATCTGAAAGTCGGGGTCGGTACGAGCCGCGACAGCAGCTTCGATCTTGCCCACCATCTCCTGCATGCTGATGACGCGCTTGCCCTCGAGGTGCCCGCAGCGCTTGGGCGTCACCTGATCCTCGATGTGGCAGCCGGCCAGCCCGGCCTGCTCGAACTCGCGGATCGTGCGCCACACGTTCAGCGCGTTGCCGTGTCCTGAGTCCGCATCGACGAACACAGGAACGTCGACAGCTAGCGTCATGTTCTTGGCGTGCTGGGCCATCTCGGAAATCGTGGTAAACCCCATGTCGGGCAGCCCGAGGAGGCTCGCGGAACTCCCCGAGCCGGTCATATGTACGGCTCGGAAGCCAGCGCTGACGATCGCTCTTGCGGAGAGGGCGTCGTAGGCACTCGGTGCCACAAGGATCTCGTCCTCGTGAATCATCGCCTTTAGTTGTGTGCACTTAGACATCGCGTCGGCTCTCTCCTATTTCGGTTGGTGTGATCTGTGAATCTCTCCGAGGATGCCGACCACGCGCAACGCGGAGTTGCCTCGGCGAGGCGCAGCAGCTGGTTGTACTTCGCGATCCGATCGCCGCGGCGTGGGCCGCCGATCTTTTGAAAGCGGGCCCCAACCGCCGTAGCCAGATCGCAGATGAAGGTGTCCTCGGTCTCACCGGAGCGATGTGACACGCACAGCTCAAAGCCAGCGCCGAGCGCCGAGCGCGCCGTCTGGAGCGTGGCGCTCACGGTGCCGACCTGGGTGGGCTTGAGAAGAACCCCGCCAGCCAGGTCGCGATCGAGCCGCGCGGCGTCGCTGGCAAACAGGTCGTCCCCGACGAGGAGAGTCCCCGCGGGCAGGCGGGCGAGAAGGTCTCGCCATGCCTCGGGGTGCTCGGCATCAAAGGGGTCCTCGATGTAGAGGAGGCCGAAGCGCTCGGCGAGCTTGAGGATGTAGTCAAGTAGGGCAGAATTGTCCAGGGTCCGGTCCCTCACGCGGTAGCGGCCGGTAGCTTCCAGCAGGTGCTCGGCAGCGACATCAATACCAGCGCCCAGGCGCACAGAGTCACCTGCAGCGTTGGCGAAAAGTGAGGCAAGCTCATCGAGCAGGTCCTCGGGTGGCGCGTCGACGAGCAGCCCGCTTGATGCTGAAAGGGTGGGGATCGTGGTTTGCTGGCGACGACGCTCCTCGAGTGTTCCAAACACCTCGAGAACGGCGTCGATCTCCGTGGTGAGAGAGTCGCCCTCGGCGACGAGCATGATCTGCTGAAAGCTGTTCGGCGCGCCCTCACCGTAGTGGATGCCGCCGCTGAAGACATTGACGATCGGGTGGGGCGTGGCCGGGGTGGTGCCCGCCGCGTTGCTCAGGCTTGCCACGAGCGGCTCGCCGCGTTCGCGACTGGCCGCGCGCCAGAGGGCCTGCGAGAGCGCGAGTGTGATATCGGCTTGCAGTCCGCTGTTGCGGGCCCGACGCGCGATCTCTTGATCGAAACTGAGCTCGTCGCTGAATGACATCTGCTCGAGGGCGCGGCAGAGCTCGCCGGCAGCTACCAGCCCGGCGCTGGGACCGATCCGCAGCGATGTCGAGCGTGCCTTCTCGTGGCGCCCGGGGGCTATCGCGACCGGTGCTGATCCGCGTCCCTCGGCACCACCGATCAGCGCAACGTCTGCCTCAATAGTTACCTGCGCGCGCGAGTCAAGGATCCCGCGAATTCGAGCCTCAGCGATCCGAATCACGATTCGCGCTCCTGTGCCGCTTGGGCGGCGAACGCGAGAAGTTCGACGGAGCGATTGACCGGCAGCGCGCCGGTCGCTGCCGCTCGCTCGGAGAAGGCGATCGTCTCGTCAGCCGCGATCTTCGATCCGTACATCGCCGTTGGCACTGGGTCGCTGGCGTGGATGCCTAGCTCGCAGGGAGTGATGTGGTCGCCCGTGAGGACCACGACGTCCGCGGGACGCACCCGTGCCAGTAGCGGGCCGACGTAGTAGCGGTCGATGCGCTCTAGGGCAGCCACCTTGTCGAGTGGAAGGTTGTCGTGCGCAGGCTCGTCAGCGCCCTTCAGATGAACGAGAACTACGTCAGAGGGATCGCTGGGGAGCGTTGTAGCGAGCGCCTCGTAGTAGGCCGCCTCGGTCTGCCCGCGAGCAGGCTGGGACTGGAAGAAGCAGCCCCCGATGAGCTTGCACAAGCCGTGCTCGGCTGGGATCTGGCCGTGGAGGGAGAGGGTGAGCCCGGTGCGGGCCGTGAAGTTCTCCAGCATGGGGAGCTCGTGCCCGCCGTCGCGGGCGAGGATGATGTTGGCTTGTGGTTTGCCGGTGCGGCGTCGGTGAGCGTTAACGTCGCTCGCGGCGAGGATCCGGCGGCTGGCGTCGACGAACTCGTTGACGATCTGAGCTGTGTTGGCTGCACCCTCGGTGTCGTCAAGCGGCTCGCACCGCTGCGGCCGTGAGCTTGGGGTTCGCTCCGGGACACCGAATGGGCCGACACGGCGAAAGCCTGGGTCCGTGTTGGTGACATTGCCACTGAGTGGCACCGCCGTGCTGGTGAAGGAGAGGATGCCGCGGTGGCGTCCGAAGGCCGTCAGCTCGAAGGTGATCTGCGGGTCGGCTTGTAGGTGGAGCTGTTCGCGCACTTCGCTAGCCAGCTGCTGCAGCTCGTGATCTGAGAGATCGCGAGCGGTGCGGCGGTCGAGGTGGCCAGCGTGCGCGTCCTGGCTGGCGAAGTTGATGCGAAACGCGACGTTCGCCCCTTTTGGTTTCCAGTACCCCATCCCGAGGCTCTCGAGGGCGCCGCGGCCGGTGTAGTGCTCGAGCGGGTCGTAGCCGAGGATCGCCATCGCGCCGGAGTCGGACTCCGGCGTGATCTCGCCGTTGATGACTTGCACCATGCCAAGCATGCCGCCGGCCGCCGCTCGGTCGAGGTGCGGCGTGTCGGCATGCTCCAGCGGCGTCCTGTCTTTGAGCGCTGCGATCGGACGGTCGCCAGCACCGCAGAGGATGGTCACGTAGATTTTGCCGCCACGATGCCGTGGGTGTGGGATCTCAGCCATCGGCATCCCGAAGTCGACAGTCGACGCCCTGCTGGTGGATGACCCGGGCCACGGCCGGGGGCACCAGTTGCTCCCATCGGCTGTCGCCGCTGGCGATCAACGAGCGGATTGTGCTGCCGCTCGTGACCTTCGTGGAGCGGCGCCACATCACGTGGGTTGAGAGGTTGAGGCGTTGGAAGCGCTCCAGCTTCGTCTCGCCCCACTCGTCGTAGATGGTCAACAGGTAGAGCGCTTGCGCGGGCGCGTAATGGGAGAGCAGGTGAGGGCGACCGTGCGGGAACGGCACGATGCGAAACTCCGAGCGGGGCACTTCGGCCTCGACCAGCGCTTCCTCCAGCATCAGGTAGCGCTCATAGAAGGTGCAAGGGTTTGCTGAGTCAAGGCCACGCGCTGGATCGGTGGCCTCGGGCACCGTTGACTCCGGGTCGGGATTGGTGATGCCGACGACGAGGAGCTTACATGTGCGCTTTCCGGCAAGCAGGTACTCAAGGTGTCCGAGGTGCAGTGGCTGGAAGCGGCCGTGTATCACCGCTACGTCTACCTCCCCCGGGGTAGCAGCGGCAATTGTGCTCATACGGTGCTCCGTTGCGCGACTGCGCCAACTGGCGCGACGGGCGGCCCTGCTACAAAGCTGCGGAAGCGTCGCGCGACGTCCGCGGGGTGCACGCTCGGACGCCCCAGCCGCTCGCGGGATCCCGGTTGGATCGTCATGTGCACGAGGTGAGGGCCCGGTGCTGCGAGGGCCTGGGTGATCGCGTCCTCGAACTCGCGCGGTGCATTGCAGCAATACACACGCCGGTACCCGCAGGCGAGCGCGACGTCCGCGAAGCGGGTGGTGGCAGCCGCGGTCTGTTGGCCGCCCGTGGAGTCATGGACTCCGTTGTCGAGGATTACGTGGAGGAGATTGGGTGGTCCCTCGAGGCCGATCGTTGCCATGTTGCCCAGCTTCATCAACGCCGCCCCGTCGCCGTCGATGACTAGCACGGGACGTTCTGTGCCGAGGCTCAAACCGAGCCCGACCGCGCTCGCGCAGCCCATCGCCCCGACGCAGTAGAAGTGCTGTGGGCGATCGCAGAGGGTGAACAGCTCGCGGCCTGTCTTTCCGGTTGTCGCGACGAGAGCCACTTCGTCCCCGATCGTGCCCAGCAGTCGCTCAAGGGCCCCAAACCGTGTGCAGCGGCCGTTGGCGAGGAGGTCGATCATGTGGCCTGGACGCCTCTCGCGGGAAGGTAGTGGCGGGTCGAGCGTCGTGCGCGCGATGGTGTTCCTCTCCACGACGAGGCAAAACGGCAGGCTGCGCTCAGTCATCGACTCCCAGGCGGTTTCGACCGCGGCGTCGAGTTCGGTGGTCGTGCTGCCCAGCATGGCCCACTCGACCTCGATCGTGTCCAGAAGCGCGCCGAGCGCACGACCCATCAGCTCGTGTTGAGGCTCGTCGGAGATTCCCGGCTGGCCACGCCACGTGCACAGCATGAGGATCGGCACGCGACAAGGATGCACTAGTGAAGTGAGCGGGTTGACCATATTGCCAAGCCCCGAGTTCTGGCAAAAGGTGACCGGAGTCCCGCCCGCCAGCCAGGCGCCAAACGCAATGCCCGCCGCCTCGCCCTCACTGGCCGCCGCTGTGTAGCGGACGCCAGCGTTACTTATCGCCTCGTCGATGAGCGGCGCCAGAAACGAGCAGGGCACACCAACGTACGAGTAGGCGTCGCGGCTGCGAAGCACCGCGATGAGGCTGGCGGCGTCGATCATGGCTTCCCGTTGGCGGCCGGTAGCTGCGGTGGGAGGGGCGGTACTTGGGCGGTTGGGCTTGCGTACAGGCGCGATGCGTCAGCAAGCTCGTCGTAGCCCATGAGGTCGAAGATCTCTGCCAGCGAAGCCAGCTCGGTTTGAGTGTCTGCGTCGCTCTCCCCAGCCCGCAGTTCCCGGCAGAGCTTCCGCATCGCCGCGGCGGCGGCACGCATGCTCTGGTTGGCCCAGATGACGGTTGAGATTCCGCTTCGCCGGAACGCATTGGTGGGAGTTGTTGCCGCATAAGTCGTGGGTGAGATGACGAGTGGCCGTGCACCGTCCCAGCGGCGTGTGAACTCTTCGATCTCGTCTGCGACGCTGAGACGGGAGTGAATGAAGATCGCATCGGCTCCCGCATCGCAATAGGCCGTCGCTCGACGCAGCGCCTCGTTCATGCCTTGCCCTGCGATGAGCGCCTCGGTTCGCGCGATTAGACAGAAATCCGGATCGGCCTGATCGGACTTGCAGGCTCGGAGCTTGCCGGCGAACGACTCGATCCCCTCAAGCTCGTGCGATGCGTCTACAAAGGAGTTAGTCTTCGGAAAGACCTTGTCCTCGAGGCACACTCCGGCGGCGCCGATCCGTTCTGCCCGGCGGACGAACCGACGGGCAGTGTTGAAGTTGCCGTAGCCGGTGTCACCGTCGACGACGACCGGCAGAGCGGAGGCGTCCAGCATGCACTCCACAACCGCGAGTAGCTGCGACCACGTCGCCTCGTCACTGTCGCGCACGCCCAACGATGTCGATACCGAGAACCCTGACGCCCATATGGCCTCAAACCCCTCGACCTCGGCGATCCGTGCGGAGAGCCCGTCGTGCGCCTCCATCAGGAACAAGAGATCGCTGTCGAACAGACGGGCTCGAAGGCGGGCGGACCGGCTGAGCTGCGGAGGATCTTGAGCGCTTATCACCGTCATTGGAGAAACCTCGGTCTCATGCGACTCGCCCCAGGGGGGGAGGCTCATTGGTACGCAGAACATGGGCGATGCCCTCAGCAACGCGCCGGCGCAGGCTGCGCTCGGACTCGGTTGAAAGGAAGGCGCGATGGGCACTGACGATGACGTCGTCGCGCTCGATCAGGGCCCGCGTCTCGGCGGTCTCATTCGGATCCTCTGGCGCGAAGACATCGGACGCGAAGCCGCCGAGACGACCGCATCGCAGCGCTTCAGCGACGGCGCCGGGGTCGACCAGCTTGCCCCTCGCGGTGTTTACGAGCAACGCGCCGTTGCGGGCGTGCATGAGTGCCTGGCGGTCCAGCAGCCCCTCTGTCTCCTCAGTCAGTTCGGCGTGAAGGAGGATTGCCTGCGAGTCGGCGATCAGTCCTGCTAGCTCATCGACCTTCACCACGCCAAGGCTCGCCATAAAGTCGGCTGAGACGTTCGGATCGTAGGCAAGGATCGTCTCGTAGATCGGCTCTAGCTTGCGTGCGGTGGCCCGGCCGATCCTTCCGAACCCGACGATCCCGGCGGTCCGCTCGCAGGTGCGGCGCGGGACGCCGCCACTGTGAATGCTCCATCGGTTCGTCTTGACGAGTTCGTTCTGTACGCAGACGCCACGCTCAAGGGCGAGCAGCAAGGCGACAGCGTGTGTGCTCACCTCGTCACCGCAATAGTCTGGCACGTGAAAGCCGTACAGGCCGTTTTGCGCCAGCAAAGGCGCGTTGAGGTTGTCCAGGCCAACGCCCTGTCGGGCGACGACCTTGCATGTCGGCTGAACGATCGCGAGTAGCTCGGGCGTAACCTGGCAGCGGTAGACGACGAGAGCGTCCGCACCAGCGACACGTGCGTCGAAGGCACGGCCTGCCATGACGAACTTGCCACTCTCGCGGAGGCCGAGGTCGATCTGGATATCGTCGCCGTAAACTTCGCCCTCGATATCAGCGAGCGCAGGGTCGACTTGACCGTTGCCGTCGAGCGCCCATGAGGGGTCCGTATAGACGACGTGCTTCACGAGGATCCCGCCGCATCGTCGTAGCCCCAGCCACGCCGATCGCGCCAGCCTCGGCGGAGCGTCGCTTCGGCACCGAAGGTGTTGGTGAGCTCCAGCTGGTCGAGGTAGCTCACGTGTCGACCGCTGCTCAGCCGGATCACTGTCGCTTCGCCGGTCCAGCCGTGCCGCACGTACGGAGCTACCCACGCCGTGCTATTGGTGGCCAGCTGCGCCTCCACATCGGAGCCGTCTGGAAGGTCCCACGCAAGGGTCGCCTCGCCGTCAAAGACCATGTAGTGGGTTTCGGTGCTATCAACAAGGTCAAGCGTCGCTCGACCAGTCGTCTTCCGGCTACAAATCATCATAAATAGTCCGCACAGGCTGGGCAAATGGGATGCCGAGGCCATCGATGCGACCTTGTAAGTGGCGAAGGTTCGAACCGACGCCTTGCTCTGCTCGATTGAGCAGTAGGTGAGCCCGAGCTCCTCGTGGTGGCGAGGCGATGGCAGCAGGATGCGGTAGTCGAAGCCGAGCCGTTCACCAAGGCCGCGCAAGTCCTTTAGTGACAGCGCGTCGTACCCGCCGGCCAGCCACCTCTTGAGGCGCTCGCAGCTGGTGTCGGTCGCGTCTGCGGCAGCCGCCGCGGTGAAACCGTGGCGGCGCAAGATGCTCCGCAACAGCGCCGCCGGCTCGCCGGAACCAATGTCGTCGATGAACGCTTCGAACGCTGCCGGTGTCCAGTGATTTAGCTCGCACAGCAGATCCGCGAGATGCGACTGCCCAGTGTAGGAGATGATGCGCGCCGGCTGCTCCGAGGCGAGCGCGTAGCTGTGAGGGCAGAAGGACGGCTCCACGTATGAATCGCCGCAGATCCAGCCTTGATCATCACGGTTGGCGGCCATGACACGCCACGAATCGCTCGTGAGGTCCTCAGCCCAGCGCCCATGAATGTCGCCTGGTCCCAGATTTACGGTAATGGCGGGCTCTAGGTGGCCGTTGTTGAGCTGGGGAGCGCGACCAGCTGGGCAGAGAATGTCGAGGATCACTGGGGCGACATGCCCGGGTGGTCCGGCCATGGAGTAGTAGTTGTAGAAATGAATGCCGTCGCGCTGAATGGGTCGACACGTAGCGAGGAGCTCTGCCGCAGTCATTACGATGACGCTGAGCTCACGCGTCGCGCCGTTCGCGAGCTGTGTTGGGACAATGCCGAGTGCCGCAGCGAGCCGCAACACGCGATCATCTGGGATGGCGGTTGCGGTGCCGTCCAGGAGGTCCCGCAATTCAGGATCGCTCATTCCGACCTGGGCGGCAAACTGTCGGGGAGTCAGCTTGCGTACATTTAGCCAGCGGCCAAGCTGGAATGAATCTACAAGCAAGGCTGGCCTTCCTCGCGCATCGATCGCAGCAGCGTGCGCAGACTGGCGGCGTTGAGTCGGCGTGGGTTGTTTTCGAGGCGCCCGTAAGTGAGGGCGTCCTGCGCCACTATCGCGTCATCGGCGCCGCAGGCCGCATACGGCGCGAGCTTTCCCGCACTCCGAATCAGACATACCAGGCTTCGTGCAGCGGCCAGCGTCGAGACGCCCATCGCGTGCATCACGCGCTTGGTGGCGTCTCGAACATGATCGACCCCTCGGACGTCTTGGCAGTCGGCGGGAGTTGTCTGCGTGTTGTAGGACAGCAACGCGCAGAGTGCTAGGCCGCAGGCGTGACCGTGGGAGAGGTGGTAGCGTGCCGTCAGGGGGTAGGAGAGGGCGTGGCAGGCGGTCGTCTGCGAAATCGCGATCGCTTGACCGGACAGGTGGCCGGCGAGACTCGCCACTGTACGGGCGCGGTCATCTTCCTCGGTCAACAGGCGCTCGCGCGCACCCGACACGAGCGCGACGGCCGCTAGTCCCGCCGCGATTGATTCAGGAGTAGAGCGCGTTGACCAAACCGCCTCCGCCCCTTGGGTAAGTGTGTCAAGTACCGATGCTGCAAGCACCTGGAGCGGGAGACCGGAGACCAGATCGGGGTCCACGATGGCCGCAGCGACACAGCCCGGCGTTTTGATTGATTCCTTGTGCCCGTTCTCGACGTCCCACAGCGTGGCGAACGGTGTAATCTCAGCACCGGAACCAGGGGTTGTCGGCACAGTAATCACACGCACTCTCGACGCCGTGTCTGTGTGCATATGCGCAACAGCGGCCTTAGCGCCATCCATCACACCGCCGCCTCCGACCGCTACCACTAGGTCCGCATCACGTGCGAGTATTTCATCGACGATCGCCTGCACGGATTGAACGCTAGGTGTAGAGGACTGTTGCAAGAAAGTCGTGTTGAATATCTGCAGATTATCCATCAGACGAGTATGAACTCCACTGTATGTCAAACTGCGGCCGTGTACCACTAGCACTGTAGCTGGTGAGTGGCTAGGGAAACCCAGGTTAGTTATGAGCCTAGCCAACGAATCCACGGCCCCAAGGCCGAACAGCACTTCCGGCGGTTTGCTAGCGTCGACCGTCTGCCGTGTCTGAAGCTGTGATACTTGATGCCCAATCATTGACACGCCTTCTCAGCAACATGCACTCTCTCAGGGGTTGCTGGAAAGTTGACCGCACCCTCCGGTCGCATTCCCCAAAGCGCTTGCAGAATACTGCGAGCGGCCTGCGTCTCGATTGCGCGACGCGCTGTCGCCGTTGCCGATCCTATGTGTGGCGTAAAAACGCAACGCGGATGGCTCAGCAGCGATGCAGCAATTTCAGTTGGTCGTGTACTTAGCCCGACGTCCTCCATCGCAAAGACGTCCGTGGCGTACGCGACGAGATGACCGCTGGCGAGAGCATCAGCCACCGCCTCCTCATTGACTGTCGAACCGCGACCGATGTTAACCAGCACAGAGTCATTGGGCATGAGCCCGATTTGACTTGCGCCTACTAGATGATAGGTTTTTTCAGTGAGCGGAAGGGCTAGAACTACTGCCCGACTGCGACGCATCAGTGTGGCCAATGGCAGATACGGCATGCCATTCACCTGCTGCCCTACCGGGTCATGAAAGACAGGCGAAGCGCCGAGAGCAACGAGCATGCGTCCAAGCTCACGCCCAACCGCTCCGGCACCGACGATACCGATTGTACAGTCGCGCAGGCCAAAACCGTGAAGCCCAGGGCGCCAGCCCCCGGAGGCTTCCCGACGCACAATGGCGTCGCCTTCACGTACTCGGCGCGCCGCAGCAAGAAGGAGCGCCAAGGCCAGTTCGGCTGTTGGTGCTGTCAAAGCATCGGAAGCGACTGTGAGCCAAATTCCCCTAGCTGTGCAGACGTCGACACTTACGTTGTCGGTACCCTTAAAGGCACCAGCGATTATCTTCAACTGCGGAAAGCGTGTTATCGTGTCGGCATTTACACGATCGGGCATAAATACCATCAGCGCAGCTACTCCCGCGGGGTTGATATCGAGCAAGGAAGGTGACTTATTGCAAGCCTCGGTCGGAGCTATGACGTCACAACGACTCGTCAGCATTGCAACAGCATCTGGATGAGCCACCTGCGTGATGATCGCAACGGGCCGCTCCCCCTGCGTAGAACTCTTGCCGCTATCCGATACAGTCGCCTTTCGCATGCGCCGCCGACATTACAGACGAATTTGCGGAGAAGTCAAAAGGCGCGGCCATTGGCCGACCTTTATGGGTGGCGGCATATACAGGCGTGTACGATGTGGTTTGGTGGGCCAATGACGCCGGACAAGGAGGCCGGTTTGGAGCCGTTGGCCTCAGAGATCTGGACTATGCGGAGCCCGCTTCGATTCTGGGGTGTTGAGGTCGGCCGGCTAACAACCGTAGTGCGGCTGCGCGATAGCCAGCTTTTTATCTACTGCCCAGCGCCGCTCACCGATGAACTGTATCGGCAGCTAGTAGCACTAGGCAATGTCCGGTTCGTCGTGCCTGCAAGCAATCTGCATGGGCACCGCTTTATGGAGCAGTACCGTACGGCCTTTCCTGGCGCGGAGTTGCTGGCGGCACCGATGCTTGACCGCAAGCGTAAAGACTTGTGGTTTGACGGGCTGTTGGGGGGCATACCAGACCCTCGCTGGAGTGAGGAGCTAGACCAAGCAGCGTTTATGGGAAACCGGTGGCTAACTGAGATTGTTTTTCTGCACCGATCTAGTCGAACACTGCTTGTCGGAGACTTGGCTTACAATGTCGGCCCCGGCGTGCCTCCATTGACCAAGCTCGTTGCCTGGCTGCCGTTTCCGTCGCCGTGGGGAGGATTGTGGACAAAACTTGGACCATCGGCGCTTTACCGGCGGTCGGTGCGTAATCGTCTGGCCGCCCGGCGCTGTATCGAACGGATCCTTGAGTGGGACTTCGATCGGATCATTGTTGGCCATGGGGAGATCGTGGAGACGGGAGGACACGAAGCGTTCAGAGCTGCGTTTGGCTGGCTGCTGACCTCATCAAACGTGGGCTAGCGAGCTCAACCGGATTCAGCCGGCAGCTCAAATCCACACTGGGGACAGACTACGGTACTTGTGGTTCCTTCACTACCTGTCGCAGACTCGATGGTATCGGGAGCTGCTTTGACGCTGCGGTGCGCAGATTTCAACTCGATGCGTAGATCGTTTACTGACATGCGGCGCTCGGTAGCTATGTCAAGCCAATGAGCCTGTTCATCGGGCTCAAGGGCTGCCACCAGGGAATGGTGACTCCAGCTCAAATTCTCCCTACGTAGGGAGATACCTACGTGCGATGCCACATAGACCATATTTTCCAAGCTGTGGGTGTCGTGACCCGTTATCTTGGCGGCCAGAGTATACTTCTCGCCCCACACCGCCGTCCCGAATCGCAGCCAGTCACCCACCAGCCAGTTGCTCTTGCGGCTCAATTCGCCGAGATGCTTTCCCTGCAATATCCAGGCGGAGCGATCTAGGCCTTCCGGAGCCACCCACGCGGTGGGCACTGGTCGACGCTGGCTGGCGCGCACAGGCGTAGTATCCGCCTTGGCGTTGGAGGGCGGCGCAGAAACCAGGGATGCTGACGCTGCAGTAGTACTCATCGGGTCACCGGGCTATAATCTGTCAGAGTTTCAAGAGTCTGTGGATGACCGATATGTGCAATTGTGCTCTGTCGGATTTCGCGTTTGCGAAGTTTCGCCTCTGACAGGGTTCTCCGGGCTAGTTACAGACCTGGCTTACCGGGTATCGGCGGATCCTTAGTTCGGCCCATGTAGCCGAGCTCCTCCAGCCACAGCGCTATCTCAAGCCCAGTCAGGTTGAGCGGAGCATCGAGAACCCTCCTGGCGTCGTTGAGATGGTTTTGGACAGTCCGTCCGGTCACGTTGATGACTTCTCCTGCGGAGGACGCATTGCGACCGTGCTTGAAGTAGGCGAGCAGCGACTTTCGCGCCGGCTCGCCACCCTTGTGCAGCTTATTCAGCGGCAAGATATAGGTCCTCTTGTACATCCTGATGATCGCCTCATTCTGCAGCGCGCCCACCACCGGCAGGGCATCAGCGCAGCGCGTGAACCCACAAGGCTCGTGGCGAGCGACGAGCAACGCCGCCTGAGCTTCGTGGTAGGTCTGGCGCCATCCTTCAAGCCCGCTTCCAGGCTCGCCGATCGCCAGCGGAGCGTCCGGCCACCCGTTGGATGAGAGCAGAAGCTTGAACTCGGCGACAGTCAGCTTGGTCTTTCCGCCAAGCCACGCCAATATGGTCCCCTCGTCGCCCGGCACGGACAACAGCTCGCGCCCGCGGGCAGTCTCCAGGCACTGCAGGGCCCCCCTGCCCTCAGCCCCGATCGCGATCACGCAGAGATGCCAAGCGGAAAACACCTCGTAGTCCAGTTCTTTCAACTCGGCCGAATCGACGTCTTCGACGAGCAGTCGCCGCACAAGCTTGATACGGCGCTGCTCGGGCGAGCGAGCAACGCGCTCGAACTCCTGCTCGAACTCGCGTTCCATCGAAGCGATGATGTGCTCCGACAGCGAGCGGTACGTTGCGCGCAGGTGCTCGAGCATGGCCTCGTAGTCCGCGCAGCCGCTTCGCCGGACCTCCTCGCGGATGAAGTCAGTGAACCGCCTGTGTCCTGCCAGATAGCGGCGCACCAGCATGCCCGGCCTCACACCGAGGCGCGCCGCGCGGCGTGCCTGCGCCGTCAGGGCCTGCGGGATCGGCCCCCACTTCCCTCCCCGCTCGATCGCATCCAGGCTGTACTCGATGATCGCCGTGATAGCCGCGGCGCGCCCAGCCTGGTACTCAGCAGCGTCGTGGTCCACCGTCAGGCCAGGCTCCGGGGCCGGGATGCTGGCGTGGATCGCCTGGGCAACTTCCGCGCCGCGTGATCGCAGCCCGGCGACCACGATGACATAGACCTCCTCAGGCGAGCCTGGGCTGTTCCGTGCGTGCCCGCTCATCGGCTATCTCCCCCGACCTTCCTCCAGTCGGATGAATGATCAGGTCTCCTCTGCAGCCATCTTGTCGCTAGGTCCCCTAAATACCACGGCTCCTCCTCTCTCGACCGCCTCCATGCAGGCGGACAAAGGGCGCTTGGAGCATCCCCGATTTCCGGGGGGGGGGGGGGGGGGGGGGGAGCTTCGGGTTCCGGCAGGGAACATCGAGCAGATGCCGGGCTGAACCATGACGGGCCGACACGCTACTGGATCGGTGCCAGAGGCGATTCCCGCTGTCGGTATAGTTCCTGAATGGCCAGCGGATGTTCCTCGACGCGAACCCCCATGATCGCCTCGACGACGAGTACAGCTGAGTACTACGAACACAGCACGTGTTGCCAGGCAAGCCGGCGAAGCCGTCCATCACAGCCGGACGAAGACGCCAGCGACGCTCGCGGTTTTCTCGTCCACCACTGAAACGCTGTCTATGTAGCGTAGATGCTCCTGCCCGCACCGCGTAGGGGACGCTCGCCGCGGGTCTCGCCGCGATCGCCGCCGGCCTCGGGCTGCTGGTGACGGCGGGCGTGCACGCGAGCTACTTCCCCGGCCTGTTCTTCGCGTTCCTGCTGATCGGGATCGGCGCCGGCGCCTCGTTCCTGCCGCTCTTGACGATATTGATGGCCGACGCGCCGCGCCAGGACGTCGGGCTGGCCTCGGGGATCATCAACGTCTCCGTGCAGCTATTTGGCGCGATCGGCCTGGCGGCGCTCGGCGCGATCGCGGCCGACCACACTCGTGGCCTGCTGTACAGCGGTTTGAGCTGGCTTAGATAAAGTGGATTCGGCCCTATGCGTCCCTTTTACGTCCCCCAGACCACCCTCATGCCAGGGTTTTCGCCGCCGAAACCCGATGTATGCCATCGTGAACGTGCGTCCGTCTTGCGCGCACCCCCCCTCAGTCTGCGTCGGGATCAGGGCACGCCCCGAGCTGCTACTCCGCGTAGCGCCTGAGACAAACTCCCACCGTGAGACGGGCGCGTGGCGTATATACACTCGCCAAGCGAACGATCAGGCTGTCTAGCAAAGGCCAGAGAACACGCTCCACGCCACCCGTAGCCGATCGGGCCGACTTAGGGCCTATCCCTGTAGGGAGGATTCCCGTTGGTCCTCGGCGAACTCTTGAGCCGATCTGTTGGTCGGACATAGGAGGCTGGGGATGGGGTTGGTCGACTGTGACGATGGTTGGCGTATGCCGGACTGGTTGTGGGAGCGGGTCGAGCCCTTGTTGCCACCTGCACCCGAGCATCCGTTGGGAACTCATCGCCGGGGCCTGCCCAAGCGGCAGGTGATGGACGCGATCTTGCTGGTGTTGCGCACTGGGATGCAGTGGAACGCGCTCGACGTCACCGGAGTGTGCAATTCCTCTACTGCGCATCGACGCTTTCAGGAGTGGGAGCAGGCGGGGGCTTTTCATGAGATCTGGCGCCAGGGGCTTTTGGAGTACGACCGGGAGATTGGGATCGACTGGTCGTTTTTGTCCTGTGACGGCGCGATGACCAAGGCGCCGCTCGGCGGCCCCAAGACCGGCCCGAATCCCACTGATAGAGCCAAGGGGGGGCGAAGCGGTCCGTTCTCACCGAGGCGGCGGGTGTCCCGATCGGACTCGCGCACGATGGCGCCAACCGCCACGACAAGAAGCTTCTAGAGGACACTCTCGCCTCGGTCCCGATCGCACGGCCGATCCCCACCGATCGGTCACCGCAGGGGTTGTGCCTTGACCGCGGCTATGACTATCCCGACATCCGCGAGTTGGTGCTCGCCCAGCGCTTCGTGCCGCACATACGCGCTCGCGGGGAGGAGATCGACCTCAAGACCCGTGACCCCAATTGGAAGGCCCGCCGATGGGTCGCCGAGGCTTCTCACTCGTGGCTCAACCGCAACCGCGGGATACTCATCCGCTGGTCCAAGAAGGACGAGAACCACCTCGCACTCCTACATCTCTCCAGCGGTCCGATCGCCCTCAAGAAGGCCCACGCCGCGACCCTCGCGACCTCCCTACAAGGATAGGCCCTAAACCGCCAGCTCTCGCACAAGCGCGATGGCGTGCTGGCCCTCGCGGCCGAGTACCAGCTCGACTTGCTCGAGATCGAGGAAGCCGACGGCGGGCTCTACGGGGCGTGATCACGGACGTGGTGCTGCTTTCGGCATCGGCCGTCAGCGGCAGCCTGGTCAAAAGTCCCGGAAATGGCGAGAAGGCGGGCCCTTGCGTAGCCTGTGCGCGGTGCGGACAGTAAAAGTTGGGTCGTCACGAGAGCGATCTGATGCGCTCAAGGTGTGGCGGTCGGCGAACGAAGCCCGAGGCTTGGCGCTGACATCAGCGCGGATTGCGCGCGTTGAGCAGAAGCTTGCTGAGCCGACGGCGTATCTCGTGGTGGCGTGCGATGACGAAGGGGCGGTCGGGATACGAAGGGCGCGGCTATCAGCTCACCGCGGACGTCAAGCAGCTCCCAGGCGGAGATGAGATCGTCCGCTATGAAATTGCGCTGAGCGGTTCGCCAGGGCCCGTCACTGCCGCATGAACCGGCAGGACTTTGAGCGCGATCCGACCCAGTTCTCGTACTGGGACTTCCGCGGATCCGAACCGCCTATGCTACTCCACGGGCTGGCGGGTACGCTGGCGTGTGGGACCAAGAGCGCGCGGCTGCTTTGCACCCACTATCCCGTCTTCGCGCTTGATCAGCGCGGCCATGGCGACGGCACACGACGGCCGCTGGACCTCTCGCGCAACACGTTCGTCTAGGACTGCGTCTACGCGGGTTGAGTTCGATCGGGCGACAGGGTGCGCACGTGTTTTGGGGGCGAAAGGGGCGTGTGCCAAGCTCCAGTCAAAGCTACCTAGCCTCGTCCAGGGCACGAGCGTGCGGGCCGATGGCCGAGATGCTCGCCTGCCCGCGCAAAGCGCAACTTTCGGAGGTGCCGAATAGTCTTAGTGACCATGAGACGGCACGCGGCAGCACTGGGCTCGCTCATTGTGATCGGTGTCGCGCTCGCGGCACCGTCCGCAAGCACCGCGCTGAGCGTCCCGTGCTGCCAGCACACCGTTGCCAATGCGCCGTGTTCCACGATCGTCTACAACACGAGCGAAGGCACTCCGTCCGCCGGACTCCGGTCGCTCCTAGCGCCGCTGCGGCGGGCGCAGACCCCAGCCGACATGCCCCCTCGTCGCGACCCAGAAAGTAGTGGTATCTCGTTTGGGGAAGAATTCGCGGCGGGGGAAGGCATTCGCACCAGATTCATCCGACGAGCGGCCGTCATACACGGCGAGTCCTTGTATCTCGTCCCGGCCGCGCGCGCTTGCGACGACGGCTACCCTGTTCGCGAAGCAATGTTCCTTTTCGTCGTCGGGCCCGACGGAAGCAGCACCAGCGGCCCCGCGACGGCAGCGTCCATCAAGCGTCAGGGGATTCAGGGCAGTTTTAGGTCGCGCAGCGAAGGCAATGCGGGGACGGAGGAAGTGCCAGGAGTCGTACCCAAGGGGGTCGCCAAGGTCACTTTGCTTTACCCGCGCGGGCATGGCTTCCCCGCCTCGGTCACAGTCGCCGTCGTGAACAACGTCTACGACGCGTTCGTGCCGTACTCAACGCAGAAATTTGAATATCCGGAGTCCCCAACGAAGATTGTGTGGCGCTCCCGCAAGGGGAAGGTGCTCAAGGCTCTCCCCTTCTAACCGGAGCGAGACGTTTTCGAAGAGCGCCGGAACTAATCTTCCGCGCCTATCACTCGACGAGTTCCCTGAGTCTTCGCACTCGACGCACGAGCCGCCGACGCAGCGCCCCGGGGCACTCGCAGATCGTCCAGACCAGGCGTCTGTGACGCCGGTCGGCGGACGCCTGCTTCGAGCAGAAAGCAAGAGAGCGACACCAGTGTTTACAGCGTAGTGTGTGCGAAGAGTCGGCGAAACCGCTGGTTCGCCGTAGCGGCGGACTAGGCACTTCGCTCCGCCGGTATCCGCGGCGCGCCTACTTGAGCACGAACACTTTCGTCGCACTGATAGGTGTCTTGCCGATGGGCGTGAAGGTGTCCTTGGCGGTCAGCTTGAGTCGCTTGGCGTGTTTGAGCAGTCTTCTGCCCGCTGCGGTGAGGTTGATCTTTATCGTCGCGGTCCCCGCAGCGGAAAAGGTCAGCTTGCCAGAAGCGACGAGGACCGGCCTGGCCTTGGTCTTCTTGGCGAGCTTTACACCATGTGGTACGTGGTACCAGTCGATCACGGCAGTGCCAGCCTCAAGAGCCTTGAACGTGAGAGTGAACCCGCCGGTCTTGAGCAACGAGGCGATCTTGGCCGCCTTGCCTCTCGGGGTGATCTGCTGGGCGAGGAGCGCCGCGATCTGAGCCGAGCTCACGGTTGCGGAGCCCTTGCCGCTCGTGGTGCCGCCTCCACCTGTACTACCTCCACCGCCGCTCGTATCGCCACCACCGCTCGTACTGCCGTTACTACTCGAGGGTGGCGCTTGGACCAGTGCGGTCTGTGCCGAGGTGGCGGGCGCCCCCGAGCCGGCTGCGTTGCTCGCCGTCTCCTGCACGCGGATCGTGGAGCCGACGTCCGCGACGGTTACCGTGTACGTCTGGCCGGTCGCGCCAGCGATAGGCGTGCAGTTGTAGCCAGAGCGGTCGCAGTCATTCCACTGGTAGCCGTAGCTGATGGGGCTGTTCGTCCATACACCTTGCGCCTCAGTAAGCGTCTGGCCCTGCTGAGCGGCCCCCGAGATCGTCGGCGGTGCCGTGTTGGCGGGCGGCGCGATGACGGGTCCCACCGCCGCTGAGCTCGCGGGAGTGCCGACGCCCGCCGCGTTGCTCGCTGTCTCCTGCACCCGGATCATGGAGCCGACGTCCGCGGCTGTGAGCGTGTACGTCTGGCCGGTCGCACCCGGGATCGCTGCGCAGTCGTTGCCGGACGCATCGCAGCGCTGCCACTGGTGGGTGAAGCTCGTCGGGCTGTTCGTCCACGACCCATTTACCGCGGTCAACTCCTGGCCCTGCTGAGCGGCCCCGGAGACCGTCGGCAGCGACTGGTTCGACGGCGGCGGGGGCTGCACGACGGCCGTTTGTGCGGAGCTCGCCGGGCTGCTGCTGCCGCCGCCGTTGCTGGCGGTCTCCTGCACCCGGATCGTGTGACCCACGTCCGATGCCGCCAGCGTGTAGCTCGGGCTGGTCGCGCCCACGATCGCCGAGCAGCCGCCCCCAGCGCCGTCGCAATCCTCCCACTGATAAACGTAACCGGTCGGGCTGTTGGTCCACGTGCCGTGCGCCTCAGAGAGCATCTGCCCCTGCGTCGCGGTGCCCGACACCGTCGGCAGCGACTGGTTCGACGGCGGCTGGGGAATCGGCGCGAGCGCCGCGTCGATCGCGCTCGTCGTCAAGCCCGACGTCA
The DNA here is from genome assembly GCA_963718735.1 of uncultured Solirubrobacterales bacterium. GTDB lineage: Bacteria > Actinomycetota > Thermoleophilia > Solirubrobacterales > Solirubrobacteraceae > Palsa-744. The sequence continues at coordinate 1,481,913 of OY970372.1, forward strand.
CCGACACCGAATCAGCGGTCGCCAACGTCGCCTTCCCGTTATAGAACTGCGGCGAATAGCTACCGCTTGGGACGAACCCCACCTTGTAGCTCCCTGAGGGCAGGCCAGCGATCGTGTAGGTCCCATCCGTCGCGGTCTGGCTCGAGCCGACGGGGTTCCCGCCCGAGTCATACGCCTGGACGAACACCCCGGCAACCGGTTGGCTGGTCGACGCGTCGGTGACGGTTCCAGTGATCTGCCCGCCGGCCGCGAGCGCCGCGTTTATCCCGGTCGTGAGGGACCCCGCTGTCACCGACACCGGATCAGCGGCCGTCAACGTTGCCTGTCCGTTGTAGAACTGCGACACGTAGTTGCCGCCGGCCACGAAGCCGACGTGGTAGCTGCCGGTCGGCAGGCCGGAGATCGTGTAGGTCCCGTCCGAAGCGGTCTGGCTCGAGGCGACGAGGCTGCCGCCGGAGTCGTATGCATCGACCTCGACGTTTTCAACCGCGGCGCTGGTCGACGCGTCGGTGACGGTTCCGGTGATCTGCCCGCCGGCCGCGAGCGCCGCGTTGATCGCGCTCGTCGTCGCCCCAGCGGTGACCGATACCGGATCAGCGGTCGCCAAGTTCGCCTTCCCGTTGTAGAACTGCGGCAGGTGGTTCGTCCCGAATGGAATGAACCCCACCTTGTAGGTCCCAGACGGCAGCGCGGAGACGGTATAGGTTCCGTCTGAAGCTGTCTGTCCGGACGCAACCGGGTTGCCGCTCGAGTCATACACGTCAACTTCGACGTTCAGTACGCCGGCGCTGGTCGACGCGTCGGTGACGGTTCCGGTGATCTGCCCGCCGGCCGCGAGCGCCGCGTTGATCGCGCTCGTAGTCGCCCCAGCGGTGACCGATACCGGATCAGCGGTCGCCAAGTTCGCCTTCCCGTTGTAGAACTGGGACACGTAGTTGCCGGTCGGGACGAATCCGACCTTGTAGCTGCCGGTCACGAGGTCAAGGAATGTGTAGGTCCCGTCGGGCGCGGTCTGTGTCGAGGCGAGGAATCCGCCGCTCGAGTCGTAGAGGTCGACCTCTACGTTCCCGACCGGGGAGCTCGTCGACGCGTCGGTGACCGTGCCGGTGATCTGCCCGCCGGCCGCGAGCGCCGCGTTGATCGCGCTCGTAGTCGACCCGGCTGTCACCGACACCGGTTCAGCGGCCGCCAACATTGCCTGTCCGTTGTAGAACTGCGGCAGGTAGTTGCCGGTCGGGACGAATCCGACCTTGTATGTGCCCGTCGCGAGGCCGGGCACGATATAGGTGCCATCGGGGGCGGTCTGCACTGCCGAGACAACTTCACCGGTTGAGTCGTAGACTTCCACTTCGACGTTTTCGACCGGCGCGCTCGTCGAGGCGTCCGTGACCGTGCCGCTGATCTGCCCCGAGCCTGAGACGGCGAGCGCCGCGTTGATCGAGCTTGTGGTGGACCCGGCTGTGACCGACACCGGATCAGCGGTCGCGAGCGTCGCCTTCCCGTTGTAGAACTGGGACACGTAGTTGCCGCCGGCCACGAACCCAACGTGGTAGCTGCCGGTCGGCAGGCCGGAGATCGTGTAGGTCCCGTCCGACGCGGTCTGGCCTGTCCCCACAAGGTTGCCGCCGGAGTCATAAGCCTGCACGAACACCGCAGCAACGGGCGTGCTGGTCGACGCGTCGGTGACGGTTCCGGTGATCTGCCCTCCGGTCGCGAGCGCCGCGTTGATCGAGCTTGTGGTGGACCCGGCTGTGACCGACACCGGATCAGCGGCCGCGAGCGTCGCCTTCCCGTTGTAGAACTGGGACACGTAGTTGCCGCCGGCCACGAAGCCGACGTGGTAGCTGCCGGTCGGCAGGCCGGAGATCGTGTAGGTCCCGTCCGAAGCGGTCTGGCTCGAGGCGACGAGGCTGCCGCCGGAGTCATAAGCATCGACCTCGACATTCCCGACCGGCGCGCTCGTCGAGGCGTCTGTGACGGTCCCGGTGATCTGCCCGCCGGCCGCGAGCGCCGCGTTGATCCCGGTCGTGGGGGACCCCGCTGTCACCGACACCGGATCAGCGGCCGCGAGCGTCGCCTTCCCGTTGTAGAACTGCGGTAGATAGGTTTCGGTCGGGACGAACCCCACCTTGTAGGTGCCAGTCGCCAGACCGGAGATCGTGTACGTGCCATCGGAGGCGGTCTGCGCCGACGCCACCACGGCACCAGTTGAGTCGTAGAGGTCCACTTCGACGTTTTCGACCGGCGCGCTCGTCGACGCGTCGGTGACGGTTCCGGTGATCTGCCCGCCGGCCGCGAGCGCCGCGTTGATCGCGCTCGTCGTCGCCCCAGCGGTGACCGATACCGGATCAGCGGTCGCCAAGTTCGCCTTACCGTTGTAGAACTGCGGTAGATAGGTTTCGGTCGGGACGAACCCCACCTTGTAGTTACCGGTCGCGAGGCCGGGCACTTCGTACGTGCCGTCCGACGCAGTGTGCGTGTACGTGACGAGACTGCCGCTTGGGCCGTACACGTCGACTTCGACGTTCCCCAGCGGCGCGCTCGTCGAGGCGTCGGTGACGGTCCCGGTGATCTGCCCGCCGGCCGCGAGCGCCGCGTTGATCCCGGTCGTGGGGGACCCCGCTGTCACCGACACCGGATCAGCGGCCGCCAACGTTGCCTGTCCGTTGTAGAACTGCGACACGTAGTTCCCGCCGGGGACAAACCCGACCTTGTAGCTCCCGGTCGGCAGCCCTGAGATCGTGTAGGTGCCATCCGCCGCGGTCTGGCCGCTCCCCACAGGGTTGCCGCCCGATTCGTAAGCCTGCACGGCCACCCCGGCAACCGGTTCGCTCGTCGACGCGTCCGTGACGGTTCCGGTGATCTGCCCTGATGGGGCGGCGGACGCCGCTGCCGATGGCGCAACGAAAGGCATTGCGAGACCCACGATCAGCGCGAGTGTCACCAGCGTGCCCGATCTCGGGATTGCGCACCATCGGGCGGTCATTGGTGCCCTACTCCGCTGTGTACCATCAGTGTGTGGCAAGACAGTCGGCATCTCGATCCATTCTGCGTGTAACCACGGTCGGCGTTCTTGCATGTGGCCTTCTCGGGTGCGGCGCCGCCAGCAAACCTCAAGCGACGTTGACTGTCTCGCCAGCCCGGCAGGCGACGATCGTTGCGTCTGACCCGAAATCTCCGATGGCTAGTCGCCATGGCTGGCGCGTCGTGGTACGTCCGGTGGCTTTTGAGGCGGGAGCATCCGGTCTTCTTGTTTCCCTCACTGTGCCGGGTCCGCTCGTTGTTCGAGAGCAGGCCTGCGCAGCGGTGCTGTCGGTGTGGCTTGTCGACAAGTCCTCGGGGCGTCGTGTTCGACATTCCATCGGTGTGGTTCGCGCCCCGGGGGCTCCTTGCTCGTCCGGCCCGAGATTGGTTCGGATCGGTAGGGGCTCGCTTCGCACGTTCACCGCCATCATTCCGTTTCCGATTCCGCCGGGCGCCTACCTCGTCCGCGGCCTCCTCACTACTGCCACAAAGCCGACCGGTGCACCGATTCCGAGCGTCGCGATCGTGTGGCCTTGGGCGGAACATCATCGATAACGAACGTTCGCGCGATACCTAGGGCGATGACACGCTATGGCTCAGAGCAAACACATCTGAGTCGAGGACTTCGTCGGAGGCATCGGACACGACGATCTTGACGTGATGAGTCTGACCAGGGGTTACCGGCGACACACATCGCAACACGGTCGTGAGACCATGCAGGGCAGTGTTGATCGAGCCGGCGCCATAGCTCGGATCGTTGTTGCGGAAATATCCCGCGTTCCTTGCGAGGTTGACGCCATTCACCGATACAGGCACTCCGCCGGGCAGCAGCGCGCAGTTTCGACCGTCGACGAATACGGCCATGACATCGTTGTACTGCGATCCGGCGTAGTAGTCGTACTCGGACGAGCCGAACACGTAGGTCATAGACAGTGTGTCGTTGGCGGGCACCACGTCGAACGCCAGCGCGGCCGCGTCGAATGTGGGAAATCCGACCAGCGCACCAAGCTGTGGGTCGCCTGGCATGCCGTTCGCGGTCGAGATCGCTGCGACTTGCGCCGGACCCACGACTGCTGCCGCGGTCCCGGAGCTAAGCACCACTCCGGAGGCAACGCCGAGGATCGACTGACCGCCGGAAAACAGGCCTGCTGCGACTCGGGCGCCTGAGTACGTCGCGTGCGATGCGGACACTCCAGCTCCTGCGAGGGTGTTGGCCAGGGCCGTCGCGGTGAGTCCAGTCGTCATCGGCTGGACCGACAGCCCTCCGAGCGTGACGGTCGCCGAAGTGGCGTATGGGCCCGAGCCGAACACGTTGGCTGCCCACACGACAAAGTGATCGCTACCACCGCTCAGATGGGTGAATGTGGTACTTAGCGTAGAGCCAGATAGCCAGTGCGTCCCGGCGTTCTGCCCCGTCGCGGTGTAGGCGGTGACGCCATAGCCGGTGATGGGTTGCCCGTTATCGCTGCTCGCCGGCGACCACGAAACGGTAGCGCCATTCGAGCCGCCCGTTGCGGAGACCCCCGGCGGCGCGTCCGGATCAATTGATCTCACGCAGTTAGACAGACCAGGGCCGCCACCTCGCGTCACGTTATCCCACTCATACTGAACCCAAAGGTTCGTATCAGGAAGGATCTGGTTAGGGTCGGGGATGAAGTTGCAGAGATCCCCAATCTCGCCGGTGTGGCCGTCGATCGTGTACCAAGCGTTGCCGAAGCCATCGGTTACGGTCTCCGCGAACTCATGCGTCGTAACGCGCTCCATCGCGTAATCCGCATCTGTGGGATTGCTTGCGCTCCCGATAACGCATTGTCCGCCGATCCATGTGGCGAGATAGGGGATGATGCTCCACTCCTTGTTGGGCCCAAAGAGCGGCTGGGAGGAGTCGTGGTAGGCGCAGAAGTTGTTGCCCTGGATCTTTGTACCATCCTGCGGCAGCAGGATGTACTGGGTGTCCGCCGTCGGGGTGAATTTGAACTGGCTGTCGAAGGCGTTGATCTCGTTGACTGCCGCGTTGCCGCCACTATCGATATAAGGCGGCGCGGTGTTATCGATGAATCCCTGGTTCTGGTAGAGACTGACGTCGCTTGCCGGACAACCCTTTGAGTCGCAGTCCTGCGCAAGGATTCCCATGGAGTAGTGGGCAAGGTTGGTTGGGTTCTGATTTCCGAGAGCACGAAACAAGGCCAGCTCGGCAGCGATGATCCCGTTGTGGTCCTGATACCACTTCGGACCCCAGAATATGAGGATGATCAGCGGGTGATGCTGAATCGGGCCACCGTGGTACTTGAGTGGTGGAGTGCACGCCTGGCCCTGAGAGTTGAAGCAGTTGATTGGGCTACTGAACGCCAGCGGCGATTGGGTCAGGGTGGGAGAGAACGTTCCGCCTGGAGGCAACGGATCGATGTGGTGATATCGCGAACCCATTTCGCCCTGTGACAGGGCCCGCGTGGCTACCGGGTGAGAGAACGACTGGACCGTTGGCGCCGGGTTGGACGGCCCGACGACCGCAGGGGGCCCTGGAGCCGGTGCGGCACTCGGAGCTGGCCTTGTCTGCCGAGCGACACTGAGCGCGGTAGCAACCGATCCAAGCAGAACCAGCGAGAGGCAAACGCTGATCGCGAACACGAACACTGTACGCAGCCCGACGCGTCCGCAGCCCCCTGGCAGATCCATCCCGATCCCTTTCTCCCACCCCATCGGAGCGTTGCACCTTAGCACTGCTGGAGTCAGCATGTCAGCATAGTGCGTGCTGACCAAATTTGTCGAGCGTAGGGTGTGTCCCACGAGGACTGGGACTGGACCGTGCGCGAGATGGCTAGGGTGGCTAGATTCGAGCCGCCGGACGGAGACCGGCACGTGATATTGCTTTGCGCGACGAGCGCGCGTCTCGATCGGCTTTTGGGGCTGCTAGTGGGTTCCCCGGCAACGTTTGCTGGGTTCGATAACCAGGGGTGATGGTGTTGGCGGCGAAGTCCTTGGTCGAGATCGACAACTCGACCGGGAGGGGTTATGGCCGCCAGGGTGCTGTTGCGAGAGATCACCAGCGAGGAGGGCAACAGGCTGCTTCGGATCGTGCGACGCACGTCGGGGTCGGTCGTGACGTGGCGTCGGGCGCAGATCGTGCTGCTCTCGGCGCAGGGCATGTCGCCGCCCGCGATCAGCGAGGTCGTTTTCACTGACCCGGACACGGTCAGAGATGTCATCCACAACTTCAACCGGGACGGGTTCGATGCGCTCTATCCGCGCTACCGTGGCGGGCGGCCGCAGACCTTCACGCTGCCCAAGCGTCAGGAGATCAAGCGGATCGCGTTGACCGACCCTCAGGATCTCGATCAGCCGTTTGCGACCTGGAGCCTGTCCAAGCTCGCTGACTACCTGGTCGCCGAGGGGGTGGTCACGGACATCTCCCACGAGGGCTTGCGTCAGCTCCTCATCGAGGAGAACGTCCGGTTTCAAGCCGTGAGAACGTGGAAGCGCTCGACCGACCCGAACTTCCTGGCCAAGCGAGACCGGATCGTCGAGCTCTACGCCGCCGCGGAAGCTGGCGAGGCCGTCGTGATCTGTCTCGATGAGTTCGGGCCGCTGAACCTGCAACCCCAGCCCGGCGGCAAGGGCTGGGCGCCCCGCGCCAAGCCCAAGCGGATACGAGCAACCTACAAGCGCCCACACGGCGTCAGACACTTGATCTCCGCCTACGACATCACCGCCGACCGGCTCTACGGACACATCAAGAAGCGCAAGGACCGTCCGCACTTCCTGGAGTTCTGCCGCTACATCCGCTCGCTGCACCCAGCCGAGACCCGGCTGCACTTCATCCTGGACAACTTTAGCCCCCACCACGGCGAGCAAATGCGCGACTGGGCCGCACTGAACAACGTCGAGATGGCATACACGCCGCACTACGCCTCCTGGTCGAACCGGATCGAGGCGCAGATCCGGGCGCTGCGGTACTTCACGCTCGCGGGCACCGACCACCCCGACCACGCCACCCAGGCCCGCCTCATCCGCCGATACATCCACTGGCGCAACCACAACACCAACAACCCCCGCCTAAAACGACTCACCAACACGGCAAACGTTGCCTGACACTCCACTAGCTCAGGACGACAAGGAGCAACTGAGGGCACGTCGCGGCTCTGGCCACTGCACGGGCGCATGTAAGTCAGCACTGATCGACCGCAGGCTGTCGGCCTTCTAGGATCGGTGACGTGAGCGAACCACCACCGCCGATCCGGGGAGGCTTCGTCGACTGGATGCACGAGATCACGGAAGGCAAGCGGCCGCTCCCCACCTCCGACGCCAGCCGACACCACTACGTCGCCCAGTTCCAGCTAGCGAAGTTCAAGGGCAAAGGTCGTCTGTACCAACTCGACAAGGAGGACGGAACCTGCGAGGTCGTCACGCCGAAGAAGGCGGCATGGAGCTCGAACCTGTACACAGTCGAGAGCACGACGGGCGAGCACGACGGCGTCATCGAGGGCTTTTACGCGGTCGCCGAGCGCTTCGCCGCGCCCGCGCTCAAACGGTTCCTGGCCGACCCGGCGAACCTGTCGGACCGCGACCGCGGCGACCTCGCCTTCCTCGTCGCGATCCAGGAGCAGCGCACGCCCGGCTTCCTCGCCGACCAGAAGGAGACGATCACGCACGCCGGGATCACCTTCCTGGCCACCGAGCTCGCGAGCATGAAGGGCTCGAAGGCAAAGCGTCGGAAAGCGCAGGAAGCCTACGAGGCCCTGACCGGCGGAGGCGTGAGTATCATCCCGCCCGATCAGGAGGTGCTGCGGCTGTCCTTCACGATGCTCGCCGAGTCGTCGCAGGTCGTCAACTTCCTGCCGTGGACGCTGCTGACGGCGACCGAGGGCGCGTTCATCTGCTCGGACCGGCCGCTGACAATGTACGACCCCACGCCTCCCTACCCCTTCTCCGCGCCCGCGTGGATGTCGTCCGAAATGGTCGAAGCGACGCTCCCGCTCGGCCGGAGCGCATGCCTGCGGATCAGCCCCCGCCAGCGCGAGCGCATCGCGGTCAGGCCCACCGCGAAGCAGGTCGAGCGCATCAACCGGCGGACATACGGCTCCGCGACGCGCTTCGTGTACGGGCCGTCAGCCGAGGTGCTCGAAGATCTCTACCTACTCGCGCAGGCCGAACCGGATGCCATCCCGCTGCCGATCAGGAAATCAATGGTGCTATTCGAGCATCCCGAGACGGCGGACCCGAAGGTGGGCGACGAGAACGTGGCGCGGGGTTGGCCCCGCTACGTCGAGGACCCCGAAGGCTCGAGACGGATGCTGTCCTACGAGGTGCTCGACTCCGAGGAGGCAGCCGGGAGGTCCGTCGCGCCAAGGCCCGGTGCCACGCTCGAAGGGTTCAAGGCCGGCGACATGCGCGTGCGCAGGCGCGAGGGAGCAGCACAGCGCGGACGCTAGCTAGCCCTGCCGCCGCACGCCTGGATCTCCATCGAAGCGGGAGCGTCCAACGACCATACGTGACTGCCGCAAGGGACGAGATGGGGTCTGCGCTGCGGTCAGGCTCACGCTTGCGCTTCGCCCAGCCCAAGCGGCTGTGTGTCGGTCTCGGTCGACATGCTCGGAGTTCGACGACGCGCGAGCGCACGGGCCGACCATCGGAACACGTTCGCTTGCGCACTGGAAGCAGTTCGCCGCACCCTTGGGCGGTCGTCGTCCGATGCGACCCTGGCACTCTTGCGCTTGCGGACACCCACGGGATCAGCACCTGGATCCCGCAGTCGATGAGCGGAACTTTGAGCGGTGAGTATGGAGTCGGCGATGCCCGAGTCGCTTACCGTCACTCACGCGCCCGTGCACCTAGAGGCTTGATGCGGGTTCATCGCCCATCGTAGGCGGCGAGGGCTCGTGGCGGACGTCCGGTGAGCAGGTTGATGTGCATGCCGAGGGTCAGCGCGAGCAGTCGTTGGGCGATGCGCTGAACGAGTCCTGCGAGCGTCTTGGCGAGGTGATCTTCCAAGCGCATCTGGCGCTTGAGATTGGAGAAGACCGACTCGATGACCAGGCGGATCCGTGCCTTGGCGATCTCGCCGACGGGCCGCTTGCCTGGTCGGTGGCGCTCGGGGGTGATGAGTTCAAGGCCGATCAGCTCCATGCAGTCGCGATACTCCCTGCCCCAGAAGCCCTTGTCGGCGAACAGCGTTGCACCTTGGTGGGCGGCGGCGAGCTCTAGGGCGCGCTCGCGCTCCTGGCCGGTCTTGGGACCCGTCAGGTCATAACCCACGGGCACGCCCTTGGCGTCTGAGATCAGCACCAGGCGCATGCCCCACACGAACAGGCTCTTCGATGGGCAGTAGCCGTAGCTGGCATGGCCGGCGAACTCGCTGAGCGATCGGCAGCCCGGGTAGTTGGCACACGCGATCAGCGTCCCGTCGACCAAGCGCAGCTGACCGTCGGCGATCAGCTCTGCAAGCATCATTTGCACGGTGGTGATCCACGGCGTGAGCCGTCTGAGCCCGCGGTTGTATTGCGACTGGCAAGGCAACTCGGGAAAGAACCCCGGAAGTAGTCGGCCGATCACGCCCAGGAACTGGCGGTCTGAGCAGATCCCGGTCGCGGCCTGAGCTACCGCCAGCGCGATCAGCTCCTGATCGCTGACCTTGCCTGCTGGGCCTGGGCGAGGAAACGAGAACGAGTCGGCGAACACGTAAGCTGCGATAACGAGGGTCTCCAGCGAAGCGCACATCTCGTGCTCCAATCACGAGTTTGCAGAGCCGGAGGCCCTCTTCTCATTTCAAGGCTCGCCTCCTGCCCGGCGGCCCAACCCGCATCAAGCCTCTAGTAGAGAGGACTACGGCCAATGAGCAGGCCCCTGCCGGTCCGCTCGACACGCGGAAACTTGTTACGAGCCAAGCTGGCTGAAGCCCTTGGGCTCTCCTGAAGCGAACACTCCACTGAGCACGGTCGGAGCCTGATGCCACCGTCCGCCACGCGAAGCGACATCTGCAAACCTTGACCCAGAGCTTGACCCGAGAACACCTTGGCCGTCAAGCCCCGACTCCGAGCAAAGAAAAAACCCGCCGTTTCCAGCGGGTTTCTCTTATAGCGGGGGCGGGATTCGAACCCGCGACCTTCGGGTTATGAGTTAGCCAAAGCCAGCGCTGGTAGGACGCATATACTTTGTATTCAAGCCGTTTTGGTGTAGTAGATCGAGTTAGGCAAGGCTGTTTGGGGAGGAAGTTCGGGAGGAAATTCTGTCCGCCGGGCGCGCTACGGTTCTCAGGTCCGTTCCCCTCTCGGACAGTCCCTGCAGACCCACGGAAGGACCGTCATGGCAACCCGAACACTCGATCCACACGCCTCGATCAGCGGCCACGTCTGGCTGTACAAAGGCAAGCGCGGCAACACCTGGTGCGCCAAGTGGCGCGACCAGCAAGGCCAGCACGAGAAGCGTCTCGGTCCCGACTGGACGGGCAAGGGCTCGCCCCCGCAGGGCTTCCTTCGCGAACGAGAGGCTGAAGAACGCCTCGACGAGATCCTCGTCGACGCTCGACGCGGGCAGCTGCGCCAGGAGCGCACCGGCTATACGTTCGCGGACATCGCCTGGGACTGGTTCGACCGGGGACCGTTCGAGCGTGACTGGTCGGCCAGCACGCAGGTCGATTACCGATCGGTCCTCGTCGCGCACCTGCTCCCCGAGTTCGGCCCCAAGCGCATAGAGACGATCACCGCCAAGCAGATCGAACAATGGCGCAACCGACTCGCCGAGGACGGCACGCGCAAGCGAAAGACGGTCAACAAGATCGTCGCACAGGCGCACGCCATCTTCCAGCACGCCGTCGAGCACTTCGGCTTGGTTCTCAACGTCGTTACGAAGATCAAGCGGCTGCGCGAGACCAACGACGTGGCACGCTTCGACTTCTATTCGCCCGAGGAGATCGACCTGCTCGTAGCCACCGCCGCTGCTGGTGCCAACCGCGACCCCACCCGCCCGGCCATCAGCGACACCGAGCGCGCCCTGCGCGCCGAAGAGGACCAACAGGACGCCGCGATCTACCTGACGGCAGCTCTCGAGGGACTACGCCGCAGCGAACTGTTGGCGCTGCTTTGGAAGGACGTCGACTTCGAGCAGTCCTCGATCCGCGTCTACGAAGGCTACAGCGCCAAACAGACAGGCAAGCCGAAGTCCCGCAAGTCGCGCACCGTGCCGATGGTCGACAAGGTCGCTCATGCGCTGAAGGAGCTGAAGAAGCGCGGACACCACACTGCCAGAGGCGACCACGTCTTCGTAAGTCGCGAGGGCACCCTTCTCGACGGCTCCGCGCTGCGCCGGCGCTACCTCGCGACGCTCGACGCCGCCGGCCTGCGACGATTGCGCTTTCACGACCTGCGCCACACCTTTGGCTCCCTCGCCATCAACGTCGCCAGCATCGTCCAGGTACAGGCATGGATGGGCCACGCCGACATCCAGACCACGATGCGCTACCTGCACCACAAGAGCCGCGCCGACGACGCCAAGCTGCTCTCCATGGCCTTCCGCCCCAAGAAGCGCAGCCCCGGCGAGCGCGCCGCTGCGTGATCCACAGGCGCAAACGGATGGCGGGACCAGCGCGCACTTGCGCAACTTCCGACGATCAAGGCGGGCTGGGAATCTCGAATGACGGCTGCAACCCTACAGACAGAGATTGCCGCCTTCTCGCTCGACTTTGTTCTGGTCCTCGTTCCCTACTTCGTCGCGCGCACGCACGACGAAGTAGGTGCCTTCGGAAGGCAGATTGGGAGTCTTGTACGTGGTGACACCGGGCGGCGTCGTCCAGGTCGGATGCGAGAAGTCCTCGCTGCCGTGGGTGTAGGCCAAGAACACGTCGTAAACGATCTCCGAGCTGGGTGTGACATCGTCGGTGGCCGCCTGCCAGGTGAGCGTGTAGGGGGTCGTTTCGGCCGGCCGTACCGGACCGCCGGTGCAGTAGTAAGCGCTCTGCAGCCCGGCGAAGGTGGGTGGCGTCGTGTCAGTCCCGGAGGGCGGGGACGTGCCCGGCGGCGGTGGGGGCGTTCCCGGGAGAGGTGTGCCATTGGATTCGCCAGTCGAGGGCTGGGCGCCTCGTTTGACATGGAGTGTGAACTGTCCGACGATGCCGCGCGTGACGAGATAGGTGGGACACAGCTTGCCAGGCCGACACGCCGGACCCTGAAGCTCCTCGATCCGCCCGCGGTATGCGCCGGGACACCAGATGCCGCCGAGCTTGCGTGGATCAAGTGAGACGCGGAGGCGCGCGCCGGAAGGGGCGTCCTGGGCGCGTACGTCGATCGACGTGACGCAGCCGGTAGCGCCCTTGGGCGCCGACGCCGTGATCAGGTCGTGGCGCTGGCTGGAACCGTTGCGGCCGGTTCGTTCCGGCGTGCGGAAGGTCAACACGAAGACCGTGCTCGGCAACCCGGATGACGGACTGACGTGGATGCGCTCCCGGCGGACGCTGGCATCCGCAAGCGTCAGCGTTAGTGCGAGAACCAATGGCAGCGCCACCAGCGCCGACACGATCACGAGCCTGCGCATCACAGTGAGACGAGTCTAGCGCGGATGAACAGCCTCCCGCGCGGCACCGTATCGGCCGGTCGGGCGCCTGCCATTGGACCGTGGGTCGGACGATTCGCGGCGAGACCCGGCCGCCTTGTTGGTCGACTCACCCCAAGCTGGCCAGCTTCCATTGCCCGCCTTCCTTCACCAGCCGCAGATGCGACGTTTTGCCGTGGACGGGCTGGACGGTCACTGTGCCGTTGGCACCGTGGATCTGAACTTCGACTACCCGTCCTTCGGCGGCCGCCGCTAGCGGTCCCCCTTGCCCTGGTCGTTCGAGCAAGGATATGATGGCGGTTTCACAGTCGCTCAAGTGCGTTGTGCCCCTCGCGGGGTCGATCATTTGCCTACGGGCCGACGCGCTCAGCTGCGTGCAAAACGCATATGCCCCGAGCTTCGCGTTGCCACCTCCGCCTTTGATCGCGGAGAGCATCCGCTGTAGCGTGATAGCCGTTTCGTTGGCTTGCTTTGTTTCGTTGGCTTGCTTTTCTTTTCGGATACGAGAGGAATAGGTCGAGACGCCGTTCCCTTCGCCGGAACTAGCGGACGTGGGGGTCAATGCTGCTTTGGGGAGGGCGGCCGTGGAAGTCGAAATTTTTCCGGGACTTATGGACGTGCTGGCGGTTTCCCCCCCACTACCACAGGCGCTGAAAAAGAGGCCACTGGAGCTCACGAGAAGGAGCGCTATGAGGCAATTCCTCGCTGCAATCAGGCGAGAGAAATACCTACTGTGGGCAGAACGGACCCGAGTTTCACGTCGATCGCGCCTGGCGCAGAGCACTCGCCCCGTCATCGGAAGGTCTGCTCTGAGAGAACCGCCTCCCGCTTCACCATAGGAGCGACGGCTCAATTCCTGACCTCGATCATTCGTAGCGCTCCGCCAATGTCACGGTGGTTTCGCCGGAGGGTCCGGGGCTGGCGCTGCCGACGGCGGTGCAGGCGATCGACGAGGTGCAGGAGTCGCTGACGAGCGAACTGCTGGTCGAGCCGGTCGGGTTTGGCGAGGACTTAATCGTCCATTCGGTGCCGTTCCAAGTCTCGGCCAACGTCTTTAGCTTGAAAACTTCGGTCGAGTAGTCCCCGACCGCGAAGCACGAGGTCGATGACAGGCACGAGACGCCGAGAAGGGTAGAGCCGTATTTGGCTTCGGGGTTGGGTGAGGACTTGACCGACCAGGCACTGCCGTTCCACGACTCGGTGAGCGTCTTGTTTTCTTTGCCGCTTTCGTGAAAGTTGCCGACGGCCATGCACGAGGTGGTCGAGGGACAGGATACGCCTTCGAGCGAAGCGCCGACGGCGCCGGTAGGGTTGGGCGGCGTGATGAGCGACCATTCCGTGCCATTCCAGTGCTCGGCGGTCGGTTTGCTTGAGAGTTCCCCAACCGTGATGCAAGAGGTCGCTGACGGGCAAGATACGCTGCGCATCGCGCTGGTGGCGTTGCCTTCGGCTGGCGGGGACTGGACCGACCATGCGCTGCCGTTCCACGTCTCGACCAAGTCCTTAACCCCTTCGTTGTAGTAAGAGCCAACAGCCATGCAGAACGTAGAAGACGCGCAAGAGATAGCCCCCGCCTTCAGCTGCGTCCCCCCAGAGGGAGCGGGGACTGAGTGATATTCAATATTCCATTTGCCTTCACCCAAGAATTCGCTGTATGTAAGCTTCTCGCTGCGCAATTCACCACTGTTTTGCGTCTCGCCGATTACCATGCACGAGGTCGTACTACCGCAAGAAATCCCCAAGAAATTACCCGTGTAACCGTTGAGTTCCCACTTAATCTTCCATTCAGCCCCATTCCAGACCTCGACAAAACCACCTTCAGTGTAACTATTCTTACCCACAGCCACACAATTAGTCGAAGACACACACGCAACACCAGTCATCTTGTCTTCCGTGTGAGGCGGCGAGTTAGGCGTAGTCTGAGTAGACCATTCAGTGCCATTCCAGCGCTCTGCGAGCGTGACGGTGGTTTCGCCGGAGGGTCCGGGGCTGGCGCTGCCGACGGCGGTGCAGGCGATCGACGAGGTGCAGGAGTCGCTGACGAGAGAACTGCTGGTCGAGCCGGTCGGGTTTGGCGAGGACTTAATCGTCCATTCGGTGCCGTTCCAAGTCTCGGCCAACGTCTTTAGCTTGAAAACTTCGGTCGAGTAGTCCCCGACCGCGAAGCACGAGGTCGATGACAGGCACGAGACGCCGAGAAGGGTAGAGCCGTATTTGGCTTCGGGGTTGGGTGAGGACTTGACCGACCAGGCACTGCCGTTCCACGACTCGGTGAGCGTCTTGTTTTCTTTGCCGCTTTCGTGAAAGTTGCCGACGGCCATGCACGAGGTGGTCGAGGGACAGGATACGCCTTCGAGCGAAGCGCCGACGGCGCCGGTAGGGTTGGGCGGCGTGATGAGCGACCATTCCGTGCCATTCCAGTGCTCGGCGGTCGGTTTGCTTGAGAGTTCCCCAACCGTGATGCAAGAGGTCGCTGACGGGCAAGATACGCTGCGCATCGCGCTGGTGGCGTTGCCTTCGGCTGGCGGGGACTGGACCGACCATGCGCTGCCGTTCCACGTCTCGACCAAGTCCTTAACCCCTTCGTTGTAGTAAGAGCCAACAGCCATGCAGAACGTAGAAGACGCGCAAGAGATAGCCCCCGCCTTCAGCTGCGTCCCCCCAGAGGGAGCGGGGACTGAGTGATATTCAATATTCCATTTGCCTTCACCCAAGAATTCGCTGTATGTAAGCTTCTCGCTGCGCAATTCACCACTGTTTTGCGTCTCGCCGATTACCATGCACGAGGTCGTACTACCGCAAGAAATCCCCAAGAAATTACCCGTGTAACCGTTGAGTTCCCACTTAATCTTCCATTCAGCCCCATTCCAGACCTCGACAAAACCACCTTCAGTGTAACTATTCTTACCCACAGCCACACAATTAGTCGAAGACACACACGCAACACCAGTCATCTTGTCTTCCGTGTGAGGCGGCGAGTTAGGCGTAGTCTGAGTAGACCATAGACATTTTTCTTCTGCACCTTTGCACGGCGGCAGCGTCGTGAAGGACTTGTCGGTGCCATGTGTCGTTCCGGCTGCGCTTTCGGCCACAACCCTGAAGTGGTAGGTCTTATTTCGTTCCAGACCACTGAGCGTCTTCGACACCGCTACGGCTGTCGTTCCCGAGCCGATGTCTTCAGGAGCCACTGGAATCTTGCTGCCATAGGATTCAGTCAGGCCATATTCGAACTGGTAGTGAGTGTCGGTACCCTCGGGGTTGACGATGGCGTTCAGCTGTGGTTCGAAGGTATTGGTGTAGGAGGCGGGTTCCGTGGTCGCCGAGGGGGGACTGCCGCAGCTCGGGAACTTAAACGAGCCGATACGTGTATGCCAGTTGAACGATCCATTGCTTGGCAGATACTCGTTGACGTACCAGAACGTGCATTCGTCGGAGGGATCGACGGACATCTCGGTGTAGTCGCCCCAGCGCACGTATGACGTCTGCGATCCGGGGCCTTCGTAGAGCGTAGCCTCTCCCTGGGGCATCGTCCCCAATGGATCACCGACGAGACGGCCGGTGTAGCGGATTTGTGGGTGCAGCGAGCTGCTTGAGGCGCTGTAGCCGAGCGCCATGTCACCCGACTTATCCATCGCAATCGAGCCCATCCAACGGTAGGCGCTGTCCGGGGCGTAGGTCCCCTGCTGGTAGACGGTGAGCGAGCCACTGCTTGGCCGCAGCTCGTACCAACGCATCCCGACGGAGCTGCCCGCGGTTACCGCGTGGGCTACGACCATCGACTCATGGCCGCCGAAGTTGCGATACGCAAGCCGGAACATCAGGCGATCACCAAGCGAGTCGAGCTGATTGCTCGTTTCAGCTTGAGGAACGCACGCCCCGCCCCCACACGCCTGAGAGAAGGCTTCCACAGGCAGGTTCGTTGGACCCGTGAAGGTGGTGTTCGCTGGATTGCTCCAATCGACGTGGAACTTCCAGTAGGCCAGCGCTTTTGCTTCCGTCGGCGAGAGCGCGACGAACCACTCCGGCTCACCCGAGGGCGGCTGCGTGGTGCCGTCGAGCGTCGCGGGCAGGAGCGACGCACCGCCTTTTTCGGTGCCTACGAAGCACTGCTGGGTGGCAGCTTCGCCTTTCAGCATCGCGGCGCGGTTGAATGCGCACGCCTCGGCGCCAACGAACCCGCTGTTGAAAAGGTTGAAAGACGCATAGTAGGCGTCCGACCAGACGCCCATCTTTGGATAGTCCGGGAATTTTTCGTACTGGAAGCTGTAACGATGCCATTTTCCTGTCGCGTCGCTGGTTTCGGAGACAGCAACACAGTCCAGGTACGGCGTCGTCCTGACCGAGAACTGCTGGACCACCCAGCGCTGGCTGATCGTGTCGAACAAAACCGTGCCGTCGCCGTCGTTATTCGTTTCGCAACCACCGCCGAAGCCCGACCACAGCGTGTTAGTCGCCTCCGGGCCAAGCAGTGCTGTCCCGGTCTTCGAGTACACGGCCAAGTCGGTATTGGCGACCTCCACGTACTGGTTTGGTCCCGCCGCACCGGACGGGTCGGGTGGCACACATTCGCAGGCGTTCTCGGGGATGCCGTTGAAGTTCGCGCTCGTGGAAGGCATGAGCGGGGAAAGCGGGGAGCCAAGATGCGCACCGCTCGTGTCCTGCGCGGACGTTCCCGAGGATGCTGACGGCAAGAGGGGCGTAGGCCGCGCGGGAAACGCTTCCCCGAGAGTGTGACTTGGAGGTATCGACTGCAGCGGCGCTGAGGTGTCGTAGTGCATAGCGGGTCCAGAGTCCGGCGAGAGACTCACGGTCGTAGGCGCGGCTTCTGCGGCCAACGAGCTAGCCGGCCAGCTCGCGAGCGCCGCCCCAATAACTATCATCGACGCGATCGCGTTTCGCGCCCCTGCACCCCAAACAGACATCCGCTCCTCTGTCTCCTGCGACCGACCATCGCCTCGCCACAGTCGCTCAATTCGTAGGTCCCTCATGTGTTCCTCTCAGCTTATGATGGGGTCTAATGTAGTCCAGCAATTCCAAGCAGCAAAGCGCGTCCAGATTCGGAACGGTCCATGCTATTGGGCGTCGGCGGCGTACCGGGAGAGCTATCTCTTTTTTGCTTTCGTCGCCGTCGTGCCGTACTTCTTGCGAATCCGCTTCTGACAGCTTGCTCGCCGCTTCTTTGGTTTCTTCTTACACGGCCTAACTGCCTTCACGTGCTTCTGAGAGTTCGTCAAGACCGTCGCCTTGGGCAACGGCGTGACGTTGCCGACAGGGTTGGTCGCGGTCGGAGTAATGGTGCCGTGGCTCGCATTCTGTGCGGGTCCGGTGGCCGCAGGCTGAACCGCAGCTTCCGGTGCCGTGAACGATTGATGATGACCCTCTACAGTGCCTGCCGTATTGGTCGCAGTCACCCAGTATTCATAACGTTCACTGGGCGCAACGCTCACTCCCGCGCTGTTCAACTGGACGCTGACGCTCTGCCCGACAAACGACCCAAGGAGCGTGCCGCTCGGCAGCGGAAACAGATTTTGAGGACGCTCGCAAGGTGGATTAGCCTCAAAGCAGAGCGGCGCTGTCAGCAAGTGAAATTCGTATGTGGTTTCCAGGCCCTCGGTGTTGATCTGTGCTTCTAGCGTCGCATCAGTCGACGTGAGGTGCGAGACAGACTCGCTTTCGATCAAGGGCAGCGAGGCAGCGGGGGTTGTGAAGGTGTGCCCGGGGCCTTCGATCGGAGTAGGGCCTTCGGTCGTTCCGGCCAAATTGGTCGCTTCGACGCTGTAGCGGTACTCGGTACCGCTATGCAGTGTCACACCAGAACCGTTTAGGTCAACGCTAACGCTGTGCGCTTCGTAGGAGGCGGGAATCTCCTCAGGCGGCACACGAATAACGCCAATCCACAGACATTCACGTGGCGGCAGACATCCGTATTCCAGCCGGAACCGGTAGCTCGTTTCAAGCCCGTTCGGGTTGATCTGCGCTTCGAGGGTAGCGTCGTGTTCGGTGATTCCAGACACGGAGACATTGCCGATCGTGGGCGCTTCGGCCGCCAACGCCTGGGTGCCCGGGAACAGCAGCCCAACAACCAGGATCGCGGACAAGGCGAGCGTGAGGCGAAAAATGTGCGGGGACAAAAGCCTGCTCGTCAAACCATTCGATACACGGCCAGGCGGCGCCATTCTAAACATGTCGCGTTTTCCTTGCCTTGCTGGCCGTGGTCGCGTAGTTACTGCGAGTCTGCCGGTTGCACCTGGCGCGCTGTTTCTTTGGCCTCCTCTCGCACAGCTTTAGCGCCTTTGCGAGCTTTACTTTGGACTTCGTTGTGGTCTGCACGTGCGAGCTGGGTACATCAACCGTCGCAAGCGGCGACGAGAAAAGCACCGGAGACGCCACAGGCTGGCCACCACCGCCTGCCGTACTTGACTGGCCACGGCCGGCGCCGGACGGCGTTTTGTTTTCGTTACTCAACGGACCAGCATCGGGTTCGAGCTTTGCAACAGTCGAGCCATAGCTGTAAAGGTCCCTCGGGCTCGTGTAACTGGTGCCTTCGGGCGTGGCCACGGTCACGTCCACCGTTCCCGCTGCACCTGGCGGGGCCACGGCGGTGACGGAGGTTTCCGAGTCCACCGTGAAGCTCGTGGCGTTGGCCGAACCGAACTTCACTGCCGTGGCGCCGGTGAAGTTGATGCCCGTGATGGTCACCGAAGTCCCCCCGGCTGGCGGGCCGTCGTTAGGTGCCACTCTCACCACCTGTGGAGATGGCACGGGCGGGGCCCCGGCGGCGAAGCTCTGGCCATTGCCGGCTGCTATGGCCGTGACGCCACTGAGGCCGCTCACCGGGATTGGCACGAGGCTTTGTTCTTCGGCGGTGCTGTTTCCCAGCTGCCAGAGGATGTTCCATCCCCACTCCATTACAGTGGTGTTGCCGAGCAGGGCGAGGCTGTGGTACTCGCCGGCTGCGATCGCGGTGACCCCGGAGAGCCCGCTCACCGCCACCGGCACATCACTGTTGTTTGTCGTACCGTCGCCGAGCTGTCCGTTCCCGTTGTTGCCCCAGGCCATGACCGTGCCGCTGCTCGACAGGGCGAGGTTATGGATCAGGCCGCCTGCGATGGCCGTGACCCCACTCAGTCCGCTCACCAGAACCGGTGTCGTGCTGCACGCAGATCCGTCGCAGGTCTGCGGGCCGGTTGTCGAACCGTTCCCTAGCTGCCCTGCCCCGTTGTAGCCCCAATCCTTGACCGTGCCGTTGCTCAACAGGGCCAGGCTGTCGCCGCCGGCTGCTATGGCCGCGACGCCACTCAACCCGCTCACCGCCACCGGAGTTGCGCTACACGGTAGGGATTCCGCGCAGGTTTCCGGCCCAGCAGTGGTGCCGTCGCCCAGCTGTCCCCAGGTGTTTTCGCCCCACGCCATGACCGTGCCGTTGCTCAACAGCGCGAGGCTGTAGTTCCGCCCGGCTGCTATGGCCCTGACGCCGCTCAGCCCACTCACCGCCACCGGAGTCCTGCTACACGGTATTGAGGATTCGGTGCAGACTTCCGGCCCAATGATCTTGCCATCGCCCAGCTGGCCATCGTCGTTGCGACCCCAGGCCATGACCGTGCCGTTGCTCAGCAACGCGAGATTGTGGCCTTCTTCGCTGGCCGCGATGGCCGTAACGCCGCTCAGCTCGCTCACCACCACCGGCACGTCGCTCTGAGTCGTGGTGCCGTTGCCCAGTTGTCCGACGCCATTATTGCCCCAGGCCATAACCGTGCCATTTTCCAGTAGCGTCAAGCCGTCCGCACCCCCGCCCGCGACGGACCTAACCCCGCTCAGCCCACTCACCGGCACCGGCACCTTACTGTCGTATTCCCACCCTTCGTAACCGTCACCGAGCTCCCCGTAAGTGTTATCGCCCCAAGCAGACGCACCAGACGACACCGCCAACGCCTGAGAGCCCGGGAGAACGAGTCCCCAAGTCACGAGGGAGCACAGCACGAGCGCAAGTCGAAAGATGCGCGGGGATAAAGGCTTTGTCAGCGAATCGTCGACCACAATGGGACTCCCCAGTCAATTACCCAACTGTTTGAACTATACTAGACAGTCCGACATCGTGCAGGTTTGCGGTGCAGGCCCCGACCAGCCACGGAGTTGGTCTATCCAGCCGATCCCCTCGTAGGGCCCGGGTGACCACGCGGGTAGAACTGGGCTGCGACTCGATAGCGAGATTCGGCTTCATGTCCGCATCATTGAGACGTACGTTGTGCGGACCATAGTACGTCATCCGTAAAGAGTCAAGGGGAGCGCTCGTTCTCGCGGAAGCTAGATGCTGGATGACGAGCGCGCGCGGACCCAGCCAGACCCAACGAGCCCATGTTCTCGGCTCCCGCCTGCGTCAACTGCGCCGCGCGGCCAAGCTGACCCAGCGCCAAGTGGCCGAGCGAGTGCCAATGAGTGCCGCCAACCTCTCCCGCGTCGAGAACGGCGAGCAAGGGCCACCATCAGATGAGGTCATCGAGGGGTTGGCTCGCGCCCTTGACGCCGATCCGACAGAGCTACTAGCTCTCGCCGGGCGGGCGGGCACCGCCGTCAGTTTAGAGACGCTACTGCACGAACTGCGCGCACTCCGCGCCGAGGTCAAGGACGGCTTTGCCAGAGTCGAGGCAGCCATGCAGAACGAGCGGTAGACGACGACTCAGGGCTTGGGGCCTACGATGACGTAGCAAAGATCGTCCGCCCGAATCGTAGTCGGCACCGCGCCAAAGGGGGTGGCCCTGGACAATACGATGTCTGTGATGCCATGAGCCTGTCAGTCTGGATGTTGTATACGCGGCGCAGCACCCGGCGCGCAGGGCGACGCAACATCAGGCTCTGGGATACGCCGGCTCAGGAGACACGGCGATGACCGCCGCAGCAGCGGCCGAGTACACACCAGAGACGACACTACGGGTGTCTCTCCGTGGCGCGCAGCGGGGGGTGGTGCTGATGCTCTTGCAGAGAGGAGGGAGTCGGTGGTCGTGTTAGGGCAGGTGTAGGCGTCGAGACGTGCGCGATGCCATAACGGCTTGCTGGGGATGATCGTCGCAGGGCCCGATCGCAGTTGCACGTTTGTACAGCAGTCGTCCATCCGCGATCGGGCTACAGGATGACATCGAGTCCGCCTGTGCGTCGCTGCTGTGCGGCCCCTGAGCGCCATGCGTAGCCCGTCGTCGCTTCGCTCAAGCTGCCGGCGTTGACGGCACACTCAACCCTCCAGCAGCGCGAAAAGCCAAACAGACTAGATGCACTGTGCCAGAGCGTGACAGTTTCAGGTGGTAGTCTACAGGGTGATGATGACGGCTGCGAGCATCGGTGCAGGTCAGGCGGCGGGGTACGCCGCCTATCTGGAGTCGCGGACGGTCGCGCCGTCGCGGGGGGATTACTACTTGTCGGCGTCGGGTGAGCCGACGGAGGCTCAGGGCGTGTGGCATGTGTTGGATGAGACCCGCGAGCGGCTGGGGTTGGAGGCCGGTGAGGCGGTGCGCGCGGAGCAGCTCGTCGCGTTGATGGAGGGTCGCCATCCGGTAGGCGGCGATTGGATTCGCCAGGCGGGCGCCGACGGCCGACGGGCGGGCGGCATCGACTTGACGTTCAGCGCGCCGAAGTCGGTTTCGGCGGTGTGGGCGCTTGGCTCTGAGCAGCAGCGCGCGGGTGTCGAGCTTGCGCATGGTCGGGCGGTCTCGCGTGCGCTCGAGCATCTGCGTGGGGAGGTCGCGGTCGTCCGCGAAGGCGCGGGCGGACGGGTGCTGTCCCCGGCGCGTGATGTGCTGGCGGCGGAGTTTCGTCACACGACCGCGCGGGGTGTCGCTGGGGGTGAGGCGCCCGACCCGCAGCTTCACAGCCATGTCGTCGTGACCGGAGTGGTGCGCCAGGATGGGCAGTTCGCGGCGGTCGCCAGCAGGCCGTTGTTCAGGGCAGCGCGGGAGCTGGGCGCGTTCTACCGCGGGGCCTTGGCCGAGGAGCTACAAGGGCAGGGTTATGAGGTCGTCGCGGGGACCGGGCGTGGGGGGCGTTACTTCGAGGTCGACGGAATCTCAGAGGGTGCGCGGGAGGCACTGAGCGGACGTAGTCGTGAGGTGTGGCTGGCGGCTGAGCGGTTCCGTGCGCGTTACGGCCGCGCACCGGAGCGTGATGAGCTGCGCAACGTGAAGCTCGAAAACCGGCAGGCCAAGACACCGCAGAATCGCCCCGAGCTACAAGCCGTGTGGGAGGAGCGCGCCGCCGCCCAGCACGTTGACCGTGCCCACGTCGAGGGTCTCCAGGGCGAGCGCCCAGGTGGGGTGCAGCGCGCAGGCGAGGCGGGCTGGCGGGAGCGGGTGACGGACTCGTTGACGGTGCAGGGCGCGACGTTCGCTGAGCGGGAGCTGCGCGCGAGCGTGCTTGAGCAGGGCGTCGGCGAGCTTGAACCGAACCGGGTTGCCGAGCACGCCCGCGAACTGGTGGCCTCGGGTGAGGTGATCGAGCTTGAGGGCGGCGGGATGACGACCCGCGAGATCAGGGACATGGAGCAGGCCGTGCAAGCGCGCGTGAGCGAGATGGCAGCCGGCGCTGGGGCGGCGGTAAGCGATGAGGCCCGCGCAGCGGCGGTGAGGGAGGTCGCCGAGCGGATCGGCAGCCCGTTGAGTGAGGAGCAGCAGCGGGCGCTTGAGGTGCTGGGTGGCCCCGAGCGCGCGGCAGTGCTGGTCGGGCAGGCCGGGGCGGGTAAGGGGGTGGTGATCGACGCGGCGGTGAGCGCCGAGCAGCATGCGGGCCGCGAGCCTTGGGGTGTCGCGGTTGCTGGTGACACGGCCGAGCGCCTCGGCCGCGAAAGCCCGTCGCTGGAAGGCAGGACGATGACGTTGGATTCGCTGGTCGCCAAAGCGCGCACGGGGAGCGTCACGCTGGACGAGGGAAGCACTGTGTATTTCGATGAGGCAGGGATGGCTGACACCCGTCGTCTTGACGCGCTGAGCGAGGTGGTTGCGCAGTCCGGGGGGAAGCTGGTGGTGATCGGTGACGCGCGCCAGCTCCCCGCGATCGGCGCGGGCGGCCTGTTCGGTGAACTCTCGGAGGTCGCGCCGACGGCCCGGTTGTCTGAGGTTCGTCGCACCGATGATCCCGATGAGCGCCGGGCGTGGGCGGATTTGCGCGCGGGTCGCTCCGAGCAGGCGATGGCTCACTATCAGGCCCGCGGTCAGCTTCACTTCACTGACACACGCGAGCAGGCGCTAGAGGAAGCGGTCAAGCAGTGGGCCGGGCTGACCGAACGTGACGGCGGGCGCCAGATCGCCCTGATGTCCGATGCGTCAACCGCGGAGATTGACAGGATGAACGCGCGTGCGCAGCATCTACGCGCTGAGCGCGGCGAACTGGGCGAGACAGAGGTGGAGTTGCCCGACGTCGCCTACGGTTTGCGCGAGAGTGACAGGGTGGCGTTCGTAGCACAGCACCGCCCCGAGGGAGAGCGCCGTGTGGAGAACGGGACACGCGGGGAGATCCTCAGCGTGGACCCCGAGGAGCAGCGGGTGAAGGTGTTAACCGACGGTGCCCGCGAGGTGACGGTCAGTGGTGAGGATCTGTCGAGTTTGCGTCTCTCCTACGCTCAGCATCTTTACCGTCAGCAGGGCGCGACCGTAGATCGCGCTGTCGTCGTCACGGGCGGCTGGCAGACGAGTCAAGAGGGCGCCTACGTGCAGGCATCCCGCGCGCGCGAGGGGACTGATTGGCACGTCGCCAGGGAGGACCTCGGAACCGAGGGCGTGGACGCCGAGCGAGTCGGAAGGCTCGCGGAGATGATGCGGGCATCGCGCGCGCAGCTACCCTCGGTCGCGTTCCGCGCGATCACGGGCGGCACGGATATGGGCGAGGAGCTTGAGCGCTCCACCGCCCGCCAGCTCGCACCCGACACCGGCATCCAGCAGGACACGGGGATGGCGCTGTGAGCCGCGTGGCGATCACGCTGGACGAGCACGCCCTCGC
The DNA here is from genome assembly GCA_963718735.1 of uncultured Solirubrobacterales bacterium. Lineage (GTDB taxonomy): Bacteria > Actinomycetota > Thermoleophilia > Solirubrobacterales > Solirubrobacteraceae > Palsa-744. Next base: position 1,506,456 of record OY970372.1, read on the forward strand.
CGAGCTGGGGCGGCGCGCACAGGCCGCCGGTGAGCCGGCAGCCAGGACGGCAGCGCGGTTCGTCCGCGACGGACTGCTCAGCACCCAGGCCCAGACCGCCGGCGAGCAGCCAGCGTCCCCCACCGCGCCCAAACCAGCCAAAGGCCGGGGCGCCGGGACGCCGGGGTGGCTCCAGCCGCCCGACGAGCAGGAGCGGTGGCGGCGCGAGCTATGGGCGGCCGTGTCCGCGCTGGCCGAACGCTACCCCAACGTCTTCTCAAAGCTCGTCGCCGACTGGTGGACAGACCGCGCGCTGATCGAGGTCCTGGGCGCCCTGAGTGCGTGGCGCTCCCAGCTCGACGCGGGCCAGAACCCCGACCCGCGCACGGAGCTGTTGTTCCACGATCGCCTGGAGCTGCTCGAGCGCCAGCTCACCCAGACGGGCGACCCGACCGCAGCACGCTTCGCGGGCGGCCCACCGCCGTCAGAGTGGGTCACATAGCCGCTCGCGGCCGGCGCGGCAGAGCGCCGGCCAGTCACAATCGGTCAGGCCGGGTGCGCCGGGGAACAGGTCGACGCCGATCGGCTCTCGGCCCTGTGGTAGCGCGAGTGCTCGTCCTGCCGGCATCGCTCTGAGGTCTGAGGGCTGCACGGCTCGCTCGCGCTGCTGCGCGTAGGAGTGGCTGTCGCCGCCTGTGTAGGTCTTGCCTTGGCGCTCGACCTGGTGGGAGGTGGAGGTGTTCTCGCTGATCTGTGGACGCCAGACGAGCTGCTCGCCGCAGGCGTCTGAGACGAGCTGCGCCGTGTAAGGGTCAGCTACACCCGCGAGCACGAGCCGAAGCGCCGGCGTCGACCACATCGTCGCGGTCTCGTGCTCACCCCACCGGGCGCGGGCCTGGCTCATGTCCTGCACCCCCAGCACCGGCACGATGCCCTGCTGAATACCCTCACTCAACAGACGGGGGAGCGAGCGGATCGGCGCGATGTTCGCCACCTCATCCAGCGCCAGCAGCAACGGGCGCTCAAGACGCCCGGCCGGGGAGGTGATGGCAAGGTCGATCGCGTGCGCGCAGAGCCCGTCAAGGAGCGCGGCGATCAGCGGCGCGAGCTCCTGCTGGATACGCGACGGAGAAACCACATAGAGCGTGCCCTGCTGCGCGATCAGCTCCCCAAGGTCGATCTGCGGCGTGACGGCGGGGTCGGTGGAGGCTCTGACCGCGGCGCGGGATGCCCACGCGAGCGCGACCTGCGCAGTCCCGAGCACCGAGGTCCGGTAGTCCCCGACGGCCTGCGCGGCAACCCCGGAAAGCTCCTCAAGCGCGATCTGCGCGTCGGCTTTACGCAGGATCTCCGCGGGCTGGGAGAACTCCGAACGCCCCAGCCATCCCCGCGCGCGGTCAACGCCACCGTCGGAAAGCGCCGCCGCATGGAACAGCGGGGCCAGGAGCGCGCGTGCGGCGATGGCGAAGTGCTCGCCATGACGAACGCTCTCATCAGCGGACGCCGGGGACAGCAGCGCGGCGGCAACCTCCACGGCGCCGTCCCATGTACCGCACCGCGAGAGCGGTGAGAAGCCGACGCTGACCTCGGGGCGCCCGAGCGAGCCGGTCGGGTCATACACCGCGACCGGACCCCGCCGCGCGCGGTGCGCGGCGGTCTGCAGAATGTCGCCCTTCGTCGAGGTAACAAGCGCGGGTCCATCCCAGCACGCAAGTGTCGGCGCGATCACCTTCCGCGTCTTGCCCGCCTTGGGTGGTCCCACGACGATCGCCGCGCAATCCGCCGGGGTCCGCAGCACACCGGCGGTGGTCTGCCCGGCCCATACGTGGGTCCCGGCGATGGACGCTCCGGTCGGGGCGATCCAGGGATCGTCGGGCTCAACGGCTGGCACGGGCGCCTCCACCTGTCTCGTACGCTGAGCGACACCGACCGCGCGGACCGCCCACAGGCCACCAGCCGTACATCCGGCGAAGCTCGCGAGCGTGAGCAGCAGCGCGATCATAGCCAGCGCGGGCCATTGGGAGGCCAGCGGGGAGGGTTCGATCGGCGCGGGGTGGCAAGCGGTGAACGCAGCGGCTCAGGGTCACCAGGCGGCGGTGTGTGCTTGGGCTCGCGTGGGCGGATGCGCGGCGCGAGGACCATGCCCAACGCGAGCAATATGAATGCGACCACGCCCATCGCGACCGGTGAGGCGTCGAGAACCGCGCCGAGCGGGTAGCGCGGCCCGAGAGGACCAAGGCCGCCGTGCGCCGCCTTCCACGCCCCTGCTGTTGGCCCGGCCCACAACGGCCAGGCCACCCACAACGTCACGGCCAACATCCCCGCGCCCGCGAGACGATGGCGCCAGCGCAGATCGTCAAGCTCAACGGGGCGCAGAACACGGTTGCACGCCGCGCAGGCGAACAGCCAGAGCAGCAGCGGCGCGAACGCCGGCGCCGACCACCATCCGAGCTGCAGACCGACCGTCGTGAACAGCGCGTGCAGCCCCACGAGCAGCAGGACAACGACCCCGCCGATCACGAGCATCACGCGCAGCATCGCGTCCTGCTCAGCTTCCCTATCCGCGCGTGAACGCCCGGCGAACAACGAGTCCGTCCAGCCCGGCGGACGATCCATCCGGCCCCGATCGCCTCCTGTCCGTAGCTGCCTGCGGGGATCGCTATCGCTCATCGTCAACCTCCAAGATCTTCGGGCTCTCAACCAGGCTCGCCAGGAGCGCCGCCTGGGTGCTCGCTCTGAACGGGCCACGGCTCGGCGAGCGGCTGGGACCGCTCTCTGGCCGGGGATGCTTGCGGGCAGTTTCAGAGCGCCCGGCAACCTGCTCGGCCAGCCAGTCTTCGAGCATCACCCGCGTGAATCGCAAATGACGCCCCACGCGCAGACACGGCAAATGCCCAAGCCGTGCGGCATCACGAACCCACGAGACACGCACGTTCAACAGCGCCGCCGCCGCTTCGCAGTCAAGCAGCGGTTCATCCAACGACACCGCGGCGCCATCGGCCGATCCAGAGGTCTTGTTCGTTCGTGTCATCTGCTCGCTCCATTGACTTGTCGTGGAACAGGACGCAACTCCCCCGTATGAGTTGGGGCCGATCCGTTCCTGTCCCTCTTAATGACCGTGAGCGCGGCGAAACGGCCAACGACTTTTGCTCGAGCTGCTGCTACCAGGCTGTCGTGAGCGACGACTACGCCCTCCGTGATGGATGTGAGATCCATAGCCGCCGGACAGCGTAGAAGGCGCTGCTGTCCGGCCCGCGATCGTCAGCGGCGCCTACGTCGCCACGATCACCGAGGGGTGCGCGTGCTGCGTCTCGATCGGCGCCTGTGAGCGGTTGGCTTCAGTATCACGACCTTCGGTGTGAGTGACGAAACGGCGGAGACCGCCAACCGCGACGGACGCTTACCGCCCGCTCTCGAGCGCGCGTTGCCGGCTCTGAACTCGGCGAACGCGCGCATGCCGGCGTGCCGGCGGGAACTCATGTTCGGCGTCGTAGGAGTTCGAGCGTGCTCGCCCAGAATCCGAGGGCGAGCCGTTCGATGTTGGCGGTGCTGGTCAGCGTTTGGTCCTCGGGCCGTTGCTGCTCGGCGAGCGCGAAGAACAGGTCGCCGAGCCCTTGGGCGTGCATGACCTCGTTCAGTCGCCGGCGGTCGGTGAAGCTGCCGGGGAGCTGGGCGACGCGGGTGACGCCCAGCTCGCGGTAGCGGCCTCGTCCGCCCTCGTGGGCGAACTTCTGAGCGACCAGGCGGGCGACGAGCTCGTGGTCGATCTCGGCGGGGTGCTCGCGGGCGATGTAGGCGAGGTCCACGAGGTGCTTTGGGAGGTCCTTCGAGCACCATCCGAGCAGCTTCTCGGCCGCCAGCTCGTTGAGGCTGAGGCCCTGAACCTCGAAGGTGTTGTGCTCGGCGAGTAGAGGGTCGTGGTAGTCCAGCGGCGAGCGGGGCGGGTCAAGCCACTCGCCGGGGCGTACCGAGACGCTGACCTTCAGCGGCCTGCTGCGGCGGATCACGATGTCATCGAACGTGAACTCGACGGTGCCGCGAAACTGCTCTCGGCCGGCCTGATAGGAGAACGCCGGCTCGAAGGTGATGCCTTGCGAGTCGCCGAGCAGCGCCTGCTCCAGTTCGGGGGCGCTCACGGTCTCGGCCTGGCGATGCAGATAGTCGGCGTCCTGGATCGACTGGCGCGGACTGCTGTAGACGTGCGTCAAAAGCGTTCCGCCCTTGAGCACGAAGTGCTCGCTGTAGGGACCCTGGGCGATGTGGCGCACCGCGGCGCTCTTGGCGACCATCAGCAGCAGCTGGTTGCGTACCAGCCCGGTGCGCTCCTCGGCGCGCGCAAGGAGATCCTGGCTGGTGACGCTCACTTCAGTTCCCGTGCAGAGCTGACGAGCGCGTCGTCTTCGTAAACCCGCCAGCGCGGGTCGACCTTGGCTCCCCGCCGAGGCGCCCGTCCCGGTTGCAGTGGCACGGCGGACTTGCGGCCCAGGTGTGCCTCCAAGCCTGCGGCGCCCGGAATGTTCAGCTTCTCCATGTAGTACCCCAGCCGGCGGTTGAGCACCGGGCCGCCCATCCTGATCGCGTAGGCCACCAGCCGTTCCGGGTCGAGCGTGCCGTGACGCGCGGCTTGGTCGAGGGCCGCGATCACGACCGGCATCGGTCCCGCCAGGGCGGGCGCGTCGAGCGAGTCCAGGAGCGTCTTCTCCAGGTCGGCGACCCACACCGGCGCCTGGTATGCGTCGCTCTGCGAGAAGCCGAAGAACTTGCGTTGCGTGACGCTCACGAACCGCACCGTCTGGGCTCCCAGGCGCACCGGGCGCTTACGAATCCTCACGGCGCACAGCACGGTACGCGACTGCTGCTCGATCAACCCGTGATGCCACAGGCCCGTATGCCACGAGAGGTAGTAACCATGATCCAGTCGTCTTAGCACGAGCTCCGCCACCGGCTCGAGATCGTCAAGGCGCGGACGGGGACTGAGCAAACCAGGACGGTTGACGAGATACCGGCCCGCCTGCAGGCGGTGAGCCTCTCCGTTGGCGACCATCCGCCTCAACAGACTTTCCACATCCGGCGGGTGCTGCCCGCGCGCGCTCGCGAACCGTGCCAGCTCCGGCCCGTCCAACGAAAGATCGAAGGCGCTGCTCGCCTGCCCCCGATCGCGCTCGTCGAGCGAACCCAGGTAGCCGTAAAGAAGATCTCGCGCTGTCGCCGGCCTAGCCATAACACCGGATATGTTACACGACTGGTCGCCCATCCGTGCTACGTTTCCAGCGAAACTTCTGGGATGGGCTCGGGCCTCACTCGCGTATGATCGGGCTCGATCGAGCAGCCGCGCTGACACATCGACCACTTTCCAGGGCGTCTCGGCACGTGCTCGTGGGCGCCACCACACCGAGGAGCTCAGGATACGTGCCGCCCAGTTTCGGGAGGAAATTCCGGGAGGAAGCTCTGTCGAGCATCATCCCTAGAAACACGAAAACCCTGGGATTTCCAGGGCTTTCGTTGGATAGCGGGGGCGGGATTCGAACCCGCGACCTTCGGGTTATGAGCCCGACGAGCTACCAGACTGCTCCACCCCGCGTCGCATCTCATGTTCTAGCAAAAAGCGAGCCGCGCCAGAAGCCCTGGGTGCTCGATCCCGATCTCAGAACACCACCGGCTTCCCGTCCCTGAAGAATCCGCCGGTGGGCCCGTCGTCTGGGAGCGTCGCGAGCCATACGATCCCCGAGGCGCCGTCCTCCACCGGCTTCTGCGCTCCCATGGGCCCGCCCATGTCGGTGTTGACGAACCCGGGACAGGCCGAGTTGACCTTGAAGCCGGCATCCGCCAGCTCGGTTGAGAGGATACGAGTGACGGCGTTGAGCGACGCCTTCGACACTCGGTAGCCGGGCGACCATCCGCCCATCTCGGCCACTCCACCCATGCCGCTGGATACATTCACGATTCGGGGATGCTCGCTCGCTCGCAGCAGCCCCAGCAGGGCGATCGTGAGGCGGTAGGCGCCGAAGAAGTTCGTCTCGAGCGTCGCCTGGATCTTCTCGAAGTCTGGATCCACTCCTGGGACGCCGAAGTCGAGGCCGACACCAGCGTTGTTTACGAGCACATCGAGTCGACCCGGATCGGCGGTCACCTGGGCGGCGGCTCGCTCGATGCTCTCAGGGCTACTCACGTCGAGTGTCAACGGGGTCACAGTTGCGTTCGTGCCCTGCGCTATGTCCTCGGCGGCGGCCGCGGCCCGCTCGCCGTCGCGGGCACTCAGCAGCACCGTGTAGCCGCGCGCCGACAGCTGGCGCGCCACCTCGCGCCCGATACCACGATTGGCGCCAGTCACCAGCGCCACTGCCTCGCCATCGCTCATCTTGCAACTCTCCCTTCGTTCGTCTCCTGTCAGCCTATTGGCTTTACGATCCTCGCCTTATGCGCACGGCTGTCGTCGACATCGGCACGAACTCGACCCGCCTGCTCGTGGCGGACGTCGACCCCGCCACGGGCACAATCGAGGATCTGCATCGCGAGTCGCAAGTGACGCGCCTCGGCGACAGAGTCGACGCGGGCGGCAAGCTGTCCGACGAGGCGATCGGACGGGTACGGGCCACGCTGGCCCGGTACCGCGCCACGATCGACCGCTATGGGTGCGAGGCGAACATGGCGGTGCTCACCTCGGCCGTGCGCGACGCCTCCAATGGCGCCGAGTTCACCGGGCTGGTGCGCTCGGAGTTCGGCCTCGACGCGCGCGTGCTCTCCGGCGACGAGGAGGCCCAGCTCACCTTCCTCGGAGCGATGAGCGATCGTGACGGCTCGTCGACCGAGCCGACCGTCGTGATCGACATCGGCGGCGGCTCCACCGAGTTCATAGTTGGCGCCGACCACGAGGCCTCATTCCATGTCTCGGTGCAGGCGGGCGTGCTGCGCATGAGCGAGCGCCACATCCACAGCGACCCGCCCAGCCCGGGTGAGCTGCAGGAGCTCGCGGCCGACACTCGCGCGATCTTCCTGCGTGGGCTGCCCGCGGAGAAGCGCGCCGCCGTGACACGCGCGATCGCTGTGGCCGGCACCGCCACGTCGGCCGCGGCGATCGACCAGGAGCTGGACCCCTACGACCCCGAGCGCGTGCACGGCTATCCCCTGCTGCTCGCCACCGTTGAGCTGCTGATCGCGCGACTGGCCGACATGACCGAAGCCCAGCGCCGGCAAGTGGTGGGACTGCACCCGGATCGCGCCCCCACGATCGTCGCGGGGATGATCTTGTTGGCCGAGGCGATGCGCGCGTTTGGGCTCGAGCAGGTCGAGGTCTCAGAGCACGACATCCTGCGCGGTGGGACGCTCCGCCTCGCAGGACTCGGCTGACCGGCCTCCTCCACGCCGGGCCCTGCCAAGGTCGAGCCGAACGAGGCCTTCTTACGGCCATTCGCAGCGGCTGTGCACGATGCCTGCGCCCAACCCACTGGGAGACGCGGACGGACAACCGTTGAACGTTCCGCTATCCATTAATCCGTTTCCCGTCCTCGACCGAAGAAGACCTATCGGCAGTCAGGCATGGGCTCTGGCGCGTGCCTTTCAGGGCCGGTCCATAGGCCCGGCCAACCCGTCGAGCGATCGGCGATCCGCTCGGGCCATCCTACCCCGGCTTCGAGGCACGCACCCCTGCCTTCGCCTCGAGGCCAAGCCCCTGAGGAGGCCGTCCATCCGGGCGGCCTCCTCATTTCTGAAGAGACAAAAGCTCTGAGGGCTTGCCGAGATCGCCCTCAGGCGAGGTTCGATTTGCGCGGGTAGGCGATCGTGGGATCGGTGAGCACGTTGACGAGCGCCGGCTTGCCCGACTCGAAGGCCCGCTCCAGCGCCGGGCCCACGTCCTCGGGTCTCCGCACCAGCTCGCCGTGGCAGCCGAGCGCTTCGACCACCTGGTCGTAACGGGTGCCGGGACGCAGGTCGGCCGCCACCGAATAGCCGTAGAGGAACTCCATCGGATGCTTCTCCAGAGCCCAAATGCCGTTGTTGCCCATCACCCCGACAACGTTGACGCCGTGTCGCGCGAGCGTGTCGAACTCCATCCCGGAGAACCCGAACGCGCCGTCGCCGAGCAGCAACACCACCTGACGCTCAGGGTGCGCGAGCTTGGCCGCCAACGCATACCCCGGCCCTGTGCCCAGGCAACCGAACGGCCCAGGATCAAGCCAGCAACCTGGTCCGTAGCTTGCGATGACACGTCCCGCGTAGGAGACGAAATCGCCGCCGTCTCCGATCACGATCGCGTCGCGGTCAAGCGCCTTGCCGAGCTCGGCGTAGAGCCGCATCGGGTGCAGCGGCGCGCGGTCGTCTTGCAGCTCCGCAAGCTCGGCCTCGCGCCGCTCGCTCTCAGCCGTGCGCAGGTCCGCAACCCAACGCTCGCTGGAGAGCGGCTTGGCGTCCACCGCCGCGCGCAGGTCGGCAAGCGTCGGCGCCAGATCGCCGTACAGCTCGGCGGCAGGCTCGCGTGGATGAGCGCGTCGCGGCTCGGCGACGTCGATCGCCACGATTGCCGTGTCCTGCCCGAACGAGCCGCCGAAGCCGAGCCGGAAGTCCATCGGCACCCCGATCACGAGCGCCACATCGGCCCCTTTCAGAGCTTGCGAGCGGGTGCGCGAGAAGAACAGCTCGTGGTCGGCCGGCACGCAGCCTCGCGCCAGGCCATTCAGGAAGACGGGAATCCTGAGCGTCTCGACCAGCTCGAGCAGCGCCCGCTCGCCGTGACCCCAGTAGAGGTCGGTGCCTGCCATCACAACCGGTCGCTCGGCCTCCTTCAGAAGCCGCGCGACCCGCTCGATCGCGTCATGGTCGGCTCCCCGCTGACCCTCATCCCCCCGCGCGCGGGAGTCATCCGCCTCAGGAGCGCTCATGAAGACGTAGTCGAGCGGGAAGTCAAGGAACGCGGGCCCCCCGTGCGGCGCGAGGGCGGCCGCTAGCGCTTCGTCGAGGAGACCGGGGATCTCCGCCGTGCTCTGCGCGGTCGTAGCGAGCTTGCACAGTGGGCGCACAAACGGGACGTGGTCGATCTCTTGCAGCGAGCCCTGGCCCCAGCGCATCGCGGGAGCGCGCCCGCCGAGCACGAGCATCGGCGTGTGGTTGGCCTGGGCGGAGGCGATCGCGCTCATGCCATTGGTCACGCCGGGCCCGGCGGTCAGTGCGCATACGCCCGGCTCGCGTGTGACCTTCGCCCAGCCCTCGGCAGCGAACGCGGCAGTCTGCTCATGGCGGACGTCGACGATCTCGATGCCCTCCTCGCGGCAGCCGTCGTAGATCGAGAAGAGATGGCCACCCGAGAGCGTGAACAGCTTGCTCACCCCGTGCGCCTTCAGCCGGCGGGCGATCAGGTGTCCGCCGTGCAGCTCCTGGGCTTGGTCGGTGCTCTGATCGGCGCTCTGCGTGGACATCGGCGCTCGCGACTCTATCTGAGGGCGCCCCCCGCGCGTGCACGAGGAACCCGTTTCACGGTGCCGGACCCGCGCTGGTCGATTGGGATGGGATCGCTGTGCGTTCCCCCCGGGATTGGACACCCCCGCCATCACCGAGGTTGACCGGCTCGTGGCATGCCCAGGGTGGGACTCGAACCCACACGCCCTTGCGGACTATCGATTTTAAGTCGACGGCGTCTTCCAATTCCGCCACCTGGGCGAGCCTTGGCACTCTAGTCCAGTCGACGGTGAACATGTCTAGAGTGGACTGTAAGAAGACAGTCTGCTACGTACAGGACGTTTATCTGGGGTTGTGGGTGGGCAGCGATACTTAGGGAAAGACCGCAACTACCCCGTTGCTAGCGTGTATTTAGGAGCAACAGCAGCGAAAGGACCGCCGTGGAGGTCTCCGCACTAAAAGCCCCAGTCGCGCCCGGCCTGAGAAGCCCTTCGGCGCTACTGCGCCTGCAGTCCGACGAGCGCCTGATCGCGCTGATCAGGCGTGGCCAGCATGCGGCGTTCGAGACGCTGTTCTCGCGCTACCAATCGCGTCTGCTGGCCTTTTGCCGACACATGCTCGGCTCCAAGGAGGACGCCGAGGACGTGCTTCAAGAGGTATTCGCGGCGGCCTTCAACGCAATCCTCGCCGACGAGCGTGAGATCAACGTGCGTCCCTGGCTGTACCGGATCGCGCGCAATCGCTCGCTCAACCACCTGCGCAAGGCGAGCGCCATCGGCGTCGACTCGATGGACGTGCACTACTCCGAAAACGGTCTGTCCACCGCCGAGAAGGTGATGCGCCGCGAGAGCTTCCGCCAGCTGATCGGCGACGTGCAGCAACTCCCCGAGACGCAGCGCACCGCTTTGCTGCTGCGCGAGATCGACGCGCTCTCCTATGAGCAGATCTCAGACGCGATGGAGACCACTGTGCCGGCGGTCAAGTCGCTGTTGGTGCGCGCGCGCATCTCGCTGGCCGAGGCGGCGGAGTCGCGCAAGCTGACCTGCGACGAGGCGCGCCTGGAGCTCGGGGAAGTCGCGGAGGGGTTGATCAAGGTGACCCCAGCGGTACGCCGTCACGTGCGCGACTGCGAGCGCTGCCGGACGTTCCGCAAGCACTTGAAGGACAACAACGTGGCGCTCGCAGCAATCCTGCCAGTGGGCCCGCTCCTGTTGATGAAGAAGCTCGTACTCACAAAGCTCGGGTCGACCGCCGGCGCCGGGGGGGCCCATGTGGCTGGCGCCGGCGGGGCGGGGGCCGCGGCCGGGGCCGGCGCGGTGGGAGGCGCCAGCGCCGGAGGCGGCTTCGTGACGGCGGGCGTCGGAGCCCTTGCCACCAAGGCCGTAGCCGGGTTGGCGGTCGCGGCGATCGTCACGGCTGGCACCGTCGAGGCCGACCACACCGCAAGTCACGCTCGCCACCATCACCACGCGGCGACGGTGGCCTCCACAGGCGGTGAGACCTCCGCCAGCGAACCTGTCGTCAGCCACTCGAGCTCCCAGCCAGTCACGATCTCCTCACACCATCCGATACGGACGCATGCGGTGGCCACGAGCGTCCGGCACCCCGTCAAGAAGGCGAAGATCGCCGTGCCGCCGGCGGGCGCCCCGGCGGCTGGCGGCGCGCCCGCGACTCCGGGCACAACGGGCGCCGATCAGATGACAGTCCCCAAGGCGACAACGCCACCTGTGACCCAGGTGACGACCGACTCGACAGAGCTTCCCAGCACTCAGGCGCCGAGCGCGCAAGCGACGCCCGCAGAAGTCACGACGACCGCTGTGACGACCGCCACCCCACCGCCGACCACCACCGAAGCGTCGCCTGCGCCGCCGGCCACGACTCCCACCTCAGAAACCCCCGCTCCTGCGACGACCCCAGTCCCACCTGAAGGTAGCGGCGCTCCGCCACCCGCTGTGGTCGTGGGCGAGGCTCCTCAGCCGATCACACAAGCTTCGGGCGCAAAGAAGCTGGAAGACGGCGCCCCACCAGCCCCCCAACAGACTTCCCCGCAGTAGCGGCACGCCGCCACGCCGGTTTCTCAGCAGCGGCGCACACGCCGCCACGCCGGGCTCGTCAGTAGCAGCGCACACGCCGCCACGCCGGGCTCCTCAGCAGTACGGCACACACCGCCACGCCGGCTCCTCAGCGGTAGCGGCACACGGCCGCCTATCCGAACGTGAATGTCTTCAGCGGCTTTTCGAGCACGCCCGAGCTGGCCACGGGCTTGGACACGCTCGCCGGTTGACTGCTCAGCATCTCGACAACGACGCCTTCGCGGGCCCCGCTGCCCGGCGGCAGCAGCATCACGTCGCGGCCATACATCTTGCGCCCGCCGACAAATGCGCTGTAGAGCACGTCGTAGCCGCCGAGCGTCGAGCTGATGCGTGTCTTGCCCTCGCCTTCGAGTCTGAAGCCAGCGAAGCGCCGGTCGAGCCCGCGAGCGTAGCCCGCCGCGAACAGGGGCAGCTCACCGCTGACACTTCCGCCGTAGCCGCCTAGACGCAGCGGCGCCACCGCATAGGAGCTCTCGAGCCGGCCGCCCACGCTGCGAGCCACCTTCACATAGCCGCCCGGGTCGGGCGCGGTTCGATAGAGGCCTCTATATTTGAAGCCGAACGGCACGCGCCCGCCTTGCGAGTAGCTGGCGTCGAGCAACGTCAACACAACGCCCGCTGCGAGCGCGAGCAGCGTAAAGCCGAGCGCCAGCGCCAGCGCGCGCGTGGCGGAGGGCGCCGAGCGCCAGCGCGGCTCGAGCAGCTTGCCGAGCGTCGGGCCATACTGCGGCTTGAGCGGTACAGAAGCCATCTGGGAGTGTCCTAGCAGCCGCTACTCGCCGATCGAGAACAGCGCCTCCAGATCGTGCCTGGAAAATGCGGCGAACGCGACCATCGTCTGGGTGCGCCCCACCCCGGAGAGCTGTCCGATCCTGTCGGTGACGACGTCAGCAAGCTGCTCGTGGTCAGGGACCCTCACGATCGCGATGAAGTCCCACTGGCCGGTGACCGAATAGGCCTCGGCGACGCCCTCGATATCGGCGAGCTCGCCCCCCAGCGTGGAGAGGGCGTCGCGCTCGGCTTCGATCAGCACGACGGCGTGCGTCATCGTCATGGTCGCGCTCCACCCTTCGCCGGCCGGCGCTGGCAAAGCTTCGCATCCCGCTCGCCGGTCGTTGCCGCGATCATGGCGAGTGTGTGTCGCCGGGCGCCAGCACGATCACCTGCGAGGACCCCTGCGCCTCCACGTCCGCCTTGAACGCCTGCGCGTCCGTCTCGATCGGCGGAAACGTGTCGTAGTGGCAAGGAATCACCTGCTTCGCGCTGAGGAGCCGCACGGCCTCCACGGCGTCGTGGCGGTCCATCGTGTAGTGGCCGCCGATGCACATCAGCGCCACGTCGATCCCGCCGGCCTGCTTCGCGCCCAGCTCGAGGTCGGAGAAGACACAGGTGTCCCCGAGGTGGTAGATCGTCTTGCCGCCAAATTTTACGATCAGTCCAGCGGGCGTGTTGACGGTGCCCTTCGGCGTCGTCGAGGTGTGCCAGGCGGGCACCAACTTCGCCGAGCCCCACTCGAGCTCGACCGTGCCGCCGATGTTCGGGTCGTGCACATTCTCGAGCCCTTCCTCACCGAGCTCGTTCGCGATCTCCACGATTGCCACGACGTGCGCGCCGGTGCGCTTGGCGATTGCGACCGTGTCGCCAATATGGTCGGCGTGGCCATGCGTGAGCAGGATCGCGTCGGGGCTGAGCTCCTCAGGGGATACAGCCGCCTTCGGGTTGCCCGTGAGGAACGGGTCGATCAGCACCGAGGTGTCGCCGTCTGAGAGCTCGAAGGCCGCGTGGCCTAGAAAGCGAATCTGCATGTTCAGTGCTCCTCCGTTGGGGTTTGGTCTTGTTGGGACTGCCACGTGTCCGACCGGCCGCCGTCTCGCTCGGGACCACGCTCCTCGCGCGCGAGCTCGCGCCCAAGCGCAAGCTCTTGGGCAAGCTCGAAGCCGACCGCGACGCCCACGAACATGCCAAGCCTCGTCTGCTCTGCTACGAGCGTGCTCACGGCGGTGGCCCGCTCAGCCTCGTCGCCCCCGCTCGCGACGCGGCTCACCTCGGCGTCGTGGACCTCGCCGAACCAGCCCCCTTCGGCGAGCGCGTCGGCGAGCACGCGCTGCAGCGTCGGAGCAGCGTGCACGACGACATCCTGCGCGTGCGCGAGCCGCCCCGGCTCGAGCAACGTAGCGAGAGCTGTGTCCACCTCGGCTGCGGTATATGAGCGATCGGACAAGGCCGTCCCATCATAGGCGGCGACCCGAGCGTCGCCGAGACTCAAAGCGACCTCGCGCGACTCAGCCCGAGCCCAAGCGTCAGGCCCAGCGCGGCGCCTGTGACGCCCGCCAGCCAGCTGACCTCCGGTCGCGCATATGGCATCGCGAGCAAGACCGCGGCGATCGCGCCCGTGCCGAGCAGGTCTCCCTCGTAGTAGTCGCCGGCACGCGCCGTGAGCAGGCGGGGCGCAGCCCATGCGCTCAACAACGCGAGCGCACCGGCGTTCGCGCCGCTCACGACAGGGAAGGCGTACACCGCCTCGGCGACCAACCCCCCCGTCGCGCCGGCGGCGAAGAACAGCGCCAGCACGACGAGCGGGCCGTGGCGGCGCTCGAGCAGGCATCCGAAGATCGCGACCGACACAAGTGTCGCGAACATGAACAGGCCACTCGAGAAGCCGCGTCCGTAAACGAACTGGCTGCTGAGCAGCCGCCACCAATCGCCATGCAGCGGCCCTGCGATCACGAGCTTGCCGAGGTTCACGTAGGCCCCCTGCGCGGCGATCCACACGCCGCAGCTCACCGCCACGAGCGCGATCGTCGCGTATGGCGAGGTGTCCACGCGCAGTCCCGCAATCTCTCCGCTGCGCAGCCGTCCCAGCGACGCTCGGCGGAGCACCCCCTTGCGAGGCTCGCGCAGGCGATCGCGCGGCAGCTTCGGCGCGCGGCGGCGCAACCTGTGACCGCAATAGGGGCACTCGGTTATGTACGGGCTGACCTCCGATCCGCACTTCTTGCAGACCACGAACAGATCGGCGCCTGAGGGCATCATGTCATTCTAAGGGCGTGTCGAAGCCCCCCGGCACGGGTCCCGGCGATAGAGTTCAATCGTCCCTCGCCAGCGACCTGCGAGCGCCCTGATGGGCGCCCCCGCGAGGCGGTACCAGCGACCTCCAAAGGAAACCGATCGATGCAACTCGGCTACGAGAACAAGCTCTACATCCTCGCGTTCGACCACCGCGGATCCTTTCAGAAGAAGTTCTTCGGGATCGAGGGTGACCCAGACCCCGAGCAGACCGCGATGATCGCCGACGCAAAGCACCTGATCTTCGAGGGGCTCCAGCGCGCCGTGGCCGCGGGAGCAAGCCCCTCGGTCACAGGTGTGCTCGTCGACGAGCAGTTCGGCGGGTCGGTGCCCGAGGAAGCCCGCGCCCAGGGCCTAAAGCTGGCGATGCCCGCCGAGCGCTCCGGTCAGAACATGTTCGACTTCCAGTACGGCGACGAGTTCGGCGAGCACATCGAGAGCTTCGACCCCGACTTCACCAAGGTGCTCGTCCGCTACAACCCCGACGGCGACGCGGAGCAGAACCGGGAGCAGCTCCAGAAGCTGAAGCGCCTTTCAGACTGGTTGCACTCCAAGGACCGCAAGTTCCTGTTCGAGTTGCTCGTTCCCGCCGAGCAGCCCCAGCTTCAGGCGGTCGGCGACAGCACCGAGCGCTATGACGCCGAGCTGCGCCCCGAGTTGATGCGCCGTACGATCGCCGAGATCCAGGATGCGGGCATCGAGGTCGACATCTGGAAGATCGAGGGCGTCGACGAGCGCTCCGATTGCGAAATGCTCGCCGCCCAGAGCCGCACCGGTGGACGCGACGGCGTCGTGTGCGTCGTGCTCGGTCGTGGCGCTAATGACGAGAAGGTCGATCACTGGCTCCAGCAGGCTGCGCCTGTCGATGGCTTCGTGGGCTTCGCGATTGGCCGCTCGATCTGGTGGAACCCGCTGAAGGAATACATCGACGGCAAGATCGAACGCTCCACCGGAGCGCGCGAGATCGCCGAGAACTACCTGCGCTTCGTGAAGGTCTACGAGCGCGCCGAGGGCAAGGCCCCGGTGGCTTAGCGCCATGCGTATGAGGCAGAGCTTGACTGAGATCGAGCGGGCCTTCGCCCGCGAGATCTCGATGGAGCGCCACCGGCGCGCCTCGTTGCGGCGCACCACCGAGCAGCGCGCAATCAAGCGCGAAGTGGAGAAGCGTCACAAACGCGGCTCGGTTCGCTTCGCCTTGCTCGTCTTGACGCTGATGATGACCGCCGTGGTCGTGACGGTCGTGATGTTCAGGACCCTATACCTGCTGCTCAGCTAAGGCTGCTCAGCTCAGGGCCTATCCCGGTAGCCCTAAGACTCGCCCAGCTTGCCGAGCGCGTCATCGACGTCCACGCTCGCAGTCTCGCCAGGCGGGCTGCTCGACTCCTCCCCCTCACGCTGAATCTCGACGTAGATCTCGGTGCGAAATACCGGGATGTCGTGTGGAGCGTGGATGCCGATCCGCACCTTCTCGCCCACGACCGACAGCACCGAGACCTCGACATCATCGCCGATCATGATGCTCTGGTTTGGCTTGCGCGTCAGAACCAGCATCGGTTGCACCCTTCTAGTTGGCCATTGACAAAGGGCGAGATCGCCCCCGGCCCCGCCCTACGGCAAGCATAGTGTCCCGTCCCACCGAACGCGAACGCACGCTTCAACATAAACGCGATTCGGGGCTCTGAACGTGCGCAAGGACAGCGCTTGGAGGCTCGCTCAGCGGGCCGGCGAAGCATGCGCTAGTCTCCCGAGCCGTTCATGGCTCGTAGATCACTGCGCCCGCACCTAAACCAGATCCGAAGCTGGGTACGACAAGGTCGTACCGACGCTTGGGTGGCCCACCAGCTCGAGGTCACCGTGCAGGAGATAGAGCAGTTCAAGCGCCAGAACGAGCTCGCCGGCGACGAGGGTCCCGCCGACGGGGCCTCCACCGCCGTTACCTACCCCGAGGAGATCGACCTGCGGGCCGAGGACGACGAGCTGATCGCAACCGAACTGGAGGCCGCGATGGAGGCCGAGCGCGAGAAAGCCGAAGCTGAAGCCGAAGCTGAAGCCGAAGCGGAGACCGAGGCCGACAGCAAGGAGGAGTCCTCCACTTCCACGCCGCGCCGCAGACGCAGCCGCCGCGGACGCCGGTCCTCCTCCTCACGCGACTCAGCGCCGCTCGAGGGCACGTTCGACCACGGCGAAGAGGGCTATGGCCTGTGGCTTGACCCGGCGATCCAGGATAACCCGATCTACGCGGAGCACTGGGCCGGCCACCGGCCGGTCGAGGTCACAGTCGAGGAGGAGCAGATCGTGATCCGCCGTGTGACGGTCAGCGACGACTAGCGCCAGCTCCCGGCGGCCGCGCGGCGCGGCTACCTTCCACCAGAGTGGACCGACCTGGGCAAAGCCCAGACAGCGCAGCGCAGCTACCTTCCACCAGAGCGAGCCGACCCCAGGCAAAGCACAGACAGCGCGGCGCAGCTACCCTTCCGCCGGAATCAGCCGACCCCCAGCGAAGTCCACGGCCTCGCGTAGATAGCGCGCGAAAGCGGCGTCGACCACAAGGCGCGAGTCCCACGCCCAGGGGTCATCTGGGGCAACGTCAATCGCGAGCTGCAGGCACCACGAGGTGCCGCGCCCGTAGAGCTCGGCAAGCTCCTCGGCGGAGAAGCGCCCCCCGAGCCGTTTGCGCAGCTCGACCACCAGCGTGTCGACAATCCGCTGAAGCACGCCCGCGCGCTCTGCTGACGCTTGCGAGAGCCGCCGCTCACCCTGTCTCCACTGCTGAATCGCGTAATCGAGCCCCGACACGAGGGCGAGGCTAGCAGCGCCCCGCGGGGTCGCCTCAGTTGGAAGGCAGGCCGCTCACGATGTAGGCCTGCTCACCCCGGCGGATCATTCCAAGGCGGCGTGCCTCCGCCTGTACCATGCCCGGGCTCGCCAGAGCGGCGTGTTGCTGGCGCAGGACGCGGTTCTGGCGTTCGAGCGCGCGCACCTGGGCGCTGTCGCGCTTGGATTCTCCCCAGGCCGAGAACAGGCGCACGCCGGCGCTCAGATATAGGCATGCGATCGCCATCATCACGCCCAGCATCGCGACGCGCCCCAACCGATCCCAGCGCACACGCGGGAGCGGGTGGGCGGAGACGCCTCGACGAGAGGCACGAGCGGACGCCGCGGAAGCTGAAGGGGGTGCCATGCAGTCGCATTCGCCTTCGCCGGCCGACTTCCTGCCGTCGAGACCAGACCGGGCGCGATCACGCTCTTCTGCTCGGCTCTCGTCGTGATCATGTCGCTGAGTTGCGCGCGAATGAGGTCGCGCCCGGCTCTCTGAACATACCGCGGCGGGATACCTTCCAAACAGCCTTCAGCGACGCGGTCCCGCCAGCGCCCCAGCGGCCGCTACACCTCCAACAGCCTTCAGCGACGCGATCCCGCCAGCGCCTCAGCGGCCGCTACACCTCCAACAGCCTTCAGCGACGCCGTCCCCCCGCCGGCGCTCAGCGGCGGAACACCGCGCGCCCGGGGAACTCGGCGTCTGAGCCGAGCTGCTCCTCGATGCGCAGCAGCTGGTTGTACTTGGCGACCCTGTCCGAGCGCGAGGGTGCGCCCGTCTTGATCTGCCCGCAGCCTGTGGCCACGGCGAGGTCGGCGATCGTGACATCCTCCGTCTCGCCCGAGCGATGGCTCATCACCGCCGTGTAGCCCGCCTCGCGCGCCATCGTCATCGCCGCAAGCGTCTCTGAGAGCGTGCCGATCTGGTTGACCTTGATCAGGATCGAATTGGCGACGCCGAGCTCGATGCCGCGCTTCAAGCGCTCCGTGTTGGTGACGAACAGGTCGTCGCCGACGAGCTGCGCCTCGGCGCCGACGCGCTCGGTGAGCTTCTTCCAGCCATCCCAGTCCTGCTCGTCCATACCGTCCTCGATCGACACGATCGGGTAGCGCGAGACAAGTGTGGCCCAGTAGTCGGCCAGTTCGGTGGCGCTGAGTGTCCGTCCCTCGTGCTCGAGCACATACGCGCCGTCCTCGTACAGCTCGCTCGTCGCCGGGTCAAGCGCGATCGCGATGTCCTCGCCAGGCCGGTAGCCGGCCGCTTCAATGCCCGCCACGAGCATCTGCAGGGCCTCCTCGTTGGATTCCAGATCGGGCGCGAAGCCACCCTCGTCGCCGCCGGCGGTCGAAAGTCCGCGCTCGTGGAGAGTGCGCTCGAGCGAATGGAAGACCTCAGCGCCCATCCGCAGGCACTCAGAGAAGCTGGGCGCGCCGCACGGGACAATCATGAACTCCTGGAAGTCCACCTTGTTGTCGGCGTGCGCCCCGCCGTTGAGGACGTTCATCATCGGCACGGGCAAGACACGCGCGGCCTCTCCTCCGAGGTAGCGCCATAGCGGCAAGCCCTCCTCGGCCGCCTGCGCGTGGGCGACGGCCAGCGACACGCCGAGGATCGCGTTGGCGCCGAGCCGCGACTTGTTGGGTGTCCCGTCGAGCGCGATCAGAGCCTCGTCGAGAGCGTTCTGATCGGAGGCGTCCATGCCGATCACGGCTTGCGCGATCTCGCCGCTCACACCCTCGACGGCGCGCATGACGCCCTTGCCGTGCCAGCGCTCGCCGCCGTCACGCAACTCGGTGGCCTCGAACTCGCCCGTCGAGGCCCCCGAGGGGACCGCCGCATGGCCGTGCGCCCCCGAGCGCAGCGCGACCTCAACCTCAACCGTCGGGTTGCCGCGGCTGTCGAGGATCTGACGGGCGTGCACTCTCTCGATCTGACTCATCCGCAACTCACCCGCTACCCGTCTCCCGAGTCACCGTCATCCTCCATCCGACCACCGGTGCTGCTCGACCGGCGCGCTTATTTCTTGGTCGTGGTGGTGGGAGGTGTCGTGGTCGTCTGCGCGGGTGTGCTGGTCTGCGGCGCAGGCGCTCCGGTGCTGGGCAGCGAGGACGTCTTGGGCGCCTTGTAGGACTTGCAGTCCTGCACCGAGTATTCGCTGCGGCATTCGGTGCGAGCTGTCCACTTCTTGCGGAAGTTCTTGACGAATTCGCTGAGCGCCTTCTGTGACTTCTGCGCAGTGATCTGCTGCTGGATCGAGGACTGCACCTTGGAGAGCGGCTGCTGGTTTGCCGGCAGCGTCTTCTTGACTTCGTAGATGTAGTAGCCGAACGGCGTCTTGATCGGACCGCCCAGAACGTTCAGCTGAGCTTTGAAGATGGCTTCGTCGAGCGCCTTCTCCTCCTGGCCTTTGACGACGCCGGGAAGTGAGCCGCCGGCAGCCTTGCTGACGGGGTCGATCGAAGATTTCTTAGCGACGCTCGCAAAGCTCTTGCCCGATTCGATTTCCTTCTTTGCCTTTTCGGCCTGAGCCTGAGTCTTCGTGAGGATGATCGCGATGTTGCGACGTTCGGGCTGACCGTACTGCGACTTGTGCTGTTCGTAGTAGGCGGTGATTTCCTTCTGAGTCGGCTTCTTGCCCGCGTTCTTGCTGATCTTTTGCTGGATCTTTTGCGAGAGCAGGTCGAGCTTCACGCGCAGCAGCACGTCCGAGACGGTGTAGCCCGTGTTCGACAGGAACTTCTGGAAGTCGGCTTCCTTTGGGAACTGCTGGCCCTTGATTTGGGCGAACTGCTTCTTGACTTCGTTGTCGGTGACTTTCACACCTTGGTCGGAAGCCTCACCGATGACCCAATCGGCGGAGATCAGATAGCCGAGCACCTGCTGCTTGAGCGCGGTGTACTGCTGTTCGCACTGCGTCTTGAGGGCGGCCGCCGTCGGCTTGGACTGGCCCTTGGCGGGCTTTGGCGCGGTCGCTTCGAGATGCGCGACGCAGGCTTTGTAGGTGGGCGGATCCGGCACGACCGCTTTGGGCGCCGTCTGGCCGGGCGTGGTGGAGGAGGCCGAGCTCGAATTCGCCGCAACCGTCAACCAGTGGTTGAACGTCGCGGTCGTGATCGGGTTGCCGTCGACGCTGACAACCGCGTTGCCGGGGATGCTCCCGCCACCGCACGCGCTGAGCATCAGCGCTGTGACGAAAACGGCGCCGAGCGCCGCAATTTGACCCGATAGCTTGGACACGACGCGGGCACTCTAGCGGAAACACACCAAGGCGTGCTTAACGACTTCCTTAAAACCATCTAAGCGGCCTCGCGCACGATCGCAAGCAGCACGTCAGCGGCTCGCACCACTGTCGGGAAGCGCTCCTCCCCCTCCTTGGGAACGCGCACCGACACCTGCGAGCGTCCAGACTCGTACAGCGCCTCGGGCAGCTCCTCGCGCAGGCGCTTGGCGCGCGCGGAGTCGAGCTCGATCGGCGTGACAGCGAGCCGGTCGCCCCGGAAGCTGACCGCCTGCGCGCCGGCCTGGCCGAACTTGATGCGGGCGCGTTGCAGCGCAAGCAGATTGCCCAGCGGCTCGGGCACGGGCCCAAAGCGATCCTCGAGCTCGTCGCGCAGGCGCTCCACTTCGGCCACCTCGACGGCGCTCGCGACACGGCGATGTATGTCGATCTTGGCCTGCTCGTAAGGAACGTAGTCGGGCGGTATGTAAGCGTGGACGTTGACGTCCAAGCGCACCGGCTCAGGGAGCTCGCCATCCTGCTCACCCTCAGCCGGGCCGGCTTGGCGGATCGCCTCGTCGAGCATCTGCATGTAGAGCTCGAAGCCGAGCGCAGCGACATGGCCGGACTGCTCGTCGCCGAGCAGGTTGCCGGCGCCGCGGATCTCCAGATCGCGCATCGCCACCTTGAAGCCAGCGCCGAGCTCGGTGTAGTCAGATAGAGCCGACAGTCGCTGGGCCGCCTCCGGAGTGAGCGCGGCGGCCGAGTCGTACAGCAGATAAGCGTAGGCGCGCTCGCGGCTGCGCCCGACGCGCCCGCGGATCTGGTAGAGCTGGGCCAGCCCGAAGGCGTCGGCGTGCTCCACGATCAGGGTGTTGGCCTGCGGAATGTCGATGCCCGACTCGATGATCGAAGTGCACACGAGCACGTCCGCCCCACCCTGCAGGTAATCCATCATCACGGCCTCGAGCTCGCCTTCGCCCATCTGGCCGTGGGCCACGGCGAAGCGGACTCCCGGGCACAGCGCGCGCAGGCGCTCGGCCGTCTCGTCGATCGTATCGACCCTGTTGTGCATGAAGAACGCCTGCCCCTGGCGCTCGTGCTCGCGCATGATCGCGCGCTTGACGAGCTCCTCCTCGTACTCGCCAACGTAGGTCTTGACCGGCCTGCGTCCCTCCGGCGGCGTCTCGATCACGGAGATCTCGCGCAGGCCCGCGAGCGACATCTGAAGCGTCCGCGGGATCGGCGTGGCCGACATCGAGATCACGTCGACCTTCAGCTTGAGCTGGCGCAGCAGCTCCTTCTGCTTGACCCCGAAGCGCTGCTCCTCGTCGACGATCAGCAGGCCCAGGTCCTTGGCGCGCACGTCGCGCGAGAGCACTCGGTGCGTGCCAATCAAGATGTCCACGGCGCCCTTGGCGAACCCCTCGAGCGCAACCTTCTGCTCGGCGACGCTGCGAAAGCGCGAGACGTGCTCGAGCGTAATCGGGTAGTCGGCCAGGCGCTCGGAGAAGGTGCCGTAGTGCTGCTGGGCGAGGATCGTGGTGGGCACCAACATCAGCACCTGCTTGCCCTCGCCGGCCGACTTGAAGGCGGCGCGCAGTGCGACCTCGGTCTTGCCGTAGCCGACATCCCCGCACACGAGCCGGTCCATCGGGCGTGGCGCTTCCATGTCGGCCTTGACGAGCTCTATCGCCTCCAGCTGGTCGGGAGTCTCGGTATAGGGGAAGCGCTCCTCGAACTCGCGCTGCCAGTCGGAGTCGGGCTCGAAAGCATGACCGGCTCGGCGGCGGCGCTCGGCGTACAGGCTGAGCAGCTCGCCCGCGAGCTCTTGAGCGGCGCGGCGCGCTCTTGACTTCATCGCCTCCCAGCGCGAGCCTCCCAACTTCGACAGGGGAGGCCCGCCCGCCCCGTCCCCCCCTCCCGCGCCCACGTAGCGCGAGATCTTCGCCAGCTGGTCCGTCGGGACGAACACGCGGTCGTCGCCCTGGTATTCGAGATAGAGATAGTCGCGTGTGATGCCCGCCACCGTGCGTGTCTGAAAGCCGGAGAAGCGGGCGATCCCGTGATCCTCGTGCACGACGATGTCGCCGGTGCGAAGCTCGGTGAAGGAGCGCAGCGCCCCTCGCCGCGCAGCCCCATCGCGCCGCTCCGCGCCACCGCGCTCGGCGCGCCGGCGGCGCAGCAGACGGTGCTCGGGGAACACCGCCAGCTTCAACGAAGGCGCCACGAAGCCCTCGCGTAGCGAGGCGGCGGCGAAGCGCAACGAGGCCTCGAGGGGGGCGCGTGCGACGTCGACGTCGCCGTCGAGCCAATCTGCCTGCAGGCGGCCGAGGTTGTATGCGGCGCGCTCGCCTTCGCCGCGCCTGGGGAAGGCCACGACTGTGCGATACCCCGAGCGCACGAGCTTCTCCAGCTCCGGCTCGGCCTCGGCAAGCGAGCGCGCGGCGGTGTCGGCGGCCGAGGCCCGCAGCTCGATCTCCTGGCCGCTCGACATCGAGGAGAGCCACACGCGGGTGCGCGCATCCACGCTCGCGCGCACCTCCTCTGGGCTCACGTACAGGTGGTGGGCGTCCTCGTCGGCGAAAGCGGCGCACACGTCGTTCCAGTGATCCTCGAGCGCGGGCGCGATCTCCTCCTCGGCGGCGACGATCAGCTGGGCACGTGATCCCCGGTCAGCAGGCGCGCCGAAGCCTGACTTCTCGCCACCCTCCTTCGCGAGCCCTCCCCCGTCGATCAGATCCAGCAGCGCGCCAAAGCGCTCCACGGGCAGCAGCTCGGCGATGTCCGGGCGCCCCTCGGCGGCCTCGCCGTCGGTCGCGCCAAAGGCGCCCGTGGCCGCCGCGATCTCCGCCAGCTCACGGTACTCGGGGGCAAGCTCCGCGGCGGGCGCGATCTCGACCTCAGCGACGTCGCCAAGCGAGCGCTGGGTGAACGTCGAGAACCAGCGCAGCGATTCGATCTCGATGTCGAACATGTCGACGCGCACGGCGTGCTCCTCGGTCGCCGAGAAGACGTCGAGCAGGCCTCCGCGCAACGCGAACTGACCCCGCTCGGAGACCTGGTCGACACGCTCATAGCCAGCGCCGACCAGCTCGCCTGCGCACTCGTCGAGATCGAGCAGCTCACCGACGCGCAAAGTGAAGGAGCGGGGTCGCAGCTCGGGGTCGGGAACCTTCTCCGAGAGCGCCACGGCGGAGACGACCACCACCGGCGACTCGCCCGCCGGCCCCGACCTGCGCGCGGCGAGCGCGGCACCCGCCCGCTCCACCGCGCCCGACTCGCCCTCAAGCGGCTCGAGCAGCGCGTCGAGCGCGGCGACACGCAGTCCCACGAGGTGCGGCGGCGGCGTGAGGTGCGACTCGTAGGCCACCCCTCGCGAGGGGTAGTAGCGCACGCGTCGCGGCGCAAGCCACGCCCTCAGGTCACCCGCCAAATCGCGTGCCGCGCGGTCGTCGCCGACGACGACCAGCGTCGGGCGCTCGGCAGCGCGATCGGCGAGCGCTGCGATCGCGTATGGACGCAGCGAGGAGGAGACGAACGCGCGACCGCCCTCCTCGGCGAGCTCGAGAGCCGCCGGGTCCTGGTCGATAGCGCCGAGCAGCGAGCGCAGGGCCACGGCTACTCCTCGCCGGACAGCACGCGCTCGACCGCTGCGCAAGCCCCGTCGATCAGTTCGCTCACGTCGTCCTGCGGCTCGCGGAAGCGACCCAGCACATATGAGGAGACGACCTCCGGGTCGGTGGAGCTAGGTCGTCCGACGCCCACCCGAACCCTCATGAAGTCGGCGCTGCCGAGCTCGCGCTTGATCGACTTCAACCCGTTGTGGCCAGCCAGCCCACCACCGAGACGGGTGCGCACATCGCCAAACGGAAGGTCGATCTCGTCGTGGACGACGAGCACCCGCTCGAGCGGCAGCTCGAGCGAGCCGCGCGCAGGACCGACGGAGCGTCCCGCGTCGTTCATGTAAGTCTGCGGCCACAACACCGCAACGCGTCGTCCCTTGCGTGCAGGGGGGACGGCCGTGTTCTCGGACTCCGGCGCGCTCTCGGACTCGGGCCCGCCGGACGGCCCGGCGGAAGTCGCGCCGTCCAAGCTCGCCGGCAGGCGCCCCTCGGCGATGCGCCCGCGAAATCGGTCCTTGGCGCGCCCGAGCCGCCAACGCTCCGCGAGTCGGTCGGCGACCATGAAGCCGACGTTATGACGAGTGGAGGCGTGCTCGCGACCGGGGTTGCCGAGTCCGACGATCAGCCAGTCGGCCGGGGCCCCACCGCCGAAGGGGCGCAGGAGCTACTCCTCGGCGGAGGCGGAGCCGTCGTCCGCGGGCGCCTCGCCGGCGCCGGCCTCGCCGACGAGCTCGGTCTCGGACTCGATCTCGGCCTCCTCCTCGGTCTGCAGACGAGGTGCGGAGAGCGTGGCGACCGTGGCGGTGGGATCGTCCAGCAACGTGACGCCCTCAGGCGCCGCTATCGCTTCCAACGCAAGCGTATCCCCGATCTGCAGCTCGCCGAGCTCGTGCACGATCGACTCCGGGATGGCGGTCGGAAGCGCTTCTATGTTCAGCTCGCGCGTGAGCTGCTCGAGGATCCCGCCTTCCTTGACCCCGGGGGTGTCCTCGACGCCGGTGAGCTCGAGCGGCACGACCGCGTGGATCGGCTTGTCGAGTCGCACTCGCAACAGGTCCACGTGGGTGGTCTCGCCGCGCACCGGGTCGCGCTGGGCCTCCTTGAGCACGACAGGGGTGGCCTTGGCGCCGTCGACGCTGAGGTCCACGACGGCGCCGGACCCCGCGAGCGCGACGCGCAACTCGCGCGCGTCGACGCTGAAGCTGATCGACTCCGCGTCGCCACCGTACAGCACCCCGGGGATGCGGCCGGTGCGACGCAAGCGGCGCGCGGAGCGGGAGCCGTCGGGGTCGCGGCTGGCGACGTCGAGCTTGGTTGTGGCGGTGGCCATGAGGAGGCCGAGGACTTTAGCAATCCCCTTCGCTGGAGATCGGCTTGCTGAGCGAGAGGAGCGTGACCGACATGCCGGTGATGGCATCTCCGCTGCGCCTGACCTTCGCGCATTGGACGGTTGGCAGATGCCCGATCACGGTCCATGCGACGCGCGTCGGAGCAGTGGTCCCCGTGAGCGAGTAGGCACTGTGCGAGGTCAGCGAGAGGATCTTGACCGAGCCGTTGCGTCGTAGGGCGGCAGCGTTGGCCCTGACGCTCGCGAGACAGGCGGGGCTCGTGCGACAGCCGGACAGCCGTGAGATCATCCCCTGCTCGTCGCCGGCTGCCTCGGCCTGCAGGAGGGCGAGCACGTCGTCGCGTTCGGCGTTCTCCGTCGAGAGGAAGCGTGCCAGCCCGGCGCTGATCGCGAGGAACAGCACCACTCCGAGCGAGATCAGCAGGATGCGTCTCAGAACAGTTGGTTCTCGCCGCCGAACACTTCGCTGACGGAGTCGTCGGTGAAGATGCGGCGGATCGAGTCGGTGAGCAGCTCGGCGCAGGGGAGCACGCGAATGTTCTTTGGCAGGCCGGGCCGCGCCGGGATCGTATCTGTGACGACGATCTCCTTGAGCCCGGAGGCGGCGAGGTTCTCGAACGCGTCGCCGGAGAACACGGCGTGCGTGGCCGCCGCGTAGACGCTCTCGGCCCCCGCGTCGAGGACCGTGCGAGCCGCCGCTCTGAGCGTGCCGGCGGTGTCGATCATGTCGTCGACGATCACCGCGGTCTTGCCCTTCACGTCTCCGATCACATACCCGATCTCGGCGACCTGCTGGGCGGGGCGCTCCTTGTCGAGGATCGCGAGCTCAGCGCCGATCTTCGAGGCAAACTTCTTGTTGAGCTTGACCCGGCCGGCGTCGGGCGCGACCACCACGAGATCGGACAGCCCGAGGTCGGCGAAGTACTGGGTCAACATGAACAGCGCGGTCATGTGGTCGACGGGCTTCTGGAAGAAGCCCTGAATCTGGCCCGCGTGCAGGTCCATCGTCAGCACCCTGTCTGAGCCGGCGGCCTCGATCATGCGCGCCACCAGGCGCGCCGAGATCGGCTCACGCGGAGCGGACTTCTTGTCCTGGCGCGAGTACCCGAACCATGGCGTGACCGCGATCACGCGGTGGGCGGAGGCGCCGACCGCGGCGTCGATCATGAACAGCAGCTCCATCAGCGAGTCGTTCGCGGTGACGCCCGTGGCGGGATTGCCGCATGTGGACTGCACGATGAACACGTCGGCGCCGCGGATCGACTCCTCGTAGCGGCAGTACACCTCTCCGTTTGAGAAGGTGTTGAGCGTCACGGGGCCGATGTCGACGCTCAGCTTGTCCGCGATGTCGACCGCGAGCTGGGGGTTGGCCCGCCCCGAGAAGAGCATCAACCGCTTGTTGTAGTCGATCGGCAGGCTCGTCGGGGACGGCTGCGTGCGCGTGTCGATCACGCTGCTCATCTCATTCGGGAGTGTAGAGGGCGGGCCGCGGGAGAGCTCGTCACGGTTAGCGCTCGCCTGCCTGCTTGTGTCCCTCGGGACGCCCCCCGCCATCGGCGGCGCCCTCCGGAGTCCGGCTCTCGGCGAAGCCCTCGACGTTGCGCTGGCGTGCCCGCGCGACCGCGAGCGCCCCGGATGGCACGTCGTCGGTGACGACCGAGCCCGCGGCGGTATAGGCGTCGTCGCCGACCGTCACCGGGGCCACGAACGAGGTGTCGACCCCCCCGCGCACGCGCTTGCCGATCGTGGTGCGGTGCTTGGAGCGCCCGTCATAGTTGGCGGTGATCGTGCCCGCCCCGAGGTTCGAGCCCTCCCCGACATCGGCGTCCCCGATATAGGAGAGGTGCGGGATCTTCGTGCCCGCTCCCACGTCGGAGTTCTTGATCTCAACGAACGTGCCGGCCTTGGCGCCGGCGCGCAGGACAGCGCCGGGGCGTAGATACGCGAACGGCCCAACGCTGACTCCGTCCTCCAGCACGCAATCCACGAGGTAGGAGCAGCGTACGGCGCACCCGCTGCCGATCCGCGTGCTTCCCCGAATCGTCGTGAACGGCTCGATCACGGTGTCCTGGCCGATCTCAACGTCGACGTCGATCCGCGCCGAGGAGGGGTCCACGATCGTGACGCCGGCGAGCATGTGACGCTCGGCGATCGCTTGCTGCGCAAGCGCGCGCACGTGCGCGAGCGCGACGCGGTCGTTGACCCCGAGCATCAGCCGCTCGTCGTCGATGATGTGCGCGGCGACCAGCTCGCCATCGGCGCGCAGCAGGTCGAGCGCCTGCGGCAGATACAGCTCGCGCTGGGCGTTGTCGGCGCTCAGCCGCGGCAGCGCCCCCAGCAGGGCCGAGCCGCTGAAGACGTATATCCCGGAGTTCACCTCGCGGATCTCTAGCTCCGCTTCGGTCGCGTCCCCAGGCTTCTTGGTCTCCACGACGCGCGCGACCGCCCCGTCGGCATCGCGCACGACGCGGCCGTAGCCGCTGGGGTCGTCGAGCACCGCGGTCGCCATCGTCGCCGCCGCTTCGCCGCTCGCATGCGCCCGCACGAGCTCTTCGATCGTCTCCGCGCTGATCAGCGGGACGTCGCCGCTAAGCACCGCCACCGGAGCATCAGGGTCGACAAAGTCGGCCGCGGCACGCACCGCCCCGCCGGTGCCGTCGGCCTGTGCCTGCACCGCCAGCTCCACCCCCTCCGGCAGCACGCCCGCCAGCGCGCGAGCTGAGGAGTCGACCACAACGACGCGCCCGGCGCCAGCGGCGAGCGCGGCGCGCACGGGCCACAAGACCATTGGGATGCCGCACAGCTCGTGCAGAACCTTGGGCGTGCTCGAGCGCATGCGCGTGCCCTGGCCGGCGGCGAGGATCAGGACAGTGGGAGCGGCCATTCCCCATGACTCTAATGACCGTCCACCGGACGGAGGGGTTTGGCGCTTGGCGCCAACTGGGGGGCAGGGATTCGAACCCCGATTCTCAGGACCAAAACCTGATGTCCTGCCATTGGACGACCCCCCAAGGGGCTATTGCTCCGTGACGGACTTTACCGTTGAGCGGCGCGAGCGCGTAACCAACCGCGACGTCCCGTCCCGCTCTCCTGCAAGAATCCTTGCGGTGTTGTGGATCGGGGGTCTGCGATGAGGGGCGCTTTGCGCGCCACGATCGCGACGCTAGTCCTACCAGGGCTGCTCAGCGGGTCGAGCGTCGGCGTGGCCAACGCGGCGACGGCCAAGCGCGCGCGGCGATCGTGCGGCGGCGCCTACCTGCAGCCCACGCGCGCGAACCTGTCGCGTGTGACCGCGGCCACGCGCTGCCTGATCGAGCGCGAACGCGAGACTTTCCGTCTCGGCCTGCTGCACTCCAACGGCTCGCTGCAGCGAATCGCCACGAGCCAGGCCAAAGAAATGGTGATCGGCGACTACTTTGGCGACAACAGCCTCTCCGGCTCGACCCCGATGCAGCGGATCGAGGTCTCGGCCTATGCCTCACGCACGAAGAGCCTGCTTGCGGCCCAGAACATCGGCTGGGGTACTGGCGGGCTCGCCACCCCGGCAGCGATGGTGCGCGGCTGGATGCTCTCGCCTCCGCACCGCCGGATAATGCTCAGCGGCGGCTATCGCGACGTCGGTATCGGCATCGCGCCGGCCGCGCCGCCACGCTTGACCCACGGGCTGCCGGGCGCCACCTACACCGTGGAGTTCGCGGTTCGCGGGTGATCGACGCCGCGCGGGAAGAGCCGCTGTCAGGCGTGCGGGATCCTTCAAGGCGGCTTCAAAGGCGGCGCGAAGGACAGGAGCGCGCAAGGCGCCTCAGGAGCGACGCGGCACGCGCCCTCCGCGCGCGCCATCCTCGGATGCGGGGCCGCGCGCCGAGGAGATCCCCAGCACGCGCATCGCCTTCAGGCCGAGGCTGAGCTTCTCGCGGCCGTCGCTAGAGCTGACGTCGAGGCCGGTCAGCTCGCGTACGCGCTCCAGGCGGTAGTAGATCGTGTGCCTGTGCGTGAACAGGCGCTGGGCGGTGCCCGCCACATTGCCGTCGGCCTCCAAGAACGTCTCCAGCGTCTGCAGCAGCTCGGTCTCATACTGCTCGTCGTAGGCCACCAGCGGCTCTACCGTCTCGGCGTAGAAGCGCTGCAGCTCGCTTGGGTTCTCGGTCATCGTGCCGAGCAGCAGGCGATAGGCGCCGGTCTGCTCGAAAGCCAGCAGCGCCCCCTCCGGCGAGCTGCCCTCGGCGACATTGGCGGCTAGCAGCGCCTCGCCCGCCGCACGCGGCAGCTCGCCCGGGTCCGTCGCGATGCGGCTGCGCCCGAGCGCGAACGTGTAGCCCGCGAGCGCGCTTTCCATCTCGCGCAGCACGGCCTCCGCCGCGCGCGCCGCCAGCGCCTCCTCGCTGCCGGGGACGAGCAGCAGGATCTCGACGCCGGCCGCGCCGTCCCGCTCGGAGAGCGCCGCGATCGAGCGGCCCGCGACCGCGCGCGCCCCGCGCTCGACGACCGCGCGCGCGCGGGCGCGCCAGCCCTCCTCGGTCGGCGCCTGCGGGTGGGCGCGGGCGACGACGACGCTCGCCCCGTCCTGCAGGTCGAGCGACAGCTCGGCGGCGCGCGCCAGCAACTGCTCGCGCGGGACCTGCTTGCGCCCAAGCGCCATGCGCAGGAAGTCCGCGGCGGCGCTCTCCGAGGCCACGTCCGGGGCGCGCACGCGCTCGACCTCGGAGGCGATCATCGTCACGAGCAGTCGCTGCACGAGCGGGCTCGGCTCGGCTCGGGCGCGCATGTGCAGCGATCCGACGACCGCGTCGGCGACCCTCAGCGCCACGCTCGTGACGCCATCGCCACCCGTCAGCAAAGAGCGCTCGTCGGCGCTCGAGCGCGCGGCGACGGCGATCGTGGCGCCGGCGGCGTCGCTCACCGCGAGGCTCGCGTCGAGGGCGCGCGCAGCGGCGCGCACGACCTCCGGCAGTCCCGCCCCAGACTCGACCGCCTCGGTGACGGCGTCCAGCCCGACTAGCTCGGACACCGTTTATCCCTCGCTCCGCGAGGGATAACGAGACACGGAGATGGTGTTCAACTCAGCCCTCGCTCCACGAGGGATGACAGGACACGAAGATGGTGTTCAACTCAGCCCTCGCTCCACGAGGGATGACAGGACATGGAGATGGTGCTCAACTCAGCCCCAGAAGTAGACGACGACGAGCGCGGCGAGGACACCGGCGCCGGCGAGAACGGCCAGCACGTACAGCGACAGAACGGTCGCCGCCAAGCGCTCCCAGGCGCGCGAGTACGAGCTCCAGGCCGGCGCCAGGATCAGCCCGACGTACAGCGCCAACCCGAAGACGCCGGCGCACACGGCTACGAGATCGGTGATGGCGGTGGTGCTCATGGCTCCCTGGCGCGGTTTCGCGCATCGCGTCTGCTTACGAGCCCGTCATTGTGACGCACGGCGCCGCTGGATACCCACACAGAGCTCACGCCCGCTGCTCATTGGGGGGACGCCGCCCTACTCATTGGGGGCCTCAGACGCCACGCACCTGAGAGAAGCTCGCGTCGACCGACACGGCCGCCACCGCCGGCGGCTCGCGCCCCTCGAGTCCCGCCGCCGCCCGCTGCGCCCGCGCGAGGCCGTTGGCGCGCGCGAACAGCCCCACGACCGTTGGGCCCGAGCCGCTCACGAACGCCACCTCCGCCCCCGTCTCGTACGCCTGCGCGAGCGCGCCGTCGATCTCCGGGCACAGCGCCGCGGCCGCCGCCTGCAGATCGTTGTGCAACAACTCGGCCTTGGCGGGCAGCGCCGCGCCCAGCTCGAGCGCGGCGCGCAACGCCTCGCGACGGCCCTGCAGGAAGAACGCATCGCGGGCCGACGCGAGACGGTCGAAGGTCGTGTAAACCTCGGCGGTCGACAGCTCCGCGGCCGCCGCCAGGACCAGCACACCGAGTGGCGACACGGGATCCGGGAGCTTGTCGAGCAGCTCCCCGGCGCCCGTCGCAAGCCAGCGCCCGGGCACCACCTGCGCGGGCACGTCCGCGCCGAGCTGAGCAGCGAGAACGTACAGCAAATCCATATCCCCCAATCCGGAAGCCGCGCGCGCCAGGCGCAACGTGGCGGCCGCGTCCGCGGAGCCGCCGCCGAGGCCGGCGGCGACGGGCACGCGCTTTGCGATCCTCAGGCGCAGCCAACCGGCGTCCCAGCCGGTCGCCGCGCGGAACAGCTCGAGCGCGCGCGCCGCCAGGTTCTCGCCCGCCACGCCCGCGCACACGACCTCGTCGTGCTCGGCACCGGCCGGGGCGACTTCCAGCGTCAGCTCGTCGGCCAGCGAGATCGACTGCATCACGCTCGCCAGCTCATGCCGCCCATCCGCGCGCGTGGGGCCGACGAACAGGCCCAGGTTGACCTTGGCCGGCGCCAGCGCGCGCAGCGGAAGGGGCTCGGGCGGGCTCACGATATGCCGAGCTTTCCCGCGAGCGCCTCGAAGTCCCGCGGCGCGAGCCGCTCGGCGCGCACGTCCTCGGGGTGGCCGAGCTGCGCCAGCGCCGCCCTCGTGTGTTCGCGCGAGACCCCCTGTGCGCGCCCCGACAGCGCCAGCGAGCCCGCGAGCGTCTTGCGGCGATGCGCGAACGCGCCGCTCACGAGCGCGCGCACGCCCGCGCTCGGCGCTGGCGCCGTGCGGCGCATGCGAATGAGCACCGAGTCGACGTTGGGGACGGGATGGAACACGCCGCGCGGGATCGCCCTCAGCACCCGCACCTCGCAGGCGAGCTGAGCGATCGCCGAGGGCGCGCCGTACGCGTCGCCGCCGGCGCTCGCCGCGAGCCGCTCGCCGACCTCCTTCTGCACCATCGCGACCCACAGCTCGACGTGCGACAACTTCTCGATCGTGCGCAGCAGCGCGCCCGCCGCCACGCCGTAGGGCAGATTCGCCACGACCTTCGTGGGCGCGGGCGACAGCGCCGCGAGGTCCATCCGCATCACGTCCTTCCAGTGCACGCTCACATTCGCGTGCCCGGCGGTGGCGTCGAGCAGCGCCTCGCGCAGGCGCTCGTCGATCTCGACGACGTGCACGTGCCGCGCGCGCGCGGCGAGGTGCTCGGAGAGGACGCCCAGGCCGCCGCCGATCTCGAGCACCACGTCGCCCTCCCCCCGCGCACGCGGGGGGAGCTCCTCTGCGCAGGCGGTCCTTCCCGGAGGGACGATCCCCGCCGGGGGGTGAAGCTCGGCGGCGCGCTCGATCACGCCGAGGATGTTCGAGTCGATCAGGAAGTTCTGGCCAAGCTCGCGATCGGGCCTCACCCCGAACTGGCGCATCCTGCGCAGGCTCGGCTGAACAGGCTCGCCGTCCCTGCCCGCAGCCCCCACGTGCTCGCGCGCGGCGCGCGGCTGGTCGGACCCGATCGCCTCGCCCCTCACCATCCGAAGACGCGCTCGGCGTTGCGCTCCACGGTCGCGCCCAGCTCGGCCACCGACACACCGCGCAGCTCGGCGAGGAACGCAGCCGTATGCGCCACGAACGCGGGCTGGTTGCGGTGCTTGCGCACAGCCTGGGGCGTCAGATATGGCGCGTCCGTCTCGACGAGCAGGCGCTCCTCGGGAACGATGCGCGCCGCTTCGGCCAGGTCGGCGGCGCTCCTGTACGTGACGTTGCCGGCGAAGGAGACCGTGTAGCCGCGCTCGAGGCACTCCTGCAGGCGATCGGGCATCGAGAAGCAGTGCATCACGACGCTCACCCCCTCGGCCTGGGCGGCAAGCTGGGCGAGCGTGTCCTCGTCGGCGTTCCTTGTGTGGATTATGAGTGGCGTTCCCGTGGTTCTTGCCAGGGCGATCTGGGCAGAGAAAGCGCGCTTCTGGTCCTCCCTCGGCGCGCCCTCGCGGTAGTAGTCGAGCCCCGTCTCCCCGATCGCGACGCAGCGCGGGTGCGCCGCGAGGGCCTTCAGCTCGGCCAGGTCGGCGTCGTCGAAGCCGTGCGCCTCGTTGGGATGACGGCCGACGGCGACATACACCTGGGGGAACGCCTCAGCCGCCGCGAGCGCGGAGCGGCAGGAGACGCCGTTCGTGCCGACGGTCAACATCTTCACGACGCCCGCCGCCACCGCCCGCTCCACAAGCTCGGCGTCGGGCTCTTCGCAGAGGTGCAGATGAGTGTGGCTGTCGATCACCCTCTGCTCCCACCCCTCTTCATGTCCTGACGCATCGAGCGCATCGCGGGGGCGCCGGCGAATCAGGCCGTAGCGGGGCTTGTCGCCGGCTCGCTCGCGTCCTTCTTCGGGAACAGGGGCTCGAGCGCCCGCACGTTCCGCACGCTCCCCTCCCCGAAGCCGGCCCCGGCGAATGACAGGTCGGGAGCGCCGAGCGCCGCCAGCAGCCGCTCGGTGGCGTCGGGAAGGTAGGGGTGCAGCAGCACTGAAACCACCCGCAAGCCCTCCGCGAGCGTGCGCAGCACGCGATCGAGGTCCTCCGCGCGCGCGGGATCCTTCGCGAGCTGCCATGGCGCCTGCTCCTCCACGTAGCGGTTCAGGCGGCGTACGCGCACCCAGATCTCATCGAGCGCGTTTGTCAGCTCGACACGGTCGAGCAGCCGCGCCACCCGCTCCGACAGTCCGGCGAAGTCGTCGTGCAGCAGTCCGTCGGGCTCCCCACCATCCATAGCACCGTCCCGGTAGCGCACGATCATCGCGATCACGCGGCTCGCAAGGTTGCCGTAGTCGTTGGCGAGCTCGCTCTCGTAGCGCTGCTCGAAGGCGGATGTCGAAACCGACCCGTCCTGCCCGAACGGGACGTCGCGCAGCAAATAGAAGCGCAGCGCGTCCGCGCCGAAGCGGTCGATCACCGCGAACGGGTCGAGCACGTTGCCGAGCGACTTGCTCATCTTCTCGCCGTCCATCAGCAGGTATCCGTGCACGAACACGCGCTTGGGCAGCTCGATCCCGGCGGCCATCAAGAGCGCCGGCCAGTAGACGGTGTGGAAGCGCAGGATGTCCTTGGCGATCAGGTGCACGTCGGAGGGCCAGAAGGTGTCTGTGAGCGTCTGCGCGGAGAGCTCCCCCCCGCGCGCGGGGAGGGTGTGCCGATTTGCAGGCGCCGTTGCGGGCGCCGCCGGCGAGACCGGGGCGGGCGCGTAGGAGAGCGCCGAGTAGTAGTTGAGCAGCGCGTCGAACCACACGTAGAAGACGTGCTCCGGGTCCCACGGAACCGGCACTCCCCAAGTCAGCTTGTGGCGCGAGAGCGGCACGTCGCGCAGCCCGGACTTCACGAACGACACCGCCTCGTTGTAGCGGCTGCGCGGTGCGACGAAGTCCTCGCGCTCGGCGTACAGACGTTCCAGCGGCTCCTGGAAGGAGGACAGCGCGAAGAAGTAGTTCTCCTCCTGCTCGCGCCCCAGCTTCACATGGTGGATCGGGCACAGCTCGCCGTCGTCGATTTCGTTCTCGGCCTTGAAGTCGGCGCACTTGGGGCAGTACCACCCCTCGTATGTGCCCATGTAGACGTGCCCGTTGTCGCGCACCCTGCCGAGGATCTCCCGCACGACGGCCATGTGCTGCGGGTCGGTGGTGCGGATGAAGAAGTCGTTCGTGGCCTCGATCCGCGGCGCCAGCGCCCTGAAGCGCTCGGAGTTGCGGTCGGCCAGCTCCTGCGGCTCGACCCCGAGCGCGTGCGCCGCGTCGGCGACCGGCTCGCCGTGCTCGTCGGTGCCTGTCAGGAAGAAGACGTCCTCCCCGCGCTGGCGGTGGTGGCGCGCCAGCACGTCGGCGGCGATCGTCGTGTACGCGTGCCCCAGGTGCGGGGCGGCGTTGACGTAGTAGATCGGAGTTGTCACATAGAAGGACACGGTCCTCTCAGGCTACTGGCGTGCCGCGACGAAGAACGGCGCGGCACGTATCAGGCGCGCGCTTCGAGTTTTGCGATCGTGTTGTGCACTTCCTTTCCGGTGATGGTGAGTGTCCAGGCGTTTGGCTCGCCGCGGGCGGGATTGCCGCCTCGTTTTTCGATCAGCCCGAGGCGGTGCAGGCGTGCGAGCAACTTTGAGGCTTGGCCCTGGTCGCCGATGCCAGCGTGCTCGCCGACCTGGCGGTTGGATGGGTAGGCTCCCCGTCCACCGAGCTCGGCGACGGACGTGAGCACGCGCATCGTGCGGTAGGTCAAACGCATCGGCAGACCCTGTAGGGGATCGCTGCGCACGACCGGAGGCTTGGCCGAGCACCTGGGAATGGGTCGTTCGATCTCCCTGCGCGCAGCGATGGGTCCAAGGTAGGGGAGCACGATCATGCTCATCAAGGGGCCCGCCAGGCCCGTCATATGGGGACGGGTGACTCGTCCCGCTCCCTGTTTTTCGATGAAGCGCGCGTGCAGGACCGACAGGACACCGCCGAGGATCCCCTCGGCCGTCAACGTGGGTGGGTCAAGCGTCCTGCCCTTGCCGTGCCCCTGTTCGATGACGGGGATGATCTGGGCGAGCACGCTCTGGCGCCGCTCCAGCGCACGCGGACCAGCGGCCAAGCTCTCCACGATCAGCACGCGTCCCGTAGCGGGATCACACTCCAGGCACTCCAACAGAGCGGTCAGGGCAGCACGTACCTTCAATCGCCACGGCCCGGACTGCTCATAGGCAGGAACCACTACCGCTGCGACACTCTTCAACGCGTCGTCGAACGCCGCGAGGAAGCAGTCCTCGCGATCCTCGAAGATCTCATAAAACGTGCGTCGCGACACGCCCGAGCGCGCAACCACGTGTGCGACCGACACGTTCGCAGCGCCTCGCTCAGAGACCTCTTGCACCATCGCGGTCAAGATCCGCGCACACTGAACCCCAGCGACATGCCCGCGTCCCACAAAGCGCTCTCCGCCCGCTACGCCATTAGCGCCAAGCTCACCTATCACCGAACGGGGGAGCCCACCGGCCGCCGCCCCCTCAGACGGCGCCCTGTCCATGTCACGCATGTCATCTCTTCCCGTGGGTGCTCCCCTTGCGATGCTCACGCGCCTTCCTCGCCTTCTTGTGCTTGGCGCAGCCTGTGGGGACGATGGGAGTGTTGGTGTGGATCGCCGCGCCGTTTTGTGCGACGAATGACGTTGGCATCGTGAGTTTCTTGGTCGTGCAGAGATTCCCGTTCGCCGCGAGTGCCGAGTACTTGCCCTGGGGTAGGGTCAGTTCGAATGTGCCCACGGGTACGTCTGGGATCGTCTTGAACGTGCTGCTTGTGATCCCGGCTTTGTCGATGAACGTCGTCCCGATCAAGTGCACTGTCGCTCCGTAGCCTTGCAGCACGATGATCAGGTCCGGGAACGCTTCGCCACCGTGCGATACGAAATATGCAGGTCCTGTCAACGGGACAGGCATCACCGGTGTCGTGGCAGTCGCGTGCCCGACGATCGAGGCTGGGGGGCAGTTCGCTGGATTAGCGTTGAATGTCGCGGCAGTGCACGCCTTCTGCAGCGTCGTCAACCTGGATGGGAGCTGCTTTGGCAGGTCCACCTTGACTTTGGCGATGTTCGCGTCATACGGACCCGCGGGATACGTCAGCTTGACCGACAGGCTCACACCGGCTGCGCGGGATGTTTTCCCAGAGGCCTTCGCGGTCAGCTTCGGCTTGAACGCGAGCACAGCACAGTTGGTGATCTGAAACGGCACCGACAGAGCTTGGACCGCGCCCCGATCGCTCATGAGGCTGCCCGTGATAGCCGTCGGAGTGCAGTTGGTCGGATTGAACGTGAACCCCGGCCTGTCGATCGTGACGTTCACGTGCTGTATCTGCAGGGGGATCCCGTCCAAAATCGTGGGGATCTTGTACGGGCCGCTGCCGTCGCTCGTGATAGTCAGCGCTGCCGTGAGCGGATCGACTTCGATCTTTGCTCTGACGATCACCTTCCCAAGGTCAAACGGGCCTGCCTTGGCGGGATTGACTATCGACAGTCCGTACGGAGCACCCTCATAGCCTTCGGTGATGAACACTTCGCCGCCGGTCACCGTGAACGGGTCCCCGCCGACACCGACACTGACGGTCGTATGACCGATCAGGCTTTCAGGACCACATGTACCGGCGTTAGCTTGTTCTTCTTTGCAGAGCTTGACCGTCGCGAGCGTCCCCAATAGTCCTGGGGGCATGCGTAGCTTGATCGCCGTCAGGTTCTGGTTGCCGTCCGGACGCGACATCGTCATCGTGAACGGGCTGAACCCGCCGGCCTGAATGCTCGTCGTACCAGCAGTCAACGACGGATCGAACGGTAGGCTCGTACCGGGACAGGGTGTTCCGTTGGGACCGGAGGCGATCTGGAACGTCGATGTTGGTTCTGCTGGTGCGCTACCCGAGGACGGTCTGATCACCGCACGCGTCGTATAGGACCCACAAAACGCGGGTGTCGCCAGTGGAGCCCTAGCCGAACCGAAGAAGTGCAGTTTCAGTTCGCTGAATGGTAGCGGCGGCGTATTTTCAAACGTCGATACCAACTGGCCAGTCACGGGGTCCGGGGAGACCTTCCCAGCAAACTTCACGACCACACCCGCAACAGGGTCTTCAGCAACGATATACAACGCGACTAGCGACCCGAACGGGTTCGCGTTCTGCGCCGCCAAGTACGCTGCGCCTTCCAACGGTTCCGGTAGCAGAGGCGTCTTGATTTCCACCGTGCCAACCTTCGAACCACCGGGACACACAGGCGAACCAGCAGTCTGCAGACTGATCTGTTCAAGCGAACACGCCAACAAGCCATCCGCCGACGCAGCAGACAGTTGCACCCCTTCCGGCAGGGCCACAGTCGTGTCCTTCACATCGGACTGCGCCAACCCCTTCGGCGTCAAGATCTCTTCCTGAGGCACACGCAAACCAACAGTCAGACCGGTCGGAGTGCTCGCGGCCTGCCCATCCGGCGCGACACTAATAGACGGTTCGAACCCCAGCTTATCGCAACCATCGAGCGCCAATGGCGTACCCGAGTCGTCGTGCCATTTATACACCGACGGTTCGGTCACAGCCGAAGGATCACCCCACGGATCCACGGTCATCGACGATTCCAACGGTTCAGTCAAAGGGTCCCCACACACGCTAGGCATCGTCAAAAACGGCGCAGTAACCGTACCTTTCGAAGGTTTACAAGTTTCTTCGAAACGCCCGAGTCCCAGACAGCCCTGACCGCGTGCCGGATCGTGGCGCGGATCCCCAGGATCCCCCCATAGCGTGACCTGACTGGCCAGGAATATGGGCTCCTGCGTGATGTTGAGCACGTTCGCTGTCACAGCGTAATCCCCGCCGGCACGAATCGACGTGCCGATCACTATCGGGAAGAGAACAGCGATGAAACCGAAGCGTGCCGGTTCACCCCGCGCCGGCACCAAGTTATACACCGGCGTAGCAACTGTAAAGAGTGCGAAAATGGTCCGATCGTAGACCGTGACCTGCGCTACCCCGATCTGCGTACTCGTCGGACAACGGTTCTGCCCGCCGCCGGTGGGACTGAACTGGGCGGCGGTGCACTGCGGGATCGCGTCCGGATTGCCGATCAGACCCGGCGGCAACTTGAAACGCAGATCCTTGACCATCGCCGGTGGCACAACCTTGTGTGGCTGGTCAAATCCTTCCGGGACTTCGATTTCTGGACCGGAGTTCAAGAACAGGGTCGTGGTGAGCTGGAACGGGTGCGCGCCCGCTTGCGTCGCCGGCGACCCGTCCGCGTTTTCCGGCGTAAATTCATACTGTTCCACCCCGAACGGCGTCTGACCCGACCCGATCGTGACAGGCCGACTCGCCGCGACACTCGGAGCACCCCCACCAGACACGTCCATGCGATTGGACACACCCGAGACGGCGGCTGTGTCGTTAACCCTGATCCTCACTTCAATCGCTTCATAGGGAGCGAGCGCACCTTCGAAGCTGCACGCCACAACCGTGGCGCCCGCCACTGTCGTCGAATCCGAGCATGCGACCGGACCAGCTGTACCCACCAGACCCGCGATACTGCTGATCTCAGGTTCACCTTCAGAGTTCTTCACGACTTCCAAACCGGCCGGCAGCGTGTCCTTCAACATCACCTTTTCGCTTGCGCCATTGATTTCCAGGGCGCTGACGCTACTCGCCGTCAGCACAACCGTGCCTTCTCCACCCGTCGGCAGGATGCTCGGCCGAGAGCTCGACGTCAAATGCCACACCGGGCTTTCCGCCAACGCGGGACCCGCAGAAACAAGCACCGTCAACGACACCACTCCCACAACCACGGCAACGACGGAGAAAGAGCGATAGCGCGGCAAGGACAGACCGTGTGAAATACGCATGATTACTTGCTCCCCTTGCCGGTAACGGACTTCCTCACAAACCTGCTAGCCGCCTTCTTCGCGGTGCGCTTTCTCTTTACGCATCTGCCTCTCTTCTTGACAAACGCCCTCTTGCACTTTGCGGGCTTGGACTTCGCCTTCACGACCGCCGGTGGTGAGGGCGCGACGTTACCCGCACCGGAGAACGTCGCGCTCGACGGAGCACCGAAGATCGCCGGCTGCACCATCGGCGCGGCACGACACGAATCCGCCGTCGAACACGGCGGCGGAAACACCACCGCCGCCTGACACGGAACCGACACCGAACAGACATGCGCATCATACACATCAAACGCCGTATCCAGATCCAGGTCGGCAAGCCGCACGCTCGTCAAGAAGAACACGTCATCCCCGTTTTCGCTTGCGTCGAGAAATACTGATTCTTCCCCTGAGGACGCGGCCGAGACGAGCACCACACACCCATTAGACGCAACCCCGAACGTCGGACTCATATTCGTGCAACCGCCTACCCCCACCGGCTCATACTCATACACATCCGCGACACCATTAGCCGCCTGCGACACAAGAGGGTCGACACCGTTGAAGAACAACCGACCACTATCAGAGAGATAACGCGGCTGATAACGAGGCATCCTGCGACCCCTTATCCCGACCCAGCCAGGCACATCTGCGGCAAGCCCCGTGCCGGGTGGCCAGATACCGATGTCGTTGATCAACTGCTTAGGGGGGCTTTCGGCTTGGGCACCAACAGGCCGCGCACCGCTGGGGTCACACGACGCGCAGATCAAATGCCCAGGTTCGAGCTGCCCTGAACCCGACGTTTCGGCGTGGTAGAGGTAAACCTCCTCGTCGGGCTGACTGCTATTCGCATCGAGGTTGTCATAGCCAGTCAAACTCCGCTGCGACATGAACACCAGATAACGACCGTCCGGTGAAACACGCGCGGGCATTTCCGTCAGCCGGGTCCAGTCGGGAGCGTCACCTTCGGAGAGCTTTGCTATGAGCCTTGTTGTCCAGGCCCCATTGCTGTCGTGCAACACATACAGGCTGTGTGGGATACTCGCGCCTTCGGCATGCACCCCTTCCGCGACGATGTAGACATATGCGCCGTCGTCGCTCGCGCCAATGATCGGACTGAGTACAGCAGCGTCGCCCGAGGACGTCAACGGCGCCAGATCTGTAAGATCGCACGCCAGCTTGCCAGCGTTTTCCACGATTTCGCACTCATACAGATCATTGCCCGATTTGCTTGGCCCAGCCAATAGCTGATTGTAGTCAGTGAAGAACACCTTCGACCCGTCGCTGGAGGCGAACTGGAGCTGGCCGCCACCGTTGCCACACACACCACATCCTGCTTCAGCGGCATCGAGCTGCAATGTTTCTCCCCTCACGGTGTCGCGCATGTATAGGTTGCCAGTGCTCCAGACAACGCGCGAGCCGTCTGTCGAGACGGCGTTCCTTGCGCCTTCTTCTCCGGCGCCAAGGCCGCCGTTCACGGGTTCTTCGCTTGCTCCCGGCAACACGCTCACGAGCTGTGGCTGCCCACCGGACCACTCATACAGGCCACCGATCCCCGCTGCGGCGGCCTTCGCCGTCAACCCGACTTCAGAATCGATGATCACATGAGTCATATCCGGCGAGGCCCCGTCGAATTTGACACCAAAGGGGAACCTCCCACCGAATTTGGTGCCCGACGGTACATCTGCGGGCGTGACTAGCGGCAGATAACCTACATGCGACCCGGCGGGCGCTTGCGCTTCGGCTTCGCCATAGAGCGCCTGCTCACTCGTTTCCGGCGCGAGGGGTGCGTCGTTGCGCACATACATCGTGCGTTCTGAGGCCATCGCCGACAGCGGCGGATGCCCATCACCGAACGGTTCAAGCAGCGCCAGCGACAGATCGGAGGAGAAGAACTTGTATTCCCCGCCGTTGCCGGCGACGATGCCGGTCGCTGTTTCATGCGGTGCGTTGATGTCCCGCGAAGACCAGCCCGTCGCCCCACGCCAAGAGAAGGCCTGGTCTGCCACGGCAAAGCCCGCCGGATTCGCTTCCAGCGGAGACAGAAACGAGGTGTAAGAGATCGCGTCGCCGTTGTCCGCGGCCTGGATGAACGATTCTTCGTTGGCAGGCAGGATGTTCCCACCGGTCTTGACCGGCGGGGAGACCAGTTCCCACTGGCGCGCGTCGGGCAGCACCACCGCTTCGCCCGTCCTGTGCGTCGTGAACGTCTGGTCGGGACCGGGAGTCCCACCCACAGGACTCGATGAGTTGCTGGCCACGACACGATAGTGATACACCGTCGCGGCCTGCAAGCTCTGAACGTGCACGGCAACCTGATGGCCGCTTTCTTCAGAGCCGATCGAGAGCGACTCCGGAGTACTGTGACCGTAGGATTCGGTGGTTCCGTATTCGAAGTGATAGGTAGTTTCACCACCGCCCGGATCTATCTCGGCGGCGAGCTGCGCGGAACTGGAGGACACTTCGGTAACCCACTCGCTTTCGACTACCGGCGGAGCGGCCGCCAGCGCCGACTCAACCGAGAACCCAAGCACACCCACCAAGACACACGACAACGCCAGGATCAACCCACGCATATGCCCTGCATGCGCGTCCATGACGCGCGAGCGACCAAGCCGGAGGCTCTGTCCGGCCAGCCGCGCAACCCTGCCGCGGCGAGTGGGACTAGCGGCTAGAGACCGGCCGTCCCAGAGAGAGAGAGAGAGAGAGAGACGCGTCAGCGACGCTGACGCGTCCTATAACGGACCCGTCAGGAGCACACGGACTCTCAAGCACGTTATTCCCCAAAGAATGCACGCGAATACTCCCTCTCTC
Source organism: uncultured Solirubrobacterales bacterium (assembly GCA_963718735.1). Classification (GTDB taxonomy): domain Bacteria; phylum Actinomycetota; class Thermoleophilia; order Solirubrobacterales; family Solirubrobacteraceae; genus Palsa-744. Next base: position 1,549,068 of record OY970372.1, read on the forward strand.
GGTTGCGACCCGGTCCCTCTCCCAAGGTCCCCGTCAAAAACATGTTGGTGTCGACCACAAGGACCGACCTACGACCCGACCTTATTTCCGCCAGCACCCCGAAGGGAATGACAAGCGCTGGCGGCAACATACCATCACCGATCCCACGTGTCAAGTCCCCTTTTGGTCAGGCGTCCGCCGGCAACAGCTCGAACGAGCCCCCCTGCAACGGGCTCACCGTCCGAAACGCTCGTTCGTCGAGCGTTAGAAGACGGCGTGTCTGCCACCGGTTCGCGAGCACGACAAGCGAGGCATCGGCAAGGCCCAACTCGAGATCGCGGTAACGGACGGCGAGGTCACGGGCGATCCCGAGCTCGGCCGGGGTCAGGGCGTCGACCACATAGGTGCCCGAGGCCAGGTCGTCGAGGAACGCCAGCTCGACATCCACGCCGAGACGGCGCAAGATCAGATAGTCGGCCTCCGCCACCACCAGCTGCGATGTCACGAGCGTGCCGGGCTCTGCCGTCAGCAAGTCCGCGACAGCGCGGTGTTGGGGCTCGTCGGCGTCCGCCTGCGCGTACAGCGCGCCGGCGTCCACGATCAGCGCGGTCATCCCCGGCCGGTGACCGAGCGATGCAACTCCTCCGCGTCCCAGCCTCGATACGCGGCGCCCCCGCCGCGACCCTTGCCAAGGCTGCGGAATGCACGCGGAGCCGGCGACTCGTCAGCGGTCACGAGCCGTACGCCCTCGCGGATCAGCTGAGCTTGCGAGCGACCCGTGCGATTGGCCGCGCGGCGCAGCTGTTCAGCCTCGTCGACCGTTAGATACACCGATGTCTTATGCATTACCCTATGTAGGGTAGCAGCTATCCCAGGTTTGCGATCGTGTCGTGTACTTGTCTGCCGGTGGTTGTGAGTGTCCAGGCATTTGGCTCGCCGCGGGCGGGGTCTCCTCCTTGGTTCTCGATTAGCCCGAGCTTGTTTAGGCGTGCGAGCAGCTTTGATGCTTGGCCTTGGTCGCCGATGCCTGCGTGCGTGCCAACCTGGCGATTTGATGGATAGGTTCCCCGCTCGCCCAGCTCGGCGACCGATGCAAGCACCCGCATCGTGCGGTAGGTGAGGCGCATCGGCAGACCCTGTAGGGGGTCGCCGCGCACCATCGAGGGCTTGGCGGGACGCTTTGGGGCGGGTCGTTCGATCTCCTTGCGCGCAATGGCAGAACCGAGATAGGGAAGCACGATCATGCCCATCAGAGGACCGGTCAAGTCCAGCAGGCTGGCAGCCTTCTTTTCGGTTAGGCGTGCGTGCAGGACCGACAGAACACCCCCGAGGACCCCCTCCGCTGTCAAAGCCGGCGGGTCGAGGGTAGTTTTGCTTTCGGCCTGTCCCTGCTCGAGGACTGGGATGATTTGGGCTATGACGCTCTGACGTCGCTGTAGCGCGCGTGGACCCGCGGCCAAGCTCTCCACGATCAGCAGACCACCCGTAGCGGGATCGCACTCCAGGCACTCCAGCAAAGCGATCAGCCCGGCTCGTATCCGCGATCGCCACGAACCGGACTGCTCATAGGCGGGGATGACTAGCGCCGCGGCATTCTTCAGCGCGTCGTCGAACGCTGCGAGGAAGCAGTCCTCGCGATCCTCGAAGATCTCATAGAACGTGCGCCGCGACACACCAGAGCGTGCGACGGCGTGCGCGACACTCACATTCGCGGCGCCGCGCTCAGCCACCTCCTGCACCATCGCAGTCAATATCCGCGCGCGCTGAACCTCAGCTACCCGCCCATGACGCTCCTTGCCCCCTACACCGTTTGTGTCGGGGTCGCTTACCCCCGGCTGGGGGACCCTGACGGCCGTCGCCCCCTCTGACGACGCCCTGCTTTTCGCAATCATCATTTCTTCCCGTGCTTGTTCCCCTTGCGATGCTTACCGGACCCCTGAGCCTTCTTACGCTTAGTCTTCTTCGCCTTCGGACAACCCGTGACGCTGATCTTCGTGGACTGGTGCACCACCGCCCCGTTCTGAGCGTCGAACTGTGTTGGCATCGTCAATTTCCCCTTACAGAGATTGCCGTTCGCCGCCAACGCCGAGAAGGGGCCCTGGGGCAATGTCAGTTCGAAGCTGCCAACAGGCTGGTCTGGGACTGTCTTGAATGTGCTGCTGGTGATCCCGGCCTTGTTGATGAATGTGGTACCGACGAGGTCGATCGTGACGCCATAACCCTGTAGCACCATGATCAGGCTCGGGAACGCTTCACCGCCATGAGACACGAAGTAGGCAGGGCCTTCCAACGGCACGGGGATCAGCGGTGTAACGGCCTTGGCCTGTCCTATCCGCGATGCCGGTGGACAATCCGCTGGGTTCGCTTCAAACTGCGCAGCCGTACACGCCTTCTGCAACGTCGTCAACCTCGACGGTAGCTGCTTCGGCAGGTCGACCTTGACTTTCGAAATGTTCGCTTGCACGCCGGCGGGATAGGACAGCTTGACCTTCAAGCTCGCTCCCGCCTTACGCGACGTCTTGCCCGACGTCAAAACCTTGAAGATCGGTTTGAACCCGAGCGCTTGACAGTTCGATGCTTGGAACGGGCTGGTGACCGTCTTCTTGGCACCGAGATCGCTCGTGAGGGTGCTGCCGATAGCGAGGGGATTGCAACTGGTGGGGTTCAGCGTGAAATGGGACCGGTCGATGTAGACACGAATGTCGCGGACATGGGTGACTATCCCGTCGAGGATCGTGGGAATCGGTTCGCTGCTCGTCGGGGTGACACTGACCTGGGCGGTGTAGGGGTCTATCGTCAGGCCGAAGCGCAACACGACGGTCCCGAGGTCGAATGGGCCTACGACAGCTGAAGTGACGCTCACGAGCGAGAATGGCGCGCCGTGGAAGGGACCAGCCAAATAGATCTTGCCCGGCACGTACGCGAGTACGGCGCCGACACCTGTACCAACGAGCGTGTGTCCGATCTGGCTTGTGCTGGGACACGATGGCCCTGCTTCCTCCTGTGCTCCGGTCTTATGCCGCGCCGCTTCGATATTCGCCTCTGAGCAGAACGGGATGCCCGTCAGATCACCCGTCAGGCCTGACGGCAGGTTAGTGGAAAAGCCTGCGATCTCCTGCTCGGCGTCTGTCCTTGTCAGGTGCAGGTAGAACGGACTGAACGCACCTGCGTTATTGTTGATCGATCCTGAAACGATCCCGGGGTCAAACGGAGGAGCGCCACCACTCGGGCAGGCACCGCCATCATAACCTTGGGTGATCTGGAATGAGGAGCTGTCCGTCAGCGTGCTCAAGGGTTCGGCCCATGAGTTCAGTCGTGCCTGCGTTGAGTACGCTCCGCAGAGTGGCGGACTGATCAACGGTGCTTGCTGTCCTTCGCGGAAATGGAAATTGAAATGGCTGAACGGTAGTTGCGGATTGTTTTCGAAGATAGTGGTGAGCTGGCCGGTGATCGGGTTTGGTTCGACCTTGCCGGCAAGCTTGATCATGACCCCTGTTTCCGGGCTCTTTGCGACGACATACAGTGCGACCAGCGAATCGAACGGGTTGTCATAGGGTTGGGCGATGAAGATGTTCCCGTGGATCTTCTGCTTGAGCAATTGTGTTTCGATTTCGACGGTCCCGAGCTTGGAGTCGTCTGGACAGCCCGCGCCGAGTTCTGATTCGATTGTCTCTCGCGCGTAGTCTTCGCGGGTGCAGCCGCCGAGTCCGACGCCCGCGGAGGGGTTGATCGTCAGGCCTTCGGGTAGCACGACGGTGGTGTTCCTCAGGCCGGATTGGCTTATGCCTTCGGAGTTGAACAGTCCTTCGTTGTTGAAGTCGAGGTTGAAGTCCAGACCGCTAGGCGCCGACGCGCGGTCTGTCGTCGGCGCGGCGCTGATGCTCGGCGTGAAGGGGACGTGGTCGCACCCGCTTAGGGTTTCCATCGGTTCGCTTGGAAACATGCTGACGCGTGTTCTTGGTTGCGTCCAGGAGTCCGCTTCTACGCTTAGTTGTGGCGCTCCGCACGCTGTTGGCAACACCAGGAACGGTACGGGTTTGGTTTCCGTGTCCGGACTGCATGTCGCGTGCCTGGCCTGTTCGCGTGCTTCCTGTAGACAGGCCCAGCCGCGGGCGTTGTCGTGGCGTGGATCGCCCGGGGTGCCCCACACCGTCACGCGCGCGTTCAGCAAACCCGCGATCTGCGTAATGTTAGTCACGTTCACGTCGATACCATAATCTTCACCCGGACCATCCCGAAGCGAGGTATCCAAAATCACCGCGGTACCACTGACAGGAACATCAAACCCCAACCGGGCGGGCTCGCCGTGATAAGGAACGAGATTGAACAGCGGCGCCGTGAACGTCAACTCATCGAAAACTTTCGGTTCGTCGACGGTGACAGATACCACCCCGATCGCGGTCGACGCGGGACATTCATCTTCACCACCATTACCTCTGAGAAAGCTCTCCAGGCCGCACGTTGGGAACGGTGTCGGGTTGCCCACCAAACCGGCGGGCAGCTTCGTGTACACATCCTTTGCCAGAGCTACCGGCGCCGCGTTGGCGACTCCGGAGCTAGTGACCAACGGCTCGGGGTCCGGGCCTTGGTTGATCGCGACGGTTGTCGTGAACTGGAACGGGTGCGATCCAGCCTGCGTGTCCGCTTCCCCGCCTTCTTCTTCAAAACGCCCACGAACGTCTTCCAAACTGAACGGCGTCGATTCGCCAACACCAACCGGACGCGCAGTCGACACCGGCGACGTGCCGCCACCGGTAACGCTCACACGGTTCACTTCACCAGGCAGAGGCGTAGATTCGACGCGCACCTTGATACGCACTTCAACCTGATCGTACGGCGGGAGCGTCGTATCCAACGTACACGACAGCAAGCCAAGCGAACACGGCAAATACGTCAGACTTTTAGCACCGATACGGTTAAGCGTGCCGAGGTTGCGGACAGTGGCTACGATGCCTAGAGCTTTCAGACCGGACGGCAGCGTGTCGGTGATAGTCGCGGGCGAAGACCCCCCTTGCGCCGGCGCGTCACCAAGATTCTCGACCGTCGCGAAGATCTCGCCTTCGGATTCGAGCGGCAGGTTCGCTGGACGCGACCCCGTCGTGACCTCCCACCACGGTTGCGCCGCACCGGCAGAACCGGCAAGAACAAGCAACACGAGCATTACCGTAACGGTCGTGACTGTAACCACGACATGCGTCTTGATCCGTTTCATCGCGATCACCGCCTTCCCCTCTTCGCGCCAGCCTTGCCATTCTTTGTTTGACCGTAGAGTTTGTGTGCGCGCACGACACATCGTTCACGCACACGCTTTGATCGGTCACGCCTACACACCGCAAGCGCCTTGGCAAGCCGCTTTGCTCGCGTCAACGACCCACCCTTACCCTTTGTGACAATCGTGCTGACAGGCACGCCAGGGTTTCCAGGACCGCTGTAGGTCAACGATCCCGGCGTCGAGTCTTCGGGGGCGCCGAACGGACTCTGACACGCATCGCCTTCACAGACAGGACCGGGCGAGCGTTCAGGAAAGCCACCGTCGACGCGGGCGTCATAAACATCATACCCTTCATCGTTATCGGCACGCGCCAGTTGGGAAGTCGTCAGGAAGAACACATCGCTCCCGTTTTCGCTCGCGTCCATGAACACCGACTGTTCCCCTGACGTACCCGAGGAAATCAACCCGACACAACCACCAGACCCTTCAACATACCCAGCATTCGCCGTCGCACAATCGCCAACACCCGGCGGCTCGTACTCATACACGTCACGCGCACCATTGGAATCCTGCGGCACCAACGCATCCGTACTCTCAAAGAACAAACGCCCACTATCAGACAAATAACGCGACTGATACAGACTTACACCAAGTCGAAAGGGCGTCCAACCGGGAACAGTCCCGTCCTTCCACGGATAACCACGCTGTTCAGGTTCAAAACTACCGTGCGGGCGAGCACCCGTAGGATTACACGACGCGCAAACCACTGTACCTTCACCGTTATTGCCGTTCGCGTCATACAGGTAGACCTCGGTGTCAGGCACACCGCTCACCGCATCACGATTATCATAACCAGTCACCGACCGGACCGACATAAACGCAAGCCACCGACCATCCAGCGACACCCGCGCAGTCAATTCACTCAAATTACTATCCCAATCGGTCCCATCTTCGCTGGAGAGCTCCGCGACCAGTTTGATCACACCATCGTGGTACACGTACAAATTACACGTCACGCCGGCTTCCGTACTTTCCTCGCATTTGCCTGGCTGTGCACCAGCGACCGGCACCCCATTGTTCTGCAGTACACCGTTCGCGACGAAATACACGTATGAAGCATCTTCGGAGGCGCCGGGAATCGTTCCTATGACGCCGCCGGCGGGGGTGAGGTCCCTCGTTTCACACCGCAACACCCCATTTTCTTCGACAATTTCGCACTCATGCAAATCTTTTTCGATGTACACGATCTTAGACCCGTCACTGCTCGCGAACTGGAACTGGACCCCATTACCACCAACCTGAACCGTTTTCCCCTTGACCGTATCGCGCACAAACAGGCGGCCTTCACCTTCAGACCACACGACACGCGAACCATTGATCGAGATGGCACCCCTAGTCACTGCGCCGGCGTTTCCACCGAACGTAGCGCCACCACGCTGCGGCTGTTCGTTCGGCAGCACGCTGACAAGCGAGAGCTTCCCATTGCTCCACTCGTACAAGCTCGCTTCGGCTTCTTCACGACCCGCCGGGGCTCCTTCGACAAGCGGGACCGCAGATCTCAACACCACATGACTCAAATCACGAGAGGCACCAACGAACACCGGACCACAGATCAACCCGTGCTCAGCTTCGCATGCTTGCGCGAAAGGGGTTTCAGCCGGCACGTTTTCATAACCCGCGGCACCAGTAACCAACGGTCGAAAACATTCACCCAAACACGGCGGACCCACACTCCCTGCAGGGAAATTCGTGGCTAGATACGGTGTCTGTTCGGACGCTTCAGGCGACACCCGCGGGTTAAACGCCCCAAACGGCTGCACGATCCCCAACGACAGGTCCGTCGAGAAGAACCGATACTCATGCCCGTATCCGACCGATGCGCCGCTACCCTTATCATGCGGGATGCCGGTGTTCTGCGACTGCCACCCTTCGCTCGTGCGCCGCGAAAGCTCTTGCACACCATCCGGATAACCCGGCGGTTCGGCTTCCGCAGGCGCCGAAACACCGTAGGTCATCGCGTCGCCTGTCGCCGCGGCCTGTACCGCAACACCGCTTTCCGTGATACCCGCCGGGTCCGCGCCACGCTTGTCCGGCGGCGAGACCAACTCCCACACCCGACCATCGACAGGCACAGCACCCACGATCCTGGACTGCGTCGTGAACACACGATCAGCCCCGATCACCGCGTCAGGACCTTCACCGAGAACGCTTTCGGCGACCACCCGGTAGTGATACGTGCTAGCAGCTTCCAATCCGGTGAGCTGCACCGACGCGAGCTGACCCTCACCACCCGCTCCCAGATCAAGCCCAGACGTACTGTGATCGTAAACACCCGGTTGGGTACCGTATTCGACACGGATGCGCGTATCAATGTTATGCGGATCGACCTGGGCCTGCACCGTCGCGCTATCAGCACCCACAGCGATCACGGACTCCTTTTCGATCAGCGGCGGACCGGACGTCAAATCCGACCCCAAGCTCGGTTCGTCGATCAATCCGTTGACCTGATTATGGTTACCAGCAACCAGACGAAAATGATACGTATGACCCTGCTGCAAACCACTAATATTCGCGTGCACTTCTACGGGACCATTACCCGAACCAATCTGAGCCGCGGTCTTGTCGCACGGCGCGGTATGGCCATACGGTTCGTTTTCGCCGCTACCGTGTTCCCCCCATTCAAAACGACACCCCGCCAGTCCCGCGTTCAGTTCAACCCCAGACGGATCGACACTACCATTGAGGACCGCGGTACCCGCCGCGAACCCCGTCGCCTTGACCGTCACCACATCCGGAACCGTCAACAGCGAAAACGACAAGACACGCGAAGGTTGTTCCACGACGGCATAAAGCGTGTTTGTCGAAGAGTCAATCGCCAAATTCGCGGTGCCTCCAATATTATTGGTCCCAAACGTTTCGACCGGCACACAGGGAATAATTACATTTTCGACGGTATGCGGGTGACATGACGCGTCAAAGCGCTCTATTTCTTTTTCGCTACTCAGATAGAGTTCGCGACTACCCGGATCGACAGTCAGACCATATTGTGAAGGAGAGTGTACACCCGTTACCTGACCAATTTCGACGCCTTCAAGCTTATACTCCCTGACGTAGTAGCGCCCCATGTAGAGATTGTCTTCCGCGTCGACTGCGATATCGCCATATTCACCCTCCCACGATGTGACGAAGCTCGAATTGGAACGAAACTCGAACACAATTCCAACGCCTCCAATTTCGCTGTGCACCCAGAGGTTCCCAGAGGGATCGACGGCGAGACCTTCGATCAGTTTGAACGGTCCGTGAAGGGGTCCAGGCGCGTTAGACCCGTTCAACTGGCCGTTCGGCGGGCCGTTTCTCGACCAGCCTTCACTGTTATTGCCCCAACTCGAAAGCACCGCTCCTTCAGAGTTGAACTTTGTGATAAGAGAACTATTAGAGGTTTGCGGAGACAAAAAGTCAGAAACGTACACGTCGCCCTGTTGCCCGAACACACCCGAATTATCTACCGCGATCGCAAGGTAACCCGATTCAAAAGCGCCAGGAGACGCGCCCGCCACACCAGCCTGACACACATCCCCGGAGGCCGCAGTGCAGACATTGCCGCCGGTGGTGCGATCCACGTCCTTACCGATCATCAGAATGAAATGCCCCGCCGAATCGAACTTCTCGACACGATTCCCGGCGGGATCGGCAACATACACGTCGTGCGTTTCCGAATCGACCGCGACCGCACTACCCGACAACAACGGATAAGGATCAGTCGGAGACGCTTCCACACCAAAAACACCCGTCAACAACCGCGTCTGACCAGCCCACGCAGAGGAGACAGCCAACAGAAGACACCCCGCCAGCACAGCGAGCAAGACGCACGCGACCCGAGCGAACCCGAACCGACGAGGAGACATGCCTGATATTACGCTGAAATGTGCGATCTTGCTCACTGTGCCATAGCCTTTCCGCTGGACGATCCCTTACGGTTCCGTGAACTATTCGGCCGTGACCGCCCACGCGCCAAAGCCCGCTGCTTGTTCCCCAAGTTTCTGGAAGTCAAAGAGCGCGAAAGCACCCATCGTGCCCGCTTCTGCCGAGCCGCTCGTTCCAGGCCCGATAACAAGCAACGTGTTGGTGTTCGCATTTTGGAGGCTTTCGGCGTAGACGCAGAGGTTCCCCGGCTTTGCCTGTGGATTGGCCGCGTTCACATTCGGTCCGATACCGCTACCACACTCGGTCGGTACCGCTTCTTCTTCTGTTTCGGCGTTGATTTCCTTACCGTTCAGGTTGATGAAGTGAACATGACCCCGGGCCAGCGACGCAGCCAACGGGATCGGGAACGACGCGACAGTCTCGTAGGCGTCATTTTTCGTCGTCGCTTCATACGCAAAACTCCATACACCGGTCTCCGTCTTCCCCGAGGGAAGCGTCCCGCCGGCGGTCCAAGGCGAGCCTTCCTTGCCGTTGCACGCCTTCGCGGTACCACTGGCGGAGGTGAACTTCGTACCGCCTTCGGAACATTCAGATTTGGACGCCGCGGCACTGGTCACACTAGTTCCGTTTTCGCCTTTCGCCCCGGCCGCACCAGCCGCACCCCCAGGCCCAGCGGGCCCCTGCGGACCTCCCGCCCCAGCAGGGCCCGCGGGCCCTGCTGGCCCCTGCGCCCCATTGGCGCCGGCCGCGCCACTCTTGCCCTTCAAAGAACTCAGGACGCTCGGCTTGATCTGTTTCGTCGAGGTGATCAAGTATTTACCAGCGGCATACGCCCCGCCGCACATCGCGAACACCAGCGCGAGTGTCATCGCGACATTGGCATACGTAAAACGCCTACGAATGATTGCGAGCATCAGTCCATTCCCTCCTCAAAGAGCGATCCACACGAATAGGCCCGCGGGACCGCGGGCAAGACAAAACCGCCACAGGCGCACGCCCACGACGGCAGAAGAACAAGAAGCTGAGGCGCGCTTATAACGCGCGAGAGGCCAAGCCGGGCGCTAGGCCCAGCGATACCAGCGGCAAAGCCGCGGCGCGGGCTGCTAGCGCTTAGACGCCGGCTGGCCCGAGAGAGAGAGAGAGAGAGAGAGAGAGACGCGTCAGCGACGCTGACGCGTCCTATAAAGGACTCGCCAATAGGACACGCACTCCCAAGCACGTTATTCCCCAAAGAAACCACGCGAAAAACAACTCCCTCTCAAAGCGACCCGGTCCCTCTCCCAAGGGCCCTGCCTAAAACGTTCGCTGTCGACCACAGGGGCCAACCCAGAACCTGACCTTATGTTCGCCCTCACCCGCTGGGATGACAGACGCTGGCGGCAACATACCATCAGCGATCCCAGGTGTCAAGTCCTCCTTTTCAGGAGGCCGGCGTGACGAGTGCCGTTACGAGCCGGTTAGCCCACGGTACAAGTCGTTGGCGCTTATACCGGTGAGCTTGGAAACCACTCCGGCCGCCGGCCGCGCGCGCGCGCCGGCGTCGACAAGCGCCCGCAACGCTGTGAGCGCCTTGTCGCGGTCGGCGCTCGGGGCTACAGCCGCCCCCACCACGAGCACGATCTCGCCACGGGACGGTGTTTGGGCGTAGTGCGCCGCCAGCTCGCCGGCGGACCCACGCCGGACTTCCTCGTGCAGCTTGGTCAGCTCCCGACAGACCGCGACGGGACGCTCGGGATCGAGCTCAGCCAGAGCACCGAGCGTGGCGGCGAGCCGCCTGGGCGACTCGAACGCCACGAGCGTCTCGGCGCTGTCCCCCAGCACCCGCTCCAGCTCCCCGCGTCTGCGCGGCAAGAAGCCGACGAAGCGCCAGCGCTCGGCCGGCAGGCCCGAGGCGACGAGCGCCGTGAGCACGCTAGAGGGGCCCGGCAGCACCTCAACCGCCACATCCGCGGCAAGGCACTCTTGCAGGAGCACCCAGCCGGGATCTGAGACAAGCGGCATGCCAGCGTCTGAGACGAGCGCGACGAGCGCGCCGCGTTCGATGCGCCCCACTAGCTCCCCGGCACGCTCGCGCTCGTTGTGCTCGTGGTAGCTGAGCAACGGGCGGGAGATCTCGTAGCGATCGAGCAAGACGCGCGTGCGCCGTGTGTCCTCGCACGCGACGACGTCCGCCTCGCGCAGGGCGTCGAGCACGCGCAGGGTGATGTCCCCCAGGTTGCCGATCGGCGTCGGGCAAACCACCAACCGTCCTGTTGCGCCGGTCGGGGGAGGCATCGGTGGAATATAGGCCGCCCTCAGCCGTCCGCGGGCAGCAACTCGAACGACCCTCCCTGTAGAGGAGTCACAGCACGAAAAGCGCGTTCGTCGAGCGTGAGAAGACGACGGGTCTGCCAGCGGTTCGCCAGGACTACGAGCGAGGCGTCCGCAAGACCCAGTTCGAGGTCGCGATAGCGAGCGACGATGTCGCGGGCGATCGCAAGCTCCGCCGGTGTCAGGGCGTCGACCACATAGGTGCCTGACGCCAGATCGTCGAGGAACGCGAGCTCGACGTCGAGACCGAGACGACGCAGGATCAGATAGTCGGCCTCCGCGACGACGAGCTGGGAGGTGACGAGCGTGCCCGGCTCCTCGCCCAACACGCTTGCGATGGCTGTGTGCTGAGGCTCGTCGGCGTCGGCTTGGGCATACAGCGCGCCGGCGTCCACGACCAGTGCCGTCATCCGCGGCCGGTAGCCGCGCGGTGCAACTCCTCGGCGTCCCACGCCCGATACGGAGCGCCCCCGCCGTGACCCCTGCCGAGGCTATGGAAGACGCGCGCTGTGGGCCGCTCTTCCTCCGTTACGAGTCGCAGTCCCTCACGAATCAGCTGAGCCTGGGAGCGGCCGGTGCGAGCGGCCGCTCGCCGCAACTGCTCGACCTCCTCAGAGGTGAGATATACAGATGTCTTGTGCATTGCCCTATGTAGGGTAACACGCTCAGCTTCCGAGGCCTGCGATCGAGTCGTGCACTTGCGTGCCGGTGTTTGTGAGTACCCAGGCGTTGGGCTCGCCGCGCGCGGGGTCGCCGCCCTTGTTCTCGATCAGGCCGAGCCTGTGCAGGCGCGCCAGCAGCTTAGATGCTTGGCCCTGGTCTGCGATGCCGGCGTTCTCGCCAATCGTGCGGTTTGAGCTGCCCGGGTGCGTGGCGACGGAGACGAGCACACGCATCGTGCGGTAGGTCAAGCGCATCGGCAAATCCTGCAAGGGATCGGTAGGTGGCGCGGGTTTCTGACCTGTCGATCGCTGGGGTGCGGGGCGCTCGATCTCCTCGCGCGCTGCCGCCGGCCCCAGGTAGGGGAGCACGATCATGCCCATCAACGGGCCAGTCAAGTCGAGCAGACTGGTCTCGCGTTTGTCGGTGAGGCGTGCGTGCAGGACCGAGAGGACGCCGCCCACGATCCCCTCGGCCGTCAATGCCGCCGGGTCGCCGGGTGCTTTCGCCTCGAGCGAGCCGTGTTCTACGACGGGCACGATCCGCGCCAGCAAGTCCCGGCGTCGCTCAAGCCCACCCGGTCCCGCCGCAAGGCTCTCGACGATCAACAGGCGCCCGGTTGCGCGATCGTGCTCCAAACACCCCAACAGAGCGATCAACGCCGAGCGCATCCTCACCCGCCACGAACCCGGCTGCTCATAAGCCGGGACCACAGCCCCGGCTACACGCTTCAACGCGTCATCGAACGCGGCGAGGAAACAGTCTTCGCGATCTTGGAAGATCTCATAGAACGTGCGTCGCGACACACCTGAGCGAGCCACCACGTGACCTACCGAAACGTTGGCGGCCCCACGCTCTGAGATCTCCCGCAGCATCGCGGTGAGCATCCGCGCACGCTGCAACTCCGCCACCTGACCGTGACCATTGGAGTGCTCGCCCACCCGCTCCCCCCCAGGCGTGCCCACCCGCTCCCGGTCAGGCGCCGTCCCCTTCGACGCCACCCGCTTGCCGGACCTCTTTGCGGTGACAGCCATCGCTCATTTCTTCCTGTGCGCTGTCCCCTTGTGATGCTTTCCAGCCTTCGCCTTCCCCTTGACCTTCTTCTTGGGGCAGCCGGTGGCGGTGATCTTTGTGGTTTGGCGTTGTTCCTTGCCGTTCTGCGCCACGAAGATGCTCGGCATCGTGAGTTTCGCCTTGCACAGGTTCCCGTTCGCCGCGAGCGCCGAATCGGGGCCTTGGGGCAGTGTCAGTTCGAAGCTGCCTACCGGTTGGTCTGGGACCGCACGGAATGTGCTGCTGGTGATGCCTGCGGGGTTGATGAATGTTTCGCCGTGCAGGTCTATCGTCACGCCATAGCCTTGTAGGACGATAATGAGTTCGGGGAACTTCGCACCACCGTGACTAACGAAATATGCTGGTCCTGTCAACGGTTCTGGGATCAGTGGCGTGATTGCCTTGGCGTGTCCGACGATCGACGCCGTTGGACAACCGGCTGGGTTGGCTTCGAACTGTGCTGCCGTACAAGCCTTCTGCAGCGTCGTCAACCTCGACGGTAGTTGCTTTGGCAGGTCCACCTTGACCTTGGCGATGTTCGCCTGCGTGCCTTGCGGCGCGTTGGGGTAGGTGAGCTTGACCGTGAGGCTCGCGCCCTTGGAGCGTGAGGTCTTGCCGTTGGTGGACACCTTGAATCCCGGTTTGAACGCCAAGGCTTGACAGTTGGATGCTTGGAACGGGCTGGTGACGGTGCTCGACGCGCCACGATCGCTGTTCAAAGTGCTTGCGATCGTAAGTGGGTTGCAGCTGGTTGGGTTCAGTGTGAAGTCGTGACGGTCCACATACACGCGGATGTCGCGGACATGGGTGACGATCCCGTCGAGGATGGTGGGTATCGGTTCTGAGCTTGTCGGGTCAACATTGACTCTGGCTGTGGTGGGGTCGATGTTCAACCCGAACCGCAACACCACCGTGCCGAGATCGAACGGGCCGACTGTCGCGGACGTCACCGACACCAATGAGAACGGGGCGCCGTGGAATGGGCCGGCCAAGTACAGCTTGCCGGGCACGTATGCCAGGACGGCGCCGACACCGGTACCGACGAGGGTATGTCCAACCTGGCTCGTCGCAGGACACGACGGCGAGGCTTCCTCTTGCGCTCCCGTCTTATGACGAGCCGCTTCGATGCTCGCCTCGGGGCAGAATGGGATGCCGGACAGGTTCCCGGTCAGACCGGACGGGAGGTTGGTTGAGAAGCCCGAGATCTCCTGTTCAGCGTCCGTACGGGTGAGATGTAGGTAGAAGGAGCTGTAGGCGCCCGCGTTGTTGTTCAACAGGCCCGACTCGATACCTGGTTTGAACGGTGGGACACCACCCGAGGGGCATGCGCCACCGTCGTAGCCCTTTGTCACGGAGAACGCCGAGGTCTCTGTCAACGGTGCGGTCGGTTCTGACCACGGCGTGAGCACCGCTTGTGTTGCATACGTCCCGCATGTTGGCGGACTGATCAACGGCGCCTGTTGACCTTCGCGGAAATGGAAGTTGAAGTGGTTGAACGCCAGTTGAGGATTGTTTTCGAACGTCGTCGTGAGCTGGCCGGTCGCAGGGTTCGGTGTGACCTTCCCAGCGAGCTTGATCAAGATCCCCGTTTCGGGATTCTTCGCAACCACATATAGAGCGACGAGCGAACCGAACGGATTGTCATGGGGTTGCGCGATATAGATCGCTCCGTGGATCTTCTGCGCCAATAGTGGGGTTTCGATTTCCACCGTTCCGAGCTTCGAATCGTTGGGACAACCAGCACCCGGGGCGGAGCTCGCCGTCTCCCTCGCATAATCCTCCGGTGTGCAGCCCCCCAGTCCGACACCCGCGGATGGATTGATCGTGAGCCCTTCGGGCAGTACGACACTCGTGTCCTTCAACTGTGATTGCGCGAGCCCGCTGGTGCTCGTCAAACCTTCGTCTTTGAAATCGAGATTGAAATCGAGACCGCTCGGCGCCGAGGCCCTGTCGGTTGTCGGTTCCGCGGACACGGTTGGGCTGAACGGCAGCCTGTTGCAACCGTCGAGCGCTTGCAACGGTTCGTCGGTCTGCACGTGCACAAACGCACCACGTTTTGTCCACGAATCCGTCTCCACGCTACTCTGCAACGGACCCGTACACGACGTCGGCATCGTCAACAACGACGGCGGCTGAGTCGTTTCTGTATGCGCGCAGGGAGAAACGCCGCCAGGTCCGTACTCTTTGAGGATACAGCCGTTGCCGCGAACGTTGTCGTGGACGGGGTTGCCGGGGACACCCCAGAAGACGAGTTGTGTGGCATCCAACTCGGCTGTCTGGGTGATGTTGGTGGATCTGATCGTGACGCCGTAGTCTTCGCCTGGTCCGCTGCGTATCGACGCGTCAAGAATCACGTACACGCCAGCGAGCTGAATCGAGAAGCCGAAGCGCGCGGGCTCCCCGGCATATGGTTCAAGATTATAGATCGACTCGGGGAACGTGAGATGTCCAAGAAAGCCGGAATCCTCGATAGTGACCAGCGCGACTCCCACCGCGGTCTGTGGAGAGCAGTCATTTTCTTCAATATTAACAGTGGGTCCAAGGAACGTTCCCAAGCTGCATGCCGGCACGGGTCTTGGATTGCCGAGCAAACCCGCGGGAAGATTCCCGATCACGTCCTTGGGCTGCTCGATCGGTTCTGGACCCGCCGCGGTGGATGGTGTGGATTTTGGTTCTGTGTTTCCTCCGACATCGCCGTCCGGTCCCTGGTTGAACACGAACGTGCCGATCACCTGATAAGGGTGCGATCCCGCCTGGGTGTCCAATGATCCACCTTCGTTTTCCGCGCGGAACCCATAATCTTCGATACCGTAGGGAGCCGATTCTTCGCTTATTCGTAGTGGTCGTGAAACTGTAGCCGGGGGGGCGCCGCCACCGGCCGCGCTGAACCTGTTCGTCCCACCACTGGACGCGCCCGGCAATACCTTGACCCTGATCCGCATTTCAAGTTCCATGTACGGTGCAAGCGGATGTTCCTTCGCACTGGGTTCCATGTTATAGACACAAGTCAGCTTCGCAAGCGAACAAGACATAGGCGCATGTTCGTTGATCGTCCGGAACGAGTTGCCTCCGATCGCGACTGCTTCAATCCCCGGGGGGAGCTTGTCGGTGAGCGTGACTGGTGTTTGAGCGCCGTCGATACTTGCGTTGCCGACGTTCTCGGCGTTGAGGACGATCTCGCCTTCGGATTCCGGGGCGAGGTTGGTCGGGCGCGCACCGGATGTCAAATGCCACCACGGCTCGGTGGCAGACGCCACCGACGGGCCTGACGCGAGCGCTACGACCGTCAGCAGGAGCGATGCGGCGGTTATCGTGATAGTTCGTCGCATCATTTATTTACCCCTCCGGTTTGACTTCTTGCGTGCTTTTTCGCCGGCTTCGCTTTCTTCTTAACGCATTTACCGTGCTGTTTGACAAAGCCCTTCCTACACTTGGCCGGCTTAGACTTCAATCCGGGTTTCACGCCCAGTATCGCCGGCGATGGGTTGCCTAGACCTTGATATGTGAGAGACCCTGGTGTCGGGTCTTCCGGGGGCGCCACCGGGCTTTGGCAAGCGTCGCCTTCGCACGCCGGCACAGGCGCGGACACCGGCGCAGAACACGTTTCTCCGGCAGCACACACGTGAGCGTCATAAATGTCGAGCGCGCTGTCGACGTCGAGAGGAGACAGTTGGGAGGTCGTTAGAAAGAAAACATCATTACCCGATTGTGAGGCTTCAAGGAAGGCGGATGGTTCCTTGGAGGTACCCGAGGAGATCAGGCTGACACAACCATCTGTCGCCAATACAAACGTTGGTTTGCCTGTCGTACAATCACCGACAGCGGCCGGCTCGAACTGATAGACGTCCTCGGCGTTGTTCGTGTCCTGAGGGACGAGCGCGTCGAAACTGTTAAAGAACAAACGGCCGCTGTTTGAGAGATAGCGCGACTGGTAGAGCGGAGTGGTCCAACCGGGAAGCAGCCCGGCAACAGCCTTGCCCGCAAAGAGATTATCTCCTGGGCCAAGTCCTTCCTGCAAGTCTGCCGGCACCGTACCATGGGGACGGCCGCCTGTCGGATCGCACGATGCGCAAACCAGTCCAGCTTCACCGGCTTCGCCGGCGTGATAGAGGTAAACCTCCTTGTCGTGCTTACCGCTGATCGCGTCGCGATTGTCGAAGCCCGTCAACGAGCGGTCGGACATGAAAGAGAACCAATGCCCATTCGGCGATACTCGCGCAGTCCTCCCGCGCAGCTGACTCCCACTCCCGACCCAATCGCCGGCGTCTTCACCAGACAACACGGCAATCAGACTCGCGACACCAGCATGCCAAACATAAAGATTGGGTTCGCCCGCCACTGCCGTTTCACCGCGTTGGTTGGGCTGTGCACCGGCCACCACACCCGCAACGAAATAGACATAGACGCCGTCTTCAGAGGCATCGGGGACCGTCCCCATCACACCGGCGCCATTCGTCATGTCGGTGAGCTTACATTTCAATTCGCCCGCTTCTTCGACGATCTCACATTCATACAAGTCGCCCTTGGTGAAGAATATGCGCGAACCGTCGCTCGAAGCCGCCTGAAAGACCGCGGCACCGGATCCACCACCGACGCCACCTTGAGGTTCATCGACCTGAACAGTCTTTTCCCTCGCCACATCGCGCATGTAGAGGTGCGACGCGTAGGACCATACTACGCGACCATTACTCGAAACCGCGTTCCTGGTCATCCCTTCAGAGCCAAGGTGGGCTCCCGACGCGAACGTTTCGTTGGGTAGGACGCTGACGACGCTCAACCGTCCGCCGGCCCACTCGTACAAACTGCCGGTCGGCGCGTTTTCTACAAGAGGAGACCATTCGTATTCGAGGATTATGTGGCTCGCGTCGGGACTGGCGCCGATGAACACGGGACCACACCCCGCATCGACGCATTCCCCGCCCGGAGTGCCAGAGCCACCAGGACCGGCACCACCGAAAACGGTGCCTGACGGAACATTTTCAAAACCGGGCGCGCCCGATACGAGTGGCTTATAACAGGAGACCGTACAGAAACCACCAGCATCGCCCGTGGCGAAAATCTTCCGCAAGAACGGGGTCTGTTCAGACGCCTCCGAGGACAACGACGGGACAAACGCGCCTGCCGGCTGCAAAACCCCGACCGAGAGGTCTTCCGAGAAAAACGGGTATTCAAGCGGCACCTGTGGACCGGGTGCCGTTTCATGCGGCGTATTGATGTTGAGCGACTGCCAACCAGTAGCCCCACGCCCAGCCACAGCCTGAACGACACTGTCACTATTTCCGGGAGGCTGCGCTTCGATCGGCGAAGCTGCATAATAGGTGATTGCATCGCCACTCAGCGACGCCTCAGACAAATCGCGGGCCCTGATCGGCGCACCATACTTATTCGCGGGAGACACCAATTCCCACGCACGACCATCTGGAAGTGTGAAAGCGCCCGTGGCCTGCGTTGTGAACGTCAATTCTTCGCCTTCTCCCTTACCGGGGTAGGAGTTATGCGCGACCAGACGCATGTGGTAGAGCGTGTGCGCCAACAGATCCTGTGGATGCGCATCAACGAAATCCGGTTCATAGTTCGCCGCAAGCACCCCTTCAGGCGCCGGGACGCTCTGCGTATACGGACTCGACGCGCACGTGCTCGGCGTATCGCACGGACCATACTCAAAACTATAAGACGTCACCCCGTCCGTAGGTTCACTGCGCGGATTCACTGTGGCACTGAAGCTTGCGCTGGTAGCGGTCACATCCTTGACTGACCCGCTACCAGCTTCCACCGTGGGATGACCCGCGGCTTCAGGCAAAAACACGTCTACCGCACCATTGGCGGGATCCGCGACGTACACTGTCAACGTCGAAGAATTCACGGCCACGCCAGTGAAACTCGGCGAACCTGGAGCGCTCAACGTTTCCAGCGACACACCACTCGCGTCAACACGATGCACATTCGACATGTGACTGACATACACGTTATCGCTGGAAAGTTCAACCGCCGCGCCGGTCGGCACTTCTTCATCGACTTCTCCTATGAATTCGCCATTCACGTTATCCTTGAGAAGGCGATCTTCGATAGGTATTTTAAAGATCTCGGTAGCTAGATAGAAATTGTCTTTGGAGTCAATTGCGAAAGGAAACGGCGGTTGAGGCGAGTTAAAGTTAGCGGACGAACCATGACTTTCGCGGGACGCTATCCACTTGTTCGCCACAGCATTCGTATAATTCGCAGCACCATACTCTATTGGGCCGAAGTTCAGCTCGTCCACCCACACCTCGCCATGCGAATCGACCGCCACACCGTGGACATTCCGGAAGCCTATTTCGCTGAATTCCTTGCCGTCCGGGTTACGTGTGATCTGACCGATATATTCTCCGGTCGCACTGAACTTATCCACCACCCCATGACTGGCAGGGGTTTCTTCATGTCCATGCTGGTCCGCTACGTACACGTCACCGAACGAAGGGCTGCTCGGATCGTTGTCTATCGCGATCCCATCAGGTTCATCGAACCGACCCGTCGGTACTTCTTCAGGAAGCCCACCACTACCGGCAGCCTTACCTTCGTTCAACAACTGGCCACTACCGAACATGCCGAGACCGAGGCCACTACCGTTGAATTCCCCTTCAAACTTGGTGCCTGTCGCGTTGAAGATCTCCACACGATTATTCGCCTTGTCCAGAACATAAACATCGCCCATGACTTCGTTGACCGCGATATACGCATAACCACCCAACTGGCCCGGCCCGCTACCCGAGAATCCTTTCTGGCAACCCGTTGCCTTCGTGCAACGCTGCAGTTCGCCTTTACCGTTAAGCACACCCCAACCGAAAGCCCCCCCAAATTCGTGGCCACGCGCCGCAAAAGAAGACTCAGCACATGTACCAGCAAGCATCAGAACGACCGCGAAAACGAGCACAAAAACCGAACCCTTGCTCGACCAGACTGATGAGCGCTCTCGACAGGCAGCACTCTGCGCGCCCTCAACTATATTTCGCATTTTGCCGCCTCGATATCGGTGAACATGACGTGTGAATTCATCCTTTGCCGACCACCCCGGGCACGAAGAATGGCGCCCGGGGAACAAACAGATCTCTTGAGCTACCCCGTCACAGCCCAGGTACCGCGGGCGAACATTCCTCCGCTTGCTTGCTTGACAGCGTCAAGGATGGCTCCTGTCTTACCTGCTGACGCTCCTTCGTTGCCAGTCGGCGGAGAAACAGGATTAAAGATTCCTATGGAGCCGATGCCTGTGTTGTTACTTATATGCGAAGTGTAGACGCAAAGGTTGCCAGAGGCGGCCGTTGGATCGGCCGCGCTGCCGAGACATGCCTTTGCGACAGACGGATCTACTTCCGTACCGGGTACGGGTTCTTCCATGTCTTTTTCATTGATGAAATGAGCATGACCTTCTGTCAGGGCTTGGGCCAGTGGAATCGTGAAAGAGATAGGCTCTTCCAGAAATTCTTCGTGTTCGGCAGTGAATCCCCACACGCCCGTCTCGGTCGAGCCAACCGGAAGCGTGCCATTCGCGGTCCAGGGAGACCCT
This sequence comes from uncultured Solirubrobacterales bacterium, assembly GCA_963718735.1. GTDB lineage: Bacteria > Actinomycetota > Thermoleophilia > Solirubrobacterales > Solirubrobacteraceae > Palsa-744. Next base: position 1,569,746 of record OY970372.1, read on the forward strand.
TCTTTACCGTTCGTGCCGTTTTTACCGGCTTTACCTTCTTTGCCTTCGGGCCCTAGTTCTCCCGCCACACCCGGAGCGCCGGGCGCGCCCTGCGGACCTACGGCGCCGGCCGGACCCGCCGGCCCAGCAGCGCCGGCAACTCCCTGCGCACCATTGACCCCGGCCTTCCCTTTCAACGAAGCAAGCACACTCGGCTTGATCTGTTTCGTCGAAGTGATCAAGAATTTACTAGCGGCATAAGCCCCGCCGCTCATCGCGAACACGAGCGCCAGCGTCGCAACAACGTTCGAATAGGTAAAGCGGCTACGAATCGAGAACATCAGTCCATCCCCTCCTGAAAGAGCGATCCACACGAATAGACCCGCGGGACCGCGGGCATGGCAAAGCCGCCGCGGGTCTATGACCCACGACGGCAGAAGAAGTTGAAAGCGCGTCTAGTACGCGCGAGTGACCAAGCCGGGCTTCACACCCGGCGAGCCGCGCAGTCCTGCCGCGGCGAAGGGGACTAGCGCCTAGAAGGCAGCTGTCCCAGAGAGAGAGAGAGAGAGAGAGAGAGACGCGTCAGCGACGCTGACGCGTCCTATTACGCCCCCAACAGAGGCGCAAGGACTCCCAAGCACGTTATCCCCAAAAGAAACCACGCGAAAACAACTCCCTCTCAAAAAGCGACCCGGTCCCTCTCCCAAGGGCCCTGCCAAAACGTTCGCTGTCGACCACAGGGGCCAACCCGGAACCTGACCTTATGTCCGCCCGCACCCACTGGGATGACAGACGCTGGCGGCAACATACCACCAACGATCCTACCTGTCAAGTCCCCTTTTGAGAAGAAAGCGCCGTAAAGGTCGCTGGCGCCACTCCTTGTCCCCGAGGTTGCCGATCCGGGTGGGGCACACCGGGACCGGCCGGCCGAGCCGTCGCCTGCCGGTTGCGATTGCGCACTCATCGGCTCAGCAGATCGACCACGGCGGTTGCGGTGAAAGTGACACGACCGTTGCGCGCTCGCTCGGAGACGATGTCAAGATCGGCGAGTCGCCGAAGCGCGCGGATCGCCCCCTGGTGCGTTATCCCGTGGCGAGCCGCGACCTGACCGGCGCGCACCGTTGGCGCTCCGATCAACTCTCCCGCAACGCGCTCGGCGATGCCAGAGACACCCGCGGACCTGACCTTCTCGAGTGCCCACTCTCTCCACGCCAGCAGCGCATCAACACGTTCGCGGGTGCTTACAGCCGACGCCCCCACCCCGGTCGCGAAAAACCTGACCCACCCGTCCCAATCGCCGCCACGAACCAGCGCGAGAAGCTCGTCGTGGTAGCGCTCACGACGAGCCTCAAACCAAGGCGAGACGACCAGCAAAGGGTCCCGCAGCACACCGATGCGCATCAGCTGCAAAACGATCGCCAGACGTCCGATGCGCCCATTGCCATCGGAGAATGGGTGCAGTGCCTCGAACTGGTGATGGGCCAACGCCGCCTGGACGATCGCGGGCATCTCCGTTCGCGGCTCAGCCACCCAGCCCACCCACTGCTCCAGGCCAGCGGTGAGTTGGTCTCCCGGAGGAGGCGGCACATATCGCGCCTGCTCGATGGGAGCATTCCTCGCTCCGATGTAAACCTGCCTGTCTCTGATGCCTCCGGCATCCCCCAGCTCGCTCGGTGTGCTGTCAACGAGTATCTGTTGCAGGCTGCAAAGCATCCCCACCGTGATTGGCCTCTCCGCTATCCATTCAAACGCTTGTGTGGCAGTCACTATGTAGTTGAGGACTTCGCGCATCTCCAGCGAAAGATCGGCGCGCTCCTCAATGTCCAATGCGAGGACATCCTCGAATGGGGCGAACGTCCCCTCGAGAGCGCTGGTGCTCTGCGCCTCGCGACGAAGCGTCGACTGACGCACCAGCCCGGGCTCCGGAATATGCCTCGCCGCTTGGTCCAGGCGCGCAAGCTCTGCTTCGGTTTGCGCGACAGTCGTCCAAGTCGCCGAGGTAAGCTCAATCGCTTCGGGAAGCGGGTGTGGCAGGAAGGCGTAGCTCTCGTAGGACGTCCCGGTTCTGCCGTCTACGCCATTGATCTGCAGAAGACCCCCCATCGGAGAGCCGCGAAATTCGGCCGGATTCATGATCCAACTATACAGGCCCTAAAGTTGGATCAAATGAGGACCGTCCAACTCCAGTTGGAATCCGGTCCCATAGTCAAACTGGCGCACGGTTGCGATCTCCTGGTGAATATAGGGTCACGCGACACCGCTTACGCCGCCGTATCTCCTGCCCACGATGACGCCTAACCAAGACGATAAGCCCCAATACACGCGCTACCGCGCGGGACGACGTCTGCCCGGGCGGCAGGAGAGCGACGCCGGCGAGCGAGGCCTCGCGCTGCGCTACCCGCGCCGTCCCGGGCGGGAGGACGGCCCGACCCGCAGCTGGTTAGAGCGCATTGCACCCAAGCGCATCCTGCTCTACCTAGTCGTCGCGGTAGTCGCTTGGCTCGCGCTCTCGCTCGTGCTGTTCCTGCTGAGCGCCCACTTCGAGCGCACGCCACCACCGTCGGAGGTGGCAAACGTGCTGAAGCCCGCCGGCTTCCCGCTGACGTCGGCCAACAACATCCTCGTGCTCGGCTCCGACCGCCGGCCCAAGGGCAGCAGGGAACCGGGCGCCAACACCTCCGGACCGAGCCGCTCGGACACGATCATGTTGATCCGCACCGGCGGCGGCCATTCGGCCCGCCTGTCGATCCCGCGCGACACGGTCGTGGAAATCCCGGGGCATGGCCTGCAGAAGATCAACGCCGCCTACGCCTTCGGCGGCCCGGCGCTCTCGATCAAAGTGGTCGAAGAACTGCTGCACGTCCCGATCAACCACCTCGTCGAAGTCAACTTCGAAGACTTCCCGCAGCTGATCGACGCGATGGGCGGCGTCGACTACACGGGCGGCTGCATCCTCTCGGAAATCAGCGGCGGCTTTCGCAACGGCGGCTTCACGCTGCGCCTCAGCAAGGGGACGCATCGCCTGGACGGCAAGCAGGCGCTCGCGCTCGCGCGCACACGCAAGAACCGCTGTAAACCGAACGAGACCGACCTGCAGCGCGCCGAACACCAGCAGGCGCTCTTCCAGGACATGAAGTCGCGACTGCTGTCGTTCTCGAGCTTCGTGCGCATGCCGCTGATCGCCTGGAACGCGCCGCCGGCGATCATCTCGGACATGAGCGGCCCGACGCTGCTCGGCCTGTTCGGGGCGCTTGCAGTCGGCGGCACTCCCCCGACGCGGATCCTGCGCCCCTCCGGCGCGGTGACGCTGCCCGACGGCGAGGCCGGCCTCAGCGTCTCTGAGAGCGAGCGCCGCAACGCGGCGGCGCGCTTCCTCGCCGGCTAGGCGCCCTTCGCGGCAGCGACGGGTTTGGCGTCGCCGGCTTTCTTCTCCGGCTTGCCTGCCTGCCCCCCGCCATCGGAAGACCCCGAATTGGAGGACGACGACTCGTCTTTCTTGGCGTCGCCTTTGTCCGTGGAATCGCCCTTGGAGGAGCTGTCGTTTGAGGCGGCATTCTCACGCTGGCGGTTGCGCGTGCCATAGTCGGTGTTGTAGAAGCCCTTGCCCTTGAAGTGCACAGCAGGCGCGTGCAGAACGCGTTCGACCGGCGCCCCTGTCTCGGGGTCCTCGGTCAGCGCGTCATCGCTGAATGCCTGCTGCAACTCGAAGGTGGTTCCGTCCGCGCGCCTGTACTCGTAGATGGGCATGAGCGCGGATTATAAGAGCGCGGCCGCGTTGCCAGTCAAGACGCCTTGTGGATTGCGCGGTCTGGCGAGGCGGCCGTCAGTCGGCGACGAGCGAGCGGGCGCACTCGATGCCCGCCCTGACCGTCTCTGAGAAGTCGCGCTCGGGCTCGGCGATCATGCGCAACGCGAAGCCGTCGCCCAGCGAGAAGAGGATGTCGGCGACCGCTTCCGGCTCGGCGTGTAGGCGCAGCACGCCCTCCTCCTGCGCGGCGGCCAGCATGCTCCCGAGCCGCTCGCGCGTGAGCCGCACGAGCCGCGCGTACTCGACCGCGATCTCCGCGTTGCGGCGCGACAGGGTGAACAGCTCGAACAGCAGCGTCACGAAGTCGGGTTCCTCGCGGATCGTCTCCTGCAGGTTCTGCGCGAGCAGCGCGACGAAGTCATCGGCGCTCTGCGCCCCCGCCAAGCGCTGCTCGAGCGCCTCGATACGCTGATCGCAGTCGCTGCGCGCCGCCTCGACGAGCAGCTGCTCCTTCGTGCCGAAGTAGTAGTGCAAGAGGCCGCGCGAGACCCCAGCCTCGCGCGAGACGTGGTCGAACGTGGAGCCGGCCGCGCCGCGCCGCGCCACGCTGTGGCGCATGGCCTCGACGATGCGCTGGGCCTTCTCGCCTGAGAGCGAGCGCGTCGCCGCCCCAGCGGACTGGACGCGCTCGCCGAGCGCGGATCCGCCGCTCACGCGGCCGGTATGTCCACCGGCGCGGGCGCGCCCTGTGCCGGCATCGTCGTGGAGCTGTAGTCGAACTCCTCCTCAGCTCCGAACAACAGGTCGAGCACCTTCGAGCGCAGACCCTCGCTGAGCGCGAGCGCGAGCGCACCTCCAACGATCAACAGCACGATCGTGCGGCCGAGGCCGCCTTTGCGCTTCGGCTTCGCTGGGGGCTGCCTGATCGCGTAGGACGCCTCCTTGAGCGCGCTCGCGGCTTCCGCGAGCTCGCGCTGGAGCTTGCGGTCCTCCAGCAGCGCCTTGCCCGCCGGCTTGCCGTTGCTCATGCGCCCGTAGGCGCTCCGCGCGGACGCGTATGCGGAGAGCAGGCTCTCGCGCAGCTGCTCGTCCTCCATCAACCGCTTTAGATTGGCGCTCCGCGCCATCTCAGTCGCCCTGCCAATCCTGTCTTTTGCCGCCATCTGGCCACCGCCTCTGCTGAAAGCTTTGTCGATGATGTCCAATATACCCCCGATGATGCGAATCGAACGCATGAGAAGCCAGCAGGCCCACCTCCGTCAGAGGACACGTGCCGATCGGGACGTGTCCTGAGCGTGTCAAGCTTCCAGGCGACCGCGGCCTTCCTCGGCGCGCTGTTGATAGTCGGGGCGCTGGCATCCGGGCTGGCGCAGCGCTCGTTCCTGTCGCTTGCCGCTCTGTTCGTGATCGCCGGCTTCGTAGTCGGAGACGGTGGCTTCGAATGGGTCAGCTTTCACGCCCAGTCGGGCTTCGTCGAGGACCTCGCGTTCGTCGCGCTGATCGTGATCCTGTTCCGCGACGGGCTGGAGGTCGAGGGCGAGATGTTGCAACGGGCTTGGCACTTGCCGCTGCGCAAGCTCGCGATCGCGATGCCGATCACGGCCGGAATCGTCGCCGTCGCCGGGCACGTGCTCGTCGGGCTCTCCTGGACGGAGTCGCTGCTGCTCGGCGCGCTGCTCTCGCCGACCGACCCGGTGCTGACGTCGAGCATCGTCACGAACCCGCGCGTGCCGCGGCTGGTGCGCCACTCGCTCAACCTCGAGTCCGGCCTCAACGACGGGCTGGCGCTGCCCGCCGTGCTCACGTTCCTGGCCGCGCTCAGCAGCGAATCGCAGCATTTCGTGTGGTGGCGCTTCGTGCTGCAAGACGTCGGCCTCGGCTTTCTCTACGGCCTCGCGCTCGGCTGGCTCGCTGGCTGGCTGATGCCCAGTGAGAGCAAGCGCCCGCTGGAGCACCCGATCCCCTCGCACCAGAAGTCGCTGTACGCGCTCGGGGTCGCGTTCGCCACGTATGGGCTCACCGTGCTGGCGCCGCGCGGCAACGGCTTCATCGCGGTGTTCGTCGCGGCGATCGTGCTCGGCCTGCGCCGCCCAGATCTGCGTCGCCACTTCGAGCAGCGCGCGGACGAGATCGTCGAGATCGTGAAGCTCGGGATCTTCGTCGTGTTCGGCTCGCTGCTGACATTCGACGCGCTCGAGAGCAGTGGCTGGGCGGCGCTCGGCCTGGTCGCCGCGACCTTCCTGATCGCGCGCCCCGTGGCGGTGTGGATCGCGCTGCTCGGCACCGACACAGACCGTCAGACGCGCCTGTTCATGGGCTGGTTCGGGCCCAAGGGCGTCGCCACGATGACCTTCTCGCTGCTGGTGCTCGACCAGCACATCGCGAGCGGAGAGCAGATCTTCGACCTGACGGCGCTCGTGGTGCTGTGCTCGATCGTCGCCCACGGCCTGACCGACACCCCCGGCGCGAACTGGATCGCCCGCCACGCCGAGCGGACCCGCAAGACGTCCTAGACGTTACGCGTGCAGCGCCGCCTGTTCCTGCGCCGAGGGAAATGCCCACGCGGCGCGCGAACGGCGCTCCTGGCGGAACTCGAAGCGCAGCTGTCGCGGCGGCGCGAGCTTGGCCTCGTTTGGCCGGAAGGTCGCGCACGGCTCGGCGAGCTCCAGCGCGCACAGCATGTTGCGCCGGAAGAAGCAATCGTCACATGTAACCTTGCGGGTGGCTCGCTTGCTCTGCGCTCTCGGCACTGATTCCCCTTTGTCGGCAGTTTGAAGGACTGAAGGCAGGCAGGCATCAAAGCACCGGCGGCGCACGCCCTCAAGGGCCGCCGGCGGGCCTTCTTCGCAAACCGCGGGGAAAACCGCTCGCTATCCGCAAATAGCCACGATCGAACCTCGATCGTGTGACAATCGGGTTTGCGTTCACGCATTTTGCGCAGCTTTTCCGTGTGCTCGGCGCCGGAACGTCATCATGGTGGAGTGCGCATCCTGATCACCGGCGCGAGCGGATTCGCTGGCGCGGCGCTGCTGCCCCGCCTGCTCGAGCAGGGTCACGCGGTGCGCGCCCTTGCACGCGACGGTGTGCGCGTGCGTGACGCGCTCGCGGTGAGCGATCGGGTAAGCCTCGCCGACGTCGAGCTCGTTATCGGCGACACGCTCAGCGGAAAGGGGGTGCTGCGCGCGATGCGCGAAGTGGAGGTCGCCTATTACCTGATCCACTCGATGGAGCCTTCCACGGGCGCGCCTTTCCCCGCGCGTGAGCGGGCCTCGGCGCAGACGTTCGCACAGGCGGCGCGCGCGGCGGGTGTGAGGCGCATCGTGTACCTCGGCGGGCTGCTCCCGCGCACGCGAGGCACAGACACAGACGTGGGAGCGGACACAGACGTGGGAGCCACAGAGCGCCCCACTGGCGAAATCTCACGCCCGCGAGGCTCGGCTCACCTGTCGAGCAGGCACGCAGTCGAGCGCGTCCTGCTCGAGGCGGTCCCCGATTCCGTCGCCCTGCGCGCTTCGGTCGTGATCGGCGCGCGCTCGCGCTCGTTCCGTTTCCTCGTGCGCCTCGTCGAGCGCATGCCGGTGCTGGCGCTGCCCGCCTGGCGACGCTTTCGCACACAGCCAATCGACGAGCGCGACGTCGTCGAGCTGCTCGCCTCGTGCGCCACCGCCACGTCGGTCGGGGGGCGCTCACTCGACGTCGGCGGGCCCAACGTGCTCAGCTACGGCGAGATGATCAAGCGCATAGCCGAGCTGATGATGCTCGCCCGGCCGAGCATCGGGCTCGGGGTGACACTCACGCCGATCGCCGCCCGCCTGGCGGCCGTCCTCGCCGACGAGCAGCCCGAGCTGATACTGCCATTGATGGAAGGGCTGAACGGCGACCTGTTGCCAGGAGAGGACCGAGCCGCGGAGATCCTCGGCGTTGAGACGCACTCATTCGACTCAGCCGTCGAGCACGCGCTGTATGAGTGGGAAAAGGTGGAGGAGCTGACGGCACGATGAGCACCGTCTGCGCCTCGATCGAGATCGCCGCCGCTCCACAGGCCATTTGGGACACGGTCATGAACCCTTCGCGGCTCGGCGATTGGGTCACCATTCACCGCAAGTTGCGCGATCACGACGAGGGCACGCCGCGGGTGGGCTACCGCATGGACCAGCAGATCCACCTGAGAGGAGTCAGCGTCGATGTTCATTGGACACTGGTGGAATGCGTCTCCGGCGAGCGCGCCGTCTGGGAGGGACGCGGGCCGGCCCGTTCACGGGCGAGCACGGAGTACGTTCTGCATCCCACTTCCAGTGGCTGCACGCGCTTCGACTACCGCAACGAGTTCCACGCCCCGCTCGGGCCGCTCGGCGCGCTCGCCAGCAGGGCGCTCGTGGGTGGAATGCCCGAGCGCGAGGCGACCCGCACACTCGAGCGGCTGCGCTTGCTGATGGAGCACTGAGACAGCGCGAATCGAGACAGCGCAATCACAGGTTTAGCGACAACCTGCACGCGGTAATTTGCTTGCATCGCGATGACTTGTGCGTGATAGGTACGGCAAGTTGTGTAGAGTGAAGCGCAAATACCGTGCTACCCGAATCGTCGGGCTGCATTCACTCCAGTGAACAGGACACATATCGTGACTGACTTTCTTGACGAGAAGCGCCGAGAGATAAACGACCGACTGGCGGAGCTCAAGCCCCTGATCGACGAGTACAACCGCCTGGAAGCCGCCGCGACGGCGTTGTCGGGTGTCCGTGGATCGGCCTCGAGCGCCCCAGCAGCAGCCGCTCCCGCCGCGCCCGTCCGACGTGGACCTGGCCGCCCGCGCGGGTCGAAGAGCCGCAAGACGAAGGCGAGCACCACCAAGCGCGCCGCCGCTGCCACACCCGCCGCAGGCGCCGCAACGAGGGCCGCGGCTCCCGCGACGGCCACGCGTCGCCGCGCAGGGCGCCGCAAGGGCAGCGGCACCCGCGCCGCCCAGGCGCTCTCATTCGTCAGCGGGCAGCCGGGCATCACGATTCCCGAGCTGGCCGCGAAGATGGGCATCAAGCAGAACTACCTGTACCGAGTGCTCCCCGGCCTCGAGCAGGAAAAGAAGATCAAGAAGCAAGGACGCGGTTGGCATCCAGTCGGCTGATTTGACTCACTGAGTCACGTAACGGCCGGGCTCGCGTGTGCGACCCGGCCGTTACTCGTTAAAGGGGCCTTCTAGATCAGACCCTGGCTCTGCACGGTGTCGCGCTCGTCACTGAGCTCGGCGATCGAGGCGTCGATCTTCGAACGGGAGAAGTCGTCGATGTCGAGGCCTTGCACGATCGACCAGTCTCCCTGTGAGCAGGTGCAGGGAAAGCCGCTGATGAGGCCCTCGGGCACTCCGTAGGAGCCGTCTGAGACGACCCCCATCGAGACCCACTCCTGTGTGCCGCCGACCCAGTCGCGCACATGGTCGATAGCCGCGCTTGCAGCCGAGGCCGCGCTGGATGCGCCGCGCGCCTCGATGATCGCGGCGCCGCGCTTGCCGACGTTGGGGAGAAAGTCGTTTTCGATCCATGCCTGGTCGTCGACCACCTTCGCCGCCTGCACGCCCTTGACCTCTGCGTGGAAGAGGTCGGGGTACATCGTGGGCGAGTGATTGCCCCACACACCCATCTTGGTGACGTCGCTCACAGACGCCTGCGCCTTGGTGGCGAGCTGTGCGACGGCGCGGTTGTGGTCGAGGCGCATCATCGAGGTGAAGCGCTCGCGCGGCACGTCAGGCGCATTGTTCATCGCGATCAAGCAATTGGTGTTGGCCGGGTTGCCCACCACCAGCACCTTCACGTCGGCGCCCGCGCGCTCGTTCAGCGCCTTGCCCTGTGCGGTGAAGATCTTGCCGTTCTCTGAGAGCAGCTCTGCGCGCTCCATCCCCTTCGTGCGCGGGCGCGAGCCGACCAGCAAGGCGATGCTGACGCCGTCGAAGGCTTCCTGCGGGTTGTCGTGCAGGTCGAGGCCCGCGAGCAGCGGGAAGGCGCAGTCGACTATCTCCATCGCCACGCCCTCAAGCGCCCCCATCGCCGGTGGGATCTCGAGCAGTCTCAGATCCACCAGCTCCTCGGGGCCGAGCAGCTGACCGCTTGCGATGCGGAACACGAGGCTGTAGCCGATCTGGCCGGCCGCGCCTGTGACGGTGACTCGTACTGGATTGCTCACTGATTCATCTCCTGGCTGAGGTTGTCGTCGATTGACGCGAGGAACTCCTGCGTCGTCTGCCACTGCTGGTCGGGGCCCACGAGCAGCGCGAGATCCTTGGTCATCTTCCCGCTCTCCACCGTCTGCACACACACGCGCTCCAGCGTCTGCGCGAACTCGCTCACCTCCGGTGTGCCGTCCATGCGCCCGCGAGCCGACAGCGCGCGCGTCCACGCGAAGATCGAGGCGATCGGATTGGTGGAAGTCGGCTTGCCCTGCTGGTGCATGCGGTAGTGGCGCGTGACGGTCCCGTGCGCCGCCTCCGCCTCGACGGTCTTGCCGTCGGCGCTCATCAGCACGCTGGTCATCAGCCCGAGCGAGCCGAATCCCTGCGCGACGGTGTCCGATTGCACGTCGCCGTCATAGTTCTTGCAAGCCCACACATAGCCTCCTTCCCACTTCAGAGCAGCCGCCACCATGTCGTCGATCAGGCGGTGTTCGTAGGTGATGCCAGCAGCCTCGAAGTCGGCCTTGAAGTCAGACTTGTAAACCTCCGCGAAGATGTCCTTGAAGCGCCCGTCATAGCGCTTGAGGATCGTGTTCTTGGTCGACAGGTACACGGGATAGCCGCGCTCCAGGCCGTAGCGCAGAGAGGCTTGCGCGAAGTCGCGAATCGAATCGTCGAGGTTGTACATCGCCACCGCGACGCCGCTGCTCGGGAAGTCGAACACGTCGAGCTCGATCGGCTCGCCGCCGTCCTTGGGCGTGAATGTGAGCGTCAGCTTGCCCTCGCCGGGCACGACCAGGTCGGTCGCACGGTACTGGTCGCCGAAGGCGTGACGGCCGATCACGATCGGCTTGGTCCAACCGGGCACCAGCCGCGGGATGTTGGAGATCACGATCGGCTCGCGGAAGATGACGCCGCCGAGGATGTTACGCACGGTGCCATTCGGCGAGCGGTACATGTCCTTCAGCCCGAACTCCTTCACACGCGCCTCGTCGGGTGTGATCGTGGCGCACTTGACGCCCACTCCGTGTCGCTTGACGGCTTCGGCCGCTTCGACGGTGATCGCGTCCTCGGTGGCGTCGCGCGACTGGATCGAGAGGTCGAAGTACCTCAGGTCCACGTCGAGGTAAGGCAGGATCAGCTGCTCCTTGATGAACGCCCAGATGATCCGCGTCATCTCGTCGCCGTCGAGCTCGACGACTGGGTTCTTCACCGTGATCTTGGCCATGTATCGGTCCTCTTGTCTCTAAAGCGTTGGGGTCCACGCGGCTCGACCATTCGAACCCGGATTTGGGGCCGCGACGGAGATGCGCCAGCCGGCGCGGCGATGCTATCGCGCTGGGGCGCCTCAGAGGGGTAACCTTTGTTGCGATGGCCGTATCCAATCCAGCCCGCCCAGACGCGCAGTGGCGGACCCACACGGTCGCAAACCAGGCGCCGCCGCTGCTGGACGTGGACGTGTTCTCGAGCAACCTCCCGCTCGTCGAGGCCACGCGGCGCGAGGGCGCCGAGTGGGTCTGCGCGCGGGCCTCAGAGCTTGGCGCGATCGTCGGCGCGGCAGACGGCCCTCAGCATCTGTGGGGGCGCTTGGCGAACGAGAACAAGCCGGTTCTGCGCACACACGACCGCTATGGCAACCGCATCGACGAGGTCGAGTTCCACCCCGCCTGGCACAAGCTGATGAAGCTGGGGGTCGAGCACGAGCTGCACGCGCTGCCGTGGCGCAGCGAGCAGCCGGCCGCGCACGCCGCGCGCGCGGCGCTTTACATGACCGCGATGCAAGCCGAGGCGGGCTTCTGCTGCCCGATCACGATGACCTTCGCGGTGCTCCCCGCACTGCGGGCCCAGCCCGAGCTGCTCGCCGAGTGGGGGCCGCTCGTGACCTCCACCACCTACGACCCGCGCCTTGTTCCCGCCAGCGAGAAGGGCTCGGCGATCGCCGGCATGGCGATGACCGAGAAGCAGGGCGGCTCGGACGTGAAAGCCAACACGACCGTGGCCCAGCCGCTGAACGGTGGCGGACCGGGAGCCGAGTACGAGCTGACAGGTCACAAGTGGTTCTGCTCGGCGCCGATGTCCGACCTGTTCTTGGTGCTCGCTCAAACCGACGAAGGCCTGTCCTGCTTCCTGCTGCCGCGGATCCTGCCCGACGGCGGCCGCAACGCCTTTCACATCCAGCGCCTGAAGGACAAGCTCGGCAACCACTCAAACGCCTCCTCCGAGGTGGAATTCCACGGCTCCTGGGCGCGGATGGTGGGCGAGCCGGGCCGCGGCGTGCCGACGATCATCGAGATGGTCGGCCACACGCGCCTCGACTGCGTGATCGGCGGGGCCGCGGGGATGCGAGCGGGCGTGGTCAACGCCACCCATCACGCGGCCCATCGCTCCGCGTTTGGCAAGTTGCTGATCGACCAGCCACTGATGCGCAACGTGCTGGCCGACCTGTGCGTGGAGTCCGAGGCCGCCACCGCGCTTGCGATGCGCTTGGCGCGCGCCTACGACGAAGCCGGCGCCGAGGCGCCGGCGAGCGGCAGCGACGATCTGAGCGACGCCCACCTGTTCAAGCGCCTGGCCACAGCCGTCGGCAAGTACTGGGTCTGCAAGCGGGCCCCCAACCACGCCTTCGAGTCGCTGGAGTGCCTCGGCGGCAACGGCTACGTCGAGGAGTCGGGGATGCCACGCCTGTACCGCGAGGCGCCGCTCGCCTCGATCTGGGAGGGGTCGGGCAACGTCATGAGCCTCGACGTGCTGCGCGCGCTCGTGCGCACGCCGCGCTCGCTCGAGGTGTTCATGCACGAGGTGAGGGAGGCCCACGGGGCCGACGCCCGCCTGGACGCGCACGTGCGAAAGCTGGAGAGCCAGTTCTCAGACCCGGCGACGCTGGAGACGCGCGCGCGTCGAGTCGTGGAGGGGATGGCGCTCGCGCTGCAGGGCTCGCTGCTCGTGCGCCACGGCGACCCGGCGGTGGCCGACGCCTTCTGCGCCTCGCGGCTGGGCGGCGACGGGGGGCTCGAGTACGGCACGCTGCCCCCCGGCAGCGACTTCGAGACGATCATCGCTCGCAACAGGGCCGGGGTCTGAAAGGGCCACGACGAGGCCCGTGAGGCCCAGGCCGGGGCTCCGGCCAGGCTGGACGGCCACACAGCCTAAGATCAGTACATGGCCACAAGAGCACCGATGCAGGCGCGCGGCAGCATCCAGCTGGCGCGCATCTTCGGGATCAGGGTCGGCGTCAGCGCGAGCTGGTTCCTGGTCCTGTTCTTCCTGATCTTCTTCCTCTCCCAATATTTCCATGAAGTGCTCGGCGGCTCGAGCAGCACCGCCTACGCGGTGGCGGTGGGTGGCGCGCTCGGCTACTTCGCCTCGCTGATCCTGCACGAGCTGGGACACGCGCTCGTATCGCGCCGGCTGGGGATCCCGATCCTGGGGATCGACCTGTGGTTCTTCGGCGGGATGGCAAAGCCCGCACGCGAACCGGAGACACCGGGCGAGGAATTCAAGATCTCCGCGGCCGGCCCCGCCGCCACGCTCGCGGTGCTGCTTGTGTGCGTCGCCGCCACCGCCGCGATCGCCAGCGGGGGACATTTCACCGACGCGGTGATCGCGCGCGAAGGCTTCACGACCACGCCCGTGCTAGCGCTGCTCGCGTGGCTCGCGTTCATAAACGCGGCGCTGCTGCTGTTCAACCTCGTGCCCGCCTTCCCGCTCGACGGTGGGCGGATCGCGCGTGCAGTCATCTGGTGGCGCACCGGCGACCGCCATCGCGGCACGCGCGTCACCGGCCGCGCCGGCCAGGTCTTCGCGCTGGTGCTCGGCCTCATCGGGCTGCTCGCCCTGATCGGCGGCAACAGCTTTGGCCTGTTCACGCTGCTGCTCGGGCTGATCCTCTACCAGGCATCTGGTGGAGCGGTGATGCAGGGCGCGCTCGGCCAGCGCATCCAGAGCGTGAGGGTTGCGGACATCATGGACCGCGAGCCGCCCACGATGCCCGCCGAGCTGAAGCTGCTCGACGCGCAGGAGCAGTTCTTCACGCGCTACAGGCGCCCATGGTTCGCGGTTGTCGACCAGGCGCGCCACTTCCTCGGGGTGGTGCGCTCAGAGCGAATCGACGCGGAGATCGCAGCGGGGCGACCGGCACTCGAGGTTGGTGACGTGCTCGAGCAGGATCTGTCGGTGCGCATCGACGAGCAGGAACCGCTCGAGTCGCTGCTGCGCAGCGAGGGCCTTGGCCGACTCGGCGGGATGGTCGCGGTAGACGCCGACGGCGTCTTGCGCGGCGTCGTGACGGTCGCCCAGATCCGCCAGGCGCTCAACCCGGCGGGCGGGTCTTAGCACCGCCTCGCGTTATAGAGTCTCGCTCGACGCATCGTCCTCTCTCCTCCGAGCCCCAGGAACTCATGCCAGCACATGACGTATTGATCATCGGCGCAGGTCTCGCGGGTCAGCGCGCCGCGCTTGCCGCCGCGCAGGCCGGCTCGAGCGTTGCGATCGTGAGCAAGGTCCACCCGGTGCGCTCGCACTCGGTCGCGGCGGCCGGCGGCATCAACGCGGCGATCAACGTGGCCGACGATTGGAAATCGCACGCGTACGACACCGTCAAGGGCTCGGACTTCCTCGGCGACCAGGATGCGATCGAGATCATGTGCTCGGAGGCTCCGAAGGAGGTCATGCACCTGGAGCACATGGGCGTGACCTTCCACCGCAACGACTCCGGCGAGCTGGACCTGAGGGCGTTCGGCGGCGCCTCGATGAAGCGCACCGCCTATGTCGCCGACATAACGGGGCAGGCGATACTGCACGTGCTCTACGAGCAGCTCATGAAGCACCACGAGCAGATCGAGCGCTACGAGGAGTGGTTCGTGACCTCGCTCTTGCAGGACGACGCGGGGCGCTGCTGCGGCGTCGTCGCGCGCGACGTGCGCTCGGGGCGCATGGAGGTGCTGGGAGCGAAGAACACGATCCTCGCCTGCGGCGGGGCGGGCCAGGTGTACAGCCCGACCACGAACGCGTTGATCGTGACGGGCGACGGGATCGCCCAGGCCTATCGCATCGGCGCGCCGCTGATGGACATGGAGATGGTCCAATACCACCCGACCACCTTGGTGGAGAACGGCTTGCTGATCACCGAGGGCGCCCGCGGCGAGGGCGCGGTCCTGCTCAACTCCGAGGGCGAGCGCTTCATGGAGAAGTACGCACCCAACAAGATGGAGCTCGCCTCGCGAGACGTGGTCTCCAGGGCTGAGCAGACCGAGATCCTCGAGGGGCGCGGCGTCGGGGCGCATGGCGAGGGCATCTTCCTCGACATCACAAAGGTGCCCCGCAAGCGCACGCTCGAGGCGCTGCGCGAGATCGTCAACATCGGCAAGGACTTCGCCGGCGTGGACATCACGCGCGAGCCGATCATGATCCGCCCGGGCCAGCACTACATCATGGGCGGCGTGAAGACCGACATCAACGGCGCCACCTCGGTCGAGGGGCTGTACGCCGCCGGCGAGGTCGCATGCGTGTCCGTGCACGGCGGCAACAGGCTCGGCGCCAACTCGCTGCTCGACACGCTTATCTTCGGTCGCCGCGCCGGCGAGCACGCGGCGGCGCGCGCCTCCTCGATGGCGATGCCCGACACGACCGACACCCAGCTGCGCGAGGACGTGAAGGCGATCGACGCGATCATCGCAAGGGATAGGGATGGTGGACCCACCCGCCCACGGCGCGTGTCGGAGATCAAGCAGGAGCTCGGCGAGACCATGAACCAGTACGTGGCCGTGTACCGCGACCAGCAGGGCCTCGAGCAAGCGCACGAGATCGTCAAGCGCCTGCAGGAGGAGGCCGAGAGCGCCTACATCGACGACAAAGGCACGGTCTTCGACCAGGACGTGCTCGGCGCGCTCGAGCTCGGCTACATGCTCGACTGCGCCGAGGCGATCGTGGTGGCGGCAATCGAGCGCAAGGAGTCGCGCGGGGCGCAGTTCAGGACCGACTTCCCCGAGCGCAACGACGAGCAGTGGCTCAAGCACATAGCAATCAGCCTCAACGGAGACGGACCAGGGGTGAGCTACTCGCCGGTGACGATCACCCAGTGGCAACCGGAGGAGCGGAAATACTGATGGTCTTCACAGCCGCCAGCGAGACCGCTTCGAGAGAGCGTCACCTGAGAGAAGGAGCGCGCCTGATGGCTCGCGAGCATCGCCCCAACGAGAAGGAGCGTGCCTGATGGCCGAGACGCACAAGCCGCCGGAGCAGTTCACGCTGCGCATGCGCCGCTATGACCCGGAGTCGGGCGAGGCGCCCTACTGGGACGAGCACACGGTCGAGCTGGAGCCGCATCGCTCGGTGCTGGAGGGGATCCTGCAGGCGAAGGCGAAGTTCGACGGCTCGATCGGCATCCGTTGCTCTTGCAGAGCCGCGATCTGCGGCTCTTGCGGGGTGCGCATCAACGGCGAGCCGGGGCTTGCCTGCCACACCCATCTGGATCGTGCGCGCGCGTCCTCGAAGGACGGGGTGATCGAGGTCGAGCCGATGGGCAACATGCCCGTGATCAAGGACATGATCGTCGACATGGACGCCGTGCACTGGAAGAAGGTCAGGCGTGTGACGCCATGGCTTATCAACGAGGGACCGCAGCCCGAGCGCGAGCACATCGTGCCGCGCGAGTCGATGGTCGACATCACCCAGACGATGGCCTGTATCCAGTGCGGCGCGTGCGTGTCGGACTGCCTGGCGATGGAGGTCGACCCCGGCTTCATCGGGCCGGCGGCGCTCGCAAAGGCCTACCGCTTCGTGGGCGACCCGCGCGACGAAGAGCAGCGCGAGCGCCTGCTCGACCTCTCAGAAGACCCGCAGGGGATCTACGACTGCACGCACTGCTTCAAGTGCGTCGACGCCTGCCCCAAGGACGTCAATCCGATGGGTCAGATCATGCGGTTGCGGCGCATCTCGGGCAACGACCAGCACATCGTCGACCGGAACAACGGCGAGCGCCATGAGGAAACGATCGTGACGCTGATCAAGGACTACGGGCTGTTGCACGAGGCGGAGATGCTGCCGCGCTCCTACGGCGGCAACTCGTGGTTTGGCAAGTTCCACCCCGCCGCCGGCAAGGAGCTGCTGAGCTCGCTGCCGGTCGTCATACGCGGAGTGATGAAACGCAAGGTGAGCCTCAAGATCGCGATCTTCGGCCACAAGATCCCCAAGCAGGACCTGCAGGCTGTCCAGAGGATCTACGAGAAGGTCGAGGGCAGGCCCGAGCGCTACGAGCTGAACCTGTATGTGAGCGGCGAGGACGAAGACGCGGAGCAGACGCCCGTAGGCGCCGGCGCCGGCGAGAGCGCCTCGACAGAGTCCACGGAAGGGAGCGCCAAGTGAAGGTCGCCTACTGGCCCGGCTGCGTGAGCAGGGGTTTCACCCCCGAGCTGCATGGCTCGATGGCGAAGGTCGCGCCGCTGCTCGACATCGAGCTGGTCGAGCTCGAGCGCGCCAACTGCACCGGCTGCGGGGTCATCGCCGAGCACAACCAGGAGCTGGCCGACACACTCAACGCGCGCACGTTCGCGCTTGCCCAGCAAGTGCAGGGCGCCGAGCTGATGATGAACATCTGCTCAACCTGCCAAGGCGCGCAAAGCGAGTGCCAGGAGCGCCTCGACGCCAACGCCGAGTACCGCGCGCACGTCAACTCCACGCTCTCAGACGAGGGGCTTTCCTATGAAAAGGATCCCACTCGCCCATTCACGAACAAGAACTTCCTGTGGCTGCTCGTCGAGGAGATCGGCCTGGACAAGCTGCGCTCGATGGTCAAGCGGCCGCTCACCAATCTCAAGGTGGGGCCCTTCTATGGCTGCTACATCGTGCGGCCCCGTTCTCGTCTTGGAATTGACGAAGAGCACCCGCGCGACCACTACCTCGAGCAGCTGATCGAGGTGCTGGGGGGCACCGTGATCGAGTACGCGGGCATGCGCAAGTGCTGCGGCTTTCCGATCATCACCATGAACAAGCAGGCTTCGCTCGAGCAGGCTGGCCGCCACCTCGGCGACGCCGTGGACGCCGAGGCCGACTGTCTGGTGACGCCGTGCCCACTATGTCACCTCAACCTGGACATGCAGCAGCCGCTGGCCGAGAAAGTGGTGGGACGCGAGCTGCGGATGCCGGTCCTGCACCTCCCCCAGCTCGTCGGGCTGGCGCTTGGCCTCGAGCCGAAGGAGCTCGGCCTCTCCCGCCATGTGGTGAGGCCGACATCGGTTATCGACTGGTCGACTTCCGTTGTGGGCGCCGCCGCTTAGACATTGTCTCAAAATGAGGGTTGGAGTCGTAGAAAGCAGAGCTGACAAGCTCGGAGCTTGAGGAACGCGAGCCGGAAGCGGTCGCTGCGCTCGTAGCACTGCCGTAGCCGGCGGGGTTGGTGGAGGTGGCTGATGGTGCGCTCCACGACCCAGCGCTCGTGACCAAGCCCGGAGCCGTTCTCGGTGCAGCGTCGAGCGATCACTGGGACGATCCCACGAGCCCTGAGCTGCCGGCGGTACTTGTCGTAGTCGTAGCCACGGTCGGCCAGTATCCGGTCGGTCTTTCCGCGTGGGCGCCCGACGCGGCCCGTGACCGGCGCCTGGCGCCGTGAGTCGATCAGCGGCAGTAGTTGCGTGACGTCGTGGCGGTTGCCGGCACTGACCGTGACGGCCAGCGCCACGCCTTGGCTGTCGGTCAGAGCGTGGGTCTTGACGCCGTTCTTCGCGCGATCGGTCGCCGACGGGCCGGTGTGAGGCCCCCAAAAACCGCGCGCTGGGAAGACCCGTCGACGACTCCGGTAGTCCAGTCGATCGCGCCCTGGGAGTTCAGCTCGGCCAACAAAGCGTCGTGAAGCTTGTCCCAGACCCCGGCCCTGTCCCATTCATCCATCCGACGCCACGCGGTCTTGCCGCTGCAGCCTGTCTCAGACGCCGGCACCATCGCCCACTGGCAGCCGGTCCTCAGCACATACATGATCGCCTCCAAACAACAACGATCCTCCACACGCCTGCGTCCGGGATGACGAAACCGGCGCTCCACCTTCGGGATCACCGGCGCCACCCTGGACCAGAACTCGTCGCTGACCAGCCGCTCCGCCATACGCCACACATCCTTTCGGATCAGGTTGACGCACGACTAATTCCGGCCACCACCAAACAACCCTTCATTTTGAGACAACGTCTTAGTAGCCGCCAGCTTCTAAATTTTCCGAAGACGGCCGCGTGGCTTCGAGATAGGCATCCAGCAGTGTGTGCGTCTGCCCGAAAAATCGCACTCTTGCTGTGAGCCCGCGCGGTGGCGGGCCTGTGGAGATCGGCTGGACCGCCATCACTGACGCGAGTGTGGCCTGGCTCGTCCAGGGAATGTGCACACGCGCCCCAAAGATCGTCAAGTTGGTGCTCCCGGGGAGCGCCGCCGAGGGCGACAGCAGCGCTCTCACTCCCTGCTCCATGAGCCATTGGGCCTCGGCTTGGCAGCGTTCATGATCGTCCTCCACAAGCGCCTCAGGCGGAAACCCGGCCGCGTCGGCCTTCTCGAATGTGCCGTAGTCGACGACGCATCCCTCATCGACGCGGATCTGCCAGAGCGTGGTCTTATAGTGAGACGCTGACTCCTCTGTACGGAGATCCTCGTGGCGCAGCATCTCGGCGAGCGGGGCCTGCGCATCCAAGCACATGTACTGTGTACATTCGCCATTGGCCACATTCCAACGGCCGGCTCTGCGGTTGGGACGGACGGCTAGCGGCACATCGTAGGAAGTCGCTCGATAGGCGATGCACGAAAACGGAATGATCTCCGGTCGCTTCCTACTCGGCATATTGGCTTCGGCCGGATCGCGCAGCCTTTATGAGTAGAGGCTCTGCCAGCGGATCGCTGAGCAACGATCTCGGCTTACGCCGATCGAGTTCTCGCCGGGGTCGCTCAAACCAAGCGATCATTCCCTCCTCGTCCCAGTTGTGACGCAAGATCGCGACCAGGCGAGCAAACACCCGAAGCGTCCTCCGCGGAGGCACATTGGACTGATAGCGCCACCGTGAGAGCGTGCGCCGATCAACCCCCACCAGGTCCGCTATGACGCGATCTGACACGTGCGGTAGCCAGCGCTCGAGGTCCTCCATGACGTGGCTCACATCCCCGGTGGCGCCGTCGACGTGCTCGTCTAGCGCGTCTCTTATGACGTGACGAATGCGCTCCAAGCGAACCAACAGCTGATCGCAAAGATCGAGCGTGCCAGACGCGCCCGTGCGATCAATCAGCTCGCGGATCTCGAGCAACGTGTTCAGCAAAAGGAAAATCTGTTCCTTGTCAAAGTCATCCGCCTGCAGCTCCACACGCAGGTCACTCAAACGGTCGCCCAACTCGCGCCAGCGAACCTCCCACTCGCTGCCCACCTCAGGCGTTTGCTGAAGCCTCTCCACGGCCTCCACAAAGCCTTGCTTGAGGTCCTCCACGCAACGGTCGGCCTGCTCCAAGCGCTGCTCGGCTGTCAGCTGTGTATCCAATTTGTCTCCCTGCTGTCGTCTATGTGGGACATAATAGAGACATCATGGAGAAAGCGTAGGACGCCAAGCAAGTTCTTCCGTTCAGGCTAGGCTGCGCTCGTGAAAGTCCTCACAGTTGTGGGCAACCGCCCCCAGTTCATCAAGGCCGCGGCCGTCTCAGGGCCGTTGCGCGCAGAGCACGAGGAGCTGCTCGTGCACACCGGCCAGCACTACGACGACGCGCTCTCCAAGGTGTTCTTCTCCGAGCTCGGCTTGGCAGCGCCCGAGCGTGAGCTGGGTATCGGAGGCGGGTCCAACACCTCGCAGACAGCGCGCATGCTCGCTGCTCTCGAGCCGCTGCTTGCGCAGACAGAGCCCGATGCGGTGCTCGTCTACGGCGACACCAACTCGACGCTCGCCGGCGCGCTCGCCGCGGCCCAGCGCGGCGTGCCGGTCGTGCACGTGGAGGCTGGTATGCGCTCGTTCGACCGCTCGATGCCCGAGGAGCTCAACCGCGTGCTGTGCGATCACATGAGCGAGTTGTTGCTGTGCGCGTCGGAGGCGTCGGCCGAGAACCTGCGCTCAGAGTCCGCGCAAGGGCGGATCGAGGTGGTCGGGGATGTGATGGTGGATGTGGCGTGCTCGTGGCGCCCGGATGCCGCCGCCAGCAGCGAGGCTCTCGCGTCGTATGACCTCGAGCCGGGCAAGTACCTCCTGCTCACAGCCCACCGCGCCGGCAATGTCGACGATCCGAGACGCTTGCGGGCATTCGTAGATGTCGTTGCCGCGTTGCCCGGACGCGTCATATTCCCTGTCCATCCGCGCACGCGCACGCGTCTGCACGACGCGGGCCTGCTGTCCGTGCTCGAGCTGCTCGAGCGCGTGCGACTGTGCGATCCGCTTGGCTATCTCGAGTTCGCGGCGCTTCTGCAGGGGGCGCGCGCGGTGCTCACCGACTCCGGTGGCGTCCAGAAGGAGGCGTACCTTGCCCGGGTGCCCTGTATCACGCTCAGATCCAGCACCGAGTGGGTGGAGACGGTGGAGGCCGGCTGGAACACGCTCGTCGACCTTGATGGCGGGGCCGTGCTGAGAGCGCTTGAACGACCCGTCCCCCAAAACCATCCACAGCTCTACGGAGACGGTAAAGCGGCCGAGCGTTGCGTGGGCGCGATCGGGACGCTCGTCTCGCGCGCGGGCACGCCGGCGCGCCCAGACGAAGGCGCGTCGCGATGAGCGGCGGCGGCACGCCAATCCGCGTCGGCGTCGTCGGCCTTGGGTATTGGGGTCCCAACTTGGCACGTAATTTCGCTGCGATCGACGGCTGCGAGCTCTCCTGGCTGTGCGACGCTTCCGAGCAGGCGCGTGAGAAGCTCGCGGATGCCTTCCCGGGCGCGCGCGCGAGCGCCGCGCTCGAGGACCTGCTCGCCGACCCCGAGCTCGACGCTGTCGTGCTCGCCACGCCTGTCCCCACGCACGCGGAGCTGGCCGAGCGCGTGCTGCGCGCCGGTAAGCACTGCTTCGTGGAGAAGCCGCTCGCCACCACGGCGGCCGACGCCCAGCGCGCGGTCGACGCGGCCGAGCAGGCTGGGCGCATCCTGATGGTCGGCCACCTGCTCGAGTACCACCCGGCCGTCACACGCCTGAAGGAGCTCGTCGATGGGGACGAGCTGGGCTCGCTTTATTACATCTACGGCAACCGCGTCAACCTCGGCCAGCTGCGCGCCGAGGAGAACGCGCTGTGGAGCCTCGGCGCGCACGACGTCTCGGTCGTCTTGCACCTGATCGACGAAGAGCCCGAGGAGTGCTCCGCGCACGGCGAGTCCTACGTGCGCGGCGGTGTCGAGGACGTCGCCTTCTGCTACCTGCGTTTTCCCTCCGGCCGCGTCGCGCACCTGCACCTCTCCTGGCTCGACCCCCATAAGGAACGCCGCATCACGGTCGTCGGCTCGAAGCGGATGGCCACGTTCGACGACATGCAGATCGAGGGCAAGCTGACCGTCTACGACAAGGGCTTCGACGAGGACACGACCTCATGGGGGGAGTACATAGCCCGCGCCGGCGAGAGCTTCTCCCCGCGCATCTCCTCGGCCGAGCCACTGCGGCTGGAGTGCGAGCACTTCGTCGCGTGCGTGCGCGACGGTGAGAGGCCACGCTCGGACGGCCACAGCGGGCTGCGCGTGGTGCGCGTGCTCGAGGCGTTGCAGCGCTCGCTGGAGGGAGAGCCGGCGAGCGCTGAGAGCCGGCGCGTTGAGAGCCGGCGAGCGCTGAGAACCGGCGAGCGCTAAGAGCCGACGCGCACTGAGAACCGCTCGCCGCCCGCCGATGACTCCCCTACAGGCACGCAGCGAGACCTGCCCCCGCTGCGCATGGGGGGAACCCCGCTAGTACTGAATCGCTTCAACGCCGCGACGGGCCTCTTCGACCAGCTGCGTGCTCAGGCCGGAATGAAACTCTTCCTGGCCGCCGCCACGCGAGTCCGAGAACACGAAGCGCAGGTAGTTGTTGACGGTGGTGGCCTCCGCTTCAGTGGCTCCTGGGTACTCAGAATATTTCGTCAGCGCGAGAATGTACGACAGCCCGCACAGTGGATATTCCGGCTCCTTGGTCAGCGTGGTGAGCGAGTTCCACAGCGAGAACGTGCTGGGCGGAACGCCGGGTACGCCGCTGTTGGCGTATTCCGGTAGGGGACTGCAATATACGCGGTTATCTCCGGGGTGCAGCTGGCCGTATTCGGCTTGGCTCGCCAAACCGTTGTTCTGCAGGAGAGCCATGAAGCGATTGCGCCATTCGCCCCCTTCTTTGGCCGAGCCTCCAAATAGACTGCCGCGAAGGGCCGCTCTCATGTTGACCACGCCGATGCTGCTGGACGTTTCAGCCACCAGCTTGTCTACGGCTTCTTCGCCGGCTTCGCTCGGACGCGTCACCGTTCCCGGCCATTCGGTGTTGGCCGAGCCTTCGGCGAGTTCGCGCCATCCCTCAGAGCCGATGATGTTCTTTTCTTTGTCGGCCAAGTACAGGTACTTCTTCAGCGTCCATGACGCGCCGCCGTTGTCGAGGCTCACGATGCGTGTGATCGGCGTGCTTGGGTCGCACGCGCTCGTGTTGTCGACGATCCGATCGCCGCCATCGGTGATTTCTTCCCAGTCGTGGACTTCGCCTTTCCAGAGCTTCTCGAACGTCGAGTTGTCGAACACGAGATAGCCCGAGTGGAGGCTGCTGGTCGCCATGCAGCCCGTCGGCAGGTGAACGAGGATCGCGACCGCGTACTGCTGCACGGGGATCGTCTGCAGGCTCCCCCAGTGCGGTTCGCCCGAGTGCGCCACGATTTCTTCGCGTTGCGTGGCGTTCGGAGGCTCGTCGGTGGCGATGAAGGCATTGGACGCACTGAAGTCGGCGGCGTGGCCATTGACTCCCCACGATTCGAGCGCGGCCAGATCGCCGCCCGGGAGGTAGCTGACTTTCGGCTCGAGCATCGCGCCCTGCGTTCCGCTGCACGCGCGTGGACTGTGATCTTCAGGACGATTGAACGAGAAAGTCAGCGATTCGTGATCCTTGGCCTGCAGCAGCGACCCCTCGCCCACGATCGAGGAGCCCGAGCACTGTTCTCCGAGGGAAGCCCCGACCGTGCTCGGCGCCGCCAAGACGAGCGCGATCCCTACAACGAATCCCAGTGGCTTGACGTGACTCAGGAATCGCTTCATCGCGCATCGCTCCTTCGCGGGAGGTTATGGGGTCACGGTGAACGTCTGGCCGACGTGCACGCCCGTCTGGCTGCCCGTCACCAAGATTTCGCCGGCCCCCAACGTCGCGCCCACGGGAATCGTGATTTCCGCTGAGAATTCTCCGCTGGAGTTGGCGACGACGCTCGAGAAGACCGTCTTCACGGCACCATGGTCGGTGAACGTGGGCGTGATCGTGTCACCGGCGGGGTATCCGCTGCCTGTGAGCGTGACGACCGTGCCCGCCGGCCCGTTCTTGGGGGAGCGCACCTGCGTGGCCTGGGTCACCACAAGCGTCACCCCGGTGGCGGAGTACGTCGGCTTGTAGTAGAGGCCGGTGAAGTTGATCTGGTCTTCGCTCTCCGTGGCAAACGTCCCGCTCAACGAGCTGCTCGTGAGGATCGGGTAGGTCTGCCCGAGCAATGCTTTGAACGACTGCTGGCGCAGCGTCAGCGCGCCGGCGATCGTCGCCGTGCCCGAGACCGACAGCACCCCGAAGCTAGAGGCGCTCGCGATGAACGTCTTGAGCCGCCCGGCGGAGACCTGTGTGTAGCTGCCTGTGACGTGCAGCGTCTCGCCGGCGGCGATCCCCAGGATCAGGTTGTTGGTCAGGTTGCCTTCGATTGTGCGGAGGCCTCCATGAGGATTGCCCACGTTGAGCGTGCCGTTGTTGGTGAGCGTCCCGCCTTTGAGGTTGAGGGTGACGTTGTTGCCACAGCCATCCCCGTTCGTGAGTTCGAGCGTGCCGTTGGCGTTGAAGCTGCCAGCGGCGGTCACCACCGCGTGCTCGCTGCACGTGCTCGCGAGCACCAGCGTCTCACCGGATCGCACGGTCCCACTCAAGCTGCTGGCGCCGCGCAGCTGGATCGGGCCGGAGCCGTGTTCGCTGTAGTTGAGTGTTAGATCGTCGAGGATCACCGGGGCGCTCCCCGCCGTCGCCCCGGCCGCCTCGTCGAACGTGCCTTTGGTCTGGGCCACGGCGCCACTGCCCGCGCCGAAGATGGTGCCGCCGGCTCCATTGGTGACCGTCGCCGCCCCTGTAATCGAGAGCGTGACGCCGTTTGCGACATTGATGGCCCCCTCGTTCAGCACGATCGCGCCCGCGGCTGAGTCGCTCGTGTTGGCGTTGATCGCCATGGTGCCGGTGTTGGTGAGATTGCCCTGCAGGACGCGCGCACCGCCGATGCCTGGCTGAGCGAGAACGTTGCCGCTGTTGGTGAAAGTCCCTTCGGAGACGGCAAGCGTAGCGTTGTTGCCGCAGGCGTCACCGTTTGTGAGGGTGATCGTGCCCGCGTTCGTGAAGCTCGTCGCCGCGGTCGCTGTGGCGTGCTCGCTGCACGTGCTCTCGATCGAGAGCGACTGTTCGGAGCCGAGGTTGCCGCTCAGGGCGCTCGCCCCGTGCAAGGCAAGCTGGCTCTTGCCGGTCCCCGTATAGGCGATCGTGCCGTCGTCGACGATCACCGGCTTCGCACCGCTTGTAGTGCCGGCCCCCTCGGTGAATGTGCCTCCGGAGAGCAGCACGTCGCTGCCGCTGCCGTTGCCGACGATGCTGCCGCCGGTCCCGTTGGCCACGCCGCCGCCATTCGAGACGGTCAGGACCGTGTTTTCGGCTACGGTCAGCGTCCCTTCGTTTGTGAGCAGCGCCCCAGAGCCGTTGTAGAGGGTGTTTGCTTTGATCGCGAGCGTCCCCGTGTTCGTCAGGTTGCCCTGGATCGCACGCTGACCGCCAATGGCGACTTCGGTGACGATCTTGCCGCTGTTGGCAAGCGTCCCGGTGGAGATGGTGAGAGTCGCGCTCGTGCCGCACCCATCGCCGTTGGTGAGCGTGATCGTGCCTGCGTTTGAGAAGCCCGTTGCCGCAGTCGTCACCGCGTTCTCGCTGCACGTGCTCTCGACCGAGAGCGACTGCCCTGAGACGAGATTGCCTTTGAGTGCGCTCGAGCCGTGCAGCGCGATCAGGCTTTTGCCTGCGCCGGCCGTGTAGTTGAGCGTGCCATCGTCGACGATCACTGGCTTGGTGCCGGTCGTCGTGCCGGCCGCCTGGGTGAAAGAGGTCCCTGAGCCCATCAGGAGGTCGGCGCTGCCGGTCGTCGAGATCTTGCCGCCGGAGCGATTGGCGACCGAGCCGGTGTTGGAGACCGTCAGCTGTACGCCTTCGGCGATGTTGAGCGGGCCTTCGTTTGTCAATACCGCCGCCGCCCCGTTGTAGGCGGTGTTGGCGTTGATCGCGAGCGTGCCGGTGTTGGTGAGGTTGCCTTGGATCTGGCGCGTGCCCCCGTGGGCGATTTCGGTGACGATCTTGCCGCTGTTGAGGAGCGTCCCCGAGGAGATCGCAACCGTGGCGTTGTTGCCGCATGCTTCGGCGTTGGTGAGCGTCATCGTCCCGCCGTTGGTGAAGCCGCTCGCCGCGGTGGCCACCGCGTGCTCGCCGCAGGTGCTCTCGACCGAGAGCGACTGCCCAGCCGCGGAGGCGCCCGACAGCGAGCTCGATCCGCGCAGCGCGATCGTGCCGGCGCCCGAGCCGGTGTATTTAAGCGTGCCGTCGTCGACGATCACAGGCTTTGAGCCGGTGGTGGCGCCGGCGCCCTCGGTGAAGCTGGTGCCCGACCCCATGAAGAGGTTCCCGCTGCCCGTGCCTGTGATGGAGCCGCCCCCTTCGTTGCTTACCGAGCCGCTGTTGGAGACGGTTAGCTGCTTGGATTCGGCGAGGTTGATCGCTCCCTGGTTAGAGAGCGCCGCGCTTGCCCCATTGAAGGCCGTGTTGGCGTTGATCGCCACGGTTCCGGTGTTGGTAAGGCTGCCCTGGATCTGGCGGGTACCGCCGATCGCTGGTTCGGAGGTGAGTGTCCCGGCGTTGCTGATCGGCCCGCTGAGCGTGACGCCGTTGCCGCAGGCATCGCCGTTGGTGAGCACGATCGCGCCGTGGGCGCCATTGACGATCCCGGTGGTCGTCGTGAATATCGCGTTCAACGAGCAGCTGCTGCCTACCGCCAAGGTCTGAGTGCCGGTGCTCGCCCCGAGCGTGAGCGAGTGGACGGTCACCGTGCCGCTCGTCTGCGTCATCGTGACCGTGTAGGTGCCTTCGGCGTTTATGCAGGCGTCTTCTTCGGAGGTCGGGGGAGCGTTATTGCTCCAGTTCGCGTTCGTGAACCAGCTGCCGCCGGCCGTGTTCGTCCACGTGTCGCAACCGGCGGCGTGCGCGGGCGGCGATGCGAGCCCCATCAGCGCGACGCTCACCGCGATCACAGCGAGTGTGATCGCGAGCAGGCGGTTGATGGCGTGGCTGCAGCTGACCGATCCGAGCATGTTCACCCTCCGTAGTTCGTAGCTTCGGCTTTGCCGTTCTGGGGCATCTGGCCGTTTCCTGGAGCATCTGGCCGTTTCGACCCCGGAACCCACCTGCGCGGACGTGACGTCCGGTCCTAGGTCGCCGTGGGCTGGCTGATATGCGTCAAAGCTACTGAAAGCTCGCTGTCAATCCACCTCTTCGGCGAGAGTTAGAACTTATTCCCTACCAGTCCGAGACGCTGCTCAACCTTTTCTCCGACTATGTCAAGCAGATGCCTGGGTCAGGGCTCTAGGACGGGAACGCCCATACATCGAAGCTCGAGCTCGGCGAGCACGCGCTCCACGACCGCCTCGACCGTCTCCTCGCCGGAGCGCAGCACCAAGGCGGGGTGGAGCGGGCGCTCGTACGGGGCGCCCACCCCGGTGAGGCCGGCAAGCTCGCCCGCGCGTGCGCGTGCATAAAGACCCTTTGGATCGCGATGCTCGCACAGCGCCAAGGGAGTGTCGACAAAGACCTCCATGAACACCAGCCCTGCCTCGGCGTGCAGTTCCGCCGCGCTCTCGCGATCGCGTGCATATGGGCTGACAAGGCTCACAAGCGCGATGGCGCCGGACTCGGCGAACAGCCTCGCCACGTGGGCGGTGCGGCGCACGTTCTCGCTGCGCGCCTGCTCGTCGAATCCGAGGTCGCCGTTCAGGCCGTGGCGCAGGTTGTCCCCGTCGAGCAGAAAGGCGTGGCGTCCCTCGCTCACCAGTCGTTGCTCCACGGCGCCCGCGATCGTGGACTTGCCGGCCGCCGGCAATCCGGTGAACCAGAGCGTGGCTCCTCGGCCCAGCGCCTCGCGACGGACCTCGCTTGTCAGGGGGCTGTATTGCCACACCACGTCTGGGCTATGGCCGTTCTCGGGCCGATTCACAGCCAAGCAACGACGCCGGAAGCATTCGACTTACGCGGGCGCTCGCGAATATGGCGGATTGCCTCACTCTCGCACCGACAAGGCACTTTGGCGGGCGCGTAAAGAACCGCCAATCTCGACAGTTAGTCGAGCATGCCAAGACGAACCCGAGCGACGCCGAGATGGATGTTGCCAGCCCTCGCGCTCGTTGGCCTGCTCGTCACGTCATTGCTCATAGCGCCACTCATATCCGACGCCGCGAGCACGACGGCAACGACACCCACGACCACCACGCCCACGACGACCACGCCCACGACGACCACGCCCACGACGCCGACCACGCCCACCACACCGACGCCCGGTCCGCCCGCGCCAAAGCCCCCGCTCGCGTCCACCGGTTATGCCCCCGAAACCACCCAGACCACGGCGACCATAAAGGGGGGTGTTACGCCCCGCGGAGCCGAAACCAGCTCGTTCTTCCAATATGGCACGAGCGTCGCCTATGGATTGCAGACACCAGCAACGCCGGTTGGCGCGGGCGCGCAGGAAGTCAAGGTCGCGCAGAGCCTCGCGGGGTTGACGCCTAACACCACGTACCACTACCGCCTCGTGGCCGTAAGCGCGGTAGGCACGACTGTTGGCCAGGATCGGGCCTTCACCACCAAGAAGATCCCACTGAAGATCACGATCGCGACCGCCCCCAACCCCACTCTCTTCGGCGCTCGCTTCGACGTGCGCGGGACGGTCTCGGGAAGCGACGCCGCCAATCAGTGGATCGTGCTGCAGGCCAATCCCTTCCCCTATCTGGCCGGCTTCTCGAACGTCGGCGTGGCCGAGCAGACGGACGCCGCCGGCGCCTTCACCATCCCGATGGGCTATCTCGCCCAGAACACTCGACTGCGGGTGGCCGCCTTGAACCTGCCGAACGTTCTCAGCCAGCCGGTCACCGAGCTGGTGGCCGTGCGGGTGAGCTTTCACGCCCGCCGCACCGCTCGATCGGGCTATGTGAGGCTGTACGGCTCGATCGCGCCGCCACAGGCCGGGTCGCGTGTCAGCTTTCAATGGGTCAGGCATGGCCACTCGCCGGTGAACGTGGAGGGCGTTGTGAGCCGCCCAGGCAGCGCCTACGCGTCGCACTTCAGTCGCGTCGTGCGGATCCGCCACAGAGGACGCTATCGAGCCTATGTGCATGTCAAGGGCGCCAAGCTGCTCTCGCATTACAGCCGCTCGATTCGGATCGGTTAGATATACCGGTCGAGCAGAGCAGCGTCTCAATACGTCCCGATCCGGCTCGAGCAGAGCGACGTCACGCACATCGAGTCGGCCCGCCCGCACCGGAGCCCCGCACCGGAGCCCCGCACCGACGCAAGTAGCGCGGGCGCGGGCGCGTTGCTGCTGGGACTGACATGGCCATCCAGCCGATCTTCATCTTCTCGGCCGTACGCAGCGGATCGACCCTTGTGCAGCGGATCGTCGCCGCCCATGAAGGGGTCACGACGGCTTCCGAGCCGTGGCTGCTGCTGCCCCTCGCCTCCACGCTGCGACGCACGGGCGTGGACGGCGGATACCTGCATCCGCTCATGTTCGACGCGATCGAGGACTTCTGCGCGCAGTTGCCTGGCGGCGGCGAGGAGTACAGGCGCGAGCTGCGCAACCTCGCCTTGCGCCTGTATGAGCGAGCGGCGGGCGAGGACGCACGCTACTTCCTCGACAAGTCCCCCCCCTACTGCTTTGTGGCCGAGGAGATCATGAGCCTGTTCCCCGAGGGGAAGTTCGTCTTCCTGTGGCGCAACCCGCTCAGCATCGTCTCCTCGATCATCGAGACCTGGCAGCCCTGGCGACC
Source organism: uncultured Solirubrobacterales bacterium (assembly GCA_963718735.1). GTDB lineage: Bacteria > Actinomycetota > Thermoleophilia > Solirubrobacterales > Solirubrobacteraceae > Palsa-744. The sequence goes on from OY970372.1 coordinate 1,599,854, forward strand.
GACCCTGTTTCGCGAGGATCTGTTCGTCGGCGTGCCACGGCTGGTCGATGCCTACTGCGCCAACCGTGGACGCGCCCACGCGACGCGCTTCGAGGACCTGCTCAGCGACGGGGGCGACCACTGGGAGCAGCTGATGGCCTATCTCGGGATCGTATTCGAGCCGGACTCCCTGTCGCGCTTCTCAAAGGTGGAGCTCAACGGTCGCATGGGGGATCCAACCGGAGCAAAGCGCTATTCGACGCTCAGCTCCGAGCCCGAGCAGAAGTGGAAGGCGACGCTCGCCAACCCGCTGCGCAGAGCGTGGTGTCGCCGCTATCTGAGCTTTCTTGGGAGCGAGCGCCTGGCCACGATGGGCTACGACCTCGATCGACTGATCCACGAACTGGAGGCCCGACCCGCAAGCAGGGACTCGCTGGCCGCGGACCTTGGGCGGCTGATCGTTGATGTCGCCAAGGAGCCGATCCGCGTGCGCGCGCGCACGCAGCAGACGGGAGCTCCAAACGTGATCAGGGAATTGCTGCGAGCCACTCCCAGCCGAAGCGAGAGTCCAGCGGCTCCCATCCGCCGCGAGCTGGTGGATCTCGAGAGTCCCAAGGCCGATCCCGGCGGGCTTCAAAAGAATGAGCTCGAGCCAACAGTTGTTCGGCGGACAGCCAGTCCCCTCGAAAAACCCACAAGGACGTGATGAACGTGTCTCGCTCGCAACTCCGCCAATCCCTACTGCTCGTGTGGATCGCCGCCGTGCTCGTCTGCCTCGGCGCGAGCGCCGCTTACGGAGCTCCCGCGATCGAAGGTGTCTGGTCGTTCAACGGCGGGGCCGTCGACATCCAATCGCAACCTGGGAACACATTCAGGGGCGTGGTGACAGCGCCCACGAAGTTCGCGCAGTGCTCACACCCGGTGAACGAGGACGTATGGAGCGGGATGACCCTGCAAGCGGACGGCTCCTACTTTGGCCAACACCAGTGGTACTTCGAAGCCGGGGGAACGTGCTCGCTCAACCCGCAACTCGGGCCGACCGCTTGGCGGGTGCTGCGCGCCTCAAGCGGCGATCTCTTCCTGCGTGTCTGCTTCAGCGCGCCCGGCAGCGCCTCCCAGCCCACGATCGCCCCGGACGGGACGAGTGCTCACGTGACCTACGGATGCACGGACTCGGCGGCGATCGCCCCGATCCCGACGGTCGCCTCGGAAGGGGGGCCGGGCAAAGCCGGGCAGATCAGCTTCCGCGAAACCGTCGGGCTGCCGGGAGCGCATCAGTGCGTGCGACGGCACACTTTGAGGATCACGTTGCACAACCCCGCCTACGACCCGCTCAAGCAGGTCGTGATCCATGTCGGCCGCCACAAGCTTGCCGACGTGCGCGACCTGAAGAAGCTCAAGAAGCCGATCGTCCTCAGCAAACTCCCGAACGGCACCTTCAAGCTGAAGGTACTGGCGATCACGGTGCTCGATCAGCGCCTGACGGGCAGCCGCACTTACCACAGCTGCAAGAGCGCTCACGCGCACAGGATCAAGCTCCACCGCGTAAAGCATCGCTCCGGCCATCGGTGAGCTGATCTCGAAGCGACCAAGCGACGAGAGTCGGCAATCCGATCTACACGAACTCGAGCGTAAGAATGCCCGCAGGTATGGAGTTTGTAGGAACGGATGCGCACACCATACGTCGCCTACGGCCTACAGCTGCATTCCTTCCAGCTGCCGGGCATGACACCCCAAACCGCCCCGGAGCTGCCTGCTCTGGCGATTGAGCGATGCCCCGCGGAGGAGCTCGACCACCATTGGAGCGGTCCCGACGGGCAGCCGCCCTGGCGAGGCCGCGTGGGGGAGGGCACGGCTCTCACGATCGAGCGCGGCGAGCACGGCGACACGCTCTTCACGTACGGCGCGCGCGCGCGCTACCGGCTCGACCCCTCACAATGCATGCTGGAATGCGCTCCGTTGGAGGAGGGACTGCACTGGCAACAGACGCTACTGGGACGGGTGCTCCCCAACGTGAGCCTCGCACGCGGGTACGAGGCCCTGCACGCGAGCGCCGTGGAGTCGCCTGCGGGCGTGATCGCCATCGCGGCGCCGAGCGGCATGGGCAAGACGACGCTCGCGCTCGAGCTGACGCGGCGCGGCTGGCCGCTGGTGACCGACGACGTGCTGATACTCGAGGACGGTCCCGAGCGTGTGCGAGCCCATCCCGGATCGCCCCACATGAATGTGGGGACCGATCGGTCGAGCGAGGGGACGAGCGCGGAGATCGGGAGGACGCTGGGGATCCTCGCCGGGGAGCGGTGGGTCGCTGTTCGAGCGCCCTCCCGAGCGCCCAAGCCCGTGCGCGCAGTGTGCCTGTTGGAGCGAGGCGCCCATCTCTCGCTCGACGCTCAACCGCTGCCCGCCGGCCCGCTCCCGCTGATCCCCTACATGCTCGGCCTGAAGGGCGACGCCGCGCGCGAGCGTCGCCGCTTCTCGACATACGCCAACCTCGCGGGTGGCGCGACCCTGCTGCGCCTCACCTGCTCGAGCGGCGATCGCCCTACGGCGCTTGCCGATCTGCTCGAGCAGGAGCTGGCGGGACGCTCCGCGGCAGCGGTCGGAGGGGCGCTGTGAGCTTGCATTCGCTCGATTCGATCACGCCCGCGGCCACCGGCGTGGGGGCCGCGAGCGCCGATATGCCGGCAAGCGCCGCTGCGGCTGTCCCCGATGCGGCGCCACTGACCCTTCGCGGGATCACCAAGCGCTGGAGCAAGAGACAGGCGCCGGTGCTCGACGGCCTCGACCTGACGCTCGAGCCCGGAACCGCGACATGGGTGGGCGGGCGCAATGGCGCGGGCAAGACCACGATGCTGCGCATCGCCGCCGGGCTGATCGAGCCTGAGCTGGGCCGAGCCGAGGTATGGGGTGTGAGCGCTCGCGAGAACCGGGCTCGCTATCAGAGGCTGCTGTGGTTCCTGCCGGCCGGCGACCGCGGCCTGTACGCTCGGCTCACGGTTCGCGGGCAGCTGGCGTTCTGGGCGCGCATCGCGATGGTGCCGCGCGCGCGCTTTCGCGCAGCGATCGAGGAGGCTATCGTAACCTTCCGGCTTGGAGAGCTGGCGGAGCAGCGCGTCGACCGCATCTCCATGGGCCAACGTCAACGGTTGCGACTTGCGATGACCTTTCTGCCGGTGCCGGAGATCGTGCTGCTCGACGAGCCCCTCACAAGCCTCGACGGCGATGGCGCCGCGTTGCTGGGCGAGGCGATCGACAGGCTGCTCGCGCGCGACGGCGCAGTGCTGTGGTGCTCACCCAGCGGCGAACAGCTAGACATGAGCTTCGACGCTCGCTGGGAGCTCGAAGACGGCCAGCTCGTGCCGCAATGAGTAGCGCAACCCTCGCCTGCCGTGCGTTCTTCGCGGTCATGAGACGCGACCTGCACGTCTTCCTGTCCTATCGCACGCGTCTCGTCAGCCAGGCGCTAACGGTGCTGTTCAGTCTCACGCTCTTCTACTACGTATCACGACTCGTCAACGTGCGCGGCTTTGGCTCGCACAACGACTACTTCGGATTCGTCGTCGTGGGACTGGCGCTCGTGACCGTCATGTACTCGTGCTTCTCGATCCCTGAACTGGTCCGCCAGGAGCTCGTGGCGGGCACGTTCGATCGCTTGCTGCTCTCCCCCTTCGGCCCAGTTCGCAGCGTGATCGCCATGACGCTGTTTCCGATGCTCTACTCGTTCGTGATGGCGGCGATCACGCTCGGTATCGGTTGCCTGCTCTACGGGATGAAGCTGGACTGGCAGACCGTTCCACTCAGCGTTCCGGTGATGCTCCTCGTGCTGCTTGCCTTTCTACCCTTCGGCCTGCTCTTCGCCGCGCTCACCCTGCTCGTCAAGCAGGGCAACGTTGGCACGAGCTGGGTGATCGCGCTCCTGTCGATCATCGGCGGCCTCTACTTTCCGGTCACTCTGCTGCCCCACTGGATGCAGATAGCAGCCAAGCTCCAACCCTTCACCGCGGCGACCGACGTGCTCCGCCACCTGCTCGTGGGCAGCTCGCTCGGGGGAGCAGTGGGCCCAGCCCTGCTGAAGCTCGTGGGATTCGCAGCGGTGCTGTTGCCGGCATCAATACTGATCCTCTCTGTCGCGATCCGAACCGGCCAGCGACGCGGAACCATCATCGAGTACTGACCACGGACCTGCGGAGGACCGATTGAAAATGACCCCGAACACGATGCCCGATATCTCATTGCTCATGACCGCGAGCATCAGGGTGCCACAGCACGTCGTCTACCGCAGCTTCCCGTCGGAAACGGTTGTTCTCAACCTCGAAACGGGCAAGTATCACGGTCTGAACGCGACCGCCGGCAGGATGCTCGAGGCGCTCGAGCAGGCTCCGAGCTTCGGCGACGCGCTGACCGCTATCGCCACCGGCTATCAGCAACCGGGGGACGTTCTCGAGCGAGATCTGCGGGAGCTGTGCAACGTGCTGCACGAGCGCGGGCTCATCGAGATCGACGGTGGGGCTCGCTGACCCCAGAGCATGGCGGTTCGCGGCATACCGGCCGAGCGGCCTCTGAGGCCAAGCGAGCGGATGCGACTGACGGCTGAGATCCTCGTCGCCTACGCACATGCGCGCCGCGCCCTGCGCCGCGCGCCGATCGCGGCGGCAGTAGCCTCGCTGCGCTCGAGCGCCCCTCCGCTCGCCACCCCACACCCCGGCGCCTCCCCAATCGCCTCCCCACACCCAATCGCCTCCCCACACCCAAGCGCCTCCCCACACCCAAGCGCCTCCCCACACCCAAGCGCCTCCCCACACCCAAGCGCCTCCCCAATCGCCTCTCCGCATCCGGTCGCCTCGCCACCTCCTTCCCCTGAAGACGCCGTCGAGGCTCTCGAGGAGATCCGCCGGCTCGGACACGCCGTGAGTCGCGTCCTGGCGTTGATGCCGGGCGACACCCGCTGTCTCGTGCGATCGCTCGTGCTCACGAGGATGCTCGCCGATCGAGGCATACCGGCCCAGCTTGTGATCGGCGCGCGCGCCGGGCCAGACTTCCTCGCGCATGCATGGGTGGAGTGCGCCGGACATCCAGTGCTCTCGCCCGGTGACGGCTCCTTCGGCCGGCTGGTTGAGCTCTAGTGTCCCGAGTCGAGCTCGATCGCGGCTCCGGGGACCGATCCACGCCAGAGGCCTCCCGACCTGCCTGCCACGCGCGGAGGTCGGCGCGCGCAACCGTGTTCGGGCTGGATGTGCTTGCCGACGGCGCCGTTGCCTTCCTCGACGGCGCCAAAGCCACGGCAACTGGACGCATTCTGGAGATGTCGGTCCTCGCCGACGCCTGCGAGCCGCCGGTCGGTGAGTGGCCCGGCGAGGCCGAGCTGTTGTGCGACCAGCGCCAGGCCGATGGCACGATCGGCTTTCAAATCGAGGCGCACCCCCGCGCCGGCTATCGCATCTGGAGTCCGGCCCGCGGCACGCACCTGCTCGCCCGCGACGGTCGCCGGCTCGCGAGCTTCCCCGGGGACTGTGGCGAGGGCACGGGTTGGCAGCGACTGTTGATCGCTCAGGTGCTCCCCTTTGCCGCGACTCTACGCGGCCTCGAGGTCTTCCACGCCGGGGCTGCGCTCCTCGACGGCGCCGCGATCGCCTTCGCAGGCCCCTCCCGCTCAGGCAAGACCTCAGCCGTGCTGGAGCTGTGCCGCCGAGGCGCAAGCTTCATGGCCGACGACGTGCTGGCGCTCGAGCAGGTCGACGGTGAGCTGCTCGTCCATCCCGGCACACCGTTGGCGGGCGTGGACCGGGAGGCCGAGCTCCCGAGCAGCGAGAGTCGAGTGCCGCAAGAGGTGGTCGCCGCCGACGCGCGCGAGCTGATGGTGCGCATGCCCAGCGCCGAGCGAGCCGCGCCGCTGGATGCGCTGTTCTTCCTGGATCGCCGAGCCGACGGCCCTGGACGGCCCCGCTTCGAGCCTCTCGAGGACGCTCGGACGCTGCTCAGCGCCACGTTCAACTTCGTGCTGGTCTCGCCAGATAGGCTGCGAAGACTGCTCGAGGTGTGTGCGCTGGCGGCCAACCGTCGTGTCGAGCGGATCGTGTTCGGCCCCGAGGCGGATCCCTCGGCCGTGGTGGCAGCCGCGCTGGAGCGCATGAGCGACCACACATGACTCGCTGGCTCGTCGGCGCATTCGACCCGGGCGCGAAGATCGACCGCTCGCGGACAGCCGGCGCGCTCGCCCCGCACGCCTCGACGGTCTACGCCTGCCAATCCCTTACCGTCGCCTACAGCGGCGCGGTCGCCGCGACAGACTCCCCTCTGTGCCTGCTCGACGGGCATATCGACAACGCCTCGCAGCTGGGCAGCATGCTGGAAGGCTCGCCGGACTCCTCGGTAGAGGAGCTGCTGGCGCTTGGCTACCGCCGCTGGGGAGGGGCGCTGGTGGCGCGTCTGCGCGGAGATTTCGCGCTGCTCATCTGGGACCGACAGCGTGGCGAAGGATTGCTAGCCCGCGACCAGCTGGGGGTACGCTCGCTGTTCCTCCACGAAACAGGCGCTGGCCTCAGCTTCGCTGGGGAGATTCGCCACCTGCTCGCGCTGCTGCCGCACCAGCCTTCGCCGGATCCCGTGGGGGTGGCTCACTGGATCACGATGAGGGGCCGGTCCGGGAGTGGCACGCTCTATGAGGGAGTTCGTCGCTTGAATCCCGGCTCAATGCTGCTCCTCTCGCGCGACGGCGCCCGCGAAGAGCGCTACTGGAGCCCACGATTCGCCGAGCCGCTCGACGTTCCCCCAGCAGAGCTCTCGGGCCGCGTGCGGGAGTCGATCGCACAGGCGGTCGAGTGCCGGCTGGACAGGGATGGGATCACCGGCGTGTTGATGAGTGGCGGCCTTGACTCCTCGTCGGTGGCGGCCGTGGCGACCACGCAGGCCCAGCCGGGGAGGGTGGCGGCCTACTCGGCCGAGTTCCCCGAGCACCCCGCCGTCGACGAGTCGGAGCTGATCGCGCAGCTGAGGAGCACCCTCGCACTAGGCGGTGTGACCGCCGACGTACGCAGCGGCGGGCTCCTGGGGAGCGCGCTCGAGTGGATCCAAGCTTGGAAGCTGCCTGTCACGAGCTGGGGAGAGTTCTGGGCGGGGCCCCTCTTGCGAGCGGCGGCGTCGGCCGGAGTGGGAACCATGCTGGGCGGCGACGGCGGCGACGAGCTGTTCGACTGTCGCGCCTACCTGATGGCGGATCGCCTGCGCAGCGGAAGGCTCGGTGACGTGCTCGGCCTGGCGCGCGGCCTGCCTGGAGCCGGGGAGCATCCGCCACGCAGGGCGATCGCTCAGGCCATCTTCCGCCTGGGCCTGGTCGGCGCCCTTCCGGTTGGCCCGCATGAGCTGTTGCGCCGTGCGATCGACCGCCGGCGGCTCCCACGGTGGCTGCAGCCGCGGGTGGTCGGGGATCTGTCTGACCACGCCGAGCCGCTTGCCTGGAAGCGCCTGGACGGTCCCCGTTGGTGGGCGTGCGACGCGCACATCCTGACACGCGGAGTGGAGGAGCTTGGGGTGTTCGAGAACCACCGCCGCCGCGCAGCGCTTGCCGGCCTTCAGAGCCGTCACCCGCTGTTCGATCTCGACCTGCTCGAACTGAGCCTGCGCATGCCGCCACGGGCCACATTCGATCCGCTTCTGGATCGGCCCCTGCTGCGTGCTGGAATGTCTGGGCTGCTTCCCGAGGTTGTGCGCGCGAGGCACGGCAAGGCCCTGTTCGATTCGCTGTTGATCGACTCCCTGACCAGCTCAGATGGACGAGCGATCCGCACGCTGCTGTCGAATCCCGCGGCCGAGCTGGCGGCCTACGTCGACATGAAGGAGATGCGGCGCAGCCTGCTGGACTCTGGACCGCCGGCGGGCGGCAGCGGCTTTCGCTGGATGTATCAGCTGTGGCGCCTGACGACGGCCGAGTGCTGGCTGCGCACCCACGAGCTGAAAGACGCCGCAGCACTCGCTCGCGAGCTGCAGCCCTCGCCCGCTCGAGTGACTCTGCGCGCGATCTCCTCATCGGCGAACGGGAGGCTCGCGCCCTCGAGCACGTCCCGCTAGAGTCGAGCTGGGCGAGACAACGGAAGCAGCCCCGGTCGGCTGACAGGGAAGCGACTCCCACTGAACGTGGTACTACTTTTTTCCCACCTATCCGTTTTTCAGCCTTGATCTGGGGCCTGCTTGCTCTACGGTTGTCCCCAGTAGCAAACCGTTCCGCCATGCGGTGGTACGGGTATCCGGATACCATAAAGGAAACACTGCCATGGATGATCAGATGCTTTCCCAGGAGTACGTGAGCCCGCATGTCACCGATTACGGTGACCTTCAGGAGCTTACGGCAGCCTGTGCTGAAGGTACCGGCGGCGACGCGTTCGCCCCGGGTGGAAGTAAGGGTGGGATCTCCTTCGGAGTGAGCAACCCCGCCTACAGCTGCAAATCTGCTCCCTGAGCCTAGGGCTTACAAGCAGTTTTGTGATCGTCAAACAACCGCCTCCGGGCGGTTGTTTGATTTAAGAGATCGTGCGCCAAGAGGCCGTGCGCCGGAAGCCACTTTCAACTCCGCTAAAGCGAGAGCGCTCACCCAGCAGGGCGCCACCGTCGATTCACGCCCGCCAGGAGCGGAGCCACCGAGCGGGAGAGCCGCCGCTTAGCTAGCGTTTGAGCAGTGGACGAGTGCGGTCGCGGCCCTCGACGAGCAGGCGACGCACGATCGGCCATGGCGTGCGCTTGGGGTGCTGCACGGCGGCCGGATCCAGCGGACGCGCCGAGGCGAGCTTCAGTTCCAGCGAGGCCCCCGGGCTGGCGGGCAGCGCGTCAGACATCCAGCCGCCCTCCGTCGTGGCGAGCCTGATGTCGGCCGCGCCGCTGATCAGCTGCCGTTGGGGCTCGTCGCCAACCAGGCTCGAGGTGCTCACGCGCACGACGCTCACTCCCTCTGGGACCTCGACCACCACCCGGCGCGAATGCATCTGGACATGGAGCGTCTCTTCTACCCGCCTTGTAAAGAAGCAATTGCGCGCGATCGAGCCAACCGATCCCCAGCGGACGTCGCCGAGACCATTCATTTCGTCCGTGGCCTGCTCGAGCAGATCCAGGCCGTTGGCGAAGTCCCAGTGGTGGGCGAAGAGGATCAGCGGCTGGCGCAACAGCGCAGAAAACACGAGATCGTCCCGGGAGTAGTCAATTGGGCGGCGAGGCACGATCGGCAGGCCGGCATCCATCAGATCGGTCGGATGCCACTTGAGCAGGCGCGCGTCGGTGAGCCTCGAGAGAGAGTCATGGTCGCGCCACGGGTGGCGGCGACCGATGCACGCGCCTTCGAAGCCCAGCCTGAACATCGCCGCGAGCGCCGCCGTCGAGCACAACTCGTGCGGAGGCGCCATCACTCGCTCGACAGGTATGCCGCTGCGTCGCTCGAACGCCGAGACGCGACACTCCGCCTGCGCGAGCGAGCTCACCGCGGCGCGATCGTCGGTGAGACGACCGAGCTCGCCCGAGAGATGACTGTTGCCATGCATCAACAGCGACACGGCCCCGGGGCTGCGTCTCACCAAGCTCGCAGCGCGCCCGTTGCACATCCAGCCGTCCAAGGGAACGGTCGCCAAGCCCACGTGGTAGCCGTAGCGTTCGGCGTGGGCGATCAGCTCACGGTAGTTCAGATAGCCGTAGGAGCCAGTGTGCAGGTTGGGATCGTCCACCACGAATGCGGCGCCCAAAGGGCGCTCTTCCCATTCGAGGTCTCGGCACACATGCCGCAGCAGGTGAAGCAGCGGAAGCAGCCCCATGAAGTGGCCACCCCTGAGGCGGTCGCGCAGCGCTTCCCCCGATGCGAGCTCTTCCAGGCCAAAGGCGCTGTGGTGCGTCCAGCTCAGCCCCGGCCGGCGCCACCAGAGCGCTCGCCCATCGGTCGATGCGAGCACCCGGTCGCCGTCCAATGGCGTGGAGATCAACCTGTCGAGAGCGCATTCCTCGGGCAATCGCCGTCCCCGCAGAAGCGGCGCCAACTGCTCGTCCTCAGCCAGCTCGATCGTCATCGCAGGCGTCGCCAAGCCTCCCTGCCCTGAATACATGGTGAGACAGGGAAGACCTTGCGCAACCGCGTCCGAGACGCCGTCTGGCAGACCGCGGTCGTGGCTGCTCCCCTCGGCGATTGCGAGGATCCCATCAAGGCCGTCGGCATCCTCGGGCCGACGGCCCTGGAAGCGAACGGGAAAGACCTGTTCGAGAGCTCCCAGGAGCTCCCGGCGGGTGGATGCGGCGTCCGCGGGAACGACGCCGACGAGCTTGCGCGACTCGGCGTCGCTTGCCTCACCGCTCACCGGTGTCTCCGCCAGATGAGTCTGGAGCTCGATCGCTGCTGATTTCATGGTCATGGGGTCGCTCGACATATTCGGGGCTCGCCGTAGCGTCGGAGCGGCGTGCCATTTGCGGCTAGTAACGGTCTGAATCGCGTCGAAAGTCCGCCGTGCGGCCCCACGTTACTCAACCATGTCAGCTCCCAGCAGCGAGACTCGCGTCCAGCCGTCTCTCAAGCCTATGCACGGCCCCGGCGCACTCGCGCTAATCGCGCCCGACGACGGGCCGTCCGAGCTCATCGCGGCAATGCTCGAGAATCGTGAGCTCGCATTTGCCGGCTTCGCAGATACACAGGCGCTTCTGGACGACGAGCGGGCCGCGGAGCTGGCAATCGTGCTGATGTGGGCCAATGACACGGGCCCCTCGCTGCCGCGCGCGATCGAGTCGTTGAGACAGGGGGTCGAGCAAGCGCGCGTGATCGTGCTGTGCACGGCGATCAGGGGCTGGGAGGTCCACTGCGCGCTGGCGGCAGGCGCGCTCGGCATCGTGCTCGAAGACGAGCTCGAGGACGCGCTGGCGGCGTGCATCGAGGCGGTGGCCGCTGGCCAGGTGTGCGTGCCTCGCACTCACTGGCGCCAGATCGAGGCGCCGGCGCTGTCCACACGCGAGAAGCAGATCCTCGGCCTGGTCGTGATGGGCTACATGAATAGCCAGATCGCCGAGCAGCTGTTCCTGGCCGAAAGCACGATCAAGAGCCACCTCTCCTCGGCGTTCGCCAAGCTCGGCGTACGCTCACGCCATGAGGCGGTGAGCCTGATCGTCGACCCCGAGCGTGGGCTGAGCATGGGCATCCTCGGGCTCGGCGGAGAGCCGATCGAGCTGACCTCCTCCACAGGCAAATGAGCGTCGGACAGACATCCTCGGTTCCGATGACGGTCATGGATCATGGCGATCCCGAGCTGTTCGCGGAGCTGATCGCGGCGGTGAAGGGCGTCGCCGAGACCGGCGCCTTCACGGGGGGCGCCGCGGTCGAGGACTTCGAGCGCGACTACGCCCGCTGGTGCGAGACGCCGCACGCCGTGGGGGTCTCCTCGGGAACAGAGGCCCTGGTCCTGGCGCTGCGCGCGCTCGGGATTGGTCACGGCGACGAGGTGGTCGTCCCCGCCAACTCCTTCGTCGCGACAGCCGAGGCCGTGAGCCTGGTGGGCGCGACTCCGCGCTTTGCCGACGTCGAGCAAGAGACGCAGTTGATGACCGCCTCGACGCTCGAGCCCGCGCTTGGCCCTGGCGTGCGCTGCGTGATTCCCGTGCACCTGTTCGGTCGCACGGTGGACATGGACCCGATAGTGGAATTGGCTAGAAGCAAGGGCCTCGCGGTCGTGGAGGACACCTCCCAGGCGCACGGCGCGCGCTATCGCGGGCGGCGCGTCGGCACGATCGGAGATGCGGGCACCTTCTCCTTCTACCCCGCCAAGAACCTCGGCGCGTGGGGAGACGCGGGCGCTGTGGTGACCGCGTCTGAGGAGCTTGCAGAGCAGGTGCGGCTGATGCGCTCTCATGGCGAGAGCCCCCGCTACCACCATCGCATGGTCGGCACGACTGGGCGGCTCGACGCGATCCAGGCGGCGATCCTGCGGCTGAAGCTCGGCCGCTTGGAGGAGTGGAACGCAGCGAGGAGAAGAGTGGCCGAGGGTTTGCGCACGGCGCTCGCCGGAGTGGACGCAATCGACCTGCCTGCGCCTTCCTCCACCGACGGAGACCACGTCTACCACCAGTTCGTGATCCGCTCGAGCAGGCGCGACGCGCTGCGCGAGCTGCTGGCAGAGGAGGGCGTCGCTAGCGGCATTCACTATCCGATCCCGATCCACCGCTCGGAGGCCTATGCGGAGCTCGCCGGCGACTCCGACGTAGCCCCGAACGCCACCCTGCTCGCGGCAGAGATCCTTTCGCTGCCGATCTTCCCCGCGATGACCGACGAGCAGATTGGGGTCGTCGGGGAGGCCGTCCGCGAGTGCGCCGCACGCGCGCACGATTCGCCGCAGAAGACCGCACTCTGACGAGCCTGCGCATATGTCCACCGTCGCCTTCAAGGAAGAAGAGACCGCCGGCGAGCGACGCTCTCTCAGCTGCACCGTTTACAGGTGCTTGGATCTCCTCGGGGCGAGCATCGGCTTGCTCATCTGCGCGCCGGCGCTGACGCTCCTCTGCCTGGCGATTCGGATCGAGAGCCGAGGCCCCGCAATCTTCCGGCAGCGACGGCTCGGACGCGACAAGCGGCCGTTCACCGTGCACAAGCTGCGAACGATGCGAGTGGAGGCCGATCCGAGCATTCACCGCGAGTACGTAGAGGAGTTGATCAGGGGCTCCGAGCGCAGCCACGCGAGCGAGAACGGCCGCGACCTCTACAAGCTCGCGGCCGACGACCGCGTGACGCGGATCGGCCGCTTCCTGCGCAAGACGAGCCTCGACGAGTTGCCTCAGCTCTACGACGTGCTGAGAGGGCGCATGTCGCTTGTCGGTCCGCGCCCGGTCATTCCATACGAGGCGGAGCTCTACCCAGCCGACTATGACCTGCGCTTCGCGGTCAAGCCGGGTTTGACAGGGCTGTGGCAGGTGAACGGTCGCAACGAGCGCACCTATCGTGAGATGGTCGAGTTCGACATCGCCTGGGCGCAACGGCGCTCAGTCGGGCTGTATCTGTCGATCTTGGCGAAGACGCCCTGGGTGCTGCTGCGACGGCGCGGCGCGGCATAGCACGAACCTAGACTTTTTCCAGCCTTCGCGGCATAAGACCGCAGACCGATACGGCGTTGGTCGAGCGACCGGTATGGATGCCACCGCGATCATCCCGACAAGCCGTCGCGCCCCCTCCATGCGGATCGGAGCGGCAGCATGATCACCACTCCGATCGGAGTCGCGGTGGTCGGCTACGGCTACTGGGGCCCGAACATCGTGCGCAACGTCGTCGAAAGCCCCGACTTCCGCCTGATGGGCCTCTGCGAGCTCGACTCGCGTCGCGCCGAGAGCTTCGCACGATCGCCATCCCGGGATCCCGGTCGAGAGCGACCTCGACGCGCTGTTGATAGACCCGCGCGTGCAGGCGGTCGCGATCGCGACGCCACCGCGCACCCACCATCGACCTGGTGCGCCGCGCTCTTCAGGCCGGCAAGCACGTGCTCGTGGAGAAGCCACTGGCCACGAGCGTGAGCGCAGGCCGAGGAGCTGATCGAGCTGGCTGCTCGAGCCGAGCGCGTGCTGATGCCCGGTCACACATTCGTATACAGCCCCTCTGTCAACAAGGTGCGCGAGCTGATCCGCTCGGGCGAGCTCGGCGATGTGTACTTCATCACCTCCTCGCGCATGAACCTCGGCCTCTACCAGGCCGACGGGGTGATCAGCGACCTCGCTCCACACGACCTCTCGATCCTGCTCTACTGGCTGGATCGTCCGGTCACCCAGATCGCCGTCGCCGGGCAGAGCGTCTTTCAGGAGGGGGTGCCCGAGACGGCCTTCTTGACCCTCACGTTCGCGGGTGGGGCCACGGCGAACGTGCAGATCTCCTGGCTTGCCCCGCGCAAGATGCGCCAGATGGTGGTCGTCGGCTCGAAGCGCATGATCCAGTACGAGGACACCTCCTCGGATGAGTCGGTGCGGATCTACGACCGCGGGCTGGACGTGTCGATGGCTGAGGCGCCTGCCACGTTCGGCGAGTATCAGTTGACCTATCGCAGCGGCGACATCGTCGTGCCCGCGCATCGAAGCGGCCGAGCCACTGGGGCTCGAGCTCGCGGACTTCGCCAACGCGATTCGCACCGGCGCAGAGCCGCGCTCGAACAGCCGTCTCGGGCTTGAAATCGTACGTGCGTTGGAGGCTGCCCACCTCTCGATGGAGCGTTGCGGCGACCCCATAGGGCTCTCGGGCGGAAACTGGTCGATGGACGGCGGCACGACCACGCCGTCGACTCAGGCGAGCTCCAGCGCACCCTTCGGCCGCGGGGTGCCCGCAGCCATATGATCGCCTGAGAGCTCGCGCACGAACAGGGCGTGCAGCTGCTCTGCGGAGGTCTCGGTGTTGAACTCCCGGATCACCTTCTCCCTGGCGGCCGAGCCCATGGCCCGGCACAGCGCCGGGTCGCGCAACAATCGCTCCAGCGCGTCGGCGAGCTGGTCTGCACGCCCGGGCGCGACCAGCAGGCCCGTGCGACCGTCGTCGATCAGCTCTGAGATCCCCGCGATGCGCGTGCTGACGACCGGCGTCTGCATTGCCATCGCCTCCATCAAGACTCCCGGCACACCCTCGGCGAAGCTCGGCAGGCAGAAGATCGAGGCATCCGCGTATAGAGCGCAGATGTCATCCTGACCGACGGCGCCCGGGAAGGACACACGCGAGGCGATACCGAGGCGCTCGGCAAGTCGTTGGAAGTCGGCGCGCGCGGCGCCGTCGCCCGCAAGCGTTGCCTTCACCTCGAGCCTGCGCTCGAGCAACAGCGCGAGGGCTTCAAGGAGCACACCGTGGCCCTTCTCTGGCACCTGGCGACCGATCAGCAGGATCGTGCGATCCCCGTGCGAGCGCGAAGCGCCGGGTCGGTGATCGGTGAACTGCTCGATCGGGATGCCCACGTGGATGACGTGCAGCTTGCTCCACATCTCCGGTTGGCAGTACACCATCAGCTGGCTGCGCGCGAAATCGCTGATGCATACGACGAATTGGGCGCTTCGCAGCTTCTCGACCAGGTGGGAGCCCTTGACGTCGAAGAACTCGGTGGGACCGTGCATCGTGAAGCTCCACGACCACGGTAGCTCGGGCTCCACGGACGTACCGATGTAAACCGCCATCATGGCCACGTCGGCGGCGGCGTTGGCGATGTGCACGTGAATGTGGCGCACCTCCCGGCGCCGGCACTCCCTCCACAGGACCACCGCCTCGACGAAGTAGAACAGCTGCCACAGGCGGCCGCGCAGGCCAGGCGAGGCCACTCGGAGCATCAGGGCAAGGCCGCCCGCGTACGCAAAAGGAGCAGTGACGGCAAGCCTCAGGTGCGCCGCGATCAAGCTGCGCCAGCGCGGGGGCACGATCGCGTAAGTGGACTGGAACGCTACGCGATCGGCGCCCGCGAGCAGCTGCTTGGCGCGCCTGATCGAGAACGTCTCGATCCTCATGCCAAGCTGGCGCAGGGCATTGACCTCGCGCAGCACGAACGTGTGCGAGACACCCGGATACTCAGAGCACAGGTAGGCGATCCCCATCCTCGAGTCGCCCGTCGAGCCCGAGCGTGCCGGCCGCCCGCGCACCGCTACCGACCGCCCTGATCCTTGGACATCTGACGCTCTGTCTTGAACGCAGTCGGCCCTCGGCCGCGAAGCATGCGCACATAGAGCACAATCTTGCCCCAGATCAGCATCGGTGCCGCGAGCAGCCCGCGGTAGGCCGACGCCGGCGCACGCACCAGGCGCAGGCCGCCGACCACGAGCAGCGACTGGGCCGCGAGCGTCGCCAGCGACCAGCCCAACAATCTTCTGGAGCGCAGCAGCAGGCCGGCAAGCACCGACCCCAAGGTGCCGGCCGCGATCAGCGATTGGGGCGGCACGAGCTGTTCGAGCCCCGCGTGCATGCGCACGAAGTCCCGTTGGCGCAGCCCGGAGAGCATCAACCGAGCGCCCCAACGGCGTATCACCACGAGCTTGCCCTTCTCCCAGCGCGCCTGCTGCTCGGCGCTGACGGCAAACGACGTTGGCATCGCCGACTTCACCCAGGCCGTCGGGAGGAACTCGACTCGACCGCCCCCGTCGACGATGCGCAGGTGATACTCGAAGTCCTCGCCGAAGCCGGTCGCCCTCCACGGCTCCCTACGCAGCTGCTCCATGGTGAATGCCATGCCGGTCCCGAACAGGCCGCAGGAGAGCCCGAAGGCCTGCTTGCCGAGCGGTCGCACGGTGGCCATCAGCGTGAACGCGGCAAAGCGCAGCGCCGAGGCGTGAGACTCCTCGGGATTGCCAACCAGGTAGCTGACCTGCGCAGCCTGTGCGCCGGAGTGAAACGCCGCGTCCATCGCCGCGAGCATGTTCTTCGACACCAGGCAGTCTGCGTCCAGCATGACCACGGCGTCGAACTCGCTGCGCGTGCTTGTCAGGCGCTCGCCCGCCCACATGACCGCGGCGCCCTTGTCCCGTTTGGTCGGGTCGGTGCGCTCCCACACCTCTACGCCCGCCTGCCTGGCGCGCGTGGCCGTCCGATCGCTGCAATTGTCCGCGATCACGATCACGTGACGGCGATCGGGCGGATAGTCGCAAGCCGCGATCGAGGCAAGCGTGGCGTCGATCCCCTGCTCCTCGTCGTGCGCCGGGATCAATACCGCAAAGCGGGTGCGGGCCCCGGGGTAGCTCGCCAACGACGGCTTGCGCGAGGCCTGACGCGCACCCGCCAGCAGAGCGAGGAGGTAGCCCGTGGAGAGCACGAGCACGCTCTGAAGCGCGAGCAATATGGCCTCGACCGCACGAGCCGACACGGTTGAGGACGTACGGCGCCTGCTCATAGGAGCCCGCCCACCGCCGAGAGGCTCAGGGGAGCTCATATCGCCGACAGCGGCTTGGGAGGGAGCCCGAGCACGCGCGTCATCGCCAGCCCGTAGCGAGCCAAAACGCGTGCGCTGTGACCCAGGGGCGAGCTCACGTGGCCCTCCACGGTGGCGTCCGCACGCCCGTCGAGCACCTCCCGCGGCAGGATCACCTGACGCTTGAGGAATGCGGCAAAGTCGCCCGCCGGCGCGAGCAGCCCGTCGACCAGCCCCATGTCGGCAAACAGCTGCGCGTTGGTTCCGCGGGGACTTGGATTGGCCAACCTCGCAGCCAGGCGCTCGCGCGCGCGCAGACGCGGCGGCGCGCCCAGGATCCGATCAGCGGGCAGGCCGACGACCTTGTCTGCCACGGTGGCGGCGACGGTGAGAGCCCGCGCGAGCTCCGGGTAGGAGCGCATCAACCCGCCGACGGCGCCGGGCTGCAGCTCATCGCCGAAAGCGTCCCACCAGGCACTCAGATCGGTCGCGAGCCTCAGACCCGCGAAGCCGTCGCGTGCGTAGAACAGCAGCAATGCCGCCAGCTCGTCCGCGGGCGCCGGGCGCCACTCGTGCATGGCGCTCTCGAGCGGCGCCAGCAGCCGCTCGCGCGCGAAGCTGCGCTCGTACCAGTGAACGCGCCAGTGGAGCTCCACGGTCGGCAGCTCCATGCGCTCGTGCACGAGCGCGAAGTGCAACAGCGGCATGCCTTCGGCGTCGACGTGGTCGGCTGGCGCCTTGTAGCCAAGGCCGAGCACGACCTCGACGGCTCGTGCCAGCTGGGCGGCGTCCACCAGCAGATCGACGTCGCTGGCATAGCGACGGCCGGGATCGCCGTACACGGCTTCGCCCAGCAGCGGGCCCTTGAGCAAAGTCGACGATATGCCCGCCTCGGCAAGAGCGGCCATGGCCCGCGTGGACACCAGCGTCAGCGCCGCCGCCCGCAGGCGCCCCGCGTCGGTGGAGCGCTGCACGGCCGCGGCGAAGTCCCCGTCTGTGTCCTGTTCGGCCAGCTCCACTATGCGCGGGCCCAGGGTGGGCAGCAACCTGCGCGCTTGCAATCTCTCGGTCAGCGCCCGCCAGTCGACGCTCTTCAGCAGCTCGCGATCCTGTCCGCGTGTGGCCTTCCGGCGCGCACCGGTGCAGGCGCTCGCAAGGATAATCCGCTCCTCGACTCCAAGAGACATCTCGCATCTAGAACGAATCGCACGGGCGTTTTCTAACGCTAAGAGTGGGCGTTCACGCGTTTGGCTCTCCCAGGATCCATCGAGCCGCAGCCAGCAGATCGCCCACCGTGCGATCTGGACGGGACTCCTGCGCGAGGACCGACGAATGCTCTGACGACGAATGCTCTGGCGACGAATGCTCTGACGACGAGCGCTCTGACGAGGAGCGCTCTGACGACGAGCGCTCTGGCGACGAGTGCTCTGGCGACGAGTGCTTTGACGAGTCGTCTGCGATGAGCACCGTGACCAACCCCAGTCGCCGCCCGGCCTCGATGTCGCTGGAGGAGTCGCCGACTATCGCGGCACGAGCGAAGTCGAGCCCCGGATATTCTCGCTGGGCCTTCAGAAGCATGCCTGGCTCGGGCTTGCGGCAGTCGCAGGAGCCTGCTTCGTGGGGACACGTGTAGATGGCGTCCAGGAAAGCGTCCTGCTGGGCCAGCAGATGCGCAAGGCGCCGGTGGACGGCATCCACGTCGGGCGCGCTCATGCGCCCGAGCGCAACACCACGCTGATTGGTGACAACACCGGTCCACAGGTTGGCACGGTTGAAGAGCCTGACTGCCTCTGCCGCACCCGGCAACAGCTCCAGCTCGCTAGGGCGCTCGACGTAGCTGCCCTCAGGAGCCTTGACGTTCAGAGTGCCATCGCGATCGAGAAAGACCCACTCGATCGGAGGCTTCTCGCCAGGCAAGGATGCTGAGCCGATCTCAGGCAAACCGCGGTGAGCATAGCCACCCATAAGATTCTGAGCGCTCAACCGTTCTTTCGGCGACTGGCTGACCAGGCCGGCTGATCGAAGACAGGGAGCC
Organism: uncultured Solirubrobacterales bacterium; assembly: GCA_963718735.1. Taxonomy (GTDB): domain Bacteria; phylum Actinomycetota; class Thermoleophilia; order Solirubrobacterales; family Solirubrobacteraceae; genus Palsa-744. The sequence goes on from OY970372.1 coordinate 1,618,718, forward strand.
CCGTGCGGTCATGATCATCTCCAAGACCCCGCTGCGTGCCTCATTTGTGGGCGGCGGCACCGATATTGCCGGCTTCTACGAAGAGCACGGCGGCGCCGTCGTGTCGACCGCGATCGACAAGTGGATCAACGTGGTCGTCGCTCCCCGGTTCGAGGGCGATCTGCGGATCAGCTACTCGAAGACCGAGATCGTGGACGGGGCGGGAGAGGTTCAGCACGAGCTCGTGCGCGAGGCGCTGCGGTTGACGGGCCTGCCGCGCGGCCTTGACGTGGTGACGCTCGCCGACGTGCCCACCCAGGGCACCGGCCTTGGCTCCTCGAGCGCCGTGACTGTGGGACTGCTGAACGCGCTGTACGCCTACCAGGGCGTGTTTCGCTCGAGCGTGGAGCTGGCCGAGGAGGCCTCGCACATCGAGATCGACCTATTGGGCAAGCCGATTGGCCGCCAGGACCAGTACGCGGCGGCAGCGGGGGGTTTCAACTTCATCGAGTTCCTGCCGCGCGGCGCGGGCGTGAGGATCGAACCGCTGGTGTGCCCAGCACAAACGCTAGAGCGCCTGCACCGCTCGCTGCTGCTGTTCTACACCGGGCGCCAGCGCTCAGCCTCGACGGTGTTGAGCGGGCAGCGCACAGCGATCGCCAACGGCAGCGCAACCGAGGCGTTGATCGGCATGCGCGACCTTGCTTATGAGATGCGCGAGACGCTGGGCCGCGGGGACGTGGAGGACGTGGGCCCCTTGTTGCATCGCAATTGGGAGCTCAAGCGCTCGCTCGTCGACGGCTTGAGCGACGCGGAGCTGGACGAGCGCTACGGTCGCGCCCGCGAGGCGGGCGCGACCGGCGGCAAGCTGCTTGGCGCGGGAGGCGGGGGCTTCTTGCTGTTGATGGCGCCCACTGAGGCGCAGCCAAAGGTGCGAACAGCGATGGCCGACCTGCGCGAGGTGCCATTTCGCTTCGCGGCGCGCGGAAGTCATATAACGCTACTCGAGCGAAACGGCGAGAGCTAGTGACCACGACGAACGGGACGCTGTCTATTGAAGGCCATGTGAGCGACTACCTGGAGCAGCTGCGCGGCGCGCTGGACGCGTTGCCGCGCGATCGCCTCAACGCGCTGGGCGAGACGCTGTTTCGGGCGTATCGCAACAACAAGCAAGTCTTCATACTCGGCAACGGTGGCAGCTCCTCGACCGCCAGCCACATGGCCGCGGATTTGGCGAAGAACACGATCGGGCCAAACATGAAGCGCTTTCGGATCGTGAGCCTCAATGACAATGCGGCGATCGTAACCGCGCTGGCAAACGACCTTGGCTATGAGCACGTCTTCTCAGAGCAGCTCACGAATCTGGTTCAGGCCGGCGACGTTTTGATCGTGGTGTCGGCGAGCGGCAATTCCCCAAATGTGCTCAACGCGATGCGCTACGCCCGCTCACGCAGCGCCGAAGTGGTGGGCCTGCTCGGTTTCAGCGGCGGCGCGGCGGCGGCGCTATCTGACATCCCGCTGGTGGTGCCATCCGATCACTACGGCGTGATCGAGGACATTCACCTGATCATCGACCATATATTGGTCGACTACTTCAGGGCGCGCTTGGCCCAGGCGCGCCCCTTTGTCGTGGTGTAGCCCAACGTGAACGCGATGATATTGGCGGCCGGCCGTGGCACGCGCCTGGGCGAGCTCTCCGCGACGACCCCCAAGGCGCTCGTGACGGTCGCCGGCGAGCCGATGCTGGCGCGCCAGATCCGCTACCTGAAGGAGGGCGGCATCGAGCGGATCGTCATCAACGCCCATCACCTGGCCGAGCAGATCGAGCAATTCGCCTCTTCACATGAGCAGGCCGAAGATATCGAGGTGATCGTCGAGCAGGAGTTGCTCGGCACCGCAGGCGGCGTCCGAAACGCGTTGCCTCTGCTTGGCGAGGAGGACTTCATAGTTCTCTACGGGGATGTGATCGTAGATGAGCCGATCGAGGCGATGCGCGAGACGCATGCACGTCTCGGCGCGACCTGCACCGTGACGGTGTACCGAACCACTGAGGTGCTCGGCAAGGGAACCGTGGACGTCGATAGCGAGGGAATCGCGGTCGGTTTTCACGAGAAGGCCAGCTCCAGCGTCGAGGGCAAGGCCAACGTCAGCGCCGGCGTGTATCTCATGCGCCCCAGCTTCCTGTCTGAGCTTCCCGTCGGAATCCCGCTCGACTTCGGGCACGACGTCTTCCCGCAAGCGCTGCAGCGAGGAGAGAGGATCGCCGTGCACATGCTGCGCGAGCCGGTGATCGACATGGGGACGCCCGAGGCTTTGGAGCTAGCCCGTCGACGCGACGACAGGGCCCAACAAGCGCGGTAGCGTTCAGCCGGCAACCATTGCTCAGCCGGCAACAATCGGCTCGAGGGCGACAACTATCGGCTCGAGGGCGGCAACGATTGCTCAGCCGGCCGCCATCGGCTCGAGGGCGGCAAGTTCCTCCACCAGCGCCTCGTAGGTTTCGCGCAGTCCCTGCTCCAGCGGAGTCTGAGCGCTCCATCCCAGCTGTCCCCGCGCTTTGCTGGGATCCATGCAGCTTCGCTCTAGCTCGCCGGCTCGCAACGGCGCTAGCTCAGGCTCCACGCCAGAGCCGGACACAGCGCCGAGGAGCTTCCATATCGTCATGACGTCTGTCTCGACTCCAGTTGCGACGTTGAAGGTCCCAGCCGTCCCGGATGCGGCGCGGAGCGCGGCGACCACGTCGCTCACATGGACATAGTCGCGGGTGGGCTTGCCGTAGCCGAACAGCTTTGGCGAGCGGCCAGTGAACAGATGGCGAGTGAAGATCGCGACCACTCCCGCCTCTCCGTCGGAGCTCTGGCGAGGGCCGTACACGTTGCCCAGTCGGCAGACTGCGTGCGGGATACCTGTCGCAGCTGACCATGTCCTCACATAGGCCTCGCCGGCCCACTTGGAGGCCCCGTAAGGAGCCAGCGGCGCCGGCGGGCGCTCCTCGGGAGTTGGGATCGGCGCGTCGTTGCCGTACAGCGCGCCACCGGTGGAGGTGAAGACCAGCGGCGCGCGGTGGCGAGTGGCGGCCTGCAGCACGTTGAGCGTGCCCTGCACGTTCACCGCGCAGTCGCGCGCGGGGTCTTTGACGGAGACGGTGACACTCGACTGCGCGCCCAGGTGGAAGATGGCACTCGGCGCCACCTCATCCACCAGCGCGTCGAGCGCGACGCCATCGACGATGTCAAGCCGGTGGAAGTCGCTGCCCTCGGGCACGCGCTGACGCTCTCCAGAGGAGAGGTCGTCGACCACCACAACGCGGTTGCCGTCGGCAAGCAACGCGTCTACGACGTGAGAGCCGATGAAGCCAGCCCCGCCGGTGACCAGCACGGTCGTGTGACTCTGAAGTGGGGCTTGTGAGGGCATGTGATGTCGCTTGAAATCTCGCGGGGTCAAACAGCGTCCAACTAACGGCAGCCAGGGCCCAAAGCTCACGCGCCCTCAGTTCAAGCTCTGCGCTTCGGCGTGTTCGCGGCGAAGGCGTTGGAGTGCGCGCGAACTACTGTTAAGGGGATCGCCATGCAGTTCCATTTTCAGGAGCTGAAGCTCTTGCCAGGGGAAGGACGCGAGTAGCCGCACGGGACGCTGACCTTCGAAATAACCGGCCGGCCCCACGTAGGGATTGGCTGGAAGCGAGCTGGGATCCTGCCCAAAGAACTGGATGTTGCCAGCCCCGTCCCTGACGAAGATGCCATAGCGCTGCGCTGCTTCGGCGATCATCAACGTCAGCTTGGGCAGGTGAAGCGTCGAGAGATCGAGATTGGGGTTCAGGCGCAGGTGCGCTCCCTCGGGCAGAGCCAGCGGATTTGTTGACTTGCCGTCAGTGCGCCGCGCTGGGGAGGAGTACACGCCGGCGCGAACTTCCGGGATCGCCATCGCCAAAGCGTGCTCGATCTTGCCACGTTCGAGGTCTTCGAAGGTGATAAGCCCTCCAGCGATAGACATCGACGACGCCGACACCCCCCACCAAGGCTCCGCGCTCGGCCACGCGCCCGGCCCAAACACTCCGCTGTTCGAGGAGACCTTGCGGATAGCTCCACCCCACGTGGCGTGCCACCCGCGAGCTCCGTGCGCGAGCTGCCAGAACTCCCACAGCCGGTCGGTGCTCGGCTGCCATACGACCAGGTTGCCGTCGTGACCAGCCGCCGGCTTGGCGTTAGGCGGTAGCGGGACGAACCTCCACGCCGCCGATAGAGCGGGTTCGGGTGTGTGGAGCAGCTTGACCGTCACAGTCGGCTGATTGGCCGGAACGCTGTATACGGGAACGCTGTAGTCGGTGGTGCCGATCCAGGGGCCGACGCCCGCCGCCTGCTCGGTCGCGACCACCTGATCGAAAGCGCCCACCACCGACGCGGAGCTGGGGTCGAGCGGCGTCCCGACGGACAGTGGTCTATTCCATATACTCGAGGAGCTGAAGAAGCGAAGGGACGCTCTGAGGCTCGACTTAGCATTTTGGACACCCGTGTCGTGTCCTGCGGCCGTGAGCCGGGATACGCCGGCGTCCGAGGTTCCTGTGCCGCAGGCGGTCAGCGCAACGCAGCCGCAGATCAGACCAGCGCATGCGATGAGACGGATCAGACGCTCCACGTTGAGAAGTCCTTTCCCGTGAGCTCGCGCAGGCGCTCGACCTCGCCCGTGTAGAGCTCCGCCAACCGCGCTCGCAACCCGTCGTCGAGCGTGACCTCTGGGAGCGTCGGCAGGAGCGCCCGCTCGGCGGAGCTGCGAAGCAACCGTCGCACACGAGCGGGTAGCCACTGCACACGCGGCACCACCATACGCTCGACCAAGCTCGCGTAGCCGGGCGGATAGACGCGGCGCTCGTCGCTCCTATACAGCTCGTCCTCGAACCGATCGGAGTCGAACGCGTCGTCGACCGACAGGAACGTAAAGATCTCACCAAGCGTCGAGCGTCGATCTGCGAGCAGGTCAGCTTGATCGACCACCAATATCCGCTCCTTGGCGAACACGCTCAGGTAGCGTTCGAGCTGCGAGGCGTACATGCTTGGGCAGATACACGGCGCGTATGGATCGGAGAGATCGCTTAGCGCCTCAGCCAGGGACCGGCGCTCGCCATCGACAGCCACGCGGTGCTGGTGGTGCGAGATGGTGCGCGCCACAGGATCGCGTACCAGATAGATGAGCCTGGCGTCGGGCACCATCTCCTTGATTCGCTCGGGCACCCCCTGCCGGCGGGGATAGCTCGTGTAGCCGGGAGAGGACTCCCCCCGCACAGTGACCGCGGGGTCGAAGAGCCGTTCGTAGTCCGTCAACTCGCTGACCCGTCCCATCGCGTAAGGAAAACCGTTCTCGGGACCCGCAAAGAAGTGCGGCTCCTTGTTGGAGGACATTTGGATCTCCGGATGTTGATCCAGATAGTGGTGGAGGCTGCTGGTGCCCGCCTTGCCTGCGCCGATGACGAAGAATGTTGGAAGAGCCACCGTCAACCCCTCTGCGCAGGCGACGTCGCGAGAGATCCCAGCGGGACTCTCGCTCGCGAGGGTCGTCTCAGCGGCGGAGCGCTGCCGAGAGCAATCCCCGCCCAGAGCCACATCAACATGACCGGAAATGCCTGCATATATGGGTTGAGCAGGGAGACGGTCAGAAAGAAGACGAATATCGCCAAGAGGCCGAGCTTCCACGGACGCAGGTCGGAGGGTCCGCGAGCAAAGATCGCGCCGCCGACTCCCCACAGCAGCGAAGCAAGCCACAGCAGAGCCCCGATCAGCCCGAGCTCCACCCCGTATGAGAGATAGGAGTCGTGGAGTGGCAGCTGCTTCTGATAGGTGCTGTAGCCGGTCATGGGATAGGCCGCGCTCTGGCGGAAATATTCGCCGCTGTCGCTGGTGTAGCGGCCCCAACCAAAGCCAAGCAGCGGCTTGGCCTCGATCATCTTCAGCGCTGCGGCAGTCTGATTCTGACGATCCCAAACACTCTGTTTGTATTCCACTCGTTCTGTGACTTTGCTCGCCAGCGCCGGCGAGAGCAGGAGCGCACCGCCGATCAGCAGTACACAGGCGGAGGTGCTGGGGACGATCCAGCGCCGGCCGGTGGGTGTCGCCAAGGCAGCCACAGCCCCGCCGGCCACGGCCGCTATCCACACACCTCGCTCGAGCGTGAGAAAGCAGCCGAGGATGCAAACCCCGACCACGGCAGCCGCGAGATAGCGCCTGCGCTGTCCGTGCCACTGGGCGAAGGCGATTACCGAGGCGACGGCACAAGCGAAGGTGGCGAAACCCTCACCCACCGAGCTTTGAAAGGGCCCCCCGGCACGCGCTTCGGGCAGGGATGCGTCGACGTGAACGATGTAGCTGGGTATTACGAGGCTGTGCGGGCCAAGTGACTCGAAGATGGCCGTGAGCCCCAGGTATGCGCCCAGCCCCACGAGCGTCATGAGCAACATTTCGCGCGCGCGGGGACCGGCGAAGATGGACGGGGCCAGGAGAAACACGAGATATGGCGCCACCCCAAACTCGTCGAACAACGCATACGCGGTCGTTTCCTTGGTCAGTGTGCCGGCCGCAGCCGCCGAACCAAGCACATAGAAGACGGTCACCGCAAGCATCAGGTGAACATTCCTCACCCGCAGACGTGGCGTCTCAGCGACACCCGGAGCACGCAGGAATACCGCTAGCAGCACACAAAGGAGCACAAGCCTGTCGAGGGGCATCCCACCCAACCCGACCAGTTGCCAACCGCCGGAGAACGTCGTGAGCGCCACCGCGGCGCACATCGGAACGGCCACCGGCAACTCCCACGCCCTGCGTATCGCCAGGACGCCCGCGAGCACGAGCATCGGCGTGAGCGCGATCCAGGGCCCTTCGAGCCGTTGCGGCGCCTTCGCATGTACCGCCGCAAGCGCGGCAACCCCGAGGAACGCCCACGCGTACCAGGGGGGACGCCATACCGCCCGCGCCACCATCACGCCGGCTGAGATCTCGGCAGCTCCCCCTCCACGGCCCCGCGGCGCCTGATCCGCATCCTCTCGAACACCACGGCCACCGCGCACCCGAGGACCGCACCGGCCAGCAGGCCCAGGAAGCCGAACAGCTCGATCTTCGACGAATGGTCGTTGCTCGCGCTCGCCGCGCCGGCGACCAGCGAGACCAAGCCGCTGCGGGGCGCTTGGCTGAGGACGGCAGCGTTGTAAGCGGATTCGATTGCTCTGAAGCGGGCAAACCCGGCGTCCCTGTCGGCTTCGGCGTGGGCGAGCAGGGACCTGGACACGCTTTCGTGTTGGCTGCGGTGAGAGAGGTGAGAGAGGTTTTCTCGCTCGTGCTGCAGGTGTATGGCTGCCTCACGGTATTCGTGCAGCAACGATTCCGCCTCCGGATTGGAGCTGTTGCTTTGGCCCTCGTAGACGATCACGGCGTTGGCCGCGACATTGGCCAGGGCGATGGCGCCATGCGCGCTCCCCCCGGTCGCGCTCACGCGAAATGCGGGGGCTTGGGGAATCGGCGCGGCCGACAGGCGCGCGAGCGCCTTTGCGGGAGTCAGCTTGAGCTTGTGCTGTATGGCGGCGAGCACGGGTTCGGCGGCGATCGAGCGGCTGAATGCGGTCGCAAGCGACGCCGAGGACTGCACATAGCCGTAGAACCCCGGCGAGTTGGGGTTGACCTGGCCCACCTGCAGGGTCGCCGACGCCGTGTAGGTGACGCTGCGCGAGCGCCCAAAGGCCACGCCGGCGACGGCGAGGGCGAGGGCGAGTACGAGCACGATCGGCTTGTGGCGGGCGATCGCCGAGAGAACCAAGCCGCTGGGCGGCTCAAAGACGCCCGTCGTCGGCTGCTCGGGCGCCACGGGGGGCGGCTCGTAGCCCATGGCGGCGGGCGGCGGCGGGGCCACAGGCGACGACGCCGGAGTGATCCGGATTCTGGTGGGGTTGAACATCGTATGATTCTGCGGGTTGGGCGTTAGCGAATTGAACGTCGCATCGGCGCTGGAACTTACGCGACTTGCCGGCAGCCATGCGCCGCTCAGGCGGCCAGGCTTGCGAAGTTCGGCCACAGCCCGAGATCGATCTCGGGGAACCCTCGCGCCAGTGCGGTCACGTCGTCGCGGTAGGCGCGCACGTACGCCTCGGTGGTCAAGGGATCCAGCCTAGGCTTGAAAGGCTGGCGATTCGGTGCGATCGTGAGGTCGGGTACGAAGTCGACGTCGTCCAAGCCCAGGAACTCGAAGGTCTTGCGCAACTCGACGAGCGGCTCGCGCGCGCAGCGCTCGTACTGGAGCACAAGTATCTGAGAGCGCTCGAAATGCGCCAGGAGGCCGGTCAGCTGAGCGTGGTAGAGCCCTCGCGCGAAGGCGTCGAGCGGGGCGAGCCGGCTGAGCGAGGCGCCCTGTTCGCGCGCCAACCCGGTGTCGTGCTGCAGGCCCGAGAGATAACGCTCGACCGGGTCGCGCAGCAGCACCAGCAGGCGCGCCTGCGGGGCTGCGCGAGCCAGCAGCTGGGGAATCCAAGCAGTGCTCATGTAGAGCGGCGTCCACTCGCCGACCTTGCGCCCGCCGTCGCGGGGGAAATACCGGTGGTAGCCGGCTATGTCGGCCTCGCTCCAACCGCCGAGGTAGAAGCGATCGAAGTAGTGCAGCTCCTTGGCCGACGGCGGCCAGATGACCTCGGGATGAGAGGCGATCAGTCGAATCCAACGGGTGGTCCCGCAGCGCTGCACGCCCACGCCGACGAAGTCGGGCGGTCCTGTTCGCCAGCCGGGCGGGCATGCCGGGGGCGCCTGCGGGGGGTTGATCCCACCGTCTGCCCGGTGTCTGGTCAGGCGACGCACCGAGACATAGCCGGCTCGGCGCACTTCGCGCAGCCAGCGAGGCGCGACATCCGCCGGACCTCCCGGGCCAAAGGGAAAACGGCGCTTGCGAGCGGCGGGCATCGGAGCGCGGACTATAGAGAGTGCGACCGTAAGGGCAAGGCGCCCTCGAAACGTTGATGGTGGGATGCCCGACGCGAGCGACACCTCTCCAAAGACTCAATTCGAGCGCACCGGCGGAGGCGACCAGAGCGAGCTCCAAGGCGCGAGCACGCATGAACACGACGGGCGCCAGCCCGACGGCAAGCGCGCCAGCTACCGCTCCGGTTTCGTATTCGGGGTGCTCAGCTTCCTGGCGGTGACGGTCACGGGGATCACTTCGATGGTGCTCACCTCGCGCTTGTACGGGGTACGCATCATCGGCCAGTTCGCGCTCGCATGGGCCCCGGTTGGAGCGCTGATGCTGCTCTCGACGATCAAGGAGCAGCAGGCGCTGATCAAGGAGATCACCAACCTGCCCCCACGCCACCCGCGCGTGACGCAGCTGTTTGCCGCGGTCTTCACATTCTCGGCGGTGTTGACGGTCGTCGCGTCGGTGCTCGTCGCGGTCGCATGCTGGTTTGTCTTCCACGGGCCGCTGCACGCCCCCGAGCTGATCTGGCCCGTGTACGCGAACATCGCCGGCTACGTACTCTTGATGAACACCGGCTGGAACATCGACTCGGTCTTCTCGGCGTTCGTGGCCGGCCGACAGCTGTTCTGGGTGCGATTGCACGAAGCGCTCAGCTTCCTGGCGATAGCGATGGCAGTCGGTCTGACCTGGAGGTCGGTCTGGGGGTTGGTGATCGGCACGATCGGTGGATGGCTCACCTCGCTTGCGCATCGCGTAATCGTGGTGCGACCGTTCATCCGTCCACGATTGAGCCGCGCCGAATACCGCGAGGGGCTGCGCGTCCTGCCGGAGCTCCTGCGTTTCGGGCTAAAGGCCACCCCAGGCCAGCTGGCGCAGGGCATCAGTCAGCAGGGCGGCATATGGGCACTTGGCACAGTGGCCTCGGTTGCGGTCGTCGGCGCTTACAGTCGCGCGCAGACGATTCCCCAGCGCCTGCAGCAGTCGAGCATGCGCATCACCGAAGTCCTCTACCCCACGCTGGTGGGACGCCACACCAAGGGCGACGGCCACGGCTTCGACCGGGCTCTGATCGACTCGATCCGCTACGAAACGATCGGGATGCTGGCGATCGCGGCCGCGATCGGAGGCGCAGCGCATTCCGTCCTGGCCGTCTTCGGGCCAGGATTTAGCAGAGCGACGACGGCGCTGGCCCTGCTGATCCTGTTCCCTGCGCTGGCCTCGATCACGGTCACCCAGACACAGGCGCTGTGGGCCACCAACCGGCCCGGCCTGACAAGTGTGATCGCCGTCGTGCGGCTGGCGATCACGCTTGCGCTGCTGATCGTGCTCACGCCCGCGATCGGCGTCACCGGACCCGCGATAGCGCTGCTCGCCGGCTACCTGGCTGTGATCGTGCTGAGTGGGCTCTCGCTGCGGCCCTCGTTGGCGCGACCGCTGCGCGCGACCTGGCCGCTGCGCGAGCGCGCGGTCCTGCTGGCCGCATACGGGGCCGGCTTCGCCGGGGCACACGCGGTCGAGCACGCCGTGCCCTCCACCGGCGGAATGCTGCTGGCGCTGACCGCGGGCACGATCGCCTACGCGGTCGTCTTCCTCGCCGGCGGGGGTGTCAACGGTCGCGATCGGCAACGGTTGATCGAGGCTATCGCGATGATCCGCTCCCGGCGTGCGCCGGTGGTGGTCGCATCGGCCCATCCTGAGGAGCCACTCCAGGTCCAGATGGTCTCCGCATCCGAGAAGTAGCAGGCGCGCTATTTCGCGCTGTGCAGTTCCATCTTCAGGAGCTGGAGCTCTTGCCAGGGGAAGGACGCGAGCAGCCGGACGGGACTCTGTCCTTCAAAGTAGCCCGTGGGCCCCTTGTATGGATTTGCCGGCAGCGAACTCGGGTCCTGTCCAAAGAACTGAATATTGCCGGCCCCATCCCTGATCACGATGCCGTAGCGCTGTGCGGCTTCGGCGATCATCAGCGTCAGCTTGGGCAGATGAAGCGTCGAGAGGTCGAGATTGGGGTCCAGGCGCAAATGCGCGCCCTCCGGGAGAGCCAGAGGATCGGCGGATCTGCCATCGGTGCGCAGCGCCGGAGAGGAGTACACCCCGGCGCGCACTCCTGGGATCGCCATCGCCAGAGCATGTTCGATCTTGCCATGTTCGAGATCTTCGAAGGTGATCAAGCCGCCGGCGATCGAGAGCGAGGACGCCGAGACCCCCCACCACGGCTCCGCGCCCGGCCACGACGCCGAGCCAAACACTCCACTGCTCGAGGAGACGTTTTCCATCGCCCCGCCCCATGTGGCCTGCCAGCCTTCCCAGCTGTTGGACAGCTGCCAGAACTCCCACAGCCTGTCGGTACTCGGCTGCCACACGACCAGATTGCCGTCGTGACCGGTCGCCGGCTTGGCGCTCGCCGGCAGCGGGACCGCTTCCCACGCCGCCGAAAGCGCGGCTTCAGGCGAGTGGGCCAGCCTGACCGCCACGGTCGGCTGATCGGCCGGAACGCTGTATAGAGGAACGCTGTAGTCGGTCGTGCCGATCCACGGACCGACCCCCGCCGTCTGCTCAGCCGCGACGATTCGATCGAAATCCGCGACAATCGCCGGTGAGTTGGCATCCAGCTGGGCGTCTGGCTGTAGCGCCTGATTCCAGAAGCTCGACGGCGAGAAGAACCGAAAGGGAGGTGCGGGGGGAGGACCCGGTTCCCCTGTTTCCCCGGGAGGGCTTTCAGTCGGGGGGCCGACGCCCGAGCCTTCTTCGGGCGGGATGCTCGAGCCTTCTTCAGCGGGTGGGCCGCTTCCGCCTTCTTTGGCAGGGGGGCTGCTTTCGCCTTCTTTGGCAGGCGGAAGAATTTCGCCTCCTTCCCCAAGAGCCTTTTCGCCTTGACCGCCTTCGGGAGGGGTGGGGTTTTTCGGTTCGCCGGGCGCGCTGAGTTCACTGGGCGCGACCAATGGGCTTGTGCTCGCCGGCTCGCTCGTCGAGGACACGCTGCTTGGAAGGCGCGGAGACAGATCCAAGCCCGGGCCGACCAACGTGGACATAGGGAGATGCCAAGTCGACCGCTTTCCAGAGGGACGGCGCTCAGCCGCGCTCCTCCTCGATCTCCTAACGACGCACGATCCATCCGCTGCTTGACGCTTGCCGCGGGCCCGGCGTCCTGCGTGACGCGCGGCCGCGCACGTCGCCCTGCGCGAATGCGAGGCGCCGCCTACCCGCGTCTGATGGGCGCCCGCCTCGCCACCGCCGGCGATCGCGAGCACGACCACGCCGCTCAGCAGGCAGTCCCTGACTCGCGACGCGCGAACGGCATGCAGCATTGAACGCCTCATTCTCCGGTTGCTGGCATCGAACGGCCCGCAGACGAAAGCTTGCTCGTCCGCAGTTCTTTGTCGGAGGCCGCGAGCTTAGTCGGCACCAGCTGGGCCGGTACTTGGACGCTTATATGACGGCCTGCGCCCGCCCCAGGACGGCCACCCACGGCCGCCCGGGATCTGCACGCGCGGCGTTATGAGTCCTACGCACTCAGCCGCAGGCCGGGATCGGCCGCCACCTGGTGGGCAAGGCGGCGCGCGCCATCCAGCAAGGACGCGCGCGGGGAGGCGAGCTGTGGAGGCGTCCACCCGTCCGCTTCCCCAAAGGCGAACACGCATCGCGTCGCCTCGCGCGCGCGTGTGTGATCGCCAAGGGTGGCCCGCACGCACTCATACACCTCGTCGCCGTAGCGGGCGTACAGGAAGCCGGCCGCGTCCCGGTCGCCGTCGCGCGCCCGCTCGAACGCGCGCTGCACCAGCGATGACGTTGGACGCCCGCGGTCACGCGGCGGTGGTCCGGCCGTACGGTCGATATCTCGGTCCTTGATGGTCACGATGGCTGGCTCTCCCTAGTTCATCGGCGCCCGTATCAACCGCGTCGCTCGTGTCTCAGAGCGAAACGCGAGACGCCAAGTGCAAGCTGTAGTTGACGCGATTGTGGCCCTTATCGCGTTAAGTTTGCGTAAATAGTGCCATTTTTTCGAGGCCTGCGCGAGTCTGGGCCAGATCTTGCTCGGCAGTGCCCAATTCTTGGAATGCCGGCTTCCCGACTCCGCGGCCAACGAAGGAGAGCCGGGCCGCTCACGAGGAGCGACCCGGCTCAGTCCAGCTAGTCGACTTGCGGTCTATATACGCCTAAGTGGCGTCCGCGAGCTAGAACCTCGATTTTTCAGCGCCCGTCACTGCCTCGGTGTGCAGTGCCGGCGGCAGCGCCAGGTAGTCGTGTTTTTTCATCAGTTCCTGACCGCCTCCGCCTGCCAGCGCAAACAGCAGGAAGTTGTTAGCGGACGTGGCCTGTTCGAGCGTCATGCCCGGGTATTGCGAGTATTCGTGGAATGTGAGGTCGTACGTGAGACCGCAGATCGTGTAGTTCGGCTCGGCGGTCCTAGTCGTCACTTCATTCCATACCGCGAGCGTGCTCGACGGCGGGAAGGGCACTTCACCGTTGGTGTATTCGGTGTTGGTGCAGTTGGAGTTGGCCAGTTCTTTGGCGTCTCCGTTGGTCGACGGGTCGGTGTAGGTCTCTTCTTCCTGTTCCATGCCGTTGTTCTGGACGGGCACCCAGAAGCGTGCGGTGTTCTTGCCGCCGGTCGGAGCCGCGAAGTTCCCGTTGGCGCGTGCATCGGCCAGGTTTGCATAGGCGATGCTGCCCGGCGTTTCGTTCACCAGTTTCGCAACCGGGCCATTGCCGTTTTCGGTCGGCTTGCTGACCGTTCCCGGCCAGACGGTGTTTTTGTGACCCACGGAGAGTTCGCGCCAGCCTTCTTCGCCGACGATGTTCTTTTCGCCGTTGATGAGAGCCAGGTACTTCTTGAAGATCGACGTGGTGCCCGACTCGTCGAGACGTACGACGCGGGTGATCGTCGATTCGGCGTTACAGCCCGTTCCGCTGACCGTGTCACCGTTGTCGGTGATTTCACTCCACTTCGTGATCGCGCCACGGAAGATCTTCTCGAGCGTCACGTTGTCGAGCACGAGCCGACCGGGGTTGGAGGTGCTCGTTCCTGTGCAGAATTTCGGTAGGCGCACAATGATGCTGACGGCCGCCTGCAGCACGGGAATCGTCTCAAGCGTGCTTTCTTTGGGGTGTTTGGAGTGCGACTGGATTTCTTCGCGCTGCTGGACGTTCGGCGGTTCGTCCGTGCCGACGAAACCGATGCTCGCTTCAAAGGCGTGACCGTTGACGCCCCACGCTTCCAGACCGGCGCCGCTGCCGACCGATTCGTAGGTCACCGTCGGAGTGCCTTTGGAGCCCTGCGTGCCGTTGCACGCCTTCGCGTTTGCCGATGTGTTGAAGCTCGGGTCCCACACCGTCTGCTGCGCAAGCTTCTGCAACGAGGACCCCTTGCCGATGATGTTCGAGCCGGAGCACTGTTCCCCAAGTGCGGCGCTTGCCGCACCCGGAGCCACGAGGGCGGCCACAGCGGCCACCGAGAGTGCGCACGCAGGCACAAGGCGGCGTGCGAAGAGCGACTTCATGTTGTCACTACCTCCATTTAGTTAGCAGTTCCATTGCTGGAAGCGGAGCACGTTCATGCCCACTGCCCGAGCGTCTCAGGTGAAGGTCGGACACAGGTTGCCAGCACGTGACCGACAGGTTGCCAACGTGTGATCTGTACGTTTTACCTACTGCTCACTTGTGACCTCTGCGACTCTGGGTACGCCGTCCCTTGGCGCTGCGAGCACGCAAGCTGACCGTCGTCTGCGTCGTGTGCACAGCACCAGCCGGGTCATGCGCAACCAGGATCGCGCGTGCTCGCAACGTTCCCGCGGACGCCAGCAACCTGCTGCCGGCTGCCGAAAGCCGCAGCAGCAACGACTGCTGGTGCCCGCCGGCAAGTGCAAAGGTGCCTTTGGCGAGCGTGAGGATGGTCTTCTTGGGCTTGTGGCGACGCGTCGCGGGACCAACCGCGTTGAGCGCTTGCAGAGTGACCGTACCGTCGCAGCCACTCTCATCCCCGGGGCATGTGACGACAGCCGTTACGATGCCGTTTTTCGCGACGCCCAAAGACGCACTCGTGAGTCGCGCGTCGGGTATAGGCGCCGGTTTGGAGGGACCGCCGGCGGGAGACACAGATGGTCGTTCTATCGGCAGGACCAGCAAGGGGGGTCCAAGAGGTCCTTCCGGCGAGCCGATCGGCGTTTCGGACGGCGGGGGTGGCGGGACGTCCACCGTAACGACGATTTCGATGGGCGCGCTTTCAAGCCCGTAGCCGTCGACGACGATGAGCTTTGCCACATAGAGACCGGTCTCTTTATACGTGTGTTTGATTTCAGGCGTTTCGCTGGTGGCCGATTCGCCGTCGCCAAAGTCCCAGTGGTAGCTATTTATGGGACTGGACCCGGGAGCGCCGTTGGGATCCCAGGAGGCGCTGCCATCGAATGTTGCCGCTTCGTTGACGCCGACGGTGAGCGGCCCTGTGAGAACGGCATTTGGAAGGATGTGGCTGACGCTGACAGGAATCTTGATCGTCCTGACCAGTGTGGGCGTGGCGAGGTTGTCGGTGTGAATCGTCTCTGTGACAGTCAATTCCCCGCCCTTTTCGAACCTGTGCGTAATCCGCGTGTTTTGATATTCGTCGGCGGAGACAAGCAGCGGTTTGGCTTCGCCTTCGTCGAAGCTCCATTCGACGCTGAGCGCATTGGCACGCGTCAAATTCGTGCTGAGAGTCACTTCGGTTCCACCTTGGATCTTGCCCGACAGGGGAGTCCCGTTCACGGTCGCGACGATTTCGCCGGCAAGCGCGGTGGGGCAGCCGCTCCCGCCTGGACCCAACTCATCTACGTGGGCAAACTTGGGGTCGAGTATAAAGACGGTTCCAGCGCTGCCGCCGGCGATCATGGGGGCAGTCGGACCTCCCGTTCCTATTGCACAGCTTTCGGTCGTTTGGCGGCTCTGTCCACCCGACCACCCGAGCTCGAAGCCTTCGCTATCGCCCACGTCCTTGAAGGCCAAGGCTCCGATGTAGGGGGCGCCTCCGCCCGCCCCGTCGGACTCCCATATCCGCGCCTGCGTGTAGATCGTCGCGTTGCCACCGGCTTCCGCGCTCAGCGACAGGCCGCCGCCGCCTTGGAGGGATTCGGCGCCGCTGCCATTGGCGAACACGACGACCGCGTTGGCTTCCGTTTCCTGGAGGCCAAGCGACGTGAATTCGATGAACGGCGTGGGTGGTTCCGTTGAGGTGAAATCCGAGGGAATACGAATGAGTTGTCCCCCAGTTTCTTCGGAGAGATTCTCCACATAGACAGCCCCTTCCGGTGAGACGACCGGGGAATTCGGGTCTGTTTCCAACGCGAGCAGTCCGCTGCGATCGACGTACCGAGCGCCCAGTTGACCGCTCGTGGAGTCGATGCGCTGTAGAGCAAACGGTTTGAGATCGCCTTCTTCGTCGAGTTCCCCGGTCACAATGACGTCGTGGCTGGTGGGATCGACGGCGATCCCCTTGGGTTTGAGCAGGGCGTCGCCAAGGACATCGGACTCCGAATTGAACGTTGTGGGACCGGTGAGCACACCTTCAACCGTCCCACTGGCAGGCGGAAGCACTTCGCCTTCAGCGTCGGTGGAAAATGCGTAGAGGGTTCCGGCGGCGGACACTTGTTTATCGTTTTGGAGAAGTTCGCTTCGCCTTTCCAAGGCGAGCACGTAGAGGCGCTTGAGCGTCGGGTCGAACGCGATCCCCTCGATCCCTTGGCGGCTCGGCGGCTTGAAGCCGGCCGTGGCCGCGACGAAGACGCCCGCGGATGTCAGCTCCTGGATGCGGTATTCCTTCGCTTTCGGTTCGTCCCCGACAAAGACTGCGTTTTCGCTCCCAGTCACTCCAAAGGCTCGCGTGCCTTCTGTCCCGTTGACGGTCGCACCCGTCAACCTGAACTGACCGTGGCTCGTTCCGGGCGATCCAAAGTGCCCCAGTTCGCCGTAGCTGTCCGCACGAGCAGGTGCCACCGCAATCGAAAGCACGGCGACCGCGAGGGCCAGAGCCAGGACGGGCACCACCACCAGACTGCGGCTACCAAACCCCCTCATCGCCACCTCCGAGCCTGGCGCTCCAGACGTCGCTGAGCCCGCATCGCCGTGAGCGTCGCCGGCGCGACACGCAACTCGCGACGCCCGCGGCGTGGCCGCCGCCGCGCGGTGGTGGCCGCCGCAAACGCGCCGAGCACGATCACCCCAAGCACATACAGCGGCATGGGCTCGTGTTCGGCGGGGCTGTAGGCGGCCGCGGCGCTGGCGGACTCGATCGCCTCCTCCTCCTCGCGCTGCTCTTCGGTGATCGGCTCGGTCTGAAAGACGCTCGAGGTGCCCGAGGGTGGGGTTGGGCGGGCGACGGTCGGGGGCGGTAGCGGCACGAACACGCGTGGGGGGATCGGTGGGGTAAACGTGGGCACGAACGCCAACAGCGCCGCGGCCGGCAGCGGAGGCGTGGACAGCACGGGCGGCGCGGGGGGCACCGGCAGCGGGATGGGAGCCGGCGCCGGGGCGGGAGCCGGCGCCGGAGCGGGAGCCGGCGCGGGCAGCGGCGGCGCCGCCGCTGCCGCCGAAGCCGTTTCTCCGGCGGGCGGTTCGAGCTTGTGGGTGCCGCACGGGCGCTCCACGCTGCCGGCCTGGACGGTCACGGGCAGCGAGGAGGACAGGCCCCCGGCTGTGATCGTGACGATCGTCGTGCCGGCGTTATATGCGCAGAACAGGCCTTCCTGTGGATCGGGAATCGGTTCTTCATGGGAGAGCAGGACCGCGTGAGGGTCGGCCGCGGCGGCATTGCGCTTGACGAACTCGCCGATGTCGGGGCGCGAGGAACTGAAGCTGTAGGTGGGCAGCAGCGCCTCTGCGCAGGCAGCGCCCACGCAGTTGGAGGGAATCGGGATGTAGGGGTCGGTGTCGGGCTGGTTGGCCTGGTTTTGCGAGCGGTTGCCGGCGCGGGGACGGCGCGCGAGCCCCTCGAACAGGGCCGCCTGGCTGCGTCGCAGCAGCGTGCCGTCCTTGCCTTCGAGCGCCAGTTCGCCGATGTCGGGGATCAACTTGACTTCGACGGGGAACAGGCCAGTCCCCGGGTTGCGCGCGGCGGCGGACGCGTTGACTTCGACCTCCAGGAAGCCGCTGGCGCCGAGGAACGCACCGCTGCTCTCGGCGACGTGGTTCACGTAGCCGAGCGTCCCCGACCCGTATGTCTCGATGCTCGCACTGCCCACCAGCGGACGCTTGACGTTCTCTTCGGGGGAGTCATAGAAGTAGGCCGAGGCTCTGCCGGCGATCAGCGCCTGCGCGACGGCCACGGCGGCACCGTCGTGGTTTTCGATCTGCGTGTCCAGGTCAGCGTTGCCGACGACGATCGCTGGCTCGGGCGCTTCCCGGGCCTTGACCAATTCCGCTTCGAGCCATTGGCGCTGGGCTTCGCTCACGTCGCTGCTGTTGTCGAGCACGATCACTCGCACGCCGGAGCTTGGCGGTTCAAACGCGTAGTAGGCGCTCGACTCGTCCGCTTCGAACGGGAAACCCGAAAACGCATCTTTAAAGAGGCTCACGCCACCACCCACGAGGTCTGTCGGAGAGGCGGCCCCATAGGCCGTGACTGGGCTTGTAGCCAGCAACCCCGCGTAGCGCGCGAGCTCGCGTTCGTAGGGGATCGCGAGCGTCGCGGGACCCGAGGTCGCGCCGGTGGTTAGACGCGGGCCGGTGTAGAAGAAGTCTCTGATGCCCGAGATCTGCGCGCTGCGCGCAAGCGCCGAGGATAGCCACACGTCGGGGCCGATACGCGCGTTTGCGCGGTCGGCGCATGGGGCCATGCACTGCGCGCCCCCGCCGATCGCGAACGTCGCCATGCCTTCGCCGGTCGGAATCGCCGAGACCCCGAGGCCAGGGGGAGTGACGCCGTCAGCCGGATAGCGCGCCACCTCGGCCGTGTCGAGCGCCCCGTCGGCATCGACGCTGTCGACGAACCCTCCGACCGCCCACCCGTTGCTTCCCGTCGGGTCGATCAGCACCGCGGAGATCGGGTCTGGTTGGTAGACCATGTCATAGTCGGCATAGTTGCCCGGCGGTTCGTTAACGTCGTTGAGTTCGTGCTCCTCGTCGCTCCAGCCGCTTGCGGTCTGGCGCACGACGTGCCCCGCGCCATAGCCGGCGCTCAACGGGTAGGGCTGGATCAGGTTCGGCGGGAAGCCCGGCGGCGGCGGTGTGAGGCTTTCGAGCGGATAGGTGTTCGGCACGCTGCCCGAGGCAACGACCCGCAGCGCGCTCCCTTCGCGAAAGAGCGCCAGCGAGCCCGGCTCGAGACCGCCCGGCAGCGGCGTCGCGGTCACCTGCCACGGTGCGCCGGGGCCTTCGCGCTCGAACACGAGGCCGCCCGTGCCCTCGCCCGAGGAGCTACCGGCGCCGAAGGCGGCGCCGCCGTCGGGCAGAGCGCCAACGGCCCACGGCACGTTCGTGCCCATCGCGGCCGCGGCGGCCGCGTCGATTCCCCACGTCGAGAACTGCCCGTCGGCTTGGCAGACGGCTTTGAGCAGGCCGCCCACGTAGCGGTTGGTCGAGGTTTCTGGGAGCACGTGGTAGGCGACAATCGCTTCCGAGCCGGCGAAGGCGATCGAGGTGAACGTCGCCTTCGCGAGCCCTTCGGGGAGCGGCTGCTGGGTCCAGCTCTTGCCGTAGCCGAGCAGCAGACCTTCCTCGCCGATCGCCACCCCGCAGGCAGAATTGCCGGGCGAGAAGGCGATCCCCGTGAGGTTGCCGCGGAAGTTGAACGGCGCCGCAGGGTCCGGTTCCCACAGGCCGGTTTCGGCCTCCCAGCGCCACATCTGCCCACGGTCTCCGACCGCGTAGGCGCGCGTGGGCGTCGGCCATGCGACCGAGCGAAGTCGCGGTGTCGCCCGCCGCCCACCGACCGCCAGCAGGCTTTCCGGCAGCCAGCCCTTGCCGGGCGTGTAGCGCGCCACCTGCCCCTGGTCGCCGACCGCGAGCGCTTCGCTCGACAGCGCCCCCACGGGCGCGCCCGGCTGGGGGGCGATCGCCACGAGCGTGTGACGGAAGGGCACCGGGTAGGGGGTCAGGCGGCTCGCGACCGGGTTGAGCGTCAGGTGGACGGGCAGCAGATGATTTCCGAGCCAGCCCTCGCGCGGCGCGGAGAAGGCGGCGCCGAACGTACCGCCGACGTCATTGGTCGGCTGCGAGCCGCCGAGCGCGAGCACGCGCGTGAACGCGGAGCCGTCGAGGCGCAGACTCACCCCCTCGGGAAAGCCGGCGATCACGCGCTGGCCGAAGCCCGAGGAGTTGGAGGGGTCGGCCCAGGCGATGCTGCGCGAGAGCCCGGAGGGAAGCGCTTCGGGCAGTTCGTGGGTGCACACGGCGCTGCCTTCCGGGACGCCGCTTGGGAGCTTGCACCAGCTGGCGATCGCGTTGCCGCTGTCGTTTTCGCCGTTTGGCTTGAAGAACAGCGTGCTCGAAGCCGACACGTCGGCGCGCACACCGTCGATCCAGACACCTTCGGAGGTGACGGTCAGGATCTGCGAGACGACGCTGGGAGGGTCGCCGGCACCAGGCACTGTGAACGGCTCACTGACCGTCGTCGGAGACGGGCCGGGCATTTGCGCCGGCGCACTGAGGGGAGCTCCGGGAGCCGCTGAGGAGGACGGCGCGACCGGCTGCCAGCTCGCCGTTTCGCCTTCGAGATGCCGGCGAAAGAGCGCGACGGCGCCGGGCGGGTAGCTCGAGCTGCCGGCGAGCTGCCCAAGCAGCCACGCGTTCGAAGGGGAGCTGGCGCCGATCCCGAGCACGCGGAAGCTCGCGGCGCTCGCCGCCGGGATCGCGATCGGCTCGCGCGTCCAGCGTTTGCCATCCCAGTGCAGCACGCCGTCCTCGACGCCGGGGCCTTCTTCCACGACCGGCACGACAAGCGCGCCGGCGTGCCCGCCGGTTTCGTCGAGCGGGGCGACCAGAGGGGTGCGCGTCGCCGCGAACAGGGCTTCGCCGGACTTCAACAGGGCGGGCGGCGCTCCCGGTTCGGCGCTTTCGCCCGGCACCGGTGCGGTCTGCTCGAACGATCCGCCCGGATCGCGCACGAGCACGACCTGCTGGGAGTGTGAAGCGCCGGGCAGCGTCCCGGCCATGACGCCGGAGCCCGCCGGCGTCATCTGTCCCGCCAGCGGGTTGGCAGGCGCCACGTTCTTGAGTTTGGCCGGGACGAAGCCGCTCAACGGCTGACCGCTCGAGTCGAGTAGCGCCGGGCCGAGCGACCAGCCCGAGCCGTCATAGCGCACGAGCACCCAGCGCAGAGCGCCCGTGCCGTCGTTGGCCTGGCCGATCCCCCACGTCTCCCCCGGCGCCTCCAGCGGCGAGGAGCCGATCAGCGTGACACTTGCGGCCGGCACCGAGGCGTCGGTCTGCGGCGTCGGTTCGCCGCCGCCTTCGAGCGCGGCCGCCCGCGGCGTGCCCCCGCGCACGGCCACAAGCACAGCGGTCGCAAGCAGCGCGGCGAGCGCAAGCGCCACCAGGCGCCTGCGTCGCACGCGTCCTCGTCGCTGGGCGTGAGGATTCACCACGATCGCTCCAGCCAGTCGTGCCCGAGCGCAGGGTCAAAGCGCGCCCTGGTTAGGACAATCCCGCTGCCCCCTCCGCCCGTCCTGGGCCCGGCTTCGCCGGCGGCCACGGTCGGCAGCGGGCGCAGCGCGTGAGTCTGCAGGTCCAGCTTCGTCGGCCAGCGCCGAGGATCGAGCGCCAGCAGCAGATGGCGATTGCCGGCCGCGAGCGTGCTCATGTGTGTGCGAGCCACGATCGCGCGATGGCGCTTGGCCACGAGCCGAACGCGCGCCTTTACAGCAAGGTGAAAGCGCAGCTCGAGCGTGTAACGGTGCACGAGCTGGGTCTTTATGTGCGAGAGCAGCGCCACCTTGACGCGGGCCGAAGAGCTCCTCGCTTCGGCCTGTTCGACGGTCGGGACGAACGGCGGCGGCTGGAAGGCTTCGATCACGCCCGAAGTGTCCGCCGGAGGTGCGTCTGGCTCGACCTGCGGCAGCCCTTCGTCGAGCGGCCGCGAGCCGATCAGGGCCGTGAACGGCGATTCGGCGTCGGGCGCCACCGGCGAGCCGTCGCCTAGGTGAAACAGCCAGCCCTGGGAGGTGACCAGCCAGCAGTCCCCGCGCGCAGGACACACGATCTTCTCTGCCGCTCCCTTCGGTCCCAGGCCTTCGCCCGGCGCCGGCAGCGTCTGCCTTTCAGAGACGCTCCCGTCTGTGGCGACGCGCGCGACCGTTGCGCTTGCCAGTGGGCTGGGCGAGCGGGCGTCGGAGAGCGAGTCGAGTGCCAGCCAAGCGTCCGCTGCACCCGGTTCGCCGGCAATCGAGTCGACGATGCCTGTACCCAGCGGATTGCCGCCTTCGGGGTCGCTGGAAGGTCCAAGAACCTGACTCCACACGCCGTCTTCGTAGTGGATCACCGTGACCTCCGCCGGGGCCGATTCTTCCGGAAGGTCGAGCGCCGGCCCGGCAGCCGCCCACAACCCTTCGCCGTCGGCGCCGAGGCGCAGGTAGTCGAGCGCGCCCGGAAGCTCTCCCGGCGAGTAGTCGGGCAGTCGTGTCGAGAGCGGGACGAACGTCGGCTGGTAGCCGGCCGGTGAGATGCGGCGCAACACGAGCGGCGGGAACGGTTCGGCTTCGGTCAAGCGGTCGCCCCTGGCGAGCCGCACGCTCTCGTACAGGTAGCGTCCGAAGCGACTCATGTCCTCGACGGCGTGGCCCTGAGGGTTGGGCTCGGCGCTCAGCGAGTGCCCGTCCCAGTGCAGCTGAAAGGCGCCGATCTGCGGTTCGGGTAGCGAATCCCCGGCAAACCAGCAGTCCGATTCGCTCAGGCAGCCCGCCGCGTGCATTTCCTGGTAGGAGCTCGCTTCGAAGGCGGGCGAGGCGTAAGAGCCCACAACCTGCATGGGGTTGCCCGAGAAGTGGCACAGCGTGCGGTTCGCCAGCGGGGCAGCGGTTCCGTCCGCCGGATTGGCGGCCTGGCCGGGACGCCCGTCGGAGATCGTCCAGAAGTCGTCGGGGCCGGCCCACGCGATGCGCCCGTCGCTCGCGCCGCAGACGGTCGAGAGCTCGTGCCAGCGCACGCCGTCGTAGGCCCACACGCCGGCCGCGATCGTGTTGCCGTTGCCGGCCGTGATCAGCGCTCCCCGGTTGGGCGCCCAGAACTCGATGTCGCCGATGCGTCCGAGGCCGACGGGCGGCTGGGTGGCGAGGTCTTCAAGGCCGGGGGGATACAGGGCTTCCAGGCGCCACGTGGGAGTCGCTTCGACGGCGCCCGCAGGGACGGCATGTGCGGCGAGCGTCAGCGCCGCCGCCAGCACGGCCATCGCCGGCCCCCGGCGCACGACCGCTCCACCTGTGCAGGCGCATCGACGGAGTTGGGCGATGAGGCTCATCGCCCTCTCCCGCGACGGTGCCCGCCGCGTCCGAACTTGGCCCGTTTCGCCCTGTGCGCGGAGGCGCCGTGGGCCGTCGGGCGCGCGAACGTCACGACCACGCTCGCGCGCAGCCCCGGATGTCCGCTTGCGGCAAACGTCACGGTGACGGCGCCCGTGAAGCCTTCCGGGCGCTCGGCTAGCACGCGATAGCGCGGCGCCAGCGCCAGCGCGATCTGGGCGGATCCGTCGGCGCCGCTCGCGGCGGCGGCACTCGCCACCGTGCGCGTCAAGACGCGCACGCGCGCATGCCGATGGTGCCCGGTTCGCACAGCCACCGCACCCGCGGCGCGGGCGCTGAGGCGACCGGCAGCGGGCGCCTGCACGTACAGCAATACGCTCCCGTTGCGGCGCGAGACTGGCGTGACACTCAGACGCCAGGCGGGCACGATCGGCGGGCCTCCGGGCGCGCTCGATATTTCCTGAGCGGTGGGTTGGGAGCCGAAGACGATTCGCTTGACGGTGAACACGTCGGTGCCGTCGAATGCGCTCGATCCGAGTGGAGGCGTATTGCCGTCGCCGTAGACGAGGTTGGAGGCGGTCGAGGAGAAGGCGAGCGTGTCGCCGTCGGCGGAGAACGACGGCGAGAGCGCCCCATCGCTCACGTTGCCATAGGGGTTCTGTCCATTGGAGATCTGGGCGTGGGGATGTTCGCCCGGGCCGCCTTCGAACCCGTGCGTCACGCGAGTGAGCGTGTCCTGCCCGAGGTCCACGTCGAACAGTTCCCCCAGTCCCAGCGTCGCCGCGGGCGCGCTCACGTAGGCGGGCGAGTTGAGTGGGAAGATCGTGCGCTGCGTGGCGAATGCGACATGTGTCCCGTCGGGGGAGATGTCGAGGTCGACGATCGGCGCGTTCGTAGCCAGTTCCCCCTGGTGGGCGCCGGCCAGCTCGGTCAAGGGCTCGAGCGCCTGCGCGCGCGAGAGTCCTTCGCGCACGTTCGCCACATACACGTCGCTGCGACGGTTTTCGATGTTGCTGCCGAAGTCACTGCCCTCGGCAACCGTGGGGGCGTTGGCGAGAAACGCGACAGTCAGACCGTCGGCGCTGAGCCGCGGGATTGAGTCGATTGTCGGTTCGTCGAACGTCCCAATCAACGGCGCTTCGACTCTGAACGGGCCTTGACACGGGTCTGACAGGGAAGGCGGACTGACCGGCACGCCCTCGCCGCTTGCGGCACACGCCGGGTTGGCGGCGTCGCCGCCGCCGGTGATCCGCCGCGTCGGCGCCGAGGGGCCGTCGCCGATGCGCCGCCAAAGGGGCTCGGCATAGCTCGGCTGAAGCGTTTCTTCGGGGAGCGTGCGTGCCTGGAGCTCGACGTCCTGTCCCATCCAAGCGACCGTGGACCCGTCGGCGCTGATCGACGCTCCGAGTTGCGGCGCGAGCTCGTACGGCTGAGGCTTGGTGTAGCTCTGCGGAGTTGTCCCGGGTGAGTACACGGCGCCGTAGACCAGTTCGCCTTCGGACGCCGATACCGGCTGGGGCATGCCCGTGCCAGGGTCGATCGCCGGGGCACCCGTTGCGGGGTCGTAGGCGACGCTCACAAGCTGCGTGGTAAGCGTGTCCAGATCGCGCACCGCGACCTGTAGCGCGGGCGTGCCCTTTCCCACGAGATCCGAGATCGCGGTCGTCACGAAGGCAACGCGACGCCCGTCGGCGCTCAGCGCGGTGCGCCCGGCCGCTACCGAGCCAAACTGCTCTTCTTCGAAAGGCACCGAAAGTTTGCCCGTCGGTTCGTAGCTCAACCCCTGCGTCGAGCCCTCCATCGCCGATGCCAGCGTGAAAGCCCCGGCTTCGCCTTCCCCCACGGACATGTCTCGCACGTACACGTCCGGCCCGGGATTGGTGTCGTCCTTGGTGAGCGCCGCGGTCGTCGTGAAGCTCACATAGCGCCCGTCTACGCTGATCGAAGGGAGCTCGGCGTCGCATGTGGCCGGGTGTGGGTCTGATGGAGTTGCGCAGACTGTGACCGCTTCGATCGCACCGCTGTCCAAATCCCTGATCCACACCCCTTGGACCCCTCCAACCGAGCCGTCAAACGCCACATGGAGCCCGTCGCCCGAGATCGCCGGATCGCGGGCGTAGTCGGCTTGCTCAGGCAGCGCCGCCCCGCTCACGACACCCTCTGAGGCGAGCGAGATCGGCCCGAATACGTCGGCGCCGGCGGGCTCCGCGCTCACCGCGCACGCGAGCGTCAGGACCGCCGTCACAAGCGCGATCGGCCTCATCGCACGCTCACCAATCGGCGCACGACTCCGCCGTTGCCAACTCGATCTCGCGCCTGCACCACAATCAGGTAGTCGCCGGCTCGCGCATAGAGGTGCGTAGCGCGCTTGTGGCCCTTGGCGCGCGCGCCGTCGCCGAACTGGACCCGAACCGTGCCCGCCTTTACGCCGGAGGCGCGGTCGCGAACGCCGACGCTGACGCCCGTGCCACCATGCACGAGCCTCACCGTGACTTCCGGCGGCTGACCGTCGATGCGCAGCCTGGCCGGCGCCGACAGCGTGGCCTGTCCGTCGGCGTCGGTGGCTAGCAGCTGAACCCTGTGGGCCCCGTCGCCGAGCCCGCGCGGGCTCAGGCGCAGGCTCAGCGCCCCTGCCGGCACGGCAAGCGCGCGTCCGTCGAGGATCACGCGATAGCTCAGTGGGCCGTCAGCGCTGTGAGCCGCTTCCCACGAAGCTTCCGCGTGCGCCGGCTCGAGCCAGCCTTCGGGCGTGCTGAGCACCAGTTCGGCCGGGGGGGCGGTGGCCTTCGCCGCCACGATCGCAGCGTCGCCGAGTGGGCCCTGCTGAAAGGCCACAAGCCCATCGCCGAGCCCCGAGCGTCCGACCGCCAGCTCTCCGATCGGCCCACCGGCGCCGCCACTCACGAGCCCGGTCTGCACGGCGCCGCTGGGGAAGTCCTCGCGAACCGCGACCGCCGGCTCGCCCCCGGGCTCGACGCTCGGCCAGGCAGAGACGCCGCCCCCGGCGGGATTCATGACGCTCGCCGAAGGCAGTTCGCCCGCGCTGGCGGGTGGCCCGAGCGAAAAGGCACCGGTCAAGCCAGCTCCGGCGCCCTCGACGACGCGCGGCGTGCCCCCTGCGTCATATACGAGGCGGATCTCGCGGTGGGCGTCGATGTCCACGCTCGGCGGCCCAATCGTAGCCTGCGCTCCTCCGGCGACGGCCGAGTCGGCGAGACTCGCGCCGAGGAACTGAGTGCCGCTCGCCTTCAGCGATTCCCCATCCGGGAGCGTGTTGAGGAAGATGCGCGGCCCGGGCAGCGGCGAGCCGGGGCCGGCGGCCTGGCGGTAGGCCACGACGGCCTGCCCGAGCAACGAGAAGGCGACGCTCGGCGCGTCGGCGTCGCTGGATATCGGCGAGCCGGCGAGGCTGGCCGTACTGACCGGCATCACGTAGCCGAGCGTGTGAGCGAAGATCCGTCGCGCCCAGATGCGCGCGACCCCGTCGACGTCAGGCTCCTGCCAGACGACGACCCCGTTGCCTGTCGGCCCGACGCCGATCTGGGGCGCGTTGGCCTGCGTCGGCGAGCGCATCGAGATTCCCGGGTTGCGATTGATCGTTCCGAGCGAGGACCACATCTCGCCGTTGAAGTGGGCGACCCGCACGTCCTCGATCACATCGCCCGGACGCAGCAGCGGAATACTGGTGGTGCGTCCGGTTTCTTCGTGTACCGCCCTGTATACGACATCGGCCTGGCCGCTCGAGCTCATCGCGAGATCCGGGCTCGTGCCGGCGCCCGATTCGATATCGGGGTCGACCATCATCGCCGGCCCGAACGTGGAGGCGCCGGCGTCGAGCGTCGCGCTGAGCAGCTCCTGGACGGGATGACCGCCTTCGGTGGCAAACGGAGTCGCCCACACGACCACGAGCTCGCCCCCATCGGCGGCTGCGATGCGCGGCCAGCTGGCTATGTAGGGCTGGCCCACGTCGGCCTGGATCGGCGCGAGCCACTGCCCATGCAGGTAGCGCGCGACGAACACGTGCGCCACGCCTCCCACACGCTTGAGATAGACCAAGCCACCGCTGCCGTCTTCAGCCATAGCGACGCCGCCAAAGCCGACGATGTCCTCACTGGGACCGTCGATCGTGACCGCCGGCTGGATCGTGGCGCCGGCGTCTTGTGAGTGCACGACGAGGCCCGCCGCGAATACGAGCACAAGCGTGTACGTCAGTGCCAGCGCGCGTGCGATCGCGAGCCGCCGGCACCTCAGCATGCGGGGAGTCGGCCCGAGTTGCGCCTCATCGACCCAGCAAGATAGACGCGCATGACGCCCTCGGACAGGGTCTCTGACGAGAGTTCACAAGAACGTCACGAAAAGATCACAAGTGAGTCGCAAGCGCTTACAGGCGGTACGAATTTCATACCCGCAGCGCGCCCGGGCGCGTACGCATTTCGAGAATGCCGCGTTGCTGTGAAGAGACACACGACACTTCCCGCGCGGTGACCCATTTCCCTTCCATTCCACGATCGACGCCGGCGCCGGACCCATCGTGCCCAAGGCACAAGACGGGGCGGCGCAAGCAGGGACGTGAGGGGTTGAGCGGCACGAGTCGCGCGGAGACCCAAGGCAGCTGACCCTGCTCTCCACCGACACATCCGCGCGCGGCCGATGAGCACTCTGCTCGTCAGCAGCGTCGGCGGTCATCTCGCCGACCTGCATCGGCTGCTCCCCCGTATCGAGGGGTTGAACTGCGAGCGGGTATGGGTGACCTTCGACACTCCTCAGAGCCGCTCGCTGCTCGCCGAAGAGGAAGTTATCTACGTCGACTACACCGGCCCTCGCGACCTCAAGAACGTTCTGCGCCATTCGCTCGTAGCAAGGCGCCTGTTTCGCGGACGCCACCCCTTCACCAATGTCGTGAGCGCCGGCTCGGGCATCGCGCTGTCCTTCCTGCCGATCGCTCGCATGCACGGCGCGGCGTGTCACTACATCGAGTGCTCGGCGCGGAGCATCGGCCCGTCGATAACCGGCCGGCTGCTCGAGCGGATGCCTGGAATAGCGCTCTACGCTCAGTACCCGAGCTGGGCGCGACCACCCTGGGAGTATTCGGGCTCGGTGCTCGACGCGTTCACCCCCGGGCCGAGCCTGCTGGAGGCTGGCACGATCGAGCGCGTCGTCGTGACGGTCGGCACGATGCAGGGCTACCCCTTCCGAAGGCTGGTGGAGCGGGCGCAAGCGATCCTTCCCAAGGAGACCGAGGTCCTGTGGCAAGTCGGTTGCACGGACGTCTCGGACCTGCAGATCGAGGGCCACCGCCAGCTCCCCGCCCGCGAGCTGCAGCGCGCGATCGAGGAGGCGGATGTCGTCATCGCGCACGCCGGCTGCGGCTCCTCGGTGGCGGCGCTGGAAGCCGGCAAGAAGCCGGTTCTGATCCCTCGCCGCGCCGCCTACCGCGAGAACGTCGACGACCACCAGCTGTTGATCGCCTCAGAGCTCGCCCGGCGCGACCTGGCGATCACGCGTTCGGTCGAGGATCTGACGTTCGCCGACCTGCAGCTCGCCGCCCGCTCGACGGTGAGCGTCGCATCCGAGCCACCCCCGTTTCGCCTCACCGACGAACGGCGGCCAGCGACAAACGGTCACTCGAGGCGCTAGGAGAGCCGGTGCGCCCGCAAAGCTCGTCCCTCAGGCAGCGGCGACGCGAGCGATGTCGCGTTCGTCGCTCGCGCCCGGCCGCATGCGCTCGAGCGCTTCGCCGGCGACGCGCTCCGCGAGCCCGACGACCGACTCGCCGTTGAGCAAGCGCGGATAGATCTGGCTGGCCGAGGCGAGCGCGAGGCCCTCGACTCCCGGCCACACGGGCGCGCTGCGCGGCTCGTGGCCGAGCGCGTGCACCGGCTCTACGAGCGGTGCGCGCTGGACCGTCCAGTCGACGACATCCTCCTCGCTGAAGTCCGGCGCCAGGCGCGCCAGCATCGCGGTGAAGCGCTTGTAGATCGACTCGTCTTCCTCGCTGAACTCGGGGGCGTCCGGGTCGCAGTACTTGGGAAGGTAGGCGAGCCGCAGCCCATCGGTGTGCTCGGTGCCGACCACGTGCGAGGTCTCGACCACCGTCGTGATCGGAGTCGGATCGCAGATGTTCACCGAGTAGTACGGCAGCAGCGAGCGACGCAGCTTGAGAATGAGGCAGACAACGCCGAGGTAGCGCTCGGGGTAGGCCGCGAGCAGCGACTGCAGCTCGGCTGGCAGCAGGTGCTTCAACCCGGGCGGTTGCAGCGTCGGGATCGTGAGATCGAAGTGCTCGTCGCGACCGTCGACGCGAACCCCGCTGATCTTCCCGCTCTGCTCGCGGACGAGACCTTCGACACCCGCCCCGAAGCGCACATCGACGCCGAGCTCGCGCGCTCGCTCGGTGGCGGCCAGCACAAGCGTCTCATGGCCGCCGCGCAGGCAACCCATAGTCTCGCCAGAGCCGCTGCTGTCGCGGGCGGAGCGCATGCGGTTTGTGCGCGCCCACAGGTAGGTGGCAGGCAGCTCGTGGTGGCGGGCGTTGAAGCGCGAGTCCAAGAGCGGCCGCCAGATGCGCTCCACGACGCGTCGTCCACAGTGGCGTGTCGACCACCGCTTCAAGGGCTTGCGCTCGAGCGCGGCGAAGTTGCGACGCAACTGGCAATACAACACGAACCACGCCAAGCGCGCGCGCCCCAGCGGAGAGAGTGGTGGGAAGCGCAAGAAGTCGCCGATCCCGTTGAAGGGGTACATCTTCCCGTCCACGAAGAAGCCCACGCCCACCGGGGTGAAGCTCAGCCGATCGCGCAACCCAAGCTCATCGGTCAGCGCGATCATGCGCTGATCGGAGGGCACGATCACGTGATAGAAGCGATCGACGCGATGTCCGCCGAAGTCGATGGCGCCGGCCAACCC
This sequence comes from uncultured Solirubrobacterales bacterium, assembly GCA_963718735.1. Lineage (GTDB taxonomy): Bacteria > Actinomycetota > Thermoleophilia > Solirubrobacterales > Solirubrobacteraceae > Palsa-744. The sequence goes on from OY970372.1 coordinate 1,648,957, forward strand.
CCCGGGCGTCGGAGCGCGCTCGAGCAACGTCACGCGCGCGCCACCCTGAGCGAGGCGCAGCGCCAGCACCGTCCCGAGGATCCCGGCGCCGACGACGCCGATGTGTGGACGCCCGTCGCCCTCGGCGTCGAGGCTCGACCGCTCCGCCGTGCTCGTGCCCTGCGCGTCGCTCATCGCTCGCCGGCGATGGCGTGCAGCTGTGCGGTAGGACGCTCCCCCGCGACGTGCTCGGCGCCGAGCGGCGAGATCGGAGGCGGCTGGATACGCCCGACGAGGTGGGCGGCCATCAGCCGTCCGTAGGCGAAGATCGTTGGTCGCAGGTTCATCTTGGAGACGCCCAGACGGCGCGACCAGTCGTTGACCGTCGGCACCTCTGCGACGTTAGCACCCGCGTTGTAGAGCTTGAGCAACAGCTCGACGTTGGCCGCGAAGCCCGGCTCGCGCACAAGCAGATAGCCGTACGTTTCGGCGGCACGACGCAACGTGCCGGCGCGGTAGACGCGGTACAGCGATGACAGCGTGTGGATGTCGCGCAGGCCGCCGGTGTAGCGAAAGACGTTCGAGACCGATTTGGAGGCCGCCAGCCGCCAGGGCGCGACGCCGAGGATGCGCCCACCCGGCGCGTACACGGAGGCGAGCACGACGTCGGCGCCTTCGTGAAAGCGCTCGAGCATGCGCGGCAGGTCGCTGAGGTCGGAGGTGTTGTCGGCCTCGAGCGTCACGATCGCGTCGCCGTCCTGAGACTCACCCAGAGCTGCCCGCAGGCCCGAGTTGATAGCCGTGCCCAGGCCGCGGTTGACCTTGTGGCGGACGATCGCCAAGTGCATCGCGTCGCTGTGCTCTTCGATCGCCTCAGCGGTTCCGTCGGTGGAGCCATCGTCGACGAAGATCACGCGCGCGCCGAGGTCGCGGGCCACGGGCCCCAGATCGGCGAGCAGGTTGGGGATGTTCTCGCGCTCGTTGTAAGCGGGAATGACGAAGCGGATCATTGCGGCCTCCTCAGGCTGCGACTCGGACGGGTTGGACGACCGGCATGTCGAGCAAGGTGACGGGACGGTTGTTGGCGGCCGAATCGCGCACGGCGAGCGCCGCCGCGAGCGCGCGGCAGCCCGCTCCTGCGCCAACCGGCTCGGGAGTGTCGTCGAGGACGCAGCGCGCGAACGCCTCGAGCTCGGCCTGCAACGGCTCGACCCGCGGCAGCGCGAAGCGGATGGCGGCGCCCTCGGCGTCCCCTCGGATGCGCGCTAGCTCGTTCCAGCCCATTGGGGAGCCCGTGGACTCCGTGAACCAAACGTCCTGTGTGAGGTAGGAGGCGCTCAGCATGCCGCCCTCTCCGATCACCGTCATCTCACGGCGCTTCTCAGGTGTCAGCCAGTTGACGTCGAGCAGGCCCTGCGGTCCGTCGTCTCCAAAGCGCAGCAGGCAGGTGATCATGTCCTCCTGGGTTGGGTGAACGCAGCGGCTGCCTTCGGCGTAGATGCTCGTGATGTCGCGACCGAGCACGAACTGCATGAGATCGAGGTCGTGCGTGGCCAGGTCGATCGCAACGCCAGTGTCCTGGATGCGTGCGGGCAGCGGCCCGACGCGGGTCGCGTGGGCGCGGAAGACCTGACCGATGCGCCCCTCGTCGATCAGCTCGGCGAGCTTCCCGACGGCTGGATTGAAGCGCTCGACGTGGCCGACCATCAGCTTCAAGCCGGCAAGCCGCGCCGCAGCGGCCATCCGCAGGCCATCCTCCAGAGCGGTCGCGATCGGCTTCTCGACGAACACGTGCTTGCCAGCAGCGATCGCGTCGAGTGCGATGCGGGCATGCTGGGCGGAGGGAGCGCAGATGCAGACAGCGTCGACGTCGGCGCGCTCGAGCAGCCAACGATAGTCGCCGACCCACTCGATCGGCCGCCGGCCGATCCGCTCGCGGGCGACGTTCTCATCCGGCTCGGCGATCGCCACGAGGCTCCCGGCAGCGATTCGCTCCCAGGTCTCGACGTGGTAGGCGCCCATGCGGCCAGCGCCGATCAGCCCTATGTTCAGCTCATCCATGCGCCTGCGCTCCTTTGCCGTTTCGTCGGATGCTCATGCCGCGATCTCCACGCCCGAACCGGCGGCGAGCGCCACTGCCCCGCCGCCGGTCGAGAGTCGCGTACCCAAGAAGGATGTGACGACCTCGGCGATCCGCCGCGCTGCATGACCGTCACCGAAGATCGCGGGCCGCTCGGTGGGCAGCGGCCTGCCGAGCGCTGCGGCGAAAGCGTCGGGATCCACACCCACGACCGTGTTCCAGCCGGCGTCCACGGTGTCGGTCCACTCGGTCTCCTCGCGCAGCGTGACGCAGCGCACGCCCCACAGATAGGCCTCTCGCTGTACCCCACCGGAGTCGGTGGCGATCACCCCGGCGCCGCGCTCGAGCTCGAGCATGCGCGTGTAAGGCACAGGGTCGATCAGCTCGACGTTCGATGGCGCCTGCAGGCCCCACGCGTCGATGCAAGCGCGCGTGCGCGGGTGCAGCGGCATTATGACCGGCAGCGGCGAGCGCTCGAGGCAGGCAAGCACCGCGCCGAGGCGCTCAGGGCTGTCGGTGTTGTAGTTGCGGTGAACCGTGGCGAGCATGTAGTCGCCATCGCCAGCCGGGCGCACGCGCGCACGCCAGCGCTCGAGCATGTCGCAGAGCGGGTCGCCCGTGACGTGGATCTCGCCCTCCACGCCCTCGCTCTCGAGATTGCGCTTGGCGCCTGGGCCAGGGGCGCACAGGACCTGGGCGAGCTTGTCGGTCTCGATTCGGTTGTACTCCTCGGGCATGTCCGAGCGGTGGGAGCGCAGGCCCGCCTCCACGTGGATGAGCGGAACGCCGGCGGCGGCCGCGGCGCGCGCTCCGGAGAGCGTCGCGTTCGTATCTCCGCGTACGATCACCGCGTCGGGACGCTCCTCGGCGATCAGAGCTTCGAGGCGCTCCTGAGCAAGCTCGACCTGCTCCTCGCGAGCACGCGAGCCGACCCCGAGGTTGTGGTGTGGGCGAGGAAGGCTGGTGGCGAGGATCTGGCTCTCGGACATCGCGTCGTCGTAGTGCTGGCCGGTGTGCACGAGGATCTCCTCGGCCAGCGGCGCTAGCGCTTTGCAGACCGGAGCGGCCTGGATGATCTCCGGACGGGCTCCGATGACAGAGAGCACGCGTGGGCGCGACGCACCCTCGGCCGTCGCCGCGCCGCCTCGCTTCAAGTCGGTGGGAAGCATGAGCCCAGACACGCAGAGCCTCAGGCGGCTGCCCTGTCGGTGAGCACGGGCAGCGCGAGCGGCGCTCCGCCACGACGAAGGGATTCCTCGGCGAGCTCGATCGTCGCCACGATCTCGATTCCGAGCGCCAGGCTGGAGCGTGGTTCCTCACCGGTTCGGATCGCGTGAGCAAAGTCTTCGAGCTCCAGGCGCAAAGGCTCTTTGGGCTCAACCCGCGGAATCAGCACATCCCCTGTGCGGTAGATCAGCTGATGCTCGCCGAAGTTCGCGGGCGTGGGCGGCAGCATGTCCATACCGCGGTCGTAGATGCGCACGGGTTCGTCGGAGGCGGTGTCGTCGTACTGAACCATCCGTTGGCTTCCCACGACGATCATCTGGCGGACCTTGCGTGGCGCCAGCCAGGAGATCTGTACGTTGGCGGTCTGACCCTGCTCGAAGGTGAGCGTCATGAAGGCCGTCTCGGGCACGCCCTGGCGCAGCACGCTGCTGCCGGAGACGGCGACTTCGACGACGGGCTGCTCCAGCCAGTACAGAAGGATCGAGAGGTCGTGCGGCGCTAGGTCGCAGACGACGCCGTCGTCGTTGTACTTGCCTAGGTTCATACGCGAAGAGGTGATGAAGTGAACGTCGCCGATCACGCCCTCGCGGATCAGCTCGCGCACGGTGTTGACCGCCGGGCTGTAGATGAACGTATGGCCGGGCATCAGAACGCATTCGTTGGCGGCGGCCAGCTCGGCCAGCTCGTGAGCGTGATCCAGACGTGTGGCAAGCGGCTTCTCGACGAGAACGTGCTTGCCGGCCTCCAGGGCGCGCTTGACAAGCGCGTGATGGGTCTGCGGCGGCGTCGCGATCACAACCGCCTCGACGGCCGGGTCGACCAACACCGCATCCAGCTCGCGCACCGTGCGCGCATCTGGGTGACGACGGCTGAACAGACTCAAGTTGGCAGGGTCGAGGTCGCATAGCGCCTCGAGTCGCAGCTCCGGGCATTCGGCCACGTTGCGGGCGAGGTTGGGGCCCCAATAGCCGTAGCCCACGATCGCTGTCCCGAGCGGGTGCTCACGCGGGATGATGCGCTTCGCGGGAGGAAACTCACCACTTAGCATTTCAAGCAACCCCCTGACGACGTAGCACCACCGGCACGGTCTTGGCGAGTATCCGCAGGTCGAGCAGCAGCGAGGCGGCCTCGGCGTACTCGATGTCAAAGGACACCATCTCGTCGTAGGTGCGTTCGTTGCGACCGCTCACCTGCCACAGGCCTGTCAGCCCCGGCTTGACGGCGAAGCGCCGCAAATAAGTTTCGGGGTACATCTCGACCTCGTAGGGAATCACCGGGCGCGGGCCGACGAGCGCCATCTGACCGCGCAGCACGTTGAACAGCTGCGGCAGCTCATCGAGGCTCCAGGAACGCAGGAGCCGACCCACCCGCGTGACACGGTCGTCGACCGAAAGCTTGTACAGGTGGCCACGCTCGGCCTCGCGGCTGCCGTCGATCAGCGTCTGGACATAGTTGCGATGACGGGTCGCGTCGGCGTCTTGACACATCGTCCTGAACTTCAGCATTGTGAACTGGCCGCGCCCGCGACCGACCCGGCGCTGACGGAAGAGCACCGGGCCCTCTGAGTCGACCCTCACCGCGATGGCGATCGCGATCAGCAGCGGTGAGAGCGCCAGCAGCAGGACGCCCGCCACGAGCAGGTCAAGCGCGCGGCGCAGACCCTGGCTGGCGGTGCGCAGCGCCGCCTCACGTGTGCTCGATGAGCCTTCGCGGGCGGGGTAGGACTCGCCCCCCTCCAGCACCGCGATGGCCAGGCCTTTCACCGGTTGTGTAGGAACGCAGCTCATACACGATCAACGGGTCTGTGCGGTTGGCTCTTTTGCGAACTGGCAGCACTCACTGAGCTCGCGGTCAACATGCGGCGCTCAAAGCGCAGTCGACGGTCGTGGGCGCGGCGCCCAGTCGGCGCAGCTCCTGCTGGAGAGTTCGGCGGCCGCGATGGTGCAGACCGTGTATCGAGCTCTCCGAGCGACCCATCTGCTCCGCGATCTCCGGCGGCGAGAGCCCGACGACATGGCGCATCACCATCACATCGCGCTGCTCGTTCGGCAGGGAGGCAAGCGCCGTGTGGAGGTCGCGCGCACGGTCGCGCGCATCCTCATCGACGTGAGCGTCGGCGCCGAACACCTCTTCGGTCGGTGTCGGCCGGCGCCTGCGCAGATGGTCGAATGCCACGTTGCGGGCCAGTCGCAGCAACCATGCCGAGAACGGGATGCCGCGGTCGTCGTACTTGACGATCACGGTGATCAGCTTCATGAAGACGTGCTGAGTGAGGTCCTCAGCCTCCTGATCGTCGCGCACGAGGCTGCAGACATAGCCGTACACATTGTCCGAGTAGCGCACGTAAAGCGCTCGCAGCGCCTCTCTGTCCCCCTCCTTGGCGCGAGCGATCGCGAGTCGAACTTCGTGAGCGTTGTCCGGCGTCTCATCAAGTGTCGCGCGACGGCGGAAGCCTACATGTCCATCCTTGGAATTGAGGCTGGTAAGCACCAGTATCTCCCCGTATTCGATTGTCGATTTCCCAGCGTTCATCCGTATGCACTGGGCTCTATGGCATGGATCATGGGTAACGCTCGTCGCTGCCGCAATGGCCCGATCATCGCTACCTCCGTTCAGGAGATGAACGCGGTCTCTCCACCACGTGTCGGGTTGGTCGCGCTTGCTTGGACCCTTACCTTGCCAAGTCAAATCCCGCATGAACACTCGGGTTTCGGCAGCACGACGCGCGTTCACAGTTTGCGTTCACATTCAAAATGCGCCCGCCAGCCGCCCGCTGCCACGCCGGATTAACTATGTATCCAGCGAGTCTGGATCAACGCGGATCCGCGCCGTGCACGGTGCGATATGGCGCGCGCGCCATATCGCACCGAATGAGGACAGAGGTGCAACTTCTCATGCACGCCGAGGCACGGCGCCCACCTTCCAGGATCGCGACCTCTGGTCCGGATCACGATTTCCCAGCACACCGACTCGGCCGCAGCGAGCGTATTCTCAGCACACAATGTGGCCGTATTGGGAGCGCTATCGCGACACGCCGGCGACTCCATCGGGGTGGTCGGAGGCGATCACACGCAGGGATACTCGGCGTGCGCATCTGTGAAGATCTCGCATATATCTTGCTCTAACGCCAGGCCAACAGGTATTCCAACGATGGCGCAACAACACTGAGATTGGCTTCCGTCTGGCTCCCAACCAGGGGGGTGCCCAGGAACTTCAACACGGAAGGCGATAATGGTGCCTGCGGTCAGTCGGGTGGAGACGGAGGGATCCGCCGTGAACGATCAAACCGAGACGCTCCGCGCAGCCGAGGAGGCCACCAGCCTCATCGTGTCGCGGGCCGTCAAGCGAGCTCAGGGTGGCGATCGAGAGGCCTTTGGGTTTCTCTATGCGCGCTACGCCGACAACGTCCACGGCTACGTGCGCAGCATCGTCCACGACCATCACGAGGCCGAGGACATAACGCAGCACGTGTTCGCAAAGCTGATCCACGTGATCGGCAAGTACGAGGAGCGCGACGTGCCGTTCTTCGCATGGGTCCTGCGGGTTGCGCGCAACGTCGCCATCGATCACCTGCGACGTCAGCGCATGATCCCGGTCGAGGAGGTCAGGCCGCTCGCGCACGCGGCCCCAGAACAACTGGACTCGACTCGGATGAGCGACCTACGCGAGTCGCTCTCGAGCTTGTCAAAGGCGCAGCGCGAGGTGCTCGTGCTGCGCCACGTAGCCGGGTTGACCCCGATGGAGATCGCTCGACGCACAGGCCGCTCCGAGGGCTCCATTCACGGTCTGCACCACCGCGGTCGCAAAGCGCTGATCGCCGAGCTGACACGGCGCGACGCGGCGCCAGCCACGCGCGGCGATCGGGTCTGACGCCGAGCCCAGCCGCTCTAGCCGCTCACGTGCGGTCAGCGGCTTCGAGCCGAGCAGGTCTCTTACCTCGTGCGGGCGCGCGCGGGCGCCATGCCCCCGCGTACGTGAATGAAGGCAGGCCTCACGACGGACGGTCTGGCCGCTGGCCGTAAGGACTAGTGGAGATCTCGCGGGCGATCCGCCCGGAATCGAGATCCGCGAGGTAGTAGAGCAGCGCGAAGGTCATGACCTCCTCCGGTGAGACCCCTATCCGGCCAGCCTCCTGCTCGAGCGCCTCGAGCGCAAAGCCGTCGAGATGCAGCTCGACGACTTTGAGCTTGTCCCCGCCACGCTGACTTGTGGTCGAGGGCCTAGGCACGATTGGGCCTCGTCGGATGATGCTCATCATGTTTCAACGGCCACTCCCCGTCAAAGCTGACGTCCGTCAGTCCCCATCGAGTAGGAAAACCGACTGGTTTGCACATGCGTGCGCCTATAGCTGCGGAGTGCTGAGGCTCGCCAACGTAAAACTCGGATCGTGCCCAAATGTTCGTCGAATTCTAGCGCGCAGCGATGAATACCGTCGCACGGCCTCGCTGCGACGGCCCCTCGCAATATAGAGTTCCATCAGGCGTCTGTGCACCTCTTCGTCATAGGGCTGGAGGCCGGCAAGCTGCTCCAGGCTGCGGATCGCGCTGTCGAGCAACCGCCGATCGAGGCGGATCTGGGTGAGGCTGCGCAAGCCCATGCACGCCAGATCCCGCAGTCGGTGGCGCTCGAGCATCGCCCAGTCGGCGTATGGGATGTCGGCAAGGAAGTCACCGCGGTAGAGCGATAGGCCCATTTCGATGGTCTCGGCAGCCTCATGAGGCGCACTCTCGATGGCAGCAAGGCCCGCCGTCAGGTGCCTCTCGAAGTCGTCAGCGTCGATGCTGATGTTGTTGAGGTTCAACCGGTAGCAGCCCGCGCCGGAGATCACAAACGTAGAAGGCTCCCTGTTGCCGCGCGCGGGCTCCAGCTTGCGGCGCAGCGCGTGGATGTAGTAGCGAACGCTCGCGGCCACCGCGAAGTCCGCATCCGGCCAGATGTTCTCTCCGATCTCGTCGGCGTGAACCGTGCGGTGGCGCTCCGCCACGAGATACTTCAAGAGCTGACCCGTGCGTTGGTCGAGCCAGTTTCCCCCGATCGCCCCCTCCGAGGACTCGACCGTGGTGCGCCCCAGCGTGCAGATCCGCAGTCGCGCCCCCGCCATCCAGTGCGGATCGGTTCGTCTGCGACGGTCGCCCGCGACTCCAGGGCGCAGCAGCAGCACGACGCGATCGCCCGCCTCCTCGAGCGGGGCAACAGCGATCCACATCGCCTGCAAGCCGCCGGCGACGGGGATCTCGACGCGCATCTCAGGCGGCGGCTCTCCGTGCGCGAGGGCGAGATCGGTGACGCACGCGTCAGCCAGCACAGTGTCCGGCGTGCGACACCCCAACAGTTGGCAACAGGTCAGCTCAGCTGGATCCAGTCCAACCGCCTCGATCAAGCGCTCTGCGACGAGGTTGCTCGAGACGAGCCTTCCCTCGCGGTCCACCACCAGCAATCCATATCGCAAGCGCCTGAAGGCCTCGTGCTCGAGCGTCCTCGCCAGGCGAGCAGGCGAGTCCTCGAGCTTGTGCACAGAGCCGTTGGTTGCCACGTCGTCGCAGATGGTGACACAGCGGATGTCAAGCAGCCAGTGCTTGGCGGGCTTCTTGCGAGCGCGCCGCTAGACCCATCTCCCCGCCGACCAGCTCGTCCACCAACTCGAGGTAGCGTTGGCGCTGCTGCTCCCAGGCGATATCCCTCATGCAAAGCGTCGCCCGCGCCGCCCGCTCCCGTGCCGATGTCTCCTGCGCGCAGAGGGTCTCGAGGGCGTGCGCCAGGTCCTCGGGATCGCCAGCCGTGAACTCGTACAGCTCTCGGCCCGAGAAGTAGCCCCCGATCCCTGGCAGCCGCGAGGCGACGATCGGCAGGCCCATGTGCGCGTACTCGAGCAGCTTCACCGGCAGCAGCAACTCGGTGAAGCGATCGTGTTGCGTGGGCACGACTCCGATATGCGCAGCTTCGAGCTCGGCCGGGATTCGAGCAAAGGGAACCGGCTCGGCTGCGACGTCGATACGCTCCGCGTCGATCTCCGCCGCCAGCGCCGCCAACCGATCGCGATCTTCTCCGGAACCGCACACCCGCAATTCCAGGCGCGGAACCGAGGTCCGCAGGCGGGCAAAGGCCCGGATCAGGGTCTCCACTCCAAAGCGCGGCGCAAGACCCCCGTGGTAGAGCACGCGCAGAGGCCCGGAGTCCGGCCAACGCACGGGCTCTCGTGGCGGCCCGAACACGCTCTCGTCGGGCGAGTTCATGATCACACTGGTGCGCTCGACTCCGACGCCACGCTCTTCAAGACACAGTCGAGCCTGATCGGTCACGGTTATGACGCGCGTCGCCAGCGCCGCGCTCAAGCGCTCCTCGCGCTCGAGCAGTCGCACAAGCGCATGATCCTGTGGCCAGCCGTACTTGGTGCCAAACAGCTCGGGGAAGGTGTCGTGCACGTTCAAGATCACCGGCACCCCACGCAGGCGCGGCCCGAGCGCCGCCGCGGTGAGGATGTCCGGCATGTTGTGCACCTCCACGAGATCGAAGCGCTTGCGCCGGTCGAGCGCCGTGAGGCGCCAGAGGGCGCGCAGCAGGAACTCACCGTAGCCGCGCACATATGAGCCTCCACCTCCCTGCGGCTTGGTTGCGGTCAACGGGTGAGTCCGGATCAGACCGTCGCCGACCGCGACCACGTCACGCTCACCCACGCATAGAAGATCCACTTCGTCACCGCGCTCTGCGAGTGCGCGCGCCTGGCGCTGGATGCGCGAATCCAGACGAAAGTCGGAAAGGTGAATCATCGCCACACGCAGCCCAGCGTCGCGATCGCGCGGCCGCGACTGAGACACCAGCGCCGGTGACATCAGATGGGAGAGCCTCGCTGTCCTCAGCACAGCACGACCTCGCCACCGTCGCCGACATTCAAGCGCATGGCACGTGGCAGCGAGAAATCTCGCGCGACGCGCGCCTCGCGTCCCACGACGCTCGCCACCAGACGCCCACCGACATGCATGATGCTGGCGCCGGCGAGAATGATCGAGCGCTCGACCTCGGCGCCCTCGATGTGGGTGTGAGCGCCAATCGAGGTGTAGGGCCCGATATAGGACTCGACCACGAGCGCGCCCGGCCCGATTATCGCCGGGCCGATGATCACGCTCGACTGCACGCATGCGCTCGGATGGACCGACACAGCCCCCTCGATCCGATTGTGAGCTCCGGGGATCTGCTCGAGCTGTGGCTCAAGCTCGTCGAGCATGACTCGGTTCATGTCGAGCAGGTCAGACGATCTGCCTGTATGCCTGAGCCAGCTGTCGACGTATCCGATGTGAAGCTCCCCGCCGTCCTGCACCAGCTTCTCGGCGACCGCGACGAGCCCCGACTCGCGCTCTGGGCGCCAGCCGGTCTGCTGTGCGCGACGCAGTGCTCCTGCTCCGAAGATGCAGATGCCCGAGAGCCCCAGCCCGGCTCCACCGCTCGCGCAGTTCTTGGCGAGACGCAGCAGTCGACGCGGGGCGAGCCCAATCGAATCAATCTCGTCCGGGCCTTCGCGGACCAGCACCACCAGATCGGGGGTGTCGCCACTCAGCAGCTCGACGAAGCTCTCGAGCGGCTGCACCAGCAAGCCATCGGGCGGATGCACGACACATGGCGCCTCGCCGAGAAAGCCGATCGCCGCAGCCAGCGCGGCGGGGGAAGCATCGTGCTCATAGGGAAAGCACCGACTCGTCAGCTCGGCCGGACCCTCCGCCGCCACACACGCCTGCATCTCGGGGGCCGCCTCGGCGGGCGCCACGAGCGCCACCTCGCGCACGCCGCTGTCACGCAGCCGCTCCAGCGCGTGGCAGATGATTGGCTTGTTCGCAACGCGTTGAAGTCCCGCTCCGGATGGATCGGTCGACATTGCGCCATGCGCCACGGCGAGCCCTGGTGTGATTAGCCCCTTGAGGACCATGAAAGAGATAACGGGTCAGGTGTGCTTCTGCTCGCGCGTCGATGTGCGAACCGATGTGCGAACAGGACCCGATCCTGGAGAATCGACTGTGCCGAAGTGCGATATTCACCGCTCAAAAGTTCAATGGAGCACGTCGCGTTTCTCGGGTGGTGGAGCTAAACGAGATCTTCAAGGTCCTCTGGGCCCGGCGACTTGCCACGGCGGCCGTCGTCGTGCTCGCGCTCGCAGCGGCGGCCGCGATCAAGCTGACCTCCCACAGTGTCCCGACCGGCGCTGCGACGCTTCAGATACTCGTCGACTCACCAAGCTCTGAGCTTGCCAACCTCAACCAGGACCCGGCGCCTCTGATCTCGCGCGCGGCCGTGTTCGCCCAGGTGATGACAAGCGATGCGGTGCTGCGCGAAATAGCGAAGGCCGCCGGCGTCCCACCGCAGCAGCTGACAGCGCAGGGGCCGTATAGCGGCTCGGGACAGGTGCTCAACGCGATCACTCCAGCGGAGGCGCGCAGCAGCCAGCTCGTCGCCGAAAAGGCGCCATACCGCTTGACTTTCCTGGCTCAGCAAGATCAGCCAGTGATCACCGTCTCGGTGCAGGGGCCGAACGCGCTCGCAGCGGCACGCGTCGCAGACGCCGTCTACACGGGCGTGCAGGCATACGTCAGCAAGGCGCAGCAGGAAGGCGCAACGCCCGCCCAGCACAAGGTGACGCTGCGCGCGCTGGGCCCGGCGCAGGCCGGCACGGTCAACAACGGATCGCGCACAACGATCATGGCCGCGGCCCTGCTCGGCGTGCTTCTGCTCGGGTTCCTGGCGATCGTCGGCGTCGAGGGCTTGAGCAAGCGCAACCGCGAGCTGGCTGGAATCGAAGACAACCTCGCGGCCGAGTTCGACACGGTCGCGCGCGACCCGCGGGCGAGGCGTCCAGCGTCCGCGGTGGGAGAACGTCAGAAGTGAAGCCCGCCGCTGGGATCCTCCAGCGGCGGCGACTGCGACCGATCGCGATCCTCGTGACGGTGGCCGCGCTCGCGGCCGTTCTCACCGGTTACCGGGTAACGCTCGCTCCGCCCGGGCTGCATCCACGAGGCGAGCAGCTTGGCGCGGCTCACGCTCAGGTGCTCGTCGACACGTCGAGCTCGGTGATCGCCGACATCGAGCAACTCACGCAGTTTCAGTCGGAACTCGGCGGTCAGCTCGCCGTCAACTACGCGCTCTACCTACAGAGCTACAGCCCAACGGCGACGCTCGGCCGATCGCTGGGACTGGGCAATCACAGCGTCGCGGCGTCGGGTCCCTTCACGCTGCTGCTCGGGCGCACCAACACCGCCCAAAAGCTGCCGAAGACCCCCGATCCGCGGCTGGTGGATCACAACTACCGGTTGCTGCTGGACGTCGACGGCTCGCGACCGCTACTGGACATCTACGGACAGGCGCCGACGCAGCGCGCCGCCGTCGAGCTCGTCGACGACGCGCGGGCGCTGCTCGAACGGCATGTCGCGGCGCAGAAGGCCTCCTATCCGCTGCCAAACACCTCGGCGGCGGTCCTACGGCCGCTCGGACCGACAATCGGCGGCACGGTGGGCGCCGGCGCGCGGTGGCAGCTCATGGGCTTCGTCTTCGCGCTCGTCCTGGCGCTCGGCTGGAGCCTGCTATGGGCGCGCCGCCAGCGACGGGCGCGCTCGTACCTCGCTGGCATCGCCGACTCGAAGCTCGACCGGCTCGACGACGAGCTTCCGGGCTGCGACGAATGGCCATACACGACCCGCTTGCTGCCGTGGGCCCTCGCGGGCTTCATGGCGATGTTGTTCCTCGTCCCGATCGACGCCATAGCGCTACCGATTCACCTGCCGGTCAACGGCACGCTCGACCGCCCGGTGGTGATTGCTCTGGCGATGCTCTGGTTTGCGAGCCTGGCCGTCGTGAGCGGCGCCGCGCGCCCCCGGCTGAAGCTCGGCGGCGTGCACTTCGCGGTGCTCGCCTTCCTCGCCATATGCCTCGCAAGCGTCGCCGTCAACGGTACGGCGCTCAGCGACATGGACGAGCTCACGCTCGTGGTCAAGAAGCTGGCGCTGCTGATCTCCTACGTGGTCTTCTTCTTCATCGTCGCGTCGGTCTTGCGCCCACGCGAGGTGCCGCGCTTCGTGGCGCTGATGGTGTCTCTCGGCGTGATTGTGGCGCTCGGGACGATCGTCGAGTACCGCACCCACTACAACGTGTTCTACACATTGTGGGGCAAGGTGATTCCGGTTACCGCGCCGAACCTGCTCGACCAGGTCGACTCGATCGGGCGCCTTACGGTCTACGGGCCCACGCTGCAGCCGCTCGAGCTCGCGGCGATGCTCGCGATGGTGCTGCCGTTCGCGATCCTGGGCGCGATCGACGCGGCGACACGGCGGCGGCGGCTCCTGTACTCGATCGCTGTTGGCCTGCTGATCGCTGGCGGCGTCGCCACGGCGCGCAAGACGAGCCTCGTCGTGCCGGCTGCCGTGATCCTGATCCTGCTCGTCTACCGTCCGCGTCAGGTGCTGCGCCTGATGCTCAAGCTCGGCTTGCTGCTGGGAGTCCTGGTGCACTTCGTCGCGCCGGCGGCGATCGGCGGGGTGATCAGCCAGCTCGAACCGGGCCACTTCAACAGCGCCCTGACGACCACCGATCGCACCGCGCGCTACGACGCGGTGGCACCCGACGTGCTCAGCCATCCGCTACTCGGACGCGGCTATGAGAGCTACGACCCTCAGAAGTACCGCATCCTCGACAACCAGTACCTCGACCTGCTCATCACGGTCGGGCTGATCGGGCTCGTCAGCTATCTGGCGATCTTCGGCATGATGATGCTCGCCGCCCATGCGACGATCCGCGGGCCGGACCCGTGGCGCTCCTCGCTCGCGCTCGGCGCATTCGCGACGGTCGCGGCAATCGCCATCGCAAGCGCTCTGTTCGACGTCCTCTCCTTCCCGCACGTTCCCTACCTGCTGTTCTTCGTCGGCGCGATGATCATCGCCCTGCGCGAGCCCTCGCCCACGCCCGAGCCGGCCCGTCTGCGGGTGACACGACCGCTCGGCCAAGCCGGCCCAGCGGGTGGCGTGGGTCTCTCACGGCCTCCCGACCCGGCGCCGGCGCGTGAGCCGGTGCTGGCTGGCTAGCGCCTCGACGTCGCTCGTGAGAGAGTCCACGGGGCCGTGCGAGCCGAACCGCAGCTCGGGAGGATAGGGGCACACCGAAAGGGCTGTCTTACGGCGCTCGGAGTGGAAACCGGCCACATGGGCGCCCTGCGAAGCTCCATGCGGATCTTGTTTCCCAAAAACGAGCAAAGGCCGCTCACTCGATGGGTGTCAAGCCGCGACGTAAGCTGGAACACGCTCGACGGTGGCTGCGTCGCCATCCACGAACAGCTGCTGCCAGCGCTCGAGCAGCATCAGGCAGAACAAACGCTGATCGCTCTTCTTGCCGTTCGCCCCGGCGCCGGCGAGCAGGCCGCGCACGGCGGTTGCGTCGTATTGGTCGCGAGCGAGCGCGCGCGGGTCCAGCAGCGTGTCGCTGAGAAGCGTGTCGCTGTGCACGCGCAGCCAAGCCCCCAACGCCGAGTGGAAGAAGCCACGCTTGCGCTTGGAAATGATCTGCTCGTCTACGAGGCCGTGACTTGCGCGCTTGAGCAGCTCCTTGCGCCGCCCAAGCCAGACCTTGCGGCGATCGGGGAGGTGTGCGCAGAAGTCGACCAGCTCGGTGTCCAGAAAGGGCACGCGCACCTCCAGCGAGGAGGCCATCGACATCTTGTCGAAGTAGAGCAGCATGTTGTCCACAAGCGCCATGCGTGTGTCGAGCGCAAGCGTCTCGCCGAGTGGGCTCCCTCCGGCTGGAAGCTGCGCGTGAATCGCACGCGCGAGCTCGTCCTCGATCGACGGCGCACGGAAGTCGGCGGACAGCAGCGCCGTGCGGTCGGCGGGTTGCATGATGCGGCTCATCGCAAGCAGACGCACAGCCGGATCGTCGGTCGTGACCGCCTCCAGTCCGCGAGCCAGCGTGGAGCCGGGCTGCGCGCGACGTCCGAGCGCCGCGAGCCCCCCGCGCGCGGCGCTCGGAGCGTGCGCCAGCGTCGCCGCGAAGGCGGCGATCTGGTGCTTGCGGTAGCCGCCGAGCAGCTCGTCGGCGCCCTGGCCGGACAGCGCTACGGTGACGGACTCGCGCGCAAGACGACTCAGTAGCATGAAACCGAGGAAGGAGACGTCGGCGATCGGTTCCTCCAGATGCCACAGGGCTTCGTCCAGCAGCTGGGGATGCTCGGTGGCGCTGGTCAGCAGCTCGTGGTGGTCGGTGCCAAGGCGCTCGGCGACCGAGCGCGCGTCGCCCAGCTCGTTCGCGTCAGCGTCCTCGACGAACCCGATCGAGAAGGTCTTGACGGGCCGGGGGCTGTGCTCGGCCATCAGCGCGGTGATCAGCGATGAGTCAAGGCCTCCGCTCAGCATCGAGCCCAGCGGGACGTCGCTGACCATCTGTGCACGCGTCGAGCGGCGCAGCAGCTCCAGCAGCTGCGACTGATCGTCCTCCCAGCTCGCCGAGGAGCTGCGCGGCGAGACCCCTTCGCCAGCCGACCAGTAGGTCTGCTGCCCCACCGGTCCCTCGCCCTCCCACACGACCATCGAGGCAGGCATCAGCTTTTCCACGCCGGCAAACAGCGAGCGCGGCCCAGGCACGAAGCCGAACGCCAGGAACAGCTCGGCGGCAAGCGGATCGAGGGCCGGCTCGACGAGCCCACCGACGATCAATGCCTTGACCTCGGAGGCGAAGGCGAGCCCTTCGGGCCCGAGCGAGTAGTAGAGCGGCTTCACGCCGAACTGGTCGCGCACGAGCACAAGCCGGCGCCGAGGCCCGTCCCACAGCGCGAATGCAAAGATGCCGTCCAGATGGCGCGCGAAATCGAGACCGTGCTCCTCGTAGAGGTGGACGATCACCTCACCATCGCCCTCGGTGCGCAGCCGATGCCCGCGCGCGATCAGCTGCTGGCGCAGCTCGCGGTAGTTGTAGATCTCGCCGTTGAACACCGCCAGCACACTGCGATCCTCATTTGCGATCGGCTGGTGACTGCCCGCGACGTCGATGATGCTGAGTCGTCGCATCCCGAGCGCGACGCCCGGCTCGATGTGCGTGCCGCGCTCGTCGGGACCGCGATGGACGATCGCATCGGTCATGCAGCGCAGGCGCGCCTCCTCCAGCGCCGGTCCGGAGCCATCGCGCATCGCTATTCCGCAGACACCGCACATACTGGTGGATAAACGCGATGGCCGGCTGGCGTCTTGCGTCCACCCTCGCGTGCTTGCAAGGCTACATCGTGGCAAGCTTCGCATACAAAAGTTCGCCGCCGCGCCGGGCGTTTTTGGAGGTGTGATGGCGCAGAGACTGCTGGTGATCTCGCCGGTGCACAACGAGGCCGGCCATATGGAGCGCGTCGCACGCGCCGTCGCCGCTCAGCGCCGGCGCCCGGATGCGTGGATCGTCGTCGATGACGCCTCGAGTGACCAAACGCTCGAGCTTCTACGCGAGCTCGAGCACGACCTCGACTTCATGACCGTTCTCAGCGCGCCGCCGATGCCACCGGCCCGCGGACGCGACCGGCTCGCGCAGGCGGCCGAGATTCACGCGTTCGACCACGGCCTCGAGAGCCTCGAGTGGCGATCCTTCACGCACATCGCCAAGCTCGATGGCGACGTCGAGTTGCCCGTTGACTGGTACGAGCTGCTGCTCGAGCGCCTCGCAGAAGACGCGACGCTCGGGATCGCCGGCGGCCAGCTCGCCGAGATCGTCGATGGTCGCTCCCACGTGCTCCCCATCCCCTCCCACCACGTCCACGGCGCGGTGAAGCTCTACTCGCGAGCGTGCTTCGAGGCGATCGGAGGCATCGAGGAGCGTCTTGGCTGGGACACGATCGACGAAGCCTACGCGCGCATGAGCGGCCTGAAGACACATTCGTTCGACGCCCCAGTCGCAATCCACCATCGACCGTTTGCAAGCCGTGGCGGCGTGCTGCGCGGTCGCGCCCGCCACGGCGCCTGTGCTTACATCTCCCATCAGGGCCTCCCCTGGGTGGCGGCTCGCGCGCTGAAGGTCGGACGCGCGCGCCCGGTCGGAATCGGTGGGATCGCTTTCCTGTTCGGCTACCTGCAGGCGGCGGCAAGCCGCACGACTCGCTTCGATGACCCCGAGCTGCGTCGCTTCGTGCGCCGCGAGCTGCGCGCACGCGTCCTGCGCGCCATGAGGCCCGCGCGCCTCGGGCAGGTGTCATGAACGCGACGCATGCAGATCCCCGCGTGCCGGAGACCCCGCCGCTCGACAGCCTCTCCCCCGATCGACTGGAAGCCCTGGAGACTCCGCTGGACGCCCCAGAGACTCCGCTGGACGCCCTGGAGACCTCGCTGCCACGCCCGGACCTCAGCGTGATCGTCGTGACGCATAATCGCAGCGATCTCGCGCTCACCACGCTCGACTCCGCACGCGCCGCGACAGGCGCGCTGGACGTGCAGTGGCTTGTGATCGACAGCGGCTCCACCGAGGACACCGTCGGGGCGATCGAGAGCCACCTCCCAGACATCCGCGTGCGACGCTGCGAGAACATCGGCTTCGCCGCAGCCAACAACAGGGCGCTCGAGCAGGCCCGCGGTCGTTACGTGCTGCTGCTCAACCCCGATGTGGAGATCGTCTCTGGAACCTTCGCGGAGCTTCTAGAGGTGCTCGACGCGCGCCCGCAAGTTGGCGTCGCAAGTGTGATACAGCAGGGCTCAAGCGGCGAGCTGCAGCACACGATCCGCGCTTTCCCCTCACCGTGGCGTGCCTTCGGCGAGGCGCTTGCACTGCCATGGGGCGACTCCCGGGAGGAGCGTCCCGAGGAGGGGCATTACCGCGAAGAGCGCCCAGCCGATTGGCTAGTCGGGGCTTTCCTGCTTGCACGCGCGGAGGCGGTCGCGCAGATCGGGGGCCTCGACGAGCGCTTCTTCCTGTACTCGGAGGAGACCGACTGGTGCTATCGCGCGAGAGCGGCCGGTTGGGAGGTGCGCCATCTCCCGCAGATGATCGTCACGCACCACTGCGTCCCAAGCACCAAGCCCGAGCTCGTCGCCCAGCTGAGCTACGCCAAGTTGCTGTTCGCTCGCAAGCACTACCGGCGCAGCCAGGCGACAGCGGTGCGGGCGGCGCTCGTTGCACGCCATCTCGTGCGCGTGCTCGTGCTCGCGGTCAGACCCGGGCGGCGAGCCAACCGAGCACGTCTCGTCGCGGAGGGCAGAGCGCTGGCCGTCCTCACCGGCGTCGCGCCGCCACCTTTCCGATGAGGGGCGCCGACGCTCACCGCCTCTACCGGCAGGCGCGGGACCGCGCCTTCTCACTGGCGATGCGTTCATCCTTTGAGAGTCTCGGGCCGCGCAGCCGCCTCTCGCTGCCGATCCAGCTCGAGGGCGCAGGGCGGATCGCGATCGGCGACCACGTCTACCTCGGCCCCGGCTGCTGGCTGCTCACGCACGAGCCCGGCGGCCGCTTGGAGATCGGCGACGGGACGTCTATCGCCGGTTACTGTGTGCTGTCTGCGGCGACGAGCGTTCGCATCGGGCGCAAGGTCCTGTTCGCGCGCAACGTCTACATCGCCGATCACCGCCACGGCTTCGAGCGCGAGGAGACGCCGGTGCTCGAGCAGGAGATCGCAGACATAAGCCCAGTCCTCATCGAAGACGGCGCATGGCTCGGTCAGAACGTCGTGATCCTCCCCGGGGTGACGATCGGACGGGGCGCGGTCGTGGGCGCGGGCTCAGTGGTTCGCAACGACGTGCCCGCGCGGTGCGTCGCGGTCGGCGCCCCGGCGCGTGTCGTGCGGAAGCTGGACAACGACGACGATGCCTCCCCGCGCCTCTTCCCGCTGGCATCGGCCGCACGCTGATTCGCCGGCCTGACCTCCTCATGCGGACGCGGCCATGCGGCCCCGTGTCCGCTGGCATCGGCCGCACGCTTGATTCGCCGGCCTGACCTCCTCATGCGACCCGCGGCTATCGCGCCCGCGGGCCCTGCACGTCCTGCGGTCCTGTGCCTCCCGCGGCCCCGCGTGCTCAGTCCGCGGAGGCTCCCGCGGCCACGGGAGCCGGGCTCGGCGTCCCGCCGCGCGTCAGCGGTGAGGGCAACGGCGCGAGCACGCGCGTGGCGAGCAGGCGCAGGTCGTTCCAGGTTGCGGGCGAGACGATGCGCAAACCCACGCAATAAGCGAGCACCCCTGCGCTGCCGGCGATCGTGATCGTGAAGGCGGGCGACACCACCCCTTCGAGCAAGTGGCGCAGCGGCTCCCCAACAGCGGCGAGCACGAGGCAGCCGGCGACAGCCGGGGCGAGCTCGGGGAAGAGCCGCTTGACGGATATCCCGACGTAGCGCTGCAACAGGAGGCGATAGACGCCGGCGAGGATCATGACGTAGGCGGCGACGACGGCTATCGCGATCGTCACGAGGCCGTGCTGAGCGGCGAGCGCGACGACGACAGCGTAGGTCACAAGCATCGCGAGGTTGAAGTGCAGCAGCGCGCGCGGGCGGCCGACGGCGAGCATCACCTGCGGATAGCCGGTGAGGATTGCGGCGATCATCCCAGCGAGAGCGAGAATCTGCGCCGGGCGAACGGAGGGGTTCCAGACAGGCCCCAGCACGAATGGGATCAGCAGTGGCGCGAGCACGATCAGCGACGCGAGCAACGGGAAGATCACGGCGGCATGCACGCGCGTGGCACGCTCGTGCATCGAGCGCAGCTCGTGATGGCTCTCTGTGCGCGAGTAAACCGGAAACGCGAGCTGCATCATCACGCTGCTCAGCTTGTCCTGGTAGACGACGCCGAGATTGAACGCGCGCCAGTACATGCCCACCTGGGCCGCCGGCAGCCGCGCCGCAAGGATCGCGTAGTCGACGTTTCGGAACATCACGTCGACGAGCCCTGCAAGCGCAGCCGCAAGCCCGAAGCCACCGATGTCGCGCTGTGAGCGCCAATGCCAGCGCGGAAACGGCGAGGGGACCGCCGCCAGCAGCAGCACTGAGGTCAACAGCACCTGCGTGAGCGCGCCGTAGACGATCGCCGACGCTCCAAGCCCGGCGAGCGCAAGCGCCGGCGGAACGATGCTGCCTGCGATCGTCGCGCTCATGTCGATCAGGCTCATACGGCGGAAATCCAATTGGCGCCACAGCATCGCGCGCGAGACGGTCCCCAGCGAGGCCAGCAGGAACACCGGAGAGACGAGTGCGATCAGGCTCGCGGTCTGCCTACCGAAGATCGGACGCCAGAGGATCGGGACGAGCGCGAGCACGATCGCGGTCAGAGCCAACCCGCCCAACAGGCTCATCAGCATCGCGACGCGACGGTGGCTCTCCTCGATGCTATCGCGCTGCACCAGCGCCGAGGCGAAGCCCTCGAAGGTGAGGATGCCCGCGAGCGGGACGAAGATCAGCGCAACGGCGGCGTGGCCGAACTGCGCCGGCGTGATCAGCCGGGCCAGCAATACGATGCAGCCGAGGGCGAGGGTCTCACTGACGACTCGCGTCAGCATCACCCATCGCACGCCGCTGATCGTCGCCTCATGGAAGGAATTGCGCGACATGGCGGTCTGTGAATTAAACGCCCTCTATGGCACGCTGCTTGCGTCGGTCCCGGCTCGGGGCGCCCCCGTGCGACGGCTGCGCCCACGCGTCCCGCCGGCGCGTCGAACGCTTCAAGGCCCCATCCGGGCAGAAGTTCCCTGAAGCGACGCCCGTTTTTCGCGACATGCCAGATACCCTCCCCCATCGCGCCGGCAGCGATGTGGTCTTCTGCTTTTCCTATCTGAGCTGGCAGGCCGTCGCGCGTCGCGGCTGGTTCGGAACCGAGGATCGGCTCGCACGAGGACTGCTCGGGCACGAGCGTGTCGCGCGACTGCTCGTCTGCGATCAAAGGCGCAGCTTGCCGATCATGCTCGCACGCGACTTGATGGGTCGCGACCAAGACGCGGGCGCGGCGTTTCCCGCAAGCCCCCACGCACAACTGCTTCGCCCGGCCGGTCTACGCCGCGAATACCCGACTACGATCGGGGGGGTGGAGCGCGCCTGTGCGTCATTCGATCGCGCGGCCCGTCGGGCGTCGCAACGCATGGGCCTCGCGCAGCCGGCGGTGATCGTCGCCAATCCCCTGCTAGCTGGCTTCGCGGAGTTCGACTGGGCGGGGCCTGTGAGCTTCTTCGCAACCGACGACTGGCTTGCCTACGAGCCGCAGCGGCGCTGGT
Source organism: uncultured Solirubrobacterales bacterium (assembly GCA_963718735.1). Classification (GTDB taxonomy): domain Bacteria; phylum Actinomycetota; class Thermoleophilia; order Solirubrobacterales; family Solirubrobacteraceae; genus Palsa-744. The sequence goes on from OY970372.1 coordinate 1,670,419, forward strand.
GGCCGGCGTATGAGGAGAGCTTTGCGCGCGTGCGAGAGCGCGGGCGGCGAGTCGCTGCCGTAAGCACCGCGGCGCTGGAGCGCATCGCGCCGACTGGGCCAAGCGCCGTTATCCCGAATGGCATCGATCCCGACGAGTGGCTGGGCGCCGCGGCGGCCCCGAGCTGGACGAGCGGAATTGGGCGACCCCTGCTTGTGTACGCGGGCACGCTCGACTCGCGCCTGGACGTGGCGGCGCTGTTGGAGCTTGCCGATCGGATGCCCAACGCCCACATCGAGCTTGTCGGCCCCTTGCTCGACCCCCCCCACCTGGAGCCACTACGAGCCGCTGGCAATGTGGAGATCCGTCCCCCGCTCGCGCGGGCCGAGGTGATTGGCCTGATCCGCAGCGCCGACGCCGGGCTCGTCCCACATCGCGACAACGATTTGACCCGCGCGATGAGCCCCCTGAAGCTCTACGAGTACCTCGCCGCCGGCCTGCCGGTGGTCGCGGCCGACCTCGCCCCAGTCCGTGACATCGACGCGAGCGTCATGCTCGTGCGCGCCGGCGAGCCCTACGCCCCGGCCGTCGAGGCCGCGCTTGCGCGAGGACGTACCGACGAGCATGCACGCACCGCCTTCATCTCCGGTCATTCGTGGCGTGCGCGCCACGACAAGTTGCTCGACCTCGCGCTTGCGTAGAGGCCCTCAGCGCTTTGCGAGCGCTCGCGCGTAGCGGCGCGCAAGCGTGTAGTCGAGAGCGGCGCCGTTGAGCCGGTTCCTGTAGGGCAGCGGCGCGCCGTGCAGGTTGAGGTCGCTTTTGGAACAGGCTCCCTTCTGCCAGATATTGCGCTTGAAGACGATCCCCCGCAGCGTGCATCCGAGGTAAGGAAGCATCCCGACGTTCGCGACGAGGCGGAAGTTGCTGTAGACCGGGTTGAGCCCATCGTCGTCGAGCGAGATGATGTAGTTGAAGCGGTTGTTCTCGACCAACACGTCCGAATGGACCCCGGAGAAGCCGATCACCGTTCCGTTCTGACGTCCGTCGAGCCCGACCGGCGTCGCCATCCAATTGCCCTTGAACGTCAGCCCGGCGATCGGCCCGCTGTTCGCCTGCACGAAAACGTCATAGACGGAATTCCCATAGAACTTCGAGTCGCTGACCGTGATGTTGCGCCCGGCGAAGATCGCAAGGCCCTCGATGTGACAGCCAACGAGGTCATAGGACTGGATGTCATGGATCGTGACGTGCTCGATCAAAACGTTTGCGGGGACCACACCTGTGACATCGCGGATGCTGTTGTTGCCGCCTCCGTAGGGGCCACCACAAGCGCTGGTCGGCCCCCAGCCACCGCCTGAGATGGTGACGTCGGTCGCGGAATCGATCTCGAAGTCGCGGCCCACGACACCCCGCAGGGTCACGTCGGTCGGGTCCGGTCGGCCGGGCGTCTGGTCGTAGTTGCCGATCGTCACCTCGCCGACATGAAGATCTCGCAGCGTCAGGTGGGAACCGTAGATGTAGAGGGGGCCCATGACGCGCACATGAGCCCCCGGCGCCGGCCTGAAGAGAACGTCGGCCTTCGACGACTTCGCGCCGTCGCCGTCGATGGTCTGCTCCGGGTAGTCGCCGCCCGCGAGCATCACGACATCGCCCGGGCGCGCCGCCCGATAGGCGGCGTTGAAGGAAGCACACGGCGCCTGAGCGTCGGAGCAGCGCCCCCCATCCCTGCCGGCCGGCGAGACATAGAGGATGTGCGAGGGCGCAGACGGTCCTCGTGGCTTGCGGGCATCCCCCTTGACGAGCAGGAGCGCCACGGCGACGCCTGCGGCGCTCACCGCGGCGAGACTTGCTACGCAGAGAACGAGCACGAGCACGCGCGCTCTTGACCTGCCAGACCACCGTCGTGACTCGTTGCGTTGACTGGGAACATGTTTGGAAGGCATCGTAAGCGCGCCCACCACTATACTAAATCTAACTCTCAACTAGAGGGTGAGATTATTTCAACGCCTCCGGGACGACGAGCCAGAGGAATCCGGGAGTCACCGTTACAGGAATCGTGGGACCAGGCCGCCACCGAATCCTGCCCAAGCCTCGGCGTTTGGAAAGACCTCACGGCAAGCACAAAAGCTGACGACGGCGCCAAACGTTTGCTCACCAATGGATATTCAAAGCGCTCACCCAACCCTGCGCACGGCACGACACGGACTTGTCCTGCTCGTCGCGCTCATCGTCTCCTACGGCCTGCTGATGCTCACTGGACCCGCGCGCGCAGCGGCGGAAGTCTCCTGCCCCAACGCCAACCCGATCGTCAACGAGAACAACTGCATGGGCGCCGGCACGACCAGCAACGAACTCAGCCATTACAGCGAAAACATCGGCGGATTCACGACCAAGACGAGCTACAACCTCGGCGAAAGCGTGCAGCTGAAGATTGGGACGAGCGCCGCTTCCTTCCCGGGCACGAAAGCCAACATCGCCGTCTACCGCATCGGCTACTACGGGGGCACTGGAGCGCGCCTGATATCCGCCGCGGGGTCGAGCAACGTGCAGGTCAACAACAGCTGAGCGTGCAACCCGCTCAACGCCGAACACCGGAGAACTGAGCTGCGCGAACTGGAACGTCACCTACACGATCCCGGGCGCCTCGCTGCCGCGTCTCGGGGATCTACGAGGCGGTCATCACCGACCTCGCCGACGGAGGCATCCAGAACGAGGTCATCTTCACGGTGCGCAACGACACGCGCGCCTCGGACATCCTGTTCGTGCTGCCGACGGCCAGCTACGAGGCCTACAACACGTGGGGGTGCAAGTCCCTGTACTTCGACCTGTGTGGCCTGGGCAACACCGATCGCGGGCGACGAACGCGCGGTCGCTGTGTCCTTCGACCGGCCGCTCGCCGAAGGCGAAGAACAACGCAACAAGTTCTGCGGGCCCGGACTACGCGACCGTGCAATGGATGGAGGAGCAGGGCTACGACGTCACCTACACAGACGACGTCCAGACGGACGCCGCTCCCGCATCGCTCTTGACCCACAAGGTCGATCGTTATCTCCGGCCACAGCGAGTACTGGTCGAACGGCTCCTTCAACAACATGCTGGCCGCGCGCGAACACGGGGTGAGCATCGCCTCGCTTCAGCGCCAACACGGCCTACTGGCAGACGCGCTACACGAACAACCACCGCACGATCGTCTGCTACAAGACGATCCAGGGCGGCGGGCGGCATCGGCGGCGCGACGCCCAACGACCCCGCCTCGATCGGGCCGAACGGGGAACGATTCCCGGCGCTGGCGACGACCACGCGACGCGACTTCGGCACTCCAGCGGGCTACGCCCAACTCTCCACCGGGCGGACGCGTCGGTGTGAGTCAGCCCGAGAACGAGCTGTTCGGCGTGATGTACGTGGGCGACAACGAGGCCCGCGACTGGGGCCTGACAGTGCCCGCAGGCAACGCCGGCGGCGAATACGAGGGCTCGCGCCTGTGGCGCAACAGCGGCGTCCCCACGAACTCGGCGACGATCCTCGGCAGCGAACTCGTGGGCTGGGAGTGGGACCAGGTCCCAAGCGCCACGAGCCCGGTATATGAAAAGGCCGCGGCGCTCGAGCCCGAAGGGGTGAAGAGGATCTCTTCCACGAACACGAGCGACCCCGGGTCCTCGTGGCTTCAGGACGAAGGCCGCGAACGCGCGGCGAGCCCACCGCCGGGCCAGCCGAGCGAAGTCAGCGCGGTCTCCTACCGCGCGAAAAGCGGGGCGTATGTGTTCTCGGCCGGAACGATGCAGTGGGCCTACGGCTTCGACAGGATCGGCGCGATAAACCAGGCGACGTACAACCTCTTCTCGGAAATGGGTGTGCAGCCCGCGACGCCCGCGGAAGGCATCGTGCTCGACGCGGCCAACGCGCCCAAGGCGCCGTGGCCCGTCTTCAAAGCCACTCCCACCCAGGCGCTGGTCGGCGAACCGGTCAGCTTCGACGCCTCGGCCTCCAGCGACCCCGACGCGACGATCACCAACTACTACTGGAACTTTGAAGGGGCGGGCTTCACCGTCGAAACGGGCTCGGTCCCGAAAGCCACCCACAGCTTCGCCGCCCCGGGCACGTACAACGTCGTGCTTAAGGTGAAGGACAGCAAGGGCGCCGAAGAAACGACGACGCGCACGGTCGTGGTCGTGAGCGCGATCACGGCGCGGCTCTCCTCCTCGCCGAACCCGGCCTCGACCAACCAGAGCGTCAAATTCGACGCCTCGGCCTCAGTCGACGCGGCCGGCACGATCACCGACTTCAAGTGGGACCTCGACGGGAGCGGCAAATACGCGACCGACACCGGCACGACCCCGAGGGCGACCGCCACCTTCACGACGACCGGCGCGCACACGATCGGCGTGAGGGAGTCCGACGCGAAAGGCAACACGGCGACGACCACGATCACCGAGAACGTGGTGCGCGACAGGTGTCAGCAACTACGCCGAAGGCGTGCTGGCGACCCCCAACCTGCTGCACTACTACCGCCTGGACGAAGCCAACGGCCCGACGATCGACGACGCCAAGGGCACCGCCAACGGCACGCTGAACGAAGCGATCTACGGCGTCCCCGGCGCGATCAACGGCGACCCCAACACAGCCATCGGCTTCCCGGGCGCGGGCGACCCGACCGAGGGCGAGCTGGGCAGCTTCGGCTCGGTGCCGATGGACCTCTCGGGCCAGAGCTCGATCACCGTCGAATTCTGGTTGAAGTGGAGCACGTACGGCAACGACGACGCGCTTGCGATGGAGTTCACACCGAACTACAACAGCAACGCGGGCGGTTTCATGGTCGACCCTGACGCGCCGCAGTTCGGCGGGACCTTCGGCGTCGGCCTCGGCAACAACACCTCGCGCAACAGCATCTTCTTCGCACGGCCCGAGCGCCGGCGTGTGGCACCACTATGCGCTCGTGTTCGACAGCACGGCACCCGCGGACAGCGAGGTCACCCCGTACGTGGACGGGCAGAAAGTGAGCTTCCAGCAGGAAGGCGCCGGCACTGGCGCGGGAGCGTTCGCCAACTCGACTCTATACCTGATGTCGCGCGCCGGGACCTCGCTGTTCGGCAACGGCTCGCTCGATGAGCTGGCGGTGTACGGCGGCGCGCTGAGCGCAAGCCGTGTGCAGGAACACTTCAACGACAACGGCACCGACCCGCGCCCGAAGGCGTCCTTCACGATGACGCCAAGCCCTGCACGGCCCGGTCAGACGGTTACCTTCAACGCGTCGGGCTCGAGCTACGCCAATGGGACGATCAAAAAGTACGAATGGGATCTCAACGGCGACGGCACCTACGAGACCACGACCACGACCCCCACGACAACCGCATCCTATGCCACCGAACAGACGGTGAACGTGGGCCTGCGCGTGACCGACAGCAACAGCGGCTGGGACTACACCACCCAGACGCTGCGTATCGGCAACTTCCCGCCGGTCGTGCGGTTGAGCGCCTCGCCGACGACGGCGCTGACCGGCCAGACGGTGAATCTGAGCGCGAGCGAATCCACCGATCAGGGGACGATCACCGACTATAAGTGGGACCTCGACGGAAGCGGCAAATACGCGACCGACACGGGCGCCACGCCGACCACGACGACCTCCTTCCAGGCCGTTGGAAGCCATACGGTGGGCGTGCGAAGTCATCGACGACCACGGCCTGAGCGCACGCAAGACGATCACCCTGAAAGTGCTCGAACAGGGCGTGAGCGACTATCCGGACGCCGTCCTGGGGACGCCTGGGCTGATCGACTTCTACAAGCTCGGCGAGTCAAAAGGCCCGGCGATCGCCGACTCAAAGGGCTCGTCCAACGGCACTATCTCCGGTGGCAGCTTCGGACTTCCGGGCGCGGTCCAGGGCGACCCGAGCACCGCGGTCGGCTTCAACGGATCGAGCGACTTCGGCAGCATCCCGCTGAACCTGTCGGGCACGAGCAAGGTGACGATCGAGTTCTGGCTGAAGTGGAACCAGTACGCCAACAACGACGCGCTGGCTATGGAGTTCACCCCGAACTTCAACGCGAACGAAGGCGGCTTCCTGGTCGACCCCAACGCGCCCGAGTTCGGGGGCACGTTCGGAGTGGGCATCGGCCTCGGTGGCGGACGCAACAGCATCTTCATCCAGCGCCCGAGCACCGGCGCCTGGCATCACTACGTGTTCGTGCTCGACAGCACGGCGCCGGCGGCGAGCGAGATCACTCCCTACGTGGACGGGGTGCCCGTAAGCTCCCAGCAGGACAGCACGGGGAGCGGCGGCGGCGCGTTTGCCAACTCGACGCTGTATCTGATGTCGCGCGGCGGCGAAGCCCTGTTCGGCAACGGGGCGTTGCAGGACCTGGCGATCTATAACCAGCCGCTGAGCCCTGCCACGATCTACCAGCACTTCAACTCCTCGGGGACTAACAGCCCGCCGCACGCGGCCTTCACGATCTCGAGCAACCCTGCGCGGCCAGGTCAGAGCGTGACGCTCGACGCGAGCGGCTCGACGGGCAGCGGCGCTCAGATCGTGGACTACGCATGGGATCTCAATGGGGACGGGGTGTATGAGACCGACACGGGTTCCTCCCCCACGCTGACGCACGCATTTGCAAGCGAAGGGAGCGTCAACGTGGGCCTGCGCGTGATCGACGCGAACAACTCGAGCGACAGCACCTCCCACACACTCGCGGTGGGGAACTTCCCCCCGACGGTGAAGGTCAAGGCCTCGCCCAGCACCGTCGTAACGAGCCAGCCGGTGACGCTCGACGCGAGCGAAACGACCGATCAGGGCACGATCACAGACTACAAGTGGGACCTCGACGGAAGCGGCAAATACGCGACCGACACCGGCACTACGCCGACCACGACCACGTCGTTCGCGACGGCCGGCCTGCATACCGTCGGCGTTCAGGTGACCAACGATCACGGCCTCACCGCAACCGGCACGGTCGCGGTGACCGTGCTGGCACAGACCGCCAGCGCATACCCTGAAGCCGTGCTAAGCACACCCGGGCTGATCGACTATTACCGGCTCGACGAACCGGTCGGCCCGACGATCGCAGACAGCTTCGGCCTCTCCAACGGCACGATCTCGGGTGGAACCTTCGGGGTCGCCGGTGCGGTGCAGCCAAGCACTGGAGTCGCCTTCAACGGCACGAGCGACTCCGGCTCGATCCCGCTCAACCTCTCGGGCACGAGCAAGGTGACCGTCGAGTTCTGGCTGAAGTGGAACCAGTATGCAAACGACGACGCGCTGGCGATGGAGCTCACGCCGAACTTCAACGAAAACGAAGGCGGCTTCCTCGTGGACCCCGACTCGCCAGCCTTCGGCGGCACGTTTGGGGTGGGCATCGGAACCCCCGGAACGCGCAACAGCGTCTTCTTCGCGCGGCCGAGCGCAGGCGTGTGGCACCACTACGCGATCGTGCTCGACAGCACCGCGCCGGCCGGCAACGAGATAACCCCATACGTCGACGGTGTGCCCGTGAGCGTCCAACAGGACGCGGCGAACACCGGAGCGGGTCCCTTCGCCAACTCGACCCTGTACCTGATGAGCCGTGCGGGGACGGCACTATTCGGTCACGGGTCGCTCGACGAGCTGGCGATCTACAACCAGCCGCTCGAACCGGCGACGATCTTCCAGCACTACCACTCGGGCGGCACCAACCAGAGCCTGCAGCCAGCGTTCACAATGAACCCGACGTCGGCGCTGACCACTCAGAGCGTGACGTTCGACGCCTCGGGCTCGACCGACACGCAGGGAACGATCGTCGACTACCGCTGGGACTTCGACGGCAGCGGCAAATACGCCACCGACGGAGGCGCAACGCCCACGCTGACGCACGCCTTCGCGAACCCGGGCACCTATACGGTCGGCCTGGAGACCTTCGACAACGCCGGGCAGAGCGCCAAGGTGCTGCACACGATCGCGGTCAGCCAGCCCCCGCCGGACACGACGCCGCCGACGGGCGGATCGCTGACGGTCAACGGGACGACCGCCACGGCAGCAGGCTCCTCCAGCTTCAACACCTCCGGGAGCTTTACGATCGGGACACGCACGGACTACGCCGAGACCCAGTCGTTGACCCAGTCGGGACTCGCGTCGAGCACGCTGACGCTCGCCACGGCAACGCTCGCGGGCAACCAGTGCGGAAGCTTTGGGGCGCCCACGACGATCGCGGGCGCGCCGGCCCAGAGCGGGCTTGCGGCCGGTTGTTACCTGTACACGCTCACCGGCGCCGACAACGCCGGCAATTCAGCCAACGTGAGCACGACGGTGAAGGTGGACACGACCGCGCCGACCAAGCCGACGCTGACGTTCAGCGCTCTCTCCAACGCGTTTTACAAAGCGGGGAACAACACGCTCTACTTCCTTCCCGCAGCAAACGGGGAATTTACGGTCACGGGAGCCTCCACCGATCCCGAGACCGGCGTCGCGAGCTACACATTCAGCTCGCTTGCGAGCAACAACTTCACGCAGACCCAGAACGGCGCACAGGACGTCTATACGTTCGGAGCAACGGCGACGCAGCCTGCGGGCGCCCCAACGGTGCTCGCGACCAACAACGCCGGCGCGAGCTCGACAACGGCAAGTTTCGCGATGGTCGCCGACTCGAGCGCACCGACGGGCGGCGCGCTGACGGTCAACGGGACCGCGGCGAGCACCACTGGCTCGACGAGCTTCAACACAACCGGCAGCTTCGGGATCGGGACGCGCACCAACTACAGCGACAGCAGCTCGGGCCTTTCCTCCTCGGTGCTGACGCGGGCGACGGGCACGCTGACGAACGGGGTCTGCAACGGCTATGGGGCGCCGACGACGCTCACAGGCACGCCCGCACAGAGCGGGCTGGAAGCCGGCTGCTACCTCTTCACCCTCACGGGCACCGACAACGTGGGCAACGTGGCGAGCCTTTCGACCACCGTGGAGGTGGACAAGACGGCTCCTACGACCACGATCGGTGTGCCCGCCTTCGCAAACGCGGCGCTGCCGGTCACGTTCGGCGCGAGCGACGCGGGCTCGGGCGTGAAGACGTCCTCAGGCCAGCTGAAGCGCGCGACGGCCAATTACACGCCGGCCACCGATGTGTGCAGTGCCTTCGCGGCGTTTGCCAACATTGGCTCGGCAGGACCGAGCTCGCCGTTCAGCGACAGCTCGGTCAGCACCGGCCACTGCTACGAGTATGAGTACCTGGTGTCGGACAACGCCGGCAACGCCACGACTTCGGCCATCGCCCTGGCGAAGGTCAATACAACCCGCCCGACGCTCACCGGGATCGTGGACACAACTCCCGGAACGACAGCGGGGCTGGCGCAGGTGGGCGACGCGATCACGTTGCAGTTCAGCGATCTCGTCGCGGCCGCAAGCATCCCGGGCAGCGTGACGATCACCTACAACCGCAGCCTGGTGGGCTCGACGACGATCTCCATCCCGGGGATCGGCTCGAGCACATGGAACACGGGCGATTTCGGCAACTCGCGCTACAGCAAGATCGGCGGCACCTCCGCGCAAGTCGCTGCCAGCACGCTGGTGAGCGGCACGACGGTAAAGCTCACGGTGACGAAAATCACCGACCCGAGCGCCAACCTTACCCAGGGCGGCCCGGCGGCCGTGAGCGGCACCCTTGCCTCGACGGTGAAGGACGTGTTCGGCAACATCGCGAGCACTAGCTCCTTCACGAGCGCCAGCATCAGGCTCTTCTAGCGCGAAGGGCCGCGAGAAACGGAGCCGGTCGCGCGTTTTTCCAGCATGAGCACACAAACGCTGGCACCCCCCGCAGGCCTCCGCGAAGGGCGCAACGAGTCCGCCGAGATCACTAGCAAGAGCGGCAAGGCCCGGGCCGGGATGGCCATGTCGATCGCGACCTTTGCGATGGCGGCCGCCTCAGCGATCCAAGCGGTGCTCTATCTCGGGCACTTCGGCACGAACGCGCGTACCGATGGCTTCTTCGTGGCCTTCGCGCTGTACTCGACCTTTGGCGTGTTCAGCCAGAGCCTGCGGCTGACATCGGTCGGCCTGCTCGTCGAGCCGGGTGCGCGCCTGAGCGTGCGCGAGTTCGCGGCAACTCTGGGCTTCGTGGCACTGCCGGTGCTGCTGCTGACAGTTCCGCTCGCCGGCCCACTCTCGCACGCGATCGCACCTGGGCTGCATGCGCAAGGTCGTGACGTCACCGCCTCCGCGCTGCCGGTGCTGGGTTGCGCGATGGTGCTGCAGCTATGGGCCGCCGGCGCCGCGACCGTGCTCGCGATCCGCTCCGCCTTCACGACGATCGCCGGCGCCTACATGGGGGGCGCGGCCGCAGGACTGATCTCGTTCCTGGCGCTGATGGGCAGCGCCGGCGTGCAGACGCTCGGCTGGTCGATGCTCGCGATGGCGCTCGTGACGAGCGGGTGGATGGGGCTCGGGATCCGTCGCTCGGGCGGGCTGGGGGCCCGCGGAGGCGAGTTCTCGCCGGCGGCGCTCGCCCGCCACGGCGGTCTCCTGCTCGGGCGGACGGTCATCTACCTTGCCTTCAACGTGCTGTTCGTGATCACGCTTGCCTTCGCGAGCCGATCCGCGGCGGGGGCGACGACGGTGCTGTCGTACGCCTACCTGTTCGCCAGCTACTTGGTGGCGGGGACGGGGATGGCGCTCGGGATGTCGAGCATCCCGGACATGACGCGCGAGGCTCGCGCTGAGCGCTTGGCGGTGGTCGCCGAGACGGTGCCGCGCGGCTTTCGCTACGCGATGCTGATCGTGGCGCCGGCGCTCGCCGGGCTGATCGCCGCGGGGGCCCCGCTAGTGCACGCGATCCTTCCGAACAGCCTCTCCGCATCCCAGGTGGGGACGCTGCAGATCTTCACGGCGCTGCTCGTGCCGTGGACGATCGCAGCGCTGCTCGTGAACTTCCTGCTGCCGGTGATGCTGGCGCTCGGACGCGCTCGCCTGCTCGGCGTGCTGGCCCCGGCGCTGCTTGCGCTGCACGTGGGAGCGACCGCTCTCGGGTACACGCTGGCCGGTGTGGACGGCGCGGTGGGAGCGTTCTTCGTGGCCCCATCCTGTCTTGCGGCGATGCTGCTCGTCGAGGGGGCCGGCCGTGCGCGAGCCGCCAGCCTCTTGCGTAAGTTGGCGGTGGACGGAGCTCGTTTCGTCGGGCTCGCCGCGGTTGCCTTCGGCGCGAGTTGGGTGGTCGGAAGCACGCTCCCTGGCGACTTCGCCCAAGCCGCGGTGGCGGGTGTGCTCGGCTGCGCGATCTACGCGGGGAGCCTGATCGTGTTCGCTCGTCCGCAGCTGGAGGTCCTGCTCGGCGCCGTCGTCGCCCGTCCCGCGCCGGCGTGAGCTTGGCACGGTCGTGAGCACCGCCCTTCTCTCCCCGGCGCAGGCCCGGTCCGCGCCCACGCCCGAGACCCCGCTCGACGAGCCCGGCTCCACCCGCTCTGGACCGGGCGACCGGATGGTGCTCGCGCTGTTGGCGGGATGCTTTGCGGCGCTGGCCGCGCTGACGTGGCGCAAGTGGGGCACGCCGGAGATCGACGCCGGGGCGGAACTGGCGACGGCGGATCTCGTCAAGCACGGCGCCCTGGCCTACCGCGACGTGCGCTACTACTACGGCCCGCTCGGCCTGTACTCGCTGGCGCTGAGCTTCAAGCTGTTGGGGAGCAGTTTTACCGTGGCCTACGCCTTCGGTCTGACGCAGACGGTGGCGATCCTCACAACCTTCTACGCGTTGGCACGCCGGTGGCTGGCGCCGCTGAGCGCTGGCCTGGCGACGGCGATCCTGATGGCGATCGGCTTCTCGGGGACGGCCTTCAACTTCGTCTTGCCCCACACGAGCTCGGCGACGTTCGGGATCCTGTTCCTGTTGCTGATGCTGCTGGCCCTCGCACGAGAGCGGATGCTGCTCGCGGGCACGGCGGCGGGCCTCGTCGGGCTGACCCGTCCGGAGTTCGTGGCGGTAGCGGCGGCCGCGCTCGTCGCCTACGTGTTCGCGACATGGCGCATGGAGGGCCGCACGGTGGCGCTCGCCCGCGGGTGGCGTCTGGCCCTGCCCGCGCTCGCGATCCCGGCGGCGGTGCTGGGATGGTTTGCGGCGCGCGTGGGACTGTCGACGCTGGTTGGAGAAAACCTGTGGCCGGCGAAGTTCATCCGCGTGGGAGCAAAGACCGAGAGCGACTGGATGCCTTTCACGGTCGGGAGCTTCGTGGGGGTGCTGGCACGCGGGGCCATCTACGGGGGACTGCTGGCGGCGCTTGTGGCGAGCGTCGAGGGTGCGCGTCGATCATGCGGCGGGCGACGGATCGCCGCGTTGTGGCCGCTGGCCGGGACACTCGTGGCGATAGGGCTCCTCGACGTGGCCCTGCGCGGGAGCGGCCTGCTCGCCGGACAGCGCACCGCGATCGAGCTCGAGGCTCGCCACCTGATGCTCGGCATGAGCTTCCTGCCGGCGCTCGGCTTCGCGGCGATAGGGCTGGCCGCGGTGCGGCTGTGGCGCCGGGGCGCCTCACCCCTGGGTGGCTCCTGGCCGGTCGACGTGGCCCTAATCGTCGCCGCGGGGGCGCTCGGCCTGCGCGCGTACAACGCCTTTACGGTGGACGGCTCGTATGCCCCTTATTACGCAGCCCCGCTGGTGCTGCTGCTGGGCATCCTTCACGCCCGGTTGGGCGAGTGGCGCCCGGGGGCGCGCGTCGCGGTGAACGGCGCGCTCGGGCTGGTGGCCGTTGGAATCGCGACATATGCGCTGGGGGGACTGTACGTGCACGAGAACAGCACTGTGCACACCCCGCGCGGGACGTTCGTAACCACGGCAGCGGCAGCTCCCGCGATCCAGGCGGCCGTACAACGGATCGACTCGTTGACGAGCCCTGGCCAGAGGATCCTCGCCGCCCCGGTCGACGGGGGGCTGTACTTCATGTCGGACCGCCGCCCGGCGCTGCGCGAGCTGTCGCTGCTGCCGGGCCTGATCGCCTCGCCGGCGGAAGAGCGCGCGGCCATCGCAAGATTGCGGCGCGAGGGCGTCACGCTCGCGGTGATCGGCGCGCGCGACTTCTCCAGCTGGGGGAGCCGCACATTTGGCCTCGACTACGACCCGCTGCTCGGGCAGTACCTTCGCACCCATGCGACCACTGGCGAAATCCTCGGCACCCTCTCAAACCCCCCCGGAGGAACCTACCCCTCGCAGGGCTTCACGGTTCTGCATCTGGGCGACTAGATCTCTAGTGCTGTGTCGCGCCCGCGTCCGGCGGGTTGGGGCGGTGTTTGCCGTAGATATCCGTTGCAGGGTAGTCGAAGGGGTCGCCGTGGTTTAGGGCGGCGGCGCCGGGCTCGAGGTTGAAGTTGAGTTTGGACGGTTCGACGAACCCTGACGAGGCCACCTGGTCGTGGGCGCCGATCTTTTTGCCCGAATACCACACGTTGTAGTCTGCGCTTACGCCAGCCGGCTTGCCCTGGAGGGTGTCTTTGGCGTTGGAGTAGAACACGAGCGAGGGACCGATATTGCCGTCGAATTTGACGTTAGTGTAGGACGCGTCGGGGTCCGCCGTCATCGCCTTGTTGGTGGAGTTGTTGCGAATCGTCACGTTTGTGAAGTGCGAGCCAACCGTCGCTCCGCTGTGGTAGGGCAGCATGATGCTGTAGAACCCCGAGCGGCAGCAGTCCAGGAAGTTGTTCTGGATCGTGACGTTCTTTGGTGTCCCGGCCGATCCTCCGGGGAGGAACTGCAGGAAGATGTCAAAGACCTCGCAATCGTTGAAGGTGCTGCCCGTGACCGTGAGCCCATTGGCGGCCCACACCTGCAGGCAATCGACGTGCGCGCCGGAGCCGGGTGTGAGGGTGTAATCGTGAATGTGCACCCCCTTGATCAGGATGTTCGTAGGAGACGCCGTCGTGCTCGTGCCGTTGCTGCCGATAATGTTGTTTTCATCCGCGGCCGGACCCGCGCTCCCACCAATGAACGAGATGTTCGTCGGCGCCTGCGCGCCACTGGAGATCACCTCGAAGTTCTTATACGTATCGTTACGCAAAATGTCGTTCTGAGCAGTCGCGCCCACCCACAGCGTCGCGAACTTCAATTTCGAGAGTTCCAGGTGACGAGCCTGGACATTCAAAGTGCCAAGGAACTTCGGAGTGGCATTTGGCGCAGCGGTGAAAACGACATCGGAGCTCGAGGTCTTACTCGAATCGTTTATGATCGACTGACCCGGATAGGAGCCAGTCATCATCTGAACGATCTGACCGGGGACGGCCTTGTCGTAGGCATGATTCATCGTCTGACACGGTTGACTCTGAGTACATGGGTTCGAGTCCCTGCCGGTCGGCGAGATAAACAATCCAGAAGCACCCTGGATGACGCTCGTATGCGCGGAGAGGGCCAACGCCAACGCCAGGACGAGCATGGGTAGAATCAGCAGCCTGGACATACCTTCACTAGTGTTGTGTTGCGCCTGCGTCTGGTGGGTTGGGGCGGGTTTTGCCGTTGATGTCTGTTGGGGGGTAGTCTTCGGGGTCGCCGTGGTTTAGGGCGGCGGCGCCGGGGGCGAGGTTGAAGTTGACGTTGTTGGGTTCGAGGAACCCCGATGGGGCTAGTTGGTCGTGTGTGCCGATCTTGCTGCCTTCGTACCACACGTTGTAGTCGGCGCTGAGTCCGGCGGGCTTGCCCTGGAGGTTGCCGCTGGCGTTTGAGTAGAACACCAGCGAAGGACCGATGTTCCCGTCGATCTTGACGTTCGTGTAAGACGCGTCGGGGTCGGCGGTGATCGCCTTATTCGTCGAGTTGTTGCGGATCGTTACGTTTGTGAAGTGCGACCCGCCGGTCGCTCCAGTGTGGTAGGGCAGCATGATGCTGTAGAACCCCGAGCGGCAACAGTCCAGGAAGTTGTTCTGGATCGTGACGTTCGACGGCGTCCCAGCGGAACCGCCGGGCAGGAACTGCAGGAAGATGTCAAAGACCTCGCAATCGTTGAAGGTGCTGCCTTCGACAGTGAGCCCGTTAGCGGCCCACACCTGCAGGCAATCGACGTGCGCGCCGGAGCCGGGTGTGAGGGTGTAATCGTGAATGTGCACCCCCTTGATCAGGATGTTCGTAGGAGACGCCGTCGTGCTCGTGCCGTTGCTGCCGATAATGTTGTTTTCATCCGCGGCCGGACCCGCGCTCCCACCAATGAACGAGATGTTCGTCGGCGCCTGCGCGCCACTGGAGATCACCTCGAAGTTCTTATACGTATCGTTACGCAGAACATCGTTCTGAGCAGTCGCGTCCACCCACAACGTCGCGAACTTCAAACCCGACAGTTCGACATGACGAGCCTGCACATGCAGCGTGCTCGAGAACGTCGGCGTCGCACCCGGCGCGGCCGTGAACACCACATTGCTCGACCCCTTAGAACTATCGACAGGCAGCGTCGTATCCGAATACGTCCCATTCGCCAACTGCACCGTCGCACCAGACGCAGCCACACCATACGCACGCGCCAAACTCCTACACGGCGCAACCTGCGAACACGAAGCCGAATCAGAACCAGACGGCGACACAAACACACTCGCCACACCACCTTCAACAGGCGGTTCTTCTTTCGGCGGTTCTTCTTCGCCTTCTTCGGCCGATTCCGGCCAGTTGGCGTACGGGCCCGTCAGGGTGTAGTCGAGCGTGGCGTCGTTTGTGGCTTTCTTGTATGGCATCGCAGCGCCATTGAGGTCGATGTCGGTACTGGCGCATTTGTCGTTCTGCCAGATGTTCTCGCTCCATTCTATACCCGAGAGCGAGCCACAAGGGTAGTTGGAGTACGGCATAATGCCGACGTTCCCGTGCACGTGCACGTTGGTGAATTTGGAGATGTCGCCGGCGTCGTTCAAGTTCAACGCGTCGTTGAAGTGATTGCTGTCAATGGTGACGTTGGCGGACAACTCGTTGCCGAGCGCGATGCCGTTGCCCGAGCCAACCGGCTGTCCATTCGCGCCAGAGTTGTCGACGGTCGTCGCGAACCAATTGTTGCTCAGCGTGATGTTGTTGGGGTGGCCTCCGCTGTTGGCCTGCATGAAGACGTCATAGACGGAGTTGCCATAGAACTTCGAGTTGCTGACCGTGACGTTCGTGCCCGCAAAGATCGCCAAGCCCTCGATGTGGCATTCGACGAGGTTATAGGACTGCACATCGTGGATGACCGTGTTGTCGATCAGGATGTTCGCAGGAGCGGTACTGGTGGGTTGGCGAATGCTGTCGTTGTTGCCGCCATTCGGCCCCCCACATGCACTTGCAGGGCCCCACGAGCCACCCTCGATGGTGACGTTCGTGGTCGAGTCGATCTCGAAGTTACGACCCGTGAGGTTCTGCAGCGTGATGTCAGTCGGGTCGGGGCGTCCGGCGGTCTGATCGTAATTGCCCATCGTCACGTCTTGGACGGTTATGTTCTCGATCGTGACGTGCGAAGCGAACACATAGATCGTGCCTGTAACCTGCACGCTCGCCCCTTCAGCGGGCATGAACACGACATCCGAGCTCGAGGTCTTGCTCGAGTCGCTGTTGATCGCCTGACCCGGATAAGAGCCAGCCAACATCTGCACAGACTGACCCGGCGTCGCCAGGTGGTAAGCACGGTTCATCGTTTGGCACGGCAGCGCCTCGGTGCACGCGTTCGAGTCGTTGCCCGCAGGTGAGATGAACAAGCCGCCAGAGGCGCCCGGGATGACGCTCGTGTGCGCGGAGCTTGCGGGTGTGGAACCGCCTGAGTTGGTGGCGGTGACGACGACACGCACCGTGTGCCCGACCTCGCCCGCGGTCAGCTTGTGCGTGTTTGCGCTCGCGCCGCCGATGGCCGCGCAATTGTTGCCGGAACTGTCGCAGTCCTGCCACTGATAGGCATAGCCCGTGGGGCTCCCCGACCAGGTGCCCCTGCTCGCGGTCAGGGTCCCTTCAACCGCGACGGTGCCGCCGACGACGGGCAGGGCGGTGTTCACAGGAGGAGTCGGTGGCGGCGGTGGGATGGCCGCGACGACTGCCGTCGCGTTTGAGGTGGCGGACGTCGAGCCGCCGGTGTTTCCGGCGGTTACGACTACGCGGATCGTGTGCCCGACATCGGAGGCGCCCAACTTGTAAGTGGTGCTGGCGGCCCCCACATTCGAGCAGTTGCCACCGGCGCCGCCGCAGTCCTGCCACTGATAGCTGTAGCTCGTAGGGCCACCTGACCAGGCGCCCTTGCTTGCGGTCAAGGTGCTTCCCTGCTTGGGCGTTCCCGCGATTGTCGGAAGCGCCGTGTTCGCGGGTGGCGGTGGCGGCGATTCGGCGATCAGCGCACTCGCTTGCGAGCTCGCGGCGGTCGCGCCCGCTTCGTTGCTGGCGGTGACGACGACGCGCACCCTGTGCCCAACCTCGCCGGATGTGATCTTGTCAGTGGCGGCGCTCGCGCCGGTAATGGTCGTACAGTGCGCGCCGGCGCCGTCACAGTCCTCCCACTGGTAGGAATAGCCGCTGGGGCTACCCGTCCACGAACCGTTGCTCGCGCTCAAGGTCGATCCCACCGCAATCGCCCCGGTGATGACCGGTAGCGCCAGGTTCGTAGGCGCCACCGGTGGCGGCGGTGGGCTTTCTTCGTCCGGCGGTGGCGGGCTTTCTTCACCCGGCGCTGGCGAGCCCAGCGGCGAGCTGGGCGCTATCAGCGAGGGAGATCCAGGCACGAGAGTGGGGGCAGCCGGCGCGACACGCGGCCGCGGCAAGCCGGCGGTCACCGCCAGCGCATACGCCGAGATCGGGCAGCGGGCACGCAACGACAATGCGCCGGAGCCCCAGGACCTCGGCAGCGCGCGCAAGTGGCGTCCGAGGCTCGTCTCGCTGCGACAGCGGCCGCCCGGGCGCGTGCGATAGCGAAGGGTTCCCCCCTCTGCCAGCACGGCGAGCCAGTAGGTATGCCCCGAGAGCAGCTCGTGAAGCACGAAAGGCAAGCTGTTCCACGAGCCCTCGCGCGGTGAGGCGATCCGGCCGGTGTCGAGCAGGGAGCCGGGTCCTTCGTCCCCGTTGCGGTAGATCCCCACCAAGACGGCTTTGGCGCTGCTCTGCGAGTCGATGTACAGGCGAACCTTGGCGGCAAGCCCGGAGGCGTGTGCTCGTAGGCGAAACGCCCGTAGGCGCCCGGCGTTCAGCGAGTCTGGCTGGGTCTCCGTCGCGGAGTCGCCGAGCAGGACCCCCGCCGGGGCCGCAATCTGCCGAGACGCGGCAAACCCAGAGACGGGAGACGCCACAGTAAGAATCACGGACGCTACGACCAGCAGCAGAACGTGTCGAATCGACAGCATGGGCATACGAGCCTTCCAGTCGCGAACATCCGTGCTCTGGATTTGTCCCCCTTGGGATGTCCCCCCCTCGGGCTTCGGACGCAGTAGCACCCCCTCCTGGGATACATAATCACGCGCCGCGGCACAGAATACACACCTGTCCAACCGCATGCATCGGTCTTTGAGGAGACGGGATGCGGACCGCCAGGGTTTCCCCGCAAAGCCGGGCGTATGATCGACTATCTGGAATCCACTATGTGGGATATACTAGCGCGCAGGACCTTACTTCGGCGCCTGCGCGCGCGGTCCTTTTATTCTGTGTGTTGTGTTGCGCCTGCGTCTGGTGGGTTGGGGCGGGTTTTGCCGTTGATGTCTGTTGGGGGGTAGTCTTCGGGGTCGCCGTGGTTTAGGGCGGCGGCGCCGGGGGCGAGGTTGAAGTTGACGTTGTTGGGTTCGAGGAACCCCGATGGGGCTAGTTGGTCGTGTGTGCCGATCTTGCTGCCTTCGTACCACACGTTGTAGTCGGCGCTGAGTCCGGCGGGCTTGCCCTGGAGGTTGCCGCTGGCGTTTGAGTAGAACACCAGCGAAGGACCGATGTTCCCGTCGATCTTGACGTTCGTGTAAGACGCGTCGGGGTCGGCGGTGATCGCCTTATTCGTCGAGTTGTTGCGGATCGTTACGTTTGTGAAGTGCGACCCGCCGGTCGCTCCAGTGTGGTAGGGCAGCATGATGCTGTAGAACCCCGAGCGGCAACAGTCCAGGAAGTTGTTCTGGATCGTGACGTTCGACGGCGTCCCAGCGGAACCGCCGGGCAGGAACTGCAGGAAGATGTCAAAGACCTCGCAATCGTTGAAGGTGCTGCCTTCGACAGTGAGCCCGTTAGCGGCCCACACCTGCAGGCAATCGACGTGCGCGCCGGAGCCGGGTGTGAGGGTGTAATCGTGAATGTGCACCCCCTTGATCAGGATGTTCGTAGGAGACGCCGTCGTGCTCGTGCCGTTGCTGCCGATAATGTTGTTTTCATCCGCGGCCGGACCCGCGCTCCCACCAATGAACGAGATGTTCGTCGGCGCCTGCGCGCCACTGGAGATCACCTCGAAGTTCTTATACGTATCGTTACGCAGAACATCGTTCTGAGCAGTCGCGTCCACCCACAACGTCGCGAACTTCAAACCCGACAGTTCGACATGACGAGCCTGCACATGCAGCGTGCTCGAGAACGTCGGCGTCGCACCCGGCGCGGCCGTGAACACCACATTGCTCGACCCCTTAGAACTATCGACAGGCAGCGTCGTATCCGAATACGTCCCATTCGCCAACTGCACCGTCGCACCAGACGCAGCCACACCATACGCACGCGCCAAACTCCTACACGGCGCAACCTGCGAACACGAAGCCGAATCAGAACCAGACGGCGACACAAACACACTCGCCACACCACCTTCAACAGGCGGTTCTTCTTTCACGGGCGGTTCTTCAACCGGGGGTTTTTCGACGGGTGGTTCTTCGACGGGCGGTTCCACCGGAGGTTTTTCTACTGGCGGTTCTTCGACGGGCGGTTTTTCGATCGGGGGTTCTTCTTTGACACCACCTGGCCAGCCCGCATAGATTCCGGTGAGCGTGTAGTCCAATGAGCTGTCGTTGGTTGCGTTCTTGTAGGGCATCGCTGCGCCTTTGAGATTCACGTCTCCGCTGCCACAGCTGTCGTTCTGCCAGACGTTCTGACTCCATTCGATGCCGGACAAGGACCCGCAGGGGTAGTTGCTGTAGGCCTGCATGCCGACGTTCCCGTGCACGTGCACGTTGGTGAATTTGGAGATGTCGCCGGCGTCGTTCATATTCAGCACGTCGTTGAAGTGGTTGCCTTCGACGGTGACATTTGCCGACAGCTCGTTGCCTAGCGCGATGCCGTTGCCTGAGCCCACGGCCCTTCCGTTTGCGCCGGAGTTGTCGACGGCCGTCGCGAACCAATTGTTGCTCAGCGTGATGTTGTTGGGGTGGCCTCCGCTGTTGGCCTGCATGAAGACGTCATAGACGGAGTTGCCATAGAACTTCGAGTTGCTGACCGTGACATTCGTGCCTGCGAAGATCGCCAAGCCCTCGATGTGGCAATTCACGAGGTTGTAGGACTGCACATCATGGATGACGGTTTTGTCGATCAGGATGTTCGCCGGAGCGGTGCTCGTGGGCTGGCGGATGCTGTTGTTGTTGCCGCCGTTAGGACCGCCACAGGCACTGGCGGGGCCCCATGAGCCACCCTCGACCGTCACGTTGGTCGTCGAGTCGATCTCGAAGTTACGACCTGTGAGATTCAGCAGTGTGATGTCCGTCGGATCGGGCCTTCCCGCCGTTTGGTCGTAGTTGCCCATGACAACGTCCTGAGTGGACATGTTCTCGATCGTGAGGTGGGAGGCGAACACGTGGATCGTGCCCGTGACCTGCACGCTCGCCCCTTCGGCGGGCATGAACACGACATCGGAGCTCGAGGTCTTGGTCGAGTCGCTGGCGATCGCCTGCGCGGGGTAGGCGCCGGCCAGCATCTGCACCGTCTGACCTGGCGTCGCGACACGATAGGCCCGGCTCATCGTCTGGCACGGCTGCGCTTGAGTACAGGCGTTCGCGTCGTTGCCGGCCGGGGAGATGAACACCCCGCCTGATGGCGGCGGAGGAGGCGGCGGCGAAGGCGCCTGCGCGACTACCGCGCTGGTCTGTGAGCCGGCCGAGGTCGAGCCGCCTTCGTTCGTGGCGGTCACGACAACACGGACTGTCTGACCGACATCGCTCGCGAGCAGCTTGTAGCTGGCCGCGGAGGCGCCGCCGATGTTCGCACAACTCGTACCTGAGCTACTGCAATCCTGCCACTGATAGGCATAGCCAGTCGGACCACCTGACCAGCTACCGTTGCCGGCACTCAAAGTATTTCCTTCGATAGCCGTCCCAGCAACCGTCGGCGCCACTGTGTTCACAGGCGCAGCTGGTGGTGGTGGCGGCGGCGGGGGCGGGGGCGGAGGCGATCCAGCCGCGATCGCGACTGTGTGCTCAACCGTGGCGGTCTGACCCGACGCGTCGGTGACCACCAGGCGGATGTACACAGTGCCTGCTTCGATGAAGGTGTAGGAGGACGTCTGCCCGCTGCCAAGCGGCCACAGCGGCGTGGTCGGCTGCGTGATGGAGCCGTCGTCGGACCATGCGTAGGTACAGGGACCGTTCGGGCACGTCGAGCCCGAACCGTTGAAGCTGACCGACTGCCCCGCTATGGGAGACGTCGGGCTATAGGTGAAGCTTGCCGTCGGTGGCGCGGGCGGTGGGGACGGCGGCGGCTGAGCGGCGACAACCGGAGCCGTCGGAGCAGAGCTCGCCGAGGCGGAGCCGCCTATGTTGCTAGCGGTGACCACGACACGCATCATGTGACCGGTGTCGGCGGATGTGAGCGTGTAGTTGGCTCCCGTTGCCCCGCCGACGTTGGAGCAGTTGGCGCCGCGCCAATCGCAATCCTGCCACTGGCTGCCATAGGAGGTCGGGCTGCCAGTCCATGCGCCGGTGGTGGCGCTCAAGACCTGGCCTTGGGTGGTCGTGCCACTGATCGTCGGCGGGACCATGTCAGTTGGAGCCGCAGGACGTGGTTCTTCGATTGTCGGGGGGCCAAGGACGGGGTTCGCCGCGGTCACATACGCAGACACAGGGCAGTCCGCATAGGTTCCGCCGGTGCGCCAAGAGGAGGGCAGCGAGCCAAGGTTGCTCTGTGCGCTGGTCTCGCTCGGACAGGGGCCGTTGCGACGGTCGTGGTAGCGCAGGGTTCCATTCTCCCCAAGCACGGCGAGCCAGTAGGTCCCGCCCCCCACGAGCGCGGTCGGCGGGAGCGACACCGAATTCCATGCCGCAGACTTGACTGCAGAGATGAAGCCGGTGCTCAACAGGGAGCCGGGATGACCGGATGCACCGCTGCTGTAGAGGCCGACGATCAACGTGCGAGCCGAATTGCGCGAATCAATGTAGACGTGCGCGATACCAGCGAGGCCAGGAGCGGCGGCTTGCAAACGAAATGCTTCGGCTTCGCCCGCGTCGACGTAGTCGGTGTGGGACTCCACGACGCTCTCCCCGAGAAGCACGCCGGCGGAGACGCTCACGGCGTTGGTTGACGCCACCAACTTGACAGCCTTGCGCCCGTGGTGCGTCTTGTGCCTGACGTTACGGCGATGCCCAGAACGATGGTTAACTGCATGAAATCTTGCATGATGAGAGTGTTTTGCCGCAAGCGCCGATGGAGCAGCAAGCGCGAGGACCAGGAGGAATAGTGAAAAGAGGGTGTGACTCAACAGTTTGAGCATTTGAGGCCTTCCGCGACGAGCGTGGGCATATGCTCACTTGTGTCGACCTCTACATACCTAGTCTTAACTTTTCCTAGATCGGAATGGACACTCTCACGCAGATCCGGCGCGCGTCCAGGTAGATCGTCCAGGTCAGTCATGGCCCGACCTTCGCGGCGGTCCATCTCCCGCACGCCATCCGACCACGCGCCGGCGGCCCAATTCGATATGTTCGGCGTGTGGACCCTTCAAGCGACGCTCTGCGCGTAGTACTCGCCGACGATCACCATTTCTTTCGGGAGGGCTTGCGCGGCATGCTGGACACAGCCGGCATGACCGTCGTGGGAGAGGCCAAGGACGGCGCCGAGGCGGTGGCCCTAGCCGCCAGCCTCAAGCCGGACGTGATCGTGATCGACCTCAACATGTCGGATGTCTCCGGAGCCGAGGCATTGCGACGCATCGCTGCCGTGAGCCCAGACGCGCGCATGGTGGTCCTGACGAGCTCAGCCGATGAGACGGACGTGCTCGACGCCCTCAAAGCGGGGGCCTGTGGCTACATCCTCAAGGACAGCCAGGCCGACGACCTCGTGGGCGGCATCCGCCAGATGGCCGGCAACCATGCGGTGCTCTCACGAGAAGTGATGCTGAGGCTCGTGGCGCGCGCCAGTCCCAACGACCACGGGATCAAGCAAGCGCCTGCCGTCTCTGAAGAGCCCGCGCTCACGACACGCGAGAAGGACGTGCTGCAGTTGCTCGCCGGCGGCGCGGACAATGCCACGATCGGCCTGGAGCTGTCGATCAGCCGGCACACCGTCAAGCAGCACGTGACGAATATCTTCGAAAAGCTCGGGGTGCGCACACGCGTCGAGGCGGCGGTATACGCCGTGCGCGCAGGACTCGTCTGAGCGGCGGGCGCGGCGCTGCAGGTCCTAAGCCGTGGCCGCGACCGGCTTGATCGCCCGAATCGCGGCGTCCCGGTCGACGACGCCGAGCTTGGCGACCCCAGCGGAGATGTGGCGGCGGATCGTAACCGGCGAGAGCGACAGCAGCTCGGCCACCTCGAGAGTCGTCATCCCCGAGCCGAGCATCCTCAGGATCTCCGACTCCCTCGGCGTCAACTGCACCTTGCCGACCCGTACGGGGTTGACGGCCGCGTCGACGGCGAAAGCGCGAAACTCCTGCAGGACGCGTCCCACGAGTGTGCGCGGCAGCGCCGCCTCACCCTTCAGGACGCCGCAGAGCGCCGCCGGGAGCCGATCCGGGCTCGTATTCTTAGGCAGGTAGCCGACGGCTCCCGCCCGCAGCGCCGCGAGAAGCTCCTCTGTATTGGTAGAGACAGTCAGCATGACCACCGAGGTTGACGGCACAGCCTCAGCCAGCCTGCGGGCGGTCTCGATGCCGCCGCCGGGCATGGAGACGTCGAGCAGGCACACGTCAGGGCGTTCGTGCAAGACGACGCTGACAGTCCCCTCGCAGTCGGCGGCTTCTCCGACGACTTGGAAGCCCCCACGCATCAATGCCATACGCACGCCCAGACGGGTCACCTGATGGTGATCGGCGATGACGATCGTGGGTTCGAGGACGCTCATGGAGATACAAACTCGACATCGACATCTGCGCAGTTGTGCTTGACCGCGTTGACGATGTCTTGGCCGGAGGGCCGGAGCGCGCGCGAGAGCGGCGTTGCCACCGCTCTCCCAGTACTGGGAGAGCCAAGTTTGGGCGGCGCTGGCGCAGCATCGACTCGTCCTTGGTTGCTGCCGGCCGTGCTCATTCCTTGTATGTCCTTTTCCTTGAGGCCTCAGGCCCAGACGGACTGCTCAAACGATGCTTGGTGCTTCCCCGTTTTTTCGCTGGCGCAGGGTCTTGAGACCAGCCTGACGACGAATTCCCCTATTCAGGGTCTCTCGCCCAAAGCGGGGCGAATGATACATGCATTTAGGTTGTATGTGCATTTTGCGAAGAAATCTTTACAAATAATTTCGTACTTTCCCGCAGAAATTTCATTTCTTCGAATCATAGCAGGGCGGGATCTGCTTGTGCGCAGGGCTTCGCGAAGCCCCTGATATCTCGTACCCAGGTAGTACCAAGACATCTATTTAGTCCGCGACCAATGCCGTGGAGCAAGTAGGGTTAGACGAGGCCTCAGCCAAGCATCGGGGTCTTTACGCAACAGCCGTCGATCATCCCGGAGCCGGAGCCGCTGTAGTAGCCGTCGGGCCGGACAAGCACTCGGTAGTGCGCGCGTGTGCCCGAGCGATAGCGGATCTCACACGACCACGGGTTGCGCAGCGGGGCGGCTCCACCAGGTCGGCAACGAACCCGCTGGGGGAACGTGCGCCTGGCGCGGGCCACGGGCTCCGGCGCCAGCTTTACGACAGCCTCCACGCTGGCCGCGCTCAACACGGGCGCAGACTTGAGGATCAGCGAGCGCGACTGCTCGAGGCGCAAGAGATCCTCGCCTCCGCGGTCGCCCAACGCGACGATCGCCGAAGCGACCCCGACCAACACAAACATCCACACGACAGCCGCGACGAGTCTACGCATCGTCCAACCCTAAGCGCGCGTCAGGTGGTGGAGAGCGCCTCGCGGTATCCAAACCAGATTCCACGCGCCCTTCCGCAGCAAAGGAGGGCCCGCTGGGGCGGGCCCTCCTCGTGTGCAAACGCTCAGCTCGGCTAGTGGTGGCCGTGGCCGCCACTGTCACCCCCGTGGGGACCGTGACCGCCCTGATCGTGACCGCCTTTGTCGCCGCCACCCGGGCCGCCCTGGCCATGACCGCCCTGGTCGCCGCCGCCTTCATCGCCGCCACCTTGACCGTGGCCGCCCTGACCGTGGCCGCCTTTGTCGCCCCCTCCACCTTTTTCGCCGCCGCCTTTATCGCCGCCGCCTTTATCGCCGCCGCCTTTATCGCCGCCGCCTTTATGGCAATCGTCGCCGCGGCCCTGGCCGTGTTCGCACGGCGGTTTGTACTGATGGAAGCTGGCACTTCCGTCGGCGCTGGCTCCAACACCGCAAGCCCAAGCGAGCGCGCCACCGGTGCCGAGCGTGAGGAACCCGACCGTGAGAAGTGTCGTCAGACGTTGCTTCATGAAAGATCCTTTTCTCGTGAGCTTTGTCTAGTGGTGACCATGGCCGCTCTTGCGACCATGCTTGGACCTGTGCCCATGGCGAGCTTTACCGCCGTGGCGATTGCCTTTGCCGCTTTTGCCACCTGTGCCTTTAGCGCCGTGACCGCCCTTGCCGCCACTGCCACCTTTGCCACTGCGGCCTTTACCGGCTTTGCCGCCGTGAGCTTTGCCTTTTCCGACATGTTCTTTTTCGGGTTTTTCACCGGGGCATTCATTGGGAACGCCGGCGCCTTTGCCGTGAGCGCATGGCGGCGGTTCGGGTTTTTCACCGGGGCATTCGTTGGGAACGCCGGCGCCTTTGCCGTGCACGCACGGAGGTTTGTATTGATCGAAGCTGGCGCTGCCGGTCGCTTTGTCCCCGGCGCCGCCCGCCAACGCCAACGTGCCGCCAGTTCCGAGGACGAGGAACCCGACTGTCAGCAGCGTGGTGACACGCTGCCTCATGAAGCTTTGTCCGCGTCGAGAAGAGGTCGATCGTCGGGCCGCGCTCATCGCGCGCAGCTTCACCCTGTCGAGCGCGAGAGGGTCAAGCCTGGGCCGGCCGTCGCGAAGCGCGTCGGCGAGCCGCTGGAGTTCATCCGTGAAGCGGTCATCGTCATTGTGTGAGTGGCTCATGGGACCTGATACGAACGACCGGCCAGATTCCCGTCTGAAGCTCGCAGGCCTGGACGAACGGACGATACTGACGTGTGCGAGGGATCCGAGACGACGACTTCGAGCAACTCTACGCCGAGCACTCTCAGGGCCTGTTCGCGTTCCTGAGGTACCGAACCGGCGACACGATGCTTGCCGAGGACCTGCTCGCGGACACATGCGAGCGGGTGCTGCGCGCGCGCCGGCGCTTTGACCCACGCAGGGGCAGCACCAAGACCTGGCTATATGCGATCGCGCTCAACTGCCTCAACGACCACGCGCGCAGGCGCGCGGTCGAGGGCAGGGCGCTTGAACGCGTGACTGCCGGACCTGGCTTCGATACGGGCGAGCTCGAAGAGATCGACGAGCTCGCCGAGAGCGATTACGACGACGTCGCCGATCGCGACCTGCTCGACCGCGGTCTGGCCAGCTTGAGCGGGGAGGAGCGCGAGGCCGTATCGCTTCGTTACGGCGCGGAGCTGACCGTTCCCGAGATAGCCAAGCTCACCGACGAGCCGCTCACGACGATCGAGAGTCGCGTGTACAGGGGGTTGAGCAAGCTACGCGAGGCGATGGGCTGAGGCGCCTCAGGGCGTATCTCGGTAGGGACGTGCGGCTGGGGTGGTGGAGTGTCGAGCGAGGCAAGGACGCAGGGATGAAGGCTTGGTGGCGCCAAGTCGAGCCCCGAGGACGCAGCATCGCGAAGGCAATCGGCCGGCACAGACGTGCGGCCCTACCGAGATACGCCCTCAAGAAGGAACGATCGAGAGGTCGCTGCTTGCCAGAGCGGCAGCGCGCACCACAGCGGCGCGCTTGACCCACTCGGTCGGGCTGGGGGATCTCAGCTCCCTAAAGGCCTGACGCGTCAGCGGCTCCAGCGGATTCAGCCGCAGCGCCGTGACGGCGCTGCGGCGCGGGTCGATGCCCGCCGACGCCTGCGCGATCGCGAGCGCGTAGTAGGCCTCCCAGCTGCGCGGATCGTGGCGCACCGCCGCCTGCATCGCCGTGACGCCAAGCCTTGGCAGGCCGCGGCGCAGGTCGCAGAAGCCGACGATCTCATACGGCTCGGGACGGAGGTCGAGCCATCCGATCGAAGACAGCGCCGCGGGAGCCGCAACCGCGCAGTTGGAAGCGTAGAGCGCGTGCTCGGCATCCCCCAGCCGGCTCTGCGAGCCGATCAGCGACACGGGCGCCACCAGCGTGAGCAGGCACAGCAGGGCGAGCGTCAGGCGCGTGTTGTGAGCGGGAAGCCAGCCAGGGCCGTCGCGCCTGTCAGAGCTGAGCGCGAGACCCGCCGCGGCGAAGAAGCCGAGCGTCACCACCGGCATCTCCCAGTCCCAGTCGACGCCGGCGTGCACCGCCCACACAACCGCGAGCGCCAGCAGCGTGCCATAGAGGGCGCGCTGGGACCGCCGCGCACGAACAGCTATCCCAAAAATCGTCGCGCCCACGACAACCAGCAGCAGCAGGACGCCTGGGAGCCCGAGCTCGGCCATCGCCTGTAGGTAGAGGCTGTGCGTATTGATCGTGTAGGCGAAACGAGGGCGCTTCTGATCCCAGACGGTCTGGTAGGTCCCCGCGCCAGCACCATGGATCGGGGAAGCCGAGAACGCGTGCAGCGCGACCCGCCACAGGTCGGTGCGCCCGTTATTCGAGGGGTCGCTCAGCCGGCTGCGAAGGTCGCCGTTCGTGGTGCGAACGGAGACTCCGCTCACGAACCTGCTCCAGTCGCGGGCAACGGCGTGCGGCGCCCCAAGCGCGAACGCGCCCACAAGCGTGACGACCGCGACCCCCGCGACGGCCCCGCTCCAGGCTCGCGCTCCGATCCTCGGGATCGCAAGCGAGCGTCGTAGGCGAAGGTCGAGGCTGGGCGCCAGCAGCAGGCGAGCGGCGGCGCAGACAAGCGTGCAGATGCCGGCGGCCAGCGCCACGCGATGACCCTGGGCGACGGCCGCCGGCGTCGTGGGGTCGACCGTGTCGAGGAGATTGGCGTGGTAGGCCACGACGAGCAGGGCCACGGTGCCCGGAAGGATGGCCAAGGCGCCGCCGAGCAACAGCCGCGGGCGCGCGACGAGCACGTAGACGAGGAGGCCGACCGCGCCGGCCAGCATCGCCCCGCGCGAGAAGGTGAAGAACAGCGTGGCGGCCAGCAGGGGCAGGACCGCGGCGGCGAGCACGCGCACAGAGCGGCGCTCGCCGAGATCGCAGGTGAGCTGGAAAGCGAGCACGATCGCGAGCGTCGCAAGCAAGCCAAGCGTGTTCCAGTACGTGACGGGGTAGCTGAGGCGCTGATTGGACACGTCGGGCGCCGTGTGCCATACGTCGGGAAGCACACGCGTGAGAAGCCCCGCGACGCAAACGATCGAGGCGCCGAGGGCCAAGCCCCTGATCAGCCAGCGAACGTTGGCCTGGCTCGCTCTTATGCTGCCGAACAGGACAAGCACCAGCAGATACAGCCATACGCGGTCGAACTCGACGAGCGCCCGGCCCGCGGCGTGCGACCAGAGCGCCGAGGCCAGCGTCAGCGCCGCGTACAGCCCGAGCGCGACGATCGCGACGAGCGTGACCGGCGCGATGCCCTCGAACGGCTGGCGCGCCTGCACGATCCGCACGAGCAGGATCTGTGTGACCACGAGCGCGGCGACCGCGGGCGTCCCCGGGAAGTAACCACCGGCGTTGAAGCCGAGGAACACGATCAGCGCGCCGGGCAGCAGCATCAGCGCGATCAGCCCCAGCTCGCTGAGCGAGCCGACTGACGCCTCGTCCCTGACGGGCGCGTCCACTCCCGCATCTACTCCTATCGCAACGCCGCTTGCCACGGACGGATGCTAGCCCTGTCGCCGCGCCACCTGGACAAATAGTCGAGTGAATCTCGGTTGCGCCGGCATGCTCTCCTTAGAATGGAGGATTATCGGGGCGTTCTTAGCTACGCAACACTCACATGGTCGATTCCGGTAATGCTCGGCCCCGACGAGCGCCCCCTCGATTTACGACGGCCTTCAGCGGATGCGAATGGGAGCGCTGTAAGCGGAGACGTGCGAGCCGTCGGCTACTTGGACCAGCGCCTCGTAGAGCCCGCGGTGGCGGACGCGCACGACGGTGCTGAAGCGGGAGACGGTCGGGGTGCCGGTCTTGACGAAAGTCCCCCCCTTGTTGACCGACGGTAGCCCAGGGCGCAAGAGCTGGAAGCCCACGCGCGCGCCGACCTCGGCAGGGGTGACAAAGCCGTACATCCGGTAGAACCTGCCGTGACGGTGGCGGTGGACTCGATGCACGTGAAACGTGACGCGCACGGCCACGCCCTCCACGAGCACTGGGCTGGAGACGAAGGGAGCGCTGGTCGTGACGACGCGTAGCTGAGCGTTCTCGAGCAGCCCCACGACGGGGAAGGAGAAGCCGCCTGTCGCGTTTGTGACCTCGGAGTTGCCGAGTGTCTTAAAGCCCCCGAGATACGGGAACGGGTTGGCCTCAAGCGCGACCGGGCGGCCGGCCCCGCCGGTGCCGAAGAGCGTGCCCTGCACCGCGAACGCGGCGCCGTAGAGCACCGGATTGGGTGTGGCAGCGATCTGCAGCGATAGAGGGACCTTGCGCGTGGTGAATGCATGGTCCGCCCCGGGCGTCGCGCCTCCCGCGCTGCTTGCGAGAATCCGGTAGTGGTAAGTGGTGTTAGGCGCGAGACCGCCGATGGCTTGACTCACTTTGACCGTCTTGGTCCCGGCGCCGACTGACACAAGCGGGGTCTGCGCCCCATAGCCCCTGGTCGTGCCGTACTGGAAGACGTAGTTGGTGGGCTGGCCTTTGGGGTTAACCCCGCCGTGGACCACCGCGGAGGACGGCCCTACGCTCGACGTCCCATTGGTGTAGACGCCTGGGGCGGGCAAAGCCGCCACGGCAAGCGAGGCTGCCAGCGTCATCATCGCGGCGGTTGTAGTCAGCAGGACAGTAACGGCGCACAACGCCGAGCGCAGCCACGACCGATTAGGGCTCTTGGTGTTTTTCATGCGAGCTACATTCCCCTTCACGTCAGCTAATAACCCTCGACCAGCGCCAAAGTCGCGTCGCCTGCGCACAGACCTCCGGCTTGCGCGCCCGTCGGGCGTTGGCTCAGACCGCGAGATGCGCGGCGCAAGCGGCAAGCAGAGCCGTGCTCACGCGCTCGACCGCCGTCTCGATGCTCTCCTTGCCCGAGCGCAGCACGAGGGCGGGGCTGGTTGGAGCCTCGTACGGCGCGTCGATCCCGGTGAGACCGGCAAGCTCTCCGGCGCGCGCGCGCGCGTAGAGGCCCTTGGGGTCGCGCCGCTCGCACAGCGCGAGCGGCGCGTCCACGAACACTTCGACGAACGGCAGATCGACAGCCTGGTGCAGGGCGGCCGCTTCCTCGCGATCGTGCGCGTATGGGCTGACGAGGCTCACGAGCGCGATCGTGCCCGACTCGGCCAGCAGACGTGCGACGTGAGCGGTGCGTCGCACGTTCTCGCTGCGCGCCTGCTCGCCGAACCCCAAGTCGCCGTTGAGCCCGTGGCGCAGGTTGTCGCCGTCGAGCAGAAAGGCAGGGCGCCCGGAGCCAACGAGGTGCTCCTCGACTGCCCCGGCGATGGTCGACTTGCCGGCGGCCGGCAGCCCCGTGAACCAGATCGTGGCGCCCGCGTGCCCAAGCGCTTCCCAGCGTTCGCGACGCCCCAGCGCCGAGCGCTGCCAGCGCACATTTGGGCTATGCGGGGCGCTCGGCCGCGGGCTTGGACAGTCGCCGACATCTGTGTCGGCGAGAGCCTTCCCACTTGCGACCTCGCCCGTCGGCGGCTGCTGCGCCCTCACCGAGCGGGCGTTCGTGCCGTTGGATCTGGCTACCTTGCCGTTGGTAAGCATCTGCGCGCCTCTTCTCATGACTAAGCACGCCGCCACTCGCATGCGACCGCGCAACTATTTAGCTCGTGTATGACTCTATACGAAGAGGGTCACCGGTTTCCGACGTCCTCGACGATGTTTGGACAGGTATCGGAATCCCGGTTACGCGCCCACTACCGTCCTGGTTTGACTCAGAAGCATGCTCACGGCAGGCTTCAGCCGTTGGCCGTCGGTACGGGCGCCTCGGCCGATGCGACGGCGCCGTTGGGAGACGTGGCGACATCAGACGGCGACTCGGGCTTGGCCGGCGAGTAATCGTAGCCGTAGCCATAGCCGTACGCCCCAAGACGGCCGGCCTTGAAGCCATTGGCAATCACACCGAGCAGCGGCGCCCCGGCGCCGGTGAGAGTCTCGTGGAGTCGTTCGGCGACATCGCGCCTGTTGCGCCCCACGCGGCCGACGATCACTACGCCGTCGACCTTCTTGAGCAACGGGAAGGCGTCTGAGACCGCCGTGAGCGGCGGTGTGTCGATCACGACGAGGTCGTAGCTGGCCTTGGCCTGCTCGAGCAGCGCTTCCATCGCGTGACTCTCGATCAGCTCGCCCGGATTGGGCGGCAGGGTCGCACCGGCCACCAGGACGTCGAAGGCGTGTCCATCGGGTCTGTCGCCTGAGGGAGCCTCCAGCTCGATCGTCCGTGTCGCCTCGCTCAGCGGCAAAGCGCCGATCAGCACGTCCGACACGCCCCGACCCGACGGAATGCCAAGCTGCTGAGCGACCGTTGGGCGGCGCAGGTCGGCCTCGAGGAGCAGCACTCGCGAGCCCATCCGCGCCGCCGCCGCGACGAGGTGCCTGGCAATCGTCGTCTTGCCGTCGCCAGGCGCGGCGGAGGCGACCATGAGCGTACGCAACTCACGATCCACGTTGAAGTAGCGCATGTGAGCGCGGATCAGGTGGAAGGCCTCGGCCTCCCCAGCCGGTAGCCCCCCGCGCTCGACGCCGTCGCGTCGCGCGGAGCGCGAGAGAGCGCTGCTCTCTGGGACTACCCCGAGAAGTGGCAGCCCATACACAGCCTCCAGGTCCTTCGGCTCCCTGATTCGACGATCCAGCCGCTCGAGGAGGAAGGCTACGCCCAGTCCCAGCAGAAGGCCCAGCATCGCGCCAAGGACGGTATTCCTCGAGACCTTTGGCGATGAGGGCGACGTTGGAATCGTCGCCGCTTGCGCGACTTCGACGTTGCCGTTGCGCAGTTCGGCGAGAACCCCGAGCGATTGGGCGCGGCCCTCCAGCGCGAGCCCGGAGGGGCTGAGCCGCTGCTTGGGCGACATCGCCGCCAGCTGCTTGCCGACGAGCGCCAAGGCCGACGCATAGTAAGCGTGATTGCTCGTCTGTTGCTCCCTGACGAACTGATAGACGTACGCGTTGGCGATGCCAACGGCGAGCGCCGGGGACTTCGCCGTGGCAGAGACGTCGACGATGTTCGATTCGCCCTGCGCACCGACGCTCAGAGCTTCTTGGACATTTTCCTTGGTAAGACCCTGCCCGAGCTTGCTCGCGGTCTTTTCCGCCATGTCGCCGAGCTGGACGAGCTTGAGGTTTGTCTGCTGCTGGGGCGCCTGACTGCCACCGTTGCCGACGGCCTGCAGGCCGGCAACCTGCTCGCTGAGCTGACTGCCGTTGAATACGAGCGATGCCGTGGCGGTGTACTTCTTGCTTTGATGCTTTGAAAAGGCAAACGCCGCGCCCGCAGCGAGAGCGACACAGAGCAGGATCAACGGCACGCGCCTGCGAAGGACGCCCACGATCCGCTCGAAATTGAGTCCCTCGGTATCTTGCTGCACCTGCCCGTATCCTTTCAGATCGCCGCGGGTCCGCGTGCTTTTAGGCTTACGACATGGCTTACGACGAGGTTTAGCGTGCGCCATTCTAGACCAGCGAAGTTTCGAGACCCACAGAGCTCGATAGGTTGACCGCTGCGGGTAAACGAGCATCTCGACGCAAGCCCCGCCGAGCATCCCGCGCCGGAGGAGCCCACCGAACCTCTTGGTGGATATTCGAGGCTCATGGACCTATGGAGTCTCACGGGCCGCTCGCCAACCAAGCTTCGCTGGGATCTTGCCGTCCTCCTTGTGCGCGGTGGACCTGTTGAGGACCATCACCGGGCCGAGGATCATCGCGAAAGTGGTGACGGCGAGCCAGTCGAACAGCGTCGGGTTTCCGAGCGAGTCGATGAGAAGCACCGCTGTCGCGCATAGCGCCGCAAGTGGCATCCATCTCTCGGCGGGAGTCGACGCTCTGAGTCGGCGGATCATCGCGAGGATCAGCATCGCCAGCCCGATGAGATAAAAGCCAAAGCCACCATAGCCAGTCTCACCCATCACGCTTGGCCAAGACGTATCGTCGATGAAATTCGGAAAGCTTCGCGACAGGCCATAAACGGAGCCCAACTGGTACTGATAGTAAACCGGGCTGTAGAAGAGCCGCGACGGATAACTGGCGAATCGACCAAAGCCCACCCCCAGCGGGAAATCATCTAGAGCTATCCGCTCGCCCGCAGAATAGAGTCGAGTCCGGACAGATGTTTCGGATGACGTATAGGTGGAGATCTGCTTGGTGATGACGCTTCCCTCCACGCTGTATGCACCTATGAGCAGCAGCGCACCCACAAGAAACACGGTGATCCCGCCACGATTGCGGCCCATGCCTTGGACCAGAGCGACAATGGCGGCCACAGCCACGAGTGACAAGAATCCCTTGAGGCGAAGCGACAACAAGATAGAGCAGGCGAACAGCAGCGCCAGAACCAGATCCGGCTTACCGCGTCTAACGGCGAACCGAGCGAATGTAAACGCGAAGAGCAAGCTCATAAAAAGGCTGAACTCACCCGGGTGAGGGAATATGGAATGGACGGCTTCAGCTCGAGAGGCTTCCGCCCCAGACCTGTAGATCGACGTATGAAGGGCATGCGAGACCGCCGAATGCGTGAGATAGTCGACGAATCCCAGCGTGGCCACGACAAGGCCCACCCTGATGAGGATCGTATAGATGCGCGCGACATCACGGCGCCTCCAGGGAAGCAGGAGAGTCACGCCAATAACGATCCAGAGCTTGAGCCCAAGCCAAATACCGATGAACGTGACGGCGATCGGCACGTGATGCACAGCCGCTCCCCATACTCCGAACACCGCGACCCCGACACCGGGAAGCACAAGGCGAAGGTCGGTGAGTCGAGTATTGCTCTGAGTCGCTCGCCAGACTGTTAGCACGACAAGCAGCAGCACCAAAGCCTCGTCGCCCTGCCGAACCGCTTCTCCCGTCGACGAGTAGTATCCAATCGCAGCCGATATGGGCGCATTGAACACCTCGAAGAGCCACAGCCAGATAAGCGCCAGTACCGGATCGCGAACGTAGACGATCGTCGCTGTTATGCAAAGCGAGAGGCCAACCAGGGCGCTCGCGATGAGCACACCGTGACTGGTGGTCGCTGCGCCGCCGAGGGCCAGGGCGAACACGCAGCCCAACATGCCAACGGCGACGAGTCTGCCGTCTGATCGATTGCGCGTGAGTAGCGTCGCCGCGGGTGCCCGCATATCTCAGTGGCGTGCGCCACCCTCGGTCGCGACGCCGTCAGGCAGTCGACGTGGGCATATCACGCGAACGTCCACAGGCCGCGGAGTGTAGCGCCAGCATGTCCTGACAGCTCGCTCCGCGCTCGCGCACACCTCACCGCCCTGTAATCTATCGAGGCTCGTGACGGAGAGCAGCATGTCTATGTTCCACGGACGGAACCGGCTCATGCGGGAGGCTGCGTGCTTGCTGCCCTCAGCGCCGGCGCCAGCGCGTGACCGATCCCTGAAGCTTCGGCCAACTCTGGTTGCCTAGGATGGCGCGGCCCACATTCTTGATTATCGGCGCGATGAAGTGCGGAACCACCAGCCTGCATCACTACCTGGGGGAGCACCCGGAGATCCAGAGACTGCCGGCGATGAAGGAGACCAACTTCTTCTCCGGCCCACCAGACGGGATCCCCTACCCTCGAGGCTCGAAGCGGATCGAGGGCCTCGACGAATATGAACAGCTGTTCGACGATACGTTCAGAGCTCGAGGTGAGGCCTCGCCCTGCTACACGCTATACCCACGACGAAAGGGCGTGCCTGAGCGGATCAAGGAGCTCGTCCCGGGCGTAAAGCTGATCTATATCGTGCGCGAGCCGGTTGCCAGGGCCGTGTCGCAGTATCACTTCAGCGTATCTGTCGAAGACGAGCGTCGCCCACTCGCGGAGGCGCTCGAGGATCTCTCCGATCCTTATTCGCTATACACGTGTCCGGGTTTTTATGCAAGGCAGCTGGATCGCTACCTAGCTCATTTCCCGCAGGAGCGGATCCTGGTCGTGGACCATGCTGACCTTCTGGCCTCCCGAGAGGCCACCCTGAGCGAGATCTTTGCGTTTCTGTCGGTCGAGGAGACCTTTGCCTCTCCTCGGTTCTCGCAGGAGATGAATACGGGCAGAGAACAGCGCACATACTCGAGCTTGATCGTATGGCAACGCCGAGCACAGGCATCCAGACTGATCCAGCGATTGCCGCCTTACGTTCGCCGATCGGCGCGCCTTGCCCTCGAACGCCTTGTATCGCGGCCGCTCGAGGCCCCCAGCCTTGACGATGACACGCGAGCTCGGCTGCAGGAGCTCTACGCCGGCGATGTCGCCCGCCTGCGCGAGCTGACCGGGAAGGCTCTGCCGGGCTGGAGCGTGTAGCTGTGAATTCGATCGGCAACCCAACCGCGACCGTCGTCGACGCCGACGCCGGGATAGGCGAAGCCTCCATCTGGCGGCGCGTCCGCCGCGACGTGGTCCTGCTCGGCGCCGGAAACACGGGCGTCGTGCTCGCCCAGATCGGCTTCCGAAGCATTCTTATCGCTGTGCTCGTGCCGGCTGCGTACGGCCGCCTGGCGCTCATCTTGAGCCTTTACAACACGATCACGATAATCAGCGCCAGTGGCCTGCCAAATAGCGTCGCGCGCTACCTGTCGGCGGGTGGGCGGGATGACGATCGCGCGATCGTGCGCACGGCGGCGCAAGCAGGCATTTGGCCGACGTTCATTGCCGCGGCGATAACCGCGATCGTCGCCGGGGTCCTTCTGAGGTCGCCGGTGGCGTCCCTGTTTGCCGTCCTGGGGCTCTCGAGCCTTGTGTACTCGCTGCTCACCACGGGCATCCTGCGGGGCCGCGGGCGCATCGTCTCGGCGGCGTCGATCATGCCGATCGCGGCGCTCAGCGAAGTTGGGCTGCTCGGCGCCGCCTGGGCAGGCGGCCTGGACATCACACCGCTGTCGGCGTTCAGCATCTTCTGCCTCGGTAATGCCGTCGGGCTGCTCGTCGGTGGCTTTTGCGTGATGCGCACGGCTCCTGCCTGCATCGTCGATCGCATCCCATCCACGGATCGCGTGCCGACCATTCGTCAGCTGTTGACCTTCTCGCTGTGGTTGAGCGTGGCGACGACGGCGATTGCCGCTATGCCCCTCATCATGAGGTTCGCCGCGACACTCGATTCCTTTACCGTCGTGGCGATCATCGACATAACCCTCGTATTCCTCTCGATCCCGCAACGTGTGGGGACGGTGATCGTCTCAGCCGTCGTTCCCCACGCGACGCGGGCGTTGGGAGAGAAAAACAGCTATCTGACCATCTCTCGACGGGAGCACGTGATTCTGATCGTCCCGTTTGCGCTCCTTGCGATCATCCTAGCCACGACGCCAGCCGTCGGATGGCTATTTGACACCCTGGGACGCCCCGCATACGGGAAGAGCGCCGACTACCTGGCGCTGGCCTTGCTCGCGAGCCCCGCGCGAATCCTCTACGGATTGGTGGAAGGCGTGCTCGTGGCGCACGGCGAAAATCGCTTTCTGGCATTCAACGCGCTGGTCAGCACCACAATCGCATCCGTCGTGATTTTCGCGGTCACCGCGCTCGGGGACACCGTGGTGGCGTTTGCCGTGTTCGTGGTCGCGTCTTGGAGCATCTACCTGGTCGGTAGCGCCCGCGTCAAGCGCTTGGAGCGCATCGCGGCGTAGCGTCCACCGGGAATTCCCGGCCACCGCTAAATGAGCTTGAACGCGTTGATAAGGGCTCTTAGGGACTCACGCCCGCCGGCGCTCGCGCGCGGCGCGGAGGGCCGCCAGGTATCGGTCGGCGACGTCCGACCAGTCGTAGCGTTCCGCAACCGTCCTGCGTCCGCGGGCGGCCATCTCAGCGCGAAGTCGCTCGTCTCCGAGCACCCGGGCGATCATCTCGGCAAGTCGAGGAGCATCGCTGGGGAAGAGCTGCTCGTCCACCCCGATGACCTCGCTGTTAAATACCGTGGAGAGCGCAAGCGTCGGCGCCCCAGCGCCAAGAGCTTGTAGGAGCGCGGGATTTGTCCCTCCGACGGAATGCCCGTGGAGATACACGCCACAATTGCCCCACAGCTGTGTGAGGAGCTGCTGGTCGCTCACATGGCCGAGCCAGCGCACCTGGCCTCGGCCATCGAGCTCGCGGAGTCGATGCTCGATTGCAGCAGAATAATTCGCGGACCCTGCAATCACAGCGGGGACGCGAGGAGAGAGGAGATCGAGCGCGTCGAGAGCGAGCTCCACATTGTTCTCCGGTATCAGTCGCGCGACGACGAGCGCATAGCGCCCGGGCTCCAGGCCCAGGGCGCGGATGCGATCGGCGGCGACATCCTCCAAGACCGGTGCACCGTACGGAATAAATGTGGATCGGACCCCGAACTTCTCCAGCCAGATGTCGGCGATCGCCTGGGAATCGGCGACGAGAACGTCCGCGAATCGTGCGGTCGCTCGAGCGCCGGCGAGAAACACGCCACTCGCGAACTTGCCCCACTTGCCGCGCTCCCACTCGATCCCGTCGGTGTTGACGGCGGTCGCCGTGCCCATCGCTTGCATGGCTGGGAGGAAGAATCCATTGGCCACGTTCAGTACAAGAGCGGCATCGAACCGGCGCAGACCGGCGTCGATGTGACTCGTGAGGCCGTAGGAGAGCGTCGAGAGGCTCTTCGTATCGCGGCCGGGAGTCCAGCGACACGTCACCCCCTCGGCTGTCCACCGAGCCCGGCCGTCGTCCCTGGTGCGACAGTACACGGTGACGTCCAGACCCTGAGCTGTCCAGGCGCGCGCGAGGTAGCGCACGAGCGTCTCATAGCCACCATACGTGCTCGGGAAGCCACGACTGCCGAGAATTGCGACACGACGAAGATCGGGCGTTGATCTATGCACTGACACTCCTCTACACGCTTGCACCGAGCATCGGCCGCGACTGAGCCTCGCCGACGCACGATAGTCTACGGCCAGACTGGTGCAGGGTCGCCACAGCGGAACACTGGACTGCTCTGTTGTCTGATGTCTGCCCTGTTGTTCCCCGACTCGTCCGACCGCGATGCGCGTCCTGCAGATCCACAAGTTCTTCTACCCACACGCGGGCTCTGAGACGGTCCTGTTCCACACCCGTGAGCTGCTCTCCTCACATGGGCACGAGGTGATCGACTTCGCGATGGAGCACCCGGACAATCTCGCCTCCCCCTACCATGACCACTTCGCGCCTCGACGCGACTATGTCGACCGCTCTCGCCCGCTCGCTTCGCGCGCTCGCGACGCGTTGTCCTCGGTCTACTCCCTCAGCGCACGGCTCAAGTTGCGCAAGCTTCTGGAAGAGGCGCGTCCCGATGTGGCTCACATGCACATCGTCTATCACCAGTTGACACTTTCGATCGTCGACGAGCTCGCCCGGCAGGGAATCCCCAGCGTCATGACGCTGCACGATTACAAGATCGGGTGCCCTGCGTACGTCATGTACAGAGACGGTCAGCCCTGCAGCTTGTGCACCACCGGGCCTGTCGAGAATGCGCTCGTGCACAGCTGCGTCAAGGGCTCACGCGCCGCCAGCCTGCTCGCCACGATCGAGGCGCGCGCCGCACGTGTGCGAGGCAGCTACAGGAAGATCGACGCTTACGTGGCGCCGAGTGGCTTTGCCGGCCGCGTCGCGATCGCGACGGGGATCGATCCTGACGCCGTGCACGTGATCCCTAATTTTCTTCCCGCAGAGGAGATAGGCGATCCCGTCGCCGTGCTCGAGGAGCGGCCTCGATTCCTTTTCGCGGGCAGGCTCGAGGAGGTCAAGGGAGTGCGCGAGATGCTCGATGCCTATGGGACCGGCGATCCTCGACTTGGCACGCTCGTGCTTGCGGGAGCCGGCGGCGAGCTCGAGAGCGAGGTGCGAGCCGCCGCTGCGAGCTGCCCCAACATCGAGTATCTGGGGCGACTGAGTCGTGAGCGCGTACTGGCAGAGATACGTCGCTCACGGGCGCTGCTGGTGCCGTCTCGCTGGCACGAGAACAATCCGATGAGCCTGCTCGAGGCACGGGCGATCGGCGCGCCAATCATCTGCACGGATATGGGTGGCCTCCCGGAGATGGTTGAGGACGGGGTCGACGGGCTGGTCGTGGCAAGCGCGAGCGCCGAGGCGCTCGCGCGAGCGATTCTGCGCCTTGCCGAGAATCCCCAGCTTGCGTGGGAGATGGGGCGACAGGGCAACGCGCGGTTCCTCAAAGAGAACACGTCCGAGATCCACTATCGGCGGCTTATGGCTGCTTATGAAGCCGCGCGGGCGAGGCGCTCAAGCGCTGATAGCCCAGCAGCGGACCATCCGGGGACCGACGTCAACGCCAGCTGAGAATCACTCTGACGCTGTGGCGCTGGCTTTGTCTCGCTGCCCCCACGGCGCCGACGGCGATCACGGCCGTGACCCTGCGGTGCGCTCGCAAGGCGTGGCGGACGGCGGCGAGGTTGGAACGCGATATCGAAAGCGACACTCGCTTCGCCTCATGAGCGACAAGGGTCAGATCCTTACCGCGAAGCCCACGGCGCCGGTGGCCGCGACGCAGGCTCAGGTGTCCGCGAGCTCGAAGCAAGCACGTGATATTGCAACTTACGGTTAGATATATGCGACCGCGATGAAGGCGCAGGTCCTGCCTCGCTGCCGCCGATACGACAAGCTCCAATGCCGAGGCAGACGCTGTCTGGGGAGGTGGCGACGCTGTCTGGGGAGCCGGCGTATATCCGGGCTGATTGGACGCCGGCCCTGGGGCGGGATCGGCGGGCAGGATCAGTGGAGGGCGGGGTGGCTGACTGAAGTCGAAGTCGCTCAACAGGCTGCCAAGCCCGGGCGCGTTTTCGCGTACGTCGGGCCGTGGGTCCGGGCGGCCGTCGGTAGTCGGATCGAGTCGCTGCCCGCCGAGGAAGTCGTCCTCGATGAACTTCAGGTAAGCATCGTGGCTGAGTTGTTGATGGTCGATGTATCCGGCCCTCGCATATGGGCTGATCACCAAGCCGGGCACCCTCAGGCCGTAGCCATTCTGGTCGATGTTCGGCGGCACGACGTGATCGTAGAAGCCGCCCCAATCGTCCCACGAGAGAAAGATCGCAGTGTTGTTCCAACACGGGCTGCGCATTATCGCGTCGATCAGCGTCGTCACATAAGCCTGCCCATCAGAGATGAGCGCGTCCGGATGTTCTGACACCCTGGCGTTGGGATCGATCCACGAGACATTAGGCAGTTTGCAGCTCGTTTCATGAACCACCGTATAGAAGTTTGTCAGCGACTGAATATTGCCCAGCTGGCCGTCTTGGTTGACGTCCACAAAGTTAGGCAGCGGGTTCCAAATGCCAGGCGTTGTGGGAGCTTGTTTAACCGGCGCGCAGCTCACTGCTTCGTCGGACTCACAATCTGGCTCCGCGCCCTTGAACACGTAGTAACGCCAGCTGATCCCGGCATTGTGGAGCAAGTAGGTTATATCGGTCCAGGGGTATGTAACGCTTGGGTTCACTTCCGGACGCTGAGCCCACAGATTTAGGGAGCTCGTGCATTCCATCGAATTGATGGCGCCGTTTGGACATAGGGCTGACCAGCCCGATACTTGAAAGAGATGCTCCGGGAGACTCCAGGTTCTCGCCGCGGCAAACATTTTGTCCTGAAGCACATAGTTTTTGGCGTATGCCCAGTAATTGGGAATCTCGCGCGCGTCGTGATATCCCATGACATCCACGCATTCCGAGCTTGACGCGGTCTCACCACAGGGGCTGCAGCTTGGATCGGTGCTCGTGCATGTATGAGCTCCCTCGGCCTGTCCGACAAAGCCATCCATCCCGCCACCGTTGATGTCGGCGGCAGCGTTGGTAGCGCCGTGCGGTCCTCCGTAGTTCTTGTCGTTTGGGTCGTGGAACGGCGCCACGCACCCCCCATGCAACGGATCCGGGTTGCATACCCCGGCCGGGATCCCATCGGCCCCGGGATACGTCCCGAAGTATTGATCGAAGGACCGGTTCTCCTGCATGATCACAACGACGCGCTGGATGTTGTGGATGCCGTCGATCGGCAGCGCGGAGGCCCGCGGGACGGCGAACAGCCCCACCGCGACCACCGCCACCATCGCTATCGCCACTGCCCGCATTTGCCGCCTCCCTACGACGACGGGCGCCGAGTCCGCCGTACGTTGCCTTCTGTCGTCTCGAACGCGACAGGACGAGCGTAGTTGCGGTGCCGCCGGAGGCCGGCGAGGACCAAAAAAGGCCCATAGTGCGATCGGATCGCGTTATTGGAGTGTTGAATCACGTTAAGCCGGTTAATCTAAACTTGGATAGCTCTGCATGCCAGGGTTAGATAAATGTTTAGTTTGCTCCATCGCGCATCACGTTGCGGATGACTACGTCCGACTTTAAGGGCAATCCCACGTCGCCCTTAAAGGGCAACGGGATGTCGGTCTTGTCGGGCAAAACGCCGGGAATCGACGCAAAAGCACACGAATAGGATTGCGAGCAAAATGACCATCCTCCTGATCTCCCTCGTATGGTTCGCCGCATTGGCGGCCTTGGTGATGCGACTGGCGATGCGCCCCGAGCGCGCCCCGGCCGGCTTGGAGCGATCGCCACGGCTGCTCCAAGACGAGCCCGCGGACTTCCAGCAGCCGATCGGCGAGGTGCTCGTGTCAAAGCCCGCGACGGCACAAGACGTGCGGGACCGTGCGCAGAAGGATCTTTACGTCCGTCCATAGCGACCAGTTGGCGACGTATAGGTAGTCCATCGCGACCATCTCTCGCAGCGACACACTGGCCGGGCCAAGGATTTGCCAGTGGCCTGTGATGCCCGGGTGCAGGGCCAGACGTCTACGCGACCAGCCCTCGATCCTTCGATCCTCGTCGTCGATCAGCGGACGTGGGCCCACGAGGCTCATCTCCCCGCGCAGCACATTGAAGAGCTGCGGCAGCTCGTCGAGCGCCGTCTTGCGCAGAAAGCCGCCCACGCGTGTCACACGAGGATCCTCGGCGATCTTGAAAAGCCCCTCCTGCGCCTCGTTGAGGTCGACGAGCGTTTGCTTGAGCTCCTCGGCGTTTGGGACCATCGTGCGGAACTTGAAAAGCCCGAAGCGCCTGTCGTCGCGCCCGACCCGCATCTGACGGAACAGCACGGGGCCTTTGCTGTCGAGCTTGACCGCGACCGCTATCGCGATCATCAGCGGCGAGAGCGCCAGCAGGCCCAGGCTGGCGCCGAACAGGTCGAACGTGCGCTTGACCAATCCGGAGGAGCGCGTCAGGTCGAAGCGCCGCACCCCCATCAACGTGACCCCGTGCAGGTCGTCGAATACCACCGATGACCCTATTACCTGCAGCAGCCGCGGCACCACGCTAACGCGGATGCCGACGGCTTTGAGCGTTCTCACCAGGTCGAGCATCTCACCCGCTTCGCTGATGCTGGGCGAGACGATCGCGCGATGCACGTCGAGCGCCTTCGCCAGCTTGCTTATCTCGCGCAGCTTCGAGCGTGAGAACGCATCGGTCGACCACGGTGCGATCTCGTGCAGGTCGACGTGCGCGACGATTTCCGCTTTGACGCCTCCGTGGTTGATCATGCGCGAGCGGATCGTGTGCTCAGAGGCGGGATTGCCGATGAACAGGCATCGCTCGACCGGCGCGACCCACAGCGCCAGCGCACGTGCCACCCAGCGCCCCACGACCAGTAGCGTCGTGAGCGCCACCCACAGGAACAACACGTCCCTGCGCGTGAGCTGCCCGTAGCCGAGTGGCCTCTCGGCCAGCCACGCCAGGAGCGCGCACAGCGTCGCCAACTGGAAGAGCCTCGGCGCCTCGTCCAGCGTCGTCTTGCGGATCACCGCCTCGTCGCGGTCGTATAGGCCGAATAGCTTCGCTCCAAGTGCGATCAATGGCAGGCCGACCAGGCAGATCCGCGCCAGGTGCAAGCGCCCGCCCGACAGCTCGATCGCGAGCCCGAACACGGCCACGATCGCGAGCACGTCCGCGGCGAGCAACATGCGCCGAAAGAGCGCGTCTCGCAGAGTGCTCGCCGCCGGCCCACGCGTCTCCATGATCGGGACGGAACCGCCGAGGCGCCGCCCCAGCCCCCACTGGCCGCGTGACGCGTGCGCCAGCGAATTGTCGGGGGTCAGCGAATCGCTGGCGCCGACCCAAGTAGCCGACTGCTCGTCGACCTGACTGCTGATGACCTCCAACGTTGTCTCCCGTGACGCGTGTTGAAAACGTGAAGCAGCACGATGACCGGCTCCGTCCGTGTCACCAACGATTCGTGCTGGCGCCTTCACCTGCTATGTGGACTAATCGTCGATTGCCCTGGTTTCCGGCCTTATCTTGAGGGCGCGCACGCTAGCTGCGCCCAGTGTGAATGTCAATACTTGCCCTGACAATCTCGACAAGTGTTAGTCGGCGCCCGCTCGAATCCTCACCCGGTATGGGCCTTGAAGGGTTCCTCGACTCCGACACTCCCCGGGCCTGAGAGCTCAAAAGCGCTGTGCAGAGCCTGCACGGCCTGCTCGACCCGGTCCCGAGAGATCACGCAGGAGATCTTGATTGGGGAGGTCGAGATCATCTCGA
The DNA here is from genome assembly GCA_963718735.1 of uncultured Solirubrobacterales bacterium. Classification (GTDB taxonomy): domain Bacteria; phylum Actinomycetota; class Thermoleophilia; order Solirubrobacterales; family Solirubrobacteraceae; genus Palsa-744. The sequence continues at coordinate 1,714,504 of OY970372.1, forward strand.
TGTTGACGCCCTCGTCGTTGAGCACGCGAAACACCTTCGCCGCCACACCGGGATGGGAGCGCATCCCGGCGCCCACGATCGAAACCTTGCCCATCTCCCGTTGAGTGCGCATGGTGGCGAACACCTCATCCGCCATCGGCTGCAGCGCTCCCGTCGCCACCCTCAGGTCCTCGTGGGGGACGGTGAACGATATCTCCGCGTCTCCCCCGGCGGAGGTCGGCACGTTCTGGTCGATCATGTCCACGTTCACGTTGGCCTCAGCCAGCGCCTCGAAGATGCGCGCGGCGATGCCCGGTTCGTGACGGACGCCGATCAAAGTGATCATCGAATCTGAGGTCGAGTGGGTGACTGCGGTTATGAGGGGCTTCTCGGCATGATCCATGCTCTCTCCTTCCGACACCACCACGGTACCGGGACGGTCGTCGAATGAGGAGCGACAGTGAATGCGCACCTCGTGATTGCGCGCATACTCGACGGAGCGAAGCTGTAGGACGCCCGCTCCCGAGGCAGCCATCTCGAGCATCTCCTCGAAGGACACGATCGCGAGCTTGCGCGCGGCTGGAACGATCCTCGGGTCGGCTGTGAACACGCCCGCGACGTCGGTGTAGATCTCGCATTCGCGTGCACCGAGCGCGGCTGCGACCGCCACAGCCGTCGTGTCCGAGCCACCCCGGCCGAGCGTGGTGACGTCGTCGGCCGTGGAGACACCCTGGAAGCCGGCGACGAGCACGATGTGGTCGCGCTCGAGCGCCGCGCGCACGCGGTCGGCGCGCACCTCGAGGATGCGCGCCCTGGTGTGTGACACATCGGTGACGATCCCCGCCTGGGAGCCGGTCAGGGAGATCGCGCGGTGCCCGAGATCGTTGATGGCCATCGCGCACAGAGCGCAGGAGATGCGCTCCCCTGTGGACAGCAGCATGTCCATCTCGCGCGGGTCGGGAGCGTCGGAGACCTCCTCGGCCATCGAGATCAGCTCGTCTGTCGTCTTGCCGCGCGCGGACAGGACCGCCACGACGCCGTAGCCCGCCTCGCGCTTCTCGACGATCCGCCTGGCGGCGCGCTTGATGCGCTCGGCGTCGGCGACGGAGGTGCCACCGAACTTCATGACCACGATCTCAGGCACACCAGCAGGCTACAGACGGGACGCGGCATTGGGCCCGCAAGGCGCCTGAGGTGGGGAACTGTGCGGGCGCACGCCGCGCTGTGCAAGCGCACTTGTGCTGTGCAAGCCCTACGCGCGCGCCTTCGAGCGCGAGTTAGAGCGAGCGGCGTCCGGAGAGCGCCTTGCCGAGCGTGACCTCGTCGGCGTACTCCAAGTCGGCGCCCACGGGTAGGCCGGAGGCGAGCCGGGTGACCGTGAGATGGGGCGCCCGCCCATGCAGCTCCTCGGCGATGTGAAGCGCGGTGGCCTCGCCCGTGGTCGTGGGGTTCGTCGCGAGCACCACCTCGCGCACCTCCGGCGCCTCGGCGTGGCCGACCCGCGCTACGCGTGCGTACAGCTCCTCGATCTTCAGGTCCTCCGGCTCGACCCCATCGATTGGAGACAAGGCGCCCCCCAGCACGTGGTAAAGACCGTGAAATTCGTGCGTGCGCTCCATCGGAATCACGTCGGAGGGCTCCTCCACGACGCAGATCACGCTGGCTTCGCGGCGCGTGTCCTGGCAGATGCGGCAGCGGGGCTCGTCCGCGAGGTTGAAGCAAACTTCGCACAGCCCGACCTTTTCCTTGACCTCCCTGATCGCCTCGGCCAGCCCGAGCGCGTCCTCGTCCGAGGCGCGCAGGATGTGGAAGGCGAGACGCTGCGCGGTGCGAGTGCCGACGCCCGGCAGCTTGGAGAGCTCGGTGACGAGCCGCTGGACGGGGGGGGCGAAGGAGCTCAAGGTCGCAAGTGGCGTGTCGCCCGCAGGCCGCCTACAGCCCCGGCAGGCCGAGGCCGCCGAGCGAGCCAGGGTCGAGACCGCCCGTGACCCCGCCCATCTTCGAGGCCGCCAGCTCCTGGGCCGAGCGCAGCGCCTCGTTGACGGCGGCGAGCACGAGGTCGCACAGCATCTCCACGTCCTCGGGGTCGACCGCGTCGGGGGCGATCTTCACCGAGCGCACCTCCAGATCCCCAGAGACGGTGACCGTCACCATCCCGCCTCCGGCGGAGGCCTCGACCGTCTCCTGTGCAAGCTCCTGCTGGGCGACCTCCATGTCGTGCTGCATCTTCTGGACCTGCTTGAGCATCTGCTGCATGTTTGGTCGCTTCTGCTGCTTTGGGGGCACTATTCGCCGCCTTTCTGTTGTGCGAGCGGCTCGCTCGAGAGCTCCTCGGCGTCGAGCTCGCTCATCAAGCGAGCCACGATCTCATCCTCGCTGAGCGTCTCCAGATCGAGGCCGTCCGCGGAAGGGGCGTCCTCGCTCAACTCGAATGAGACGCTGTAGCGCCTGCCGGTGAGCGCCTTCAGCGCGTCGAGCAGGATCTTGCGGTTGTCGGGCTCCTCGGCTTTGCGCTTGTTGAAAGCAGCCGTCAGCGGGAACGCCACCGTCATGTGGTCTTCGGTGACGCTCACGGGCACGGCTTCGCTGAAGAACGCGCGCAGCAGCTTGTGCTGAGAGCGCACCGACTCGAGCAGGGCCGGCCACAGGGCCTCGAGATCGCCGTTGAGATGTGGCTGCTCGTCCTCGGGTGGCTCCGAAGGCGCCGGCGCCTCCGCTGGATGCGTTGATGGCGGGGGGGGAGTTGGGGGCGTCGTCGTCGCTGCCGGGCCACTCGGCGCCGGCTGATTGCCAGCGAGCGCCCGCTCGAGCCGCTCGATGCGAGCTAGCAGAGCGGGGAGGGAGCGGTCGGCCTGCGGAGTCGCCGCCTTGACCAGCGCCAGCTCCAGTTGCGTGCGCGGGTCGGCGCCGGCGCGCACGCTCTCGAGCGCCGCGCCGAGCAGGTCGAGCACGCGCACGACCTCCGGGGGGCCGATCCGCAGCGCCTGGGCTCGCAGGCGCTCGTCGATCTCGGGCGTAAGCGACAGCTCGGGGGGGACGTCGCCAAGTGTTTGCACGACGAGCAGCTCGCGCGCGCGGCCCTCGAGGTCGCGCGTGAACGAGCCCGCGTCCCGGCCCCCCTCGGCGCAGCGGGCGACCGCGAGCAAGGCGGCGCGCGCATCGCCCGCCTGGACGGCTTCGAAGGCGTCTGAGAGCAGCTGCTCGTCGGCGACGCCGAGCACCGCGAGCACGTCGGGAAGCTCGATCTTGGCGCCGCTGTAAGTGACGAGCTGCTCGAGCGTGCCGAGCGCGTCGCGGAAGCTGCCCGTGGCCGAGCGCGCGATCGCGGCGACCGCCTCGGGCGGGATCTCGATCGACTCGGCCTGCGCGGCGCGCATCACGACGCTCGCTATCTGCTCGACGGTGGGGCGGTGGAAGTCAAAGCGGTGGCAGCGGTCCACCACGGTGGCCGGGACCTTGTTGGCCTCGGTCGTCGCGAGCACGAACACTGTGTGCGGCGGCGGCTCCTCGAGCGTCTTCAGGAACGCGTTCCAGGCAGCCTGCGAGAGCATGTGGGCCTCGTCGAGGATGTAGACCTTGTGGCGACCGGAGACCGGGGCGAACACGACCGACTCGCGCAGTTCGCGGATGTCGTCGACCGAGTTGTTCGAGGCCGCGTCCATCTCGATCACGTCGAGTGAGGTGGCAGACGCGATCGAGCGGCACGAGTCGCACTTCCCGCACGGATCTACGGTGGGCCCGCCCGGGTGGGAGGATCCACCTTCACCTTCGCAGTTCAGGCAGCAGGCGAGGATCTTCGCCATCGAGGTCTTGCCGGTGCCGCGCGAGCCGACGAACAGGTAGGCGTGATGGACCTTGCCGCGCTCGACGGCGTGGCGCAGGGTCCGCACGACCGGCTCCTGCCCGACAACGTCGGCGAACGAGCGCGGGCGGTGCTTGCGATACAGGGATTGAGCGCTTGAAGGCACCGGAAGCTGAGTCTACTCAGGGTCACGACAACGCCAGAGCGGATAGCTTGCAACGCGTGACGAACACGATTAAGCCCTTGCTTTCACGCGTCCGCGTCAAGGGTCGCATAGAGATGCAAATGCCGCGTGTATCTCTCTCGCGCGTGGGAGCTCGCGCGAGAGAGCGCCTCACACGCTGGGGCCCACAGACGCTCGCGATCGCTGCCGGGGCCGCGCTGCTGTGGCTGATCGCCGGCGTCGGCTTCGTCAACTACGACACGCTGTATGCGCTCGTCTGGGCCCAGCAGCTCACGCGCGGGGAGACGCCCGAATACGGCCTGCCGATCGCGCCCACGCCCCATCCACTGGTGGAGGCGCTCGGAGTGCCGCTCGGCCCGCTCGGGGCGAGCGCGGAGACCACGATCGTCGTGGCACTCGCGTTCTTGGCGCTGTCGGCGTGCGGGTGGGTGATCTACCGGCTTGGCAGCGCCTGGTTCGGGCGCGCGGCAGGGGCGGTCGCGGCGCTGGTGCTGTTGACGCGCGTGCCGGTGCTCTCCTACGGCGTACGAGCCTACGTCGACATCCCCTACACGCTGCTGGTGCTGACAGCGCTGCTGGTCGAGACGCGCCATCGCCGTGCCGGCGCGCCGGTGCTCGTGCTGCTCGGTCTCGCCGGGCTCCTGCGTCCAGAGGCATGGGCCTTTTCTGGGATTTACTGGGTCGTTCTGGTCTTCTCCTCCACTCGTTCGGATCCCGTGCGCACGCGCGGGGAGCTGGGCCGCCTCGCGCTGCTCGCGGCGGCGGCGCCGGCGATCTGGGTGCTCAGCGACCTGCTTGTCAGCGGCGACGCGATGTGGTCGCTGACGAACACCAAGCACACCGCCGCCACACTCGGCCGACCGTCGGGGATCGGGAACGTGCCGCAATACATTCCGCGCCGCATCGGCGAGGTCTTGCGACCCGCGGTGCTCGCGGGAGCCGCGCTCGGCGGCGTGCTGTCGCTCGCGTGGCTGGACACGCGCGCGCGCCTCGCGGCCATCGCAGGCGTGATCGCCGTGGTCGTGTTCGCCGCGATGGCCGCCGCGGGACTGCCGATCGACACGCGTTATGCCTTTCTAGCTAGCGCGATCCTGTGCCTGTTCTGCGGCGCGGGCGTGTTCGGCTGGAGCGCGCTCCCCGCCGGCGACAGACGGCGCACGCCGTGGATGGCGGCCGGCGCGGTCGTGCTCGTGGCACTCGTCGCGACGCTACCTGGACAGGTGCGCTCGGCCCACCGCGAGCTGAGCAACCTGTCGCGCCAGGAAAGCATTCAGGATGACCTGCTGGCGCTCGTCAAGAGCAAAGCGATCGCGCTCGACTGCGGCCCGGTGGGCGTGCCCAACCATGCGCCGATCCCATTGCTGGCCCTGTACCTGAAAGCGCGTCCCGGGCTGGTCGTGAGCGCGGAAGCGGCGAGCGCCGAAGCCAAGCAACAGGAAGAAGGGACCTACGTCGACCCTGCCAGCCTGGAAGTCGAACGGGATTACGTGCTCGATCCGCGCGACCCGCACGCGACTGTCTCCATCCCCCCGGGCTTCACGGAGGCGCACTCGAACCGCTCGTGGCTCATCTTTAAGCGCTGCGGCTGACGCCACCCACAGGCTCGCGGTCCTCATGGCCACGGGAGGAGGCGCTGGGATCGAGCCATTCAGTCGACCAGAACGACCCGTAAATCAAAAAAAGGACCGTGCACCCCTCGTCGAGGCTTGCGCCACCGATCGCCTGATCGCCGCCCGGGACTCCGGATCGGGTGCTCCCGCTGCGCCTGCCGGGGATCGCTTAAGGCTGCTTCCTTCCGGACCTGACCTGGTTCACAAGCCGACACCGCGCGGGACCCGAGCCATCGACGCTCCAAGCGGCGGAGCGACCGGAGCGAAACCCCTCGAAGGGGAGTTCAGCTCCGCTAGAGCGGATTGCGGATTCAGGGCGCCGCTACATCCCCGCCTAGCACGGTCCACAGCGATCGTAGCGCGAAGCGGGCGCCACGGGAGTGGAGCTGGGACCACACAACGCGTAAGGACCGCCGTCAAAGGAACCGGACTACGGCACGCGCACGAGAGCCCGATGCAGCGCGAGCATCGCCCGATGCGTTAGGCTGCCCGCCGTTATGAACTTCATTCCTTCGCATACCCCCAAGCATTCACGCGCGCCCTTCGGCGCCGTCCTGGCAACACTCGGCCTCACCGTCCTGATCGCCGGCTGCGGCTCCTCGGGCAACTCCAGCACGATCGTCCCGGGCAACGAGTCCGACACCAGCTCCGTCCCGCACGTCGCGGGCGAAAAGACCAGCTCGACCCCGACGACCATCGCGGCCAAGACGCCGACAAGCGGCCCGCTGGCGACGCAGCCGAAGGTGACGCTTCCCAAGGGCGCCGCGCCGAGCACGCTGGTCACCAAGGAAATCATCAAAGGCACCGGCCCCGAAGCGAAGGCGGGAGACTCGGTGACCGTCAACTATGTCGGCGTGCTCTACCACGGGGGCAAAGAGTTCGACGCCTCGTGGAAGCGCAGCGAACCGTTCACGTTCGCGCTCGGCAAGGGCCAGGTCATCAAGGGCTGGGACCAGGGCGTCGCCGGCATGAAGGTCGGCGGACGGCGCGAGCTGATCATCCCCTCCGAACTTGCCTACGGCAAGACCGGATCGCCACCCACGATCCCGGCGAACGCGCCGCTCGTGTTCGTCGTGGACCTGCTCGGCGTCTAGGGTCGGGCAAATGCTCACCTAGGGATGGGCGCGTCGCGCTGAGAATCCCATCCGCGATCCTCGCGGCCGCCGCGGCAAGCTTGCTCGCCAGCTGCGGCGGCGGCGTCTCGCATACCACGAGCGGGCCCGAACTTGCGCTGCAGCGCGCCCAGCTCGCGCAGGTGAGCGACGGCCTGCGCTCAGCGGAGGAACCGGTGCAGCGAGAGGTTGCCGCCTCGCGCGGCGCGTGGCCCCCGATCGCCGCGGGGCTCCCCCAGCGGCTGTCGCCAAGCTTGCGAGCCGCCGTGGCTGCCGCCAGCGCAAGCGCGAGCGCTTTGCCAGAACCGGCCTTCATGGCCGCCGCCGCCCGGCTCACAGGGCCGGCCGCGGGAATCGCGGGAATCTACGAAAACTACGATCGCCTAGCAGAGCGCGGCTGGCGACTCACCGAAGCCACGATCGACGCCGCCGCGAACGGCCCCCCCGCGGCGGCGCGCTTCGCGCGCGCAAGCTCCTCGCTGTACATCGACGCGATCTACGACGGCCATTTCGACCTGTCGCTCCTCGGCAAGAGCTTGACCGGCGCCTACGAACAGCTCGGTGGCGCCCACGCGTTCGGCGCGAAGCTCACGCCCGGTGAGCTGGCCGCGCTCGTCGCCGCCTACTCGATCCCCGCTGTACGGCTCGAGCCGCATCCCGAGGGAGCGGCGGAGAAAGGCTGAGGTCATGCGAGGGTACAGCCGACGTCCAAAGCCGACTCGCGCCGGGATGCTGCAGGCGCTAACCGCCTGCACGCGCTCAGCCGAATAGAATCGCCTTGCCAGGGCGCGTAGCTCAGTGGGAGAGCGCTCGCTTCACACGCGAGAGGTCGCAGGTTCGAAACCCGCCGCGCCCATCCGAGAATCGCCTGCAAGCAAGCTTTTTCTGTTCGACTCGAGGGCAGTCACCAGATAGGTGAGCTGGCCGTGTCGCATAGTCGGTCACCGACCTCGAGCGACCAGAGACAGCGACGGCCGCCACGCCCCGCGACGCGCCCTTCCATAGTTACGCGGCGCAGGCTCGGGATCCATCCCAGCGCCTACGCCGCGAGACTGGGCTGTGCGCGCTCGTGCTCATCGCGGTGCTCACACACACGAGGTGGGGAGAAAGAGTCACCGCTTTGGCTACCCAGCCGGCGCTTGTGCAGTCTGCCGCCAGCCGGTCGAGCCGTATCCAGTCACGTTGACATCTTCGCTCCCGGCGAGCGCCCTCACCATGAGGTCGAGACCCCATCTTCGACGGTCGGCGTGCGCAGGCGCGCTAGCGTGACTTGCTGGTGCAGACAGCAAGCGAGCAAGCCAGCCACCCAGCCGCCGTCGGCGAACATGAGCGGTCGGTCGTGCCCAGCTCGCGCCCCGACGCCACCAGCTCGCGCGCCGCCGCCGCGAGCCCTGAGGCTCCACCGCCGGCGAGCCGCCGCTACGTTCCGCTCTTCTGGCGTGTGCTCGCCCTCAACGCCGCCGTCGTGACGACGATGGCAGTCGCGATCGCCATCGTGCTGCCCGCCCCGTTCGCGAATATCGCACCTGACGACGTCGCGATCCTTGCGGTCACGCTAGCCGTCTCGCTGATCGCCAACACCCTGCTGCTGCGTGGTGCGCTTGCCCCGCTGACCGAGCTCCCAGCGCTGCTACGACGCGTCGATCCGTTGCAATCCGGCAAACGCCTCCAAGTCCCGAGCGCTCCATCCGAGGCCGCCGAGCTCGCGCAGGCCTACAACGAGATGCTCGACCAGCTCGAGAGCGAGCGCCTCCAGAGCACACGGCGAGCTCTCTCCGCCCAGGAGAGCGAGCGACTGCGGGTCGCACAGGAGCTCCACGACGAAGTCGGCCAAGCCCTCACCGGGATCCTGCTGAGCCTGGCGCGCATCTCCCAGGATGCGCCACCCGAGCTCGCGCCCCCGCTCAGGCAGCTGCTCGAGACCACACGCGCCAGCATCGACGATGTCCGCCGTATCGCCCAGCGCCTGCGACCGGAGCCACTCGAGGACCTAGGCCTCGCAGGAGCCTTGCTCGCCCTCGCGCGACGGCTGCGCGAGCCCTCGGACCTGCACATCAACTGTCGCATCCCCGCTGACCTCGCGCCCCAAGCGCCGGAGCGCGAGCTCGTGATCTACCGCGTCGCCCAGGAGGCAACCACCAACGCCGTCCGCCACGCCCGCGCCGCCAGCATCGACATAACCCTGCACGCGAGCAGCGACCGTCTCACGCTGAGCGTACGCGACGACGGACGCGGCATGCGCGATGGGCACCGCGAGGGCGGCGGCATGCGCGGCATGCGCGAGCGCGCCAGCCTCGTCGGCGGCACGGTGCACGTAACGAGCGCGCCTCGCGCCGGGACCGATGTATGCCTGGAGATCCCGCTCGACAGCGAGATCGCATGACTGCGCTGAAGACCAACATCCTGCTCGCCGACGATCACGCCGTCGTACGCCAGGGCTTGCGGATGGTCCTCCAGAACGAGTCCGACCTTGTCGTTTGCGCCGAGGCCGGCGACGGCCTGGAGGCCGTTCAGATGGCGCTCCTCCATCAAGAGCTCGACCTCGCCATCCTCGACATCTCGATGCCGCGCATGACGGGGCTGCACGCCGCCCGCGAAATCCACCGCCAACGTCCCTCCCTGAAGATCCTGATGCTCTCCATGCACGACAACGAGCAGTTCCTCCACGAGGCCCTCCAAGCCGGCGCCAGCGGCTACGTGCTCAAGTCGCTCGCCGACCGCGATCTCGTGCGCGCCTGCCGTGCCGCCGTTCGCGGTGAACCGTTCCTCTACCCCGGCGCCATCACCGAGGCCATCCGCCGCTACCTCGCCAACCCGGCCGAGGGCCGCCCCGACCCCCTCACCCCGCGCGAGCTGCAAGTGATCAAGCTGATCGCCGAGGGACATAACAACCGTCAGATCGCAAGCGCGCTCGTCATCAGCGAGAAGACCGTCGAGCGTCATCGCGCGAACATGCTCGAAAAGCTCGGCATGCGCGACCGCGTCGAGCTCACCCGCTACGCCATCCGGCGCGGCCTCGTGGAGCCATGAGCTCGTCTATGAGGCTTGCACCCCATAGACGCAGGCGTGCCGATCGGGCATCCTCGCTACAGGGCATTCAGCGCCGCCGGGCGCCCAGCCCCCAACTGGGTCCTCACCTCCCCACCCGGCGCGGCGCACGCCCACCTTCCGTAACCACCTGCCGGGGCGCCGAGGGCCCTCACGATCGCACTTGGAAGGATCGCAGGGGTCGCGATCGCGCCAGAGACCCCGTCCCTGCGGAACCTGAGGCCTAAAGATCGCGACCGCTGCGTGCGCAGAGTTGTTTGACCCTCCTCACAACAGGTGTAACACTCCCGGCCATGAACGTCGTTCCTGCGAGCGCTGTCAGCGGGTTCGTTGACGCGATCCTCGCCAGAGATCTCTCCCGCGCCTGTGGCCTTCTACACCCCGACGTCGACTTCCGGGCGATGACGCCGAGTCGAGTCTGGGAGGCCGACGACCCCGCCGGTGTCGAGGATGTCCTGCGCGCATGGTTCGAGCATCCCGACAGGGACGTCGAGCGCGTCGATCCCACCGAGCCCGCATCGGTCGAGGACACCGTGCGCGTCGGCTGGCGCGTTCACGGCAGCGACGGGCGCGGCCCGTTCCTATACGAGCAGCAGGCGTATGTGCGCGAGGGCGACGGACAGATCGTCTGGCTGCGGATAATGTGCAGCGGTCCACGCCCTGCTGGGAGCGCGTCGCCCCTATAGAGATGACGCTCCCTTGTGGAGCGAGGCCGTTCGCAATATCACGCTTACCACTGAGGCGCTCGCGGCCCGTAGTCGGACGCGAGTCCTCGGGCGAGCAGTCCGATCGCCCAAGGACTCGCCCAGCCGGCGCGTTCAGCAATGCCCACCCGAAGCGTGCACACAAACCGCGACACTCGCGGTCGGCGCAAAGCCGCTCTTCGTTCCCCTCAGATGGGCGGTTCCAAGCGCGTTGAATTTGACGGTCGCATGTCCGGAGGCGTCGGTGGTGACAGTCGCTTCGCCGCCTTTCACCGCCACTCCGGAGGCGGCGCTGGCGACGCCGGCGGTGCTGTACTTGTTCACGGTCACCGTCGCCGATTCGCCCTGAGTGATTTCCGTGGGCGCTGCACTCAGCTCGAGCGGAAAGACCGTGGGGGTGTATTCGGGAGCGGTTGCCCTGTCGACGAGAAAGAGCACCCGGTCGCCTTCGGCGAGCTGGCTCGTGCAAGCGCCTTCGTTCGCATATTTGTCATTGATCCAAAACGCCCAGTAGCGAGGATCGCCGGCCGTCCATTCGTGGGTCTCGCCGAGGATGGTCTGAATGTAGGCTTCGTGATCCCAGTTGCCTTCAGTGGCGAGCTGCAGGGCACCGGCGGCGCTTGTGCCCGAGCAGTTTCCTGGCGCGGGCGTGGGTGTGGTGGTGGTTGTGACGGTCGTGAGCGCCAGCAACGTGGAGGTTGCGCCCTCGACGCGCACGGTGACGGTGGCCGGTGTGCCGGCCACCGCTGGCGCGCTTGCCGTCAGGACGACGAGCGTCCAGGCAGCCGCGAGCGCCGCGATGTGTCTTCTTTGCATGACTTGCTCCTTTCTTGGGGTGTGTTTGCTGCTGGATGAAGCCGGCGGAGGTAGGCGCCGCCACGCCGGTGGTCGGAGCCGCGGGTCCGACCACCGGTTGGACCCCGGGGGTCTGGCACGAGGCGTCTCCAACGCACACCCTGAGCACGTTCGAGGGGATGGCTCCTGCACCGGTTGCGCGCAGTTGGAAGACTCCCGCCTGTTCGAGCTGCAGTTGAGCGACGCCGTCGCCGGCGGTGGATGAGCCGTCGACCAACGCGCCTGAAACAGGCCCGCCATCCGACCCGTCGGCGCGGATCCACCCATCGCGCACGCTAACCGCGAATGGGACACCCGGCGCGACGTGCGTCGGGCCGCTGAGACGCAGGACCAGCGGACGCTGAGCGGTGTCGTATGCCCATAGGACTTCGTCGCCATCGCGCAGTCCCGCCCGGCAGGCGCCCAGGGCGTAGCGCCAGTTCACCAACAGCGACCAATAGGCGAACGGCGGTTGCGAGGCGTCGGAGCCGATGCGGTTGACGAAGAAGTCCTGGAATTCCGGGAACCAGCTCCCCTCCCAGTCGATCCCAGCGCTGCTCAGAGCGCCAGCCGCCGTTGCCTGGGGTGCCACAGGCTGGTCTCCCTGGCACGGGTGCGCACCGCTGCCGTCGCCACCGTCGAGCACGTCCGGCGCTGTGCTCACAGGTCCATCGTGCAGCGTCTGAGTCGCCCCCTCGACTCGTAGTGAGACGCTCACAGCCGCGTTCGCCGGCGCCGTCCGCGCGGTCGCGACGACCACCGCGACCTGGCCTGCCAGGATCGCTCCTATCCATGCGCGCCTCATCGCAGCACGGTTGACGCGACTGCGCTGGTGACCTCGCCCGAGCGTGGGTCGCGCATCGCCGCCACGATCCATGCCACGCGGTCGTCGCGTCTGCGCAGCGCCCTGCGCGCCGCGCGGCTGAGAGCGATCGTCATCGTGCCCGAGGCGCCCGCCGCCAGGTGAACCTCACCTTCTCCCACGACGTGCGATCGGACAGGTCCGCCGTGCCGCGCCCGCAGCTCCACACGGACGCGCACCAGACCCCGGCACCCCTCGACTCCAGTGCCACGCGGGCAGCTGAGCTCGATCGACAAACGACCGCGGCGCACACGCGTCAGCGCTCCGACGCGAGCCCACAAGCGTGCGGGCGCAGCGTCGCCCGTGGCGTCGCGCGTCGCTGCAGACGGAGCGAGGGCTTGCCCTGTGGGAGCATTCGCCACCACCGGCGGCGGCGGTGATGGAACAAGCGCTTCGTCGCTCGGTTCGCCGCTGGAGACAAGCCGCACCTGCACAAGCGCACCGAGGCCGAGCGCTCCGTCAGTGTCGGTTTCGGCGGATCCGCCATCCCTGCTCACCTCCCAGGTGGTCCGTCCCGGTTCGCCCTCGACACCATTCAGTCGCTCGATCCGCCCGCCATCCAGCGAGAGGTCGCTGACACAGTAAGAAGGCGAGGAGGCGTCGTTGGCGTCTTGCAGCAGCTGCGCCACGGTCGCTCCCAGCGGAGCGGTGACCTTGCACATGCGGATCGAGCTGCCGCCCGTGACGTGCCCGCCGCTTACGATCACCAATGTCATAGGAACCGGAGTGCCAGCCGCGACTGTCGGAGCGGGACGCACCGCCGGCTCGTCGCTTTCCATGCGAGGGGGCGCCGGCGCTGCGAACGCGGCGCCCGCCAGCGGACGCACCGCGTCCTGCGTCGCGTATAGATCCTCGTTGCCGTCGCCCGCCTGCCACTGGAAGCTGCCGTCGGGGTTCTGTTGGGCGAGCAGGAAGTCAAGCGGCGTCTTGCCCTGTGCAGTGCTCCAGCTCCCCGGCTTCACCCCGCAGCGGCGCAGCCCGCTCGTGACCCAGCCGGTCGTATCCGTATTGAGACCCAGCGAAGAGCTGACGAACCCGCCCGTGGCGGGGTCCTGGGCGGCGTGGAGATAAGCGAACGCACGCACGAGCACTGGATCTTCAGGCGTTGCGCCGGCGGCGCAAAGGGCGGCAATCGCCGCGCCGGTCATGTCCACATCCGACGTTGCAGCACCGGCGGCGAAATTCCAGCCGCCGTCCGCATCCTGTTGTTCGCGCAGGCTTTGCGCCAGGACGCTCATGAGTTCTGTTGGCGCGCCGCTCACGTCGAGCGCGAGCAGCCCGAAGGCGTCGGCGTTGGTGGCGCCCCGACCACCGAGCTGGTGTCCATCGAACTGGGTGGCCAAGTCAGCGAGGATGTTGGTCTGAGCGTCCAGGCGTGAGGTTTGCAGCCCACCCGCGTAGCCTGCGAGGATCGCCCGCTCATCGTCAGTGGCCGCGCCGCCTGGACCGTCGCTCGTCCATAGTGAGAGATAGAAGTCCTGTGCGCTCGGGTCCAGCAGCGAAGTGCGCACGTCCGCAGCATTGACGCCGGCCGACGCCAGGGCCGTCATCGACCAATCGCCCCCGAAGGAACCCAGGTCGCCGTCGGCTTCCTGCTGCGAGGCGATCCACTGCGCTCCGTGTTGGGCCGCGGCCATAGCCTGGGCTTCGGTGACCGCCGCGGCGGCGGGTGAGGCGGCCTGGCTGAGCGACGCCAAGCCGAGGGATACGACCGTCGCAACCGCAAGCCGGCTGGCTCTGAAGGGATACCGCATGTCGCCATCTCCTTAATCGGGGCGGCGACACGCACGCAAATAGGCGGCGCACCGGCCGCCTATACGCGAGGCTTACCATCTGGCACTGCATGCGGGACGTATTCGGGCTCGGGCTCGACCTCCCGGATCTCCTTCCCAAGCTCGAGAGCTCAGTGGACCTACGATCCGCTCGTCACCCACACCGCTGCGCGTCAGCCCCGGAGTCACACCGGAGTTCCGTCACCGCAAGCGTCCGCAGCCTATCGCAATCAATCGCGAATGGATCGAGACGTACGTCACATAAGAACGATCGTCGGCTCGATTTGACTCTGTGAGCTGCTCGCTGGCCGCGCTGAAAAACCAGTTCCGTAGGCGCCGGGAGGGCCTCAGGAAAGGGCGCCCACCGGCTCCGCTCCCAGAACATCTGCGTCCTGGACAGTGGAGATGGGCGCGGCTATCCGCGGACGGCTTCGCACCAGCGTCCCCTTGCGCGGGGAGAAGGTGACGTTGCGGCGGGTGACCCGCTCGGCTCGCAGGCTCACTGGCCGCAGGACGCTGCGACGCAGGACCGTCTCCAGCACCACCCTCATCTCGAGTTCGGCGAAGCTCGCCCCGAGGCAGCGCCTGACGCCGCCGCCGAATGGGATCCACCCATAGCCACTGGGCGGATCCTCCAGGAAGCGCTCGGGACGAAACGCGAATGGCTCGGGGTATAGGTCTGCTCGTGTGTGCGTGAGCCAAATCGCAGGCGTCACGTCAGTCCCAGCAGGGAGACTCAACCCACCACTGTGAAGCTCCGAGGCAAGGCGCCGTCCGGCAAGCGGCACGACAGGACGCAATCGCAACGACTCCCAAGCCACGGCGCGCAGGTAGGCATCCTCTCCCGCATCGACCTCGGCGGTCAAGCGGGCAAGCACCGCCGGGTGGCGTAGCAGCAGATCGAAGGTCCATGCCAATCCCGTGGCTGTCGTCTCGTGGCCGGCGAGCAGCAGCGTGACCAGCTGGTCGCGCAGCTCCCGATCGCTCATCGCGCCGCCGTCCTCGAAGCGGGCTGCGATCAACAACGAGAGGATGTCCTTGCGCTCATCCAATGCTGGATCTGAGCGACGGTCTGCGATCTCGGCGAGCAGCAGCTCATCGATGCTCGCCGCGATCTCTCGCAGACGTGCCAAGGGATCGCCACGACCGAGGCGGCTGGCAAGCATGAAGCGAAACTGCAGCGCAGTTGAGGACGTCTCGCTCAACAACATGGGAAGGCGCTCCCTCAGCCGCTCGCTACGCACCTCATCTGTGACCCCGAAAACGGCTCTGAGGATCACCTCGAGCGTGATCGCCTGCATATGTGGATGAAGCGCGAATGGCCGATCTTCGGGCCAGCGGTCGATCTCGCGTTCGGTGGCCTCGCGCATGATCGACTCATAGGAGCGCATCCGCTCGCCATGAAACGGAGGCAGCATGAGCTTGCGCCGCGCAAGATGCGCACTGCCCTCTAGCAGCAGCACCGAGTCCGGCCCCATCACAGGCAGCAGCGTGATCGTTCGCCCCGGCGGGAGCCGGTGCTCGCGCGCCGTGTAGAGAGCCCTGATCGTCTCGGGATCTGAGAGCATGACCATCGGTCGCTCAAAGCCAGGGAAGCTCACGCTGAACTGATCGCCAAAGCGACGCCGGCAGGAGTCCATAAAGGCAATCGGGCGCGCCAGCCAACGCATCATCTGTACGGCTGGGGGCTCGGTGGGACCGGAAGGAAGGCTCAACGACTTACTACTCTATGACGTTCGAGACGCTATCGCTAGTCGAGCGGATTGCGGGATTTTGTACGCGCCCTGAGAGATTCGAGCTCCCGACCTACGGTTCCGTAGGGGCGATGGTCGATCTGGCACATCTTCAGGCGTAGCACGGCATAACTGGGTCATTTGCTCGCCGAGATCGGGGCCACATCACGATTAGGTCGACGTTTCTGGCCGGCTATAGACAGGCCGTCAGCTGGCCCAAGACCAAGCTCGCGCAGGTGTCAATGGCCTGTGCCAGATCCCAACCTAGACAAACACGACAGCGGAGTGGGTCTCTCCCCTATTGTGGTACATTCTTAATATGGCCCACACCGATAGACAAGTAATCGTCGGGGAGCGCGGACGGGTTGTCCTGCCATCTGCGGTACGCCGCGAACTGGACCTGAAGCCCGGCACCCACATGCTCCTGAGCACCGAGAAGGACGGCTCGCTGCGACTGCGCCCGTATCGCGCCGTAGCCGAACAGAGCCGCGGCCTGCTCCGCGATCTACCCGGAGAGTCTATGGTCGATGATCTACTCGCCCAGCGACGTGCAGAAGCCGTTCGAGAGGACACCGAGTAGTTGGCTCTTGTACTCGACGCCTCGGCGCTGCTCGCCTATCTTCGCGATGAGCCGGGCGCCGAGCTTGTGGCGGAGGCAATCGCTGATGGTGTGGTCATCTCGACTGTCAATCTCGCGGAGGTCTTCAGTCGGTCCGCCGACCGGGGAGCCGACCCGGCGAAGATCGCCGCCAAGCTCGCCCAAAGTGGGCTGCTCGATGGCGCGATCGCCGTCGAGCCTTTCACGACCGCCGATGCAATCGACGCGGCGCGCCTGCGACCTTTGACTCGCGATGCGGGACTCTCGCTCGGCGACCGTGCGTGCCTTGCGCTGGCGCGACGGCTGGGGACCCCGGCATTGACAGCCGACACAGCCTGGCAAGGAGTAGCCCACGATGTCGAGCTGCACCCGATCCGCTGAATAGATACTCACCGCCTTCCGCCAGTTCACCGACTCAAGTGAGTCGGTTAGCCGAGGGCTAGCGACCGATCTCAGTCAACGGCCCGCACGGCATGACGCCTGACTAGCCCTCATACGAGCCCGCAGCAGCCAAGCATCGCCGAGGCAGCATCGAGCCCCGGCCTGCTCCCCAGCCTGCAAGCCCGCACCCACACACCAGATCGCCATGCCAACGAATTACGCGCCCTGAGAGATTCGAACTCCCGACCTTCGGTTCCGTAGAGGCTTGTCTGAAGCCTGATTTGGCTTGGTTGAGCCAGATTTGGTTGGGCTACATGTCCCGAAATGACCTTAGATTTGCCTACTTGGGGACACGGTTCGGGACATGGTTTGCGGTTTGATCCGTGGCGCTCAGCAGTTCGTCGCGAAGGCCAGCGCACGACAGACCTCTGACATGCGTTCAGGCCCGAGCCGCGTGATCCGCTTGGTCAGGAACGCCTTGCCCGCGGCGCCTACATGATCCGCGTTCAACACGCAGTCGCGCGGCATCCCGTCCTGCGGTCCCAGTTCAACCTCGGTGGGCAATCCCCGAGCTGTTGTCGTGGCCAGGATCACGAACAGCTCGTTGAGGCTCTGAGCGGCCTCCGTGCGAGTCATGATCAAAGCCGGGCGACGCTTAGCATCTGGCGGCTCGTACCACCAGACATCGCCGCGGCTCACCACGGATTGTGTCCGGCCTCGCGCTCTTGCTCGTCGAGCCTCTGCATCAAGCGCGCCGTGGACCCCCGCTGTATGGCCGACACATTGCCCCACTCGTCTAGGACATCGCCAGGCCGGCCGCGCGCGGCTATGTAATCGGCCACTGGCTCCAGCTGGGACTCGGGGAGTTCGTCGATCAACTTGTGGATCTTCTCGCGTGTGGTCATCCGATGTGATTGTAGGTCCTGCGGCGGGCTATACGAGCATGCCTACGAATTGAACCGGTGCGCTTCGCGGCTGAACCGCGTTCAGGGACCGCCAACCAGGCCCAGCCCATACACCCCTTGGTGCTGCTGTTCGGTCCCGTCGACGGCGAACTCGGAGATCGTGACGTTCAGGTCTATACGACACTCACGAAACAGCCTGACAGGGACCACGACCACCGAGTGCTGCGGCGTTCGCAGCCTACGCCCACCCCGCCCCGTCCCTACACGGACAAGGACTGGGAGGTTTTTGACCGTCGTGGCCCGCCCCACAAACGCCATCTTTCCAACCCGCTTACGCGGGCCGCGACGGTCAAAAACCGATCCAGGCCGTCAGGCCTGGCGGTTTACTCCGCTCCAGCGGATTCCGAATCCGGGACGCAGTCCCGGCCCAAATCCGCACATCGCAGACACACAACGAGGGCAACTGCAGCAATCGAGCAGCGACCATGCCGTATGGCATCGACGCCGAGCCACTGAGCGCCACCGCCGCGAGGTCGGTCCTGCTTGCGCTACGTCCGGCGGCGCTACTTGTGCGCGACGGCGAACTCGTGCGCTTCTGCGGCGTCGAGCATCGCTTTTGCGCGCTTGGCGCCCTGGGATAGAAGCATGCCTTTGAGCGCGAGTTCTGTTGCCGTGTTCTCGTCCCAGGGTCGGATGCCTTTGCCGTCGGCTACAGACAGCCCCTCGGGCAGATCCAGGTTGCGATAGTGGATCTTCTTCACGTCTAGATGGTAGCGCTCGCCACGGTCTGCGGTGCCGTTCACGACATCAACTCGACGATCAGCTGCACGAGCGGGTCAATCGTTTGGTAGGCGTCGCTTCTCATCGCCCAGCCCAGGCACTCGTCGTGGTGGTCGAGCACCGGACGAAAGTCGATCGCCGGCAGTCCAACCGAAGTGAGCCCGACGGTCAGTGCCACATATGCGGCGCGAAGATTGCCATCGACGAACGGATGGGTCTTCAGAATGGCGCTGTAGAGCGCCGCAGCCGGCTCGACACCCTCTGCCGCCTCGACTGTCCGATCGCAGTCACGCAGAGCAGTCACGCTCGCGTTAAAGGCCTCACACGCGAGACGCAACTCATGGATGATCGCCACGCGTCCGAGCGTGCCGCGAACCGGCACGTCGCGCAGCTCCTCGCCTATCCGTAGGGGCACGCCGAACTCAACTGGCTCGGCATCCGCGCGTACTCTGCCGGCGTCGCGCTCAAACGTGGTCAGGAAGATCGCTCGGTGCCAAGCACAGACGCGCTCGGCCGCGAGCATGCCGGGACGGCGTTGGGCCTTCGCCGCCGCTGAGCGCAGGATGCGCGCCAAGCGGCGAGTCGCCTCCGCCCACGTCGCCTCCGCGGACATCGCTCCCGCACGATAGAACGGCGCCTCCGGAGAGTCGCGGAAGCCCTCGAAGCCCTTCATGCGCCCTGGGGCAAGTCCACGCCCGAGGCATCCTCCACCCGAAAGGCCTCGGCGACGAGCCGCGCGTCTTCCTCGCGGGGCGCGTAGTGCAGATAGCGCATCGTCGTCTGCACATCGGCGTGACCCATCCACTCCTGCACACGCCGAATATCCGCCTTGGCAATCATGCGAGTGCCGAAGGTATGCCGCAAATCGTGAAAACGCAGCAAGCGCAAACCGGCGCGCTTCAGCGCCGCGGTGTAGCGGCGCCGCAGCGCCGACCCATCCAAGAAGTCGCCGAGCTCGCCGGGAAAGACCAGATCGTCCTCCCCGATGAAGCGTTCGCGCCGTGAGAGCTGCGCAAGCGCGTGGGCGACCTCAGGAGCGAGTGGAACCGAGCGCACCTTGCCCGACTTCGGCGCAGTGAGCGCGCCACCCGCATAGCTCGCGCGCACGCGCAAGACAGAGCCGGTGAAATCGACGTCACGCCACCGCAAAGCGATCAGCTCGCCCCGCCTCAACCCCGTAAACGCCGCCGTCAGAAAGATTGCGCCGTCCCGCTCGCTGGCAGCGGCGCGGACGAGCGCCCACACCTCCTCAGGACTGAAGATGTCGATGTCGCCCGACGTCCGTACGGGGTGATGCTCGACGCTCGCGACGGGATTGACCGGAAGGCCGTAGACCTTGCAGGCTCGCGCGAAGACGCCGTGCAACAAGATCACGATCCGGTTCTTCGAGTTGTTGGCGAGCGGGCGAGAGTCGCGCCGCTCGGGATCGTCTCCGAACCGCGCGCTCGAAAGCTGCCTGCGCCACACTTCGATGTCGGCGCTGGTGATCTGCTCGAGTGCCTTCTCGCCGAAGGTCGGCAGCAGGTAGGCGTTGAGGATCGAGCGGTATCCGCGCAGCGTCGAGGGCTTCAGCGCCCGGTCGTGCTCGGCGTAGCGGAGGAACTCGGTGGCGGCGTCAGCGAACGTAGCGCCTGTGCGCACCAGTCCGGGCAGCGTGCCGCGACGCGCCTGATCGAGCAGGTCGCGCAACCAGTCATCGGCCAGGCGCTTAGTGAAGTAGCCCGCCGGCGGGCGTCCGCGCTCGGTCCAGGCGGGTCCGAGCTTCTTCTGCAGCTGGCGCCCGTCGGGTAGTCGGTACTTCGCGTACCAGACAGGTCCGCGCTTGCGCTCGACCCGAAAGACGTGGCCGGTTGGAGGCTGAGCAGGTCGGCGCGAGGCCGAAGACGACGTCCCGAGAGCTGCGTTCTGTCCCCAAGCTTGGCGCGACATGCGCGCATTCTACAACGTCTGGGGACATATTCGGGACATATTTGATGCTGACGTCAGGTTTGTCGAACCCAAAAACTCCATATTTGCGGGGATTTTCCACGCGCCCTGAGAGATTCGAACTCCCGACCTTCGGTTCCGTAGACCGACGCTCTATCCAGCTGAGCTAAGGGCGCAGAGTCGCCCAGTGTAGTGACCGCGCGCGAGCACCGGGGATTCGCTGGGGGGGACTAGGTCGTCTACTAGCCCGGCGCCCGCGCGGTCACGATCCAGGTGGAGGCGGGGGCAAGCAGCTCTCCGTTCGCGGCGAACTCGGCGAGGCCCTCGCGCAGCTCGGCTTCGACCCGGCCGTGGAGATGCACGGCGCGATCGCCTGCGAGACGTAGGATCTCGCCCGCCGGGCCGAGCGCCATCACCAGCTCGAGCGCTTCGTCGAGGTCGGCGCCGATCGTGATCGGAATGTCACAGCGTTGAAGCGCGATATCGACGAAGCCTGCGAGCTTGAGGATCTCGCTGGTCGTGTCGGCGTCGGCCATCGAGAAGGGGCCGGGGCCGCACGTCGGCTCGTCGTACTCATCCGGCCGCTGCACGATGCCCTCGACGATCGTCTGGGCGCGATAGAGCCAATCGTTGTCGATCCGCCGCCGCCACACAACCATCAGGAGCTTCCCGTCGGGCACGAGCGCGCGGCGCACGTTGCGCATCGCGGCTACCGGGCTTGCGAAGAACATAGTGCCGAAACGCGAGAAGGCGACATCGAAGCCCTGCTCGCCACCGAGACTCTCCTGTACGTCGATCACGAGAAAGCGAGCGTTTGCAACTCCGGCCTCCTCCGCCTCGCGAATCGCGTCTTCGATGAAGCGCGGCGCGGCATCGACGCCCACAGCCTCGCCATCGGCGCCCACGAGCCCGGCGATCCGCTGCGTTGTGTCGCCGAAACCACAACCAATGTCGAGCACCCGTTGGCCCAGCGCCAGAGGGTGCAGCCGCAGCGCCTCCTCGCCGTGGGAGCCGAGCCCTGTCGTGACTGTCTCGCGGAAGCGCACGAAGCGATCGTAAAGTGGCCCATCCCATGCACGGATCGCCTCCTCGTTGGCGCTGAGGGCCTGCTCTGATGCGCTCGTGCTCATGGCTCTCTCCTACTTAAGGGTTCGAACGAGACGGCCTAGCAGGGAGATCGGGACGCGTTGCAAACCGAGAGACCCAGCTCGAGACCTTGGTCCAGCTTCTCATGGAGTCGACTGGGAGGCAAGCGGCAGAAGCTATCAGCAGAGTAGAGACCGGGCATGTCACCGTTCCCCACCGCTATGCACGCCGACAAGACACGCCAGGTCAGCCGGGCCAGGCAACGCTCACCGAGGCTCGCGCGCCCGATCCTCGAGCAGACGCGCGGCCATCCCAGTGTTGCTCCACTCCTTCTTGTGCACCTTCTTGGCAGCCTGGTAGTCGATTAGCGCCTGCGGAGAATCCACGTCTCCGAGCGTGGGGTGCGGCGGCACCAGCGCCTTGGCCGCCTTGACGCCATAGCGCTTGGCGAGCACGGCGCCCATCGACTTGACCTTCATCTCCCCGAAGCCGGGAAGCGCCTCCAGGTTGGCGCGCAGTTCGTCGGAATCAACCGCATCGGTCCAGACGCGGGCCGCGTCTCCGTCGTAGCGGTCCTCGACATGGACGGCCAGATCGTGAACGCGCTTGGCCATCGAGCCTGGGTAGCGGTGGATCGCCGGCTTCTCGCGAAACACCGGCTCCAAGTCCGCCTTCGCGAGCGTCGCCGAGTCGAAGGCACCGAGACGCTGCCTCAACGTGAGCGGTCCAACGAACGCCTGTTGCACTGTGACCTGTTGATCCAAGACGAACCCCACCAACAGAGCCATCGGATCGGAGGCAATCAGCGAGTTGGCGGCGTCGGACTCGGTGAAGTACAGGCGATCTGGCACGGACCTCACGTCCCAGGCACGATGATCGCTGACGTCGCCCCGTTCACGCCCAGGGCCAAGCGCATCGGCCGATAGATGGAAAGCCGCTGGGGCACAACCCAACAATACCGGGCGTAAGAGCGGCCCAGGCTGGAACAGGTGGACGAGAGTTCGGGACGCGTTGCAAGCCATCAAGCCAAGCTAGATGCCTTGATCGAGCTTCTTATGGAACCTGCCGGTGGGCAGGCACGACAACAAGCAGCGGCAGCGGTCAGGCGGCCTTGAGATACTGCTGCAGGGCCTTGCGGATCAGCGACGAAGCGGTTTCGTGATCGCGGGCCGCCCGGCCAGTCAGAATGGACACCAAAGGGTGGCTAGCCCTCGGCATTCGTTGTTCCTACGCATGAAGAAGGAGCAAATCGCGGCCTGCCCGCTCTGCGTCCTCCCACGAAAGCCCCAGCGTCCGATACCCGCGACGCTAAACACGCCACCGGACGAGCCACCACGGCCTCCGCGCCCACCATTCTCATACCGGTATGTCAAGCGAAGTACCCATTTTGCAGACCTCTGGGTGACGCAGCTTTTTTGGTGGCGGACAAACAGCTCCGTTAGGCGAGGTGGACGTGCTCGCTGTAGGCGGTAGATTTCTGGCGTGGCGAGTAATGCCCCACGGAAGGCACCCTGGGATCAGCGGCTTGCTGAGCGACTGGCTCGGGGGTCGTGGGAGGCGGCGAACGATCCAGCAAGACGCAACCGGAACCCTCCGTTTCGGGATCAGATCAGGTCGCTTTACTACTGGTTGTCGATCCTTGCGCTCGTCGCGGCAGCCATTTTGACCTGGCGGACCCCGAAACCTGTGTGGATGTACGTGCTCGGTGCCATTCTGTACCTCGTTCTTTTCCCATTGCTCGCGAGGGCGGCTCGCCGGGACGCTGGCTTGGGTCGCAAGACCACGGACGAACAATGATTGGATAGGCGGGTCGCGGTTTCCCTATCGACTACCCGACACTAGCCGACCACCATCCAGGCCTGATCACATGGGACTCTATGCTCGCCTCAAGCAGGCCAAGCCACGCTAGGCGCTACGCCAAAAAGTGATGCTTGGCTCGCGTTATCTCCACGCCGTAGCAGAAAGTCCCTGAACTTCGGGGCAGTGTATTCATATTGCCCCTTCCTAACCCGATAGAGCACACCGCTGTCGACGAGGCGTCCAAGTAGTACGTTGATGTTGCCGGGAGTCTTGCTAATCACCTCATTCAGATCGGCAACTACGAGTGGCGGATACTCGCAATCCGCGCTCGCAAGTAGCACATCCTGCTCCGCCGGAGTGAGCGTTGCCACACGCGGATCGTAGAAGTCGAGGTCGAGTCGACGGTAGATCTCGGGACGGGCCGCATCAAGGAGTCGCTCGCTAAAGAGAGATACACCCGCTACGTCAGCGGCATCCCAAAGCTCGGCGCCCCATAGCTGCAGGAAGTATGGATAGCCCTCGACTTCCTCGACGACGCGCTCAGCAAGTCCTGGATCTAGGATTACTGTGGACTCGGGCAACGGCCTGACGAGCGCGTCCCTCGCGTCGTCGGGTCCGAGCGATCCAATCTCCTCTCCACGGAACATTCGCTCCGTGTAGGAGCGAGCACGAAGAAGGTTGCCAGTGAGCGTGGGCAGTCCACAGAGAACCATCCCAATTGGCAATTCAGCCTTCTGAAGCGACGAAACCGCAGCTACAAGCAAGGACAGAGGATGTTGCCCGGTTGAGCGTGTCTCATCGCGTATCACCTGAACCTCATCGAGTAGAAGCATGAGACCGTTCTTGCCATGGGAGATTACGCTCTCGACGGTCTCGAACAGCGCGCGAGTCAAGTCTTCCCGCGCCGGGTTGGCACCAGGCTCGTAAGTCATTCGGAACTCACCCCACTCGATGCCGAGTTTCCCGACCTTGCGTGTCGCATCCCCCACGGCGCTCTTGAGCCTCTCCACACGAGACACCTCCTCGCGTGCAGCCTTTAGCGCTGTCCCAAGGGCCGTCGACACAGCTTCGTCGGTATTGTGACCAGGCTGAAACTCTAGGAACGCGGGTGCCCAATCCAACTCCTTGGCGACCACGCGGAACTCACCGAGGAGCACGGTCTTGCCCACGCCGCGTAGACCTGTCAGCCGTATATTGGCTGGCTGCTCGGGCGCTGCCCGGATGACTGACCTGAACCGCCTCAGGGATTGGTCTCTGCCTGCCAGATACAGAGGTTTAGTCCCAACACCCGGGCGAAAAGGGTTCTTTCCCAGCGAAGCAGACATTACAAGATCCATCATAACAAGCCAGAACCTAAGGCTAAGTTCTTTATGAGCCTAATTTCGAGGCTAATCGTCAGACCGGTCGACCATGGTTCGAACTAGCTCGTATCGGCGAAAACGGAGAGGGAGGGATTCGAACCCTCGAACGAGGTCAACCCCCGTTACGCGATTTCCAGTCGCGCCCATTCAACCGCTCTGGCACCTCTCCATAGCTTGCGATGCGCAAACGGTCCCCGAAGGCTACGACACTGCGGCGCTCGGCGTTGGTAGGCTTGCGCGCGATGCTTTTCGCCACCATTCTCGCCACCAGCGCAGCCGTCAGCAAGGATATCGGCCTGCTCGCCACGTTCCTCGGGATCGGGCTGATCGTGAACGTGATCGTCGTGTTCATCGCCGTGCTCGTGCGCGGCGAGCGCCAGCAGAACCAGCGGACCGAGCAGCGCCGCTAGCGAGCGACCAACGCCGCAGGCCGCGGCAGCGCCAGGACCCGTCCAGGCCGCCAGTGGCCTGAGCGGATCGAGGCGCCTGGGCGGATCGCCTGAGCGGATCGAGGCGCCTGGGCGGATCGCCTGAGCGGATCGAGGCGCCTGGGGCCGGTCGAGGCGCCGGGAGGGGCGGATTAGGCGCGGCGATTTAGCGCGGGAAGGCTCAGAGCACGTAGACAGGGGTGCCGACGGGCGTGCGCGAGTAGAGCGCGATCACGTCCGGGATGCGCATGCGCACGCAGCCGTGCGAGGCGTCGTGGCCGATCGAGCTGTACTCGGACGGGTCGATCCCGTGGATGCCGGCGCCGCCGTTGAAGGCCATGAAACGCGCCTTCAGGGGGTCTTCGGGGCCCGGCGGGATCGTCTTGCCGGCCAGCGCTCCCGCCCACGCCGAATTGGGCACGTACCACGGCGGATTGACCTGCTTCCATTGGACGTGGTAAAGGCCGGGCGTCGTTTCGAGGCCCTGCATGCCTACCGCGATTTCGTAGCTGCTGGCCAGCTTCAGGTGTTGGTAGAAGAGCAGTTTGAAGCTCGCACGGTCGATGACTATGTAGGCCGGGTACTTGGCGGCCAGCTCGCCGGTGGTCACGGCCGGCTCGCGCGCGAGCGTCGGGACGGTGACGGTGCGCTTGGCGAACAGCCCCGTCAGGGCGTGTGCCAAGCGCGCGCTGAGGCGCTTCTGCTCGACAGCCACGCCGACGCGATCGGGCACCTGCGAGAGCCCACTCGGACCCGGTTCGACGGTTGCGTCACGCGGTTCTGTGTTCACGTCTGAGCCAACTTGCGCGGCGAAGCTGCGCACCGCCTGACGGGAGTAGCTCACCCGTAGCGGTATGTCCCTGTCGACCTTCCCGCCGAACAGCCCACGCCACGTGCGTGCGAAGATCGAGCCGTTCCTGCTCGCGCTGAGCGCTTCAGACACGGTTCTCTCGACATCGACAGCGACGCCGGCCCGACGCGGGCTCATCTGCCAGGTCTTGCCATGCAGCGTGACGACCACCGGGCGTTCCATCGTGACCGCGACCGTTTGCCTCAGCTTCGCGGTGGCGTCCGAGGCGCTCAGGCCGCCGACTTCGATCCCGTCGATCCGCACGCCCTTGGCGAGCTGGTCGCGGCGGCCGTGATCGTAGAAGTACATGCCGACGGCGAGCACGACCACCAAGCCGAGCAGGCCGAGCAGGGGGACTAGAGGGGTGCGTAGGACGGCTCTGCTCATCGCGTCGTCTGCTTACTGGGCTCGGACGGATACAGGTTGCTGCGCCACAATTCTAATCGAATGCGGCCAGCGCTCGAGCAGCATGCGGAGGACATGAATCGTTTTATTCACCGCCGGACGCGCTGGGCCTGCTCGCCCAGCTTGCCTGCCCGAGCAACACACCCCGTTTACGACGGGGTCACGGTCACTGTCAGGATCGCGTCCTGGACGCGGCCGCCGTTGTCGCGGCCGCCCGCCAGCAGCACGCGGCTCCCGAGCGCGACGGCCGCTAGGTCCGACAGCGGCCGTGGCAAGAGGCCGACAGTCTGGGTGCTGCCGTCGGGCGCGATCGCGAGGATGCGTCGCGTTTGGCTCGTGGGCGAGGCTTCGCGGCCGCCGAGCACGAGCACCGTCCCGCCGACGCTCGCGGCGGCGGCGGCGTGCGTGAGCGGGCTCGGCAGCAAGCCGAGCTTCGAGAGCGTGCGCGTATGCGGGTCGAAGCGATAGACGTCGCGGCTGGCGGCTTCGCCGCTCGTGCCGCCGGCAATCACCAGCTGCCCGCCGGAGCTCGCCACGGCCGCGTAGCGCAAGGGCTTGGGCAACGTGGCGACTACGTGCGCCGCTTCGCCCGGGCGCCAGGCGAGGATCGTTCGCAACGGGGTCTGGCCGGTGTAACCGCCCACCACGTACACAGTGCCGTCGACGTTCGCCGTCGCGATGTCAGAGGCGGGCGTCGGCAGCTGGCCGGCGAAGTGGGTGGCGCCGGAGGCATCGACGCCGGTGATACGCAGGAACGAGGCGACAACGCCCCCGCCGAACAGGTAGGCGGACCCGCCGAGGACGCTCGCCGAGGCGTCGTGCAGGGCCGTGGGGAGCGTCCCGATCCGGCGCGCCGTCGTAGGGGTCGCGCTGAGGATGTCCCCCACCGAGCCTTCGGCCTGGTCGAGTCCCCCCATCAGCAGGACGCTCTGCGGCGCGATCTCCGCCGCGGCTGCGTCCTGCACCGGCGCGGGGAGTGTGCCGCTGCGCGCGACCGTCGCACGCAGGCGCACATGCGCGACCGTGTGCGCGCGCGTTGCGCTCACTTCTCGAGTTGAGCTCCCGGGCGAGCGTTTGCCGTTCCCGCCCCCGCCCGCCAGCAGCGCGATCGCAAGGACGACCCCGGCGACCAGCCCGAGCCCCGCCGTGACGCGCCGCCGTCTGAGCCGCCGCGCGCGAGCCGCTCGGCGGGCGCCTGGGTCAAGGCGCGAGGCGCTCATCTCAGGGGTGCACGACGGCGGCATAGTCTGGGCCGCCGTTGGGGCCGGCCGGGACGAAGTCCATGCCGTCGGGGATGTTCAGGTAGCCGGGGCGCGTGCCCGGCTGGTCGGTGTGACCGTATTGCCAAATGATTTGCTTGGTGCGCGGGTCGATCTCGACCACCCGGTGGCGGTAGTCGTCGTTGAGCACTATGTCGCCGTTGGGGAGGGCCATCGCAAGCGAGGGATGGTCGAGCCGGCCGCGGCCCCCCGAGGGACCGTAGCGCCAGATCACCCTGCCATGGCGATTGACGATCAAGACGTGGCCTGGGTTGGCGTAGTCGGCCAACAGGATGCGTCCGCCTGGCAGCGGCTGGGGGTCCGACGGATAGCTGACGGGCACTTTTATGGCGAATATGAGCTTCCCGGAGGCCGAGATCTCGTCGACCCAGCTGCCGTTGATCTCGCTCACGAGCACCCCACCGCCGGGCAGTGGGGTGTCGCCGTTGACTGCGTCCAGGTAGCGGGGCGGTTCGTGGCGGCAGACGTTCGAGGTGCCGTACTGACGGACAATCCGATGGTTGCGCACGAAGATGATGCGGCAGCCGTATGCGTCGGCGACCGTGAAGGTGCCGCTGGGGAGCATGTAGGCGTCGTCGGGCGTGTGCACATGCGTGGCGTCGGAGCCCGCTACGCCCGGGTGGCCGAAGATCACATGCAGGCTGCGGTCGGCGAGGTTGACCTGCACGATGTCGTTGTTGTCCTCCTCGTTGGCGATCAACGCTCCGCCGCCGGGCTCGACGAATGTGTCGTCGTTGTAGTAGAGGCGGCGCCCCGCCGCAAGGTCCGCCGCGGTGGGGTACTTGAAGACGATCCTGTGCCGCGGATCGACGACGAGGATGCGGTTGTTGCCGCGATCGGCGATCAGCAGGTAGCCCGGCATCCCGGCGAGCTTCGACGCCGCTTCATAGGCGGCTGCCGTCCCGGGTTGCGAATCCACTACGTTCTTGGGCGCCCACAGCGCGGCGCGCCCGCCGACCGCGACCGGGGCGAGCGGGCCCCCAGACACGACCGCCGGCGATTTGGCCCCGGCGCCGGTCGAGGCGCTGGGCGTTGATGGGTCGTGCGACTTCGAGGAGCCGCCGCCGGCGCTCGCGAGGACCACGACGACGAGCAGCACAACCGCTGCGACCGGGATTGTCCATAGACGCTGGCGTCGCAGTCTCGCGCGCTGTGCGTCGCGGCGACGCTTGCGCGCGTGATCGTCGAGACCTGCGCTCGAGATGTTGTATGGGTCGTCGGTCATCCTGGGCCCGGCGTCGCCGGCGGCGCTCACACTCGCGACGCAGGCTAAACAAATCCATAAGACGCGGTTAGACTTCGCTTAACCGTGCGCGCCGTCCAGATCAGCGAGCTGTCGGGTCCGGACGCGATTCGCGTGGTGGACGCACCGGCGCCCGAGCCGAGCCACATGCTCACCCCTGGCGAAGGCATCCTGATCGACGTGCGCGCCGCGGGCGTGTCGTTCCCCGACGTGCTGCAGACGCGGGGGCTCTACCAGCTCAAACCCGACCTGCCGTTCGTCCCGGGCTCGGAGGTGGCAGGCGCAGTCATCCAGGCGCCCGCTGGCAGCGGCTTGGAGGATGGCGACCGCGTGATGGCGTTCACCGTGCTCGGCGGCATGGCCGAGCAGGCCGTCGCCCCCGCCTACCTGACGTTCGCGCTGCCCGAGCAGCTCGACTTCGCGCAGGGAGCGTCGGTGATCCTCAACTACCACACCGTCTACTTCGCGCTGAAGCTGCGCGGGCGCGTGCAGGAGGACGAGCGCGTGCTCGTGCACGGGGCGGCCGGCGGCGTCGGCAGCGCGGCCTTGCAAGTGGCCAAGGGACTCGGCGCGTCGACGATCGCCGTCGTCTCGAGCGAGGAGAAGGAGCGCGTCGCGCGCGCGGCCGGCGCGGACGAGGTCGTGCGCTCGGACGGCGCGTGGCGCGAGCAGGTGCTCGAGCTCACGGGCGACGGCGTCGACGTCGTGCTCGACCCGGTCGGCGGCGATCGCTTCACCGACAGCCTGCGCTGCCTGCGCGAGGACGGGCGCGTGCTCGTCGTCGGCTTCACCGAGGGCTCAATCCCCGAGGTCAAGGTCAACCGCCTATTGCTGCGCAACGTGTCGGTCGTGGGCGCCGGCTGGGGTGCGTACGTGATGGGCAACCCGGAGCGCAATCGCGCGATCGGCGAGGCCGTCGGCAAGCTGGTGGACGAAGGGTTTATTAAACCGATTGTCGGGGCGTGCTTCGCGTTGGAGGACGCCGCCGATGCGTTCCGCACGATCGACGAGCGGCGTGCCACGGGCAAGGTTGTATTGAACGTAGCGTGAGCCCGCGCGCACGCGCGTGGCGTGCCCAGCGGGATGCGCCGCGCCAGCGCAGGCGTTCGGGTCGGTATTAGGTCGCCTGTCGGGCGTTGTGGTCGGTGTTAGGGCGCCCGTCGTGCGTGCTGGGTGGCGTCACGACGCTCTGACCCCACCAGCGAGTCACCGTCGACACGAAGGGAGCTCAGGGCGTCACAATCGCGAAAGCCGGATCGCCCTCGTCGAGCAGGCCGAGAAACTCGCCCAGCTTGGCTCCGTCGCCCGCGACGGCGATCGCGCCGCTGGCAAACAGCTCAGGCCCGTCGCCCTCGCCGAGCAGGACGGCGTCGAAGGCCGCACGCGTGAGTGTGATCGTCGCGTGCGCGTCAAGGGCGAGCCGGCCCTGGACGGTGCTGAGCGCGCCGTTCTCGATCGTCACCGTCCAGCGCTCGTCCACGTCGGTGAAGTCCCACGCGAGCACGATCCGCGTGTCCCACGCGCGCGGGCCGTCCAGGCGCGCCCCCATCGCGTCCCACAGCTGCTCGATCGAGAGCGCTCGCGCAACGTCGGCGCTCGCCACGCGCCGTCCCGCAGGCGCCGGCGGCGGGCCGTCGCGCAGCTCGTGGGCGCCGACGAGGTACAGGTTGCGCCACACCGCGCTCTCTGACTGGTAGCCGAGCTGCTCCAGCGCCTGCGCGTGCAGCTCGCGCGCCCCTGTGTGCTCAGGCTCCGCGAAGACGGCGTGCGAGCAGAGCTCGGCGGCCCAGCGGTAGTCTCCACGCTCGCAGGCGGCACGAGCATGGTCGAGCAGCGGCTCGATCCCGCCCGCCAGCTCCACGTGGCGGCGCGCCGCCTCGACCGGAGGATGCGGATCGAGGTGCGCGGGGTTGCCGTCGAAGAAGCCCAGGTAGCGCTGGTAGACGGCGCGCACGTTGTGACTGACAGTGCCGTAATAGCCTCGGCACGACCACGTGCGTCGCAGGCTCGGCGGCAGCTTCACCTCTGCCGCGATCTCTGTGGGTGTGAGACCGCGGTTGGCCAGCCGCAATGTCTGGTCGTGCAGATAGCGGTACATGTCGCGGTGACGTGCCAGATGCTCGATGACTCTCGCTTTGCCCCAGCGTGGCCAGTGGTGCTGAGCGAACATGACGTCGCTACGCACGCCAAACAGCTCGATCGCCTCGCCAAGGTACTTGGACCAGCGCAGGGCGTCGCGCACCGGCGCCCCGCGAGGGGTCAGCACGTTGTGCATGCAATTCACCGCGTTCTCCGCGATACAGAGGACTCGCCACTGGGGGAAGTGAAAGTTCATCTCCGCGGGCGCCTCGCTGTCCGGGACGAGCTGGAACACCACGGGAACGCCATCAATATCCTCCTCCTGACCCGTGGCCGAGACCTCGTGGGTCGGCGGAATCAGGGTGATGCTCCCGGTTGACGTGGTCTTACCGATGCCGGCGTCCACCTGTCCCCGTGGCCCGCGCGCGAGGCCGGGGGCGAACATGCAGCCGGCGCGCCGGGCCATCGCCGTGCCGGCCAGCACGTTCTCAGAGACGGCGTGCTCGAGGAAGCCGGCGGGGGCCCATATGGGCACACGACCTGCTTGCACATCCTCTTCGCTGACCACCCCCTTCACCCCGCCGAAGTGGTCGACGTGACTGTGTGTGTATATGACCGCGCTGACCTTGCGCTCGCCGCGATGCGCGCGAAACAGGGCAAGCGCGGCGGCGGCGCACTCTGTCGATATGAGCGGGTCGATTACGATCACGCCTGTGCGCCCCTCGACGAGGGTCATGTTGGAGATGTCGTATCCCCTTACCTGGTAAATGCCGGGCGCGACTTCGAACAGGCCGTGCATCCCGTTCAGCTGGGCCATGCGCCACAAGCTCGGGTGGACCGTCTCGGGCGCGTCGTTGCGGGCCTCCTCTGGCGCCTGGCTCGCCTCCCCGAGCCCATCCCGGCCAGCCCTCCCATCCGTTTCCTCGCCGGCGCCGCCGTCCGCTCCCTCACGCGATCCCCCGCCCGCTCTCAGATCCGCTCCAGCGAACGCATAGCTGTCCATGTCCCACACGGCACGCCCCTTGGCGTCGCGCAGCACAAGGCTCTTGGTCGTCGCGATCAATCCGCGCCGCGCGTCCTCGAAGTCGTCGCGATCCTCGAAGGGCAGCTCACCGAAGGCATTGGCGTGGGCGGCGCGCGTATGCGCGCTTGCGGGACCGGGGTCGCTCACGCCGGGTATTGTGGCAGGTGACTGCTTCCCACGGCCTATCCGTCACTCATATATGGCAATCGGAAGCACAACCGCGAACGGCGGCTTGAACGTCATTGATTTCTTGATTTCGTAGAGCGTCCGCTGCCGAGAGGTACAGCGGGCCTTCTGGCTACGAACCTGACTCGAGACCTTGGAACGTGTCTGAGAAGCGCCCGCGGGCTCCACGCGCTTGACGCTCTGCGCACGAGTCGCTGCCGGCGGCTCTTTTGAGCACACGCCGAGATCGACACGCAGCGCCTCGCGAGCTAACAACAGCGCCCGTCCAAACTTGACGACGGTCGGATAGTCGATATAAGGCGTGCCCTTGGCAGCGTAGTAGACGATCTTACCCACGATCGTCACCGGACCACTGAGCAGACTGGGCTCGAGCGTAAGTCCCCTGTAAAGCGAAGGCAGGAAGATTGGCAGGCCACCGCCTACGCTGCCGATCCTCTTTGCATTGCCATAGGGGGCGGCGACAAACGGCATCCTGGGATTAGTGCCGACGAGCCGCGCATATTCAGGCAGGGCCTTGGCGATCTGGACGGACTGCTCGGGTGAGGTGAATGGAGTTCGTGGAGCGGGCAGCGCGCCGAAGAACACGTTGGTGCTCCGAGCTCTCGGCAGGGTCTGCGCGAAAGGTGGCAGAAATAGCTGTGCATTTTTAATGCGAACAAAGTCACCCGCGCCGATGCATTCCATTCCCTCTATGACTTCCTTGGGTAATGCCTGCTCGTTGACCTCGCCCAGCCAATAGAGCTTCCGTCTATTGCTGGACTCATTCGCTTCTTTATCTTCAACTTCGACGCACGATCCATTTCTATATTCCCTCTCGCCCCCTTCACGTAGCCGCCGCAGGAAGGTATAGAAGCGTTCGGCCCCCCGCGGGGTGATCGTCGTCACCGCGCTTTGTTTCGTCTCTTCGGTGACCCCCAAGTTCCCAGCCGTGCCCACAGCCACTGTGGCGTTGAGCCCGTGCGAGACTTCGTCGGTGCGCTGTTCGCTGGAGGCGAGACCACCTTCGATTTGACCAAGGTAGGCCACCGCGCGCAGCGAATCGAGATAGGCGTACTCGATTGGCGGGGTGTCAGATGCGGATGGCGGCTGAGCATCCGACCCACTCAGGCGCAGCGGCGTCTTGCCGGCCAGCGCCATAGCTCCGAGCAAGACCAGGCCACCCACCACAATGAGGCCGATCCCGACTAGAACCAATAAAAATAAGTCAAACATCGCGAAACAGCCACATCGCTACCGCGACAATCTTGCCACGGCGACTGCATGGAGCAACAGATTGGTTGGTCGGGCTAGGTCAACAAACGCGTATTATTCGCATATCATGATTGCTTGTCAAGCAATGGCCGCACTTGCATGACCCGTTTTAGTGTATGTTTTTCAGAATGATCCCAACTATCTGGACATCGGCAGTTACGCGCTAAGCGGCGCGGGCCCTCGAACTGAGCGGGACCCGGCCATGGCGATCCGACTGCATGTGGTCTACGCCGGTCGCGGCGACGCGATGGTCCTGCAGGACGAAGACAAGCTGTACCTGATCGACGGCGGCCCGCAGGGCTATGTGAGCAGGGGTCCTGCGGCGGGCGGGGTGCAGGCGAACGCCCCTTACTACCGCTACTACATGTCCGCGCTGCGCGCGGTGTCCGGCGAAATGGGTCGCGCCGCGAACGAAATCGCGCCCGACGCCGTGGTTGTCTCGCACGCGCACGAGGACCACTTCGGGGGCATCAAGGCGATCTTCGAGCGCTTTCTCTCGCCCACGCGCGCGACCGCGCCGACGAACGACAAGCCGCTGGTCTTCAACGGCCCACTGGTGACACAGGTGCTCGGAGACCTGATGGACACCGACGAGGGCACCCTTGGCGAACTGGTCGGGGCGTTTCACTTCTCACCCGACGAGGCATCCACGCACACTGGCCCGCTGTTCACGGCCTTCAGGCTCCCCGCCAACGGGGAGCCCGGCTACTCGGTCTACAACCGCCTGCCCGCGCGCGCACTCGGGCGCACGCGGAGCGTCGACACAGACCCGGACAACCTGGCGAGCGTGCTGATGTTCCACAGCCAGACCAAAATGGTCTTCACCGGGGACAGCGCCGGCTACCTGGTGGCGCCGTTCATCCAAGCATGCCTGCAACCGCCGGCGAGCCCGGGCGTCTCGATCCTCAAGATCCCCCACCACGGCAGCATGCGCAACTCCCAGCGCGGCCAGACGCTCGGCACGGTGCCGGCGCCCTTCCTCAACGAGTACACGTTGCTGTGCATCGGCTCGGACCCGGCCGACTGGGACGCGATCCGCATGCCGCCGCGGCTGCGCGAGGCCGGGGCGGTGGCAGATGCAAACCGCACGCTCGAAGAGGTCGCCCTGCGCAAGGGTGTCGTCAAGGCCAACCTGGTGACGGCCTTGCGCGCGGCATTCGAGCAGACGATGAGCAACATCAAAGCCGGCGTCGCGAACCCGTTCGTGCTCGTAAGTCAGAGTTTCAACACCGCCCAGATCTGCCCCGAGCTCAACAGGGAGCTCACGGCCCAGGCGCTGACCACCGTGGACGTCCGCCCGGCGCGCCCGCGCCCGGCCAAGCGCCCGCGCCCGAGCAAACGCTCGCAAGCGGCCCGCCTGAGGCCGCTGTCGCCCTCGTGGTATCGCAAGCTGACGCCCGCACTGTTCGCCGACGCGTTCCTCGCCGCAATGTCCCTCGAACAGCTGAAGCTCTTCTTCGGCTCGTTTCAAGCGAAGAACTATGTGATCTCAGCCGACTCGAGCTACCGCCACCCGAGCGTCGAGACGCTTGCCGCGATCTCGCTGGCCGCGGCTCGGGAAGGGCGCAAAGTCTGCGTGTTCGTGACCGACGGCTTCGCCGTCAACCTCGGCAGGCTGGGGGAGCTGGCGCCGCAGTGGTGGACGTCGATGACGATCCGCTACCTGGCCAAGGGCGCGCGGATCGTGCTCGACATGAGCGCTCAGGGAAACGCTGAGGACCCCGTGCTGCTCGACCCGCTGAAAACGACGTTGCCGCTCGTGAGCTCGTTCACGGTCCTGGAGCTCCACCAGCAGTTCCAAAACAACCGTGGCGCGAGGATCCCAGCTCGCGCGCTGCTGGGCGAGGACAAGTTCACGTTCGAAACCAAGGTCGCCAACAAAAGCATGTACCTGAACGTCGCCAACGACCTCACGGTCTCGCTGTCGAGCGCCTCACAGAGCTTCAACCTCGACGAGGCGTGGACGCTGTCGCTCACCAATCCCGGGCTGGTGGCGTATCCGTCGAGCTTCGACGACATCCGCCTGCGCCTCGTCGGCCCCGCGATCCCCCCAACGCTGCTCGTGCGGCTGGTGGCGCCACCCACCTTTGGCGTCCCCGGCAGCGCGCTGATGGTCCCGTGGACGGGATTCGGCGTGGCGCCTTTATACGTGTCCACCAACGCCGCCCAGCACTACCTCACCCCCGACATCGACTCGTCCGAACTGGCGATCTTCACGATCTCGAAAGTGGCGGCGCTCGGCGCGCGCCGTCCGCTCGGGCTCGAGCCGGCCGACCCGCGCCTGGCGCTGACCGCCGCGAGCACGCCTGTGACGCTGCGCGCCTTCTGCCAGGCCATGGGCGTGGGGACCGCCCAGCCGCTCACCTGCACGCAGGCGCTGCCCAGCTCGTCGGCCCCGCCGCCGCCGCCGCGCTCGCCGAGCAGCTCGCGCTGCACGTGATCGAGCGCGTGCTCGGCTGGAGCGCAGACCTCGACCACTCGACCGTCGAATACACGCTCGACGAGCACGGCCCGCTCGTGAGCGAGGCCAGCGTCGCGATCGTGCTCGGCACGCCGCTGACGTTCATGGTCGAAGACCAGCAGGAGACGATCGCCTCGGCAACGGCGACGCTCACGCGCGATGCGACCACGGAAGCGCTCACGCTGACCGCGAGCGTCACGACCACGACGGGCGTTGTAGTCAACGAGCAGGCCAAGCTCGCCGAACCGTCGCGCTCGCGGCCGCTCGACCAGTACCTCGACGACGTCGCGATGGACCCCGCCAGCCGGCCGAATCTGACGCTCGGGACGCTGTTGAGCGCGCTCGTGGGGGCCGAAGCCAACGCGGAAGAGATGCTGATGCGCGCGCCCTCGTTCATCGCCAAGGCGGGCATCGCCGAATGGCTGCTCGACCACGCCTCGAGCGAAGTCGAAACCCAGAAGACCCTCTCGGGCGAGGTCGAGGTGCTCGCGGCGCGCATCGTGGCCCAGACCCCGAGCGGCATCGCGGGGACGGTCGAAGGCCTCGTGCTTGCGATCTCCGACGTCGCCCTGACCGTGACAGACGCGCGCCTGCCGAGCATGGAGGCGACGCTCGAAGCGAGCGCCGCTCGCGGGCAGTTCACGCTCGAAGCAAGCTCGGTGCTCAGCGACGAGGACTGCCCGCTCGAGCTCTCGCTGCCCGGCGCCGCCACGCTCGCCCAGCTGGTGGCGCTGCTGCCGGGCTCGCCCAACCTCGGTGCGCTGATGGTGCCGCTCGCCAACCAGACTCTTTCGGCGTTGTCGTTCTCCTCGCCCGGGATCGTGCTGCGCCAACCGGGCCCGGGGGCCGAACCGTACGAGCTGGCCGAGGTCTACGGCACGGTCTCCTTCAGTGGCTGGCAGAGCGTATTGCCGACCGGCTGGCCGGCGCCCAGCTCGACCTCGATGACGGTGCGCGTGTTGAGCCCGCTCGACGCCGAAGCACGCCAGCTGGCGCTCGCCGTCGCCTTCGAGATGCCCGTCGGCGCCAAGACGCTGACAGCAGAGCTGTCGGGCGAGCCGCTGCCGGAGTCCCCGCCGGTGTGGGCATATACGCTGAGCGTCTACTCCGACCCCACGGTCGAGCCGTGCACGGCGAGCGAGGTGCTGAGCGCCGTCGGTCTCGGGGGGCCGTTGCAGTCGCTTAGCAGCACGTTGCCCACGGTCGGCGAAGTCAGCTCGAAGCTCGCGCTCGGCGAGCTGACCGCGATGCTCGAAGTGCCCGCCACCGGGGCGAGCACGATCGGCTCGCTGACGGTCGGGCTCGCGATGCTCGAAGGCTGGGAGATCGTGCCGAAGTTGTTGAAGCTCGGCGCGGTCCAAGTCGAGGCCACCTACGAAGATGGCGCCTGGTCGGGCGAAGCGAGCGCCGACGCCGTGCTCGGCGGGGCCTATCCGGTGTCGGGCGAAATCGTCTTGCCCACGCCCACGAGCGCGGGCGCGATCTCGTTCTCCTCGGCCAACCCCGACTTGACGATCGCCAAGCTCATCGAAGTATGCGGGCTCGGCGACCTCTCACAGGTGCCGGTGCTCGGGACCCTGCTGAGCGTCGCGGTGACCGACGTCGAGCTGCAGCTGGTGTACCAGACCGGCGCCACGCAGCCCTCGCTCGCGGCCGTTGGCTTCTCGCTGGCCGCGGGCGAGAAGCTGCTCGGCTGGCTGCAGCTCAGCTCGCTGTCGCTGGAGGTCGAACGCAGGCTGCTCGGCCAGGGAGGCAAGCCAGAACCCTCGACCAGCTTCTGGCTGGAGGCCCAATGGGGCACGACGATCCTCGCCTCGCTGCTCTACGACAGCGCGAAGGCCGAACTGGGGGGCAGGCTGCGCATGACCGGCCCCGAGACGCTCGCCGACCTGCTCTCAAAGCTACTGGGGACGACTATCGCCAACGCGCTGCTACCCCTAATCGGCCAGTTCGCTGTGCGTGACGGGTCGCTCACGCTGAGCACGGCGGACTTCTCGCCGCTGTCGTTCTCGCTGCGGCTCGACACCTCGGCCGCGCTGAAGCTCGGCACGGCGACGATCGCCGAGCTGAGCGTGCAGTACGCGGCGGCGAAAGGCAAGGAACCGGCCTCTTATCGACTGCTCGGCACGCTCTCCGGGAGCGGCGCCGAAGCGACGATCGCGATCGAATGCGAGGCCGGCAAGGACGGCACGGTCTCGGCCAGCATCGAAAGCATGCCGGGCACTGCCGGGCTGACGGCCCGCGGCCTGCTGGGGATGCTCGGCCTCAGCGCCCCGACCGTGCTGGAACCGGTCGGCGCGCCCAAGTTCTTCGACCTGAAGCTGACGCACGCGAGCGCCACGTTCGGCGTGGCCGGCGCCCTGCAGCTGAAGGCGTTGAGCGTGAGCGTCGTCAGCACTGGGACGCTGGCGCTGCTCAGCTCGCCGGCGATCGCGCTGACGGGCCTGGCGCTCGAAGTCGACTACGACAGCGCCGCCACGCCGACGACGACCGGCTTCGTGTGCGGCCAGCTGCAGGTCGGGCCGGCGCTCGTGACGGTCAAGTACGTGGTGGGAAAGGACGGCGAGGCCGAGTTCCAGGCCTCGCTCGAACCATCCGGCGCGCAGATTCCCGACTTCGCCGCGCTGATCTCGAGCGGCGCGTACCACCCCGGCTACGGCTTGCCGGCCGACCTGGGCATCCCGGCGCAGATCCCGATGGCGCGGCTGACGGCGGTCGCGCGCCCCGGCAAGTTCGTTGAAGTTGCGGGCTACAAGGACACGACCGCCTGGCCGGTCGCGGTGGGATCGCTGACGATCGACGTGCTGGCGCTCGGCGGGCGCGTCAAGGTGCAGGCGCCGGAGCAGACGGGCGGGCCCGCCACCTACGAAGCGGCGCTGTTCGGCCAGCTCTCGTTCAACGGCTTCGTGAGCACGAGCGCGCTGTTCACGTTCGGCAGCAACCGCAACAGCGTGCTGTCGGCGAGCGCCAGCTCGGGCCAGCCGGCGATCCAGCTGCCGGCGATCGCGGGCGCGCTCGGCGCGCCGTGGACCGAGGTGATCCCGGCGGCCACGGCGCCGATCTCCTTTGGCAGCGCGGCCTATGTATATGTCGATCTGACCTCGGAACTGTTCGCCCTATACGGCTCGCTGGCCGGGCTCGGCAGCGGCGCGCTGCTGAGCGCCATGCGCTCGGGCCTGCGCAGCTACGTGTTCGTGTGCGGCCTCGCGCAGCCGTTCACGTTCGCCTCGCTGTGGTCGATGCTCGCGCCCGTCGACGACTACGTGCGCGTGAGCGCCGCCAACGCGGCGGTGCTCGCCTACGACGGCACGCTCGCCGACCTGCAGGCCGACCTGGCGAGCGTGGCCGAGGTCGCCAAGCTGCAGAACGTCGCCTTCGACACTCCGTTCGCCGACCTGCCGGCGCTGGGCGCCGAGCTGGCCCCGACGACCCCGCTGCCACGGGGCTTCGCGCTGTTCGCGGCGCTCGACCTCGAGGACGGCAAGTTGACGCATGCGCTCGATCGGATCCTCGAGGACGGCTCGAGCGCGCCGTCGCTGCTGCTGTGGGCGACGATCGACCACACGACCCCGGCGAACACGACCTACGTGGCCGAGCTGAGCGAGCTTGTGTTGCTCGGCGGGCGGCTGACGCTCGACGGGACCGCAAGCTACCGCCCGAGCGCGGAAGAGACGCTCGTCGTGGACGCGCACGTCGGCGTCGCCCTGACCGCCGGCGGGGCGCCGTACAAGTTCCACGGCACGCTGACCGTCGCCGAAGCGAAGACGACGTTCGTGCTCGCCGGCGACGAGCAGCCGGCCTCGATCGCCGACCCGTTCGGGGGCATGTTCGGCGTGACGATCGCGAGCCCGCGGCTGAGCGTCGAATACGAATACCCCGCCGAGCAGGCGACGAGCAGCACGATCTCGATCTCCGGGACGGTGACGCTCACGATCGCCGGCAAGCAGGTCCCGCTCGTCGCGAGCGTGCACTTCCTCGACGGCGTGCCGCTCCTGGCCGTGGTCGCGCTGGGCGGCGAGATGTCGGTGCTCGACCTGTTCGCCGACATCGTTACGGGCGCCGCCTGGCCGAGCGGCTATGCGCCGATCGTGCTGCTGAGCGGGTCGATGTACTACGCGAACATCGAGCAGGCCTCGATCGAGGTGGCGGGCAAGCAGTACCTGCAGGGCTACCACGTGGCCTGCGAAGTCGAGTTCTTCGGTGCGAAGTTCCAGGTGGACGTGGGCGTGAGCACGACCGGCGTGCTCGTGAGCGGTGCCTACCTCGGCGAGGTCGACCTCGTGATAGCGCAGCTGACGCCCTACGTCGATTCGCAGACCAAACAGCCGACGCAGGGGCCGACGGTGACGATCGACACGCGCCAGAGCACCGGCACGATCTACCAGCTGGCATGCGGGATCTCGGTGTTCAAGCAGCCGTTCCTGGAAACGAGCTTCAGCTACCAGCCGGCCCTCGGCAAGTACGCCGGCAAGGCCAAATACAAAGGCGAAATCGTCGGGGTGAAAGAACCGAGCGTGTCGTTCACCTACTCCGACAGCGAGGGGCTGCGGATCGTCGACTGGCCGCTCGAGCCTGTGCTCGGGTCGGTGCTCGACTACGCGAAGATGCTCGAGGAGGCGAGCGAAGGAAAATGCGGCAAGCTCGTCGGCCTGGCGTTCGACAAGGCGATCTCGACGAGCTTCTCGCTCGAACTGTCACAGGAAGGCTCGATCTCCGGCGGGAAGCTGCCGCTGGTGCTGACCGGCGCCTACACGGTGACGGTCGCCGGTAAGCAGCTGTTCACGCTTCAGCTTCCGCCACTGCAGTGTTCGATAAAGGCGCCCGAGAGCTTCGAGTTGGAGGGGATCGCCGCGTGGGTCGCCGAGGCGCTCGTCGAAAACGCTGTCTCGATCGGACGCAGCCTGCTCTTAGACAGCGTCGGCAACCAGAAGGCGCTGAAGATCCTGATCGCCGAGTTCGCCGTCACGAGCTTTGCCCCTGAGCTGCTGACGAACCTGATCTGCCGCGAAGCCGACGCGGACAACGTCAAGCAGCAGACCCAGGAGACGATCGACGAGCAGACCAAAGTCATCGAGGACCCGGAGAGCGGCCAGTTGCAGGACGTGGTCGGCCCCGCCACGAGCGCGACCGAGGCCGCCGAGCTGGGCGAGGCGGCGGCCGACTTCGCCGCGGCCGCGGGCGCGCTGGGTGTGCTCGGGGCAACCGTGGCGGCGCTTGTGGCTCTGATAGCGGAGGCGTGGGACTGGCTCACCCAGCCGCATAAGGAAGACAAGAAAAAAGCCGAAGCAGACCACGAGACCGCCCAGTTAGCCGTCGAAGCCGCGCACACTCGCATCGTCGGCCTGATCGCGATGACGGGCCGGCCGACGGGCTCGTTCAAGTCGGAAACGGCGATTGAAGTGAGCTTCGCCGCCGCGAACCTGCCCGCCCAGCCCGGGATCGACTACGGCGGCTATGCGAACTTCTCGTTTGCGATGCAGGTGGCAAGCGACGCGAAGTTCGCAAACGTGCTCGCGAGCACCGTCACGAGCGCCTTAGCGGCCACGCTCGAGGCGGCCGCGCTGGCGAGTGCAGAGGAAGCTTACGTGCGCGTGCGCGCCATCTATACGCCGGACCCGCACAACACATTCGAAGGCGCATGGATCGAAGGCGAGCCCTGCCAGAAGCGCACGCTGCTCGAACTCGTGCAGAGCGACTGGAAGGCGCAGAAGTCGGCCGCCGCCGCCGCGACGGACGCGCTCGCGCGGCTGCCGAGCGTGGGCCCGGCCCAACTGTTCGACACGCTGATAGCTGCCGGCTACGCGATCCCCGAAGCTCGCAGCGCCACGGCCGGGGCGCTGCCGAGCACGAGCACACAGCAGCTCGCGGCGATCGTGAACGCCTTGAAAGACCAGCCGACGGTGGCGCGGCTGCTCGTAGCCGAGGGCGCGAGCGGCGCCACGATCGTGAGCCTGTGCGCAGCGATCTACCACCCGGTGGCGGTCGCGCTTGCGATCGCGCTCAAGCAAGGCGTTGTGCCCGAAGCAGGCCTAGCGATGGGCTTCGCAGCCGGCTTCCCGATCACGCTCGCGCAGGCGCAAGCACTGATCGGCGCGGTGTACACGCAATCCTGGCAGCTCGGCCGCGAACTGCATGCCGCCGACAAGCGGGGGGCCGAGGCCGTCGCGATGCTGCGCGAAGCCTATGCGGCGCTCGTGCTCGTGCAGGCGCTGGCGACGCTGAAGGCCGGCGGCTACCAGGTCAGCGACCCCGTGCTGGAAAGCGCGCTGAAGGCGAGCTTCTCGCCGACCGCGCAGCAGTACGCCGAAGCGCTCGACGGCGCCAGCCAGGACTCGAGCGGCGACGCGCTCGCGCTGCAGCTGCACAGCGCCGGCGTGGCCAGGGCCGAAGCCAGCTCCTACGTGGCCGCGTGTTGGAGCGCGCTGACCCAGCAGCAGGTAGCGGCGGCGATCGCAGCGGCATATGGGCCATCCTCGCCGAGCAATTAGAAAACCAACTCCAGAAAAGGAGCACGCAAAATGCCGGAACCAAGGTCAAGCAACACAACGCCTGTGTATCTGCCACACGAAACCTGGGTAAACATCCACGCGTTCACGAACGCGGCGTTTGAGCAGCACGTGATCATCGAACCGGAGGTCGGCGCCACGATCAACTTCAGCGGCAGCGGCGAGCACGACAACCCGATTGGACAGACCGGCCTGCAGACCCCGCAAACGAGCGAGCAGCCGGCCGGCTTCAGGATGTCGGTGAGCGTGGAAAGCTTCGCCGACGGCAAGTGGAGCGCCTCGGCTGTCGCACAGAGCCAGCTGTGCAGAGGCTGGTACTACAACCTGATCATGGTCGTCTCCGAGGACTACCAGGACAACGACTGGAACGACGCCGTCGTGCTGTTCGCGTGGTGGACGCCACCGCCGCAGCGCATCGTGCCGGAGGCGATGCGCTCGTAGTCGAAGGAGGCGCTGGGGCAGGCGCTCGCGCCATAATGCGCTCCGCTGAGTTCGGGTCATGGACTCGGTGACACGGTGCCCCAGTGATCCCCAAGTTCCGCGGGAGCCACCGATGTCAACGCGAACCGCTCTGCGGCGGTCGCTGGAGGCTGGATGTCGCTCGGAT
The DNA here is from genome assembly GCA_963718735.1 of uncultured Solirubrobacterales bacterium. Taxonomy (GTDB): domain Bacteria; phylum Actinomycetota; class Thermoleophilia; order Solirubrobacterales; family Solirubrobacteraceae; genus Palsa-744. Next base: position 1,757,301 of record OY970372.1, read on the forward strand.
GATGACGTGCTCAATCACGGTGGATCGCGCTCATTCGGTGCGGGGTGGAAGATGTAGGTATCCAACTCGTCGATGATGTCGTCAACCTCGGACTTGTGTTGGGCGTGTCTTGCGAGGTGCGCAGCGATGAGTACGAGCATGAGGACTATGCTGAACCATCCTGCGAGCTCCAGCTTGCCCTTTGCGTCCCGGGCCATGCTGGTGGCCAGTGCGGTCACCCACAAGGTCGCCGCGACTCCGACGAACGCTAGAGCTAGAGCAAGCCAGATCGATGTATTGGAGCTGTTCGAGCTTGCTCGAATCTTCTGCTTAAGACGGGTATATTGCCCTGCAGACATTGCGATGCACGGGGGATCGGGCGCAAATGCTACGGGTACGCTCGGAGTCGTCGGGTCTGTCGTCGGATTTCGGGCGCACATGGTCGATATCCGAGCGTCGGCGCGTCTCCTCAAGCGCGTACCGAGACTCGGCATGCGAGCTACGGGCAGGCTTTGGCACGGGACCGAATGTGAGCTAGGGCGTCGGGGGCACCATGTGCTTTCTCTTGGCGCATCCCGTGGTGGAGATCGGCGGCGACGCCACAAAGCTGACTCCCGAGGACGGCCTGAGGTGGCAGGGCCTGACCGCTAAGCCCTACAGAAGGAAGCGGGTCGCGTCGCAGATCCTCGGCGATCCCGTTTCGGGCCGCTGCCTCGACCTGCTTGCCCTTGACGTGGGCCGCACCGTCCGGCACCATACGCCGCCTCCTCCGCACTCGGGGTCATCCAAAGCGATAGCCCATAAGTCTGCCGCATAAAGCCTCATCTGTCAAGCATATGTCAGGCAACAGGCAGCGTCCGCCGTCGTATCGCCCATCAACGACTCTTTAAGGCCAATCACTACCTATCATTCGACTGACACTAGCTGCTCCTGGTAGCCTTTCGGGCAATGTCCGTACCTCCCGACCAGGTACCCATTCGGAAGGCGCTGTCTCGGCTCGTTAGCCGTGGCCGCAACGCGATCTGGCTACCCGACGTCCAGCCGCTTCTCGAGCTTCCCACGGTTCGCGCGCACCGAGCGGCACACGCCGAGGACCCAGAGCACGAGGCGTTTGAGTCAGTGCGCCAGGTCCTCTCGGAAGCGACAGACAAGCTGGGACCGTCTCAGTATCGCGAGCTCCTGACGATTGTGCTCGGCCTGGATACAGGGTACGAGAATCTAGGCTTGGGTCAACGACGGGAGCTTGCCGGCCAGAGATTTCGTGGAGGAGGAGCTCCCGTCACGGGGGCCACGATTCGTCAGTACCACGAGCCTCGCGCCCTAGACCAGCTCACGTCTGTTCTTGTGACAGATCGTGAAGCACACCCACGTTTGTCTCGCGAGGACATTGCCGACGTTCAAGAGCACATCAACTTCGAGTGGCACCCATACGCACATGAACGATGGGATGGCGAGCGTCTCTACTTCTGGCTGCTAGCGCACTCGACATATCGCTACGACGACGCAATCAGCCGTGTTGAGCGAGCTGTACAACAAACCGGTGTACACGCTTGGGCATTCTACGAGATTTACGGTCCCTATGACATCCTGATCAGGACATGGCTGCCATGTCAGCCAAACGAGTTCGAGCACGCTCTCATAGAGGCCTTTGCCGGAGACCCCGGAGTGATGATCCAATCATTCGCCGTACACGACATAGTTCATAATTGGCCTTGGCACCAACCGAACAGTCTTCAAGAGCCAAGCTCCGACAGCCTAGCTCGTATTCCACCGGCCGCTGATTTGGCCTTGGCTAGTCGGGCCGGAACGGATGTGAGCCGTTCTTTTGAGGAGTCTTATATCCAGAATGCTGTGCTAATGCCAATACAAGAATCGAACGGTATAGGGATCTTTGTCGTCCTCGCAGCAATTCGTCCCATCTCCCATTCAGACGAGCTGGCTATCGGTGAGCGCATTGTGAAGGCTGCCCATGAGTGCGACCTAAAAGAGGTATCTCTCTATCGGGGGATAGGATTCGGGTCGTATTTGCTACGCGGGCGTGTGCGTGCGGACAGCTTCTACGAAATCGGGCGAAAGCTCGCGGCTGCCATGAGGAAGGCCACGGGAGAGTATGGGTGGCGGACCTACACATACGTGTGCTCTACCGCCGCGCCGATGGTGTACCACGACGACATCCGCGGTGATCAGCGCTCCAAACAACTTGAGGCGAATCGCCTTCTGGAACAACGGGAAAACGCTACTTTCGGGGTTATGGGATCGGCCACCGTAGCGCTCGAGCACTGGCTATCTACGGGCGAGCTACAAAATTCGCCGGAGGCTACCGACGCATTGATGCGGAGTGTAACTTCGTTCTTGAACTCTCATGGCGGAAGCATCGTTATCGGTGCCGTAGACGCCGACCATGCCGGCAGTGATGATTCACCTAGGCTCGCAAAGGCACCCCGGGTCGGCGACTATATTGTCTGTGGCATTGATCTGGATCGACTGGCTGACATTGATCACTACGAGTGTTTCATTCGGGACCACCTTCAAGCGAGCATAACGCCTGACCCGCTTTCTTACGTGAATATCGAATTCGATAAGGTTGAGGGCGTGACTGTTTGTCTCCTTCGTATTGGCCCACTCGACCATTCGGCTGCCAGCATTCCGTGGTTCTACCATCGACCCAAGCGATCCAGAGGAACCTATGAGTTCCTCGTGCGAGCAGGTAGTTCAGCTCGCTCTCTAGCCGGGCCTAATCTTGATGCCTACAAGGCCAGCGCGACCCAGCGAGTTGCGACGTAGTGCGCACTGGCCCGCACTAGTACGCTGCTAGTACACGAACGGTGGCAAGCCGACGCCGGTCGACCTCCGGATAGGTATCCGGCGATCTGCGCCTCAAGCAGTAGCCAGCTCGTCAGCGGCACTCAGCAGCTCCACTATCTCGTCTGGATCTCATCGACGCGTAGTGAGGCTGGCCGGACCTACGGGGTCGGACCAAGGCACTAGGTACGCCTACGGCCCAGCGCATTCTTTCCAGCGGGCCTCGCCCCCGCTTGTGTGGCGGGCCTTGCTCTTGCCTAGGCCACTCCACTACCTTTAGTCCCGTCATCCTCGGAGGGGTGGCAGAGCGGTTGAATGCAGCGGCCTTGAAAGCCGCCAGGCGGGTTCTCCTGCCTCGAGGGTTCGAATCCCTCCCCCTCCGCCATTTTGTTCTCGTACGAACCCCGGCCCCGAAAATCGGGGTCGTGGTCGTCTTGGGGGCATATGTCCTTATTTTGCGGCGTCCTGGGCCGTTTTTGGGCCGTTTGGGACGGCTTCTCGGTGTCCTCTAGGCTTCTGGCGAGGCGGGCGATCTCGTCGTAGAGCGGGGTGTGGGTGGCGTCGATGGTGTCGGGGTCGCGGACGGTGAGTACCAGGAAGATGGCTTGGTTGACCATGCGCCGAGAACTATCGGGAAGGGTCTCGTAGACAACGCGGGCATCGTCCAGGAGGATCAGCGCGTCCTCAAGAGCGCCCATGACATCCTCGACCTCGGCCGTGGCGGCGTCGGCCCACTGCTGGGCCTTGGTTTGCTCAACCTCGATGCGTTGCTGCTCGGCCTTGAGGACCTCTTCGGAGACGCCGCCGTTGTAGTAGAGCTGGACGAGCTTCTGCTGCTGGCCGGTTAGTTCGCGCAGTCGGCGGGTGTGGCGCTCGGAGGCGCGGCGGGCGACCTCGGCCTTGGCCTGAACGTACGCGCGTAGAGCCTCGCGGACAGCGGCCTGCCGCTTTGGTGTCAGCGTCTCTCGCTTGTAGCGACGCACGATGGCTCTTTCCGTGCGCTCTACCGGGAAGTAGGGGGCAGCACAGCGTTCGCCGCGCTGGGCACGACTCAGGCAACTGAAGTACTCGTAGAGCCCGCCGCATTTGCCGCGGTGTCGCCCGTAACCCAAGCGCTTGCCACAGGTGCAGAAGAGCGTGCCCTTGAGGTAGTGGTTGTGCTTGTGGGAGCGGTCGCCGCTGAGACGGTGGGCGTCCAGAATCTTCTGTACGCGGTCGAAGGTCTGCCGGTCGATCAGGGGCTCGTGGCGGCCTTGGCGCTTGACGCCGTTGAGCGTCACGGTCCCTATGTAGTAGTCGTCTCTGAGTATCCGGTGAACCATGCTGCGCGACAGCGGGTGGCTCGGGCGCTTGCGGGTGGTCCGGGTACGCAGACCGGCATCCTCAAGGATGTCGGTGATGGTCGTCAGGGTGTGCTCGCCGGTGGCTGCTAGGTCGAAGGCGAGCTGCACGAGGTGGGCGCGGTCGGGATCGATGCTGACGGTGGCGATTTTGCGACCGTCGACCATCTCTGAGTCGTTGAGGTAGCCGGTGCGGGCCTGGCCGATGGTGCCGCCATCGGCGTGCTTGCGCGCCAATCCGCCCTTGACCTTCTCGCCGTCACCGCGAGAGCGGAATGCGTTGACGCCGGCCATGATGACGAACAGCAGGAGCCCCTGTGGGCTGTCATCGACGCGCTCCAGGGTGGACTCCAGCTTGGCGCCGTGGCGCTTGATCTCAGCGAGCAGCCATAGCGCGTCCATCTCCTCGCGGGCGACGCGGGAGAGGTCGTAGAAGATGACGTAGGTCGGTTTGAGCGTCGGTAGCTTGGTGAGCAGGCTCTGAAGTTCCGGGCGGCGTAGGTTGGTGCCGGTGCGCCCCAACTCCACGAACTCCGCGACCACGCGGGCACCCAGCCGTTCGGCATGGCGTTGGCAGGCTTCGCGCTGGGTCGGGATTGAGTAGCCCTCGGGATCGTGCGCCTTACTGACCTGGCCGTCGCTGGAGACGCGCAGGTAGATCATGGCGGTGGCTTCTTCCTCGAGGGAGACAGTGGTTTTGGTCTTTATCAGAGTGGCTAGGGGCATATCTTCCTCCTTTCTGGTTAGTTACTGTTCAATTGACCGGTAATCAGGGTGGCACCGGTACGAGTGATCTGCCGTTCCAGTGTGTGTGCCTCTGGCGGATAGGGTGTCAGGATGGTTTGCTCTGCGGTAATGACGTAGCGAACACGACGCCGTGAGAGGTCATCGAACAGAGCTTCTAACCCTGGCATGCTGATGGCAATCCTTGGCAGGTTGGCGTCGACATAGAGGACTGTTATTTGCACGCCCAGCTTGTGGGCGCAGTCTTCACATGCCCGCCACTGGCTTTCTAGGCTGAGTTCATCGTCTCGGTGCGCGGCCTTGGTGCGCAGATAGGCAACGGTAGTCTTGGATTCGGGTGTGGTTATATCGTTCATGTTTACCTCCTTTCTCGGTTAATATGGCTTAACGATTTTCGCGTTAAGTCGTGATTTAAGCAAGTCGTTAATTGGTAATGCGGGTCGATCCAGGCGTTAGCCCAGATCAACCCGCCTGCTCTCACTTCAGCGCCTCCAGTCGTTCGGTGATGGCCTTCTTGCGTTCGGCCGCGCTGGCCTTGAGCGCCTTGGCCTCGGCGGCGCTCTCTGCGGCGCGCTCTTCGGCCACTTCGACCTCCCGGTCGATTGCCGCAATGGAGCGCTCCAGGGAAGCACGGGCATCGGCCAGCGCGTCCTCTGGCGTTGTCTCCCGGCGCCTGGTCCGTGGGCGGCTCTCGCCGCCCTCGACCTTCTTCTTGTGGGAGTAGTAACTCCCTCGAATTGAGTCGTAGGGGCGGGATGCTGCCTCGGCGAGCTGCCTGAAAGCGTCTGACTTCTCGACGCCCGAGGCGACCAGCTCATTCACCTTGTCGTAGATTTCCTGAGCCTTGGTCATGGTGTGACCTCCTAGTGAGAGTGGATAGCTTGGTCGGCCAGAAGAAAGACGCGTCTCGTCCTTCCACCGGCCGGGGAGCCATCCACGCCCGGCGTCACGCTGCCTCCCGCACGGACTGGTGCGCCCAATGGGTCAGCCGCGCGCAGGCAATGTCCAGGTACTCACCTTCGCGCTCAATACCGAGAAACTGTCGCCCCTCAAGCACTGCTGCGATCCCGGTGGTACCTGATCCGGTGAACGGGTCGAGTACCACCCCACCGGGCGGCGTGACGAGCCGCACCAGCCAACGCATTAGCTCCAGTGGCTTTACGGTCGGATGCAGGTTGCGGACCAGCCGGGGCGAGTGGCGTTTGCCGGTGTAGAGGGCAACGGTCTGTCGAGGCAGTTGCTCGCATCCGGCTTCGCGCTCGGCCCTGGTGGCCTTGGCGCAGAAGAACAGACGGCTCGGCGACAGGTCGGGACGAGCCGCATCGACCATCCCGACCGGACAGTCCAGTGCGCAGGAGCCTTCCACACATACCTCGGCGTGGGTCATCGTTACATGCGGAGGCCAGTAGGCTGCCTCTCCGATCCGGGTCGCGTCGATGTTCAGCGCCCCGGTGCTGTGACGCTTGAGGTTGTCGATTGTTCTGCCCTCGAGCGGCTTGCGGGCCAGTAGGATCGGCTCGTATGCCGGTTTGAGTGTGGTGCCCAACCCGCCGGGTAGCCGGTGCGACTTCGGGAGCCCCTGGGCGAACATCCACAACACCTGATCGCGGACTTCAAGCCCTGCGTCCTCAATCCCAGCGACCAAGCGGTGGAAGGTGCGTGGAGCCCCGAAGGCGAGCAGGTGTCCACCCGGCCTGAGCACGCGGCGGCACTCGGTTGCCCAGCGTGTGGTCCAGCGCTCGAAGGCTTCCGGCCCGGTCAGCTCGTCGTCGCCGAAGCGGTCCCAGTCCGCCCCGCCGAGCGCGAGCGCGTAGGGCGGGTCGGTCACGATGGCGTCGATGCAGGCGTCGGGCAGTTTGGCGAGCAGCGTCAGGGCGTCGCCCTCGATAAGTCCCCAGCCCAGCGTGTCGTCGTCGTAGACGGTGACCTTGCTCACGAGCGGGCCTCTGTGGCCAGCAACCCGATGGCATCCTCGAAGCGGCAAACCGTGAACAGCCGTCCGGCTTCGACGGGCAAGCGGCGCATGACCTCCCTGATCTGCTCTGCGCGGCGCTCGTCCGGGACCAGCCACAGCACGCCCGGATAGACACTGTGGGAGCGCTGCTCGTTGCCGGAGCGGTAGTGCTCCAGGTAGCGCTGGGTCTTGCGCAGCAGCGCGCCGCTGGCCTCTGTCGCTAGGTCCACCTCGATCATCCACCTGTCCTCGAGTGTCCCCGCGCCGACGCGCACAAACAGATCGGGCTTGACTACGCGGCGACTGGCGAAGGGTCCGACGAAGGGGCGCCAGCAGGTCGGCTCTGACTGCACCTCGATGAGGTCCAGTGCTCCCGCCCGCTCGGCCTCATGCAGCCTGACCACCAACTCGGTGCAGGCGAGGACATGGCTGACAAAGCGATCCCCAGGAGCACTCAGGCGGCGGACATGGACGCCGCTCTCACGCGCCAGCAGCCGAACACCTGACGGCCCGAGTCTGTAGAGGAACCCGCGGGAACCCGCACGGCGTCCACCGATCGTGCGGGGGAGCCGGTCGAGGATGCGCCACGCCGCGAGCTGGCCGAGCGCCCGCCGGGCCTGACGGCCGCGACTCTGTGGTTCTCCTCCGTGCCAGTACATGCGTTCAAGTTGGGCTCCGGAGCACAACCGCGTTCGCGCGACGAGGCCGAGTACGGCTTGGTCGGTGGGAGTGAGTTGGGAGGCGATGTGGTCCAGGTGGGCGGAGGAGATGCGAGATAAGAAGACTGGTGAGGACGAGTCTTTCGGCGTCCTTAATTCGGCGAAGTCCGCACCAGGAGCGGCTTTTTGGGGCACGCTACTCAACGCGAGCGGACGAGCGAGCGGACACATCACGCCTGCCTCCGAGTACGGCGGAGTTCGACGTCGCTGTCGGTGGCTGTGGGCGTCATGCCGTAGCGCTCGCGGATCGCGGCCTGGATTTCCTCGCGCCTGCGACCAAAGCGCTCGGCAGAGCGTTCGCGGATGCGCTGGCCACGGCCGGTCGGCTCTCCCAGCGGCTCGGTGCGTCCGGTCACCACGACGCTGGCCGAGCCCTCGCCGGTGGCGACCCTGGCTGCGACATGGAACGGCAGCAAGGACTGGATGTCGCGCGCCGTGAGTCCAGGTAGCTCGCGGGCAATGAGGGCGGACTCGTCGGCACCAGCTCGGAAGCTGATGAGGCTGGCGACGTTGGAGAGGAGGCTGTGACGGAGCTGGTCGGGGGTCCTGCCGATGGCCTGGGTGGCGATCGTGACCGAGGCCCCGTAGCCGCGTGCCTGCTCCAGTAGGTCTTCAAGAGCGATCCCCTGGTCGGTCAGCGCCTGCAACTCATCGAAGAACAGGAAGATTGGGTGGCGTCGCTCCGGCGGGATGGCGGCTCGACTTGAGATATGCGACCAGACGAGGAAGGTCAGCGCCGAGCTGATGATCCTGGCGCTGGCGCTGCCGATCGTGCCGCTGGGCAGAGGGACGAGTAGCCAGCCGCGACCGCGCAGCAACCGGCCGATGTCAAGGCGCGGGTCGGGACCGAACACGGCCTGGACCGGCGGGCGTGTGATGAGGCTGAGGACGCGCGAAAGGGGGGCCTGGAGGTGCTGCATTCGCTCAACCTCGGACAGCCCGTCAAACATTTGCCACTGACCGATCAGCAGGGGGTCACGGAGATGGCCGACCGCGCGACGCCGGGCCTGCGTATCGAGGAACAGTTGCGGCAGATCGAGCAGGGTTGAGCCGGGGATCTCGGCCAGCGTGCGAACGCCCAACCGTATGTAGGCGTCGGTACGTGGTCCCCACGCGTCCTTGAACAGCGAACGAAAGACCTGGACCAGCACCTCAGACCGCAGGTCGGGATCGCCGCCAGCAAAGAGATCGACGCCGGGCACGGTCGAAGCGCTGGGATCGAGTACCACGATCCGCTCGGCTCCCTCCTCGGCGCGCTCGATCACCGTCGAGACCAGGTCACCCTTGGGATCAAGAAGCACCCCGCCGTGTCCTGCGGCGATGTGGGAGAGGATGCCGGCGGCCAACATCGTTGACTTTCCGCCACCGCTGGCCCCCAGCACTGCTACGTGTCGCAAACATCCATCGGTGCCAAGAGCTACCGGACGGGGCTGCCCCTGGCGTTCAGCGATAAACAGCGGTCGGCCGTGCCGGGTCAGATCCTTGGGTGGCGCGATCTGCCGCGTAAGTGACACCTCCACGCCCGGCAGTACCTCGTCACCTACCGACCATCCGGCAATAGGCAAGAACTCAGAGGCATTGAGCCAACCACTTGACCTGTTGGTCGTCTTCGGCAGGGAGACTAGGCTGCGGCCCCCACGCTCGGAGGTGAGACGCAGAGCACCCACGCTTCCGCGACGGCTCCGCAAAGAGCTCGCGATGTGCGCGCTCAAGCCACGAGCCCGCGCCACCGATTCCGTCCGAACGAGGATGAGCCCGGAGACTTGGAAGCCGCCATTCATCGTGGTCTTTTGCCGCCATACCCGCTGGGTCTCTTTGGCCGCCTGATCCATCGGCTCGGAGACGCGGAGGGGTGGGCGCTGTGGTCGGTCGGAGTGCCCACCGAATTACTACTTCCTCACCCCGATTTAGCATGGTGAGCCCTGAGAGCAGTGTTCGGGATGCCGCCTCGGGATTCTCCGTTACGAGTGCAGTCGGTGTTGGAATAAACACCTTCAAGGCCAGCGTAGCCCGACCTTGCGGTGATGGCGCCTCGGAGACTCGAAGACCTGGTAGCAGCCCAGTTAGCGTGGCGATGACGGAAGCCTGCGAGGCCGCCGGCACCCACATGGCATGACGGATGCCGTCGCTGTCAGCCACAACCTCAAAAATCAGCTCCACGTTAGAAAGACCTGAGAGAGCGTGGAGCGCGGCCTTACCCTGGACTGGATCGACCGGAGGATAGATAAGAGCCGAGCGTATACGGCTGGCACGCATGGCTTCTGCCTGTCTGTGCTCGTGCAGATATACGCCGGCCAACATCGCTGATCCACCCCCGGCCGCAATAATCGCCGGCACCAGTGCGTCATTCACTGCTGCCGCTCCCGCTGCGTGGCCTTCTCTTGGGCCTCGCGCTCCCGGCGCTTGGTTTTAGCTCGCGCCTCACATTCGCGCCGCTGACGCACGAGGCGCTTCCCCTCCAAAAAGTAGACATACGCGAGTAGGTCAGTATCGATCTCGCTTCGTCTCACACCGGAAATTTGTATACGTCGTGCCATAAGTCAATGCACCTCCTTCCATTTACGTTGTTACATACGACCCTCCTTGTTTGTTCGCCTTTTGTTCGGTTAACCTCCTGAGTATTGATTGAGTGAAAGCGACTTGTCAAGAACATTTTTGTGTGAACAGATGCAATCCGGCTGTGCTTAGTCAGGGGTGGTTACGAGCGCGTGTAGAACCACACAATGCGCAAAACTGCTACCACGATCCCCGCAACGAGGATGACCGGCGGGAGCGCATGCAGGAGGTGTGTAAGGGTCGGGGTGGCCGCGATCAATGACCCCAGAGCCACGACCACCAGCAGGAGAGTCGCAGTGGATTTATTCACGCTCTCTCAGCTCCACCGCAGTGCTCTCGATCACATCACCGTTGGCTCGGGCGGCGGCCTCATGCATGGCGCGAGCCGTCTCAAAGGTGATGCGGTCGATTTCCCGTCGGGCTCGCGCGTGACGCAGGCGATCATGGGCCTCCCGCGCCCGCACCTGCCGCCACGGTTCGATGCCCCATCTCCACACGAGGTACAGCACGAGCGCACCAACTACGAGGTGCCAGTACTGCACGATCAGCATCACCAGCATGAGGAACAAAAGGAGAACCATCAGGCGCCCCTTCCCGCCTCGTAGACGACTGACGCGATCCCCATTGCGCCCGCCGTGGCTACAACATGGACATACCCGGCGGCATAAGGAGCGCTCTGGATGAGGCCAGCCTCAAGGATGCCGATTTGGCAAGCCCGCATCATGCCGCGTTCGGCGGTTCCGGCTACCCGGTCGAGCCGGGCCTGATCTCGGTGACTGGCGACGAGGGTTGCGGCGTCGATCTGGGCGAGAGCCCGAGAGATCTGCCGGTCGGTCTTGGTCAGGCCGAACCCGCTGGAGTAGGGAACGGGGAGGCCGCCCATCACGCCTCCCCTCCCGTGATCGGGTCTATGCCGAGCAGCCAAGCGACGCGGTCGGGATCGACCCGGTACTTCTGGGCTATCGTCTGGATCGCATTGAGCCGTTCTGCGCCCAGCAGACCGAAGCTTTCAATCTCTCGCTCCAGCATCGCCGTAACTTCACGCTTCGTCAGCGTGGGACCTTTCATCTGGCTACCTCCTTAGACTTGGCGCGCTTCGGGAGGCATCCCGGAGCGCGCTGATTGACGATGGAGGCACGCTAGATCGACCGATACGGCAAAATTGGTGCGAGTTCGTCCCACTCCAAGCATTCCCCCGACGCTCGATGCCCGACGACCCAATCACGACGCTTGCAAACGAGCTGTATGACTTGGTGAACCGGGATGGCGCGACGCCTACAGCTATCCGCGACATGCCTGGGCTGATGGGGCTCACGTATATTCGAGCCGAAGTGCCAAGCCTCGAGGACGGCGACGTTCAGGAGGAGGCGGTGGCCGTAACTGTTCGGGAGTTCATCGAGCAAACGTCCTATGCGCTCGAGGAGCCGGTCTCTCAGCGTGAAGATAAGGATGCAGATAGGGGTGCTGCCGCACGCTGCTTGCTCGGCCTTTACCCTGGCACCGGATCAATGCTGCTATGGGAGCGACGCACGCGTGCAGCCGGCCACCTCGTCAAGCACGTTCGCACCATGACGAAGCCGCGGAAGGTCAAAGGTAGGATTGTCTCTCACGAGACGATGCTGATGGATCAGCTTGCAAGTCAGCTTTGGGAACGTGAGGTTGACTTCCTAAGAGACAACAGTGGCCGAGGCTCTGTGCAGAATGATATGTACCGCGACTCTCCTTGGCTCGCGGTAGTTCATGATGCGTGGAGCACTGCGCGAGAACTCACGACGCAGTTGGAGCACTGCTGTGACATCCTGCGCCCAAGGGCGCCGAATTACGAGTACCTCGACCGCTGTGACTACAACTCGCTTGAGCTGTTTGGCAAGCTCTGGAAGTACGTCATGATCCCAAAGCAAGGAGATCCGTGGCTTGCCGCTATGGGAACTCCCGAAGAAGAGCTAACAAAGATGTTCCCAGAAGGGGACGTTGTTGCTCTGTACTATATGTCGCCGTTCAGACGAGCGACGCTGGAAAGGCTGTCCAACGAAATCACCGAAGCACCTGCTATCGCCCCTGTACTCGTTGTCAGAGAGTTGATCACTCCCTGGCGTGCGTGGCTGAAAACATGTAAGTGTGACGTTGTTCACCCCGACCCCAACTCGTGTGGGGTGCATCGCTTCCGCTGGGCGCTTAAGGTCTATACTGACAGGCTCAGTGAATGCTGGGAGGATTTGCGCGATCCCTATCGCACCCCCTCTCACTACCGACCCGATCAGACACCAGCAGAGATCGTAGAGAGGTACGGCCTCCGAGCGTCACCTATTGACAAAAGTAGTGACTTTAGTGTATAACATGTAGCCGTTACTGGTGATGCGCCTTGCGGAGACACCTGCCCACCATCAAGGGCTGGCAGGTACAACCCGCGAGATAGGAGTCACCCGTGAAGAACCTTGTTCAGCGGCTCACCCGCCGCGTTGTCAGTGAGGTGTGCTACTGGCTCTGTGAGCACCTAGAGGAGCACACCGAACGTCGGACAACCTGCACCCAGATTGCCGCCGGTGACGCCGTAGCGGTGTCTTGGATGCTCGACTGGAGGCGTGCGCTCGATGAAGACGCCAACAAGCTGCCATCTGGTATCGCTCATGCACTCGGCGCGTTCTCTCCAGATGAATGGCGTGAAGTCATGAGCAACGCAAGTGACGCTGAAGCGCTCATGGGCGGTATTGATCGGCCCGAGTGGGCGCACCTGCGCTCACAAATCCGCCGCCAGCTTCCCATCCAACATGCCTGACCAGGGCAGACATATCACCGCCGGAGCCGATAGGGCTCCACCCGCCCCCGGCGCTCACACGAGCGACCGGGGGCAACTTATTTCCCGCTCTAATTCAACCGTCGCTTCCCAACCGCCTTCACCACGAACGGTGCGCCTTCGGATGATGCGTTCGGATCGGGACCGAGTTCGCATCTGACGCGCGCGATCGGAGTGCCGCTGGGCACCACCCACTCGGCATCCCACGGGTGCGGCTGGCCGTCTCCAAACGCCACGTTGGCCCCATCAAGTTCAGGGGCGGTGTCAGCGCCAGCGTCGTAGCCTTCGGCCCACGATGACCAAGTGTGGTCGCCGGGACCGTGGCAGACGATCAGGTGCTGGAGATAGGGCACTGGCACCGTCCGGCCGGTGATCTGACTCGTGATGTTGACCTGCACTAGGAGGTAGCTGTCCTGCGGTGGCTCGCCGCCGCTGCCGGGGAACCCATTGGGGTTCAGCACGAGACTCGAAAGCTGGGCCATGAACGGCCAAACAGCGTGCGGATTGTCGATCGTGAAGGTGAACGCCACCACCGGGTAGGACGGGGCGGAATGAGCTGGTGCCGCCGTCGGTGCAGCCGCCGAGCTGGCGGTCGTCGTCGGTGGCATGTAGGCGCTCGGGTTGGGCGAGGTGACGGTGGTCGTGGTGCCGATCACGCTCGTGGACCGCGCGATGCGGTAGCCGGCTATGAGCAGGGCCAGACCACCAAATATTGGTGCCAGCCAGCGCCTCATCGGTAGAGCCGGATCGTCCGATGACCGCTAGCCGCCTGCCAGCCAGCATCAGGGACGAACTCAACACCGATCCTCTGCCGGTGGCCGTGGCCGAGATGGACGTGGCCGCTGCACCGGCCGCTCGTGACCGGAGCCGGTTTGCCCGCGATCAGGCAGGTGCCTTGTGGCACCCCGGCGGGCGAGCTGACGGTCGCTCGGACGGTGACGCGCGATCCCTGCTTGGCCAGAGTGGGCGCGGAGATCGCCAGCGTGGTGGCGTGAGCGATGGTGGCGGTGAAGGAGTAGGGGTCGGCCTGCCCTTCGAGGTTCTGGACGAAGTCGGCGGCTGCCCGGCCGCACGGCGTGGTGGCGAGGATGCTGCCCTCGCAGATGTCGAGGGTGCCGAGCCCCGAAAAGGGAGCGGTCAGGAAGAGTTCGTTCTTGCCACCGGTGGCTATCAGCTCGTTGGCGGCGTCGGCACTGCGCAGGTTGTAGTCGGTGACGGTCGGGGGATACAGCGTGAAGGCGTAGTTCTTGAACACCGGGCCGCTGAGATCGGCCAGGAACGTGATCCGGTCGCCGCTAGAGAGCGCTATCCGCCAGAACTCCTGCTGCAAGCCGCCACCGGCGGTCACCTGTCCAAGACCCAACATCGGCGCGGTGGCGATCGAGCCTCCGCCACTGGCCTGGGCGCTACCGGGCGAGAGGAGGGTGAGCAACAGGGTGGCGGTGAGAGTGGCCAGCCGGCGGGTGCGTAGCTCTAGCTTCAACACGGGGCTCCTTCAGGGTCATGAGGCCGCCCGGCAGGCAGGAAGCGGCGGAGGGGCGCCACCCTGCCCACAAGACGGCCTCTACTGCAATGTCATGGGCTGGGACGGTAGCGAAATGTCGGCCCGCTTGTCTACCCCGATGTCATCGACAACGGTCTGCGTTCCCGAGAGGCTGGCCGCATGTCCGCCTCCCCGGCCTTCCAAGCGGCTCTCGGCCTGGCCGTCAAAGCCCGCCGCGAGACGCTCGGCCTCACCCAAGAGCAGCTCGCCAACGACTCCGGGTTGCACCAACGCTGGATCTCGAATGTGGAGACCGGCAAGCGCAACCCCAGTTACGGCAGCCTCAGACGCCTCGCCGAAGGGCTCGGACTCTCCGCCTCCGAGCTACTGCAACGGGCGGAGCAGGTCGAGGCCGCCGGCGTCGAGGCGCTCAACGCCGGCGCCCGGTAGCCGGGCCGGACGAGGCGCACCAAAACCACAGCTTGCGCCCTCACCGGCCTCAGCCGTAGCGTCGTAACCCCTTCTGTTCCTACGGGCAGGGGGAACCGCTATGTCCAGCCGCCCCGACCATCTGCCGCAAGCGCCAGCGGGCATCCAGCGTCTCATCCTGCGGCTCCTATTGAGCGGCGAGGGCGAGCGGCTCTGGCCGCTCGAGCAAGTGGTGCATCACGTCGGCAACCCGATCACCGCCCTGGACGCTCTTGTCGCCCTCTCTGACGCCGGGCTCGTCCACCGCTGGGGACGCTACGTCATCCCGACACGAGCGGCCATGCACTTCTTCTGGCTGTTCGGGTAGCGCCTGGCGACTCGCCCACGGGCGTTGGGCGCAAAAGCACAGCTTGACCGCTCAGAGTGCTCACGCCTACCGTCGCCTGAGCCCATAAACAAGAGCGGCCCCGGCACGGGATTTGAGGCCCGCGCCGAGGCCCAGACACAAGGAGGATGAAGCTCCCCATGTCCGACACCGATCCTACCCCGATGCCTGCCGAGAGCAAGGTCCGCACCGAGTCCACCATCATGAGCCTGCTGCTCGTCCACGACGACCAACGCCCCTGGTCGACCGACGAACTGATCCGCGAAATCGGCAGACCAAACGACGTCCACGACGCCATCGCGGATCTGCACGGCGTCGGCCTGATTCACTGCACCAGCGACGGCTTCGTGTTCGCCACCCGTGCTGCCACCTACTTGGACGGACTCGATATGTAGCGCACCGGTGCAGCATCATACGGGCGAGCGCACTTGCGCTCGCCCGTGTCGCTTAGTGGCACTTGTGCGACTCCCAGTAAAGCGTATGGTGGAATCATGAGTGAAAAATCACCGACATGGCAACTACTTCGACGGCTTCTTAAAAGATACTGGTTTGTTTTGATAGTGACCGCCTTCTTGTGTTATCTCCTGCTAGAGCTTCTCGCGGCCCTCATATACGTGCTTCTTCCTGAGCATTCATCAGATACCGCCCCTTACATGCCTCAACATACCCGTAGCCACGAAGGGCCGCTCACCAGGAGCAGCCCTTAATAGCAGGCGGTTTCTGCGGAGGGGCCGAGAGTGTCGGTCTGCTCGTCGTAGAGCTGAACGTGTGCGGATGCACAACTCGGTGCGGGTGCCCATACCATCGACGTATAGAAGTTATCCGAGTTGCCGCTAAAGAAGCTATTGACGCTCTGGCTGAAACTGTGGCTGAACATCCCACCCGTGATACTCACAGTGCCGTAATAGCCCCAAGCACCTCCATCTATAACGACCTGGTCCGCTGTAAAGCGAGCCCAGTTGCCCTCGCACGAAGGGGACCAGCGGAGTTCGACGTAGCCCGCGGTAAAGATCTGCCCCGGATACCCTTCGAGAGCAACGTTTACCGGCACACTTTCGACGGTTTCAGCGTCGCCCGTGCAGCGAACAGGATCTCCCGAGTCGGTTCCCTGTGCTTCGGGCGGCACCGTAGGGAACGGCGTATCTGCGGCGACCAACGGCACCGGAGCAGCGACGAGCGCTCCAAGCAAGACAACCAGCACCATGCCGCATCGCATAGCGCGATCATAGCCGTTTGTCCCGTCGCGTAGCACTGCTTACCAATCTGATGATCGGATTTTGCGGACTTTACGTCGCCGTGTCGGGCACCGCCGATTGTGCGACTTACCGGCAGCGTGGATTCGGGATAGAGCGGACGAAGTTCCGATTAGGCAGGACGTAGGGCCACTGAACACGACCGTGTTGGGAATGGATAGGATAGTCGAAGCCATGCCAAGAGTAGACCTTGCCGAGGGACGTCCGATTCTGCCAGCTGCGGACGAGATACTGACAGCGCTCGAGTTCTCTCCATCTCCAGGACCAGGGCCAGGGGGCTGGCTGGCTGGGGGTGAGCCATGGTGGGATCTCCGCGAAGCCGCGAAGCCGCTGCGCACATTGCTAAGGGAGAAGCACTTGCCACCGGACGCGCTACAAGGCCTCGCATACAAGCGGGTCTGCTTCGGAGACCGCGAACGCGACAGGCCAGCCGACTTGACCCATGCTCGCTTTCAGGGGAGCACATTCGATCAAGTGGTGTTTGTGAATCTGCGACTGATGGATGTATCCCTCCGCGGATGCTGGTTTGACTCTTGTGATTTGCGATACGTGCATACGAAGGGTACGAGCTTCCAGAACGCCAAATTCACAGATTGTGATTTTTATCGGGCGTTTTTTGAGGCAGCGGTTGTATTCAGTGAAGCTAAGTTGACGCGGGTGAGTCTCGACAAGGCGTGGCTGGCCGGCGTCATCGGCCTGACTTGGGAGATGTTCGAGGACGAAGCGATGGTCCAAGAGAGTGGCGAGGACGGTTATGCAAGGTTCCTAATGGCGACAACCAGTGACAGGCCGCCCATCCATACTCGAGAGAGAGCGCTCGAAGAACGCATGCTCGACGTTGCTGCCGTGTACCGTGCATTGTCAGGCATGTGGACGATACAGGGACAACTGAACTATGCCGGACTCGCGTACGTGCGATGTAAGACGCTCGAACGCAAGTACTACAGCCCATTTCGCCAAATAGCAAAGAACAGGCGTGTGGCTATGCGAAATCATGCTCGAAAGAGGCTCGCTAACGCTGATGACAGCGCTCTTGACGACCGTCAGCGCGAGTTGAAGAGCACTCCCAAGGAGAAGATGGGCTCAATCGCGCCCAGGAATGTGGGTCGTTGGCTAGCGCTCGTAATCGCGTGGGGTGTCGCCAACTTTGGCGAGAGCATGCGGCGAGTCTTGATTTGTCTTGCGCTCTTGATCCTGCTCCCTGCAGCAGCTTTCTCGTTGCGCGGCGGTGTGATGACCGACGGCAGCGACGACGAAGTACGCTTTCTACCAAGGGCGATCTTGTTTAGCCTAGAGCAGTTGACCGCCTCCGTGCACCGTATGCACTCGACGAACTCCATCGTGGATCTAGTCGGTGCTATGCAGGTCTTTGGCGGTGTCACGCTGCTGGGTCTGTTTGGTTTTACTATCGCGAATCGCCTTCGCAACGCCTGACAGCACCCACCACCCCACACGTTGCATTCGTCGTTCAATGCCGCTTGTGCGACAGGGCACGTCGTCTGCGACGTTTACACTAGTTAGGTTGTAGCTGGGGTCGCATGTGCCGGGTGCGCGATGCCTGCTCAACGACGCATTGTCCGGTAGATTCCCACGATGCTTGACAGCGACTCTATGCGGTACGTTGCCGATCTCCTCGGCGCTTCGTTTCTCGCTTACGTCACCGATGTCGGTGTCGAGCAAGCACGGGATCGCATCGAAGGCGACGCCGACAGTCTCGGAGGGAACCATGAGCAGGCGCTCATAGCGACCTTGGAGCAAGCGAGCAACTGGGCGCCGCCACCTGGCTCGGAGGCGGCCCTGGCGTTCCCGGATGGAAGCAAGCCCGACGGTAGCCCTGCGACGCGAATGCGCCGCTTTGGGTGGGTCGACATGGACGAGGAGCAGTCGTTCGCGAACCTTCTCCGACTCAGCGCAGGCGGTTCGCTTCCAAGTCTTCCTCAGGGCTTGGACAGCAGCGAGCAGGCTCTCGCTCTCGCCGCGCTGGACTACTATCCGGTCACGCTGATTCCGGTAGCGCATCCAGATGTGCCGTTCTCGGATCTTCCCATCGTCTCGCACGCGCGCACCGAAGTGTTCGTGGACGCCGTCATGGCTGAGGGCTCGATTGACCGTGTGTGCACGCCGGGGGGAAGTTTCTACACGTCAAGCGGTTTCGGCTACGAGACGCAGATGCCAGTGCGGATCATGGGATGCATCATCGCCGACGCCGAGCAGCGCACGCGTGCATTCGACAGGACTGATCCGGTCGATTTCATCAACGCTTCGGTTGAGGGCCTCAAGACGGTCCGCGAGCTATGTGAGTATGGGCACGCTAACGTGCCCACGCAGATAGGGTTCAGTTTCATCGAGCTTCCGCCAGGGACTTCCCTGCGCGGTCCTCGTGACGGACGTTTGCGCCCGGCCCGAGACACGGATCTACGCATACCCATGACCGCCAAGGCCACAATGGTGCTTGACACGACCTCCACACTCGGCATAAGCTTTGCGGCGATTCCGCCGTCGAGTGGCGATTTCGTGAAGGGTCTGGAAGAGAAGCTCCTAGACGGTCAGTTGGTAGGGCTGGCTGGCTTGCTCGCCACGCCCGAAGGCCAGCCGCGTACGCTGCCGCTCGTCGCTTGGGAGAAGGTCTTCGACCCCTTGTCGCCATTTGCGGGATCATTTCGACAACCGCGTGGCCACGCGGGCGACGGGTCGTTCCAAGAGGACGATCTCAAGCGACTTCAAGAGTGGATCAGGCACCTGGAGACGAACTACCACCATAGCGTGCGGGTGGCCATCAGGCGCTGTATTTCCGCGTTCGCTGAGCGAGAGACGGCAGATGATGCGCTTATCGATCTTGTGATTGCGCTCGAGAGTCTATTTGGCGGGCCAGGTGAGTTGACACTCCGAATCTCCACTGCGGTTGCATGGCTCCTCGGCAGCAATGCAACAGAGCGCGCCGAAATCCAACGCGACGCCAAACGTGTCTATGCCGCCCGGAGCAAGCTTGTCCACGGTGACGAGCTGGGGGACGATGAAGCCCGCGAAAGCCAACAACGCGCCGAGACCCTTCTCCTTGATTCTCTCGCAGAGCTCTTTTCCAAGCGCACAGACCTCGTGCCGGATTCCGAGCGTGCGGGGAAGCTGATCCTGGACACGCACCCCAGTTAGGTCGTCGCGCGCGTAGGGATGCCGTCGACAGGCGCGGACCGAAGCAACGTCTCCGAGCAACGGTGCGCTTCGCCAAGTGCGCTTGTACGACCTTTATCCAAGGGTTATCGCATACTGCATATCCGTTGACAGCGTAGGACACGATTGAGTAGTGTCACGTTGATAGCAACATGATCGCGAGGGAGATGACAGATGGCACTAGATTTCAAGAGATTGAGGTCATCCCTGAAGCTGACGAGCAAGGCTCAGGGCGCCCCGAACCGTACGCTTGATGTGCGGATTGAGGTAAGGGGTATTGACAAGGAAAACGTTGGGGGCTTGATCTGGAAGGTTGGCTCACCGGCCGGTGGGTACGGGCGGAATACCAACCAGGCGGCGGGAGTTCTCACGATGCTGGCCGTCCGGATCGCGGACATGGAGCGGGAGGTTCGACGGGAGATCGCTCGCCAAGCGGACGGGATAGTCCATTGATGTCGGAGGGTTGGGTCTGAAGTCGCTGTTGCAGCTAGATTCACGACAGAGTAGTAGAATATGATTACGGGTGAGTCGAGGGCCTCTAACACAAATCCCAGTGATGCTGCGATTCGGCAAGCGGTCGGCGATTGGCAGCCTCCTGCTGCTTTGATCGGAAGGCAACTCCTGCCAAATATTGCAGCATTGGGAGTGCAAAGCCCGATTCTACAAGCGGCCTTTCTTGATCCGAGCAAGACCAGCCTCATGGTGCAGTCACTACGTGCTACTAATGCGTTCCAGCAGGCAACGCTTCCAACCGTCCTTGGGGCGTCGCTTGCTGTTCAAGTGGCACGCCCCACTTATCCAGTTGTCGAGTTTCCTCAATTCGTCGGCGATATGGCGAAAAATATCTCCCAGATCGGTGAGCGGATCGCCATAATATCTGAGGCTCTGCACGGTCCGGCGCGGACGATACAGCGCATGGCCGAGAGTACGACTATCGCGCTGAGATCTTGGCAGCCACAGTTCGCCCGCTTTGGTGAGGTAATGCATCAACTGGCCGAGGAAGGTCGGCAGATAGATGAACAGACAGATATCTTTGTAGCTCGCCACGGCTGGCCTGTCCCAGTCTCGTTGCCAGCGAGAGTGTATAAGACTATCGTTAGTAAGTGCCGCGCCGGAAAGCGCGAGGTCAATGCTCTTATGGTTTACAACTTTCGCCCAGGTAAGCGCGTCTATTCGATTGCGCGTGAGGTAATCGAAGAGAGTCCCGATTTCGAGTCACGACGACCACTATTGCGCCAGGTATATGCCGCGCAGCGGCGTCAAGAATGGTACCTGGTCATCAACGCACTACTCCCTCTTGTCGAGGGAGTCCTTCTGGATGCGATGTTCCCAACAGGTACCCGACCCAAGAGTATTCAGCCGGGCCTTGATCGCCTGGCGGACTCGCGCGACGAGGGCTACGGCGAGGCTGGCTTCCGGGGGATCGAGACGATGATCGTCGGCGCAGGGAGTGGGTCTGCGTTGTTTGAGCCCTACGCGCCACCGTCAGGAATCGAGCCGCGCTCTCTCAACCGCCACGGCGTGTTGCATGGATCGGCGAGGCGGTACGGCTCGGAGCAAAACGCGACAAAGCTCTTTCTACTGATGGTGCTCCTCGCGGAGTGCCTCGCCAAGTATAGGACCATCGGCACCAGTGAACAGCGAGATCGCGGACGGCGCGCGTCGTCGGCAAAGAACCAGGCGGCCAAGTCGGCATGATGGGCGCGGGTGACAACTTATTGTTACTGTCGCGTGATATGAGGCCCAAGAAGCTAGCAGCGTGCAGCCATGCACTCTTGCGGCAACGACGGAGCGGCAATCTATGAGCAGCAAACGACGCAAGACCCAAAACATTAAGGTGGTTGGCGTTCGGCGTGAGGAGATCAATACCGAGCAGCTAGCGATGGTGTACTGGATGCAGGCCAAACGCCAGATTCGGGAACGCAAGGAAGCCGAGGAGCAGGCTGCTAAGGAGAAGGCTGACTCATCTGACTACCGCTATTGGGACGACGAGCCGGTTCGAGTGGTGCCATACGATTTGGCGTGGCCGATCCGCTTTGAGGAGGAGAAGGCGTTGCTTGAGGCCGCAATCGGTGAATGGGTCACTGGCGGCATTCACCACGTCGGCAGTACCGCAGTCCCCGGTCTCGTTGCCAAGCCGGTGATTGACATTCTCGCTGGTGTAGGAGACTTGGAGTCATCGCGGGCCGCGTTTGAACCACTTGTAGAGCTGAATTATCTCTATGCGCCCTACCGGGAGCAGGAGATGCACTGGTTCTGCAAGCCTGACCCCGCTCACCGCACGCACCATCTGCATCTGGTCCCGACCGGATCACAACGCTTCCAGGACGAGCTGGCATTTCGAGATTTCCTCCGCGCACGGCCCGACGTAGCACTCAAGTACCAAGAGGTGAAGCAGCAGCTTGCTGCCAGCTACGAGCACAACCGTGAAGCCTACACCGAGGGTAAGGGCACGTTCATAGCACTAGCGCTCAGGGATGCCCGCGAGGAAAGCGATACAGAGTGAATGAAGTCAGTGGCGAGGCTTCTCGGCTTGCACCCATCCTCGGCCACGGGTAAAATAAGGCCAGAAGGGACCGGATCGAATGACCAAACTCAGCCTCCAATCAGTCGTCTATCGCGAGGGTGCACACTACGTCGCCCAGTGCTTGGACGTCGACGTATCCAGCTTCGGCCACAGCGAAGCTGAGGCTCGCGCTAACCTGCAAGAGGCTCTGGAGCTGTACTTCGCATGATCACCAACGGTCAACACGAGTTTAATGTCGTCTTTGAGCCCCAGGAAGAAGGCGGCTACACCGCCTACGTCCCCGACCTCCCCGGCTGCATCAGTGAGGGCGAGACTATCGAGGAGGCCACCGCCATGATCCAGGAGGCGATGGCCCTCTACCTTGAGTCCCGCCAAGAGCGTGGCTGGCCACTGCCGAAGATCGAGCACCGCAAACTAGCGCCTGCGGTGTGAGCGACAAGCTCCCTCGCCTCACCGCTAGCGAGTTCATTCGTGTCCTGGAGCGCAAGGGCTGGGAGCACGACCGCAGCCGTGGCAGCCACTTATCGTCTGACAGACTAGCGGTTTCTGGTGAACAGGCTCGTCAGAGCGACTGCTCCGACCTGCCAGTGGTCTGCTACAGATTGCTAGACGCGATCAGATGGAGCAGGTCGGAATCTATGCCCAGGACATGGGCGAGGACGGCAACTGCCAGCGCTATGAGTGCCGCTACCGACCGATCAATTGCGCCGGTGGTCTCAAAGCTCCATTTGGACGTGTGGCTACCTTTTTCAGACTGCACCTTCATGTGTACGCCTTCCTGTATCTCCTGTCAAAGATCGTAGATCCCTAACCACATACTCCGCCCAGCCGGCACCGAAGGCAAGGGCCGATTACAAAGAGAAAACCACCGCACTTGGCACTCATTTGCGGGAAGTCGTGGTTCTGTACCGATCATCCCGGCGACCCGCCGGGGCTATCAGCATGTAGCAGGTTCTAGCTTGTCCTAACGCTGAGTAGCTGATGCTCGCAGTCCATATCGGATGATCTTTGCTACCATCAGAACATGGCTGAGCCCTACTCGGCAGGTCCAGATCTCGAAACGCTTCGCAAAGACCTCGCGGCTCTGATCACCGGCGGAATCGTTCCGTCCAACCTCGCCGAACACGGCGGACAGTTGCTGGAGCTCAAGATCGTGACCAGCCAGCTAGAGGGACTCGACGAGGACGCTGACGAGGACGAGCAGGAGGCGGCTTATGCCAATGCTTTCTTGCAGGTGCTCGAAGCAGCCGTCGTCAAGAAGCGGATTCCGCAGCGCAAGCACCGGCGCATCCTGAAGTACGTCCTGCCGCTGAAGAAGGAGCTTCGCGGCACCACGATCAAGGAACGTCGCACCGCCGCGGGCAAGAATTTGACAGATGGGAAGAAAGCAGTCACGCCCGGCACCATAAGGACATACAAGGAGTATGAGCCCAAGGCTCTCGATGAGCTTGCTAGGGTTCTCGTCGAAATGGAGGCCGAGCACCGCGACGAGATGTCGCCGGGAGTAGGTTCCTAACAGCAACTAACAGTTGCATACAGCGAGTAAGCGGTAGACAATAAAGGTGGAGGCCGTGTGCTTCCAGCAAGGAATCTGCACCCAAACAGCGAAAGGGAGTCCAATGCCAGGTGCCTACACCTATGTGGACGGGGCCAACCTGGTGGGCCTCATCCTGGAGGTCCATGACGAGTTTCTCGCCCGTCTATCCTACGACCCTGACGACGCTCGGCGACCCAACTCGTTGCGGCTCGTCGCCATTGACGTGTTTGAAGGGAAGTCCCTGGACGACCAATTGTTGGTCGTACGCGACCTGATGGCGGCGAACGCCAGCCTCAGCGTCATGCGCGACGAGGAAGACGATGCGTTCGAGTACTCCAATACCGCAGGGGACTATGTGACCGACCTCGTCTGCCAGGTCGTCTGCCAGGTGCTTTCTCGCAACCCGATCATCCGTAGCGAGGATGAACGACGCATGGAGCTGGCGATCGAGTTCGCCGAGGCACTCGACGATTAGGTCGTAGCCCTCAAGCAAACCCAGTTGGTTTAGCGGCACCCAGATCCTCTGCCCCTGCCAGCCTGCATTCCAGCAGGCTGGCAGTACGCTTTTGAGGGGGTCCCTGTGGGTGGTCCAGGGCCTATGCGTGGTCTGGTTGTTTGTTGTCGGTAACGGTGTCTGCGTATTCGGTTGGTGTGAGTCCGGCCAGTGCTGAGTGTGGCCTGTAGGTGTTGTACTCGATTCGCCAGTCCTCGATGATGATCTTCGCCTCGGTGAGCGACCCGAACTCCTCGATGTTCAGCAGCTCGTCTCGTATCCGGCCGTTGAAGGACTCGACGAACGGGTTCTCCCAGGGTGAGCCGGGCTCGATGTAGGCGGTGTTCGTGCTGGCGAGACGACAGTAGTCGCGTAGACCCCAGGCGATCATCTCGGGACCGTTATCAGCCCGCAGATATTCCGGTGCGCCGCGGGTGAGCACGAGGTCCTGGATAACTCCGACGAGGTCCTCGGCGGTGCAGGTCCGGTCGACCCTGATCGCCAGTGCCTCGCGGGTGTACTCATCGACGATGTTGCACAACTTGAGCCTGCGCTGGTCTGAGGTCTCATCGAACATGAAGTCGATCGCCCAAACGTGACCGGGATGGGTGGCCCGCAACCGTTGCTTGTGACCCGGACCTACCCTTCGGCGCTTGCGTGTCCTCACGGGCCGTCGCAGGCCCTCCTGGCGCCAGATCCGGCGGGTGCGCTTGCGATTGATCCTCCAACCCTCCCGCAGCAGGATCTGATGCGCGGTCTTCCAACCCCAACGCGGGTGATCGCCGGCGATCTCCCGCAGACGAGCCGCGAGGCGTTGCTCCTCGGTGCTTGGCGGCCGCCTGGGCTTGCGTTGCGTCGAGCGATGTTGCCCGACGACACGGCACGCGCGGCGCTGTGAAACCCCGAAACGCTCCTGCAGAACCACAACGGCCCTGCGACGGCGCTCCGGGGTCAGAATTTCCCCTCAGCCAACTCCTTGAGCATGTCGATATCCAACGCCTGCTCAGCGACCAACTTCTTCAACCTCTGGTTCTCCGCCTCGAGGGTCCTCAGCCGCTTGGCCTCATCGGCCTTCATCCCGCCATAGACCGCTCGCCACCGGTTGAACGTCGCCTCTGAGACTTCGAGATGGCGCAGAACCTCAACGAGATCCTGACCCTCGTTCAGAAGGCGCTCTCCCTCCCTGATCTTCCTAACAGCCTGCTCCGGCGTATGCCTGCGTCGCTTCATGATCGTGTCCATCCTTCCATCCCATCACGGGAAACACGACCACGCACACCACCCGGCTCACTTCAAAGGGACCCCGTCACTTTCTAGGAGCAGTTCGCCTGACGCGCTACCTGTGTCCCAGCAATGCAGCGGCTGCCCGCTGCCGTGCCTTTCGGCCCACCGGCTCCATCAGCGCCTCAAGCAGGGCATCCAGGGCAGCCTCCAGGTTCGCACGTCGTCCCGGTCTCCCCGCCATTTGCTCGATGTTCGAACTCTGAACCGCCGGGTTCGAACATCGTCCCGTAATCCCCGCTAAAAGCAGCGTGCCTCCGAGATCGAGTTCTGTTCGCACCAATCAACCTGAGGATCCTTCTACGGTCGCGGTTCGGTGACATGATCCGGGCGTCAGCCGGCTTCCAACGGCTCACGCTGCCGCGACTTCGTCCCACGCGCATGCGGCGCCGTCGGGGGTGATGAGGCTCTGTTGCTCGGCCGTCTGGATGGCCTGTTCGATCAGCTCGCCGCGCACGTCGGATTCGATCCCCGTCGAGGATCGCTCTCAGCGGCGTCACGATCGGCAGTCCGTGCAGCCGCCCGATCTGCTCACTTACGAGGTCGGCGCCGGCGAAAGACGGGATTTTTCGTGGCCTGGGGATTTCAAGATCGCCGCATTCAACCGCTCTGCCACCCCTCCGAGGGTGTTGCAGGGCAAATGCTTGGGAACATTCGACGAACGGTCGATTGTGGACGGTTGTCTGTCCAGGCGCACGGCCGCGCCGCCGATCTATCCGGTGTGCGGTCCCCACGCCCAGCCATCCTCCGAATCGCCGTCCTTGCGCCGCTGCTCGCAACGCTGTCGCTCGCCCTCACGGGCGCCCCGACTGAGGCCGTGGAATCGGGGGTCGTGGTCAATGGGCCCACCGGCCTGTCGCCGCAGAGCGACGGCCAGCTTGCCGGGCTCGGCGTGGGCTGGGTGCGCGGCTTCGTGCCGTGGACGACGTTCGAACCGTCCCGCGGGCATCTCAACGGCTCGGCTCTGACCGCATTGGAACAAGGGTTGCAGGCGCTGCCGCAGGGCACGAAGGTGATCCTCGACGTCGTCGACACCCCCCAGTGGGAGTCCGGCTCGGCCAATGCGGCGATGCCGCCGCGCGATGCCGCCGACTACGGTCGCTTCGTCGCCGCGATCGCCAAGCGCTTCGCCGGTCGCGTGGCCGCGTGGGAGATCTGGAACGAGGAGGACGACTCGCTCTGGTGGGCGAGCGGCCCCGACCCTGCCGCTTACGCGGCGCTGCTGAAGGCGGCGTATCCCGCGATCAAGACAGTCGACCCGAGCGCGACAGTGGTGCTCGGCGGCTTGACGGGCAACGACTACGAATACCTCTCGCAGCTGTACGCCCACGGAGCGAAGGGCTTCTTCGACGCCGTCGGGGTCCACACCGACTCGATCTGCAATCGCGTCTCGCCCTACGAAATCCTGCGCAACAGCCGCACCGACCGGCGCATCAATCGCTGGGCCTTCTTGGGCTACCGGACGGTTCACGAAGTTATGCAAGCCAACGGGGACAACGGTCCAATCTGGATGACTGAGCTCGGCTGGAGCACTTCCACGCAGGAGTGCAACTCGGGCGCATGGGCGGGGCAGACGGCCGCCGGAGTCAGCCGGCAGACGCAGGCCACCTTTCTATCGCAGGCCTACCATTGCCTTGCACAGGATCCCTACGTGCAGGTGGGAATCTGGTTCGGATTGCAGGACACCGAACCGTTCGACAGCCCCCGCGCAAGCTACGGATTGCTCGACTCCAGCCTCGCCCCCAAGCCGGCTTACGAAGCGCTCTCCGACTACTCCCACAACGGCGATCGCCTCACCGAACCGTGCGGTGGCCAGCAGGGGCCGACAATCAAGCTGTCCAGCCCGAAGACGGGGGTGCGCTACACGAACACCCTGCCGATCTCCGTCAGCGCCAGCGACAACGTCGGCGTGTACCAGATCTCGCTCTACCACGACGGCCACATCATCCGCAGCTTCTTCGTCCACGGCGGCGTCCCGACGCTTAGCGGCCACATGGTGTGGTATGGCGCACGCCTGCTCAGCCCCGGCAAGCACAAGCTGACGGCGGAGGCGTTCGACGAGAGGAACAACAGCAGCACCACGTCGATTACGATCGTTCGCGGCGTCAAGCACAAGAAGCACAAGCACGGTCGCCACCGTAAGCGCTGAACCGGCGAGCGCGCCAAGCTCTAAACTGGCCTTCCGAGGAGAGGTGGCCGAGTGGCTGAAGGCACTCGCCTGCTAAGCGAGTATGGGGGTTAAACTCCATCGCGGGTTCGAATCCCGCCCTCTCCGTCCGTCCAAGTCCAGTCCAACGTCGTCTCCGCACCCGGCCGGCGGTTGTCGGACCGGACCGCAATCAATGGCCGGGACCTCTACCACTTGCCGGCGGTCGCGAACGAATCCCCGAACACGTCAAACCGCTCGACCGATTCAACCCAGAGCTGTTCCGGGTGACGGCCCGGGTCGTGGAGGAGGCAGTTGTAGAAGACGGCCTCGTCCTCCCCCTTCACGCACACCTCGCGGATCGCCTCGGGTCGATGGAAACGCTCCATCGCGATCAGGTCATTGTCGAGGTCGCAGGTGGTGCACAGCACCAGAGGCTCGATGTGGATTGCGTCGGAGCCCGGTTCGGCGCCGATCATAAGTCGATCGAGCGCGCAGGGCCGTGAGACGCGCACCCGCAGGCCGACGTCAGCCGTCAGGGCGGCGCCGGTTCGGCCCTGCCGATCCTCCGAGCTTGCCGCGCGTCTGAAGATCGCCTCCGTCACGCGGCTTGCGATTCGCGTGCGGAACGTCCCCAGCTCCTCGCGCAGCTCTCCGATAAGCAGCAGCGGCGGCCGGTCGGCGGGACGGCTGCGAACCATGTGTTCGGCCAGGCTCAGCAGCCCGGTGAGATACAGATGTTTTTCCGGCTGTTCCCTGATATCGCTCAGCGCGCTCAGCGGCGATACCGACAGGTCGAGCTTTTGCTTGGCCAGCGTGCGAAATCCGAACTGAAGCTGCTGGAGCAGAAAGCGGGTCTCTTCCGTCCCCTCCAGGATCGCAAGGTCCCCCTCGCTTCTGTTCGCCTGCTCAACCGCCGACCGCCACAGCTCACGGAATTCCGCCGTCGCCTCGTCCTGGTCGTCCTTCACGTTTGCGAGGCCGGCGAGCTCCCGCAGCTCCCGCAGGGGGACCGAGCTCAGGTGCGCGACCACGACGTCTGCGACGCCAGCGGCGTCCGCCAGCGTTCTCTTCCCCTTCGCGAAGTAGTGGCGCGTCTGCTCTCCGGCTGCGCCGCCGTTGGAGGCGGGCGGCGGCCCGGTATCTCCTGTGAACAGCACCGATGAGCGAGCTTCCCCTCTGCCCATGCTGAGTAGGAAGCCCTGGGCGATATATCCGCGTGCGTCGTTGTGGTCTATGGTCTGGATCGGCTCGATGCGCAGCGTGGGTGGATCGAGCAGGATTTCCTCTTTTTCGATCCGGTCTTTACGCGCCCTGCCGTTCAGCTTCGAGATCTCCTCGAACTCTTCAAAGCTCATGACCTTGACGGCGTCGGTCCGCTTGGCCGGTTTTTCCTTCTCGTCTAACTTCACCGGTTGGGGGTCGTTGAAGAACTGGTAGCGCTCGACGACGCTGTCGTTGCCGACGATGGCAAGGCGTCGCTTGGCCTTGGCGCTGAAAGTCTCGTCTCCGAGTCCCATGCGTATCCCCATCAGCGCCAGTAGCGCGTCCACCGACGCGATGTGGTCGGCGTGATCGTGGGTGAGGACGAGCATGTGGATGTCGGCGAGCACAAACCCACAGCGATAGAGGTTGTCAAGGAAGCTGGGTCCGGGATCGACCGCTATGCCAAACGGGGTGGCGTCCCTGTTTTTGTCGCAAACCTGCACCAGATAACCGCCCCCCGGGGCTCGGAATGCGGCCGGGCGTGGAAGGAATGGGAAGAAGCTGCTGTACCTGCGCAGGCAGACGACGTCGATTGTGGGCGAGGTGGACTGGAGGTTGCGCGCCATGCCCCGCGGCTTCTGCATCAGATAGCGATAGACCTGAGCCAGCTTTACGTTGCTGCTGTCGGTGTGCGCCAGGAACGAGCCGAGCAGTTCGCGCGCGATTTCGCATTGATCGGGCGAGCCCAAGCCGTCCGCGTCGTCGGTTGCCGGAACGCTCATCGGGCTTCTGGCGAGCCATTTCTGCAGGACGTACTCGATCACACGAGCGGCCTGCTCGAAGCGGCCGCTGCCGGCCGGCCACTGCGCGGCGAGCGTCGCCATCGGCGGGTCGCGGCGGGGACGGCCCTTCCAGGCGACCGTGCTCGCGTTGTGGCGTATCTTCGAGAGGTCCGCCGCGATCAAGGTGCTGGACGGATCGAGTATCGCCGCTTGGTGCAGACAACGATGGGCGAAGGAGTGGTCGGGGTCCGGCGGAAGCCTGGCGGCGTCGCCCACTGAGGTCCAGCCGAGCGGCGGCAGCTTCAGGATGAACAAGAGATGACCGAGTCGCATCATGATGTCAGCGGCGAGCAGCCGCAGGTGCTCTGGGCTGTACAGGGTCTCAAACTGTTCTACGAGCGGCTCCAGGCGTCGGCTCAGCTCGGTCTTGGGCAACTCGGGATCGTCCTTAATCGTGGCCAGCCACTGGATCAGCTCGGTCACGACCTCGACGTTGGCCGTCGAGTGGCTTTCGGATTCGGCGAGCAAGAGAAACGCCCGCCATGCGCGGGCGTAGTAGAGCAGGCTCTTTTTCACCTGGCCGAGCTCGTAGCTGGCCTTTCCCTGACTGATCAGCAGGTTCAGTCGCCAGCGTGAGTTCTTCAAGATGTCGCCGATCTCGTCGTGCTCTTCCCAACCCTTCAGGTGAGACGACGCACGCTCGAAATACCTCAAGGCGACCCGGTGGGCGTGCTGACCGCGGTAGATGCGCCCGATGTGATGCTCGGCTATCGCGGTCAGGCCCTCGATTA
This sequence comes from uncultured Solirubrobacterales bacterium, assembly GCA_963718735.1. Classification (GTDB taxonomy): domain Bacteria; phylum Actinomycetota; class Thermoleophilia; order Solirubrobacterales; family Solirubrobacteraceae; genus Palsa-744. Next base: position 1,787,670 of record OY970372.1, read on the forward strand.
GCGTCTTGGTCCCCGGCACGCGAGCGGCGCGCCGGTCCACCCGGTGCCGCAGGTCGCGCAGAATCCGGATCAGCTTGTGGAAGTCGCGGTAGCCGCGATCACGGTCACCCAGCATCCACCATGTGTAAGCGCGACGATGCAGCGCAAGCAGGCTCAACTGACTCCCGATCCACATGCAATATGTGGGGGTCAGCGTTTCGCAGCAGCTCTCATAGTCGTCGATCACATAGTCGCGCTCCTGCTCGCCGTCCGCGAACACCCACGGCAGCGCGCGTCCGGCGACGTAGACGAACGTGTTCATGACGATGGCGCGCGTCAGTGCCCGCTTGACTTCTCGATGCGTCTGCGGGATTTCTGTGAACATCCTGCCGAAGTCCTGCGAGCGCCAATGCTCGGCCTGGTGCATCCACATGTGTGCGTCGCTTAGAGCTTCCAGGATGGTGAGGTGCAACGCGCCGAGGGGGGTCTCCGTCCCGGCGTGGTCTTCGAGAATCTCTCGGAAATGGCGGGTATCGTCGTGGCGGGTATCGCGTACGCGGCGTGGCGCGGCGAAGTCGCGCGGAGCCGGCCTGAGGACGGGATCCAGCAGCTTGTTGGTCTCCTCCAGCCGAAACAGGGTCCGCCCGAGACGGCCGTAGATCAACTGCTCGTCATTTTTTCCCTTTGCTGCGCGACGTCGCTGCGGGTCGTGTATCACGGCCAGCAGCCGCCCCAGTCGCTGGCCCTCGGTCTCGGTTTTCCTGCTCGGTTTTCGCCTCGCATCCATGTGCAGAGCAAGCGCCGTGGCGGCGGTGTTGTAGAAATCGGAGATGCGCAGGAGCAGCCCTTCGTCGGGTGGATCCAGATCGCCCGCCAGCGGCGAGGGGTGGCGCCGCGTGCGGTTCGGCACGGACGGGTCTGCGCCAGTCGGTTTGGGACGGTGCAGGTCCTGCTGCAGGTGTTCGTTGCAGCGGCGCGCGGCCTCGAGCATCTTCCGCGGCGTCGCGTCCGCTCGTGGGGAGCCGGCGCCGTCGAGCAACTCGTCGAGCTTGCGGCACGCCAGCCGGTAGGCGCCCAGCGTATGCATGAGCTCGGCTTGCAGGAAGTCGCTCAGCTGATGTTGAGCCGAGACTCCCGGAGTTGTCACCATCGAACGCACGCGCTCAGCCCTCTGCGGCGCTGCCGAGAAGCGCCCGGCGGCTCAGCCCATCGCTCTCGCGACCAGTGCCCTGGTAGTCGAGGCCGGCGGCGCGAACGGACTCGGCGCACAACTTGTTGCGGCCGTCGATGACCAATCTGCCCTTCAGCAAGCCCGCGGCCTCCTGCCAATCTATTTCCTCGAACTCGGGCCAGGCTGTCACCAGGACCACCGCGTGCGCGTCGCGCATTGCGTCAAGGGCGCCTCTGGCGACCTCCTGGGGCATCAGCCGCTCGTCTCCCAACTTCTCATCGAACCAGCTCTTGACCGCTCGGTCTAGGGACTCCTCGCGGGGATCCCATGCCCGCAGCGTCGCTCCCCGCTCGCGCAACGCGTCGGCGATGGCGAAAGCGGGGCTTCCGCGCAGATCGTCTGTCCCCACCTTGAAGGTGAGCCCAAGGATCGCCACGCGGGCGTCGCGCAGGCCGCCGAGGCGGCGCTCGATCTTTTCGACGACGCGCATGGCCTGTTCTTCGTTGATTTGCAGCACGGAATCGGCGATCGAGCAGCGGATGCCGGCCTGGTGCGCCACGTAGGAGATCGCGCGAAGATCCTTGCCGAAGCAGCTCCCGCCAAACCCGACGCCGGGTTCCAGGAACTGCGGTCCGATGCGAGCGTCGGCGCCGACGCCCTCCATCACCCGCAGGACGTCCGCGCCGAGCTCCTCGCACAGGTTGGCGATGTGATTGGTGTAGGACACGCGCGTCGCGAGGTGGAGATTCGAGGCGTGCTTGACCAACTCGGCGCTCGTGAGATCCATCTCGAGGTATGCGATGGGCATCGGCGGCGCGTCTGGCCGTTGCGCTTGCGCCGCTACCGCCGGGTCGAGCGCCTCGATATCTGGATCGCAGCGTCGAATGCGGGGGTTCAGTTCGCGGTGAAGCTCGTACAGTGCTTCGCTTGCCCACGACGGCTCCTGGCGACCGACGACGACCCGATCGGGTTCGTCAAAGCTCTGCAGGGCGCGTCCCTCCTGCAGGAACTCGGGACATGACAGATAGGTGAGCTCCTGGCCGTTCTCCCGGGCGCGCTCGGTCAACCTCAGAGCCATGCCCGGCGACACTGTCGACTTCATGACGATCGCGATCCCGGGATGCGCCGACAGCTTCGCGACCACTCCTTCGACGGCCTCCAGGTCGGCGGCTCGACCGGCTCCGTCATCCTGTTCCGGCGGATGGCCGTCCTGAGCGTTCGGCGGGTCAGATTGAGCCTCCGCGCCTTTTCTCGTCGGGGTGCCGACCGCGACGAAGACCAGCTTGGGGTGCCCGTGCTTCAGCGCGCCGTCCGTTGTCGTGTGGAAGCTCAGGCGAGGTCTGGCTTCCTCAAAGCGCAACGCCAGTCCGTCCTCGTAGATCGGCAAAACTCCCTTTTCGAGATTCTCGATGAGGTTTTGATCGACGTCGACCAGTCGCACCTCGCGTGTCCGCGCGATGCCGACGGCCGTCACCAGCCCGACGTATTTTGCGCCGACCACGACTATGGGGGGAGTTGAATCGACAGTCATTGAAAGTATTTCGATATCTGATCGAGCGAGTCGACCCGCAAAGCCGCGGCAGTCTATAACGCCGACGCTGCGCCCGTCCTGAGCCGGGTCTGCACGGTCGGCCGCTCACATCGCCCACACCTCGGCAACCCGTTGTCGATCCAGTCGGGCGGGCGGATGGCATCGCAAGCAGGTGGCAGGCTTCCTCTCCGGGATGATCCTTACTTTCGGAACCCTGTACCCTACTGGATCCACGCGCCAGGTTCGGGAGGAGAGCGTCATCCTCGACGCCGTCGGCAAACAGATCTGGGAAGCCGTCAAGCGGGTCGCGAAGGTCGCGGTTCCGCTCGCACTACTGGCGCTGGTGGTGGTCGGCGTACTGGCGATGGCGGGAGTACATGTCGCGCTCACGGAATCGAGCTCCGAGACAGCCGAACTGGCGGCTCCCGACACAGCGCCGGTCGAATTCGCCTACTTCGACGCGCCTCGCGCCGAATCCTATCTGGACCAGGCCGACGGCGGCATCGAGAAGACGATCGAACGCAAAGAACAGGTGACGCGCGCGATCAACGCCACCTTCTCGTCAGGCGCCAACGCGCAGTTGGGCGGCTCGCAACAGGCTCAACAGGACACCGTGACGACGGTGACGCCGCAGGCAGCCGATCGCTTCTACACGCTGCTTCGCCAGTTGCGGCCCGGAGGCCGCGAAATCGCCGACAGCGGCGGCAAATGCACGAAGACCCATGAAGGGAAACCGCTCTGGATGGGGACGGTCAACGACGGCGAACCGATCGAACATCTGGCTGCTGAGGTCGGCTGCATCGGCGAGGGAGACTTCATCAGGATCCGCAAAGTGCAGTTGCAGGTGCCGAGCCTGCTGCGGATGCAGCCGCGCCTGAGGTATGCAACGGCTGTGCACGCCAGCACGCCGGCGCCCAGGGTTCCCTTCTACTGGCCCGACCGGTCGCCGGCCGTCAAGAGCGCCGAGCGGGCCTACCTGAGGGAGGTCTCCAGCACTTCGAGGGTGATGCTGGTCGGCGAGCCCTATGCGGCCAAGGCTGCCGATCGGCGCGTGGCGTTCGTGCTGCCCGCGCTCTATCGCGGCCTCAGCCGCGAGCCGACCCTGCTCTCCGGGCCGGTGACCGTAGTCGGCGTGCTGGTCAGGTTCAGCACCAAGGAACGGTACGTCGACTACCCGACGGTGGTCGGCTTTGGGAGCGCCCTGATCGCGGCGAGCAGAGTGCTCGACGCGGCGCTCGGGTTGTGCTCCGCAAACGGCCCGGCGCGGCATGGGAGCCGCGTGAGAGGCTCCGTGTGCCGGTCGCACGCGCAGATGCTCGCCGACGTCGAAGGGGCGGTGACGGTGAACCGGCCGTTCGCGGTCGTGCTGCCGATTGCCGTCTACGGCTGACCGTTCGCTGACGCTCGCCTGCGCGTCCTCATGGTGGAGGTCTGACATAGTCGCCTGCACCGGATCCGGTGCAGGCGACAGCCCAGCCAGCGAACACACCCGCGCCCTGCACGAGCGGGCGCTGTGCGAGCTGCCGTTCGCCGACCGCGAGGACTTCGCCGACGGGCACGCCGCCTGATCGCCAGGTCCGACGGCCTGTTGATCGCCGACTAGCGCGGCGCGCGGTGTGGGACATGGGCACCTACGCCTTCCTCGCACCCGAGGATCCCTCGCCGCCGACCGTGCCCCCGAGCCTGTGGCGGCTTGCGCGGTTGAACAACATGAACGGGCTTAACGAGGTCGTGCCGGGCGTCCACCAGGTGCGCGACTATGACCTTTCAACATCACGTCTGAGCATGAAGCGAGTCGCTGGACGTCCGCGCGATCTCGTCGGCCTCGACGATCTCCACGCGGCTCAGCCGCCTCCCGCTTGAAGCCTGTCACGAGCTTGCCCGATTGCCGCTGCGGCCTCCTGCCTCGCTCGGCGGCCCTCTGACTCCATCAGAATCTCCAACAGATTCTCAAGCTGGCCTTTACGGTTTGCAACGCGTCCCGAACTCTCCGTTTTCGCCGGGTTCGTGACGGTTGTCCGAACCGCTCCGACTGAAGACCGGCCGCTCATTCGGTGGAGTGAGGCGTAGACCTTGGTCTAGCGGTCGTCGGTTCTGTTGGTTGTCGGTGCCGACGGGTGGACTACGCTAAGAGCATGGATGCTCGCATCGAACAACGCGCTCTGACTCCCAGATACACGATCAGCGAGGCTGCCACGCTCGTTGGGCGACGCTCCGAGACGGTCAGTCGGTGGAGCTTCGGTCACGAACGTCTCTACAAGGGCCAGCCACGTCGCGACGAGCCGCTGATCCCGGCAGACGGAGTCAAAGGTGGGCTCGCGCTGTCATTCCTCAACCTGCTCGAACTAAAGACCCTCTCTATGTACCGGGGCGACGCCGCGCTTCAAGCCATTCGACGCGCTCTCGAGTACGTAGGCAAAGAGCTCGGCGAGCAGCGTCCGCTAATGACCAGACAGTTCCACGTATACGGCGGCGATCTGCTCACGAAGTTCATCGAGACCAACGACGGCGCAATGCTCCTCAACGCGTCTCGAGGCGGGCAGCTAACCGCGGAGAAGCTCATTGAAGGCGCACTCTGGACGCGGGACATCGACTACGAGGACGAACGCGCGCGTCGTTGGTGGTTCAAGACCAGGGCTGTACCATTGGTCGTGGACACACGGGTCGCCGGCGGACACGCGATCACCGCCAGAACCGGCGTGCGTCTAGACGCGATCGCAACGCGCCATCGCGAGGGTTACTCGAACAACGAAATCGAGCGCGACACCGGCGCCACAGAGGCCGAGGTGGTCGCGGCGATCCTGGCCGCGTGATCCGCGACCTCTACGTCGAGAACTCAGTCGGCCGTGCCCTGACCGACACGATCAATCGCTTCACGCGAAACCACGGGGTGACCGCGCACTTTCAGCACGATATACACCCCGAAATGCAGCGCCCCCAGAAAGGCGATGAGTGGTGGATCGCAGACATAGCGTCGCGCGGCATGGCGATTCTCACTCAAGACGCCGCGATTCTCGGCATACGCCAGAGGCTCCAGCAGGGAATCGTGACTGCTGAGCGACAGGCAGTCGTTGACAACGCGGCGCACGTCTTCGCATTCGGCGACGCTCAATACAGCCAGTGGTAGAAGCTTCGCTGCTTGCTCGACCATTGGGATGCAATCGTGGCCCTGCTCGATACGCCGGGCCCCCAGGCAGGTGTGCTCCACCTCAGCAGCTTTCGCGCTGAGATCCTTCCCTAGCAGCGCGCGATCACGAAACGGCTTCGTCGCTGATCCGCAAGGCCTTGCGGCAGTATCTCAAGGTTGCCTGACTGCCCCTGCCGCTTGTCGTCGTGCCTGCCGGCCGGCGGGTTCCATGAGCAGCTTGACCAAGGCGTCGAGCTTGGCTCGATGGTTTGCAAACTGTCCCGATCTTCCCGTTCTGTTGTGGCAGGCATCAGCTACCAATGCTCGGCCCTCTGCTCCTCAACTGCGGTAGGGCCGCTTAAGCGAGTGCAGGGATAGTGCGGATGCTCGTGGATGCTAGCGACTGACGATTGGCGATCGCGCGGCCGATGACCCGATCCACCTCTGGCGAGGCGCCAGTCAGATGCACTACAAATGGAATCGAGCCGTCGGCGTTCGCCTGGACGAGCCCTGCGACGAACTCGTCGGCGAACGAGTAGCTAACGCTTAGGACGCCATTGAGGTCGACTTCGACGTCAGCCTCGTGGATAGCCTCTTGGACGAGGGCGTCTCGAAGCTCAGTCCCGCGTGGCCGGGTCGAGAATGTCGACCCAAAATCCGATAGACGAAATCTAAAGGGCATGAATCGCAGCCTCCTCGGTCGGGTACAGCCAGCACTGATACTACTTCGCTATCCGGCGGCAGAGACTAGGTCGTAGGCGATCCAAGTGCCTCGCTTGAAGGCTGCGGCAGGAGACATGTCGATCTTCTTAGTCTCCTGCACAATCTGCGTGCGGACGAATCCGTTGGCCGAATGCACGTCAAGGCGGGCTGCGCTGAGCGATGATACCAACGCGGCCTCGAACGTCTCGGGGAACCCGTTCCCGCGATGCGGATCACCAGTTCCGCTGACTCGCGGGTCCATAGCGTGCGCAATCGCGAAGCTGTCGTCCGCCCATTCGGGATAGTGCTGTCTGATGTGCTCCGGTATCCCGATACCAAGATCGCTTATGGCTACCGATATCTGGGGATGAGGATTGACGGGGTCCCCGTGAAGTGAGCCAGGCTGTGTGCGTGGTCGTGTTTCCCGTGATGGGATGGAAGGATGGACACGATCATGAAGCGACGCAGGCATACCCCGGAGCAGGCTGTGAGGAAGATCAGGGAGGGCGAAAGGCTGTTGAACGAGGGGCAGGATCTCGTTGAGGTGCTGCGCCATCTCGAAGTCTCGGAGGCGACGTTCAACCGGTGGCGGGCGGTCTATGGTGGGATGAAGGCCGATGAGGCCAAGCGCTTGAAGACGCTCGAGGCCGAGAACCAGCGGCTGAAGAAGCTGGTCGCTGAGCAGGCGCTTGATATCGACATGTTCAAGGAGTTGGCTGAGGGGAAATTCTGACCCCGGAGCGCCGTCGCAGAGCCGTGATGGCCCTGCAGGAGCGTTTCGGGGTTTCAGAGCGCCGAGCGTGCCGTGTGGTGGGCCAACATCGCTCGACGCAACGCAAGCCGCGAGGGCCGCCAAGCACCGAGGAGCAGTGCCTCGCGGCTCGCCTGCGCGAGATCGCGGGCGATCACCCGCGGTGGGGTTGGAAGACCGCGCATCAGATCCTGCTGCGCGAGGGCTGGAGGATCAATCGCAAGCGCACCCGCCGGATCTGGCGCCAGGAAGGCCTCAGACGACCCGTGAGGACACGCAAGCGCCGCAGGGTGGGTCCAGGTCAGAAGCAACGGTTGCGCGCCACGCACGCCGGTCACGTGTGGGCGATCGACTTCATGTTCGACGAGACCTCCGACCAGCGCAGGCTCAAGCTCTGCAACATCGTGGACGAGTACACCCGCGAGGCGCTAGCGATCAGAGTCGACCGGACCTGCACCGCTGAGGACATCGTCGCCGTGATCGAAGACCTCGTGCTCACCCGCGGCGCACCGGAACACCTCCGGGCCGACAACGGTCCCGAGATGATCGCGTGGGCACTGCGCGACTACTGCCGCCTCGCCGGCACGAACACCGCCTACATCGAGCCCGGCTCACCCTGGGAGAACCCGTTCGTCGAGTCGTTCAACGGCCGTCTACGAGACGAGCTGCTGAACATCGAGGAGTTCGGATCGCTCACCGAGGCAAAGCTCATCATCGAGGACTGGCGAATCGAGTACAACACCTACCGGCCACACTCAGCCCTCGACGGACTCACACCCACCGAATACGCAGACACCGTAACCGACAACAAACAACCAGACCACGCATAAACCCTGGAGCACCTACAGGGACCCCGTCGGGATCGTTAAAGCGCTGGACCGCGACGTATGCGCCGAGTCCATTACGCCCATGCTCGATCGCGTTCCCGCAAAGCTCGGAAACGGCCATGTAGCAGGCGTGACCAAGAGGCGAGACATCTGTGTACTGGTACTCGAGGATCTCCCGAGTAGCCGCAGCAACCTCCTCAACCGTCGTGTGGTCAGCGAGAGGAGTAAGCGGGAGGATCGCGATACCGTCTCGAGAGTCTGGCTTCTCGCTTCCACGCAACTCGACGTAGCTGCTGTCGACGACCTTCATCTGATCAAAGCCCTTTCGTGCTCGATCGTCTGCAGGAGGGACAACGCACAGTGACCGCCCCTGCGCATGATGCCAGTCAAGGAAGGTCCTGAGCCGAAGCCAGAATAGAGGGTAGACGGGTGGCTCCAACACTTCGCAGTCGATGATCAGCTCCTCTGGCATCTCGCGATTCAACGGGAACTCCTCCGCCATCCACCCTCGGCTCCACCAGCGCGATGAATTCTCTTGGACCACTCGACCATGTCCTCAGCCTACGAAGAGGCGCGGTCAACATTCCCAGCCCGGACTTTGGAAGCGCTGGGCATGCAGCTCGCGGATACGCTGCCAAGCGGGTGCTTGTTTCGAACTTCGTCCCGTCAAGCCCGTTTTTCGCCAGGCGCGTGAGCGTAGTTCGGGGCTTTGCCGACGATGCCGATAAATGGATTCTCACTTGGCGTCGGCCGGGCGTCACCTATGGTTTGGTCGTATCGGCACGAGAACACGACTCTGGCGCACATGGCTAGGCCAGCGGACTTTGGCGGTTCGGTGGCGCACATCCGGGCATGGGCAATCCACCTGAGGCTGCTGGCCCGGCCCGCGTCATCATGTCGCGCGAGCAGCTCGAGGCGCGCCGTGAGCAGCGGCGCAGAGTTGAGGCCAGGCGCAGGCGACGACGACTCCTGTTGATTGGGGCTCCTCTGGTTGGCCTGCTCGCCTGGGCGATCAGCTCCTACGGGATCTGGATGCTGAGACCGACGAGCATGTCGTTCGGGGCCCGAAGCGTCGAGTGGGTAAGAGCTGAGGTGCCCTTCGGGAACACGATCGTCGACGACGTCGAGCACATCTATTACACCGCAAACGCACCGAAGAAGGGCGGATCGGCGCCAAAGCGGGTGCCGGCGGTCGGGTTGACCCTGCGGCGCGGCAGGCAGACCGCGACTTGGCCGCCGCCGATCAAGCCGGTGTTCGCGCATCGGCTGCCCGGGGAAGGGATCTGGAAACCGACAGGGCCGCCCGTCGACGGCGGGCCGCCGGTGCTGGTGACAAGCTTCCGCCCCGAAGCTGAATATCCAGAGCTGCTCGCCTATGTGGCCTGGTTCGACCACACGCGCACCGCGATCGGCTATTACCCGGGACGCTACGAGCCGCCCAGCGCGACCGTGCGCGGGCCAATGATGGTGCCCTACGGTCAACGCTGGCGGCTGCTCGCGACCTTCAACGGCGGCTTCACCTACGAAGATGGGGAAAACGGCTCGACCGTCAACGGTCAGATCAACGAGCCGCTGAAGGACGGCAAGGCCACGCTCGTCGGCTATCGCGACGGTCGCGTCGAAATCCTCAAGTGGGGCAGCGGCCCGAACGCGGGGCCAGACGTCGCTTGGGCGCGGCAGAGCCTCGCGCCGATCGTATGGAACGAGCGCCTGAATCCCGCCCTGAACGAAAACCCCAACAGTCCAGAATGGGGGTTCACGCTCGGCGGCGTCACGCGCGTGTGGCGCACAGGCGTCGGCATCGATCACCGCGGCAATCTGATCTTCGTCGCTGCCGAAGGCCAGACGGTGATTTCGATCGCGAAGCTCCTCCAGCACATCGGCGCGGTGCGTGCGATGGAGTTCGACATCAACCCCGACTGGCACACGCTGATCACCTACACCCACGACCAGGGGCTCGTTTCGAAGATGGTTGAGCCCCAACCCCACCAGTCCTCCGATCGTTACCTCGTCCCCGACGACCGCGACTTCTTCGCCGTCTATCGTCGTCTGCCCGATCCGATCACGGTTCCCTTGAGGTAGCTCAGGCTCAGCCAAAGCGCTCGGTACGAGTATCTGCGGCTGCAAGCGTGAGTCTGTGCGGCTCGATCCGGAGTTTGCGGAAGGCCCTGATTAGGGCGGAGCGTGATCACAAAACAGCTTCGTCGCTGATCCGCAAGGTCTTGACGCAGTATCTCAATGTCACCTGATTGCCTCGGCCGCCCGCTGGCGCGCTTGCCGCCCATCCGGCTCCATTAGCTGCTCAAGCAGCCGGTCCAGAAGGGCGCTGGGGTTCGCGCTTTGTCCCGGTCTCCCCGCCTCCTTGGTGTGTCCCGGTCTCAGTCGCTCAGGGCAGATTGAGTACCAGCAGGATGGCGCGGAGCGCCCCAACGACCAGGAAGTCCGGATCGCTGTCGCGAACGCATGCCGCCTTGATCAACCGTGATAGGCGGGGCTCACCACTTCGAGCTGGCTCCATGGGATCGCGTCGAGAACGTCATAGGGATTGCCCAGAAGCGCATCGTATGGGTTTGGCGCCCCCGCCTGGATAAGCGGAGTGGTGTCCTGCGCCTGGAGTGCCACCGCTCCAGCGGTATCGCCCACGATCATCCCATAGCGCTTGATGGCCGTTGCGATCTCGAGCGCTGGCGGGCTGAGGTGCAGCGCGCTCAGGTCGAGCTTCGGATTCAACCGGAAGCGGGTGCCCTCGGGTATCGCGTCGGCGCTCGAAGAAGCCCCGTCGGTTCGGTCGGCCGGCCAAACGAACCCGCTGCGTGCGGTTTCGGGAACAGAGACTTCCAGCGCATGGTCGATGACGCCATGTTCGAGATCTTCCAAGTGAATCTGACCGCCGAAGAGCGAGAGGCCGGAAGCACCTGCACCGAACGGAGCCGGGAAGATGCCGTTACTGGTGTAGGCGTCGACGATCTCGCCCCCCCAGCAGGCCGTCCATCGCCCTGATTCCTCGAGCACGCGCCACAGCTCCCACAGGTGTCCCGTTGAGGGCTGCCAGACGATCACCTCTTTGTCGGCGCCTGCAGCCGGCATGGCATCTGTCGGCAACGGCACGGCTTCTATCTGGCCTTGAAAGCCAGAGAAGACCCCTCCCGGGCGCGGGCAGATCGAGCTCTCGCCGACCAGGGCGATCGTCGGCGCATTCCGCGCCACGACATAGACGGGCGCGCTCCATTCGGTCGTATTGATAACCACATGCCCGTAGTACCTTTTGATCTGATTGGTGAGGGCACTCACGAGCGCGGCGGAGTTGCTCGCAATCGGAGACGTCGCCCCCAGCGGCTGGTTGAAAACGCTCCCGGAGGCGAACAGGCGGAGGGATTCGGGGGAGCCTTCGACCGACGCGCTCCCGGATGTGCCGTTTCCGGGGAGTTGACCGACCGTCGTGGTCGACGGGCCGCGACTCGACGAGATAGTGGACGCGGAAGCACCGCTGCCGGAAACATGCGAGCCGGTCATCGAGACTGGAATGCGCTTGCTATTCGCACGGCAGCGCTTGGCGCGCCGACAGGCAGTCGCACCGTGATGGCGACGACGGCGGGGGCGACGGGCATGGCGCCTTGCCCTCGCGCCGGCCTTGGCGGTGGTCCTGTGCCGCGTTAGATGAGCTGCCCTAGATTGCGCTGCCCCAGCGCTGGCGGTCGCGCCACCGAAAGACGGCATTGCGCAGAGCAGGAAGGCAGACAGTGCCACCGTGGCGAGCAGATGACGGAACAAAGCTAGCCTCGCGGTGAGCGATGGGGCCTCGTGGTAAGCGCAGGGGCCTTGGGGCTGGGAATGCTCGACAGCATGCCACAGAGATCGGACTCGACGGACCAACGGTGTAGCCACCGCTGGCCAGATAGACAAATGAGCGGAGTCTTGCAGGCCGGGTTGGTAGCTCGGCGAGCCCGTTGGTGCGGGGTGCGATTGGGCTCGCGAAGGTCCTGGAGCGCAAGAAATGAGCCTCCGTTTCAGTTTTCTCTACGCCTATGGATGGTTTGTTGAGGTCTGGATGCCTTGGTCGTTGCTTGATCATCTCTCTAGCACTGGTTGCCTCGAGTCAGCCTGCCTTCGCAAGCTGGTCACCACTGGTCGGGGGTCGTGAAAGCCGGTCGCTCCCGCGGAGCACAAAGACGGCAACGGCCGTGGCGCGCGGGGGCAATCTCGTCCTCCATCCGACCGCCAGGCGCTCGCAGAGCGATCTGGCCAGCTGCTATGCGATCGCTGCGCTCACCGGAGGCGCGGCGCGCTTCACCGGCTCGCCGCGCAGTTCAAATGGTTCAGCTTTTCTGAACATAGGTCGTTACCGCCATCCCCTCATGCTGACTCAGTCGGCCACCTGCGCGCCAAGGGTGGTGGTGGGTCATGCGTACACCGCCTCTCTTCGCTATCGCGGCACGGCCCGCGCGAGCTTCGAGGTGCTTGCCCACTCACAAACCGGCTGGCACGCCTGGTACGTCGCCGCCACGAGACTGAAGGCGAGCAAGTCACTCACGAAGATCTCTGTGCTGCTGCGACCAATCCAGGGGGGAGTGGACCGAGTGGCCTTTGGCGTGCTCCTGCGCTCGCGTGGGTCGTTGCAAAGCACCAACTTCTCGTTGACCGACAGCTCGGCGGCCCCGGGCGTGTCCTCGCCGCCACTCAACGGATCCCACGGCTTCCCGACCCCCCTGTCCTGGCCGAGCTCGAGCACTCCGATGACCGAAGTGATTCCGTCAGGCGAAAAAGGACTGCCAGCCGAAGAAGCCCCGCCCAACGAAGAGACGCCACCCGCGGTGGGCGGCAAGTGGAAGGTCGTCACGGGCGTCGATAAAGCCCGCTCGGTTCACGCGATACTGCTCCAGAACGGCAAGCTCCTGATCATGGCCGGCTCTGGCAACGACCGGATGGAGTTCGAAGAAGGCAAGTTCAAGTCCTACCTGTACGACCCGGCGGCCGAAACGTGGAGGGAACTGACCACTCCCAAGGACGTCTTCTGCTCAGGCCACGTGCAGCTCGCCGACGGCAACGTGCTGATCCTTGGCGGCACGAGCGCCTACCCGGAAGCGCCCAAGCCCGGGGAATACCCGAGCACCATTTACAAGGGCGAGAACATGAGCTGGATCTTCAACATCCGCTCTGAAAGATATGAACAAGTTCCTTATGACGAAGCCAAACCGAATAACCAGAGCGAACCTGGGCCCCTGCTCAGCGGCACGTGGTACCCGAGCGCCACCGAGCTCGGCAACGGCGACGTCATCTCCTTCGGCGGCCTGAACGAGCAAGGCGCAGGCACCACAAACACCAACTACTTCACCGATCCCGCCAACGAAGGCACGAACGGCGATCCGGCGGGCCAATGGGTCGGGTGGGGCTGCGACCAAGCTCCAGCAAACGTACTCGTGGTTCTGGGGCCTGTACCCCTCGATCATCCTGACCGCCGACGGCCGGCTCTTCTACGACGGCAGCCACGTGTTCGGAAACGGGCTGGAGGGCGATCCGCAGGCTCCCAGCGGCTCCTCGCTCTACGACTTCTACTGCACGTCTGGCAAGACGCTCGCGCAGGAAGAAGAAGAACGAAACAAAACCAATCCCGACGCCGAAGTCGAAGGTCCCAAGGGTGTTGTGTTCAAACGCGTGACAGACACCCCGGGTCTACGCGAACCGAACATGCGCGACCAGTCGGCGTCGCTGCTGCTCCCACCCGCGCAGAGCCAGAAGGTGATGATTATGGGTGGAGGCAACACCTACGAACCGAACAAGAACGCGATCGGACTCACCGACGAGATCGACCTCCAGGAAGCGAACCCGCACTGGACCGCAGGGCCCAACCTGCCGCGTGGCTCGATGGAAGACAGCTCGATGGAGCCCCCGGGCGCCGGCAAGATGTACGTCTCGGCCGTCGCGCTGCCAGACGGCAGCGTGCTCGAGACGGGCGGCTCGCTGCACCCGCGCGCTGAAAACGTCCACGAGGCGTCGATCTTCGACCCCTCCACCAACTCCTTCAACCCGGTTCTCGCCGATCCCGTCGGCCGCAACTACCACTCCGAGGCGCTGCTGCTGCCCGACGGTCGCGTCATCGCGCTCGGCTCCAATCCCGCCGATCCCGCCACCGGCGCGGAAAGCTTCGAGGCACGCATCTCCGTCTACGAACCCCCGTACCTGTTCAAGGGCTCACGCCCTGTGCTCCAGCTCATCGACGGAGAAGCCAACCGCCTCGAAGGTGGGGTCAACCAGACCAAGCAGTGGGAATACGGGACCGAGCACACCCTCGGCTACACATCTTCCTCGCCAGTCACCAAGGCAGTGCTGATCCGCCCGGCGGCGGTGACCCATTCCTCCGACCCCAACCAGCGAGAGGTCGCGCTCCCGATCTCGAGCGACGAAAAAGGCGAGCTCACCGTGAGCCTCACCTCCAACGAGGACATCGCCCCACCGGGCTACTACATGGTGTTCCTCGTCAACTCGAGCGGCGTCCCGTCGGTGGCTCAGTGGGTCCACGTCGGAGCGCAGGGTGCGCCCACTCTCTAGCCGCTATGACAAAGACCACCTTCATATATCCACGCGACCGCTTGGACCGGCCGTGAGCGTCGCGGTAGGCGTCCCGCGACATTCGTTCGCCGGCCATGGTCGGACGCTGGCGGGGGACCGACAAAGTGCCCTTGCTGGTGTGCTCGCCGTGATCCCCTGGGTTCTACTCGGCCTGTTCCTAGCCGCCGAGCTGGTCGTCGCCTCGATGCAGTTCGGCGGACCGTTCCTCGACGAGGGGATCTACGTGGCGGCCGGCCTGCGCACGCTGCAGGGCCACGGGCTCGGCGACGACTACCTGTCGTGGTTCTCGGGCTCGCTCATGTGGCCTGTGCTGGCCGCGCTCGGATGGAAGCTCTTGGGACTCGCGGGGGCCAGGGCGGCGGCAGCGATCTGCGTCACCATCGGCCTGGCCGGCGTGCTGAAGGCCAGCGGCAATCTGTTCGGCGCGCGGGTGCGCGCGGCGACGGCGCTGGGCGCGCTCACCAGCGGGCCGATCGTCGCGCTCGGGCATCTCGCCGTGTACGACACGCTCGCCGTAGGGGCGGCGGGCGGCGCCTTCTGGGCGATGACCGAGTTCTTGCGACAAGACAACCGTGCGTGGCTATGCGCCTCGGCGCTCCTCTACGCGCTCGCGGGGCTTGCAAAGTACCCGGTGCTGCTTTTCATCGGACCGCCGTTGATGCTGCTGGTGCTGGCCATCCGCGGTAGGCGCGCGGGGATGGATCTCGGGCTGTTCCTGTTTCTGGCCGGTGCTGTACTGCTCATCTACTTCCTCGCCGATCGCACCCAGCTGACGGCCTTCGAGGCGTTTCGCCTGCAGAACAACCCCAACTTCCAGGTAGCCCGAAATCAGATCGCCTATTCGCAGCTATATCTCACGATCGTGCCGCTGATCCTCGCGGTGACCGGGGTAATCCTTGTAAGGGGCAGGCGGCTGATCGCACTCGCGCTGCTCACCGGGGCGATCGGCGCTCCGATCTATCACCTCGCCGGCGGCAATCCGTCGGGAGATCAGAAGCATGTGGTGTTCGCTCTGCTTTTCATGCTCCCGCTTATCGGGGTGACACTCAGCCACGCCATGCGGCGCTGGAGGCTCGTGCTTGCAATACCGGCGCTGGCGGGCCTCGCGGCGTTCGGGCTCGTCCAGATGGTGCGCATCGACGAGGGTTGGCCGGATCTGCGCGCCGTCTCCTCGGTGCTTCTCCACGACGTGCGCCCAGGGGAACGGCTGCTGGCCAACTCCGCATGGGTGGAGGCCGCATACCTCTATGACCACGGCAGGATCGAAAGCCCATATGACCTCTATGACGCCTCCCGCGTTGCGCGCCTGGCCAGTCCGGTGGACGTTTGCGCCTTCCAATGGCTCATCGAAGTGCCAGGCGAGGAACCCTGGCCGACGTCGATCCGCCTGGCGATGCGCCGCTGCCGAACTTTTCACAAGGTCTACTCCTCCACCGCGACGGTGACGGGTCTCGGAAACAACTTGCGATTCGTCACCTACCGGGCGCCCATCGAAGTGTGGAGGAACGAGCAGGTCGATCTGAGACCTGGATATGGACCATCAACCGCGAGATCGAGATCAAGGACGGTCAGAGCGCGATGAACAACGACACAGTTGATCGAGACCAATTCGCCCGCGCTGCGGGAGTGGCGCTGTTGCTCTCAACAGCATGGTTCGTTCCCTGGCTGATCGGCCACGCCGACATGTCGAAGGCGTGGCTCAGCATCCCCTTCGTGCTCGCCACCCTGATCGTGGCCGCGGCCTCGCTCGTATCGGTTGTCAACCGCTGGCAGCGGGCGGAGCCCGAACGGACGCCCCTGCCAGCTGGGGCCGAGCCCACAGTCGCCGTGATCATCCCGACGCTCGGTGAGCCACTCGAGCTGCTGGAGGCGACTGTGCGCTCGGTATTCGATCAAGACTGGCCGCTCGAGCGCCTGTGGGTGCTCGTCAGCGACGACGCCCGCGATGCGCGCGTGCGCGGACTGGTCAAGCGCCTCGCCCGAATATATCCAGAGGCGAGCCTGCGCTATCACAGGCCGCCAAGACCGGGGAACCCGCGTCGTAATGGCGAAGCCAAGGCCGGCAATCTCAATTCCGCGCTCACGCTGTTGCCGGCACATGTCGACTTCGTGGAGACACGCGACGCCGACGATCTCGTGGGCGACCGATGCTTCCTGCGGGAGACGGTGGGCCAGCTGTTGCACCGAGAGAAGCTTGCCTTCGTGCAAACCGAAAAGGCTGGCGAGGTCGCCCCAGGCGACCCGTTCGACAATCAGCAGCCCCATTTCTTCCGGTGCGCGATGCGCTCGCGATATGCGGCCAACGCGGTATTTCCCTGTGGGTCGGGCGTAGTGTGGCGGCGCAGCGCGCTGCGCGAGATCGGCGACTTCCCGACCTGGAACTTGGTGGAGGATCTGCAATCGGGCATGGAGGCTCTTCGGTTGGGGTGGGATGGCTGCTACCTACCGATCCTTGGCGCCTATGCGCAGCATTCGCCGGAGGATCTCCCGAACTTCATCAAGCAGCGCGGCACCTGGGCGCTCGACACGATCAGGCTCACCCTGTGGGCCCCCAAGCGCGGTTTGAATCTGCGCCAGCGCCTGCAGTTCTACGAGCTCGGGCTCTTCTACATGCAGGGCCCAGCCACGCTCGTGTTCCTGCTCTCCCCGATCCTCGGCTTTACGTTGCACTGGTATCCCGTGATCACGAGCACCAGTGGCTTTGTGCTGCACTTCTGGCCGTTCGCAGTGGCGCTCGAGCTCCACCTAGCGCTCGTGCACAGGCCGATGTCCTTCGAGCAGCTGTGGCGCGCGCGGCTGGTGTGGGCAGGCCTCTGCTTCGCGTATGCGCGCGCGCTCGTGCTGGCCGTGACCGGCGGTCGCAACGGCAAGCCGCGCTATGTGGTTACGCGCAAGGAGAACCGATACGCCTTGCACTGGCGAGAGATAGCGCCCCACATCGTGCTCCTCACTCTGCTGGCAGGCTCGATGGCGTGGTCGCTCGCTCATCACGACGTCTTGAGAAGCTTCGACGTCGGCTCGGCTTACTGGGCGGTCCTCTACAGCCTGTTCCTGCTCGGCTTCGTTCGGCTCGGCTGGCATGGCGTGCGCAAGCCATCCACCGGCATCGCTCCCCCGGTCCTCTACGCCGCTAGGGGACCGCTCGGCACAGTGAGGGCGGCCACGAGCGCCCCTGTCATGGCGGGCGTCAGACATTCGACCACCAGCCCCTCCCCGATCTCGCTACCGATGTCGGCCACCTTGCCGATTCGTGAGTGAGTCGTCGTCTCGGCGAGCGCTCAAAGCCAGCAAAGCCAGCAGGACGGCGAGGGCAACGCCAACCGTGAGGATCGGGGCGTCGCTTCCGAGGAAACGTTCGACGAGATCGCGCGGAGCCGCCTGTGGCGCCCGCGGGCGGGGGCGGGGGCGCAGCGAGGCCGCCACCGCTCTCATCCTGGCGAGGGTAGCGACGCTCGGATAGCCGGTGATCGGCAGCCTGTACTTGCGTTGAAAGTAGGAGAGGGCGCCTCGGGTGCGCACACCCAGGCGACCTGTCCGTTCTTTGCCAAGCGGATAGCCGAGCTCATGGAGGAGACGCTGCGCCTCGACGACCTTCGCGCGGGACGGCGCACGATGGGCGGCGAGGGCCAGGCCGCTCGGCACCATCGCCAACAGCGCGATCAGTGCGATCCTTGGGGCAGCCCGGCGGCAAGCAGGTGCAAGGTGACGCAAACGAACCATCAACTTGCCAGTTTTCCACGTCTCGGCTCGGCTTCCTCTCCAAAGGCAGGCCTCCCAGGCACGAAGGCGTCAGCACCCCACCCACATAGCCGATCAAGGACCTATGGTTTGAAAACATGTCCCGATCTCCCCGCCCGATGCCTGCGCTCGAGACCCTCGCCTACGAGACAGGCAACGACCGGATCGCCCGGATCACGCTCGACCGGCCCGAGCGCGGCAACGGCATAACGCGACGTCTGGTCACCGAGCTCGAGCGGTGCGTCGAGCAGGCCGACCTCGACCCCGCGGTGCACGCGATCGTGCTGGCCGGCGCTGGGAAGGGCTTCTGCGGCGGGTATGACCTCGTCGAGAGCGCCGAGGGCCAGGGCCGCCTCGGCGAGGAAGAGCTCGCGTCGCCGCCGGGCTCGCCGCTCGACCCCGCCGCGATGGCGGCCAACCACGACCCCTCCGGCACGTGGGATCCGATGGTCGACTACGCGATGATGAGCCGCAACGTGCGCGCGTTCATGTCGCTGTTTCACTGCGGCAAGCCGGTGGTGTGCAAGGTGCACGGCTTCTGCGTCGCCGGAGGCACCGACATGGCGCTGTGCTCAGACCTGCTCGTGATCGCGGCGGACGCGAAGATCGGCTATCCCCCAGCGCGCGTGTGGGGCTCGCCGACGACCTCGATGTGGATGCACAGGCTCGGGCCTCAGCGCGCGAAGCGGCTGCTGTTCACCGGCGATTCGCTGTCTGGGAGCGAGGCGTTGGAGTGGGGCCTTGCGATCGAGGCGCCCGCGCCGGATGCTCTCGACGAGCGTACGGAGATCCTGCTCCAGCGGATTGCGCGGCTGCCGCTCAATCAGCTACGGATGATGAAGCTGCTGGTCAACCAATCTCTCTACGCACAGGGACTGCATACGACGCAGGCGCTTGGGACTTTGCTGGATGGAGTCGCACGCCATACGCCCGAGGGCTATGGCTTCCAGCGGCGCGCGATGCGGGGTGGCTTCCGCGAGGCTGTGCGCGAGCGCGACGAGCCGTTCGGCGATTACGGCGCCTCGACGTTCAAGGGGTAGGCAAAGCGGCGAACGCGGGTCGGGAACGTTAGCGCCCAGCGTCTTGAAACGCGACGCGCAACGCCGACCATCTTCCCGCGGAGAGCAGGGATGCAAACCAGCTCGTCGAGCAGCTCTGGTCAAACCTTTTTGACTGTTCGAGTCAATCGTACAAATGAATTGCCAAAATTTGCTCGCATTGTGCGGTAAGCTACTTGCCCAACGCAGTGAGGTTGGTCAAGGGGTCCCAGAGACATAGGGATGTGGGCAGTGGCCGGTTGCAGGACATGGCGCAGGCTGCCAGACAGCGCTTTCGAGAGCGAGTCGCAGCGCTCTTCACCATTCCTGCGGGCGCGCTGATGGACCGCACAGCACGGGGAGTCCTCGACATCGCCCGGAGCGTGCTGGCCGAGCTCGACTTGGAGGTCGTCCTCAACCGCGTGCTCGAATCCGCACGCGAGCTCACCGACGCCCGTTACGCCGCGCTCGGTGTGCTGGGCGGCTCGCACACCGAACTCGAGCGCTTCCTCACGATCGGCATCGACGACTCCGAACGCGAGGCGATCGGCAATCTGCCTCGCGGGCGCGGCGTGCTGGGCGAGTTGATCCAGAATCCGCGGGCGCTGCGCCTCACCGATATCAGCGAACACCCGCGCTCCTATGGCTTCCCGCACGGTCATCCGCCGATGCGGAGCTTCCTCGGCGTGCCAATCCTGATCGAGGGAGCACCTTTCGGCAATCTCTACCTGACCGAGAAGGAGAACGGCGAGCAGTTCAGCGAGGCCGACGAGGAGGCCGTCACGATGCTCTCGGAGCTTGCGGGCTTCGCGATCGACCACGCGCGCCGCTACACGGGGACAAGAGAGCATCGCGATGAGCTGCAGCGAACCGTCGCGGCGCTGAACGCGACGACCCAGATCGCGCGCGCGGTTGGAGCTGAGACCGACATCGACGTGATCCTCGGGCTCGTAGCCAAGCGCGGGCGCGCGCTCGTCGACGCGCGCCTGCTTGTGATCGAGCTCGTGCAGCGCGGCCGGCTGCTTGTGTCGGCTGGCGCCGGCGAGCTGCCCCCGGGCCTGCTTGGCAGGCAGGCGCCGCTGGGCGACTCGGCCGCGAGCGCAGCGCTGCGCACGCGCCACGCCCAGCGCCTGCAGGAACCGCTCACCCGCGCACGCTTCCACGAGCACGGCCTCGGGACGCTCGGAGTCGAGGCGCACGGCGGGTTGATCGTGCCACTGGTCTTCCAGAACCGCTCCTACGGGGTGCTCGTGGCGATCGACCGTCTCCATAACGGGCCCGAGTTCACAAATGACGACGAGCGCCTGCTGGAGGCGTTCGCGGCCTCGGCGGCGACGGCCGTCGCCACAGCCCAGTCGGTCGCCTCAGAGCGTCAGCGTCAGCGCCTCGCCGCTGCCGAGGCCGAACGCCAGCGCTGGGCACGAGAGCTTCACGACGACACCCTCCAGAGTCTCAGCGCGCTGCGCGTCGGGCTCTCGACCGCCAAGCGCTCGGGCAAGCCCGAGGTGCTCGGGCGGGCCGTCAGCAATGCGATCGACCATCTCGAGGAAGGCATCACCAACCTGCGCGCGCTCATCACAGACCTGCGTCCCGCCTCGCTCGACGAACTCGGAGCCGCCGCAGCGATTCAGGCGCTGTGCGAACGCGCCGAGCGCCAGGGCGTCGACGTCGACGTCAGCATCGACTTGGCCTACGAGCAGGGCCGCGAGCGGGAGCGTCACCTACCGGAGGTCGAGACGGCGATGTACCGGATCGTTCAGGAGGCGCTCACCAACGCCGCCAAGCATGGCAACGCGAAAAGGGCCGTCGTCGAGGTCCACGAGGACGAGACGAATGTGAGCGTGAGCGTGCGCGACGACGGCGGCGGCTTCGACCCTTCCGAGCACAACGACGGCTTCGGTCTGCTCGGTATGTACGAGCGAGTGCAGCTGTTGGACGGCAGCTTGGAGGTCCACTCCTCACCCGGCGGCGGGACCACAGTCGAGGCGAGCCTTCCGGTCAAGCGCATGTCCGAAGCGAGCGCGGGACGCCGGTCGACAGCCCAGCCGCAGTAAGCCACTGCATCTGTCATTCGCGAGGTGTCGCCGACGCCGCTCAGCCGAAGAAGACTTCCGCAGTCTCGAACAGACGCGGGTCGAGCAGCTTCGGCTCGGCCAGCGCCTCAGCCAGGCCCACCTCGACGATGTCCGCACCCTGCAACGCGACCATACGACCGAAGCGTCCGGCGGCCGCTGCGTCCATCGCGGCTACGCCGAAGCGCGTGGCCAGCACCCGATCGTAGGCGGTGGGCGTCCCCCCGCGCTGCACGTGCCCAAGGATCGTCGCGCGCGTCTCATATCCGGTGAGCGCCTCCAACTCTTGCGCCAGCTCGACGCCGATCCCTCCAAGGCGCACGTGGCCGAACTCGTCGGTGGCGTGCGCATCGGCGAGCGTCATCGCGCCGCCCACTCGTGGTGTGGCGCCCTCGGACACGACCACGATCGAGAATGTGATCCCGGCGGCGTGGCGCCGACGCAGACGGCCGCAGAGCTCCTCGATGTCGAACGGGCGCTCCGGCACGAGGATCGCGTCGGCCCCGCCCGCGATCCCTCCACATGTCGCGATCCAACCGGCGTGACGGCCCATCACCTCGACCACCATCACGCGATTGTGCGACTCGGCGGTCGTGTGCAGACGGTCGATCGCCTCGGTCGCGATCTGCACAGCAGTGTGGAAGCCGAAGGTCACATCCGTGCCGCCGATGTCGTTGTCGATCGTCTTGGGCACGCCGACGATCGGCAGCCCGTGATCGGAGAGACGCAAAGCCACCCCAAGCGTGTCCTCGCCGCCGATCGGTATCAGAGCATCGATGCGCTCCCGCTCGAATGTGCCTTCGATCCTCTTCATCCCCCCCGCTCGTCCGTCGAGCGGGTTCGTGCGCGAAGTGCCGAGGATCGTGCCACCGCGCGGCAGGATCCCGGCTGTGCTCTCGCGCGTCAGCTCGACCACGTTGCGCTCGAGCACACCGGCCCAGCCATGGCGGAAGCCGACGAAGCTGTTCTGTCCCTCGCTCAGGCCGCGACGCACGATCGCGCGAATCACGGCGTTTAGGCCTGGGCAGTCGCCGCCACCCGTGAGGATTCCTACGCGCATTGGAGCTCGAGCCACTCCCACTTTGGGGTTCAGTGCTTTACCACCGACGATAGGGGAATTTGTCCGCTGGCCCTCGCTCGCGCAGACCACTAGCGTCGACGGATGCTCCTGTTCCTCCGTCTTGCCTCTGTGCCCAACACCGAGCCAACGAGCCCGATCAAGATCGTCCTGGCCGACGACCACGCGGCGATGCGTGAGAGCCTGCGTCAGCTGCTCGACGGCGAAGCCGACATCGACGTGATCGCCGAAACAGACAGCCTGGGGTCGGTGTTGGGCCATGTGCGCGCCCGTCGGCCAGACGTGCTCGTGCTCGATTTCGGCATGCCCAGCCGCGGCTCTGGGATCGAGGCGCTCAGCCGGCTCAATCGCGAGGCGCGCGACACGAGCATCGTGGTGCTCACCATGAACGACGATCCGGCGTTTGCCAAGCGCGCGCTCGACAACGGCGCTGTCGGAATCGTGCTGAAGGAGATGGCCGACTCCGACCTGCCGGCGGCTGTGCGCGACGCCTCGCGCCGCAAGCGCTACGTGAGCCCGTTGATCGCGACCAAGCTGGGCGCCGGCAAGCGCCAGGACGCAGACAAGCTGACGCCGCGTGAGCGCGAGGTGCTGCGACTGATCGCGCTCGGGCACACGAGCGTCGAGATCGCGCAGAGACTCGAGCTCTCGCCGCGCACCATCGAGACGCACCGTGCGCGCATCCATCGCAAGCTCGGGCTGGAAACGCGTGCCGAGCTCGTGCACTACGCCCTGCGACACGAACTGCTGCAGCTGTGAGCGAAACGATGCCCTGCATCCCGCTCAACATAGAGCGTCTGCGGGGGTCGTCGATCGCCATGGCCGGCCGATCGAGCGTCCTCACTCCCCCGAGATCAGCTTCGCTGCGCGTTTCAGGCGCCCTCCCAGCTGCTTGACGAGCCGATCGACCGTGTAGGCGCCAGCCGGCACGGTGATGTCGATGGCGAGCGGATGCTCGCTGCGCGGACGCGGCACGAGCACGGCGATCGAGCGCGCGCCGCGGACGAGCTCCTCATCGCTTGTGACCACCCCTCGCACGCTGATACGGTCGAGCTCCGCCGCCAGCTTCTTCTTATCGACGATCGAGTTAGGGCCATGCCGTGCGAGCTCCACGCTCCCCAGCAGCTCGCGCCGCTCCGCGTCGGAGACGCTCGCCAACAGGACCTTGCCGAGCGCCGTGCAGTGGGCCGGCACGCTGGCGCCCACACCCAGGTCCAGGTCGACCGCATACTGGCCGGCGCGGTGGCCGAGAGCGCGATGCACATAGATGACGCGCAGCCCGTCGAGCACTCCCATGCTGACGGTGTGTCCAACTTCGTCGCGCAGCTCCTCCAACACCGCCCTGGCACCGACCTGCCGGCGGATCGCGCCGATCGCCGCGGCGCCGACGTCTGTGGCGTGGCGCGCAAGGCGGTACTTGCGTCTGGAGTCCTGCTCGAGATGCCCGAGCACGACGAGCGTCGTCGCGTAGCGATGGGTCGTGGAGCGGCTGATTTTCAGGATCTCCGCGAGGTCGGCGATGCCGAGCGCCTGGACATCGCCCGAGAACGCCTCGAGGATCGCGATGCCATATTCCAACGAGCGTGACATCCTCGGATCGGGATCCGCCCTGATCCGCGCCGGGCGCGGGCGGGCGGGCACGGCGTCCGCGGGCTCGCGTCCGCCACGGCCCTTCGTAGTCTCCGGGGTCTCGTCCTCGTCCTTGTACATTGCGATCCCACCTCGTATGTCGCGCGCGTGGCCACGTGTTCCTCGTCTACCCAGCGCAGGCGCGCTCAGACAGCCGACCCGGCCCGGGATTCGAGAATACAATCGTCTGTTGGTAAAAACGCTACAGCATCGAGCGGTTGGAACTTCGCGCCAGCTCGACGGCTCTCGCGCGCGCAAGCCTCAGGAGGCCGCTGTCACACGCTCGACGATCGCCTCGACCAGCTCGGTGAACGTCATGCCGGCGGCCTCGGCGGCGGCTGTGGTGATGCCCGTCTCGGTTAGGCCCGGGATCGTGTTGATCTCGAGCACCTGCGGAATCTCACGCTCGTCGAGGATCAGGTCGACGCGGGCGAAGTCGCGGCAGCCCATCAGCGCATAGCTGTCGAGCGCCGCTCGCTCGACGCGTGCGCGCACCTCGTCGGACAGCTCGGCCGGCACCTCCATGCGCAGCTGGCCGATCGTGTAGTGGGCTTCGTAGCTGTAGAAGCTCTCCGGCGTGAACAGCTCCACGATCGGCAGGGCGCGCGGGCCGGCGTCGAGCGAGTCGAGCACCGTGACCGCGAGCTCGCGCCCGACGATGCGCTCCTCGACGAGCACGCGGTCGCCGTAGCCGAAGGCGCCGAGGATCGCGCTTGGCAGCTGTTCAGCGCTCGCCACGAACTTGATCCCGATCGCGGAGCCCTGCGCGACGGGCTTGACAACGGCCGGAAGCTTCAGCTCTTCGAGCAGCTTCGGGAACGTGCGCGCGCCACCCAGCTCGCGAAAAGCCGTCTCGTTGAAGCTGTGAAACGCGGGTGTCGGGATCCCGTGCAAGCGCAGCATGCGCTTGAACAGCATCTTGTCCATGCACAGCGCGCTTGCGAGCGGGTCAGATCCCGTGTAGCGCACCCCAAGCGTCTCCAGCAGATCCTGCAGGGTGCCGTCCTCGCCGCCGCGACCGTGCATCGCGACGAACACGAAGCGCGGGCGCTCGGCCAGAACGCGGTCGATGAAGTCGCCGTCCACATCTAGCGCGTGGACCGTGTAGCCAAGCGCGCGCAGGGCTCGCTCGACGCGGTGGCCGGAGCGCAGGCTGATCTCGCGCTCCAATGAGCGCCCGCCCATCGCGACTACCGCCGAGCGGGCGGGAGCCACAGTCACGCCTTGTCTCCCGCCTTGGCGCCCGAGGCGCGCTCGGCGAGCAGGTTGGTGTCGAACACCGTGGTCGTGCGCAGCTTCTCGCGATGGTCCGCGAGGGCGAGGTCGATCAACTCGTCCATCAGCTCGGCGAACGGAAGGCCGGCGGGCTCCCACAGGTAGAAGGAGAACGAGCCGGGGATCGTGTTGAGCTCATTGACGTACACACGTTGCTCGGCGTCGATCAGGAAGTCGACGCGCGTGACTCCCGCGCAGCCGAAAGCGACGAAGGCGCGCTTGGCAAGGTCTTGCACCTGGGCGGTGAGCGCGTCTGCGAGCGGCGCGGGGATCAGGCGCTGGGCGCCCTTCATGCCCTCGCTCTTGCCGCCGCTCAGATACTTGTCCTCGAAGGACAGAAAGGCCTCCGCCGCCACAGGCTGCTCGCAGACCGAGGCGCGCGGCTCGACGCCGGGGCGGCCGATCACGGAGCAGTTGACCTCGACGCCGCCCTCCACGGCCGGTTCGACCAGACATACCCGGTCCAGCTCGAAGCAGAGCTCGAGCGCCTCCTCCAGCTCGGCTTCCTCGCTGCAGCGCCGCACGCCGACGCTCGACCCCAGCGAAGCGGGCTTTGCGTACATCGGAAAGTCGAAGGCCCCGCGCGCGCGAGAGAGCACAACCCTTTTGTCGATACCCCATTCCTCACGACGCAGCGCGACACAGCCGAGCGCAGGCAGGCCCGCCTGCGCGAGCATCGCCTTGGTCGCGACCTTGTCCATCGCGACGGCGGCGGCGCCCACGGGCGGGCCCACATAGGGCAGCCGCGCAAGCTCGAGCGCGCCCTGCAGGCAACCATCCTCCCCCTGGGTCCCGTGGGTCGCCAAGACCACGACATCCAGCTCGATTGATTGATTGGCCCGCCCACCCGCGCGACGCGCGCGCAGCAGCGATCCCCCCGAGACGGCGGGTCGCAGCAGGCGACCGTTGTGCAGATCGAAGTGGATCTCCTCGGCGTCCGGGTCGCCGCCCTCCCTCTGATAGACGGACAGCTCGCGCAGGGCATCGCCGGTGTACCAGCGTCCGCTGCGCGATATGTAGATCGGGGCTGGCACATGGCGCTCCTCGAGCACGCTCAGGGCCTGCAGCCCCGTGATGATCGAGACGTCGTGCTCCACAGAACGCCCGCCGAAGGCGACGCCCACCCTCAGTCCGCTGGATGGCATACGGGGGTAGCTTATGCGGCGTAGGTGTCGGGCAGGTCGTTCTCGAACAGGACGACGTCGCCTGCGCGCGTCAGCCGCCCGAGCAGGGCCGTAGCCTCGGCGATGTCGAGCACCACGTGGACGCTCGCGGGGTCCATGCCGGCTGTCGCTAGCCCTTCGCGGATCGGGGCGGCGCGGGCAGGGCCGACGAGGATCGCCAGGTCGCACACCGCACCGGCCTGCTCGCCGAAGCGGCGGTTGAGCTCGGTCTCGAGCGCGCCGAGCTCGACCATCCCCGGGGTCACGAGCAGACGGCGCGACGCTGGATGCTCGCGCAGCACCTCCAGGGCGGCGGCGGCGCCGTCGGGGTTGGAGTTGTAGGCGTCGTCGATCACGACGATCCCCGCGCGGCGATTGTGGATCGGCTGCAGGCGGTGCGCCGGCGCCTCAACGCGTGCGAGCCCCTCGGCGATGCGCGCCGAGTCGATGCCCAGCACGCGCCCAACCGCCGCGGCGGCGAGCAGGTTCGAGACGTTATGAGCCCCGAGCAGACCGGCCGAGACGGAGATCGGCGCGCTGTCGGGCCCATCGAGATGAAGGTCGAACCTGGTGCGACCCTCGGCGAGTCGCACGTTACGGGCGAGGATCGCCACGTAGGGCATGCTTTTTTGGGATGGATGGGTCGTGCTCTGCGCCGCCACGACGCTGGGTGACGCAGTTGCGTCCACGGTGGGGGATGGATCGTCGATCCCGAACAGCGTGACCGGGACAGTCGCGCGGGCAGCCAGATCGAGACAGCGCGGATCGTCCGCGTTGGTGACGAAGTGGCCCTCAGGCGCAAGCGCGTCGAGCAGCTCTCCCTTCGCTTCCGCGATCGCCTCAATCGACCCGAGCCGCTCCAGGTGCATCGGGCCGATCGCGGTGATTACCCCGACGGTCGGATGCACGAGCTCGCACAGCTCGGCGATGTCCCCGCGCCGGAACATTCCCATCTCCACCACGAACGCTCGATGGGATGCGCGCAGGCGCTCGTTGATCGTGCGGATCACTCCGAGGAAGCTGTTGTAGCTCTCGGGAGTCACGAGCGTGGGCCGGTCGGCCTCGAGCACGGCGCCCACGCAGAACTTGGTAGTGGTCTTGCCGTAGCTGCCTGTGATCCCTACCACCAACGGGTCCCAATCGCGCAGCGAGCGTCGTGCGCGCCGCACGTAGCGACGGTTGATCGCGCTTTGCACAGGTCGCAGCGCGAAGTTGGCGGCAAGCAGCGTCCACGGAGCCGCGACGAGCGACAGCAGGCCAAGCGCCAGCAGGATCGCCAGGGAGGTCGTGGTCACACCTGCCGTGGCTACTGCGATCGCCGCGATCGCAAGCAGCGCAGACGGCGCGAGCGCAGCCGCGAGGAGCCTCTTCGCGCGGCCCGTTAGCACGAGCGGCTTGACCGCCTCGCGGCGCCAATCGGCGACGCCGAGCGCGGCGAGTGGGCCGACCAGCAGCAGCAACGCCCCACACAGCCAGCCCATGCTTGAGGAGCGCGCCGCGAGCGCCGCACCGAAGAGCAGCGCCACGGCGATGAGCTCGCGTGCCGCAAGGAGCTCGCCGCGCCGGCGCAGCCATAGCATCAGGCGCGCCGGCTCATAGTGCTCGAGCTGGAACAGGTGCAGCAAGCGATGCTGGCGGCCCGCCAGGCGGACGCCCAGGGCAAGCAACGCGATGACCGCGGCGACGCCCTCGAATGCGCTCACGGCTTTGGCCCATCTGACTCGTGGGGCGTGGCGCCCCGCGAGAGGGATCCCCCACGCGCCGGAGAAGAGCCCGAAGAATGCCCCTCGCTCGCGGCGGGAGGAGCGAGAAAGTGCGAGACGATCCGCGCAAACCTGGCGGGCTGGTCGAGGTAGCTGTAGTGGCCGGCGCCGTCGAGCACCACCAGACCGGCGTCGGGAATCAGACGCTCCATCTCTCGCGCGGCCGACAGGGGGGTGTCGGCGTCCTGCGAGCCCCATACGAGCAGCGTGGGGACCGCGATCCCGGGCATGAACGAGCGCAGGTCGGCGTTGACGAGCTTGACGAGCGTGGGCCGCAGGGGACCGGCGGCGGCATAGTCGGCCGAAGCGGCTCGGCCCACGAGCAGCGAGCGCAGGCGCTCGCCCGGAGCTCCCAGGAAGCGTGCCGCATACTTGCCGACCTTCGCCATCCCCACGCGGCGATACCAGCGCAGGGTGCGCTTCGGCCTGATCCCGGCTGAGTCGACGAGCACGAGTCGCGACACACGCTGCGGCTCGGTCGAGGCCATCCGGATCGCGATGCGCCCGCCGTTGGAGTGACCGACGATCGCAGCGCGCTCGATCGCGAGCGAGTCCATGAACGCCGCGACGAACGCTTGATAGTCCTCCACCCCCCACGGCGTCGGCGGCAACTCGGTCTCGCCGAAGCCGGGCAAGTCGAGCGCATAGACCGTGGCCACCGACGACAGACCCGTCACGATCGGATAGACCGCCTCGATGTTGGCTCCCCAGCCATGAAGCACGAGCACGGGCGGGCCGGAGCCGAGCACCAGCCAGCGCGTGCGCAGACCGAGGACCGAGGCGAGTTGGGTGGAGAGACCGGACGATGGCATACGAGACGGCGCCGCGGGAGACGCGAACGGTCGCGGGGGCGCCGCCTAACGGTATTCGCTACGACCTACGGACCGATCTGTCCCGATCTTGCCTGCTGGCCGGGAATCGCGGAGCGGCAGCCACCTCCGCTCGCTCGATCTGCTAATCTTCATAAACTTGATCGAGAATCTGGAGATTATCCCATGAAGACCGACATTCACCAACATCTGTGGAGCGAGCCGCTGGTGGAGGCGCTCTCGCGGCGGCACGAGCTGCCATTCGTGCGCCGCGAGCAGGGCCTCACCGTGCTGTTCGGAGCCGGAGAGCGACCATACGTGGTGGACCTCGACGGCGAAGCCGCGGCGAGCCGAGCCGACCTCGTCGAGCGCGATGGCCTCGATCGCGCGCTCGTGTGCCTGTCCAGCCCGATCGGCGTCGAGCCGCTGCCCCGACCGCATGCGATCGAGTTGATCGACGCCTACCTCGAGGGAGCGCTGGCGCTGGGCGAGCCGTTCGGCGTGTGGGGAGCGCTCGCGCTCGACGGCCTGGACCCTGACGACGTCGATCGGACGCTCGAGCGCGGCTGTGTCGGCATATCGCTACCAGCGGGAGCGCTCGCGAGCGTCGAGGAGCTCGCAGGGGTCTCGCCGGCGCTCGCGCGCCTGCAGAGCCGTGGAGCACCGCTGTTCATCCACCCTGGACCAGGCGCGCGACGACCGATCGTGACCGAGAGCTCGTTCGGCGACCCTCTGTGGTGGCCGGCGCTGACGCGCTACGTCGCCGAGATGCAAGCGGCGTGGCTGGTTTGGATGACTTCGGCGCGCCGGCTGTTCCCGCAGCTGCGCGTGATCTTCGCGATGCTCGCCGGGCTCGCCCCGCTGCAAGCGGAGCGACTGCTCTCACGAGGCGGCCCCGCCATCCGCAAGGCCGACCCGCTGATCTTCTACGAGACCTCCTCCTACGGGCCGCGCGCCGTGAGCGTGATGGAGCGTCTCGTGGGAGTCGACCAGCTCGTCTATGGCTCGGACAGGCCGGTCGTGGACCCGCATGGCCAGGGCGTGCAGGGAGCGCTCTCGAGCGTTCGCGGCGTGCGCGGAGTGCTCAACTGGGAGCAGCTCACCGGCAGCGTCGAGCGGGCCGTCGGGCGCGTGATCGACGGGGCGAGCCTATGACATCGAGCTTCCTCGACATACCACGTCCCCGCGCTCGCAATCTGTGCGGCGAGGAGCTCCAAGCGTACGTCTGCGAGTTGGCCGAGAGCTCGGAGCTGTGGATCGGGCTGGTCAAGCACGATCACACCCAGCGCGTGTACGAGGAGCTGTTCAGCGACGACTACCTCACGGCGTGGTTGATCTGCTGGATGGAGGATCACGACACCGGCTTTCACGACCACGACATCTCGTGCGGAGCCGTCGCGGTGGTCAGCGGATGCGTGCGTGAGGAGCGCCTGACGCTCGACGGGCCTCGCACGCACAGGTTGGTGAGGGCAGGCCAGAGCTTCAACTTCTCCGCGGCGGACATCCACCGCGTACGCCATACGGGCAGTGCCCCGGCGGTCACGCTGCACGTCTACTCGCCGCCGTTGCTGAGCATGGGCGCGTACGTCGTCGACGAAGATGGCCGCCTCGAGCGCCAGACGATCCCCTCCAGCGAGGAGCTGAAGCCGCTGGAGGTCCCACCCGAGGTCCGCGCCCGGTCGCGCGAGATCGTCGCGCCGCGGCAGCTCAGCCAAGCTCGCCACACCGTGTAGCCTCTAGAGGGTATGCGCAAGCTGCTCTTGATGGCGATGCTGGCCTGCCTGGCGCTCGTCGCTCTCGATCTCCCGGCGGCGGCGTCCGCACAGCCGGCGGTCACGGTGAAAGCGAAGATCGTGCCGATCCCGATCGACCCCAGCTCGCCGAACAGCCCCACATATCCGGGCACGGGCAACATCCTCGGCGCCGGGGCGGCGCTCGAAGCGACGCTCAGCATCAGCGGAACGGAATACGGCGGCTTTCCCTCCCCGGTGACCAGGGTCGTCGTGGAGCTGCCCGCCGGCGTAAAGCTGCACCCGCAGGCCTTCACCACCTGCCCTGTCGCGATCCTCGAAAGCCACGAAGTGCAGAAGTGCCCTAAGCGCTCGAGAGCCGGCCCCACAGGCGAAGTGCTGGGAGTTGTCAGCTTCGGCGGGACACGCGTGCAGGAGAAAGCCACCATCCAGGCATTCTTCGCGCCGGGCGGAGGACTGGCCTTCTACACCGAAGGCACCTCCCCCGCGGAGCTGGAAGTGCTGGCCACCGGCAGCTTCTCCACCGCCCCGCCGCCATTCGGCCCAAAGCTCACGGTGCCCGTACCGCTCGTGGAAACGGTCCCCGGCGCCCCCTACGCGTCGGTGCTTACGATCAAGGGCAAGGTGGGCGCCGCCGTCAAGCGCGGCAAAAAATTGATCTCCTACGGCACCGTCCCCAAGAAGTGCCCGAAGGGCGGCTTCAAAGGCCGCGTCGAAATCACATTCCTCAGCGGCGAAACGGTCACGATCGAGCCGACCGTGCCCTGCCCGAAGCGCTGAGTCTTTTGGAGGACACTCGATCCTCCATCCACTACGACGGCCTTACTCATAGCTCTCGCATATCTTTCGCGCTGCTCCGTCAACGGTCCGTCAACGCTGGCGAGACTCAATTCCGTCACTGTCGACGAGACTCGCTGATAGCCTGGTGCGGTTTGTGAATTCCATGCTGCGGTCGACCAGCTCCTGACGTAATTCAAGCTCCTCTTCGGCGAGGCTCTCATTCAAAATGACGATCGTCAGGACGTCGACCGACCTGTCGGGCACTAATTCACCCAACGACACGATGCGACCGCCTTGGTAGTCGGACAAGACGCCTGCCGCGTCGAGCGAGACTATTTCCCGCTCCTCGAGAGAGCGAGACGCGTAGATTTTTCTGCACCCTGTGCTTGAAGCCGGAGGCGAACCAGCCAGTGAAGTTACCGCCGGGCCATGTCTCAACCGATCGGATCAACTGGAGGTTGGCCTCGGCCCTTGCTTCCTCGCGATCGAGCCCAGCGAAGAACGGCGCGGCGATCGTCCTGCCGATGTAATGCTGTCTGAGCCGCCAGGCGCTCGCAGCAACGTGGGCATCCGCATCCAGCGAGCGCGTTCGCGCGCGCCGTTCGTGCCTGTGGCGGGACCGGGACCCGGCATACGACCGTTCGCCGATCCGCTCGCCTACGCTGCTCGGCGGCGAAGCCAGCGATCACGCGCCGCGCGTCTCCGCCGGCAATCGAGAGACGTCGACTGGCCAGCGCCTGCGTGCAGTCGACTGCGAAGACCGAGGCCCACTGGCCTTCAGGAGGGGCGTGAACGGACAGGGCCGCGTGTCCGGCGACGACGTCGCAGCAGTCCGTGTTTGCCGGCCCAACTCTCCGCGTCTGCCACGCTATCATTCCACGTTTGCCACATTCTTATTCCGTATCTGACCACGCCCGGTTGTAGGATCACTGGAAGTGATTGAACGCCGGATACGCCCTCTGATCGGCGAGTCGCTCAGCGACACGCGGGTCGTGATGGTCATGGGCGCGCGGCAGGTCGGCAAGAGCACGCTCTGCGAGGCGATCGCCGCCCAGGAACAGCGTCCCACGGTCAGCATGGACGATCAGGGCGCGCGAGCTGGCGCGGTCGCGGACCCTGCCGGCTTCCTCGCAGGCTTCGACGGCCCGGTCTTCATAGACGAGGTCCAGCGCGTCCCCGAGCTAATCCTCCCGATCAAGCAGATCGTGGATCGCGAACAGCAGCCGGGAAGGTTCCTGCTCAGCGGGTCCGCGAACATCCTGAGCTCGCGCAAGGTGCAGGAGGCACTCACCGGACGGATCGAGCTGCTGCGGCTCTCGCCGCTCGCGCAGGCCGAGATCGAGAGCGCCGAGGGCAACCTCGTCGACGCGCTGTTCGCTGCCTCCCCGCCGCGCATCCAGCGCGCCCCGATCGGCAGAGCCGCCTTCGCGGACAGGATCGCCGCAGGCGGCTACCCGGAGGCGCGCGATCGCACCGGCCGGCGGCGCGACCACTGGTACGCCAACTACCTGACGACGACCTTCGAGCGAGACTTGCAGGCGATCGCCGACCTGCACAAGGAGCACGAAATGCTGCGGCTGCTCTCGCTGCTGGCGACACGCTCAGGCAACCTGTTGCGCTACGCCAACGTTGCCGACGCGCTCGACCTGGACGGGAAGACCGTCAAGAGCTACATAGGGCTGCTGGAAGCCATCTTTCTCGTGCGTCGGATTCCCGCGTGGCGGCCAGGGTTCCTGCAGCGTGTGCTTCAGGCCCCGAAGGTCTATGTCACCGACAGCGGCCTGCTGGCGCACCTGCTGGGCGCGGACGAGCGCAGGATCGCCGAGGACGACCGTGTCACCGGCATCGCGCTGGAGACGTTCGCCGCGATGGAGATTCTCAAGCTCGTCAGCTGGAGTGAGGTAGAGCCGCGGGTCTATCACTTCCGTGATCGCCGCGGCACGGAGGTAGACCTCGTGCTGGAGGACCGCGCAGGACGGATCGTGGCGATCGAGATCAAGGCGAAGGTGTCGCTCTCAGGCGATGACACCAAGGGTCTCGTCAAGCTCAGGGATGCGCTCGCCGACCAATTCCTCGCCGGCGTGGTCCTGCACGCGGGCGAGCAGACACTGCCACTCGGCGACCGCCTGTGGGCCATACCCGTCAGCGGGCTATGGGCTTGAGGAACCCAAGCGCGCGAAGAAACTCCACAGTGCGAGGCACTGAGCCTAGCCGGGGCAGAATGACAGCGGCTCCGGCAGTACGACGCTGTAGCCCAATGCCGAACTTCGCCGCCCCTGCACCGTGGCAGTTGCTTCTCTCTACGGACTCTGTTGTGCCTCGGTACGATGCTGGAGCTGTATGCCGACGTAGCTCAGATGGCCAGAGCACCGCTCTCGTAAAGCGGGGGTCGCCGGTTCGACTCCGGCCGTCGGCTCTCGATTTTTCTGCCGCTGTGGTACCGGACGGACCGTGTATTCTTTGTCCGTAGCTGTCCTTATCTGACCGCACACGGAAGGGGTGCCTTTCGAGCTATCAAGCCAAAAAACGGCTCTAGCTTGCGGTTTCCCTCCCCCTCCCAGCGAGCGCTTACGAGTGAAGTGCTCTACCAGCTGAGCTACGTCGGCGCGGCCATGGATGCTAGCGGGGGGTCGGGCGGGGTCGGCGCTCTCGAGCACATGTGACGGTGGGTTAGCTGAGGCGCTTGCTCACAGCTCCGCAAGCGCTTGCAGCAGCGACTCGCCGTGGCGCTCGCAGAAGGTCGGGCCGATGCCCTTGACCTCGATCAGCTCTTGGAGGTTCGCGGGTCTGGCGCGCAGCACGCCTTCGAGCGCGGTGTTGGCCGCCACCGTGTAGGCGGGCTTGCCTTCGCTGCGACCCATTCGCCATGCCTTGAGCTTCTCGAAGTGGCTTTCCTCGACAGGGTCGAGCACGATCTCCTCGGCGTTCCAGGGCCGATTGGTCGTGTGCGCGCCCTCGTCGCCTGGCGTGCCGGCGATCCCGTAGCCGCCCGCTTCCGGGACGATCCGGTCGCCGGCGCCCCACGCGGAGCGCGCGCCGCGCGTCCTGCGCGCCACCGGCATCGCGCGGCGCGAGGCCTCCACCAGCTCGGAGTCCGGCTCGCATACGTCACAGCAGCGAACGTCGGGCGCACAGGGCTCGTCGTCGCCAAAATGGTCGAGGATCTGGCGACGGCGGCATGTCTGGCCGCTGGAGATGAAGCGCTCGATCGAGCGGTATGAATCCCAGCCACGATCCCTGGCGGCCTTGATCGCCTCGTAGGCCTTGCGCGGGCTGCCGGCGCCGGTGAGGCGGGCCAGCAGCCCTTCGGGGCCGCCCGGCTGGAGCTGCACGGCGCCGGCTCGCTCGGCGATCGACAACAGCACGCGTTCGCGCTCGTCGAGCTCTCCGTGCCCGATCGCGGCGACCCCTTCCTCGGCGCGGACCCGTAGCCGCGCCACGTAGCGCTTCACGTCATCGACGCTCGTCTCGCGCTCCTTGATGAACCTGATCAGACGGCCCAGGTCCATCCGCGACGCGAGCAGCAGCGCCCGTCCAGGCCGGCCGTCGCGCCCGCCACGACCAGCCTCCTGGTAGTAGGCCTCGAGGCTGGTGGGCACCGCCCAATGCACGACGGTTCGGACGTCCGCCTTATCGACCCCCATCCCAAACGCGTTGGTCGCCACGACCACCTCGGCCTGCCCGCCCATGAACGCATCCTGGCTCGCGCGACGCGCCTCGGGCGCCATCCCGGCGTGGTAGCCGACCACGCGCAGCCCTCGCTCGGCGAGCAGCTCCGCGACCTCGGCGGTCTGCTTGCGGGTGCCGCAATAGACGATCGCGGGGCGCGCATCCTCGCGCGCGAGCGCATGCAGCAACGTCGCGCGCTTGCGCGCGACGGCCCCCTTGCCCTCCAGGCCGACGACGTCGAAGGTGAGGTTGGGACGGTCGAACCCAGAGCGAACCGCCAGCCAGTCGCGCAAGCCGAGCCGAGCGGCGATCTCCTCGGCGACGCGCGGGGTGGCGGTCGCGGTCGCCGCCATCACCGCCGGGCGGGGCGGGCGGGCGGCAAGTGATTCGATCGCATCGTGCAGGCGCAGATAGTCGGGACGGAAGTCGTGGCCCCACTCGGCCACGCAGTGGGCCTCGTCCACCACGAAGAGTCCCACCTTGCGCGTGGCGAGCGTCTCGCGGAACGCGCGCGAGGCGAAGCGCTCGGGGGCGGCCAGCACGAGTGAGGCCTCGCCGGAGGAGATCGAGCGCAGCGCCTGCGCGTTGTGCCCCTCCTCCATCCCCGAAGCGAGCATCGCCGCGCTCACCCCCGCCCGCTCCAGGCGCCTGCGCTGGTCGGCCATCAGCGCGATCAAAGGGCTGACGACCACGACCAGCTCCTCGCCCGCGAGCGCCGGCAACTGGTAGCACAGCGACTTGCCCCCGCCCGTAGGCATCACGACGAGGCTGTCGCGCCCTTCAAGCGCCGCTTGCACGGCCTCCCGCTGGCCCGGTCTGAACGCCTGCAGGCCAAAGCGCTCGAGCAGCTGCTCGGGGGTCGCGCGCGTGGGAGCCTCGCGCTCACACGTCTGGGTCTGCTGCCGATGCACCACTGGCAAGCTACCCCCCGCTCCGGGCGGTACTCGGCGCGTTCCGAAAAACGCACACCCCCCGCGGGGGGACCTCCTCGGAAGCTATCGCCAGCTCAGCGCCTGCGCCAAACCAAGCGTGCCCCCGCCGAGGGCACAAGCGTGATCGCGCGGCGGCGGTTCCACTCTCCCTTGCGCGACAGCCTCCCGCCGCGCGGAGCCACGCTCGGGGCGAGCTCGCTGAGCACGGTCTGCAGGATCAGCTTCATCTCGAGCGTCGCGAACGAAGCCCCGATGCAGCGTCTG
Organism: uncultured Solirubrobacterales bacterium; assembly: GCA_963718735.1. GTDB lineage: Bacteria > Actinomycetota > Thermoleophilia > Solirubrobacterales > Solirubrobacteraceae > Palsa-744. The sequence goes on from OY970372.1 coordinate 1,824,285, forward strand.
ATGCCCCCGCCGAAGGGGATCCACGAAAACGTCTCGGGCGCTTTGTCGAGGAAGCGCTCGGGCATGAACTCGGTCGGCGACTCATACACCCGCGGGTTGCGGTTCGTGAGGTAGATCGACGGCACGACGCGCGTGCCCTTGGGCAGCAGCCGCCCACCGACGTCGAGCGGCTCCTGCAGCACCCGCACTACCAGCGGCACCACCGGCCTCACGCGCAGGGTCTCGGAGATCACGGCCTGCATGTAAGCGTCGCCCTCCTCAGCGTCGATCTCGGCGACGAGGCGCGCGAGCTTGCCGGGGTGGCGCGCGAGCCGCTCCATCGCCCACGCCACCGCCGTCGCGGTGGTCTCATGTCCTGCCAGCAGCAACGTCACGAGCTCGTCGCGCAGCTCCTGATCTGTCATCGCCTGCCCGTCCTCGTCGCGCGCGAGCAACAGCAGCGAGAGGATGTCGGCGCGCTCGGCCAGGTCCTCCTGCGCGCGGCGGCGGGCGATCTCGGCATAGGTCACCTCGTCGAGGTGGTCGAGCGCGCGGCCGATCGCCCCGGTGGGACGCGCTTCGACGGGGCGGCGCAGCGCGCCCAGCAGCAGCGCCGGCGTCTGACCAGGCGTGAGCAGCCCCCCGATCGCCTCGCGCAGCGCACCCATCCGCTCAGCCTCCACGCCGAACACGGCGCGCAGGATCACCTCGAGCGTGATCGCGCGCGTGCGCACGCTCAGCTTCATCGGCTCGCCGAGAGGCCACTCGGCCATGCTCCGACGCGTGGCCTGCACGATCACGTCCTCGTACTCGCGCATCCGCTCCCCATGAAACGGCGGAAGCAGGAGCTTGCGCTGACGCATGTGCTCCGGGCCGGTGAGCGTGATCACCGAGCTCGGCCCCATCACCGGGGCGATCGGCGAGGCGCCCGCCGCCGAGGGGGCCACGTCGGGCGGCGCTGTGAACACGGCCTTGACCGCGTCCGGATCGCTCACCAGCACGAGTTTGCGCCCGCTGGGCCAGAACGTGAGCGTGAACGGGTCGCCGTAGCGGCGCGCGCACCGATCCATCACCCAGGTCGGCGCGAACGCCCACACGATCGTTTGCAAGAGCGGGTGGACGCGCGGCCCACGCGGGAGCGCCCCGGCCGGAGGCTCTGCGAGCGCAGCGGGTCTTACAAGCGGCTGCGCGACGGCGGTGGCCACCCGATAAGCCTATCGGGCTGCGGCTCGCTCTCGGCGATCGCGGCCAGAACGCGCTCGTGGGCGCGCTCGACCTGCTCGCTTGAGAGCGTCCGATCGTGGCGCTTCAAATAGGCCAGCAGCATCCGTGCCGGGAGCACGCGCACGCCGCGGCGACGGGCGAGCGGCTTGTCGACCCACGCACGGCTGAACACCACGAGCGGCTCGGCGCGCTCGCCCGTTATCCGTTCGAGCGTCTCGCGCTGCTCCTGGGCCTGGCGCAGCACGGCTCCGTGGATGGTGCGCACGCGCACGGGATCCTGCCGGCTCTTCGTCTCGACGGTGAACACTCCCGCGCTCCCGAGCACGATGTGATCGACGTTGCCGTGGCCGAAGCTGGCGTCGTGGATGACACGCCAGCCTCCGCGCGAGAGCTCGTCGAGCAGCCCCCCGACGTGCTCCTCGCCGGCGGCGCCCCGATCGTGGCGGTCGACGAGCGGAAGCACGTAGCGCGAGACGGCGAACATCGTCACGAGCAGGGCAAGCTCGGCGCCGATGAACAGCGGGCTGTGCAAGCCGAAGGCGCGACCCAGCACGGTCGTGAGCACGGCCAGCACGCCGAGCGCCGCGAGCGTGCGCAGCCGCAAGCGCAGGAACGTCGCGCGCGCGTGCTGCCCCGGCATGCGGGCGGCGGGATCGCTGCGTTTGGGCATGCGCACCGGGTGGCCGCAAACGGTCGGCATATACCCAGGCATCGGCCGCGCCCAGGACGCTTCTTTAGCTTTGACCCGCTTCCCCGCAGGGGGCGACTCGAGCCTTACCCCTCGGGTCCAGCGCTGGCCGACTGTTCGAGCTGGATGCGCCTTCTGCATGAGACTTCCGAGAAAAGCGTGGAACGTGCGACCATCCTTCTAAAGCCGGCCGCGAGCCGGGTCGAAGGCATGAGCAGGCCGCCACTTACAACGGCCTTTTGTCATGTCCGAATCATTTGACCACACAGACGCCCACGTGCTTCCATCAGACATGCGGCTGCTGCTGCGCGCCGACGCCGAGCAGTGCTGGCTGCACCGCAAGGTGCTCCCGGTCTTGCGAGAGGTGGAGACGCCCGAGGAGCTTCCCGAGGAGGAGGTCGGCGCCGCGCTCGCCTACCTAGAGGCGATGTGGAGCGAGGCGACGGCGCGCGCGCGCGCGACCGACGCCGCCCACCTAACGCTGTGCTCGCACGACCGAGAGCACGAGACTCTGGCTGGCCCTGCGAGCCGCTATCACACCGCGGTGCGCGTGCTGCGCGAGATCGTCGCCGAGCGCGTCGCGCCATTCGTGGAGCCGGGGCTCGACTTCGAGAGGCAGGGGCCCAACGCGAGCGAGGGCGGCCTGCGCGTCAAGGACACGCGCTCGGACGGCTGCGCCCCGCGCGCTGCTTAGCGCGCCGTTACCTTCGCACAGCCTACTCCGCGCAGGAACGGCCATCTCACGGTAGTACGCGGCCATCTCAGGGCGTGCAGCTATCGCACGTTGCGAACAGGCCTCGCCACGACCGGCCTGCGCACACCTGTGACGAGCGGCGGACAGACAGACGCTGCAGCCACAGCCGTGCGACACGCAGGGAGGGCGCACGGCTCAGACACGCAGGGACGGCGCACGGACACGCAGGGACGGCGCAGACATCGCGTCGCGGTCACACGCGCGCGCACACGAGTGGCGCGCTCGGATCGCGTAGGCTTCGCCGCGTGTCCGAGTCGCCCGCCGCGGGAGCGCCCCGCTTTGACCTGCAGTCGCACTCGACGCGCTCCGACGGAGCGCTCGAGCCAGCGGAGGTTGTGGCAGCCGCCGCCAAGGCGGGCGTGGAGCTGCTGGCGCTCACCGACCACGACACGCTCGCGGGGGTGCCAGAGGCGCTGGAGGCGAGCACAGTGCATGGCATCGCCGTGGTTCCCGCAATCGAGATCTCCGCGATCGACGACGGCGGCGAGCACGGCACGGCCCGCGAACTGCACATACTCGGCTACCTCGTGGACCACGCCGATCCGGCCTTCACGGCCACGCTCGACGGCTTCCTCGCCGACCGTGAGCAGCGCACCCTGCGGATGGCCGGCAATCTCCGCGAGCTCGGGATCGAGCTCGACGAAGCGGCGATAGCCGCCCGCGTGAGCGCCGGCGAGCCGATCGGCCGCCCGCACCTCGCCGAGGCCGCGCTCGCCCATCCAGCCAACGCAGAGCGGTTTCGCGAGGAGCGGATCGACGACGTCGGCTCGTTCATAAGGGCCTATCTGATCGAGGGCCACTCCGCCTTCTCGCTACGCGTGACGCCGACCGTCGCCGAGGCGATCGAGGCGATCCACGGCGCCGGCGGCGTGGCGATCTGGGCGCACCCCTTCTGGGACGTGTCAGACCCTGCGGAGGCAATCGCGACGGTCGACCGCTTCGCGGCGCTCGGCATCGACGGCGTCGAGGCGTTCTACGTGACCCACACGCGCGAGCAGACCGAGCTGCTCCACACGCGCTGCCTCGAGCTCGACATGCTGAGCACGGGCTCGGCCGACTTCCACGGCCCCGAGAACCGCCTGTTCTCACGCTTCAGGGCATTCGAGACTCACGGCTTGCAGCCCAATCTCGGGCCAATCGCCACGCTCGCCCAAACTCGATAGGAGTCCTCGCGCCGCAGGCGGCGCTGCACCGGGAAGCGGGCGCAGGACGGAGGCACGCCCGCCGGACCCGAAGGGTCCCATCCCAAAAAAGTCAATCTGCGGACGAGCCGAGCAGAGCCGCCAGCCTGTACGCGAGCGCTTCGAAGACCAGCTCCTCCGAGACGTTCAACGGCAGGCGCAGCCGCGCGTCGCGGGCGAGCTCGACGCCGTGCAGCAACGCGCCCGGCTCGCGGCCCTGCGCACCGGCTGCGAGCTCAGCCGAACGGTCGCTCGCAAACGCAAGCTCGGGGGCGCCGGCGGCTACGCACCAAATGTCGCGCAGCCACAGCTCCACCAAGCTCAGACCGAGGTCGAGCATTGCGGTGCGCGCGCGGCGCTCCGCGCGGCGCACGACGTCGACCCCTTCGCGCTCGTACTTGCGCCGCTCCTTGCCCGGCAGCAGCTCCGCCTGCTCGCGCAGGCGCTCGCTCGCCGCGGCGCCCGCCTCCGCGCCGGCGACCTTTGCCATCTCGAGCAAGCTCGTCCAGCGCCGCTCGTGCACATGCGCGCCGAGCGCCGAGCTCACGAACCGCTCGGCCCACTCGCGCAGAGCGACGCCCCGCTCTCCGGCAAGCAGCCTCGCTAGTCGCGCGTCGCCGGCCGCCAGGCGCGCGCACGCGCCGGCCCGGCTCTCGTCGATCGCCTCGCCGTCCTCGCCGTCGATCAGGCGCCTCTGCACGAGCTCGCTCGAGAGCGGGTCGAAGCGCACCCCTTGGCAGCGCGAGGCGATCGTGGGGAGCACGTCCTCGCGGTGTTCGGCGAGCAGGATCAGGTGGGCGAACGACGGGGGCTCCTCGAGCGTCTTGAGCAGGCGGTTGGCGGCCTGGTCGTTCATAGTGCCGGCCGCTTCGATCACGAACACCCTGCGACTCGACTCGAAGGGTGTGCGCGTGACCGCCGCCACGACCGGCTCGTCGATGTCGCTCACGAGCACTTCGCTAGCCCCGCTGGGAGTCACCCAGGTCAGGTCGGGATGCGCATCGCGCGCCACGCGCTCGGCCACGGTGTCGGGTTGGCGCGCCCCGTCTGCGAGCAGCGCCGCCGCGAACGAGCGGGCTACCGTGCGCTTGCCGGCGCCTTCGGGGCCGTAGAACAGGTATGCGTGCGATGGAGCTCCGCCGGGCGCCAGCGCCGGCAGCAGCACCGCGCGTGCGTGCGGGTGCGGCTCGATGCCCGGCAAGATCGCCTCCGGGGCGTCCAAGGGAGTTACGCCGGCAGACACTCCGGTCATCCTAGATGGGCGCTACCGTGCGCTCGTGCCGCGCGGCAGGCTCATCACGATCGAGGGCCTGGACGGCGCCGGCAAGTCGACGCTCGCCGCCGCGCTCGCCCAGAGCCTGAGGGACCGCGGCGTGCGCGTCGAGCTGCTGCACGAGCCGGGCGGGGTGGCCCTCTCCGAGCGGATCGCCAAGCTCGTCAAGGACCCCTCCTCGGCGATCGGAGGGCGCGCCGAGGCGCTGCTGTACGCCGCCGCGCGCGCGCAGCTCGTGCAAGAGCGCGTAGCTCCGCTGCTCGAGGAGGGCGCATGGGTGCTGCTCGACCGCTTCGTGGACTCCTCGCTCGCCTACCAGGGCGCGGGCCGCGGGCTCGGGGTCGAGCAGGTGCGCGCCGTCAATGCGCTCGCGACCGGCGAGTTGACGGCAGACCGCACGCTGCTGCTGCGCGTGGCGCCCGCGATCGGACGTGCCCGCCTGCGCGCGCGGGGCGCCGCCCCCGACCGTCTCGAGCTCGAGGGGGAGCCCTTCTTCCAGACGGTCGCAGCCGCCTACGAGCGGCTCGCACTCGCCGAGCCGGGCAGGATCAGACCTATCGACGCCCAGCAATCGCCCGCGCGTGTGTTGGAGCTGGCGCTCGCCGAGATCGAGGATCTGCTCACCTCGCGCACACGATGACCGTCGGATCCGCGGCGTGCCCGGCCGTGGAAGATCAGGGATGGCGCGCTTGCGCGCGCGTGGCGTGCTGGGGCGGGGAAGCCCGCCTGCCCCTGCGTCTGCAGGCGCCCGTTAGCATGACCACAGCGATGACCCTCCGAGCCGATCGCATAATCTGCCGTGCGCGTGGCCGCTCATGCGCTGCGGTCGCCTGCGCCCTCGCGGCGCTCGCCTTGACCTCACCCCCATGGGCTGGAGCCGCTGGCGCGACGGGGCAGACGACGACCGACAAGAAGCTTGGGATCCCGATACCGGCGTCGGCCCGCGTGAAAGGCACGAGCGCCTCGCCGACGGCCTCGGCCCCGGCGAGCACCACGCCCACGACGAGCATCCCGACGGCCACGACACCCGCTACGCCCGCGACCACCCCCACGACGACCCTCCCCGCCGGCGGCGCCCAGCCGGGCACCGTGGCTCCGGCCCCCCCGGCTCCCACTACTCCGGCGACGACGGCGCCGCCCGGGGCGAGCGTGCCGAGGACGACGACCCCCGCCACCCCACTGGCGGGGTCGACCACCGCGGTGGGGATCGCCCGCAAGACGACGCCAAGCCATACGCGCCTGTCCGCAGGGGCGCTCGCGCTGGCGGCACTCGGCGCGCTGCTCGCGCTCGGCTGCCTGGTGTGGGCGCTTGGCCGCTGGCTAGCGCTGGAACCGCGCTGGACGACGTCCTTCGTGCACTCGCTGCGCGAGGCCACCTACCGCGCGTCGGCCACGTGGGCTGAGTTCAGCGACTGGGCGCGCTTGGGTCACTGAGAAAACCCCTCTAAAATAGATGTTTCATGCGGTCTGTCCGCGGCGCGCGCAACGATGCTCGGCCCCAGGTGAACAGAGTCGAGTGGGCGTCGCAAGCGCCGGCGCTCAGGAGGTAAGGCCGATGGATTCAACCCCGCACCCCACGATCCCGCAGGAGGCGGCGGCAGGCGTCGCGCTGGCCGTAGAGCGGCTGTTCACCTCCGCCGAGACGCACCCGTTCGATCTGGTCGAGTGGGAGTTGCGCGATGCGCGTATCGGTCACGGCGACCGGGTCGCCTTCGAGCAGAGCGGTGTCGAGTTTCCCAAGGGCTGGAGCCAGAACGCGACGAACATTGTCGCCCAGAAGTACTTCCGCGGGCAGATCGGCCACCCGGCTCGCGAGCGCTCTGTCAAGCAGATGATCGGCCGTGTCGCCGGCACGATCGCCGGCTGGGGACGCGAGCGCGCCTACTTCGCGACCGAGGATGACGCCGACGCGTTCGAGGCAGAGCTCACACACATCCTGTTGCATCAGATGGCGGCCTTCAACTCGCCCGTGTGGTTCAACGTCGGCTTCGAGGAGAGCCCGCAGTGCTCGGCCTGCTTCATCCTCTCGGTCAGCGACACGATGGAGTCGATCCTCGAGTGGAACACCAAGGAGGGCAACATCTTCCGCGGCGGCTCGGGCTCGGGCATCAACCTGTCCAACATCCGCGGCTCGATGGAGCCGCTCGCCAAGGGCGGCACAGCCTCCGGGCCCGTGTCGTTCATGCGCGGCGCCGACTCGTGGGCTGGCACGATCAAGTCAGGCGGCAAGACGCGCCGCGCGGCAAAGATGGTGGTGCTCGACGTCGACCACCCCGACATCCGCGAGTTCATCTGGTGCAAGGCCAAGGAGGAGGACAAGGCCGAGGCGTTGCGCGACGCCGGCTTTGACATGTCGATCGACGGCGACGGCTTCAAGTCGATCCAGTACCAGAACGCCAACAACTCGGTGCGGATCACCGACGAGTTCATGCGCGCCGTCGAGGAGGACGAGGAGTGGCGGTTGACGGCTCGCTCCACGGGCAAGCCGGTCGGTGAGCCGCTGCGCGCACGCGAGTTGATGCGCGAGATCGCAGAAGCCGCCTGGCGCTGCGCCGATCCGGGAGTGCAGTACGACACGACCATCAACCAGTGGCACACCTCCCCCAACAGCGGTCGCATCAACGCTTCCAACCCGTGCAGCGAGTACATGCACGTGGATGACTCGGCCTGCAACCTGGCCTCGCTGAACCTGATGAAGTTCCGTCGCCCAGACGGCACGCTCGACGTGAAGTCCTTCGAGCACACCGTCGACATCATGCTGCTCGCGCAGGAGATAGTGGTCGGGCCCTCGAGCTACCCCACCGAGGAGATCGGCGTGAACGCGCGCGCGTTCCGCCAGCTCGGCCTCGGCTACGCGAACCTCGGCGCCTATCTGATGAGCAACGGCATGCCCTACGACTCCGAGGAGGGCAGAGGCGCCGCCGCGGCGATCACCGCGCTGATGACCGGGCGCGCCTACCGCGAGTCCGCCCGCATCGCCGCCGCGCTCGGCCCGTACGAGCGTTATGAGGAGAACCGTGAGGAGCACAACAACGTGATGAGGATGCACGGCGACGCGTCCCACGCGATTCCCGAGTCGGCCTGCGTGGACACGGAGCTGCTCGACGCCGCACGGCGCTCCTGGGAGGAGGCTGTCGAGCTCGGCGAGCGCCACGGCTACCGAAACGCGCAGGCGACCGTGCTCGCTCCGACCGGCACGATCTCATTCTTGATGGACTGCGACACGACCGGAGTGGAGCCAGACTTCTCGCTCGTCAAGTTCAAGGAGCTCGTCGGCGGCGGGCAGATGACGATCGTCAACCGCACCGTGCCGCTCGCGCTTCAGACGCTCGGCTACACAGAGCAACAGGTCGAGCAGATCGAGGCTCACCTAGCCGAGCACGGCACGCTCGTTGGAGCTCCCGAGCTCGCCGAGGAGCATATGCCCGTGTTCGACGTCGCCGTCGGCGAGCGCGCGATCTCGCACATGGGCCACCTGAAGATGATGGGCGCCGTACAGCCGTTCATCTCAGGGGCCATCTCCAAGACCGTCAACCTGCCTGAGAGCGCCACCGTCGAGGACATCGCCGACGCCTACACGCAGGCATGGCACCTCGGCATCAAGGCGCTCGCCATCTACCGCGACGGCTCGAAGACCGCGCAGGCCTTGCGCACCGACGCCCAGAAGACCAAGGCCGGGGTGGGTGGGACTGCCGATGAAATCGACGCGATCGTCGATCGAGCCGTCGCCAAGGCGCTCGCCGAGGCCGGCCCACGACGCAAGCGCATGCCGCGCGAGCGCCAGTCGATCACACACAAGTTCTCGATCGGCGGCCACGAGGGCTACATCACCGCCGGGATGTACGAGGACGGCAGCGTCGGAGAGATCTTCCTCACAGACATCGGCAAGGAGGGCTCGACGCTCAGGGGCATGATGAACTCGTTTGCCACCGCCATCTCGATCGCCCTGCAGTACGGGGTGCCGCTCGAAACGCTGGTGCAGAAGTTCAGCTACATGCGCTTCGAGCCAGAGGGGATCACCAACAACCCCGAGATCCCCTTCGCCAAGTCGATGCCCGACTACATCATGCGCTGGCTGGGCTCGCGCTGGCTCGACGTCGATACCCAGGAAGAGCTCGGCATCCTCACCCCCGAGGTACGCGCCCGCAAGGCCGCCCAGGAGGCCGCCCAGTCGGTGAGCTCCTCCGACACGGCCGGGCCCAAGGCGACGGACGGCCCTCACGCGACAGCAGGCGGCGGCTCTAGCGCACCGACCGCCGCCCTCACCGATTCTCCACCCGTCGTCCCCGCCCGCTTGCAAGGCCTCGACCTCGGACCGGCCTGCAGCCAGTGTGGAGGCATGATGCAACGCACCGGCTCGTGCTACACCTGTTCAAGCTGCGGCAATAACACAGGTTGCGGTTGAGATCGGGCTAACGCCCGGCGGCGTGCTCGGCTAGTGCTACGCGGGACTCGTCGCGGCCGAGCATGCTGATGAAGACGGCGGCGAAGGCGATGCCGAAGACGAGGAACTCGATGAAGCACATGGACGCGCCCGCGAGCTGCTGATCGCCGATCGCCGAGATGCCGAAGCCGCGCGGCGCGCTTGCGTAGAGCGGGTACTGTGTGGCCGTCATCCAAGTGAGCGGCACGCAGATCGCCGCGGAGGCGAGGCGGGTGAAGCCGAGCAGGGCGAGCCGCTCGCCGTTCGGGCGCAGACGCGCACGCGGGAGCGGATCCACGATCAGCCACCATAGGGCGAGGCCTGTGTAGAAAAGGGTGGCGTGCTCGAGCGCATGCACGACGGCGTGTTGCGCGGCGAAGTCGAACATCGCCGGGATCGCCCACACCCAGGTGGCGGTCGCCCACAGCGGGATCGCCACCCACGGGGAAGTGATCAGCGAGAGAGCGCGGCCGGCACGGCCGCGCGGCGCGAGCACTCGCAGCGCGGCTGGCGCGAGACCGAGGGGCAGCACCGGTGAGCGCAGCCCGAGCACGATCAGCGCGGGGGCTACATCGGACAGCAGCACGTGCTGGAGCATGTGCGCTGAGAGCAGCCAGTGGTCGCCGATCGAGTCGAGCGGCGAGAGCAGCGCGATCGCAAGCGCGAGGATCCCGCCGGCGTAAGGAACCCAGTGCCCGAGGCCTGCAGCCGACGAGCGCGCGCCGGCGCGCCGGTACATACGCGCATAGACGACCGAAGCCGCGAGCAGCGCGAGGATCGCGACGGGGTCGAGGCTCCAGGAGCCCCATCCGGGCACGGAATTCATCGGCGCAATCCTATCCATAGGAGGCCGGCGGCGGCGCGTCGGAGCGGATCGCTGCGATCTCGGCAAGCAGGGCCTGCGGGCTCGTGCCACCGAGCACGCGCAGGCGCGGCAGCCGGTAGGGATCCTGCGAGGGCCTCGCCCAGCCGGGCACGACGGTCGTCGAGCCGACATAGCCCGCGGCCTTGACCTCGGCGATCACCGTTGCGTCGTAGTGGCCGGATGGGTAGCAGAACCAGTTGACCGGCACGCGGTAGAGGCGCTGCACCCGTGCTCGCGCAGAGGCCACCTGTTCGCGCAATGCGACGGGGCCAAGCGTGATCAGGTCTGCGTGGCTGATGCCCTGCGTGTCCAGCTCCCATCCGGCGCTCACCAGTTCTGTGACCTGCTTCTCGCTGAGCCCGCCCTGGGACGGCGGCAGTCCCGTCAGCTGGATGTTCTCGACCCCAACCCATCCGAGCCCCCGCAGCACGGGCAGCGCCTGCGTGAGCTGGGACTGGTAGCCATTGTCGAAGCTCACCACGATCGGCCTGCCTTTTGGCAGGGGCGTTCCTCGGGTCCAGTTGGCGCGCATCTGATCCATCGTCACGGCGTGAAAGCCCGCTCTGGCGAGCGCGCGCATCTGCGCGGCAAACTCCTGCGGCGACACATACAGGCCTGGGAATTTCGCACCCGCCGGCGGTGGGTTGATGACGTGGTACATCAGGATCGGCGTCGGCTCGCTACCAGGCCTACCGGTCGAGGTCCCCGCCGTGCCAGCGCGCGAGCCGCTGCTGGCAGCCGCGCCGGAGCCAGCTTCCTCCGAATGTTTGGTGGCGCCTCCCCCGGCGCGGGAGCCGGCACTGCCGGCAGGCGAGCGAGGGGAAACATTGGGCGAGCTCGATTTGGACGAGCGCCCGAAGCCGAGCAGAATGGCTACGAGCAAGGCGGCTATAGCCAGGCCCACCACAACGGCGAGCCCTCGTGTCCGTCGGCGCGCACGCTCGCGCCGACGCGCCTCACGACGGGCTCGCCGCTCCTCGACGTCCATCTGCTCCCGTGAAGGTGGGTGGCGTGTTAATTCAGACGCTTCTTGAGAGCGCTCGCCGGCGAGAATTTAGCCGCCTTGCTGGCGGCGATTGTGATCGTCTCCCCCGTCGAGGGGTTGCGACCCTGCCTGGCTGCGCGGTTGCTGACGCTGAACTTGCCGAAACCGGCAAGAGCCACCTCGCCACCGGCCGCCAGCTCGTCAGAGATCAATACGATCGCCGTCTCCAGCACTTGGCGAGCCTGCGTTCCCGCCAGCCCCGTGCGTTGCGCGACCCCATCAGCCAGCTCGTTCTTTGTCATGGCAGTCCCTTCTCGAGTGTCGTTGCTGTCGCCAGGCTAACGGGTGGCAAGGACGTCCATGCGCCCAACTGCGGGGCTTTCCCGCATTTCAGGCCCTTATTTCAGGAGAAGAAGCCGGAAATGAGCCCTTTTGCGCCCCTCTGGGCCGCAAAATCGGGCTTTCGCAAGCATTTGCCCCACCCACGGCGTTGCCTTCTCAGGCGCTGAGAGCGGACACCCTGCGCGGCTCCTGCGCCGGCGCCGAGCGCGGCTGCAGGCGACCGGCCGCGCACGCGGTCCACAGCACCGACACCCAGGTGAGCGAGGCCAAGCCCACATGCACCCACACGAGCTCTGTAGGAAGGTGCGTCTTGTACTGATCGAGGCCCACGATGCCCTGCAGGGCGATCAGCACGCATGTCGCGCTCGCCGCGCGGCGCACGAGCGGGTCGGCGGGACGGATGGGACTGGATCTGCGCGATAGCCACCATACGCCGAGCGCTGCGAGCCCGAAGGCAAGCGCGATCTCGCCGTGGCGGTGGATCATGAAATCCATGGTGCCCTTCCCGTCGAAGCTCAGGCGGTTGATCCGCTGGCCGGGCGAGCCGCCGGCGTGGGGTCCGGCGGCGGTGGCGGCGGTGCCAGCGAAGATCGCAAGGCCGCCGAGGACCACGGTCGCGCGCGCCGCGAGCACGAGCGCCCGGTCGGATGCGCTGGGGGGCGCGCTGGGCTCGAGAGCGATCGGAGATCGGCTTGCGCGCCATGCAAGCGAGACGGCCGCCGCGAGCACGAGCATCGAGAGCGCGAAGTGGCCCATCACCCAGCCGTAGTCGAGTGCGCCGCGCACCGTGAGGCCGCCGAGCACCGCCTGGGCGAGCACTCCGAGCGGCAACAGCGCGCTCGTCCACATCAGGTCGCGGCGGTAGGGCCGGCGTCGGAAGGCAAGCGCGAATGCGGCGAACGCGGCGATCGTCACCGGGATCGTGACCATGCGGTTGGAGAACTCGATCAGCGCGTGCGTGTTGAGCGGCGGGTAGACCTTGCCATAGCAACGCGGCCAGCGCGGGCATCCAAGCCCGGAGCCGGTGAGCCGCACGGCGGCGCCGCTGAGCACGATCAACGTGAACGCCGCCACAGCCGCGTAGGCCGCGATCGCGTATTGCGCCGGGGTCACGGTGAATCCGGCCGCTCGACGGCACAGTCGCTGGAGTCGCTCGACCATGATGCCTAAGCATTGCATTGCCCGGCAGATGAGGCTCCATGCCAGCGCTCGAGGCCGATCTCCGGCCGGGAGTCGCCGGTGCGGCGGATATCCGGTCGGTGCGAGCGGCGCTCGGATCGGATCCCGGCCCATCTGTGCGCAGCGCCGGCGCGCGCGGCCCAAGCGCAGACGGCGGGCTTCGACTGGCGCTGACGAGCGCTCCTGTCGACTTTCAAGTAAATACTGACGATTTTCGCGCGTGTCGATCTATCCTGCCAGCAGGCGCAACGCGACCCGCGAACACGACAAAACGTTCACCGAACGGTGACGGCAGGAGATCCGCCCAAGCCGCGGAAACGCTCAATAACTCAAATGAGCATCACGGACGAATTCAAGGTTAGCTCCTATGATCAGGTCGGGCGCGGGTACACGGCCACGCGGCGCCCCGACCCGCGCATCGCCGCCCAGATCTCCCAAGCGCTCGGGGACGCTCGCACCGTCGTCAACGTAGGCGCCGGCGCCGGCGCCTACGAGCCTCACGACCGCGAGGTACTGGCCATCGAGCCCTCACAGGAGATGATCGCCCAGCGCGCTCCCAACAGCGCGCCCGCGATCAGGGGCCACGCCGAGAGCCTGCCGCTCGAGCCCGACAGCGTTGACGCCGCCATGGCGTGCATGACGCTCCACCACTGGTCAGACTGGCGGATCGGGGTGCAGGAGCTGCGCAGGGTGGCGCGCAAGCGGGTGGTGATCTTCACCTACGATCATTCCTATTCCGGGCGCTTCTGGCTGCTGCGAGACTATCTGCCCAAGCTGGCGCGCCTGGATTGCGCGCGCTTTCCGGGAATCGACGAACAGCGGGTGGCCACCGGCGACATCGTCAGGCTGGAACCCGTGCCGATCCCCCACGACTGCGAGGACGGCTTCCTGGCGGCCTACTGGCGACGGCCGAGGGCCTACCTCGACGAGCAGATCCGCGCCGGCATATCGACCTTTCACCTGCCTGGCGCCGAGCGGCTGCTCGACGGTCTCGAGCTGCTCACGGACGACCTGCAGACGGGACGCTGGGAAGAGCGCGACCACGACATCCTGGAGCACGAGGAGCTCGACCTCGGCTACCGCCTGCTGGTCACGGAGTTGTAGGCCCAGCGGAATACTCGAACGGCAGCTCGGGCGCAAGCTCGCGCAGCGAGGGCGCAGCGCTGTCGCGGGCGGAGACGACCAGCTCGTTCTTGGACAGTGGCCAGCGCACGCCAATATCCGGGTCGTTCCACGCGATCCCCCGCTCGATCGCTGGGTCGTAATAGGCGGTCTGCTTGTAGATAACGTCGGCCACATCGCTGAGCACGCAGAAGCCGTGCGCGAACCCGACGGGCACATAGAGAACGCGCATCGAGTCGTCGCCGAGCTCGAACCCCTCCCATTCTCCGTAGCTGGGAGAGCCACGGCGCAGGTCGACGAGCACGTCGAGGATGCGCCCGCGCGCGCAGCGCACGAGCTTGGCGACGCCGGCGCCGACATGGAAGTGCATGCCGCGCACGACTCCTCTGCTGGAGTGGGAGTGGTTGTCCTGGATGAACTCGGCCTCCTCGGGGATCCCAGCGCTTGCATGCCACTCGCGCCGGTAGGTCTCCGCGAAGAAGCCCCGCTCGTCAGCGAACACGGAAGGCTGAATCAGCGCGGGGCCTGATATGCGGGTGGGAAGTCGCTCCATCTGCGCGAACGTCGAGGCGAAGAGCTCGACAGCCGGCAGACTAGCGCGCAGACTCCAACGCCGGGCCCGCCCGCAAACGCGAAGGCCTCTGTGCGTCTGCGGGCGGGCCGGCTGCCCCCCGAAGGGGCGGGACCGAATGGGCATTCGGGCTCGTGACACACGCATAGTCGCTCGCCGCCCACATCATGAATAGAGGAAAGTCAGGTACTTGACTTTCAAGATGCCGCAGCGCGGTCGCCCGCTGCCAGGACGCGGCCGGACTCTGAGGGCGTCTTCGACACGCGTCGCAACGAGCGGCGCGCGCCAAGGATCGCCATCGTCGGCGCCGCGAGTCCCCCGATCGCCTCGAGCACCGACGGCGCCACCAACCGCGCGTGCGGTGAGACCGAGCGGTGAATCTCACATATATAGAAGCTCGCCATCGCAGCCACGATCAGCGCATGACGCCGTCCGCAGGGCAGCGCCACGGCGCGACGCAGGGCCTCGCTTGCGATCGTCCGCATGCGCGTGGCGGCGTCGAGCGGCGAGGCGTAATAGCCCATCAGAGCACGCCCTTCGATGGCGAGGTCCTCGTCGTGATCCACGAGGCTGTCCAGCAGCGAGTGAAGCGAGCCGATCCAGGGAAAGTAGGCGTTCTCTATCTCACGCGCCTCGAACATCCCGATTTGGGGATCGGCGGCGCTGGCGATCAAAGCCAAGACTGTGAGAGTCGATCCCGCGCCGGCGGCGGTCTCCCACGGGCGCATCCCGGTCTGGGGCGCGGTGGCCTGCGCGGCCCATCGCTCGAACGGCTCGTAGGAGCCCCTGGCGTCACCGTGGTTGAAGCTCTGGTAGCGGGCTATTCGCTCGGCTGCCCGAGCTATCGGCTCGCCGATCGAGGGCAGCGACGGCAACGCCGAGAGAGAAGCACGAGCGACGTCGACCAGCATCCTGAGATAGCCGCCGTCCTCGCCGCACGGGTGATGGATGTAGTAGTCGCGATGCGGCTCCCCGCGCGTGGTGGCGACGATCAGGGCCTCGTGCAGCCGATATCCGTTGGCCACAGGGTCTCCGCTGGGCTGCTCGGAGAGCAGATCGAGATAGTCGCAGATCGCCTGGCAGGCGACGAGGGCCCTGACGACGAACGGGCGACTGGACGACGGCACGAGCGCCGCGAAGGCCGCGGCGCCCTCGAGATTGCCGCGCTTGCCGTCGAGCGCCTCCAGCGCGAAGCTGCGCAGCACAGGATCGGGAATGCCAGCCGCGCGCCTGCGCCTGAGGCACACCTCGCGCGCAACGCGCGGGAAGACCGCTAGCCAATAGCGGCGAGCCGTGCACGCAAAGTCTGCCGCGAGCCAAAGTCCGTCCTTACGTATTACCCGAACCACAGGGATAGCATTGCGTACCCGTCACGAGCCCGCCAACAACATCAATCCTGCAGACTGACACCTGGGCGCACGCGCGCCGCCGCAAAGCCAGGCAGGGCGATGACGGCAAGGGCGATCATGATAAGGAGTCCAAAGGTTAGGAATACCTGAACTATTCCAATCGAGAATGGCGCTGGAAAGCCCGTCGTGATGGTCAGCCAACGACTGGCAAGCGCGTGACCGTAGACGCCGACCAGCGCTCCGATGGTCGATCCAACCCCGAGCATGACACCGCTCTCGAGCAGCAGTCCACGCCACAGCTGGTTCGGGTGGTAGCCCTGGATCTTCAGCGAAGCAAGCCTCGAGCGACGCTGCCACACCGTGGCGCTGAGAGCCGCCGCGACGGCCAACGCCGCCGCGATCAGCAGCAGTGTCGAGATCTGCTGGAGCGTGTGCAGCCCCTGCCGAGCGCTCGCCTCCGCTTCCGCCGCACGCGCTCCGGCACTGCGCACAGATAGGCCGGGATAGGATCCGAGCGCCGCCCGCACCGACCGGATACCAGCCGCAACGGCGACTCCCGGCTGGAGATTGACCTCGAGCGCCGACGCTCCGCCTGTTTGCCAGGCACGACTGTAATCAGCGCTTCCCATCGTGATCGTGCCGCCAGGCCACCCCGAGTTGGTGGTGATCGCAGCGACGCGCAGAGGGATCGTTCCCGAAGGCGTGGGCAGCTGAAACGAGCTTCCAACCCTGAGGTGGTGGTGTTCGTCGGCAAAGCCATTGGACACAGCGGCCCAGCCACCCGCGCGGATGAGCGCGTCGGCGCGTGAGAAGCTGCCGCTGAGCAATTGGCTCGATTCGAGCATCGCAGAATCGCCGGGCGGTCTTGCGCGGACCCACAGGCGACGTCCGCCAACATCTGCGAGCGTCCCCTGATAGACCCTTACAGACCTCACGCCCGGCGTCCGCGCGAGCCGCGCTGGGGCGGACGGGAGGTTGAAGCTGTCCGTGTTGAACACATTGTCCGGGTTGGCGACCCAAATATCGGCCGTGGCATGGTATTCGGAGATCGCCCGGTCGATCCCCCGCAGCAGATCGTCGCGAGTCCCGCCGATCGCGACGCTCCCATAGACCGCAAGGCCCACGATCGCCGTGAGCGCGACCGAGCGGGTTGTAGTCGCGCGCAACTCAGAGACGGCGACGATCACGGCGCCGCTGCGGCTGTGCTCTGCCAGACGCGGCAGCCACCCCACCACCGCCGAGAGCAAAGCCGGTATCAGGCAGAGCGTCGCCACGGCCAGCGCGACGCCGCCGAATATCGTGAGCCCCGGCGCGAGCGCGACGAGCACGCCGACCAGCACGAGCAGCGTCATGCCGCCGATCGCCGCCCGCCGCGATGTGCTCGCCCGAAGCAGTTCCCCTCCGCTGTCGGCCTCGCGGAAGATGGCGTCGGCGGGACGCCCCGGGCGCAGATCGAACACCGGCGGGAGCGAAGCCAGCAGCGTAGCGAGCACTCCGAAGGCGACGGCGATCAGGACCAGGCTCACCCCCAGCGTGTGTTCTGGGCTGACCGGAAAGGCCACGCTGAGATATGTGGGCACGTGGTGATAAAGGGTTTGCGAGAGGAAGTCGCCGACCGCGACGCCCACGAGCGACGCAACCAAGCCGAGCATGACCGCTTGGAAGCTGAGCAGCATGAGAATCTGGCGCGGGTCATAGCCCTGCATGCGCAGCTCGGCGACGAAGCGGCGGCGCTCGGGGACGGTCAACAGCATCGCGTTGAGCGCCAGCAGGAATCCGACCATCACGCTGATCGCCGAGAACAGGCTCGTCGACTGCCGGTTGGGCTTCGTAGCCTGCGTCAGAAGGCGTATTTCGTTGTCGGCCGGCTCCACGTCCAGGCGCCCGCGGGCTAGGCGACGCAGCTCGCCGGCGACAAGCGCCTCCTGGCCCGAGCGTGGCTTTATCAGCAGCTCGGTGACACGCCCCGGGCGAACGGCGAGGTGCTGCGCGACGGGCAGCAGCGCCACCACGACCGGGCAGCCAGCGAGCGCTTTGATCGCTTCGCTGGAGATCACCGCTCCGACGCGCTCGACGTAAGCATGGCCGTTGCCGACGAGCCTCACAGCATCGCCTCTGTGCGCTCCGATCGCCGCGGCGACGCCGGCGGGCAGCCCGAGTCCGCCGGAGAGCAGCAACGCGCCGTTGCCGAGCTGTTGCTGGGCGATGCCGCCGAGCGAGGCAAGGCTTGGCGAGACCCCGATCAGCTGGATCGCGCGGGGACCCCGCGCTCCTGAGATCGCCATGTTCTGGCGCAGCACAGGCGTGGCGATCTGCACGCCGGGGAGCGCCCTGGCCGTTTGCGTCAGTCGTTCGGGAAAGCCGGCCGGCGAGCGCGCCACGAGCGCAAAGCGCGCCGAGCCGGAGAGGCCGTGGACGAGCTGCTGGACAGAGCTCGTCAGGCTGGCATTGGCAAGCAGCACTCCGAACACGAGCGCGACGCCCACTGCGATGCCAGCGCCGGCAAGCAGCTCCTGGACGGGGTGGGCGCGCAGGCGGCGGCGATAGAGGAACAGCAGCATCGTAAGGCGCACCCCAAGGATCCTGGGGTTGACGGGATTGCTCACGAGGAGACTGGAGCGAGCTCCGCGTCGAGCCCGTCGACCGCGCGACCGTCGCGGAGCGTGAGCATCCGATCGACGAACGAGGTGGCCTCGGAGTCATGCGTGACGAGCACTCCCGGGATACAGCACTCGTGGCATACGTCGCGCAGCAGCGCGAGAATCTCGCGGGTGCGCGCCGAGTCGAGGTTGCCGGTGGGCTCGTCCGCAAGCAGCAAACGCGGCTCTCCCACGAGAGCGCGCGCGATCGCGACGCGTTGGCGCTCGCCCATCGAGAGCTGCTCGGGCCTGTGGTCGAGCCGATCACCGAGGCCGACGCGCTCGAGCCACGGAGTCGTCTTCTCGCGCGCTTCGCGCACCGTGTAGCCACTGACGGGCAGCTTGATGAGCGCATTGTCGAGCGCCGATGCGCCCGGCATCAGATGGAACGACTGAAATATGAAGCCGACGTCGCGCAAGCGGTAGCGAGCGCTCTCGCGCGATGACATGGCGCCAACGTCGTTGCCCCCGAACAGCACGCTGCCGCTGTCGGGCGCCATCAGCCCAGCGGCGAGCAGCAGCAGCGTGGTCTTGCCGGAGCCACTCGGGCCGTAGATGGCCACGAGCTCGCCGGCTCCGATCTCCAGCGTCACGCCGTCGACCGCGTGCACGGTCTCGCCGCCACTCGGATAGTGCTTTACGACGTTGCGCAGAGCAAGCGCGCTCATGAGCCGGTGTCTCGAATCGTGTCCAACCGCGGCGTCGTGGGGAACGGGACGATCGTGGCGCTGACCTCGCTCGAGCACAGTTCGCGCGCGGAGATCGACATCAGCACGTCGAAGCCTTGCAAAGCGGGGAGATCGTCGGAGGCGACGAGCAATGCGGCGCCGCGTTCGCGGGCGATGGTGCGCAGCAGCCTGTAGAGGTTGTCGCGCTCGATGGTGCTTGGCGTTATGACCGGATCGTCGAGCACGATCAGGATCGGCTCGCGGGCAAGCGCCCTGGCGAGCATCACGCGAGTGCGGTCGACCATCGAGAGCTGTGTGGCGAGCGAGTGTGCCTCGACGGCGCTGACGCCGACGAGGTCGAGTTCGCGCAACGCCCTGCGTTCGGCCTCGCGCACCGTGCGCCCGTCGCCGCCGAGCGAGAGAGCCAGGTGCTGGATGACACTTTCACCCGGATTGGGACGCCAGTCGCAGATGGCCACATACGCCAGGCGCGAGCGCAGCAGGCGGGCGTGCTCGCCGCTGGAGATGCGAGTGAGATCGTGCCCGTCGAAGAGCACGCTGCCCGTATCGGGGCGGTCGATGCCGGAGGCGATCCGCAGCAGGGTTGACTTCCCCGAGCGCCGTCTGCCATAGACGCCGATGTGGGCGCCGGCGGTCAGCTCCAACGAAGCATTGTCAAAAACGGCTATCTCGCCGCTTCCGTCGGGGTATGCCTTGCTGACGTCGCGAATGCGCAGCAGGGACGTCATCGCAACGGCTGACGCCTCGCGTGCTCGGCGATGCGGTCGCGCGCGGCCGCCGCCCAGTCGATCTCGGCGCGCAGCTGCGTGTAGACGGCTTCCCGAGTGCAATCCATGTAAAGCGCCGCCCAAGAGCGCTGCGCGCCTCCGTTGGGGGTGACGAGCTGAGCCAGCGCAAGGCACTTCTGCTCGTAGTCGCGCAACGCGACCATCAAACGAGGGGCGTCCTCGGGACGGGCGACGGCGAGCTTCGCGTGCAAGCCGAAACGCACGGGCTCGCGCGGGAGCAGGGTCTCCATCCAGAGCGTCAGGGCGTGGGGCGTCTTCTGGGTGGGGTGGTAGACGATCATCGTGCGCCGCCCGTTGTTCTTGCGTTCCTCGCGCGAGACAAGCAGCTCCTCGCGCTCGAGCTGCTCGAGCAGCCGGTAAGCGTCGTTCGTGTCCAGCCGCCAGGTCTCCCCGAGTCGCACGAGCATGCGATTGGCAAGGTCCCCGCCGTGACCGGGACGCTCGAGCACCAACCCGAGCAGGACCCCGCGCATCGAGGCCGAGCCGCCACGCAGCCACTCCCGCTTCTGGAGCTTCCCCCGAGGATTAGCCATCGCTCAACTCACTCTCCCGATCCGGTGACTCAGGATCCCGTCCATGTCCCGTCCATGCCATGTGTGCCTTCTTCACAACCAGTCGATCTGACAGAATACTACAGGAAGCCCCAGATCTATGCCATTGAATGAGATTCATCGGATCAGTTGTGAGGTTTAGATCGGGTGATTGAAGACGATTCGTTACAAAATTTAGGCTCAATTCCGTGAAATGGAATACGCGAAGCCTCAACGGCCAGCCGCTCGACCGGGCCGCGAGCGAGTGTGCCAGCGATCGCGCGTAGCGCAAAACTGACCGTATAACGTGACTTTTTGGTTGCCCTCAGGCTGGGCGCGACCCGCTTTCCGTGACGAGAATCGCTCTCTAGGGAGCCAAGTTCACAGCAGTGCGAAAGCCCCATCCATAGTCAGAGACAATCGGTGAAGACTCGTTTGCGTGTTTTCGACTTGATCCCTCATAGGCAGCTGTAGGCACAACGCTCAGGGCAGCTTGAGCGAGCGCACGATCTCCTCGCCGTGGGGTGAGAGCGTCCACGCGTTGGGGCGACCGGCGCCTCCCGCCCGCTTGGTGAGCACTTCCAGTCGCTCCAAGCGCGAGAGCAGGGTCGAGGCCTGCCCGAGGTGCTTGATGCCGATTCCATTCGCGATCTTCTTGTTGCTGGCGCCTGGATTCTCGGCTATGTAGAGCACGCAGGCCCGCGCCCTGCTCGCCCTTGCGTGATGCAGTTGCTTGGGAACCGGCACGCGCGGGCGCAGTGGCTTCGCGGAGCGCTCTTCTGCGAGCACCTTGGAGCGCTCCTCTCCGAGCCTGGCGGCCTCGATCGCTTCATCGGGCCCCAGGAAGGGCGTGACGACGAGCGCCGCAAGCTCGCCGAGCAGGCTTATGAACGGCGGAGCCTGGCGGGAGACCATGCGCGCGTGCAGGATCCCGGCGACCGACACGACGGCGGCCTCGGCGGTCACGGCCGGCGGTTGACGATTCGCCGGCAGCGTATCCCTCACGCCGTCGACCAAGGTCACAAGCGGCTCGAGCAGCTTGGCGCGATGCTCGAGCGCCGCCGGAGGGCCGGCAAGCGCGTCGACCAGGCAGACGCGTGCCAGCTCCGGCTCGGAGTCGAGCAGGACCAGCAGAGCCTCGAGGCCCGCGAGCACGCTCGATCTCCACAGCTTCTCGCGCTCGAACGCGTCGCGGATCAGGTTGACCGGCCACGAGGTGACCTGCTGGACGAGCTCGACGAAAGCCTGTTCGACGCTACCGAAGATGCCGGTGAAGGTCACCCGCGAGACGCGTGCCTGCGCGGCCACAGCCCCGATCGTCGTGCCGTACAGCCCGCGATCGGCGACTATCTCGGTCATCGCCGCGAGCATGCGCCTACGCTGGACCTCGACGATCTGCTTCTGCGAGCGCCGACGGGGACGTGCGGAGGGAGGTCTCCTGGATGGCATCGCTCAGCTTCTCCGGAGGGCTCCGGCCAGAGCCGGGAAAGTCAGGGTCGCGGTAACTATCAATCCGACGGGAACATCTGAGATGGGCGCCATTGTGCGGTAGTCAACAAGCCGCGGTCTCGCTCGTCAATGTTTGTCGCCAGTAGATTGGATGTCTGGTTATTCTCGATGCCCTTATTCTCGCGCCATCGCTAGCCAGAGTTCCCGCGCACGAGGACCAATATGTCTCGGCGGTTTGCGAGATCATGCCCAGTAGCCGTCTGGTTTACGATCCGCTCAACTGCCTGGCTCAGTCTCAGTGAGTGCCTCAAAGTCGCCAACGGCTCAGCACATGAGGCTTCTTACTCAGTTCGCCTGGATATGCAGTCAGGTCCTGTCAAGGCAGCACCTGCTGTGCTGGCTCACTCGCCCTTCTGGATCCGTGGAATTTAGCCGCCATCATGATCCGACCATCGCATCGAGTGCCAAGAAACGCGTAGCCACGGTCGACGAGGCGCAGGGCTCCGGTGGCGCATCTCACCCGCTTAGAGGCTGTTTCACGGAAGGGTTGGTGGTCGGGTTGGCGAATCTTGGTTGGAGACATAACCCAGCGTGAGGAGGTCGGCATGGCGAGTGTGTTGGATGTCGGCGATGAGTTGTGGGGCTGGCTGAGCCACTGATCCCGCCGGTCAAGACGCCGGCTCACCAAGGGCAGCGGCCGGTCCCGGATCGGGTGGCGTTCAACGCGATCATGTTCGTGTTGGTGACGGGGATCGCATGGCGCCATCTGCCTCGAGAGATCGGTTGCTCGGGGGTTACGGCATGGCGAGGACTGCGTGACTGGCAAGCCGCGGGAGTCTGGGAGCAGCTACACGCGCTGCTGGTCGAGCGGCTGAACGCTGCTGGGGCGATCGACTGGTCGGGATCGGTGGTGGACGGCAGCCATATACGTGCTCTTCAAGGGGGCCTTGACCGGGCCCTCGCCCGTTGACCATGGCCGAACCGGGTCAAAGAGCACCATCTGATCGTCGACCCGTCGGGCATCCCGCTTGCGATCACGCTCACGGGCGGCAACCGCCACGACGTCACCCAACTGTTGCCGCTCGTGGACGGCGTCGGCCCGGTGCGCGGCAAAGTCGGCCGCCCCCGTCAGCGTGCCGATAGCGTGATCGCCGATCGCGGCTATGACTACGACAAATATCGCCGTGAACTGCGGGCACGTGGGATCAAGCCAATCATCGCCTGCCGTGGCACCGAGCATGGCTCCGGCCTTGGAAAGCTGCGCTGGGTCGTTGAGCGAACTTTCGCCTGGCTGCACTTCTTCCGCCGACTACGCATCCGATGGGAGCGCCGGCCCGAGCTACACCAAGCGTTCCTGCACCTCGGCTGCGCCATCATCTGCCAACGCTACCTCCACACTCTGTGAAACAGCCTCTAAGAAGCCGGATCCAAGAGGACGCTATAGACGATCCACGGTACAGATCGGTGCATGGTAGGTCAATTCAGCTTTCGTAGTTGGGGCCGCAGAGTCAGCTTGTTTCTAGCATGCGCTAGGAGCCCTCAGGCTCATAACTGGAGTATCGCAATAGGTATCGCTGCTGCCTCCTTATCTGCGAATCGCCCTAAAAAGGAACTAGTGGTCATACACTCGACCTGCCGAGCAAGACAAGCTAGACGGTTTGATCGCCTACTGTTCTCGCCACCGGATCTGTGGTTTGAGTAGCCGAACTACCAAGGAGGTCACCGACTTTTGCCAGTTGGCGCGCAAAGGCCTGACCCTTGACTCGCTCACATTCGTATGCATTCAAGCCAGCGCGCGTCAGAGCATAATCATACACGATCGCATCGGCGGCGCTGCGCTCTGCAAGCAGGTCGAGAGCATCGGCTGTGAGGACTTCATCTCCAGTGCATATAGCGATTGGACTGAGTCCTTCTCCAGTTACATTTAGTTCGATCGGCTCAAGGATTGTATCGAACAAATGAGCCATACCCGCCCAAGCACTGTCTCGGAGCTCGAGGACGCCGACGAAACCAAATCCAGCGAGCCGCCTAATCGCGTCGAAAGCTATATCTTTAATGTCGGACCTCGCAACAAAATCCGCGCTTGGGAGACGAGGATCACCGTATAGAAGCATACGGCACACCTGGTTGTCGATGGCGGGAGCCACGCGTGGCTCGGACAGGAACTCGAAAAGTGGTAGTAGGGCATATTCGTCAGCGCGATAGGGGGCCCAATCCTTGCCGATGTCTGGGATGCGCCAATAGAGGAACAGCGACAAAAGTCGCGCTCGAGGCTCTCTCAATACCGTAGCAATGGACGAGATGTCTGCGATCTGCAGCAGAGTGGCCAATGCGAAATGACCGCTGACAGCACGGTATTGGCCTAGCGACTGGATCTCCTCGCGAGTTGCAGCAACCCGCTCGCGTACATTCGAGCTCAGGAGATCAAAGTCGTCGAAGTCGCAAAAAGTCGATCTATCAAAACGACGAGGAGCCACTGATCCTGGCGGGAGTGAGTTCTCGAGCGCAGAATGTATGCTCACACCCCCACTCTTTGGAATGTGCATAAAACACTTAGGAGGGCCTCCACCATGGAAGGTGTCGTCGACAGCCCCAGTCACGTCCGGCTTGGATCTTCTAACCCGCACTATACAGGGTGCCTATGAATCTCGGCATCGAGGTCATCGCGGCTAGTCCCAACTCGCAACAAGAGGATAACATCGGTTTATCATGACGGTGGATGCGGACATCTCCATCTGGGCCGATGCTCTATACGGATTCCTAGCCTTGCCTCGATAGCGTTTCATAACCGAAGGGACCCAAGGTATACGAAGTCGCTGTGTCAATTGTGCCTGATGACACTGACCACCGCCTATGCATCCAAGATCCATCGCGCCGCACGCCGGAACTCTTAGCTTTCGAGACTCTATGCAAGATACAATCAATAGGACCCTTTCGGCGACCCCACGACTTGACCCGCAACTCAACGGATCCATCCCCGCGCCGTTTCTCGGTCAACAAGCCGCAGAATCGACCGGCGCGCCACTCTTGCGCAATCAAGGCTAGACTGGCCCGCCGTGAACCCCGGTCAGCATCCCCCCCCAAATGGACTTCCGCAATACTCCGAGAAGCTAACGGAGTATATTGCTGAGGCGCCACTTGAGCGCAAGCCAATCGCCGAATTTGTTGCCGCGGCGGCAGCGTGCCTGCCTGCAGCGAGCAGCGTCGTCGATGTCGGCGCTGGCCACGCCCCATTTCGCGAGCTCTTTAGCCATGTCACGTATCTGACCGTAGATCGCGCTGAGTCGCCGCACGGCGACGAATACGACTTCGACATCGTTGCCTCAGCCGAGAGGATCCCGCTCCAGGACGCTAGCCTCGACGCGATTCTCTGCACGCAAGTGCTCGAGCACCTCCCAGAGCCGGCGGACGCCCTGGCGGAGTTCTTCCGGCTGCTGAAGCCCGGAGGAAAGCTGTTCCTGACCGCTCCCCTTGTATGGGAGGAGCACGAGAAGCCTCATGACTATTTTCGCTACACCAGGTCAGGACTTTCCCATCTCCTCAACCACGCCGGCTTTCGATCCATCGAGATCACAGGACGAACTGACTGTTTCAGCACGCTAGCTCAGCTTCTGCGCAACGCAAGATGGTCTCTCGGCGAGATAGGCGAGGATCCAGAGGCTGCCCGCCGGGCAGCATTTCTCCGTCTGGACGAGATGGCCGAGGAGCTCCTCAAGCTCGACTCACTGGACGCACGTCATGCTTTTCCCCTCGGGTACCAGGCCGTAGCAACGCGACCGCTTGAAGAGACGATCCAGGCTTCCGTCGGTACCATCAAACATGTCACGCGGACCCATCCGTGTCTACGCCGCAGAACTCCGATATTGTATCTAGCGCCGTGGGTGGATCTAGGCGGTTCGGACAAGGGGACAATCGATTGGTTCAAGCACATCGATCGCACCCGCTGGGCACCATCAATCATTACCACGCAGCCATCATCCAATCGCTGGCTCCCGTCCCTTGAGCCCTATGCCGACGAGATTTGGTCGTTGCCCGACCTTATGCGAGGCTCTGAGTTTCCCTCGTTTGTTTTGGGATTTATCGAATCTCGTCACGTCGAGGTCGCGCATATCATGAACTCCCGCTTGGGCTTCGACCTGATGCCCGATATGAGGTGTCTGCCCGAACCTCCTGTTGTGGTCATCCAGCATCATGCTGAGGAGCACGATAAGTCTGGCTACGTGCGCTATGTCGCTTCGCGCTATGGCAATCTTGTCGATGCGTTTTCGGTGACAAGCCAGCAGCTCGCCGATGCGATGACGGGCTATGATGTACCTCGGTCTCGCATCCATGTGATATCTACAGGAGTAGACGGTCTCGGAGAATTCAATCCCGATCGCGTCGCCCCTATCGAACTCCCTACACAACCAGGCTCACGAATACTATGGCCGGGTCGTCTCGTAGCTCAGAAGGACCCGATGCTCACCCTAGAGGTAATCAAGTTGCTTGCAGAGCGCGGAGTCTCGTTCTCGCTGCAAGTAGTCGGAGATGGAGATATGAAGGAAGAGGTCATAAACCGTGCCCTAGAGCTGGGTGTTGACCATCTGATCAGTTGGCATCCGCCTTCATTCGAGATGCCACGCTGGTACCGCGCTTCCGATCTCCTGTTGATGACAAGCACCTTTGAGGGTGTACCTTATGTGATTTACGAGGCACTGGCGATGGGCGTTCCCGTAGTAGCACCGGCGCTGCCTGGAAACATCGAGCTGATGGGCGCGGAAGGGGGAGCGCTAATTTGTCCTCGCGACGACGCCTCAGCCTACGCCGACGCTATCCAAGCGCTGTTGCAAGACGATCGTCGTCGACACGAGATTGCAGTTGCAGCGCGCGCGAAGATGCTCAAGGAGCACTCCCTCGAGGAGATGGCGAATCGTCACGACGCTCTTTATCGGCACCTTCTCACTCACAGACCCAAAAGCTCGCGACAGGGCGCTGAGATAGCCGAAACAATAGATCCAGGTGTATCAAGCCCTTCTCCTATCTGCTTTTCACGCAATCCTCCACCGGATCGTACTATCGCCGTGATCGTGCCCTGCTTTCAGCACGGAAGATTTTTGCCAGATGCAATCGAGTCGCTACGTAAGCAAACTTTGATGCCGCAAAGAATTGTGGTTGTAGACGATGCATCTGCCGACCCTGAGACCACGGAGGCGCTCGACAAGCTGGAGCAAGACCCGCTTGTTACAGTCATTCGCTTGGCAGAGAACTCAGGTCCAAGCGTGGCGCGCAACCGGGCACTCGCCGAAGTGACAGAGAACTATGTGCTACCGCTGGATGCAGACGATATGCTGTTGAGAACAACCTTGGAGGAGATGGTCGAACAGCTCGAGCGCGCCCCTGAGTCTGTAGGCTTTATCTATCCAAACGTCCAACATTTCGGCAATCGCCACGATTCCTACCGGCCTCCTGCTTATAACCTCAATGCGCTATTGAACAACAATTATTGCGCTGCTGCATCTCTATTCGATCGCCGAGTCTTTCTTGCAGGCGTACGCTATCCAGAAGACATTGCATTTGGACACGAGGACTGGGATTTGGTATTGCAGATGGCCGAACGAGGCATCGAGGGCGAAGCCGCCGAGAGCGGCACTCTTCTTTACCGAAAGCGCGGATTCAGCCGAGTCAACTCTGTAGAGTACGGTCCTAGGTCCTTTCACGAGCGTATCTCGAGGCGTCATCCTGTTCTATATGGGCAGCGTAGAAACAAGATCAAGGCAGAATGGGCCCCAGCCTTGTCCGTTATCCTCTTGGACGGATGTGACGGCGTGGCAAAGATGTGGCCGAATAAAGATGAGCTAGCAAGACGCCTTGACGTACAGAGCTATGAAGATTTCGAGACCATCTGTGCAGGCGTCTCATTGAATAACCCAAGTGGGTTGTACGTCCGGGATGTCTCCCATGCAGGAGATGAACAGATGCAAGCAGCAATACAGGCAGCTCGGGGCAGATTTGTCCTAGTTGCAGGCGTCGGAGCTGCCGATGCTATGAAGGGTGGTGGGTTCCTGGAGCAGGTGATCCGTCTGCTCTGGGGTAATGGAGAGTCACCACGACTCGTGTTCGCCACCGTCCCTGATCAACGGGGTCCTAGGCTCCGTCTCTTGGACAAGCGTGAAGCGGCCACAGCCGTCCCGTGCGGTGTCGCCTGGCGACGAGAGGAGAGCGAGTCACACCAGGTCGACATTGGTGCCGCGATGACACCAATCGAAGATGTAATTATGTGTTGGCAAATTGATGGTCCCATCGAGTGGCGTTCGATATGAGCGTCGAGTTCGGATATGCGCGAGCCGCAACGGCGGGCGAGCACGTCATCCAGTGCCTAAATGCATGGGAGGCGCCACGTCTTCCGGGCCTCGACCATACGAGTATGCGCCGCTGGGCAACGAGTGCCACATGGATACCGCCAGACACTCAGTTGCTGGTACGCCATCGCTCGCTGGATGGAAAACGACGTTTGGTGACAAATAGTCGATATCCACCTCAAGGCTTCGAGATCGAGTACGACTTGGGCCTCGTGCACAGCTTTGCGCAACCAGGCACGAGGAGACTTATTACAACCAGGAGTCGATATTTTTGTACTCCTTTTGAGGGTGTCCTTGAAGATGGCTTCGAGGGACTAGGCTATTTTGAGGAGTCTCCCCTTCCAATGCTCGATGCACTCGAGCTACGCCGAGACCCGGCGAACGGGGAAGAGGTTTTGGTCGCTGGCGTCGATGACCCGTTGTACAGTACGGCGCTCCCAATCGATGTCCTTGGATTTATTGAGAGCTATCCCATCAATCCTCGTCATCCTCCACAAGGCAAGGTCCAGGACTGGAATGTGGAGACTCTGTTTCGACTCACAGATACTGTCCGCTGGCGACATCTCTACAGCGCTGGCAAAAATCACACGCCTGGATCCGTCGCACTCGGGGGTCTGTGGGCACGTCCTGGTAGAGGCCTCACGGCACTCCATCGCAGTGCCAATGGTCGCATGACCTCAGACCTTCTGTCTAGAGAGTCGACGGCTGAGCGCAGATTGCGGACAAAGCTCCGCTGGGCGGCAGCACCATTGAGCTGGCCTGAAGGGAGACCGAGGAGCTGGGCGGCGCGGGCCGCCCTTAGTCGTGTGCGAATCCTGGCTGACCGTGGCGCATCGGACGACCTTGCTTATACTTCGAGTCCGGCTAGTCTGCTTGGCTATGTGCGACAAGGCCCATCGGCCGGGTGGAGTCCTCTTTTCTCCGCGACACATCCAGCCCTACCCGACCAGTACGTGACGAGATCGGAGTTGGAGGCTACCGATATGGGCTATGAAGTTGACGGGGTGCTCGGATATGTCCTTGATCGATGGGCGGATCGCTCTCGCGATAGACTTCCCGCAGAGATCAAGTGGGCCTCGCGCTTTGGTCAACCGAGACGTTACGTTGAGGGTTTCCGCCCATAGCCCAAAGATGAGCAGGCTTAGACATCACTGGTTGGCCAATACATTGGGGCGTCTATCGACGATAACGACCCTAGGCCGGCCGAGAGCGACTTCAGACAGCCAGCCGGAGCAGGACGAAATAGACAGGGCTATCAATATCTTGGTCAAGGTCTCGCCAAGAGATATCCAAAAGCGCGGTTTTCATTTTCAGCCGCGCGACTACTATAGCCCCCTCAACGATCTTGACTTTTTGGCGGCAAACCGCGACCTTTGGAATGATCGTCCTTTGCCAGCTGGTATTGATTGGGATTTAGACAAACAGCTAGCGTTGCTAGGAGGCATAGCCCACTACGCATACGAGTTGCGGGATGTCCCGTTTAATGCGTCGACGGAGACTCCGATTTCTTATTACTGGAACAATAACTTCTGGCGTGGCCTTGACGCCTTTGTTCACTATGCATTGCTACGCCACTTGAAGCCGAGGAGGGTCGTAGAGATCGGATGCGGTTGGTCAAGTCTTCTTCTAAAGCGTGCTGTTTGCTCAACTGAGTTACGGGATGGTATCAGGGCCTCCGTACACCAGATAGAGCCGTATCCACGGCCTGAGATTATGTCCGTCCTTCCGACTCATTGGACTCGAGAGGAAACCACACTTCAGCGAGCCACCCTCGCAAACGTAGAGATGTTGAAGGAAGGGGACGTTCTCTTTTATGACGGATCTCATGTAGCCAGGGTAGCCAGTGATGTAAATTGGTTCTTTTTCGAGGTTCTTCCGCGCACTGCGCCAGGTGTGGTGATCCATGTACATGATATTTTTTGGCCAGCCGACTACCCCGAGACTTGGATATTTGAACGTGGGCAGACCTGGAATGAGCAGTATGTGCTTCAGGCATTTCTAATGTATAATCGGGATTTCGAGCTTATTCTTGCTAATGCTGCGATTGTCAATCAGCATCGGTCGGAGCTGAGCGGGATGTTTGGTGTACTCGCTGACAATCTCGGTGGTGGTGGCAGCGTCTGGTTCAAGCGAATTCGCCGTTAGCGTCGAAGTGTCCGCTGCTCGGATGGAGGACGTTCGTCCGGTGGTTGGTGTGGCCCAAACGTCTCTGTCCAGATAAGCGGGCGTCGTTCCTATGCGCCTGCTAGCTTCCCGCCCGTGCCGACTCTGCGCCAGCGCCCGCGAGTTCGCCGCGCAATTGAGCGGATGGCGCGGCGTACCTTGAGAGCAGTCGGTTCCTCCCACGAGTTGACCCTGCCAGCGCCTCCTCCCCCTCCACCGCCTGAGCCGCCGAAACCTGAGGCCAGCGACCTTGCACGCGAACTGGATTCCGACGGACTCGCGGGCGACCGAGATCGCGTCTCGGAGTTGCTTGCCGCGCGCTTGAGCGATGAGGACTTGGCCGAGTTGGAGCGTCATCTAGTGGATGCCCCTGAGCTTCAGACGATCTACTTTGCCTCCTGTAACCCAACGCCGCCAGGTGACCTCGTACTGGCATATGGCGCTTGGCTCAAGGTCGCACCTGTGATCGAGAAAGCCGGCCTGACCGCAGACCAACCTCCAGAAGATGTGCACGCGATGGCCCGCGGGCCGCTCTCCGCGGCCGGAGGCCTATACGAGGCCGACATGGTCGCCGACGCTCTCGGCGGCGTCGGCGTGGATATAGCCAACATAGGCAGCGCCCTTGACTTCGGCTGCTCCTCCGGCCGCGTAGTGCGAGTCTTGGCGTCCGCTTACCCGGACATTCACTGGCACGGCTGCGACCCCAACGGCCCAGCGATCGCCTGGGCCGCCGAGAATCTCCCCGGTATCGAGTTCTTCGTCAACGAGGACGCCCCGCCGCTGCCGTTGGCCGATGCCTCTCTGGACCTCGCCTACGCGATCTCGATCTGGTCGCACTTCGCGCCCGAGCTCGGCCTGCGCTGGTTCGAGGAGATGCGCCGCCTGATTCGCCCCGGCGGCCACCTCGTCTGCACGACGCACGGACTGACCTCCATAGCCCATTACGCCCTCTCGGAGCTGCGCACGCCCGAGCAGTCTCTCGAGATCCGCGAAGCCCTCTACCGCGACGGCGCCTGGTACGCCCCCGAGTTCGGCGAGCAGGGCGACTGGGGCGTCGTGAACCCCGACTGGGGCACCGCTTTCCTCAGCCCAGAGTGGATGCTCACGAAGCTCTGCTCCCCGCTGGCGCGTGCTGGAGTTCGCGCCGGGACGCAACCAGGAGAACCAGGACGTATACGTGCTCCAACGGGTTTGACGCGCCATCGCGCGGAGACCTGCGGCTTGACCTCCCGCCGAACGTTCAACATGGCTGAGACGCCTGCGAAGCCAGCGCCAGAGCAGTTCGCAGCAGGCGACCTACTTCCCGAACGGCGAGTTGCGCCGCAGCCACTCGGCCAAGAGGGGTCGCGACCCCGCCGCGCCCAGCGCCCTGGCTTGCGCGCATCTGGCCGATCGGCAAGCCGACGGCCGGGCGCCGTGGAAGCGATTGCTAGCGTTCACATACCCTTGTCGACCACCGCACCCACCGTCGAGCCGGCGCTCGCCGTACCGGCAGAGACCCAGTCGGCGAACCCAATCGCGATCTCGATCGACGACGTCAGCAAGACGTTCCGGCTGCCCCACCAGCAGTACTCGACGCTCAAGGAGCGGGTCGCTGCACCCGTTCCGCTCGACCGACTACGACGAGCTGCACGCGGTCAAGGACGTCAGCCTCGAGATCGCCCAGGGCGAGTTCTTCGGCATCGTCGGGACGCAACGGCAGCGGCAAGAGCACGCTGCTGAAGTGCATCGCCGGGCATCTACGGCGTCGACCGGGGCCGGCATCTCGATCGCCGGGCGGCTCTCGCCGTTCATCGAGCTCGGCGTCGGCTTCAACATGGACCTGACCGCCCGCGACAACGTGATCATCAACGCGATCATGCTCGGGCTCGAGCCGGCGCCAGGCGCGCGAGCGCTTCGACGAAGTGATCGCGTTCGCCGAGCTCGAGGAGTTCATCGACCTGAAGCTGAAGAACTACTCCTCGGGGATGCTCGTGCGGCTCGCGTTCGCGACCGCGATCCAGGTCGACGCGGAGATCCTGCTGATCGACGAGGTGCTCGCCGTCGGCGACGCCGCCTTCCAGCAGAAGTGCTTCGACGAGTTCTTCCGGCTCAAGCGCGAAGGCAAGACGATCGTGTTCGTCTCCCACGACATGTACTCGGTCGAGCGCTTCTGCGACCGCGCGATGCTGATGGAGCGCGGCGACATGCGTGCAGATCGGCGACCCGCGCGAGATCGGCCGCGCCTACCACAAGCTGAACTTCGGCCAGCTGCCACACGAGGCGCCCGGCCGAGGCGCCGGCGCGACCGGCACGGCGATCGCCGACGCCTGGTTCGAGAACGCCGCCGGCGAGCGCGTCACGAGCGCCAGCCAGGAGGACGCCGCTGAGCATGTGCTTCGAGGTCCGCTTCGGCGAGGAGCCTCGAGGACCCGGTCTTCGCGGCGACGCTGCGCACCGAGCTCGGCCACACGATCGTCGTCGCGCGCATCGACCAGCACGGCGGCGCGAGCGGCTCCTTCAAGGCCGGCGAGACCGCGATCGCGACGCTTCGCGCTGCCGAACTGGCTGACGCCGAGCCGCTACACGCTGACGCCGTCGCTCGCCCGCGAGGGCACCGGCGAGAACGCGCTCGCACTGGTCGAGGACATGACCTCGATCCTCGTCCACGGCACGACCAGCGGCGGGATCCTCGAGCTGCCGGTCGACGTGAGGATCGAGCGCGCATGAGCGCCAGCGAGGGAGCCCTCCCAGTCGCACAGCGTGCGCCAGCGCGCCACCGCGTCCACGGCCCATCGGCGCTCGGCGACGACCTCCGCCGCTTCTGGGCCTGACGTTCACGCTCGCGCGCACCGAATTCAAGCTGCGCTTCTTCGGCTCGGTGCTCGGCTACGTCTGGACGCTCGTGCGCCCGCTGCTGTTCTTCGGCGTGCTGTACGTCTTCTTCACGAAGGTCGGCCACGTCAACGACTGGAACCAAGCCCGGCGAACAGTTCTACGGCGCGCAGCTGCTCGGCTCGATCGTGCTGTTCACGTTCTTCGCCGAAGCGACCGCCGGCGCGGTGCGCAGCGTCGTCGACCGCGAGAACCTGCTGCGCAAGATCCACTTCCCGCGCCTGGTGATCCCGCTCTCGGTCGTGCTGCTCGCGCTGTTCAACCTCGGGCTGAACCTGATCGTGGTGGCGATCTTCGCGCTCGGCGCGGGCGTGCAGCCGATGCTCAGCTGGCTCGAGCTGCCGCTGATCATCGGCGCGCTGGTCGTGTTCGCGGCCGGCATGGCGATGCTGCTCTCGGCGCTGTTCGTGCGCTTCCGCGACATCCAGCCGATCTGGGAAGTGATCTCCCAGATCCTCTTCTACGCCTCGCCGGTGATCATCTCGATCCAGACGGTGATCGCAAAGCTCAGCTCCACGCTGGCTGCACGTCTACATGCTCAACCCGCTCGCGGTGATCCTCCAGCAGTTCCGCCACGCGCTGGTCACCCACGCCACCCCGAGCGCCGGCGAGGTGCTCGGCAGCTGGACGGCCCTGCTCGGTGCCGCTCGCGATCGTCGTCGCGATCTTCGTCGTCGGCTTTGCGGTCTTCAACCGCGCGGCGCCGCGGATCGCGGAGAACCTCTGAGATGGACGCAATCGACGTGGAGAGCCGACAACGGGAGCTCGAGGCCGAGATCGAGCGTCTGCGCGCGCGCGTCGCCGCGCTCGAGGCAGAGCTCGTCGAGGTCCAGGCGCGCGCCAACGCCGCCGTCGCCGCAGTGGCAGGAGCGCGCCTACTGGCTCGACCGCTGGCACATCGACCTCAACGCGCTGATGCGACGCCCGGGCGCCAACGAGTTGCGCGCTGGCGCTGCGCGCGGTCCGCGCCGTCGTTCTGGCGGCATCAGGCGAGCTCAAGCGTCGCTCTGCTGGGATCGTGAGCGCCGTCTCCGTCGTGATCCCCGTCAAGGACGGGGAGCGCTACCTGGAGGAGCTGCTCGACGCGCTCGCCCGCGAGGGCGCCGACGAGATCGCTCGTGATCGACTCCGGCTCGCGCGACCGCTCGCGCGAGATCGCCCGCGCGGCCGGCGTCGAGCTGCTCGAGATCGACCCGCACGAGTTCGGCCACGGGCGCACGCGCAACCTCGGCGCCGAGCGCACCTCCGGCGAGCTGATCTGCTTCCTGACCCAGGACGCGACGCCCTGCCCGGGCTGGCTCGCCGCCTACCGCGAGGCGTTCACGCTCGACGAGCGCGTCGGCGCCGCCTACGGCCCGCACCTGCCGCGCCCCGACACGAGCCCGATGATCGCGCGCGAGCTGACCGAGTTCTTCGCCGGCTTCTCGCCCGACGGCGCGCCGGTCGTCCAGCGCGCCGGCGACCCGACCTTCCTCTCGAACGTCAACGCCTGCTACGCGCGCGCCTGCTGGGAGGAGATCCGCTTCCGCGACGTCGCCTACTCCGAGGACCAGGCCTTCGGCGCCGACCTGCTCGCCGCCGGCTGGGCGAAGGTCTACCACCCCGGCGCCGCCGTCCTGCACGCCCACGACTACGGCACCGCTCGAGTTCATGCGCCGCTACTTCGACGAGTACCGCGGCCTGCGCGAGAGCGACCGGCCACGTCGAGCCGTTCGGCCGGCTCGCGGCGACCGCGTCACGTCGCGCGGCGAGGTCGCGGCCGACCGGCGCTGGATGGCCGAGCACGGCGTCGGCCGGCCGCGAGCGCGCGCGCGCTGGACGGCGCGCGCGCTCGTCGCACCACGGCGGCCGCCGCGTGTTCTCGGCGCTCGGCTCGCGCGCCGAGCGCGCTGCCCGCGCCGCTGCAGCGGCGCGCTCTCGCTCGAGGGCCGCGGCGACGCGGCGCGCGGCCGCCGACGCGCGCGGCCACGGCGAGCGGCGCGAGCGGCGCGCCGGCGCCGTCGCCGCCTGCCGCCGGCGAGCACGTCGACCAGATGCTCGCAGCGCGACGACTACGACGTCGGTCGCGCGCGTCTGGCGCGAGGGCCCGGCGCCGCTGCTCGACCCGCGTGCCCGGCATGGCCGAGCGCGAGCGCCTGCGGCTCGCGATGGTGATCCCGCCGTTCACGCCGCGGCAGCGGCGGCCACAACACGCTCTTTCAGATCTTCTCGCGCCTGGAGCGGCGCGGGCACGCCTGCAGCGTCTGGCTGGCCGACTACCACGGCGCATGCACGCGACCGTCTGGCCGGCGGTGCTGCGCCACGACATCCACGAGTTCTTCGCGCCCGTTCGCAGGGCCCGTCTACAAGGGCTTCGACGACTGGCAGGGCGCCGACGTCGCGATCGCGACCGGCTGGCAGACGGTCCACGCGACGCTCGCTGCTCGACAGCTGCCGCGCGCGCGCCTACGTCGTCAACGACCACGAGCCCGAGTTCTACGCCGCCTCGACCGAGCGCGCGCTGGCCGAGGACACCTACCGCCACGGCCTGCACTGCATCGCCGCGAGCCCGTGGCTGCGCGACCTGCTGATCGAGCGCTACGGCGCGAGCGCCGACGCGTTCCAGCTCGGCGTCGAGCACGACATCTACCAGCCGCGGCCGGTCGCGCGCCGCGCGCGACACGGTCATCTACTACGCGCGCCACGCGACGCCCGCGGCGCGCCGTGCCGATCGGGCTGATGGCGCTGGCCGAGCTGCACCGCCGCCGGCCCGGACGTGCGGATCGTGCTGTTCGGCGACCGACAAGCCGCTGCACGCCGCCTTCCCCTACGAGCACCTCGGCGTGCTCACGCCGACGCAGCTCGTCGCGGCTCTACTCGCGAGGCGACGGTCGGCCTGTGCCTGTCGCTGACGAACTTCTCGCTGATGCCCAAGGAGATGCTCGCCTGCGGCCTGCCGTGCGTCGAGCTCGCGGGCGTCAGCGCCGAGTCGATCTTCGGCGACGGACGGCCCGCTCGAGCTCGCCGCCGCTCGAACCGGTCGCGATCGCCGACGCGCTCGAGCGCCTGCTCGACGACCGCGAGCGCTGGGAGCGCCGCTCGCGCGAGGGCATCGAGTTCGTCGCCTCCCACACCTGGGATCACGCCACCGACGAGGTCGAAGCCGGCCTGCGCCACGCGCTGCGCGAGCGGGAGCTTGCGCAGCTACCAACGAGCTGAAGCGCCGCGAAGAAGGCGCTCGGGGACGCGCCGCGGGAAGCGCCGCGGCGAAAGGAACCGCCAAGCAGGCCTTACACGACCTCGACCCAGTCCAGCCAGCGTCCGCAAAGCGAGCGCCACGCGCTCGGAGGCGCGCTTGCGAGGGCCTCACGTTCGGCCGCGACAGGCACAAGCAGCCCACCGTCGATCAGCGTGGACGCCTTGTCGCCGGGCCGCAGGCTACCGCCGCCCTTGACCAGCTGCAGCCGATGGACGCCGGCGCTCAGGCTCACTGTGCCGACCGGATACTTGTTGGCGTCGCCCCCGAAGACCTCGGTCGGAGCGCCGACCAGACGGCCATCGACCAGCACACGCATGGGGCGATCGACATTTCCGCCCAGCCACAGCCGGTAGCGACCCCGGGCGTGCACGTGGAAGCTCAGTTCCACGCGTGCGGGGCCTCCGACGATGATCTGTGGCTGGCCCTCCAGGTCGGAGATGAGCACCGCATTGGGGGAATGCGTCGCTTCGGCCATGTTCAAGAGGATGTTTGGAGGACGCTCGGCATAGACCAACCGGCCCCTCTCACGCCGAGCGACGCGAGAGAGAGCGTGAATCCGAGCGCATTGCGCAAGCGCCACCGGCTGGGAGATCCCCCCCAGTGGCAGATGAGACCTCGGCGCGGGCCCCACGCGTCGCCAGACCTCGAACGACGGGCCGCTCCAGACATCGGCGTAGTTGCTCGGCGGCCGGCTCCACGCAGGTGAACGACGCATCACGATCAGCGGATACTGCTGCAAGGTGCTCTGGGCGATCTGGTCGACGTCATAGCTGTGTCCATATAGCGGCGCGCTTCCGTCGGCCATCGTCATGACGCCGCGATAGGCGTAGCCGGGGGAGTCGACGCGCATGTCGCGCAGCAAGTACAGCCCGTATTCGTCGAAGTCGGTCAACAGCGCCGGCCCCTGGCCGGCGAAGCGATGCCCGATCGTGATGAATTCGGCGTAGCGCTGCGTCGGCGCCAATCCGGTTGCGTGATAGGCCAGCGCGTCGGAGCCGAGCACTCCGAGCGCTATGAACCCGGCCACGAGTGCGCCCTCGACTCCCCGCCCACCCCTGATGCTGAAGGCGCCTATCAGCGCGGCGAGCATCACAACAGGAGAGAGCAGCATCAGAACCTTGGCGTCGGTCCACGCCGTCCCACGCCGGCGCAGGAGCTCCCAGACGACGAATGAGATGATCAGGAACGCAAGCAGTCCCCAGGCACGCTGGCGCGCGAGCCAAAGCACACCGATGATCGCGCAGACCGCGACGACGCCGATCAGCAGATAGGTCTGGTTGAGGAAGCGCGGATCGACGCGGTGCGATTCGCCGAGCCATACCCCAAACGCCTGAGCGATACGCAGCGGACGCAACAGGTTCCCGGGGTCGGCCGCGGCGGCGGCGTTGGTGTTCTGGATGTTGTTCGCGAGACTCAGGGTCCTCGAGAGAGGGCCGAGCGTGGGAAGCGCAAGCACGGCCGTCATGCCACCCGCCGCCGCGACGCTGAGCGCAAGCGCCCTGCGCTGGCTGCGCCTGCGCGTCACGACTGGCGCGGCGAGCGTCAGCCCGGCGAGCGCCAACAGAACCACCCACGGCGACGCCGCGATCCCGATCGCGCCAAACGCCGCCGCGCCCGCCACGCCGAATGGCAGCGCCGCGCGGATCCCTGCTCGCGCAAGCCGCGGAGCGAGCACCACGAGAGCCCCCATGAGCAGCAGCATCGGCAGCACGGTGATCTCCTTGATGGAGCCCATCAAGGCGTAGGAGTAGACAAGCGCAGGGACGGCCGCCAGCCAGCCGGTGAAAGCGGCGGCCAGCTTGGATAGGCCCGCGCTGCGGGCGAGGAAGGCCAGCACAAGCGCCGCGAAGGCGAGCTCGACCGCTTGGAAGGGCGGATACAGCCACAGTAGATCCTGCCCCGAGAGCCAACCCACCGACCCAAGCACCGTGTGCCCGCCCGAGGGGTAACCGTTGCCGAAGTAAGCGACGAGCGTCGCCCCGTATCCGGGGAAGCCGTTCGTGAATTCGCGGCCGTGGTGCAGCAGCCGCTCGGCCCCCATCAACTGAACCGAGGCCGTCGTGTCCAGCAGATATCCCGGGAAGGTCAGGCGCCCAGCGGCGATCATCGGGGCGCTGACCGTGAGATAGGCCGCCAGGGCTGCGCCGGGCGCCAGCCACCAGCCGCCGCCGCGCGCGCGCCAGCGCGCCGCGAGCCCGTTGCGCCAGGCCAGCAGGAACCCTGTCAGGGCGAGCGCCAGCAGGATCCAGGGCGTCGCCGGAGCCAGCGTCGTGGAGGCTGGCCACGTGGTGAACTGCGACACAACGATCAGCCCTCCGAATCCAAGCACCGGCAGCAGCGCCGAGGGCAGGCGGACCCCGGCGAGATGCTCCACGAGCAGGCCCATGCCGAGCGCCAGCACGGCGAGCAGCAGCGGGAAGCCCGCGACGACCATCGGGAAGCTCATCGCTCTGCTGCTGTCGCGCTACCGGATCGAGTCAGAGCGACGCAAACCGAGGATCGACAACAGAAATGACGAGAAGAAGATCTGGATGCCGACGATCAGCAGCGTGGCCGCCACGACCGCGAGGTGTTCGTCGGCGAGCGACCCGAAGCCGTGGGAGATCCACGTCCCCACGATGATTCCCCCCAACACGAGCCCGGCGAATACGAACATCCCCCCCAGCATGAGGCCGTGCTCGAGCCGGTAACGAGCCCGCATGCGGTCGAACCACGGGTCGCGCTCGCCCATGAAGTAGGTGCCGTAAGCGTGCGCGCACAACCCGAGCGCGAGCACCTGCGTGCCGACGATCATCAGCAGGGCTCCGCCGATCAGCGCGTGAATGCCCCAGGAACGCCCAAAGAAATCCAAACCTCCCCCCACGAGCACCACGATCAACGTGCCGACTCCGGCCAGCAGCGTGCCCGGCACGATGAAGAGGTGCGTCGGGCTGTGCACGAGCAGGAACCTCAGGTGGCGCCAGCCGTCGCGGAAGCTCGACAGCTTCGATTCGCCGCCACGCGGGTGGTATTCGATCGGGAACTCGGCGATCCTCAGTTTCTCCTTGGAGGCCCTGATCACCATCTCAGAGGCGAACTCCATGCCGGTGGTGCGCAGGTCGAGGCGCTCCAGCACGTCGGTGCGCAGCGCCCGCATTCCGCAGTGGGCGTCCTTGACGCCAGTCCTGAAGAACAGGTTGAGCAGCCCGGTGAGGACCGGATTGCCGACGTAGCGGTGCAACCACGGCATCGCGCCCGGCTGGATGTTGTCCATACGGTCGCCCATCACGAGCTCCGCGCCGCCGTCGAGCTCGGCCACGAAGCGCGGGATCTCGTTGAAGTCGTAGGTGAGGTCAGCGTCTGCCATCACGATGTAGCGACCCTTCGCGGCTGCAAAGCCGGCGAGGTATGCGCTGCCGTAGCCGCGCCTGGGCTCTGAGACCACGCGTGCCCCGGCGCCGCCGGCAAGCGCGGCCGAGTCGTCTTCGGAGGCGTTGTCGACGACGAGCACCTCGCCTACGATGCCGTTGCCCTCTAGCGCCTCGCGCGCGGTGCGCACGCACAGCTCGATGTTCTCCGCCTCGTTCAGGCAGGGGATCACGACCGACACGAGCGGCGCTGGGGATTCCTCGGCCTGCTCCATCGCAGGCATTTGCTTCTGTGCGGTGCTCATGGTCTTGTTCGTCCCGTGCTCACCCTCTACAGGTTCAGCCGTCGCGAAGATAACTCCCCGCAGGCCCGAAAGTGGCGCGCCAATCTTTCAGAAAACGGCGTGCTTTTCGCCTATGGATCCTACCGGACGATCCGGAAGCGCCATAACTGGCAGTCTCTCCGACGATGCGCGTCTGCCTGATCTACGACTGTCTGTTCCCATACACGGTGGGGGGCGCCGAGCGCTGGTATCGCAACCTCGCCGAGCGCCTCGTGGCCGACGGGCACGAGGTGACTTACCTGACGTTGCGCCAGTGGGAGCGCGGCGAGCCCCTAGATCTCGACGCGCGCGTGCGGGTCGTCACGGTCGGGCCGCGCATGGCCCTGTACACGAGCCCGCCGCGCCCCGGACGCCGGCGCGTCCTGCCTCCCTTGGTGTTCGGCGCGGGTGTCCTGTGGCACCTGTCGCGCCACGGCCGGCGCTACGACGTCGTGCACACCTGCTCGTTCCCGTACTTCTCGCTGCTGGCGGCCGCACTCGCACGCCCGCTCGGCGGCTACGGACTTCTCACCGACTGGTTCGAGGTGTGGAGCCGCGACTACTGGCGTGGCTATCTCGGCGGCCTCGGCGGGCGCGTTGGCGAGCTCGTGCAGCGGCTGTGCGCGCGCGTCCCGCAGCGCGCGTTCTGTTTCTCACAGCTGCACGCCCAGCGCCTGCGCGAGCTCGGGATGCGCGGGCCTATCACGATGCTGCGCGGGCTGTATGCGCCTCCCGCCACCTCCACAGCGTCCGCCCCGCGCGAGGCGGACCCGCTCGTGCTGTTCGCCGGGCGCCTGATCCCCGAGAAGCGCGTCACCGTCGGCGTGGCGGCGGTCGCCACGGCCGCGCAACGGATCGAGGGCCTGCGCGGCGTCTTCTACGGCGACGGCCCCGAGCGCGAGGCCCTGCGGGCCGCCATCGTCGCGCACGACGCCGACTCGTTCGTCTCCGCTCCGGGGTTCGCCGACGGGGAGCTCCTCGACGCCGACATGCGCCGCGCGCTGTGCGTCCTGCTGCCATCCGAGCGCGAGGGCTACGGGATGGTGGTGGTCGAGGCGTCGGCCCACGCCACGCCGGCGATCGTCGTGGCGGCGCCCGACAACGCCGCGATGGAGCTCGTCGCCGAGGGGGTCAACGGCTTCGTCGCCTCGGGCGCCGACCCGGAGACGATTGCGGACGCGATCGTGCGAGTGCACCAGGCCGGCCTCCGGCTGCGCGAGAGCACGGCACGCTGGTTCGCCGAGAACGCCGAGCGCCTCTCGCTCGAGCATTCGTTGCAGATCGTGCTCGAACGCTACGCCCCGCAGCGACCGTAGCTCTCGAGGGTCATGCGTGCGGTGCGCTCCCACGTGAACCGCCGTGCGCGCTCGAGCCCCATCGCGCTCAGACGCGCGGCCTCGACGCGGTCGCCGAGCAGCCGTTTCATCGCCGCGGCGATCTCGGCTTCGTCGTGGGGGTCGAACATGAGCGCCGCGTCGCCCGCGACCTCCGGCAGCGAGGAAGCGTTCGAGCACGCCACCGGCGCCCCGCGCGCCATCGCCTCGAGGACCGGCAGCCCGAAGCCCTCGTACAGCGAGGGGTAGACGAACGCGTCCACTATCTGCCAGAGCCCCTCGAACTCCTCGCTGGAGAGCCAGTCGAGAAAGCGCACGTCCTGCTGAACGCCGGCCGCGCGCGCACGCTCGCGCAGCTCGGCCTCGTGCGCTGTGGGATAGCCCGGCAATACCAGCAACGGGCGGCGCTCCACGGGGATGCGCGCCAGCGCGCCGATCAGCGCGGCGAGGTTCTTATGGGGGCGCTTGGCCGACAGGCTCAGCACGATGCGCCGCTCGCCGAGCGCCAAGCGCTCGCGGAGCTCGCGCTCCCCCAGGGGCTCGACGCGCCGCACGGCGCCACCGCCGAGCGGGACGACGTCTATGCGCTCGACCTTGGCGCCAAGCAGCTCGACCAGATCGCTGCGCGTGCTCTGGGAGTCGGCGATCACACGGTCTGAGCGGCGCACCGCCAGCGGCACGAGCACGCGCATGCCGAGGTCGCGTATGCCCGCGTGCGCCTCGGGGAAGCGCGCATAGATCAGATCGTGGACGGTGACCACGCGGCGAAAGCGCCCCCAAGCCGGCGCCGTGCTCGCCAAGCTGTGCACGAGGTCAACGCCCGCTCGAGCGGCGAGTCGAGGAAGCAGCAGCTGCTCGCCTCGCACCCACTGCACGCGGTTGCGCGCGTCGACCGGCACCGTCACCGCAGGCAGCAGCTCGCCCCACGGGCCGTCTTTCGCCGCGGCCGCCTCGCGGTTGATGAATGCGGTGAAGCGCGTATCGGGCGGCGCCTCGGCGAGCAGCGCCGGGATCAGCTCGCGCGCCGCGACCTCCATGCCTCCGGTCTCACCGGGGACGAGGAAGATCAGGTTCAGGCCGACGTGCATCGCGCGCTGGAGGCTACGCGACTCTCGCTCGGCTGCCGAGAGCGGAGCCCAACGCTCGCACTGGCGAGTCCGCTAGTCGGGCAGCAGCAGGAGGTCGGAGTAGGACGTGAAGTCGTCCGAGTAGCGATCGGCGAGCTGAGCTATGTGGACGGCGGGGAGGGCGAGAGGGGGCTCGTCGCGGTTGCTGTGAAGGTCGACGACCGTGCCGTAGCCGTCGGCGACGAGGGCGTGGAACCGCTCCAGACCGCCGGCCCGGCTGAGCGCGTAGGGCCAATACTCGGTCAGGACCGGTATGCCGGCGGCGACGAGCAGCTGCGCGCCTGCGAGCACATGTCCCTCATGACCCTGCGCATCCATCCACACGAGACCGACGGCGTCGAGGTCGAGCTCGCCGGTCCTTGCGAGCGAGTCGATGCGCCGAGCGGGGACCTCCACGGTCAGGCGGTCCCGCTCGTTGTAGCGATCGGGGCTGCCAATGTGATCAGGGCTGCCAATGTGATCGGGGCTGCGCGCGTCGACGCGGATCCGATGATCTCCGCAGTTCTCAGGGGAGTGCTCGAGAAGAAGCGTGGCGTCGACATCCGACAGCGCCAGCTCGTGGATCTCCGCGCGATCGTGAAGTCCGTTGAGGGCCAGGTTGGCCCGTAGGAAGCGCGCGTTCTCAGCGTCTGGCTCGAACGCGAGGACACGCTCGACGCCGTGATGGCTGAGCAGCGCGACGGTCTCTGTGCCGATGTTCGCGCCCACCTCCATCACGGTCATGCCGCGTAGCGTGGTGATCCCGAGATGCTCGAGCGCGGTGAGCATGCGCCGCAGCGTCTCCCCCTCGAATGTCCCGTTGACGAACGTGCCACAACCGACGCCACGCCTGTCGCGCGTGCTGACCACGTAGCGCACACCGTCGTGCTCGACCCCGACGATCGGCGCCAGACGGGCGACAAGCGGAAACGCGTAGGAGCGCAGGCGCTGCGTGCGCGCCCGATCCGTGTCACGCACAAAGCGGTCGAGACGCCTGAGCGATAATCCAACTAACACGCTCGTTCATCATAACCGAGCTTATCCGGCTGGCCAGGAACGCCAAGGGCGCATTGTGAGGCTAGCCTCCCGTGGGCATGACCTCGCCGCCTCGGACCATCGGCATCGACGCGCGCGCCGCCGTGGAGGTGCCCGCGGGGCGTGGACGCGTGGTACGCGAACTGCTGCGCGCGCTCGCCGCGCGCGAGGACGACGGCAACCGCTACATCCTCTACGTCCGGCAGCCATGGAAGCAGGAGACGCTCGGCGAGCGCTTCCTCCAGAGGGAGATCGGCGTCCGTGACCCCTGGTGGCATTTGCTGGCCGCACGCGCCGCAAGCCGCGAATGCGACGTCTTCCTCTCCTCCAACTCCTACCTGACGGCGTGGTTCCTTCGGATCCCGTGCGTGCCGATCGTCTACGACCTGGTCGCCTTCGATCCCGCGATGCGCCCCAACCGGCGCTCGGCGATCGTCGAGCGCGCCACTTTGAGGCCGGCCGTGCGTCGCTCGGCGGCGTTCGTCGCGATCTCGCAGGCCACCGCCGACGCGCTCGCCGCGCGCTATCCCGACACAGCCACTCGAACGACGGTGGCCCCGCTCGCGGTAGCGCCCGACCTGCTCGCCGAGCCCGACCCAGCCGAGGCCGCGACGCTGCCATCGCCGGGCTTCGTGCTCGCCGTCGGCACGCTCGAGCCGCGCAAGAACCTCCCACGCCTGGTCGAGGCCTACCGCACGCTCGATGGGTCGCTCCAGCGAGAGCATCCGCTCGTGGTCGTGGGCGCACTCGGCTGGGAGACGGGCGAGACTCTGCATGCGCTCGAGGCCCTCGGCGAGCGCTGCACGATGCTCGGCCACATCTCTGACGCGGCCCTCGCTGAGCTCTACCGCCGCTGCGCGGTGTTCTGCTACCCATCGCTCGGGGAGGGCTTCGG
Organism: uncultured Solirubrobacterales bacterium; assembly: GCA_963718735.1. Classification (GTDB taxonomy): domain Bacteria; phylum Actinomycetota; class Thermoleophilia; order Solirubrobacterales; family Solirubrobacteraceae; genus Palsa-744. The sequence goes on from OY970372.1 coordinate 1,868,968, forward strand.
GCTGCCCGTGCTCGAGGCGATGGCTGCCGGCGCGGCGGTGCTCACCTCGAACGTCTCATCGCTGCCGGAGGTCGGCGGCGATGCGGTCGAGTACGCCGACCCGAGCGACACCGCGAGCATCGCCGCGGGGCTCGAGCGCATGCTGAGCTCGCCGGCCCTTCGCGCCGAGCTCGGCTGCCTCGCGCGCGAGCGATCACACGAGTTCTCCTGGGGGCGCTTCGCCGAGAGCACGCTGGCGGTGCTCGAGCGTGCGGCGCGCGGGGACGTTCCAAGTCAGCGCGAGGGACTCGAGCCGACCACGTCTGCGTAGATCTGCTCCATGCGCTCGACATAGGAGTCGAGCGCATACTCCTCGCGCAGCCACGTGCGCGTCGACTCGAGTCCCCGACGGCCCTCGCCCAAGCGCCAGCGCCGGATCGCCTCCGCGGTCGCTCGCGGGTCCTGCGGGGGAACCACCTGCACGCCCGGGCGGCCGCCGAGAACGTCGTAGACGCCCGCGCCCGGCGTCAGGATCACGGGCGTCCCCGAGGCGATCGCCTCCAGCGGCGCCAGACCCCACGCGTAGCGCTGGCTCAAGATCACGAAGACGTCGGCGGCGGCGTAGGTGTCCTTCAGCTCCGCGTCGGAGAGCGAGGAACGCGGCAGCGTCACGCGCTCGCCCACGCCGCGCTCGGCGATCCGCGCGGACAGTCGATCCGCGTAGGCGGGGTCGACGTGGTCGGAGCCGACGATCAGCGCGTGGATGTGAGGATCGTCGGCCAGCAGCGACATCGCATCGACGAGATCCTCGAAGCGCCGGTGCTCGACGAGGATGCCCGAGCCGACGACCAGGAAGACGTCGTCGGGGATGCCGAGCCTGGCGCGCGCCGCTGCCCGATCCGGCGGATCGAAGAAGTGCGCTGGCGGGCCGACCGGCACGACCAGCGCATCCCTGCGATAGCTGCGGCGGACCATCTCGACCTGCTGCGCGCTGAGCACCGCGATCGCGCTGGCACGGCGTGCATCGAGCAGGTCTGGCCATGTCAGGGCGCCCTGCAGCACCCGACGCCACAGCGGGCGGGCGCCGGTGATCGTCTGCTCCGGCACGATCGCGCGCTCCCACAGCGACTCGTCGTTGCGTGTCCACACGAGCGGCGCCGACAGGCGCGCGGCGGCGATGCGGCCGGGCCGAAGCGCCGACCACTCGTGGGCGTTGACGACGTCGGCGTCAGACGGGACGAGGCGCGCGACCTTCGGCATGTCCAGCCAGAAGCGACGCGCCAGCGCTCGATTGCCGGCCGGCAGCTCCGAGACGCCGCGCCTGACCGATCGGATCTCCAGCTGATCCGATGCGTAGGAGAACTCGCTGCCGGGGAGGAAGTCGTGACAGACGACGGTAACGCGATGCCCGCGCCTGACCAGGCCGGCGCCGAGCTCGAGCATCAGTCGCACGCCGCCCCCGCCACCCGCCTTTCCGCCGACGTGATGGTGGACGAGCGCGATGTGCATTTGGGAGAGTAGGCTGTCCCGCCATCCGGGCCGCCCGAGCATTTCGCGGCGGCAGACGCCGACCGTCGGAATATCCTCCCGCTGGATGGTATCCGCGCAGCCGGCTGACCCTGGATCCGCCCCAGCCCGAAGCGCCGTCGACGCCGAGTCGCAAGCGCCTCGTCGGCGTGAGCGTCCCTTCTCCGGCGCCGAAGGGCCTGCGCGCGCGCACCTGAGAATCCTCGTCTTCAACCCCTCCTACCCACCGGTCGCCTGCGGCGTTGGCAACTACACGCGCGGCTTGGCGGAGGCGCTCGTCCGCGCCGGCCATGACGTCACGGTCGTCACGGGGGCGTCCTCGACGACGCCGGTCGAGGAAGGGCCGCGCGTGCTGCCACTCCTGCGCGAGTGGGACATCGGAGCGTTCTTGCGGGCGTGGCCGCGCTTTTCGAGACCGCGCCCCGACCTCGTCGTGTCGTGCTTTCCCGCGGTCGTCGAGGGCAGCTATTCGCGGCTGCTGTACCTGGTTCCCGCATTGGCGAAGCTGCTGCTTAGGCGGCCGCGGACGATCTTCATCGTGCACGAGTTCATCCGCACCGGCGACGCCGAGCGGCGACGCCTGCGACTCGCGCTGTTAGCAGCCGACCGGATCGTGGCGGTGACGGAGGCCGAGCGCGACGCGATCGTCACCCGCTATCCGTCGGTCGCCGCGCGAACAGTCGTGCGGCACAATCCCCCGACCCTCCCGGTCGTCGCCCTCGATTTGCAGGCAGACACTCGCCTGCGTGCGGCGCTTGCGCCACGGGAGCGTCCGCTGATCGGCTTCATCGGCCTCCTCGGCGCTGCGATGAAGGGGTTCGAGGAGCTGCTCGAGGCGCTGGCGCGAACCGACGCGCTGCTCGCGGCGACGGGGTCGCTCGATCCAGCCAATCCCTACCATGCGCATATCGTCGCCGAGATCGAGCGGCTCGGGCTGGGAGAGCGCGTACGATGGCTGGGGTTCGTCGGCGACGACGAGGCTGGGCGCATGCTGCGCGTGGTCGATGCTGTCGTGCTCCCATATCGCGGAGGCGCCGAGAGCGGCTATACCAGCCTGCTGGCGGCGCTGGTCAACGGCGCCGCTGTGATCACGACGCGCGGGCCGCACAATCCTCCCTGGCTGCGAGACGGCGAGACGGCGCTGCTCGTCGACCCGGAGGATCCCGCGGCGCTAGCGCGCGCGATCGACCGCCTGTCGGGCGACAAGCCTCTTGCCGCCCAGATACGCGCGGGGGCACGCGCGCTCTCCTTCGGCTGGGAGGAGATCGTCGATGCCGTGACGACACGGGGGGAGATATCGAGCGTCCGGCCCGCCAGCAACGGGACGAGCGCTCTGACCGTGCAACGCCCCGTGCGATCCGGCTAGTCCTCGCCGCGAACGAGAGCGCCGTAGAGGAAGGTGTACTCCTTGCCCGAGAAGTGAATCGGCGGGCTGCCGACATCCAGGATCGCGCGGCCCGGATCCGATACGGGATGCAGGTTGTGAGAGCGCGCGACCGCGACCAGCGTCTCGATCTCGCTCGCGTCGAAGATGCGCCAGTCCAGGCCGAACATGCGCTCGGTTGTGACGATCTTCTGCGGCCAATAGTCGGTCGTGAATACGAAGACGCCCCCGGGGCGCAGCAGGCGACCGACCTCGCGACACAACTCCTCGTCGGGCACTCCGTGCTCGATCACGCTGATGGCGCTGATGCCCGCGAAGTGGCCGTCGGGCCAGGGGGTGGACAGCAGGTCACCGACCGTGTAGTCGATGACCTCGGCATAAGGCATCTGCAGCACAGCCGGATTGAGGTCTATCCCGAACAGGTTGCTGTATCCGAGCCGCTTCAGCGCCGGCAACATGTCGCAGGCGAAGCAACCGACGTCGAGGATCGGATCCGAGCTCTCCAGCCTGGCAGCAAAGGCATCGACGGATCGCTGCACGTCCCATGTCTTGAGCACGAGCGCGGGATCGGCGCGGCGCAGCACACGCCGGACCATGCGGCGCGCGGCGCCGACGCCAGGTCGAGGGTCCAGGAGGCCTCGCTCTTGCAGCTCATGGTCGGCTGCCGCGATCTGGCTCTGTTCGCGCAGTGCGGCGAACTCGAGCAGAGACGACTGGTCGCGGGTCTCTTTTGCGAGAGCGTCGGTCAAAGCAGCCATAGCCTAGCCCGATCCTGCGGTCGCGGTCGCTAGCTCTAGCTCCCGAGCACGTTCGTCAGTAGAGATCCGGCCTCCTCGGAAGCTGGGCGGTGCTGAAGCCCCAGACCCAAGGAGGACACCGGCTTGGCTGCCGTGTCTTCCGAGCGCCGGAGGAGGCGCTCGCCTCACGCGACTTTCCGCAAGATCCGGGCTAGCATCAGTGCGATGTCATCCGCCGCCCACGCGGAGCCGGCCGGCGCGGATCCCGCCGGCGACGTGCTCGACAGCTCACGCGCAGGCGGTCTCGCTCTCAGGGGCAGCGTGCTGCGGGTCGGCGGCTACGGCGGCGGGATGCTGCTGGCGTTGATCTCGGCGCCGCTGCTGATTCGCCACCTTCACCAGACCGGCTTCGGTCAATATGTGACCGCGCTCTCGATCGCCACGATCGCCGCTGGCCTGACCGAGGGTGGCGTCAACACGATCGCGTTGCGCGAGTTCGCCTCGCGCACGGGTCGCGAGCGGGACGCGGCGATGAGCGACATCCTCGGCATCCGCCTGCTGCTGAGCCTGGTCGGCGTGATCGGGGCGACCGTCTTCGCGCTCGCCGCCGGCTACAGCCGGACGATCGTCCTCGGCACAGCGATCGCCGGAATCGGCCTGACGATCCAACTCCTGCAGACGCTCGTGTCGGTGCCGCTCCAGGGCACGATGCGGCTTGGCTGGGTCGCCGCAGCCGACCTGCTGCGCAATGGCGTCACGACGATGCTGATCGTCGCCCTGGTGCTCGCCGGCGCGGGTATCGTTCCCCTGCTGGCGGTGATCGCGCCGGCGTGTCTCTCGGCGCTGCTACTGACCGCTCGACTCGTTCGCGGCTCGATGCCCTTGCGCCCGTCGCTTCACTTCGCCGCCTATGCGCCGCTGTTGCGCGAAACGTTTCCGTTCGCGATCGCGATCGCGCTCAGCAGCGTCTACTTCAGGGTGACCGTCATCGTGATGTCGCTCGAGGCGAGCGCGCTGCAGACAGGGTACTTCTCGACCTCGTTTCGGATCGTCGAGATCCTCATCGGCCTGCCTGTGCTCGTGATCGGCGCCGCCTATCCGATCGTCACACGCGCCGAGCGCGACGACCCTGATCGGTTCGCGTACGCGACCCGCCGCATGTTCGAGCTGTCGGTGCTGATCGGGGTCTGGGTCGCCTTGGCGGTCGAGCTCGGCGCGCGCTTTGCCACCGACGTGCTCGGCGGGCCGGCCGCGGCGCCCGCGGCGCCTGTGCTCCGGATTCAGGGCCTCGCCGTGATGGCCACCTTCGTGGCGGTCGCCTGCTCGTTTCCGCTGCTGTCGCTGAGACGCTACCGGGCTCTGCTGGTCGCCAACGCCCTCGGACTGCTCGTGACGCTCGCTGTCTCGCTGGCGCTCGTGCCGGCGCTCCAGGCACGCGGCGCCGCGATCGCCACCGTCGCCGCTGAGCTGACGCTCGCGAGCGCCGCGATCGTGGCGCTTGTGCGCGCGCGACCGAACCTGAGCCTGCCCTGGAGCAGCATCCCCGCGGCGCTCCTCGCCGGCGGCGCGGGAGTCGGAGTGGGGCATATCGTGGGCCTGCACCCGGTGCTCGAGGTGCTCGTCGGCAGCTGTGTGTACGCGATCGCGCTGGCGGCGATGGGTCGCTTTCCGCCCGAGATCGGTCACGCCCTGCGGGCCGGACGGATAGCCGACGAGATCGGCTAAGCGCTCCGCGTCCGCGCAGGCAGGCGGCTGCACTGGGCCAGCGATCCAATATCCGGCCTAATATCCTTCATCCGAATGATGGAGGTCGAGCCTCAGTCATACGGACAGTTCGGAGAGGATCGCATCCTCGGGGAGATCTTCGGCGACCGCGCCCAGGGGTACTGCGTCGAGGTCGGCGCATACGACGGTCACACCGGAAGCGCGAGCTATCCGTTCGAGATGCGGGGCTGGCACTGCCTCTTGGTCGAGCCGATTCCCGCCCTCGCCGAGGAGATCCGCAGGCGCCGCGCCGGCACGGTGGTCAACTGCGCGGTGAGCGACAGGGAGGGCACGGCGAGCTTCTTCGTCGCCGAGAACGTCGAGCAGATGTCCACGCTCGATCTCACCGCGGATCGCATCGAGTGGATCGCGCAGGTCGGCGGCAAGGTCAGGGAGATCACGGTGCGCACCGCCACGCTCGACAGTCTGCTCGCCGAGGCCGCCTTTCCCGAGATCCAGTTCGTCACGATCGACGTCGAGGGCCATGAGATGGCTGTGCTCGAGGGCTTCACGCTGGAGGCGCACAGGCCGCGGATCGTGATCGTTGAGGACAACTCTGTGGATGGCGATCCGCGGGTGGCTCAACACATGTCTGAGCGCGGGTACGTGCATTTCCGTCGCACCGGGGTCAACGAGTGGTATGCCCACGAGTCCGATGCGGAGCTGGTTCGGCCCGAGGAGATCAGGAGATTCGAGCGCGCGAAGGCGCGACAGCGATGGGGGCGCAGGCGCAAGCGTCTCAGCAACCGCGTGGCCACGCGAGTCGGACGCCACGTGCCGAGGCCCCTGAAGCGACGCCTGAGGGACCTGCTTGACTTCCTGCGGTCCCCAACCGTGCGAAAGTAGGCGCTCGCGATGCGCCTGTCCATCTGCATTCCGACATACAACTTCGGGGCCTATATCGGCGAGACCCTGGAGAGCATCCTGCCCCAAGTGCAGGAGGGCGTCGAGGTCGTCGTGCTCGACGGCGGCTCGAACGACGACACCACCGCCGTCGTCGAATCCTTTCAGGCGCGCTATCCCAGCTTGCGCTACGAGCGACGCAAGGAGCGGGGAGGCATAGATCGAGACATCGCCCACACGGTCGACCTGGCCCGCGGCGAGTACTGCTGGCTGTTCTGCGCCGACGACGTGATGAAGCCGGGCGCCATCGGACGGATGCTCGAGAACCTCGAGAGCGGCTGCGACGTGTACGTGTGCGGCCTGACGCTCTGCACACTGGACATGCGCCCGCTGGGCGATCATCGCGTTGCGAGGATCGAGTCCGAGTCGCAGTTCGATCTCGCCGAGCCCCGCACTCGCATGCGGTATTTCAGGCGTGCGCAGACGACGACCGCGTTCTTCAGCTTTGCCGGCTCGCTGACCTTCAAGAAGTCTCGCTGGGACGCCGTCGGTCTGGACGAGGAGTTCGTCGGGAGCCTATGGGCGCACGTCGCGCGCTTCTTTCAGATGATCCCTGGCGGGCTGCGGCTGCACTACCTCCCTGCCGCGTATCTCTTCAAGCGCACCGAGAACGACTCATTCATGGACGGCGGGCTCGTCGGTCGGTACGCGATCGCGATCGACGGATACCACCGACTGGCCCGCGCCTGCTTCCCGGAGGGCAGCCGCGAGGCGCGCCACATCCGCCGCGTCGTGACGAACGAGTTTCCACCGTGGATCCTGCTCGGGCTGAAGTTTGGCAGCGAGCGCGAGCGACCGGGGGACGTGCCGCTCGTGGACCGCTTGGCGGCCACGGCCTACGCCGACCGGACGCCGCGGAACCTGATCTACCGCCTGATCTACAAACACACCCCGCGCGCGGCTTTCCGGGCCGCCCAGGCCACCTACCGCGCCGGGAGATCGACGACCGCCTCGATCAGGACGCTCCGACGACGCGAACCTCAGGCAGCGGCACGATGAACTTGCCTCCGCGCTGCAGGAACTCCTGCTCGCGCTCGAGGAACTCGTCGAGGAAGTGCCAAGGCAGGGCTAGGTAGTAGTCGGGGCTCATCGCTCGTGAGTCCTCCTCGCTGATGATCGGGATCTTCGTGCCGATCGTCTCCGAGCCCCACTTGTCAGGGTTGCGATCGGCAGCCGCCTCGATGTAGTCCTTGCCGAGGCCCGCGTACTGAAGGATCGTGTTGCCCTTCGTCGAGGCGCCGTAGACGTGGATCTTCTTGCCTTCGCCGTGGAGCTTCTCGCACATCGCGAGCAGATCGTTGCGGACTCGCTCGGCGCCCAGGCGGAACTGCTCGTAGGGCTCGGGCGAGTCGAGCGCCAGCTCGAACTCCTCGACGCGCAGCGCCATCAGCGCCTCGAGCTGCTCGGGCGTGCGCTCGTGCCGGCCGACGTGGCCGATGAATAGCCGGATCGAGCCGCCATTCATGTCGTTGAGCTCGGCGGAGACGACCTCCAAGCCCTCCTCGCCTACGAGTCGCTCGATCACGGCGAGCGAGTAGTACTCGAGGTGCTCGTGCACGATCGCGTCGAAAGCGTTGGCCTCGAGCATCATCGGCAGATAGTGCAGCTCCATCACCCAGATGCCGCGCTCGGCGAGCGCTTCGGCGACGTCGGCTACGAACGTGCGCGGGTGCTCGAGGTCGTAGAACATCGCGATGCTCGTGATCGCCTTGGCCTTCTGGTCTGGGCGGCGCTGGCGCAGCGCCTGGGCCGAGTAGAAGTCGTTGACGACGTCGTAGCCCTTCTCGATCGCGTAGCGCGCCACGTCGGAGGGGTCAAAGCCCAGGTAGCGCAAGCCTTTGGCCTTGTCATAGCCATCGAGCAAAGTGCCGTCGTTGCAGCCGATGTCGACGACCAGGTCGCCGGACTCCAGCGGCACGATCGCTTCGACGCCGCGCGCGATGGAGTGAAGGTTGTCGGTCATCGTGCGGTTGACTCCGCTGCGGTACCAGTAGGAGCTGTAGAGGATCGAGCCGGGGACGGTGTGCTTGGTTTGGATCAGGCCGCACGCCTCCTCCTCGCGCGTCATGTCGCAGCGCACGAGCTCGAGCGGTATCGCCCGATCGACCGGCTGGTCGCCGCCGGGGTCCGCGAACGCTCCCGCGATGCGCTGGTCGCCAAGCGACAGCACGGGCGCGAGGTACGCGCAGCCGCAGATGCGACACGTGGTGCGCGTGGTCAGGCTGGTGCGGGGCGCTGGTTTGCGGGTAGTCACATGGTCCTCCGTCGTCGTGCGGTCGAGGCGGCACTATTCCACACTGATCGGCCGCGGCGGCAGAGAAGACTACATACCGGGGGGCGTCAGCCGTGCGGTCGAGCTCTCGATCTGCTTTAGCGTGATCGCACGCATGTCTTCGCCCTCGCCGAGCGCCTGAAACCACTCCACGGTCGCTACGAGGCCCTCCTCCAGCGACGCTAGCGGCGCCCACCCGAGTTGCTCGCGCGCGAGCGAGGAGTCGAGCGCCAGATAGAGAGTCTCGCGCGGGTGCTCCGTCTCGTCGATCGCCCACGAGAGCTCTGAGGGCCACAGCTCTGAGATACGCCGCACGATCCATTCGACGGTGTGCGCGTCGGAGTCGGGGGGACCGAAGTTCCACGCGCGCGCATGGGCTGCAGACTGGTGGAGCGACTGCGCGAGCAGCAAGTAGCCGCAGAGCGGGGAGAGCACGTGCTGCCAGGGGCGCACCGCGGTGGGGTTGCGCAGGCACAGGGTCTCCCCGCGCGCGGCGGCGCGCACGACGTCGGGGATCAGCCGCTCGGCGCCCCAGTCGCCGCCGCCGATGACGTTGCCTGCGCGCGCCGAGGCCACGCGGGGGGCCTCGGGGTGGGAGAAGAACGAGCGACGGTAGGCGTTCGTGACCAGCTCGGCGGCCGCCTTCGAGCTCGAATAGGGGTCGTCGCCGCCGAGCGGGTCGTCCTCGCGATGGGCGCGAGAGGTGTTGGATGGGGCGTAGCACTTGTCGGAAGTGACGATCACGACCGTGCTCACGCCCTCGCACGTGCGTACCGCCTCCAGCACGTTGAGCGTGCCGATCGCGTTCGTCTCATAGGTCTCGCGCGGGGCGGCAAGCGAGCGACGGACGAGCGGCTGGGCGGCCATGTGGAGCACGATCTCCGCTTTGGCGGCCGCAAGCGCTCGCTCGACGGCTGCGGGGTCGCGGATGTCGCAAACGACGCTGTTGGCCACGCCGTCCTCCACGGAGGCCAGCTCGTACAACGACGGGCTGCTCGGCGCTCCCAGCGAGAGGCCGTGGACCCGGGCCCCGAGCATTTGCAGCCACAGGCACAGCCACGCTCCCTTGAAGCCGGTGTGGCCGGTCACGAATACCGAGCGGTCGCGCCAGAACTGGGCGTCCACACCCAGGGCCGTCTTGACTTCGATGGGGTCGCGTGCGCGCGCGTGGGACTCCACGACGGCGCACACTAGCGGCGCTTGCCGCTTGCGCGCATGCGCGTCAGCGCTCGCGCACGCGCACCACGTTTGACGCTCCGGTCGCGTAGGGGAAATCGGCCTCCTGGCGCGATACCGCACGGAACTCGTATGTGATCGGGCCGGCGAGGCGGAAGCGGTATCTGGCTCGATAGCGGCCGCGGGGCGCCGTGGAGAGCACCTGAAACTGGCGCCAGGGGCCGCTCAGGGTGCGGGCCTCGAGCACCAGCTGCTTGCCGCCGGGCGGGAGCGGAGCGCCAGCGAGCCTGCCGCTGAACGCGATCGCGCCACCGACGTGGGAGGTGCGCGGGGCGACCCTCAGAGTGAGGTGGGCGGGAACCGCCAGCGCCAGCGTCGCGGTGACGTCGGGGAGCGGCTGGCCGGGATGGCTGGAGTAGGCGAACGTGATCCGGCTCGACGGGATCGAGGCAGGCAGACGCATGCGAAAGCCGCCGTCAGGCGCCGTGCGCGTGGACAGCGTGCGTGTCGAGGCGCCCTGGAACGCGGGGGTGCAGAGCACCTCGATCGAGGCGCCGCCGATCGGCGATCCGTCGGGCGCGGCGAGCCTGCCGACCACCGTCTGCGCGTGGCCGTAGGCCGCCGCCAGGGTCGCGTGGGCGGTGGCACTCCAGCGCACCTGCAGCGTGGCCCCGACCGAGGCATGGCTGCCGTTGACGCCTTGCAGCTGCGGGGTCTGGTTTGTTTGGGGGGATGGGTCGTTCTTTGCGGCGCCAGCCGGCTGCTGGCCTTCGGGCGAGGGCTGCGACGGCGTCACGGGTTGCTGCGGCGCAGGCGGGACCGGCGGATGGTTGAGCACCTCGATCTTGCGATCGAGCGCCACCGTGGCGTTGCCTGCCGCGTCGGTGACGGACACCACGAGATGGTGGGCGCCGTCGGCGAGCGTGGTCGTGTCGAACGGGAGGTCGGCGCTCAGCGAGGGGCGGCATGGCTGCAGGTAGAGGAAGGCGGGCAGGCCGTCGGTCGTCTGGGCGACGTTGCGGCAATGGCCGCCGTTTTCGTCGAGCAAGACGCGACCCGCTTCAGCGCCGTCGACGCTCACCACCGCCTGATACACGCCGGAGCCGGCGTCTTCGGCGTGGAAGGCAAGGTCGACGGCGCCGCTGAGCGTGGCGGCGGTCGCTAGTTCGCCTTCGACGTTTGAGACGGTTGGCTGAGAGGACTGTTCGAGCGTAAGGTCGGCCGCGTAGAGATAGACGACCGCGGCGTAGCCGTTACTGTCGCCTTTGCCGCTTGGGCATTTGTACGTTTGCAGACCTCCACAGGAGGCGTTCACATAGAGGTGTTCTCCGAGATTTTTCGCTGGCACCCCAAGGATGTTGGAAAGTGACATCGGTTCTTCGGGTTCACCTCTGACTTTTGAGCAGCCCAATGCGTAGAGACATTCGTCAAAGACTTCTGGCTGGGTCGGCCCGGCTATCCAGAACTGGTATGTCGCGTTCAGCGCCGAGCCACCTTCAGCGTCGCCAGAACGCCAGAGCGTCATCTTCTTGACAATCTCGCTCGACGGAGAGCTAAAGGTCCATGTCGCGACATCCGTCCCAACTGTGTGACTCACCCCTCCATCGAGGGCCGCCGACAGTGCGCCACCTTTCGCGCAGTGGTCTTCAGCATGGGCAGACGCACCTGACGCACTCCCGCTCCACCCATCCGTAGGCGCAACCTCTCCGTCGGGCATCCGGCAGCTATAAACGTGGTACTCCCCCGCCTGCGCGCTGACGCCCCCTGCGCCAAGTGTGCAAAGCGCGCCAGTCGCGACCAAAGCAAGGGTCGACCGGCCGACAATGGGACGTCTCGCGAAGATCATGCTCAGATTCCTTTCCCGTAAGGCCAGGCAGACGGCTGGATGCCGCTCTCGACATCCACGTCGAGCGCAAAGCGCCGTTCACCCCCCTGTCAATTGACTGCCACGCCGTCTGCATGGGCCCACCATGCTAGGGAAGCGGAATCTTCGGACGATCAAAATCGACGGATGTTCGGGTCGGTCCTATCTGCCAAACTTGATCGGCAACTCGGCCAGCCCGTAGATGCCGAGGATGCTCTCGAACACGGGTTCGCCGTCGAGCTCCAGCCGCGGCATCTTGCGGGCAAGAAAGCTCAGCCCCTCCTCCAGCTCGAGCCGCGCGAGGTTCGCGCCGAGACAGTAGTGCACGCCGGCCCCGAAGGTGAGCGCCCGCGCCTTCGGGCGCTCGACGGTGATGTCAAACGATTGAGGTCCATCCCCGCCGGTCGATCCATTGCGTTTAGACGAAGCCCGCCCACTCCCACCGGAGCCACGCCGAGCGCCCTCGGCGTCCCCTTCGGGCAGGTCCCTGTTGCCCGTGAACGCGCACACCATCACGATCGTGTCCTTCGGAAATGTCACGTCGCGATAGGTCAAATCCTCGACCGTGATGCGAGCCGTGAACGGCGTGATCGGCTCGTAGCGCAACGCCTCCTCCACCGCGGCGCCGGCAAGCGAGGGATCCGCGACGAGCGCCGCCCACTGGTCGGGATGTTCGGCCAGCAGCCTGATCGCGTGCGCCAACTGGCTCTGCGTAGTGTCGACGCCGCCGATCAAGACGTTCAGCACGAGGTTCACGCACTCCTCCTCGCTGAGGCGATCGGGTGGATGGGCCGGATCCGCGGCCGCCAGCAGCGTCGAGATCAGATCGTCCCCCGGATCCTCGCGCCGCGCGGCGAGCAACGCGCGCGCGTACTCGTAGAACTCCGCAACGGCTTGCTCGATACCGGCCCGCTCGTTCATCATCGAGGCGGCGTCGAACTGGCGCTGAATCCAGTTCGACCAGTGATGCAAGCGCGGCGCGTCCTCGAGCGGCGCCCCCATCACCGTGGCAATCGTCTGCGAGGGATAGGGCTTGGCGAACGCCCCGACGAACTCGCAACGCCCCGCTTGCTCCACGGGAACGAACAGCTGATCCAAAAAACCGCGCATCGCGGGACGCCAACGCTCCACGGCACGCGCCGTCAACGCCGGGTTCACCAGGCTCCGCAGGCGAGTGTGGTCGGCGCCGTTGACGTGGAGGATGTTGCGCTTCATCTCCTCCCACAGAGGCCCTTCGCTCACGCCGAACAGCTCGGCGATCTTCATACCGGGGAAGATCGCCGAGCGTGTCCGCAGGAAGAACTCGCCCGCCTCGCGGTCGAGCACTACGTACCCGTACGGCCCAGCCGCCAGCCACCCCTCGGCCGCCAGCTCCCTCATGGCCGCGTGAAAGCGCTCCCCTCTCAGCTCGGGGTCGGTGTAGTCGAAGCTCTCGAGCTCCAGCTCGCCGACGAGCGCCATGTCAGTGAGACTACTTCTTGGGGTGCACCGTCTGCTTGAGACTCGCTCCGGGTGTGAACTTCGGGGCCTTGGACGCCTTGATCTTGACCTTCTCGCCCGTACGCGGGTTGACGCCCTGACGGGCCGCCCGCTTGACCACTGAGAACTTGCCGAAGCCGGTGATCACGACCTCGTCGCCTTTCTTCAGCGTCTTGCCGACGGTGGTCAAGAACGACTCGACCGCACGCCCTGAATCCGCCTTGGAGAGACCGCTGTCGGCGGCGATCGCCTCGACAAGCTGACTCTTGTTCATGGAGTTCTTCCTTTCGATAGCTGTGACTGGCGTGGCGCAGACTAGCGGGCCGGCAGGCCAACTGGCTCGAGCATGCGGTGCAGCCGCTCGCGCATGAGCTCCACGCCGTGCTCGGGAGCCACGGCGGCGGACCCGATCGCGGCCCGCGCCTTCTCGTCGGAGAGGGCCGTGTTCGACGGCACTCTCAGGTGCGGATCCTCCCCGCAGGCCTGCAGATATGCGGCATTAGAGCCCTCCCGCACCAGCTCGCGCGAGCAGCCGAAGCCGTCAGCCAGCAGCTCCAGCCAGGCGTGCCGGTCAAGCGAGGCTGGACCGCCCATGTTGTAAACGCCTTCACACCCCTGCGCGACCAGCTCGCACACGCGCTGCGCGTAATCCCAAGCGTATGTTGGCGAGCGCCAAAGCCCGGCGGGCGCGGGGAGCGCCACGTGGTCGCGCAGCCGCCTCACCAGCCGCAGCGCCCCGCCCGAGCGCTCCCACACCCGGCTCGCCCCGGCTCGCCCCCCCGCTGCGCCGCGCGCCGGAGCCGACGCGTTCACGCCGTAAACCTCCCCCGCCCGCGTAATCAGCCAAGTCGCGTTCGAGCGTATCGTCGCTTCCTCGCACGCCAGCTTCGAGCGCCCGTAAGCATTCACGGGGTCCGGCAGGTCGCGCTCGCTGAAGCGCAGCCCCGCGGGCCGGTAACCGCTGTGCACCCAGTCGCAAGACACGAGCACATACCGCGCCCGCACCGCGCGAGCGGCTGCAAGCGTGTGCTCCGCCCCCACGAAGTCGAGCTGAGCGATATAGGGCTCGCGCTCGAAGCGGCTCAGCGCGACCCCGCCGGCTGCGTGCAGGACCACGTCGGGCTCGAACCGCATCGCGGCCTCCACACAAGCTCTGCGATCGGCCATGTCGAACCCGACGGTCTGCACCCCCTGCAGCCGCACCGCCTCGTCGCGATAACAGCCGAGCACGTCCCAGCTCTGCTGCGCCGCCGCCGCAGCCAGATTGGACCCGATCAGCCCGCTCACCCCTGTCACCAACACACGCATCCGATACACACCGTCTCTTTATTATCAAGAGACGGTAGCACCGTCGGCGGGGAGCTCGAGCGCCCCGCGATGTCGTGTCGTTGCCCGAATGGCTCGGACGCCCCATGCACGGGGCGTCCGGCCGCTCTTCTTCGAGGAAGGCTTCTTTAGGGAAGGAACGCGTTGGTGCCGTAGCGCGCCGGGGCGATCGAACCCTTGATCAGGCCCGCGCCCAGCATCCACCTGGACATGGCTTCCACAGCCGCGCCGCGTAGCGTCCCGTACGCGACCCCGTGACTATCGGCGAACAGCGGCAGGTAAACGTCGAGCGAGGCCGCCGTCAGCTTGTGCGACAGCGTCGGGTTGGCCGCCTCCAGCTCGGCGAGGCTGCGCTTGGGCTCGCTCAAAGTGTCCTCGTACCCGTGCACCGTCGCCGCCACGAAGTCGCGCACCAGCGCGGGATTGGACGCGATCAGCTTGCGCGTCGTGAAAGCCACCAGACCGGGATATGGCGGCCCTCCCTGCGCGTCGAGCCCGAACGCGGTGATCGGATGCCCGCTCACCTGCAGCGCCACGCCGTCGTCGGGTATGAAGCCCGTGAACGCCGCGATCCTGCCGGCGACCAGCGCCTGGCCGCCGTTGAAGCCGACCGTCACCACTTTCACCCGCCCCGGGCTCACGCCCGCGTGGCGCAGCTCCGTTTCGAGCACCGCCGTGTCCGAGGGCACCCCCGTTATCCCCACCGTCTTGCCGACGAGGTCGGCGGGAGAGCGCAGACGCTCAGAGGCGAGCGCGATCAGCCCCCCGAGGGGACGCTGCACGAGCGCCATCACCGCCTGCGCGTCGCCACCTTTTACGATCAGGGCGCCGACGTCGCTGCCGTCGGCGAGCCCGAACTGCGCGCGCCCGGCGTCGATCAACTTCAGGGTTTCCTGCGTCGAGGTCGGCTGCACCACCTTCAGCTCGACGTTCTCATGGCGGTAGTAGCCGGCCGCAAGCGCCCTGTATATCCCCGCATGCACCGCGTTTGGCGTGAAGTCGAGGATCAGCGTCGTCTTCGTCGGGCGCGCGAGCGGCGCCGGCGCGAGCCTCGCCGCATGGCCCGCCGCAGCGCCCGCGGCGGCGCTCGTGGGCGAGGGGGAGCTCGCCGAGGAGCCGCACGCGCAAACTCCGATCGACAGCGCGCAGGCCAAGGCGACCATCGTCAGCCGGTATCGTCCAATCACTTGAAGGGATCCTCCTCAACGCATGTCGCGGGTCAAGAGCCCCGCACGCTATCGGGCGAGCCGGTTCGCGAGCTGTACACAGCTGCGGACCTCCCGGCGGGCGTCGGCGACCCCGGGGGCAATGACCCGATCGGGCTGCCCGGCTCCTACCCGTTCACGCGCGGCCCCTACGAGTCGATGTACCGCGGGCGTCTGTGGACGATGCGCCAGTTCGCGGGCTTTGGCACCAGCGAGGAGACCAACGAGCGCTTCCACTACCTGCTCGACCACGGCCAGACCGGCCTCTCGACCGCGTTTGACATGCCCAGCCTGATGGGCCACGACTCCGACCACGCGCGCTCCTTCGGGGAGGTCGGCCGCGAGGGCGTTGCGATCGACACGCCCGAGGACATGCGCACCCTGTTCGCCGGCATCGACCTCGGCGAGGTGTCCGTCTCGATGACGATCAACGCCCCCGCGGCAATCATGCTCGCCTACTTCGTGGTAGCCGCCGAGCAAGACGGCGACGGCGCGGGCGGCGCGGTGGCGCCGGAGCTGCTGTCCGGCACGATCCAGGCCGACATCCTCAAGGAGTACATCGCCCAGAAGGAGTGGTGCTTCCCGATCGACCCGGCGATGAGGCTGTGCGGAGACATGATCGAGTGGTGCACCAAGCACATGCCGCGCTGGCACCCGATCTCGATCTCCGGCTACCACATCCGCGAGGCTGGATCGACCGCTCAGCAAGAGCTCGCGTTCACGCTCAAGGACGGGCTCACTTACGTCGAGCAGGCGGTGCAGCGCGGCCTCGACGTAGACGACTTCGCGCCCAGGCTGTCGTTCTTCTTCAACGCGCAGATCGACTTCTTCGAGGAGATCGCCAAGTACCGCGCCGCGCGGCGCATCTGGGCGCGCGAGCTGCGCCACACCTTCGGCGCGCTCAACGAGCGCTCATGGCTGATGCGCTTCCACGCGCAGACCGCCGGCGTCTCGCTGACGGCACAGCAGCCTCTCAACAACATCGTGCGCACCACCGTGGAGGCGCTCGCAGCCGTTCTAGGCGGGACGCAGTCGCTGCACACCAACTCCTACGACGAGGCGTTGGCGCTTCCCACCGAGGAGGCCGTGCGCATAGCGCTGCGCACCCAGCAGGTGATCGCGCACGAGACTGGTGTAGCCAACACAGCCGATCCGCTCGGCGGCTCCTATTTCGTGGAGGCGCTCACCGACGAGATGGAGCGGCGCTGCTACGAGTACTTCGCCAAGATCGACGAGCTCGGCGGGATGGTCGAGGCCGTCAAGCGCAACTACCCTCAACGCGAGATCGCCGACGCGGCGTTCACTCTGCAGCAGGAGATCGACGCCGGCGAGCGCATCGTCGTGGGCGTCAACCGCTTCTGCGAGGGCGACGACGGCGAGCAGGAGATCCTGCGCATCGACCCCGCCCTCGAACGCAAGCAGATCGAGCGCCTGCAGGCCGCGCGCGCGCGCCGCTCGGGCGCCGAGGTCGAGCGCGCGCTGACCGAGCTGCGCGGCGCGGCCGCGGGCGAGGGCAACTTGATGGACCCCCTGATCGAGTGCGCCCGCGCCGGCTCCTCCGAGGGCGAGATCGTCGAGTCGTTGCAGGCCGTGTTCGGCCGCTACACAGAGTCGCCGGTCTTCTGAGCCGCGCCGAACCTTGCTAGCCGCGCCGAACTTCGCTGTTTCTTCGGTTCGACCAGCAACTTTGCCGGTTGAGTCATGTTGTGCGGGCGTTAGGGTCTTTAAGGCCCGTCAGCGATTCGAGACCGCTCCGTAGGAGACGATCAGCACACAGGATGCCAAGCGATCCACCTGCCAACAAGACGCTAAAGCGCCACCTGCTGCGCAGAACGCTCCTCCTGCTCGGAGCCGTGATCCTCACCGGCTCGGTCGCCGCGCTGGCGTTCGGAGCCAAGCGGATCGCCACCGAGAACGCCGCCTACAAAGGACCGGCCGCGCCTCAGTGCGTGCCCTCGCAGCTCAGCCGCACGGACCTCCTGCCCGGCACCCAGCTGGCCGTCTCGCCGCTGCCCGGCTCGCTCGACGCCTCCTACGCGACCCAGATCAGCTTCCTCGGCTACCCCGCCAGCGCGCTCTCGGCGATCTCCGTCAACGGGACCGCAAGCGGCGGCCATCCAGGCCGCCTGGAGCCCTACTCGCAGGGAGACGGAGCGAGCTTCGTGCCCAACAAGCCGTTTCACTCCGGCGAGACGGTGATCGTCCGCGGCAAGCTGACAGTCGCCGGCAAGACGTCCTCCTTCGCGTTCCACTTCACAACCGCTGTGCGCGACCCGATCGGACACCCAGCCTCAACTGTGAAACCAGCGGGCAAGACCAGCGAACTGCAGGCCTTCCACTCGCGCCCGGAACTGCACGCGCCGGTCGTGGCCGTCACCGCCTCCTCGCCGGGGCAGTCCTCCGGAGACCTGTTCCTGGCGCCCTACTCCGGGCCGGGCCAGGACGGCCCGATGATCGTCGACGGCGCGGGCTCCCTCGTGTGGTTCGATCCGCTCCCATCAGGCACTGAGTCGACCAACCTGCAGGTGCAGCAATACGAAGGCAAGCCAGTGCTGACCTGGTGGCAAGGCTACATCCCGCCGCAGGGCTTCGGCCAGGGCGAAGAGGTGATCGCCGACTCCTCCTACCGCCAGATCCTGCGCATGCGCGCCGGCAACGGCCTGCTCGCCGACCTGCACGAGTTCCACATCACGCCGCAGGGCACCGCGCTGCTGACGGTGTTCGACCCGATCCGCTGCAACCTCTCGAGCGTCGGCGGCCCGAGCGACAGCGCCGTCACCGACAGCCTCTTCCAGGAAATCGACCTGCGAACGCATCTCGTCAGGCGCGAGTGGCACCCGCTCGACCACGTCTCACTGTCGCGCTCCTACGCGAGCCCGACCGGCAGCACCCCAGAATGGCCATACGACTACTTCCACCTCAACTCGATCGTGCCGCGGCGCGACGGCTCGCTGCTGATCTCCTCGCGCAACACCTCCGCGCTATACGAGATCAGCCCCACGACAGGCCAGCTGATCGCGCAGATCGGGGGCAAGCACGGCAGCGAGAAGCTCGGGGCCGGCACCGCCACGGCCTACCAGCACGACGCCGAGGAACTGCCCAACGGCGACTTCACGATCTTCGACAACGGGGCCGTCCCGAAGGTCCACCCCCAGTCGCGCGGCATGATCGTGTCGATCGACCCGAGCACCAAGACCGAGACGCTCGTCGGCCAGTACGTGCACCCCGCGCCGCTGTCCGCCGCCAGCCAGGGCAACGTTCAGGCGCTCGAAGGAGGCAACATGTTCATCGGCTGGGGCGCAGAACCCTACTTCTCCGAATACACCCCCAGCGGGGCGCTCGTCTTCGACGCCCACCTGCCATCCAAAACCCAGTCCTACCGCGCTTACCGCTACCAGTGGACCGGCACGCCAAGCAACGGCCCGGCGCTCGCACTGGCGCCCGGGCCCGGGCACGCTCCCACGACCTCGACCGTGTACGCAAGCTGGAACGGCGCCACGACCGTCGCAAGCTGGCGCGTGCTCGCAGGTCCCACCGCCAGTCAGCTGGCGCCCGTCGCGAGCGCGCCCAAGGGCGGCTTCGAGACGGCCATCTCCACTCCAGGCAACCCCGCCTATGTGGCTGTGCAGGCGCTCGACGCGACCGGCGCCGTGCTCGGGACCTCGCACGTGATCAAGGGCTGAGCACCCACTGCGGGCCGGGGCCCGCAGAGCCGCAGAGCCGCAGAGCCGCAGAGCCGCAGAGCCGCAGAGCCGCAGAGCGTTTGTATACGAGTCCCGTCAGGCGCCGACGGGCCTCATCGCCCGCTCCACGTAAGGAGCGAGCAGCGCGGCGGCCGCGGCGGCTGTCTCAGCCGGCGAATCCCGTGGCATCGTGACGTAGCTAATCGCCAGCCGCACAAACGAGTCGGCCAGCAGCTCCACATCCTCGTCGTGCGCCCGGGGCCAGCCGCCGCGCATCGCATCGCGCAAGCGCGCCGAGGCCCAGAGAAGGACCGGGCGGCTCTGCGTGGTGATGAGGGGAAGCATCCCGCCAGTGCCGTCGTCGTCGAGCAGCAATCGCACCAGCGGATCCTGGGAGGCGGCGGTGAGGAAGACCTCGAGGCCCGCCTCCACCGCCGAGCGGGGATCGTCTAGATGCGCGCCGATCGCCTGCTCTACCGCGTCCAGGAAGCGCGCGCCCTCACGGATCACAAACGCTTGGGCGAACTCTTCGCGTGAGCCAAACTCCTTGTAGAGGGTCTGACGGCTGACCCCGGCCGCGCGGGCGACCTCCGCCATCGTTATCTGTGCCCACGGTCTGTCCTGCAGCAGTCCGCGGGCGGCGTCGAACAGGGTGTCGTGCAGCAGCTGGCGCGCCGCCACGCGATATGGCGACGCCGCCGTCAAGAGCTCGCGACAAGTGAGCCGTAGCGCGCGGTCACCCGCCTGCGCGCCCTCGGATGGATGTTCATCTTCGAGAGCTCGCCCCCATAGTGCTCGAGCAGGCGCCGGTCCATGATTCGCCGCCACAGCGGCGGGATCGTGGCGACGACGATCATGCCGGCATAGCCGGTCGGCAGTTGTGGCGCCTCATCGAAGTGGCGCAGCGACTGGTAGCGGCGCAAAGGGTTTGCGTGATGGTCGGAGTGGCGCTGCAGGTGGTAGAGCAAGACGTTGGAGGCGACGTTGTTGCTGTTCCAGCTGTGCTCAGGGGCAGTGCGCTCGTAGCGGCCGTCCTCGCGCGTCGCGCGCAGGAGCCCGTAATGCTCGAGGTAATTGACGACCTCCAGCATCGAAAAGCCGACCACCGCCTGAATCAGCAGGTAGGGCAACACGATCGCGCCAAACGCGATCGCGAGCCCGGCGAACAGGACGACCGACATAAGCCAAGCGTTAAGGACGTCGTTGTGCACGCTCCAGAAGCGGCGCCCATCGCGCGCCAGGTGCCCGCGTTCGATCTCGAGGGCCGAGCGTAGGCTGCCGATCACGGTGCGCGGCAAGAACTCGTAGAAGCTCTCGCCCATGCGCGCGCTGGCAGGATCCTCGGGCGTGGCGACGCGCACGTGGTGCCCGCGATTGTGCTCGACGAAGAAGTGCCCATAGCCTGTCTGGGCAAGCGCCACCTTGGAGAGCCAGCGCTCGGAGCTCGCGCGCTTGTGGCCGAGCTCGTGCGCGGTGTTGATCGCCACGCCGGCGACCATCGCGGTGGTGAGCGCAAGGCCGACCGATTCGAGCGTGGAGAGGCCGCCGTGCGACCACATCCAACAGGCGAAGATCAGCCCTGCATACTGCAGCGGCAGGAACAGATAGGTGCACCAGCGGTAGTAGCGATCCTGCTCGAGCCACTTGATCACGCTGTCGGGTGGATTCGACGCATCCATCCCGATCAGCAGGTCGAGCAGCGGGAACACCGCGAAGATCAGCACGGGCCCGTAGAACCAGAACGCGCCAACCCCGGTCGCTTCGACCAGCCCCCAGGAGATGAAGGGCAAGAGCGGCACGATCAGGCCGAGCAGCCAGGCGTAGCGCTTGTGGTCGCGCCACCTCGGCGCCTGCGGTTGCGCGTGGGGCGCTTCCAGCTTCGCGCGCTCGGGCGCCTGCGGGTGTACTCCATCGAAGCTCATCTTCCCGCTACCTCCTGGACTGTCGGTACGTTCGATATTGGTTTACAACCATAGCATGTTTGTAAACCCATGTGACGCCGAGGCACGTTTTGTCTCTTTGAGCAGCCAGTCTGCATGGAATCGTCCGCGACATCAGCCACCAGACTTGGGGGAGACTTGGCGCCGCGGGAGCAAGATCCCGAGGGACGGCGGGTGTTATGAATATGTGAGTACCTATAGGACGCGGTATGCAGCCTCGAAAAAGAGATGAAAGGTCGGCGAGATACGTCTGTCCAGGTGTTGCCACCGCGGGAGCACGGGATAATCCTCCTCCTTCACAGAGATGCCATCAACCGTATTAGGATAGTCCAGGAACTGCTTGGAGAAAAAGACGCCCTGGCAGAGTCGGTCGATCTGTCCGAACCAGTTCTCTATCTGATCGAGTCTCATCTCATGCAGGGAACTTATATTGACGAAGATCTGGCACAAGCGGTTTGGTAGCATCTCGACCTGATCTGCCGCGAGAAAAGCGATGCTCGCGCGTTCGAACTCGTCCTTCACCGCAGCGTAGTCGGTGAACTCTCGGAAGACGAAGGTCTTGCGCTCTGGAAACGCCCGGGTCAAATACCACTGCGAGACATAAAGAGCCGGAGGGATGTCGAACACGACGTAACGTGCATTGGGGAATGCACGGAGAAGAAGCTGGCCCACGCGCCCGTACCCCGCGCCCAGCTCACACATCGTGAATCTGTCATTCCGCCCGAACCCGGCGTGGTCCATGATGGTGTTGAGCTCGAGCGTAGTGTTGCAAAGGTCCTGCGTGACGACGTGTCCATCGACGTTCAGAATCACAGGATTGCCGATCCCAGGCTCCTCCATCTCCAGCATCCCGAAGGAGTCGCTCTGGCGGGCGAACTCGTAGAGCAGCTCAATCAGTTGCACGTAACGTCGCCAATTGTCATCAGAGAACTCTACAGGCTTGGTTCCGACGGCAGACAGGCGATTACTGCCCGTCTCGACTCCTCTCAACTTTAGAAGAGCGCCAATCTGGGCATCGAGATCACTCGCAGCCGTCCAGTTGAAGTAGTTGTTGTTGACAGTACGCTTGAAGTTCTCGATCCCCCCCGCCTCCAGCTGCAGTGCATTGAACGTCATGTAATAGAGCCAGAACTGCGACGGCTGGTAACGCGCGGGAGCGGAGCCAACGTGGCGTATCATCGCGGCCAGTTCCTCGGTTTCAAGACCATTGAGGAGTGCGGTGAAAAAGGGGTCAGTGAGCGTGCCCGATTTTGCGAGCGCTACGCCAGTTGGGTACAGCGCATGGTGTCTCGGCCTCAGACGGATCGCCTTCCGGTACCAGACGGCGGCCTTCTCAAACTCATGAAGGGCAGCGAAGGCGGCCGATCTTTGAAGATAGCGGTCGGCCCGTTCCTTCTTCAGGAGCGACGCCAGCCTGTAGAGCACCCAAGCGGCTCGACTCCGTCTTGCCATAGAACGCTTGTTGACAAGGGCGCCAAGCGCATAAGCCGGCTGCACGAGGGCGCGGGCGACTCGTTTGAACAGCATGGGTACACCATAAACCAAATCCGCCCGACTTATAGAATTAGATCAACAATCAGTATTGCGCGGGTCACTCCGCCCGATCCGGAGGCTGGGCGGCGTGCGGAACAAACCGGGCGGCCGGATTAGGGCTCAGTACCATCACCCATCCTCGGCAACCTTCAGCACTAGCTTCCCCACGTTCTCGCCCGCGAACAGCCTGAGCAGCGCGTCCGGGAAGCGCTCGAAGCCCTCGACGACGTCCTCGCGCGCGATGAGGCGCCCGTCGGCGATCCAGCCGGCCATCTCGTTCATCGCGTCGGCGGCGCGGCCCATGTAGTCGACCACGACGAAGCCCTGCATACGAGCGCGATTGACGAGCAGCGACATGTAGTTGGACGGGCCTTTGACCGCATCGAGGTTGTTGTACTGAGAGATGGCACCGCAGATCGCGACGCGTGCACCGCGCGCCAAGCGTGCGAGCACGGCGTCGAGGATGTCTCCACCGACGTTGTCGAAGTAGACGTCGACGCCCTCGGGGCAGTGCTCGCGCAGCGCCACGTTCACGTCCTCGCCCTTGTAGTCGATCGCGGCGTCGAAGCCGAGCTCGTCGACGATCCATTTGCACTTGTCGGGGCCACCGGCGATCCCGACGACGCGGCAACCCTTCAGTTTCGCGATCTGCCCGACAACGCTGCCGACCGCTCCGGCGGCGCCGGAGACGACGACCGTCTCGCCCTCTTTGGGAGCGCCCACCTCGAGCAGGCCGAAGTAAGCGGTCATGCCGGGCATCCCGAGCGCGCCAATGTAGGTGGGCAGGGGCACCGCGCTCGTGTCGACCTTCAAGGCGGCGTTCGCATCGCAGACGGCGTACTCCTGCACCCCCAGCCAGCTCGAGACCTTGTCGCCGACGGCGAGCTGCTCACTCTTTGACTCGACGACTTCGCCGGCGGTCGCGGCGCGCATCACTTCGCCGATCTGCACGGGCGGGACATAGGAGCGGCCCTCGTTCATCCAGCCGCGCATCGCGGGGTCGAGCGAGACGTACAGGATCTTGACGAGCACCTGGCCGTCCTGCAGCTCCGGCACGGGCTCCTCGACGTAGTCGAAGTCCTCGCGCTTGACCATCCCCTCGGGTCGGCTGGCAAGACGAAACTGATGGTTGACTGCGTCCATTGCGGCATCTCCTCGGTCGGCGGCCTTCGACGGCCAGGCTGGTTGGTGCTCGCGCCTAGTGTCTCAGGCGCGCGTCAATGCCACAGCGTGTCGACCGAATGCGCGAGCAAGAGCAGAGCCGGGTAGGTGGCACCGAAGCTCCACAGGAAGTTGTTGAGGCCCATAAGCAAAGCGATCGAGACGTGAAAGCCGAGGCCCACGGCGATGATCGCGAGGGCACCCGGGGTGCCGAAGAGGATCAGAAACGGAGCAGAGCACTCGAACAGGATCACGCTCCAGCAGGCGGCCAAGGCAAGCGGCTGGTGGCGCTTCAGGAATGCGCCGACCGGCGGAGACCCGTAGCCGATCGTGCTCATGATGCCCGGGATCGCCTTGCCCGAACGCCAGGTCGGGGAGATGGCCTTGGCCACTCCAGCGACCGCATAGGAGAGCAGGAGCTGTGCCGCCATGTAGTCGATCGCGAGCACCTGGGCGCCGTGGTCGGGGACGAGCAGCGCGATCGCCACGCCGGTGCACACGACCAGCATCATCTGGTCGCTGCCGTCGAGACCGAGCTGGTTGCGCATGTAGAGCAGCATGCGCGCCGACAGGATCAGGGCGACCGCTACCCCGGCCGGCACGATCAAGACCGGCGCCTGCACGATGCCCGCGAGCAACAGGAGCGTCGCGCAGCAGAGCTGCACGACGGCCAGACCGAGCACCGCGGGATAGCGAAACACGGCGCCAAACATTGGAGCGAAGGGGCCCCAAAGCGTGAACGGCCTGCCGGTGGCGAGCACCGTGTAGCCATACAGGCCCCCCTCCTGCAGCTGAACGCGGTCGGCGACGAGTTCGAGCGAGTCGATGCCCACGCCGACGCCGAGCGGTATCGAGCACCAGAGCGCGATCGTATGTGGATTCATACGGCCTCGCTCTGTCGCACCCGCTCGGCCTGTGCCTGCTCGGCCTGTGCCTGCTCGGCCAACTCAGGGCGCTCGGGAAGGGAGGGCGCTGCCAGCGGAATATCTTCGCCGACCCCCGGTTGGCGATGCCAATGGCTGATGAAGAGCAGCTTGAACAACCCGTCTTCGGTGTCGGCCCCCTGCGTGCTCACCACCGTGAACTGTCTGGCCAAGCCAATGGGAGAGCCGCGCAGACCGGCCATGTGTTGCACGATCATGAGATACGGCAAGCCCACCATGGGCAGCGCCGAGCGCTTGTTGTTCGAGATCATGCGCACCACCATCGGCCCACAGTCGGTCACCGCCTTGCGCGCGCGCTTGGTGGGGTTCCAGACGGCGCGCAACAAACCGCCCTGCGGGGGCGCCATCTCGTGCCACGGCCCAACCGTGCCGTCGAGCAGCTGCTCGCGCCACAAGACGCGCGTGTCGTTGACGCCCGGGTTGGGGGCGAAGAAGGTCCACGCGGGGATGTACGCGCAGGCGTCGTGGCGCTTGAGCCACATAGCCCAGCGGAAGCGCCGCAACTGAGCGGCAGCGGTGACGACGAGCATCGTGCCGAGGAGCACGGCACAGACAATCGTCCACAGACTCACCGCAGCTGACCCTGGATCATCAGGTTGGTGCGCAGCTCGACGAGCGTTTGCACCGCCGCCCCGGCAGTCACCTCCTCGAGCTGCGCCGTGAGCGAGGCGAACTCCGCTTCGTCGACAAACCACGAGAGGCTGCCGCTGTTGGCGTTTTTTTCCTGCTGCTGTTCGCCCTGGCCTTCGTTCTGGTGTTCTTGCTGCTGTTCCTGCTGGCCTTCGTTCTGGTGTTCCTGCTGCTGTTCCTGCTGGCCTTCGTGCTGCTGTTCCTGCTGGGCTTCGTGCTGCTGTTCCTGCCCCTGTTCCACCTGTTTTTCGAGTTGTTTCTGGTTTTCCTGTTCTTTTTGCTGCATCTGTTTCTGGGCGTACTCGGCGAGCAGCACGCCGGCGACGACAACGACCACGAAGACGAGTCCGGCAGCCGCCAGGCCCCAGTTCTCCACGCTGCCCGGGTCGCCGAGGACGACCTGGTTTACCTCCTGCGGCAGCCTCTCGAGCACCTTCCGCTCGATCGGGGAAAGCTCGGGCTCGCGCACGATCACCACCGTGTGGACATCGGGAGCACGCTTGCCGTGCACGTATGTGGAGGCGACGAAGCTGTCGTGCTCCAGACGCCCCCCGGCGTAGGGGACGAGCACCCGCATCGCCTGCAGCTCGGGATGGACGATCATCCCCTCCGCCACCGGCTTACCTCGGTAGCGCACCTCGGTTATCGCGGGAATCGAGGTGAGCGCCTCACCCGTGGGAAGTTGCTTCTCGGGGCGGGTCTCGCGCACCTCGCCCACCTGCTTGCGCAAATGCTCCTCGTGAGCACGCAGGATCTTCGCGACGGCGACCGCGTCGCCGCTGTGGGCGGCCGCGCGAACCTCCCTGAGGAGTGGAGCCTCGGCGGCGCCGGAGACGACGCAGATGCTTCCACCGGGCAGACCCGGGGCATCGTGTGAGCTCTTGACGTAGTGGACCTCCACAGGATGGTCGTGGCGGCGACGGCTGGCGAGCTCGACCGGGAGCGCGACGAGCGCCTCCCCGAACCGGCTCAGAGAATCATTCTGCATTGGGCTTCCCCTTTGGATTGGTTGTGAGTTGTGAGCGCTGCAAGCTCTTGGCGGGCGCGCGCGACCGACCGCGCGGGGACAAGCCGTCCCCACAGCGAGCGGGTGGTCGCACCCAGTCGATACAGCCGCTCTGTGATGCGCGGTATCGCCCTGAGCAGCCGGACAAGCGCTCTGGTATGACGAAGCTGCTCGAGCAGTACGGGCGCCGCGGCGCCACCCGAGTGCAGTCGACCGTCCTCGCCCAAGATGTGCCAGCTGGCCCAGCGAGCCTCGTAGCTGAGCGCGCTCATATGCCGCTCGGCCTCGACCGAGTCGATCGGGAGAGCACGAACCGTGTGGGCCGGCGCGGCGCGCAGGGCGCGCAGCGCGAGCCACGAGCACACTCCGCAGCCAGCGTCGTAGAAGAGTGTGACGCCGTGCGGGACTGGAGTCTGGGGTGTCACGACGCGGGCGATTCTGTTGGGAATGCCCGCACAAATCAATGCTGGCGCAAGCCTTTTGGACGGATGTCGTAGCTAGCTGTGGGGTTGAGCGATAGGCTCGCGTTCGCTTGCGCCGATCCACGAGGCGCTTCCACCCGCTACCGAGAGAGACCTGTGGACTTCGCCCACTCCACCCGCACGCAAGATCTGCTCGAGCGCCTGACCGCCTTCCAGGAGCACGAGGTGAGACCGCACGAGGAGCCCTACCATCGCGAGCTGCTTTCCCTGAAAGATCCGTGGGTCGTGCTGCCGGCGATAGAGGAGCTGAAGGCACGTGCCAAGCAGGAGGGGCTGTGGAACCTGTTCCTGCCCGACGAGGAGCACGGCGCTGGCCTCTCCAACGTCGAGTACGCGCCGTTGGCGGAGCGCATGGGCCGCTCACTGATCACGGCGGAGGTCTGCAACTGCAACGCGCCCGACACCGGCAACATGGAGGTGCTGTGGCACTTCGGCTCCGAGGAGCAGAAGCAGCGCTGGCTAAAGCCCTTGCTCGATGGGAGCATCCGCTCTGCCTTCTGTATGACCGAGCCCGAGGTCGCCTCCTCGGACGCGACCAACATGCAGGCCACGGCCGTGCTCGACAAAGACGAGGTCGTCGTGAACGGGCGCAAGTGGTGGAGCACGGGCGTGGGGCATCCCAACTGCGCGGCGATCATCTTTATGGGGCTCACAGACCCCGAAGCCGACCGCTACCACCAGCACTCGATGGTGCTCGTGCCGATGGACGCCCCAGGAGTGAAGGTGGAGCGGATGCTCGAGGCGATGGGCTTCCTCGACGCCCCGGGCGGACACGGCGAAGTGTCGTTCACCGATGTGAGGCTTCCCCTAAGCGCAATCATCGGTGGCGCCGGGCAGGCGTTCGCGATCGCACAGGCGCGGCTCGGGCCGGGGCGCATCCACCACTGCATGCGCCTGATCGGGCTCGCCGAGCTCGCGCTCGAACTGGCATGCCGGCGAGCCATCGAGCGTGTCGCGTTCGGCAAGCCGCTGGCCAATCTCGGCGGCAACCGCGAGCGGATCGCCGACGCGCGGATCGCGATCGACCAGGCGCGCCTGCACGTGCTGCACGCCGCATGGCTCCTCGACCAGAAAGCGCCCGCGGCGATCGGCGCCGTGTCGCAGATCAAGGTGGCCGTGCCGAACATGACACAGGCTGTGGTCGACATGGCGATGCAGCTACACGGCGGCGCAGGCCTCTCAAACGACGTGCCGCTCGCGGGCGCATGGACCGCCGCGCGCGCGTTGCGCTTGGCGGACGGCCCCGACGAGGTCCACCGCGGCGTCGTCGCACGGCTAGAGCTCGCGCGCTACGGCAAGGGGAAGTGGTCTTAGAGCGTCTTTCAAATGAGGGTGCGTTCGGGGCGCTCATGGACCAAGCTGGGCGCCGGGGGGCGACGAAGCGCATGCCGGTAGCACGTGCGAGGCGTCACGTGGCGATCCAGCGCCGCGTACAGGAAATGCATCCGGGCGTGCCCTCATTTACGTTCTTTAGTACGCCATACCCTTACTGAGATAGTGCGGGAATCACCTCTACCGGGTGATGCGTGCGCAGACCGGCGCGCCTAGTCTCGATCGGGCTATGGACGAGCCCCACGAGCCGCCAGGCGGTCCGCAGGGGGAGTCGTCGAGCTCTCCCGAGCATCCGCAAGCCGTGCTCGCCGCTCTGATCGCCGTGGCGGCCGTCGCGAACCTCAACCTGGCGGTGGCCAACGTCGCGCTGCCCGACATCGGCAAGGCGTTCAACGCATCCCAAACCGGGCTCGACCTGATCGCGGTGGGCTACTCGCTCGGGCTGGCCGCCTCGGTGCTCTATCTCGGCGCTCTCGGCGACCGCTATGGGCGCAAGTTGATGCTCATACTCGGCACGACGCTCGCGATCCCGGCAGCCTTGCTGGCGGCGCTTGCGCCCTCGATGACGGTCCTGTTCATCGCTCGCCTCTGCGGCGGCCTGGCGGCAGGCATGGCCTTCCCCACGACGCTCGCGCTGATCACGGCCTTGTGGTCGGGACCGGCGCGCACGCGCTCGATCGCTCTGTGGTCGGGCCTCGGCGGCGCGATCTCCGCGGCCGGCCCGCTGCTCGCCGGGGCCTTGCTCACGCAGTTCGACTGGGGCTCGGTGTTCTTCATCACACTGCCGCTTGCGTTTGTGGCCCTGTATGGGGCGTGGCGCTACGTCCCGGCGCACGTCAACGAGACGACAGGCGCCGTCGACAACCTCGGCGGGGTGCTGTCAGTGCTTGGGATCGCGGCCTTGATCCTTGCGATCAACTTCGCGCCGGTGCCGGGTGAGAAAACGCTGATCCTCGCCACCTCAATCGTGGCGGTCGCGGCTGGGGTGGCGTTCGTGCTGCGCCAGCGGCGCGCAAAGGCGCCTTTGTATGACCTCGAGGTCGCAAGCCGGCGGGTCTTCTGGGTGGCGGCGCTCGCGGGGATCATCGTGTTCGGGTCGCTGGTGGGGGCGATGTTCGTCGGCCAGCAGTTCCTCCAAAACGTGCTCGGCTACTCAACGCTCGACGCGGGCCTCTCGATCCTGCCGGCGGCGGTCTTCATGGTCTTGATCGCGCCGCGCTCGGCGAAGCTCGTGACCACGCACGGCGCGCGCTTCACTCTCTTGGTGGGCTATGCCTGCTGCATGCTGGGCTTCCTCACGATGCTGTTGTTGTGGAAGCAGGGCATCTCCTACTGGAAGGTGGGCCTCGGCTATGCGTTCATCGGCGCCGGCGTGGGCTTTGCGGGAACGCCTGCCTCGCACTCCTTGACCGGCTCGGTGCCGGTCTCGCGTGCCGGCATGGCGTCGGGCACCGCCGACCTTCAGCGCGACCTCGGCGGCGCGATCATGCAATCGATCTTCGGGGCCCTGCTCACCGCCGGATATGCGGCAGCGGTGGCTGCCGCGATCGCAAGCTCGCCCGACCGAGCGCGGGTCACGACGACCGTGGAAGGCGAACTGGAGAAGTCGTTCTCGAGCGCCGCCGACACCGCCTCGCGCTATCCGCAATACGCAAAAGCGATCGCCGCGGGCGCCAAGGAATCGTTTGTGAAAGGCGACCAGTGGGCCTACACGGCGGGGATCGTGGCGATCGCGATCGGCGCGGCGCTCGTGTTCTTCATGTTTCCGAAGAAGCGGCGTGAGGAAGAGCTGCTGACCGAATATCGAGCGCTTGACACGGCCCGGTCCTCCGAGCCTCACGACGAAGCGGGCGGGCGAGCAGCCACAGCGCCCGCCTGATCGCATGGCGTCATCGCGCGGCCTCATTGCGCTGCGTCATCACGCGGCGTCATCACGCGGCGTCAATGCACGGCCTCATCGCGGCCTCATCGCGCGGCCTCCTTGCCGGCGTCATCACAGCGTTGTGTCGCTCGCTCGGCACCTTCCCGCTGCGAATCGTCGAAATGCGAGGGCGCAAAACCGCTTGATCTGAGGCGATCAGCTCGGATAGTCTCGCGAGCGATGTCCTCGCAGTCCGAGCCCGTCCCAATCGCCGACCACGCGCGCAACTCGCACGCGGGGCGCGATGCGGCGATCCGCGCCTACCGCGCACTCGCCGCACTGGCGGTGCTTGTGGCGATCTCCTACCAGGTGAGCAGAGGCCTCCAGCACAGGGGCTTCAGCGCAACCGACTACTTCAGCTACTTCACCGAGCTGAGCAACCTGTTCGCCGCGGTGATCTTCCTGCACGGCGCCATTCGCCCGAGGGGTCCACGCTCACAAACCTTGGAGCTGTTGCGTGGCGCTGCTGTCGTCTACATGCTGACGACGGGGATCGTGTACGCGGTGCTGCTCTCCGGCCAGGACGTCACATACCCGTGGGTCAACACGATCGTGCACCGGATCATGCCACTTGCCGTTGCGCTCGACTGGGCGATCGACCCTCCGCGCATGCGCCTGCCGCTGAGACAAACGATCGTGTGGATGAGCTTTCCGCTCGCCTACGTCGTGTACACGCTCACGCGCGGAGCGATCGTCAACTGGTACCCATATTTCTTCGTGAACCCGCATCGCCAGGGCGGGTACCTGCTCGTCGCGGGAGACTGCATCGCGATCACCATCGGGATGATCGTGCTGGTGGGGGCGACCATGTGGGTGGGCAACAGGCGCTCAGGGTAACCAGGCAGCATCGTAATCGACGCTGCCAACGGAAAGGTCTTGGTAACCGGGGCCACAGGCTTCATTGGCGGCCGCTTGGCGCGCGCGCTGGCCGAGTCGGGCACTGGTGTTCGCTGCCTCGTACGCAACGCCAGTCGGGCAGACAGCTTGCGAGCGGCCGGTTGCGATGTGGTGGAAGGCGATGTCGTGGACGCACGCAGCCTCGAAGGAATCGGCAGAGACGTCGGTATCGCCTACTACCTGATTCACGCAATGGCGGGCGGAGAGGGCTTCCAGCAGCGCGAGCAGGACGGCGCGCTCAACTTCGCGCGGATGGCGGCGCGCGAAGGGATCGAGCGGGTCGTCTACCTCGGCGGGCTAGGAGACGAGAGCGTCTCCAAGCACCTGCTCAGCCGGCACGAGACGGCGATGACGCTCGCCGAGCACGGGCCGCCGCTCACTTACTTCCGCGCCGCGATGGTGGTGGGCGCGGAGAGCGAGTCCTACCGCACGCTGCGCTATCTCGTGCAGAGGCTGCCGGTGATGATCGCGCCCGCATGGCTGCGCACCGAGACCCAGCCGATCGGGATCGACGACGTGATCGAGTACCTGCGCCGCGCTCCCCACGTCCAAGAGTCAAGCGGCCGCGAAGTGCAGATCGGCGGTCCCGACGTGCTCTCCTACAGCGAGATGCTCGAGCGCATGGCGCGCGCGATGGGACGGCGGCCGCGTCCGATGGTCCCGGTGCCGCTGATCACCCCGTGGCTGTCGTCCTTGTGGATAGGGCTTGTGACCCCAGTGGACACGAACGTCGCCCGCCCACTCGTCGAGGGATTGAAGACCGCGACCGTCGTCACCGACCAGAGCGGTGCCGAGTCGTTCGGGATCGCGCCGGCGCCATTTGACGAGACGCTGCGGCGAGCGCTTGCGGAGGAGAGCGCTGGGAGTTAAGCGCGCACGCGGAGCCGGATCGCAAGGCCCCCGGTGACCACCCATTCAATCGTCGGGAGCCCAAACCCGAGCGCGCGTCGGCTTGCGTCCATGCGACGGTGGCCACGGCGGCCGATACGAGCAGCACCGCCGGCCAAGCGCTGACTAAGGCCGAGCATCAAGGGGCAGAGCAATGAACTCCTGAGCTCCGGTTGCCTGACAGGATCACATCTCCTTTTCAAGCCACGCGAGCTAACGCCGGCCACGGGTCGTAAGCGCAATCGCGTTGCCCGACGGGTCGTGGAGCAAGACCCCAGTGTCGAGCGCCTGTGACTCATATCCGGCATCGGCGCTTTGCGCGACCAAGCGATCGAGCTCCGCCTCGCTCGGCAGCGTGATCGTCACCTGTCTGAGCGCCGCGGACCCGATCGGCGGCTGGCTGGCGCCGGCGCTCTCCCATATGTTGGCGCCGAGATGGTGGTGGTAGCCGCCGGCGCTGAGGAAGGCGGCCTGCGCTCCGAGCGAGGCCATCAATGCGAAGCCGAGCACGTCTCGGTAGAAGGCGACCGTTTGCGGGATGTCCCCCACGCACAGGTGGACGTGGCCCATCGCGGTCCCCGCCGGCAGCCGCTCGAACGGCTCGCTCGCCGGATCGGAGAGCTCGCCGAAGAGGCTGGACGTGTCGAGCGGGAGCGTTGTCATGCGCTCGGCGACCTTCCCCTCCCAGACCTCGCGCGGGCGGTCCCAGTAGATCTCGATGCCGTGCTCGTCGGGGTCGCTTAGGTAGATCGCCTCGCTGACATAGTGGTCGGCCATGCCGACAAGCGCCACCCGCTCGCGCGCCGCGTGGGCGAGCCAGCGCGCGAGGTCGATGCGCTGAGGGAGCAGCAACGCGAAGTGGTACAGGCCGCAGTAGCCACGGGCGGAGGGCGCGCCGGGCTGCTCGACGAGCACGAGCAGATCCTCGCCACCGGCGCCGAGCATCGCGCGATCGCCGGCTCGCTCGCGAACACTCAGCCCGATCGCGCGCTCGTAATAGACGACCGAGCGATCCAGGTCTGCGACGGTGAGGTGCACCGCCCCCATCCTCGTGGCCGCCGGGATCTCGGCGAGGGCCGGGGCGCCCGCGGCGGACGCCTCCTCAGGATCGCGCGGAGGAGTGCTCATCGCGCACCACGTTACGCCGCTCGCCGGTGCAATGATGGCCTTGATGCCAAACATCGACAAGCCGGTCTTCGACGAGCCGCGCGAGCATTCGGGGTTTCGCTGCAAGCGAGCCCGCGTCAGCCGCCAAGCTGGGAGCGAGCGACTCGGGTTGAGCCTCTGGGAGGTTCCGCCTGGCGAAGCCGCCTATCCCTACCACCACCACTTGGCCGAGGAGGAGCTCGTCGTCGTGCTCGACGGCCAGCCAAGCCTGCGCACCCCCGAGGGTTGGCGCGAGCTCGCAGAGGGTGAGGTCGTGGCCTTTCCCCGTGGCGAGCGCGGCGCCCATCAGCTTGTGAACCGCACGAAGGAGACTGTGCGCTTCCTCGCGTTCAGCCCGAGCGGCGACCCCGACATCGTGGTCTATCCCGACTCGGGCAAGGTCGGCGCGTTCGAGCGCCTCCCGGACGGCGGCGGCCTGCGCGCGATGTTCCGTGCTGGCGACGCCGTCGACTACTACGAGGGCGAGCGACCGCCTCAGTACTGATGAGTCAGCTCTGCTGGGCGAGGTCGGCGCCCCCAGGGCTACCGCAGCTCGTGCGAGTCACGGCGCCTCGTGCGCGAGTGCTAGTCGGCGCCCCCGCGGACGTGCTCGTCAAAGAACGTGAGCATCCGCTGCCAGCCTGCAGCTGAGGCGGATGCATCCGGCCCGACCGCCATCGGCGTCGGCAATCGCGCAAGCCAATCCTGCCAGCCCTCGTACTGCGAGAAGAACGAGTGCCCGGCATCGTCATAGGTGTGGATGTCATGTGACACGCCGAGCGCGCTCAGGTGCGCCTCCAGGCGCTCGGCCATATTGCGACCGAACATGCGGTCGCGCCCGCCGAAGCTCGCGACGACCGGGCAGACACCATCCAGCTTCGCGCGGTCCTTGGGCACGTCGCCGTAGTTGACGGCCGCCGCGCGAAAGCCCGGCTTCGTGGCCGCGATCAACGCGAACCCGCCACCGAGGCAGAAGCCGGCGACCGCGATCCGGTCGGCGTCGACCTCGGCGCGGTCGGCGAGCGCCGCGCGCGCCGCGAGGATGTCGGCGATCTCACGGTCGATGGCACCGCGCACCATGTCGGTCATAACGCGGCTCAGGCACACGATCCGCGAGCCGTGCGAGAACAGGTTCGGGACGAGCGCTACGTAGCCCTCCTCAGCGAAGCGGGTCGCGATCCGGCGCATGTCGTCGTTGAGACCGAACGACTCGTGCAGGACGAGCACGCCCGGGTGAGGGTCCGTCCGCCCGGCTGCCTGTGGTAGGAACAACTCTGCCTCGAGCGTGGCGCCATCGGGGAGGGCTATCGCGAAGTGAGCGCCGGTGGGCGGCATCGCGGACACCATAACCCGCGCCCGTAGCTGGAGGCGTTGCGCCATCGAGATCCCAGACAGCCCTCGCGCTGCGCCACACTGTGGGCTATGGACTCCCTCTTCGATCCCGCCGAGGCAGAGACAGGCATTTCCGCCGCCTCAGACGGCGCGCCACTGGCCGCGCGGGTAAGACCGTCCACCCTCGACGAGTTCGTCGGCCAGGAGCACCTGCTCGGCGAAGGCTCGGCGCTTCGCACCGCGATCGAGCAGGGCAGGCCGCACTCGATGATCCTGCACGGCCCCCCTGGCAGCGGCAAGACGACGCTCGCGCGGATCGTCGCCGCCAGCGCGGACGCGGCGTTCGAGGAGCTCAGCGCGGTGGAGGCCGGGCGGGCCGAGGTACGGGCGGTGATCGCGCGGGCGCGCGAACGTCAACTGGGCGGCCGCGAGACGATTTTCTTCCTCGACGAGATCCACCGCTTCAACAAGGCTCAGCAGGACGCGCTGCTACCCGCCGTCGAGGAGGGACTCGTGACGCTGATCGGCGCGACGACCGAGAACCCCTCGTTCGAGGTCAACCGCGCACTGCTGTCTCGCACGCGCCTGTACGAGCTGTCGGAGCTCACCGAGGAGCACGTGGTCGTGCTGCTGCGGCGTGCGCTCGAGCACGGTGAGTGCGGCGAGGCGCAGATGGATGACGACGCGATCGAGCTGCTCGCGGCGCGCTCAGGCGGCGACGCGCGCACGGCGCTCAGCGCGCTGGAGCTGGCATGCGAGACCACGGCTGGCAGCGTCACGGCCGAGCACGCCGAAGACGCGTTGCAGCGGCGCGTCGTCCACTACGACAAGGCAGCCGACAGCCACTACGACACGATCTCGGCCTGGATCAAGGCGACCCGCGGGTCGGACCCCGACGCCTCGCTCTACTACCTGGCGGTGATGCTCGAGGGTGGCGAGGATCCGCGCTTCATCGCACGACGGATGGTGATCTTGGCCAGCGAGGACATCGGCAACGCGGATCCAGGCGCACTCGCGGTCGCGACCGGCGCCGCCGCCGCCGTCGAGCATGTGGGCCTGCCGGAGTGCCAGTTCGCGC
The DNA here is from genome assembly GCA_963718735.1 of uncultured Solirubrobacterales bacterium. Classification (GTDB taxonomy): domain Bacteria; phylum Actinomycetota; class Thermoleophilia; order Solirubrobacterales; family Solirubrobacteraceae; genus Palsa-744. Next base: position 1,904,557 of record OY970372.1, read on the forward strand.
TCGCGCAGGCCGCCATCTACCTCTCACTCGCGCCGAAGTCCGATACCGCCAAGCGCGCGATCGGCGCCGCGCGGGAGTTCGTGCGCGACAACGGCGCCGTGCCGCCACCAGTCCAGTTGCGCTCCGGCGGACGCGGACAGGGCTATGACAATCCGCACCGGCGCCCCGGTCACCTCAGCTCGCAAGAGCTCGCGCCCGAGCAGGCGATCGGCGAGCGCTTCTACACCCCCGACGACGCGGAGTCGCGGCTCGCGGCGCGCTTGGCGGAGATTCGTCGCGCCCGCGGACGCGACGATTGATTCTCACGTCGGCCCTAGCTAAGCGTCGATTTTAGATCTTCACGGTTGCCGCTAGGGACGATCGCGCGTCCTGAATTGTGAGAACCTGAACAACGTCCTCCCGCTCGCCGTACACGTACAAGATCAGCAGCCAGCGCCATGGGCCAAGGATGAAGCGAATCGGTCGCCACCGCCCGTCGAGCTCCCGACCAGCGTACGGAAACTGCTCGGTTATGCGGAGCGAGCGCCTTACTCGGTCCTTGGTGTCAGACGGAAGGCTGTGCGTGAGGATCATGCGCTCGAGCTTCTCGACCGCGGCCACGCTCAGCCTGACTTCCGCCACCGCCTACAGCTCGTCCAAAGGAATCGTCTTGCCTACACCAGCCTGCTCGAGGCCCAGACGTGCATCCTCATACGCTTCGGGGATCCCATCCAGGAGGGCGGTGATGCTACGCGCGTCGGGATCGGCTTCTTCGATTGCTGTGGACAACAACGAGCGGGCAAGCGTCCCCTCCTGCACGTGCATGCGCTCCGCGAGGCGCGACAGCCGAGCGGCGTGCTCGGAGTCGAGCGTGACATTCAAGCGTTGGCCGGAACGATCCACGCCTGAGATCCTACTGCACGATCCGGCACGTTTCGTGCAGTTCATGTTTTACCCGCAACGCGAAGAGCAGACGGTCCGTCCTTAATCGAGGCCGGGAGTCATCTCCCCGCACTCTGCCAGGAAAGCCTGTGCGAGGAATCAGTCATAGGTGACGAGCACGAGCTTCTGGAAGCGCAGGATCCGCTCGCGCTCCTCACGATCTGGGTCGGCCTCCTGAGCGAGGATCGTGACGACCACCTGCTCGACGGGCCCGAGAAAGCGCAGGGCGGCGGTGACCTCTATCGCGAGATTGGTTGGGATCAAGGCGTGAGGCAGGCGACGGTCAAAAGCGCTGACCGGACCCCGCGGAGTGTCGCAGTGCCCCTGGCTGCCCCAACAGTCGCCGTGGGCGAACACCGGCAGCGTCCCGGCCCAGCCGGATGTGATCTCGTGCGCAGTCTGCTCGTTGGCGTCGGGATTGCCGACGAACACGTCGAGCACGAACGAGGGACCGGACTTCTCGAGCCCCACAAGCTCCAGGTCCGCCCGATAGAACGGCGGCTCGCCCGGAGGAGGCAGGCGCAGGGGCTCAGAGACGTAACGTTGCATCTCAGCCGCCTCCCCCATCGCCGCCCGGGGCGGTCGTCCCGGCCACCGCGGAGGCGGTCCCGACGTAGTCATAGCCCAGGCTGCGCACTTCCAGCGTCTCCCTCACGCGCATTCCCCTGGGTTCCAGCGGGACGTCCAGCAGGTTGGCGGGAGGGTTCGCTCCCGCGTTGTTGTGCTGCCAGATGCGCCACACCCTGTCGACCATCGTGTGATGCGCCCAGAAGAGTGGGTCGTAAGCCGCCCAATCGGGGTTGCCCATCGTGCCACCCACCCATACGTGCACCGTGTCGTGGATTTCCCAGAGTCGTTCCTCGAAGTCTTTGTATGAGGTCGCCGCCATCACGTAAGTCAAGTCGTAGGGCGGGCCGGGAACAGGGGCCTTGCCGACCTCACGATAGGTCTTGGCTGGGTGTTCGACCCCGGGCCCCCACGGCTCGATCGGCGCCTCGATCAGCACGTTTTCGGCGCCCGAGGGGTCGGTCGCCTGGGTGTAGGCGGTAGGAATCTCAGGCGAGGCGGTCCAATCCCACCACGGTAGTGCGAGCGTGGGCTTGATTTCCCGTAGCGCGAGCTCGAAGTAGTAGAGATATGCGCGATGCCAGGGCAGGAAGAGGTCTTCGTGGTGGCGGCAGTAGCCGAGCGTCACGCCGTGCCAGTTGGCGAAGTACTCATACCCTCGCTCGTCGTTCAGCTTCAGGGCGCCGGCGATCGCGCTGCGCAGCGTCGCCAGCTCGGCCGGGCTCAGCTTGGTGATGCTCGGGCGAAGCGTCAACTCGGCCGACCGCGGGGCGGGGATCGTGAGCGCCGTGACCGTCATCTATGCAACCGCTCCCGGCGGTGGCGGCGGCGCGACAGGCGGCTCTCGCGCCAGCGCACCCGCAGCGCGGCCGACATCCCGATCAGCGACACTGCCGCCACGGGTCCAAGCGTCCCGAGGGTCTCCTCCACCGGCATACCCATGATATGAGCAAGCGGAACTATCACAAGATCGGGAACCTTAGCAATTGGCCTGGGACCGGGCCAGCTGAGGTAACCGAATGACTACAAGAGCTGTCCACCGCGTGCCGCGCTCGCACCTTGCCGGCGCCTGAGGACAGGCCACGCCCACGGCGCTCGCCGAGCGCGCGCAGAGCGCGGGTCGCTGTGGTGGGACACGTCGAGTGGGTGCGGTTCGCGCGCGTGCAGCACGTGCCGTCCGCCGGTGAGGTGTTGCACGCGCGAGAGACCTTCGAGGAGCCGGCCGGAGGCGGAGCGGTGGCGGCTGTGCAGCTCGCTCGCCTGGCAGGTGAGTCGGTGCTAGTGACGGCGCTTGGCGAGGACGAGCACGGCCGCCGGACGACCGCACGCCTGCATGAGCTGGGCGTGGATGTGTGGGCGGCTCGAAGGAGTGAGCCGACCCGCACGGCGGTGACGCTCCTCGACGACGCCGCAGAGCGCACGATCACGACATTTGGCCGCCGCCTGGAGCCCGTCGCGGGAGACGAGGAGCTGCCGTGGGAGGCGCTTGCCGAGATGGACGCCGTGTACTTCACCGCCGGCGATGTGGGGGCGCTGCGGGCTGCGCGTGCGGCGCGGCTGGTTGTGGCCAGCCCACGCGCACTCGACGCCCTGGGCCAAGGGGTCTTACTCGACGCGCTCGTGCTTAGCGAGGACGACGCCATCGAGCGGCGCGAGGCCGAGCGCGCGCGGGACGAGGCGGAGCTGGTCATCTCGACCGAGGGCGAGCACGGCGGAGCCTACCGCCGGCGCGAGGGCGCCCGCGGCAGATGGATTGCCGCCACCCCACCCGGCGAGATCGTCGACTCATACGGCTGCGGCGACTCGTTCGCCGCCGGACTCACGTACGGGCTCGGCACGGGCCTCGGCGTACCCGACGCGTTGGCGCTCGCAGCACGTTGCGGCGCCGTATGCCTCACCGGCCGAGGACCCTATGAGCGGCAGCTGAGGGCGGCCGAGCTCGGCAGGGCTGCTAGGCAATAGCCCGGCGCACAAAGCATGAGGCGCACCGCCTCGAGCCGAGCCACCGTCAGTAGCCGTGCTCCACGAGGTTGACCAATGGCTCGCCGCGCATGTATCGACGCACCTGCTTGCCCACAAGCGCGAATGCGCTGCGTTCGGCGGACGTGGCGTCTCCCGCGAGGTGGGGGGTGATCAGAACGCCGGGCGCGTCCCACAGCGGATGATCGGCCGGCAACGGCTCGGGATCGGTCACGTCGAGGGCCGCACGCAGGCGCCCTGCTTGCAACAGCTCGAGGAGCGCGTCCGTGTCCAGGATCGGCCCGCGCGCAGCGTTCACCAGCAGCGCCCCCTGACGCATCCGTCCGAGCATGTGGCGGTCGAGCAGCCCGTCGGTCTCAGGCGTGAGCGGCAGCAGCACCACGACCGTGTCGGCTCGGCCCAACAGCGATCCCAGCTCATCTGCGGAGTGCACGCCTGGGCGCGCGTGCCGCGCAACGCGGATGAGCTCGACCTCAAACGGGGCCAGGCGCGCCTCGACCGCCGCCCCGACCGACCCATAGCCCAGGATCATCACCGTGCTTCCCGTAAGCTCGCCTGGCTTTCGCTGACGCCAGCGGTGCTCGCGCTGGCAGTCGCGCGCCGCGGGCAACTCCTTGGCCCAGGCGAGCATGGCGGCGAGCACCCATTCGGCCACCGCCCCGTCACGGGTCCCGCTCGCGTCGCACAGGGTCACCCCAGAAGGAACGCTCGGGAGCAGCCAGTCGACCCCCGCCGACAGGGTCTGGATCACGCGCAATGCGCCCATGCACGAGAACAGCTCGAGCACCCGTAGGTTCTCTGAGCCGGGAACGAGGAACTCTGCGTCGAGAATCGCAGGCGAAGGCTCACCCTCGCTTGGGATGAGCGAGAGCGTCACGCTTTCCGGAAGCTCCCCCACCGCGTCGCGATCCACTCGATCGGGTATCCACAGATTCACGTGCCGGAGAGTGTAAGCAAGCCAGAGGCCGCGCTGGAGACCGTGCGGCTGTGCGACGACGCCCATCTGGAGGCCGTGTTCGTCCTGAGTGCCGGGATGCTGTGCTGCTCGCTGCGCCATCGCCGCGTCGATGATCCGCCAGCACGAGAGAGTCATCCGATGCGGATGATGTGCGTCACCCCATGAGGATGGGAGCATCTGCACACTCCCCGCAGACCGTTGCTCTTCCAGACGAAAGGCATTCATGAGCACAGCGGCACGAATCCGGCCTGCAAACACCCCTGCGTCCAGTGACTACACCCGGGCAGCCGACGTGCTGGTGGTGTTCGGCATCACCGGTGACCTCGCCAAGGTGATGACTTTCCACTCGCTCTACCGGCTCGAGCGACGCGGTCTCCTGGACTGCCCGATCGTCGGGGTTGCAGCCGATGACTGGAGCCTCGAGGACCTGCGCAAGCGAGCGCGGACCTCGATCGAAGCATGCGGCGAGACGATCGACGAGCCCGTTTTCAAGCGCTTCGCCGAGCGGCTCAGCTATGTCACCGGCGATTTCACCGACGACGCCACCTACGCGCGAGTGGCGGCGGCGCTCGGCGACGCGCAAAGTCCCGTCTTCTACCTGGAGATCCCGCCGTTCCTGTTCGGGACGGTGATCAAGGGCCTGGCGGACGCCGGTCTGACCAAGAACGCGCGCGTCGTGGTCGAGAAGCCCTTCGGCCACGACCTTGCGTCGGCGCGCGCGCTCGCCGCGGAGATCCACCAGTACATCGAAGAGCCTCAGCTCTACCGGATCGACCACTTCCTCGGCAAGATGGGCACCGACGAGTTCCTATACCTGCGCTTCGCCAACACGATGATCGAGCCGATCTGGAACCGCAACCACATCGCGTGCGTGCAGATCACGATGGCCGAGAGCTTCGGCGTCGAGGACCGCGGGCACTTCTACGACCCCGTCGGCGCGTTGCGCGACGTGGTCGTCAACCACCTCATGCAGGTGGTCGCCGCCGCCGCGATGGAGGCGCCGGCCGGCAACGACGCCGAAACGCTCAAGGACGCCAAGTTCGCGGTGTTCCGCTCGACCGAGACGGCAGATCCGGCGCACTACGTGCGCGGTCAGTACGACGGCTACTCGAGCATCGACGGCGTCGCCAAGGACTCGACCACAGAGACCTATGCGGCGCTACGCCTGAATATCGACAACTGGCGCTGGGCGGGCGTGCCGTGGTTCATCCGCACCGGCAAGAAGCTCCCGATCACACAGACCGAGCTGCGAGTCGTTTTCCGCCACCCCCCGCGCCTCGGCTTCATGGAGCACGGGCACCGCCGCCCCGAGCCAGACCAGCTCGTGGTCAAGCTCGACCCGGCGACCGGCACGCGGCTGATCCTCGACGCCCACCGCGCCGACTGTGGCGGGCCACAGGCGATCACGCTCGACATGGAGTTCGCCGAGGAGGGCGGCGAGGCACCCACCCCGTATGAGGTGCTGCTGCTCGATGCGATGCGCGGCAACAGCATGCGCTTCACCCGACAGGACAGCGTCGAGGAGACCTGGCGCATCTTCCAGCCGCTGCTGGAGGAGCGTCCCCCAGCGCACCCATATGCTCCCGGAAGCTGGGGCCCGCCGGAGGCCGACCGCTCTGGTCACGGGCTACGGCGGCTGGCACGGCCCATGGGTGGTGTCGTGAGCCCCCCGAAGGCAAAGGCCAAGAAGAAAGCAGACAAGGGTGCTGCAAAAACGGGGGGGCCACACGGGCGTGTGGGCGGGGCGGCCAAGGATGTCGTCAACAGCAAGGCGCGCAGTCGAGCCGACATGCCGGGCGCGGCCAATGCGGGCGACCCGAGCGCGCGGGGGACTCTCTGGAAAGGCCCCGAAGATGCCCCAGAGCGCGGCGACGCCCTCTCCGTTTCCCCCGATCGCCGACTACGCCTTCCTCTCCAACTGTCACACGGGCGCGCTGATCGCACCCGACGGGACGGTCGACTGGCTGTGCGTTCCGCGCTTCGACGCCGCCGAGCGTGTTCGGCACGCTGCTCGACCGCCAGGCAGGCGCGTTCCGGTTCGGGCCGTTCGGGATCAACGTGCCGACCGCGCGCGTGTACGAGCCGGGCACGAACACTCTGCTGACGACCTGGACGACACCGACCGGCTGGGCGATGGTGCGCGACTCGCTCACGCTCGGTCCCCGGCGCGGCGTCGACCTCGTCACCCCGCACACCCGGCCGCCGACCGACGAAGACGCCGACCACATGCTCGTGCGCGTCGCGATGTGCCTCGAAGGCGAGGTCGAGATGGAGCTGACCTGCGAACCGGTCTTCGACTACGGGCGCATCCCCGCCAGGTGGGCAGTCACCGACGACGGCCACATCGCCGACGCGAGCGCCGGTGGCTCCCTCAGACCGCGGCAGCGCAAGGGCGCGGAGCAGACGATCAGGTTGCAGACCGACATGGCCGTCGGCGTCGAGGGCGACTGGGTCAGGGCACGACACGTGCTCAAGCAGGGCGAGCAGGCTCTACTGCGCGCTCTCGTGGGCTGAGGAGCTGGCCGCTCCCCAGGACCTCGACGAGGCCAACGAACGACTGGCGGCCACCGGCCACTACTGGCGCGGCTGGCTCAACAGAGCGCGCATGCCCGACCACCGCTGGCGCGAGCCGATCCAGCGCTCGGCGCTCGCGATCAAGGGCCTCACCTACATGCCCACCGGCGCAACCGTCGCCGCGCTCACGACCTCGCTGCCGGAGACGCCCGGCGGGGAGCGCAACTGGGACTACCGCTACACCTGGCTGCGCGACTCGACCTTCACGCTGCAGGCGCTGCACTACCTCAACCTCGACTGGGAGGCCGAGGAGTTCATGCAGTTCGTCGCCGACCTCGAGCCCAACGGGGACGGCGCGCTGCAGATCATGTACGGGATCGACGGGCGGCGCGACCTGACCGAGTCCACGCGCGAGGACCTCTCGGGCTACGCGGGGGCGAGCCCGGTGCGGATCGGCAACGGCGCCTTCGACCAGCGCCAGAACGACGTGTTCGGCGCGGCGCTCGACTCGATCCTGCTGCACACACGCCGCAGCGAACGCCTGCCGCGACGGCTGTGGCCGATCGTGCAGGCCCAGGCCGAGTGCGCGACGAAGGTGTGGCGCAAGCCCGACCAGGGCATCTGGGAGGCGCGCGGCAAGCCCCAGCACTACGTCTCCTCGAAGCTGATGTGCTGGGTGGCGATGGACCGCGCCGCCAAGCTCGCGGCGATGCGCGGCGACGCCAAGCTAGAGGACACCTGGCACGCGACGGCCGAGGAGATCAAGGCCGACATCCTCGCTCGTGGGCTGTCCGAGCGCGGCGTATTGCGCCAGCACTACGACACCGACGCGCTCGACGCCTCCAACCTGCTGGCCGCGCTGTTCGGCTTCCTGCGCCCGAGGACGAGCGCCTGCGGGCGCTCGTGCTCGCGATCGCCGACGAGCTGACCGAGAACGGCTTCGTGCTGCGCTACCGCACCGACGAGACCGACGACGGCATGTCGGGCAAGGAGGGCAGCTTCCTGATCTGCTCTTTCTGGCTCGTGTCCGCGCTTGCGATCGTCGGCGAGCATCAGCGCGCTCGCGATCTGATGGAACGCCTGTTGAGGGTCGCCTCGCCGCTCGGCCTGTACGCCGAGGAGTTCGACACCGACACCGGTCGCCACCTCGGCAACTTCCCGCAGGCGTTCTCTCATCTCGCGCTGATCGAGGCGGCGGCGCGCATCATCGTGATCGAGCGTCTCGCGGAGATCTCGTGAGAGGTTGCCACCGTGTTCTCGTCGCCGACAGCGGCGCCAGCGGCTCATCGGATTCGCGGTCGTCTTCGGCAAAGGTCGCCTGATGGACTCCTACGACGTGATCGTCATCGGCAGCGGCGCCGGTGGCGGCACGCTTGCTCGGCACCTTGCCCCGTCGGGCAAGCGGATCCTGTTGCTCGAGCGCGGCGACTGGTTGCCGCGCGAGCCGCAGAACTGGTCTGCCGCGGACGTGTTCGTCGACAACCGCTACGTCTCGCCGGACACCTGGTATGACGCCGACGGCAAGCCGTTCCAGCCACAGGTGCACTACTGCGTGGGCGGCGCCACGAAGCTGTACGGCGCCGCGCTCTACCGCATGCGGGCGGAGGACTTCGGCGAGCTGCGCCACCACGGCGGCATCTCGCCCGGCGTGGCCGATCTCCTACGAGGAGATGGAGCCCTACTACACGCGAGGCGGAGCAGTTCTATGAAGTGCACGGAGCGCGCGGTGAGGACCCCACCGAACCACCAGCCTCAATGCCCTACCCGCACCCCGCGGTGTCGCACGAGCCGCGCATCGCCGCAGCTCTCGGACGCGTTCGCAGCGGCCGGCCTGCACCCGTTTCACGCTCCCTGCGGAGTGATGCTCGACGAGGGCAACATGCCCTACAGCGCGTGCGTGCGCTGCTCGACCTGCGACGGCTTCCCCTGCCTGGTGCACGCAAAGTCAGACGCCGAGGTGCTGGGAGTGCGACCCGCGCTCGAGCACCCCAACGTCACGCTGCTCACGAACGCACGGCGGTCGCGCTGAGCACCGACCCGACGGGCACGACGGTCACCGAGGTCGTCGTCGAGCGCGACGGGCGCACGAGAGGCATACGCCGCCGACATCGTGGTCGTCTCCTGCGGGGCTGCCAACACCGCCAAGCTGCTGTTGCGCTCGGCCACCGACAAGCATCCGCAGCGGTCTCGCCAACGGCTCGGACCAGGTCGGGCGCAACTACATGTTCCACAACAGCCAGGCCGTGCTCGCGATCTCCAAGGAGCCCAATCCGACCGTCTTCCAGAAGACCTTGGGGGTCAACGACTACTACTTCGCGAGCGAGGATTGGGAGTACCCGATGGGCAACATCCAGATGGTGGGCAAGTCGGTGGCGGAGATGTACCGCGGCGAGAAGCCCTTGATGACCAAGCTCGCGCCGAACTTCTCGCTGGCGGACGTCGCCGAGCACGCCGTCGACTTCTGGCTATCGACCGAGGACCTCCCCCAGCCGAAGAATCGCGTGAGCGTCGACCGCGAGGGCAAGCTCACGTTGAGCTATCGCGCCAGCAACGACACCGCCAGGGACCGGCTGTTCGAGCAGCTGCGCTCGCTGCTGGGCCACCTGGGCATGCACGAGCACCACCTGATCCCGCGCTGGGCCTATCTGGAGAACAAGATCCCGGTGGCCGGCGTCGCTCACCAGGCCGGCACCTGCCGCTTCGGCTCAGACCCGGCGTCGTCGGTGCTCGACACGGACTGCAGGGCACACGAGCTCGACAACCTGTACGTGGTCGACACCAGCTTCTTCCCGAGCATCTCGGCGGTCAACCCGGCGCTCACGGCGATGGCCAACGCGCTGCGCGTGGGCGACCACCTGTTGCGGCGCCTAGGTGCCGATGGAGGGTGAGCATTCCAAAGAGGAGGGCCTCGCGCGCGCACGCGCACACACGCGAGTCATGCCCCAAGGTAATACACATCGCCGCCGGGTCGTGATCGTCGGCGGCGGCTTCGGCGGCCTGGCCGCCGCTCACGAGCTGAGGCACGCCGACGTGGAGGTGACGCTCGTCGACCGTATGCACCACCACCTGTTCCAGCCGCTGCTCTACCAGGTGGCCGGCGGCGGTCTGGCGGCGGGCGAGTGCGCCTCGCCGATCAGGACGGCGCTTAGGCGCAACAAGAACACGACCGTGTTGATGGCCGAGGCGACGGGACTCGACGTCGAGCAACGCAAGGCTGATCCTCGACGGCGGCGAGCGGCTCGACTACGACAGCCTGATCGTGGCGTGCGGCGCGCAAACCTCCTACTTCGGCAAAGACGAGTGGAAGGACGTCTCGTGCGGGCTGAAGACGCTCGCCGACGCGCTCGACATGCGCAACCGGATCTACGGCGCCTTCGAGGAGGCCGAGCGGACGAGCGACCCCGTGGAGCAACGCGAGTGGCTGACATTCGTGGTGATCGGCGGCGGCCCAACAGGCGTGGAGCTGGCGGGCGAGCTTGCGATCCTCGCCAAGCACGGCATGAAGCGCGGCTTCAGGCGGATCAATCCCCGTGAGGCACAGGTGATCTTGCTCGACGCGGGCGAGCGTCTGACGGCAGCATTCAGCCAGCGGCTCTCGGGCAAGGTCGCCAAGGAGATCTCCTCGCTCGGGGTGAGCGTGCGCGAGGGCGCGAGGGTTACGGGGATCGACGCGAAGGGCGTGACTGTGTCGGTCGATGGCGCCGAGGAGCGGATCGAGTCGAGGACGGTGATTTGGGCGGCCGGCGTGCAGGCCGTTCCCTTCGCCGCCACGCTGGCACAGGCGACCGGCGCGTCCACCGACCGCGCGGGGCGGGTGCAAATCGAACCAGACCTGACGATCCCGGGCCATCCCGAGATATCCGCGGTCGGCGACGCGACGCTGCTCGCGGCCCCCGAGGGCAAGCCGTTCCCGGGACTTGCGACCGTCGCGATCCAGCAGGCGCGCCATGTGGCAAAAGCGATTCGCGAAGGAAGTCCAGGCGCGAAGACCCCGTTTCGCTATTTCGACAAGGGGGCCTTGGCGGTCGTGGGCAGGGGCAAGGCGGTGTGTGAAATCCGCGGCCACGAGCTCTCGGGGAGACTTGCGTTCTTCACTTATCTGACCGTGCACATGTATTACCTCGGCGGCGTTCGGGGGGACCGTCTGAAGGTGCTGATCGACTGGATAAGCGCTCGCTTGGGTAACCCTCAGAACCAGGTGATCGACGGCCGACTCGCGAATATCGAGCGATGAGGGCACTCGACCCAAGGCTGCTCCGCTATGCCCGATCCACTCGAACGTTCCTGTATGTCTCGGTCGCGCTCGGCTCGCTTGCCGCGCTGCTGATCGTCGCGCAGGCGTGGCTCTTGGCGGATGTCGTCGCGGGGGCCTTCGCGAGCGGCGAGGGCTTGGCCAGGCTTCAGACGCCGCTGGTCTCGCTGCTGTGCGTGGTCGTGGCCCGAGCCGCGGTCGCGTGGGGCGCCGAGCTCGCGGCGAGCAGCTGCTCGGCAACCGCGAAGTCACAGCTGCGAGCAGCTCTGCTCGAACGCGTGGCCAAGGGCAGCGTGGACAGCTCGCGACGCGAGCGAACGGGCGAGCTCGCGACGCTCGCGACGCGCGGGATCGACGCGCTCGACGGCTGGTTCTCGCTGTACTTGCCGCAACTGCTGCTGGCGGTGATCGTGCCGCTCACGGTGCTTGTCGCGATCTTCGCCGGAGACTGGATCTCGGGCGCGATCGTCGCGCTGACAATTCCTTTGATCCCGCTGTTCATGGCACTTGTCGGGGCGACTACGCGCGAGCGCATGAACCGCCAGTTGCGCACGTTGCAACGCCTGGCCGGCCACTTCCTCGACGTGGTGGCGGGCCTGCCCACGTTGAAGGTGTTCGGGCGCGCAAAGGCGCAGGCGGCAAGCATCCGCGAGGTGAGCGAGCGGTATCGCACGACGGCGCTCTCGACGCTGAAGATCACCTTCCTGTCCTCACTGATCCTCGAGCTCGTGGCGACGATCTCGGTGGCGCTCGTGGCTGTCGCGATCGGGCTGCGGTTGATGAGCGGACAACTCGATTTGAGAACCGCGTTGTTCGTGCTCGTGCTCGCCCCCGAGGCTTATCTGCCGCTGCGCCGGCTGGGAGCCAATTATCACGCCTCCGCCGAGGGGATGGCAGCCGCCGAGCAAGTGTTCGCAGTGCTCCCCCGTTCGGGGACCCACGATGGCGAGGGGCAAGCAAGCGGTGGGCCGCTCGCGGCAGGCGGCACGCGCATCGACGTCCCCGACGCGGCGACGCTGGGCCTCACGATCGAAGGGGTGCGAATCGCATATCCCGGTCGCGGCGCGCCGGTGCTCGACGACATCTCATTGGGCGTCGAGCCAGGAGAGATAACGGCGCTCGCCGGGCCGAGTGGCTGCGGCAAGTCGAGCCTGCTGAGCGTGCTGCTCGGCTTCCTTGCGCCCAAGCGAGGCACGGTTCGCGTGGGCGACATCGACCTGGCCGAGCTGGACCTCGACGCTTGGCGCTCTCAGATCGCGTGGGTGCCGCAACGACCGCACCTGTTTGCGAGCACGATCGCCGAGAACGTGCGGATCGGCCGTCGTGAGGCGTCCAAGGAGGAGATATCGGGGGCGTGCTCGCGGGTTGGATTGGACGAGCTGGTAGCCCGCCTGCCCGAAGGCGTGGAGACGGTGCTGGGGGAGCACGGAGCGGGGCTGTCGGCGGGCGAGCGCCAGCGGGTCGCGCTCGCGCGGGCGTTCCTGCGCGACGCGCCTCTGCTGCTGCTCGACGAGCCGACGGCCAGCCTCGACGGCGAGACCGAGGAGCAGGTCGCGGAGGCCGTTCGAGACCTCTGCCAGGGACATACCGTCGTGCTGGTCGCACATCGCCCGGCGCTGCTGGACATCGCCGACCGCGTCTTGACGCTCGGAGCGCTCGAGGCGGTCGCGTGAGCGTTCCGCCGATCACGAATCGAAGCGAGGCGATGATCGGGCGAGCGCCCGCCCACTACGCGTGCGAGATCGAGATTGCGGACGAGGCGCATGGGCCCAACGCCCCCCTGCGCCGAACGCTCGCCCTGGCGCGTCCCGCCGCTGGTCGCCTGGCGCTCTCGACGCTGCTCGGGGCCGGGGCGATCGCCGCCGCGATCGGTTTGATCGCGACGTCGGCATGGCTGATATCGCGCTCCTCGCAGCGACCACAGGAGTCGGCTGTGGCGATCGCGATCGTGGGCGTGCAGTTCTTCGCCCTGTCGCGAGGCCTGTGCCGTTATGCGGAGCGTCTGGTCGGACATGACGCCGCCTTCAGAGTGCTGGCTGACCTGAGGGTGAGGATCTACGAGCGGCTCGAGCGGTTGGCGCCCTTCGGCCTGCCCGCATTCCGCAGGGGAGACCTGCTTGCACGACTCGTGCACGATGTCGACTCGCTGCAGGATCTGATCCTGAGAGTGGCGCCGGCGTTCGCGATCGCGTTCCTAGTGGGCGTCGCCACGGTGGCGCTCGTGTGGTCGATGCTGCCGGCTGCCGGCGCGATCCTGCTGGCCGCGCTGATCCTTGCGGGCGTTGTGGCGCCGTGGCTGACCGGACGGCTTGCGGTGCGTGGCGAGTCCAGGCAGGCGGCGGCACGGGGTGAGCTGACGGCCTCGGTCGTCGATCTGCTGGAGGGCGCGCCCGAGCTGATCGCAAACGGGGCCGCGGACGAGCACTTGCGCCGTACGCTGGCAACCGACGCTGAGCTGACGGCGATCGCTCGCGCAAGCGCGCGCACTGCGGGCGTCGGCCAGGGCCTCGCAACGCTGTGCTCCGGGCTCGCGATGTGGGGCGCGCTGCTCGTGGGCGTCGCCGCGGTTCGCGACGGCCGCCTCGACGGGGTCCTGCTCGCGGGGATCGCGCTGATCCCGCTCGTCGCCTTCGAGCTGGTCTCAGGCCTGCCAGCGGCGACCCAGACGCTCCAGCGCGTGCGTCGCGCCGCCGGGCGCGTGTTCGAGGCGATCGACGCAGAGCCACCGGTGACGGAGCCGGTCCATCCCGTCGCGCCCGGCGATGCCTGGCTGCCACAGGACGGCGAGGCCCTCTCCACCAGGGCCGGCGCGCGCCACACCTCGTCCGATGCCGCACCATCCAACGCCAATGCCCTGGCTCTACGCGTGCGCGGCCTGGTCAGCTCATATCCCGGCGAGCGGCGCGCGGCGCTCGCCGGAGTCGACCTCGACCTGAGTCCGGGCAGGCGCGTGGCGGTCGTCGGCGTGAGCGGCGCAGGCAAGTCGACGCTCGCGGGAGTGCTGCTGAGATTCCTCCCCTATCGGGCCGGCTCGGCGACGCTCGACGGTGTCGAGATCGCCGATCTGGACGGCGATGCATACCGCCGCGTCGTAGGGCTCGTGAGCCAAGACGTCCACGTGTTCGATACGACGCTCGAGGAGAACCTGCGCTTGGCAAAGCGGGACGCGACCGTCGATCGGCTGCGCAAGGCGCTCGCCCAAGCGCGACTGCTCGAGTGGGTGGACGGCCTACCGGACGGGCTGCAAACCGAAGTGGGCGAGCACGGGATGCGCATATCCGGCGGGCAACGACAGCGCCTCGCCATAGCCCGTGCGTTGCTCGCCGACTTCCCGATCCTGGTCCTCGACGAGCCCGGCGAGCACCTCGACACAGAAACGGCCGATGCGATCATAGGTGACCTGTTGGCCGCCGAGCGCACAGGCGCGACGCTGCTGATCACCCATCGGCTCACCGGCCTGGAGGAGGTAGACGAGGTCGTCGTACTCGAGCGCGGAGCGGTTGTGGAACGCGGCCCGCACGACGATCTCCTCGCACAAGACGGACGCTACGCCGAGTCGTGGCAGCGCGAAGGCCTCCTCGCTCCGTGCAGACGCGACACCGAATCGCAGCAGGGCGAACTTGGTAACGGTGGTGAAGCATGACCAACGAACTGGCGCGCTGGCAGTTCGCCACAACGAGCATCTACCACTTTCTGTTCGTGCCGGTGACGATGGGGTTGGCCTTGCTGGTGGCAATGCTCCAAACGAGCTGGCATCGCAACGGCGGGGTGGGCGGGGTGGGCGGGTCTCAATACAAGCGCTTGACACGCTTCTTCGGGACTTTGCTGCTGATCAACGTGGCAGTCGGTGTGGTGACGGGCTTGGTTCAAGAGTTCGAGTTCGGGATGAACTGGTCGACCTATTCACGCTTCGTCGGCGATGTGTTCGGGGGACCGCTTGCGATGGAGGGCCTCGCCGCCTTTTTCCTCGAGTCGACGTTCCTAGGCCTGTGGCTGTTCGGCTGGGACCGCCTACCCAAGCGCATACATCTCGCCTGCATCTGGATGGTGGCGTTCGGGGCGATGCTGTCGGCTCTGTTCATCATGGCCGCAAACTCGTGGATGCAGCATCCTGTCGGCTATACGCTGGGCAGCCATCATCAGCCCCAGTTGAACAATGTCGGGGCGCTGTTCACCAACCCGACGTTCCTATGGGGATACGTGCATGTACTGCTGGCGGCCGCGATCACCGGCTCGATGGTGATGCTTGCGATCTCTGCCTGGTACATCAAGCACGCCAACACACAAGCGCCTGCCCCCGAACGGGGGCAGGCGGGCACGCAGAGCGAGGTGGAGGCGTTCAAGAAGACAGCATCGCTGTCCCTGGCCGTCCTGATCCCCTCAATTGTGCTGACGTTGTTCGTGGGCAGTGAGCTTGGGGTCGTTGAGACCAAGTATCAGCCGATGAAGATCGCCGCCGCCGAGGCGCAGTGGGAAGACTGTCAGCCCTGCTCTTTTTCCCTATTTCAAATAGGGGGAGGCAATAACGATAAGACACCCTCGCAGATCATCGAAGTCCCGCACGTGCTGTCATTGCTTGCCACCAACTCGTGGAACGGCGCCGTGGTGGGACTGAACCAACTTCAGAAGGAATACGAAGCCAAGTATGGCCCGGGCAATTATGTGCCCGATGTGTTCATTCAATACTGGTCGATGCGCATCATGGCCTATCTCGCCGCGCTCGTGATGCTGCTCGCACTGTGGGGCGCATGGCTGCTGCATCGCGAGAGGCTCGATCACTCGAAGTGGTTCCTGCGATTGTCGGTCTGGGCGGTTGTGACACCGTTTGCGATGAACACCGCCGGCTGGTTGCTCACCGAGAGCGGGCGTCAACCGTGGATCGTGCAGGGACTGATGAAGACATTGAACGCCTCCTCTCCGTCTGTCACCTCGACTGACATCTGGATCAGTCTGGTCGTGTTCGTGGCGATCTATGCTGCGTTGGGTGCTGCCGACCTGGTCCTGATGTTGCGCTACGCACGCAAGGGACTCGGTCACGAGGACGGGCCGTCTGACCAGTCGAGCGGACCCCACGACGGAGCCGGGGCGGTCCCGGCGCTTACCTACTGATGCAACTTCACACCGTATGGTTCATTGTGCTGACGCTCCTATGGGTCGGCTTCTTCGTGCTGGAGGGCTTCGACTTTGGCGTCGGTATGTTGCATACGATCGTCGGCAAGACCGAGACGGGAATGCGCGTCGCGCTGAACTCGATTGGACCGTTCTGGGACGGTAACGAGGTGTGGCTCGTCGTCGCGGGGGCAGGCACGTTCGCGGCGTTCCCCAACTGGTACGCGACGATGTTCTCAGCGCTGTACCTGGCGTTTCTGCTCGTGCTAGTAGCACTGATCGGCAGGGGCGTCGCGTTCGAGTTCAGAGGCAAGGGCGAGCATCCCCGCTGGCGACGAACTTGGACTTGGTGCACGACGCTCGGCAGCCTGCTCGTGCCGCTGTTGATCGGCGTGGGACTCGGCGACCTGTTGAATGGATTGCCGATCGATTCGAGCCACGAGTACACCGGCGACTTCTTTGACCTGCTGACACCCTATGGCCTTTGGACTGGAGTGACGATCCTTGGCTTGTGCTTGCTGCATGGGGCGACGTTCCTGGCACTGAAGACGACTGACGACGTGCGCAAGCGTGCCCGCGCCGTCGCGCGCACACTCGGCTGGGTGGCCGTGGTGCTCGTACTCGGCTTTGTGATCTGGACACGCGCCATCGGCAGCACACAGGTCCCCGGACCCGTGGAAGTCCTCGCGCTGCTCGCTGCGGTCTTCGCGGCCCGGCTGGCGTCCTCCGAGTACGAGAGCTGGGCATTCGCCGCATCAGCGACAGCGATCGCTGCCACCGTCGGCTCGATCTTCATCGACCTGTACCCGAATGTGATGGTGTCGAGCACGAACACAGCCTTCAACTTGACGGTCAACAACTCGGCTTCCGGTTCCTATGCGCTGACAGTGATGAGCATCGTGACGGTTATCTTCTTCCCGCTCGTGCTGCTGTACCAGGGCTGGTCGTTCTACGTCTTTCGCGCCCGCGTGAAGGCTCCGCCGGAGCCGGGAGACTCATCGTCGACTCAGGGATCCCCAGGCGGGGCGTCGACCGAACCCGGCTAGCCCAAAGCCGGCTGTGCCGCCGGCGTAGCGCCAGCTGGGTGCTCAGGCAGGGCCACAGCCATCGCTACGCCGTTAGTTGGGGTTTGACGCGCTGTGGACCGTTCAGGTCGCACCGTGGCCACCAGTCCCGCGGCTTGGAGCTGCTCGTAGGCGATGTGCACCAAGGCGGCCCGTCGCTCGGGCGACCCGGCGTCAGAGACCAGTGGCGACTCATCGCGATGCGATCGCCACGCCTCTAGCAACCACAACCGACGCGTCGTACTGGTTATCCGCATCCCTCGCATTGAATCTCTGAATTTGCCGGCGATGACGCTCACCCGTTGCAAGTGCAGCGCCGCAACCGGTGTCTTCGCGTGGCCACCCGCCCACGAGTGATAGCGCGCCAAGGCATACGCATCGCCTGCCCGCCAGTACCAGCCGCGGTCGGTCGCCCACACGGTGGCTGAGAGCGCCAAGGCTGGCTCTAGCTCACCCGCGGCCCTCACGCTGATCGACACCCACGATCCGGATGCATCGCTGAGCTCTCGCAGCAGACTCTGCTGCTGACGACGAGACATGGTTACGGCGTGAGGCGACGGATCTGCGCCAAGCAAATACCGCAGCGTGAAGGAGACGGCGCAGAACACGATCAGGAGCACCCCAGCGACCACCGCGATCCCGGTGCCGACTCTGTTAGCAGAAGCACCAACGGCGACGAGAGCCCCGTCCACAATCACTCCCAATACAACGACAAACGCGACGGACTGCACGAATATCATGAACGTATTCGCTCGATCAATGATCCCACGTTCCCAAGGCGAAGTTGGCGATGAGTGGACAAAGCCGGCCCAAGCATTGCGAATCACCACAACCACCATCAAGAATGCGAGCACGGCAATGAGCCAGTTCTCGACTCTCAGGTCCGCGGGCCCGACGTTGCGTCCATTCTCCACATACCAACCGACGATCGATAGCGCGAGTGCCACCAGGGCGAACCCGAGGAGTTGCACCGCCATGGTGAACATGGCGGCACGACGCCGCGCCTCAGCGCCAGCTGCCGAATTCGGCGCCTGATTCGTCGTCAGGACCGCGATGCCGACACCGATCACGACAGGAAAGAGTGCGCTTGCGTCCGTCATCGTCCCATAGATCCCTTCGTCGCAATCGGGTGAAAGATCAGACGAATATCGGCAATCTGACCAGGCTGACTTGAATATCTCTTGATATGGCTCGACGCCTACCAAGTATCGACATTGGGCCGCCGCTTGACCGTACGCCGGCGCCAGTCGACAGGCGGGGGGTCGAACAGAGTCGCGATCCAGCGTCGCGAGTCTGCGGGGTCGATCACGTCGTCTATCTCACCGTAAGCGGCCATGTTCAGGCCCTTGCCGTGCTCGTAAGCAGCGGCAACCGTCGCCTGGAACACTCGCTCGCGCTCCTCGGGATCCTCGATCGCGTCCAGCTCGCGGCGCATGCCCAGGCGCACCGCTCCCTCCAATCCCATGCCCCCGAACTCGGAGGTGGGCCAGCCGACCGTGAACAAGGGCGCCTTGAAGGAGCCGCCGGCCATCGCCTGCGCGCCGAGCCCGTAGCCCTTGCGCAAGACGATCGTCCCGATCGGGATCTCGAGGTTGGCTCCGATCACGAACAGGCGCGCGAAATGACGCACCGTCGCGGCCTGCTCGGCCGCCGGCCCGACCATGAAGCCAGGCGTGTCGCACAGGAACAGCACCGGCAAGCCAAACGCGTCGCACATCTGCAGAAAGCGCGCGGCCTTGTCGGCCGCGTCGGCGTCGATCGCTCCGCCCAGATGAGCGGGATCGTTGGCGATCACTCCCAGGGACCTACCTTCGATGCGCGCCAGCGCGGTGACCATTCCCGCGCCGAAGCCTGCGCGCAGCTCGAGCACCGAGCCCTCGTCGCAGAGCCCATCGAGCACGCGGCGCACCTCATATGCGCGCTTACGCTCCTGCGGGATGAGATGACGCAGCAGACGTTGGTCTGGCGCGGTGAACCGATCGGTGGGCCCGTGGAAGTAGGAGAGGTAGCGCTTGGCCGCCGCCACGGCAGCCTGGTCATCGGTGACGCGCAGGTCAACGACGCCATTCGCGTGCTGCACGTCGATCGGGCCGACCTCGGCGGGCTCGTGGTGGCCGAGCCCACCACCCTCGATCATCGCCGGGCCGCCCATCCCGATGGAGGAGTCCTCGCTGGCGATCACCACGTCGCAGCAGCCGAGCAAGGCGGCATTGCCCGCAAAGCAGTAGCCCGAAGCGATCCCCACGAGCGGCACGAGGCCGCTGAGGCGGCCGAAGAGGTGAAACGCGCGGCAGTCGAGACCGGCGACGATCGGAAAGTCAACGTCGCCCGGGCGACCGCCGCCGCCCTCGGCGAACAGCACGACCGGCAGGCGGCGGCGCTGGGCGAGCTCGAACAGGCGGTCCTTCTTGAGATGGCCGCGCATCCCCTGGGTGCCGGCGAGCACCATGTAGTCGTAGGACATCGCCACGCACGGGTTCCCGTCGACCTCACCAACTCCCGCGACGAGACCGTCGGCGGGCGTGCTTGCGAGGAGATCCTCGCGCGAGCGACGGCGCTCCTGGGCGGCGAACAGCAGTGGGCCGTACTCGACGAAGGAGCCCTCGTCTACGAGTTCGGCGAGGTTCTCGCGCGCAGTGCGCCTGCCTTGCTCGCGGCGGCGCGCCACTGCATCAGGGCGCGCGGCGTCGAGGCCGAGCGCGTGGCGCTCCCGCACCGCCTTCAGGTCATCGCGCGCACCGTCGAGGTCGAGATCCGAAGAGGAATTGCTTGGATGGGGACTTTCGTCCCCTGCACGTTCTGAGGAGGTCAAGACGACAAGCGTCTCGCCCGCCTGAACCGAGTCGCCCACGGCTACCTCCACGCTGTGCACGATCCCGTCGGCCTCGGCAAGAACCTCGTGCTCCATCTTCATCGCCTCGAGCACAACCAAGGGATGGCCAGCGTGGACTGCGCCACCAGGCTCGTGCTCGACAGTCACGACCACTCCCGCGAACGGCGCCGTGACCGCGACCTTGGAGGGGACAGACATCACGCCATCATTGCGCGCGCCGACCTTCGGGGGAGCGCTCCACGTGGAGCAGAAGCAGCGTGCCTGCCGGCGAGCGATGAGAATCGTTCGCGTCGTAGAGCGAGCAGAAGCCCGATGCGCATAGGCGCAGCCCGTTGAAGCTGAAGTGGCGCTCGGGCCCCTCACTCAGGCAGCCCGCGTGCTGTCCACTCACGGGATCGCACGCTAGGAGTCCAGCCAGGAGCTGGGCCAGCCAGTCCTCGAACAGCGCCGGCGAGCTGAGCGGCGGCCCGCGGACCACGTAGCCGTCGAGGCGCTCCCAGGGGGCGGCCTTCGTAAACGAGGTGAGGTCGGCAACGATCGGATCCAGGTTCGAGCTGAAGTCATCCGAGGACCATTCAGGACTGCCCCACAGGCGCCCGCGCCGGCTCTCCCGCGACGCGGCCGTGCTCGGGTCGTGCGCGCCGCTTGCGAAGCGCCCCGAGTCGAGCGACGGGATAGCGTCGAGCTTGGCGTTGACGGCCTTGGCCAGGTCGACGTCGTGTGCCCGTGCGGCATCGGAGAGCACCCGATGAAACCCGGCGACGGCGACGCTCAGTGAGATCCAACCGTCAAAACCACGCGGGATCTTCGGACCGTCGTAGTAGTTGACGATCCTCGCGATCGGCCCGGCGGCGGCGACGAGAGCGCCCAACAGATCCGGCGGCGGCCGGCGGGGCAAGTGAGAATCGGGCTCGGCGACAGCTCCGAGGAATTGGTCTGACAGCGCCGTGGTGATGATCCACAGATCGGCCAGCTCGGAGGCCAACTGCGCAGCGTCCGCGGGCGGACGCCGTTCGGTGTCGGCTCCACACAACGCCAGCAGCTCTGCCAACTCGCCGAGCTCCTCTTGCAGGCGCGCGACCGCGGCCAGCGGCCGCCAGTAGCCGCCCACCTGCCCGATCGTCGAACGCACCCGCTCGCGCGTCGGTTCGGCCGCGCGCGACCGTTGAGGCACATTCGAGCCTGCGCTCGTCAAGTGCTCTGCGCGCGGGCCTCTCACGCCACTTGCACAACTTCGACGCCCGCCGCCGCCAGCACGTCCTCGCCGTCGAGCACCGCGTAGCCGGCGCGGAAGTAGAGCTTCGCGATCCCCGCACCGGCGATCAGCTTCGCGCACGGCGGGCAGGGGAAGTCCGTGACATAAAGGACCGCTGCCTTCGTCGAGATCCCCTCGCGAGCCGCCTCCGCGATCAGGCGTGCCTCGGCGTGAGTGGCCGTTGACAGCTCGAGGTGCACTCCCTGGGAGAAGTTGGCGCGCGGGTCGCCAACGGCGTAGGGGCTCAAGCGGTGCGGGCTGTGCTCGTTGACCGCGGAGGCAATCGTCCCGTCGGCGAAGCGGATCGCGGCGCCCACCTGGCGCCACCAGTCGGTGCTTCCCAATGCCTGGGCCTGCGCGGCAACCGCCAGCTCGGCGAGCAGCGGATCGTCAGGCGTGCTCGGCACAGCTGACGGCGTGGAAAGCTGAGCGCTGCGCGCCTTGTCCCACCTCAAGAACACGGTGTCGAAGCGCACCGCACAGCGGCTGAACCAGCGCTCCACCACCTGATAGCTCACGTCCTCCGCCGGCAGCGTGAGCGTCGGGCTTTCTGCGGCAAGTCGCCCTGCTCCCCGCTGATCGAGCACCTCGACCTGCGAGCAGATGCCCCACGCGCCGATCGAGGCTGCCACGAGCTGGGCGTCGAGGCAGCGGATGTCCTTCGCCAGCGGGCGATAGTCGCTGTACAGCTCGGGGCCGATCAGGTACAGCGGGCGTGCGTGCGCGTGTGCCTCGACAAAGCGCCGGTACCCCTCATGCAGGACCGGGATATAGGCGACCGCGACCTCGCTCATCCGTGAACGAGGATACGGGCGATCGCCAACTCGCTCACCCGCGCTTGAGGATGCTGTCGATCAGACCGGGAAGCACATCTGCGAGCTTCGGCCCGAGCCGCTCCCCCAGGTGCATGTACATCTGTCGGATGCGCTCGCTGGTCGTGACCGACGCCTGGCGCTCGATCACCGCGATCTCACCGCACAGCTCACCGAGGGCCTTCAGATCCTCATCGCCGTAGGAGTGGTCCTCGGTCAGCACCAGCACGTCCGGGCTCACCGCCTTGATCAGCGCCCAGTGCTCTTCTTCGTCCTGCTTGAGGAAGATCAGGTCGACCGGGCGCTGGTAGGCCAATAGCTCCAAGCGCTCGCCCTCCGGCACCATCGGGCGGTCTTCGCCCTTGCGACGGCGGATCTTGGCGTCGCTGTCCACCCCGACGGCGAGTACGTCCCCGAGCTCCTTTGCGCGCATCAGGTACTTGACGTGGCCAAGGTGGATCAGGTCGAAGGAGCCTGAGGTGAGCACCACTTTGTACCCAAGGCCCTTGAGGTGGGTGACGGTGCGCGTCATCTCAGCGAGCGTCGGGATCAACCGTTCGCCGAAGTTCACATCGGGACTCAAGATGCCGCTGTTCGCTGCCATCCGAGCAAGACCTTATCGCCGCCCGCGGCCACGCTAGGCTCGTGGTCCACGAGACACCGATGCTCGACCACCGACGTTGGACACCGACGCCCGACCGCCTATGCCCGACTACCTGCCCTACTCCGATCGCACCCCGAGCACCGCCTACAGCGACATGCTGCGCGCGATCCGCGACGGCGGTGTGCGCGTGGAGACCAAGCAGGGCGAGCAGGCGCTGGCCCTCGCCGGCCACTGCATGCGCTTCCCCATGGCCCACGGTGCGGCGGTCATCACCGAGCGTTCGATAAAGGGCTTCGTATCCAAGGCGATCGGCGAGCTGTGCGCGTTCATCAACGGCGCCCGCACGCTCGATGAGCTGGCTGAGTTCGGGTGCGACTGGTGGGACGCGTGGGCGACGCCGGAGAAGTGCGAGGCGCGTGGCCTGCGGCCCGGCGACCTCGGCCCCGGCTCCTATGGGCACGCCTTCAAGAACTTCACCACCGACCTTGACGGCGAAGACCCCGGCTTCGATCAGCTTCCTCACCTGGTCAAGAAGCTGCGCGACCTGCCGCTCGACCGCACGGCCGTGATGAGCCCGTGGATTCCAAACGCCAACCACCGCGAGCAGGGTGTGCGCTCACGCAACACGATCGCCCCGTGTCACGGCTGGATCCATGCATTGGTGTTCGGTGAGGAGCTCCACCTGATCCACAACCAGCGCTCGGGCGATACGCCAATCGGCGTGCCCTCCAACATGGCGCAATACACGGCGCTCGGGTTGATGCTCGAGCAGCTCACAGGCTACAAGCTCGTGGAGTACGTGCATTGGATCCAGTACGCCCACATCTACGCCAACCAGCTCCCCCACGTCGAGGAGATGCTCGCGCGCGATCCGCTGGCATTGCCTACGTTGCAGCTGACCGAGGCGGGGCGGCGCATAACCGACATCCACGACTTCCGCTCCGAGCACTTCGAGCTGTCCGACTACCACCCGCACCCGGCGATCGCCGGCATCCCCGTGGCAACCTGAGAGCCCGAGTCGGATGATCTCGCTAGTCGTCGCCCGCGCCGCCAACGGCACGATCGGCCTGGACGGCAGCTTGCCCTGGCACCTGCCCTCAGACATGCGCCACTTCCGCGAGCTCACCGCCGGGCACACCGTGCTGATGGGCCACAACACGTTCGAGTCGATCCCGCCGAAGTACCGTCCCCTGCCACAAAGGCGCAACCTCGTGCTCAGCTCGAATGCCGAGCTGAAGCTACCTGGCGCAGAGGTCTTCCAGGACCTGTCGAGCGCGCTTGCGGCGTGCGGAGGCGAGTGCTTCGTGATCGGCGGCAGCACCGTCTACGACGAGACCTTGGCGGTCGCCGACAGGGTGTATGCCACGGAGATCGATGCCGAGATCGTGGGTGACGTCTTCTTCCCTGAGCTACCCCCAGCCGAGTGGCGCTGCTCGCAGCGGAGCGAGCGGATCTTCGAGAACGAACTAGCCTTCGACTTCGCTGTATATGAGCGCACCAGCTAATCCCATGTACGACCTCGCGGCGGCACGCAGTGCCTCCCAACGCCAGCGCATGGAGGACTTGGAAGCCGCCGGCATCTGCGTGTTCTGTCCCGAGCACGTGGCCGAGCACCAGCCCGAGCCGATCGAGCACACCGGGAACCACTGGTATGTCACGAGGAATCGCTACCCCTACGAGGGGACCGCGACCCACTACCTGATCGTTGCCCGCCGGCATGTGACGTCATTTGACGAATTGCCGGACGAGGCCGGCGCCGAGCTGTGGTCGATCAAGCGCATGCTCACCGCTCAGCTGGAGCCGGCGGCGGTCGCCACGGTCGAACGCAGCGGCAACATGCTCTACAACGGCGGCTCGGTCGCCCACCTGCATGTCCATCTCGTCGCACTCGATACATCGCCCTCGGCGACTGTCCGTTTCCGTGTCAGCGCTTACAGCGCGGGCGACATCCCGGACCAGTAGTCCGCTCGCCCGAGCGCCGGGCCTCAACCGACTGCAGCGACGACTCAGGCCCGCAGGTGGTCTGGGTTGGACTGCTTGCGCTGCTTCTGCACTCCTGGGAACACGGTGTTGAATTCGCGGAACAGCGCCTTGTAGCTCTCCGGCAAACGGTACTCCTTCTTCTGGTACTCGTCGGGCAGCTCCTCTAGCTGCACGAGTTCGGTCCAGCCCCGAGGGAGAGCGTACGCATAATAGGGGTACTCGCTTGGAACCCCTCGCGCGATTACGACGGAGATCGACAGGCCCAGCGATCGTGCAGCCGACACGCGGTGCAGCCCGTCATTGACCAACAGCACGGTCCTGCCGTCGGGCTCGACAGACTCCTCCACGATCGGAGGCACGATCGGGATCGTCTCGTCGGGATCGTCTGACGTGTGGATGTAAGCGCCTCCGTCGAGCGCGAACAAATCGATCCCGTGGCCCAAAAGAGCGTTGCGAAGCTCCAACAGCTTGCGCATCGTCGGCTCGAGCACGTACCGCTGTGCCGGCGTGAGAGCATCGGTGTCGGTCGCAGACGCAAGCTCGAGCGTCGCGTTCGCATAGACCTTGGCTTTGTCAAAGCCGCGCAAGGGCGTCTCCCGCAACGAGGCCAACAGCTCGTCGCAATCGAAGCGCTCGACCGAGAGGATCTTCATCACGCGATCATGCCATGCCGGTCGCTCCGCGCAGGACCATCGGACGTCTATGGGACCGAGCGAGGCCGTTAGTGCCGGCTCGCCTCGACCGGCTGGACCGCCCGAGCCCGTGAACGCCCACAAAGACTGCCTGAAGACCAGCTCATACCTCGCCGACGACGGATAGACGCGCCTCCGCTCGGGCGAGCTCTCTCCCGAGCCACATCGCATGCGAAACGAGGCTCACGGCCATGTCCGAGGCCACCTCGTTTGCCACCGCATCCGCGTGCGCCCCGCTGTAGCGTTTGACCAGCACCCCCTTGTAGCGGTGCTCAGCCACAATCTGGCCGGAACGCTCATCCAAGCCGACGATGAAGTAACCGTTTGGGTCTTCCCTGAGCGAGTACTTGCCGGTCAGCCCATCTCGGTCGTCGTCGCGCTTCCAGCATTCGCTCAGATCTCGCGCGAGCTGGAAGCTCGAGCTAGATGGGTCGACCCCGAGCGAATGACTGATCACAGCAATCTGACCGATCTCGAGACCACACCCCTCGGCCACGTGGCGCTGAATCGCCATCAGCCCGTATACGTTCCTCAGCCAGGCAGTCAGCAAGTTATGGGCGCGAAACGTAGCCGCCAACGACAACGTCTCGCCCGACTTACGGAAGAACAGCGTGGTCAGGCAAGGCGCGCCCGCTTGCTCGCCCAAGCCCCGACCAGACTCACCCACGTCGCCGTCGCTCTCAATGGGCGCCAAGTCTGTTGAGTTGTCCCACAGCGTGACGTACGCCCGCCTCGTCTCCGGGTTAGCGCGCAGCCGGTCGATCGCCGCCCGAAGCGTGTCCAGTCGCCCGGAATGGTGCTCGAAATGGTCGCCCAGACGGTTACCGTACGTGTAGGAGGTTTCCTCCGGCAAGTCGGCCACAAGCATCTTTGCCTCGTAGTCGAGCAAGTCCTCGAGCTGGAATCCATAGCGCTCGAGTGCGCTCTTACTCTCCCGAGCGGGATCGGTGATGACCGCCTTGACGTTGAGCAGCTCGAGGCGCTCCCCTTTGGCGAGCCTCACCGGCCGGCCGAAACGCACCGTGCGTACGACCAGCTCCTCCCAACAGTCCAGCGGGCGCCGCCTCACCACCTGGTGGGCTCCCGGGTGCGACGGCCTGTGCAAACCGCCGCTAGAGCCCACGTCAAGATTGACGCGCAGCCGCTCCAGCGTCCGCTCTTCAGGACCCGCGCTCGGTAGCTCGCCCAGGCGCTTGGTCAAATCAGCCGGAAGACTGTCGCTCGAGAGCTTGCCCAAGTAGCTGAAGCTGAGCTGCTCACGCAAGCGTCCTTCGTCGAAGCCGGCGGTCGCCGGGAACAGCCGGCTTGTGTTGCGCACACGCTTGACGGGCGAGCCGAGCAACGTCGCGTCCTCGAGCCCATGCTCCAAGAACGCTTCGAGCTCCTCGCAGGTGGGCAAACCGAGGTCCTGGCCGATCGCAACCAGATGGCGCACCTGCGGGTTGTAGAGCAGGTTGCACAGCATCGCGTACATCCCATCCCCAAACAGGTTCGAGATGACCGCGACTCTGCTGCGGTCGGGGTCGAGCAGCTCCGCCGATATCTCCGCCAACCGCCGCTTCGCCGAGCGCACCGGCGACCACAGCGTCACAACGCCAACGTCCCCCGCTGGATTGACCATGTGAAGGCGCTCCGCGTGGTACAGCGCCTCGAACGAACAGCTCATCCAAAAAAATCTTCAGGCAAACCGCTTCACGAACGCCAACGCGGCATCCGCGACCTCGCGCCAACCATTGTCGATCGCGAGCGCATGACCGCGACCCTTGATCCGTGGACGAACACCGCCGGCGTGCGGCCCGTCGCATTGGCCCGCTCGACCTGCTGTGACTCGTGATCTGTGACAGTCGGCATTCTGCTTGCCTCCTCGTGTGTGACCTGGGCGTGTCGCCGGGCGCCACAGCGACCGCGCGTGCGTGACCATCATCTCACCGGCGCGCTCCGATACAAGTCTCGACCGATGAATTTCGCGCCGCACGCAGTCAAAGCTTCAGAAACCGCAATAGCAACCCACAAAGCAAGGAGCGCCAGAGATGGCCGATACCAGCACAAGCACCCGCATCACTCAACTCGCGACGGTGATGGTGCCCGTCTCAGACCAGGACCGAGCGATCGATTTCTACGTGGGCAAGCTCGGATTCGAGAAGCTCGCCGACATCCCCTTCGGGGACGGCGACCGCTGGGTGGAAGTGTCCCCGCCAGGCGCCGCAACCTCGATTGCCTTGGTGCTGCCGCGCGAGGGCGAATCCGTCGGCATCCAGACCCGCATCGGCCTGAAGACCGAGGACGCCGACGCCGATCACGCCGACCTGCTGGCCCGCGGAGTCGACGTCGACGCCGAGGTCATGCGCATGGGAGACCCGGTGCCGCCGATGTTCTTCTTCCGCGACCCCGACGGCAACAACTTGATGGCTGTGCAAACAGGCTGACGCTGTCTTGTGAGTCGCCGCGACCCGGTCTGCGGCGACTCACACTTTAAGGCTCCGCGACGCCGACTCGGCGCCCGAGCACGCGGCCGGAGGACAACGCCACATGCGTCTCCGAGACATCGTTGTGGTGATTGGACTCAACGCGGGCCGGCACGACTGAGAAGGTATGAAACCAGGCTAGCTCGGGGCGCCCACGGTGAGGATGATCTTCCCGCGCGTATGCCCACCCTCGCTGAGCATATGTGCCTGGCGCACCTCAGACAACGGAAACGTTGCCGCGATCTCAACATGCACCGCGCCGCTTGCAACGAGATCGGCGATCTCGGCCAGCTGCTGGGAGCTGGGGGTCATGACCAACAGCTCGGCGCGCACGCCGCGCTCCTGTGCCGCCTGCCCTGGCGGCGCGGCGGCGATCGTTACGAGAACGCCTCCCGGGCGCAGAGTGGCAAGCAGTGGCTCGGTTGTAGCGCCACCCACGGTGTCAAATACGACGTCGACATCGCTCACCGTCTCGGCGACATCCTGTTGCGTGTAGTCGACATACTCGTCGGCGCCGAGACCGAGCACGAAATCGCGGTTGCGCGAGGAGCCAGTGCCGATCACACGCGCCCCGGCGTGCTTGGCAAACTGCACCGCGAAGTGGCCCACACCGCCCGCGGCGCCCGCGATCAGGGCGGTCTGTCCGCGCTCGAGCCCACCGCTGTCGAACAGCGCCTGCCAGGCCGTCATACCGGCCACTGGCAGCGCCGCTGCCTGCTCATGACTTATCCCCGCCGGCTTGATCGCGATCGCGTCGGCTTTAGCGCTTGCAAACTCCGCGTAGGCGCCGCTTCCAGCGATGCCGAACACCTCGTCTCCCTCGACAAACCCGGGCAAGCGAGAGAGCTCGACGGCGCCCGACACATCGTTGCCGAGCAGCGCCGGCAACGGCGTGGGCCTGAGTCCCCGTCGAAGCTTCCAGTCGATCGGGTTGACCGATGCGGCGCGCACCTTGATCAATACCTCACCGTCGCCCGGCTCGGGTCGATCGGCCTCCTCGAGAGCAAGAACCTCCGGGCCTCCGGTCTCGTGGATCAGAACGGCGCGCATGAGCTCCCATCGTATCCCCTCCCGCCGGCATGATTCGGCGATGAGAGCGTGCGCGAGTGTCGAAACCGTCAGCGGTCGGTGAAGACCCCAAGCGACTGCCCACCCCGACGGATCGCTACAAGTGGATCGCTTGCGCGTCTGTCACTTCGGCGACTTCGGCCAGAGCGCTCTGC
Organism: uncultured Solirubrobacterales bacterium; assembly: GCA_963718735.1. Classification (GTDB taxonomy): domain Bacteria; phylum Actinomycetota; class Thermoleophilia; order Solirubrobacterales; family Solirubrobacteraceae; genus Palsa-744. The sequence goes on from OY970372.1 coordinate 1,933,789, forward strand.
CCGAGGAGCAGGCGGCGGCGATCGGCATCGTCGACTGCTCCTCCTCCCGGTGGGCTCCGGGCCGACGATTGGCCCCACGCAGGCGCAAGTGATAGTCCAGACGCTCCGGCCCGCGCTGGGTGGTGCCGATGCACTACAGCACTCCTCGCATCGGATTCCTCGAGACCGCTGACGCGTTCCTCGCCCTCTTCCCCGAGATCAGCCAGGCGCCAAGCGCGGCGTTCGACATGGCCACCCTCCTGTTGCTCGCGTAGCTGCGCTGGGTCTACCGGTCACCGTCAGCAAGCGCGCGAGCATCTCGACGCGTGCTCGCGGGGCCTCCAGACGGTCCATTGGTAAATGGCTCGTGGGCATGGTGGTTGTTTCGGCCGGCAGGGTCGTTAGTCTAGGGCCAACATGTATGTCAAGGGTCACGCGGTGCGTCGGGGACGCAGGCGCTACGTGTATCTGTATTTGTGCAGGCGCATAGTGACGAGCAAGGCGTGTGCGCCGTCGCATGCTCAAGACGGTGGGGCTTGAGGACGAGCTCAAGGTGTCGAGGCAACCCGGAGCAGCTGATGGGCTTTTTCACGCGGTTGGATCCGCAGCTGGCTGGTGTGTGTCTGTCGGGAGGTCGGGCCGCTGTTTTGGCCTGGCACTACATCTGTGAGCTGGATTTGATCGGGACGGTAGATCGGGCGTTGCCGCAGCGTGGGCGCCAGCAGCTGTCGATGGGGGAGGAGATGGCGGCCCTGCAAGCCGTCGCCACACCATGATTCGTTTCGCAACCACGGCTGTCGGGAGTGCCGTTGCGAAGCTCATCCAGCTTCGCAACAACAGTCGCGACCTCTATTACGCCTACTCACCCACCGTCCGCCACACCGAGCGAATGACGCCCTACGGGTTCTCGATGATCGCCGGGAACTCGTTGCATCATCGCCTGATGCAGGACGGAACGTTCGAGCCGGACGAGGTTGCCCTCACCGCCGAGTGCCTTGAGGGATCCGATGTCTTCGTCGACATCGGAGCCAATATCGGCTTCTATTCCTGTCTCGCCCGCTCCACGGGCAAGCACGCTGTCGTTATCGAGCCGCAGGAACAGAATCTGCGCTACGTGTACGCCAACCTCTTGGCGAATGGTCGGACGGACGTTGAGGTCTTCCCGCTCGGGCTCTCCGGGCAAGCCGGCGTCGAGACCCTGTACGGAGTCTCCAGCACCGGCGCATCGCTAGTCCCCGGATGGGCTGCTCAGCCTAAGCGGTTCAAGAAGACGATCCCGGTCAGCACGCTCGACATCCTGCTCGGTTCCCGATTCCAAGGCCGGAAGATGTTCATCAAGCTGGATGTCGAGGGCTTCGAGTACCAGGTGCTGCTGGGGTGCGGTGAGGTCTTGGCGAGGCAGCCGAAGCCCACGTGGATGGTCGAGATCTGCCTCTCCGATTATCACCCAGGAGGCTCAAACGCCCACTACCGGGACACATTCGCGATCTTCTTCGATGCTGGATACCAGGCCAGGACGGCAAATGGGGACCGGACTGTGATCAGCCTCACCGACATTGAGCGACACGTGAAGAACGGCCGATCAGACTCGGGGACGATTAACTACCTGATGGCGCCGGTGGAGTCTTCCTGAAGTGCGGAGGATCGGGTCCTCGTCGATGGCTGCTCCTCGACCCCTGGGCGCCCGAACACCGATCACAGCACTTCACTTGGTCGGGACGGTCGTCCCGATCGCGAGATCCTGCGCCACCGCGAGGTGGCCTGAGCTGCGGTTTGGGACTCCTCGCCGGCTGAGCAGCGGCGCAGCGCACTGGGGCCAGCGCATTTGCGTTGGCCCCAGAACTCCCCGGCTGAGCCAGGCGACGCTGTGACCTGCATGTTGGAGACCGCTGTGAGGCAGCGGTGAAGCGAGGCTGAGCTCGGTGGCCACCTGGGAGGATGTGCAAGGGCTAGAGGCTTGATGCGGGTTCATCGCCCATCGTAGGCGGCGAGGGCTCGTGGCGGACGTCCGGTGAGCAGGTTGATGTGCATGCCGAGGGTCAGTGCGAGCAGTCGTTGGGCGATGCGCTGAACGAGTCCTGCGAGCGTCTTGGCGAGGTGATCTTCCAAGCGCATCTGGCGCTTGAGATTGGAGAAGACCGACTCGATGACCAGGCGGATCCGTGCCTTGGCGATCTCGCCGACGGGCCGCTTGCCTGGTCGGTGGCGCTCGGGGGTGATGAGTTCAAGGCCGATCAGCTCCATGCAGTCGCGATACTCCCTGCCCCAGAAGCCCTTGTCGGCGAACAGCGTTGCACCTTGGTGGGCGGCGGCGAGCTCTAGGGCGCGCTCGCGCTCCTGGCCGGTCTTGGGACCCGTCAGGTCGTAACCCACGGGCACGCCCTTGGCGTCTGAGATCAGCACCAGGCGCATGCCCCACACGAACAGGCTCTTCGATGGGCAGTAGCCGTAGCTGGCATGGCCGGCGAACTCGCTGAGCGATCGGCAGCCCGGGTAGTTGGCACACGCGATCAGCGTCCCGTCGACCAAGCGCAGCTGACCGTCGGCGATCAGCTCTGCAAGCATCATTTGCACGGTGGTGATCCACGGCGTGAGCCGTCTGAGCCTGCGGTTGTATTGCGACTGGCAAGGCAACTCGGGAAAGAACCCCGGAAGTAGTCGGCCGATCACGCCCAGGAACTGGCGGTCTGAGCAGATCCCGGTCGCGGCCTGAGCTACCGCCAGCGCGATCAGCTCCTGATCGCTGACCTTGCCTGCTGGGCCTGGGCGAGGAAACGAGAACGAGTCGGCGAACACGTAAGCTGCGATAACGAGGGTCTCCAGCGAAGCGCACATCTCGTGCTCCAATCACGAGTTTGCAGAGCCGGAGGCCCTCTTCTCATTTCAAGGCTCGCCTCCTGCCCGGCGGCCCAACCCGCATCAAGCCTCTAGCGCTCGCGCTGCCCGAGGCCGAGGAGCGGCTGTCGCGCGACATGCGCCAATGGCGCGTCGACGGCAAGCTGTTCGTCTGGGAGCGCCCGCTGCGCCCGAAGGAAATCCAGGCGCTCGGAGATGAGGCGCCGAGCGGGCCGATCCTGGGCGCCCGCGTAGAGCATTTCGTGGCCAAGGAGGCGCTGCTCGCGGACGATCCGAGCGTCTTCTTCACGACCCCGCATTTCGACCGCACCCCGGCGGCGCCCGTGCGCCTCGACCGCATTGCGGCGAAGGACCTCGAGGAAGTCGTCACCGAGGCGTGGCTTGCTCGCGCTGCGAAGCGTTTGCGGGAGGCTTATCCGAAGGGCCTAGCTGCTAGCCCGCGACAGGCTCAGGCCAATGCGTCGGCCGGCAGTACAAAGCGAAGCGGTGTCCTGGGAGCTGTGCCGCCGCTGTCACCAAGACGCGAGCCGTGTAGGCCATGCCTGGAGGGTGCGGCGATCATCGCCTCGGGTATACCGGCGTGGTCGGTGATCCACGCGATGATCGCCGCTGAGTCAGCGCCCGCGGCGAGGATCGCCGCACGCTCGATCACCGCACCACCAGAGAGGTGAGGGCGCGCGAGCCGCGTGACCAGAGCACGAATCGCATCGTCATCCGCTGCACCCACTTTAGTCTCCTGTGGACCGCCCCTCGACCTGTCCTGTCCGCGCGAGGATTCCTCAGCGCACATGTCCGCTCCACAGGGAAGTCAAGCAGCGTCCGCCAGCGATATCGAAGACTTCCCATTGCACGCCCTGGATGCTCATGAGAACTCAGTCACGGCATACACGGGACGTCCGACGCGCACAGCGTCGCCCGGGCCATCTCCAGCGGTATGCACGACGAACGCCTCCTCGCGTCCGTGATCGAGGATGGCGGCCACCACATCGCTTCCCTGCGACAGCTCTCTACCGACCTCGATCTCGCAGTCGCGCCCTTCGAACCGGCAGCTCAGCTTGAAGATGCGCCTTAGCTTCGCCGGGCAACCCACGACATCTTGGGAGCGCTCGCGCAGCTCACCGTAGGCCGTCTCCGTGCGCGCCCCCTCCCGATCGACGCCGGCAACGAAGAAAGTGGTCATCGCCCGCGTGCGCCTGACGGCCTCGGGGGATAGAGCTTGCGCTCAGCCGCCGTCATCTCGCGGATCTTCAACGACCCCTCTTTGACCTGCGACCTAATCTCGGCCAGCTTCACGCGGCGGCGCTCAGCCGCGCGATCTGCCTGTGTGAGCATAGGTCTAGGTTAGCGGGTCCCACGACGCGCCAGCGAGCATGGCCGGCTCACTCCAAATGGAATGCGTAGATGCGCCGCCCCTTCGAGAACGCAAGTACCATCCCAGCCACGATGACCGGGGGCGCATTGCCACGATGACCGCAGGCGCATTCGATCTCGAGCACGCGACGCGCGTAGACGGCGAGAACGGCGCGACTCGAGACTGACATGAGGCTTTCGAACAGCGAGCACGAATCTCACGCATGGCGGATCTGCGAGGTCGCACCCGACTTCAGGCTGGAGGATGTCTGGGCGCTACCGGCGCAAGGCGGCGCCGAGGACTTCCCGACGCTGCTCGAGGTGATGACATCCCTCGATCCGGCTCACGCGGCGTCCTTTGCCACTCGCGCCCTGTTCAGTATTCGCTATCGCGTCGGTGGATGGCTCGGGTGGGATGACGCCCCGCGCCCACTCGCGATCCCGAACGACACCGAAACGACTCTGAGCGCGCGGCTCCCAGAGGATCTGCGTAACACCGCAGCGGGCTTGAACCTCCGCGTGACAGACTTCACACCTCTTTATCGCACAGACCTCGAGTGGGCCGCTGAGCTTTCCAACCGAACTGTTCACGCAGTAATGCACCTGGCCTGGGTCGAGAAGGGCGAAGGCCTCTACCAGGGACAGATGGGGGTATACGTCAAGCCGCGGGGAAAGTTCGGTGCGGCATACATGGCTGCGATTGCACCGTTCCGGCATAGAGTCGTATACCCGGCCCTGATGCGGGAGATAGAACGAGCTTGGAACGCCCGAGCAGCGCGCCAACGGGGAGCCGGCACGTCCCCTGCCTCGATGTCCTAGTGGGTTGCCGGACGCGGCGGACGGCCTGGCGAAGGTGGCATCGACCTCGGCATTTACCCGTCGATCGCCGCAGGCGTCGCACTGCCGTGAGCGCGACCGGCGAGAGCTGTATCCATCATCTGCACCCAGGTATCGACCAGCGTTAGGTCGTCGACCTGGGCTGGGATGCCGAGTACGTCGCGTAGCAAGCGAGAGGAGAGCAGCGACCCGAGTCCGAAGGCGGCGATCGCTGTCGCTTCCTCGACAGGTATGGCGCGCTCGGCGCGCTCGCTGATCCATGTGGCAAAGCCCGTGAACATGGAGCTTACGAGCTGCTCGACGGCAGTCCTCAGCAGTTGCGGGCGGTTGCGCGCGTCGGAGGCGAGGATGCACAGCAGCTCGGACTCGCTATCGAGCTCGGCGAGGATGTAGCGAGCCGTCAGCGTCAGTTCGGCTTTGAGGTCTCCCAACGATCCGAGCACCTGCCGAATCTCACGCAGCGCGGCGAGCCTCGAGAGCTGGCGCTCGATGCCGGCGGCAAGAACCGCTTCCTTGCTCGCGAAGTGGTGGTAGAGCCCACCCGCTCCGGGGGTGAGTCCGGCGGCTGCCTCGATCTTGGCGATGCTGGTGGCGGCATAGCCGTGCTCGCTGAACAGGCGCATCGCTTCGTCGAGGATGCGCTCACGGGTCGGGGTCGTGCTTGACATGGATAGCCGTGACTAAGGATACACTTAGCTGAAGCCAGTACCGAGAGGAGATGTGTTTGGTGTCCTTTGCCGGGCTTCCCCCAGATGCAGACGACACGCAGGCGTTGGGTAATGGCATCAGCCGTGGGCGGTTGCGGCGTAGCGCCCCGCTGGCGGCTCTGAGCGCTCGCACCGCGAGCGAGGCGGTGGTGGTTGGGCTGCGGAGCAAGCTGACGGGTGCGGACAGCACCGAGTTCCATGTGCGCACGGCCGAGCGCTACGCCGAGTTGCTCGGTCACTCCAAGGGCGCGCTGATGAAGGCAGGGCAGATAGTCTCGTTCGTCTCGGCCGCGCCCGCGGTGCCTAAGGAGTTCCAGTCGATCTATCAGACGGCGCTGGCGCGACTGTGCGACGACGCGCCGCCGATGGCGCCTGAGCTTGCGCGCGCCGTACTCGAGCGCGAGCTCGGGCAACGGACCGAGAGCGCATTTGCGCAGTTCGACTGGGAGCCCCTCGCGGCAGCCTCGATCGGTCAGGTCCACGCCGCCCGGCTGCACGACGGTCGGGCCGTCGCGGTGAAGATCCAGTACCCCGGAGCGGCGGACACGATCGAGGCCGACCTGAAGAACAGCGAGTTGCTGGCCACGTTCCTCGGATTGATGTTCGGTCTGTCTTCGAGGAAAGCAAGCTTTGATCTTCGCGGCGCGGCACACGAGATAAGCGTTCGCATCGCCGAGGAGCTCGACTACAGGCTCGAGGCCGCCAATCAGGCCGAGTTTGCCGACATCTACCGCGGACACCCGTTCATCCACATCCCGGAGGTGATCGACGAGCTGTGCACCGATCGTGTGCTGACCCAGGAGCTCGTGCAGGGCAAGTCCTGGAGCGAGGCCCTCACCTGCGAGCGGGAGCTGCGCGACAGCTGGGCGGAGGCGATCTACCGCTTCGTCTATGGCACCAATCTACGTTTCTGCATGTTCAATGCCGATCCGCACCCCGGCAATTACCTGTTTCACGACGACGGCAGCGTGAGCTTCCTGGACTTCGGCTGCGTGAAGCGGCTCAGGCGCGAGCAGCTCGACGCGATGATCGCGGTCGGCCGCGCATGCATGCGCGGCGACGTGCTGGGGACCTGGCGGGCATGCGTGGAGGGCGGATTCTGCCGGTCCACGGACCCCGTGACTCCCGAGGAAGTCTATGCGTTCTGGCGCAACTCCTGGGAGCTGTACTGGGCGAAGCAGCCGTTCACGGTCACACCGGAGTGTGCGGCCAGGTGGATCGGGCACAAGTACTCGCCGACCGGCCCCTCCGCCAACGCTTTTCGATACTTCACCGTGTCACCCGAGTACACGACCATGGGCCGGATCGAGATGAGCTCGGCGTCTTTGATCGCCGAGCTGCGCGCCACCAACTACTGGGGATCGATGGCGGCCGAGTTCTTCGAGGGCGCCGCTCCGCTGACCGCGCTGGGCAAGCTCGATCACGCGTTCTTCGAGGATCGCTGTGCAGCGTGAGCGCCGCACATATGTTTCCGAGCAACGCGCATCCTACGAGCCGCGCGGCAGACAAAGCCAAGCAAAAACAACATCTCGAGCACCCGTCCACTACCCCCCGACCGGCGCGTGCGGGTTGGTGCCCCAGAAGACCTGCGTCCCGAGCATTCCGATCAGCGTGACCAAGACCAGGTTCAGCACCATCGACTTCGCGGTGGCGGCTCCCACACCGACCGGGCCGCCGCTGGCGTTGTAGCCGTAGTAGCAGCCCACCAGCACGATCGCGGTAGCCATTGTCATTCCCTTGATAAGGCTGAACAGCAGGTCCGGTGGGTTTTGAAACTCCCAGAAAGGCAATAGATACCCCCCGGGTGACGTGTATCCGATTTGCACCACCACGGCGAGGTAGGAGGCCAGATACGCGACGCCGATCGAGGTGATGTACATGAACGGCAATACGATCCACGAGGCCAGCAGTCGCGTGCCACACAGGAACGTCATAGAGTCGAACCCCATCACCTCCAGGGCGTCTATCTCCTCGCTGATCCGCATCGCCCCAAGCTCCGCCACGATCCCTGTGCCCACCTTCGCGGACATCATGTACCCGAACGCGTACGGCACGGCCTCGCGCAGGTCGCACAGGGCGGTGAACACGCCCGCGTACGCCGGGGCGCCCTGAGACTCGAGGAAGTAGGCCCCCTCGATGCCGCACGTGCCGAGACCGGTGATGAACACGAGTCCCCAGATGACGAGCGTCGAGCCGACGATCAGGGTGCCAGCCTGGCGCAGCGCCTCGCCGAAGAAGCGCAGAACACGCAGCCCCCACACGTTGCGCACGACCTCGCTCGTGAAGCTCGCGATCTCGCCCGCCGCGGCGACCCATTCACGCGGCAACGCCAGCAGTTCCTCCATCACTTGATCACCAGAATGTTCGGATGAGTGGCGAGCAGCGTCTGCGTGAACACGTAGTTGAACGAGCCGATCCCCAGGAACGAGACCACCACCGCCTGGTTGACCGCCCGACCCACACCCTCGGCGCCCCCTGACGCGGTCATGCCCTTGTAGCAACAGACGATCGCGATGATCGCCCCGAATAGTGTGGTCTTCAGCACCGACCCCCACAGGTCGGTGGAGGTGGCGTTCGCGAACAGCGTCGCCCAGAACGGACCGAGCGGCTGTCCGGTGACGATCGCGGCGACAATACCGCCGAAAATGCCGAACAGCAGCGCGTACAGATCGAACAGGCCCGTGATCAGCATCAGCGCCAGAAACCGCGGCACGACCAGGTTCTTGACCGGGTCTACGCCAAGCACCTGAAGCGCGTCGAGCTCCTCACGGATCTTGCGCGCCCCCAGGTCAGCGGTGATAGCGGTGCCGGCGATGCCCGCAAGCACGATCGAGGTGATCAAAGGACCAATTTCGCGGATTGCCGCGAGCACGAAGAACCCGCCCAAGCGATCGGTCGCACCGAAGATGCGCAGGAAGTTCGCCGCCTGCAATCCCGGCGCTCCGTAGTTGATCGCGAATGTAGTGACCAGCAGCGGAAACCAAACCATGCGCAGCACAAACAGGAACTGCGACACAAACTCCTCGCCGTAGGGATATGGCGGGCGCATAGCCGAGGAGATCGTCTTGGCCGTCAGGATCACCATGTCTCCGACCTCCTCGAGCACGTTCCTGGTTGGAAGCAGCGCCCGCTCGAGCATCTGCAGCCCAGCGCTGCTCCCCGTCGACCTTCCCGCCATGTCGGGCCTCCTCGCGAACCATGCTCAGACAAGATTCTCTTTCAGACGAGTACTAAGTATACACTTAGCTGACGTCAGTAGACCCAGAGGATGTCTTTATGCCGGGCTTCACTCAGATGCCATGACGCGCCGGCGAGGAGATGGCATCAGTCGTGGGCGAACCGCGTCCGCTTCGGAAAGCCTGACCGGAAGTGCGCTCACCTTTGCTGTGCCCGCGGATGGGTCCGCGAGACTGCCAGCCCTTCGACTATCCGGCGTTGGTGAGAACGAGCCGCCCGTCTGCGCCAAGCGCAAAGCCCGGGAGCGAGAAGCGCGTGGCAAGCAGCTCCGGTATGGCCTCTCGCTGCAGCAGCGTCACGCTCGTGCCCGCGGGCGTCTGCTCGCTGAGGGATAGCTCGCTCCAGTCGCACAGCAACGTGCCCGAGCCGTCATCGCCACGAACGCCCACGATCAGGCCGCAGACGAACAGCGAGCGCGGATGCGTGGAGGTCCACCAGTTGCTGGTCTCGACGTCAATCAGCGGAACCGGCTGCGGGAGAAAGCCGTAAATATCGGCCCATTCGTCCCCCGCCAGCCTTTGGAGCACGAGCTCGGGGCCATCCTCGACGACGCGAAAGCTCCAGCCCGACTGCTCCTGCATGGGGCCCGGCCCGAATGGGATCGGCTCGAGGATGCCACGGACGAACCCCACATCGGCGTGCCAGCTTGCGCCGTTCTCGCTGACGCGCAAGAGGAGGTGACTGCGGGGCCGCGCGACGCCCGGCTTCGCATCCAGGCGCATGCGTGCCAGGAACATGTCCACCTCCGCGCCGAGCGCCTCCAGCGCTGCCTTCAGCAACAGGTTCTGCTCGAAGCAGTAGCCGCCGCGGCGTTCGCTCACGAGCTTGCGCTCGAGGTCCTCCACCTCCAACGACACCGGAAGACCCCGATGCGGGTCGAGGTTCTCGAACGGGATCGAGGTCAGGTGCGCCCTGTGAACCTGCGCCACGCTCGGACTCCCGTTCAGGCCAATCCGCTCCAGGTAAGCGTCCAGGTCGAACACGCCCGCACTCTAGTCGCCGCTGTCGCATCGCGCGGTGGGTGTCCTACCAAGGTCGCGGCGGCGCCATCGCTTCAGCCTGGTGAGCGTGAGCGCCGGTCGGCTCGTGTGCTCGGTGCGGCATTATTGCTACCCCGTGATTCTTATCCTGATCCCAGCGGGCCATCGTCCTGCCGCATCCGTGGACTGGACCGAGGTGGCGGCTCTGGCGACTGTAGGTTTGGCAGTTCTCACGCTTGTGCTCGCCATCGCCGCGATCCGGGCAGCCGTGCTAACCAAACGCGGCATCGACGCCCAGCTTCAAGCCGCTGCGGACGACGTTCGAGCGATGCAGGAGGCTCAGACGCTGGCTCAGCGCCAGATTGAGATGTCTCAGCGCCAGATTGAAGCCTCGCACCGTCCTCTGCTGATAGATGTCCCGCCCGGAGGGCCGGCTCCTTACACGCCGGAGACGGCTGCCCAGATCACGCCGGCAGGTATGGCCCCGTCAGTTCTCCTGGAGTGGCCTGGCGGCCTGCATTACACCGCCAACGTAGATCCGCGCCGGCTATACGTGGATCTTGACGGACCGCGAGCTTGGCTTGTCGTGCCCCTTCGCAACGTCGGTACCGGATTGGCCGTGATCGACGCTGAAGATGTGAAGCTGATAGGGACCAACCTCTTCCAGCGCGTGGTGAGCGAGCCGCGGCCCCAACAAGTTCCGGCGGGCGAGACGACTCATCTGCTCTTGAGGTGGGTGGTTAGCACCGACTATCTGATCACCTATCCCTGGCTTTGGGAACTATTTGTGCCGTACCGCGACTTCGCCGGGGGCCAGGCCGCGGTGGCCTTAGCAGAGATCGAACGCTTCTCGGAGGAGGGTTGGCGTATCAGGAACATCGAGCAACGCGATCCCGAGGACATCGCTCCCTGAGCAAAGCTGCGTGACTGTTGACCCTGCCGCTCCTGGGCACGGCAGGCCTCGAGGCCGCGCCGTCTAGGACGTCTAGGGCTCGATGACGCACTGGCTCGGTGTAGGGGTCGGCCCGCCGGAACGCGGCGTTGGGCGGGACGGGTTCATACGAGCACGGCGAGGGGGTGGCGTCGTTTGATTGTGAGGTTCGTTTTCCATCTGCGCGCTGACTGGAGCGAGCCGTTGGGCGCGAAGTTGGTTGCAGCTTGTGCCGAGGCGAAGTACGCTCGGCTTATCTATCTGGGAGGTTCCTGTGTCAGCCGCTGTGCCGAATCCCGAGCTCAAGGCGCGCCATCGTGCGATGTGGGCATCGGGCGACTACCCGTCGATGGTCGAGACCTTCCTGCTGCCGTTGGGACCGCGGCTCGTCGAGGCCTGCGGCATCGGCGCCGGGATGAGCGTGCTGGATGTCGCCGCGGGGACCGGCAACGCATTGATTCCGGCGGCCGAGCGCGGCGCGCGCGTGACGGCGAGCGATCTGACGCCCGAGTTGCTCGAGGCCGGCCGGCGCCAGGCGGAGTCGAAGGGGCTCGCGCTCGATTGGGTACCGGCAGATGCGGAGAGCTTGCCATTCGAGGATGGGGCGTTCGACGTCGTGATGTCGTCGATCGGTGCGATGTTCGCGCCCTATCACCAGGACGTCGCCGACGAGTTGACCCGGGTCTGTCGTCCGGGCGGCACGATCGGGATGCTGAATTGGACGCCCGAGGGCATGATCGGCGCACTGTTCCGGACGATGGGTCCGTTTGCCCCGACGCCTCCGCCCGGCGCGCAGTCGCCGCCGCTGTGGGGTAGCGAGGACCACCTGCGCGAGCTGTTCGGAGATCGGGTCGCTTGGCGCACGCTCGAGCGCGACGTATTGGAGATCACCGCCTTCGAGCATCCCCGCGACTACGGCGAGCACTTCAAGGCGCGGTACGGCCCGACCATCGTCGCGCGCGCGAATGCGTCCAGCACCGGTCGCGATGCGGAGTTCGACGACGCGCTCGACCGCTTCTGCGACGAGTGGAACCGCGGCACCGCTGAGCAGGCGCGCTTCGAGAAGGAGTATCTCCTCGCAGTCGGCACACGCGCGTGACGACGCAGTTGCGCAGCGACGGGGCTGGCGGTCCACCGATGGGACCGGTAATGGCTGCTGCTCTTCCCGCAATGCGCTAGCGAGCCAGCCACGCTTGAAAGAGTGTGGTTTCTCGTCTGCCGCGGGCGCCGCTGCCTCATCATCGACCGCCCTGCACAGTAGCTGCTCTGCCAGGTCCTGGCCGGTCGCCGCCAAGTAGCCAGCTTTCGCCCTCGACGAGGGCCGCATGGATCAAGCTCCCTTTGACGTCGCGCCGGTCGCGAACCCTCTGCTTGCTCGCGACGATTACGTCGGCGCGAGCACGAGGAAGGCGTTCTTCGGGCAGCAACGCCACGAAAAGGGGGGGTAAATGACGGGAGCGACGGGGGTCGAACCCGCGTTTGTCACCCCACCCATCGAGATACGACTATAGGGCCCCCGATTGGCCCGATAGTAGCGCGGAAGACGGCCAGGAAGCCTGTGCGTGGCCTGCCCAGCCGCGCATCTGCCGTTATCAGCTGTTCTCAGGCTCGTTGGCCAGAACTCAAGCGTGATAAAGTGCTGCGAACTAGGGGATAGATTTCTATGGCGTCCACATCCGTACTGCTCACCCGTCGCGAGGCCGCAGAGATCGGCCGCGTCCCGCTGAACGCGATCGACAAGGCGATCGAGCAGGGGGTGGTGAAGCCGAGACGCCGATCAGGCAAGCCGCTGCTGCCCGCGCATGAAGTCGCGCTGCTCGTGCTGCTGCGCCAGATCGACGTGGCGCTGTCGAGCAAGGCGAAGGGACGCCTGCGCAAGTGGCTGGCGCGCCCGCAGCCACAGGCCGTCGGGGCTGAGCTCGCATTGTCCGAGGCTCTGCGCGTCGCGATGACTGAGGATGTCGCGAAAACGATCGAGCGCGCCGAGTCCTACGCTCGTCTGCGCGACCGCTACGTGGAGCGCAATCCGGCCGTGATGGGCGGCGAGCCGGTCATCGCCGGCACGCGCGTCCCGGTGCGCGCGATCGCGAGCTTGATCGAGATGGGCGAGACACGCGAGGTGATGCGTGAGGACTACCCGCACATCCCGGAGGAGGCGTACACCGTCGCGGTGCAATGGGCGCACGCCAACCCACGCCGCGGCCGGCCCGCACGCCCATGGGATACCGCTGCGATCCGTCCCGTGCGCGAAGCGGCGCGCCACACAAGGCGCGTGAAGTTCTGGATCGATGAGTGCCTGACCCCGGCGCTCGTCGGCCACGCACACTCCCACGGGTATGAGGCGACGTGCACACGCGACCGCGGGCAGCTCGGTATGCGAGACGACGATCTGCTGGCGTCGCGGTCGGCGAGGAGTTCGTGTTCGTCACGAACAACCACACCGACTTCATCGGACTCTGCGCGAACGCCGACCTGCACACAGGGCTCGTCGTCCTCCCACAGCGCCCCCGCCATGCTCAGCTCCCGTTGTTCAGCGACGCCATCGCCCACATCGAGCACCATGCCGCCCAAGCCAGTGAGGCGCCAGCCGACTGGATGCTCAATCGCGTCGTAGAGGTCGATGACGAGTCCGGGGCGTGCAGCGACTCGCGACTCCCCAACCACTGACACACCAGATTTGGGCTTGGCCCATCCACGCCGCCGCCCGGCGACCCGAGCGCATGGGAGACTTCCGCGGCGTGCGTCACTACGACGTAGCGGCTCGTGACCGGAACGGGACGGATCGTCATTGGTGGTCTCGAAGATTTCGGGACGCCAGATGCGAACCTCAGCCAATCACTTCTGTTGCAAACTCCCGCACAGCGGCTTCGAGTTGCGTCAGCCCGGGCTCCTCGAGCGGAAAGTGCCCGCAGTTCTCGAGCGTGACGATGCGCTTTGGTCCAGCGAGTGTGTTGAAGAACCGCTCGGATAGTTCGGTTGGCGTCCAGTGGTCATCGCCGGGGTGGGCGAGCAGGATCGGCGGCGTGATCGCGTCTGGATCACGCTCCGGGGTGTAGTCCATCCAGGTTCGCAGGAACCCGGCCGGCACGATCCGCCCGCCGCCGAGCCGATCGCGGCGCACGATCGCGCTGACGGCGTCATTGTTCGCTATCGCTTGCATGTTCGCCGCATAGGCCATCGGGATGGGAAGCGGATCGGTTAGCGTCGGCAGCAGGCTGAGCATCCGCGCGGCCAACGGACCCGCCCAGCGGGTTCCTCCCAGCGCACGGAGAACAGTCGGGTCTCGGGGGTCGATCAGTGTCGTCGCGACGATTCCGGCAAGCGGCGCACCGGCTGCGGCCGCGTGCCAGGCCAGCATCCCGCCCATTGACGCTCCCAGGGCGATCACCGGCTGGCGCGAGCGCCGACTTTCGGCGGCGATGAGGTCGCGTACGCAGGCAACCCATGTCTCGTACGTGAACCGTCGGCGCGGCACACAGGTCAGGCCATAGCCGGGCAGGTCGGGTAGCACTGCTTCTAACCCGAGCCCCCGTGCGAGCAGTCCGATCGGGGCGAGCATCCGCCCGTAACCCCCGCCACCATGCAATCCGACCATGACCGCCGAGGTATCCACGGTCTCGTAGCGGTCGAGATGGACGTTGAGACCGCGCCACGCCCACGTCTCCTCGTGTGGGAGATTGGCGTCGGTCAGCCGGTGACGCGCCGGGAGGTAGGGCTGGTAGCGCCGCCAGCCGACGTGGTCGGTGTAGTTGCGATTCACCATGCCCATATACTGAGTAATTGCTCATATGTCGTCAACTCGCATTCCCGACCGGCGGCTCGCGCCGCGCAAGCTCCCCAAGCAGTCGCGATCAGAGGCGACCGTCGAGGCCATCCTGCAGGCGGCTGCTCAGGTTTTCGAGCGTCACGGCTACGCCGCCGGGACCACCAACCGGATCGCCGATCGAGCCGGTGTATCGATCGGCTCGCTATACCAGTACTTCCCTAACAAGGACGCGATCCTCGTCGCGCTCGTACACCGGCACCTCGCCGAGGCGATCGCGGCACTCCAACCGCATCTCGAACGGCTGGACTGCGGCGCCCGCTTTGACGATGTACTCCCGGACATCGTCTACGCGATGGTCGCGATGCACGCGCTCGCGCCGGGCCTTCACCGTGTGCTCTTCGAGGAGACCCAGCTCCCACCGACGCTCCGCGCGGAGCTCTATGAACTGGAAGATCGACTCGTCGACCTCACAACGAGCGCGCTCGCGCGCGAGCCGTCCTCGCCTCCCGCCGATCCCCGCTTGTCGGCCCGCATTGCGATCAGCGCGATCGAGGGCCTTACGCATGGTCTCGTGCTGCGCCCGCCGCCGGGTGTCACCCCGGAGGCGATCGCGCGCGAGATCACACAGCTCGTGCGCGCTTACATCCGCACCCAGTACGCACCCGCCCCTGGGGTCGCATCGCGGTAAGCAGCAGCATGTTCATGCCGAAACTGCGTGACGTGTGGTTGCGGCGCATCAATCTTGCCGGTCGATAGAGGCGCTGGGGCCTCACCTACAGTCGGATGTCAACGAGGCGCGTACATGATCAGGCCGACGCCGACTAGGCAGACGACCGCTCCCACAAGGTCGTAGAGGTCGGGTGTGAACCCATCGAAGGCGACGCCCCACAGCAGCGAGCCGACGACGAACACGCCACCGTAGGCGGCGAGCACCTGGCCGAAGTTGTTGCTTGGCTGCCGTGTGGCGAGCACACCGTAGAGAACGAGCGCGACCATCCCGCCGGCAAGGGCAAGTGGCCCCTTGCCGTCTCGAAGGGAGGCCCAGATCAGGTAGACACCCGCGATCTCAGCCACCGCGGCGGCAGCGAACAGCGCGATCGATCGAACTGCCATCGGCTGCAATGGCTTGCGCGGCGCTCTGTACTCAACAGCAGGGCGTAGCGATCGGAGCGGCCGGTTCTGTCCACGAGTCGATGCTTCGCCAGAGCTCACAGCTGGTGTTCACTTGCCGCCCGAGCACCACGCTCGGGATCGCTCCGATCTCAGGGCAGCCGTGGTAGCCAGTCACGCCCGCGACGAGGTGCGAGATCCCAAACCATGTCGGAACGAGCGAAGCGGGCCACAGAGCGATCCGCCCAGGTAGCCGGCGCGTGCCGAGCGCGCCTGCGACCACGAGAAACCCCAGACCGGCCAGCACCCGGGACCGTCGAGCGGTTCGACCCATCGGCGCACGGGACTCCAGCGACGTTACGTTCTCAGAGCAGCATCCGCCACTGAGCAGTCCCCCGACGGTTGGGCGTTGACCCTCCTCACGTCCGCTAAGCGGGACGGTACAGCTTGCGCCGTCGGCAGACGCCTCTGCGGGGTCGGATGACATTTCGGGCATGTGTCTTCCTTTCGTTGCTGGCATTACGACATGGTCTACAACCTCAAGTAAGCTTTAAGTCAAGGCGATGGCATCAGACGGCTCCGGACTGACGATCGGCGAGGCTGCTCGCCACACGGGGGTGCCCGCTTCGACTCTCCGCTATTGGGAAGCCGCCGGGCTGCTCGCCGCCGCAGAACGGGTTGGCGGCAAGCGCCGCTACGAGCCACAGACCCTGCGGCGGATATCGCTGATCGTGCTGATGAAGCGCGGGGGATTCACGCTTGCCGAGATAGGCATCGTGCTCGCCGGCCTATCCGATAGAACACCGCCACCGGGGATCTGGCGCGAGCTGGCCGAACGTAAGCTGCCAGAGGTCAACCGAACGCTTGCGCAGGCAACCGCTGTGAAGAAGATCCTCGAACAGGGTCTTCGCTGCGACTGCCTGAGCGTCGAAGACTGTCTGCGCCAAGTCGACGCCCTCTCGCCGTCGCTGGATCCGTCGCCCGTATGACCTGGACTGCGGCGACTCTCAACCTCCTCGCCGTTCCACTGCGACGAGCATCGTGAACTCCCGTTTTCCGTGGGGTCACAAACGCGGGTTCAACCCTCGAAATCGCCATATGCAGGGACTTCGACGGGAGCGACGGGGGTCAAACCCGCGTTTGTCACCCCGCAGATCGAGATACGAATGTAGGCGTTTCCACGCAGCACCACGGGAGTTCCGCTCCTCGTCCCGAGCGAAAGCGGGATCGCTGAGAACAACGCGCTCGCTTGTGGGCGGAAGCAGTCGTCCGCATGACGCGCCTACATACTCGCGAGTCGCTAAACGCGTGCTTCGTCGGCTTGCTCGTAGACTTCCCTTGCCAGCGAGCGAAAACTGGAAATATGCGTGTCCGGGAGACCCAGGGACCCGATCCACTCCTCAAAGCGGTCATCGTTGAGAGCTGCGACGAAGTGCTGAACGAGCTGCTCATCTTGTCTGAGAAGCTCCTGCAAAACGGGATCAGAAGTCGCATCCGCAAGCTGGAGGCCAACAATCTCTGAGTCAACGACCTGCACGCGGCCGAGCCCAGAGGCAAACACAACTAGCTTGTCGTTTGACGGCGCCATGCGAGATGGGACGAGAACACCCTCTGCGCGCATATCTCGGGCGACATCGGCAAGACGCTGCGTGAGAGAACGATCCCCAGTCATCACGTCGCTGATGTCGATGCCCAGCGTGGCGAGGCTCGCACGATCAGTTAGGTCGAGAACGACAAGATCCTTTACCTCCAACCGAGT
This sequence comes from uncultured Solirubrobacterales bacterium, assembly GCA_963718735.1. Taxonomy (GTDB): domain Bacteria; phylum Actinomycetota; class Thermoleophilia; order Solirubrobacterales; family Solirubrobacteraceae; genus Palsa-744. Next base: position 1,951,301 of record OY970372.1, read on the forward strand.
TACAAGCGTCGGCAGCTCATGCCCTGCCTGGCTGAGGGGCAGGGCTCTTAGCAACTCGGCCCAGGCTACGGACAGGTCCGAGGAGACGTAAAGCGGAGCTTGTTCGCCTATTCGATGGAACCGCCCGGGAAACGGGGCGTCGGTCGGAGTTGACAGCGGAGGATGCCCGGGCGAGGACACACGCACATAGGCCCCGCTTATCGGCTTCAACGCTGGACGAAGCGCGCGTTCCATGTTGGTCCGAACTACAGGTTGTGACGACTCCCCCCAACGCCCCGTGACGCTGGACGGGATCGAGTCCAACGTCGGTATGTGCAGGCGACGCCGGACGAGCGGTATCTGAGGCGCGATCGCAAACAGCAGTGCAGCGACGATGACTGCTGAGAGCACTAGGTATTGCATTCTTCGATACTACGCCTTCTATGCCTAACTTCTGGTATCGCTTCATCGGCTTCCGCAAGGACTTTGCGGCACTCTCGTACGACGCTTTCCGAGCGGTCCGCGAGGGAACGTTCCCGACTGCAGGACGTTTGCTTGCCCTGTTTGCATTTCTGCTCTTGCTCGCTGTGCCCGCCACTCTGCTGATCCTCGGCAAGGAACCGTTCGGCAACAAGTGGGCGTTCGGCGTCGCCTTTGTCCTGTGGCCTATCTTTCTCGAAGCGCCGGGATGGTGGCTTCGGCGTGAGGACGCCGCGCGTCTTACTGGACTGCCACTAGCGGATGGGACTCCAGGCTTCGACACCCCTATGTTTATTTTGCTCACAACTATAAGCGTGGTAGTCGAGATAGTCGTCTGCTATGCAGTCCTTGGGACGGGCTTGAGCTCTGGGTGGCGTGGCATATTGTGGGGTGTCGGACTGGCGGGAGCGATGGACCTCGCTCGCAGTGCTGTCGCTGCTTTCTTGGCTGGTGCAAACGGCTACCCGCTGTACCACTAGACCTCCGCCGAATACCTTTCTGCCTTGCCACCGTAGCCGGCCGCAACGGTCCCACGTAAGCGTTTCGACAAGTCCGCACTGCTGCCTCGCGAGAGAGTGCGGATGTCTCGATCTACCCCCGGCGCATGCCTCCTCCGGACGACCTTCGAGCGCGCCGACTGACCATCGGCTCAGGCTCGCTTCTGCCGAGCGTTGCAGAAGCGCTTACCCGGTCGTTCACCAGGCTCGATCATCGTCCAAGGCGAGCGCGGCAGCGCGAATGCTCAGGACACCCGGATCGCCGCTATCAGCAGGAGTGCGAGGGACAGTGTGCACGGTCTCATCGGAGGCAGCACTGACGATGGTTGCCGAATCGACGATGATTGCGTAGACTCAGCTTGATTCCAACTTATTGAAGGGGCCGAGAATCGTGAACTGGGGGCAGTGGAAGAGTCTCTCCGAGGGTGCGACGATGCCGGGCGCGCCGCTCGCAGCGGTACTCGACAGTGATGGGCTGATCTCAGTGTTCGTGGCTGACCCAGGCGGTGGCGTGTTCACGGCTCAAGGCAGCAAGCAGGCCGGATGGGGACAATGGGAAACTCTCTCCGAAGGTGCGACGATGCCGGGCGCGCCGCTCGCAGCGGTACTCGACAGTGATGGGCTGATCTCAGTGTTCGTGGCTGACCCAGGCGGTGGCGTGTTCACGGCTCAAGGCAGCAAGCAGGCCGGATGGGGACAATGGGAAACTCTCTCCGAAGGTGCGACGATGCCGGGTGCGCCGCTCGCAGCGGTACTCGACGGTGATGGGCTGATCTCGGTGTTCGTGGCTGACCCAGGCGGTGGCGTGTTCACGGCTCAAGGCAGCAAGCAGGCCAGATGGGGACAATGGGAACCTCTCTCCAAATGTCTTCCCAAGGGGACGGTGCCGGGCGCGCCGCTCGCAGCGGTACTCGACGGTGATGGTTTGATCTCGGTGTTCGTGGCTGATCGAGGCGGTGGCGTGTTCACGGCTCAGGGCAGCAAGCAGGACGGATGGGGGTTATGGGAAACTCTCTCCGAAGGTGCGACGATGCCGGGCGCGCCGCTCGCAGCGGTACTCGACGGTGATGGTTTGATCTCGGTGTTCGTGGCTGACCCAGGCGGTGGCGTGTTCACGGCACGCGGCAGCAAGCAGGCCGGATGGGGGCAATGGAAGAGCCTGTCCGAGGGTGCGACGATGCCGGGTGCGCCGCTCGCGGCAATCCCCGACAGCGACGGATTCTTCCTCGTGTTCTTGGCCGATCGAGACGGCGGCATCTACCTTGCACGCGGCAACGAGCAGGCCGGGTGGGGCCCGTGGCAGAACATTTCCGAGGGCAGCACCACGCCGGGCGCGCCGATTGCCGCCATAGCCGAGGGGAGCGGCTTTTTCTCCCTGTTCCTCGCCGATCCGAACGGCAGCGTCTATACGACGACTAATCGTGAAGTGCCGGCGGTACCGACGAACCTCCGCGTGACAGGCGTAGGGAACGAATTCATAGATCTCGCTTGGGACGATGCCTCCTACAACGAGAACGGTTTTCGCGTGACCTACAAAGGAAACCACCCCGGCGGGTCGCCTATTGAAGGGACGAAGACCGTCGGCGCCAACGAGACCAGCGTGTCGCTAACCGGGCTCTTGAGCAAACATGCCTACACCATCACGCTCGTGGCGTTCAACGCCTTCGGAATCTCCTCGGAGTCGAACGTCGTGCACGAGACAACGACCAACAGGCCTGTTGACGTGACCGTGGAATTGGTACGGCAGTCCCAAGCCGGCCTCTACGTTGGCGAGTATCCCAGCATTGGCCCGACAAAACCCGGGCGGGTTCTGAGCATCTCGGTTCCCGGGAGCTCCGAGGTCCTGGCGCTCTTATTCCTAGAGCAAGACGACAGTGCGGCGACTGTCGAAGTGGAACAGGCGACGACGACGACGCCCCAGCAGATGGAGCAGATCTTCGCCGGTGGGCAGCCGCCTTTTGGGGCGCAGCACGTTTCGCTGCGTGCTTACCTGAAGCAGTCGGACGACACGCAACTCCCCGGAGTGCAGGTCATCCTCTCGATCGTCTTCGACTGAGCGCCACGTATGTATCCCGCGCCTCGTAGACCCAAGGTTCGGCGCGGCCGGCTTCGATCTCCAATCGCCTGAGGTTGACTGACGAGCCCCGCCAGCGTCGTCTGGGATGCTCCAGACGGGTCGCCGAAGTCCGTGGAGTCGACACGACTGTTTCGGGGGCGCGAGCGGGTGCATCGGCGGTTGTACCTGACGTGGGCGCTTTGGACGACACGGGGTCGCCGGCTAGTGGGGATTGTGGTCTCTGAGGATGAAGCTCAGGAGTCCCGTTCGGGCCTCGTCGAGTTTTCTATGGAGTTCCGTCGCCGCGTTGGACGGGTGCTCGATCAGGACGAACAGGGCGTAACAGGGCCCAAGCGCGTGAAGGGCCAGACTGCGAGCGACGCGCTGAGTCCAGCCAAGCATGTCGAGAAGTATTCGTAGCCTGTCGGAGAGGGTCAGCTCGATACTGGCGATAGGCTTGGGTGGCGTCTCCAGCGCCCCAGACTCAACATCAGCGGAAAACATTGCGTTCTCCGGGAGTAGGCTCTGGGCCTCGACGAGAATGTCGGCGAGCGGGGCTCGAAGGGCGAGCAGGTGCTGGAGTATCGTGTCGCGATCGGAGCGTAACTCAGACGCGATCCCCTCAATCCGCATGTTGTGCCACGAGTACAGCCGGCCGTCAGTAAATACCGCCTCTGGGTCAGAGTTGATCGCCCGCGTTAGGGAACCTGCGTTCTCGGCGAATGCCTGGGCCTCTTGCGCGTGGTGGCGCTCTAGTCCCGTGATCGCCTGCGAGAGTTCACTTGCCGAGCGGCGCTACCGGCGGCAAGACCGCACTGGTGCTGGGTATCCGGGCCGTACTCAGGGCCCCAGAACCGCCGCCTACGGGGACGCACAGCCCGAGCCCTTGCCCTGCCCGCCTCCGGGGCATTGCAGTGGTCAGCGGGCGCATTTGCCCTTGGCTTACAAGGGCAGTACAAGGGCAAAGGGCTGGCGCGTCGCGTTTGTATCGGCCCTAAGCACGCAAAAAACCGGCCATTTGCAGGGCTTTTGTAAGCGGGAGCGACGGGACTCGAACCCGCGACCTCTGCCGTGACAGGGCAGCGCTCTAACCAACTGAGCTACGCCCCCGCGCTGGTGCACGGGATGCCTCTACGTGCGTAGCGCAGAGTATCGCAGGGGGGGCGTCAGCATCCTGTCCTGCACAGGAGGCCAATTGGGCTCGCCCTGCCCACTCTCAAACTGGCCGGCCAGCCAAACCGCTGGGAAGTGCTCTACGCTTGGCTGATGCCGATCCTCGAGGCCCCGGTCCTGCGCCACGAAAACCCGTTCCGGATCCTGGTGCAGGATCTGGCCGACGAACGCGCGGCGACCGTGCCCTACCCGCCGGGGGATACGCGGTTCTCGTTGGCTAGGACGAAGCGTTTCATCGAGGAGCCGCTTCCCCTGCTGCTGGACGCCTATGCGCGCTACGGGCCGATCTTCACGCTGCGGGTCTTGCACAGCAACGTCGTGTTCATGCTGGGGCCGGCCGCGAACCACTACATCACGGTCTCTCACGCCCAGAACTTCCTATGGCGCGAATCGCATTTCCGCGACCTGATCGCGCTGCTTGGCGACGGGCTGCTGACCACCGACGATCCTTACCACCGCCGCGCGCGGAGCATCATGCTGCCGGCCTTCCACCGCGAGCGTGTCGCCGCCTCGATCGACGTGATGGCGCAGGAGACCGAGAGGGCGCTCGAGCAGTGGAGACCCGGCGAGCGCATCGACCTATACGCGTGGACGCGAAGGCTCGCCACCAGGGTTGCGATGAGAGCCCTGTTCGGGATCGAGCCGGACGGGCCGGCGGCCCGCGAGATCGACGCAGCCGCGATGTTCGAGCAGGCGCTTGCCTTTTACTCCTCCAGCTACGAGTATCGCTTCATACGCGCGCCGCGCTCGCCCTGGGCGCGCTTGCAGCAGGCCTCGAAAGCACTCAACCGGCTGCTGTACACGCAGATCTCCCGTCAGCGCGCCACCGGCGAGCGCGGCGAGGACGTATTGAGCCTGCTGCTCGACGCCGAAGACGACAGCGGAGCGCGGTTCACCGACGAGCAGATCCGCGACGAGATGATGACGCTGCTGTTCGCCGGGCATGACACGACGACCTCGACGGTCGCGTTCATGTTCTACGAGCTTGCCCGCCAGCCGCACCTGGCAGACGATCTCGTGACCGAGCAGCGCGAGCTCCTGCGCGGCGGGCGCCCGAACGCCGAGCAGCTGATGAGCGGCGAGCTGGCGCGGTTGGAGATGACGCTCGAGGAGACCCTGCGCAAGTACCCGCCCGCTTGGATCGGGCCTCGCAAGTCGGTCGAAGCCTTCGAGTTCGACGGACATACGGTGCCCGCTAACGCTTACGTCAACTACAGCTCGTGGGCCTCTCACCACCTCCCGGACGTGTTCGCCGAGCCCGAGGCGTTTCGACCCGAGCGCTTCGCCGCGCAGGCCAGGGGGGCGATCCCGAAGGGCGCCTACATTCCCTTTGGCGGCGGATCGCGCACCTGCATCGGGATGCGCTTCGGCCAGCTCGAGGTGCGCACGATCGCCACCCTGATCGCTGGGCGCTTCACGCTCGAGCTGCCGGGCGACTTCACTTTGAAGTTCCGCCAGATGCCTACGATCAGCCCGCGCGAAGGCCTGCCGATGATCGTGCGGGAGCGCTCAGCGCAAGCTCGCCCGCAGGGACAGGCTGTAGGTGAGCGGCTGGGCGCGCTGCACTTGCACGCCGACTGATTCCACCTCGAGGCGGGGGTCGGAGAAGAGCGTCACCGTCCCGAAGCCCGCAAACGGGAAGCCCTGGGGCTGGGCCACTAGCCGTCCTTCAAGCGGCTTCACCAGCGCGTCGATCGAGGCCTGCACGCCGAACAGGCCTCCCGAGGCCTTGACTTCCACCTGGCCTCCGCTGCTCGCCACCGGTTCGACGTGAAAGCCGCTTGGGAGCGCTTCGTCGAGCTGGCGCTGGGTGAGGATGGCGCTCGCTTGCATGCTCGAGCCGTGCTTCTCCATCCGCAAATCGCTCAGCGTGAGGCCGTGCGGCAACGTAGCTATGCGCATGCTCGTCGAATCGGCGCTGACGGTCATGTCGCGCACCTTGCGCGCTTCTGAGAGCAGTAACGCGATCTGCGCCGGTGTCACGGTCAGCGCGCCGGCGCGCACGGTGACCGAGTCCGCTTTGCCCCACAGCAGCTCGAGCGCCGGCCATGCGCTGACGCTGACGCTCTTGACCGCGCCGTAGCGAGCGATGCGATCCATCACGCGTTTGGCAGCGAGCGCGGGTAGGAACGCCTGGGCGAGCACCGCTATCAGCACGATCGGGGCGGCGATCGCGAGAGCTATGCGACTCGGGCGATGTCCCCTGAGCGCGGCGGGCATCCCAACAGCTTCTCATGCTTGGAGTCCCTAACCTTAGGGTCCCCCCTGCGGGCAATCTTTGGGGGCGCGTAGCTCAGTTGGCCAGAGCACCTCGTTTACACCGAGGGGGTCGCCCGTTCGAGTCGGGCCGCGCCCATATGACCATTCGCATAGCCGTCATCGGCGCGGGCCCTGCCGGCTTCTACGCCGCCGGACACCTGCTCAAGGAATCCGAGGGGAAGCAAACCGTCGAGGTCGACATGCTCGAGCGGCTGCCGACCCCCTGGGGGCTGGTGCGCTCGGGCGTGGCGCCGGATCACCCGAAGATCAAGTCGGTGACGAGGATCTACGAGAAGACGGCCGCCCACCCGCGGTTTCGCTTCTTCGGCAACGTGGAGCTGGGATCTGACATCTCCAGGGACGAGCTGGCCGAGCGCTACCACGCGATCGTGTATGCGACCGGCTCGCCCGCCGATCGACCGCTGGGGATCCCGGGGGAGGACCTGCCTGGCAGCCACCCGGCGACCGACTTCGTTGGCTGGTACAACGGCCATCCCGACTTCCCCGACCACGACTTCGACCTGTCGGCCGAGCGCGCCGTGGTGATCGGCAACGGCAACGTGGCGCTCGACGTGGCGCGCATGCTGACGCTCACGCACGAGGAGTTGGCGGTGACTGACATCGCCGACCACGCGTTGCAAGCGCTCGATGCGAGCAACGTCAGAGAGATCGTCGTGGTCGGCCGCCGCGGACCGGCCCAGGCCGCCTTCACCAATCCCGAGCTGCGCGAGCTGGGGGAGCTGGCTGACGCTGACGTGGTCGTCGAGCTCGAGGAGCTCGAACGCGGGCTTGCCGTCGAGGACCCGAACATGGACCCGACGTGTGAGCGCAATGTCGCCATTCTGCGCGACTACGCGCGGCGCATCCCCGCGGGCAAGAGCAAGCGGGTTGTCCTGCGCTTCCTGCTCTCCCCGATCGAGTTGATTGGGGATGGGAGGGGCGTGCGCAGCGTCGTTTTGGCGCGCAATGCACTTCAGGCCACACAGGATGGCCGGCTCAGAGCCGAGCCGACGGGCGAGACGGAGACGATCGAGGCGGGGCTCGTGATGAGAGCGATCGGATATCGCGGCAAGCCGCTGCCAGGAGTTCCATTCGACGAGCGCGGCGCGACGATCCCCAACGAGGGGGGGCGCGTGATCGGATCCGATGGGCAGCGGCCGGGCGAGTACGCCGTCGGCTGGATCAAGCGGGGGCCCTCCGGTGTGATCGGCACGAACAAGAAGGACGCCCAGGAAACTGTGGATGCGCTGCTCGAGGACCTCGCCGCAGGGCGCCACCTGCAGCCCTCCGACGCCAGCCCCGAGGCGCTCGAGCGTCTCCTGCGCGAGCGCGTGCCGGCGCTCGTGACATACGAGGGGTGGTCTGAGATCGACCGTCACGAGCAGTCGCTCGGCGAGCCTCACGGCCGTCCGCGCGTGAAGCTGACGCGCATCGACGAGCTGTTGAGGGTGGCCGCCGGCGAGACCCCGACCGCCGAGCCGCTGGACACGCTCGGCCTGCGCTGAGCGCGGCCCGGCCACCACCCACAACCGGAGGCGAGGCGTCCTCCGTCCGGGAAACCACGAACCGACGCCCATCTGGCACACTGACCTACTCGCGCGCCGTTAGCTCATCGGGTAGAGCTCCGGACTTTTAATCCGGCGGGGCGGGTTCGAGTCCCGCACGGCGCATTTTTCGGGGACCTTGTGCTCCTTGTTCAAACCCGGAGCCGAACTCTCTTGAGCGGAGCCCTCAGACTAAGGGTAGTTCAAGGCTGGTGGAGAGCCGCAGGCCAAAGAACGACTCCGCACCGCCTTGCTTCTCTGGAAGCCCGGTTTGGGATGGCTTTGGCTGCACACGCCGGTAGAATCAGGGCCATGACCACCAAGGAACGGCTGCACAAGCTGGTGGACGAGCTCTCAGAGGCTGAGGTTGACGCGACGCTTGAGTTCGTTGCCTCGCGCGGCGGACACGGCGACCTCGAAGGAGAGGCAGAGATGCTGCCGCTCCCCACCGCCTGGCAGCTGCTGCCATCGGGGCGACCGGCGCCGAACTGGGTGGCCGGACTTGATGACGTGCGTCACGGACGCTGATGCTCGTCATCGACGCGAACGTCGCCGTGGCGGCGTGCGCCGAGGAGAAGGGATTCGCCGAGCTTGGCGATGAACTGTCGGCGCCGCCACTCATGTGGTCGGAGGCACGCGCGAATCTGCATCTTGAGTTGTTCAAGCAGGCGATCACCGCCGAGGACGCAGCGATCATGCACAAACGCCTGGAAGAGTGCCCGGTCCAACGACAAGATCCGCCTGAGCTTGGCCGCAGGGCATGGGACCTGGCCGAGCGGTTTGGTTGGGGACGCACCTACGACGCCGAATACGTCGCGCTCGCCCAAATCCTCGACTGTCGCTTGGTGACCCTCGACGGTCGCCTACGCCGGGGAGCCGCGCAGCTCGGCATAGTGATCGGAGTGCACGAGTTGGCGCAACAAAAAGTCGAGGCGACCCAAAGCGAATTAGGCCCCAACGAGCCCTCTGAGACGGATACGCATGCGGCTGGCGATGGCTAACCTGGCGCTGCGGTTTCTTGTGCGTCAGCTTTCCCCGGCGAGACCCAACAGCTTCTGCCGCAACCGCCGATCTACCGGCTCCAGCAGCATCTCTACCAAACCCTCAACCCCCGCTTGACCGTTTGGATAGCGTCCAGACTGGCGCATGGCCTTCGAGGCTCTGCGCAGTTTTCCTCCAAAATCGTTACTGCAGTAACGAATGCGTTCGTCGGCGAACGACATTGCAGGGCCGTGATTGATCTCAGCGAAGTTGGGCGCGATGGCCGACTCCGAGAGATCCAAGCATCGCGAACGGCTGGACGTCTCTGAGATTGAACGTGCCCAACGCGTCCTTCATTTCGCCTGGCTGAGCCTTCCCACCGCACATCGTGCCTTGCTTGAGCCGGCCGGACACTTCTCGACCTTGCTCCGACAGGTCTACGCGAGAGCATCCGACGAGCAGGCTATCGTTCGAACGACTATACGCGCGAGCTTGTCGCCGAGGCATATGCCCTGTTGGTGGCACGTCGTCGGCGCGGGGCAGCAGGGAGACCATCATGGCTAGACCGCGAGATCTACAGCCTTGTGAAGAGGGTGAGCGACTGGAGCGACTGAGTCATCCTGTTGGATATACGCTTGGCGAGGACCAGCGAGTCGAGGATATCTTCGCCATGGAAGCCGAGTTGTTGCGCAGCGAGGGCATAGACCCAGAGTGGCCCCCGTTCGACAAAGCCAAGACAGGCTGACCTCTCTGTAGCCGCTATCCAGCCCCACGTATAGAGCTGCCAGGGCACGTCGTCGGGCCTGCCGTCCGACCGGCTCGATGAGGCCCTCCAAGAGGACGTCAGGGTTCCGACAGCCTCAAAGAGGTGCCCTGCGAGCTGGCACGGGAGCGCTCCTCTCCGTCCACTCCTGCAGAAACGCCTCCGTGGCATCCGCATCGAGCGGGCGCGCGAACAGAAACCCTTGCCCGGTGTCGCAGTTCTCGTCCTGTAGCAAAGCAAGATCCCGCTGCTGTTCGATCCCCTCGGCGAACGTCTCGATCGAAAGCGCCTTGCCGAGCTGAACCAGGGTGCGGACAAGCGTTTCACCCTCCTGGTTGTGGCGTAGGCCAGAGATGAACGAGCGGTCGATCTTCAAAGCGTCGACGGGGAAGCGTTGGAGATGCGCAAGCGAGGAGTAGCCGGTGCCGAAGTCGTCGATCGCGATGCGCACACCGAGCTGCTTGACTGCTGTTAGCCGGCGGGAGGTGTCCTCGGCGTTGCGCATGAGCGTGGTCTCGGTGATCTCGATCGTGAGCGCGGCAGGATCGAGGCCGGAATGGGTGAGCGCGTCTTCGATGTCGCAGACGACCTGATCGGTGTCGAGCTGGCGTGCAGAGACGTTGACGGCCATGCCGATCGGATAGCCGGCCGCTCGCCACGCCGCGCCCTGGGCGCAGGCCTCGCGAAGCACCCAGCGGCCGACCTCGACGATCAAGCCCGTGTCCTCCAACAGAGGGACGAAATCGTCGGGTTGGACGATGCCGCGCGAGGGATGCTTCCAGCGGATCAAGGCCTCCACCCCGGTGGGACTCATGTCGCTCAGATTGATCGTAGGCTGGTAGGCGAGGAAGAACTCGCCGCCTTGCAGCGCCTCGCGCAGGTCCATCTCGAGTTCCATGCGCTTCTGGATCGTGTCCTGCATGCCGGTCTCGAACACGACGTAGCGGTTGCGCCCGTCCCACTTGGCCCGGTACATGGCTATGTCGGCGTCGCGCAGGAGCTCCTCGGCAGAGATGTGCTCGCCCATGGCGATGCCGATGCTGGCGGTTACGCTCACCCGTGTCGCCCGCTCCTCGCCAAGATTGAAGGGGTGGGAAAGCGCGTCGAGCAAGCGCTCGGCGATCAGCTCCGGGCCAACAGACAAAGACAGCTCTTCGGAGATCACGACGAACTCATCCCCCCCGAGGCGCCCAAGAGCGTCGGCGTCGCGGATCACGCCACCGAGCCTGGCGGTGACCGCTCGCAGGAGTTCATCGCCGACGGCGTGACCGAACGTGTCGTTGATCTGCTTGAAATTGTCGAGGTCGACAAACAGGGCCGCTACAGGCGTTTGACTGCGAACCGAGCGCGCGAGCATCTGCTCGACACGGTCGAGGATCAAGGTCCGGTTCGGCAGCCCGGTCAACGAATCGTGCGTGGCCAGGAACGCAAGCTCGTCCTCGCGTCGGGCCAGCTCTTCATCGGTGCGCTGGCGCTCCGCCTCGAAGCACTCGCACATGCGCAAGAGGCTGAACTCCAAGCTCAACTGCAGAATGTTCAAGGCCTGGGAGAGCCCCGCAGCCGAGACGTTCAACTCGGCGGCGCTCTCGGTGAGCACCTCAGCCATGACGTTTCGCCACCAAAAGCAGCGCCAGGTCACCTCGTTCAACGACGCGGCGCGGCGCGCGGCAAGCTCACCGAATATCTCCCACGTCTCGCGGCCGGCCTCGATCGCGACCTCCATCCCCTCGCCGGCGATCCAGCGGGCGACCGCGACCGTGGAGCTCATCGAGATACGTTCAAAGCTCTCCTGCACCAGCGCGTCGACCACGTGCTCAGACCCAGCGGTGCGTGCGACCGTCAAATCGCGCACCTCCTCCACCCGCGCCTTGAGCGTCTCCCCAAGGCGATGGAGATCCTCATCGGACTGCGCCACCGGAACCGACGGCGGCGCTAGGACAAGTGCCTCCTCGCTTACCGGATCCGGATCATGGCCAGTGGACATCGCAGGATAACAAATCGGCAAAAGACGCAGAATCCTAAAGCTCGGATCCTCACCAATAGACAGGGTTCCACGCGTCGATATCGGATCATCGCGAAGTCATCTCGTAACTCCGGCGGATATCGTCCCAGGAGAGAAGGATCGGTCGGGAGATTCGTCTCCTTCACAACGACGATCGCCCGCGCCTGACCGGCCGCTGGCGACAGGGTTGTGACACAGCTCACATGCGTGACACAGCTCACAGAAGTTGGGGCTTGGCCGTCCTTCAATCAGGCACATGGCTTTCTCGATTGTCGTCCTGCTCGCACTTCTGATCGGCTGGGCCGCCGCCCTACGGCGGGGAGAGCGTCACGACCTCATAACGCACCGGCCGTACAACAATCCCCACAGCGACGCCAGCGGCGCCCGCGACGAGCGCTCGCTCACGCTCGGCTGAAGTCGATCGCGTAGAGTTGCGGCAGGTGAGTCGCTCCTCGACACCCTTCGACGTCAACGGTCGCACCGTCTTCATCACCGGCGCCGCGCGCGGGATCGGCGCGGAGACCGCGCGACGCCTGCACGGGAAGGGCGCGAACGTCGCGCTCGTGGGGCTCGAGCCCGAGCGCTTGGAGGCGCTCGCCGCCCAGCTCGGGGATCGCGCGGTCGCCTTCGAGGCGGATGTCTGCGACTACGAGGCGCTGGAGCGTGCTGTCAGCGCCACCGTCGAGCGCTTCGGCGCGATCGACGTGGGGATCGCAAACGCCGGCATCGCCTACACGGGGCCGCTCGCGAGCGCTCCGATCGAGCAGGTGGAGCGCACGCTGGCGGTCAATTTCCTCGGCGTGTGGCGCACCGACCGCGCCCTGATCAGCCAAATCGTCGAGCGCAAGGGCTACCTACTCAACATCGCCTCGCTCGCGGCGATCTCGCATGCGCCCATGATGGGCCCCTACACAGCCGCGAAGTCGGGTGTCGAGGCGCTCACCGACTCCCTGCGCATGGAGACCGCCCCAAGCGGCGCGCGCGTCGGTTGCGCATACTTCGGCTTCATCGACACCGACCTCGTGCGCGCCAGCTTCGCCCAGCCATCGGCGCAGGCGATGACCGGCAGACTGCCCGGCTTCATGCGCAACCCCGCTCCGCTGTCGAAGGCGATCGACGCTATCGAGCACGGTGTCGAACGGCGTGCCGACCGCCTATGGGCGCCGCGCTGGGTCGGCGCGATGCTCGTGTTGCGCGGGCTCATCCAGCCGCTCACCGAACGCCAGATGCGCAGAGAACCGGAGCGCCTGCAGGCAGGGGTTCGGGCAGCGGCGGCCGCGCACGAGGCCGACGCTCAGGACCCGATGCTGGGCGTGGCGATGCAGGCTGTGGATCGTTGAGTCGCTGAGAGCCCGAGCATGCTCGGCCACCCAGGGCTACTCCACTGAAGAGAACTCCGCGATCGCGATCGCGAGCATCACGAGGCCGATGATCGCGACCATCGCCGCCTCCAAGAGACCTGGCACGTGCCAGCCCCACCACGTCACGCCCGGGGCGAGCGCGTGGCGCACGAGCGGGGAGATGTCGAGGTGGGCGAACACGGCGCGGCGCATCGGGTCGACTGCATAGGTGAGCGGGTCGATGCGGTTGAGCACCGCCAGCCAGGGCGGCAGTTTGTTGACTGGGAAGAGCGCGCCGGAGAGGAAGAACATCGGCATGATCGCCATTTGCATCAGCGCCATGAACGACTGCATCTGGGTGACGCGCGCCGCGGCCATCATCCCGAAGGCTGTGATCGAGAAGGCGAGCAGCAGTTGCAAGGCGAAGATCTCGAGCGCCAGCCCCAGCGTGTAGTGGACACCCACGAGCGGGCCGATCGCCATCACGATCACGCCCTGGAAGGCGGCGACGGTTGCGCCCCCGATGCACTTGCCGAGCACGATCGAGCTGCGCCTGACCGGCGCGACCATCATCTCGCGCAGGAAGCCGAACTCACGGTCCCACACAATCGACGCGGCCGAGAACATAGCCGTGAACATGACCGCCATGCACAGGACGCCGGGGTAGATGAAGGTGCGGAAGTTGACGCCGTGCGTGCTGCTCGAGACGAGCGTCGACAGACCCGTGCCGAGCACGAACAGGAACAGGAACGGCTGCACCAGCGATGTGAGGATGCGCAGACGGTCGCGGCTGAAGCGGATCAGCTCGCGGCGCCACACCGCTCTGATCGCGCGCAGCTCGCTGCGCAGGCTGCGCGCGGGCACGTGCGGGCGCGCGAGCTCGGGCGCCGGGCGCTGCTCGGTCGAGTGTGACGTGGATGCTTCGACCGCCATCAGCCAACCCCCGGACATGGCGTTGCCTCGGCGAGAAGTCGTGTGTCGAGAGCGGGAAAGCCGATGAGCGCGACCGCGGTGAGCATCAGCGGCTCATCATCTTTGCCATGTTGCGCATCGTGTCGGTCGAGCCCGCCTCGGCGTCGCGGATCGTCGTGCCCGTGTAGGACATGAACACGTCGTCGAGCGACGGCCGCGCGACGTTGACCGAGCGGATCGGCTGTCCGAGCTCGGCGAACAGGCGCGGCACGAACTGCTCACCTGCGGGCACGCCGAACGTGACGGCTCCTTCGGCGATCTGCGCCTCGATCCCAAAGCGCTGCGCCAGCGCAGCGATCGCGGCCTGGTCGTCGTCGGTGTGGATCTGCACGCGATCCTTGCCGACGCTTGCCTTCAGCGCCGCGGGCGTGTCGAGCGCGACGATCTTGCCGCGGTCGATGATCGCGATGCGATCGCAGTACTCGGCCTCGTCCATGTAGTGGGTCGTTAGGAAGATCGTGATGTCCTGCTCGTCCGCCAGCGTCGAGATGTAGCTCCAGATCGAGCTGCGCGTCTGCGGGTCGAGCCCGATCGTCGGCTCGTCGAGGAACAGCACCCTTGGTGAGTGCAACAGCCCGCGCGCGATCTCCAAGCGCCGCTTCATCCCGCCCGAGAACGTGCCGACGAGGCTCTCGCGCCGCTCCCACAGTTGCAGCATCTCCAAGACCGTCTGCATGCGCGAGGCGATCGTCTCGCGCGGCATCCCGTACAGCTCGGCGTGCAGGCGCAGGTTCTGCTCGGCCGACAGGTAGTTGTCGAGCGTCGTGTCCTGAAACACCAGCCCGATGTTGCGCCGCACGCGGTCGCGCTCGCGCGCCACGTCCAGGCCCGCGACACGCGCCGAGCCGCCGGTCGGGCGCCCGAGCGTGCAGAGCATCGAGATCGTGGTCGACTTGCCGGCGCCGTTGGGGCCGAGGAAGCCGAACGTCTCCCCACGGGCGACCTCGAAGTCGATCCCGCGCACCGCCTCGATCTCGCCGTAGCTCTTGGTGAGGCCCTTCACGGAGATGGCAGGGACGCTCCCATCGGACGCCCCAACGGTGTCGGCCCCCGTGAGGGTGGCGCCGTCGAGGGTCAATGGATTGGCTTGGCTCACTGGCTACCGGTCCTATGCAGGATCTTTGGGATCTCCATCAGCGAGGATACGGTAGAGCGTGGCCAGGATTTCAAGGCTCTCGTTTTTGGCTGAGCGGGCCTCGCGACGAGACGCTGGCTCGCGGGAGCTGAATGTCGCCCGCATCCACGGATGACGCCCTTTTACAGGTCGGCCCGTCGCGCCTACAACATGCCTTAGGCACCTCGCGGCCCGCCTTCATGGTCCCAGCGCGCCGATCGGAATCACCGCGACACCATCCTCGCGACGGTAGCCGTACCCTGTGGCGACAATCACGCCGAGCAGGGTCGGGCTGCCGTCGCTCGCTGTGTCGACCCGCTTGGCAAAGCGCGTCAAGCTCGCCGCGGCCTCGTCGATCTGGCCCTGGCCGAGCTTCACCTCGAATGCCATCCAGCGACCGTCGCCGGCCTCGACGATCGCGTCGACCTCCAGACCGCCGTCGTCGCGATAGTGCGATACACACGCGTCGGTGGCCTGCGCATATATGCGTAGGCCACGCGGCGAGGATAATACGGGGTTATAGCGGGGAGATTGCGGTCTATACAGAGGGGAGATTGCGGTCTATACAGAGGGGAGATTGCGGCGTCGCCTTCAAGCCCTGACGTCGTCGGCTCCCGGCGCCAGCGCACCGTCGGGCGCCAGCCAGCGCGCGTCCAAAGCGCTGATACCGGCGAGACGCTCGTAGTCGCGGTCGTAGTGAACGATCGGCACACCGGCCATCTCTGCCGCGGCGCCGATCAGCAGGTCGACCGGTGGGACCCGACGGTGGTCACTGCCGGCTGAGAGCAGGAGCTGCAGAGAGCGCGCGCGAGCCCACAGCTTCGCCGGCATCGGAACGGACTCGAAGGCCTCTAGGCGAGTCGCGACTTCGCGGGCGCGCGACTCGTTGGGCGTGAGACGGATGAGCTCCAAGACGACGAGGTCGCAGACGAGCACTCTTCCAGCCGCCACCTGTGCGTTGAACCACAGGGCGAGCTTCGGAAAACGACGGTCCCGCGCCCACGTCCACACGCCCGTGTCGAATAGGGCAGGGCCGTCGAGCGAGACCGGCTCGACGTCAATCTTGTCGCTCAGCGAACCGCTCCTGCCGGTTGCGCTCGACCTGGGCGGGGGTGCCGTCGATGTCTCGAGCCACGTCGAAACCGCTCAGCGCGCGGCGCCGCGCGACATCGCGAAGCGCAGCGTTGACGGTGGCGCTCAAACCGCTTGTGCCCAGCTCGCTGCGGGCGGCATCGAGGGCCTGCGAGTCGATATCTACGGTGGTGCGTGACATATGCATCACTGTAGCGCATCACGCCGGGTGCTATGCCTAGCCGCTGCCATCTCCACAGCTAAGTCCCATAAAGATCCGCGGGTTCCCCTACAGCGTGCCAGGCGGGGCGACCCACTCGCTCTCGAACTCGAGACTGGTGTGCTTGGCGAGGATGTCGTAGTCACGGTCGTAGTGGAGCACTCCTGCGCCGGCCTCGTGGGCGCAGGCGGCGATCGTGACGTCGGCCGGCGGGAAACGGTGGTGACCGACCGCGGCGAGCTCGCGTTGGGCTTGTAGGGCCCGCTCTTCGATGTCAGGTGTGATCTCCACGCGCGGCAGCTCGGCGAGATCGGCCACAAGCCCTTCTATCTCGCGCGCGGAGATGGCGGAATAGCCTGCCTCCAGCAGGAATGGCAAGCAGACACCGAAGTCGCGTGCGGACAGCCCGCTTGCGATGCGCCCGCGAGCAAGGGAATGCCTGCGTCGCGACCACGCCGAGTGATCGATCAGCAGCACAGCTCTCAGATGTCGGCCCAAAGGCCGATGTGCTTGACCTCCTCGGCCGCCCGCACATCGACCCCTCCGCCGCCATTCAAGACCTCGTCGATAAGCCGCTCTCGAGCGGCTCGCGCCCTGGCGCTCTCTGCTTGCAGCCGGCTTGCCTTCGCGCGAGCGCCGAGCGCGACCAGCTCGGCGAAGTCGATCCGCTCCCCCTCGCCGAGCTTTGCCCGCAACTCCTCGAGCGCCTCCTGGACAGGTGGCGTCTCGGTGATCATATGGCGTGGACGAGTGGTCGGCACATGCGAAGTGTAGCACGTGCTGCACCGTCGCTTTACGCCCTGCCTGCACCGTTCCCCAGCGCTGCGTGAATCGCATGGCCGCGCGGCGTCAGCTGCAGACGTTGGCTCGCCGTCTGGAGACGTTGGCTCGCCGTCTGGCCCCGCCGCTCTAGTGGCGGAAATGGCGGACGCCCGTGGCGACCATCGCCACACCGGCGGCGTCTGCGGCCGCCACGACCTCCTCGTCGCGCACGGACCCACCCGGCTGGATCAACGCAGTGACGCCCGCGTCGATCGCGAGCTGCGGGCCGTCGGCGAACGGGAAGAACGCGTCCGAGGCGAGCGAGGCGCCGGCGAGCAGGTCGGGCTGGGCAGCGCGGGCCTTCTCGAGCGCGATGTTGACTGCGTCCACGCGGCTCATCTGCCCAGCGCCGATCCCGATCGTGGCGCCGCCGGAAGCAATCACGATCGCGTTGGAGCGCACGTGGCGGCACACCTTCCAGGCGAACAGCAGGTCGTCCCACTGTTGCTCGGCGGGCGCCGTGATGCTCATCGTGCGCATCTGCTCGCGCGTCTCTGTGACGCTGTCGCGGCTCTGCGAGAGCACGCCCCCGAGCACCGGCTTCTCCTCCATGCCCTCGCCGCGCGTGGGCCAGTCGGGCAGCTCCAGGAGGCGCACGTTCTTCTTCTCGGTGAGCACCTCCAGCGCGTCCCCGTCGAAGCCGGGCGCGAGCAAGACCTCGATGAACTGTTTCGAGAGCGCCTGCGCGGCGGCCAGGTCGACACGGCGGTTGAGCGCGATCACGCCGCCGTAGGCGCTGGTTGGGTCGCAGTCGAAGGCGCGCTCGTAGGCCTCAAGCGCGCTCTGCCCGAGCGCGCAGCCGCACGGATTGTTGTGCTTGACGATCGCGCACGCGGGCCCTGAGAAGTCCTCGACTAGTTCGCGCGCCGAGCTCAGGTCGAGCAGGTTGTTGAACGACAGCTCCTTGCCGTGCAGCTGCTTCACACCCGCGAGCAGGTGCGTCTCCGCGCCGGCTTCGGCGTAGAAGGCGGCGCGCTGGTGCGGGTTCTCGCCATAGCGTAGGTCCATCACCTTCTCGTACGAGCTGGCCCAGCGCGGCGGGAAGGCTCCCGCGTACGCGCGCACGGCGAACCAGCGCGCGATCGCCGCGTCATAGCGCGCCGTGATCGCGAACGCGACCGCCGCCAAGCGCTCGCGCGTGGCCATCGCAAGGCGGGCGCCGGACTCGCGCAGCTCGGCGAGCACGGACTCGTAGTCGGCCGGGTCGACGACGACGGCCGCGAAGGCGTGGTTCTTGGCGGCCGCGCGGATCATCGTCGGGCCGCCGATGTCGATGTTCTCCACAACCTCGGGCGCGGGCGCGCCGCGCGCGACCGTCTGCTCGAACGGATACAGGTTCACGCACACCAGGTCGACCTGCTCAATCCCGTGCTCGGCCGCGGCCTGCAGGTGCGACTCGTCGTCGCGCACCGCCAGCAGGCCCGCGTACAGGCGCGGGTGCAATGTCTTCACGCGCCCGTCCATCATCTCGGGGAAGCCGGTGAACCGCTCGATCGCGCGCACGGGAACGTCGGCTTCGGCTAGCGCCTTGGCGGTGCCGCCGGTCGAGACGATCTCGACGCCCAGCTCGATCAGCCCGCGCGCGAAGTCGACGACGCCTGCCTTGTCGGACACCGACAGCAGCGCCCTGCGCACCCGCACCGCGCCCGGCTCGGCGCGCTCGATCCCGGGGTGCCGTTGCTCAGCGCTCATGCGCCGGGGAGATTATCCGGCGCGAGTTCCGAGCGCGGTGTCTATCTCCCGTCCACGCGGTGGCGCCGGGGTTGGTCGCGATCGTGCGGCGCCGGGACCGAGATATGTCCGGTAATCACGTACAATGATGTACGGTGAATCCGTTCAACTACCAGGGTCCTGTCGAACCGGCACGCCTCATCGATCGTCGCACGGAGCTCGATCTACTACAACGTGCGGCCGCCGACCGCGTGGCCATCCGCCTCGCCGCACCTCGCCGATTCGGCAAGACGAGCCTGCTGGACGCCCATGTGACGTCGATGCGCGCAGCCGGCCATCGCGCGGTGCGCGTCGACCTCTCGCGTGTCGCGACCGTCGCCGATGTGGCCGCACGGTTCGCGGATGCGTACAGATCGCTGCCTGAGGACCCGCGTCGCAGCGTCCGTCGCTGGACGGCCCGTCTGGGGATCACGGCCAAGCTTCCGGGTCTGCAACTGCACCTCTCGCCAAGCAGTGGGCGGGCCGACCCGGACCAAGCACGCGCCGCGCTGCTCGAGTTGCTGGACGTCCCGCTCGGACTGCATCAGGCCGGAAACGGGCTCACAGTCATCTGTATGGACGAGTTCCAGGATCTGCTGGTGGCCGACGACGCGCTCGATGGCCTGTTGCGATCGGTAATTCAACATCATGGAGAAGCCGCGGCCTACGTGTTCGCCGGCAGTCAACCATCGCTGATGCGGGCTCTGTTCAGCGATCACGAGCGACCGTTCTACGGACAGGCCAGGCCGCTGCGCCTGCCGCCGCTGCCCGTGACGGAGGCGACCCGCGACATCGTGGCGATGCTCGCGGCCGACCAGATCATCGCGGGCAATGCGGTCGACGAACTGCTGGCATTTACACAAGGTCACCCCCAGCGCACGCTGCTGCTCGCACATCACCTCTACAACACGTTGGATGGCGACCCGAGGCCGGACGACGCGGCCGGCAGCGCCATCGACCTGGCGCTCGCCGAGACGCGCGACGCGCATCAAGCCGTGTGGGACAGCCTCGGACGGGTCGAGCGCATCCTGCTCATGGCACTTGCCGACGGTCAGGCCCCCACCGGCAGCCGCGTGGCGGCTGAGCACCGCATCGCCCGCTCAACGCTCCAGGACGGCCTGGAGCGATTGTTGGACGATGAACGACACGTCCAGCGCGACGACCAAACCAGACCGTACCTGCTCGATCCGCTGCTCGCCGAGTGGCTCAGACGACGGTAGGCTCAGCCGCCCCCGTCCCCCAACGCCGCATGCACAGCCTGGCCGCGCGGCTCTCCTGAGGCGTAACCTCGGCCGAAGTTCTCGATCAGCCCGCTCCTACGAACAAAAGACAGCATCAGTCCACCCCTGTCAAAGGCGCAAGGACTCTCACCGCGTTCTTAAATGTCTGCGCTAAGGACCCTGCGCGGGTTCTCCGGGTCGACGCTGAGCGCCCCGCGCGCGAACAAGCGCACCGCCTCTGGCAGGAGCGAATGCTCGAGCGGGCGCAGGGCGGTCAGGACCTCATCCGGCTCGCGCGCGTCGGGCAGGTCGATCGCCTGCTGCAGGATCACCGCGCCGCTGTCGACGCCCGCGTCGACGTAATGGACGGTCACGCCGAAGACCTTCACGCCGTAGGCCAAGGCCTGCTCGATCGCGTGCAGGCCCGGGAAGGCCGGCAGGAGCGAGGGGTGCACGTTGATGACCGCGCCGGGGAAGCGCTCGAGGAAGACGAACGTGAGCAGCTCCATGTATCCGGCGAGCACGACCAGGCGCGCGCCACGCTGCACGAGCCAGTCGGCCACCGCCGCATCGCGCGTCTCGCGGTCGGCGTGGGCGGAGCGCTCGAACACGGCGGTCGGCACGCCACGCGCCGCCGCGCGCTCCAGGGCGAGGGCCCCGGGCACAGAGGAGGCGACCGCGACGACCTCGGCCTCGTGGCCGTGCACTGTGTCGAGCAGCGCCTGCAGGTTGGTGCCCGTGCCCGACACGAGCACGGCGATGGGCAGGGGTGCGGGTGTCATCGCGTCGACCGGGTAGGTGCGCCGAGCTTACCGTACCCGGCGCCGACCCAGGCTCAGCCGTCCCCGTCCCCCAGGGCCGCGTGCACTGCTTGGCCACGTGATGTCAGTCGCCAGGCGTTGGGCTCTCCTGAAGCGTGGCCTCGACCGTGGTTCTCAATCAGTCCGCTGCGCTGTAGACGTCCCAAGAGCTTGGAGACCTGGCCTTGGTCGGGGGCGCCCGCGGCGGTCCCTATATACCTGTTGCTCGCGCCGGGGTCTGCCGCGATCGTGGCGAGCACGCGTGCGGTGCGGTAGGTGACGCGTATCGGGAGATCCTTGAACGGGTCCGCGGGCACACGCGGCGCGGCGCTGCCCACCATCGTCGGTGGGCGCTCGAGCTCCTTCTGTGCGGCGGCTGCCCCCAGGTAGGGTTGGACGATCATCGCCATCAGCGCCCCGGTGAGCTCGACGAGTGGGTGCTGCTCGCTCTCGCCGCCGGGGGAGCCAACGACCATGCGCGCATGCACGATCGAACAGACGGCGCCGACGATCCCCTCCGCCGTGAGCGGCGCCGGCTGTCGGGCCACCTTGACCTCGCGGCGTCCTTCGTCGACAAACGGGATGACCTCGGCGAGTAGACGTGTGCGCGCCTGCAGCGTCTGCTCTCCCGCCGCGAGCGCGTCGACGACAAGCAACCGTCCGATCCCGGGCTCGCGGTCCAGGAAGCACAACAGTCCAACCAACCCGGCTCTGACCCGCTCGCGCCAACCCTGCTTGCTCGCGGCCGCTTGCACGACCGCGGCCCTTGCCTGCGCCGCTCCGTCCTCGAACGCCGCGAGCAAGCACTCGTCCATACGATCGAACAGGTCGTAGAACGTCTTGCGCGACACGCGCGCGCGATCGCAGACGGTCGCGACCGTCATGCTGCCCATCCGCCGCTCGTAGACGAGTTCGGTCGTCGCCGTCAACAAACGACGCCGCTGCATCTCCTGTACATGGGCACCCTCACGCTCACGTGGCTGGACCGGCAGGGTACGCGGCGTCGCCGCCATTACGCACCCCGACGCCCTATCACGAGCGGCTCGGTCATAAACAGCACGGTCATTTCTTCTTCCCGTGCTTGGCGGCCTTCTTGTGCTTGGCCTTCTTGCCCTTGGGGCAGCCTGTGGCGGTGATCTTTGTGGTCTGGTGTTGTTCCTTGCCGTTCTGCGCGACGAAGATGGTCGGCATCGTCAGTTTCGCCTTGCACAGGTTCCCGTTCGCCGCCAGCGCCGAATCGGGTCCTTGGGGTAGGGTGAGTTCGAAGCTGCCCACAGGCTGGTCTGGGACTGCGCGGAAGGTGCTGCTCGTGATGCCTGCGGGGTTGATGAACGTTTCGCCGTGCAGGTCGATCGTCACGCCATAGCCCTGCAGGACGATGATCAGTTCAGGGAACTTCGCGCCACCATGACTCACGAAATATGCCGGTCCCGTTAGGGGTTCGGGGATCAGTGGCGTGACTGCCTTGGCGTGCCCCACGATCGAGTCTGCCGGACAACCTGCCGGGTTCGCTTCGAACTGCGCTGCGGTACACGCCTTCTGCAGCGTCGTCAGCCTGGATGGGAGTTGCTTTGGTAGATCGACCTTGACCTTGGCGATGTTCGCCTGGGTGCCCTGTGGCGCGTTGGGATACGTCAGCTTCACGCTTAGGCTCGCGCCCTTGGAGCGCGAGGTCTTGCCGTTTGTGGACACCTTGAATCCCGGTTTGAACGCCAAGGCTTGACAGTTCGACGCCTGGAACGGCGAGGTGACCGTGCTAGAGGCGCCACGATCGCTGTTCAGGGTGCTGGCGATCGAGAGTGGGTTACAGCTGGTTGGGTTCAAGGTGAAGTCGTGACGGTCCACGTACACGCGAATGTCGCGGACGTGGGTGACTATCCCGTCGAGGATCGTCGGTATCGGTTCAGAGCTGGTGGGCTCGACGTTGACCCTGGCCGTTGTGGGGTCGATGTTCAACCCAAAGCGCAACACGACAGTCCCGAGATCGAACGGGCCGACATCAGCACTGGTAACCGAGACGAGCGAGAACGGGGCGCCGTGGAACGGGCCGGCCAAGTACAGCTTGCCGGGCACGTATGCCAGCACCGCACCGACTCCGGTACCGACGAGGGTGTGTCCCACCTGGCTCGCCGCAGGGCACGACGGTGCTGCTTCCTCCTGCGCACCGGTCTTATGCCTGGCCGCTTCGATATCGGCCTCGGGGCAGAACGGGATCCCCGACAGGTTCCCGGTCAGACCGTTGGGCAGGTTGGTCGAGAAGCCCGCGATCTCCTGTTCGGCGTCTGTCCGTGTCAGGTGTAGGTAGAAGCTGCTGTAGGCGCCCGCGTTGTTGTTGATCAGGCCTGATGTGATGCCTGGTTTGAACGGCGGGACACCACCAGCAGGGCATGCGCCGCCGTCGTAGCCCTTCGTCACCGAGAACGTGGAGGTCTCCGTCAACGGTGCAGTCGGTTCAGACCACGGCGTCAACACCGCGGTTGTGTTGTACGTCCCGCACACCGAAGGGCTTATCAGGGGCGCCTGCTGGCCTTCGCGGAAATGGAAGTTGAAGTGGTTGAACGCCAGCTGCGGCGTGTTTTCGAACGTGGTCGTCAACTGGCCAGTCACCGGGTTTGGTGTGACCTTGCCCGCGAGTTTGATCAGGATGCCTGTTTCGGGATTCTTCGCGACCACATACAGTGCGACGAGCGATTTAAATGGGTTTTCGTACGGCTGGGCGATGTAGATCGCGCCGTGGACCTTCTGTGCCAGCAACGGTGTTTCGATTTCTACGGTCCCGAGCTTCGAGTTGTTTGGGCAACCTTCCCCGGGTTGAGAGTTGACTGTCTCCCGCGCATAGTCGCCCGGTGTGCATCCGCCGAGTCCGACTCCGGCGGAGGGGTTGATCGTGAGCCCTTCCGGCAACAGGACGCTCGTGTCCTTCAACTGGGATTGCGCGAGCCCTTCTGTACTGGTCAACCCTTCGTCTTTGAAGTCGAGGTTGAAGTCGAGACCGCTTGGTGCTGACGCCCTGTCGGTTGTCGGTTCCGTGGACATCGTGGGGCTGAACGGCAACCGGTTGCAACCGTCGAGTGATTGCAATGGTTCCCCCGGCAGCACGTGCACGAAATGGCCGCGTTCTGTCCATGAGTCCGCTTCGAGGCTGTCCTGCAACGGTCCGTTACACGACGTCGGCATCGTCAACAACGACGGTGGATGCACTGCTTCGCTATGCAGGCATGGGCGAAAAGTGGAGTGGAAACCCTCGAGGATGCACCGATTACCGCGGACACTGTCGTGGCGTGGATCGCCTGGAACACCCCAGAATGTGAGCTGTGCTCCCTCCAGACCGGCAGTTTGGGTGATGTTGGTGGAGCTGATCGTGACGCCATAGTCTTCGCCTGGTCCACTGCGTATAGATGTGTCGAGGATCACGTATACGTGGGCGATCACGATCGCGAAACCAAAACGAGCGGGCTCCCCAGCGTACGGTTCGAGATTATAGATCGCTTTGGGGAACACGGTATACCCGATAGTCCCAGGATCATCGATCGTGACCGCCGCGACACCGACGGCGGTTTCCTGAGCACATTCGTTTTCTTCCGGATAAGGTCCCTGTGTGAGGAATTGCGCCAAGCTGCACGTCGGGAACGGCTTCGGGTTACCGATCAAGCCCGCAGGGAGCTTGCCCAGCACATCCTTGCTCAACCCCGCCGGTTCGACCGACGGTTCAACGTCACCGGGATTACCCGCATACGGCGGCAAGTGCTTGTCCGGCCCCTGGTCGAACAGGAACGTGCCAGACACCTGGAATGGATGAGACCCGGCCTGAGTGTCCAGAGTGCCGCCTTCGTTTTCGGCACGAAACTCGTAGTCTTCAACGCCATAGGGGGTCGGTTCTTCGCTGATCCTCAACCCTCGCGAGATCGCCAGGGGCGTCGCCCCACCACCAGTCACGCCAACCTTATTGACTTCACCAGTGGCCGCGCCTGCCAGCACCCTGACCTTGATACGAACTTCAAGATCCATAAAAGGTTCAAGCGGATGTTCAGTACCAGAGTCTCCAACACTCAAGTACGGCAAGCCTTCTCTGTCATACACACAAGAAAGCTTCGAAAGCGAACAACTCATCGGCAGAAAAAGATCTCCGCCTTGCTCCGAGCCACCTTCGATTGCCAACGGTTCAAGCCCCGCCGGAAGCGTGTCGGCGACCGTGACCGGTGTCTTGGCGCCATTAATACCGGCGTCACCCACGTTCTCGGCGGTAACAAAAATCTCGCCGACCGATCCGGGCGCGAGATTCGTGGGACGCGAACCGGACGTGAGATGCCACCACGGCTCGGCGGCAGACGCAAAGGACGCCCCCAAGGAGAGTGCTGCGACGGTCAGAAGCGAGGTTATTATTATCGCGATGGATCGGCGCATCTAGTTACCCTTCCCATTTTTTGACCGTTTGGCCTTCGTCCTCGTTGTGCTCTTCTTCACGCAGCGGCCGTGTCGCTTGACATTGCCCTTCCTGCAGCGGATCGTCTTTGCCTTCTGCTTCGGTTTCGCGCCCAACAGTGATCCCGGAGGGTTGCCCGGCCCCTGGTAGGTCAACGACCCCGGCGTCGGGTCTTCCGGTGGCGCGACGGGGCTTTGGCAAGCGTCGCCTTCGCATGCAGGCACAGGCACCGTCACCGGCGAGACGCACCCTCCACTACCGCTGCATTCGTGAGCATCGTAAATATCGAGCGCGCTATCGGTGTCAAGCAACGACAATTGGGCTGTCGAGAGGAAGAACGTATCGCCACCTGATTCCGACGCGTCCAAAAACGCTGAGCCTTCCTCAGATGTCCCCGAGGAGATCAGACCCACACAACCATCTGAAGCCACCACAAACGCAGTGCTGTCCGCGGTGCAGCCACCCGTACCGACGGGCTCGAACTGATAGACGTCCTCGGCAGCATTCGTGTCCTGTGGCACGAGCGAGTCGATACTATTGAAAAACAAACGGCCGCTGTTTGAAATGTAGCGCGACCTATACCTATTAGTCGTCCACGCGGGAAGATATGCCGCGAGATTGTTGCCCGAATCGCCGTAGCCTCCTGCAGCAATAAAGAGATTTCTATCTTTTTCTTCTACCAATATTCCGTGGGGCTGGCCGCCTGTCGGGTCGCACGAGGCGCAAACCAGCGTGTCTTCGCCGCGGTCGCCTGCGCGATAGAGAAAGACCTCCTCGTCGCGCTTGCCACTGATCGCGTCGCGATTGTCAAAACCCGTGAGAGGACGATCCGACATGAACGAAAACCACCTGCCATCCGGAGACGCACCCGCCGTCAAACCATCAAGGTCACCCGACCAGTCGGTGGAGTCCTGGCCGGCGGATAGCACCGCAACCAAGCGTGTGACACCCCCCTGACGAACATAGAGATTGTGTTCGCCTGCTACGGCCGTTTCTCCGCGATCGTTTGCTTGCGTGCCGGTCAAGTCGCCGGTAGCGACGAAGTAGGCGTAGGAACCGTCTTCAGAAACACCGGGAATCGGGGCCATCACACCGGAGGCTCCACTGGCACTCGCCGTGAGATTCGTGAGCTTACACTTCAATTCGCCCGCTTCTTCGACGACCTCACATTCATACAGGTCCGGCGCACCACTCGCATCCTTGGTCAACTGTTGCGAATCCATGAAAAAGACTCGTGAATCATCGCTGGAAGCCGCCTGGAAATCCGGCCCACCTGCGCTGACGGCGCCGGTGCCGCCCTGCACCACGTCCAGCTGAACAGTTTTTTCCTTCGCGCTATCACGCAGATAGAGATGGGGACCATCAGACCACACCACACGAGAACCATCCGTCGAAACAGCGTTCCTGACAATACTCCCGTTTCCGGCGCGTGCCTGCCCCAGAGTACCCCCCGTCAGGCTTTCGTCAGGCAGCACACTCACAACGCTCAACCGTCCACCGGACCACTCATACAAGCTGCCAACTGGCGCGTCTTCAACCAACGATGTCCACCGGTACTTCAAGATGACATGAGTCATATCGGGACTGGCACCGACAAATTCAGGCCCACACGAGAGCCTGCATTCCCCACCCGAGTATGCTTCTCCACCAAAAACAGTTCCGGGCGGAACATTTTCGACACCGGGAGCACCGCTCACAAGCGGCGTGTAACAAGAGCTCGTGCACAGGTGGCCAGGATCGCCAGCGGGGAAGTCGCTGCGCAGGAACGGGGTCTGTTCGCTCGCCTCAGAGGACAGCGAAGGCTCGAACGCGCCCGCCGGCTGCAAAAGACCCACCGACAAGTCACTCGAAAAGAGTGGATATTCCGGTGGTGTGCCTGAACCAGGCGCGGTTGAATGCGGCCCCGAAATATTCAACGAGCGCCAACCCGCAGCACCACGACCCGCAAGCGCCGCGACGATACTATTGTGATTACTCGGCGGTTGCGCTTCGATCGGAGCATTCGCATCATAAACGATCGCATCCCCAGACTCAGAAGCCTGAGTCAGGTACGCACGCGCTTCGATGCCCGCACCGTACTTGTTCGCAGGAGACACAAGTTCCCACTGGCGCCCATCAGGCAAAGAGAACCCACCCGTCGCCTGTGTTGTGAACGTGACTTCTTCGCCTTCCGCGATACCCAGATGCGAATTGTGCGCAACCACACGCATGTGGTAAGCCGTGTGCGCCACCAGATCCTGCGGATGCGCAGTCACCAGATCCGGTTCATAGTTCGGCGCCAGACGCCCTTCCGGCACCGGAGTGCTATCGACGTACGGACTCGACTTACACGTCGTCGGAGTATCACACGGACCATACACAAAACTATAAGACGTCGCTCCTTCGCCGGGTTCGCTGCGCGGGTTCACCTCCGCGCTGAAACTCGCACTCGTAGCAGTCACGTCATTCACAGACTCGCTGCCCGAAGACACCCTCGGGACACCCGCAGGTTCAGGCCCGAACACGTACACAACACCCGCAACAGAATCCGCCACATATACCGTCAACGCTTCCGAATTCACCGCCACACCAGAACCATGACCACCCGGAACAGACAAGATTTCTAGCGACTTGCCATTCGCATCCACACGATGAACGTTCGTCGAATGACTGAAATACGCATCATTGGTTGAAAGTTCCACCGCGAAACCGGTCGGTGCTTCTTCATCGACTTCCGCTATCGTCAGTTCGCCCTTTTCGTTGAACTTGGCGGGCCGCAGCGTAGTCTCAGGCGAATAATCTCCCGTTCCATAGAAGTTGTCTTCGGAATCAACCGCCAAGCCAGGCTGGCTCCCGCCAAGGAAGCCGTTTACCCAATGGCGACTGCGAAATGCGATCCACGCGTTCACGACAGCATTACTGTAATTCGCGACACCGTAAGGCGAGCTACCAAAATTGTGCTCCTGTACCCACACCTCGCCATGTGGGTCGACCGCTACACCAAGGACCACCCGGAAGCCGAGTTCGCTGTACGGTTCGCCGTCGGGATTATGCGTGATCTGACCAATATATTCACCCGTTGCACTGAACTTATCGACAACCTCAGTCCCAGGTATAGATTCTGCTTGGCCGTGAGTATCCGCAACATACACGTCGCCGTGCGAGGGGCTGCTCGGATCGTTGTCTATCGCGATCCCTACTGGTTCATCGAACTGGCCGTTCGGCACTTCTTCGGGGAGGCCTCCGCTACCTGCCTCCTTACCTTCGTTCAGCAACTGGCCACTCCCCATCATCCCGAGGCCCAAACCGCTACCGTTAAATTCCCCTTCGAATTTGCTCCCATTCGCGTTGAAGACCTCAACACGATTGTTCGCCTTGTCCAGCACATACACGTCCTTCGTGGCTTCGTTGACCGCGACACCCACAGCTTCACCGAACTGCCCAGGACCAGAGCCCGGCGCACCAAACGAACCCGCGAACACATGCCCACGCGCCCCCAGCGCAGAAGCGACGGACAGACCCAGCACCACCACCACGACGGCGATACTCCAGACCAAACCGACCACCCCATATCGCACTCTACTTGTACCGATCATCCGATCCCTCCCGGAGATGCATAGACACTGAACCATTCACGCCTGGACTAGCCGGTTACCGCCCAAACACCTTCAGCCCCCGTTTCAGCCGCAACAGGCGCTGTTTGCAGAGCCCCGCCATGGGTACCCATTCCTTCTACACCCTGTTCGGTGTCTTCCGAGCGAATCTGAGTCACTTTAAGGACTGGTTCATCGAAAACATAACCATGCACCCAGGCACAGAAGTTGCCCGACGCGGCCTTCAATTCGGTGACATGTATTCCGACCACTGTGGCTGAACAGCCCGGAGGGATCGTCGTCGTTCCTTCAAAAATATGAACGTTGACCTCGGCGATCGGGCTCGCCAGCGGAACCGGGAAGGAGACCGCCGTCTCCAAACTCGTGAGGCCCGCGCCGGTCGGAACCGGACCCAGCGACCATGTGCCCGTCTCAGTCGAACCAACCGGCAACGTGCCACCAGCCGTCCAAGGAGATCCAGGTGCGCCGTTCGCCCCGTTTTTTCCGGCTTTGCCTTCTTTACCTTCCGTCCCAGGAGTCCCATTCGTGCCCGGCGTCCCAGCAGGCCCCTGCGGCCCCACGCCACCGGCGGGCCCGGCAGGACCAGCCGGCCCCTGCGCGCCGGCGGCACCATTCGCCCCGGCCTTCCCCTTCAACGAAGAGAGCACGCTCGGCTTGATCTGTTTCGTCGAGGTGATCAAGAATTTACTAGCGGCGAGCGCACCCCCGCTCATCGCGAATACGAGCGCCAGCGTCGCAACAACGTTCGAATAGGTAAAGCGACTACGAAGCATCAGTCCATCCCCTCCATAAAAGAGCGATCCACACGAATAGACCCGCGGGACCGCACCCTGAAGGGCACCAGCGGGCATGGCAAAGCCGCCGAGGGCACCTGGCCCACGACGGCAGAAGAAGTTGAAAGCGCGGTTAGTACGCGCGAGTACCCCGGAGGGCACAGGTGACCAAGCCGGGCTTCACACCCAGCGCGCCGCGCAACAACAGCGCGGCGAAGAGAGCTAGCGCCTAGAAGGCAGCTGTCCCAGAGAGAGAGAGAGAGAGAGAGAGACGCGTCAGCGACGCTGACGCGTCCTATTACGCCCCCAACAGAGGCGCAAGGACTCCCAAGCACGTTATCCCCAAAAGAAACCACGCGAAAAAAACCAACCCTCTCTCAAAACGAGCAGGTCCCTCTCCCAAGGTCCCCGTCAAAACTGTGTTGGTGTCGACCACGCGGACCGACCCTACGACCCGACCTTATGTTTGCCTGCGCCCCGTAATGGGGTGGCCCGCTGCCTCAAAGGTTGAGAAGCGGGTACGGGCCCACTGTACACGACCTATGTACCACTGTCAAGGCCGCGTTCCTAAAAGTCTGGATGAGGGTGCGGGCCGGGGCACGCGCCCGCTGTCAAGCGGGGGCAACCTCGAGCGCGTACTTACCCTGAGCGCCGGCCGAGCCCTTGACCGGGTACTCGCCCGTGAAGCAGGCGTCGCAGTGCGTCGCGCGGGTGGCGCCGACCGCCTCGTACACCCCGTCGAGCGACAGGTAGGCGAGCGAGTCGCAGCCCAGCTCGGCGGCGATCTCATCGACGGAGCGCTCGTGGGCGATCATCTCCTCGCGCGTGGACATGTCGATCCCGTAGTGGCAAGGATGCTTGATCGGGGGAGCGGAGATGCGCATGTGCACCTCGACGGCGCCCGCGTCGCGCAGCATCTGCACGATCTGGCGCGTGGTGTTGCCGCGCACGATCGAGTCGTCGACGACGACCAGGCGCTTGCCGCCCACGATCTCCGGCAGCGGGTTGAACTTGAGCCGCAGGCCGTGCTTGCGCAGCTCCTGGCCGGGCTGGATGAACGTGCGCGCGACGTAGCGGTTCTTGACGAAGCCGTCGTCCTGGGGCAGACCGCTGGCGCGCGCAAAGCCACGCGCGGCGGCGTTGCCGGAGTCGGGCACGGGGATCACGAGGTCGGCGTCTGCCGGCGACTCGCGTGCGAGGATCTCGCCCATGCGCCCGCGCGCGACCTGCAGCACCTGGCCGTTCATGCGCGAGTCGGGGCGCGCGAAGTAGATGTACTCGAACACGCAGAAGGACTTGCGCGAGTCGGGCAGCACGCGCCTGCTCTGCAGGCCGGCCTCGCCGAGCGTGACGATCTCGCCCGGCTCGACGTCGCGCACGAGCGTCGCGCCGATGATGTCGAACGCGCACGACTCGGAGGCCACGCAGTAGCGCCTGGAGTCGCCCCCCACGAGCTGGCCATCCCTCCAGGCCTGGGGGGATCGGTGTGTCGAGACCGGTGAGTCTGCGGCGCCCGGATCTCCCGCGCCGTCGGAGACCCCGTCGGGGAGCGCCCCGATCGCAAGCGGCCGCAACCCGTGCGGGTCGCGGAAGGCGACCACGCGGTCCTTGGTCATCACTACGATCGAGAAGGCCCCGTTCAGCCTGGGCAGGACGTCGGCGATCGCGTCCTCGATCAGCTCCGCCGGGTGGGTCGCGATCAGAGCCGCCACGATCTCCGAGTCCGAGGTCGAGCTGAACGTGACGCCGCGCTCTGTCAGCTCGTCGTGCAGCTCGACGGCGTTGATGAGGTTGCCGTTGTGGGCAAGCGCGACCTCCCTGCTCGATCCGTTGGTGCCCTCCGAACGCTGCACCGGCTGAGAATTCTCCCAGGCGTTGGAGCCGGTCGTGGAGTAGCGCACGTGCCCGATCGCGAGCTCCCCCTGCAGCGTGCGCAGATCGTTCTCGCCGAAGACCTGGGAGACGAGCCCCAGCTCGCGGCGGGTCATGATGTTGCCGCCGCGATCGGCCGCGGCGATCCCCGCCGACTCCTGGCCGCGGTGCTGGAGCGCGTACAGCGCGAAGTACGACAGCCGCGAGACCTCGTGACCGGGAGCGTATATGCCAAACACGCCGCACTCGTCGCGCGGTCCATCGCGGTCCTCCAGAGGAGGGCTAGGGTGGGTGGACCCCCCCGTATAAGGCATTGCTCGATTCACGGTAGCAGCGGCGGGCGCCCGCGCTTCGCTCGGGTGGACGGGCACAGCACTCACGCAAACAGCTCCGCGAGCGCGCCATGGGCGGCGGCCAGCTCGGCGAGCGTCAGCTCGATCGGCTCATCCACCCGCGCGCGCGGGGGCCCCTCGATTCGCAATACATCGCCACCCACGCTCCCCACGACTCGCACCGGCGTGAGCTCCCCGAGCGCAAGCAACGCCCGCTGCTCGCCGCTCACCACGAAGCCGCCCGAGCCCTCGCCGAAGAGCGTAGCCGCGGTCACAGCCGAGATGCCGCTCCAGTTCCCCTCGCGTCCCGTCGCGCCGGCCACCTCAGCCCCAAAAAAATCGACGTCGAGCGACACGCGCGCCCCGAGCTCGCCACCCAGGCAGCACTCCGCCAGGGCGACGGCCAGCCCGCCCTCGGCGATGTCGTGGGCGCTCGAGAGGGCGCCGGCGCGCACCGCGTCGCGGATCGCCGCCTGCGCCGCGAGGACCGCATCGACGTCGCAGGGGGGCAGGCCGTCGGGCCAGTCCCACCCCCACAGCTTCGCCAGCTCGCTCGCGTCGAGCGACGGCACGAGCGGCCCGACGATCGCGATCGCGTCGCCCGCGCGCGCGAAGCCGAGGCGGCCCGCGCGGCGCGCGTCGGGCAGCTCGCCGACCATGCCGATCACCGGCGTCGGATAGATCGGTCCCGCACCCGCACGGGTGGGTGGGCTCTCGTTATAGAGCGACACGTTGCCACCCACGATCGGCGCCTGCAGCGCGCGGCAGGCGTCCCCGAGCCCGCGCACGGCCTCTGTCAGCTGCCACGCGATGTGGCCCTTCTCGGGGTTTCCGAAGTTCAGGTTGTTGGTCGTGCCGAGCGGCTTCGCGCCGACGCACGCGAGGTTCGACGCGCACTCCAGCGCCGCCGCGACCGTGCCCGTGTAAGGGTCGGCGGCCACGCGCCTGCCGTTGCAGTCGATCGAGACGGCGATCGCCGGGACCGGCGCGGCCGGATCGCGAACTCCGTCGAGCTCGCTCGGCGAGCGCGTGACGCCATCCGCGCCCAGCGGGCGAATCGCGAGCACGGCCGCGTCCGCCTGCTCGGGCCGCCTGACCGTGCGCGACTGCACGACCGCGTCGTACTGCTCGAACAGGGGCCTGCGCGAAGCGATGTTCGGCGAGGCAAGCAGCGCGCGCAGCAGCTCGCCGCCCGTCCAACCGCGCGTCGCGCTCTGCTCGCGCGCGCCCGTCGCGTTCGGGCTCGGGGGATTTTTGGGGAGGAGCGCCTTCGGCGCCGGATATGGCGTGCGGGTCGGCTTCACGGGCCGCAGGTCATAGAGCGGACAGTCATCGACGAGCGCCCGCACCGGCATCTCCCCGACCAGCTCGCCGCCGTCGAACACGCGCATCTGCCCGCTGTCGGTGACCGCGCCGATCGCCGCCCCGCCGACCTCCCACTTCTCGCACAGCTCCAGCACGGCGGCGAGATTGGCGGGCTCGACCACGCACAGCATGCGCTCCTGGGACTCGCTCACCATGATCTCAAACGGCGCCATGTCACCCTCGCGCAGCGGCACCTTCGCGACGTCGAGGTCGATCCCGACCTCGCCCTTGGAGGCCATCTCCGAGGCCGAGGAGGTGAGGCCGGCCGCGCCGAGGTCCTGCAGCGAGACGAGCAGCCCGCGCTCGAGCAGCTCCAGCGAGCACTCCATCAGCTTCTTCTCCTCGAACGGGTCCCCCACCTGCACGGTCGGACGCTTGTCGTCGGCCTCGCCCAACTCCGCGGACGCCAGCACTGAGGCGCCGCCGATGCCGTCGCGGCCGGTCGACGCGCCGAACAGGACGACGACGTTGCCCACCCCTACCGCCGCGCTCGTCACGAGCTGATCCCTGGAGGCGATCCCGAGCGCCATCGCGTTGACGAGGCAGCTCTGCTCGTAAGCTCCCTCGAAGTAGACCTCGCCGCCGACCGTCGGCACGCCGATCGAGTTGCCGTAGTGGCCGATGCCGGCGACGGCGCGGTCGAGCAGGTAGCGCGCGCGCGAGCCCTCGCCGCCGGGGACGGACGGCGATCCGTCCGCCGGCCGCGGCTCCCCGAAACGCAGCGAGTCGAGTATGGCGATCGGCCGCGCGCCGATCGCGAAGATGTCGCGCAAGATCCCCCCGACACCCGTGGCGGCGCCCTGGAAGGGCTCGACCGCGCTGGGGTGGTTGTGCGACTCAACCTTGAAGGCGCACACGAGCCCTTCACCGATGTCGACGGCGCCGGCGTTCTCGCCCGGGCCCATCACCACGCTCGGCCCTTCCGTCGGCAGCGTGCGCAGCAGCTTCTTCGAGTGCTTGTAAGCGCAGTGCTCGCTCCACAGCAAGGAGTACATCGCCAGCTCCAATTGATTAGGCGCCCCCCCACCCGCGCGGCCCTGCTTCTCGCAGATGAGGTCGTACTCAGCGCGCGTGAGGCCGAGCGCGAGCGCGTCCTCGACGCTTGGCGGCGTCACGGTCTCAGACATGCCCGGCGCCTTGGCTGGATGTGCGCTCATTTGTGGCTGCCCCCCTGCGCGCGCGGGATGCCACGCCTTTTCGGAGCATCACACACGCGCGCCCTCGACCGCCAGCCGCATCGACGCGAAGATGCACAGCCCGTCGGTCGACCCCGTCAGCTCGTCGACCGCGTGCTCGGGGTGCGGCATCAGCCCGAACACGTTGCCCGCCTCGTTGCGCACGCCCGCGATGTCCTCGACGGAGCCGTTGAAGTTCTCGCCGGGCGCATATCTCAGCACCACCTGGCCGTTGCGCTCGATCGCCGCGAGCTGCTGCTGCTCGGCGTAGTAGCGACCCCACGAGTGCTTCGCCGGAATGCTCAAAGGCACGCCCGAAGTGCACGCGCAGGTGAAGGCCGTGTCGTCTCGCACGACTTCGAGGCTGACCTGCCTGAAGGTGAAGCGCAGGCTCGCGTTCGGCAGCAGCGCCCCGGGCAAGAGCCGCGCCTCGCACAGAACCTGGAAGCCGTTGCAGATACCGAGCACCAAGCCGCCGTCTTCGGCGAAGGCGATCACCGACTCCATCGCCGGGGAGAAGCGCGCGATCGCGCCGGCGCGCAGGTAGTCGCCGTAGGAGAACCCGCCCGGCACGACGATCGCATCGGCCCCCTTCAGGTCACGCTCGCCGTGCCACAGCAGCTCCGCGTCGCCCACGCGCCGCGCGGCATGCAGCGCGTCGACCTCGTCGCAGCTGCCGGGGAACTGGAGAACTCCGAACTTCATCGCAGCGTCGCCACGGCCTTGGCATCGGCCGGGTCGATGCGCTCCAGGCCCGCTATCCCGTCGAAATCCCGGTCTGGGCTGAGGATCGCGTCGATCTCGCGGTTGAGCGCCTGCGCGGCAAAGATCGCGTCGCGCATATTCAGTCGCTCGTGCTCGCACCACAGGGTAAGCGCGCGCTCGACGTCGCTGCGCCCGACGGCATGCAATAGACACATGTCGGCAATGTCACGGGCCGACTCGGCGGCGTCTGAGCGAGCCACCCCACGCCTGCAACGCACGTACGCGAACTCGTGCACCAACTCGATGCTTGTCTCTCCGGCCAGCCGTCCGCCTCTCATCTCGATCAGGATCGCCCGGCAGGGCTCGCGATAGCGATGCTCGCCGCCGAGCGCATGGATGAACACGCTCGTGTCGAAGAGGAAACGACGCACTCGCCGGTCAGACTTCGTCGTGGGACTCGTCGTAGGACTTCATGACACCGGCGTACCGGTCTTCGAGCATCTGCCTCTTCATCGCCGGCCAGTCCTCGACGGGCATCGGCTCTGCCGCGAGCAGTTTGTCGATCGCCTTCGCACGAGCGTCCTGGACGCTGGACAGCTTCTCGCCGATCGCCTCGCGGATCAGGGCGCCGATCGAGATGCCACGCTCGGCGGCGGTCTCGCGCAAACGACGGTGCAGGTCGTCGTCGAGCAGGAGCTGAGTGCGGCGCGTCAGCGAGGGCATATGCACATAATAACCTGCGCATGCGCATGCGCAGGTGTGTCGGAAGCGTTGCCGAGCCTCAGCCGAGGACGACCTCGTGATCCTCGACCCATCCTCCTCACCCGTCGAGGACGATCTCGTAGTCCTCGACAAGCGGGTTGGCCAGCAACTTCTCGCACATCGGCTCGAGCTGGCTCGGGTCTTCCACGTCGAGCTCCACCAGGCGGCCGACGTGCACGTTTTCGACGCCCTCGAAGCCAAGCGCCGGCAGCGCACGCTGCACGGCCTCGCCCTGCGGGTCGAGGATGCCCGCCTTCGGGCGGATCAGCACGCGCGCCCGCACGCTCAGCTCGTGGCGGCCGCGTCGTCGCCGGCAGCCGCTCCGGCACGCTCGAGCCAAGCCGAGAACGGCTCTCCGGCGATCAGCTCATAGGCCTCGACATAGCGCGCCCGCGTGCCCGCGACGACATCGTCGGGAATCGGCGGCGCCGGCGGCTGCCTGTCCCAGCCGCTGCCGGCCGCCCAGTCGCGCACATACTGCTTGTCGAAGCTCGGCTGGCCCTTCCCCACCTCATAGCCGTCCATCGGCCAGTAGCGCGAGGAGTCGGGCGTCAGCACCTCGTCGCCGACGACCAGCTCGCCGTCCTCGTCGAGCCCCAGCTCGAACTTCGTGTCGGCGAGGATCACGCCGCGCTCGCGCGCGTGCGCGGCCGCGTGGGAGTACAGCGCGATCGAGATCTCGCGCACGCGTTCCATCAGCCCGCGATCCCCGACCAGCTTAGCGGCGCGCTCGAATGCGATCGCCTCGTCGTGGC
Source organism: uncultured Solirubrobacterales bacterium (assembly GCA_963718735.1). Classification (GTDB taxonomy): domain Bacteria; phylum Actinomycetota; class Thermoleophilia; order Solirubrobacterales; family Solirubrobacteraceae; genus Palsa-744. The sequence continues at coordinate 1,988,059 of OY970372.1, forward strand.
CGACCTCGGCCTTGGTGCTGGGCGTGAAGATCGGCTCGGGCAACTGCTGGGACTCGGCGAGCCCGGCCGGCAGCCCGATCCCTGAGACCTCGCCGGTGGCCTGGTAGTCCTTCCAGCCCGAGCCGGTGATGTAGCCGCGCACGACGCACTCCACGGGCAGCATCTTCAGCTTGCGCACAACCAGGGCCCGACCGCGAGCCTCGGCTGGGACGCCGTCGGTGGCGGAGATCATGTGGTTGGCGACGATCCCCTGCGTCTGCTCGAACCAGAAGGCCGACAGCCCTGTCAACACCTTGCCCTTGTCTGGGATCGGGGTCGGGTGGACCGCGTCGTAGGTGGAGATACGATCGCTCGCCACCATCAGCAGGCGATCGGGGTGGACGGGACCCAATCCATACAGCTCGCGGACCTTCCCGCGCGCGATCAGGGGCAGGTCGGCGAGGGCGAGGGTCACGTGGCGCGATGCTAGCAACGGGCGCGGCCGGCAAACCCGACCGTCATGCAGCGATGATCTGCGCGGCCAGGATCGCGGCGTTGCGGGCGTTGTCGAGCCCGACGCACGCCACCGGCACCCCGGGCGGCATCTGCACGATCGAGAGGATCGCGTCGAGGCCGCCGGCGGCCGTCAGGCGCCCCGACAGCGGCACCCCGATCACCGGCAGGTCGGTGTGCGCGGCGACCGCGCCCGGGAGCGCCGCGGAGATGCCGGCGCCCGCGATCACGACGCGCAGGCCGCGCGACTTGGCGCTCTTGGCGTACTCGGCGACAGTGTCGGCTTCGCGGTGGGCGGACATCACCTGCAGCTCGTGCGGGATGTTGCGCTCGCGCAGCTCCTTGGCGGCCTTCTCCATCGCTTCCATGTCCGACGCCGAGCCCATCACGATGCCGACGAGCGGCCCGTCCACGTCGAACTCCTCGAGCTGGGCCCGCACCTCGGCCTGGGCGAGGTCGGTTCGTATCGGTGTGGGGGCGGCGTCGCTCATCGTGCTGTCGTGGCCTCGCGGTCGGCGCCCGCGGCGATATCGCTGCGCAGCTGCATCCCGTCGAAGGCGATCATCCGAGCGGCAGCATACGCCCCCGCCCGGGCCGACTCCGCGCTGGGCCCAAGCGCGGTGAGGTTGAGCACGCGCCCACCGGCGGTGACGATCGCATCGTCCGCCAGCTCAAGCGCCGAGCCGTCTCGGCCAGCTCCGGGAGACCGGCCAGCGGGCTCCCCGCGGCGCGCGGCGGCGGGGGACCCGGCGGCGGACTCTCTCCGGCGCGCGGTGCCAGCGTGTGTCACCTCGACGCCGGGGGGCACATCCTCCAGCCCGCGAATCTCATCGCCGCTGGAGGAGGAGGCGGGATAGCCCGCGGAGGCCAGCACGAGCGTCACAGCCCAATCCTCGCTCCAGCTGAGCTCCACGCCCTCCAGACCGCCGGGGCGCGCCGCCGCGAGCAGCAGCTCGAGCAGGTCGGAGCGCAGACGCGGGAGCACCGCCTGCGTCTCGGGGTCGCCGAAGCGCACGTTGAACTCGAGCACGCGCGGGCCGTCCTCGGTGAGCATCAGCCCGGCGTACAGCACGCCGTGGAACGGGGCGCCGCGCTCGCGCATCAGGTCCACGACCGGCTGGTGCACTTCGGCGGCGAGCTCGCGCATCCGCGCAGCGCCGAAGCCGGCGACCGGCGAGTAGGAGCCCATCCCGCCCGTGTTCGGCCCAAGGTCGCCGTCGAAGATGCGCTTGAAGTCGCGTGCCGGGGCCATCGGCACGGCCCGCACCCCATCGCACAGCGCGAGCAGCGACAGCTCCTCGCCGAGGAGGCGCTCCTCCACGACCGCGCTGGGAGGCGCGACTCGATCCTCGCGAGCCGATCCTCGCGACCCGGTCGCCGCGCTCGAGCCAAAGCGGCCCTCGACGAGGATCTCGCGCAGCGCCGCGTGCGCCTCGGCCACGTCGTCGGCGACGGTGACACCCTTGCCGGCGGCCAGCCCGTCGGCCTTGACGACCACCCCGGGCGCCGCCAGCTCGCGCACCGCTTCTGCTCCCTGCTCGAGCGACTCGACCCTGCGCCAGCGCGCGGTCGGCACGCCCGCCTGCTCCATCGCCTGCTTCGCGAACGCCTTCGAGCCCTCCAGCTGGGCGGCGGCCGCGCTCGGGCCGAAGGCGGCGTGGCCGCGCTTGGCCAGCGCGTCCACCAGCCCCGCGACAAGCGGCGCCTCAGGGCCGACGACGGTCAGCCCGACGTGCTCGCGCTCGACCGCCGCCACGAGCCGCGGGATGTCGTCCGCCGCGACGTCGAGCACGCGCGCGTCACAGGCGATCCCGGCGTTGCCCGGCGCGCACAGCAGCTCCGGCTCTTGCGGGGAGCGCGCGAGCGCGCGCACGAGCGCGTGCTCGCGCCCGCCGGCGCCGACGACGAGGACCTTCACCGACGGCTCACCTGTCGATCCAGCATGCGGCGGGCCATCTACAACGAAGCTATGAGCTCGTCTACGGGGATCGCGGCGAGCGTCTCGTAGCGACCCGTTCCGCGCGAGCCGAGCTCGAGCGAGACGCGCGCCATCGTCTTCTCGTCGGGCGCCTCGACGACCGAGATGAAGTCGACGGCGCCAAGCGTGGCCCACTGCGCCTTGACGGTGGCGCCGAGCTGCTCGACCTCCTTGTTGACCTCGCGGATGCGCTCCGGGTTGTTCTTCACGGTTTGCACGCCCTCGGGTGTCAGCGTCGAGAGCATGATGTACGTGGGCATGGCTCCTCCGTCTGTTGCGAGTTGGTTCGCGCCGCCGCGCGCTCACACCGTTGTACATGATCGGAGGGCGGCAGGGATAATCAAGTAATGATCGCGCGCTACGCACGCCCCGAGCTGGATTCACTGTGGAGCGACGAGGCGCGCATGGAGACATGGCGCCGGGTCGAGGTCGCGGCCTGCGAGGAGCTGCCCAGCCTGCTCGGAGACGGCGAGGGGCCGAGCGCCGCCGAGCTGGAGAGGATTCGCGCGGCGAGGTTCACCGTGGAGGCGGTCGACGAGCGCGAGCGCACCACCGACCACGACGTGGCCGCCTTCGTCGACGTGCTCTCGGCGTCAGCCGGCGCGGCGGGACGCTGGATCCACTTCGGGCTGACGTCCTCGGACGTGCTCGACACCGCGCTCGCCCTGCAGCTACGCGCCGCGGGCGAAGTGATCGTGCCGGGGGCTCGAGCGCTCGTGCAGGCGCTCTCGGGCCGCGCGCGCGAGCACCTCGACACGCTGTGCGTGGGGCGCACGCACGGGGTGCACGCCGAGCCCACCACCTTCGGCGTCAAGCTGGCGGGCTTCGCCTTCGAGGCCCACCGCAACGCGCCGCGCCTGCAACGCGCCTTCGAGCAGGCGACAGTTGGGGCGATCTCGGGCGCGGTCGGCACCTACGCCGCGACGAGCCCCGACTTCGAGCGGCGTGTGCTCGCGCGCCTGGGCCTGGAGCGCGAGGACGTCTCGACGCAGGTCGTGGCGCGCGACCGCCACGCCGAGCTGCTGCAGGCGATCGCGCTCGCCGGCGCCGGGATCGAGCGGCTCGCGACCGAGGTCCGCCACCTGCAGCGCACCGAGGTACGCGAGGCCCGTGAGCCGTTCCGGGGAGGCCAGAAGGGCAGCTCGGCGATGCCCCACAAGCGCAACCCGATCAAGAGCGAGCAGCTCTCAGGGCTCGCGCGGGTGCTGCGCGGCAACGCGCAGGCGGCGCTCGAGAACGTCGCGCTGTGGCACGAGCGCGACATCTCTCACTCCTCGGTGGAGCGCGTGATCCTGCCCGACTCGACGATCCTGATCGACCACATGCAACGCTCCGCCACCGCGCTCGCGCAGGGGCTCGTGGTCGACGAGCAGCGCATGAAGAGCAACCTCGAGCTCACCCACGGGGCGCTGTTCTCACAACGCGTCCTGCTCGCGCTCGTCGAGGGTGACGTCGAACACGGCCGCGAGCCGATGGCGCGCGACGACGCCTACGGGATCGCACAGGAGCTGGCGCAGCGAGCTTGGGACGAGGGCACTCCACTGCGCGAGCTGCTGGCCGCCGACGACCGCGTCGCCGGGCTCGACCTGGACGCGATCTTCGACTACGGCCACTACACGCGCTACGCGCGCGAGATCGTGGGGCGGCTGGAACAGATCGCCTAGGCGACGAAGGCCAGCCGCCCCACGCTACGTCTTGCTCCTACTGAGCGGTCACCGTCCACGAGCCCGCGGCGTAGCCTGCGCCTTTGACTTCGAAGAACAGCGCGAAGCCATACTTGTCGGCGGCGTTTTCATTTAGGACGAAGTCGCGCGTGATGTAGAACGCCAGGGCAGAAGCCTCAGCCTCGTATAGGCACACATAGCCTGGGGCGGCCTGCCCAAATCCCGGACAGTGGGTCGATGTGCCTTTCAGTGCGTTGTACACGACATGGTTAGGCGCGATCGGCGCGGCGAGCGGCTGGCTGAAGGAGATGCCCTCGGCGACATAGCCGGTCGTGGAGCTGCCGGAGCCCACGCCGTAGAATCCCGACTCGGACTGTCCGCTCGGCAACGGCGTATGGCTCGTGAGATCCTGGCCATTTGTGCCGTTGCTCCCATTGGCGCCGTTGAGGCCATTGTTTCCATTCAGGCCGTTTTTGCCAGCGGGTCCTTCGCTGTTCCAGGAGAGGCTTTTCTCACTTTTCCTGCATTTCGCTTTACTCGAGACGACGCGCACCGCGCCGGTTTTCTTGTTCATGCACGCACGGATAGTCGCCGCATTGGCATGCGTCGCTCCGACCAGCGCGATGAGCAGCGTCAACGTCGTAAGCGCGCCGCCAAGCGCGATCGCACGCCGGCTGATGAGATTAGCCATGGGTTGATTCCTCCAGTGTCGTCGGTCGCCCCGCCTTGCCGGCGGACGCAATGTTTGGGCCGATCATCTTTCTACAAGCGGGCTTCCGGCCCTTTGTCGTCACGGCATGGTCGCAGCTTCCATGAGCGGCGCCGATCTTCCTTCGACGCACCCAAGCGCTCTGCCACCGGCTTCACTCGGCGGGCGCGATCCAGTGCTCCTGCGCTTGGGATCCCACCGGGATGAGCCCGCCTCAACCCTAGTCGACTTCAGCCGCGAGGGCTGGTGTGGGGGGTGTCCCCTCGAGCGTCACCTCGCCCGCGACTGCGTCGGCGACGACGCTCTCGCCCGCACGAAAGCGCCCTTCCAGCAGCGCCAGCGCCAACTTGTCGATCAGCTGCTTCTGAATCACGCGCCGCAAGGGCCGCGCGCCGTAGGTCGGGTCGTAGCCCATGTTGCCAAGCAGCTCGCGCGCGGCAGGAGTTATCTCCAATTGCACCCCGCGCTCGCCGACGCGCTCGAGCACGCGCGCCAATTGCAGGTCGACGATCTCCGAGATCTGCTCGCGCGAGAGCGCGTCGAAGCGCACGATGTCGTCGAGGCGGTTGATGAACTCGGGCTTGAAGTGATTCACCAACTCGGCGCGCATGTCGTCGCCGGTGGCCGACACCGGAATGTTGGAGGTCATGATCAGCACGGTGTTCTTGAAGTCGACGGTGCGTCCCTGGCCGTCGGTGAGGCGCCCGTCGTCCATCACCTGCAAAAGGGTGTTGAAGACGTCTGGGTGGGCCTTCTCGATCTCGTCGAGCAGCACGACCGAATAGGGACGGCGGCGCACAGCCTCGGTGAGCTGGCCACCCTCTTCGTAGCCGACGTAGCCGGGAGGCGCACCGACGAGGCGTGAGACGGAGTGCTTCTCCATGTACTCGCTCATGTCGATCCGCACCATCGCGTCCTGGGAGTCGAACATGAACTCGGCCAGCGCGCGCGCCAGCTCGGTCTTGCCCACACCCGTGGGGCCGAGGAACAGAAACGTGCCGATCGGCCTGTTCGGGTCTTGCAGCCCCGCGCGCGAGCGGCGCAGCGCGGTGGCGACCGCCTCCACCGCCTCGTCCTGGCCGACGACGCGTTCGTGCAGGCGCTCCTCCATGTGGATCAGCTTCTCGACCTCGCCCTCGAGCAGGCGCGAGACGGGGATGCCGGTCCAGCGGGCGACGACCTCGGCGACGTCCTCGGCGTCGACCTCCTCCTTCAAGAAGACAGGGCCGCCCGAGCCGGTCATGCCACCAGCGCCATCCGCCATGGCTTCGCCTTCGCCGCGCTCGCGCTCGGCCGCTTCATGCTCGACCAGCTGCTTCTCGAGCTCAGGGATCTCGCCGTAGCGCAGCTCGGCGGCTCGCTGAAGGTCCGCTTCGCGCTCGGCGCGCTCGGCCTCCATGCGCGCCTGCTCCAGGCGTTCCTTGGTCTCGCGCACACCCTGAATCGCCTGCTTCTCCTTCTCCCACTGCGCCCGCATCTCATTCGAGCGATCGCGCAAGTCGGCAAGCTCGGCCTCGATCGCCGCACGGCGCTCCTTGGAGGCATCGTCCTTCTCCTTGCGCAGCGAGGTCAGCTCGATCTCGAGCTGCATCACGCGCCGGTCGACCTCGTCGATCTCGGTGGGCACAGAGTCGATCTCGATGCGAATCTTCGAAGCCGCCTCGTCGATCAGGTCGATCGCCTTGTCGGGCAGGAAGCGATCGGCGATGTAGCGGTGGGAGAGCGTGGCGGCGGCGATCAGCGCGTTGTCCTGGATACGCACGCCGTGATGGGTCTCGTAGCGCTCCTTCAAGCCGCGCAGGATCGCGATCGTGTCCTGCACGCTCGGCTCGCCCACCATCACTGGCTGGAAGCGGCGCTCGAGCGCCGCGTCCTTCTCGATGTGCTTGCGGTACTCGTCGAGCGTCGTGGCGCCCACGCAGCGCAGCTCGCCGCGCGCGAGCATCGGCTTGAGCAGGTTGGCGGCGTCGACGGCGCCCTGGGCGGCGCCCGCACCGACGATCGTGTGCAGCTCGTCGAGGAACAGGATCACCGTGCCCTGCGCCTCGGAGACTTCCTTCAGCACGCCCTTCAAGCGCTCCTCGAACTCGCCGCGATAGACGGCTCCCGCGATCAGAGCGCCCATGTCGAGCGCGATGACGCGCCGCTCGCGCAAGGACTCGGGCACGTCGCCGGAGACGACGCGCTGGGCGAGCCCCTCGACGATCGCGGTCTTGCCGACACCCGGCTCGCCGATCAGGACAGGATTGTTCTTCGTTCGGCGCGAGAGCACCTGGATCACGCGGCGGATCTCCTCGTCGCGCCCGATCACCGGGTCGAGCTTGCCCTGCTCGGCCAGCTCCGTCAGATCCCGTCCGAAGCGCTCCAGCGGCCTCGCGATCTCCTCGGGCGGGGGAGCGGTGGCGGCGGCGCCGGGCATCTGTCCATCCGGTGGCGTCATCGCGTGTCTTGCCTGGTCGGCGCCCGAAACGGAGAGCGCGCATCCGCGACGCGCACAAGGTCTGTACGGGAGCCCCTAAACGGGACGAGCTCGGCACGGAAGGAGCGGCGCACCCGCTCGAGCTCCTCGGCCAGCTCGACCCGGGCGTGCAGAGCCTTCACTTCGAGCTCTTCGATGCGGGCGTGCATGCCCTGCACCTCGGACTCCAGGTCGAGCACGCGCTGCACGCCCGCGAGGTTGAGGCCCAGCTCGGCGGTCATCTCGTGGATGCGGCGCAGCTTGTCAATGTCTTGCTGGGAATACAGGCGCGTGCCCTTAGGGGAGCGCTTTGGCTCCACCAGCCCGCGCGACTCATACATGCGAAGCGTCTGCGGGTGCATCGACGCAAGCTCGGCTGCGACAGAGATCATGAAGACGCCGCGGTCGGTTTCCACCTCCACGCGCGTCACGCGCTTACCGGTCATGGGGCCTCCGAGAACAACCTGGCCCGCGGATTGCCGTTCATCGTCTTCGACAGCTCGTCGACAGCGGCGCGCTGCTCGTCTGTCAGCTCGTCGGGAACGTCGATCGTGAAGCGGTAGTGGATGTCGCCGCGGCTCTTGCTGCCCAGCTTGGGCGGGCCCTCGCCCCGCAGGCGCTGAAGCGCTCCGTGGCGGGTGCCGGGCTTCACGCGCAGGGTCTTCGATCCGTCGAGCGTGGGCACGCGCACCTCGGCGCCGAGCAGCGCCTCGGGGATCGTGAGCGGCACCTCGACTTCGAGATTGTCGCCCTTGCGCTTGAACGCAGGCGAGGGATCGACATGCGTGACGACGTACAGGTCCCCCGCCGGCCCGCCGCGCGCGCCCGCCTCGCCCTTGCCTGGCACCCTGATGCGCGAGCCCTCCTTGACGCCGGGCGGGATGTTGACGCGAAAGCGCTTGACCGAGCGCACCGCGCCCGAGCCATGACAGGTGGGACAGGGATCCTCGATCACCGTGCCGCTGCCGCCGCAGAGCGAGCATGGTTGGGAGATCGAGAACATGCCCTGCCCCTCGGTCTCGATGCCACGCCCTTCGCAGCGCGGGCAGACCTTCGGGGTGGTGCCCGGCTTGGCGCCCGTCCCGTGGCAGGTCGAGCACACGCCGGTGGTGGGCACCGACAGCGGCACCTGCGCCCCGGAGATCGACTGGTCGAAGGAGATCCGCACCTCGGTCTCGAGGTCGCCCCCGCGCTGCGGGCGCGAGCGCGAGCGACTGCGACCGGCCTGGGCCGGTCCAGGTCCTCCTCCGCCGAAGAGGTTGGAGAGGATGTCGCCCATCGAAGAGGCGTCGAAGTCGAAGTTGCCGAAGCCGCCGAAGCCGGGGCCCCCGGACGCTCCGCCGGCGAACGGACCCGTGCCGCTGTCGTACTGCTTGCGCTTCTCGGGGTCGCCGAGCACGTCATGGGCCTGGGAGATCTCCTTGAAGCGCTCCTCTGCGTGCTTGTCGTCGGGATTGCGGTCGGGGTGATAGGTCCGCGCGAGCTTGCGGTAGGCCTTCTTGATCTCCTCGGCGCTCGCCTTCTTGTCGACCCCGAGCGTCTTGTAGTAGTCGGGACGTGTCGCCATCGAGGCCCCCGGGCTACGCGGCCACCAGCACGCGCGCGGGGCGGATGATCGTCTCGCCCATGCGGTAGCCGTCCTGGTAGACCTCGGCGACGGTTCCGGCGACGGCGCCCTCGACGGGCTGCTGGGCCATCGCCTCGTGACGGTTGGGGTCGAAGGGCTCGCCAAGCGGCGCGAACGCCTCGATGCCCAAGCGCGCAAGCGCGGCCGCGAGCTCGGAGCGCACGAGCCGCACCCCTGCGAGCAACGGGTCCTCGTCCTCGGCGGCCTCGATCGCGCGGTCGAGGTTGTCGAGCGCGGGCAGCAGCTCCTTGGCGAGCTTTGCCACCCCGCGCTCCTGCGCGAGCGCCGCGTCGCGGGCTACGCGCTTGCGGTAGTTCTCGAAGTCGGCCTGCGTGCGCTGCGCGAGGGCGAGGTACTCGTCGCGCTCGGCCGCGGTCTTTACGAGCTCGTCCAGCTCACCGACGATCTCGATGGCATCGCCGTCCTCGGGCGACTCCACTTCCGGTTGCTCGACCTCTTCGATCTGCCGCTCGGCCTCCTCGATCTGCTGCTCGGTCTCCTCCATCAGCTCTTGCCCTCGTCGACCACCTCGGCGTCGACGACGTCCTCCTCGGCGGAGGCGCCATCGCCATCGGCCGCGGGGCCCGCGCCGTCACCGGAGGCGGCCGCGTCGGCCTGTGCCTTCTGGTACATCGCCTCGGAGACTGCGTGGAAGGCGCTCTGGAGGGCCTCGGTGCGCGCGTTGATCGCGGCCGGGTCCTCGGACTCGAGCGTGTCGCGCACCTCCTTGATCGCCTCTTCGATACGCGTCTTGGAGTCGGCGTCGACCTGGTCGCCGAGATCGGCCAGCTGGCGCTCGGCCTGGTAGGCGGCGTTCTCGCCGTTGTTGCGCGCCTCGGCCAGCTCGCGCGCCTTGCGGTCCTCCTCGGCGTGGGACTCGGCGTCGGTGACCATCCGCTTGATCTCCTCCTCGGAGAGCCCAGAGCCGGCCTTGATCTCGATCTTCTGCTCCTTCTGGGTGCCGAGATCCTTGGCGGACACGTTGAGGATGCCGTTGGCGTCGATGTCGAAGGCGACTTCGATCTGGGGTATGCCGCGCGGCGCCGGCGGGATGCCGGTGAGCTGGAACTTGCCCAGCGACTTGTTGTACTGGGCCATCTCGCGCTCGCCCTGCAGCACGTGGATCTCGACCGAGGGCTGGTTGTCCTCGGCCGTGGAGAACACCTCGCCCTTGCGCGTCGGGATCGTCGTGTTGCGCTCGATCAGCTTGGTCATGACCCCGCCCTTGGTCTCGATGCCGAGCGTGAGCGGAGTGACGTCCAGCAGCAGCACGTCCTTGACGTCGCCGGCCAGCACGCCCGCCTGGATCGCGGCGCCGACGGCGACGACCTCGTCGGGGTTGACGCCGCGGTGGGGGTCCTTGCCGGTCAGCTCCTTGACCTTCTCCTGGACGGCGGGCATGCGCGTCATGCCGCCGACGAGCACGATGTGGTCGATCTCCTTGACGCCCTTGTCCTTGGCGTCGTCGATCGCCTGGCGCACAGGCGCCACCACGCGGTCGAGCAGCGCGGCAGTCAGCTCGGCGAGCTTCGCGCGCGTCAGGCGGGTGTCGAGGTGCTTGGGGCCGGCGGAGTCGGCCGTGATGAACGGCAGGTTGATCTGCGTCTCCTGCGTTGTGGACAGCTCGATCTTGGCCTTCTCGGCGGCCTCGTAGAGGCGCTGCAGCGCCATCGGGTCGGCCGACAGGTCGATGCCCTGCTCGCGCTTGAAGTCGGCCACGAGCCAGTCGACGATCGCCTTGTCGAAGTTGTCGCCGCCGAGGTGGTTGTCGCCGGCGGTCGACTTGACCTCGAACACGCCGTCGCCGATCTCAAGAACGGACACGTCGAAGGTGCCGCCGCCGAGGTCGAACACGAGGATCGTCTGGTCTGACTCCTTGTCGAGGCCGTAGGCGAGCGAGGCGGCGGTCGGCTCGTTGATGATGCGCTTGACCTCGAGGTTGGCGATCTTGCCGGCGTCCTTGGTCGCCTGGCGCTGGTCATCGTTGAAGTAGGCGGGGACCGTGATCACGGCCGAGTCGACCGCTTCGCCCAGATACGCTTCTGCGTCGGTCTTGAGCTTCTGCAGGATCATCGCTGAGATCTCGGGCGGCGAGTACTGATCGCCGGCGGCCTCCACGCGCGCGTCGCCGTTGGGGCCGGAGACGACCTTGTAGGGGACGATCGACTCCTCCTCGCGCACCTCGGCCTCCTTGCGGCCCATGAAGCGCTTGATCGAGAAGACGGTGTTCTGCGGGTTGGTGACCGCCTGGCGCTTGGCGACCGTGCCGACGAGGCGCTCGCCGGAGGCAGTGAAGGCGACTACGGAGGGGGTGGTGCGGCCGCCCTCGGCGTTCTCGATGACGGTGGGCTCGCCACCCTCGAGCACGGCCATGCACGAGTTCGTGGTGCCGAGGTCGATGCCTATGGTCTTGCCCATGGGTGATACTCCTTGAGTCGCGGTACAAATCTAAGTCGGAATGTAGCAGATTATCTCTGCGAGTCAAGCAGCATCATTTGCGCTGCCGGACCTGAGTGGATGCTTACCCATAGTCTCTCCAGCGCACACTTTCGACCAAGCCCGAGCACGTCGACCAGCGAGGCGCTAGCGTTTAGGCATGGCTCTCCCCAGGGGACCGCTGGCGCTGCCGGCAGGTCCGATCAAGCCGAAGCTGCGCGGGGTCTCCCACCAGTATGCCTTCTTCGTGTCGCTCGGCTGCGGCGTCGCGCTGATCCTGGCGGCGTCCGACGGCCGAGCGCGTCTGGCCGCGAGCATCTACGCGGTGGCGGTGTCAGCGCTGCTGGGCACCAGCGCGCTCTATCACCGGGTCACCTGGCGCCCGAGCGCGCGACGTTGGATGCGGCGCTTGGATCACTCGATGATCTTCGTCCTGATCGCCGGCACCTACACCCCGGTGGCGCTGCTTGCTTTGAAAGGGTCGCTGGCGAGCACAATCCTGATCGTGCTGTGGGCCGGGGCCCTGGGGGGCGTGGTCTTCAAGATGCTGTGGATCGACGCGCCCAAGTGGCTGCTTGCCGGAGTGTACGTCGCGCTCGGTCTGGTGTCGGCGGCCGTCTTCGGCGAGCTGCCCGGGGCGATCGGGTGGCTCGGCGTGGCCGGGCTGGCGACGGGCGGCCTGCTCTATGTGGTGGGGGCCGTCGTGTACGCGAGCGGCCGTCCGAACCCGTGGCCGAAGGTGTTCGGCTACCACGAGGTCTTCCACGCGCTCGTGCTGGCCGCGGCGGGGTTGCAATACGCGGTCATCGCATTCGCCGTATTGCCTCGCGGCTGAGGACACCGGCGGTCCCGCGCTCGCCGGTCGAGGTCCTGGCGTCGTCGCAACCTCGCTGACATACGACGTAACTGACATCCGATGTAACCGACGTGCGATGTCAGTTAGACTACGCCTATGTTCATGAATCGCTCGACAGAGCTCGAGGCTTTGACGCGCTGGTGGGACGAGGAGGCGACAGGCCGCATCGCGCTTGTATGGGGCAGACGCCGGGTTGGCAAGACCGCGCTGTGCGCCGAGTTCGCGCGAGCGCGTCGCACTGTCTTCCACACAGGAGCGGGGCGACTCGCACGAGATGAGCTGAGGCTCCTCAGCCGCGCCACCGCGGAGGCGGTAGACGGTGGAGTTCGGGACCTGTCTGCGCGGCCATTCGTCGATTGGGATGACGCCCTGGAGAGCCTCGCGACCATCGCGACGGACGAGCCATTGCTGCTTGTGCTTGACGAGTTTCCCGAGATGCTGCGCTCCTCGCCGGAGTTGCCCGGAGTTATCCGTGCTTTTTGGGACCGCGCACGCGGACATACGCGCCTGCGCATAATGCTCTGCGGCTCTGCCGTGCGAGTGATGAGGGCGATGCAGGAGGAGCGTGAGCCGCTATACGGACGTATCGACCTATCGCTGGCAGTCCACCCATTCGCTCCCCACGAGAGCGCCATGCTCCTCGAAGGACTCTCCCCGACGGATCGCGCGCTGGTGTGGGGAATCGTGGGGGGTGTGCCGCTGTACTTGACATGGTGGGACCAGGGCGGCGATCTGCGCTCGAACCTGGAGCGTCTCGTTTGCACACCTGGCGGCAAGCTGTTGGACGAGGGCCGGCTGGTGCTCGCAACCGAGGGTGAGATGGGCGAGCTTGGCCAGCGGGTGCTGCGAGCTATCGCGGGCGGCAAGACCAAGCACAATGAGATCGAACAGGCAGTCGGCGCGGAGCCTGCGCGAACACTGCAACGGCTCATCGAGCTGAGACTCGTGGAGCGAGTGATTCCGGTGACGACGCAAAGGTCGAGAACACGCAGGCGCAGCTACCGCATCGCCGACAACTTCCTGGCGTTTTGGCTCTCGATTGTGGAGCCCTATAGCGCAGAGATCGAACGCGGTCTGGGCAAATCCATTCTTCGCCCCCTCATGGAACGTTTGGACGAGCACATGGGAGAGCGCTGGGAGGAGGCGTTTCGCGCATACCTGCGCCGGCTCGCCTCTCAGGGAGCACTGGCGCCCGACATCGTCAAGATCGGGGCATTCTGGTCAGAGCATCCCTCCGTGGAGATCGACGCCGTTGCCATTGCGGGACGCCGCGAGGAGGCGGTACTAGCCGGCGAGGCGAAGTGGGCACGCAAGACTGACGGCGCTCGCGTGGTAAACGAACTGCGCCAAAAGGTCGTTGCCCTACCAAGGGTCGCTCCCGACTTGCGCTACGCGGTATGCGCCCGCGAGCAGATCCTCAAAGCGCCACACGAGACGATCACCGTCACGGCCGCAGACATCTTTGCCTGACAGCCGGCTATGTGTGCTCAGGCCACGCGCGGCCGGCGCGACGCGATCTCAGCTTGAGTGAACAGCTCACGGCTGGGACACATCCGCGCCAGGGCGCACTCACGGCACGCCGGGTTGCGCGCATGGCAGGTTCGCCGCCCGTGGCGCAGCAGGTTCACATGGAACTCGAGCTCCTCGCCGGGCGGTGTAATGGCGAGCATCTGGTCGTGTAGCTCCTCGAAGGGAGCGCCGGGCCGGAACAGGCCCAAGCGGGTGCCGACGCGTGAGACGTGCGTGTCGACCGGGATGTCGGGCAGGCCGTAGGAGAACAGCAGGACGCAGGCCGCGGTCTTGCGTCCGACACCGGGCAGGGCGCACAGGTAGGCGCGGCTGCTCTCGATCGGGGCGTCGCGCATCCACTCAAGCGAGAGGGGATCCTGCGCGTTACATCCTGAGGGGGCCTCGTCGGCGTCGTCGCGTTCGGAGTAGGACTCGGAGCGAGTCGAGTTGGCCTGATCTCCTAGCGGCGCGACGATCGCGGCGAGGATCGCGTGGATACGCGCCGACTTGACCTTGGAGATGCCGCCCGGGCGAATCGCTTCCTCCACTTCGGAGACGGGCGCCGCAAGCACGGCCTCGTAGTCGATCGGCTCCCCAGGCTTTGCGAAGCGCTCGCGCAAGCGCAGGAAAGCGACATCGCGGTTGCGGTCGTTGGTGCTCTGTGAGAGCACAGTGAGAATCAGCTCGTCGAGCGGTCGCCCGTGGGGCGCCATGCGCGGGATGCCATACACCTCGCGCAGGCGGTCGCGGATACGCAATACGCGCACACGGGTGGGGCGCTTCCAGAGATCGGCCACAGCCCCACGCTATATCCTCGCCGCGTGCCGCGGATCGCCGAGAGCCACGCCGAGATCGCTACCCCATTTGCCCCCCGCAATGTGGGGTCCGGGGCAGGCGGCGGTCTGCCCGTCTTCTGGCGCAGCGCCCCCTCCGAAAGCCCCGCCGCGCCCGCGCTCTACCTGCACGGAGTGCCGACCAACTCCGACGACTGGCTCCCTTTCCTGGAGCGCACGGGCGGCATCGCTCCGGACCTCCCGGGCTTCGGGCGCTCGGGGAAGCCCGGGTACCTGAAGTACACGATCGAAGAGTACGCGGGCTTCCTCGAGAGCTTCCTGGACCATCTCGAAGTCGAGCGCGTGCGAATGCTCGTGCACGATTGGGGGGCTGTTGGGCTTGCGTTCGCTCAGGCGCACCCGGAGCGGATCGAGCGGCTGGTGGTCACCAATGCAGTTACTTTCCTGCCCGGCTACCGCTGGCACCGCACCGCGCGCCTGTGGCGCACGCCTGTGCTGGGCGAGCTCGCGATGGGCACGACCACGCGGCGCGTCCTGCGGCTCCTGACGCGCGAGTCGAACGTCACCCCGGGCCCTCTGCCGGAGGCGTGGATCGACTCTGTGCTCGACCACTTCGACCAGGGCACGCAGCGCGCGATCCTGCGGCTCTATCGCAGCTCGCCGAGCGACGTGCTCGCGCAGGCCGGCGCGCACCTGGGGCGGCTGGACATGCCGTCGCTCGTGCTGTGGGGAATGCGTGACCCCTACATCCCCGAGCGCTTCGCCGCCGAGTACGCACACGCACTGCCTAACAGCGAGCTGGTCGAGTTGCCCGACGCCGGCCATTGGTGGTGGTTGGATCGTCCCGATGCGATCGAGCGTGTAGCTGACTTTCTCACCTCGCCCTGAGAGCGATCCGCCACGCATGCACGCATGCATGTCCCGAGGTGGGGCCTAGGTCGGAAGGGAGAGGACGATGATCGAGCTCGAGGCCATCCGACCTGGGCGAGACGCTCTACCTCCTGCTAGCATTGCTAGCATGATGCAACGCGTAATGATCCAAGCTGACCGCACACTGCTCGAGAGCGCCCAACGGGCGGCACACGAGCGTGGTGTGAGCTTTCCCCAACTCGTAAGGGAATCGCTCGAGCACGAGCTCGCTCTCAACACAGCCCAGCCGAAGCCGATCTCTTGCGCCGGAATCATCAGCACAGGTGGAAAGGCGCGCGCGAGAGGCTACGAGCCCGACGCATGGCGCTGATCCTCGATACGGGGCCGCTGGTCGCCCTGCTGGACGCGAGCGACCCAGATCATGAGCGCTGCGCCGAGCTGATCCGAGATAGCAATGAGCGCCGGCTGGTGCCGGTTTGTGTGCTTGTTGAGGTGGAGTACATGTTGCGGCCATGGCCGCAGGCATTCGCGGCGCTCTTGGCCGAGCTCGACGTCGGCTCGTTGGAGTTGCTCGAGCTCCCGAAGCGCTGGCTGGCACGCGTCGGCGAGCTGCTCGACCGCTACAGCGACCTGTCACTTGGCCTGGTCGATGCCACGGTGCTGGCCGCCACCGAGATGCTCGGGGAGGCCAAGCTTGCGACGCTCGACCATCGCCACTTCCACACGGTCCAGCCGGCACATTGCAAAGCGCTGCGACTTCTGCCTGAGTAACGGTGCTCAGGCTCCTGTGTTCATAAAGGTCGCGCAGGTGAGACCCCGACGATCTCGAGGAGATCGTTGAGCCCGGCAAAATCGTCTGGATTGCATGTGTACAGCGGAAGGCCGCCGGCGAGGGCGGTCGCGGCTATCAGCATGTCCACCGCTCGCCTACCCCTGACCTTACGCCCGACGGCGACTATTGCGGCATAGATACGCCCATAGGCACGAGCGGCGTCCGCGTCGAACGGCAGGGGATCGAAGATCGCCTCGATGCGCTGCAGATGCTCTTGCCGGCGAGCGCGCTCGCCTGGATCGGTGGCGGCATGTGGCCCGGCCGCCAGCTCTGCAAGCGTGACAGAGCAAATGGCGGGCTCGTCCGGCAACTGCTCGGGGTCGATCCGGTCGAGATCGACGATGACCGAAGTGTCGAGCAATCCCTGGACGTTCCGGGCTTCAGCCACGCGGCTCGGGACTCTGGTCTACAAACCGGTCGACGTCGGCTCGGAAGCGCGTGCCGTCGATATGGCTGCTACCGGCAAGGGCCGCCAGAACCGCCGTCTTCGGCACGAACTGACGACGCTTGGTCGGCCTGAGCTCGCCCACCGGCGCGCCGTTGCGAGTCACGATGAAAGATTCGCCGCGATCCAACTCCCGCATGATCTCGCCACTGTCGTTGCGCAGCTGCCTCTGACTTATCACGCGCGCCATCTACAGACTGTAGCACGAGCGCTACGCCCACGCTTGTGGCGCCGGGTTGATTGTGCGTTGGATCGTTTCGCCGCGTTGGGTGAGCGTCCTGTGTTCATAAAGGTCGCGGGTTGCGTCAGGCGACCTCGACGGCAGCGTTCGGCCGGGCCGGCTTAACGACTTCCTGTGGGCGGAGGAACACTCAGCTGTCGGCATATCTTCCGCGCGAGTCCGTAGTCGATCTCGCGGTGGCGCGGCAATGTCGATCGGGCGCCCTCCGGTCCCGCCCAACGGCTGTGGTCGGCTCCCTCGTCGATCTGCCGACACCCATGATCGCGCAGGTGGCGCTCCAGGTCGCGGCGCTTCATGCAGCGATCGTCAGGTGCAGCTGCTCACGCTCGCGTTGATCCACCGTCTCCACCGGCTCGGGAGATAGCATGAGCCGCAGCGCGTCGATCACGTTAGCCCGCGCCTCCTCACGGGTGCGGCCCTGGCTCAGCACGCCCGGGACCTCTGGGATCGCGGCCACGATCCAGCCCTCGTCGCCGGGCTCATAGACGATCGTCAGATCCAGTTGATCAGCCATACAGGGAACGATACCGAGGTCTCAGCCGACCCACACCGAGTCAGGGAGTCTGAGCCGCCTGCATGGACGATCGCGCTCGCGCTGGCGATCCCGCTCGCTGCGGTCTACCTGATCCTCGCCCCACCCGCGGCCGACCTCGCCGCCGCCACCTACCGCAGCCACCTGTTCGCGCGTGTCGGCTTCACGACGTGGGACACCGGCTGGTACGCCGCGCACGGCCACTGGCTGCCGGCCTACTCGCTGCTCTCGCCGGCCTTGGGCGCGCTCTTGGGGGTTCGCGTCGTGCTCGCGCTGTCGGCCGTGGCGGCGAGCGTGCTGTTCGCCCTGATCGCCGAGCGCCTGTTCGGGCTTGCTGCCGCCCGTGTGTCGGCCGCCGTGTTCGCGCTCGGCCTCGGCATCGGGATGCTGTCCGGGCGCGTCCCCTACGACCTCGGCTTTGCGATCGGGCTGGGCGCCGTGCTCGCGCTGATGCGCATGCGCTTTGCGCTTGCTCTCGGGCTGGCCGTGCTGACGAGCGCAGCCAGCCCCGTGGCTGGCGCCTTCCTTGCGCTGGCAGGCATTGCTGGAGCGCTTGCCGGAGCGCTTCGCCAAACACCCGCCCCCACGCGCCCCGCAGGGGCAGGCGCGCGGGAGGAGGTGCGAAGGGCAACCCCTGCCCAATGCCTCACTCTGGCCGCCGTCGCGGTCGCCCCGATCCTCGTCCTCACGATCGCATATCCCGAGGGCGGCTACGAGCCGTTTGCCGCCTCCGCCTTCTGGCCGGCGCTCGGCGGGGTCGTGCTGATCGCGCTCTTGTTGCCCCAAGGCCCCCTCACGCCAGGTGGCCGTCGGATGGCGCGCGTCGGCGCGGCGCTATATGCGCTTGCGTTGGTCGGCGCCTATGCGATCCACACGCCTATGGGTGGCAACGCCGCTCGGCTCGGACCGCTGCTGGCCGCGCCGCTGCTGGCCGGAGTCCTGTGGGACAGGCGGCGTGGCACGCTCCTGCTGCTCGGCCCCCTGCTGCTCTACTGGCAGCTGGTCACGCCGATCCGCGACCTCGCCTCGATCGCAGGCGACCCCTCGGTGCACGCCTTCTATTACGCCCCGCTTCGCTCCGAGCTGCGCGGCCTGACCCATGGACGGCCGGCGATCGTCGAGGTCCCGCTCACGAAAGCCCACTGGGAGGCGGCCCAGCTCGCCGGCCACGACGGCGTGTCGCTGGCACGCGGCTGGGAGCGCCAGCTCGACACGCGCTATGCCGCGCTCTTCTACCGGCCGGCCTTCTCGCCATCCGCCTATCGCTCATGGCTGGCTGAAAACAAGGTCGAATACATCGCGCTGCCCGACGCCCCCCTCGACAAAGCCGGGGGCCTGGAGGGCGCGCTGATCGCGCACGGACTGCCCTATTTGGAGGAGTTGTGGTACTCGGCGCACTGGCGGCTCTACCGCTTCATGGGCTAGGCTTCCTTCGATGGGTGCCCGGCTTCGGCTCTTGCAGAACCGTGTGCTGCCACACGGATGGCTGGACGTGCTGCGCCAGGTCGTTCTCTTCGGAGCGATCTACCTCGGCTACAACCTCGTGCGCGGCCTGGTCGAGGGCAAAGCTTCCGCCGCCTTCCAGCACGCGCGCGACCTGATCCAGATTGAGCGCACGCTGCACGTGTTCGTCGAGCCGAGCGTGCAGGCGTGGGCGTCGGGCAGCCACGCCTTGATGGACGTCTCCAGTTGGCTGTACGTCAACGCACAGACCTCTGTCACGCTGGCGGCGCTGATCTACCTGTATCTGCGCCACAACGGCTCCTTCTACTTCGTGCGCAACATGCTCGTGATCGCCATGGCGATCGCGCTGGTCGGCTACGCGGTCTTCCCGACGGCCCCGCCACGCTTCCTGCCTGAGTGGGGCTTCATCGACTCGGTGTCGGACCTCACCGGCATGCACGTGAACCATGCGTCCGCGTCGATGACCGCGCTGTTCAACCCCTATGCGGCCGTGCCCTCGATGCACGTGGCGTTCGCGCTGATGATCGGCTGGCCGCTCGCCTCGCTGTCGCGCACACGCGTCGCGAGCGTCCTGTGGCGGCTGTACCCGCTGCTGATCGCGTTCGTGATCGTGGCGACCGCCAACCACTTCGTCCTGGATGCGCTGCTCGGCGCGCTCACCGCCGGGGTGTCCGCCATCGGCGCGCGTAGACTGGCGCGGATGAGACCCGCCGCGTGGCGCTTCAGCCCCGCGGCCGCCGGTGCCCGGTAGGCTCCCTTCGCTTCACTTTGATGGGACCCTCTCCGCCATCACACAGGCAGCCGGCCGTTCGCCGCCGAGCACGCGCCGGCGCGGGACGGGCGCGCCGCAACGGGCGCGTGGCGCTCACGGGGGCGCAGCGCCGCGAGAACGTGCGCAACCGGCTGATCGAGTCGCGCCTGACCCCCAACGCGATCTCGATGACCGGGCTGGCGCTGAACGTGCTGGCGGCGGCGCTGGTGTGGGAACGCTTCTACTTCCTGGGAGGGATCGCCTTCATCGTGGGCTCGGTGATGGACACGCTCGACGGGCGCTACTCGCGCATGTCGGGCAAGGGCAGTCCCTTCGGGGCTTTCCTCGACTCGACGCTCGACCGCATCGAGGAGGGGATCGTGCTGACCGCTGTGGCGGCGGACTTCGCGCGCGAAGGGCGCTCGGGCGCCGCAGCCGCCGTGGTGGTGGCGGTGCTGGCTTCGCTGATGGTGTCCTACACGCGTGCGCGCGCCGAGGCGCTTGGGGTGGAGTGCAAGGTGGGGATCGCCACGCGGCCAGTGCGCGTCGTGATCCTCTCGATCGGGTTGGTCTTCGCGCGCGGGGCGTCGCTCGGGGACTTCAGCCTGCTGGCGCCGGCGGTTTACGTGCTCGCCGGCCTCAGCGTGCTGACGGTGGCGCAACGCATCTGGCACGTCAAGGGCGCGCTCGCCTGATGTCACCTGGAGCATCCCGCGGGGTAGTCTCCCCCGACCTCCACAAAGGACAGAGCACTAGATGAGCATTCAACAGAGCAACGGCGCTGCCTCCGCGAACGGCAAGGCGCGCTACCAGCAGGACAAGGTCCGCGTAGCGATCATCGGGGTGGGCAACTGCGCCTCGGCGTTCGTGCAAGGAGTCCACTACTACCGCGACGCCGACCCGAAAGAGCTCGTGCCCGGCCTGATGCACGTCGACCTCGGCGGCTACCACGTGCGCGACATCGAATTCACCGCCGCCTTCGACATCGACTCGAAGAAGGTGGGCAAGGATCTCGGCCAGGCGATCTGGGCGGGACAGAACAACACGATCAAGTTCGCCAAGGGGGCGGGTGGGGTTCCCAAGAAATTGGGCGTGCCCGTATACCGCGGCATGACCCACGACGGCCTCGGCAAGTACCTCAAGCAGAAGATCTCGAAGGCCCCCGGCGAGACCGCCGACATCGTGCGCATCCTGAAGGAGACCCACACCGACGTGGTCGTCTCCTACCTGCCGGTCGGCAGCGAGGACGCCACCAAGTGGTACGTGGAGCAGATCCTCGAGGCGGGCTGCGGCTTCGTCAACTGCATCCCCGTGTTCATCGCGCGCGAGGACTACTGGAACAAGCGCTTCGTCAAGGCCAAACTGCCGATCGTCGGCGACGACATCAAGTCGCAGGTCGGCGCCACGATCGTGCACCGCACGCTCGCCCGCCTGTTCGCCGATCGGGGCGTGAAGATGCTGCGCACCTCGCAGCTGAACGTGGGCGGGAACATGGACTTCTACAACATGCTCGAGCGCGAGCGCCTGGAGTCCAAGAAGATCTCGAAGACCAACGCGGTGACCTCGATCATGGACGAGCAGCTGCCCGCCGACGACGTATACATCGGCCCGTCGGACTACGTGCCGTGGCTGACCGACCGCAAGTGGGCGCACATCCGCGTCGAGGGTCAGGCGTTCGGAGACGTACCGCTCAACGTGGAGATGAAGCTCGAGGTGTGGGACTCGCCAAATTCCGCGGGCATCGTGATCGACGCGGTGCGCTGCTGCAAGCTCGCGCTCAACAACGGCGTCGGCGGCCAGCTCGACGGCCCCTCTTCCTACCTGATGAAGAGCCCGCACAACCAGCGCCCAGACAACCTCGCGCGCGAGGAGACGGAGAAGTTCATCGCCAAGCACACGCGCCGTCCAGCGACACGGCCGAAGGGGCGCACCGCTCCACGCAAGCCCGCGGTCAAGACCGCCCCCAAGTCGGCGTAAAGCGAGCGATAATGGTGGGGCCGATGGCCTCGCCATTCTCGATCGCCCACGTCACGCCTTATCCCTGGGAGGCGCAGGACAACGAGGTGAACGCGCATGTGGCGCGCCTCGCGTGCGAGCTGTCCCGGCGCGGCCACAAGGTGCTGATCCTCGCGCCGTCGCGCTCGCCGCAGCGAGTGCGCGAGTCGCGGCGCGAGCTGCGCGCGGCGAAGTCCGAGCCGCAGAGCCTGCTGGAGGGCACGGACAGCGGCAAGCCGCGCGTGATCGCGATCGGCGAGGTGCTCGACGTGCCGAGCTCGACGGGCAGCCGCGCGCGAGCGCTGCCTGTCGACGTGGCGCGCACGCTCGAGGAGCTGCTCGGCAGGACGCCGCTCGACTTCGTCCACGTGCACGAGCCGTTTGCCCCGAGCGCGTCGAGCACCGCATTGCGCTACTCGCGCGCGCTCAACGTTGGCACTTTTCACGCGCCGACGGAGCGACTGCTCTCCACGACCGTGGGCCGCCGCTTCGTCGAGAGCTTCTTCGGGCGCCTGGACGCCCGCATCGCAAGCCGCGCCGACACCGCCGAGTTGATGGCCCGTCACTTCCCGGCCCGCTATCGAATCGTTGCCGACGGAGCTGTGGAGGCGGATCGCGATGGGGATGGAGGGGCGTTCTCGCGGGATGCCCAGGCGACCACCGCCACGGAGGTGGAGTCGATCTATCGCGAGCTGGCCACGCGCCGTCATGGCGGGAGCGCAGATCCAACCCTGCGTCGGCGCCTTCTACGGCGCCGACTGATCGACGTGGACCTGCACATGCACACCGACCATTCGCACGACTGCGAAACGCCGGTCGAGGTGCTGCTCGCGACCGCCAAAGAGGTGGGTCTCGGTGCGATCGCGGTCACCGACCACAACGAGATCTCGGGCGCGCTCGAAGCGCGTGAGAAGGCGAGGGCCGCCGGCGTGAAGGTGATCGTCGGCGAGGAGGTCAAGACCGCCGAGCAGGGCGAGGTGATCGGCCTGTTCATCGAGGAGAAGATCCCGCGCGGACTGAGCATGGCCGAGACGGTCGCCGAGATCAAGCGCCAGGGCGGGCTCGTGTACGTCCCCCACCCCTTCGACCGCATGCACGCCGTGCCAGACTACGAGCACCTGCCGGCGATCCTCGAGGACATCGACGCGATCGAGGTGTTCAACCCGCGCGTGGCGATCGGGGCCTTCAACGAGGAGGCGGTGCGCTTCGCCGCCAAGTATCGGATCGTCGCGGGCGCCGGCTCGGACTCCCACGTCGCCCAGGGGCTCGGGTCGGTGCGCATCAGGATGCGCGACTTCGAGGGGCCGCAGGAGTTCCTGCAGTCGCTGAGCGACGCCGAGATCACGACCAAGCCGTCCAGCCTCATATACGTCCAGGCGCTGAAGTTCCTGCAAACGAAGGCGACCCCGGCAGCCGCCCGCCGCGCGTCGCGCGAGCGGCGAGTGCGCCGCGCGACACGCGGCGGGGGAACGTAGAACGTGGCTGACTCACCTGCGACCTCGACGGAAGATCGGCGCAAGTAGTGGTGCACGAGCAAGGACAACCGCGGGCGCCGTCAAATCCCTCCGCGTCCATGCCCGCCACAGACGACGAGATCCGCGAGAAGTACCTCGAGCGGGCGATCAGGGAGCTCAACACGCTCACGCGCGAGCTGCAGAGCTGCCCGCACTGCCCGCGCGGCCAGCTGATGCCGGTGCTCGGCTCCGGCCACCCGCAGGCGGACATCATGCTGCTCAAGCACGCCCCGCTCCCGTCTGAGGTCGAGGAGGGCGTGGCCTTCTACGGGCGCTCGGGCGGGGCGCTGATGAAGTCCTTCAAGCGTCTCTCGATCGACCCGCTGACGGTCTACGGCACACTGTGCGTGAAGTGCCCACTCGGCGACGCCTCGCTCGCAGAGCCGGCGTGCGTCGCGCGCGTCGTCGAGGAGATCGCGATCGTGGGGCCGCGGATCGTGGTGGTGATGGGCCCCGAGGCGCTCGCCGCCCTGAACGACCTCGAGATCCCGCTGGCCCGAGCACTCGAGCCGCGGCTTGGCGAGATCCAGCAGCTCACGCCCACGGTCGACGCCCTGTACGTGCCGAACATCGACGAGTCGCTCGACGAGCAGGATTCCAAGCGCGCGTTCTGGGCCGCGTTCCGCACGCTCGGCGAGTGGCACGACGCGCAGCCGCCTTACTGAGACCCTGTCGCGACAGGCGGCCTACTTCTACGGGACCCAGACGCCGATGTCGGCCTCCGGCATCCGCCCGTAGAGCGTTCAGAGAGTGAGCACGATCTTTCCGAGCTTGCCGCCCGCGGCGAAACGCTCGTAGGCGGCGAGTGCGCCCTCGAGCGGAAAGGTCTCAGCCACGGGCACCCTCAGCGCGCCCGACTCGAACAGCGGCAACACTTCGCGCTCCAGGCGCCGCGCGGCGAGCGCCTTCTCCTCCAGCGGGCGCGCCCGCAAGGTGGAGCCGTGGATGCGCGCGCGCTTGCCCATCAGCGCAAGCAGGTTCAGCTCGGCCTTCGCCCCGGCTGCGACGCCGATCACGCAGATGCGCCCGCCCGTGGCGAGCGCGCTCATGTTCTCCGCGAGGTTCGGCGCCCCGACCAGCTCGAGGATCACGTCGAACGGGCCGCTATCCGCGAACCCCTCGGGCGCGAGGACCTCGGCGCCGAGCGCCCCCACCTGCGCGCGCAGCTCCTCGCGACGCACCGTCGCGCTGACGCGGGCGCCGGCCGCTCTGGCGAGCTGGATCGCGGCCGTGCCGACGCCGCCGGCGCCGCCGTGCACGAGCAGATGCTCGCCAGGGCGCAGCTCCGCCTGCGCGAAGATTGCGTCGTGGGCGGTCGTGAACACCTCCGGCGCGCCGCCGGCCGCCGGCCAGTCGAGCGCCGCCGGGACGGGCATGAGCTGGCGCTCGTGCACCACGGCCAGCTCAGCCTGCCCACCGCCGCCGACAATCGCCATCACGCGGTCGCCGACCGCGAACCTCAGCGCGCCCTCCCCGAGCTGGTCGACCACGCCCGCCAGCTCGAGCCCCGGGATGTCCTTGGGCGAGCCGGGCGGCGCTGGGTAGAGGCCGCGCCGCTGCATCATGTCCGCCCCGTTCAGACCGGCGGCGCGCACGCGCACGAGCACCTCTCCGGCGCCAGGCTCTGGGTCGGGGTGCTCCTCCAGGAGGATCTGACCGTCGCGGATCGTGGCAGCGCGCATCGAGCGCCAAGCCTATCCATGCAGCCCCGAGCGAGTCGAGGGCCAAGCAGATCGAGGACGCAGCCCGCGTGGCGCGCTCAGCACGCGAGCGGGCTAGGACGCAGAGATGCGCAGGCCATCGGCCCGCTCGAGTAGCGCCACACACTCGATGTGGGGCGTCTGCGGGAACATGTCGACTGGACGCACCTTGACCAGGCGCCAGCCCGCCTCGACGAGCTGGGCAGCGTTGGGGGCGAGCGTCGTCGGATTGCAGGAGACGTACACGATGCGCTTGGGCGAGGCCTCGACGATGCGGCGCACCACCTTCTGGGAGAGGCCCGCGCGCGGCGGATCGACCACGACCACATCGGGCTTGCCGGCACGCTCGATCAGCTCGGGGAGCGCCATCCGCGCGTCGCCGGCGAAGAAGTGGGCGCCTGTCACCTCGTTGCGCTTGGCGGCTGCGATCGCGTCGGCGACCGCCTGCTCGACGATCTCGATCCCCCACAGCTCGCCGGCGCGCGGGGCGAGCGTGAGCGCGATCGTGCCGATGCCGCTGTAGAGGTCGTACACGCGCTCCCAGCCTTTCAACGCCGCGTAGTCGGCGACGATCGCGTACAGGGCCTCCGCCATCTCGGTGTTCGTCTGGAAGAACGCTTCCGAGGAGATGCGCAGGTCAAGCTCGCCGAGGCGCTCGGGCAGCTCGGCCTCACCCCACACGAGCTCCGTCTCCCCGCCCATTGTCGTCTCGGCAAGCGAGGCGGAACGCGTCCACAGCACGCCGCTTACGGTCTCCTCGCCGAGCTCGTCGACGAGCGCGGCGGCCAGCGAGGGGACGTCCAGCTCGCCGTCGGTCGTGACGAGGCGGATCTGGAGCTTGCCGCTGTGGCGCCCTTCGCGCACCACGAGGTTGCGCAACAGCGGCGTGTCCGAGTGGACGCTCTCGCGATGACGGTCCCAGGCGCCCAGCCCCTGCTCGCGCGCCCAGCCGAGCGCCACTCCACGCGCCGCGTTGCCGATCTCCGATGCCAGCAGGCAGTCCTCGATCGGCTCGACCCGCTTCCAGCCACCGGGCGCGTGGAAGCCGCACACGAGCTGGGACACCTCGCCCGCCTCGGCGCCCACCGGCGAGAGCGGATCGCGAGGGGCAGCACCGAAGGAGTACTCGAGCTTGTTGCGATAGCGCCACTGCGCCACCGCGGGCACGATCTCCTCCAGCTCGAAGCCGTCGAGCTTGCCGATCCGCCGCAGGGCGTCGTCGACCTGCTCGCGCTTGATCTGCAGTTGGCGCTCATATGGGAGCACTTGCCAAGCCACGCCGGGATGCTTCGCGGTCGGCGCGATGCGCTCGGGGCTCTCCTCCAAGACCTCGACCATGCGCGCGTGGGCGTAGCTGCGCTTGCGCTTGACGACGACGGCCTTCACGCGGTCCCCGGGAAGCGCGCCCGAGACGAACACGACATAGCCACCCTCGCCGAGCCGCCCAACGCCCTCGCCGCCGTGTGCGAGCGAGTCGATCCGCAGTTCGATCTCCTCGCCGCGCTCGGGCCGCTTGGGGAGGGCCTGTCCGCCCCCCGCGGCGGGGGCGTCCGCGTCGATGCCGTTGGCGGCGAGCTTGGCGGCGGCTTGGCCGAGCGCGCTCACGTCGACGCCGGCTCGACGAGCAGCTCGAGCAAAGCCTTCTGCGCGTGCCGGCGGTTCTCGGCCTGATCCCAGATGCGCTGGCGAGGACCGTAGAGCACCTCTGCCGTGATCTCCTCACCCGGGTGTGCAGGCAGGCAGTGCAGCGCGATCGCGTCCGGCGCCGCCGCGTCGAGCAGGGCGTCGTCGATGCGATAAGGGGCCAGTGCCGCGCGGCGCTCCTCGGCGCCGACCTCGTCGCCCATGCTCACCCACACGTCGGTGTAGAGCACGTGCGCGCCGGACGCCGCCTCGCGCGGGTCGCGGCACAGCGTCAGAGACCCCTCGGCGCCAGGCGGCAGCGAGAGCTCGTCCTCGAGCGAGTAGCCGGGAGGCGAGGCGATCGCGACGTCCATGCCGGCAAGCGTCCCGAGGATCGCGAGCGAGCGAGCGACGTTGGTGCCGTCGCCGACGTAGGCCAGGCGCAGTCCCGCAAGCGCTCCGAACGTCTCGTGCACGGTCATCAGGTCGGCGAGCGCCTGGCAGGGATGGTGCAAAGCGGTGAGCATGTTGAACACGGGGATGGTCGCGTGCTCGGCCAGCTCCTCGAGCAGCGCATCCGGCCCGGTTCGCATTCCCACGGCGGCGACTTGCCGCGAGAGCACGGCCGCCGTGTCGCGTGGCGACTCCCCGCGCGAGAGCTGCATCTCCCCCGGGCGCAGGATCACCGGCTGCCCCCCCAGCTCGTAGACGCCCATCTCGAACGACAGGCGCGTGCGCGTCGAGGGCCTCTCGAAGATCAGGGCCACGCCCCGACCCGCGAGCGCCCGCGAGCAGAGCGGAGCGCCCTTCAGCTCGATCGCGCGATCGAGCAGCGCGTCCAGCTGCGCCGCGCCGAGCTCGGCGCCGGTGAGGAAGTGACGTGGGCTCATCGGACGGACCAGTCTAGGCGCACATCCAACTCGCCGAGCCTAGGCCTGCGAGCCCATCGGGACGAGCCACATGGAGCGAGCGCCCAAGCGCGGCTGCCCGGCGCTCGGTTACGCTGGGCCGTAAGACCCATTCGGAAAGGATCGTCGATGAAGAGAGCTGTGCCTGTCCTGATCGCATGTGCCGCGGTGGCTTTCGCGGCCGGATGCGGGTCGAGCAAATCCAGTGGCACGACGAGCGCGACCACGACCGCGAGCACGACCGGGACCGTCAAAAGCGGCCTTACCACGAACGCCAAGATCAACTACGCGAAGCCCCCAGCCAACGCGCCGGTGCAGAGCGGTCTCGTGAAGATCAAGTACCACGAAATCTCGATCGAACCGGACACGCTGAAGGTGAAGGTCGGCAGCACGATCGAATGGTCCAACGAGGACCCGGTCGAACACAACGTGACCTCCGCGTCGGGCCCAACCAAATTCGCCTCGAAGAACTTCGGCGAAGGCGGCACGTTCAAGGTCACCGTGACCAAAGCGGGCGTCATCAACTACCGCTGCACGCTGCACCCCGCCACGATGAACGGGGCGATCGAAGTGGTCAGCTGAAGTCGAGCTCAGGTCGTAGTCGAGTCGGTTGAGGTCAAGCTCAGCCGAAGTCGGCCAGGCCCTCCTCGGGCGTCGAGGCGGTCGCGTAGGTGCGCCGGGGTATCCGCCCGGCGCCGCGCGCCAGGCGCCCGGCCCGAACTCCGTGGCGCATCGCCCTCGCCATCGCGACCGGATCCTGAGCGCGCGAGACAGCGCTTGCCACCATCACCGCGTCGCAGCCCAGCTCCATCGCAAGCGCTGCGTCCGAGGCGGTCCCCACGCCGGCGTCCAGCACGACCGGCACCTGCACCGCTTCGCGGATCAGCGCGATGTTGTAAGGGTTGCGGATCCCCATCCCGCTGCCGATCGGCGCCCCGAGCGGCATCACGGCGACGCAGCCGACGTTCTCGAGGCGCCGTGCGAGCACTGGGTCGTCGGTGCTGTAGGGGAGCACCGTGAAGCCGTCGTCGACGAGCTGCTCGGCCGCCTTCAAGAGCTCCGCGGCGTCTGGCAGCAGAGTGTCCTCGTCGCCGACCACCTCGAGCTTCACCCAGTCGGTCTCGAACGCCTCGCGCGCGAGCTTGGCGGTCAGCACCGCGTCGCGCGCCGTGTAGCAACCGGCGGTGTTCGGCAGAAGCGCGACACCCTCCTGCTCGAGGACCTCGATCAGAGACCCGCGAGCCTGCGGATCGACGCGCCGCAGCGCGACGGTCACAAGCTCGGTGCCCGAGGCGCGAATCGCTTCGCTAAGCACTTGCAGCGAGGGGAACCTGCCCGTGCCGAGCACCAGGCGCGAGTCGAACGTGCGACCTGCGATCGCGAGCGTGTCGGCGTCGGTCTGCGCAGTCGCCATCCGCTTTCACCCCCCCTGAGCGGCGGTCAGCACCTCGACGCGCGCGCCCTCGGGGACCGCGAACGTATGCCAGCCGGCGCGCGGCACGACCTCGCCTTCGACCGCGACCGCGATTCCGCGCGCGTCGCTCGGCAGTCCGAGAAGGTCGAGCACGACCGCCACCGTCTGCCCGGCGCCGTCGTCGTGTGGGTTGCCGTTGAGGTAGATCATGGAAGGGATACGGGCTCGTTCGGGATGGGTGAGGCATGCGAGGCGAATCGCCCGGGATCGCAGCTGGCGGCCACCTCGTCGAGAGCGTAGCCGCCGGCGGCGCGAGAGTCTGCGAGAGACGCCACCACGAGCTCGGCGGTCAGCGGAGCGAGCAGGATGCCGTTGCGGTGGTGGCCGGTCGCCCACGTCAATCCCTCGAGCGCCCCCGGCCCGATCGCGGGAGCGTTGTCGGGCGTGCTCGGGCGGTAGCCCACCCCCAGCTCCTCGATGTGCAGCTCGCTGACGCCCGGCACCAGCTCGTGGGCATCGCGCAACAGCTGGTGCACCCCTCCCGCCGTGGTGTCGGGCTCGAAGCCGCGCTCCTCCATCGTGGCCCCCAGCACGTAGCGCCCGTCGCCGCGCGGGACCAGATAGCCGCCCTCGAAGCGCACCACCCCCTCCAGCAGGCCCGGGCCGGCGGGGTCGCGCAAGCGCATGATCTGACCCTTCACCGGGCGCACGGGCACGCCCGCGCCGTCGGGCAACCCAGCCAACCCGCCGCTCCACGCGCCCGCCGCCACGACCACGTCGCGGGCGTGCACCACCTCGCACGCCCCGCCCTCCCCCAAAAAAATCCCGGCCTCGGCGCCACGGCCATCCGCACCCACGCCGGCTCTCCCTTCACGCGCAAGTCGCACCCCGACGATGCGCCTCCGATGCGCGTCCAGCACGAGGCCGAGGCCGGCGGTCTGCTCACGGAGCTCCACTCCGGCCGCTTCGCACGCGCCCCTGAGAGCCGCCACGACTGTGCGGGGATCGACGCTGTGGTCCTCGGGGGCGTGCAGCGCCATGCGCACCGTCGGGGCAAGCGCCGGCTCGAGCGCGCGCGCCTGGCTCGAGCGCAGGCGCACGGCGTGCAGGCCGAGCGACTCGCGAAAAGCGAGCTGGCGCTCGAGCTCGCGCGCCTCGTCGTCGTCGCGCGCCACCACGAGCGTGCCGCTGTGGCGCAACCCCACGTCGATCCCGCTCGTCCGCTCGAGCTCGGCGGCGAAGGCGGGCCACATGCGCGCCGAGCGCACGCCCAGCTCGAGCGCCCTGCGCCCCCCCTCGCCGAACTCGACCTCGGCGACCGGCGCGAGCATGCCGGCCGCCACGTGCGTGGCGCCCCCGCCGAGCCCATCGCGCTCCAACACCGCCACGGACATGCCCTGCATGCGCGCGCGCCACGCCACCGACAGGCCCACGATCCCACCTCCGAGGATCGCGAGATCGACCGTCGAGCTGTTGTCTGCGCCCACAACTCTGATGCTAGACCGCCTCTCGCCCGAGAGCCGCTTCAACGCCGCGCCTCCGAGATGGGCGCGCGCAGGTGTCAGACTGCCACGGATGGCCCACCTGCGGCCCGTGCCAGACCCCACCGGCGAGCAACGTCGCGCGCGGCTTGCCGCCGCGCGCCTGTACCTCGTGTGCGACTGCATGCCCGGCGAACGCGATCTCAGCGACTTCCTGGTCGCCGCGATCTCCGGAGGGGTCGACGTCGTTCAGCTGCGCGAGAAGAGCCTCGAGGACGAGTTCCTGGCCGAAGCCGCGAGCGTGGCGGCCGACGTGTGCGACGCCCACGGCGCCCTGTTCGTCCTCAACGACCGTCCCGACATCGCCGCCGCGGTGCGTGCCGACGGCGTGCACGTCGGCCAGGACGACCTGCCCGTGGCCGAGGCGCGACGGATCGTCGGCCCCGACATGCTGATCGGGCTCTCCACCCATACGCCGAGGGAGATCGACGCCGCCGTGCCGACGGCGCCCGACGGGGCGCCGCTCGTCGACTACATCGGCGTCGGCCCTGTGCACGCCACCCCCACGAAGCTCGGACGTCCGCCGGTCGGCCTCGAGCTCGTCGCCTACGCCTCCGCCCATGCCCATGTCCCCTTCTTCGCGATCGGCGGGATCGACAGCGAGAACGTCGTCGCCGTGCTGGACGCAGGCGCCTCGCGCGTGTGCGCCCTGCGCGCGATCTGCGACGCACGCGACCCCGGGCAGGCCGCGCTCACCCTGCGAGCCGCGCTCGAGCTGCGACCGCCGTCGAACAGCCATCGCCACTGACATCCCCGCAGATGAGCCAGCAGGTCGAACCACAGAGATGAGCGAGCAGGTCGAGCCACAGAAAAGCAAACGTCCCGCGCGCGCGCGGGGGACGTTCGATATCGAGACTCGCGCCGCCCTGCGCCCGCTTGGCCCGCACGAGCGGCCCGGAGCGCTTTGGGTCGCCGTCGCCGTCGCCGTCGCGCTGGCGCTCGTGGTGTTGGTCAGCGTCGCCACTGTCCACGATCTCGAGCGTCACGGGGGCTCGCTGCCGGGCGGCCTGTTCCTGGCGGGCGTGCTCTCGATGCTGGCGTGGGGCATGTATCGGCGTCGCTACTGGGCTGTGCTCGCGTTCGAGGCCCTGCTCGCCTTCCAGATCATCGTCACATCGCTCGCTCTGATCGTGGCAGAGACATTGCTCGCCGCCGGCCTGTGCGCGCTCAGCATCGGGCTCGCCGGCTGGTTCTTCTGGAAGCTCGTGCGAGTCATGGGCCGCATCCAAGCCGGCGAGCAGGCGCCAGCGCGCTCGCGAGAGAGACCCGAGGCGGGGGAGCCGGAGACAGACGAAGCGCTGCGATAGGCTCAGGCACGCATGGCTGAGACGGCGTACGACTGCATCGTGATCGGGTCCGGTCCCGGCGGCTACGTCGCCGCGATCAGGGCCGCTCAGCTCGGCAAGAGGACCGCCGTCGTCGAGAAGGACAAGGTCGGCGGGCGCTGCCTCAACTACGCCTGCATCCCGGCCAAGGCGGTGCTGCGCTCGGCCGATCTGCTCACCGAGATCCGCGAGGCCGGCGACTACGGCCTCAACGTGAGCGGCGTCGAGGTCGACTACGAGGCCGTGCAGGGCCGCCGCGAGAAGGTCGTCTCCACGCTCGTCGGCGGGGTCGGCGGCCTCTTCAAGAAGAGCTCGATCGAGCTGATCGAGGGCGAGGCGTCCTTGTCAAGACCCGGCAGCGCCGGCGACGACGGCGCCGGCGATAGCGTGCGTGTGCGGGTGGGTGAGCAAACGCTCGTCGCGAGCACGGTGATCCTGGCCGCAGGCTCGGTCAAGCGCTCGATCCCAGGCGTCGAGTTCGGCGGCCGTGTGATCGGCACCGAGGAGGCCTGGGCGCTACCCGAGCTGCCCGCGCGCCTCGCCGTCGTCGGCGCCGGCGCCTCGGGCGCTGAGATCGCCTCCGGGTTTGCGCGCCTGGGGACCGATGTGATGCTGTTCGAGATGCTCGACCGGGTCCTGCCCACCGAGGACGCCGACATCTCGCGCCTGGCCGAACGCGGCCTCAAGCGCCAGGGGATCGCGATCCACACGGGAACCCCCGTCGAGGGCGTCAGCGCCGGCGAGAGCAGCGTCGAGTTCGCCTATGGCACGGAGTCGGCCGAGGTCGACTATCTCGTGATCGCCGCCGGGCGCGGCCCCGACATCGACGCGCTCGGCCTGAAGGACGCCGGCGTCGAGCTCGACGAGCGCGGTCTCGTGCGCGTCGATGGAGCGCAACGCACCACCGCAGCCGGCATCTATGCGATCGGGGACCTCGTGCACGGTCCCGCGCTCGCCCACAAGGCCTCGGACGAGGGCATCATCGCCGCCGAGGATGCGGCCGGCCTCGCGACTCATCCGCTCTCCTACGTCGACATCCCGCGCGCGACCTTCTGCACGCCCAACGTCGGCTCGTTCGGGCTCACCGAGGAGCAGGCGCGCGAGCAGGGCTACGACGTCGTCGTCGGCAAGGTCCCCTACGGGGCGGTCGGCGGCGGAACCGTCTATGGCGATCGCACCGGCCTCGTGAAGCTCGTCGGCGAGTCCAAGTACGGCGAGCTGCTCGGCGGCCACATCGTCGGCTCGCGTGCGACCGAGCTGATCCAGGAGCTCGTCAACGTTCGCGCGCTGGAGGGCGGCTTCGCCGAGGTCGCCCGCATCGTGCACGGCCATCCGACCCTCTCGGAGGCCGTTATGGAGGCGGGTCGCGCCGCCGACGGCTGGCTGATCCACGGCTGAGCCACGCGCGGCCGGCACCCATGTGGCGCGGCCAGCACCCACGTGCCGCGGCCGGCACCCATGTGCCGCGGCCGGTACCCATGTGGCGCGGCCAGCACCCATGTGGCGCCCTCCCGACCGCACGGCGCGGCGGTGGCTATCAGTCTGGGAGAGGATGCCGGGCGGCGGGGGATTAATCTGAGGGAGATGCCGATCGCCACCAGCGACTCCGCGCGCGAGCCATACGCAGCGTTCTACTTCGACCTCGCCTCGCCGCTCGCCTACCTCGCCGCCGAGCGGGTCATGCATACGATGCCGATCGCGACCGAGTGGCAGCCGGTGCTGGCGCGAGAGCTGCCAGGCGCGGAGAGCTTCGAGGCGTTTCGCTGCCGCGAAGACGAGGAGATCTTCCGACTCGAGCTGGAGCGGCGCGTGCTCGAGCTGGGCCTGCAACGGCTGCGCTGGCCCGACCCGTTCCCATTCGACAGTGCTTTCGCGATGCGGGTCGCGACGTACGCGAATGCGATCGGCCGCGGCGTGTCGTTTGCGCAGGCAGCCTTCCGCCAAGCGTTCGCCGGCGGGCGCAGCCTCGACCGGCCCGACAACGTGCTGATCGCGGCCGCCGCCTGCGAGATGCACCCCTCCGCAGTCCTGAAGGGCGCCGAGCTGCGCTCAGTCGGCGAGCAGCTGTCCAGCGCAACCGCGGGCGCGGCCGCTGCTGGCTTGCGGGACGTGCCGGCGGTGCGGATCGGCGAGCGCGTCTTTCATGGCGAGCGCGCTCTGGGCGAGGCGGCCGCCTATGCGCGCTCGCATTCCGCCGATCCCTCAGAGCAAGCGCACGACGCGG
This sequence comes from uncultured Solirubrobacterales bacterium, assembly GCA_963718735.1. Classification (GTDB taxonomy): domain Bacteria; phylum Actinomycetota; class Thermoleophilia; order Solirubrobacterales; family Solirubrobacteraceae; genus Palsa-744. Next base: position 2,021,961 of record OY970372.1, read on the forward strand.
CCGATGCGGCTCGCGTCGCGGCCGGGATAGCCGCCAACGCCGCAAGGCGCACGCGGTGAGAGCCGGCCGCTGCTTCCGCCTGATCGTGCGCCGCGGCGGGCTGGCGCCCGCGTTCCTCGCCAGCCCCGACCGCGTCGACCACATCGAGGTGGTCGAGATCGACGGCGGCGAGGTCGTTTTCTTCTGGGACTTCCCGCCTCACACAGCTTCGCGCCTAGCGCGCGAACTGCGCGAGGACCTCGGCCGCATGGATCGCGAGGACTTCCTCGCGCGCTGGAGTACCGTGGAAGACCGATGAGGTCCCGTCCGATCGAGAGCCGATGACGTCGCCGCCCCCCGCGCCCGACATTGCGCGTGAGTGGTTTGCCGCGATGGTGCTGATCCGCCGCTTCGAGGAGCGCGCGGGCGAGATGTACGCACGCGCGAAGATCGGCGGCTTCCTGCACCTCTCGATCGGCGAGGAGGCGACGATCGTCGGCAGCGCGAGAGCGTTGCGCGACGCGGACTACCTGGTCTCGACCTACCGCTCCCACGGCGATGCGCTTGCGCGCGGCACCTCTCCCAAGCGGGTGATGGCCGAGCTGTTCGGACGCGTCGACGGCTGCTCGAAAGGGCACGGCGGCTCGATGCACATGTTCGACGCGGAGCGGCGCTTCATGGGCGGATACGGAATCGTCGGCGGCAACCTGCCGATCGCCGCAGGCATCGCGCTCGCCTGCGACCAGCGCGGGACCGACGAGGTGACCCTGTGCACATTCGGCGACGGCGCCTCCAACCAGGGCACGTTCGGCGAGACCCTGAACCTCGCTGCGCTGTGGCGCCTGCCGGTTGTGTTCATGGTGGTCAACGACCAGTTCGGGATGGGCACCTCCTTGAGCCGCCATTCCGCCGTCACCGATCTGCAACGCAAGGGGGAGTCGCTCGGCGTGCCCGGCGTGCGCTGCGACGGCATGGACATCCTCGACACCCATGCGGTCGTCTCCGAGGCGCTGCGACGAGTGCGCGAGGAGCGCCGCCCGCTGCTGGTCGAGGCGATCACCTACCGCTTCCGCGGCCATTCGATGGCCGACCCCGAGGACTACCGCTCCAAGGAGGAGGTTGCCCAGTGGCGCGAGCGCGATCCGATCCCCGCGTTTGGCGGGCTGTTGGAGCGCGAGGGGGTGCTCACGACCGAGCAGCGCGAGCAGATCGAGCGCGACGCCGCGCGACGCGTCGAGCAGGCCGTCGAGTTCGCCGAGGCCTCGCCCTTCCCCGGCCCGGAGACTCTGTACGAGGACGTGTACGTGATCGACGAGCAGGCCCACGGCCGGTATCACGGGGCAGGGCGAGCCGCCGGATGAGCAAGTCCGAAGACAGGCAGACGATGAGCAAGCCCGAAATGCCGTCCCCCCGCGCGCGCGGGGGGTGTGCTCGCGGAGGGCCGTCGAGGTCGGGCGATGACCGAGCTGCGCTACCGCGACGCGTTGAAACTGGCGCTGCGCGAGGAGATGCTGCGCGAGGAGAGCGTGGTCTTGCTCGGCGAGGACATCGGCGTGTTCGGCGGCGCCTTCAAGGTCACATCCGGTCTACTCGAGGAGTTCGGAGAGCGGCGCGTGCGCGACACCCCGATCTCCGAGAACACGATCGTCGGGATGGGCGTCGGCGCCGCGATGGTCGGCCTGCGCCCGGTGGTGGAGCTGATGACCGTCAACTTCGCGCTGCTCGCGTTCGACCAGATCGTCAACCATGCCGCCCACATCCATTACATGTTCGGCGGCCAGGCGCGCGTGCCGCTTGTGGTGCGGATGCCGCAGGGAGCCGGCCACCAGCTCGGGCCAACCCACTCGCACAGCCTCGAGGCGATGTTCCTGCACGTCCCGGGCCTGCTCGTCGCGGTCCCCTCGACGGCTGGCGACGCGCGCGGCCTGCTCAAGGCGGCGATTCGAGACGAGAACCCGGTGATCTTCATCGAGCACGAGTCGCTCTACGGAGTGCGCGGCGAGGTCGACGAGGACGACCAGGAGCCGCTCCTGTTTGGGAGCGCACGCATCGCGCGCGCAGGCGCCGACGTCACGATCGTGGGAGTCTCGCGGATGGCGCTCACCGCCGAGCGCGCGGCCGAGCAGCTCGCGGCCGAGCACGGCGTGGAGGCGGAGGTGATCGACCCGCGCACGCTGCGCCCGCTCGACCTCGACACGATCCTCGAGTCGGTCGCGAAGACCAACCGCTGCGTGGTGGTGGAGGAGGGCTGGCCCCACGGCGGCGTGGGGGCGAACCTGGCCGCGCTCGTATCCGAACAGGCCTTCGACGACCTCGACGCGCCCGTTCTGCGCGTCAGCGGGGCCGATGTCCCGATGCCCTATTCGAAGCCCTTGGAGGAAATCGCCTACCCACACGAGCCCGACATCGTGCGCGCCGCGCTGCGCGTGCTCGGGCGCGATCCAGCCGAGGCCCCCACGGCCCGTCCCCTCGCCACGCACGACGGCCAGCGCGAGGGCGAGCAGGATGCTCCGGGCGCCGTCCAGGAAGCGATGCAGCAGGTGGGCCTCGAGAGCGAGATCCGGGAGGCGTCGCGATGACCGACATCGTGATGCCGCGGCTGTCGGACACGATGGAGGAGGGCACCGTGCTGCGCTGGCTCAAGCGCGACGGGGAGTACGTGAGCCGCGGCGAGGAGCTGGTGGAGATCGAGACCGACAAGGCCGCCATGACCTACGAGTCAGACCGCGACGGCGCCCTTCAGACGGTCGCGCAGGAGGGCGACACTCTCGCCGTGGGAGAGCTGATCGCGCGGATCGGCAGCCCGGATAGCAACGGCACGCCTCTCATACAGGAGCCTGTCGCAACCGGAGAGGCCCCGGCGACGGGCGCCAACGCTCCGCCGGCAGGAGCCGACGCTCCGCTCCCCGGCGCCCAGAGCTCACCCGGGCCGCCTCACGTCTTCGAGTCCGCGCAACGAACGAAGGCCTCGCCGCTCGCGCGGCGGATCGCGACAGAGAAGGGAGTCGATCTCGGCGGGATCAGCGGCAGCGGGCCTGGCGGACGCATCGTCAAGGCTGACGTGGAGAAGGTCGCAAGTTCGACCCCCATCGCACCCGCGACGCCGGCCCCGGAGGAGCGATCCGCTCCGATGACGCACACGCCGTCTTCGCCGGGCCGCGGGCCCGGGGAGGGGATCGCCGGCGCGAAGGGCGAGACCACCGAAGTCGAGCTGTCGCGCACCCAGCGCACAATCGCGCGGCGGATGGCCGAGTCGAAGGCGACGATCCCCGACTTCACGCTGACCGCGGATGTGGACATGGAGCGCTGCGTGGATCTGCGCACAGAGCTGAAGCGGCTTTCGCGCGACGACGCTCCCACCTACAACGACATGATCGTCAAGGCCTGCGCGCTTGCCCTGCGCGAGCACCCGCGCGCGAACGGCAGCTACCGCGACGGGCGCTTCGAGCTGCACTCGCGCGTCAACGTGGGAGTCGCCGTGGCCGCCACCTCCGCTGAGCCCACGGGCGGAGCGCTCGTGGTGCCAACCGTGCTCGACGCCGATACGAAGGCGCTCGGCGAGATCGCCCGCGAGACGCGTGCCCTGGCCGCGCGGGTGCGCGAGGGCGCGATCACGCCGCCCGAGCTGAGCGGTGGGACGTTCACGGTGTCGAATCTCGGCATGTACGGCATCGCCCAGTTCACGGCGATCGTCAACCCGCCGCAAGCTGCGATCCTCGCGGTCGGCGCTGTGACCCAGCGTGCGGTTCCCCGCAAGAAGAAGATCGTCGCCCGCCACCTGATGAGCGTCACCCTCGCATGCGATCACCGCATCCTCTATGGCGCGGACGCGGCGCGGTTTCTCGCGCGCATCCGCGAGCTCTTGGAGGAGCCCACGGCGCTGACCCTGTAGACAGCTAGGCTGGAGGAGCTCATGGCGGTCGCATACTCGGCACACGGCGCAGCTCACCAGGATGAGCTGCGAGTGTGCAACCTCGGCACGATCCCCTACCGCGACGCGCTTGCCGTCCAGGCCGACATCCGGGCGCGGCGCCGTGCTGAGGAGCAGCCCGACACGCTGCTCCTGCTCGAGCACCCGCCCGTCTACACGCGAGGGCGGCGCGCGCGCGACGGAGAGCTGACGCTTGGGGAGGACTTCTACCGCGCGCAGGGGATCGAGATCGTGCCGACCGACCGCGGTGGCAAGGTCACCTACCACGGGCCCGGCCAGCTGGTCGGCTATCCGATCATGCGCGTCGGCGACATCGGCGGTCACCTGCGCACGATGGAGGCGGCGATCGTCGCGGCGCTTGCCGGGCACGGCATCGAGGCGCGCTCGCGCTGCGAGGAGGGGATCGACTACACGGGCGTATGGGTCGAGGATCGCAAGATCGCCTCGATCGGCGTGCACGTCTCGCGCGGCGTGTCCACGCATGGGTTCGCGGTGAACGTCGTCAACGACCTGGAGCCATTTTCGTGGATCGTGCCGTGCGGTCTCAGCGGCGTGCGGATGACATCCGTCGCACGCGAGCTCGGCGGCGAGCCCGAGGGCGGCTTCGACGCGTTTGCCCAGCGCATGGCCCGCTGCTTCTGCCACGCCCACGACCGCCACCCGGCCGTCGTCTCGCCGGAGAGCGTTGGCATCGCCGGGCTTGCTGGTCATACCCTGGTGAGCGCATGACCAGCCCCCCGACCGTCGCCGGCGAGCGCGAGCACGCCACCCGCTCGCGCTCGAACCCCGGCGGCATGGACGTGCTGAAGGTGCTCGGCTCGGACGTGCGCCCGTTGCGCGAGCGCAAGCCGCCGTGGTTCAAAGTGCCCGCCGCCGGCGGGCAGCGCTACCGCGAGCTGTCAACCCTGATCCGCGAGGAGAACCTGCACACCGTCTGCCAGGAGGCAGCCTGCCCGAACGTCGGCGAGTGCTGGGAGCGGGGCACCGCCACGTTCATGATCCTTGGCGACACGTGCACGCGGCGCTGTGGCTTCTGCAACGTCAAGACCGGCAAGCCGACGTGGGATGATCCCCTGGAGCCAGCGCGCGTTGCGCGCTCGATCGCGCGCATGGGCCTGCGTCACGCGGTCGTCACATCGGTCGACCGCGACGACCTGCCCGACAAGGGCGCCTCCGCGTTCGTCGGCGTCATCCGCCAGGTTCGCCGGCAGGCGCCCGACTGCCAGATCGAGGTGCTCACGCCCGACTTCCAGGGCCAGGAGATGCCGCTGGCGAAGGTGATCGCTGAGCGTCCCGACGTGTTCAACCACAACGTCGAGGTCGTCCCGCGTCTGTACCCGATCGCGCGCCGCGGCTCTGAGTTCCTGCGCTCCTGCAGGGTCTTGCGCACGGCCGCCGAGCTGGGCGAGGGCGAGCTCCTCACCAAGTCCGGCCTGATGGTGGGGCTCGGGGAGACGCACAGGGAGATGCTCGAGACGTTCGAGGTCCTGCGCGAGCACGGCGTGCAGTTGCTCACAGTCGGACAGTACCTGCGCCCCTCCGAGCGCCATCTGCCGATCGTGCGCTACTGGCATCCCGACGAGTTCGCAGCGCTCGAGCGGGCGGCTTACGCGCTCGGCTTCGACCACGTCGCCGCCGGCCCGCTCGTGCGCTCCTCCTACCACGCCGACCAGCACGTGCCGCAAGCGCGCCCCGGCGTCGGGCCCCTCGCAGCGAGCATCTAGCCATCGCCCCGCGCTTCTAAGACGTTGTCTCAAAATGAAGGGTTGTTTGGTGGTGGCCGGAATTAGTCGTGCGTCAACCTGATCCGAAAGGATGTGTGGCGTATGGCGGAGCGGCTGGTCAGCGACGAGTTCTGGTCCAGGGTGGCGCCGGTGATCCCGAAGGTGGAGCGCCGGTTTCGTCATCCCGGACGCAGGCGTGTGGAGGATCGTTGTTGTTTGGAGGCGATCATGTATGTGCTGAGGACCGGCTGCCAGTGGGCGATGGTGCCGGCGTCTGAGACAGGCTGCAGCGGCAAGACCGCGTGGCGTCGGATGGATGAATGGGACAGGGCCGGGGTCTGGGACAAGCTTCACGACGCTTTGTTGGCCGAGCTGAACTCCCAGGGCGCGATCGACTGGACTACCGGAGTCGTCGACGGGTCTTCCCAGCGCGCGGTTTTTGGGGGCCTCACACCGGCCCGTCGGCGACCGATCGCGCGAAGAACGGCGTCAAGACCCACGCTCTGACCGACAGCCAAGGCGTGGCGCTGGCCGTCACGGTCAGTGCCGGCAACCGCCACGACGTCACGCAACTACTGCCGCTGATCGACTCACGGCGCCAGGCGCCGGTCACGGGCCGCGTCGGGCGCCCACGCGGAAAGACCGACCGGATACTGGCCGACCGTGGCTACGACTACGACAAGTACCGCCGGCAGCTCAGGGCTCGTGGGATCGTCCCAGTGATCGCTCGACGCTGCACCGAGAACGGCTCCGGGCTTGGTCACGAGCGCTGGGTCGTGGAGCGCACCATCAGCCACCTCCACCAACCCCGCCGGCTACGGCAGTGCTACGAGCGCAGCGACCGCTTCCGGCTCGCGTTCCTCAAGCTCCGAGCTTGTCAGCTCTGCTTTCTACGACTCCAACCCTCATTTTGAGACAATGTCTAAGTAAGCAGCACCGCGCGCCTGTGCGGCGCTCCCGCGGCCGGGCTTGGCGGCGCGTAGCGTGGGCGTGGGAGCGGGTGGATAGTCTGCGCAAGCGCGCTGGCCCCCCGCGCGCGCAGGGGGGCGCCCGTTTTTGCATGCATGCTTCCCGTCAAGGACAACATCCCCAACGAGCGCTTCCCGCTCGTGACGGTGACGTCGATCGCGATCCTCGCAACCGCTTACCTGCTGTCCAGCGACCACGAGGGGCTGCTGCCGTTCCTGCTCGACCTGCTCTTCCTGTGGTCGCTCGGCCCCAGCGTCGAGGACGCCCTTGGACGCGCGCGCTTCTGCGTTCTGTGCATCCTGGGGGGCCTGCTGGGGCTTGCAGCGCGGGCTCTCACGGGCACAGGCTCGCCCTCGCACGTGCTCCTCGGCGCCCTGGGTGCGACCGCGTTCGTGCTCGGCGGCTACCTCCTGCTCCACCCGCGCGCCCGCGTGCTGACCCTGGTCGCGGTTCCGTTCTTCACGACGATCGTCGAGGTCCCCGCCGTGCTTGCGATCGGCGTGTGGCTTGCCTTGGAGATCGGCCTCGGGGTGGCGGGGCTCGGATGAGCGGCCTTCGATGACGCGCGTGGCCGTGCTCGCCGTCGCGCTGGCTTTCATCCTCGGGTTCGCATTCCTGACGATCGGCGGCCTCGAGCAGTACGGCCTCACGGCGGAGGGGGTGCTGTCGGTGATCGTGCTTGTGATCCTGACCGTGGGAATCGTCGGGGCGTTGCGCAATCCTCCACGGTGATGAGACGACTCTCGGGGGCTGAGGCCCCTTGAACGACTCCCCGTTCCTTCCGCAGGGCTCCGGCTCTCGACGCGCAAGGGCGAGGCGCAGCCGCAGGCGCAGACGCCTGCTGACGGCCGGCGCGATCGCGCTCGTGGTCGCGGCCGCCGCCGCGATCGCGGTGCTGTCGCGCTCCGGCGTCACGCACGGGTCGGCATCCACTTTGAGCAGGACCGCAAGGCGCCACGACGCGCGCGGCTCCACTCGCCCGGCCGCGACTCCAGCCAACTCGCCCACGGGATTGACGCTCGGCCGCCCCCCGCTCGCGCTCGACCTCACCGGACGCGACGACCCGGTGCGGGTCGCCTTCCACCACCCGCCGCGCGCCGGGCTGCTGTTCAATCTCGACGATGGCCGCGTCCTGTGGCAGCTGAACCCGCTCGCGCATCTGCACATAGCGAGCCTTACGAAGATGATGACCGCGCTGCGCGTCGTGCGCTCCGGCGCTCCCGGGGAGCCGGTGCTGGTCACCAAGGAGGCCGTCGAGTCGGCCGGCTCGAAGGTCGGCGTGCTGCCGCTCGGGCGGCACGTGCGCCTGGAGACGATGCTCTACGGCCTGCTGCTCCCTTCCGGGAACGACGCGGCTGTGGCGCTCGCGCAGCACGCGGCCGGCAGCCTGGGCAAGTTCGTCGACGGGATGAACGTCGAAGCCGCGCGGTTGGGGATGGGTTGCACCCACTACACCTCGCCGTCGGGCTACGTCAACGCGCGCAACTACTCGTGCGCCGCCGATCTCGCCGAGCTCGCGCACGTCGATCTCGAGCAACCGCTGATCGCCCGTATCGCGCGCACGGCAAAGGCCGTCCTGCCTTTCCCGATCAAGGGCGGCAAGCTCTACCTGTACAACAACAATCCCCTACTCGTCTATGGCTATCCGGGCGCGACGGGGCTGAAGACCGGCTACACCGAACTGGCCGGTGACTGCCTCGTCGGCAGCGCCGAGCGGGGCGGGGTGCGACTGGGCGTGGTGCTGCTGCACTCCCCCGAACTGGGACGCCAGGCCGCGCGCCTGCTGGACGAGGGGTTCCAGGAGGTCTACCACCAACGGGTCCCTCCCGAGCGACCGATACCGGCTGGGCGATGAAGGAGTAGCCTTATCTCTCACTTATTGACTGGCCAGTCAGCCAAGGGAGAGATTGTGGATCTTGACGACACGCCCGAGCAGGCCGCGCACCGCGCCAAGGTGCGCGCGTGGCTCGAAGAGCACAAGGGAGAGGCGCCCGTCCTGAGCGGACCCGGCGCATTGACGGACGAGGCTGAGATCATCTCCGCCAGGCGCGCATGGCAGGGCAAGCTCGCCGAGGCCGGGCTCGCCGGAGTGACGTGGCCGAAGGAGTACGGTGGCCAGGGGCTCGGCCCGATCGAGCAGGTGATCTGCAACCAGGAGATCGCCAGGGCGGGCGTCCCCGGGATCCTCGATGCGATCGGCGTCGGGATGCTCGGTCCCACGATCATCGCCCACGGCGCCGAGGAGCAGAAGGGCCGCTATCTGGGGCCGATGCTGCATGGCGACGAGGTCTGGTGCCAGCTCTTCTCAGAGCCCGCGGCAGGCTCCGATCTCGCGGCTGTGCAGACGCGCGCGCGTCAGGCCGACGATGGGAGCTGGCGCCTCACCGGCCAGAAGGTTTGGACGACCAACGCGCAGTTCTCCTCCTACGGGCTGCTGCTCGCGCGCACCGACCCCGACCAGCACAAGCACAAGGGACTGACGATGTTCATCCTGCCGATGGACGCGCCGGGCGTCACCGTGCGCGGCCTGCGCCAGATCTCCGGTGAGGCCGAGTTCAACGAGGTCTTCCTCGACGACGTCGCGCTCGCTTCCGACGCTGTCGTCGGAGGCGTGGGCAACGGTTGGGGCACGGCTCTGACGACGCTGATGTTCGAGCGCGTGACGATCGGCCTCGGCGGCGAGGGGCTCGGCTTCAACTCGACCCGCTTCGCAAAGGGGATCGCAGCTGACGAGCACGGTCGTCGCGACCCGGAGGTTCGCAAGGAGCTCGGCGAGATCGCCAGCGAGCTGCTGGCCGTGCGCTTCACGGGCTATCGCACGCTGACGGCGCTTCAAAAAGGCCAGATCCCAGGGCCGGAGGCGGGCCTTGCGAAGGTGACGATCGTCAACGGCGCGATCAAAGCCGGCGACCTGATCGCCGACGTGCTCGGGCCGGACGCGCTCGACGAGGACAGCGAGTGGGCTTACATGATCTCCTTCTTGCCCGGCCTGAAGTCGGCGGGCGGGACCGAAGAGATTTTGCGCAACACGATCGGCGAGCGCGTGCTCGGGCTGCCGCCGGAGCCACGCTTGGACAAGGGCATCCCATTCTCGGAGCTGCGCTCCAAGGAAGGGGCGGCGGCATGAGCACATCGAACCCATCCCATCCCGCGCGCCTGCGGCGTGCAGGCGCAAACACGAAGGCGGCGGCATGAATCTCGCACTCTCAGACGAGCAGGAGTTCCTGCGCGAGGCGGCGCGCGGGACGCTGTCGCGCACAAAGACGCTGGAGGCGGCGCGCGCGGCGCTCGACGGCGACGACGGCGCGTTGCCCGACCTGTGGCCCACCGCCCGTGAGGCCGGCTGGCCCGGGCTGTTGGTCGACGAGGCTCACGGTGGCGCCGGGCTGGACGCGTTCGACGCGATGCTCGTGCTCGGCGAGTGTGGGCGCGTGCTCGCGCCCGTCGCGCTGCTCGGGCACCTGCCGGCGACCGCGATCCTGGGGAGGGCCTCGGCCGCGGGAGCCAATCTGCTCGAGCCGCTCGCGAGCGGGGAGCGTCGCGCGGCCTATCTCCCGACGATGCCCCCGAGCGACGTCGAGGACGAGTGGACTGTAGACCCGGCGCATGGGAGCGCGCGAGCGTCCGCGCCACGGGCGAAGGACGACGGCGACGGGCGGGCGCTGGTCAGCGGCGCGCTGGCGTTCGTGCCGGACGCTCCGGGCGCAGACCTGCTCGTTGGGGTCGCGTCGCTGGATGGGAGGCCCGTCGGCGTCGCGATCGAGGCGTCGGCGAGCGGAGTCGAGGTCGAGGAGGTGCGACGCTACGACGCCACACGCTCGCTCGGTCACGTCACGCTCGAGGACGCGCCCGCCACGGTGCTCGACGCTCCCGTGGAGGCGCTCGCGGGCGCATGGCACCTGGCGCAATCGCTGATCGCCGCCGAGTCGCTCGGCAGCGTGGAGACGGCCCTCGATATGTCGGTCGCCTATGCGAAGGAGCGTCACACGTTCGGGCGCGCGATCGGCTCTTATCAGGCTGTGAAGCACTCGCTCACAGAGGTGCTGCGCCAGCTGGAGAACGGGCGCTCGCTGCTCTACTACGCTGGCTGGTCGCGCAACGGCGCTCCACAGGAGTTCCCACTGGCGGCGAGCGCGGCGCGCTCGGTGGCGGGGCGCGCGCTCGACCAGGGGGCGCGCACGATGATCTCGGTGCACGGCGGGATCGGCGCCACGTGGGAGCACGACGCGCCGCTTTACTTCCGCCGCGCTCAGCTCTCGCGCCGTCTGCTCGGAGGGACCGCCGCGGCGACCGACAGGGTCGCGGGCGAGCTCATCGCCCAGGCCGACGCGGCCTGAGATCAGGGCCGCTGCACCGCTCCGTCCGGGCGGCTCCCGGTCGGAGCGCGCGTAGCGCGCTCGACAGACGTCGGCGCTTGGCGACGGGTCAGCGCTTGCGGTGCTTGGCGTGTTTTGCGCTCGCCGCCACAGCGGCGGTTTCCAGAGAGGCCGCCACCACAGCGCCGTAGGCGGCGTGCACCGCTTGCACCATGCTCTGCTCGATCCCGCAGTTGATGCAGAAGCCGTGCTGGGACCAGCCGATCGCGCGCGCCAGGACCTGGTCGGCGTAGGTGACGCCGGTGGCGTCGTGGCCGTAGTAGTCATAGGCCGCGCTCCAGGCCGCGCCGTCAAGCGCGGAGCCTGCGCCATCGGCGGAGAGCAGGTGCGCGGCGGCCATGATCGAGTCGAAGTCGTCGTAGATCGAGGGATGCGTAGCGGTCATGTGGTCGTAGCTCGCCGGGCGCGCGCCGTAGCGATAGGAATCATTGACCAGCGCCCAGGTGGATGAGATGGCCGCCCCCCCGTTGGTGACGTTGAACTGCATCGGGCCGCCGCAGCAGTGGGCGAAGTTGAGTCCTCGATAGATGCCTGGCGCCGTCGAGAAGGCCGACTCCTGCATGTGGATCGAGGCGATCAGGAGCCAGTTGACCCCGAAGGTGCGCTGGGCGACCGCGTAGATCGGGTAGAAACCCTGCATCCAACGCTCGGCGATGTGGGTGGTGGTCGGGGCTTCGTAGACGGCGAGGTCGCGGTGGGCCTCTGCGGGCGAGGGGTCTCCCACGATCGCGCGGGCATCCACGTCGGTCGGCGACGCGCCGCCGGGCGCAGGCGTCGGGGTCACAGCGATCACTGGCGGCGGAGCGCCGGCGCCGGACGGGGCGCTACCCACGACGCCGCTCAGGACGAGTGCAAGCACGGCAACGCCGAGGACCCCCAGTGTGACCGCAATGACCCACGCACCTCGTTCGGACCCCGGTTGGGGAACGTTCGCCTCGAGCTCCTCCACTGACCTCAGGCTAGCGTCAGGGAGCCCAACTTCGCGCCGAGCGAGTCGAGCAAGTCGCGGAAGGAGTCTTCGAACTTCTCGACCCCCTCGCGCTCGAGCGTGTCGGTGACGTCGTCGTAGTCGACTCCGGCCTTGGCCAGCTCGTCGAAGAGCGCCTGCGCGTCGGCCAGGCCCTCGGTCAGCGTCGAGCGAGGGGAGCCGTGGTCCTGGAAGGCTTTGATCGTCTCCTCGGGCATCGTGTTGATCGTGTCTGGACCGATCAGCTCGTCTGCATACAGGGTGTCGGGGTAGTCGGGATTCTTGGTGGAGGTCGACGCCCACAGGACTCGTTGCGGGGTGGCGCCCTTGCCGGCCAGGTACTCCCAGCGGGGGCCTTGGAAGATGTGCTGGTAGTGACGGTAGGCGAGCTTGGCGTTGGCCACGGCGAGGCGGCCCTTCAAATCGTCGTGGCCGCCGATCTCATCCAGGCGCCGGTCGGCCTCCGTGTCGATGCGGCTGACGAAGAAGCTGGCCACGGAGGCGACCTTGCTCGGATCGCCGCCCTCGGCCACGAGCCGCTCGAGCCCGCGAACGTAGGACTCGGCGACCTCCGCGTAGCGCCGCAGCGAGAAGATCAGCGTGATGTTGATAGAGCGGCCCTTGGAGATCGCGTCCTCGATCGCGGCTAGACCTGGCTTGGTGGCTGGGATCTTGACGAGCAGATTCGGGCGCTCGATCGCCTCGTGCAGGCGGATCGCCTCGCGGAAAGTGGCCAGCGAGTCGTACGCCAAGCGCGGGTCGACCTCGATCGAGACGTATCCATCGCGGCCGAGGCCCCCGTCCCAGGTCGGGCGGAACACGTCGCACGCCTCCTTGATGTCTTGCTCGGCGAGCGTCCAGAACGCCGCTTCGACGTCGCTGGCTCCCAGCTCGCGCAACTGCTCGTCGTAGGCGTCCCCAGAGCCCATCGCCTTCTGGAAGATCGTGGGGTTCGAGGTGGCGCCGACGACAGCGTCCTCGTCGATCAGCTGCTGCAGGTGGCCGCCCCTGATCGCATGGCGAGAGAGGGAGTCGATCCATACGCTCTGGCCAAGCGCGGAGAGCCTGTGCAACGGTGAGGTGGTGACGGTCGGCATCGAGCCTCCAGGGGAGCGTGTGGCGTTCAGTCTATTTTGGATTAGCTGTTCGTTCTAGATGTAAAGAAGAATGGCGCGCCGCCATCAGTCTCCACGCTCGAGCAGGGCGCGAGCGCGAGCGGCGACCGACTCGGCGGTGAAGCCAAGCTTCTCCAACACGGTAGTACCCGGCGCCGAGGCCCCGAAGCGATCTATCCCCAAGACCTCGCCGCGCTCGCCGACCCACTTCCACCAGCTCATGCTGACACCGGCCTCGACGGCCAGACGAGCGCGGACGTCGCCGGGGAGGACACTCTCGCGGTAGTCGGGCGGCTGCGCTTCGAACAGCTCCATGCACGGCATCGACACGACCCGCACGCGCGTTCCTTGCGCCGCCAGGTCGCGAGCGGCCTGGAGCGTGGGCGCGACCTCGCTGCCGGTCGCGATCAGGATGAGCTCGGGATCGGGGCCCGTGGCCGACCCGACGACGCTCGCCGCCGGCCCGCCAGGCTCGCTCGACGCTGACTCGCCGGACCCACCGGACCTACTCGGCGCGGACCCACCGTCCGAGAAGGAGTCCCACAGCACATAGCCCCCCCGCTCCAGGCCGTCCGCGGCGCCCACCTCGGCGCGGTCAAGGACGGGCAGGTTCTGGCGCGAGAGCAGCAGCGCGACCGGTCCGTCCTCGCGTTCGAGGCCGACGCGCCACGCAACCGCCGTCTCGTTGGCGTCGGCCGGGCGAATCACCCACAGGCGCGGGATCGCGCGCAAGGCCGCATAGTGCTCGACGGGCTGGTGGGTGGGGCCGTCCTCGCCGAGACCGACGGAGTCGTGCGTCCACACCCACATCACGGGGAGCCCCATCAGCGCGGAGAGGCGCACGCTCGGCCGCATGTAGTCGGAGAAGATCAGGAAGGTGGAGCCGTATGGCTTGACCATCGCGCCGTGGGCGGCGAGGCCGTTGACGATCGCCCCCATTGCGTGCTCGCGGATGCCGAAGGGGATGTTGCGGCCTGTGTGCGCGCGCGAGTACTCGCCCGCGCCCTCAAACACCGTCTTGGTCGACTCCACAAGGTCGGCGGCGCCGCCAACCATCGTCGGGCCAAAGGGGGCGAGCGCCGCCATCGCCTTCTGGCCGGCGGAGCGCGTGGCGATCTGCTTGCCCGCCTCGAAGCTCGGCAGGGCCGCCCGCCAGCCCTCGCGCAGGCGACCGGACCAGGCCTGCTCCCATTCCTCGGCAAGCTCGGGATAGCGCTCACGCCAGCTGGTCTCGCGCTCTACCCAGGCCTGCTGAGTCGCCGCGCCGCTCTCGCGCAGGCTCATGTGCTCGTATACGCGCTCGTCCACTTGGAAGGTGAGGTCGGGGTCGAAGCCCATCGCCCGCTTGGTGGCGCGCACCTCGTCCTCCCCGAGCGGGGCGCCGTGGGCTTTGGCGGTGTCGACGGCGTTGGGGGCCGGGTAGGCGATGTGCGATCGCACCGAGATGAACGAAGGGCGCTCTGTTTCCGCGCGCGCGGCGAGCAGGGCCTTGTGAAGCGCCTCCACGTCCTCCGAGTCTTCGACGCGCTGTACGTGCCAGCCGTCGGCGTGCATGCGCGCGACGTGGTTCTCGGTGTCGAAGGAGATCGAGGTGGTGCCGTCGATCGTGATGCGGTTGTCGTCGTAGCAGACGATCAGCTTGCCGAGGCCGAAGTGGCCGGCGATCGAGGCCGCCTCCTGACTGACGCCCTCCATCATGTCCCCGTCGGAGCAGATCGCATAGGTGTGGTGGTCGACCACCTCGTAGCCGGGGCGGTTGAAGCGCTCGGCTAGGAAGCGCTCGGCCATCGCCATGCCGACCGCGTTCGAGACTCCCTGGCCGAGCGGGCCGGTTGTGACCTCGATGCCGGGCGTGTGGCCGCGCTCGGGGTGGCCCGGGGTGCGCGAGCCCCACTGGCGAAAGCTCTGCAGATCCTCGAGTGAGAGCTCGTAGCCGCACAGGTGGGTCAGCGCGTACTGGAGCACGCAGGCGTGGCCGGCGCTGAGCACGAAACGATCGCGGTCGCGCCACGACGTGTCGTTCGGGTTCAGACGCAAGACGCGCTTGTAGAGCGTGTAGGCGAGCGGGGCGAGCGCCATCGCGGTGCCCGGATGCCCGGAATCCGCCCTTTGCACCGAGTCCATCGCCAGGCTGCGAATCGTGTCGATCGTAAGCTTGCGGATCTCGCGCTCGCTGTCCGCGGGCGCGAAGCCGCTCGGCACGCTCGACTCAGGGATCGCCGCCATAGGTTGCGATCCTAGCGACGGGACCTTCGCGGTGGAGCCTCGGGGGCGTCCCGCGGACGTCCGCGGCTGGTCAGGGACTCGGACGACCGGTCACGCTCGCCGAGAGCCCTGGGACCCGCGCTGGAAATGCCGGCGCCCTCAGCCCACGTAAGGTCGCCGCCGCCGCGGGGGAAAGCTGGCCACCGAGTGACGCCGACCGTGCGAGCACCAGCGCCTGCGCGGACGGACGCGCACAAGCCAGTGCAGGTCGTGCCGACCGTGTGAACGTCGATACGGCCAGCGGGGGTGGAGCGCGCGAATCAACAGCTTGCGCTCGCAGTCAAGTCCTCTCATGTCAATCCACCCTCCGTGTCGATCCAACCTTCCCGATGACTGCGCACGGTGTCGACCAGGCCGCTCGCGGTGAGATGGCGCTCGCCAACTACCCGCGTCGAGCCCACTCCACGCACCGCGAGGAAGCCGCTCGAGGACGAGCAACCGCTGCGACGCCTGTGCGCCGAGTCGTCCAACAGACGCGTCCCCTGTTTGCCGTAACGCACAGCTAATAGTACGTTGCCTACAGAAACGTGTTTATAAATAGACCGGGACGCTCGTGCCTTGCCAGTGTCCCAAGGGTCGGAAAATTGGACTTGACCGCATGCTAAAACTCCTGATTGCAATGGGTTCAAGACTCCGATGTCGCCCACGTCAGTGACCTCCCAGTGAGTTGGAGACATCCGTAAACCAAAACAAATAAATCATTCTTTACGCAGCTTGTCAAGAGCTAAGGTATAGGTATGGCGGAAAGGACCCGACCACGCGCAGCCCGGGGGCGAGGTCTGCCACGCGGCCCCCAGGCGCTCCCGCCCGAGCAGGTCGCGGCCGACCAGCGCGAGCGTCTTTACGAGGCGACGATCCAGTCGGTCAACGAGCGAGGGTTCGTCGCCACCACGATCTCCGACCTCGTGGCGCGCGCCGGGGTTTCACGGCGCAGTTTCTACGAGCACTTCGAGAACAAGGAGGAGTGCCTGCTCGCGACCTACGACGCGCTGATCGAGCGTCTGACCGCGAGGATCGCCGAGGCTTACGATCCCGGGGACGAGTGGGTCGACCAGATCGAGGCGATCGTGCGCGCCCTGTTCGAAGCCTCCAGCGACCGGCCTGACGCCGCGCGCCTGGTGTCCGTGGAGATGGGCGCCGCCGGTCCTGTGGGGATCGAACGATGGGCGCGCGACGCGGAGCGGCTGAGCGCGTTCATAATGGCCGTGTTCGACCACGCGCCCGGCGAGGGGACGATCCCGGCGCCGGTGGCGCGAGCGATCGTCGGGGCGCTCCGGACGATCCTCTATTCCCGCGTGCGGCGCGAGCGCTCCAGCAGATCGCTGAAGCTGGAACTGCAGAAGCTGACACCCGACATCGTTACATGGATCGCCGCCTTCTACCCGACCCCCGCGGGGATTCCCGATAAGCCGAGACCGAGACGTCATGGCCACCTGCAGGGAGGGCGGGCGCCCGGCACGCTCTCGCCCTCCCCGCGGTGGGCGCCACGCGGACTGCCACGGGGAGAGCACAGCCTGCCGCGCGGGTTCGTCGCCCATAACCAGCGCGAACGGATCTTCGACGCGGTCGCGAACCTCACCGCCGCGAAGGGTTACGCGGCACTGAGCCTGGAGGAGATCGTGGCCGAAGCGGCGATCTCCCTGCAAACCTTCTACGAGCACTTCGACAACAAGGAGGAGGCGTTCCTGGCCACCTTCGAGATGGGTCACGCGAAGGCGACCGCGGCGATCAACCGCTCGCTTGACCTGCGACTGAGCTGGGCGCAGAACGTGCGGCTCGGCGTGGGGGCGCTGCTGGAGTTCCTGGCGTCCGAGCCGGCGATCGCGCGCCTGGCTTGCGTCGACATCCTGATCGCCTATCCGCACGTGACCGGACGGGTGAACGAGGCGAACTTCTCATACATAGAGCTGCTCGACATCGGCCCGGAGGACAGCTATCCGAACATGCCGCCGCCGGTGATGCGCGAAGCCTCCGTGGGTGGCA
Organism: uncultured Solirubrobacterales bacterium; assembly: GCA_963718735.1. Taxonomy (GTDB): domain Bacteria; phylum Actinomycetota; class Thermoleophilia; order Solirubrobacterales; family Solirubrobacteraceae; genus Palsa-744. The sequence continues at coordinate 2,039,270 of OY970372.1, forward strand.
TCTTCGAGCTGTTGCACGACTACATCCTGCATGGGCGCACGCAGCGCGTGACCGAGCTCGTCGACCACGCGATGTACATCGTGATCACACCGTTCGCCGGCAGCCAGATCGCCGCACAGGCCGTGGCCGAAACCTAGCCTGCCGCAATCTCCCGAGACGCGTGTCCGGATGCCCTGAGACACGGCAGGAGAACACGACAGGAGTGCGCCCGGCGGGAATCGAACCCGCGGCCTGCGGTTTGAAAGACCGCTGCTCTTTGGCTCCCCGAAGAGAACCGTTGACCACTGAGCTACGGGCGCGCGAAGCTCACGATGCTACTACGTCACCGGCTATGCGGATGGCTCGGAGAGCGGCGGCGGCGGAGCGCTCGCCGGGGGCGCCACGGGAGCGCGCCGGGCTGGTCCGCTGTAGGGATAGGCCTCGGTGAGCAGCAGCGCATAGCCATTGGCTTGTGCTGCGTAGCGTAGGGCGAGCGCGCCGGCGTTGCGCATCCCGAGCGGCATGCTTGCGTTTGCCAGCGAGGCAAACCAACCGAGCAGCGCGACAACCACGAGCACGCCGCCGTAGGCACCGTTGAGTAGCAGCGCCGGGATCGCGAGGAAGATGCGAAAGCCCACCTTCCAGCGCTCCTGGGGACGGGGCCCCTCGATCAGCGGTTCGACCGGATAGCTGCCAGCCTCGCCGGTGAAGCCGGGAAACGGGTCGGCGATCAGAAACAGGTACGCGTACACGTGGTTCTGATAACGCACGTAAGCCGCCAGGAAGCGATGCAGCGAATCTGGCGAGACGCCGCTCGCGAGCGTGGCGAACCAATTGGCGATCGCGGCGAAGAACGCGATGAGCGCCCACAACGCGAGCCAGATCAGGTGCGGGATGGCGAGCAGCAGACGGAAGAAGACCGTGACGCGCGTACGTGCCAGATCGTCGCGAACGTCGAGCGCGATCGGGTCGCTGCGCACGGGGAGCTCGGGGAGCGCGGTCTCGGGATCGCTGTTGGGATAGCGATCGCAGAGCAGGAACAGGTAGGCGTCGAGCTGGGCCGAGTAGGAGAGCGCGTAGGCGGCTGCGTCGCGCAGACCGCGCGGCATACAGGCCTGCGCAAGCGCTGCGAACCAGCCGAGCAGCGCCGCCACGCCCGCGAGGCCGTAGCCATAGCTGGCACCGTAGGTGCGTGCGCTGCCCGATGTGAGCGCCCCGGCGATCAGCAGCGCCGGGATCGCGAGCACGATTCGAAATCCGACCTTCCAGCGATTCTGTGGCTGTGGCGGAGCGATCACGACGTCCACCGGATAGCCGGGCTTGCCCAGGAAGTCGGGGAACGGCTCGGCGGCCAGCAGCAGATAGGCGCCCACGTGGATCGCGTAGCGGACGTAGGCGGCTAGGAAGTCGTGCAGCTCGGCGGGCGACTGACCCGCGATGAGCGTGGCGAACCAGTTGGCGATGACCGCCACTGCCGCTGCTATTCCCCACAGGCCCAGCCAGATCAGATGGGGGATGACGAGGATCAGGCGAAAGAAGACCGTCAGGCGCGAGCGCTCGAGGTCGTCGCCGACGATCAGGTGCACGGGACGATCATTCACAGTAGACCCCTCTCTGATTCACAGTAGACCCCTCTCTGTGTATAGGACCAAGGACCGGCGGTCCCGTGAGGATCGCGGCGGGCGTTGCGAATCCACGCTCCGCGAAGCATCCTCATATTGGTAGCCGCAACGCCGGACGGGTTCGCTACGAACGTCACAAACACGGATAGGGTTGCTCACGGATTGGGATATCGGGTCGTGCCTGGTATTCATCCGTGGCATGCCAAGCGTCGAGATACGCAGGATCGCCGTGAGCGAGCTGGACCTGATCGAGCCGTTGTGGAACGCGCTGCGCGAGCACCACTCGAGCGTCACGCCCGAGCTGGGAGATCCACGCCCGCGCAGGGAGTCCTGGCGGCGTCGGCGATGCCAATACGAAGGCTGGCTGGCTGGGCCGGATGCGTTTCTGCTGCTGGCCGAGCGCGGCGGAGAGCAGCTCGGGTACGCGATGGTTCAGGTGCGCGAGGGCTCACCGACATGGCCGGTGAGCGAGCGCGCGGGAGAGATCGAGACGCTGTCGGTGCTGCCCAGCGAGCGTGGCAATGGAACCGGTAGCGCGCTGCTGGACGCGGTGCGCAAGGAGCTCGGCGAGCGCGGGATCGCCGAACTATCGCTGCACGTGATGCACACCAACGGCGACGCGATGCGCTTCTACGAACGTCACGGATTCGAGCCCTACGCGGTGTGGGTCAGATCCCACGAGCCGCTCGACTCTCGTCCCGACTGAGTCGAGGTCGAGCACGGAGAAGGCTATTCGGGAGCCGCCGCGGTCTCGACCTCGCGCAGAACGCCCGTCTCGGGGTTGAAGACAAAGCCCCTGATGCGATCGCGAACCGGCAGCTCGTGGCTCGAGCGCAGCCGGGCGAGGCTTTGGCGCAGAGCCACTTCGACGTCGTCAAAGGCGCCGAGCCGCCACGTCGGCTGCACACCGTCGGCGGCGAGCGCTCGAGCGAACTCGTCCTCGGAAGCGCCGTGCAGGCCGCAGCCGTCGTGCATGACGACCACGATCTCCTCTGTGCCGAGCTTGCGCTGGGAGACGCTCAGCGATCGGATCGCATCGTCGGTGGCCAACCCACCGGCGTTGCGAATCACATGCGCGTCGCCACGCTCGAGGCCAAGCATCGGGAAGAGGTCGATGCGGCTGTCCATGCAGGCGAGCACGGCCACACCGCGGCGAGGCACAGGTCCGAGCCCAGGCGCCACGAGCTCATCGGCGCGCGACCTGGCCACGGCGAGCATGTCGTCTGCGTTGGTCATCGACCCGCGATCTTTTAGCAGGCTCCCGCCCTGCGCAGGCGTGCTCGGTAGACGCGCATGTCGGCGCGGTCGAAGTCGCTGTGGGTCTGGGTGCGCAGGGCGGCTACGTTCTCGTGGTGGTAAGGACTCGAGAGGCTCTCGTTGTGGCCGATCACGTCGGCCACAGGGATCTTGAAGCGACAGCGCAGCCAGCGCACGAGATGCAGGCTGGCGCTCATCTGCTTTGGGCGGTCGAGCACTTCGGCGTCGCTGTAGCCGACATGCTCCACGCCGAGCGCCGTCCAATTGAGCCCGACGGTATGCCTGCACATGATTCCCAGCGGGACGAGCTGGTGGATGGCGCCGTCGGCGTCGACGACGAAGTGCGCGCAAGTATTGGGCAGCTCGTGCAGCTCGCTGTCGGGCACGTCCGGGGCGAAGGTGTCGAAGGTCGACTGAAAGTCGGGCGTCTCGGTGTAATGGATCACGATCACGTGAGGTTCGATCAGACGGTAGGTATCGAGGCCGTAATGACGCAACGCATAGCGAACCATCTCCGCCTTGCGCTTGGCGCCGAATGGGATCGGGCTCTGGATGATCGCTGGACGTGCAGGCGGCTGAGTGGCCGAGCCCGGAGCGACGCCCGCGCTGGGGAGCGACGTCGTGGATGCGGGGGGGCTTGACGTCCCCGACGGGGTACCCGCAGCGGGGGCCGTGGCGCTGACCTGCGCAGTTGCGGAGCTGCCCGCCGGCGGCGGCGGCGCGACGCGCGCCGAGGACGCGATCGCAGGAGTGCTGAGGGTGAGCGCCGTCGCAGTTCGCGCCGGAGGCCGCGACTTGGCTTCAGCTCCGCCGTCGCCCGACTTGCCGCAACCGGCGCCGGCGAGGACGAGGATCGCGATCGCACACGCCGCGAGCGCCGCGAGCGCCGGTCTGCTGGGTGAGCGCACCTGGCGAGCGTAGACGGGTTTGCGGACCCGTCATGCCTCGCGCCAGCGCTGGCACACAGCTCAGCCGTCCTTGCGCGGGGAGTCGGCGGTGAGCGTGAGGCTCATCTTGATAGCCCTGACGGCGCCCGTAGCGCCCGCCTGCAGCGTGAAGCCGAGCGTGAGCGCGACGATCCCGGGGATTAGCAGGTACTTCGATCCGAGCATCAGGATTCCCAGACGCCCGAGCAGGTATGGAGGCGTGCAGACGGTCGCCCCGAGCGCCGCGCCCAGAGCGCTCGCTGTCAGTTTGTCGCGCCTGGAGCGCGCCGGCTTGATGCCGATCAGCCGTGATGGCACGGCCACGTAGCAGACCATCATCACTCCGATCACGGCCCCCAGGCACAGCGCAAACCACGGTTTCCCCCAGCGCGGCGCCACCGTCGTCGCCAGTGCGAGCAGCACCCCGACGCCTGCGCCCCACAGGACGATGGGCGTAGCGCGAAGCCGGGCCGCAACATAGGCCGGACGGATCTTCGGAGGGCGCGCTTGGGTGATCGCGAACGCGAAGACCGCGTTCAAGAAGAAGCATGCGACCGTGATCCCCGCGATCGCCAGCCCGATCGGAATCAAGATCGGGCCGCGCAGCGCGGGAAAGGACTTGCCGTGCAGCACGCGGGCCTTGAGGTCGAACATCGCCAGCCAGATCCACACGGCCGGCAGCACCTGGACGAGCGTCAAACGCCAGTTGGTCAGCAGCAGCTTGAGCCCGTCGAACAGCATCGCGAAAGCGCCGACCGTGAAGGCCAGCGGAGCGAACAGACGGCGTGACCGACTCAGACGAGCGATCTGCTCGACCATCGCTTGGTCGTCCTCTTGGATCGCGTGCACAAACCGCCTTACGCGGGATACGAGCGCGGCGCGACGGGATTCCTGGCTGCTCATCACCACGAGCGAGGATCCCACACCGCGGCCTCCGCCCTAGACGCCGATCAGCACGATTCCGCTGAGCGCGGCGAGCACCCCCACGAGCTGGATCTGCGAGAGCCGCTCCTGCAAGATGGCCACTCCCAGCCCAACCGTGACGATAGGGAACAGCGAGCCCAGCACGGAGATGAGCGACAACTCCCCGTGAGCCGTGGCGGTCGTGTACAGCAATGTGCCGGTGATCAACAGCAGCCCGGGGACCGTCAGCAGCGCGCTACGACGCGAGATCCTGATCGCTCGCAGCCTGCGACCCGCCCACAGCCCGGTCAGCAGCACGACCCCCACCCGCGCGTCGAACAGAGCCCAGGCTTGCCCGTGAGCCGAGGCCGCCGGCAGGGCGGTGAGGAAGACGCCGAAAGCCACCGCCGATCCTGCGGCCCAGAGGACGCCTGCACGTGAATCGGGATACCTGCGAACCTGGCCCTCCGTGGGCTGCGGACGCCGGGCCACCAGGGCGGCGCCGCCCATCGCAAGGACCAGCCCGATCGCTTGGGTGAGCTCGAGGGAGTCGCCGGTGGCCAGGCCCCAGACCACCGGCACGATTGCTCCAATTGCTCCAATCGGCGCCACCACCGAAAGCGGTGCGAGCTCAGCGGCTATGTAGAAGCCGATCAGGCCGCCCGCGTTGCCTGCGCCGGCCAGAAGCGCCAGCCACATGTCGGCCGAGGGCAGGGCCCGACCGCCGCTCGCACTCAGATAGAGGGCGCTGGCAGCTAGGGCTGCCACCTGGGAGAGCATCAGCACAGAGGCCAGGGTGTGGCGTCGCGCCAGTTGTGGGCCAAGGAAGTTCGAGACGCCATAGCAAGCCGAGGAGCCGAGGGCTAGAGCTATCGCGAGCACGGCGATATCTTGGCAGCGCTCGGCGCCAACTCTGTGCGTGGCCCAGAGCGGGACGCCTCGACGCCGAGGCGTCCAAACCACAGACGGCAGATCACTGGATATCCGCACGCAGGACGTCGGCTTGCCGTCGGGACCGCGAGCGGCTCGATGGCTCATCCCGATGACTTGTAGGCTGGGGGCCGGCCTCATACACGCTCCGAGCGGGGAGCCGACCGTGGAACTGAACTTCGCGATCTCGCAGCACTTCCTCGATGACCGCGGCCAGCGGGCCGGCTTCATCCTGCTGGGGTCCTTCCTGGCGGCGTTCCTCTTCATCCGCACGAGCGCTCGCCTGATCCGCAACCCCAAGGTGACGTGGTGGCCGGGAAGCGTGACCACGAAAGGCGGGCTGCACCTGCACCATCTGGTGTGGGGGATCGTGCTGATCCTGGTCGCCGGGTTCCTAAACTTCGTCCTCGAGCCAGGCAGCCCTTGGGCTGAGGTGTTCGCGGCCGCGTTCGGCATCGGCGCCGGGCTGACACTGGACGAGTTCGCGCTGTGGGTGCACCTCGAAGACGTCTACTGGTCGAATGAGGGCCGAGCCTCGATCGACGCTGTCGTCGTCGCCACCCTGCTGGGCGGTCTCATCGTGCTCGGCATCGCTCCGTTTGACCTGTCCAATCGCGCATCGCCGATGAGCTCGCTCGTGGCGGCGATCGTGGTCGACCTGACCCTCTCCACGGTCGCGATCCTGAAGGGCAAGCCGATGCTCGGCCTGATCGGCGTCTTCGTCCCGTTGTTCTCGACCGTAGGCGCGCTGCGGCTGGCGGCGCCGTCCTCGCCCTGGGCTCGCAGGCGCTATCCGCCCGACGGACATCGGATGGCGCGCTCCCAGGCGCGCTTCAAGCGCATACGCGAGCGCCGCCGCCGGCTGATGGACGCGATCGGCGGCGCGCCGAGCCAGTCGGCGGACGGCGAGCCCTGAAAGGGCGCCAAGGTGCTCGGCGGCGAACGGCGGGCCCTGCGGCGGACGGCGAACGGCGAGCCCTGCGGCGGACGGCGAACGGCGAGCCCTGCGGCGGACGGCGAACGGCGAGCCCTGCGGCGGACGGCGAACGGCGAGCCCTGCGGCGGACGGCGAACGGCGAGCCCTGCGGCGGACGGCGAACGGCGAGCCCTGCGGCGGACGGCGAACGGCGAGCCCTGCGGCGGACGGCGAACGGCGAGCCCTGCGGCGGACGGCGAACGGCGAGCCCTGCGGCGGACGGCGAACGGCGAGCCCTGCGGCGGACGGCGAACGGCGAGCCCTGCGGCGGACGGCGAACGGCGAGCCCTGCGGCGGCGGCGATAGCTCCCTGTGGCGACGGGGCGGCCTGGGGAATGGGGAATGGCTCGGATGGCTCAGAAGGCTCCGTGTGGCGCCATGTGGCGCCGCCTGGAGCGCTGAGCCGCCTGAGATTGGGGCGCTCTGTCCGGCGCGAACCCGCTCAGCCAGCGGCCCGATGAGGTGGACGTCCCGCCTGCCTTATCGGAAGCGTAATGACGTTGTCTTCAGCTCCCGCCGGGCTGGGCTCTCCGGGCCTCGTCGGCACCACCTCGCCGACGGTCATCTTCCTATATGAAAGGACAGCTCGCTCGAGCTCTTCCACATCGAGATCCGCGTGTGCGATCAGCATCCCGATGATCTCAGCGCGCGTCGCGTTCAGATCCGTAGCGAGATCAGCCATGACATCCAGCCGATGGTGGACGGCGAGTGGCAATGACATCGAAGTGGCCTGACGCGTGGAGTCGCGTAGGCGCTCATCACGCTGCAAGGTGACGGTTGAAGGCTGCTTTCTCATGGCTCAAGGGTAGCTGGCTGAGTGCTGGGCTGAGTAGCTGGGCTGAAACGAAGATTGCTCGAATATTCGCTAGAGATATGAAGTATCCTTCCAGAACATAGATTATGCACGACAGGATGACCGATGCCCCAGACGGAACCGCTCCGCGTCCACAAACCATTGTCCAGAGCAGCCTTTTCGCCATCTTGCTCGGTGACGCGGCGTGGCCGGGTGCTCTGGGAGGGGAACCATCACAATGGCTGGGTAGGCAGCCGGCTGCGCTCGCGGCTGGCTTGGGCCCGTGCGACATTGGGTGGGGAAGTCATATCGTGAGGACCGCTTGCAGCAGAAGAGCTCCTCGGCGGAATGAGACCTCCAGCCTCCGGAGGCGTCATGGCTAAGCATCATCGGCAGACCAAGACGTGGCAGGAGCCGTTGAGCATCGAAGAGTTCCTTACGGCTGCGATCCTCGCGAGCTCCCTGTTCGGCAAGGAGTTCGAGAGCGTGACGCTGTCTGCCGAGGTCACGCTGAAGGACGTCGAGGTGAAGGCCAGCACGATCGACGAACTACGAGAAGATCTCCAAGGGGTATCCGATCGGGAGGTCAGCCGCCTGGAGCTCTGCGTGATGGCTGAGGGCGCGACCGCGATCCTGACCGCCGACCCGCCGGGAACCGCAGACCAGACGGCTCAAAGAACCAACCTCAGGACCTCCGGCGCTGACGCGACGAGAGTGATCGGGCTTCACGGCCAGATAGAACGAGCCCTCACGAAGCGCTTCGATCAGCTCACGGCAAAGCCGCCAGCGCCAGTCGAGACGAGAGTAGGCGGCATAACGATCGGATCAATCAGCGGATCTGTCGGCTCGATCTCAGGAGGCGACGTGGCATCTTCGCCAACCGGATCGTCATCAATCGTCTCAGGCCCGCTCGAGGGAGACTTAAAGCCTTGGTGGAGAAACGAGTGGTTCGTCGCCATCGGCGGCGGCGGCGTTGTCGCACTCATTGTCTACCTTCTCTCCCACCTTGCGCTGCCTGCCTGCTACATCCTGCCTGGCTGACTCCAGTCCTACGGGAAGCGCGATATCAGGGGCGTCGGTGACGTCCCCAGGATGCAGGATGTGCGCAAGCAACTCCAAGCCGTCGATCAGTCGCGGTCCGGGACGAGAGAAATAAGCGGAAGCGTCTACGGCCACGACTCGTCGGGCGCCCAGGCCCGCCAGCTCGCTCGCGTAAGCAAGCGCCTCCGCGTGTGCGCGTTGGGCGTCATACCCGCAGGCCATGACCACCACGATCTCTGGCTCCGAAGCGGCGACTGCCTCCCAGGAGACCGTGGCCGAAGGCGCGCCAGGCGAGCCCAACAAGTCCTGGCCGCCGGCCAACTCGATCAGCTCAGGAGTCCAATGGCCCGCGACGTAGACGGGGTCGAGCCACTCGAGCGCCGCCACACGCGGACGCGGCAGCCCGCGCACCGCGCGCTCTATGCCGTCGATGCGCGCGGCCGTAACTCCCGTCAGCTCCACGGCCCGCTCGCAACGACCGGTGGCCTCGGCGAGCGTGTGAACGTCTTCCAGGGTCTCACCCAGAGTATGAGGGTCCAACGAGATCACTCGCGGCCGAGATGGCATCCTCTCGGCGAGCTCCTCGACCTCGGTGTATGAGACCGCGCAGACGGGACACAGCGCCTGTGTGACGATCAGGTCCGGGGCGAGTGTGACTATTGCCTCCTGGTCGAGCTCGTAAATAGACTCGCCGCGCAGCGTGCGATCGCGAACGGCCGCGTCGATCTCAGCCGCGCTGAGGCCAGCGGGCAGAACATCGCGCGTAACCCGCTTGGCGGCTCGGGCAGCGGGCGGATAGTCGCACTCATGCGTGACTGCGACAACCTCGGGCCCAAGTCCGAGCGCGAACAGCAGCTCGGTGGCGTGGGGCACAAGGCTGACGATCCGCACGACTTGACTGTATGCGCTATGCGACAGACAAGTTGACGGAAGCCCAGGGTGAGATCCCTGTGGGAGCACGGAGCGCCCGAGTCCGTGCGTCCTGCTTGTCAATCGCGTGCGGCTGTAACAACGATCAGGACCGCGGAGATCCAGATTCCTCGCTGAGCGCGAGCTACGACGGGATCGTCGCTGGCGCTGATAAGCACTCAGAATCGAGCCTCGAGGGCGATCAAGACGACTGGGGCACTTTGACCGCGCCGCGCTTGACCGCTGGAGCGGATGGGGGAGGAACAACCGGCCCGATGTCTCCGTCCGGCGCCTCGTCCAGATCTACGATCACCGGGGCGTGATCGCTCGGTCCGGCGCCCTTACGGGCCTGTCGGTCGACCCACGCCGCCCGAACCCTGCCGGCCACTGTGGTGGCGGCCAGTATCAGGTCGATCCGCATTCCTAGGTCTTGATGGAACATTCCGGCGCGGTAGTCCCAATAGGTGAATACGCGCTGGTCCGGCCAGCGATCGCGCACGACATCGCGCAGACCCAGCGCCTGTAGCTCGTCCAGCGCCGTCCGCTCGGGCGCCGTGACGTGGGTCTCACCCACGTAGGCGTCCGGATCGAAGACGTCGAGATCGGTGGGCGCGATGTTCATGTCCCCACACACCATCGCCGGCTCCGAGCCCTTGCCGACCATATCTCGTAGTGCAGCCAGCCAGGCGAGCTTGTAGTGGTAGTGCTCGGAATCCGGCGTCCGGCCATTTGGCGCGTAGACGGAATGCACCCGAATTCCGCCGCAGATCGCAGACACCGCACGTGCCTCTGGACGCGGGAAGCCCGGCCCATTGGGAATTCCGACCACGACGTCGTCCAGTCCCACGCGAGATAGGATCGCCACCCCGTTCCACTGCACCTCGCCGTGAAGGGCAACGGCGTAGCCGCGCTGGGAGAGCTCGTCGCCTAGCAGCTGGTCGAACACGTCGTCGGCGAGCTTGGTCTCCTGCAGGCAGACGACATCGGGCCGCCGCTCGTCCAGCCAAGGCAGCAAACGCGGTATGCGTCGCTTGACTGAGTTCACGTTCCAGGTGGCCACCCGCACGGGGGTACGGTAGCGGGGCTGCTGGCGCCTGCGTCCGCTCGGCGCAAACCGGGTTGGCCGCCCCTGTCCCGCATCCCCTTCAGCAGGCGCTGCGGAGTTGCTGAGCGCGCGTTCGCACAGCACCGAGGAGAGATCCTTGGCATCACCGCGGGGTGATGGGGATCTTGGCGTGGACATCTGGATTGCCAGGCTCGGTAAATGTGGTGCTGACACCGTCGAGTCCCATAGTTCCGGCAATCAGCGGGCCGGGCGGCATCGACCTCGGCGAGCATGTGAAGGGGTGTCGCGAGCTCGATGCTCCTAGCCCCCTGCCGCCCGCCGGTAGCGCGCCACGGCCAGGGGGACGAACGCCGCGACGATCACCAGCGACCACACGACCGCGCCCCAGACGCTGTTGTGGGCCGGCGCTCCGAGCCAGAGATGGCGCACGGCGTCCACGACGATCGTGAACGGATTCACTTCCGCGAAGTCGCGCAGGCCTGCGGGCATGGAGGCCACCGGCACGAACGCCGAGGAGATGAAGGTCAGCGGGAAGACCGCGATGAAGCCAACCGAGTTGACGGTTTCCGGCGAGGAGACGAGCAGGCCGATGAAGGCGAGAACCCAAGAGAATGCGTAGCCGAAGAGCAGTAGCAACGCGACGCCCTCGGCCGCATGAAGAAAGCTGGTGTGGAAGGTGAACCCGATGATCACGCCCGTGACCAGCAGGATCGTGAGCGACAGGGTGTTGGTGACCACGTCCGACAGCGTGCGCCCACCGAGCACCGCGGCGCGGGACATCGGCAGCGAGCGGAAGCGGTCGATCAGCCCCTTGCGCACATCCTCGTTGAGCCCAAGCGCTGTGGCGAAGCCGCCGAAGGCGATGTTCTGGACGATGATTCCCGGCAGCAGGAAGTCGACGTAGCTGTAGCCCGGGGTGTTGATGGCGCCGCCGAACACATAGCGAAAGAGCAGCACGAACATGATCGGCTGGACCGTGAATGCGATCAGCAGTTCCGGCGAGCGCGGCAGCCGGATCAGGTTCCGCTCAGCGATGATCAGCGTGTCGGAGACCAGGCGTCTCATACGGCTTGCTCCTGCGCTTGCTCTTCGGCCGCTTCTTCGGCCGCATGACCGGTCAGCGCGAGGAACACATCGTCGAGCGTCGGACGTCGCAGTGCAAGGTCGTCCACGCCGACCTTGGCCTCGCTGAGTCGACGAACCGCCTCCACGATGGCGCCGTCGCGCTCGCGCACGCTCACCCTGATGAGGCCCCCCTCGGCGGTAGGGAGCTCATCGGACATGGGTGCGAGTGCCCGCACTGCGACCTCGGGATCTGCGCCCTCCTCGAGACTTACCTCCAAGCGCTCGCCGCCGAGACGGTCCTTGAGCTGGTCAGAGGTGCCCTCGGCGATCAGACGTCCATGGTCGATGACGGCGATCGCATCGGCGAGCCGGTCTGCCTCGTCCAGGTACTGGGTGGTCAGAAGGGCAGTGGTGCCCTCGGCGACCAGCCCTTCGATCGTCGCCCACAGGCCCAGACGACTGCGCGGGTCGAGCCCCGTGGTCGGCTCGTCGAGGAACAGCACCGGCGGCTTGGCCACGAGCGCTGCAGCTAGATCCAGGCGGCGGCGCATCCCGCCCGAGTAGGTCTTGGTGGGACGCGCGGCCGCCTCGACCAGATCGAAGCGCTCGAGCAACTCCTGGCCACGAGCCTTGGCTGAGGAGCGGTTGGCCCCGTACAGCCGACCGACCATCGTCAGGTTCTCGAGACCCGTGAGGTTTTCGTCGACCGCCGCATACTGGCCCGCCAGCCCGATCAGCTCACGCAACGCGGCGGCCTCGCGTTGCACGTCCAAGCCTAGGACATGCGCGGTGCCTGCATCGGGCTTCAACAGCGTGGCCAGCACACGAACCAGGGTGGTCTTGCCGGCCCCATTCGGCCCCAGCAGCCCCACGACCTGGCCCGGCTGTGCGACCAGGTCGAGGCCGTCCAGCGCGCGCACCTCGCCGAAGCTCTTTGTGAGTCCACGCACCTCGATTGCGGGCCCGTCGGTCATCGTCTGCCCCGCGCGGCACTGCGGACCGTTCCGCGACGGGAGGCCTGATACTCCTCGCGCAACCTTGGCATTCGCTCCTCCCACCAGGCGTAGATCGCATCGAGCTCCTGCAGCCGCGCACGACGTGCCGGCGGCTCCTCGGCGAGCGCATCCAGTCCAAGCCGGAGCACCCGGCGAGGCGTCTTGAACTGCTCATCGCGCCAGAAGAACTCGTCCCATGCCTCCGGCTGGACCCGGAAGCGGTCAAAGCGCTCTCCGCGAAACCGAACCCGCTCGATGAGGCCCATTCGCAACAGCACCCGCGTCGCTGTGCTGATCGAGCCCTTGCTTGCCTGCAGCGTCTCCGCGAGCTCGGCAGCGCTCTGCTCTGGGGGGTCGCACACCAACAGCCAACCGAGAGCTCGACCGACCATGCGCGGTGTGCCGGCTTCGAGTTCGAGCAGGATGCCCAGCTCTTCGACGAACCTCTCGATCGCAGTCTGGTTCATGTAGTTTAGAGATTACTGAACCGATAGTGCGTTTGCATCTTTTCGAAAGGTGAGCTTGGTCGCAGGCTCACGGTCACCTTCGAAGGCCTCCCGCTCGCGGTGAACTACGCGGGCGGAGATGGCAACGACCTCGGGCTCACGGCGGGCAACGTCCCACCGCAGATCGGCTTCATCAACGCGACGTCCGACCACGTCGCGGCCGGCCCCACTGCTCCGGCTCCATGTGGCCGACGCTCGCTCCAGTCGAGACATGCGCGAGCGAGACACGAGTCATTTACCGGCAACTCTTCGGACAGAACTGATCGGGAGATAGCCGACGGTCAAATGCGCCGGAGGGTGCATTTCGCTCGGCCCTGAGCCGCCCAGGATGCGAGTTTGACATAGTTTTCATTATCTGAGATAATGGTCCGTATGGCAGGTGCCTCTGGCCGTCCGTCCCTTCGCGATGAGCAGAGGGCACTCACTCGTCGGCGCCTTATCGACGGCGCCGAAGCTGTATTTGCTCGCGGTGGCTTTCACGGTGCCTCGGTTGAGGAGATAGCTCGGGAGGCTGGGGCGACGACCGGGGCGCTGTACTCGAACTTCGCCAGCAAGGAGGACCTGTTCATCGCTCTCTTCGAGGAGCGGATCGCTGCCGACGTGGGCGACTACTCGCAGATCGTGGCTGGGCGAGCGACGGTGGAGGAGCAGGCTCGCGGGGCGGCCGATCACTGGATGCAGATACTGCGCGATCGGCCCGACTACTTTCCTCTGTTGATCGAGTTCTGGGCCTACGCGATCCGTGAACCACAGCTTCGTGAGCGCTTGGCCGGGCGGTTCGCGGCCCTTCGTTCGGCCAGCGCCCGATTGGCCTCGGAGGGAGCCAAGCGCCAGGGCTACTCGCCGAGTGCTGAGGCTGCCGAGCTGGTTGGCCTGCTCATTAACGCCTTGGGCAACGGCCTGGCGCTGGAGAAGCTGGTCGATCCCGACGCCGTTCCCGACGGGCTCTATGGAGACATGCTCGTCCTCATATTCACAGCACTGGGTGCACTCGTACGGGAGGACCCAGGCGATGCCGACCCAGACGCGGCAAGCTCACAAGAACCAGCGACGGAGACGAAAAGAGCCTAGGATGGGTGAGAACCCACCGACCGTAGGCAGTGACGCAAAACAGTTCAGTCGGCTTGCCGGTCCCGAGCTGCGTCGGGCAACCGTAGAGGATATCCACCGCTTGAAGACGGTGCTGGCGGAGGCTTTCTTCGATGACCCAGTTCTCGGCTGGTTGATGCCCGACGACAGCAAGAGACTGACGCGCTTGCGTCGCTTCTTCGCGATCGAGCTGCGCCACCTGACATTGCCGCGTGGGCGCGTGTGGACAACAAGCGATCTCACCGGCGCCGCGCTGAGCTTGCCGCCTGGTGCGTGGCGCGTGCCACTGCGGGCCACCCTGTTGGAGGGTACCGCCTTCGGGGTCCACCTATCCAGGGCCGCGAGGTTGGGAGCCGCGATGGAGGGGCGCCATGTGCGCGAGCCCCACTACTATGTTCGTGACGTCGGAGTGCACCCGGACATGCAGGGGAAGGGTTTTGGCAGCGCACTACTGCGCCCGACGCTCGACCGCTGCGACCGGGAGGGCCTGCCCGCCTATCTCGAGGCGTCCAGCGAGCGCAACGCCGCGCTGTATGTGCGGCTCGGGTTTCAACTCACGGACGAGCTGCGCCTCGCTGGCAGCCCACCCCTACGTCTCATGCTCCGCCCTCCGCATCGCAGGGAGGCAATGTGAACACGGCCCATCATCAACGCTCCGAGACCTTCGACGAGTACACCGAGATCGAGCTCGCCGGCCTTGCCGGCGTCCTGAGTATCCCGCTCGGGATCACCGGCGTAATCGTGGATCAAATGTGGACGTTTCCAGGGACCAGTGCGACAGCGGGCGAAATTGCAGGCTTCGTCGGCGCGCATCGGTCGGCCTTGCTCGTCGCCATGGTCCTTACTACGGCTGCGGTAGGGCTGTGGCTCGTCTTCGGTGTCGGCGTCTGGCTACGATTGCGGGAGACGGTGAACGGCGAGAGCGTTCTGTCGGCGTGCTTCCTGGTTGGGCTCGTCAGTTTCGTCACACTCCTACTCGCCGGCTTCACGTCCTTCTCCGTGCTCGTCTATCGAGCGCCTGAACCGTCTGATCCCCGGCTGCTCTATGACCTCTCGTTCGGCCTGCTCGCCACGTCTGGAGTTCCCACCGCGCTGGCGCTCGGCTCATATGCGGCGCAGGTATTTCGCCGTGGCCACCTGCCCGACTGGACAGCTTGGATTGCGGTTGTGGCTGCGCTGGCGCATCTCGTGCTTGTCGCGTCGCTTCTGATCACGAGCGGCTTCTTCTCACTGGCGGGAGGAGTGACCATTGCGATTCCCGGCACGCTGTTTGCCTGGATCATCGGTACCAGCATCGTTCTGCTACGTTCGCATTGAGTCGGGTTTCATGGACGAAACTTGTCGGCGCGCAAGCCACGTTCTTGTTACGTTGCCGGCGATCCGGCTTTCCTGACCCGAGCTAGCCTGCGTCGCGCCGGTGCGTTTCGTCGCGGGGCGGCCGTATGGTGCTTGCGTGCCACGGATCAGCGCCTTCTACGGGATCACCATCTGGATGTATTGGAACGTGGGCGCGCACGCACGTCCGCATTTCCATGCCCGCTACGCAGGGCAAGTCGCTTCAGTCGATTTCGCAGGCGCCGTGATCGCAGGCTCACTTCCAAGGAGGGCGCTTACGCTCGTCGCGGAGTGGGCCGCACTGCATGAGGACGAGCTGGCGGCGAACTGTGAGCGCGCCAGACGCGACGAGCCGCTGGAGCAGATAGGTGGCCTGGCGTAACATGCCTGTCGTGGAGCAACTGCACGATGTCATCGGGTTGATGTCAGCGGCGAGTACCGGCTACGCCTCACCTTCGATGACGGAGCGGTCGGCGAGGTCGATTTCGCGGGGCGCGAGTGGCTGGGAGTTTTTGAGCCGCTAGGCGATCCCGAGTACTTCGCGCGTGTGACCGTCGACGCCGACGGTGGCACCGTCACGTGGCCAAACGGCGCTGACATGGCTCCGGAGCCGCTCTGCGCCGAGGCCCATCAGCACTTGCCTCCCGCAGCCAGCAGCCGGCGGTAGCTATCCCCTCGGGCAGCCTGCGAAACCGCGTCCGCCCATCGGGTGGGCAAATGGTCTGTTTGCCGACAAGAAAAGTGGGCGATACTGGGCTCGAAGGAGGGCCTGGGAGTCCTGTGGGGTGCATTTTGGGGCGTGCCGGCGGCTCTAAGGTGATTCTGGGGTCACCTGAGATTCGCTCACTTAGGGACCACGGGAAGGACCACGGCTACTCAAAGAGCCAGGCCTGCGCGGTGCACCGACATTCGCTTTGCACCACCCGACAAAACACGCGAGGCAGAAACCAACTGCGCCTCCATCTATCACCCCCACAAGCAGGGACGGTGAAAGCCAGCCCAAAAGGACCATGATGCCCCGGGCGCGCAAGCCTCTGCGAGATTAAGCCCCACCCGAACGACCGGATGTTCACCGAGCCAGCCGCGGAAGATACAGCCCCTCGACAACGAGCCCTCGAGGAAACCGGCGATTGGACGCTCTGAGACAGCGACCCCGCCGACGGCAGCTGGTCGGTTACCCCTGTTGTACAATGGAGCCAGCCGACCTCAAGTCGAACCGCTCTGCGCGGCTGCCGGGCGTGCGGATGTCGCTTGATGGCAGCGCATGACCGGCGTCAACTTGTCTGGATGAGCTGCACGGGCAGTCCCCGCGAGACGGCGTTTCGAGCGAGCCGCCCGTCGAGTGTCCACAGTTGCGTGGTGAGCTCCTCTGCAAGCACGAGATACGCCGCGTCATACGCGCTCCGACGCTCAAGGCGCTGTGCCATCGCCACTACCCGCGGTATGTCGGTGAATTGATGGAAGATGACTGGCACTGAGCCGATGCGCTGGGAGGCATCGGCGACGGCGTCCGACGCGAGGTGCCCTGCGGATACGGCCAGCGCCAAGGCGCTGGCTACCTCGTAGCGCAGCAGCACGGGAGCGTGCAGATCCTCTCCTTCAGTCACCCAGGCGAGAAGCAGCTCCTCAATCGCATATGCGCGCTGGCGATCGAGCGCGAGCACGATGAGCGCATTGGCATCGAGGACGACGCTTAACTGTCGCTGCGCTGTGCCAGCTGCGCTCGAGCATCGCGCGCCAGCGCCATCCCGTCGATCTCAGGCAGCTCCGAACGGAACTCCGCGAGACTCTTGAGCGTGGCCTCAAGGTCCGCCTCGCCCTGTCCAGCGAGGTCGGCCCGCACCAGTGCATCTGCCAACGCGTCGGGCTCCAGGCCACGCCGCTGAGCCTCGGCTGTCAGCAGCGCATAGGAACTCTCCGGCAGATGAACTGTCCGCGTGGCCATACACGAAGTGTACCAAAGCACTATTAGGTCGCTGCCTCTCAACTTGACCGGCGCCATCGCCGCGCTTGCGAGCTCGATCCCTCCGCAGACTCCGTTTCGCCAAGGAATCCCGCCTCGATGATCAACGTCGCCGCGATGGCTCCAATAATCCCCGCAATGAAGAGTCGCCGAGTTGTGTCGCTCGTCACATCCACGGCTTGAAATAGTGGGACAGGAACGCAGCTCGGGGATGACCGTATGGCGAAGCCAGCACTGGCTTGTGGATCGAGCCGCACTGGTGGTCGGTAGAACTGGTTGCCCGCATAGCACTGATAACGGACGCCGTTGCCGACGACTCGCCCGCTTTCGCCAACCGTGCTCGGGACGACAACTCGACCGTTGACGTAGGCGGTTAGCTGGAATCCGGCAATGTCCTCGTAACGATTTTCAGTGGAGCTCCTGTGTGAGACACGCAGAGCATGTTCGAGCGCGTTACCAGCGGCAGCTGTAGCACGCTCTACATTACCGCTTTCCGAGTACGGCGCTTCAATGGGCTCGGGCAAGTCCAGGTAGCAGCTATGGAAGCCGGCGGGACGGATCAAATCGGCAACGATCACAAAGTCAAGACTCGATCGGAGACGTGGCCATTGCGGCGCGCTGTACGTGGCTGTCGTTGTGTCCCCTTGCTCGACTGCCGGATAAAGATGAGCGTGTACGGTTACCTTGCCCACCTTTGCCGTACCAGTGATTGGCTGTGGAACGAAGTCAAAGGGATCAACAATGCCCATCACGAGCGCTCTCACATGAGCCCCAGCAAGTCCTAGGGCGGCCAAGTGGGGCGGTGCGTTCAGCGGTGCATGATGGGCCTCGGCTTCCCAGGTGAGTTGCGAACGTACCAGTTGACCTTCGACAGTCACGGGATTGACACACCCAGATGCACGCACGGTGATGTTCATCGTGCTGCCAAATTCTTCATGTCTCGGGTCATGAAAGCCATTGCGCCAGTCTGAGGCGAAGACCAGTCCTACCGGAAGCGGTGGCCCATGGTCAGCCCCGAGGACCGGTAGGACAATCCATCCGGTCACAACAGCCAGCACGACCCCAAGCGCGAGTCGGGTGAGCCGCGCTTCCCTAGAGCGATAGATCACCCGCCGCGCGGGGTTCTTCGTCTGTCCTGGGGGCACACCTCGTGAAGTGCCGGACACAGTCCGAGTCTACTGACCATTCGACATCGGAAGGGCATGAACTGCTCGGGGGAGAGCCTCGCAAAATCAGCACCCCGATTTGCCTAGGCTTGCGATCCGGGAGCAGACGACCCTTCGACCGGCCATGCGGCCAAAACCAGCCGATTAGCAGGGATCTTGAGAAATGGAGCCAGCCGGGATCGAACCGGCGACCTCCTGCTTGCAAAGGCGGTCTGGGGCTCGGTGGGTGGTGTCGGCAGGCGCGAATAGCCGATAAGTCAAGGCTTTTTGTGTTCGTTGGCGGTCGCAGGTGGCGACTATTTTCCGCGTTTGCTTGATCTTTGCTTGGTCCCTACGGGGTCTTGCGCCGTGGCGGGGTGTGCATGAAAGAGTCTCTGGCGGCGGCGACGTGAGGCTGATCGCGTGCTCAGTCGGGCTGACCAGACACTGTCCCGGCTGGTCAGCTCGACGCTCAGGTCGCTGCGCTTGACCAGGGTGATCCGGCTCCTTGTTGTGGAAAGAGCCGGTCGCGGCGTGCGCCGTTACCAGCTCGCCTGCGTGCGGATGCCTCAGTGCCGTGGCTACCCGGGGGATGGCTGGCCGGCCGGTTAGCGGAGACGAGACAACACCTTGCGAAGTTGGCGAGGCACCATGCTCGAAACAGCAGCCTTACAGAAGACCGATCTCTGTCTCATGATCGTGCATACGGCCGTAAGGACCGGCTAGCCTCGTCCTCGTAGCTCCGACACGGCCGATGCAAGAGAGGCGCCACTCAGCAGCATCTCGGCGAGCTCAACCTCCTGGTCGGGGTGCACGAGTTCGAACTCACGAGCGAACCGCAGTTGGTCTCTGATGGTTCGCAGCTTATTGATGGCCCGTTGGCGAGGAATGCGCACGAGCATGCATTCTGCGAAATCACCGAACGCGCCCGTAGGCAGAGGGATCATCGCCGCGTCCCTGGAAACCGCTGGGCGTTCGTAACGACAGGGAGGTGTGCGACAGCCGCTAACTCCATGCATACGCTGCCTTGCAGCGTCGCAAGAGGCCTCTCGACTTGTATGCCCTCGGCGAGGGCTTCGTGCGCGACGTAGCGAAGTCGCGCTCGAGGAGCACACGACGCCATGGAAAAGGTGTATCATATCTGGAACAATAATGGAGCTATCTAGTAGCGGTAGTGTACCCGCCGAGGATTTGCAGGACCGGGTTCAACTGGCGCGCAGCGGCTTGAAAGAACTGCTGCGGCGCGGCCGCGTTGTGCCGGCCGCAGTGCTGGCGTGCCCAGATTTGCTGGCTCTGCTCAGACAAAGCAACCACGCTCACGAGCCTGAGATCGTCGCTGCGACTATCGCCGACACGATTGCTGTTTCGATAAAGGCGTCCCCAGAAAGTGACGTCGCGGCGATGTTGTTTGGCCTTGACGAAGCGACGGAAGGCTTGGCGCTCGCAGTCCGAAGGCAGCACGCGGCTGAGGCGGTTGATGTCTCATCGGACTCGTTTAGAGTCCGGCGGGAGCGGGCTCTTCTGGACGACCTCGCTCGAGAGCTGCTTGTGCGTGTCAACGGTCCTGTGCAGACATGGGGCGGCCACACGGACCCAGCCGCTGATGCTCGTCATCCGCTTAGCGTCGAAGCCGTCGACCTTATGACTCAGATCCCGAGGCGCTGGCGGCAGGAGGCGGATGCTCTCCTAGTACAGCCCTTCGTCCGGGGGTTGATGCAGACCCGCATCGGCGTGATTCCACTGAGTGCTGACATCTACTATCAACGGATCTTCCACGAGATGCGGCACGCCGACCCGCATTCCACAGTGCACGCGGTGTCGACGCTGGCACCGGACCTGTGGATGCGCGACACTGACCAAACGCACTACGCCACGCTGAACATCGAAGCGGCCAGGCGTGGTGTTGAGATTCGGCGCCTGTTCGTTATGCCTGAGACGCAAATCAGGTCGTTCGAGGAGATCATACGGCACCAGTATGAGGCAGGTATCACCCTCCGTGTGTGCTCCACTGCCCTCCTAGCGCACGTCCCCGATCTGGCTGACTTCGTTCTGTTCGAAGCGCACGGGGAGGCTCGGGGCTACATATCGGAACCCAGCATCGTCGGGACACGGCCGATCCGATCTGCCTCGCTCATTCTCACGGAGCATGACATCGGTAGGAAGCAAGACGCCTTCGCGGCAGCCTGGGAGCTCTCATCGCAAGCAGACGCGTTCGTTTTCGCCGATCGTCTAGCGATTGACGTGACCCCTCATCCACCTGCCCCAGGGCTCAGGTTGGAGGTATTTCATGTTGACTCGCCTGTGGTCACGAGTGAGGACGCGGCAGCGACGCGGAAGATTCCAACCGCGCACGCGCTGAAGACGCTACTCGTGAAGACAAGTGATGGAGGCATAGTCGCGGTACATCTGCCGGGAGACGGACGATTGTCGCTCCAAAAGGTTCGAGCCCGACTAAAAACGGCAACTGCGTATCTGGCCGATCCCGACGACCTATCTCGGCTTGGCTTGTCTCCGGGCACCGTATGCGCAATCCTCGATCCAGTATGGAGCATGACGCATCTGATTAGCCGCCGCCTACTGATGATGGACGCGGTGACGACCAACAACGGGACTCTTACCGGATATTTCAAGTTCAAACCGACGCTCCTGGTAGAAGCTCGTGATCTCGTCGTTGACGACTTCGAGGAGTAGCCGGCTTGATCGCGTCTCCCATGGCGGCATCGGATGCTAGGCCCTAGCACGTGTCGATCCGCGATAGCACTGAGCGTTATGCCAGTATTCGCTAAGTGGAGGTCGTCCCACAAAAACGAATGGCCCTCCGACGCCCGTGGACGAACGCTCGTATGTCCGGCGGGTGTCAGCGTACAGCGTAACCTTTGAATTGTGACCCGTACCCAAGAACGTATCGCGGTAATCGGTGGAGGCGTCATCGGCATCACGACTGCCACGCTATTGCAGGCGAGTGGTCACGAGACTGAGCTGTATACGCTGGTCAATCCGATCGATGTAGCCCGTTGCCCTACACCCACTGTCGCAAGCTCGCATGCCGCAGCCTCAATCCTTCCGCATTCGGTGACATCTACTAGCGGGATCCGCTGGACTGCGGCATCGCAAGAATATTTCCGGCATTTCGCCTCTCTAGCTCCCAGTTTCGTAAGACAACAGCGCCACTATGAGATCTTTGAGACTGACACTATCTCTCCTCCGATCTACGACCGCACCGTCCGACACTTCGAGATGCTCACAGAGGATGCGCTCCGAAAGCGAGGAGCGCCCGTCAGGCCAGGCGCGGACGCAGCATCAGGGTGGTGCTTCTCGATTTACTTCTGTGAGGCTCCGAGATATCTTCGTTTTCTTTACAGTTTGTATGAAACGATCGGCGGCAGGGTCATGTCTGCCGCAGACATTCCCAAACCGGCCAATCTCGCAAACTATCTCGCGCTCGACCATCACGTATTCGTTCTTTGCGCAGGCCAGGCGTCCCCTCGCCTAGTTAGCGATGTCGTCGCATTTGGCGACTACGCAGACCGACCATCCAGCACGTTTGAACCAATCGCCGACCGCTTCGAGCCGACACTGATCCGTGGACACTACTTGTCCGTTAGGGTCCCTGTCGGCCTTTACGACACTCATGGGCAATTGTACTCCTATAACTACACGCCGAGTCGTGACGTGTATCCGACGCAAAGTTTGAGTGCATCTGACGTCTATTGCTATCCACGCTCAGTCGGGTGGTTGCTAGGCGGGAGTCGCCAAGTCGGTCGGCTTGATAAAGATGGTGTCTGGATTGGCGAAACTACGGCGTGCGATGAGCTTGGATTCAACACTTATGACGATAGCCCCCTTGTCGTACCGGCACCCATATTCAACCTAAACAATGAACTGCTCAGCGTGGCGGGCGGTCCCGACTTGGACCGACTCAAGACCGCAACCCCCACGGATATCACTGCCGGAGTCGGATACCGATTCGTGCGGAGCGACTTGTGCGAGAATGTCCGGGTAGGGGCGTCCCGTCTTATCGGCAGCCAAGAAAAGATCGTCGTCCACAACTACGGGCATGGAGGGGCGGGGTATACGCTCTCGTGGGGCTGCGCGGTGGATGTCCTCGCGACGGTAGATCGGATCGCCCACCGAGCAAAGCCGCACAGCTATCTTGATCACCCTGCGGCTGCCGCCATCTCCGCCACGACGAACCGGCTTCGTGGCCTCGTCTGACGATGCGTGCAACCGTGCCGCGGTGCGTAGCCAGCTCGGATCGCGGTCGCCATCGAGACATCGCCGCTAGATTGCAGCGGCAGGCCGGCGCGCAAAGACGCCCTGCCCTGAGGGTCAAGAGTCCAAACTCCCGGACAATGGTATATCTTCACCGGATGCCCGACCCGGGATATCTCGCCGCCAAGATGGCTAAACAGAGAGGCGTGCAGCGCGGCATCTGCACAATGCAGATCATATTTACGGACATAGTTGCGTATTCGCTGCGCAAGACCTATGCCCAAGTAAACGTCATCGAGGCCTTCACCGAATGCTTCGCGGGTGCGCTCGCGGAGACGGCGCGCCTCTATGTCAACGAGATGGCGGAACTTCATGCCCATCTGCACCACGACGCCGTTAGACTCTCGACAGGCGACGGCGTAGCGATCGGCCTTCCCTTCGACGGACTACCAGGGCTTGCGTTGCATTTCGTCGATGAGCTTGTCACAGCCGTGGCCACCCATAATGCGCGGCAAGAGAGCTGCCCGCAGTTCGACCAAAAAAGTTACTGCGATTGTCATACGCGCCTAATGGTGCGCACCGGTATGTCGGAAGGCTCAACCGTGCTCTACCACGACTGCAACAACCGGCTGAACATCGCTGGCAACCAAGTCAATCTGGCAGCGCGGGCGATGGCCCTAGCAGCCCCGGGCCAGGTGTTCTTGACCGACGATATCCATCAAACCCTGATCCAGTCACAGCCGGGTCGCACGGAGCAGTTCCGTCCCTACTACCAAGCTGAAATCAAGCA
Source organism: uncultured Solirubrobacterales bacterium (assembly GCA_963718735.1). GTDB lineage: Bacteria > Actinomycetota > Thermoleophilia > Solirubrobacterales > Solirubrobacteraceae > Palsa-744. The sequence goes on from OY970372.1 coordinate 2,062,772, forward strand.
CGGTGAACGCATCAACGTGCATCAATACATCAACGAAACCCTCCAAGGCCTCGACGTCGCGCCCACGGCCGGTCTTGGTCTTCTAAAGGAGGAGACACAGCCAGATATCGTTCGAGTAAGCGTCTCCAGTGACGTCGACACGACGGTAGCCGACGCTGCGCAGGCTGCCATTCTTGCAGAGCCCATGGAAACCCAGCCCATGGTGGAAATGACTGGCACGTGCTTCCTCATGGGAAGCGACACGTCAGGGAGAATGGAGGTGTCGATTACGCAGCCGTTCTGCATTGGTGCGCGCCTTGTGACACAGGATCACTACCAGAGCACCATGGGACGAAATCCAAGTCACTTCGTCGGACCTGCGCTACCCGTGGAGACGGTCTCCTGGTTCGACGCTGTGCAGTTTTGCAACGAACTCTCTGCGCTAGAGGGACTTGAGCCAGCGTATGTCATTGTGGGACAGGAGGCTGCCGTAGATATGACACGCGGCGGATATCGATTGCCTACAGAGGCCGAGTGGGAGTATTGTTGTCGCGGCGCCAGGCAAAGCGACAAAAGCGGTGCGTCGCTCGACGAGGTCGCATGGCACTCAGCGAACGCTGACCGCCATACCCACCCGGTAGGCACGCTGCTTCCCATTAGCGGAGTATATGACCTGCTAGGCAACGTCTGGGAGTGGTGCGGAGACTGGTTCCAACGTGGACACCCGCTAGGTACCCACGTCGATTACACCGGGCCAACGACAGGATATGAGCGCGTTCTCCGAGGAGGCTCATGGCGCGACAGGCCAGACTGCATCACTCCAGACTACCGCCATCACGCAGTCCCCAACCTACGTGATAGCACCATTGGGTTTCGACTTTGTCGCACTCGGATCGAGTAAATAACAAGGAGCTTTTGAGATGGCGAACAGGCCACATCACGTGTTGATGATCACAACCGGTGGCACAATTGCTGGCCGGGTAGCCGCAAATCTGCAGGACGAGGCAATGCTGCGGACGGCGGAGGAGTTCAGACATATCATGGCACCAGCTCTCGATTATCTAAACGACAAGCACGGGCTCGAAATCTCGATCGAGCAACTTCCGATTTGCGATCTAGATAGCTCGGATATCGAACCTGCCATTTGGACTCAACTGGCGGCAGCGATCAAGGAAAAGTACGACGATTACGAGTCCTTCATCATCACACACGGCACTAACACGCTGGGCTACACATGTGCAGCTTTGAGCTTTGCGCTCGTCAATCCAGGTAAGCCCATTATTCTTACTGGCTCACAGGTCGCTGCTGGGTTGGCCGGCTCGGACGGCCTAACGAACCTAGAGAATGCTCTACGGGTAGCGACATGGCCGCGGGACGAGATGATGCCAATCAGGGGCGTACTCGCAGTCTTCGGCAGCCACATCATTACCGGCACACGGGTTAAGAAGGACACCGAGTTCGACTACGACGCGTTCAAGTCATTTAGCACTTCGAGCATCGGACGCATTGGGCGAATCATAAACATCGACGGACCCAACTTGGCGAAGCATGTGAGCTATCTGAGCACGGCTAGATGGCCCATCGCGAAAGATTCGGCGACTCTGCGCTGCGAAAACGAGTTTGACATGCGCATCGCGTCTTTGACTGAGTTTCCCGGCATGTCGTCCGACATCTTCGATACCCTCGTCAAACGAAACGATATCCAGGGTTTTATTCTTCGAGCCTTCGGTGCGGGCGACCCGTGCAGCAGACACATTGAGGCATTCGAAACGCTCAAGGGCCTTGAGATACCTGTCGTGGTAACAACACAGGCCCCGAACGGCAACAGCAACTTCCAGGTGAATGAGCCTGGCGAACACCTGCGAAAGAACGAACTCGCTATACCGGCGTACGATATGAGCATAGAGGCTCAGACGACGAAGCTTGGGTGGCTGCTAGCAAAGAAGCAAAAGGGAGAACTCACATATAAGCAACTGTGCGACGAAATGGTGCACGACATGCACGGTGAGATTAATGTCCTGTGGGAGGTCGGTGTATAGGGCGGTGGGAATCTTGGTAGCAGAGAGGTCGTCTAATAGGAGCATCTCATGGTAGTTGCGGACGTGCCACTTGAAGTAGCGAGCAATCGAGAGTTCTTGGTCGATGCAGGTGCATGGTTTGTCGAGTCTCGCAACGCTACCGTAGTTAGCTGTGCGGATGCGGCGCGCAAGCGAAGGCGTCTTTCGCACCGAAAGAGGCATCAAGGGATCCCGCTAAGTGACGAGCTCAAGAGTGCAGTATGGCTGACAAATAGCAAGTTTCGGGATGAAGTGGTTGTCCTTCATTGTCGCGGACACCAGCTACTCGATGAAGAGAAGGTACGAGCTGAGGTGGGGGCCGATGCGCGGCGTATGGAGCCAGAGGAGCTAGAAGCAGAATTTGGGCTCGCGAAGGGCTTGGTGAACCCTTTTACGATGGCACGACGCGGCAGTGTCCGACAGGTTTTCGATCAGACAGTGGTGCAACCGTTCTTTTCACCGTACACAATGATGACAAATCTCGGCGACCTAGAGTGGGGCGTGGAGTTCGCACCGCGCGAAATGATAGACACCCTTCCACACGTATCGGTCGGGGACCTGGTACTGGACTCCCTGCAGCGTGTGCCTATCGAGCATACATTGGGCATCCTAACTGGCAATGGACCCGAGTCTGGACGGTTGCTGTGGAAGCGAATCGATGACCGCATCCGTGATCGTTGGCAAGATGTGCCGTTTCGGGGCGATATCGGCTACCCCCGCGTTGTACTTGAGTCACTGCCAAGTATGGGGGAGTCTATGGACCTGCCGGCGCGGGTGGACGCAGTTCGGCCCGTCGTGCTAGGCGGGGTTCGCAATCTTTGTGAGCGTGGTGCTACTGTCATAGGTATTGCGTGTAACACGACGCAGTACTTCGCGCCCGAGGTCCGGGAGGTTTGCCAAGCATACAATGCTCAGTTTGTGTCCATCGTCGACGCCACGGCGGCCCGGCTCCATGAGCTTAACATCGAGGCGGCGAAGTTTTTGGGTATAGGTTCTGTGTCTGACTTCGAGCGCTGGAGCGATTTCAGCCGCCTGAACGAGGAGTTCTTGTTGGACCTACCCGAACCGGCTAGCGTGCGGGATATTGATGATTTGGCGTTCCTTGTCAAGGAGAACGGCGCCACACCCGAAACAGTGAATCCGATGCGCGATCTTATACGCAGAACCGCGCCAAATGAGGACGATGTCGTCGTGTTGGCACTGACAGAGTTGTCGGTACTCATGGCGACGCAGAAAGGCTCAAACCGGCAGATCATAGATACTTTGCAAATTCTCGCGGAGCGAATGGCAGACATCTACTTGGCTGAGCGAATCCCGCTAGAGCTAAACCCGGCGTTGTAGTACGTCCACGTAAATACATCGACTACCCTGAGTGTAGCGCTATCAGAACTCGGTGCTCACCGTTAGGCGCCGACGGTAGAGAGTGTGACCAGGCCGATCTATCTGTTGGGAGGTTGATGGTTGTGGTTCAAGGGTAGACGCGCGTCGCCGCCTCATGCAGCCCATGACCGCTGAGCGCGTTGTTTGTCCTGGCGAAGCGCAAGTCTTGGTACCGACGAATACGCCGCTGCTTTAGGCGTCGGCTGCGCCCAGCATCTCGCCGTACTCCGCCTCTAGCTGCTCCCGCGCGTCGTGGGCGTGCCGGTGAGCTTCAAACAAGTGGACGTAGGTGTCCCAGGTCGTTGAGGTCTTCGTGTGCCCGAGTTGGCGGGAAACGAATTGCACGTCGCGACCTTGGGCGATCAGGATCGAGGCGAAGGTGTGTCGTAGGCAGTGGAACGTCACGTCGTCCAGGTTCGCGCTTTTGCGGGCGTCGTGGAAGAGGTCGAGCAGGGCGCCCCTGTAGGTCATTGGCCGACGCGGCACGGAACTCTGGAAGACGAAATCGGTGTCTGTCGAGAACTCTTCGGCGAGGCGGCGTCGGCGCAGGAGCTTTCCAAGGGTGTCCATCAGAACGATGTTGCGTTTCGCTGCCTTCGTCTTGAGGGGTACGCGCTTGCCTTGACGGCTGAGCTGGAAGCGCACATGGATGACTCCCTCGGTGAGGTCGATGTCGCCCCATTGGAGGGCGAGGACTTCCATCACTCTCATGCCTGTGAATAGGGCGGTTGCGATGATCGCGAGGGCTGGCCCGGCGTGTTCAAGCAGTCTGTCCATCTCGTCGCGGGACAGGAACCGTTGGCGGGGTTCTCCGGCGCTTGGGCGCTCGCGGGGGAGCAGCTTGTCGGCTGGACTGGCGGCGATGATGTTGTGGCGTGCTGCGTAGCCAAAGACGCCTCTTACTGCCATCCAGCGTGCGCGGATCGTCCATGTCGATGCTTTGAGCTTCCGCTGCTTGCGATGCCACTCGACGAGATCGTCGGTCGTTACGGACCGGATGCGTCGATGTCCGTAGTCGGGGATGAGATGCAGCATCACACCGATTTTGTATGCCTCAAGAGTGCGCGGCCGCAGCTCGCCGATCTCGACAAGACCTTCGATGTATCCCAGCCATGCGAGCGCTACCTCCTCGACCTTCTCTTTGCCACCTGTTTCCGGGACGCCACCGGAGCGGACTTCCACGGCCCAGGCGTCGCGCTCGCGGCGGGCCTCCATGAGGCCGACCTCGCCTATCGTCTTCCACTTCGCCTTGCGCGCGCCCGGCGATGTTGCGCAAGCGAGGTACGTCCTGTCGATTCGGTAGAGGCCTCGCTCTATGCGTATCCGCTCGCTACGCGCCATCAGGTCGCCTGTCTCAGCGGCGTGTGCGCCCGGAGAGGCTCAGCAGCGCCGCGTCCAGCTCTTGGCGATGGTAGATCTTTCTCTTGCCGCCGTGCGCGGTGAACGTTCCGTCGGCGCTCAACTTGCGAAACGTACCTGCGGGCACTCTCGCGTACTCGACCGCTTCCTCGAAGGTCATCCACGGCGAACCCTCATACGGGGCTGCGAACTGGTGGGCGATCTGCTCGGCAAGCCGTATAGCGAGCCCGTGCGCCAGGGCGTCGAGGAAGGCGTCGGGGATCTCGATTGGTCGTGGGTCATCGTCTTCGATCAGACCAGACCCGGGCGGTGATCTCAAGGGTCTGGCAGCAGGGCGCGGCTGGGTGGCTTGGTTGCAGGGCCGGCGGGCTTTCTTGGCCTGCCTAATCTGGCGTGTCTGGGCCATTTCCAAGGGTCCTTCGGTGGGTTGAAGGTTCATGCTGAGGGCGGGTTGGGCTTGCGGAAGACGAGCACGTCCTCGTGCGCTACGACGTGGGCGCGTTCGCCTCGTGCGCGCATCCGCCGGGCGTGCAGCGTTTGCCAGAACGACGGACGCATCACGATCTCGCCGTCGCGGACCGTGGCGAGCAGGCCGATGATGCGCTGCCAATAGTTCAGGCCAAGGTCCTCGCAGAGCGTGATCGTGTCGCCGCTCAGGTTGTGCAGCTTGCCCCCGGAGCGCATGTCCTTGGTCACGAGCACGAGGAACCCGCCCGGCTTCAGCACGGCCGCGCACGCTTCGTAGACCTCTGCCATAGCGGCGAGGTAGGCGCGTCCGCGAGCGTGTCCGAGGTTGGTCCTGTCGGCGCTGTAGTTGCTGGTGTCCTCGCGGCGGATCGGCCCGACGCCGCTGACGAGATTCGCGTTGGACACGTCCGCGACCTCGCAGGCGTAGGGCGGCGAGGTGAGGATCAGATCGACAAGACCGTACGCCGTGGGGACGTGGGTGGCGAGGACTCGGGGGAGATGGCGTGCGTCGCCTTCGATGACCTGCGCGAGCGAGAGCGCACCCTGGTGCTGGGCGTGCTCGATGTTGACGCGAGCGAGTGTCGCCCATCTGGGCTCCAGCTCAGTCCCGACTGCTCGGCGGCCTGCATGGATCGACTCCACGAGCGTCGTGCCGATCCCGCACATCGGGTCGAGGACGAGGTCGCCGGGGTCGCTGTATGCCTCGATCGCGCGGCGGGCGAGCGCTGGGAGCATCTTGCCGGGGTGACGGTTTGACTCAGGGAGGTAGCGGCCGTGTCGCTGCCACTGGCTCGTCTTCTGCGCGCACGGCCAAAGCGCCAGCGGCAGATCAGCGGTGCGATACGGCGCGTGGCTCCGCGTCCGTTGTCTGCGTCGCGGCGGGGTTCCTGTCGCAGGGCAGCCTTGGTCTCGTGTGCGGCGACGCGGCGGGGTTGGGGTTGTGATGGTGTTATGCGGGCACATCGTGTTCACCTTTCGGTTGGTGTTGGTGGGTGTTGCCGAGCCAGTCCTCGTAGTGGTCGGGTTGCTCGGCGGGGATAAAGATGGGCGCGAACGGGCCGCGTGCGGCGAGGTCCGCGAGCGTCACGAAGGACGCGGGGACCGTGCCGTAGCGTGCGCGCGCTGGATTGCTGTGGTGCAACGCGATCACCCTCTGGATGCGTCTGCGCGCGGCGGCCGGGGTTTGGTCGGCGAGCACCACGAGCACGGAGGGGAAGGCGCGGTAGTAGGCCCGCCACAGCGGCCCCTCGGGCGCGTCGTTGGCGACGCTGTAGTGGTTCAGCTGGGCGTAGCGGGCGAGCTTGGCTGCTAGCTGCTCGGGCGGGATCGTCCCTCGGTCAAGCTCGATGAATCTTTGGTGCAGGATCAGCGACTCATCGGGCGCGCCTTGCAGGTAGGAGAGGAGCGCGTCGGCGATCAACAGGTGCGTCCCGTTGCGGCCGCGCCCGGCGATGTATGGGTGGGCGATCTCGTGCCGCCAGGAAAGCGGGCCGCAGCCGTCACTGTCGCGTTCGCGGGCGGCTTTGACGAACGCGATCCCGGTGTCGTTGACCGCGAGGGTATGCGCGCGCAACGGGCCTGCCGCCTGCTCCGGAGTCGTGATGCGCCGCCGTGGCTCGGCGAGCGTGCCCGCTGCTTGGATCGTGTCCGCGCCGTGGGCTGTGAGAAACCAGAGCCCTTGGCGATGTGGCCCGGCTACTCGTTCGGCGAGTCCACGCTCGGCGAGCCCGGCGAGGATGCGATATGTCCAACGCAGCAGCGTCGAGGGCGTATGCAGCGCATGTACCTGGCGCACTGTGAGCAGCCGGTGTTGGTGCAGGCTTTCAAGCACCTCGACCGCGACGGTGGACAGCGCTCTTGCCTTGGCGTGTCGCTGGGGCGCGATCATGCTTCTGCGCCCTCGGGGTCGGGGAGCTTTGGCATCGTGGAGCGTTCCGGGCCGCTCGCCTTCGCAGCGCCGGTCTTGGTCGTGAGGTGCGCGCGGATGCGCTCGTCGAGCATGTCGAGTGCCCGGATCGTCTCGGCGGCATCGGCCCTGCCGGATGCTTGGTCGATCGTGGGTTGTATGTGTGGGACTTGCTCGGGGTGGTGGGCGTCGGCGAACAGGTCGGTGACGGCAAGGTTCTCGAACAGGAACGGCCGGGTCAGCTCCCCGTGGTGGGTGGCCTGCGCGATGAACGTCCAGCGGGGTAGCCCGGTGATCGCGTTCGCTGGCGGGTCCGAGGCCCACTCGCGGGCGATCAGCGCGGCGGCGTGAGCGTTCAGCGCGGTCGCGATCAGGTGCGAACGGTTGGTCGTCAGCGCGTTCAGCGTCGCGCTGGTCAGCCGCTCGGGATTCTGATTCAGGAGGGTCGCGCGGACCCCGTACTTCGCTGTCTGCTCCAACAGCGCCGCGAGGTTCCCCGACGACGCGCCGTCGTAGGTCTGAACCTCATCGAGGAACACGTAAAACTCTCGCCGCCGCTCGGGCGGAATGTGGGCGCGTCCCTTCGCGCCGTGCAGCAGGTCGAACACCAAGAGGTTTGCGAGGAGCCGGTCGCGGGCGCCCCCGGCGCCGGGACAGGCGAGCACGATCCGCCCGTCGTTCATCGCCTTAGCGATGTCGTAGGTGGTGTGCTGTGAGCCGAGCAGAGCAGCGAGCTGGGTGGATGAGCGCAGCCGGTCGATGAGGTTCGTGACCGGTGTGATCGCCTCCTCAGCCATGCGTGGGAACCGCTCGCTGAAAAACTGGCGGCGCGGAACTGACAAGAACGGCAGGGCGGCCTCTAGCCACTCGGGGTTGCCGAGCAGAGTCGGTATCTGAAAGATCGTCGGCTGCAGGTCGGCGGGCAGGGCGGTCGATAGCTCGATCAGCGCGGCCGTCGCCTGGGTGGTGAGAGTGAGGGCGCGGTTGTTTCGCTCGCCCCATTGGAGCGCGGAGGCGAACGAGTCCACGATCGCCTCGACCCGTCGCTCCCTGCCGTCGTCGGAGAGGCCACGCGCGGCGAGCAGGTTCCAGCCGGGCTGCCCTTCGCGCGAGCGGGTGCCGACAAGGTCAAGCTCGATGATCCGGTTGGCTAGCTCGGGCTCTGTGAGGCAGCTCTTGATCCGGCGGATTGCGTCCTCGTGTGGGTCGAGAAACATGCCGCCGTGCCCGGAGCGAACCAAGCTCAAGAACTGGGTGATTGCGAGCTCGGTCTTACCCCACCGGCTACGGCCGGCGGTGTAGGTAAAGAACGTGTCCGCGAGCCGCAGCCCGACGATCCGCTGTCCCTGCTCGCCGCTCACGCGGCCGAGAGGGAGCACGTCGCGCTGCCCGGTGTACTCGGGCAAGTTGCGTGGTGGTGGGTAGACCGCCGCGCCGAGTCGCAGCACGTCCGGCGCGGCGCAGTTGATCGTCGGGGGCTTCAAGAACCCGGCGACCTCGCGGGCGCTCACGACGCCTTGACGGGCGGGCCGGAACAGGCCAGTGTCGATCCGTCGGTCAAACCACGAGCGCCGGCCAGGGAGGTCGGAGCCGAGGAACGCGAGGCCGAGCAGACGGACACCGACGACCCGGAATGAGTTGGCGCCTGCCCAGGCGTCGAAGCATCCGAGGAGCCCTTGCAGCCGTTCGGCTGCCATGCCCTTCACCGGGGCTTGGCAACGCACGAGGACCTGCATGTGAAACAGCGGCTCGTTTTGGAGCACCTTCGCGGCGATCTGCTCACGTTGCGCACGCTGCTCGACAACATCGGCCGCCGGCTGACGACCCACCGGACGCCCCCCGCCCGCCAGCACATCGAGCACACCACCGCCCGCGTAGGGGACGGTCGGGTTGTCGCGGCGTGCTTGTCGGAGTAGCCGGCGCCTGAGCCGTCGTCGTGCCCCGGCGGTGCAGGGCAGAAGATCGACCGCGACATGCGCTCGCTCACGCGAAGGGTCAAGGCCGGCGAGCGCGCGTGCGAAGCTCTGGAGCGGGTCGGGGTCGAGCGCGAGGTGCGCAAGCGGCTCGCTGCTCGGTTGCGCGAGGCGAAGCTCGGCACGCATCACACACCCGCCCTCCCTCAGCGCAGGCTCGGGGTCGGCGCGGCGAACTTGTACCCGGTCGTAGTTGTTGAGCGCCGAGCGGATCGCGGGCAGTGCGCGCTCGGGCACCACCAGCGAGTAGCGCATCGCCCCGTCGCGGCTGCCGTCGAGCAGCACCCGCACGGCGCTCGCGCGAGGGTCAAGCCAGCCGCCAACGAGCCGCCGAACACGGGAAAGCTGGGCGGCACAACGAAGCACACCGTCAAGCGTCGGCGCGAACGAGTCGGGGGCAAGCACGACGAGCCGCACACGCCGGGAAAGCGCACGACGAGTCACGACGACACGACACGTGAGCGCCGCTAGCAACACCAGCCCCGCCGGCACGGCCGCATACGCGATGAGTACTTCAGCGTGCAGGGCGAGCCATGCGGGCAGCTCACGGTCACGCAACAGCGCGAGCGCCACCAGTACGCCAACGAAAGCCACCAGCGGCCGAGCGTCCTGTGAGGGGCGGCGAGTCACAGGGAGTTACCCATACAGATAGAGATGTCGAAAAACGCGAAGCCGCGCAATCCCGCACCACCAAGCGGCAAACCCGCGTTCCGTGTGCGATGCGTGGTGAACCTCAGTTGGTCCTTCAGTTGGTACCGCAGTCGGTACCACCGTTGGTACACGATGAGAGCCGTCATCCCGACCGCCTTCCCGTCTGCTGACTCCCAGCGCTTGGCGGTTGGGCGTACCCGTAGACAGGCGCGCTCTCACCGACCGGGTGGCTTGGCTGGAATGGGCCGACGCGGGTGACGTGCCCGGCGTAATTGCCCTCGACGGTGACGATCTCACCGTCCGGGAGGACTTGCGCGACGATCCCGACGTGCGCGCTATCGCTCGGCCCAGTGCCGTAGAAGATTGCGTCGCCCGGCGCGGGGGTCGCGGTTGGTGGGAGCACTCGTCCGCCGTGTTCTCGCGTCCAGGTGTAGAGCGACCCGGAGTATCCGTAGGTGGCGGTGGAGCCGGGGAGCGGCACCCCTGCGTGCTGCCACACCCATGCGACGAACAGCGAGCACCACTCCTCGCACGGCCCGTAGACCGTACAGTTGGAGCCGGGAGGTTGCTCGCCTTGGCCGACCTGGCTTTCAGCGACACGGACGATCTGCGAACTGGAGGCCGCTTCAGGGGTGAACGTGCTCGCGCTGCATCCGCTGCTCGAGACGGGCTGCGATAGCGGCGGGCTCGTCGGAGTTGGGGAGCCGGTGCCGGTGAACCCGTATTGCACGGCGCGGGCCATCACCTCGTCGGCGTAGGCGACGGTCGAGTCTCCGCACGCGCCGTAGTAGCGACACGCGGCCTGGCGGTATTCGTTGTAGTTGCCGCCGGTTGCGGGTGCGCCCATGTCTTCCCTGAGAATCCTGGCGGCGGTGTAGATCGCGTCCGCCGGATCGTTGATATCGGGGGCGTGGCCGGGGTGCGCTGAGATGGCGTAGCGTTCCCACAACGTTGGGCCTGAGCCGGGGCTGCAAGCGCTTCCCCGGACGTAGGCGATCTGCATAGGCCCGGCGCACCCGGAGCTGTTGGTTCCGGCGCAATCCCCGTTGTTGCACTCCTGCGCCCCGATCGACGCGAGGAACGACCAGTCGATGTCGAACCTGCTCCCGGCCTGCTGGTAGAGCCGCAGCCGTTCGGGTGGGATGCTCTGAAGCGCGTAAGCCGACGGCGACGGCCCGGTGGACGCGAGCGCCGGTTCGTCCCCGGGCTGGCAGCCGACGAAACTCGCGCCGAGCACGGCGACCGCGATACCGAAGATCGCGAGCAGCGCGAGGGTGGTGCTACCCGTCCCGGCCGCGAGCCACCACAGCAGTACCTTGCGAGACGGCTTGCGCATCACGCGCCTTCCACTCCGGTCACGAGCAGCCGCCCGCCTTCCGATGCAAGGACAAGCCCGACCGAATAGTCGATCAGCCCGCCGTCATTCACGACGGCGCTCACCGCAACCTCGCCGGCCGAGGAGGCGGCGGCGGCGGGGTGTAGCGATAGGACTCGTGGGTGGCGTACGCGGGCTGCCGGCTGGACGCGCGGCGGATGCGCCTGTAGAGAGCGGATCAACGGTCGGCTCGCACCCGCGATCCGGCTCGCGGGTCCGCGTCCGTAGGTGTAGGCCAGGTAGCCAGCGAGGAACCCTTCGGCCACCCGCTCCATTTCGTGGGTGAGAGCGAGGGTGTGACGTTCGACGGTTGCGCCCGGGATCGTCTCCGCGCTGCGCGGGGAGCGCTGAGCTGCGCGACTCGCTTGGGTCACCGGTTGGGTGAGCGCGAGCAGCACTGCGACCGTGGCGAGCAGAACGACGACTGCGGCCATCGCGGCGTGCCGCTCGTGCTCGGCGATCGGCCGGTCGCGCTGGCGGCGTATCCATGAGCGGGCGGTCATCGTGCGCGCTCCAGCAGCTTCGCGAGTCTCTTGCGCGCAGTGTCAGCGTTCGTGGGGTTGGGGTCGATCCCGAGGTATTGGCGTCCCCAGCGGACAGCGACCATCCCGGTATCGGCGGTCGTGCAGAACGGGTCGATCACAAGGCAGCGTCCCCGGCCGCCTTTGTGAGCGCAGGTCGAGCGCCACCGTTCGCGGCAGCGCACGGATTGCCGGGATGGTGCGCCGCAGACCTCGCACGCGCACGGGACGGTGCCGGCGAGGATGCACCACTCGATGACCTCCCTTGGCGGTATCCCAGCAACGCCGGGTGAGGGAACGCACCACGCGCGGCGCGGCATCGGACAGCCACGGCAACCGTACCCTGGCCGCTGCGCTGCCTGATACCTGGGGCAGGCAGAACTCTGTCGTGAGAGGACTCCGGTTACGGGGCGCTGCGGTCTGAAGAGAAATGCCGGCTGCTTGGTAAGCAACAGCACGTGTCTTGGGGTCGCGCTCGCTGGAAGCGGTCGCACCCAGGAGGTGTCTCGGAGCGCCCACATCAAGTCGTGTGCGTTGCCGCCCCGAGCGAGTAGGAGCCACACCGTCCCGTCGGTACGGAGTACCCGGTGAACCTCGTCGAGTACGGCGAGCAGATAAGGGACAGGCGCGTCGCGTCGCGGGCTTGTCACGCAGGTTTGCGCCCACTCGTCGGGTAGCTCCCGTAGTAGCGCGAGCGGGTCGGCTTGTTCGATGCGGAAGCTCATGCGGGCTCCTCCTCCGGTGTGTCGGGTGGCACGGGGTCAGGTGTGGGGGATGGCGAGGACTCGCTTTGCGATCCCCCAGGAGGCGGTGGCGGCGGTGGCGGTGGTTTACGCCGTGCCATTTGGGTGAGGCGGGTGGCGTAGTAGAGGGTCTGCAGGCGGTTGGTGCCGTCGCGCGCGGCGTTGGGTCCGGCGGTCGCGGCGAGCAGGTCTGTCGTGAGCCGCTCGCGCTGTATGAAGACCATCCACAGGAACGTCGCCTGGAGCGCGAACGCGAGTAGCCATCCGAGATTTGAGCTTGCGTCCGCGAGGGCTTGGCTGACAGCGAGCGTGACCGCGAGGATCAGGCTGTAGATCACCTTCCGCGCGAGATAGCCCGCGAGCTTTGTGAGCCACGCGCGGAAAAAGTCGTGTCCGCGTCCGGGGAATATCCCGATCAAAAGCGCGACCGGCGCGAACGAGAGCAGCAGGAGTAGTAGGAGCTGGGCGAGGATCACCCCGACCGCGAGCGCACCCAAGAGCAGGAACGCGCCTAGCTCCCCGAACAGAATCACGATCGAGAGGAGCAGCCGCTGGTATTGGCCGCCCTTGCCCATCGCTTCGGCAGCGGACTCGTCTGCCTTCCCGAGCGTGTAGCTGTTCGTCTTGCCGGGGTCAGACGCCGGGAGCTTTCCAACATCGCCCTTTTCGAGGGCTTCGTGCTCGCTGTTGCGGTCTTTACTCTGAAACGAGTAGGCGAGGAAGTGGGAGGCGTACTTGTCGCGGTTGTTGATGCACGTCTTGCTCTGCGTGTGTACTTCGGTGCCCGCTTCGAGCTGGGCGGCGAGCTGCGCGTCCTGGCCCGGGTTCCCGCTCAACGGACGCACTGCGACTGAGTGGCCGCTGCTGGTGGTGCAGTGCTCGATCCCGCCGAACTCAAGGACCGTCCACGGGTCGAGTACCAGGAACGAAAAGAGCTGGTTGCTCGCGGCGGTCTTCGCCTGTTGTTCGTCCCCGATGCTGCCTTGGCTGGTGAGTGATAGCAGCGCGGTCGAGAGCTGGTTTGAGAGCTTGCTCGCGGGGGCAATTGTCCGCTGTGGCTGGGTGACTATCCCGATCGCCAGCACGCAATAGAGCAGCGATACGGCGAGCGCGCCGGCCGTCTCGGTATAACGCCGCTGGACGAGTGCCTTCCACATCGCCCAGCACCCGGCAAGCACGATCGCAGCGATGAGCCACGGCGCACCGAACGTGTTGGTGTAGAGGTTGTGGATCGCCGACGCGACCGGCGTAAGCGCCCCCGAGCCGGGGGTGCCGTTCCCGTTGACCAGGTCGAGGTTGAACGCGAACGCGAAAAGAATGATTACTGCGTTCGCCAAGAACGAGGTGATGAGCCAGATGACCTGCGCGATAAAGAACGCGATCATCGGCGGCACACCGGAGACATCCACGCCGCTGAGCAGGCCGACGCTGATTCCGGGGAAGTATTGGTCGAGCTGATAATTGGCGAGCGGGTAGCGACCGACCAACCCACCAGCAGGGAGCTGCGGTGGGGGACCGATATTGCTGTAAACATCGTTTGCGCCGGCCGACGGCCCGGCGAGCAGCACGAGCCCCACCGTCAGCCCGAGCAGGAGAACGATGCGGCGTCGCCGAGTGCAGGTGAGACGGCGCAGGATGCTGAGGACGGTGGGCTTCATGCCGCGCTCCTTCCGGGCTGGTCTGGGGTGGTCTGCAATGCGGCGAGGAGGTGCGGGTAGACGAGGTCGACCTGTACCTCGCCGACGCGGCCGTGCAGATCACGCATCAGGCAGCGCCCGGCGCGGAACTCACGGACACGGCCGACAAGCTCACGGGTCGGCTCAAGGCCGATGAACCGCAACGCGGCCTTAGCGGCGTCGTCGGAGTCCTGGCCGAAGACGAACACGACACCGATCAGATCAGAGAGGTCCCCGAGATCACCGATCCGGTGAGTGCCGAGCAACAATGTCGCGTTGAACGCGCGCCCCAGGCGCACGAGCCGGTTGATTACCTGCCGTCCCTGCGGTGAGGCGAGCAGGAACCAAATCTCATCGAGACCGACGACCTTATGACGCGAGCGATCCTGTGAGATCAACTGGAGCGCGTAAGCCGCGACCAAGCTCAACGTGGCGACAGACACGCGCTCCGCGCGGGTGTAGGTGTCACGAGCTGCTGACGGTTCCGGTAGCGACAGGCCGGGCATACGGATCGTCGTCACCGGCCTATCCGCCTGAATGTCCGTCCCCTGCCCATCGCCGAATCCGAGGCGTGCGAGACCGAAGTCACGGATCACCTCCAGCGCTTCGCCCGCCTCCCGTGAAGTCGCGCGGTCGGTCTGTTGCAGCATCTCGACGACGCGCTGAAGGCTTCGTGAGCCCTCGCGTACGGTGTCCTTTACCGCGAGCGAAACAGCGTTCTCCCATGAGGCCGTGTTGCCGGGCAAAAGCTCAAGCAGGTACGAGCAGGCAAGCTCCTCGCGCAAGTCTTGGAGGCCGATAGCGAGCGGGTCGAGCTTGCCCTGCTGCGCAGGGTCGCCGGACAGCTCAAGCACCTGCACCCGGCCGTCAAGCTCGGGCAGCAGGTGAAGGCCGTGGTCGGGCTTCGGATCGAAGTCCACGACCAGGCTGCCCCGTCGCTCGGCGGCGTACTCGATCGTCTGCGCCGCAACCGTCTTCCCCGAACCGAGAGTGCCGATCAAGAGGACTGCTGAGGCGCGGTCTTCGCGTGGTGCCTGTGTCGGGTCGAACCGAACGGGCAAGGGTGCACCGGTCGGTGTGTATCCGAGATATGGGCCGCGCTGGGAGCCGACCATCCGGCTCCCGGTCGCGATCAGTGCGCCGAACTGCTCAACGGTGAGCTGTTGGGTGTAGTCGCGCACCTCAGACCCACCCGTCCGCTCGCGGCAAATGGTCAAGCCAAAGCTGGTATTGCAATCCGGCCGGGCGGTGCAGGGTGATGTCGCCGTACTGCTCTTTCAGCACGGCGACCCTGCGCTCTAGCTCCTCCTCCGTTGGTGCGCCGACGGCGAGCCCAATCTGCGCGTAGAGCATCGGCGGGTGCCCGCCCGCCTGCAGTTGTGCCTCGTACTCGCGAGCGAGAACCCTGTCAGCGCCGGCCATGAGACTCGGGCCGTGGGCGGCACCCTCTACCTGCTCGTTATAGGCATGCTCAACATCGGCGATCCGCTTACGGACCTGCGCGAGCGCTTGTCGGTTTCCCAACCAGCGCGCGTGAAGGCAGGCATCTACCGGGAACCCGACGGCCTCAAGTGGGGCGAACAGCGCCTCGGCGGTCGCGCCCGGAAACTCGGGTGCATCGGCGAGCGCACCGAGCGCGAGCATCGCCTGATAGCACCGCCCCTGCTCGCCGTCCACCACGAGCGTCTGCTTCTGCTCGGTGATCGCGGCGTTCGCGCACCGCTCAAGATCGTGGCCGAGCGGCGCAAACGCGACCCCGCCATCCGGGGCGGAGATGATGAGCGCGTCGGGCTGCCAGTAACGGTCAAGCTCGGGCTCAGCTACACCGCGACAGGTGGTGCGGCGCAGCAGCCATTGAAGCTCGGCGGTCCTCGCACGCCGCGCTCCGATCACGCCGTTCACCCGCTCGTAGATGCGCTGCTCGCGGGTCGCGAGCTCCAAGAGCTCCGAGGCTGGGATCGGGGAAGCGGCGCCGATGCCAGCCAGCTCCTCGACACGGCGCCGGACACGATCGACGCTCCTTACAAGCCCGGAGCCGACACCCGTTGGTGTGTTGCCGGCGAGCGAGACGGTGAGGTAAACCTCGGGGGTGTGCGACCCGAGCTGGTGTAGGCGCTGCTCGTGTCCGGTGAGGAACGCCTGCCACGCACGGCGATCTTGGTGGCGCCCGTCGAGTAGGCGTTCGGTGTGGCGCACGTATCGCTCGGCGGGGTAGGCGCGGTTCACCCGCCAGAGCGAGAAGTCGGCGGCGATCGTGTGCGCCAAGCGTTGGAGGCGACGCTGTAGGGACCACTTCTCCCCGGTGGGGAGATACGTGTAGGTGCTCATCGCCAGCCGGTACAGGCCGGCGGGCTCACCGCCACGCCCCAACAGCACGTTGCCGTGCGCGTAACGCAACGGGAAGCTCATGGCCGGATCTCCACGACCTGGCCGTCACCAAGCTCGATCACTTCGCAAAGCCGCTCGCCGCTGCGCAGCCGGTGACCGTCGGCGTGGCGGACGATCAGCCGACCACGGCCAGGAATAGCTACCACGGGACGGGCGAACACGAGCCGCGCCGGACCTCGCACCTTCCCGTGGTGCAGCAACGGGGAGTGCTCGTCCGGTGCGACCCACACGTGCGGCGCCCACACCTGCTGCTCCCCATCCGGCGTTACCGCACGGTCCAGGGAGCGCCGTGCGGCGCGTGCCCGCAGCGAAAGCAGCGAGGTCAAATAGCGGTGTGCGGGTCTGCCGTCTGGGGAGGCCTGCCCGGCAAGAGTCGCGACCATGCCGGGAGCGATCAGCAGCCGCAGCGGCCAGTCAAGCCACCCCAACACCACACCCGCCAATAGCGTCGCCACGAACCCCGCGACCGCGCCAATGATGGCGCCCGGCCAGCCGTGCGAGCTTGCGCCAAGCAGACCAACGATCGCGCCGAGCACAAGCGCGAGCAGGATTGAGCGCTGGCTGAGCACGAGGATCGCCACGAGTGCGGCGAACGCCCAGCCAAGCCACTCAAGCGGCACGCCGCCAGGGACCGGCAGGCGCCGACCGTCGATCTGGTAGATACGCCGGTCGGGCCTGAATATCCGCTGGTAAGAGCGGATCGGGTGCGAGGAGTCACTCATCGCCAATCAGCTCCTCGCGGCTCACCCGAAGACCTGTTTGCCGATGCCTTCAGCGGCTTTCGCGATGTCGGAGGGTGCGAACACCATCCACGCGACCACGATCGCCGCGAACAGGAACACCGCCAGCTCGGTGTAACGCCGATTAAGGAGAAACATCAGGCTGATGACGCCGACGATCCCGCCGTACACCTCTCCCGCATAATGCTTGAGAAGGCCCCCGACGTTCGCACCGACATCGTTACCCGCCGCGAGCGCGGTCGCCGGGAACAACACGACCGCATAGACAGCCAGCAGACAGACCTGCCAGACACGCCGTATGTGAGACATACCAATCACTTCCCTTGCGAGGTTTCGGTGCCGGCAGGCTGTGTCACAGTCACCGTCACACCGCGAGCAGTGGTGGGAACCCGCGAGGTTGTGTCGAAGTAGGAAGCGATGCCGCGCACAAGCACTAGCAGCACGCACCCCCACAACAACACACGACCCACGGCACGAGCCAGCCGACTAGCACCTTCTGATGGCTGGCCTCCACCTGTTGTCGACCTGCGAATAACAGTCATAGGGCGACGGTAAGCGGCGCTCGCCCAAAACACCACAAGCGCACATCACGTGAAAGCAATTGCTTACATCAAACGTGAAAGCAAACGTTTTCACGACCAGCGCGGCTCCGTCGCATACGGCACGGACAAACGGCTCGCAGAGCGCGAGAACTGCGGTGTCTTCGAGTAGCGCCGGCCTACTGGACAGCGCTACGTCTTTACGACATCGGCCAGCTCGTCGATCTGGCCCGTGATACTCGCAAGAACCTGATCCAGAAGGCGACAGGTCGAGTAATCGGCGAGCGAGTAGTAGACAAAGGGGCCCTCACGTCGGCGAGCGACGATACCTGCACGGTGCAAAATAGCGAGATGGCGTGAAACGTTCTGGGGCGTGCTCGTCACCTTGTCCGATAGCTCCTGCACGCTAGCGTCGCCCTGTTCTAGGAGTGCCAGGAGACGTACACGAGTCGGGTCAGCAAGAAGCGCAAGACGACCGGTCACGAGGTCCACCACCGACTCAGACCAACAACGACTCATCCACAGGCCCTATCGACTCGATGCGTGCGCTATGGCTCACCGCTCCGCCCCACCTTCGAATCCGAACTCGCTCGACCCACGTTCACCCGAGACATGATCCGCAGGAGATGGTGGTCGCTGTTCTACGGATCGCGGCGATCCATGATGCGCCACTGAAGCGGAGAAATCGGTCTGCCTCGATAGGTGGCTGATACGGGAGCGGATCGGATCGCCGGAGCGTCTGTGGTCACGCACGACACCGCGATGCCGACCGCTGACGCGATGCGCAACCGGCGCCCTGATCCGCACTGGTATAGGTGCGCCCTGTCGGTTCTCATGCTGCATTCGCAGCGTCCCAAGCACCACCGCGAATATCGCCAACCCGACAAGCGTAACCGCGATCAACGCAGCGACGCGACCGCGTCGCCACCGCCTGCCCGTGTCATCGACATGTAGAACACGCATGCCATCGGCAGCGCCATCAGGCTCTGGTCGGTCCTCGTGATCTGAGAATGCGTACACATAAGGTAGTCGTGTAGACCAGCCGTATCCCCTCCTCGAACATCCGTCGAGCTACACCGCACTACTTGCCAGTGCAACCGGCCGAACGCGCTTGCTCCCGTCGAGCAAAGCGGGCACGAGTGCGGTGACGGGGCAGATAACTACGTTTCGCGCTGAGCGGCACAAACTTCACTCATGGGCTACCGTGGCTCAGTCGGGGCAATCCGCCCGGCGAACCTGCGACGACTGGAGGCTGAGATGGCGTACGTGATCGTCAACGACTTCGAGGGCGGTACGAAGGAGCAGTACGACGCCACCACCGCAGTGGTGCACCCGCCCGGTGGCCTGCCCGCCGGTCAGACGCATCACTACGCCGGGCCGAGCGCGAACGGCTGGGTCGTCGTCGCGGTCTGGGAGTCAAAGGCGATCTGGGAGAAGTTCCGCGACGAGACGCTACTGCCCGCCTTCCAGGCAGGACAGTCCGTTTTGCCCGGCCCACCCAAGACAACGGAGTTCGAGGTCGAGGTCGAACTCTAGAGGCAACCCTGCCGACCGAGGCGATTGGTTTCCTCCAAACCAGGCGTCTGCTGCTAGCTCCCGATGCGCTTGCTTTCATACGAGGAGAGCACGGGTCGGACGGTTCCGGCAAGCGCTCGGAGTCAATCGACCGAGTTCGGCACGGCACGCGAGCGATACCCTGAGACGTATGGCAATCGTGGCGACGGCTGGCGGCGACGACGACTGGGCGGAGGCTGCGCGGCGCGCGGCCGAAGCACTCCGGCCGAGCCAAGAAGCGCTGCGGCGGATCGCTGAATCGATCCAGCTGCCGCAGATCGACGCCGCGCGACAGATCGCGGAATCGATCCAATTGCCAGACGTCGACGTTGCTAGCCAGATCGCGGCATCTATTCAGCCGCAGCAGCTAGAGGCTTGATGCGGGTTGGGCCGCCGGGCAGGAGGCGAGCCTTGAAATGAGAAGAGGGCCTCCGGCTCTGCAAACTCGTGATTGGAGCACGAGATGTGCGCTTCGCTGGAGACCCTCGTTATCGCAGCTTACGTGTTCGCCGACTCGTTCTCGTTTCCTCGCCCAGGCCCAGCAGGCAAGGTCAGCGATCAGGAGCTGATCGCGCTGGCGGTAGCTCAGGCCGCGACCGGGATCTGCTCAGACCGCCAGTTCCTGGGCGTGATCGGCCGACTACTTCCGGGGTTCTTTCCCGAGTTGCCTTGCCAGTCGCAATACAACCGCAGGCTCAGACGGCTCACGCCGTGGATCACCACCGTGCAAATGATGCTTGCAGAGCTGATCGCCGACGGTCAGCTGCGCTTGGTCGACGGGACGCTGATCGCGTGTGCCAACTACCCGGGCTGCCGATCGCTCAGCGAGTTCGCCGGCCATGCCAGCTACGGCTACTGCCCATCGAAGAGCCTGTTCGTGTGGGGCATGCGCCTGGTGCTGATCTCAGACGCCAAGGGCGTGCCCGTGGGTTACGACCTGACGGGTCCCAAGACCGGCCAGGAGCGCGAGCGCGCCCTAGAGCTCGCCGCCGCCCACCAAGGTGCAACGCTGTTCGCCGACAAGGGCTTCTGGGGCAGGGAGTATCGCGACTGCATGGAGCTGATCGGCCTTGAACTCATCACCCCCGAGCGCCACCGACCAGGCAAGCGGCCCGTCGGCGAGATCGCCAAGGCACGGATCCGCCTGGTCATCGAGTCGGTCTTCTCCAATCTCAAGCGCCAGATGCGCTTGGAAGATCACCTCGCCAAGACGCTCGCAGGACTCGTTCAGCGCATCGCCCAACGACTGCTCGCACTGACCCTCGGCATGCACATCAACCTGCTCACCGGACGTCCGCCACGAGCCCTCGCCGCCTACGATGGGCGATGAACCCGCATCAAGCCTCTAGACGCCGCGCGGAAACTCGCAGAGTCCATAGGGCCGAGCCAGGAGGCCTTGCGGCGGATCGTTGAATCGATCAGGCCGAGCCAGGATGCAGTCGCCCAGCTTGCAGCCTCTATCCGGATCGACCCCGCGACGATCGCAGCCGTCAACGAGAAGCTGACGGCTGGGCTCGATTGGCAAGCGCCAATCCTTGCTATGTCAGGACCTCAGATCGCCGCCGCCACGCGACTCGCAGCTGAGGACGCGCCCAACGAGGCAGCCGAGGCCCTGAATAGCTTCGAGGGCGTCCTGAGCGATGAGGCTGGGGGGCAGCCCGGCCGGCCCTTCTACGACTGGCTAGCAGATCTCGCCCCTCTCGCGAAAGACCGCGTATTTCTCGCCGCGATGACGGGCCTCGTCGCGGTCCTCGGTGCTTTCTACACAGAAGCGCACGTCGAGCCGCCCTACCACGTCTATTTCGCGATGGTCGTGCTCGTGGCTATCGCGGGCGTGTGGGCAGCGAAAGGCGGGCAGGAGTAGCGGGCTCGTGAGTCGCCGGCGGCCGATCTCCGCCGCCGCCTGGAAGCACGGAATGGACGCCTGACTTGACGTTGCTCTACGGCAGCCCGAGCAGCTGCCGCAGCAGGGCGCCCACGTTTTCGGTCCAGAGGAAGAGGTTCGGTCCGTGCATCAATGGCGTGGGCAGGTTGATCGACAATGGCCGTATCGTCGTGGATCGGGAGCTATTCGCGTGGGACATCGACGCCGACGGGAACGTCGCCCCGCGCGGCTCGCTAGTGCCAGGTGAGCGGGCGTCGCCGGATCGTGCGAGCCCGCCAGCCGTGCCCGAGAGGCTGAGACGATAACTCGCCTGAGCGAGCGTCGCGAAACTTCCCTGGGAGTTCGCCAGCCGGCTTTCTAGACTGGGAGCACATTATGGAGAGCAGCTCAGGAAGTACAGGAGTAGCACTCAGCAGGCCGATCGCGCGCGTGCGTGAGCCGCGCCATTTCGAGTGGGTCGCCAGGTTCGGGTCATTCGTGACGATCACCGATTGGCCGCCAGAGCGGTCGGCGACAGATTTGCTCGACGCGGTGGTCGCCGAGCTGAAGGCAGACCCGCGTGTCGTGTCCGTCGAGGAGCCCGAAATCGAGGAGGACTGGTGTACGAGTGGGGTGATCTATCCCTCGCCACTGCCGAGCGGTATTGACTCGTGGTTCCACCACATGCACTGGGTTCGCTTCAGCGCGCCACTCTCGTTCCGCGTAGACGTACCGGCAAAGAACCAGCAGCGGCTGTCTGAGGGCGACGAGCTGCCGACGAGCTACGTGGTCTGGTGGGACGGTATGGTCGTCTTGACCGCGTGGCGAGTGCGGGCTGATGAGCCGCTCGGCCTGTCGGGGGGCCATGTGGTCGAGGACATTCTTAGCGAGGCGCTGGGGCGGGCCGACTTCGAGCTCTACGTTCAGGGGTGCAACCCGGGCTGCTCATACGGTTACGCGCATACGTCGCTCAGGCTGCTGCCGGCTGCCGACGGTCAGGACGAGATTGCGTATGAGGAGAGCAGCTTTTCCGGCGAGGTGACGGCGCTGGTGCCGGGGATATCCCGCGAGCGCCCCGAGGCAGCGTTTTTCGACCTGGCGATCCCTGCAGCCGGCTTCACGACCATGAAGAACGTTGGTCGGCACATGCTGGACGTCGAGCAGGACGCGCGTGAAAACCTCGACAAGCTCCTCGATCTGGTGAACGCCCGGGCGGGAGTGTCCCTGGTCGGCGAGGGAGCGAGGCCAAAGGCGATGTGGGAGCTTCGTCACTGGCGGCGCGAATCAAACCGCCTTATCGCCAAAGTGTGGCTCGGACTCTCGGTGATTGAGCGATTGCAGCGAACCTGGAGCGCGGAGCGTTTCGACTTCGAGCAGGCGGCCGGGGAGCGCGGGCTGTCGCGACTGTTCGTGCGTGACCACGCCGACGACAAGGCGAGGATCGAATCGCTCGACTTGGATCTCATGCGCGCGGCCGTCGCACAGGCCGCAGAGCGCTTGGACAGACAGGCATTGACGCGAGTGACCGGCATCGCAGCGGTCGCTGGCGGGGTCGCAGGCGCCGTCTTCGGTGCGCTTGCCGGTCACATAATCTGAGGGCCCGGCGGGGTCGCCATACAGACGCAGTCGCGCACCACGCGCACACAAGCTCGCGCAGGCCGGTCTCGACACACTCCCGGCGATCCAGCGGCTCGTCGGAGCCGGTGCCGGCCCCCTACATTCAGGACGGTGCACGCGTTGCCGAGGGCCGCGCAGATTCGGCCCGCGAACACAGGATCTGTGTGGCGTATCCGGCGGTAACCAACGCCGATACGGTCGTATGTCACCGAAGCACCCATCAAATCGAGCCGAGACTACTCTATGCCGGAAGCGGCATCTCCAGCGGCACGAATGGCGTTGCCGCAGCCGTCTGAGGACATGTGGCGCATACGATCGCCGCGCGCTCGCTCTTCAGGGAAGCAGGCGTCTCCGTTGGTCAGCATGACACCCCCGCTTCGGACGACGAGGAGCCGCACGCGCTGTCTACTGGGACACGCTCGCTCCCCAGGCGTTTGCGGGCGCGCAAAAGCAGACGCCGTTGGCGACTGGTAATCGTCTCTATGAAGGAGCAGCCACGCGCCGAGAGTCGATCAAGATAGCTGCTTTGCCCGCGACGAGCCTACACACGCACGGGTTTGCGGGACCGAATCCGCCGATTAGCTGCGGGTATGCTCGGCGGCCTGGCTATTCCAAACCGAGCCGCGACCGCCGATCAATCCGCAGTTGTCGAGACTGTCATTGCGCGCCGCAAGCCCGACACCGCTGATGCTCCCGAGATATCAAAAGGCCGAACTAATCTAGAACTTATCTCTTCGTGTAGAGTGCGATCCACTTTGGAGGGGATCGCCCGGAATATCTTGTGGCGGAGCGTCCGTCTGGCGGCAGCACTGGTCGTGGTAGCCAGTCTCGCACCCCTCACTGCTTACGCGACTTCGCCTGGGTCGCTAGCAATCACGGCTACCGGACTGCCTAGCGGCGCTCAACCATTGATCGTCGCGCGTGGTCTTGGGTTTCGCCAGATCATACGAACGCCGCACACGACACTACGTGGTCTGCGCCCAGGAAGGTATGTGCTGGACGTCAAGACGGTCGTCATTCACCGGGCAAGTCACACCGTCCATTCGGGCGCATCCGCTTACCCGGTCAAGCGGCGACTCGTTGTCAACGTCGGGGATGGGAAGAAAACGAACGTCGTGGCAGCCTATGGGGCGGTGCTGAACCCCGGTGTCCGGTCCATGCCTGGCCGCATTCTCGGATCCGTGGGAGATCCCAACAACCCAACTGCAATCGTGCTGCCAAGCAATACGCCTATATCACCCGTAGGGACGATCCTCACCAGCGGCCCGTCCGCGGAACTACCGGCGGGCTTGCTCGCGCACGTTACCGACACCACACATCAGGGCTCCACGATCGTAGTCTCGCTTGGGGCAGCGGAAGTGAGCGAAGCGGTACCAGAGCTGTCATTCACGGGAAGCCTCCAACTCAAACCGGCCAGAGGAGCACCGGGACAGGGCGGTAGTGACATCCCCGCACAGACGGCTGCTATGCCAAGAGCACGTGCAGCTGATAGCTGTACGCCTCCAAAACTGGTCAAGTTCGGTGCTCATCTCGACAGCGTTGAAGTACGGCAGGCATTCCTCGGAGCATGGCCACCACAGATGCAGCTGACTCTTGCTGTGAGGACCACCGAGACGCTTGGGGTCGGTCTCGCTGCAGCTGGCGTTAACTGCGACTGGACTCTCGCGGAACTTGGCCCTTATAGCGGTGCAATTCCCGTAGGTCCAGTCGTAATCCCGGTGTACGCGACCTTGCCGGTCAAGGCGGGCGTACACATCAACGGCACATTGCAAGCAGGCAACATAAACCTCGCCAGCACGACCGTCGCTCACGCAGCCGCAGGTTTCGATGAAAACGCCGCCACACTCGAACAACAAGGCAGCAATGTTTGGGCAAGTGGCTTTCTCTCGGTTTCCGGAAATACCAAGCTGTCCGCGTCGGTTGGTGTCCAAGCTGGCCTCGGCATCGCGAAGGGCGGTAACCTCCACGTCGAGGCCGACTTTGGCCCCGTGTTCAAGTGGAGCAGCGGAGGCGACTGCGAACTACTTCTCAATCTGGGATCCCTCAGCGCGGGCGTGGAGGTCTTTGGGAAGTCACTCAATTCGCCCGCATTCACACCGTTTGACGTACATCTCTGGAAAGGCTGTGAATCGCAGCCGCCTCCACCTCAGCAGCCGCCACCAACAGAACAGCCGCCACCACAGCCGCCTCCGCCTCAGCAGCCGCCACCACCAACGCCGGATCCGACACTGTTCGGGAAGATACTCCGAGTTAGTGCCACGGGCGCCGCATATTTTATCGACAACGGCGGTGTCCGGCACTGGATCCCGAATGGCGGGGTCTACCTATGTATGACGGAATGGCATGGAATAGAAGTTGTCGATGACGAGACGCAGGCGGAGGTCGAAGCTTATTCGGCCGGCGCAGACGAAACGTGCACGATCCCCCAGGCGTTCAACACGATCGTGCGTGTAGGCGCGACCGGAGCATCGTATTTCGTGGATGGTGAAGGGGTGCGCCACTGGATCCCCGATGGTGGCGTGTTTTTGTGCTTGCGGGAATGGGATGGGTTGGCGGAGTACGAAAGCTTGTCGCAGGGCGCGGTGGATGCGTTCCCGGAAGGGGGTCGGGCTTCATGCACGATCCCCCAGGCGTTCAACACGATCGTGCGTGTAGGCGCGACCGGAGCATCGTATTTCGTGGATGGTGAAGGGGTGCGCCACTGGATCGAAACGGGTGCTACCTACGAATGCCTTGTCAAGCATTATTCGCTCTACTACTCCTTGACTCAAGGCGCAGTGGACGCGTTCCCGGAAGGTGCGCGACAACCAAACAGGAGTTGTTGAGTCTGCCTCGACAAGCCACGGGCAGAGTGTGCGTGGAGCTCGATCGCGTGGCTGAACTGGTCGGCGTGTCACGAGCGATGCTGGATGTCGGGAGGCCGACAGGATGGCCAGCTCCGGGACTCTCCACCTAGCCTGGTGACCTCGCTACGCCTGCCGCCGGATCATTGCTGCAAAGGAGCGCGAACTACACGTTAAACTCGAAGCGATTAGCCTTCTCCTTCGCCAAGCGGTTGCAGCAGTCCAGCTCGCGCCACCGCCGCTACCGCTACGGACGAAACGCAAACCTTTCGCGCGACTGCCGCAACTCGCTCCTGCTTTTGTATGGAGCGCGTCCCGCCGGTTACATACGTGCGTGCTTGCGCCCTACTACTGAGGACAAGGCGTGGCCATGAGGCTGGCCGGTCTATACGGAGATCTGCTTGGCGGCGTGGCTGACGAGCACGCCGGCATGAGCTACGAGTTCGTCGATCGTGCAGCTCTCAGCAGGCGCGCTTACCTCGACCGCAAGGATCGGCTTGTCGATCCACCGCGTAGCGGGTGCCGCGATCGACAGCACGCCGGCGCCGCGGATATCCTGGTGGACGGCGATCCTGTCTCTGGCGGCGCGCTCGATCTCAGCGATGAGACGCAGTTCCGCCTCAACCTCGGTTTTCTGAGCGTCCGAGTTCAAACCAGGCACATAGCTGGATTCAATGACGGGAAACAGGCTCTGTAGCTCGCTGGCTAGCAGGCAGGACAGCAGTGCCTTCCCAATCGCCGTGTCTTGCGCTGGCACGTATGCGCCTGCCGACATATTCCGATCGGCCTCGTATTGGCCGGCGCGGTGACCGTGGAGACGGTGGATATAGAGGGTGCGTGATCCGTCGAGCATTCCCATGCTCGTCGTATACCCAGTCTGCTCGCGTAGATCTTCGAGCACGGTGCGGGCAGGATATTCCAGCCTGATGGTGTCGATCAATGCCATTCCGGGTCGAGCCGCTGCCCGTGTTAGGCGGTATCTGCGCTTCTCGTCCTGTTCGAGAAGACCGAGACTGACAAGGGTGCTGGCATACCGATGAGTCGTGGAGCGGCTGATTCCGACCATGTCGGCCAGCTCGCTGATCCTCAACACTGGCCGCTCAGCCGTGAAGCATTCGAGCATCGCAACACCGTATTCCAGCGACCGCGAAAAACGCGGTTGCGGGACTGGCTTGATGCGGGGCATGATCTTTCGATCGCGCCGGTCCTTATCACTACTCGTGTGACTCCCTACTCCAGCACCGGTCATGACTGACACCTCGCAGTAATCTCAGGCGTGGTGAGATTGTTCTCTACATCGTCAAGGTACTGACGTAGCACGAGAAGGCGCACCACGTCCCTCTCACGCTTATCCTCATCAGTCTGCCCACGGGAGTCTTTGTCGGCTCTGCCGACTAGGTCGATGTTCTCGCAGCCGACGACCAAAGCCCTTTCAAGACCGTTCACAAACGCCCAACGGTGAATCCCGAGATCGACGAGAACCGTCTCAGGCTTGACCGTCGGCGTCCAACCGATCAGTTCAAGCAGCGCGCGAGCACAATCCATTCGCCGAAGCAGATCCTCAACTCTCCGTGGATGACACGCGCATCCTCTGTTCATAACAGTCGATATATCCCAAGCCGCCTGACCCAGAATGCTGCACAAGCCTGCGCGCAACTCGCCGACGATCATCGCGGGAACCCTCAATGTCGAAACCATTATCGATCTCCTTTGCCATCTTCATCCTTGAAAAGAACCCTCGGGCGCGTCTTACCTTCCTCATCCAAGCCCGACGAGGTTGAGCCAGTCATGGTGTTGGCCGCCTTCCTCCGCGACGACGCTGATTCGCGACTGCGCGTGCGCGTGCTTTCCGGTCAGCGTCGGTAGCAGCAGTGCGAATGACCCTCTCGATACTGGTCGTAGAGACGTCGATCCACCCCGCGAGGTCCCGTGGTCGCTGGCCGGTACGCCATCCCGCGATTACCTCCGCCTGGACGCTCTTGACAATGGCGAGTTCGTCCGCGTGGCGCTTCGCGGTGGCAGCGCGCTTGCGCTTGCGCGCGGCGGGCGGTGTTCCTTTCAGACCGAAGTAGTAGCTCAGGAGCTGGCGCGCACGCTCGCTCTCCACACCAAACCGTTCGCCGACTTCCTTCAAGGACAGTCCCTTTACGACTCGGAGGTGGAACATCTCACGCTCCCGGTCCCCTGGCAGACGCCCCCAACAACGATTCGCTGGCAGCGACAAGCCCTGACGGTTCAGCGCACCGACGATCTGGTATAGCTCATGACCCTCGCTGAACTGAGGCAACTCGATCAACTCATCAGCACCACCGAGCTGACCAATTACGTGTATACCGACATCCTGGAGACACGCGAGAGTACGCCGGCTGAGTTCAAGGTCCTTAACGCTCGTGGCAGGATCAAGTTGGACCGCTCCAGTCGGAGTCCAGTTGCGCGGGCGAAGCTCGACATCCATGCCCAGCGCGTCGACGACGAGCAACACGACTCGAAACGTCGCCGAATCCCCCCCTCCGCGCTCAAGCTCGCTGACGACCGTGCGCTCCAGGCCCGCCAGATCAGCAACCTTATGTTGGGTCAGCTTGAGGCTCTTCCGCTGCGTATATACGGCGATGCCCAGCATCTCCGCTGAGTCGATCATCAGCGATCGAGCCCTCAACACCGGCACCATCAGAGAGTCCCGATCCGTAGTTCCTCGGCGCGTCGCGCGGTACGCGTCGGGAACACGAACCTGTCGAAGCGATGCACAAGCCCGGTCTCGGCGAGCCTGGCCACAGCATCGGCCGTGTCGATGTCCTTCCCGTGCATCTCCCGGCCCAACTCCTCAAGCGTCCACGGCCAAGGCGAAAGCAGCAAATGGTCCAAGAGCAGAGCATCCAACCGAACCTCGCTGAAACGCGGCGGCTCCTCGTCCTCCTGATCGGTGCGATCGGTCTCGCTCATCGGCACTTCCTTTCGGTCAGGGCACCGAAAGACGCACGCACAGCGAGCACGCAGGACCGTCTCCGCAGACAGCTACGGTGATCCAGTGGCACTCGAAGGAGCGTCCCTTCGGTGCTACAGGCCGGGGCGGGCGTATCAGCGCTCGTCCCGGCCACATAGGTTGTCTTGAATGGCCGCGATCAGAGCAGAACTCGCGCCCGATCTCAAGACCTCAATTCGACGTGCTGCTTTGGGGTGCCGACCGGCCCGTCGCACCCGCGCAGCCCGAGCCTAGCCCCAGCGATCCAGCACCAGCGTCGCTGGAAAGCCGCCCGCCCGCTGCTCCCTAAAAGCGATGCTTGACCTCTGCTTGATCTCTGCCGTGGCCCGGCGCTGCTGCCAGCCCCAAAACTGACCAATTACCAGGCATTTCTCAAGTGGAGCCAGCCGGGATCGAACCGGCGACCTCCTGCTTGCAAAGCAGGCCTGTCTAGGCCAAAACCCCTTATTTTCTGGGGTTTTGTGTCTCTAGGCTCAGGTTATATTCGGCTCTATAGACCGTCTGGGGAACACGCTGGGGAACACGTTCCGACATGCCGAGTACGATGTCGGGCATGTCGGCGGTCAAACCCGAGCTTGCGCCCAACGGCCATCTGCAGGTGATCGGAGGTCGCGGCGGCCGGCGTTGGCGTGCCTTCTGGTGGGACGCCGACGGGAAGCACTCCAGGGTATTGGGGAAGGC
Source organism: uncultured Solirubrobacterales bacterium (assembly GCA_963718735.1). Lineage (GTDB taxonomy): Bacteria > Actinomycetota > Thermoleophilia > Solirubrobacterales > Solirubrobacteraceae > Palsa-744. Next base: position 2,092,066 of record OY970372.1, read on the forward strand.
GTGGGTACAGAGTTCGGGTAGGCGCACATCGCGTGGAGCGACGGTCTGGCATTCGGCCGACGGATCCAAGCCGGACTCCTCGTATCTGACACCGAAGGAGGCCGAAGCCGAGTTGCGTCGTCTGTTGGAGCACGACGCCGTGAAGTCACCGACACCTCGCACTCCGCAGGGAACGCTCGTGACATTTGCCGACGCCGCTGAAGCGTGGCTCGATCATGGTGAACGGAAGCGCAATCTGAAGCGCTCGACGCTCCGTGACTACCGTCAGGTGCTGGATACGTATCTGCTTCCGCTCGCCAAGGACGGGGAGTCGAGTGATACGCCGTTTGGGCGCGCATTCTTCACGTCGAAGCCGCTACGCGATATCCGTCCGAACGAAGTCAAGGCGTGGTACGACGCATTGCCGTATGGACGCACCGCAGAGAAGCTGTTGATGGTCGTTCGGGCGATCTTTGCACACGCTCGTTCGCGTGGCTGGACGGAGGCTGACCCGTGCGCCAGCGTCGAGCGCCAGCAAATGCGCTACAGCGGCGATTACGACTTCTATAGCGGCGAGGAGATTGGTGCGCTTGTGAGGGCTGCCGCGAACGAGCAGGACGCGGCCGTGTACTTGACAGCAGCGATGACGGGGCTCCGCCGCGGGGAGTTGGTGGCGCTGCGCTGGCGCGACATCGACTTCCCTGGTCAAGCGATCCGGGTGCGTGCCAACTACTCGCACGGTGAGCTCGTCACACCTAAGAGTGGCAAGGTTCGCAGCGTCCCGATGGTCCCCGAAGTCGCCCACGCGCTTGCGCGGCTTAGCCAGCGCGAACTTTTCACGGGCGATGAAGATCCGGTGTTCGTCGGTCAGGTAGGCCAGCATATGGACGCAAGCGCACTACGGCGACGGTATGCAGCCGCCGTCAAGCGGGCTCAGTTGCGGCCGCTGCCATTTCATTCGTTGCGCCATCACTTTGGCTCGATGGCGGTCAATCGCGCCACTCTCGTCCAGGTCCAGTCATGGATGGGCCACGCACACATTCAGACGACCGCCCGCTACCTGCACGCCAAGAGTCAGGCCGGCGATGCAGCGCTGCTGGCCAGCGCGTTCGTGTCTGCAAGCGCTACCGCGCAGCAGGCCGCCATTTCTGCTGGCTGATGGCTTTAGAGCAGGCTCACCAGCTTGCAGGCCTCGCGTGGGCTGATCGCCGGGGGGTCCAGGTCGTCGTGGTCGAGTAGATCGCGGTCCCCGGTAACGATCGCCTCAGCGCCTGCTTCGCGCGCCAGAGCGACGAGATAGTCGTCCTCTGGGTCTCGTAGTACGGCCTGGATATCAACTGGATCCTCGAGGACCGTTGCCGCTTCGGCGATGCCCGCAACGATGTCGTCGACGGCGCTCTCGCCTACTCGCTCCGAGAAGTAGGGCTTGCGCAGCGCTTCACCGATCTCGGTCAGCAACTCTGGGCATACAATCGGCTCGAACTTGGCACCCGCCAGGTCGGCGTAGAGCAGGCAGGGCGGGCTGTCACCGTGCGGACTGATGCTTCCCGATGCCAACGTGTTGGCGTCGATTACAAGGCGCCTCAACCTGCAGCTCGGCGCCGGTCGGCTCGCTCGCGTCGGACTTCGCGTACGGCCTTCACCGCTTCGCGCTCGATCTCGTCCGAGGAGACACCTTGGAAGCGCTCCGATGCACGGTCGCTGGCCTCGTGCCCGAGCTGGATGCGTGCGATGCTCTCGAGCAGCTCGCGGTCGCTCTTTGCTGGACGTCGTTGACGGAGCCGCTCAAGCAGGTTCGAGTCGATCTCTACGGTGGTGGTCAGTGCTGCTGCCATGGTTCACATGGTACCGCCCACGTCGAGGGCTTTAGCGGCGACGGTGCTTGGCGCGCGCGGCATCCACGTTCAGGGACCCGCCGACCAGGCCCAGCCCACACACCCTTGGTGCTGCTGTTCCGTCCCGCCGGCGACGAACTCGGAGATCGTGGCGTTGAGGTCTATGCGGCGCTCACGCAACAGCCTGACAGTGACCACGACCATTGAGTGCTGTGACGATGGCTCCCCACACCCACCCCGTCTCGTCCCTACACGAAAAAAGGACTGGGAGGTTTTTGACCGTCGTGGCCCACCCATAAACCTTTCATCTACCATCCGCTCACGCGGGCCGCGACGGTCAAAAACCGAACCAGGCCGTCAGGCCTGGCGGTTTACTCCGCTCCAGCGGATTCCAAATCCGGGACGCAGTCCCGGCACGAATCCCGACCTGCGTCGTTCAGCTCGCGATGCAGTTGGGTTCTCCCAGTTGCCGGGCTCTCGATCCTTGAGTTGGAGGCCACGCCCGGCATGAGTGGCAAACCAGGATGGTCACCGGGACCTGGGGAACACGCCTGGGGAACATCTCGGGTCGTGAGCGCTTTCGACGTCAGCAGAAAGTGGCTTATTTGCAGGATATTTGTCTATGGAGCCAGCCGGGATCGAACCGGCGACCTCCTGCTTGCAAAGCAGGCGCTCTCCCAGCTGAGCTATGGCCCCGAGTGCTTGAGTTTAGGGCACTCCCTTCGATCCACGACGGATGCCTACTAACTCGTTCAGGTCTCAGCTACTCGTTGAAGTCGAAGTCGCGCGGGGGACGCTGCTCGAACCAGAGGCGCTCCTGCTCGGGTGTGTCACGTAGGAAGTCAGGGGTCTCCTCCAGCACGTCGTCCAGGCGCTCGGCTGGAGCGTTGTCATCGCCGTCGCGAGGCTCGTCGCCTGGAAGCTCTGCCTCTACGTGTCCCTCAGGGCGGCCGCCCGGCATCTCCCATTCGAGAGACTCCTCGCCAGACCCTTGCAAGTGAGCGGGGTCGATGGGGGTTTCTCGCTGCTGACGGATCGCATCTGAAGGGGAGGTGGGATCGCTCCCAGCAGCGAGCTCCGCCTCCATGTTGATCTCGATGGTCTCCTGACCAGTGCTCAGGGAGTCGGCCGTTGAGTACATCTCGGAGTCGGGACTGGAAGACCCTCCATCGTCGTGCGACGGCTCTCTCTTCCCGCCCTCATGCCCATCGGGCTCGACTTCCTCGTCGCGGCGAACCGGTCCTAGGGCGTCTCGCTCCTCCCGAGCCACCTCTCCCGGATCGGCTCCCCTGAGACGCTTGAACTCCAAGTGCTCACGGATGGCGTCATCGAGCAATCCCATTGCGCCCCCAAACCATACCGCGCCCACCCGCTGGGTTTGCGAATGCGCAGTGGCCTAGCAGTGGAGATGCCCATGGCGCCCAGCCCGAGATGGCATCTCGTTGGTCTTAGGCTTCTTGGCCCACTACACTTCACAGGGTCAATCGCTCGCGTGCCGACGCAGGACTGCGGGGCTATAGCTCAGTTGGGAGAGCGCCTGGATCGCACCCAGGAGGTCGCCGGTTCGAGTCCGGCTAGCTCCATTGCTCAACGAAGTTCAAACCCGGCCTCCGAGAAAAGGGTCGGGTCTACAGCGTTTCGGGCGTGCACAAGCGTGCAGCAACTCCGGATGCCCTAATGGCAGCTTGAGGTGCTAAAGCCGCCGGCGCTGTTGTGCTCGAGCACTGGAGAGATCGAAGCAGTGCGTTCGATCTGACCAACCCTGCCACTTTGCGACGGGCGTCAGGTGTCGCCCGAGGACCAGCGTTCAGCGAGCGTCTGTGCGTCTGCAAGAACATCAAGCAGCGGCGGGACGGCGGCCGAGATCTCCTGCAACGCTGCTCTCGCTGTCCCAAGTTCGGCCAGTTGTCGGAGGAGTCGTTGTGCCTCCGCGTGGGTCCCATCGCTCTCATCTCCAGTCGCACTCCGCCGGAGGGACGAGGCCGGCGCTCGACCGTAGATCTCGTCGGTCGACATGTCCAGCGCACCCGCGATGCGTTCGCTGTGACTTCGGCTCGGGGAGTGTTTCCCGGTCATCCAGTTCGAGACGGTGTTCTCGGAGACGTCGACGATATCCGCGAGGTCTTTGCCATTGAGGCCTCGGTCCCGCAGCGCAGTCCGCAGGACAGGTCCGATACCGGGTGGATTGCTGCCGGGATCCAAGCTACCTTGGTCCATCCATACCAACTTGTATCGTCTGCGCGGGGGAAATACAATGGAACTTGGATTACGAGGAGACCCAAGACGATGCCTGCACCAGGTGCAAGCTCCCTCATCGATCAAGTAGACCCACAGGACCACGCAGTCGGTCGTGTAAGGCGTGGCGAAGCGCTCCAAGTGGGCGCCAACTTCAGGACCGTGCATGTGTTCGTGTTCCACGGCCAGGATCTGCTGCTCCAGCAACTTGGGCCGAGCCGTGCTCGCCATCCTTGTCGTTGGGGCTCGTCAGTCGCTGCCTACCTATTCGCCGGCGAGAGCTACGAACAGGCTGCGCGGAGGCGGTTGCGGGAGGAGTTGGGCTTGGAGGGCAACCTCACATGTATAGGCAAGACGCGAATCGATGACGAACGGTCGCTGAAGTTCGTGGAGTTGTACATCTTGCAAGACGGTCCCGCCGAGATTCGCGAGCCGGACCACATTGCGGCGCTTCGCTACTGGACCCGGGACGAGTTGGATACGGCCGTCCTTTCCAATGTGGCTATTTTTACGCCGACCTTTATCAACCTCTATCGCTTCTACCGACACGACTAGCAACGACCAGGATATAGATGAAGCCCGCCTCTGGGAGCATTACGGGCGGGTCCTTGACGAGTACAGATTCCAGGTCAACCTCAACTGGAGTCGATCTCAGTACTACTTCGTCCTCAACGCCGCACTCTTGGTGGCTGGGGTTGGTCTACTTTCGACGCAGCGGGTGCCGCTCCCCGTCGCGATGGCCGTCTTTCTTGTAGGCGCTGCAAGCGCGGTCTTCGCGATGCTGGCCAGCAGGACGCAGAAGAGTTACTACGCCAACACGCGCGATCGCAAGCGCGAGCTAGAGGAAGAGCTCGGGCTCGGCGATCTCGCCATTGCTCCCACACCTGGAATGGGCGGCATGCGAGGCCGACTGGCTCGCGTCACGACGTTCCAAGCATTCATATTGATAGCAATACTGCTCGCTGACCTAGCTGGGCTGGGAACCTGCATCGCAAAGGCGCTTCCCAACACCACTCAGCCACGGGTCGTCGTCGCGGTACACGTTTTTGTTCCGCGTGGCCATCGGCCTACGACGGTCCCGTTGGTGGCAAGCCAGGGTGACCATGTCGTGCAGGCCGGCACAATGCTGCTCGATAGCACGACGCTGCTCAAGCTCCCACCCGGCCGCTATGAGTTCTCGAGTTGGATGGACCGACTTTGCGTGCAGGCCGTGCAGATCACAACCGCGCCGCTCCAGAGTGCCACGATCCGCTGTCCCTAAAGGTCGTACGGAGCGATCCGTACGACCTGCCCCGCCAACCTGTTCGTAACAGCCTCAAGGGCTGTGTCGAGCACGGTTGCGCGCATGTCGTCGTCCCCATCGACTTCCTCGGGCTCCCGCGTCACTAGCGAGATCAGCGGCAATATATCCGGCCCGTCAGCGCCAATGTCGCGACTTGCCCACCGGAGGTACCAGTGCGCTGACGCAGAGGCCGGCAGGTAGTCGACCACCGCAACCTCCCGATCATCAACTCGCACCCTCGCAAGAGGGACTTCAGGCCAGCACCACTCGGCACTAATGCGGCACGCAACAATGGACCCCAGGATTGACGAGGAGCCCTCATCCAAGTCAACCCCGCGCGACACCGAAGCGTTCATGGAGCCAAGATACCCGCCGATCGGGCCAGTCAACCAGACGGGGGCGGCCCAGGTTCGCTAGGGCGCGGCGCAAGAGCTCTACCCTCGCTCTGGGGTTTCGTCCTAGATCCCGTAAGTCCGTTGGCCTCCGTAGTGTGAACCGCGGGCGATCTGAGGTCCTATGAGCTCGTCATGTGTCGGATGGCTTGCAGACGTGGAAGGAGATCGGCGCCCGCTCACGATTTTCGCGAGGTTGTTCAGGAAGAGCCCTATGAAGACTATCCCGAGGAGGGCCTCGAGTCCGACAGGCAAGCGCGCCATCCCAGAGATCGGCGTAACGTCCCCGAGTCCGAGTGTCGTGATTGTCGTCGCGCTCAGATAGAGCATGCGCCCGAAGCGTCCCGAAGCATAGTAGGGGTCGCCTTCGGTCGCGAGCGCGAAGGCGACAAGCTTTGAGTCGACCTTTTGTGGCACCAAAAGAACACCATGGTCAGATTGAGGCACGGGCATCGAGCCAGGGGTGCAGGGAGCAAGATCGACAGCGGCGGTGCCACTCGAGAATCGCCTGTCGAAAGAACCCCAGCCTTCAATGTGGCCGGGTACCCCACCTCGGCATCTTCCCCGGGCTTGTGAATACCGATCGCCGACTCGAGCGTGGCTTCAACTTGCATGTCGAAGACTCCGACGCCTACGGCGTGCTGCTTCATCGCCACATCTTCGCCTTCAAGGCCCAGCGGGATCGCGCCAAACCCGGGTCAAATCAAACTGTCCGTCAAACCGGGTCCACTCCAAGCAGCTCTTCATGCAGACATTCTCCGGTGCATCCCTTTGCTGACGGAAACCACTACACGGCTTCGTCGACAACGCGTCGGCCTCGCGGATCGCGCGTATGGAGTGAGTCGACGTCTACGGGCTGCTTGTCTGTTCGAGGGCCGCGGCGGCGTCTTGCAGGCGGTCGTCTCCCCAGAAGAGCTCGTTGTCGATCGCGATGGTGGGCACCCCGAACACTCCTAGCGCATGAGCGGCGTCAGTGGCGGCCCGCAGCGCAAGCTTGATCTGTGGATCGCGGGTCGCTTCGTCCACGGCGCTCGGATCGAGCCCGGCCTGCTCGGCTGCTTGCAAGACGTACTCGGGGATAGCGAGGTCATGGCCATGAGCAAACGCTTGACGAAAGGCCTGCATCGTGAACGGGCGTACGTGTCCAGTTTGGAAGGCGTACGTCGCGGCTCGCATCGCATACAGATAGTTCGTCGGCCAAGGGTCCGGCCAGCGCATGGGCGCAAGGTCGTATAGACGTGCGCGGTCCTCGACCTCGGCCATCCCCGCCTGGCGACTGTTGGGGTCGCCAAGTGCCCACGACGATCGTCCGGTGAGCTTGAACAGAGCGCCCAGCGATACAGGCTGCCAGGTGATCGGCTCCGGCAGGAAATCATGTAGGCGCTCGGTTGCCAGATAGGCGAAGGGCGATCCGAGATCGAAGTAAAAGGTGACTCGAGGCATGGAGTTCGTCCGGTTCGCGGGATAGTATAACAAACGATCTGTTCGTTATGATGATACGCAGCCAAAGCACCGGTGACGATGTCAGAGCACGTCTGGCGGCGAACATGCGCCGGCTGCGTATCGCTCGTCATCTCTCCCTGTCAGAGCTAACCCGCATCACGTCGATGAGCAAGGCCACCCTCTCGGGGATCGAGAACGGGCGCGGGAATCCAACCGTGGAGACGCTTGCTCTGTTGGCCGGCGCTCTGCACGTCTCGATCGCTGATCTACTGGAGAAGACTCAGCTGGAGGAGGTGCGCATTGTTCGCGCCTCGCAGACAGAGCCACGGCCATTCGACGGCATGGATCGACGCCAGTTGGATACGGCCACCGAGCTGCATGGAAGCCTCGATATCTTCGAGCTTGCCCTTCCCTCTCGACACGTTCATGAGATGACCCCTCGCACAGCCGGATCGCGCCAAGGCGTGCTCGTCCTGCACGGCGAGCTGATCGTCGGCCCTATCGAACGCATCAGCGAGCTGACCGTCGGCGACTACATTTCCTTTCCCGCCGACGCTCCACATGTCTACGAGGCCGGGCGAGCACCAGCACGCGCGCTCATCACCGCATACACGGCAGCGTAAAAGTCCGGCGCCATAGAGCAGACGCGGGCAGTTTTGCTAATCCGGAGAGGCAAGCGAATCCGCCCAACGGGAAGCCATGCAAAGCTGTTCGCGTTTTGCGAGGGGAAGCGTTGTCTGATGAACGTCTCGGGGCGTGGGACGGTGAACTCTGCCCGCGGGCGCCTTTGCTCAGGGGGCAATGCGCTCGACAGCCTGTTCAGCGGTGAGGATGTCGTGTTGACCACGGGCGCTCTCACCAGCGTAGAGAGCCAAGCTCTCGACAGAGTCTCCCGGCATGCCCGCCAGCGGAAGCGCCGGTGTGAAGAACGGCAGTCCAGGTCGCTGAAGTGGCGCAAGTCTGCCCATCGCATCGAGCGGTGCTATGCGCCCGAGCAGCCCGCTGAGCTGACCGGCGATGCGGGCAATAGGAGGGCCAAACTCCTGCCGGGCGCACCAGCGTTCGGTCGCGGCGTTCGGGATGACGCGGTGGCGCAATGGCCAGCCGATCCCAAACAGGAGCGTCGCGAGTGTTCGTTCGGCGCCAAGCACTCGACGCTTGTACTCGTCGTGCGCGGCCGACTCCTCGGTCAGCAGAAAACGGGTGCCGGCTATCGCAGCCGTGGCCCCAAGGTCGAGCAGTCGACGCACGTCTTTCGCGCTCGCGACTCCCCCGGCGGCAAGGACCGGCAGGTCACCAGCGACGTCCAGCACCCTGGGCAGCGCCCGCTCGATCGGCTCCACGCCGAGCAGGTGACCACCGGCCTCGATGCCCTGAACCACGAGACCGCTCGCCTGCATAGTGAGCGCTTGAGCGGCTTGCTCGGGCGTGCCGACGGTAACGAACACATCCACTCCCCGCTCACGCAGACGCGTAACCCATCTGCTTGAAAGGCCGCCGTGGAGCACCACGAACGCCACGTTCGCCTCGGCACAGGCATTCACGTGTGCCTGCCTGATAAACGGCACGAGCAGGTTCGCCGCCACCGGACGGTTGGGGACGCGGCGGTGTGCCTCGCGCAGAGCGGCGGCGAACGCCCGCGGGGCCATCATCCCGACCGTCCCGAGGCCTCCGGCCGCGGATACCGCGCCCGCGAGCGCGCCTCCCGCAACGCCACCGCCCATCCCGGCCTGCACCACCGGGCACTCGATCCCAATCTCGTTCAGGAAGCTGCTGGTGCCCGGCGGTCTCACGCCGCAGACGCTACATGCTGGATCGCTCTCCAACCCACGGCGGTTCGTACTTGAGGCGAGCCTGCAAAGGCGCTCCACGTAGTGCCCCAGCGCAAGGTCCGCCGTTGTTGGTATTCGTCCTGGCATGTCCGACTGGACGATCCGAAGCGCCTTCTGTCACGCCTACTGGCCACCGATGCAGAGGCGCTGCTCATCGCGGAGAAAGCCGCGTCCTGGTCGGATCATTGATCGCCGCCTGGGACGGATGGCGGGGCAACTTCTACAGCGTCGCCGTCCATCCCGACCGGCGGCGACGGATCGCGACGACGCTGCTGTGCGAGGGCCAGCTTCGCTGCGAGCGCGAGGCGCGATCAGGCTCACCGCGATCGTCGCCGATGACGACCCAACTGTCATGAGCTTCTGACAGAAGGCAGGCTACGCGAGACAGCACGACCGGGCACGGTTCGTTCGCCTCGTAGCGGAGAACCATGAGCACAACCGACAGCACTTCATGCGCACAGCCGGCAGCGCTTCATGGCAGCTGGCGAGAAGTGCCTTCCCTCCGGCGTCAGCCCTGCGCTGACCGATCTCCCGCGAGGATCGCGTAAACCGCCAAGTCGACGTAGTGCTCGTCTACCCGCTCGGCGTCGAGCAGGACACCCTCCTGCTCGAATCCGAGCCGCTCGGGGATCGCGCGGCTTCGCGTGTTGTCGACGCCCGCTCGGATCTCTACACGGCGCAAACGCCAGGTCTCCAGGGCGTGCTCGACAAGTGCTTGAACAGCGCGAGTCATTGTGCCGCGACCCTGCGCGGACTCGGCCAACCAGTAGCCGATGCTGGTCCAGCGATGCTCCCAGGAGACGGCGTGAAACCCAACCACTCCGACGATATAGCCGTCCTGGATGACGGCTGCTTGAAAGCCATCGTTGTTCGCGAGCTGCTCGCGTGTACGCCCAATGAAAGCGGAGGTGTCCGCAAGCGTCTGGTCCCTGGCCCACGGCATCCAACGCGCCAGATGGTCGCGGTTGGCCTCGATGACCGCGTACAGCTCCTGCGCATCTGACTCCTCCAGCAGCCGCAGCCGCCGCCCTTCGGATAGCTCAAACCTGAACATGATCGGACGAGTATGGCGACGGCCGGCAAAGCCGATAGAGGGCTTCCTCGACCTCGCCATCGAAGTCAAGCAGGCCGGCATCTCGGCGGCATACATCCAGGCTCGCCACCGCTCTAGAGGCTTGATGCGGGTTCATCGCCCATCGTAGGCGGCGAGGGCTCGTGGCGGACGTCCGGTGAGCAGGTTGATGTGCATGCCGAGGGTCAGTGCGAGCAGTCGTTGGGCGATGCGCTGAACGAGTCCTGCGAGCGTCTTGGCGAGGTGATCTTCCAAGCGCATCTGGCGCTTGAGATTGGAGAAGACCGACTCGATGACCAGGCGGATCCGTGCCTTGGCGATCTCGCCGACGGGCCGCTTGCCTGGTCGGTGGCGCTCGGGGGTGATGAGTTCAAGGCCGATCAGCTCCATGCAGTCGCGATACTCCCTGCCCCAGAAGCCCTTGTCGGCGAACAGCGTTGCACCTTGGTGGGCGGCGGCGAGCTCTAGGGCGCGCTCGCGCTCCTGGCCGGTCTTGGGACCCGTCAGGTCGTAACCCACGGGCACGCCCTTGGCGTCTGAGATCAGCACCAGGCGCATGCCCCACACGAACAGGCTCTTCGATGGGCAGTAGCCGTAGCTGGCATGGCCGGCGAACTCGCTGAGCGATCGGCAGCCCGGGTAGTTGGCACACGCGATCAGCGTCCCGTCGACCAAGCGCAGCTGACCGTCGGCGATCAGCTCTGCAAGCATCATTTGCACGGTGGTGATCCACGGCGTGAGCCGTCTGAGCCTGCGGTTGTATTGCGACTGGCAAGGCAACTCGGGAAAGAACCCCGGAAGTAGTCGGCCGATCACGCCCAGGAACTGGCGGTCTGAGCAGATCCCGGTCGCGGCCTGAGCTACCGCCAGCGCGATCAGCTCCTGATCGCTGACCTTGCCTGCTGGGCCTGGGCGAGGAAACGAGAACGAGTCGGCGAACACGTAAGCTGCGATAACGAGGGTCTCCAGCGAAGCGCACATCTCGTGCTCCAATCACGAGTTTGCAGAGCCGGAGGCCCTCTTCTCATTTCAAGGCTCGCCTCCTGCCCGGCGGCCCAACCCGCATCAAGCCTCTAGGCTCTGGACGCATGCGCGGCCTGCCCCGGAAGCCTCTGAAATCGAAGATGCATGTCTTCACCAAGACCGTGCTACATAAATGGCCGGTTCACCATACGCCTGGAGGCGCCGGCTGGCGTCACAGCCTCTGCTTATCGGGTGGTCTTGATGTGCTGAATGCTGCGTGCCGAGTTGACTCGGATCCAGGTCAGCGATCCGCCCACTCACACCGACCCGGCCTCGGCCTCGCGCCCTTCCATGACCTCTAGCCCTCTCCCTCCAGGGACGGCGTCTAGCCCCCTACCCCCCTGGGGCCTGATCATGCTCGCGGCCGCCTCGGTCGGCTGGGGCTGCTCGACGACCTTGAGCGCGTTCGCCCTGCGTCGGATCGGACCAACGGATCTGCTGGCTGTCGAGCTGGTGACAGGCGGGATCGTGATCTGGGCGGTCGCCCTGATGGGCCCTGCGCGCAAGTTCGCCACGCCTGACTGGAAGGTGTTCGCGTTGCTTGGATTGTGCGAGCCGGGCTTGACGTACCTGCTGGCAAACGAGGGGTTGCGTCGAGACAGCGCCGCGACGGCGGCGCTCTTGTTCGCGCTGGAGGCTGTGATCGTCGTTCCGCTCGCCGCCGTGTTTCTGGCCGAGCGGGTCTCAGCCGGCGTTTTCGTGGCCCTCGGCGTCGGGCTGCTTGGGGCGCTCATCATCGCGGGGGGAGCCCAGACCGGAAAGGACACGCTCGGCGGCCATCTCCTGATCCTCGGATCGACCTTCGCGGCGGCCTCCTACGCTCTACTGGCGCGTCGCACCACCCACCGCGCGCCGGCGATGGTCGTGACGACTTACCAGCTGCTGGCCGCCACAGCGATCGCGTTGCCGTTCGCGATCGCCTCCCACATCGTGGGCGACTCCGGTCCTCCTTCGGCGGACATCTCGCACTGGAGCGCCGCGATCGCCGCCGGCCTGCTCGGCGTGGCGCTGCCGTTCCTGCTCTACAACCGGGCGATCGTGGAGGTCCGCGCGACGATCGCCGCCGGGGTCCTCAACCTCGTCCCACTCGTCGGCTTCGCCACGGCCGTGATCTTCCTTGGCGACCGACCTAAGCGCCTGGAGATCGCCGGCGGCTGTCTGATCCTCCTCAGCGCCGCATGGCTCGGTCGCAGCGAGGCTCGAGCAAACCCCCCTTCGCAGACCTCGAGGCAAGCGTCGAGATAGGCTGCGCGTGCGCGCATGCAGGCGGACAGAGCCTACCCGGAAGCGCAAGCAAGCTTCATCGAATGGCTCGCGTGAGCGAAGCGCGTCGCAAGGCTCGTGCTCACCTCCTGTGAGACCCCCTACGACGACTTCCCGCCCAAGCCCTTCGCGGCGCTGCCTGCGCTCGCCAGCGATCCGGCGGCGCTCGGGCAGCTGCTCAGCGCCCTGGAGGATCCTGAGATCCGCAGGCTTCCGGCGGCCTTTGGCCTGCTCGTCAAGCATCCGCTCGAGACCGCCATATCCGACTCCTACGCGCTGCCATGCGCGCACGACCGTGAGCAGGTACTCCGCGCGGGCGCGGAACGTCCCGTCCTCGGCCTCGTTGCCGTCGATGTAGAGCTTGACAAGCTCCTCACGCAGCGCGTCCCACTTGCCTTGCGGCGCGAGCAGCGAGCACCGCGGGCACGCCCCAATGATTGACATTCATCCCGATTCGTGTTACTGTCGGTAATCTGAATTTAGGGAGATCGCATCTCCCGCTATGGGGTTGAGCGGCCGGCCTCGAAAACCGGCTGCCGGAGGGGGTGAGGCGGGCGATGACGTTCAAAGTCAGGCTCCTGCTCCTCACGCTTCTCGCTTGCGCCGGCCTGCTCGCAGCCGCCGTCGCCCTTGCCGGCAACGCGTTGACGGTTCAAGAGCGTTTCACTCCCGACAAGCTCGGCGCCCCCGCGAACCTGTCGATTACAGGGAAATTCGTCTCGACCACGGGCGGCCTGCCTTCGCCGATAGTCAAATTCACCGTGTACACACCGGCCGGCATGACGATCGACGCCCACGGCGCCGGCACGTGCGCGGTTGCAAGCCTTGAAAAACTGGGCCCCGCCGGCTGTCCCGCGAATTCTCGAGCAGGCTTTGGCGGAGGCGTTGGTGTGATTGAACTGCCGAGTGGAGCGATCCATGAGCCCTACACGCTCGACTTCTTCTTCGCCCCCAAGCACGACGGCCATCTCGCGGTGCTCGTCTACGCAAGCGCGATCGCCCCGGTCCCCGTGGAACTCGTGGTCGTCGCCAGGCAGGTCCCCGCGGTCAAGCCCTACGGGATTGGCTTCAGCGTCGAAGTGCCACTCATATCGACGCTGCCCGGCGCTTCCTACGCCTCGGTGGAAAGCGTGTTTGCCACGCTCGGCGCCACAAACGTCGCCTACTACAAGACGGTTAAAGGCAAACGTAGGCTGGTTCACCTAAAGGGCATCCTCGTGCCCGGGAGGTGCCCGCGCGGAGGCTTCCCCAGCAAGGGCATCATCACATTCGCCGACGGCTCCACGCTCACCGTCAACCCCACGATCCCATGCCCGCACGAATAGCTCTGCGCACGCTCGTCGCGGCACTCCTCATGGGAGCCGCTGGTGGCGTGACGCCCATCGCCGACGCGGCATCCAACGTCTCCGGGCAGCCCGCGACCTCCGCGACGATCGCGCCCTCGCTCTTCCCCAACCGCCTCGGCGCCAAGGGAGCCCTCGTCTTGACGATCCGCTACACGGGAGGCGAATCGGGCGTGCCCTCTCCAGTGCGCCGCTCGGTGTGGCGACTTCCAGCCGGGCTGAGCCTCGAAATCCCGCAGCTGCGCAGCTGCGCGGCGGCGCGCCTGCGTGCGCGCGGTCCCCACGGGTGCCCGCCTCAATCGCAGATCGGCAGCGGTCATGCGCTCGCCGAGGCTCACGTCGGATCCCAGATTGTCACTGAGGACATAAGGCTGTGGGTTTTCGTCGGGCCTCTACAGGGATTCGCCCCGGCGTTCGAGATCCTCGGTCAGGGCTACACACCGTTCGACCAGCGGATGGTGTTCACAGGCACAGCCGTCGAAGACCATGCCCCCTACGGGGAAGACCTGGTGATGTCCATCCCGCCGATTCCCACGCTCCCGCTCGAGCCAGACGCTTCGATAGTGACCCTCTCGCTGACAGTGGGAACACGCGCGCAACACCATCTGAGCAACGCCAACACGATCGTGGTGCCGGGCAGCTGCCCGCTCGGCGGCTTCCCGTTCGCCGCCGAATTCGCTTACACCGACGGGTCGAGCGGCAGCACCCGGGCCGCTGCCCCATGCCCATGATGAACCCTCCGCAAAACAGAGAAAGGACAGGTGCTCGAAATGGGGAGTCGCAAAGATAGAGCGAGAGGTCTTTATCCAGTCGTCGCAGCCGCGGCGGCCTACCTCCTGGTCCTGTTGGCTCTCGCCTGCTGGGGAACAAGCGTGACGCAAGCCTCACCCCCGTCTGCCCTCGCCGCGCGCGCGATCTCCCTAAATGAGAGCGGCAGCCTGCAGCTCACGAGCAGGCACGGCTTCACGCTCAACGAGCAGGGCGCCGGGTCGGGAACGATCGCAGGCACGATCTACGTTCACCTGAGAATCGTCTCGACGAATCGTGTCACCGCCGAAGTCAACATCTATCCGAAGGGAGGCTCGATCTCCGGCTATGGAAGCGCAAGCTACCACCGCGAAGGAGCGATCGGCAGATTCTCCGGCGCCTTGTCGATTAACCGCGGAACCGGAAGCTACAACCACGCCCGGGGATCCGGCCTGAGCTTCAGCGGGACGATCCGGCGCTCGAACTATGCCGTCACGGTGCATGTGCGCGGCGCGGTCACAGACTGAGTCTGGTGGGAGGCGATCCAAATGCTAGAGCTGCGCGAGCTCGCAAAGCACTACCCGGCGGTTGGCGGGGAGACGGTGCGCGCCGTCGACGGCGTGTCCTTGAAGGTGGAGGCCGGCGAGATGGTCGCCCTATACGGCCCCTCCGGGTCGGGCAAGACCACGCTGCTGCTGATGGTCGCGACGCTGCTCGCGCCCACAGCCGGCGCAGTCCTGATCGCAGGCCGCGACATATCCTCGCTCTCCGAGCGAGAGGCCTCGCGCTTCAGGCTCACTGAACTGGGCTTCATCCGTCAGAGCTTCGACCTGCTCCCGGGCGTCACCGCGATCGACAACACGGTGCTCAAGCTGTTGAAGGAGATGCGCTGGCGCGACGCTCAGCGCGAGGTCGCGCCACTGCTGGAACGCCTCGGCCTCGGCGACCGGCTGCAGCACCGCGCCGAGACGCTCTCGATGGGCGAGCGCCAGCGCGTGATGATCGCGCGCGCTCTCTCCACCAAGCCCGGCATGCTGCTCGCCGACGAGCCGACTGGAAGCCTCGACACGCAGCGCGGCCGCGAAGTGCTCGAACTGCTGCGCAGCCTGTGCCGCGAGCGCGGCGTGGCGGTCGTGCTCGTCAGCCACGATCCGATGGCGGCCGACTACGCCGACCGCGTGTACGCGCTGCGCGACGGCAAGCTCTCAGACCACCAGGCACCCGACCCAGTGCCCGCTTGAGGACGCCGCGCGATGAAGCTATCGAACGCGCTGCGCCTGTATCGCCTGCGTCTGCGCACGCGCCTTGTGCAGGAGTGCCTGGCGGTGGTGGGCATAGCCGCGGGCGTGGCGCTGCTGTTCGCTTCGCAGGTCGCGAGCTCGAGCCTGCAGAGCTCCGTCTCCCAGCTCTCACGCGGAGTTGTCGGCGACGCCACGCTGCAGCTGCTCGCGCGCGACCCGCACGGATTTCCACAAGACATGCTCACGCGCGTGCGCGAGATCCCCGGAGTGCGAGTCGCCGCGCCGCTGCTGGAAGCCAGCGCCGAAGCGATCGGTCCGCGCGGCCGCGAGTCGGTCGAGCTGGTCGGAGCTGACCCGAGCCTCTCGAAGCTCGGCGGCGCGCTCGTGCGCCACACCGCTCTCACCCCGTTCGGAAGCATCGGCGCGGTCGTGCTGCCAGCGCCGCTCGCGCGCAAGATCGGCGTCACCAAATTTGGTGAAGAAGTCACATTCCAGCTCGCCGGGCGCACCGCTCAGCTGCCGCTCTACGCGCAGCTTCGCGAGCGCCAGATCGGACAGCTGACGGCGAGCCCGGTCGCAATCACACAGCTCGCAAGCGCACAGGAATTGACGGGATTGACCAACCGTGTGAGCCGTATCCTCGTATATCCCGCTCCAGGCGCGCAAGCACGGGTGCGCGCCGTGCTCACGACGCTCGCGGCGGGGCACCTGAACGTCGAGTCGACCGCCTACGACGCGAAGCTCTTCTCGACGGCGGCGGCCGCCAGCAACCAGTCGACCGCGCTGTTCTCGGTTATCAGCGCGCTCGTTGGCTTCCTGTTCGCCTTCAACGCGATGCTGCTCACCGTCCCCCAGCGCCGGCGCCTGATCGCCGACCTGCGCCGCGACGGCTACACCCCGGCGACGGTGATCGCGGTGCTGCTGCTCGACGCCTTCGCACTGGGCTTCGTCGCCTGCGTGCTGGGGCTTGCGCTCGGCGAGGAGCTCTCGATCCACGTACTTCACTCAAACCCGGCTTTTCTCTCGCTGGCTTTCGCGCTCGGCGCTCAGCGCGTCGTGAGCTGGCAGAGCGTCGCGCTCGCCACGGGCGGCGGGATGCTCGCCGCGGTCGTGGCGGTGCTGAGCCCGTTGCGCGACATCTTGGCGCGCGACCCGCTCGCGGCGATCGCCCCACGCGAGCGCGCCGGCGCCGACGCCGGCACGAGCCCCGGCGGCGGCAGGCGGCGCGCGCTTGCCGGGCTGGCTTGCCTCGCCACCGCCAGCGCGATCCTGCTCGTCGCCCCCGACGCGGCGATCCCCGGCATGGTGCTATTGGTCGCGGCGTTGCTGCTGGAGCTGCCGATCGTGCTCAGCGCAACGCTCGCGCTCGTCAAGCGTCTCGCCGCGCTGATCGTGAGCCCGATCGGGCACGTCGCGACGATGGAGTTGGGCGCCGCGCGCTCGCGCGCCGTCGCGATCGCGGCCACCGGCGCGATCGCCGTCTTTGGCAGCGTCGCGATCCAGGGTGCGCATGGCGATCTGCTCGCCGGGCTTGAAAACGCGGCGCGCGACAGCAACGCGTTCACCGACCTGTGGGTCGCCCCCGGCGGCTCCTACAACCTCTTGAAGACCGCCCCGTTCGCCCCCGTCGATCGAGCCAAGCTGGAGGGTCTCCCCGGCGTGCGCGCCGTGCGCCTGTACCGCAGCGGGCTGCTCGACTATGGCGAGCGTCGCGTGCTGGTGATCGCGCCGCCGCGCCAAGCCGTCCCGCTGCTTCCAGCCGACCAAATATTGGAAGGCAACGTGGGCCTTGCGACGGCGCGCGTGCGTGGCGGCGGCTGGGCCGTCGTCTCACAAGCGCTGGCCGAAGAGCATCACCTGCGGGTCGGCGACGCTTTCACACTGCCGACTCCCAATCCCGAGATATTCCGCGTGGCGGCGCTGTCCACCAACATCGGCTGGGCGCCCGGAGCGATCCTGATGAACGCGACCGACTATGCGCGCGCGTGGGCAAGCCAGGATGCGAGCGCCTACAACGTCCTGCTCGCGCCTGGCGCCAAGCCCGTAGTGGTGACCGGCGAGATCGAGCGCGCCCTCGCTGGACACCCGGGTGGGGACGAAGTCGGCACGGGCCTCGCGGTACAGAGCTCGAGCCAGCACGCCGACCAGCAGCGCGCGCTGAGCCGCGAAGCGCTCGCGAGCCTCACGCAGATCGCGACGCTGATCCCGATCGTCGCGGTGCTCGCGATGGCGGCCGCGATCGGCGCGATGGTGTGGCAGCGCCGCCCACGTTTGGCGAAGCTCAAGCTCGAGGGGCTTCCGCGCGCCGAACTTTGGCGCACGATCCTGCTCGAGAGCCTCATGCTGCTCGGCGTCGGCTGCCTCACGGGCGCCGCCTTCGGGCTCTATGGCCAGCAGCTCGCCGACCGTGCGCTCGCGCACGTGATCAACTTCCCGGTCGTCTACTCAGTCAACGGGACGGCAGCGCTGACGAGCGTCGCGCTCGTCGCGGCCGCCGCCCTCGCCATCCTTGCGATCCCCGGCTACCTCGCCGCGTCGGTGCCGGCCTCGCTCGCTTTGCAGGACTGAGGACAAGTCATGGCCGAGCGCAAGCAACGTCCCTATAAGCAGGTGGCACGCGCGCAAGCTCAGGAGCACACGCGCGAGACGTTGTTGCAGGTGGCTACCGAAGAGGTCAAGCGAGACAGCTGGACGCAAGCGTCGCTCGAGTCGGTGGCCGGACGCGCCGGGGTCAGCAAGCAGACCGCGCTGCGCCACTTCGGCTCCAAGCAAGGCCTGCTCGACGCCGTCATCCGCCGCACGAGCTCGATTGTGATCAAAGAACGCGACGAAGCCCCGATCGGAGACATCCGTGGCGCGGTCGCCAATCTGGTGCGCCATTACGAACGCTACGGCGACATAGTGGTCCGCTTGCTGCCCTACAGAGATGCGGTGGTCCGCGTGCTCGGGCAGGAGAACCGCGACTCGTTCGCGCGGCGCACGGTCGATCGCGGCCACGAGGTGCACGAAGAGTGGGTGTTGCGCACGTTCGAGCCGCAGCTCGCGAGCCTCGACCCGCGGACGCGCGAAAGGCGTCTGGCGCAGCTGGTGGCTGTGTGCGACGTGTACGTTTGGAAGATCCTGCGCCGCGATCTCGGGCTGGACGTGGCGCAAGTGGAAGCGGCGCTGGTGGAGCTGATCGAGCGACTGGTCGCTCCCGACTCCGAGTGATGCGTCTGCTCGCCTACACCTCCCCCGCGCGCGGGCACCTGTACCCGGTTGTGCCGATCCTCGGCGAGCTCGTCGCGCGAGGCCATCGCGTGCACGTGTGCTCGATGGCTGACCAGCTAAAGCACCTCGCGCCGCTCGGGATCGACGCGTCCGCGATCGACCCCGCGATCGAGGACATCCCGATCGTCGACTGGCGCGAGCGCTCGCAGCAACGCGCGGCCAGCTCTGTGCTGAGAACCTTCGCCGAGCGCTCCGAGCACGAGGCGCCAGACCTGGCGCGCGCGATCGAGCACCACGACCCCGACGTGCTTCTGATCGACATCAACGCGTGGGGCGCGGCCGCCGTGGCCGAGGCCTCGGGCCGTCCCTGGGCGATCTACTCGCCCTACCTGCTTCCGCTGCGCTCCCGCGACGCGCCGCCCTTCGGGCTGGGCCTGCGGCCGCTCGGCGGGCCACTCGGGAAGCTGCGCGACGCGATCGTCGCGCGCGCCGTCGACAGCGTCTTCCAGCGTGCCGCGATCAGCTCGCTCAACCCCCTGCGCGAGCGCCACGGCCTGCCCGCGATCGAGGACTTCGACGATCTGCTCAGACGAGCGCCGCTGCTGCTGTCGCTGACCGCCGAGGGCTTCGAGTACTCGCGCAGCGACTGGCCTTCCAGCGTGCGGCTCGTGGGGCCCATGAACTGGAATCCACCCCAACCCTCGTCGCCGCAGGCGCCTGCAGGGCTCGCCGACATGGCCGACCCGCTGGTGCTCGTCACATGCTCGACCGAGCTGCAGCGCGACAGGCGCCTGGTGGACGTCGCGCTGCGGGCGCTGCCCGCGGCCGGCATGTCAGTGATCGCCACCACGGCGGCGCACGATCCCAGCGCATTCGAGGTCGGGCCGCGCAGCAGGGTGGTGAGCTTTGCGCCCCACGACGCGATCCTCGAGCGCGCCGCCTGTGTCGTCTGCCACGGTGGGCTCGGGATCACCCAGAAGGCGCTCGCGGCCGGGGTCCCGGCGGTTGTCGTGCCGTTCGGGCGCGATCAGATGGAGACCGCCCGCCGCGTCGACTTCGCGCGCGCGGGCGTGCGCCTCTCACCCCGTCGCCTGACGCCCGCGCGGCTTCTCAGCGCCGTGCGCACCGCCATCCAGCGGCGGACGGGCGCCGAGCGCGTGAGTCGCGCCTATGCGAGCGCCGGGGGACCCGTCGCCGCAGCGGAGGCGATCGAGGCGCTCGTGGCGAGCCATCGCGGCGATTTTGTGGGAGACAAGATCCGCCGATGATCCGCAGGAGCGCCCCCGTCGCCGGTCGCCGCGCACCGTGACGCGACACGCCACGCCCCGCTCGAGCACGCAAGGCCTCGCCCATCTCGTCGAAGCTCTGGATCCTCAGAGGCTGGGCAAAAAGTCGATCTCGGGCGAGCGCAGCGCGATGCCCAGTCCTCGCAGCGAGACCGTGCCCGACTGGGGATAGAAGCACATGTCGCCCGCCTCGCTCGTGCCATAGGCGAGGTAGACGATGTCCTCCGCGCCGGGGCGGATCGCGTGCGCGATACCGCTGCCCGCCGGGCGCGAGACGACGTCGCCGGCGCACAGCGGATGCTCCTCGGGGCTCTGCTCGCCACGCCCCCACAGCTCGAGCACGCCGCCCCCCTCCAGCACGACGAACAGCTCCTCCTCATGGGAGTGGCAGTGCGCGGGAGCGCCGTGCTGCTCGCTCGAGAGCGTCACGTGGTTGAGGCCGGTGGCCACGGCGCCCGCGGCCTTGCCGGCGCGCCGCGCGCGGCCGTCGAAGATCGTTGGCACGTCATCCAGCGCAATCACGTTGCGCGGGCGCTCCTGCTTCGGAGACGCGCACTCGGGGGCGCCCGCCGCAGCCTCGCGGGCGAACGGATGATCTCCCTCGCTAAGCTCGACCCAGCGGGGGAAGGACCACGCTATCCCGGCGCGCGGGAGCGCCGTCAGCGACGCGTCACGCCGCTGGCCGAACACGAGCACGTCGAGGCCACCGGCGCCGCCGCGCAGCGTGTGCGGGCCGCGTTTCGGCCTGTGCACGATGCAGTCACCGGCGCCCACCGCGAACGTCTCGCCGTCCTGCCACAGCAGTCCCTCGCCTCCGAGCACGAAGAAGATCTCCTCGTCCGCGCCGTGCTCGTGCGCGGGCGTGGAGAAGTGCCCCTCGGCCACTTCGATGCGCCGCAAGCCGACAGTGCGCGAGCCGGCTTCGCGCCCGAGATCGCGCCATGCGCCCTTGATGTGACCAACCGCAAGCTCGCGCGAAGGGCTCTCGTTCAGGTTCGCGATCTTCACCTGCGGGACGCTACCAGGCCCACTAGATCGGGTCGGCGCGCCGCGTCGGCGGCAGCAGCGCCCCGATGATCCAGAACAGCGGGATGAAGATGCCGATGATGAACATCACCCAATGGCCCTTGCGAATCGAAATGATCCCGAGAGTGATCAGCAGGACGACGTAGATCGCTCCGAGCAGAAACCCGGCGCCGGTCGAGACTGCAAGCACAGGCATACCTCGTTGCTCCTTCCGTGCGCGACGTGCCGCGACAGCTTCCCGCGCCGAGGGGCCGGCGTCATCACCCCGAAGAGGTGAGATCTGCTCGAGGGCGCCATCCACCCGACCCTGAAACCAGCGACGATTTGAGCAAGTGGACGTCTCGCACACACCTGGCCGTCTAGCCAACTTATGCTTCTCGCGCTACGCTCAACGCTCAAGCACGCGAACAGGACGGAGCGGCCCACCATGAACAGCATCCTGGAGAACCGCCGGCTCGAGAGCCAGCTCCCGCCGGGCCCGAGGGTCCCCGCCGCGTGGCAGACGCTCGCCAGCTGGAAGCGCCCCACCGTCAGTCTCCTGCGCGCGCGAGAGCGCTACGGCAAGCGCTTCACGATCCGCTTCCTGGGCCAGCCGCCGTTTGTGATCCTGTCGGACCCCGGCGAGATCAAGGAAGTCTTCCAAGCGCCGCCCGAGGTGCTGCACCCCGGCGAGGGCGCGCGCATCCTGGAGCCGATCGTCGGGCCCAACTCGGTGATCCTGCTCGACGAGGCGCCGCACCTGGAGCAGCGCAAGCTGATGCTGCCGGCCTTTCATGGAGAGGCGATGCAGAGCCTCGCCGAGCTGATGGGCGAGCTGACCGAGCGCGAGATCGCCTCCTGGCCTTGCGGGCAGCCGCTCGAGCTGCACCCGCGGCTTCAGCAGCTCACGCTCGAGATCGTGCTGCGCGCCGTGTTCGGGCTCGAGCAGGGGGCGCAGCTCGACAGGCTGCGCGAGCTGCTCACGCAGGTGCTCGAGTTCGCCGAGAACCCGATCTCGCTGCTCCCCTTCGCCCAGCGCATGCTCGCCGGACGCGGGCCGATGGGACGCCTGGAACGGCTGGGTGCGGAGGCCGACGGCTTGATCTTCGAGCTGATCGACGAGCGCCGCCGTGAGGGCGAGGGCGGCCCCGACGTGTTGGCGCTGTTGCTGGCGGCGCGGCACGAGGACGGCTCCCCGATGAGCCCCGCGGAGCTTCGCGACGAGCTGGTGACCGCGCTGGTCGCCGGTCACGAGACGACCGCCTCGCAACTCGCCTGGGGCTTCGAGCTGCTCGCACGCGAGCCGCAGGTGGTGGAGCGCCTCGCCGACGAGCTCTCGAGCGGCGAGGACGACGCCTACCTGACCGCGACCATCCAGGAGATCATGCGCCGCCGCCCGGTGCTCATCAACGCCGAGCCTCGCCTGGTGAAGCAGCCCGTGCGCATCGGTGGAGTCGACTACCCACCGGGTGTCTTCCTGATCGCCAACGCATTTCTCGTCCACCACGATCCCGACATCTACCCCGACCCCTTCGCCTTCCGGCCCGAGCGGTTCCTCGAGA
Source organism: uncultured Solirubrobacterales bacterium (assembly GCA_963718735.1). GTDB lineage: Bacteria > Actinomycetota > Thermoleophilia > Solirubrobacterales > Solirubrobacteraceae > Palsa-744. Next base: position 2,114,816 of record OY970372.1, read on the forward strand.
GCGCAGGTGGGCGCCCCGGCGGGACTTACACCTGGCTGCCGTTCGGTGGCGGCCGCCGGCGCTGCCTTGGCGCGAACTTCGCGATGCTCGAGATGAAGATCGTGCTGCGGGCGGTGATCGAGCGCCACACGGTGCTCCCCGTCGGCGATCGCGCCGAGACGCCGCGCCGGCGCAGCATCACGATCAGCCCGTCGCGCGGGTGCGAAGTCGTTCTGCGCGCGCGGGCGCGCGCACGCTCAACGTCCTCGGAGAAGCCCGCCGCCGGGGCTGCCGAGCGGGTCGCCGCGCTGGCCTGAGCCTCGCGCTTGCAGGGCAGCCGGGCAGTGCGCGCGCCAAGGGCAAGGATCAGCGCACGATCGCGCCCGCCTGGCTTCCTGCTCTGCTTGGTATTTCCCCGATTTTCACCACCAGGTTTCACCGCTCCCGGGTTTCACCACCAGTCCCTTCGCCGCTTTAGGACGCGAGTGGTGGCAGACGGTTGAAAACAGCCGCGGGCGGAGCTACCGTGAAACGGTCGATCCAGGTGGATCGTCGGGGGGCGGGATTCGCCTGGCAAGCAATGATTCGCACGGAGGCAGAGATGGTCAGCTTGCTTCGTTTCCCAGCCCGCCCCGGGAAGGGCGCGGTCGCACTTCTCGCAGTGGTCGCACTACTCGCCGCACTGCTCTTCCTGCTGCTGCCGCCGCCGGGCGCCGGCGCGGCCAAGCCGCAACGCAGCTACCTCGCGCTCGGCGACTCGCTCGCGTTCGGCTACCAGCAGGCGAAGTTCAACAGCCTCTTCCCGAACGAGGATCCAGCCGCATTCGACACGGGCTATGTCGATGACTTCGGGAATGTTCTGCGTTTGGTTGACCACAGCCTGCAGATCGTCAACGACGGCTGCCCCGGCGAGACAACCGACTCCTTCATCAACGGGCCGTGCCAGTACCAGCTCGCCTTTCCCCTGCATCACCCGTATGTGGGCGGGCCGAGCTCCTCGCAGCTCTCCGACGCGCTCGCCTACCTGCGAGGCAGGCGCTTCGTCAACCCGATCACGCTCGACATCGGCGCCAACGACGCGCTCGGCGTGATCGAGGGCGCCTGCAAACTGGAACCGGAATGCATCGCCAAAGATGCGCCCGCGCTGTTCGCGCACATCGCCGCGAATCTGGGGACGATCCTGGCGGACCTGCGCGGCGCGGCGCCGCACGCAAAGATCATCGTGCTCGGTCTGTACAACCCGTTTGGACCCTCGCTGGCCGGCGCCGATCAGTTGACGGCGCAGCTCAACGAAGTCATGAAGCAGGTCGCCTCGGGGGTCGGCGCGCGCTTTGCCGATCCACTGCCGGTCTTCAACCCGCCGGGCCCACGCGAGCAGCCGACGATCTGCCTGCTGACGAACTTCTGCACACCGCTGATGGATATCCACCCGACCGACCTCGGCTATGCCGCGCTCGCCGGACTCATATTGAAGCAGGATCTGCTCAGGGGCCCGTTCTGGCGATAGCCAGCGGGGCACCGAGCTTAGGACCTGTTCGGGGCCACCGTTCTGGCCGTAGCGAGCGGGATCTCCAGAGGCCTGCTCGGATCGCGATTCGGCGATAGCGAGCGTATCTCGAGCGGACGGGCCGCCCCTACCTGGGCGCGGCCTGGTGGCGGACGCGCTCGCGCGCGTCGGCGTAGCGCAACACCTCGTAGAGGATCAGACCGGTCAGGGTCCCCGCGAGAACGCCGAGCGTCGCCAGCGAGGGGATCCCGAGCGCCACAGCGATCGGCGCCAGCGCGAGCAGTGCCAGCGCGCACACCAGCCGCCGGCGGCTGAGCGTGCGCATGTTGCGCAGGCGAAACGCCACATGGGCGAGCAGGTATAGCGCCGCCCCGCCGAGCAGGGCCGCGGTCGGGGCCAGCTTCAACGGGTCGTTGACATCCTCCAATGTGAGCTTCAACCCGACAGCGAGCAACGCGATCCCGGCGACCATCGGCAGGTGCAAGTAGGAGTAGGAGTCGCGCGCCATCTCGTTGCGCTCGCGTCCCTCCTCCGTACTCGACAACCGTCGCTCGGCCACGATCGCGGTGACGTCGAAGTACACCCACCAGAGCGCCGCCGCCACGACCACGCCAAGCACTGCCGCCGCGACGATCCCCGCGTCGAGCACCACCTTCGCGCCGACTCCGAGCGCGACGATCGACTCGCCGAGCGCGATCAGCACGATCAGGCCATGGCGCTCGGCGAAGTGGCCTGGCACGAGCTTCCAGCCGTCGGCGCCGAACAGGTAGGGGCCGCCCATGTCGAGCACCAGCGCCAGCCCCCAAAGCCCGAGCTGGAGCGCTCCGTCGGTCAACGCGGCCACGAACAGCAGGCCGGCGCCGATCGCGGTGCTGTAGGCGAGCCCGGCGACCGAATGCCTCAGCGCCGAGTCCCCGCGGCTTGCGATCGTGAACAGCGCGATGTGGGCGCCGCGCACGACCGCGTAGGCGCATGCGAACAGCAGCGCCTCGCTCCCGAACGCTCCCGGCACGCACAGCGCGGCGACGAGCATCGCCGCCATCGCGGCGAAGATCACCAGCCGCACGCTGCCCTCCTCGGGATCCACGACGCTCGTCAGCCACGCATAGCCCACCCAGGCCCACCACAGCATGCCAAGCGCGAGCAGCCCCTTCAGCAGCCCTTCCCATGTGGGCGTGCGCGCCATCAGCGCCGTGCATTGGGTGAGCGCGAGCACGAACACCAGGTCGAAGAACAGCTCGAGCGGCGTGACCCGCTCGCCTTCGCGCATCACCGCCGTCAGCCGCGGGGAGCGCCTCTCAGAGGTGGTGCTCATGCGCCCATCTTGGCAAGCGGCGCCAGCACTCTACGCTTACACGATGGACCTCACGGGCGCCACAGCGCTCGTCACCGGCGCGAACCGCGGCATCGGCCGTGCTCTGGTCGAGCGGCTCGCCGAGCTGCCATTGCGCACGGTGCTGGCAGGGGCGCGCTCGGTCGAGGGCTTCCAGGGGCCACCACCGCGTGCTGGAGGCGCCGGGGAGGTGCGGGCGATCCGGATGGATCTGTCCTCGCGGGCGAGCATCGAGGAATGCTGCGAGGGGCTCGGTGACGAGCTGGGCAAGATCGACCTGCTGGTCAACAACGCGGGCCTAATGACCGGCGGCCTGCTCGAGGAGCAGGCGATGGAGCAGGTGTATGCGATGTTCCAGGTCAACCTCGTCGGCGTTGCCCATCTCACACAGCGAGTGCTGCCGGGAATGCTCGCGCGGCGCAACGGGACGATCGTCAACAATGCCTCGATCAGCGGCTACGCCTACTTTCCCGCCGCCAGCACATACGCGGCCTCGAAGGCGGGCGTGGTCGGGCTCACCGAATCGTTGCGCCGCGAGCTGCGTGGCACGGGCGTGCGCGCCATGCACCTGGTGACGCCGGGCGTGGCGACCGAGATGCTGGAGGCGACCGACGAGGTCTACGGACGCCATATGGACACCTCGGGCTGGGACCGCGTGGCGCCCGGCGAGTGGGCCGCGAAGGTCGTGGGCGCGATCGAAGCCGACCGGCGCGTGCTCGGGCCCGGCGGGCGCTCCTCGCTTGCCAAGCTCGCGGCGCACGGCCCGGCATTTGTGCTCGACACGGTCACGGCAAGGCTGTTCAGCCGCCAGCCACGTCGCTGATCGGAGCGGCCTGTGCCGGCGCTATCCGGCCGTGCCAACGCCGGTGAGCATCCGTTCGGTGGATGGCCGCATAGTGGCCTTTGCCGGCCACCCCGGCTTGGCAAGCAGGACCTGCACGTCGCGGATGCGCCGCTCCGCGAAGCCCGCCTCGCAATAGGCCAGGTACAGCGTCCAGATGCGGCGGAAGCGCTCGTCATAGCCAAGCGCCGCGAGCTTCTGGACGTTGCGCTCGAAGTTCGCGCGCCAGCGGCGCAGCGTGTGAACGTAGTGGCTGGTGATGTCCTCGACCTGAGCGATCCTCATGTCCGTTCGGCGCTCCACGCCGCCTGCGATCACTCGCATCGACGGCAGGCATCCATTGGGGAAGATGTAAGTGTTCATGAAGCTTTTGGAGGCCTTCTCGACGTCATAGGCGTCGTCGGCGATCGCGATCGCCTGCAGCAGCATCGCCCCTTCGCGGGAGAGCAGCTCTGAGCAACGGGCGAAGAACGTGCCGAAGTGCCTCCAGCCGACGGCCTCGATCATCTCGATCGACACAAGCTTGTCGTAGGCGCCGCGCAGGTCGCGGTAGTCCTCGAGCAGCACGCTCACGCGATCCTCGAGGCCGGCGCGGCGAACCTGCTCGACCGCGTAGCGGTGCTGCTCGCGCGAGATCGTGGTGGTCGTGACGCGGCAGCCGCGTGTGCGCGCCGCGTGCAATGCGAAGGCGCCCCAACCGCTGCCGATCTCCAGCACGTGATCCTGGGGGCCTAGCTCGAGCTTCTCGCAGACGCGCTCCAGCTTCGCCACAGAGGCCTCGTGCAGCGTCATGTCGGGCCGCTCGAACAGCGAGCACGAATAGGTCATGGTCGAGTCGAGCATCAGCTCGAACAGCTCGTTGCCGAGGTCGTAGTGCGCGGCTATGTCGCGCCGGCGTCGGCGACGCGTGCTGCGACGAGCCAGAGCGCGAACGCGCTGCGGCGGAGCGAGCAATGGCGCGCAGACGCGGCGAAAGCGGTCGAGGCTGTGGGCGTTGCGGGCGGCGAGCCTGACGACGCCCACCGGATCGGGGGAGTCCCACAGCTTGCGCGCGTAAGCCTCGGCGAGCCCGTTGCTGCCGCGCAAAAGCATCGGCCACGCGCGCGGCGAGCTCACTTCGACCGTGGCCATCGGGGCGCCCGCGCCGAACGTGAGGCGCCGCTCGCCCTCGATGACCGTCAGGCTTCCCGTCCGGACGCGGCGCAGCAGCACGTGCGCGAGCTTGCGCGAGAGCCACGCCGTCATGTGACGGCGACCCCCGCGTGTGCGTGCACGGGCACGCCTTCGAGCCTCAGCGCTCCGGCCCGCGCATAGATCGAGGGGAGCGTGCCCAGCGCGCTCGCCGTCAAGCGCACGAGCGCCTTGCTCGTCAGCTCGCGCCTGCGCAGCGACAGCGTCGCGTCGAACGCGACGTGCCCGTTCCGACTGCTGGATATATGAGCCGAGAGTGTCTGCGCTGGGGCGGTCATGCGCCACTCATAACGATGGTCCATGCCCATGAAGGGCGATACGTGCAACGCCTTGTGGAAGCTGCCCGCGAGCACCTGTCCGCCGCTGAACGCGGCGCTTGCGGCCCTCGGCGTGTGAGCTTCATCGTCGGCGCTGAGCACGTAGGAGTGGCGTTCGCCCCACGGCGTATTCGTCACCTCGGCCACCACCGCATCCACGCGCTCGCCGGCGCCATCCATGCAGTAGTAGAAGCTGACGGGGTTGAAGCAGTGCCCGAGCACGCTCAGGTTCGCGAGCAGCCGGATCGGCCCGCGCGGCCTCTCCCCAACCCGCGCTTCGACGGCCTCGCGCACCGCGTCTGCGAGAGGAAGGCGCGCGTCACCGAGGTAGTCCTCGCGACGGAACCGGCAGAGCCCCGGTCGGCGCCGCGATAGGCGGCCGCCGAGCAGCTCGGGTAGCTCGTCGAGGTCGATATAGGCAAGTGTCAGCCGTTGGCGGAACTCGCGCGAGCGAGCTTCGAAGCGGCGGTGGCGAACGCCGCCCTCGTAGACGGCGCTGGCGGCCCTCATAGGCGTGCCCCGAAGCGCTCAGCCACCGCGAGCGCGCTGACCACGCCGTCCTCGTGAAAACCCCAGCCCCAGTAGGCGCCGCAGTAGTGGGTGTGGTTGCGCCCGCAGATCTCCGCGCGGCGCGCCTGTGCCCGCACGCCGTCGGTTGTGTAGACCGGGTGGGCGTAGGGGATCGTGCGGATCACCTTGGCCGGGTCGATCGCCTCCGTGCGGTTGAGCGTCACACACAGCTCGCGGTCGGCTTTCAACGATTGCAAGCGATTCATGTGATAGGTGACGGCAGCGCGATCGCGAGGCTCCTCCAGCAGGTGGTAGTTCCAGCTCGCTCGGGCCCGGGGACGACGCGGGAGCATGCTCGCGTCGCTGTGCAGCACCGCCTCGTTGGGCTGGTAGCGCATAGCGCCGAGGATCTCGCGCTCGCGCGCGCTGGCGTCGGCGAGCAGCGCGAGCGCCTGATCGGAGTGGGTGGCGATCACGATCTCGTCGAAGCGCTCGGGCTCACCCGCGCGCGACTTGACGAGCACTCCCTGCTCGTCGCGCACGATCGCCTGCACCGGGGTGGCAAGTCGTAGCCGCTCGCGCCACGCGTGAGTGAGCGCGCGCACGTAGTGCTCGGACCCGCCTGTGACGGTACGCCAGCGCGGGCGCCCGCGCAACGCGAGCATCCCGTGGTCGTCGAAGAACTCGACGAGAAAGCGTGCCGGAAAATTCCACATCTGGCGCGGGTCAGCCGACCAGACAGCGGACGTCTGCGGCACGATCAGACGCTTCACAAACGCCTCGGAGAAGCGCCGTCGCTCCAGCCACTCGCCGAGCGAGACGTCCTCGCCCGTCCCGAGCAATAGCTCGCGGGCGCAGCGGTTGAAGCGAACGAGGTCCGCGATCATGCGATGGAACCACGGCGTCAGCAGATGCGCGCGCTTTGCGAACAAGCCGTTGGGGGAGGCGCTGTTGTACTCGAAGTCGCCCACGCCGTCGCTGACGCCGAAGCTCATGCAGGTGGGCTGCGAGACGACGCCGAGCTGCGCCAGCAGGCGCTCGAAGCTCGGGTAGTTGCGGTCGTTGAACACCATGAAGCCGGTGTCCACGTAATGCGTATGCTCGGGGGTGTCGACTCGGATCGTGTTGGAGTGACCGCCCGCGTAGTCGCCAGCCTCAAACACCGCGATGTCGTGACGGTCGTGGAGCAGGTGGGCGGCGACCATGCCGGAGATGCCAGCGCCGACGATCGCGATCCTCATCTTCCAAGCCTTACCCCATCGCGCATGCCTGCTATTCGCGGCGGGGGATCGCGCGGATCAGAAAAGGTGGACGTCCTCGTGCGGGTCGCTTGGCGGCCTACGTCGCCTTGCAACGTCAAACGCCGGGCATGCGCCCGACGTTTGACATCCAGCTATGTCAAGGACGCCGCGCTCAGGGGCCCTAAATGAGGTGGGCTCAGGCGGCGTGCGCGAAGTGCGCGTCCACACCGTCGAGCAGCATCCAGTTCCCCTGCAGGGCGGCCTTCGCGCGGGCGACGATCCGCTCGGCCTGTGCCTGCGCCTCTGCCTCGTCATCGCTCATCAGCTCGGCGATCAGCTCGCCCGCTTGGCGTGCGTGCTCGACGTCGAGCGTGGCGTGCAGCTCGAAGTACTCGACCGCTGGCCCTTCGGGGCTGTAGCCATAGCGCTCGACGAGCCCGTCGAGCTTGGTCTTCGCGATCTCTGGCTGGCTCGCCTCGATCGCGTACAGCACAGCGAGATGCTCGAGCGCGTCCTCACCCGCCGTCCACGCAAGCGCGCAGCGCTCGGTCTCGCTAAGTGGCTCGCGCGGCGACGCCTCGTCCCCAGCGACAGCCGCGAACTCGTCCCACAGCGCGATGTGGCCGCGCTCCTCGGCGGCGTGGCGCTCCAGGCCTGCGCGGTGCTCGCTGCCCGCCTTCGCCGCAGCGTCGGCCGATGCCTGCGCGAGCGCGACCACCGCGTGGCGGTACTCGCCGGCGTAGAACCCCAACTCCTCCGCGCTCAGCTCGCCGGCTGACCAGCGCTGGTAGAACGGATGCTCGAGCACATCGCACTCGCGCCTGGCCTCGTCGATCCTGGCAATCACATCCATTTGGGTCCCTTCCGATGTTGTGGGTTTGAAGCGGCTAGGCGGGTACGGCGGGATGGGCCTTGGCCCACTCAACGATCTTCTCGGAGCCATCGACGACCGTGCCGTCCTCGAGCACGAGCGTCGGCACCATGCGGTTGCCTGTCAGGCGCTCGACCTCCTGGCGGCCTTTGGTCATGTTGAAGGCTTTCGGCAGGATCCCGAGGCCGTAGGACTTGACCACCTCGGGCTGGTGGCCAGCCTCGCGCAGCGCCTCGTGCGCGTTCCTGCAGGGATGGCCTCCGGGGCGGGGCGACTTGAACAGTCCGTAGCAGACGTACAGCTTCATCCGATCCTCCTCTATTGGACGGTGAGCTTGCCTTCCATGCCGGCGGCGCGATGACCTGGGACAGAGCAGTAGAACACGTAGGTCCCCGGCGCCAGTTTCAGCGTCAGCGTCTTCGTGCCGCCTTGGAAGGTGGGTGTCGCGCCGAGCACCGTCGTGCCATGCGCGATCGTGATGTTGTGCGGCAGCGGCGAGGCGTTGGCGAAGTCGATCGTGACCGTGCCAGCTTTCGCCGACAGTTCCCTGGTGGCGAAGCGCAGCTGGCCTTCGGGGTCGGCTTCGTCCTTGACGGACGACGACGCTGAGCCCGATGGGGCTTCGCCGCCCTTCGTGACCGGCTCGGCCGTCGCCTTCTCGGTCGAGCCGCCCGACGTCGCCACGGCCATCGAGACGGCGACCAGCACGAGCACGGCCGTGATCGCCATCACGGCGCGCTGCGCGCCGACGGTGCTCGGGAAGCTCGGGTTGCGCATGCCGATCCCCATCGACACGATCAGCGCCCACGCGACGAGCACGCCGCCCGCGATGTAGAACGGCACTTTGCTTTTCTCAGCCGCGAGAACCGGCGCGAAGTGGGCAATCGCTGCATGCATTCCGCGCGCGAGACTAACGCATGCGCGTGCTGTCCGTCCGGCCCGATCGACCGGCGCCGGGCGTCCTCGCCCGCCGGCCGCCGCTCGCGTATGCTCTGCCACGCGATGACCGACGCGGTGCGCACCCCGGACGAGCTGCTCGAAGGTCTGCCCGACTTCCCCTTCCAGTCGCGCTACCGCGAATACGACGGGCTGCGGCTCGCCCACATCGACGAGGGCGAGGGCGCGCCGGTGGTGTTCATGCACGGCGAGCCGACCTGGTCGTTTTTGTGGCGCAAGGTGCTCGCGCCCGTGCGCGATGCCGGCTTTCGCTGCATCGCGCCCGACCTGCCGGGCTTCGGGCGCTCGGACAAGCCGATCGCAATCGACTGGTACTCCTACGACCGCCACGTCGAGGCGATCGCGCCGCTGATCGAGCAGCTCGACGTGCGCGGCGCCACGATGGTCGTGCACGACTGGGGCGGCCCAATCGGGTTGCGCCTCGCCGTCGAGCATCGCGAGCGCTTCGAGCGACTCGTGATCCTCGACACGGGCCTGTTCACCGGCCATCAGAAGATGACCGACGCCTGGACGGCGTTCCGCGACTTCGTCGAGCGCACCGAGGACCTGCCCGTCGGCATGCTCGTGCGCGGCGCCTGCAAGCACGACCCCGGCGACGAGGTGATCGACGCCTACGAAGCGCCCTACCCGAGCGTCGCCTCGAAGGCCGGCGCGCGCGCGTTCCCGCTGATGATCCCGCGCGACCCCGACGCGCCCGGCGCGGCCGCCGGCCAGCGCGTGCTCGACGCGCTCAGGGACGACAGGCGCCCCACCCTGATGCTGTGGGCCGACTCCGACCCCGTGCTGCCGCTCGCCACCGGCGAGCGCTTCGCCGAGGCGATCGGTCGCGAGCGGCCGCGCACGATCGAGAACGCCTCGCACTTCCTGCAGGAGGACGCCGGCCCCGAGATCGGCCGCCAGATCGCCGAGTGGCTGACGGCCGGCTGAGCCGACTTCAACCCCGCTCGCTCGTCTGCTCCCGGATCGCCCCCTCGATCTCGCGCCCGCGCTCCGTCAGGTACCACGAGTTCGACTCGCCCTTGGCCTGACCGAAGCCGCTGTTCTCGACCAGGCCGAGGTGGTGCAGGCGCGCGAGCAGCTTTGAGATCTGGCCCTGGTCTGAGACGCCGGCGGCGTCGGCGACACGCCTGTTGGATACGCCCGGGCGCGCGCCGACAGCCATCAGCACGCGCACCGTCCTGTACGTGAGCCGCATGTCGAGATCCTCGAGGGGGTTGCCGCTTCTCCCCGCGGTCCTAGTGGCGCGCTTGGGAGTTGGACGTTCGAGCTCGCGGCGGGCGGCGGGCGGCCCGAGGTGGGGAAGCACGATCATCGACGTCAACGCACTGGTCAATTCCACCAGTGGCGGCGAGCCCTCGTCGACCATGCGCGTGTGCACGATCGACAGCGCGGCGCCGACCACGCCCTCCGTCGTGAGCGGTGGCGGCGCCTCGCCCCGCTTCGTCTGCGCCCGTCCCAGATCGACGGTTTTTATTATTTGTACAAGTACGTTCTGGCGTCGCCCAAGAGCCCTGGGGCCGGCTCCCAAAGTCTCGACGATCAGCAGGCGTCCGACGGCGGGCTCGCGGTCGAGAAAGTCGAGCAGGGCCGTCAGCGCGGCGCGTATCTTCGCCGGCCAGGATGCGCCCGCGCCATAAGCCGGGGCGACGACCGCCGCGGCACGCTGCACGCACTCGTCGAACGCGGCGAGAAAGCAGTCTTCGCGATCCTCGAACAACTCGTAGAACGTGCGGCGCGAGACGCCGGAGCGAGCTACGACACGGGCGACGGTCGCGTTGCCCGCACCGTGTTCCGCGGCGACGTCGACCATCGCGGCGAGGATCCGCGCGCGCTGGATGTCCGAGATCTGCTTGTGCGCGATGGGGTGCTCGTCGTGAGCGATGGGGTGCCCGTCGTGCTCTACGGGGTGCTCCGGTCCCAGTCCGTTCTGGGAGGGTGCTGGGAGCTCACCGGGGTTTAGCTCATCCGGCGGCGCGCCTTGTCGTGCGCTTGACATGTCATTTCTTCTTCTTGCGCTTGGCTTTCCCCTTGGCCTTCTTCTTGGTCTTGGTGTGCCTCTTGCCCTTTTTGGTCGTTTTCTTGGTGGTCGTCTTTTTCGCGACCGGCGCCGAGGGTTCGCCTGGGAACGCGATTGCGGGTGTTTGTAGCAACGGCAGCGCGAAGGGCAGCACGATCGGGTTGGAGTAGGCAGGCGTAGCGAAGGTCTCGTCTGCGCCGTAGGTCTTTCCGTCGCTGTCGATAGCGACGATCCGATAGTGGTAGGTCGTGCCGGGCGCGAGATTTTGCAGGGCAATGGCGAGGGCGACCGGTTCGGTGCTCGAGCCCGCTTCGCCGTAGATGCTCGTGCCGTATGTCGTGTCGGTACCGAGATCGAACTCGTACGAGGTTTCCAGTCCCTGCGCGTCTATCGTCCCCGAGATCGTCGCGGTTGTCAGCGTCACGTTCGACGCGCCGCCCGTGGTCGCGACGGGAGGCGTAGCCGCGGCTGTCGTGAACGTCTGGTCGGGGCCGGTGACGGTGCCCGCTTGATTGACCGCTACCACGGCGTAGTGGTAGACCTCGTCGGGCGCGAGTCCTTGCAACCCCACGTGGAACTCCTGTCCGCCGAGACCGGCGCCAGCTTCGAAATCTATCGTGTGCAGACCGTAACGGCTGGTTTCGCCGTATACGATGTGGAATATTGTCGCGCTCTTCTCGGGGTCTATGTTCGCCGTTACGACAGCTGTGACGCGCGTTATCGCGCTGACAGTGAACGACTGCCCGAGAACCGGCGGGAGCGCTTTCGTCGTGAACGTTTTGTCTTCGCCGCGCGTTACGCCGAACACGTTTTCCGCTGCCAACCGGAAATGGTAAGAAGTGTTTGGTTCAAGACCCGCGACTTCAGCGCTGACGGTCTTGGATTCGCTCGCTTCGCCACCATCTTCATGGGGAGTGTCAGACCCGTAAGATTCGTCCTGACCGTATTCGAACCAGTAGTGCGCGTCGATGCCGTTCGGTTCGAGTGCACCATTCAATCTGGCGTTCATAGCCTGGATTTCCGAAGCCGGACCGGTGAGCACACCTTCTACGGCTTCGGGTGTAGTGAATGTCATGTCTGTGCCGTTGTGGACACCGTTGGCGTTCGCAGCAGCAACTCTGTAGTGATAAGTGGTCGCAGGGATCAGTCCACTCACTTTCGCGCTGACAGTGACCGGGCTGGAACCCGCGCCTGGAGCAGGAGCACACGCTGCTGTTTGACCGTAGGTTGTGTTCGTCCCGTATTCGATCAGACACGATGTGACTTGTTCACCATCAGGGTTGACGACACCTTCGAGCTTGACGCTCGTCTGTTCGACTTCGTTCGCCGGGCCCGTCGTCACATCGGGAAGCAATCCGGACCTGAAGATCGCCACTGTGCCTGCTTCACGCTGGGACGCGTACACGATGTGAGTCGTGGCGTTGACGGCGATGCCGTTCGAAGAGGAGATAGCGCCCGAGCCGAACGCGTCAACCGGCGAACCGTACGGTTCGCCGAAAGCCCCGAACTCTTCGATACCGTTCCCAGTGTCCAGGTAGACGTTATTCGTGCTTTCGTCGATAGCAAGCGCAGTGCCCAAGGAGCCCCATTCGGCGAGCTGGGTTCCCGTTGAAGTGTACTTGCCAACACAACCGCAACCGAACAGCAGATATACGCTGCCGCTGGAATCGACAGCAAACCCCTTTGCGGCTCCGCGCCCAGTTCTGAACTGCGCCAAGAAACTCCCAGCGTCGTTGAACTCGTCAACGACCCCTTCATAACCCTCGTAAGCCCACACGTTCCCGGAAGCGTCAACGGCGACACCGTACAGTTCCTCTGCGAACGAAGATGGCGTTCCGTCTATCTGTGAAAGGTATTTACCGTCTGGGCCGAACACGTCGATCACTTTGTGCCCGACGTCTGTCACATAAACATCGCCTTTCGCAGGGCTTGACGAATTGTCCACCGCGACCTCTCCCGGCGCCGCGAACGAACCGGCGGGCGTTTCCGATCCGGTCAACTGCGAAATGTATTTCCCTTCCGCGTCGAACCTCTCGACGCGATTGTTCCCTTGATCGACGACATACACGTCGTCGCTGGCATTGTCGATCGCCACACCGACGGGACTCGAGAACTGGCCGTTGCCCGATCCGGGCGTACCAAAGATGGTGCTGGGCGAGTCTGTGTAGCCAACGAACGCCCCGGCCGGCGCAGCCGTGATGGCAAGCCAACCGAGCACTGCAACGCCGACCAGCCCTGTCCAGCGAAGTGCCTCGCGAATGTTCATCGGTTGCCCCTCCTGTTGCCGGCATACAATTGGCTGGCGTCATGCGCCGCCCCGGTTTGTCTCGCGCGCTCGCGTCGCCTTCGTGCCGCCCGGGCCAGCGCCGCCTTCCCAGCCTTCCTGGCCTTGGGACAACCGGTGACGGCGATCGGTGTGGACTGGTGGATCACGATCCCGTTCTGCGCGGTGAACGCGGACGGCATCGCGAGTTTGCTCTTGCACAGGTTCCCGTTGGCCGCGAGCGCCGAGTTGGGGCCTTGCGGCAGGAATAGCTCGAACGAGCTGACCGGCACATCAGGGATCGTGTTGAACGTGGAGCTCGTGATCCCGGCCTTGGAGATGAACGTCGAGGCCGTCAGGTCGACGCGCACACCGTCGCCTTGGAGGACGACGACGAGGCTCGGGAACTGTTCCCCGCCGTGGGAGACGAAGTACACGGGACCCGTCAGCTGCACTGGCAGAGCGGGAGTGATCGCCTTGACGACCCCAATCGCAGATCCCGGTGGACAACCCGCGGGGTCCGCTTGGAACGTCGCGGCTGGGCACGCCTTCTGCAGTGTCGTCAGGCGCGAGGGTAGCTGCTTGGGGAGGTCAACCTTGACCCTCGCGAAGTTCGCCTGCCTCCCCAGCGCATCCTTCGGGAAGCTGACCCGTGCGTCGAGGCTTGCGCCCTTCGCCCGCGAAGTGTTCCCCGACGTCGAGACGCTGAACCGGGGTTTGAACCCGAGGTCCCCGCACCCGGTCACCTGGAACGGCGAGGACAGCGTCGCGGTGGCGCCCTGCAGGCTCGTCACCGATCCCCCGACGGACATCGGGTTGCAGTCGGTTGGGTTGAAGATGAAGTTGGGACGGTCTATCACGACGTTCACGCTCTTGACCTGTACCGGTACCCCGTCGATGATCGTCGGCAAGGGATCGCTCGTGACAGTCAACGCAGCCGTCCTCGGATCGACGTTGATCGCGGCGCGCACGACGACCGTCCCGAGGTTGTACGGTCCCGCGATAGCCGGGACGACGAATGTCAGGCCGAACGGTGCGCCTCGGTACGGCCCCGTCACATACACGGGGTTCGGCGGCTGACCCGGTATCGGCAAGTACAAAGGTGCTGCGCCAGACCCGGACGCTACGATCACGCGACCGATCTGCGACGCCGAGGAACACGTCCCCTGCGACGCCTGCGGTTCGGGACACAGCGGCACGTTCGCGAGCGTCCCCAACAACCCGGGGGGTGTCACGACCTGTACGTGGTCGACCTCCTGGTTTGAGTCCGCGCGCGAGAACGTCGCGGTGAACGGACTGAAACCACCCGCCTGAATACTCGTCGTGCCCGCCGCGAACGACGGCGCGAACGGTTGCGGTGAAGGACAAGGTGCGCCATTCCCGTCGAAGCTCACGTCGAACGCGCTCGACGGCGTCGCGTCGCCGAGACCGCCCGGACTCGCCGCCCACGGCGTCAGGTCGATCGTGGTCGTCGCCGGCCCGCACTGCGCCGGGTTGACGAACACCGCCCGCGGACCACCATAGAAATGCAGGGTGAAGTCGCTGAACGGCAACTCCGGATTGCTCGCGAACGTCGCCGTCAACTGACCCGTCACCGCATTGGCCACCACCGTCGAGCGCAACTTGACCAGCAACCCGTCGCCACGAATCACGACGAACACCGCGTATGTGTTGCCGGAGTGGTAGGAGCTCAAATACACTTGGCCCTGCAACACATCGGGCAATAGCGGTGTGCGCAGTTCGACCGAGCCGATCTGCGAAGCATCCGGGCACGTCGGTTCCGCATCGGAGAAGCTGACCGTCGGCTCGAGCGAGGTCAACCCGATCTCATTCTCTGGGCTGCCCGGCGCTTGGCCGAGTTCACCCGTGCACGCCTGCAACCCGTCGGCAGCTCCGGGCGAGATCGCCAAACCCTGCGGCAGCGTCGCCACCGCATCCTTCAACGCCGACGTCGCGAGATCGTTCGGATCCACACTCTGCGGAACGTGCAAACTGATCGCATAGCCCGACGGCGAATCCGCCTGCGTCGTATCCGGCACAACCGACAAAGACGGGTTGAAGCGCATTTTGTCGCAACCTGTCACACCCGCGGAATACATTGGCGTGCTCGTCGTCACCCAGTTCGGGTCCGTCAGATCGGGCCTACCGTCGTCCGGATTGAACCGGCCCGGATTCACCCACGAATCCGCCGTGATCGACGCGTCGATCGGGCCGCCGCACTTCGTCGGATTCGTGAGATACGCCGACAACGGCGCACCGTCGGACAACGGTTCACCATTAGGACCACCGGGATGCCGAGGTCCTCCTTCGATTCCACCGACGGCGGCCCCTAGGCTGGCCGCGCCCTCGATCGGCGTGAACCGTTCCGCGTTGTGCCTTGGATCGGCCGGCACTCCCCACAGAGTCATCGTCAATCCTTCAAATGGCTCATACTCGGAGATGCCCCTCGTCTGAGCGACGATGCCATAATCGCCGTCGGTGCGCACCTTGACGATCACCGGCTGCGTGAGGAGCACCACCGGAAACGCGAGCTCGGCCGTGCCTCCGTCGGACGGGACCATGTTGTAGACGGGCACCAATTCCCCGTTACCGGGCGCTCCGGCACCAAGATACACCCTGACCACGCCGACCTGGGAGCTGGTGGGACAACCAACGTTTTCGTTCGCCAAACGGAAGATCGGGCACTGCGGCACCGCGACGATACTCCCCGACACCCCCTCGGGCAGGTTGACGCTCACGTCCTTCGTGCGTAGTTCGCCCGTGAGTTCTTCGAGCGAGTTTGTGTTCAGGCGGAAGTTCGTCGTCATGTCGAACGGGTGCGAGCCCGCCTGCGTGTCGAGGTCGTTCGGGTTCGCGAGTTCGGGATGAGTCGGATCCACCGAGTTGCTCACCACGACCGAGAAGGCCTTTGGGCCAGACGTCTGGATACCAAACGAGGCCAGCGCAGGCGACACCAACGCGAACACCGCCGCGAGCGAAACCGGGACAGCGCGAGTGAAGATGTAACGGAGCACTATTTCCTCCCCTTGCGTTGGACGTTGCCGCTCTTGCTTTTGCTTCGCGCCTTCTTCGCCCTGTGCTTACGCAGCCTTGCGTGCTTGGGTTTCGTCGATTTTCGCACCAGGATCGGCTTGGCTTCTTCCCTCACCGGATTTCCCACCCCGACAAACGTCGCACTCGGAGGCGCCGCGAATACCGGAGCGGGAGTCTGCGGACCCTGACACTGACCGCTGTTACAACCATGCCCAGGCGGCGTGTACGGAAACCCACCGCCGACCCGCGCATCGTAAACCTGTTGCGAGTTCTCTACATCCTGCGGCAAGAGATTGTCGGTCGTCTGGATGAAAGCGTCGTTACCGTCGCTGCTGGCGCCAACCAGATACGAACCGTTCGACCCACGCCCCGAAGAGAGCAGATAGATGTGCCCGCCCTCCCACTCGTAAACATCGGGTAGCCCATTCGTATCCTGCGGCACAAGCGCTTCTTCGGTTTCGAAGAACGCACTCGAACCGTCCGCGCTCAGCGTCTGCGCCTGCGCAGGAAGGAACGGGGAAGGTACAGTTGCCGCCTGCTTCGTATTTTCGTACTGGTAAAGATCGACGTTGGCTATCGGGGGCCTTCCGTCCGGGTTACACGACGCACACACGACCGACCCACTTTGGGCGTCGTAGACGTACGCCTCGTCGCAGTTGTTGGACAGTTCCCCGCTCAGGCTCAGTGTTTCGCGATTGAGCTTGGCGCACGTCGGATCGTCGGTGTTGTAAGCGGTCAGACCGCCCCTGTCGAGAAACAAGAGCTTCGAACCATCCGGCGTCGTGGACGCCAGATCCTTCATAGCCGCTATGAGGATCGGCTGCGCGAACCTCCCGGCGAAGCCCGCACCGGCATTCTTGTTCAGGATCGGGTTCGACGCTCCGTCTTCGTAGAGGTAGAGCTGTTCGCCGCCCAGGTAGTAGACGCGGGACCCGTCGGCCGAGAACGCCACAGGCACGCCTTGACCGATGGTCGTGACCTTGCCGGTAGGGATGTCATACTCATAGATCGTCTTGCTGATCCCTTCTCCATTCCTGATTTCCTGCCCTTCCACCGTGAATATCTTGGACCCATCGGCAGACCTTGCGGCGAGCCCATGTCCGGGCAATGTCACCGTAGTGGCCTGCGGCGTGCCGTTGTTCTTTCGGAGATAGAGCGTTTTACCTGCTTCTTCACCTTTATTGATGCATACCGACTGGACGCCTGGGGCGTGAAACACGACATTGGACCCATCGGGTGCGATCGCGCCATTGTTGTCCTGTGGCTGGTTGTTGAGCGCGCTGGTGCTGCCATTGGCGATTTCGGCGCCGCAACTCGGGACGCTCCCGTCCGGGAGCACCCCGACGAGATAGGTGTGACCATCGTGGCGTTCGTAGAGCTCGTTGCTCGACGTGTGCGTATCGGCGGGCGTTCCCGGCGCCGTGGGCAACTGCACCGTAGTTTCGAAGAACACGCTACTACCGTCCGCGGAATTGCCGGCTAGATATGTGCCCACGCCGAAGCCCGCATAGACGCCAGGCGGATTTACGAGGGCTTCCGTCATCGCCCCGCTGTCGGGCAGCGCAGCAAGCGAGGACGCCCCGCTGGGAATGCTGACGCGATACACATCCGTGCCTTTGTTCAGATCCAGCGGATCGGACGCAAAAGGAGAGTCCACGAACCCAGCCGAGAAATCGCTCGTGAACGAAGCGATCTGGCCGAATGCACCGTTGTCATTTGACAGCACTTCGTTGGGTTCGCCCGGGCCTTGCCGCGGTGTGAGGGGCGTCGTGACCCAACCCGAGCCCGTCCTCGCGCTCAGCGCGTTCGTGATCTGACCGTTCTGGGCGCCAGGATAAGGCAACAGGCTCTGGATGAACACGTGGTCTCCATCTGGAAACGCGCGAATACTAGTGAGAAAATCGTTGTCTTCCTTGATCATCGGCGTCACCAGCTCGTAGGTGCGGCAGTCCGGGAGGTTGGCGGAGGCGCCGAAGCGTTCCGCGGCATTTGGGCAGGAGTCGGCCGTCGCGGCTACCGGCAAGGACGCCCCGAGCGTCGCGAGTACGGCGAGCGCGAGGGCCATCTCAGCGGGCCTCGAGAGCATGCGAGAATTCATAGAATCAATCCCCTCCTAAAGAGCAGTCCACACGAACCGACCCGCGGGACCGCGGGCACGACAAGACAGCCACAGGCAAACAGCCCGCGGCGACTGAAGAACGAGAAACCGAAAACGCGTCTGCGCCTATAACGCGCTGTTTCGGGTGCCTCCCAAGGCGAGGGGCAAGCAAGCGACCAAGCCGGCCGTTGTGGCCCGCGAGGCGAGGACTCCGACCGGCGGCTAGCTGAGAGCCAGCCCGGCCAGAGAGAGAGAGAGAGAGAGAGACGCGTCAGCGACGCTGACGCGTCCTATTACGCCAGCACCGTGCGCACACGGACTCTCATTCACGTTCATGCCTGAAAACTGCACGCGAGATACAACTCCCTCATAGAAGCGACCCGGTTCCTCTCCCAGAAAAACCACCTGCGTCAGCGCTGAGGATCGTCCACACGTGGAGACACCCAACCCGATCTATTTACCCTGGCTCCCGTGGGGGGATGCCAAGACGTGAACAACGTTATACCCGACCACCAACAAAAAGTCAACCCCCCTGTCGGGGCGTCGTGATCGGAGTTGCACTGACGAGAGCACGCAGCTGGTGTACTACTGACCTCTGCCGCTGAACGCCGTGGGTTTACCTTCTACTCAGGAGCCTCAACTCGGGGCGCTTGGAGGCGCCCTGCCACAGCCTCAGGAAGCTCCGTCCGTCAACTGCGGCTTCTCCGCCACGGGCGCCAAGGCCGGCTCGGACCGGGAGGCCCGCAGTTCATAGCCCCTGCGCGCGCTCGCATCCGCGCTGGCCAGCACCTGATCGGCCTTCAAGGCCCGCGCCATGCCCTCCGACAGCCTTCTCGGCAAGAGCACTCCGAGCGCGCTCGTGCGCTTGGCGGACTTCGGCACCCATACTTCGACACGGCCGGTCTGCAGAGCCTCGACGATCGCATCCGCCACTTCGGCGGGCTGCAGCACCTTCATCCCGCGCGCCTCGCCCAGGCCGCCGCCGAGTTCGGTGTTGACGACGAACGGCATCACGTAGCTGAGATCCACATTGGCCTTCATCAGGCGCAGCTCGCCGCGCACGGCCTCGCTCAGACCAACGACCGCATGCTTGGTCGCGGAGTAGGTCGCGCCGCCGGGCGCCCCGAACTTGCCGGCCTGGGAGGAGATGTTGACGATGTGGCCGCGGTCCCTCGGGACCATACGCTCCAAGGCGAGCTTCATGCCGAGGATGACCCCGTGCAGGTTGATGTCGATCATGCGCTGTGCGGTGAGGTCGTCCTCGTCGACAAAGCGCCCGAGCGGCATGATGCCGGCGTTGTTGACGAGCACGTCGATCGGGCCGAGCTGCTCCTCAGCCTGGTCGAGGAAGGCGGAGAACGAGGCGCGGTCGGTGACGTCGAGCGGCAGCGCGACGGCGCTCGGGCTCAGCTCGGAGGCGGTCTGCTGGGCCGCGGCGAAGTCGACGTCGCCGATCGCGACCCTCATGCCCTGGCGCAACAGCGCTTGCGCGGTCGCCTTGCCGATCCCGCGCGCGGCGCCGGTGATCGCCGCTGTCTGCCCGGCGAGGATACGGGGCTGCTTGGCCATGCTCTCTCCTCCTTGTTGGACGTTCAGCCAAAGCTAGCGCTCCGCGCCGTGCCGCGCGCGGCTGTCACGCCGACTCGAGGTGAGTCTCCTCGCGGCACGGCTGCGATCCTCTGGATTTTGGACGGTAGGTGGAAGCGCCCACCGCATCTTCAAGGGAGTCCCGGG
This sequence comes from uncultured Solirubrobacterales bacterium, assembly GCA_963718735.1. GTDB lineage: Bacteria > Actinomycetota > Thermoleophilia > Solirubrobacterales > Solirubrobacteraceae > Palsa-744. The sequence continues at coordinate 2,134,708 of OY970372.1, forward strand.
GTTTCTACTCGCAGGCCATCCCAATAAGGCCTAAGGATGGCCCCGGAGAGGGGCCGGACCCGGGCGATCCACGGCTTCGTCCGGGTCCGCGTATCGCACATCTCATATACGAACCGCCCGCTCGGCATGGCCCCGGGCGACCGCGGCCGATACGCTTGCGAAGTGGCGTCGTTCCTGTTTCACGACCAGCGCATCGCCTACACCGAGTTTGGGGCGGGGCTCGCCGCGCTGAGCAGTGACGGCACGCGCGGCAAGACAGCACGCCGCGTCGAGGCAGCCAAGCGCCCCGTGATCCTCGTGCACGGGCTGCTGCTCTCCCAGAAAATGCACCGCCCGCTCGCCGAAGAGCTTGCGGCCCGCGGCAATCGCGTGATCACGGTTGACCTGCTCGGCCACGGCGAATCGGACAGGCCACGCGACATGTGGCGCTACTCGATGCACTCCTTCGGCGAGCAGCTGGTCGCGCTGATGGACCACCTCGAGATCCCCGAGACCGTAATCATGGGCACCTCGCTCGGCGCGAACGCGTCGCTGGAGGTCGCGGCGACCGCGCCGCAGCGGCTGCGCGGGATGATCGTCGAGATGCCTGTGCTCGACAACGCGCTGCTGGCCTCGGCGCTCACGTTCACCCCGATCCTGGTGGCGCTCACGTTCGGCGAGCCGGTCATGAAGCTCGTGGCGCGCGTGACACGGGCTGTGCCACGCCGCCTGCTGCCCTACTACGGCAATGTGGTGCTCGACCTGGTGCGCCAGGACCCGGGGCCCGGCGGCGCGCTGATCCAGGGCCTGTACTTCGGGCGGATCGCCCCGCACCGATCGGAACGGCGCACCTTCAAGACACCCGCGCTCGTGTTGGGCCATCGCCGCGACCCGGTGCATCCCTTCTCCGACGCCGGCATGCTCGCCGAGGAGCTGCCCGATGCGCGCCTGATCGAAGCCGACTCGCTCGTGGAGCTGCGCTTGAACCCAGAGCGACTCACCAAGCAGATCGCGGCGTTCCTCGACGAGGTGTGGGCGGCGAAGCCACGCCGCCGCGCCAAGCCGCGCTCGGCCTGAAGCTCCGACCCGGCCTGAAGCTTCTGCCCGGCTTGAAGCTTCTGCCCGGCTTGAAGCTTCGGCCCGGCTTGAAGCTCCGACTCGGCTCGAAGCTCCGGCCCGGCTCGAAGCTTCGCTACTTGGGCGGAAAGAGTTCGAATTCGTCGATGGCGACCGTGCCGGGGGCGGCTGCGGTCGAGGAGGCCGGGCCCTTGGCGAGCCACAGCACGATGTAGCGGTAGCCCTTGCCTTTTGCCTTCAGCGCAAGGCTTGTCGCTTTCTTCTTCAGCACTTTCAGCCCGACCAGCCGCTTCCATTCCGGGTCGGAGATCGAGGCCGGCGGAGTGTGGGCGTTGGAGCCGTAGACTTCGACGGTGATCCCGGTCGTGGTCGTCTTGACGGCGACGCTGCCGAGCTTCTGGGCACTCTTGAGGTCGAGCAGGAGCCCCTCGGCCATCTTCGGCGCGACGCTCGCCTGCACCTGAGCCGTCCAGGCGGTGCTCGCTTCGCCGTCGATCGCGAGGCTCGGATCGCCGAATAGGGACGCCGGATAGTTGTAGGGGTTGTAGACGCTGGCCGCGTTCGTGTCCAGCAAGATCGGGCTCGGCGGTTCCGAGCCGGCGCTCGTTTTCGTTTCAGAGCCGCCTTCGGAGCCGCCTTCGCTCGCGCCTTTCGAGGATTCGCTCGTCGTTTTGGTCGCGGTCGTTTTGGTGGCGCCAGTGGTTTTGGTTTCCGGCGGGAACAGCGCGTTGTTGGCTTCGGCGTTTGCGCCTTCGGCGGATTTGGGCGTCGGCGTCGACGAGGGAATCTTCGGCGGAGCGCTTTTCACAGTGGTGGGCGTGCCGGGAACGGGCGTGGTCCCGGGCGTGGCGCCGGGAGTGGTGGGCGTCGTCGTGGGCGGCGCCGTGACGACCCCCCCTCTGACGGCCACGACTGCGACCTTTGGCTTGGGCTTCGTCTTGTCGAGCGCCGCGACCGCCGCCACCGAGGCCCCGCCGACGAGCAGCGCGGTCGCGCCGAGGATCGCCAAGCCGGTGCGCCAGCCGGGGCCGCCGCCCAGGCTGCCGGGCCTACCTGAGCCGCACTGCAGACACCAGTCCTGCCCCTCCTGCAGGGGAGACCCGCATTTGTTGCACTCGGTCGTCGCCGTGGTCACCGGTCTCCATTCTTACATCTCGGCGCGGGACAACCCCCCGGCAGGATCTCATTGCCGTTCGGCCGCAGCCGCTCGTCCAGCTCCAGCTGCCAGTAGTAGCGCGTGAACGTCACATCGCGGCGGTACTCGCCGACGTGCGGCGCGGGCGATTCGCCCGCTGCCATCCGCACGATCAGCTCGGGGTAGGAGCGACCGGGCAGCGCCGCGAGCGCCGGCGCGGGAAAGGCGCCGCCGAAGCGCGTGTTGACGTCGGTGATGCGGATGCCCAGCTCGGGATCGCGGAAGACCTGGATCGTGGCGGGACCGCGCACCGCGAGCGCCTCCACCACCGTTCGGCCCAGCTCGACCAGCTCGGCGTCGTGGATCACCGTTCCCTTGATCGACTCCCCCCCGCGCGACTCGAGCATCGTGCGCGGGATCGCGTTCAGGCAGCGCCCGTCCAGGTCTCCGAGGCAGTCGATCGACAGCTCGGGCCCGCCCATCGCGCGCTGCACCATCGTCGGCTCGTTCACGTACTCGACGAAGAAGCGCGCCTGCGCGGGGTCGTGAGCGAGGTGGATCGAGCGCGCGCCCGAGCCCTGCCGCGGCTTGACCATCACCGGGTAGCGCAGCGCGCCAAGATCGGCCTCGCCCGGGAGCGCTGTGGGAGGCGAGGGCAGGCCGAGCCGCTCCAGCAGCAGGTGAGCCTCGTACTTGTCGTACGTCGCGCGCGCGACGTCGGCCGAGGGCACGAACGCCGGCAGGGTGGGTGTCATCGGGGTGAATGGGGACCCCGGGGTGGGTGGGGACCCCGGGGTGGGTGGGGATCCCGGGGTGGGTGGGGATCCCGGGGTGGGTGGGGATCCCGGGGTGGGTGGGGACCCATCTCCGCGCGCGAGCGCCAGCTTCTCTATGTCGAGGTCGGTCAAGGGCAGGACCGCGCCGACGCCGTGGATCTCGCATAGGCGCGCAAGCTCCGGCACGTACTCGGACGACTCGATCGGCGGGGCGCTCGCGCGCACTTGCGCCGCGTATCGCGCGGGAGCCAGCGGGTTCGGGTCGACCGCCACGACCGTCGTGAGCGCGGCAAAGCACGAGACGATGTCGTAGCGCTTGCCGACGCCCGTGAGCATGATGGCGGGGGTCATTCCCATCCTCCCGTCTCTCCCTTGTAGAGGCCGGAGCCGCCTAGGACGATCGCCACCGTGCGCCACAGGATACGGGCGTCGAGCGCAAGCGAACGGTGCTCGATGTAGTAGAGGTCCAGCTCGATCCGCTCGCTCCAGGGCAGGGCGGTACGGCCGTTGACCTGCGCCCAGCCGGTGATGCCCGGCCTGATCGCCAGGCGGCCTCGCTGTCGCTCGGTGTACTGAGCGACCTGCACCGGGATCGTGGGGCGCGGGCCGATGAGCGACATGTCGCCGCGCACCACGTTCAGCAGGTTGGGCAGCTCGTCGAGCGAGGTCCTGCGCAGGAGCGACCCCACGCGCGTGACGCGCGAGTCGTTCTCGTTGACGGCAAGCCCCGCGCCGATGTGCTCGGCCCCGTCGACCATTGTGCGTAGCTTCAGCAGGTCAAACGGCCGTCCGTCCCTGCCGACGCGGCGCTGCCGGTAGATCGGGCGCCCACGCGACTCCAGCCGGATCGCGAGCATCGCAAGCGCGATCACCGGCGCCGCCAGCGCCAGCGCAAGACCACCGACCGCGACGTCGATCGCCCGGCGGATCATCGCTCGCGTCGCGACCTCGACGCGAGAGCGTTTCCGCGCGGGGGCCTCATCTCGTCCCCTCCGCCGCTTCCCACGAAGGGGCGGTGCCGTGGCGCAGCCAGTCCCACAGGCCGGCGGCGGGCGACGCGGCGGTGAGCACGTAGTAGCGCGCGATCAGCAGCGGGCGCGCGGGCAGCGCGCCCGCGAGCGCGGCGGCGCCAAGCAGCGCTAGCTGCAGCGCGAGCGCGAGCGTGTACAGCGTCCCTGCGCCGAGCGCCACGAGCGCGATGTTGGCGAGGAAGGCGAGCGCGTGCAGGAACGGAGTCAGGTAGCGCAGCAGGCGGTGCGAGAGGATCATCAGCGCATAGCCCGGCGTGTAGCCACGCGGCGAGAGCATCCCGCCGCGCACGACGATCGGCCACGTGTGGCTCATCATGCGACGCTTGCGACGCCACTCGCCCTCGATCGAGGGGACCATCCTCTCGGTGGCGCGCGCGTCGGGAACGTCGACGGCGCGCCAGCCGCGCTTGATCATGTTGAACGGGAACGACAGGTCGTGGCCCATGATCGGGTCGACGACGATGTAGGAGTCGCGCCGCGTGGCGTAGATCGCGCCGTTGCCGGCTGTGATCGAGCGCAGCCGCGACTCGCGCGAACGCAGCGTCATCTCGTAGCGCCAGTAGACGCCCTCCTGGTTGGTGTTGTGCTCGCCATCCGAGCTCCGCACAAAGCTCACCCGCCCGCATGCGTAGCCGACGCGCGGATCGTCGAAGGCGCCGACCAGCTCGCGCAGCGCGTCCTCGTCCCACAGCGCGTTGGCGTCCGAGAACGCGAGGATCTCACCGCGTGCCCGCTGCACCGCGGCGTCCTGCGCGGCGATCTTGCCGCCGCGCGGCAGCTCGAGCACGACGTGGGCGCCCGCGTCGCGTGCGTGCGCGGCGGTCGCATCGGCGCAACCGTCGCAAGCGACGATCACCTCCAGTAGCTCGCGCTGGTAGTCGAGCGCGAGCGCGTTCTCGACCTTCGCGGCGATCACGGCCTGCTCGTCGTGGGCCGCGACGATCAGGGACACAAACGGCATCTCCCCCTCGGCGCTGGAAGCCATGATCCTCGACGTTCCGTCGGCGTGTCGATTTGGAGGATTTACCGTTCGTTCCCGCGACGCAGAGGGCGCCGGTGGCGCTGGCGCGAGAATGCGGACGAGCATCGCGATGAACAGCGCATAGCCGAGCTGAGTCCACGCGAGCAGAGCCACGGCGAGCCAGAAGAGGATCTCGAGAGCGGTGCGCACCGAGCGCATTCTCACCGAGCGGGCGCCCTAACGCCGCGGCGCCCGGCGCAGGAGCCGCTCGTAGAGCTCGACATGCGCGCCCGCGACGGCCTCCCAGGAGTAGCGTCCGCCGGCGGCCGCTCTGGCTCTCACACACATCTCGGCCAGGGTGGCCCTGTCGTCGAGCAGCTTGCGCAGCGCGCGCGCCAGAGAGCGCGCATCGCCCGCAGGCACGATGCGCGCGGCGCCGGTCTCCGCCATCTCGGGGAAGCCACCCACATCGCTGAGCAAGAGCGGCTTGCCGAACGCGAGCGCCGTGAACAGCACGCCCGACTGGTCGGCCTGCAGGTAGGGGAGCACCACCAGGTCGGCCCGCTCGAAGTAAGCGGGCAGCTCGTCGTCGCCGACGAAGCGAGGCACGAAGCGGACGTTCGCGGGGGCGGCGGCCCGCAGCGCGGAGAGGTCCACGCGCGGCATGCCGGCGATCCACAGCTCCGCGTCCTCGATCGGCGCTTCGCCCTCCACCCCGCGCCATGCATCCAGCAGCACGTCGATTCCCTTGTAGGGCCGCATCAGGCCGAACATCAGGACCACGGGCCTGTCCGTCTCGAAGGGAGGCGCGGGCGCGGGCGCCCCCGGCGCGCGCTCGGCCAGATGGGTAAAGACGCCGTGCGGGATCACGTGCACGCGCTCGCGATCGGCGCCGAGCTCCTCGATCAGGCGCGCGCGCCCGTGCTCGGAGTGCACCACGATCGCGTCGAAGCGGTCGTACAGGCGCCGCTGCGCCGCAAGCTGGCCCGGGCGCGGCTCGCGCGGCAGCACGTCGTGAGCGGTGAGCACGAGCGGACGATCGACGCCGGCGGCGGAGCGTTTGGCAGGCAGCAGACGACCGTCGAGATGTTGAACTGGCAGCCACTGGAAGTGCACGACGTCGGCGTCGCGGGCCGCGCGGCGGTAGCGCAGCATGTCGGGCACGTGCTGGGCGAGCTTGCACGCCAGCCGCAGGCGCCCCCCGGGCGCGCCGAGCGCGAGACGGTAGAAAAGCTCGCGGCGCGCATACCAATCGGGGGTAGCCACGGGCCCATAAGCGAAGTGGCTGGTGAACAACTCCACCTCTGTGTCTGCCATCGCCAACGCACGACACAGCGCATGGTCGTAGGGTGGCGTATAGGCGGAGGGATCGACGACGTGAACGCGCACCGGGGAGAGACAATACGGCCGACGCCGCACAGCCGTGCGGCGCTCGCGGCCACGTTCGCGCGCGCGGCCTTCAGCTACTGGACGTGCGTGTTCCCGCGCGTGTGCCTGCACATCGCACGCTGGCGGCGACTCGCGCGACGGATCCCGGACCACACGCTGCGCCAGTTAGCCCTCGAAGCGCTCGCCAAGCGCGGCAACATCGAGGGGGCGGCAGCGTTCGCGGCGTTCGCGCCGCGCGCGGGGCGGGGCGCGGCGACGCGGGCGACGAGCGCCTTCCAGTGCGCCTACAACCTGCTCGACATGCTCGGCGAGCAGCCGAGTGCCGACCCCGTGCGCGACGGCCGGCGGCTGCACGAAGCGCTGGTGTACGCGCTCGACCCAGCCGCCACGCCGCTTGATTGGTACGAGCACCATCCGCAGCGCGACGACGGCGGCTATCTGAACGCGCTGCTGCAAGACTGCCGCGACGCGTTCGCAGCGTTGCCCTCGCACGCCGTGACCGGACCCCCCGCGCGCACGGCCGCAGCTCGGATCGTGGCCTTCCAGAGCTTGAACCTGAGCGAATCCCAAGGCGACCACACCGGACTCGAACGCTGGGCGCGCGCGGCCACTCCGCCCGGGAGCGAGCTGCAGTGGTGGGAGACGGCCGCGGCGGCCGGCTCCTCGCTCGGAGTGCACGCGCTGATCGCGGCCGCCGCCCAGCCGCGGCTGGGCGGCGAGGAGGTGACGGCACTGGAGCGCGCCTACTTCCCCTGGATCGGGGGGCTGCACTCGCTGCTCGACAACCTGATCGACAAACGCGAGGACGAGGCCGCGGGCCATCGCAGCCTCGTCGAGTACTACGGGCCGCAGCTCGCCGCGCAGCGGATGAGATGGCTCGCCGAGCGGGCCCTGCAAGCGGCGCGCGATCTCCCACACGGACGTCGCCACATCGTGATCCTGGCGGCAATGATCGCCAACTACCTGTCGACTCCCGAAGCCCACAGCGCCGACTTGGAGCCCGTGAGCGAAAGCGTGCTCGACACCGTCGGCGCGCTCGAGAAGCCGACGATGCTCGTGTTCGAGCTGCGCCGCCTGCCGACGCACCTGCGCAACGCCGTCGTTTATCGTGGGGTCGAGGAGCGTGACCGCAACGGCACGACCTAGACAGTTTCAGATAGGGTTTCTGCTCAGGTCAAGTAGGAGGGGTGCCGGTAGCATGGTCAGCTGCCGGCAGGTCACGAGGGAGAGGGACACGCATGCTGGAGCTGCGAGATCTCGTCAAGCATTACCACACAGCCGGGGAGGAGACCGTGCGCGCGGTCGACGGCGTGTCGCTGTCGGTAGCGACGGGCGAGATGGTCGCGCTGTACGGGCCGAGCGGCTCGGGCAAGACAACGCTGCTGTTGATGGTCGCCGCGCTGCTCGCTCCAACCAGCGGCAAAGTGCTCGTCAACGAGCGTGACATCTCCTCGCTCTCCGAGCGCGAGGCGTCGCACTTCCGCCTTCAGGAAATGGGCTTCGTGCGCCAGAACTTCGACCTGCTGCCAGGCGTCACCGCGATCGACAACACGGTTCTGAAGCTGCTCAAGAACACTCCCTGGAAGGAAGCCCACGACCGCGTGCAGCCGCTGCTCGAGCGCCTTGGGCTCGGCGGCCGCCTGACGCATCGCTCTGAGACGCTCTCGATGGGCGAGCGCCAGCGCGTGATGATCGCCAGGGCGCTGTCGACCGAGCCGAAGCTGCTGCTCGCCGACGAGCCCACCGGCAGCCTCGACACGCAGCGCGGGCGCGAGGTGCTCGAACTGCTGACCGAGCTGTGTCGCGAGCGCGGCGTCGCGATCGTGCTCGTCAGCCACGACCCGCAGGCCGCCGGCTACGCCGACCGCGTGCTCGCGCTGCGCGACGGCAGGCTGGTCGACTACGACCCCGAGCAGGGGTTCGCCCCGGCCAGCGCCCAGTGAGCCGGCCGATCCCACGAGCGGCGGCTTGCTCCTGCCTGAGCGTGGCGATTCCATCGGCGCAGGCTCGCTCCCTGCCGAGCGCGGCCGCGAGCTGGCGGGGCGCTCGATGAGGTTCGCCAACGTCCTTCACCTCTACCGCGTGCGCCTACGCGCGCGGGCCCTGCAGGAGTGCTTTGCGATCGTCGGGATCGCCGCTGGCGTGGGGCTGCTGTTCGCCTCCCAGATAGCCAGCTCGAGCCTGTCGAGCTCAGTGGGGCAGCTCAACAGCGGGATCGTCGGCGCAGCCAAGCTGCAGCTCACTGCGCGCGACGCGCACGGCCTTCCGGAAGCGCTCGTGACGCAAGCCCGTCAGCTGCAGGGTGTGCGGGTCGCCGCGCCGCTGCTCGAAGTGAGCGCAAACGCCAAGGGCCCGAAGGGGAGCGAGTCCGTGGAGCTCGTCGGCGCCGACGACGCGCTCGCCAAGCTCGGGGGAGCACTCGTGCGCAAAGTGGCGCTCACCCCATTCGCAGGCGTGGAAGCGGTCGTGTTGCCGGCGCCGGTGGCGAAAGCGGTCGGAGCTAGGAAATTCGGGGACATCGTAAAGTTCCAGGCACTCGGGCACGCGAGCGAAGCGGCGCTCTACTCACAGCTGAGCGAAAGGCAGATCGGAGCGCTGATCTCGAGCCCGATCGCGGTGAGCACGCTCGAATACGTCCAGCACGCGAGCGGCCTCGGCGGGCGTGTGACCCGCATCCTGGTCGAGCCGAAGCCCGGGCAAGCCGCCGCCGTGCAGGCAGGCCTCGAGCGCATCGCCGGCGGGCGCTACGGCGTCGAGGCCGCCAACTACGACGAAAAGCTGTTCGCCAAGGCGGCAGCCGCGACCAACCAGTCTACGCAGCTGTTCGCGGTGATCAGCGCACTCGTCGGCTTCCTGTTCGCGTTCAACGCGATGCTCCTGACCGTGCCCCAGCGCCGGCGTCTGATCGCCGATCTGCGCCGCGACGGCTACACGCCCAAGGCCGTGATCGCCGTGCTGATGTTCGACGCCGTCGTGCTCGGCACGATCGCCTGCGCGATCGGGCTGGTGCTGGGAGACGAGCTCTCGATTCATCTGTTCCACTCGAACCCGGGCTACCTGTCCTCCGCGTTCGCCGTCGGCTCCGAGCGCGTCGTGAACTGGCAGAGCATTCTCATCTCGGTGATCGGCGGGATGGGCGCCGCGAGCGTGGCCGTGCTGAGCCCGTTCAAGGACATCGTCTCGCGCAACCCGCTCGCGGCGATCGAGACAAAGGAGGGGGCCGCTGGCAGCACCTCGTGGCTACTGACGCTCGCGGGGCTCCTATGCCTGGGCGCGACACTCGCGATCCTGCTGGCGGCGCCCCAGGCCGCGATCGTGGGAATGGTGACGTTGATCGCGGCCCTGCTGGCGTTGCTCGCGGTGCCGTTGACAGGGATGCTCGCGTTCGTGCGGCGACTCGCGCCCACGATCGTCAGCGCCGTGCCGCACATCGCCGTGATGGAGCTGCGCGCCGGCCGCTCGCGTGCGCTCGCGATCGCCGCCACCGGAGCGATCGCGGTGTTCGGCAGCGTCTCGATCCAAGGCGCCCACAGCGACCTGCTGAACGGCCTCTACAACGCGGCCAGCGACGCGAACGCGGCCACCGACGTGTGGGTGTCGGCCGCCGGCAACTCCAACCTCTTGATGACCTCGCCGTTCGCTCCGACACAGCTGAGCAAGCTGAGCGCGCTGCCGGGGGTGCGGGCCGTACGGATATACAGAGGGGGACTGCTCGACTACAACGACCGCCGTGTGTGGGTGATCGCACCGCCGCCTGAAGCCTCGCCGCTCGTGCCGCCCAGCCAGCTCGTCGAAGGCAGCGTCTCGAAGGCCGACGCGCGCCTGCGCCAAGGGGGTTGGGCCGTCGTCTCGCTCGCGCTCGCCGAAGAACACAAACTGAAGATTGGCGACGCCTTCGCACTTCCTACGGCCAACCCGACCACCCTGCGCGTGGCGGCGATCAGCACCAACATCGGCTGGGCCCCCGGGGCGATCGTGATGAGCGCCGAGGACTACGCCAAGGCGTCGGGCAGCGCCGACGCGAGCGCCTACAACGTGCTGATGAAGCCGGGAGCCTCGCCCGAGCAGGGCGTGCGCGAGATCAGGGCGGCGCTCGGCCCAGAAGCGGCGCTGGCCGTCCAGACCGCTGAGGAGCACGCCAACACGCTGCGTGCCATCACCCGCCAGGGCCTGACGAGGCTCTCGCAGATCGCGACCTTGATCCTGGTGGCGGCCGTGATGGCGATGGCGGCCGCGATGGGCGCGATGATCTGGCAGCGCCGTCCGCGCCTGGCCAAGCTCAAGCTCGAGGGCTTCCCTCACCGCGAACTTTGGTACACGATCGTGCTCGAGAGCCTGATGCTGTTGGGCGTCGGCTGCTTCAGCGGCGCGGTCTTCGGCCTCTTCGGCCAGCAGCTGCTCGACCGCGCGCTGAACATCGTGATCAATTATCCCGTGGTCAGCTCAGTCGGCGTGATCGTGGCGCTGTCGAGCCTCGCGCTCGTGACGGCCTCGGCGGTCTTGATGGTCGCGATCCCGGGCTGGTTCGCCGCCAGGGTGCAGGCCGGCCTGGCCCTCCAGGATTGAGAAGCTCTCAACCCTGGAGGAGGGCCGCCGCTATTTCTTCTTGTGGCGCAGCGGCGGCGGGCATGGCACATTGTGCGTCGCCGCCACCTGGCTGCCGTCGAGGAACGTGAACTGCGCCGCGAACGGGAAGCCGCCGCGCGGGCACTTCGTCGGAAGCGAGATGCCCTGCGGTTTGTAGCCGACCAGCTTTCCGTGGACGCGCTTGTAGTAGGTGAGATGGCTGGGGCCGATCGTCGAGGCGACGTTGATGATCGACACCGGCGGGCCGTTGGTGACACTTGGTATCTGCGGGATCGCCGTGTCGAGGTTGCCGCCGAACGCGCCTTCTCCCGGGAGCAGTTCGCCCGAGAAGACGATCTGCGCATAGACCGGCGCCAACCCGTTCGCGTAGAACAGCACGACGATGTTGCCTTCGTGCGGCGGGCCCATCAGCGCCTCGATTTCCGGGATCTCGCGGCCCGAACCCTGCCCGAAGGGGACTTCGACATACGCGCTGCCATAGCCCAGCCTCGAGTTCGGCGGGCATCCGGCGAGGCCTTTGGCGACCAGCGCTTCGGGCTTGCAAATGGAAAGGCCGAGCGTCGTCGTCACATAGTTCATGCCCTTCGGCATGCGCAGGCTTACATGGGTCAGCGGCGAGGGCAACCCGCCGGTGGTGCTGCCGATCGTGAAGCCAAACCCGATCGTCGTCGAGGCGCCCAGCCTGTTGGGCGTAAACGACGTGTGCAAGGCGACCGTCTGGGCTGCCTGCGCCGAGAGGGGCAGGCAGCCGAGGACGAGCAGCGCAAGCACGAGGGCACAGGCCCTGGGTATCCGCACTCTGGTCAAGGTATCTCCAGCCGCTAGTACGACATTTTTCCGCTCACGCGCACCGTGACGGCGTCGTTGGAGCGCTTGATCGTGCCACTGAAGCTCAGCGCGGACGCTTTTGCTTTGGAGTACTTGCCGCTGCCTTTCGTGATCGCCAGGGTGCCCGAGAACGAGGCCGTGGAGCCCGCGACGCGGTAGCTGGCTTTGGCGCTGCCGCCGATCGACCCGCCACCACTCGGATAGACCTGGACCTGAGCGCTCACACTGCGAGTGGAGGTGACCTTCAGCTGCAGATAGAGCGGTCCGCCGAGCGTGCCTTTCGCCACGCCACCCTCTTTGAGTTCGATGCCATGTTTGTTCTGCAGGTGCAGGCTGGCGCTGTCGTTCAAAGTGAGCGTGCGCGCCGCCGTGGCGCGTGGCGCCGCGGCGCCTGCGGCGCCCCCCCCGAAGGCGGCAACCGTGGCAACTGCGCCGAGCGCGAGCGCCGCGGATGAGATTCGCAGCCGCGCGGACGCGCGCGGGCGCAGTGACTTGTTCCCCATCGATCCCTCCATGTGGCTGTTGATGTCGCTTCCCATTAGAACAGACCCCTCTCCCTCTAGCGACTCCCTACGCCCAAGCCTAGTCCACATAACAGAAAGGCAGGGCAGTTAGACAATTCTAGTGCATATAGGCCTACGAAGTTCAACCGTCCGCGGTGCGCTTAGTTGCGTAATTTCCCAGTACTTTCCGTGCTCAGCCCCACCGGACGCGCCCGTGCGCCGGCGGCTCCCCTCCCCACGCAAAGTAGGGTCCCAACGGTGCCCGCGATCGAGCTGAGCTACTGCATCGTGAACACATCGCAGCGGGAATTGTTGTTGCGAGGCCTCGACGCGATCGAAGGCGAGCGGGCCGCCCTGCCGTTCGCCACCGAGGTGCTCGTGCTAGACAACGGCTCGCGCGACGGCTCGGCGCAGGCCGCGCAAGCCCATCCGGCCGTGGACGAGCTGATCGCGCTCGAGGAGCGGCGCGGCAAGGCCGCCAACGACTCCGAGCTGCTGCGACGCGCGCGCGGCCGCTACGCGCTGCTGCTCAACGAGGACTCCGAGCTCTTGTCGGGCGCGACGCTGGCGCTGCACGAAGCGCTCGAGCGCCATCCGAAGGCCGCATGTGCGGGCGCCAAGCTGCTGCGTCCATATGACGCGGACGGCCTGCCACGCCCCGGTGGCGGCGGTGGGCAGCGGCAACCCGACGACGCAGACGACCTGCCACGCCCCGGTGGCGGCGGTGGGCAGCGGCAACCCGACGACGCAGACGACCTGCCACGCCCCGGTGGCGGCGGTGGGCAGCGGCAACCCGACGACGCAGACGACCTGCCACGCCCCGGTGGCGGCGGTGGGCGGTGGCAACCCGACGACGCGGACGACCAGTTGCCGCATCCCGATATCGCCGGCGCCGGGCAGCGGCGCCGCGATGAGACACACGTGGCGGAGCCCTTCCCTGCGGCCCAGGACCCTCGGAAGGTTCGTCCGCGTGGCGGCGCGCCGGCCTGCGCGTGGCGTTTTCCAACGCCGCTCACAGCGCTCGCGGGGGCACTCTTCCTGCACCGCCTTTACACCGTGCAAAGCAAGGGCGAGCGCACGCGCGAGGTCGACTGGTGCCAGTCATCGGCGCTACTCGTCAGGCGCGAGGCGGCCGAGCAGATCGACTACCTCGACCCGGACTTCTTCGTCTACTCCGACGAGGTCGACTTCGCGCGGCGCCTGCGCGACGCGGGCTGGCGCAGCCTGTACGTGCCGGGCGCGGTCGCCGTCCACCACGAGCAGCTCTCCACCGGCGCCGTGCCCGAGCGGCGGATCGTGGAGCTTGCGCGCAATCGTGACCTTTACATGCGCAAGCACCACTCCCCCGCCGCGGCGCTCACCGTGCGCTGGCTGACGGCGTGGAGCTACGCGCTGCGAGCGCTGGCCGCGCTGTTGCTCCCCGGCCACTCCCCGAAGCGCTACTGGCGCCACGTCACCGCGTCACTGTGGCCTTCGCGCGGCGAGGGCCTGCGCGAGGGCGCCGCACGGTACAACCGGCATGAGGACGAATGACTCACGATGACTCACGCGACGATTGACGAGCGCTATCCGATTCTTGTGGAGGGTGGTCCCCCGTCGAACCACTCGGCGTGGTCGCCAGACGTACCCGGTTGCATTGCCACGGGGCGACTCTCTAAGTGTGCATGAGGAGATGCGCGCCGCCATCGCGGGCCATCTCGAGGGTGATGCTGGAGCACGGCGAAACGCTCTCCGAGCCAAGCGGCCCGGCGTCTACATCGAGCGGGCAATCGCCGCTTAGGCGATGAGCTCGGCCGCCAGCTCTTCGAGCAGCACGGCCACGACACGCTCGTCCAGCTGCGAGCCGCATGCGCGCAGCAGCTCCTCGCGCGCCTGCGCCGGGGTGCGAGCCGCGCGGTAGGGACGGTCGGTGACGATCGCGTCATAGGTGTCGCAAGCGGCGATGATCCTGGCCGCCAGAGGAATCCGCTCACCCGCCAGGCCGTCGGGATAGCCGTGGCCGTCGACGCGCTCATGGCTCGAGCGAACCGCCGGCGCCAGATGGGCGAACGCGTCGATGCGCTCCACGAGCTCGGCGCCCACGACCGTATGGCTTCGCATCACCACCCACTCCTCCTCGGTGAGCGGCCCTTCCTTGCAGAGGATCTCGCTCGGCACCGCGATCTTGCCGACGTCGTGGAGCATTGCCGCATAGTGCACCTGACGGGCCTGTTTCGCGTCGAGCCCCATCCGCACCGCCACGCGCTCGGCCAGGCCGGCGACGTCTGAGCCGTGGCAGGCGGTGTAGTCGTCCTTGGCCTCGACCGTGCTCGTGACCACGGCGAGAGTGTTGGTGAAGGCCTGTTCGATGTCGCCGATCAGGCCCGCCCTGTGCACCGCCGATCCCAGGCTGGCGGCGATCGCCTCGACTAGCACGGCGTCCGCCTCGTCCAGCGCCCCCGGCTCGACCGCCTCGATGTTGAGCACACCCCACACCGCCCCGTCGACCATGATCGCGACGCTCAGCTCCGAGCGCGGATCGGTCGCCGGGTCACGGGCTATGTAGTCGGGATCCTCACGCGTGTCGGCAACGAGCGCCGTCAGCCCGGAGCGGGCGACACGCCCGTTGACGCCCTCGCGCAGGGACTGCTCCACGATCAGGAACTCAGTCATCACCTCTGCCAGTGGGCCGCGGCCGGCGATCAGCCGCAAGATCCCGTCGCCTTCGAGGCGCTGTATCGCCGCCAGATAGAAGGCAAACGTCTCGTGCAGCTCGTCGACGACCAGCCGTGCCATCTCCTCGATGTCGCGCGTGGCCGCCAGACGTGCCGTCAGACGCGCGGCGGCGCGCAGCTGCGAGCGCAGATAGGCGAGCTCGCCCGCGGCCGCGATGCTCTGCACGCGCGCGTCGGCACGGTGGCGACGCAGCGCCTCGGCACGGCGCGCGAGCTCGCGCCGACCAGCCGGCCTGGGGGGCTTGACAGCAGTCTCACGCACGCACCCATAATCGACGAAAAGGCCGCATAGCTTGAGACGTTGGGTCTGTCGGAAGGACAGTCACATCGGCTCTGGCGCGCGCCGCGCATCTCGGTCGATCGGAGATCCCATCGTCGGCCGATTGGAGATCCCGTCGATCCCTCAGGACAGCCGGTCGGCGCACGTGCTGGTCGTAACGGCAACCAAGAGGGATCAGATGTCTCTCAGCGGGTCCTCCGCGTATGCCTCGACATCGCCGCCTGCGGCGCGGAAGGCGCCCACGCGACGGCGGGCGTCGGCGACGATCGCGCGCGCCTGCTCGCGCTCCTGCGGCGCGAAGAAGCGCGTGCCGAGCAACAGTGCCGGGATCAACGCCAGCCATGCCACGCGCAACGCGAGGCCGGCCACGCCGGACGCCGGCAGCAGCAGCTCGCCCGACACGGCCACGCTCGCGAGGATCGCCGTCACCTGCGCGAGCCGGCGCCACTGGAAGTCGACCGCGAATACGTTGCGAGTGAGCACGTGCATGAGCGCCACCATCGTCGCGTAAGCGCCGCACAGCGCGATCCCCGCGCCGGCGATCCCGAGGCCGAGCCCGCTGTCGGGCACCAGCACGACCAGCAGCACGACATTCACCGCAAGGCCCGCCACGGCTGCCGGCACGTTGCGCTGGGTGACGCGCGCGCGTCCGGTGATCACGATCATCACCTGGTAGAGGCCATACAGCGTCCAGCCGAGCGCAAGCCACGGCAGCGCCTCGTGCGCCGCGAAGAATTCGGGCGCCGCCAGCAGCCTCACCAGCCAGCGCCCGAGCAGGGCGACGGCCGCGACCACCACGCCCGTGGCGAGCACGAAGTAAGTGGTCACGATCGAGTAGAGCTGCGAGGCCTCGGCGTCGCTTTCGATCGAATAGGCCAGCGGTGGCCACGCGTACTGGAAGCCCCTCACGAACACGAACACGACGGTCGCGAGCTGCACTGCGATCGAGTACTCGCCGGCGGCCGCGTGCCCGACGCCGCGAAACAGGTAGAAGCGATCCACCACCTGCAGCGCGTACACGCTCGCGTCGGCCGGCACCGTGGGCAGGCCGAAGCTGAGCATCGCGCGCAGATCGGCGATCCGCACGCGCAGCGACCGAAGCCGGGAGACGCTCGCCTCAGGCTCGCATCCCCGTTTCGACCAGCGCGCACGCAGCGCCCACCACAGGCCGATGACCACGATCGTCGAAGCGCCGAAGTTGCCGAGCAGCAACCCGCGCGCGCCCTGGCCGGCGAGCACCACAAGCGCGATCGTGAACACGACCGTCATCGCGACGTTCGCTCCCGAGGCGAGCATGTAAGCGCGCGCGCGTTCGTCCACGCGCAGCTGCGCGTACGCCATCTCGAGATTGGTGAACGCCCACAGCCCGAGGATCGCGCAGTCCATCAACAGCGGGTCGTCGAAGCCGAGCACCAGCTTCGAGAGCTCGCTCGAGAAGGCCACGGCTGCCAGCGCCGCCGCGGTCGTGGTCCAGGCGACGGTGGCGGTCGCGGTGCGCGCGATGCGTCTCCTGCGCTCGACGTCCTCGTCGGTGAAGTAAAAGCGCACGAACGCCTCCCCGACGCCGAGGCGCAACACGATGCTCGCGAGGATCACCGAAGTCAGCAGCGAGTTGTAAGCGCCATACGCTTCACTCGACACGTGCCGTGTGTACAGCGGCAGCGTGAACACCGCGATCGCCTTCGCGAAGATTTCCGCGGCCTGATAAGCCGCGCCGGTCCTCACAAGGCGCTTCAGGTAGGAGCGCACCGTCAGGAACCTAACGGGCGCACCGTCGTGCAACCCTTCCGGCTCGGCGCGTCACCTCTGCGCGGCGACCGGCGACGGGGGCGGCTCTGCGGATGACGAGCGGATCTTGTCTCCCCAAAGATCCCCTCCGCGCCCGGCTCCAAGTGCCATGCCGATTCCCAGCAGCGTCCAGGTCATCGGGTCCTCCAAGAAGTCGGCGTAGACCCACGTGTGCAGGACGAGCGCCGCGAAGCAGGCGGCTATCGCGATCCGCGGCGGCGAGCGTCCCGCGCCTGTGAAGAGCGTCATGAAGGCCGCAACCAGCAGCGCCGCGTACAGCACCAGCCCGCCGATCCCCTGCTCGGCGGCGACGGTCACGGGGATCGTGTGCGAGGCCGAGACGGCGTTCACGGCGCTTGCGCCGCGCTCGTGGCGCTTGTACTGCGTTTCGAACGACCCCGATCCATACCCCTCCAACGGACGCGCCGCGAACAGATCCAGCCCGCCAGACACCAGTTTCGCGCGGCCGCTCGTCGCGTTGTTGGCCGAGCCGCCCGCGCCCTTCAGGCCGAAGTGCAGGCTCGGCGGCGCGAGGAGCACCACCACGCCCGCGATCGCCGCAAGCGCGGCCGATACGTAAACGGCGCCGCGCAGGTCCCAGCGCCACGCCGCGAGCACCGCCAACCCGAACAGCAACGCCGCGATGCTCGACTGCGAGAAGCTCGTCACGAGCCCCACCATCAGCCACGCCAGCACGCCAGCGCCAGCCAGCTGCGCGCGCCGCTCGTTGCTCCACAGCACGACGGTCGTCACGGCGATCATCACGAGCGCCAGAAAGCGCCCGTAAATACTCGGGTCGAAGAAAAGGGAGTTAACGCGGAAGTAGTTGTCGTACTCGTTAGCCGCCACCACCTTCGGGTTCAAGAACAGCGCTTTACGCAGATACTCGACGTCGCCGACGCCCACGAACGCCACCGCCAGCGCCACCGTGGCGCCAAGGCAAGTGAGCGCGAGCGAGCGCGTCCAAGGCGCCTCGCGCAGCAGCAGGTAGAGGAGCGCGAACGGCACATAGAAGAACAGAAGGTTCTGCGCCCCCTTGGACGGGTCGGCCGAATAGGCGATCTGCACGGCATACAGGCCGATCGCCCCAAGCAACAGCCAGTCGAGCGCCATCGGCTGGCGCCCAGAGCGGTACACGCGCTCGTCCATGTCGCGGCCTCCCAGCAGTCGCGGCAGCAGGTGGGCAAGCACGCCCGCAGCCACCACCGCATACAGCGGCAGCAGCAGGTTCACCGTGCGTCCGTCGGCTGAGATCGGCAATCGGAACGGAAGCGCGATCACCGCCAGCAGGGGAAACGCTTGCGGGCGGCGGCGCATCGCCAACGCCAGGATGCCGACCGCGACGAGCGCGCCTGCGGCGGCGGCCGCGAGCACCCCGGGGCTTGGCAGGGTCGTGGCGATCATCGCGGTGCGCCCGCGCGCGCGTGGGTGCGCCGCGATCCCGGGCGCGCGCGGAGCTCTGCCTTGGAGCGTCGAGGCCGTCGGGGGCTCATGGCCCCACCACGGAGATTCATCGCCCCACCAGCTTGAACGTGCGTGGGAGGGGAACCGAGCGGTCTTCTTTGCTCAGGCTGACTCGCACCGTGTATTCGCCCGGCGGCGCGAGTCGCCCACTGTTGCGCGGCAGCAGCGTCGTATACCCGCTCGCCTTGCGCAAGACCCCGTAGCCGCGCGCGGTCCCGCGGCGGCCGTCCCAGCGCAGGGAGACGATTTTGTAGCGTCTCACCGGCAGGTCCCGCACGAGCGTGGCGACCGCCTCCCCCGCGACGTTTTCGATCGTCACCGTCACCGCATCGCCCTTGGCGAGCTTGAACGCGATGCGCTCTTCCCTCGACGCCCCGCTTGACGCCGGCGCGATCACGCGAGTCAACTCGAACGACGCCACCAGCGGCGGAGTGTGCTTGAGACGCTGTGTCACGAGCAGCGCGGCGAAGCAGGCGAGCACGAGCAGCGCGAACACGACCCCCGGCAGTCGCTGGCTCGCGCCGTCGCTCGCCCTCCCGCGAGCCACACGAGCGTCGCCGGCGTGCGCCCCGCTCAAGCCTCGCCGTCCCGGGAGAAGCGCTCGACCGTGTCCGAGCGCAGTCCCAGGCGCAGCGTCTCGAGCGAAAGGACGTCCTCGGGCGCGATGTTGCCGAGGTTGCACTCGCTGCCGAAGCGGTGCAGCAGCCAAACCTGCTGCTCGCGAAGAGGTGCCTCGAAGATCAGCCGCTCGGGGTCGATCGCGTGCGCGATCTCGTCGATCAACCCCGTTCGCACCTCGCCGTCGGCGCGGTAGATGCCAGCCGTCCCCGACTCGCGCGCCTCGGCGATCACCTTCCAGGCGCCCGCCTGCAGGTCGCGTTCGATCTGCTCCACCCAAACGTAGGGAGCCATGATGAAGTCGGCGTCCTTGCTTCCAACCTCAGAGAGCACGGTGAAGTCGCTGGCAAGCGTGCGGATCAGATGCGCCTTGACCTCGGGCTCGAGCGCGATCGTGCCGTCGGATATCTCCACGTGGCGCAACCCGAGCTCGCGCAACCACGCGACCAACCCCTCGACGCGGCCCTGCTTGATCGCGACCTCCGTCAGCGTCCCGCCAAGCACGACGGGCACGCCGTGCTTGGCGTAGCGCTCGAGCTTCGGCTGCAAGTTGGCGGTGACGAGCGCCGTGCCCCAGCCGAGCTTGACGATGTCCACGCTATCCCCGACGGTCTCCATCAGCCCGTCGACCTCGGCGATCGACAGCCCGCGGTCGATCACATGGGTGATGCCCAGCTCGCGTGGCTTGGGCGAGCGCGCCGGCACGTCCAGGAAGCCAGCTGTAGCGCGGTCTGAGCCCACAGGGGGAAGCTCACTGACCGCTGCCGGCGGCCGGTTCGCCGTTGCTCTGAGCGCCACCCCCACCAAGCTGAGCCGCCTGGTCGGCGCCGGCGAGCACGACGACGCTCGCCGCGCCCGCGAGCGGCGCGATGCTCGATTCGAGCGCCTGCACCTGTGTCACATTAAGCGCCTTCGCAACCGCCTGCGCGTCCGCGCGGTGACCGTGCGCGTACTGCACGACGGTGGTCGAATGGGTCCCGGGCGGTTCGCCCGCGAGAGCCGCGGCGCGCGCATACCCGCTCTGCTGCAAGTCCCCCGCCAGGTGGTGGGCGAGACCAGCTGTGCCCGTGCCGTTGAGGACAGCCACGCTCACTTCGGCCGGATTCGAGGCCGTCGGGCGGGAGCTCGTATGCGAGTTGGAGCGCTGCACTTCCAGGGCGGGAGCGCTCTGCGTGGGCGTGCTCCTGGTCGAGCCACCTCCACCTTTCAGCGCCGACACGGCAAACACGATCAGCAGCGCTCCGACGACCACGCCGCCGGCGATCAGAGCGCCCGCCCGACGGGGTGAGCGCTCGGGCTTGAAGTACTTCGGGCCGCTGCCAATGGCCGCGGCCCCCGCTGCTCGCGACGAAGCCGCGACGCGCCCAGCGGCGCTGGAGCCAGCCGAGGCAGGCATCGCGCGCGCGCGGGGCGGGGCGGGAGAGCGCGGCGGAGGCGACGCGGCGGAGGCGGCCACAGCGCGTGAGGGCGTACGGCGGGCCGCCGCCACCGGCGCGGGTGGCCGCGAGGCGGGCATCGCCGGCGCGGCGGCAGGAGTTGAGGGAGCCGCCGGCGCAGAGGCCGAGGCAGCCGCGGCGGACGGGGCGGCGGCGGATCGAGCGGCGGCAGGCAGAGCCGACTGAACCGACCCTGAGGGGACGCCTGTGGGAGGAGCGGGGTCGGCCGGAGAGGGAGGCAGCGGCGGGCGCGCGGCACGAGCCGCGGCGGTGGCGGGCGCCGGGGCGGAGGGCTCCACGGCGTCGTCGCTCAGGTGCGCCGGCGACTCCTGGGAGTCGAGCGCCGGAGCGCCGAGCGCTGCGCCCTGCTCTGCCTCATCCACCGCGAAAGCGTCCGAGCCCTCGGCGCTCATCGGGCTCTGAGCCACCCCGGCGGCTGGCACGGGCGCCGCTGCCGGCGGCTGCTCGTCCAGCTCAGGCGCGGCGGACTCCCCGGCCGGCGAGGGCGTGCCCTGCAGAGGAGACGAGGTTGCGCCCGTCGCGGGCGGCACGACGGCCGCCACGGTGGCGTTCACAGCAGTGGAGACCGGCGCGCTGACGAGCGGCGTAGCGCGCGGCACGACGCGGGCGGGCGCCACGGCCGTGCTCCCGCGCTGCACGCGCGCGGCGGCCTCGGCGCTGACACGCTGCTCCATTTCGAGCGCTCGCTCAGGCGCGCGTCCGGCCCACTCGCGCAGCCGCTTGATCTCGCGTGCCTGAGAGAAAGCCAGCAGCGACAGGATCGCGATGCCCAGCAACGCCGCGAAGGCGGCGATCGCGCCAGCGTCGGTGAAGGAGCTCGAGAGCGACAACGCGAGCGGCAGAGCGATCATCTAGCTCCTATCGGAATGGTGTTGCGGGCAGCAGTGCCGAGGTCCTGTCCGGGAGCTCATTGATCTTGGGAGTCTATGAGGGGCACAGGCGCACTCGCGCCGCGTCCCGAGACCGACTCTGACAGCTCGGCGCGCACGGCCGAGAGCTCGGCCACCTTCGCGGCGAGGGCGGCCGCGTCGCCCTCGAACACGAGCAGCCTGATCTCGTCGAACATCGCCTCCACCGTCTCGGGCGCGAGCGGCTCGCGCCCGGCGAGCATGATCTTCTCCGCCGGGGTCGGCCGTGGCTGCTCGTAGCGGTTGAAAAGCTCCTCGTGCAGCTTCTCCCCCGCGCGCCTGCCGACGATCTCGATCGCCACGTCGCGATCGGGGTCGAGGCCCGACAACTCGATCATCGCGCGCGCCAGCTCGACGATCCTGACCGGCTCGCCCATGTCCAGCACGAACACGTCCGCGCCGCGATCGCCGTCGGATACGAGCGAGCCGGAGCGGATGATCAGCTGGACCGCCTCTGGAATCGTCATGAAGTAGCGAGTCATGCGCTCGTCGGTGACCGTCACCGGCCCGCCGCGCTCGATCTGGCGGCGGAAGATCGGCACGACGCTCCCGGAGGAGCCGAGCACGTTGCCGAAGCGCACCGCCGCGTATCGCGTCCCCGCGAAGCGCGCGGTGGCCGCCTCCAGCGCGAACTCCGCCAGGGCCTTGGACGCGCCCATGACCGTCGCCGGCGCCACCGCCTTGTCGGTGGAGACGAGCACGAAGCGCCCCACGCCCATCTCGCCGGCGACGTGCGCCACCACGCGCGTGGCGATCGCGTTGTTGCGCACCGCCTCGACCGGGTTGGCCTCCATCAGCCCCACGTGCTTGTAGGCGGCGGCGTGGAACACGACGGTGGGACGGTGCTCGGCGAACACCTCCCGCATACGCTCGTCCTCCTTGCAGTCGGCGAGCACCGCGGCAAGCACCGAGGACTGCACGTGGCGCTCGTCCTGCAGCTCGCGCTCGATCTGAAACAGGTTGTCCTCGGCATGGTCGAGCAGCACGATCCGCCGCGGCCCCACGCGCGCGATCTGGCGGCACAGCTCCGCGCCGATCGAGCCGCCCGCACCCGTCACAAGCACCGTCTCGCCGGACAGGTAAGCGCCGACAGTGTCGAGCTCCATCAGAACCGGCTCGCGGCCGAGCACGTCCTCGACACGCACCTCGCGCACCTGCCGTGAGATCGCGCCCTGATCCTGCAACAGCTCGAAGACCGTGGGCAGCGTGCGCACTGGCACCGCGCGGCGACGGCACTCCCGCACGACGCGCGCGCGCGTGGAGCCGGGCGCGGAGGGGATCGCGATGATGACTTCGTCGGGCTCGGACTCGTCGAGGATCCGCGGCAGCTCCCCTCGGTGTCGCCCCGCACCTTCACCCCGTCGATGCGCAGCCCGCGCTTGCGCGGATCGTCGTCGACGAAGCCCACGGGCCGCAACCCAAGCTCGCGGTTGCGCAGGATCTCGCGCAGCACGAGCCTGCCCCCGTCGCCGGCGCCGACGATCAGGACGTTGCGCTCGCCGCGCGCCCCCGGCCGGAAGCCTCCGAGCGGGCGGCGCTCGTACAGGCTGCGCGCGAGAACCCTCACGCCCACCAGCAGCAGCAGCGACAACAGAAAGAACAGCGCGATCACCCCGTTGGGCAAGCCGACCGCGAGCGTCCCGCCGTTGTGGGGAATCTTCACGGGCCGCACCACCTCGATCGCCACCACCGTCAGCAGCACGATCGCGACCACCGCGCGCGCCACCGCCTCATAGTCGCGCTGCCCCGAATAGCGCCAGCGGCGCTGGTAGACGCGCGAGGCAAGCAGCACCACGAGGCTGCCTGCGAGCACCCACCAGACGGTCCGCTCGAACAGCTTGTCGTAGCGCCCGGTGGGACCGTTATCGAAGCGCAGCTGGAAGGCCAGCGAGTAAGCGCCCGCCACGAGCGCGCCGTCCACTGCCAGCCTCGGTAGCGAGTGCCGGTTGAAGGCAAGGGCCGGCGCACTGATCCGTCGGCGCATTGGGTTTGATTCTAGGGCCTGTCATGTCGTTAGTGGCACTGCGACGTTGCAGCCCGCCGGCACGGGGTGGGCCTCGCGCACCCAGAGCGCGTCCCGCGGGGGGCTTTGGGCATCAGGCGGCCAGCGGGGAGAGCAGCAGCTCGACCAGCCGCCGCGGATCGCGGCGCACACGCGGCGCGGCCATTGCGGGATCGCGCTTTGCCAGATCGAGCTGGGCGACGTCGGCCAGCTTGCGCAGACGCCCTTCGGCGATCAGGCGCTCGTCGACCGCTCCCAAGCGGCCCTCGAAGGTCGTGTAGACGGGCGTCCCGAGCGCGACGGCCTCGCGGTTCATCGTGCCTCCGGCGGAGATCACGAGGTCTGCGTATGCGATCAGCGACTGAGCGTCGATCGCGCGCTCGGGCACTGTGAAGCCCGTCACGCCGCTCAGCCGCGCGCGCTGGGCCGCCGTTCGGGGCAGCACGACGGACTGCACGCCATCCAGGCGTGCAGCCTCGCCCAAGCGTGCGAGCACGCGCTCGAACAGGTCGTTCTCGAAGCGGTGGTACAGCGACACCTCGGGCGGAGTCCTCACGACCACAAGCGCACGCTCGCGCTCCACCCCGAGCTCGCCAAGCACGGCCGGATCGGGCTCGAAGTCGGCGAGGTAGTACTCCTCCTTGAGCCCCTCGTAAGCGCGCACCTTGCCCTTCGCACCGTAGCGATCCAAGCGCTCGGGCGGAATCGCATCGGGGACCACCACCGCCTGCGACAGGCGGCAGTTGACGTGGTGCTGGACCGCCGCCCACTCGTAGTCGAAGGTCGTCGAGCAGGGAATCCGCAGCAGCCGCGCCGCCACGCTCACGTCATTCGAGCCGTGGCCGAGCGCAATGTCGAACGGCGCCGAGCGGCGGGCTCGGGGAGGATGGGCTCGGGTTCGGTGGGCTGCGGATCCACGCGCCCAGCGCACGAGCGCCGCCGAGCGGGAGGCAAGGCCGAGCGCCTTGCCCGCCAAGCGTTCGCCCCGATGGCGTCCGATCGCGGTGTGCTCGATCGCGAAGCGGTCGAGCAGTTGCAGCGTCTGGGCGAAGTCGCGCGCCGTGACCTCCAGCTCGTGGCCGTCCGCGCGCAGGGCCTCGATCACCGGGCGCATCACGAGCACGTGCGGGCTGTTGGTGAGGTCGATCCACACGCGCATAGGCGCGCACGCTAGCGTCCGACGGGGCGGCGAGAAGTGAGGCCGTAGCCGTCCAACCGGGCGAAGGGGCGGCCTTGGCCGGCGCAAGGACCGGGCCCGACGGCGGATGCCTTGGAGACGACAGGTATCGTTGGCCCGACATGCTGCACCTGCTCGTCCTCGCCTCGATCTCGGAATCGCTCGTCAACACGACCTCGCACTTCGTGCGCGACGCCGGCCTGCCGGGGATCTTCGCGCTGATGGCGCTCTCCTCCGCCTGCATCCCGATCCCCTCGGAGGTCGTGATGCTGTTCGCCGGCTTCGCCGTCGCGGACCCCTCCCAGAGCGGCTCCAGCCACCACATGACGATGACCGGGATCATCCTCGCCGGGCTGATCGGCACGATGGTCGGCTCGTGGCTCGCGTACGCGGTCGGCCGCGGCGGGCGCCTGGAGCTGCTCGAACGCCACGGCGCAAAGCTGCACATGGGACCCGCTCAGATCGAACGCGCCGATCGTTTCTTCCAGCGCTACGGCGAGGCGACCGTGCTGTTCGGACGGATGGTCCCGCTCGTGCGCGCGTTCGTCTCGCTGCCCGCCGGCATCTCGAAGATGCCGCTCGGGCGCTTCACAGTGTTCTCGCTGATCGGCACGATCCCGTGGGTGGTGGCGCTCGCTTTCGCCGGGCACGCGCTCGGCGGGGATTGGACGAGCGTGCGCAAAGCCTTCGAGTACGTCGACTACGTGCTCGTGGCGCTGATCGTCGTGGGCGTCTTCTATGCATGGGCGCGCCGCCGCGCGCGGGGACCCGGCGACCCAACCGCGGCGGCCCAAGCCAGCTCGACATCCGAGGAGCCCGCACCCGCACCCGACGCGAGCTGAGGTTTCTGGTGGGAGAGCGCCGCGCACTTGCGCTCCACCACGCGGTCGCGCTCGGACTGCTGCACGGGCCCAGCGAGCTGCTGCCGATCTCCTCCTCGGCTCACACCACGCTGCTGCCGTGGCTCGCACGCTGGCCCTACAGCGAGCTAGACCCGAGCTTGCGCAAGTCCTTCGAGGTCGCCCTGCACGCCGGCACGGCGGCCGCGCTGCTGCTTCGCCCCCCCTGGGAGGACCCGTCTTGGACAAGCGGGGCGGGCGCATCCAAGCCGAGCAAGCCCGCGCGACTCGGCTTGCTCGCGGGCGCCATAGTCCCTCCAGCACTCACCGGCTACGCGCTCGGCGAGCCGATCGAGCGACGGCTGGGAACGCCTGCGACGATCGCTCTAGGCCTGCTCGCCGGCTCGGCGGCGACGATCGGCGCAGGTCTGCACGCCAAAAGAGCTGGCCCCCCAAGCGCGCGGGAGAAGCGCGGTTATGCGATGCGCAAACACGAATCCTCCGGCGCGAGCCCCCGCCTCGCCGCAAGCGCCGGCCTGCGCGACGGGCTCGCCCTCGGGATCGCCCAATCGCTCGCGCTTTTGCCCGGCGTCTCGCGCAGCGGCGCGACACTCGCCGCCGCGCGCGCGCGCGGCTTCTCGCGCCTGGACGCCGACCGGCTGTCCTGGAGCGTCGGACTGCCAGTGATCGCGGGCGCCGCGCTGCTGAAGGGGACGCAGCTTGCGCGCCAGGGCACGCCGCCCGGCCTGGCCCTCCCGCTCGCGGCCGGAGCCGGAAGCGCTTTCGTCTCGACGCTTGCGAGCACCCGAGCGCTCGGGCCGGGAAGGCGCACGGCGCTGTTGCCCGTCTGCGCCGCTTACCGCGTCGCGCTCGCGCTGCTCGTGATCCGGCGGATGCGCGATCAGACCGGCAGAACGCCCCAATACCCAAAAAAATAAGAACCTCACACTCACCGCCCGCCGCTGACGGCATACTCAGGCGTTCGAGGCTCAACACGTGAACAACGCCATCCTCGGAACCACACTCGGCGGTCGATACCGCCTCGACGCGCGCATCGGGCACGGTGGCATGAGCACCGTCTATCGCGCGTTCGACACCGTGCTCGAGCGTGAGGTCGCGATCAAGCTCATGCATCGGGAGATAGCCTCGGACTCCCACCAGCTCGAGCGCTTTCGCCGCGAGGCCCGCTCTGTGGCCCAGCTCAACCACCCCCACATCGTGACGGTGATCGACGCAGGCGAGTGGGACTCGCGCAGCGGGGACGGTTCAGCCGATATCGAGTCGGGCACCCCCTACATCGTGTTGGAGCACGTCGACGGGGAGACGCTCAAGGACCTGATCCGTCGCGACGCTCCGATCGAGGCGCCGACGGCGCTGGCATACGCCATCGAGATCGCGCGCGCGCTCGGCGCGGCGCATGCCCAGGGAATCGTCCACCGCGACGTCAAGCCCCAGAACGTGCTGCTCGGCGGGGAGGGTGGCGCGAAGATCACCGACTTCGGGATCGCGCGCACCCTTACCGAGGAAGGCTTGACGATGGACGGGCGCGTGCTCGGCACAACCGACTACGTCTCGCCCGAGCAGGCTCTGGGCCAATCCGTGACAGGCCAATCGGACGTCTACTCGCTCGGCGTGGTCCTGTACGAGATGCTGACCGGCCACGTTCCCTTCAAGGGTGAGTCGCCGGTGGCGGTCGCGATGATGCACGTGCGCGAGGAGGTCCCCGACGTGCAGCTCGCCCGCTCGGATGTGGCGGCCGCCACCGCGGCCGTCGTCGAACGGGCCACCGCGAAGGACCTCCAGCGACGCTACCCGGACATGGCGAGCATGATCGCCGACATGGAGGCGGCGCTCGCGATCGAGACCGCCCGTTCCGGGCAGACGACGGGCGAGGTGACGGCGGTGCTGCGCACGCTTCCCGCGCCCGCGCGACGCCTGCTGCCGTGGCGCGTGCGCCATCCGGCGCGCTGGGCGGTCTCGCTCGCCCTGCTCGCGGCGATCGTCGCCGTGACGCTCGTGGCGGCCGCCGGCCACACACACAGCGGCACGGGCGTGGCGCCCGACGTGCGCTCGGGGGGAGGAGTCACGCCAGTGGTGCTCGCCCAGAAAGCGGCCTCCTCCTACAACCCGTTCGGCACAGGTCCCGAACACGCCGAAGACGTGTCGAGCGTCGTCGACGGCGACCTCAACACCTCATGGAGCACCGAGCACTACATCAACGGCAACCTCGGCAAGCCGGGCCTGGGCGTGACGATCGACGCCTCCCCCGGAGTCATAGCCCGGGCGATCGAGATCCAGACGCCCACGCCCGGCTTCACCGCCGCCGTGTACGCCACCGGAGGCCGGCCCCCCCACAGCGTCTCCGGCGCCGCGCAGAGCCTTACGGCAATCGGCTGGATCCAGCTCGCGGCGCCTCGCGCGATTGGGGCTCGCACGACGATCTCGATCGACGCAGCGCAGCGTGTCTACCGTCACTACCTGATCTGGATCGCAAAACTCCCCCCCGGGCGCGAAACGGCGGAGATATCCGAGGTCACGCTGTTCAAGTAGCGACCACGGCGCCGGCTCGGGCGCCAGCGGTGAATCCTCTCTGCTACCCGTTCGCCGGCGGCCCGCCCGCGGCGGGTCCGGAGGCGGGTGGCGTGGGTGTCGGAGTGGGAGTCGTGGTGGTCGTCGAGGTCGAGGTCGTCTGTTGGGCGAGCACGCCGACAGCGATCGTCACAACTGCCCCCGCCGTCAGCTTGCGACCCGCCGCGGGACTCTGCTGCACGACGATCCCGACCTTGGAGGGGTCGGTCACGGTGCGAGAGACGGTATTCGAGGCAAAGCCGGCGCCGGTGAGCGTGGCGACAGCGCGCGCTTCGCTCTGGCCGACCACAGCCGGCGCCGCAACCTGCTTCAGCGCCTGCGCCACGACAAGCGTCACCTGGCTGCCCACCTTGAGTCGCGAGCCCGCCGACGGCGATTGGGAGATGACCGTCCCCGCCGCCGGTTCGGCGACTTCGCGCTTGGAGACAGCCACCTTCAGGCCAGCTGCGGCGAGCGTCGCTGTCGCGTCGGCCTGAGCTTCGCCGGTCACTTCTGGCACGCTCGCTTCCTTGGGCCCCGATGAGACAAGCACCGTCACCGGGCTGCCGACCTGGACCTCGATGCCGGCAGCCGGGTCGGTGGAGATCACGACGCCGGGCTCCACGCTGTCGCTCGACTGGCTGTGCACGGTCGGCTGAAAGCCCTTTTCGCGCAGGATCTTGGTCGCTTCCGCATCCTTCTTCCCGTTGACGTTCGGAAGCGCCACGATCCCCGGACCGGAGGACACCACCACGCTCACGCGCGAGCCCTTCTTGACGACCGTGCCTCCCGGGGGAGTCGTGCCGATCACGAGACCGCTCGGGACGTGTGCGTTCGCGGTGAGCGTCGTCACAGGCGCCAGTCCAGCACGCTTCAGCGACGTCGCCGCCGCCGACTGTGTCTCGCCGGTGACGTCTGGCACCGTCACGCGACCCTTCGTCGGGCTCGACCAAAGCAGCAGCAGGGCGCCCGCCGCCAGGATCGCCAGCAACGCGAGCGCCGCCGCGACCCAGATGGCCCGCCTGCGCCGCCTGGCGGCGGCGAGCTGAGAGTCCGGCTCCTCGTCGGGCAGCGGAGCCATGAGCAGCGCCGCGGCGGCGTCGCGGGTGGGCGGATTCCCGTTGAACGCCGGCGCCGGCGCGACTCCCTGGCGCGCTTGCTGCAGTGCCGCGATGAACTCGTCCGCGCTCGCGAAGCGCGCGAGAGGATCCTTCGCAAGCGCCCGCATCACAACCGCGTCGAGCGCAGCCTCCACCTCGGGGTTGCGCTGACTCGGAGGGATCGGCTCGGCTGAGACTTGCTTCAGCGCGACGCTAACCGCCGAGTCCCCCTCGAACGGCACGTTGCCGGTCAGCAGCTCATACAGGACGACGCCGACCGCGTACAGGTCGGATGTCTCGTTGACCGCATAGCCTTGAGCCTGCTCGGGCGATAGGTACTGCGCGGTGCCCATGATCGAGCCGGTGAGCGTCATATCCGAGGCGCCGGCGCGCGCGATCCCGAAGTCGGTGACCTTGGCGCGTCCCTCCTCGTCGAGGATCACGTTGTGGGGCTTGATATCGCGGTGGATGATGCCGCGTCTGTGCGCGAACCTGACGGCGAGCAGGATCTGCACGACGATGTCGATCGCATCGGACGGGGAGAGCGGACCGTGCTCGCGCACGACCGCCTTCAGCGAGCGGCCAGGCAGGTACTCCATCGCGATGTAGTAAGTGCCGTCCCACTCCCCCCTGTCGAAGACCGCGACGACGTTCGGATGCGACAGGCCGGCGGCGCTCGAGGCCTCGCGGCGGAAGCGCTCGACGAACTCCTGGTCCTCGGCGAAACGATGGTGAAGCAGCTTGAGCGCCACCTCCCGTCCGAGCAGCGTGTCGTGGGCGAGATAGACGTCCGCCATCCCGCCCGAGCCCAAGCGCGAGGAGACGCGGTAGCGTCCGTCGATGACGGTGCCGGTCTCGATCAAGCTCACGACGCCCGCCTTGCCGGTCCCTGCCAGTGCTCGCAGCGCTCGGCTTTCATGCGTTCGCATCGTCCCTGGCTGTCGCGACGATCAACCATGCAGCAGCGCTTCCATCACTTGCCTGGCCACGGGCGCAGCGAAGGCGGCGCCCTGCCCGGGTACTCCCTTGAGCGTCACAGCCACCGCCACCGTCGGGTGCTGGGCGGGGGCGAACGCGATGAACCAGACGTTGTTGATCGCCGTCACGCCCAGTGTCTCGGCGGTGCCGGTCTTGCCCGCCACCTGGATCCCAGGGATCTGAGCGCTCGTGCCGGTCCCTTCGTTGACCACCGCTTCCATCATCTTCGTGACCGACGCCGCGGTGGAGGGCCTCATCACGACCGATTGCACCCTCGGGGAGATGCGCTGCAGCACGCGCCCGTCGGGTTCGACGATCGCCGCGGCCAGGTGCGGGGTCTCAAGGACGCC
Organism: uncultured Solirubrobacterales bacterium; assembly: GCA_963718735.1. Classification (GTDB taxonomy): domain Bacteria; phylum Actinomycetota; class Thermoleophilia; order Solirubrobacterales; family Solirubrobacteraceae; genus Palsa-744. Next base: position 2,165,217 of record OY970372.1, read on the forward strand.
GCGGTTGGCGACCGCTGCGGCCACCTCGGCCATCTGCAGCGGGGTCACCTGAAGCTTGTCCTGGCCGATGCCCATGCGCCCGACGTCCACATAGGCGCTCGTCGGGGCCAGAAGCCTGCCGTGGCGGTACTCGCCGCTCGCAGACATTTCGTCGGCCGGATAGTCCAGGCGCGGCTTGTGGTCGAAACCGAAGCGAGCCATGTAGCGAGCCATGGTCTGCTTGCCGAGGTGCTCAGCCACCTGGGCGTAGACCGTGTTGACAGACTTCGCAAGCGCTTCGGTGAGCGTGATCTGGCCGAGGCTCTCGTTGTTGTCGTTTTTCAGCGGCACGCCCGAGATCGGCACTTCGTTGCGTCCGCTCACCGTCGATTCCGGCGTGTACTGCCCAGAGTCGATCGCGGCGACCGCGGTCACAACCTTGAACGTCGACCCGGGGGCGTAGCCGAACTGAAGCGCGCGATTCACGAGCGGCGAGCGCGGATCGTGTGTGAGACGTTCAAAGGCGCTCGTCGAGCTGAGCGCATTAGCGTTGTAGCCCGGCGTGGAGGCCATCACCTCGACCGCCCCGGTTCTCGGTTGGAGCGCCACCACCGCGCCTTCGTGTTCGGCGAGCGCCGCTATCGCTGTGCGCTGCGCGGCTGGGCGAAGCGTCGTGAGAACACTGTCGCCCTGGCGCTTGCGACCTTGGAGCTCGTCGAGGATGCTCTGCACGCTCGTGCCTGTCTGCCCGTTGAGGGCGGCGCTGCGGTAGCGCTCGACGCCGGCTTGGCCAAGGGTGATGTAGGAGTAGCCGACCGCGTGCGTGAACTCCGCGCCGGTGGGATAAGTGCGGCTGTACGTCCCTTCCGGGCCGCGCACGCTGCGCGCGAGGACGGCGCCGCCCGCCGCGAGGATCTCGCCGCGGTCGATCCGCTGCTGCTGGAGCACGCCGCGCTTGTTCAGCGCGTTAGCCCTGAGCGAGGAGGCTTCGAAGATCGTCCAGCGCGAGGTGAACGCGATCAGCAACGCGAACAGGACGACCACAAGCCCATACACGCGAACGATCGGACGGTTCACCTCATCCTCCGCTCAGCTGCCCGAGTTCGAGCTGGCGCATCAACTCGGCGGCGTCGCCTTCGGAGCGCAGCGAGTGGTCGAGCAGCGCCTGACGCCGCGGTGGCTCGAGCGTCGAGGCGCTCACGCCGGATACGTAGTCGCTGCTGTAGAGCTTGATTCCCGCCGGCAGCTCGTATGGGACGCCGCGGAACATCGTCACCAGCCCACGCTGATTGGTGCCGATGAAGTACACAGACTGCAGCGCCAGGTAGGCCCCGGCGGCGAGCAGCGCGACGACCACGACCGCGATCGCCGGGAAGCGCAGGCGGCGCAAGCCGCGGCGCAAGCGCCCACCGCCTGAGCCCTGCGGGGACGGGCCTCGGCGTGGGCGACGCGGGGCAACCGCCCCGCGCATCTCATCGCGCGCGACGCCCGACTGGGGCGGCAGATCCTGGGTACGGACGGGTCCGCGCAAACCCGGCGAGACCCGTGGGGCCGATGCGAGCGGGGTGATCGTGGTGTGGCCGTCGGCGAGACGCTCGGCCTCCGTCAGGACCTCCTCCAAGCGCAGCAGCACCACCGTGATGTTGTCCTTGCCGCCGGCCGCGTTGGCGCGCGCGATCAGCGCCTCGCCCGCGTCGTGCAGACGCTCGTGGGAGCTCAGCACCTCCAGCAGCTCGCCCTCCCCCAGCATCGTCGTAAGACCGTCGCTGCACAGCAGGCACACGTCGCCTGGACGGCCTCTGAGCGAGCGTATGTCCACTTCGACCGTCGCCTCGGGGCCAAGCGCGCGCGTGATCACAGAGCGCTGCGGATGCTCGTCGGCTTCCTCGGGCGTCAGCTTCCCCTGACGAATCAGCTCGTCCACGAGCGAGTGGTCGTCGGTCAGGCGCAGCAGTTCCCCCTCGCGCAGGCAGTAGGCGCGCGAATCCCCCACGTGCGCGATCGAGATGTCCTGCTCGCCCACATACACGGCCGTGATCGTCGTGCCCATGCCCGCGTGCTCCGCGCTTGCGCGCGAGAGCTCGTTAACGCGAGCGTTGGCTTGCTCGACCTGCGCGACGAGGCTGCTCTCAGGATCGCCGGCGTCGCGTAGCCCGTCCCGAAAGGTGTCCACCGCGACGCTCGAGGCGACCTCACCGGCCTGCGCGCCACCCATCCCGTCGGCCACCACGAACAGCGGCGAGCGGACGAGCAGCGAGTCCTCGTTGGCGCGCCTTTGCAGACCGGTGTCCGTGCCACACCAGTGCTCGGCCACACGCAACATCAGACCCGTGGCCTCGCGGTATCCACGATCAGTCGACCTCGAAGGCGAATTCGGAGTCGCCGATGCGCACGCGATCGCCCGGGTGCAGCGGCCGCGGGCCGTCGAGCAGCTCCTCGTTGAGGTAGGTGCCGTTGGTTGAGCCGAGGTCTTCGATCACGAGAATCCGGCCCTGCTCGTACACGCGCGCGTGGCGGGAGGAGGCGAAGGGATCCTCGAGCCGTATCTCGGCCGTGTCGCCGCGACCGAGCACGACGTCCCCCCCAAGGTCGTAGATCATCCCGGGCTCGTGCCCGGGAGCGCGCTCGACAACCAGTCGCGGGGCGCGGCTGACCAGGTCGGCGGGCCCGAGCGTCGACGCGGAGTGCAACCCGGTTGCGTCGGCGGGGGGGGCGGCGTCCCGGGCGCGCGCCTGATCGACGCCAGGGGCAGGCGCGCCGCTGCGGCGCAAGTCGCGCAGCGCGCTGCGCGACACCCAAAGCAGGAACAGGTAGAGGACGGCGAGGAAGCCGAACTTCAACATCACCGACACGGGCTCGAGGTTGTTCATGGCGCGATCTCGAAAAGCATCTCAGTGGAGCCCATCTCGATGCGATCCCCCGACTGCAGACGGTGGGCTCCGTGAATGACCAGGCCGTTGACGCGCACCCCGTTGGTCGAGCCGAGATCCTCGACCGTCCAGGCCGAGCCCTGCGGTCGCAGCTCGGCGTGACGGCGGGAGACGCTCGAATCTTCGAGCACGATGTCACAATCACGGCTGCGTCCGAGCGCCGCCCCGCGCGGCGGCACCAGCAGGCGCCTGCCAGAGACCACCAGCAGCGCCTTCGAGCGCCGGCGCATTCCAGTCTGCTCCACGGCGTCGCGCACGCGCTGGGCGTTGCTGAAGATCATCGTGTTGCCAACCTCGGCGGGCTCCCCCTCCGAGGGGAGCGCAGTCGCCGCGCCGGCGCCGCTCGCGGGGCGCCCCGGATCGCGGCGGCGAGCGAAGGCGGGGCTGTCGGGCACACGCTCGTCGCTCTCCGCCTGCTCGGGGCGAGCCAGCCTTGCTTCGATCCCGAATTCGCCGAGCTGCAAGCGCTCGTCGGTGTGGAAGACAATGTGCGGGCGGGAGGCAAGCGCGAGATCCTCGCCGCGAGCGTGCTCGAGCAAATAGGCGCACAGCTCGTCGATCACCTCCTGCTCGACGCCCTCGTAGCGCGCGCGGTCTCTCGGCGAGAGCCACACCGAATACTCGTTGGGGGCATAGACGCGCGAGACGGACGTGGTTCTATTCTCGTCCATCTCGCGCGCAAGCTTGCGCGCGAGCTCCATCGGGCGCACCTCGGCTTTGAAGACGCGCCCGAAGGTGCCCTCGACGAGGCCGGCGATCATGTTCTCCAGTGTCCTGAGGGCGTTCATCTCGCGTCACCCGGCATACGCCGCAGCGGTTCTGTCCACTTTAAGAGTCTGGCCGGAAACTCGGGTGCGTGGATGGCGTGTGCAAGACCAAGTGCCGCCAGGACGCAGGACCGAAGGCTTGGCAGCGCCAAGCCGAGGTCCGAGGACGCCGCGGCACGCTGTGTCAGGCGCCGCCAGGCGCGTGCACGAGTTTCCGGCCAGACTCTAAGGGCCACATGCGACGAGGATGCGCGGACAGCGCGTATCGAAGCGTCGAGAACGTTCGGGGGCGTGCTCACACGGGGCCGCGCAGAGCCCGCGCGCAGACGGCGAGCACGCAGCCGAGGACCGCTCCGAGCAGCGCTCCGCGTGGGCTCGCTTGACTCGTGTGGGCAAGCAACGCCCGATCGAGCAGGGGCACCGCCACCAACAGCGCGACCGTCCACGCGAGCGCCGCCGCGACGTCTAGTGCGGCGCTGCGACCTCGCACGATCCACGGGAGGATCGCGGCGGCCAGAGCCCACACGGCCGCTCCGAGCAGCAGCTCCACCGTGAGCGTGGCTCCGACGACATGAATGGCGGCCTTTCCGAAGGAGTCCTCCCACGCGCCCCGAGGCGGCAGGCCACTCGGCGGACCCAGCCATAGGCGCCTCGCCAGCAGCGGCTCGGCCAGCGCCAGCCACCAAAAACCGAGGGCCGCCAGTCCTGCGCGCGCGCGCCAGCCAGCCCGCTGGCCGGCCAGCGCCGGGAAGGCGCCCGCGAGACCGGCAAGGCCCAGCGCCGGCGCGAGCGCCGCCGCCAGCCAGCCGGGTCCTTCGCGACGCGGCAACGCGAGCAGGGGAGCCCCCGCCGCCAGCACCAGCAACGACACGCCTGAGCGAGCCTGCGCCGCCTGCCAGGCGGCCACCGCGAGCAGGCAGCCGAGCCACAGCAGCCTGGGCAGCGCAATCCGCCGGCGCGGGGCGACCGATGCATCGTCGTCGAGGCTCGCGCTCCTCGTATCTGTGCCGGCGTCCGCGAAGACGCCAGCTTCGGGCGCGGCGGCGCCCTGCTCCGAGCGCGGGATCGGCTTGCCGCCCTGGCACTCATGGGGGGGAGTGAGCGCTCGACGCGAGGCAGAGCGCCTGTCGAGCAGCCCCACCCGCAATCCGCGCTCGAGCGCGTCTGAGAGCGCATCGTGGAGATCGGCGAGCGAGCCGCGAAGCCCCGGCTCGCGCCCCAGCGCCTGGTCGAGCGCGCGGGTGAGCGCGCGCGGGAGGTCGCGGCGGTGGCGCTCGAGCGGCTCGATCGGCGCCCCGATCCGGCGTGCTGTGGCGGCGGGCGTGCGGCCGCGCACCGGGTTGACGCCGCTGAAGGCCTCGTATAGGACGAGCGCAAGCGAGTAGAGGTCGGCGGGGGCCCCCACCTCCTCGCCCTCGCTCTGCTCCGGCGCCATATAGGCGAGCGTGCCGAACACGTCTCCGGTACGAGTCAGAGCCTCGTCCCCCGCAAGGCTCGCGCCGCCGAAGTCCGCGAGCTTCGCCGCCGCCGGGGGGGCGCCGCGGGTAGGCGCACGCTCGAGCGCGTCGCGAGGAACGAGCACGTTCTGGGGCTTGACGTCGCGGTGGATCACACCCTGCGCGTGCGCGTGCTCGAGCGCCTCGACGAGCGCGAGGCCGACCTCCACGATCTCTTCGTCGGAAAGACGATCCTCGGCGATCAGCCCGGCGAGCGTCTCGCCCTCGACGAGCTCGGAGATCAGGTAGAACGCCTCCTCATCCGGGGTCGCCTCGTACAGCCGCACGATCGAAGGATGCGAGAGGCGAGCCGTCGCGAGCGCCTCGCGCCGGGCGCGCTCGCCATCCTGCTCGCACGGAAGCGGTATGCGCTTGACCGCAACCGCACGATCGAGCTGCTCGTCGTGGGCTCGCCACACGACGCCAAAGCCCCCAGCGCCCAGCCGCTCGACCAGTCGGTAGCGGCCGAGCAAGAGCTCGCCGCGGGCCTTGGAGCGCTTATCGCTGACGCGTATGCCGGCATCCTCGCTGGATGTCCCCGGGCGGCCGCCCTCGGGCCTCGATGCGCTGCGATCGCGCCCTTGGATGAGGGTCTTGGAGGTCTCCACCGCCTCCGCGTTCGCCGTGGCCGCGCCCTTTCCCTGCCGCTCGATTGCGCGACCGCGCCGTGAGCGAGAAGTTGCAGCAAACACTCCAGCTGATGGTGGAGTCATACTGGTGAGCTTCACAAGCCCTGCAAGGAGTATCTCTTTTGTCGTTCTTCGACGACGAGGACGAGGAGCCGCCGACGACAGTTCGCCCGGCGCGCACTCAACAACAGCCGCGACCGCAGCCGCGCCGTCCGCAGCGCGCGGACGCGCGGACGGGCGGGGTCGAATCCCCCGACCACCACGCCATGATGGTAAGGCGACGGATCGCGGCGGCGGTCGGAGTCGTGCTGCTGATCGTGATCGTGCTGCTCGTCAACGGCTGTCTGAAGCGCGGCAAACAGCAGGCGCTCGAAAGCTACAACCGCGGCGTCAACCAGATCGCGCAGACCTCTGAATCACAGATCGCTCGACCGCTGTTCACGACCCTCTCCGGCGCCGGGGGCAAGTCGGCACTGGACGTGGAGGTGCAGATCGACCAGCTGCGCCGCCAAGCCCAGGAACTCGCCGAACGCACGAAGGGCTTGAGCGTCCCGAGCCAGATGACCGCCGCGCAGCGCGATCTGCTGCTCGCACAGGATCTGCGCGTCGAAGGAGTCTCGAAGGTCGCCAATCTCGTGCGCGCGGCGCTCGGCGGGCAGGCCCAGCAGGCAAGCGCCAAGATCGCGGGGGCGATGGAGATCTTCCTCGCCTCGGACATCCTTTACTCACAGCGCGTGGCGCCCCTGATACAACAGGCGCTCACGGCGGGCGGAGTCAGTGGGCAGTCGACGAGCGCCAGCCGCTTCCTGCCCAATCTCGGCTGGTCGACCCCCGCCACGGTGCAGTCGCGCATCACGGGTCAGGCGACCGGCGCCGGCGGAGCCGTGGCGCCTGGCACACATGGCCACTCGCTGAAGGGAGTAAGCGTCGGGACGAACACGCTCGCGCCTTCGCCGACCCTCAACCACGTCAGCGGCGGGACCAACCCGACATTCACCGTGATGGTGGAAAACGCAGGCTCAAACCCGGAGACAAACGTCAAGGTCGACGTGTCGGTGACGACCGAAGGCAAGACTCTCAACGCCTCGCACATGATCGACAAGACAGAACCGGGAAGCACCTCAAACGTCGATATCCCGGTGAACGGCGTCACGCTTGGGGCGGCCTCGCGCGTGAGCGTCAACATCGAGCCCGTGCCGGGCGAGACGGCCACCGAAAACAACAAGGGCGTCTATCTGGTGATCTTCGGCAAGTAGGGCCGCCGGCGTGAGCCCACGGCGCCGGCCGCGCGCCTCGGCGCTCCTCCACGACTGCAGTAGGGCCGCCTGCGCGAGCCCACGGCGCCGGCCGCGCGCCTCGGCGCTCCTCCACGACTGCGTGAGCGGCTAACTTGTTCGGATGACCGGCGCCTCGCTGACCGACACACACGGCATCGTTGCAATCGCCGCTCTGGCTGTGGCGCTCGCGGCGCTGCTCGGATGCGCCGTGCTGGCTCGCAGCGTGCGTCGTTTGCGCGACGCGCAGAAGCTCGTCCTCGGCGATGGCGCCGAGCGCGACGTGATCGCCCACGCCGCGAGCCTGCAGCAGGCCTTCGAAGCGCTCCAAGACTACGTCGGAGATGTCGCGATGCGCCTGGAGGGGCGCTTGGACGGCGTCGAGCTGGCGCTGACGGGCGCAATCTCCAATCATTCTCTGATTCGCTACGACGCCTATAACGAGCTCTCCGGCCAGCAGTCGGTCTCGATCGCTCTGCTGGACGGGCGCGGCTCGGGTGTGGTGCTGACCTGCATCCATCATCGCGACCAAGCGCGCGTGTACGTCAAGCAGGTGCGCGAAGGGCAGGGAGAGCTCGAGCTCTCCCCGGAGGAGGCCGAAGCCGTGCGCGAGGCGCTCAGCAGCGAAAGCCCGGCGCCCGAGTCGGCGCGCGCGCGGTACGCGTGATGGCGCCGACGGACGCCGCAGATGCCTAGCAAGCTCCCGCGCGCCGGCTATCTGGGACCGCAGGGCACATTCAGCGAGGAGGCCCTGCTCGGCAGCATCGAGAGCGCCGCCGTCGAGCCGGTCGCGCTCGAGACGATCCGAGACGCGGTCATCGCGGTGCAGGACGGCAAGGTCGAGTGGTCGATCGTCCCAATCGAGAATTCGATCGAGGGCTCGGTGACCGTGACGCTCGACACGCTGGCCGGGGACGCGGAGGACGTCGCGATCGTCGGCGAAGTGGTGCTGCCGGTGCGCCACTACCTGGTCGCCGCCGCTGGGCTCGAGCTGGGCGAGATCGGGACGATCGTCTCCCACCCGCATGTGCCAGGTCAGTGCACACGCTTCCTGCACGAGCAGCTCCCCCATGCGCACGTGGTGGCGGCCACCTCGACCGCCGAGGCGGTGCGGCTCGTTTCCGAGCGCGCCGGCGAGGGGGGTATCGCGGGGGATCTCGAGGCAAGCTGGGCCGCGATCGGCACGCGCTTGGCCGCGGAGCTGTACAGATGCACGGTGATCGCCGAGGGGATTCAGGACCGCGAGGACAACGAGACTCGCTTCGTGTGGCTCGCACACGAGAATTCGGCCACCGGAGAGCCACCGCTGCGCTCACGGGCAGGGGCTGGGCACAAGACCTCGCTGGTGTTCTGGGGTCCCGGCGCCGACCGCGCAGGATGGCTGGTGCTGTGCCTTGACGAGTTCGCTCGGCGCGGGATCAACCTGACGAAGATCGAGTCCCGCCCCATGCGCGAGCGGCTCGGCCACTACATGTTCTTCGTCGACATCGAAGGATCGCTGGCTGACGTGCACGTCTCCGACGCGCTCACAGGCCTGCGGGGCGTCTGCGAGCAGGTGCGCGTGCTCGGCTCCTATATGACCGTTTGAGCGAACGAATCGAGACCCCGAACGGGGTCGACGCCGCGCCCAAACAGCGACGAGCGCCTCTCTGAGAAGGCCGGAAGCGCGGCGAGCGGACAGGTGGATCGCTACACTGCGGCGCTGAAGATGGAAAGCACGGCGCCCACAGAGCCAGTGGGGTCCGTGCCGCCCTCAGAGCACCAGCGGCACGGACCGAACTCATCGTCGAGCACGGCGATGGGTGGTCGGGTGCTCGTCCTCAACGCCACCTACGAGCCGATCAACGTGTGCTCGGTGCGCCGCGCGGTGGTGCTGCTGCTGAAGGAGAAGGCCGAGCTGATCGAGCGCGGGCTGTGGGAGCTGCACTCCGAGACATCCACGCTCGCGCGGCCCGTCGTGATCCGACTTATGAGCTATGTGCACGTCCCGCGCGATACCCACCGCCGCAAGATCACCCGGCGCGCGGTGTTCGCGAGGGACGGCTGGACTTGCCAATACTGCGGTTCGCGCTCGAACCTGACAGTCGACCATGTGATTCCTCGCTCCAAGGGCGGCACCTCGAGCTGGGACAACATCGTGGCCTCGTGCGCGCCGTGCAACCGGCGCAAGGGAGACATGCTGCCTCGTCAAGCCGGGATGCATCCGCGCCATCAACCGCGCACGCCGCGTGCCGAGATCTTCATCCACGTCGCCAGTCCCACGATTCCGGCGGCTTGGCGGCAGTACCTGCCGACCGCAGCCTGACACTCCCGCGGGGGCCGGCGGGGTCACCCAGCATCCCCGTCTTCCAGAAGAGATACCGAGACGGGCGCTGACTTTGGAGACGGCCGCCGCGGTCAGGTGACCGCGCCAAAAAGCACGGGGGGCGCCCTCGACCAGGCGCCCCCCGCTTGCGACTGCGCTGGACACGACCGCGTGGGTTTCGCATCGCCAAGCGCGCCTCGAGGCGCGACTTTGGCACTGCGAGCCGGAGGGACAAGTCCGACGACCTACGCGGTGGTGGCCCGGGTTGGATTCCGCTAGGCGGGTCCAGCCGAGTGCTTCGGCCTAACGGCCGGCCACCTCCAGAGTCCCGCAAATACTGTCAGCCAACGTAGGACCACCTCCTTTCTCTGGTCCTTGCAATGTAGCGGACGGAGGCGACGATGTGGGTCAGTCAGCCGAGGCGCTCTCCGAAGCGCCAAGCGGCAGGCCTTCCTGCTCTCCCTGGCTGTCATCGTCGGGCTCACCACTGTCCACAACCAGGGCGACCGCGCTCACGACGTCGTCGTCCTTGAGGTTCATCACCCGCACCCCGGTGGCCGAGCGGCCCTGCTGGGAGATCCCGCCGGCGGCGGTTCGCTGGACCATGCCGCCGACGCTGATGAAGACAAGCTCATGGTGCTCGCGCACGACGAGCGCCCCGGCGAGCGCGCCCTTCTGCTCGGTGAGGCCGATCGTCTTGACGCCCTTGGCGCCGCGGTTGGTCTTCCGGTACTGGCTGATCAGAGTGCGCTTGCCGTAGCCGTTCTCGGTGACGACAAGTAGGTCCATGTCATCGCGCGCGACATCCATCGCTATGACTTCGCTGGGGTGGGTGGGATCTCCAGACGAGACGTCCATCCCGCGCACGCCAGTGGTGTCACGTCCCATCGAGCGCGCGTCGGACTCCGCGAAGCGCACCGTGAGACCAGCGCGCGAGACCATGATCACCTCGTCCCCCTCTTCCACAGCGCGGACGGCCAGGAGCTCGTCATCGTCGCGAATATTGATCGCGATGATCCCGTCAGCCTTGATCGGCGTGTTGTAAGCGATCAGCTCGGTCTTCTTGATCGTGCCTTTGCGCGTGGCGAACACGAGGTACTTGGTCTCGGTGAAGTCACGGGTGGAGAGAACGGCCTGCACGCGCTCGCCCTCGCGCAGGGGAAGCACGTTGACGAGCGCACGACCCTTGGCGGTGCGCGAGGCCTCGGGCAGCTCGTACACCTTCGAGCGATACACCTTGCCGCGGTTGGTGAAGAACAGGAGGTAGTCATGGGTGGAGCAGATGAACAGGTGCTCGATGAAGTCCCCGTCCTTCATGTCCATGCCCGTGATCCCCCGCCCGCCGCGTTGCTGCTGGCGGTAGGTGGCGAGCGGCAGCGACTTGACGTAGCCGGTGTTGGTGATCGTGATCACCATCTGCTGGTCGGCGATCAGGTCCTCGATGTCGATCTCGTCCTCGGAGTGGGTCAGCTCGGTGCGCCGCTCATCGCCGAAGCGCTCTGAGATCTCGCCAAGCTCTTCCTTGATGACGGCAAGCACCCTGCCCTCGTCGCCGAGGATCGCGCGCAGCTCGGCGATCCGCTCGGTCACGTCGGCGTGCTCCTGCTTGATGGCGTCGGCCTCGAGCGCCGTCAGCTGGGAGAGACGCAGGTCGAGGATCGCCGTCGCCTGGATCGCGCTCAGCTCGAAGCGCTCGACAAGTTGTTCACGCGCGGCTTCGCGGTCGCGCGATGCGCGAATCAGGTCGATGATCGCATCCAGGTTCTCGAGGGCGGTCAGCAGCCCCTCGAGGATGTGGGCGCGCGCCTCCTTCTCGCTCAGCTCGTGCTTGGTGCGCCTGACGATCACCTCGCGCTGGTGAGCCACGTAGTTGTGGATCACCGCCCGCAGGTTGAGCGTGCGGGGCACATTGTCGACCAGTGCGACCATGTTCACACCAAACGTGGACTGCATCGAGGTGTGCTTGTAGAGCTTGTTGAGCACGACCTTCGGAATCGCGTCGCGCTTGAGCTCGATCACCAGGCGCATACCGCGCTTGTCCGACTCGTCGCGCAGATCTGAGATCTCGGGGATCTTCTTCTCGTGCACAAGGTCGGCGATCTTCTGGATCAGGCCACCGTCGCCACCCTTCTTGACCATGAAAGGCAGCTCGGTGACGACGATCGCCTCCTTGCCCTGCTTGAGCGGCTCGATGTGCGCCCTGGCCTGCACGCGCACGCGCCCGCGCCCGGTCTCATAGGCGTCGCGGATGCCGGCGCGCCCGAGGATCACGCCGCCGGTGGGGAAGTCTGGGCCCTTCACGTGCGCCATCAACCCGTCCGTTGCGATCTCGGGATCGTCGATGTAGGCGATCGTCGCGGCGATCACCTCGCGGAGGTTGTGGGGAGGGATATTGGTGGCCATGCCGACCGCGATCCCCGAGGAGCCGTTGACGAGCAGGTTCGGGAAGCGAGCAGGCAGCACCAGCGGTTCCTGGCGCGAGCCGTCGTAGTTGGGCACGAAGTCGACCGTGTCCATGTCGAGGTCGCGCAGCATCTCGGTCGCGATGCGCGCGAGACGGGCCTCGGTGTACCTCATGGCCGCTGCCGGATCGTCATCGACGGAGCCGAAGTTGCCTTGGCCGTCGACGAGCTCGTAGCGCATCGAGAAGTCCTGAGCCATGCGCACCAGCGTGTCGTAGATCGCGGAGTCGCCGTGGGGGTGATAGTTGCCCATCACCTCGCCCACGATCTTGGCGCACTTGGCGTAGGAGCGAGTGGGGCCGAGGCCGAGCTCGTTCATCGCGTACAGCACGCGCCGGTGGACCGGCTTCAGGCCGTCGCGCACGTCAGGCAGCGCGCGTCCGACGATGACGGACATCGCGTAGTCCAGATACGCGGTGCGCATCTCGTCCTCGAGAGCGCGCGGCTCGATGTTGCCGCCACTCAAAGTGTCAGGCGTAGCCATTCCGGGCCCTCATCGTCTGCGCATATCTGCGTCCTCGGCGACTCATGTGCAGAGCACACCACGCGACGCCTGCCTGTGCCCCGAAGGGGCCCGTTCTCGATCTGTCTGACCCCGAGGGCCCAGACGCTCTAGTTCGAAACACACTGTCAGCTCTCCCTCACACGTCCAGATTGGCGACGGCTCTGGCGTTATCTTCGATGAACAGGCGTCGCGGCTCGACCTGGTCGCCCATCAGCATCGAGAAGGTGCGGTCAGCCGCGGCCGCGTCCTCGAGGGTGACCTGCGCGAGCGTGCGGGAGGCCGGATCCATCGTCGTTTCGGCGAGCTGCTCGGCGTTCATCTCGCCGAGGCCCTTGAAGCGCTGCAGCTTGACGCCCTTTTGGGCGACTGTCATCACCGCGTAGCGCAGCGCCTCGAACGATGGCGCGCCCTCGCGGGCGTCGCCGAGGCGCACCTCGAATGCGGGGGTCCCGGCCAGCTCGATCAGCTGGCGGTGCACAGAGGCGAGCTGCCGGTACTCCTGAGAGTCGAACAGAGTGCGCTTTATGTGGTGGGTGCGCGCGAAGCCGGTGCGCGTCTCGGTCGCCTTCACACGCAATTCGAGCTGGTCCTGCTCGACCAGCTCGGTCGCGTGCGTCTCGCCCTCCAAGCCCGCGCGCGAAAGCAACTCGATTGCGTCCGCGGCGTTCGAGACCTGGTCGCCGAGCAACGAGGACTCCTCGAGAAACTGCACCATCTCGTGGCCGTGGACGGCACGCAGCGAAGAGGCCCAGCCCTCGTACTGCTTGAGCAGGCGTACGAACTTCTGCCAACGGGTGTCCGTGAGCTTGAACTGGGTGCCATGACGGTCGAAGACCGCGAGCTTCTCCCACTTGTCTGCGAGCAGCGTGTCCTCGAGCTCGTGCTCCTTCTCGATGTAGCGCTCGCGGCTGCCCTGCTTGATCTTGTAGAGCGGGGGCTTTGCGATGTAGACGTAGCCGGCTTCGATCAGATCCTGCATCTCGCGGAACAGCAACGTGAGCACCAATGTGCGGATGTGGGCTCCGTCGACGTCGGCGTCGGTCATCAGGATCACCTTGTGATAGCGAGCGTTCTCGAGGTTGAACTCGTCGCGCACGCCCGTTCCGATCGCGGTGATGAGCGCCTGAACCTCGGTGTTCTGGAGCACCTTGTCGATACGGCTCTTCTCGACGTTGAGGATCTTGCCTCGCAGAGGAAGCACTGCCTGGGTGTTGCGGTCACGGCCCTGCTTGGCCGAGCCACCGGCGGAGTCGCCCTCGACGACGAACAGCTCCGCGAGGCTCGGATCCTTGACCGAGCAGTCGGCGAGCTTGCCGGGAAGCGTCGAGTTCTCCAGGGCAGACTTGCGGCGCGTGAGGTCGCGGGCCTTGCGCGCCGCGTCTCGGGCGCGCTGCGCCTGGACCGCCTTCATGATCACGGCGCGCGCCTCGCTCGGGTTCTCCTCCAGGAACTCGCTGAGCCCCGAGTTGACGATCGACTCCACGAAGCCCGCCATACCGGGGTTGCCGAGCTTGGTCTTGGTCTGTCCCTCGAACTGCGGGTCGCGCAGCTTGACTGAGATGACCGCCGTCAAGCCCTCGCGCACGTCCTCGCCGGAGAGGTTGTCCTCCTTCTCCTTGAGCAGACCGTGATCGCGCGCGTACTTGTTCAGGGTGCGGGTCAGCGCCGAGCGAAAGCCCGACATGTGCGAGCCCCCCTCGCGTGTGTTGATGTTGTTGGCAAACGAGTGGATCGACTCCTGGTAGGAGGAGTTCCACTGCATTGCGACCTCGACCGCCCCCTCCTCGCTCTCGCCGGAGAAGAACACGACCTTGCGGTGCACCGTGTCCTTGTTCTCGTTGAGGTAGGCGACGAAATCCTCGATGCCGCCCTGGTACTGGAACTCGGCGGAGTGCCCCTCGGCACGCTCGTCGACGATCGAGATCTTCAAGCCGCGCGTGAGAAAGGCGGTCTCGCGCAGGCGCTCCTCGAGCGTGTGAAAGTCGAAGTCGAGCGCCTCGAAGATGTCGGCGTCCGGAAGGAAGGTGACGGTCGTGCCTGTCGGCGCGCCGGCGGGGAGCTTCTCGCCGCGCTGGAGCTCCTGCTGAGGGGCGCCCCGCGAATACTCCTGGGAGAAGACGTAGCCGTCGCGGTTGATCTGCACGCGCAGGCGCTCGGACAGCGCGTTGACGACCGACACGCCGACGCCGTGCAGGCCGCCGGAGACCTTATAGCCGCCTCCGTCACCGAACTTGCCGCCGGAGTGAAGGACCGTGAGCACCACCTCGACTGCGGGGCGGCCCTCCTTCTCGTGCATCGCCACGGGGATACCGCGGCCGTCGTCGATGACCGTGATCGAGTTATCGGGGTGGATCTTGACCGACACTTCCGTGCAGAAGCCGGCGAGCGCCTCGTCGACAGAGTTGTCCACAACCTCGTACACAAGGTGGTGGAGACCCATGATCCCCGTCGAGCCGATGTACATGCCGGGGCGCTTGCGGACTGCCTCCAGGCCCTCGAGGACTGTGATGTCCTGGGCGTCGTAGCTGGAGTCGCCTCCCATCTTTGGGTCGCTGGCCCCGCCCTTGGCGGCAGGCTTGATCTGCGAGCTTGATGTGTCGGTCGCCAATGATCCTCCGATGACGCGAGAACGCCCCGGATCCGGGTGTTCTGAACCACGATCCGGGGCGGGGGGTTTGTTTAGATAACGATAGCACAGCGGCCCTCTCGAAGCGCTCCCTATTACGCGAGAAATGCCTGCAAATAAGCCAAAAAGACGATCGAAACCTCGGCCCTCCCAACACTTTCCGCAAATAGCTCCGGCGGCGCCGTGAGACTGTCAGCCGGTGCGGCAGCGGAGGCTACGGATCGGCTCGCCGCCAAGCTTCTCGTTCAGGCGCGCCACGAGCTCAGGGCCCATCATGTCGAGCTCGGCGGCCCATACCGCATCGGCGCACGTGATCGTGAGCACGCCGTCGCGCTCGGCCGTGGGACGACCTGCCTCGGCGATCCTCGCGCCGACAGCCAGCTCCCAAGCACGCTGGGCTCGCGCAAGGCTCGTGGCGGGGGCAAGCGCCGTCGTGAGACCATCCAGCGCGAGCGACAGCGGGCGCGGCGCATCGCGGCTCACGCCGCGACCGCTTCTTGCAAGATCGTCCCCTGTGAGACGCGCAGACGCGTGACGGCTGCGGCGCCCGATCCCGGCACGTGGGCCAGGTCGGTTGTGGCCACCACGCTCTGGCCCCCGCTGCACAGCTCGTGGGAGAGTAGTTCGCGACGGGTCGAGTCCAGCTCGCTCATAACGTCGTCGAGCAGCATCAAGGGCATGTGGTCGCGCTCGCGCGCCAGCACCGAGCGCTCGGCGAGGAGCAGGGCGAGCAAGGACAGTCGCTGCTCGCCCTGGGATCCATAGGAGCGCAGCTCGCGCCCGTCGCGCAGGATCGCCAGCTCGTCGCGGTGAGGGCCGTGGGTCGAGAAGCCTCGTTCGAGATCGCTCGCCAGGCGCGACGCGAGCTCCGCGACGAAGCCCTCGGCGTCGATCGCCCGCGAGCGCGGGCGATACTCGAGCGCGGGCTCGCCGCTCAATCCCAACTGGGCGGCGCGCTCCGCGAAGGGTTGCGCCAGCATCGCCACGACGCGCGCCCGATCGTCCCGCAGGGCAAGAGCGTGGCGGGCGAGCTCGCCGTCCCAGCTCGGAAGCGTCGTCCGCGATGCGCGGCCGGCGCGTATTCCCGCGATCAGGGCGTTGCGCTGGCCCAGCGCACGCGAGTAGTCGCGGCGCGTGGACACGCGCGCCGGCCACAGCGCCGCGATCAGCCGGTCAAGATGGGTGCGGCGAGCCGCAGGAGCTCCCTTGACCAGTTCGAGGCGATCCGGGGAGAAGACGCTGACGAGCGGTCGCTGCTGCACATCGGCCAAGCGCTCGACCGGAGCGCCGTCCGCGGTCATGTGCTTCGGGGAGCCGGGTTGGAAGCCGACCGTGAGCTCGTGACGGCCGTCGTCACCGGACAGGTCTACCACGACCCGGGCCGCCTGCGACCCGAAGCGCACGAGCTCGCGCTCGGAGCGCGTACGTTGTGAGTAGCCGGTGCAGCCGAAGTAAAGCGCCTCGAGCAGGTTGGACTTGCCAGCCCCGTTGGGGCCGTGGACGACTGTCAGCCCGTCGCCGAGGCTCGCCTCGGCTCGTGCATAGGTGCGAAAGTCGCGCAGTTGCACACTGATGACTCGCACCTCACCTAACCCCTCCAGCCGTCAGGTATTCAGTCTGATGGGCATGATCAGATATACGAATTGACCGCCGTCGGGAGACTCGATCAATCCTGGGCGCAGCGGGCTTATGAGCTTGAGGACGAGCTCGTCCGACTCGACGCTCTCCAAGCCGTCGCGCAAGAACTCCGGGTTGAAGCCGATCTCGAAGGGCTCGCCCGAGAACGGCACAGGCAGCATCTCGCTCGCCTCGCCGACGTCTGGGGTTTGAGCGGAGACGGTGAGCTCACCCTCGCTGAAGCTAAGCCGCAGCGGAGCGTTCTTCTGCGCCAGCAGGCTGACGCGCCTCACGACGTCGGTCAGCTCGGCGCTCGCCAAGCGCAGCTCGTGCTCGACCGTCTCGGGCAATAGCTGACGATAATTCGGGAACTGCCCGTCGATCAACCTCGAGGAGAGCACGATCTCGCCGATCTCGAACACGACCTGGTTCTGGCCGAGGCTCACTGTCAACGTGGGCTCTTCAGTGGACTGAGCGATGCGCGCCAGCTCCTGCAGCGCGCGTGCTGGGACATTCGCCTCGATCGTGCTGTCGAGAGGCGAGTCGAGCGTGGTGTGCTTGATGCTCAGCCGGTAGGAGTCGGTGGCGACCATCGTCAGCTCCTGCCCACCAGCCGAGATCAGCACACCGGTGAGCACCGGGCGCGTCTCATCCCTCGAGGCGGAGCGCGAGACTTGTAGAGCCGTATCGACAAACGCCTGCGCCGGGAGGCTCATCCGGGTGTCGGGGTCCGGTCCGGGAAGCGTTGGGAAATCCTCCGAGCGCAAAATGCGGAGATGAAACTTTGCCGATCCCGAGATGAGCTCGACGTCCTGCTGCTGGGAGCGCAGCTCGAGTGTCACGTTCTCGGCTGGAAGCGAGCGCACAACTTCGAGCAACAGCCGAGCTGGCAGCACCGCCGAGCCAGGTTGGACGATTTCTCCGGCGAGCGGCACGCGCAAGCCGACCTCCATGTCGGTGGCGAGCAAGAGCGGTTGCTCGCCGGAGGCAGAGATCATCACGCCTGAGAGAGCTTGAACAGACGCGCGGGATGAAGCTACGCGAGTGGCGGTTTGCAGCTGAGCAAGCAACTCAGCGGTAGGGAGAGAGAGCTTCACTTATGCACCTAGATTAGGTTTATAGGTCTAGTAGTGGCTGTGGAGGGAGTGGATTGCCGACAGATAGGAGTGGTAGTGGGGGTATGCCTGTGCAGGGGCTGTGGGGAAGATCGCCGAAGTGTCTCAAGTGGGTCGGTCATGTGGGTGGAGCGGCTAGCCGTGTGCGTAGCTCTTCGACAGAGGCGCGCGAGGAGAGATCCTCTGAGATGCGTTGCTCGGCTCGGCGCCAGGCATGCAGCACCGTCGTGTGATCGCGGCCTCCAAACTCTCGTCCAATCGCCGGCAGAGACTCGTTGGTGAGCTCACGCGCAAGGTACATAGCCAGCTGTCGCGGCCAGGCAAGACGTGCGGCTCGGCCAGCGGAGATCAGCTCCTCCGGCGAGATCCCGAACTGCTCGCAGGCGGCCCTCTTGATATCGGCGATCGAGCGAGCGATCGGCTGGGTCTTGGGGTAGAGGCTGTCGAGCACCTCGGTGGCGAGGGATGCGTCCAGCGGCCGGCCGGTGAGCGAGCTGTAGGCCACCACCCGGATCAAGGCTCCCTCGAGCGCGCGAACGTTTACGTCGATGCGCTGCGCTATCGCCTCCAGCGCTTGGGGCTCGACGGGGTCGAGACCGTCGTGCTGGGCTCGCTTGCGCAGGATTGCGATTCGAGTGAAGAGATCGGGGGCTCCAATGTCGGCCACGAGCCCTGATTGGAAGCGCTCGCGCAACCTGTCTTCAAGGGCTTGGAGGTCGCTCGGTGGCCGATCCGAGGTGAGCACTATCTGGCTGCCGGCGTCGTAGAGGGCATTGAACGTGTGGAAGAACTCTTCCTCTGTCTTGGTCTTGCGCTCGAGGAACTGGACGTCGTCGATCAGCAGCACGTCCACGTGGCGGAAGTTCGCCTTGAAAACGTCTATCCGACTGGCGCCCAGAGCCTTGAGGAAGTCGTTTGTGAAGGACTCTCCAGTGGTGCAGCGCACATTTAGCCCTGGGTTGTAAGTGGCTGTGAAGGTGGCGATCGACTGGAGCAAGTGGGTCTTGCCGACACCTGGGGGGCCACATATAAAGAGGGGGTTGTACGCCTGGGCTGGCAGCTCGCTGACGGTGAGCGCGGCGGCGTGCGCCAGCCGGTTCGAATCGCCGATCACGAACTGGTCGAACGTGAGCTTGGGGTTGCCCCATGCGGCCTGTGTGAGCTGTGGAGGGGTTGTCGTCGGCGTTGTGGAAGAGGGCCGCTTGGCCCCGCGCCCGATCCGCTCTGGTGTCTGCGCCTCGACTACGTAGACCATGATGTCGGGGCCGAGCACAGCCGCTGCGCTCGTCTGAAGCACACGCCCGAAGCGCTCTCTGACCCACCCGTAGGTCTGGCGCGGAGCGGCCACGGTGAGGCCCTCCCCGCTTAGGTCGACGGGGGTGAGGGGCTCCAACCAAATGCGATAGATGGGCTCGTCAACGCTCGCCGAGAGCTCGGCTCGTACCTGCGTCCAGATGTGCTCGAGCTCGTCGCTCACGGCAGCGATGATCTGCTCCTTGGGGGAGAAAGCTGGTGGAAATCATTCGTTGAGGGTCCGCAAGGAACCCGGTCAACCGAATATATCCGAGGCCGACGGCACGCGCTTGCGGCGTTCCGCGCCTCACCGCAAATGGCGAGAAATTCCGTGTTCGGCGATAACGCGGAGCACCGAGCGGGCGGGGCAGGTCGGCGCCGGCTGGCAGTTCTGCAGGCTGGCGCCTATACTTCGAGCCGCGGCTGGCGCAGGCTTTCGCGCCGCTCACCGTTGCGGCGGGAGTGAGATACGAGCGTGGCCGCAGGACATCGATCATGAAGCGCACTTATCAGCCCAAGAAACGCAAGCGAGCCCGTACGCACGGGTTCCGTGCCCGCATGCGTACCCGCGCCGGAAGGCTGACGCTCAAGCGGCGCCGCAGCAAGGGACGCAAGCGTCTGTCGACGTAGTGCCGCTCGCGCGATGATGCCGCGATCCCCTCGCCGCGCTCGACGTCTATCGCGTAGCGCCGAGTTCGAGCGCGTCTACCGTAAGGGGCGCTCCGTGTCCAACCGCCACCTGGTGCTGTACTCGTTTCCCAACGAGGCCGTCGATCGCCCGCGGCTTGGCTTGTCGGTGTCGAGGAAGGTGGGTGGGGCGGTCGATCGCGACCACGTGAAGCGTCTGCTGCGCGAAGCCTTCGACGGTGTCGAGGGCGAGCTCGAGCGTGGCTACGACGTCGTAGTAGTCGCCCGCCCGGAGGCTCGCGAGCTGGCCGATCGCGAGGGACTCGTTGGGATCGACGGTGCGCTGGCCGAGCTGATCGGGCGTGCGGGCTTGCGTGAGGCCGGGGGAGTGGACTCTCAGGCGACCGTGGGCGAGACCGATAGCGCGCTCGGGACGGACGAAGCGTGAGGGCACGCGCGATGGGCGATCCGCAGGAGAGGGGCGCGCTCGCCGGGCTCGCTCGGGCGCTCGTGCTGGCGCCAGTGGCTGTCTACCAGCGCGCGATCTCGCCAGCGCTCCCGCCACGCTGCAAGTACGAGCCGACGTGCTCGCGTTACGCGGCACAGGCAGTCGGGGAGTACGGCATACTGAGAGGTCTCGTGCTTGCGACGTGGCGCTTGCTCAGGTGCAATCCGTGGAGCCACGGCGGGTACGACCCTGTCGAGGCTCAGGGGTTGTTCAAGGTCGATCGCCATCGCGGCCTCTAGAGCAGCGCTCGCTCCAAATGTTCATCGCCGCCAACGTCATCGAGGAAGCGTTCTCACCGCTGATAACGGTGTTCGAATCGATCCTGGTGTTCATCCACAACGACGTCGTGGGCGGCAGCTGGGGGCTTGCGATCGTCGGCTTGACGGTGTTGATCCGCGCGGTGCTGGTGCCGCTCACACTCAAGCAGTTCCGTTCAATGCAGGAACTGCAGCGCTTGGCGCCGGAGCTGAAGGCGCTCCAGGAGAAGTACAAGGACGACAAGCAGCGCCAGCAGCAGGAGATCATGAACTTCTACCGCGAGCACAAAGTCAATCCGTTCGCGTCGTGTCTGCCGTTGTTGCTTCAGCTGCCGGTGTTCATCTCGCTGTTCTACATGCTGCGCACCGATCTCAAGAAGCACATCTGCGGCGAAGCGCTGGTGACGCACTACAACTCGCTGTACCACTCCGCCGTTGCCAGCGTCGGCGCGCTCCCCTCGAAATACATCGAAAAGACCAGCTGTCAGCAGGTGGCGCCTGGTTCGGGCAAATTCCTATTCCTGCCGGACATCACGAACAAGGCGACAGGAGCGGCGCTGATCGTGCTGCTCGCGCTCTATATCGGCTCGCAGCTCGCATCCACGATGATGATGTCGGCCTCCGCCGACCCCAACCAGCGCCGCCTGATGATGGTGCTGCCGCTGTTCTTCGTGATTATCCTCTACCGCTACCCGGCTGGGCTGCTCGTGTACTGGATCACGACAAATCTGTGGACGATCGGGCAGGGCTACTTCGTGCGTCGCAGGATCGGCCCGCCACCTGCAGTGCCTTCGAGCAAGGGCAAGGAGGTCGAAGGCGCCCGAGCTTCGCCGAACGGCAAGGCGGAGAGCCCGAAGGGGCCACAGGGCGAACCGGCGTTGGCCGGCGCGGGGAGCGGGAGCGCGCCGCCGCCGCCGCCACGCAAGAAGAAGAAGCGCTCAGGCAGGCGTCGATGAGCAGGGAGGAGGATCTTCGGGAGGAGAACGAGGATCCGGCGGCTGTCCTGCGTGAGCTGCTGGAGGAGATCGTGGACAGTCTGGGCCTCGATGTGGACGTGCGCGTCGAGCAGTCCGACGGGACGCTGACCGGTCGCGTGGAGGGAGAGGACGTGGGCCTCTTCATCGGACGGCGTGGACAGACGATCGACGCCGTGCAGCATCTCGCGCAGCGGATCGTCTTTCGCGGGGGCTCACCGGACGCGCGCGTCACGATCGACGCCGACGGCTATCGGGAGCGCCGTGCCGAGGCGCTGCGGTCGATCGCTCTCGACGCGGCCGAGGAGTCGCTGCGATCGGGCCAGTCGGTCGAGCTCGACCCGATGCCGGCGTCCGAGCGGCGCATCGTCCACGAATATCTGCGCGAGCGCGACGATGTGGGGACCCACAGCGAGGGTGAAGAGCCCCAGCGGTTCCTTGTCGTGGAGCCCGCAGACACGTGATGGCCTCCGCCTCTGGGCGGAGCCTGGATGTGGGGCTTGTATTTTGGGACGGCGGAGCCGCAAACCAGGCCTGAAGCGCTCGAGAGCTGTGCGGTGTAGACCTCGAGCTTGTCTTTTCACGTGAAACACTTACCACCGCCGGCGAGGTCGAGTGGGCCACCCTGAGTTTTCACGTGAAACATCCACGAGGCTCGGGCATGGAAACCAGATATGGGGTGTGATCAGCGATCTCCGACATGAAATCGCCGTTGGACCGCCTTGGCGGGCGCTACCGCCTCTCGGTAGGCCAGCTCACTCAGCTGGCGAGGATCCTGAGCGCGCTGGCACTGGACGAGCACGCGCCGACGGCCGTGCGCGATCCCGCCGTGGCGGTAGACGTTCACCTCGCCGACTCGCTCGTGGCGCTCGAGCTGGAGATCGTGCGCGAGGCCGGCGAGATAGCTGATATCGGTGCAGGCGCTGGCTTTCCAGGTCTTCCGCTGGCCGTGGCGTTGCCGGGCAGCACTGTGAGGTTGGTGGAGAGCCAGGCGCGCAAGTGCGCCTTCATCGAGCGTGTAGAGGCTGACGCTCAGGTGGAGAACGCCGAAGCTGTTTGCGCGCGCGTGGAGGAGTGGCCCGAGGGAATCGGCGCCCACGATGTGGTGCTGTCGCGCGCGGTCGCGCCTCAGCCGATCGTGCTGGAGTACGCCGCGCCTCTGTTGCGCCTCGGCGGCGCGCTTGTCGATTGGCGCGGTCAACGCGACGTCGAGGAGGAGCGCCTCGCGGCCGAGGCGGCCGAGCTGCTTGGCTTGGAGCGTGCCTCGATTCGTCGTGTGGAGCCGTTCGAGGGGGTGCGCGACCACCATCTGCATGTGTATCTGAAGGCGCGCGAGACGCCTGACCGGTTTCCGCGTCGTGTGGGAACGGCCCGCAAGAAGCCACTCGCGTCGTGAGCACCAGGTCAGCCCCGGCCACGGAGGCGACTGCGCATCTTCTCGGCACGCACTCGACCGCAATCGACGCTAGCGTGCCGACGACGATGGGAAAGGTTTACGCGATCGCCAACCAGAAGGGGGGCGTGGGAAAGACGACCACGGCGGTGAGCGTAGCCGCTTGCATCGCCGAGGCGGGCTACGAGACGCTCGTCGTCGACGTCGACCCGCAAGCGAACGCGACGGTTGGGCTCGGGCTGCCGCGCTCGCAGACACCCGGGCTGTACGAGGTGCTGGCACGGGAGAGCACAGCCGCGGAGGCGCTCGTGGACAGCTCTGTGGAGAAATTGAAGCTGTTGCCTGCGAGCCCTGGATTGGCAGGCGCCAACATCGAGCTGCCGCGCATCGACGCGTTCGAGCAGCGACTTCGGCAGGCGATCGAGCCGATCCGAGGTCAGTTCGAGTACATCGTGCTCGACTGTCCGCCGTCGCTTGGACCGCTCACTGTGAGTGCGCTGGTGGCAGCCGACCGGGTGATCGTGCCCGTTCAGACCGAGTACTTCGCGCTGGAGGGACTGGCCGGGCTGCTGGAGACGCTGGAGCTCGTTCAGCGCGAGCTCAACCCGCGGTTGACCGTGGCGGGGATGCTGCTCACGATGCACGACAACAGGACGAGACTGGGTCGCGATGTGGAGCGCGAGGTTCGCGAGCACTTCGCCGACCTCGTGTTCGACACTGTGATACCTCGCAACGTGAGGGTGGGAGAGGCGCCGAGCTACGGGTTGCCAGTCACCCACCACGATCCGCACAGCGCCGGCGCAGCCGCTTACTTCGAGTTGGCAAGGGAGGTGGCCGCTCGTGGCTAAGCCGAAGCGGGGTATGGGCCGCGGGCTGGAGGCGATCTTGAGCGTCTCGGGCGAGGCACGGACGGAGGACGAGCTACGCGAGCTGCCGGTCGAGCTGATCGTCGCGAATCCCAATCAGCCACGCAGACGCTTCGACGAGGAGGCCCTCAACGCGCTCGCCGGCTCGCTCGGAGAGCGCGGTGTGCTGCAGCCGGTGCTCGTCAGGCCCAGGCCGGGAGGGACTTATGAGCTGGTGGCGGGGGAGCGTCGCTGGAGGGCGGCTCAGATCGCTGGCTTGACCGAGATTCCCGCGCTCGTGCGCCCTCGCGACGACGCAGCGACGCTGGAGCTGGCGCTGATCGAGAACATGGCCCGTGAGGACCTCAACCCGATCGAGGAGGCTCGTGCTTGCGTGGCGCTGGTGGAGGAGCTGGGCTTGACACGTGAAGAGGTGGGACGTCGCGTCGGGCGCAGCAGAGTGGCGGTGTCGAACCTGCTGCGGCTGCTCGACCTTCCTGACGAGGCGATCGAGCTGCTCGAGCAGGAGCAGATCAGCGAGGGCCACGGCCGGGCGCTGCTATTGGCCGAGGATCACTCCGCCCGCCGCCGCCTAGCCCGCGACGCCTCCCGCGAAGGCTGGTCGGTTCGCGTCGTAGAAGAGCGCGCCAGGGAAGCGAACAGGGCCCAGGGAGTCGAGCACGACAAGCGCCCCCATCGCGCCAAGCGCGGCGTTCACCCCGACCAGCAGCAGGCCGCCGCCACGATCGCCGCCACGCTCGAAGAGGCGCTCGGCGCCGAGGTTCGCGTGCGCGCCGAGAGGAGCGGGGGGTATCGCGCCGAGCTGTCCTTCGCGAGCCCCGAGGAAGCGCTAGCGCTGGTGCGGAGACTTCGCTGGGCCGACCCCGCCTGACGGTCCGCGTCCGCCTTGGGCGGACGCTAGAATCGGCGGCCGCGGGCGATTAGCAGCGGCGCGCTGGTCACGAGCACGAGCTGACCATCGCTAACGGCGTCAAGGATCGCGGCGGGCGCCCCTCCCCAACCAATGCCCGACACGATGACGTTCGTGTCGAGGACGACCCGTGGCGTCACTCAGTAGCCCGTGCTGCCGTGATCGCCTCATCCACAACCGACACGTCGAGGCCCGCGTCGGCGACGCTCTGGCGAACCTCAGCCAAACGCGCGCGCAGCTCGTTCTGTGCCACCTGGCGCCGCGTCTCGGTCA
The DNA here is from genome assembly GCA_963718735.1 of uncultured Solirubrobacterales bacterium. Lineage (GTDB taxonomy): Bacteria > Actinomycetota > Thermoleophilia > Solirubrobacterales > Solirubrobacteraceae > Palsa-744. The sequence goes on from OY970372.1 coordinate 2,190,023, forward strand.
GCCGGTCATACTCGGCCGCGCTCACCAGGACCGCCAAAGCCTCCCCTCGGCGCGTGAGGACGATGGCTTCATCGTCGGCCGCGATCTCCTCTGCGAGCTGGCCGAGCCTGGCCCGCGCCTTGTCAACTCCAATGGTTCGCTCCATGCCGTACTCCTATCGGTCTACCGTACTATTCACCTTACTGTAAAGCGTGCGATTTCGCAATGCACAGGTCGGCGAATGTCGCCGACAACGCCCTCCATGCTGGCCACCAAACCGCCTGGATCGTTGGCCTATCCGTAGCGCGAGGTGCCGGGCTATGTAACACGAACCGCCCGGTCGATGGCATGGCTCCGCTAGGGGTCGTCGCGGCGACCTTGAAAATTCCTCCCTAGTCTGTAGCCTGTAGCTCGCTACGCATACCAGCCCGACCGGACGGACCATCGCCGTGGCCCCACGTGAACAGCTCAATCTCCGTCTCCCGCCCGAATGGTTCGAGGTGTTGACGATCGCAGCGATGTACGAGGATCAGACCGCCGCAGACTTTGCCAAGGGCATTCTTGAGCGGGAGGTCGCGCGTCTGCGGGACGACCCAGACATCGTCGATGTAAGGCGCCGGAAGAAGGAGCGCAACGGAGTAGAGGACGGGAGTGTGACGCGTCTCGACGGCCGCCGGAAAGAGACCGGGTAACTATGCGAGGCGCGGTGGCGATGATGGGGGCACCAGCTGCTCTCCTTGCGGGGAGCAGATCAGCCGCGGTGGTCATCGCTGCTTGTGCCGGTGCCGCACTTTTGTTGCCGCTGATAGGCCGCGCCTTGGCTGCGCTTCCGGACTGGGGCATGAAGATGCACGAACTCCACGTCACGATTCGGGATAGCCGCGATCAGCGACGAGAGTCGAGACGCCGCGCGCGCGGGGCGCGAGCGAGACGCCGCAACCTAAAGCAATAGTCGTCCGGCAGCAGCGCGCTCAATGCCGGCGTGCGTGACTCGGCGACGATAAGATGGCACCGGCAACAGACGATTTCGAGCGCAGTTGTTCCATAGATGTTCCATGTCGGTCTTACCAGTTCGAGCCAATGTTGGCAAAAACCGCATAGCAGGGCCATACGGGCGATTAGCTCAGTTGGTTAGAGCGCTTCTCTGATAAGGAAGAGGTCCCTGGTTCGAATCCAGGATCGCCCATCGGAAGATCGCCGCTTATAACCGCATGGACACTGGGCTGGCTGGTGGTGGGTGAGAGTAGGCGAACTGGGCTCCGCTTTGCTGGCCCTGGTCACTGGGCGTGCTCGGACTCCTCAGAATCCGACGAGCGCTGCCTCGTCGATATGCGTTCGCTCGCTGCGGGCAATCTCGAGCCAACCGAGCATTGCGAGACTGTGGATAGCGTTCAGCACCTCGTCTTCACGTAGTGGCGGCTTCTTGCGACGCTTCCATTCGATGACTTCGGTGAGGATCGCCTCGTCGGTCGGCGGCTCTCCGGTTGCGGCTGCGGCTTCGGTAGCAATGAGATGCACGGTGGCGGCGATCTCGGCGTCGCGGGTTCGCATACGCGCAAGCAGATCGGCCGCTTGGTGTATTTGCTCTTGCCACCTGGCGAGATCGTGCTCATAAGCTATGCGGGCATGGTCAAAAGGTGTCGCCCAACTTGAGCTCGATCATGCGTGTACCGAGCTGTGATTCCTGGATCAGGTCGTTGTTGACGAGCGTCGAGATGACGCGTTTGAGGTCTGCGGCGTAAGGACCGTATGCGCCGCGCTGAAAGTCCAGGCCCGTGGGCACGCCGGCGGCGGTGAGGAAGTAGGCGAGCTTGTGGAAGGAGGTCTTGCTGAGCGGCCAGTGATGGGGATCGCTCAGCAGATCCGCGAGCGCGGCGGCGAGCGCAACCCAGCCTGGTTGTAGTCGTCGCTGTTGCAAGGCGTCGTCGCTCGAGCCGCTCGACGCGAGCGTGCGCTGGAGGTACCGGGGCGTGAGCTCGGCGTGGGGAGTATCGAAGGGGGCGTAGAGCGCCACCGGAATGTCAAGACGACTGAGACGCTTGTAGAGCGTTGGTCCGACAGTGTGCCAGTCGAGAGCGCCCTGGCCGCATCCGAGTGGCGGTACCGCGAGCGAAGTGATCCCCCACGCGCGGTAGTGCGCCTCCAGGTGCTCCAGGCCAGCCACAATGTCCTTCAGCCGCGCAACGGAGCGCCAGTGACCCTTGGTCGGGAAGTTCAGGATGTGCGGCGGCGCGTGGTTACGGTAGAGATAGGGGTTCTCCAGCTTGACCTGACCTCGCTTGCACCGCTCCACGTAGTCCTCATACATTGCGGGGTAGCGCCTCTTGAACTCCAGCGCCACCCCCTTGCCCATCACCCCAACGCAGTTGACGGTGTTGACCAAGGTCTGGGCAGACGCCTCGAACAGGTCACCCACGACGACGTCGATGTTCTGGCCGGGTTGTGTCAAGTCTGAAAGAACTTGTCGGGATCTATGGTCAAGGGCCAGGTCACACCGAGGTTTTCGCCGGAGCTTTGGTCTCACCGTATGTCGCTTTCGCGCCGGTGAGCCTATCCCGACTCGCGCGCGATGACGCGGTCGACCTCCACCGCCCCGCCGGAGTGCGTGTCGGGGTAGACGACGATCACGGTCGGGGTGCCCCCGAACCAGGCGCTCATCTCGCCCTCGCCGACATACTCGGCGGCTCGCTGTGAGCCGTCGCCTTGAATCACCCATACGGGCTGACCCTTGTGGAACAGGCTGTCGCCGATGTCAGTCATCGAAAAGCGCTCATCGCGATTCAGGGTAACGGCCCTGCTCGCCTCGGGCAAATGGTCTGAATCGGGTCTCCTACAGCCGCGCCACCACCAGCCCGGCGGCCAGCAGTACCATGCCCGCCGCGCATGCCATCAGCGCGCCCTCCATCGGAGCGGCGATCCGCGCGGCGTCGAGCTTCACGCTGCGACCGCTCGTCAAGCGCTGCTCGCCGCTCACCGACAATGTTCGCCGCCGCAGCTCGCGCACGGGTGTGCTCAAGCGGCGTTGCGCCGCGCTCAGCATCAGGCAAGCGCCTGCGACAAGCACGCCGTCGACACGTATTTCCTGTGTCTGTGCGAAGAAGGCCGTCAACGCCGGGAACGCCCCCCAAGCGACCGCGAACCACAGGTCTGAATGCATGCGACCGCCAAACAGCTCGAGGTTGTAAGCGACCGTCAGGACCACGCCGGCCGCTACGAACCCGAGCAGCCACAGCGAGATCGAGAGCGCCCCGACGACGCCGACAGCGGCGGCCCCTGTCAACGAGAGCGTCGCGAGCACGACGAGCGCCGGGTCGGACAGGCGCGTCCCCAGCGGCCGGCCGTGCAACTCGTCCAACGCGTGCGCAGCCACGCCCACTCCAAGCAGGAACGCCACCAGCGTCCATACCAGCCGATAGCCGTAAAGATGCGGCGCCGCGCTTGCGCCGATCGCGACGTAGCTCAAGTGCCAGGCCGTGTAAGGCGGGTGTAGCAACGTCAGCGCATCGCGCCAACCGCCGGGGCGCAGCGCATAGAAGGCGGGACGCTCAAGCCGGCTCGGTGTTGCCACCTGAGCTCGTCTCTCCCGCCGCCACGTCGCGCTCGCCGGCGATCGTCTCGTGCGCGCTGGCCATCGCTCGCGGCGGAGCTCGCTTGGTTCCCCACATGACGACACCACCCCCCAAGCTCATCGAGCGCACCCGAACGTCGGCGATTCCCGCTCGCTCCCACAGCTCCACCACCCGCTCGATCGGGTAACGCTCGTAGAAAGTCGGGATGCTCGTTGCCAGGAACCGTCCCGTATAGGCCCACTCGCGCGATACCAGCCTGCCGAGCGCAGGCAGGCCGACCCGAGTGTAAAAGCGCCATGCTCGCCGCGACACGCTGCGCGGCGGAACGGCGAACTCGAGCGAGGCGATTCGCCCGCCTGGCCTCACCACCCGTGCCAGCTCAGTCATCGTGGCGCCCGGATCCTCCACATAGCGCAGCAGATAGGTGAAGGTCAGATGGTCGAAGCGCTGGTCAGGGAACGGCAGTCGCTCGGCTTCTCCACGCAGAAGCGTCACACGCTCGGACAGACTCGGATCCGCCGCGATCCTGGCCTGCGCTCCCGCCAGCATCTGGGAGCTCTGGTCCAGCCCGACCACCTCGCACCCGTAGCGCCGAACGAGCGCCTGCGCCACGAGCCCGGTCCCAGTCGCCACGTCGAGCACCCGCTCGTCCGCCGCCGCCGCTACCGCCGCGACCATAGCGCCGCGCCAGCGCGGGTCCTGGCCAAAGCTCAGCACCGCTGCGACGCGGTCGTAGTGGCGCGGAAGCGGCGCAAACAACTCGAGCGCCTCCTGCTTCAGCGTCACGTGGGCGCGGCTGGATCCCTCCAGCTCGCTCATGGCGAGCGTTTGCAGTCGGCCATCCCCACCAGCATGCTCGATCGCCGCTCGATGCGCAAGGCTCGTTGGTCTGTGGCCTCCTCGCGCACGCTTCGGTGGCCACGATGCAAGCTGAGCTGCAGAGACGTCCGCCGGGGCTAAGGCAACGGGCTGGGCCTGCCGATGTACGCTCCGTGGCAACTCCCAACCGTCTGCTCCCCTTGCGCATTACGGTATCGCTCGCGATCCCTGCGCTGGCGGCTTTGCTCACGGTGCTCGCATTTGCTGCGAGTCCCCCCGCCGAGGCGATGGTGACGACTGTTGGTCCCGCGAAAGTCGGCCTGCAGCCGCGCAGCACGCTGCTGTTTCAAAGCTCGTTCAAAGAAGCCATCCCAGAGCCCGAAGAATTCGCGAACGCGAGTGGCAATCCGGTCGTCAGCGCCAACAAGACGTACGTGATCTACTGGGACCCAACCGATCATTACCACGGCGACTGGCAGCAGGTGATCGACACGTTCTTCCAGAGGATGGGCTCCGCCAGCGGCTCCTTTGCCAGCGTCTTCGCTGTCGACGCCCAATACACCGACGCGGCGAACCGGCACGCCCTCTACAAGTCGAGCTTCCAAGGCGCCTACACCGACACGGACGGCTACCCCTCCTCGGGCTGCACGGACCCCAGTCCGCTGGAGGCTCCAGACCGGATCGGGCCCGTGGTGGCAGGCCACCATACGCCGGTCTGTCTAACCGACGAACAGGTTCAGCACGAGCTAGAACTGTTCATCGCCCAGCACTCGCTCCCCAAGGGCATGGGCACGATCTTCTATCTGCTCACACCCCCCGGTGTGACCACGTGCCTCGACAGCGGCGCGTCCTCACACTGCTCCGACTACAAGCGTGCCACATACGTGCTCGGTGAATCCGAAGCCGAAAAGAACGAAAAGGAAGAAGAAGAAGCGACGAGGTACGAAAAGAGCTTCTGCAGCTATCACTCGGACATCAGCCCCACCAATGCGGTGGCTGGTGACGCCAACACGATCCTCTACGGCGTGATCCCCTGGACGGCCGGGGGCCTCGGCGATGGGCATCTCACCGTCAACGACGAGAGAACTCCCGCGTTCGACTGCCAGGACGGAGGCTATGACCCGAGCAGTAAACCGATCGAGGAACGGGAGAAAAAGAAGGTAAAAAGCGCCAAAGAAATAAAAGAATTCGAAGAAAAGTCTGCCGAAGAACAGGCCAAGCAATTGGAAGCGGAAGAACGCGAAGGCCCGCACCAGCAGGAGCCAAATCAGGTGAAGTGCCCGAGTCCCGACGGCACCTGCGACATAGGACTGGCTGACCTCATCATCAACCAGGTGTCGGTGGAGCAACAGAACATCGTCACCGACCCGTTGCTCAACGCCTGGCAGGATCCGAACAAGCACGAGGCCACCGACGAGTGCCGTGACTTCTACGCGCCGATCGTGGGCGGCAGCGTGGCTGCACAGGAAGGCACGTTCGCCGGGAACCTCTTAACCAGTCGTTCGCGGGCGGCAGTTACTACCTAAACGACGCCTTCAATCTGGCCGCGCTCAAGCTGCCCTATCCCGGGATCCCCTGCCTTCCCGGCATCCGGCTCGAACCGCAGTTCACGGCGCCCAACCCCGTGAACGCAAACGAAATAGTCGGCTTCGACGGAATGGAGTCCGACATCACTCTCGACGCGGGCGTCAGCTTCTCCGCCGCCGGTGCGCCGCAGCCCGCATATGCCACTTACACATGGAACTTCGGCGACGGGTCGGCGCCGGTCGTCGGCTACGCTCCCGGCGCTCCCTCGGCGAACTCCCCTGCCATCTCCCCCTGCGCCGCACCGTGGGAAGCGCCGTGCGCGGCTAGCACTTATCACTCCTACCAATATGGCGGCACATATGAAGTGACGCTGACGGTGACAGACGTCGGCGGCAACACGCAGAGCGTCGTGCACCCGGTCACGGTCGTCGGACCCGCCGCTCCGTCGAGCCCGCCCGCCGCCGGCGGCTCGTCTGGCTCGGCTGGTCCTGGCTCGGCTGGTCCCGCTGCCGGCTCGCCGGGCTCGGGGACCGCAGCCGCCCCAACGGGCGCCTCCACTTCCCCGCTGACGCCCGCTCCCGTCCTCACCGGCTTTGCGATCTCGAAATCCTTGAAGAAGGTCGTGAGCGGCGGTCTCGCCGTTCGCTACACCGCCAACGAGCAGGTGGCCGGCAGTATCGAGGTCCTGCTCGAAAGCGCCCTGGCCAAGCGCCTCAGCGTCCACGGGCCGACCGCCACGGGACTGCCGGCTGGCACTCCTCGCTCGATCGTGGTGGGCACGGCGGTGCTCGTCACCACAAGAGCCGGACAAGGCACGATCCGAGTCAAGTTCTCCTCGCGCACGGCGGCGCATCTGGCGCGCACGCGCAAGCTGAAGCTGACGTTGCGACTGTTCGCCCGTAACGCCTCGCGCCAGAGCCCGCAGACGACGACGGTGCTCAGCACCGTCACGCTCAACCGTTAGCGTCCGCACGTCACGCGCGCCTGCGGCGCACGCGCGCCTGCGGCGCGCTGCTCTACCCCAACACGCTCGAGAGTTTGGTGCAAGGGCCACCGCTCTGCGTCGCAGAACGGCCGCGACACAGCGCGGCGCCTGCCCTGCAAACCCCGGTCCAATCCTCATAGCCCTAGCGGATGGCGCACGGCGTAGCCCGCCAGCGAAGGCTGGGAGACGAGCCAGCGTGAGGCATACGGACCACTGCGCCCAGCCGTGTCGAACCACATGCCGTCGACATCCATGAACGTATGTCCGGCGTTGGCATAGATCGTGATCCAGCGCCCTGGCCCAGCTTCTCCCCAGCTGGCGAGATCGCCGGAGACGAGCGGGGAGCCCAGCAGGCCGCCGGCCGCCAGCGCATAGCTCACCGAGCCCGAGCAGTCATAGCCGTTGGCGATGAACGACGCATGTCCGCCGCCCCAGATGTAAGGAAAGTCGGCGATCGCGTTGCCGCCGGCGATCACGCTCTGCACCGCTTCCGGGATGCCCGCGGGAATCGGGATCGTCCCATCGCCGCCGACGGAGAAGCCGCCGGCGGCGGGGGTGAGCACGCGCTGGCGCGCCGCGCGCGCGCGCGCTTCCGCTCGCTGCTCTTCGCCGAGGTACTTACGGATCTGCGCATCGGACGCCGCGCCCCGGGCGGGTTCTATTTCGCCGGCCACGCTCGGCGAGCTCGCCGAGCGGTGGCGCACCGAGGCCGGCAGGGGAAAGCTCTTGGATTCTTCCGGGTCGCGCACCTCGGCGACCGCGACGGCCCCCTTCGAGCCGCTCGCCGCGGCCGTGCCGGCGCTCCCGACGGAATGCGTCCCACTCGCCGCGGTCGCTGCGCCTGCTGGCGCACCCGTGTGTGCGCCAGCGCTGCCGCGCTGCGCCGCAGAGGCGGGCGCACTGGCGCGCCCGCCTCGCGCGGTCCCCTTGGGTGAGGCGGCGACGCTTGCCGCGGTCGCCGCTCGGCTCGCGAGCGTAGCCTTGCCCGTCGGGTTGCTCGCGGAATGGCCGCCGCTCAGCAGCACGGCTGCGAGCCCAGCGGCCACCAGCGCCAGCAGCACGCCCAGGAGCGTGCGGCGCGATCCCGGCAGTCCCAGCCGCGAGCCCATCTGCGCCGTCGTCCTGTTCGACCCGATGCTCACCTCCCGACAGGCTAGCGTCGCTCCCAGCCGCACAGCGCCGGTCCCGCGTCGTACCAGCAGGGCTGGTCCGCGTCCGCCTTAGGTACCCTGGTCGGATGCCGGTCCAGGACACCGCCGTCAAGATCCGCCCCGGCAGCCCGGCCAAGCGCGCCGAGCTGCGTCCGCACATGCGTCTTCTGCACGGTCTGCGCCGGCCTGCGAACTGGCTCCAGCTTGTGCGCTTCGCGATTGTCGGGGGCACGGGCTTCGTGCTCAACCTCGGTGTCTATGCGCTCGGCGTTCACGTCCTGAGCGTGCCCTACCAAGCCGCGGCGGTGCTGGCGTGGCTGGTGGCGGTGCTCAACAACTTCGTCCTCAATCGCCACTGGACGTTCGACGCCTCGGCCGGCCGGATCCACTTCCAGGCGATTCGCTTCTTCGTGGTGAGCCTCGTGGCGTTCGCTTTCGGCCTGTTGCTGCTCACGCTGCTGGTCGAGCTCGGCGGTATCGCGAAGGTGCCTGCGCAGGCGCTCGCGGTGGCGGCCTCCACACCGCTCAACTTCCTCGGAAACAAGCTCTGGAGCTTCCAGATGCGGGCCTGAGGAAGCTCGTCGCCCCGGCCGTCTGGCTGGGGCGGGCGCCCTACAGGCACCTATACTCTGGATTTCCCCCTTTGGAGGAATGTCGTGCAGGAGATGGTCATCTACGGCGTGAGCTTTGACATGGTCGGCAAGCAGCCGATAGTGCTGTTGAAGACCGTCGACGGCAACAAGTTCCTGCCGATCTGGATCGGCCACCCCGAGGCAGCTTCCATCCTGATGAAGCTGCAAGGGGCGAGCACTCCACGGCCGATGACGCACGACCTGCTGTGCGAGATGCTCGGCGAGCTCGAGGTCAAGTGCACGCAAGTGGCCGTCACGGAGTTGCGCGAGAACACGTTCTTCGCGTCGATCACGCTCAGCGTCAACGGTCGCGAGATGGAGATCGACTCCCGCCCGAGCGACGCGATCGCGCTGGCCGTGCGCGCTGGCGCTCCGATCTTTGCCGCCGAGGAGGTGATCGCCGAGTCGGCGATCGAGTTCGAGCACAACATGGAGGAGTCGGAGGACGTCGTGGAGCGCTTCAAGGAGTTCCTCGACGAGGTCACCCCGGAGGACTTCGCCGCGGGGGATTCTTAAAGCTTATCTCGGTAGGGCCGCACGTCTGTGCGGCGGATTGCCTTCGCGACGCTGCGTCCTCGGGGCTCGACTTGGCGCCACCAAGCCCGGGTGGGTGGGCATCTGTTCCTTGCCTGGCTCGACACTCCAGCACCCCAGCCGCACACCTTGCCGAGATACGCCCTCAGCGGCTGCGGCGCTCGGCGTCGCGCTGCTCGCGCCGCGGTAGCTCGACGACCTGAGCCATCCCTGGATCGGGGGGCTCCTGTGCCGCCGGGGCCACGACGGGGGGCTCTGCGCCCGTGAGCGTCCCGAACAGGCCGACCTGCTCGCGCACGACCTTGCCGATCCGCCTGATCGCCTCGCGGATGTCCTCCTCGGGGACGCCGGCGAAATTGAGCCGCATCGAGGATGCGCCACGACCGTCGAGGTAGGCGGCGCGCCCGGGGACGAACGCGACACCCTCGCTCTCGAGCGCGCGCGCGAGCAGGTCGGTCGTGTCGATGTAGTCGGGCAGCGTCGCCCACACGAACAGCCCGCCCTGGGGGGTGGTCCACGAGGCGGCCGACCCGAAGTGCTGTTCCAACGCCTCGAGCATCGCGTCGCGTCGACGTCGGTAGAGCTGCTTGAGCGACTCCAAGTGCGCCAGCCAGCCGGGCACCCCGCCGCTCCCCCGCTCCTCGAAGTAGGCGGCCACGAACAGCTGCGTGACGGGGGAGGAGCACAGGTCGGCGCCCTGCTTGCAGAGATTGAGCTTCTCCATCACAGGCCTCGGCGCAACCGCCCAGCCGAGCCGCACTCCGGGAGAGAAGATCTTCGAGAATGTCCCCAGGTAGACGACGAAGTCCGACGCTCCGCCACGTTTGGCGGCAAGCGCGTCGAGCGAGTGGAGCGTGGGGAGCGGCTCGCCCTCATAGCGGAGCAACCCATAAGGGTTGTCCTCGAGCACGAGGATCTCGCGCTCGCGCGCGAGTGCCACGAGGCGGTGGCGGCGCGGCAGCGACATCGTCACGCCGCCGGGATTCTGAAAGTTGGGGATCGTGTAGATGAACTTCGGGTCGCGCCCCTCCGTGCGCAGGCGGTCGAGCGTGCGCTCGAGCTCGTCGATCGGCATGCCGTCGGAGTCCATCTCGATCTGGACCACGTTCGCCTGGTAGGCGTCGAACGTGGGCACCGCGCCTGGATACGTGGGCGCCTCGGCCACGATCGTGTCGCCCGGGTCGATGAAGGCCTTGCACATCAGGTCGATCACCTGCTGGCCGCCGGTCGTGACTATCACCTCGTCGGGGTCGACGGAAGTGCTTTCGGCGGCCATCACCTCGACGATGCACTCCACCGTGCACGCCATCCCCTCCGTCGGGCCGTACTGGAGCGCCCTGGCGGTTGACTCGGCGGCGACCTTGGACATGAGCTTCGCGTACAGCTCGGGGGAGAACGTCCGCGTCTCCGGCAGGCCGCCCGCGAGCGAGATCACCTCGGGGCGTTCGGTGAGAGACATCATGTCGCGCATCGCGGAGGAGCGCATCCCGCGAGTGCGCTCGGCGAACAGGTTTTCGTAACGCTCGAGTTCGTGAGCCGTCGGGCGCGCCCGCTCCCCGTCGCCGGAGGGGTCGTCTATCGTCATGGCCGCTCCCAAAGGTAGCGCACCGCTCAAACGACTACATCTCCTGCAACGATCAAAACCGCGACATGAACGGACTCGTCTTCTACATCGGTCTCGGCCTGGGCTTCGCCGCAGCCTGTGGCCTGCGTCCGTTTCTGCCGCTGCTGCTCGCCGGCGGGCTGTCCTCGAGCGGAGTGCTGGGTGTGAGCTTCAGCAACGGCGACTACAGCTTCCTGGAATCGGGCTGGTGGCTGCTGGGCGTCGCGGTTGCGCTCGTGTTGGCATATGCGCTGCAGATGCTGCTCGGCCTCGCACCCACGGTCGACCCCAGCGAGCGCCCCAGTCGGCCCGACCCGCTGGCCGCGTCGCTCGCCGGCCTCGGCATCGCCGCAGGCGCGCTGCTGTTCGCGGGCACGCTCGCAGCGCATGGCGACGCTTCGTGGCCAGGCATTGTCGCCGGTTTCCTCGTAGCCGGGCTCGCGCAGCGGGCGTCGGGACCCGTGATCGCGCGCGCCCGCAAGCGCCTGCCCGATCGCGGGGCGCGCGAAGCGTTGACGCTCTACCTCGACTCCGCGTCGCTCTTGGTGGCGGCGCTCGTCGCGTTGCTGCACCCGCTCGGGTATGTGGCGGTCGTATTGCTCGCGTGGTTTCTCTGGCGGATGCGCTCGCGCTCGGACGAGAAGTACGCGGGCCTGCGGATCCTGCGGCGCTAGCCCGCGTGCCTCTCGAGACGACCGATCGCCGGAGCTGGCATGCCGGATGAAGCTGGCCGGAGGACTCCAGCCGCGACCAGCGTGGGGCGCAAGCTCGTCCTGTGCGTGATCGACGCGCTGGCGCCGGAGATGCTGGAACGCGCCGTCGCCGACGGCGCCGCGCCGACGCTCGCGACGCTGATGGAGCGCGGGCGCTACGTGCCCGACTGCGTGGCCGCGTTCCCATCGGTGACGCCGGTCTGCGCCGCCTCGATCGTCACGGGCGTCTGGCAGGACCGCCATGAGATCCCCGGCATGAGCTGGTACCACCGCGAGGAGCGACGCTACGTCGAGTACGGGTCGAGCTTCAGGGCCTCGCAGCGCGTCGGCTTGGCGCGCCAGCTGACCGACACGGTCTACAACATGAATGGGGCCCACCTGTCAAAGCGGACTCCGACCGTGTTCGAGACGCTCGACGACGCCGGCGTGCGCACAGCCGGCACCACCTACCTGATGTACCGCGGGCGCCACCTTCACGAGCCCCAGCGCGACACCACCCTCACGCGGATCGCCTCGACGCTGTTGCGCCACCCGGTGATGGGCCCGCGCGAGCTGTTCTACGCCGACATCTTCGCGAGCCGCCAGACCGGCTGCCGCTCGAATTTGGGAATGCCGGGCGTGCGCGATCGCCACTCGGGCTGCGTGGGCGCCTACATGGTGGAGCAGGACCTGTTCGACTTCTTGCTGCTCTCGCTGCCCGACAACGACTGGCACTCCCATCGCTCGGGGCCGCAAGGGCAAGTGCGCTCGATCGCGCTGGCCGACGCCCAGCTTGCGCGCGTGATGGAGGCGGGCGGCGGCGTCGAGCGCTTCCTGGAGGAGCACACGATGATCGTGATGGCCGACCATTCACAGGCGCCGGTCGAGGCTGGGATCCAGCTGGCGAGCGAGCTCGCGGACCTGAGCGTGCTCGCGCCGGGCGCTCGTGGGAACGGGCGCTCCAGGCGCGGCGCCTCCGAGGCGCGCGGCGGGGGTGGGGAGGAGCGCTCGGGGATCGCCGTCTGTCCCTCCCAGCGCGCGGCGATGGTGTACGTGCTCGACGAGGACCGACCCGAGCGCCTGCGCTCGGAGGTGGCTCGTCGAGCGCTTGCAATCGAGGGGGTCGAGCTCGTGATGTGGCTGGAGCGCGACATCCACGGCGCGCCTGTCGAGGCGGTGATCGCGCGCCCGGGACGCGGAGAGATGCGGCTTTGCCCGGCCGGCGATATTTTGGATTTGCGGGGTCGTTCCTGGGGTATCGAAGGGGATCTCGACGTTCTCGACGCGCATCTGCGGGAGGGACGCTTGATCGCGCCCGATCATCCGGACGCGCTCGACAGAGCCTGGTCGGCGCTGACCTGCGCCAGCTCTGGCGAGGTGCTGCTGTCAGCGGCCGCCGGCCACGAGTTCGTCGACCTCGGCGGCCAGGCGCACATCGGCGGTGGCTCGCACGGATCGCTGCGCGGGGAAGATTCGCTCGGTGCGCTTGTGCTGTGCGGCCTGGACATCGGCCAAGAGCCCACGCAGTGGGCGATCCGCGACGTCGCGGCGCTCATCGAGGATCACTTCGACGCAGATCTACGCTGAGCCCGCAGGGCGACGGTACCCTCGCACGATGGTCTCACGCCTCACGCTCGCTGCCTGCATCGCTGTGTATGCGCTCGTCGGGGCCATGCCGGCGCTCGCCGCAACTGCCGGCGGTGTGAGCACCACGGCGCGCCCGGTCACCGCTCGGAGCACCACCTCACACCACGGGAACGCCCCGCAATCCAAATCCTCGAGGGAATCGAGCGCCACGGTCGATCTGAAGGCCACCAGCCCGCCGGCGACCACCTCGAAAACCGCGAGCACGGCGACAGACCCCGAAGCCCCGATTCCGATTGCGGCTTCCGACACGCCGCCGATCGGGCGCAAGCTCTCCCCCAACCGCGTGCTGCGAATCGCCGAGGCGCTCCCGAAGATGCGCGCTGTGCGGGCGCGCTATCGAGGCTCCTACGGCGGCGCGTATCTGAAGGGCCCTTCGCGCTGGCAGGTGAGCTACTTCTCAAAGCTTGGCAAGGAGATCGGTCAGGTCATCATCGCCGACTACACAGGCCATGTGCTCGAACAGTGGACGGGCTTTCAGATCGCGTGGTCGATGGCGCGCGGCTACCCGGGCGCGTTCGGCAGGCACGTCAACGCGCTCTACATCTGGATCCCGCTGTGCGCGCTGTTCTTCCTGCCGTTCTTCGACTGGCGCAAGCCGCTGCGGTTGCTGCACCTAGACCTGCTGGTGCTGTTGTCCTTCTCGGTGTCGCTGGCCTACTTCGACCACGGGCGCATCTACACATCGACGCCGCTCGTCTACCCGCCGCTCCTCTACCTGCTCGTGCGCATGCTGGCGCTGGCGCGGCTCGGTCGCCGCTCGCGCCCGGCGCCCGCCGCCGTCGACGAGGGCTCGCTCGCCGGTCTCGCGCGACCGGAGGGGTATGGCGCGATGCGATCCGGGGGGGACGCCGCGACGCCATTGCGCGCATCGCACGCGCGGGAACGGGCGAGCTTGCCGCTGCGCCTGCTCGTCCCCGCACCGTGGCTGGCCGTCGGCGTCGTCTTTCTGATCGGCTTCCGCGTTGGGCTCAACCTCACCGACTCCAACGTGATCGACGTGGGCTACGCGGGCGTGGTCGGGGCGCAGCGGATCGTGCACGACAGGCCGCTGTACGGCGGCTATCCCTCGGACAACGAACACGGCGACACTTACGGTCCCGTCAACTACGAGACCTATGTGCCCTTTCAGCAACTGCTTGGCTGGAGCGGGCGGTGGGACGATCTTCCGGCCGCGCATGGCGCGGCGATCGTGTTCGACCTGCTGGCCGTCGCGCTGCTGTTCCTGCTCGGCCGTCGCGTGCGCGGCCCAGGGCTCGGGATCGTGCTCGCCTACGCGTGGGTGTCATACCCCTTCACTCTGTTTGCCTTGGAGAGCAACTCAAACGACTCGCTGGTCGCCGTGTTCGTGCTGGCGGCGCTTCTAGCGGCCTCCTCCGCTCCGGCGCGCGGGATGTTCGCTGCGCTCGCAGGCCTCACCAAGTTCGCCCCGCTCGCGCTCGCGCCGCTGCTGTGGACGCACGGCGTCGGTGGGCTGACGGCGTCGCGCCGCGCTCGCTCGCTCGCGCTGTTCGCCGTCGCGTTCGTGGCGACTGCGGCCGTCGTCACGATCCCGGCGCTCACCCACGACTCGTTGCACACGATCTACCAGCGCACCCTCGCCTACCAGTCAGACCGCGAATCGCCGTTCTCGATCTGGGGCCTGTACGGGGACCTCGGACATTTGCAGGCGATCGTCCAAGGCGCGGCGCTGGCGCTTGCGCTGGCTGTCGCGGTGCTGCCCCGGCGGCTCGACCTGGTGGGACTTGGCGCGACAGCCGCGGCCGTGCTGATCGCGGTGCAGCTCGGCATCGACCACTGGTTCTACCTCTACATCCCGTGGTTCTTCGGGCTGGTGATGCTTGCCCTGCTCGGCCAGCTCAGCTCGGCGAGCCCGCCTGATCCGGCCGCGCCATCAGTATCTGCTCGATCGAGTCAGCTCGCAGCGGCTTAGAGCAGCGCACCAGCACGCCCATCAGCCAGGGATCCTCCTTGGAGGTCTCAAAGCGCACCGGCATCTGCGTCACGAGCGCCTCGACGGCCTGCTCGCGCTTGACCCCGATCACCCCGCCGCGCGGGCCGGTCATGCCGACGTCGGTGATGTAGGCGGTGCCACCGGGCAGCACGCGCGCGTCGGCGGTCGGGACATGAGTGTGGGTTCCGACCACGGCGCTCACCCTCCCGTCGAGCAGCCAGCCCAGCGCCACCTTCTCGCTTGTCGCCTCCGCGTGCATGTCCACGAGGACGTGATCGACGCTTCCCAGCTCGCGCAGCGCCGGCTCGATCTCGGTGAAGGCCGAGCGCCCTGCTTTGAGGAAGAGGTTGCCGCTGAGATTCACCACTCCGAGCCTCAGCCCGTCTTTCTCGACGACGCACACGCCGCGCCCGGGCTGCCCGCGCAGGTAGTTGAACGGCCGCACGATCCGCTCCTTGGTATCCAGGTAGGAGTAGATCTCACGGCGATGGTAGGCGTGATTGCCGAGCGTGATCGCGTCGATGCCGTTGCGAAACAGCTCCTCGGCGACCTTTGGCGTGATGCCGAGCCCGCCCGCGACGTTCTCGCCGTTGACCACGATGAAGGTTGGGTTGTGCCGCTCGCGCAGCAGCGGCAGGCACTCGAGCAGCGTATGGCGCCCGATGCTGCCGACCAGGTCGCCCACGAACAGGATCCTGACCTCGCTTGCGCTATTGCCCGACGTCGCCTCGGGCTCAGCCATACTCCACCCATCGTTGGAGGGTCGATGACAGCGGAGAGCAGGGTTGGAGCGGCGGCTGCATGAGCGAGAAGCCGGACACTACTCCGCGCGCGCAACCGCCAACCGAGGCCGAGCGCGAGCTGGTGTCGGAGTCCGAGGACCTGAACGCCGAGCCGCCGCGCGTCGTGGTGCCTCGCTGGGTGCAGCTCGTGCTGCTGCCGATCTCGCTGCTCGCGCTTTGGGCGCTGGCGAGAGCGGCGGGCAAGGTGTTGTTGGTGTTTGTCGTGGCTGCCCTCATAGCGCTGATCCTGAACCCGCTCGTGGCCTTCCTGCAGCAGCGCACGCGCTTGCCGCGCGGGCTGGCCGTGCTGGCTGTATACCTAGCATTCTTCCTGACGCTGGTCGGGGTCGGCTTTCTGCTTGCCAACCCGATCTCGAATCAGACTCGCACGTTCACCCAGAACCTTCCCCATATCGCAAGCGAAGCCAACAGGCAGATCGCGAGCTTTCAGCGCTACCTCAACAAACATGGCGTCCACGCCAAACTCGTGAGCCAGGGCAAGACGGCGCTGCAGACGCTGCAGGAACAGGTCGCAAAGAGCGCCGGCAAGCTGGCCACGTTCGGCGGCGCGCTGCTCTCCGAAGTGGCCAAAGCGCTCGTCGATCTCGTGCTCGTATTCGTGCTGTCGGTCTACATGCTGATCTACGGCCAGTCGATCGGAAGGCTCGTGCGCCAAGCGATGCCCCCCGGCGACGGCACCCCCGCGGACGACTTCCCGGCGCTCGCCCAGCACGCGGTATCGCGCTACGTCGGCGGCCAGCTCCTGTTCAGCGTGATCATGGGAGCTTCGACCGGCGTTGCCCTCTATCTGTTTGGCGTGCTCGGGATCTTCCCCGCCGGTCGCAGCTACGCGCTCGCGTTCGCTGTCTTCTATGGGGCGATGGAGCTCGTCCCATACATCGGCCCGATCCTCGGCGCGATTCCGCCGGTGGCGCTGGCACTGTTCACCGACCCGGTCAGCGCGCTGTGGGTGGCGTTGTTGTTCGTCGGCCTGCAACAGCTCGAGGGCCACGTGGTCGCGCCGCAGATCTTCAGCCACACGCTGCGCATCAACCCGCTGCTCGTGATCTTCGCGCTGCTGCTAGGGCTGCAGCTGTACGGGGTCATCGGCGCGCTCGTGGCGCTGCCGATCCTGTCGGTGCTGCGCGAGACGGCGATCTATCTGCACCGCCATTTGAAGCTCGAGCCGTGGGAGCGCTCCCACGGCGGGCTGCTGTGAGTGCGCCCGAAGGCGGCCCCCCGGTGCGCGCGCGGGGTGAGCCTGGCGGCCGTGGTGGCGGGGGGCGTTTGGCGAGCGCGCGCGAGCCATCCTCATGAGCGCACTCGGTGGCGCCCCCTCGGCGCCGGTGCTGCGCGTCGAGGCCCTTGGCAAGCGCTACGGCACGCGTCAGGCGCTCCACGACGTCAGCTTCGATGTTCACACAGGCGAGCTGGTGGCTGTGATCGGCCCCAACGGCGCTGGCAAGACGACGCTGCTGTCGATTCTCGCCGGGGTTCAGGAGCCGAGCGCGGGAGCTCTCTCCCTTGACGAGGCGGCGATCGGGTGGGTGCCGCAGCAGCCGGCGCTCTACTCCAAGCTGACCGTCCTCGAGAACCTACGCCTGTTCGCTCGCCTGGAGAAGGTCTCAGACCCCGATGCGGCGGCCGCACGGATGCTGGAGCAGACCGGCCTCGCCGAGCGGGCGGACGAGCGCGTCGCTCGTCTCTCGGGGGGCAACCGCCAGCGTGTGAACGTCGCGCTTGGGCTACTCGCCGACCCGCGCGTGGTGCTGCTCGACGAGCCCTCATCCGCGCTCGATCCGGGCCAGCGCGAGCGCCTGTGGGGATTCGTCGCCGGGCTGGCGGCGGATGGCGCCAGCGTCGTTTTCTCGACCCACGTGGTTGCCGAGGCGCAGCGCTACGCCCAGCGGGTGGTCGTGCTCGATCAGGGCAGGCTCCTGTTCGACGGCACGGCTGCTGCGCTCGCCTTGGCGGGTGGCAGCGGCGATTTCGAGCAGGCCTTCGTCGCCTTTCTGCGCAAGCGGGGTGGGCTGTGAAGAGACTCTTCTTTTGGGGGCGTCTCGCGTGCGCGCGTGGCTTTTCAAACAGACAGCCAGCATTGACTCACAGAACCCTGAGGCTGTGCGCGCATGAGCTTTCCTGGCGCCACCAGTTGCCCGCGGCCGGTCGAGGCGCAGCTCGATGAGGTGGCTGCTCGGCAAGGACCTTATGATCTTGCGACGCTCGCGGCTGCTCGTGGCGCTGCTCGTCGCCTATCCGGTCGCGATTGCGCTCCTGATCGGGTTCGCCATCTCCGCAAGCCCGTCCAAGCCGCGAGTCGCGATCGTCGACCAAACGCCGCCCGGTGAGACGATCACGCTCGGAGGAGCGCGGGTCGGCCTCGAGGAATACACGAACAAGCTCTTCGACCAAGTGCAAGTCGTGCGCGTCCCCACCCGGGCCGCGGCGGTGTCGCGGGTCGCCTCCGGGGACGTGCTCGCGGCGATCGTGATCCCGCCGGACATCGTCTCGAAGATCTCCTCCGGCGTGAGTCAGGCCAAGGCCGAAGCGATCTACAACGGCGACGCGTTGAAGCAGACGTTCGTGCGCTCCGCCATCGACTCCGCGCTTGCGAAGGCCAACCTGGCGCTCTCCCAACAGATCAAGAGCGTCGCAGTGCACGATCTCGACCTGCTGCTCGCGGGCGGACATCTGGGCCCGTTGGGCAGCCAGGAAATCATCGGCCTGCGTCAGCTCCCAACAACGCTCGAGGCAATCGCGCATCGCCAGCCGCCAGGCAGAGATCGCGCGACCTTGGTGCGCGTCGCCGGCTTCGCGAGCCTTGCCGCCAAAAACCTCGGTATCGCCGCCGACGTGCTCACGACCGTCAGCCAGCCGATCGCGGTGCACAGCACGCTTCTGCACGGCAAACGCACACCGCTCGACACCTACGCCGTCGTCGTCGCGGTGAGCATCTCCTTGATGTTCGT
This sequence comes from uncultured Solirubrobacterales bacterium, assembly GCA_963718735.1. Lineage (GTDB taxonomy): Bacteria > Actinomycetota > Thermoleophilia > Solirubrobacterales > Solirubrobacteraceae > Palsa-744. Next base: position 2,208,863 of record OY970372.1, read on the forward strand.
CTGCGTGCTGCTCGCAGCCGGTGGGATCGCGCTCGAGCGAGAAGAGCACGCGATGTCGAGGCTCATCAGACGCCCGCCGGGCCGCGGCGGCGGGCTGATCTCGCGCGAGGCACTGCTGGCGGAGAAGGCCTTGCTCGGCGCTGGGTGCGCTTTTGCGGTGGCGCTCGCGATGCTGCTCGGGGTGAGCGCGTTCGTCGCGCTCGACCTCTCGCGCGTAGGGCTGTGGCTGGTCGCGCTCGCTTTCGGCGCGCTCGGCTTCGCGGCCCTCGGAATCGCGATCGGCGCGCTCGCCCGCGAGGTGCGCGCCGCGTCGCTACTCGCATTCCTGCTCTCGCTGCCGCTCGCCTTCCTTGCGCTCGTCCCGAGCGGATCGGTCGCAACCGGCCTCTACGACGCGATCGGAGCCGTGTCGTTCGTGTTCCCCTACAAGGCCGCTCTGCAAGCGCTCGACGCGGCCGTCAACGGCGCCTCGCCGAGCATCGGCGTCTCCATCGCTCACCTGGTTGGCGTGACGCTCCTGTTCGGAGCGCTTGCGCGCCTCGGACTGCGCCGCGCTGAATAGCTGCGCGGCACGCGCCCGGACCATCGCTGGCGCCGGTCCACAAGCACCCCGCGCCTTGCCGCAAACGCTTCGGCATGCCGACGCCCTCCCTCGGAGCCCCCGCGCGATGGGCAATGGCGCGCAGGCTCGCCCATCCCCCTGCGACGGGTGGGTATCCTCGAAGGCGCGATGGCCTTCCCGACCACGCGCATGCGCAGGCTGCGCGCATCCCCGGCTCTGCGTGGGCTGGTGCGCGAGACAGAGTTGCGCGCCGACCGGCTCGTGCTGCCGTTGTTCGTGTCCGAGGCGTCGTCCACGCGCGAGCCGATCGAGGCGATGCCGGGCGTCGAGCGCCTGCCGATCGCCGAGGCGGTGCGCGAGGCGGCCGAGGCGGCCGAGCTCGGCCTGGCGGCGGTGCTGCTCTTCGGAGTGCCAGCCGAGAAGGACTCCGAGGGATCCGGCGCGTGGGACGACGGCGGCGCCGTTCAGCTTGCTGTCGCCGCCATCAAGCAAAGGGTTCCGGAGCTGCTCGTGATCACCGACGTGTGCCTGTGCGAGTACACCGACCACGGTCACTGCGGGGTCTTGACCCAGGGCGGCGACGTGGACAACGATGCGACGCTGGAGCTGCTCGCGCGTATAGCGGTCAGCCACGCCCGCGCCGGCGCCGACCTCGTCGCCCCCTCGGACATGATGGACGGGCGCGTAGGCGCGATCCGCGCGGAGCTCGACGCAGAGGGCTTCGGCGAAACGCCGATCATGGCCTACGCGGCCAAGTTCGCCTCGGACTTCTACGGGCCCTTCCGCGACGCGGCCGGCTGCGCCCCAGCGTTCGGGGACCGGCGCTCCTACCAGATGGACCCAGCCAACGGCCGCGAAGCCGTGCGCGAGGCGCTGCTCGACGCAAGCGAGGGCGCCGACATGATGATGGTCAAGCCAGCGTTGGCGTACGGTGACGTGATCGCAGCAGTCAAGCAAGCGACGCGCTTGCCGGTCGCGGCGTATAACGTGAGCGGGGAGTACGCGATGGTCAAGGCTGGAGCGGCGGCTGGATATTTGGACGAGCGAGCCGCCGTATGCGAGATCCTGACTTCGCTGCACCGCGCCGGCGCCGACATCGTGATCTCCTACCACTCCAAGGACGCCGCTCAATGGCTCTCGCAGACGGCATAAGAACAGACACGGCGACTCCAAAGCTACGCAGCCGCAAGCACGGCGCGGCGATACCGCTCGACGATCTCGACCGGCGTCTGCTCAACCTGATGCAGGGCAGCTTCCCGATCGAGCCGCGTCCCTACCTGCGCGTGGCTGAGCTGGCCGGGATCGAGGAGCCCGAAGTGATCGCGCGCGTGCAGCACCTGCTTGCCGAGCGCATCATCCGCCAGGTCACGCCGATCTTCGACACGCGCGCGCTGGGCTACTCCTCGATGCTCGTAGCGGCCAAGGTGGACCCCGAGAACCCGCACCGCGCCGCACAGGCGATCAACGCCCATCCCGGCGTCTCCCACAACTACCTGCGCAACCACGAGTTCAACCTGTGGTTCACGATCGCCACCGAGCCGGACTCCCGTCTCGGGCTGGAGGGCACGCTGCGGGCGCTGGCGGCCGAGGCCGGTGCGGAGTCGGTGCGCCAGCTGCCAACGCTCAAGCTCTTCAAGATCAGGATGGATCTCGAGATGGAGGGCGACACGCAGGCGCTGTCGGCGGCGGCGGTGGCCACCGAGCCAATCGAGCTCGATCCCCAGCCCTACGACGACTCCGATGTAGAGGTCATCAAGGCTCTCCAGGGCGACATGCCGGTAGTGCCAGAACCCTACGCGCCGGCGGCGGCTGTGCTCGGGCTCGACCAGGAGCGCTTCCTGGATCGTCTCGCGAGCATGCAGGAGCGTGGTTTGCTGCGCCGCGTGGCGGCGATCCTCTACCACCGCCGCGCCGGGTTCTCGGCCAACGGGATGGGCGTGTGGAAGGTCCCCGACGAGCAGATTCACGAGGTCGGGCGCCAGATGGCGGCCGTGCGCGGCATCTCCCACTGCTACCAGCGACCGACATACGCCGACTGGCCATATTCAGTCTTCACGATGGCCCACGGTCGCTCCAAGGAGGAGTGCGACGCGATCCTCGATTCGATCGCTGCGATGACCGGGATCGACGAGCGCGCAACGCTCTACTCCTCCACGGAGTTCAAGAAGATCCGCCTGCTCTACTTCACCGAGGACTTCAAGAGCTGGGAACGCGAGCACGCCGGCGTCTAGCCGGTGTCACCCGAGCGCTCAGGTGCCCACCGCCGCGATCCAGTGTCAGCCTCGCTAGCCCGATGCCGGCATCTCTGACAGACACGCGTTCGACCGAGCTATATCGGCGCGCTCTCGAGCTGCTCCCAGGCGGCGTCAATTCGCCCGTGCGCGCGATGCGCGCCATCGGGCGCGATCCGATCTTCGTCTCCCGCGGCGTCGGCGCCGAGCTCTTCGACGTGGACGGCAATCGCTATGTGGACTACGTCTGCTCGTGGGGTCCGCTGATCCACGGGCACGCCCATCCAGAGGTCCTCGCGGCTGTGATCGCCGCGGCGGAAGCCGGGACGAGCTTCGGAGCGCCCACCGCTGGCGAGGTCGACCTGGCGGGGGAGATCGCGCGGCGGATGGAGTCCGTGGACATGGTGCGCATGACCTCCTCGGGGACCGAGGCGACAATGACCGCGCTGCGCCTAGCGCGCGCGGCGACCGGTCGCGAGCGGATCGTCAAGTTCGCGGGGGCCTACCACGGTCATGTCGACGGGCTCCTGGCCCAAGCCGGCTCGGGGCTCGCCACGCAGGCGCTGCCCTCGAGCCCCGGGGTGCCCGCGAGCGCTGCGGCCGCCACGACGATCTTGCCGTGGAACGACGCCGAGGCCCTGCTCGCCGCAACCGGCGTCGCCGACGGTTTCGAGGCCGTGGGCGTGCCGGCTTCGGGCACGGAGGAGATCGCCGCGATCATCGCCGAGCCGCTTCCCGCCAACATGGGTCTTGCGCCTGCGCGCGAGGGCTTCCTCGAGCTCCTGCGCGCACGCGCCGACGCGACGGGGGCGCTGCTGATCTTCGACGAGGTCATCAGCGGCTTTCGAGTGGCCTGCGGCGGGATGCAGGAACTGTCCGGGGTCGTGCCGGACCTCACGATCATGGGCAAGATCGTCGGCGGCGGGCTGCCTGCCGGCGCGGTCGGCGGGCGCGCGGAGCTGATGCGAATGCTCGCCCCCGTGGGCGAGGTCTACCAGGCGGGCACGCTCTCGGGCAACCCGCTGGCGGTCGCGGCCGGCCTGGCGACGCTGGCGCTGCTCGACGACGCCGCCTACATGCGGCTGGCGGCGCTCACCGAGGAGCTCGCCGAGGGTCTGCGCGAGGCGGCGCGCGGAGCTGGCTCGGGCGGGGTGGGCTCAGGTGGGATCCCGATCCAAGTCGTGAGCGCTCCCGGGTTGCTGACGGTGTTCTTCAGCGAGACGCCCGTACGCGATCTTGCGGGCGCGCAAGCCTGCGACCACGAGGCCTATGCGACCTGGTGCCGCGAGTTGCTCTCGCGCGGCGTGTACGCCCCCCCCTCCCAATTCGAGGCGTGGTTTCCCTCGCTGGCCCACACACCCGAGCAGCTCGAGCTCACGATCTCGGCCGCCGCCGCAGCCTTTGCCGAGCTGGCGTGAGCGCGGATCCGGCACACCGCTCTGGGGCGGACGGCGGCACGCCGCGGGACCGCGCGCGAGTCGACTCTTCGCTCGAGCGACTGAGAGAGCTCCTGCTTGACGAGGGTGGGCTCATGGCGAGCCTTGTGGATCCCACCCGCTCAGACGGCCGCACGGCGCCGACGGCCGACACAGGTCCCGCGCAGGTCGCGGCGTCGGGGCCGCGGGTGGATGGGCGCGGTCCCGACTACGAGCTGCTCGTCGAGGCGATCTACGAGGGCTATCTGATGCATTACCACGCGCCGCGCATCGTGCGCGCGCCCGAGGACGACCTCGGTCTGCTCGCCGGGGATCGGCTATACGCGCTGGGCCTGGCGCGCCTGGTGAAGCTGGGCGATGTCGAGGCGGTGGCCGAGCTGTCCGACGTGATAACCCTCAGCGCGCTCGCCCACGGGAGCGGCAACCCGGAGCTCGCCGAAGCGGTTTGGATGGCCGGCGCGCGCGCAGTCGGATGGGGCTCGAGCCCACGCCACGAGCGGGCCAAGGCGCTGACCCGCGCCGGGTCTCTCGACGCCCTGGAGGCGATGCGCGGACTCGCCGGCGCTGGGGGCGTCTGAGGGCCCAGGCGAGCTCTCCAAGGCCCTCTGAGGAGGCCCGTGAGCCCGCTCACTCGATATTGTTCGAGCTGTGTCCGACAAGCACAGCCAGCACAAGTCCCGCTACACCAGCGACCGCCTGATTCCGGGGGCCTTCGAGGGCGAGACCGTCACGCGCAGGCGGTTCATGACCGTCGGCTCGCAAGCCGCCGGCGGGATCGCAGCCGCCTCGTTCCTGCTGCCGGCGCTCGGCTTTGCGATCGGGCCGATCTTCAAAGAGGCGCCGCACACGTGGGAGAGCGTCGGCCCGGTCGACATGTTCTCGGACAACAACTATGTCCCGACGGTGATCACGCTCACGCCGGGGATCGGCGAGGCGGGCAAGACGACCGTTTACGTCCGCAAGCGCAACGCGTCGATCGACACCGACAGGACCGACAGGGACAGCCTGTTCATCGCGATCAGCTCGCGCTGCGCGCACCTCGGCTGTCCCGTGCGCTGGGTCGACGCCGCCGAGCGCTTCATCTGCCCCTGCCACGGTGGCGTGTACGACTTGCTCGGACGGCGCGTGGGCGGGCCCCCCGTGCGGCCTCTCGACCGCTTCTACACGCGTGTGGTGCGCGGCATGGTCGAGATCGGCCCGCGCTACAGCGTCAACAGCGAGCTCGAACGCTTCTCGCCGCGCGACCCCGGCGAGCCGATCGACGGGCTCGGCCAGTACATGTATCCCTCGCGTCCGTCGGCCAGGAAGTAGACAGTGGCCAAGGCGCCCAAGCTTCCCGCTCCGCCGATCCCAGCGGCCCTGAAGGCGCCGCCGCCTCGGCCAGGCGAGCACAACGGCAAGCTGACGCCGGCCGACCACGCCAAGGAGGCCGGCGCAAGCGTCGTCGACTGGGTCGACGAGCGCACCTCGCTGAGCGGGGCTGCGCGCTGGTTGATGTTCCGCAAGGTGCCCAAGGGCACCAACTGGTTCTACACGCTCGGCTCGGCGACAATGTTCGCCTTTCTCTCGCAGGCCGTCACAGGCGTGTTCCTGGCGATGTTCTACCGTCCGGACCCGGCGGGGGGCGCGTACGAATCGATTCGCCACGTCACCAACGAAGTCTTCCTCGGCCAGTTCGTGCGCGGCATGCACAAGTGGGGGTCGAGCGTGATGGTGATCCTCGTGTTCCTGCACATGGGCCGCACGTTCTTCTTCGGCGCCTACAAGTATCCGCGCGAGCTCAACTGGGTGATCGGCGTGGTGCTCCTGATCCTCACGATGGTGATGTCGTTCACCGGCTACCTGCTGCCCTTCGACCAGCGCGCCTACTGGGCAACGATCGTGGGCGTCAACATCAACGGCACGGGCCCGCTGTTGGGCCCCTATCTGAGCGACTTCCTGCGCGGTGGCCCCGAATTCGGGGCAGTCACGCTGTCGCGTTTCTACGCGATTCACATGTTGCTGGTGCCGGGCTTGATCGCCGCCCTGATTGGCGCTCACCTGTACCTCGTGGCCAAGCTTGGCACGACCGCCCCGCCGTGGTTGAAAGTGGAGAAGAACCCCGAGCTGCGCGAGTCCGACGCATGAGCGCGCGCGTGGAGACGAGCGCTCACAAGCGCAGCGGGTCGGCTCGATGAACAGACGCGAGAAGGAGCAGTACCTCCGCGAGTACTCGATCCAGAAGGCGCAGGGCAAGCCCTTCTTCCCTTACGCCGTGATGAAGGACTCGCTGATGGCGTGCGTCGTGATGGCGTGCATCATCACGATGTCGCTCGTGCTTGGAGCCGAGCTCGGCTCCAAGGCCAATCCGACCACCACCACCTACGTGCCGCGGCCTGAGTGGTATTTCTTCTTCCTGTTCGAGGTCCTGCGTGTCGTCAAGCCGCCCAGCCTCGTGCCGCTCGCGACGATCGGCGTGCCGACGCTCGGCATGATCCTGTTGTTCCTGCTGCCGTTCTACGATCGCGGCCCCGAGCGCCGGCCCGAGAAGCGCCCGATCGCGACGCTCACCGGCATCTTCGTGATCGCGGCGATGGCGCTGCTCACCTACGAGGGCGCCAACGCCGGCTCACCGACGGCGATCGAAATGGCCACGCCGGCGGCGGTCGTGCGGGTGGGCGGACGGCCCCTGGCCGAATACGAAGCGGGCAAGCTCGCCGTGGCGCAGTCCGGGTGCCTCTCCTGCCACAAGATCGGAGAGAACGGCAACGACGGTCCCGGCCCGAACCTGACACATATAGGTTCCCGCCTGCCCGCCGCGGGTATCGCTCGCACGCTCGTGAATCCAACCGCGCCGATGCCCTCCTTCAAGACCCTGCCGCCGCAGAAGTTCAACTCAATCGTCGCCTTCCTGTCGCAGTTGAAGTAGGTATGTCCACCGACATGCCCGCTCGGCAAGGCGCTGACGCGAGGACCGGCCGGCTCGAGGCAGGCCAGGTGCGGGCGATGTTCGATCGCGTGGCTGGGGTTTACGACCTGCTCAATACGGTCATGACCGCCGGCCTGCACCATCATTGGCGCACTCGTGCCGTCGATCTCGCGCGCGTGGGCCCCGGGAGTCGGGTTCTCGACGTGGCCACCGGCACCGGCGACCTCGCGATCGAGCTCGCGCGGCGCGTCGCTCCAGGCGGGGAGGTGATCGGCAGCGACTTCTCCGAGGGGATGCTCGACCGGGCTCGCGCCAAGGGCTCCAAGGTGTTGCCAGACATCCCGTCCGATGTCTCAGCGGGGGCACGGAACGGCTCGACGCACTCGAAGCCCGTGAGCCTGCGCTTCGAGTGGGGCGACGCGCTCGAGCTTCCCTACCCCGACGACGTATTCGACGCGGCCACGGTCGGCTTCGGCGCGCGCAACTTCTCAGACCTCGGCCAGGGCTTGCGCGAGATGGTTCGCGTCGTGCGTCCCGGAGGCCGCGTGGTGGTGTTGGAGATGACTACGCCCAAGCGCCTGCCGCTGTCGCTCTTCTATGGTCTCTGGTTCGATCGCGCCGTCCCGCTGATAGGCAAGCTGGCGGGCGCATTCGCTCGCATGAGCCCGCGCTCGGCGGCCTCGCCCGCGGAGACGACGATCGCGCAGGCGTACACTTACCTGCCCAATTCGGTCAAGCGCTTCCATTCCCCTGAGGCGCTCGCCGCCGAGATGGCGCTGGCGGGGTGCCGCGAGATCGGCTACATCCTCATGGCGGGGGGCATCATCGCTGTGCACGGCGCTACCGTCACTGGGATTGGAACCGACGACAGACTCGAGCCGTGAGACCGAGAGCCTGCGTATGAGGGTGTGTGAGAGCCGATGAGCGCTCTGCACACGGGCGCCAACACGGCGGCCGACGTCGAGGCCGTCGAGGAGATCATGCGTCGCGGTGGGCCGGTGCTGCGCGAGCGCATGGCGGGCATCGAGGCCCATCTCGAGCGCGTAACCGCGCAAGCGGGCGCTCCGCTGGCCTCGCACGCGACGGCGACGATCGCCGCCGGCGGCAAGCGGCTGCGACCGCTGCTCGTGGTGCTCGCGGCAGAGTTCGCCGGAGGACCTGGCGAGCAGGTCGAGCGCGAGCAGGGCCTCGTGCGCGCCGCGGTGGCCGTGGAGCTGGTGCACTCCGCCACGCTCGTGCACGACGATCTGATCGACGGCGCCAAGCTCCGTCGCGGTCAGCCGACCGTGGCCGCGGAAGGGGGTCGCGAGGTCGCGATCGCGACGGGGGATCTGCTCTTCTCACGCGCATTCGCAGAGCTGGCGCGCAACGGCGACGCCGAGCAGCTGCGCGCCCTGTCCGACGCCAGCTCCGCGCTTGCCTCCGGCGAGCTGTTGCAGCGTGAGGACGCCTATGCGGCGCACGTCGCCGTCGAGCGTTATCTCGAGCGCTGCCGCCTGAAGACCGCAGCTCTGTTCGAGGCGGCTTGCCGGCTCGGCGCGCTCGTGGCGGTCGATGGGACGGCCGCGCTCGCGGCGGCGCTTGGCGAGTTCGCTGGACGGATCGGGCTGGCCTTCCAGCTGCTCGACGACGTGCTCGACGTCTCCGGCCCGGCGCAGCGAACCGGCAAGGCGCGCGGAACGGATCTGCTCGACGGCACCGTCACGCTGCCGTTGATCCTCGCGCGCGAGCGCGACCAGCAGATCGCAGCGCTCGACCTGACGAAGCTCGAGGGGCCCGCCGAGGCGGAGCTGCTGTGCGAGCGGATCGCCGCCACGGGAGCGCTGGAGGACGCGCGCGAGCGTGCGCTCGCGATCGTCACGGAGGCGAAGACTGGCCTGCCGGGCTTACTATCGGACGGGCGCTACGAGCTGCTCGATCTGCTGGCCGACGCGGTCGTCGAGCGCTACTGCTGAGCTCTGCTGGCCGCGTCCGCACGGCATGCGCGGCGGTCGGGGCACTCACCAGCGGGTCGGTCTAGAAGTCGTTCGGCCCGATCAGGTCGAGCCGCAACGCGTGTGAGAAGAGCTCGATCTCCTCGACCATGTTGGCGTGCGTGAGCTGCTTGAGGTCGCTCAGCAGAGCGCTCGTCGCTTTGTCGAGCTCCTCGTCGAGGCGTTCCACGAGCGCCTGTCCGAACACTCCCTCGCGCATTGCGTCGCAGTCGGGGCAGCGCATCAAGATGTGCCAGCGACCGGGGGACTCCTCGGCCCAGTCGAGTGGGTGCACGAACCCGCCGGCGCAGCGTGGACACACATGAAGCGCCTCGCCGGGCGCCGTCGTCGGCGAGTCACCGGTCCAAGATGTCGGCGCCATCTGCGTGTCGCCGTTGGTGTGACGCGCCTGCGGGACGGTCGAGGAGGCGTCTGCGAGAGGCTCCGGGACGCTGTCGAGCTCCGGCGCGCTGTCGAGATAGACGACCTCGATTTGCCGGCCGCTCGGCAGCCGCACATGGCTGCTCGTTCGATTGGAATCGTGCTCTTGCATCGCTCTCTGTCGCTCTCATCGACGCCCGAGTCGGGAGCCTTTAGCGTTCGGTGAAATCTGCGGTGAATGTGCCATTGCCTCGATATCCCGCCCGCCGACTGGGTGCGCGGTGATAGCTTCAGATGGCTATGGCGACGGCAATCCGCACCATCGACCACGAGCAGCGACTCAGCCTCGTAGACCATCTCGAGGAGCTGCGCACGCGACTGATCGTGAGCGCCGTGGCGCTTGCGATCGTGTTCGGCGCCTGCCTGTGGCAGAACCATGCGCTGCTCGAATTCATCAACCGTCCTCTGCACAGGCAGACCGAGCGCCAGGTCCTCCGCGGCGAAGGCCCGGCGGGCCAGACATGGCTTGCCCAGAAGGCCGTGCTGGAAGTCGCGAAGGACACCGAAGCGGCCGCCCGCGTGCTGGCCGCTCCCGCCAGTGGCCTGCCGGCAGCCACCAGGGCCCAGCTCGGCGCTCTGATACCCAGGCTCCAGGCCGGCGTAAGCAGGCTTCCGCGTACCCCAAGAGGGGTGGACCCGGTGACGCTCGGACCAGGCGAACCGCTCACCGCAACGCTCACCGTGGCGCTCTACTTCGCCTTCGTGCTGGCGCTGCCGCTGATCCTGTTCGAGCTGTACGGGTTCGTGCTGCCCGCCTTCAACCCACGTGAGAGGCGCGTGGTGGTGCCGCTGCTGGTCTCGATCCCGTTCCTGTTCGCGGCCGGAGTCGCCTTCGGCTACTTCGTCGTGCTACCCGCCGCCGTGCGCTTCCTGCAGAACTTCAACAGCAGCCAGTTCAACGTGATGGTGCAGGCAAGCCAGTACTACAAGTTCGCGGCGACGCTGCTGCTGGCGATGGGTGTCTCCTTCCAAGCGCCGGTCGCGATCGTGGGAGCGGTGCGAGCCGGGATCGTCACTCCCCGCCAACTGCGACGCAACCGCCGCTATGCGGTGCTGGCGTGTGCCGCGGTCGCGGCGTTCCTGCCTGGAGACGCGTTCACGCTAGTGCTGGAGACGGTCCCGCTGTATTTGCTCTACGAGGCGAGTATCCTGATTGCAACGGTTGTTGCGCGCCGCGACGCGGCGCGGGCGGCGGTTGCAGGGGCAGGGCGAGCGACGGAGAGTCCGCGGCAGTCACCGGGCGCGCCGGGAACGCCAAGCCCCGGCCAACCATCGTCGGGCAGCGCCCCCGATGGCGCCCAGGCGGGCGCGCAGAGACCGGACGACCAAACAAAGACCACCGCCGAAGAGATGATCGACCACATCGACCCCGACCTGTCCAGCTGATGCTCTTCGACGTGAGAGCCCGCGGCCGTCGTCGCGTCGTGCAAGTCGTCTACGTTGGCTTGGCGCTCCTGTTCCTGGTCGGCTTCGTCGGATTCGGAGTCGGGGTCGGCGGTGGCGGCGGTGGTAACCCGCTCGAAGCCATCTTCGGGAGCAACGAAGGCTCGAGCAGCTCCAGTTACTCAAAACAGATCGCGGCCGCGGAAGCGCGCACGCGCAAGGTGCCCGGCGAAGCGGCGGGCTGGGCGTCGCTCGCGGACGCGCGCCTGCACCAAGCGAGCGGGAGCGAATTCTACGATGAAGCGACGCAGCAATTCACCTCCCAGGGCAAGGAACAGCTCGCGAAGTCCGCCACGGCTTGGAACCACTACCTCTCGCTGAACCCGAGCAAGCCTGACATCAAGGTCGCCCAGGACATGCTGAGGGCGTTCGGGGAAGAAGGGCTGAACCAGCCAGCCGCCGCCGTCCAGGTGATGCAGCTGGTGATCGCAGCCAAGCCGCCGAGCGCCGCTCTGTACGGCTATCTCGCAAAGTACGCCTATCAGGCGAAGAACACGCGTGTCGGCGACCTGGCGTCACAGAAGTCGATTGCGCTCACGCCCGCCAAGCAGCGCAAGAAGGTCGAAGCCGAGCTGGCGCTGATCAAGCAGAACCCGACGGGCAACCCCTCCAGCAATCAGTACACGGGAACTACCAACGGACACGTCTACACCGTAAAAGTGGGCCCCAAAGGCGAAGGTACGGTAGTGAAAACCAGCCCGGTGCCAGCGACGAAGCCGTCCACCACCAAGAAATAGCGGGCTGGGTGGTGGGAGCGTGGCTGCCTCGGAGGAGACGCCACGGTATACCGCGCGTCTGCTGATCGACTGCGCCGACCGCCCTGGGATCGTCGCTGCGGTGTCGGGCTTCCTGTTCGAGCAGGGCGCTAACATCGTTTCCTCTCACCAGTACTCTTCAGACTCGACCGGCGGGCGCTTCTACCTTCGGATCGAGTTCTTCCTGGAGGGACTCGCGCAAGCGCGCGGACTCTTCGAGCGCCGCTTCGAAGCCGAGGTGGGGCGCCGCTTCGAAATGGAGTGGGGGATCCGCTGGTGGGGCGAGCGCCAGCGGGTCGCGATCCTCGTCTCACGCTATGACCACTGCCTGATGGACCTGCTCTGGCGCTGGCGGCGCGGAGAGCTCGATGCCGATGTGGTGGAGGTCGTCTCAAATCACCCTGACCTCGCCGACGAGGTTGTCGCGACGAATGTCCCCTTCCATCATGTGTCGGTGGACCCCAACGCCAAGGACCGTGCTGAGGAGCAGATGCTCGCGCTGCTGAGCGGCAACGTGGATCTGGTGGTGCTGGCGCGCTACATGCAGGTCCTCAGCGGCGACTTCCTCGAGCGGCTCGGTGCGCCAGTCATCAACATCCACCACTCCTTCCTGCCAGCATTCCCAGGCGCGAACCCATACAGGCGAGCGCGCGAGCACGGCGTCAAGTTGATCGGCGCGACCGCTCACTACGTCACCGCGGAACTCGACGGAGGCCCGATCATCGAGCAGGATGTGGCCCGCGTGGACCACCGTCAGAGCGCCGGCGAGCTCGAGCGCGTCGGGCGCGACATCGAGCGACTGGTGCTCGCGCGCGCGGTCTCGCTGCACTTGGAAGATCGCGTGATCGCCGACGGAGGCCGCACGATCGTGTTCTGAGGGCTCTCAGCCCTTCAGGCTCGCCCCGCCTTGGCTAGAATCCTGCCGACACCGGCCCGCCCAGGGTCGGCGCCCCTCGCGGGCCGTTAGCTCAATTGGCAGAGCAGGGGCCTCTTAAGCCCAAGGTTGTTGGTTCGATTCCAACACGGCCCACCTCGAAGTGCCTGCAAATAACCATTTCTTTCTAAGGCGCAGTAACCATACTAAAGTAATTATGTCCCGAATATGTCCCGAGCAAGTGCTACCGTTCGGGACAACATGTCTGAGCAAGCCATCTCGGGCCACGTCTTTCGAGCCGAGCGCAAGCGCGGGGCAGTGTGGTTTGCCAAGTACCGGTTGCCCGACGGCCGCCAGGTACAGCGCAAGATCGGCCCGGCCTGGACGGGCCGTGGTCGCCCGCTCGCCGGTCACTACACCAAGCGGCTAGCCGAGGACTGGCTGCGCGACGTGCTCGACCAAGCGCGCCGCGGCACGCTGCCAGGCATGGTGCGCAGCGGCGCCACGTTTGCTGACGCGGCTGCTGAGTTCCTGCGCTACTCCGAGCACGATCGCGGCTGCAAGCCGTGGACGCTCCGTGGATATCGGTCGATCATTGACGCTCACCTGATCCCCGCATTCGGCAAGCTCCCTGTTGAGGACGTCACGACCACCGCGATCGAACGCTGGATCGCCACGATCGACGGCTCGCCGCGCACCCGCAACAAGCTGCTCATCCTGCTCCACGGAGTCCTGAAACGGGCGCGAAAGATCTACGGTCTCCCGAGCAACGCCGCCGCTGAAGTGGAGAAGTTTCCTCAGCGGCGCAGCGGTGACATTGACGTGTTCTCGCCAGAGGAGGTCAGAGCACTTGTTCGCGCCGCCGAGTCAGAACAGGACGCCGCGATCTTCCTCACTGCTGCCTTCACGGGCTTGCGCCAAGGTGAGCTATGCGCACTGTGCTGGCGCGACGTGGACTTCGCAGGCTCTGTCCTGCGAGTCCGTGCCAGCTACGGACTCGGGCACGTCACGCTACCCAAGTCGGGCAAGGTGCGCTCTGTCCCGCTCGCTCCCGACGTTGCCGAGGCGCTCGCACGACTCGGCAACCGTGAGCGCTTCATCGACGAGGATGATCTCGTCTTCGCTGGCGTTCTCGGCGGTCATATAGACAGCGGCGCGCTGCGCCGCCGCTACAAGTCTGCGATCGAGCGCGCAGGATTGCGCCAGCTGCGCTTCCATGATCTGCGTCACACATTCGGTACGCGGATGATCGCCAAGGTTGACATCCGGCGCGTGCAGGAGTGGATGGGCCACGCTGACATCCAGACGACGATGCGCTACCTCCACTATGCGCCGCGTGAGGAGGATGCGCGGCTCGTGGCCGAGGCGTTCCAAGCGGAGGACGTCGACGCTTCCGCCGATATGGCATAGACGACTCTAGGGGTCCTGGCTCAGGCCTAGTCGAGAGTCCTTGACGTTTCATGAGTATCCTGGAAGCACGTATGGCTGTTCGCAAGATCACCGTCCCCCTCGATGAGGCGCTTGTACGTCGTGCCCGCCTGGAGGATGCTGGCGGCATGGGCAAGAGCGACGAGCAAGTAGTCGAGGACGCGCTGTCGGTGTATCTCGGATTGCGCGCTCTCCAGGACGCCCGAGCGCAAGGTAGCCTAGGCTCCGATGAGGCTGATCGTCTCGCGGTCGAAGAGGTCAAGGCAGTGCGCCGTGCGCGCCAGCGCGCGGCGTGACGCGCGCCGTCGTCGACACGAGCGTTCTGGTCTCGGCGTTTGTCGGGGATCCTGCTGCTGGACCAGCGCAGCTGGTCGATGCGTGGCGCGAGCAGCGGTTTGTGCTCGTTGTCTCGCCGCTCCTACTAGCCGAGCTCGGCGAGGTCCTGGCCCGTCCGAAGCTCAAGCGCTGGAGTGCCGACGGCAGGGGACAGGCTTACGCCGACGGGTTTGCTGCCAGAAGCGAGCAGCACCCCGATCCTCAACGCTCATCACCATCGGAGGTCCGCGATCCTGACGACGACTATCTCGTGACGCTGATGCGTAGCAGTGAAGCGGATGTACTCGTGTCCCTCGATCGCGACCTACTGGACGCGCAGCTCGCGAATATCACCGTACTCGATCCCGCGAAGTTCCTCGACCGTCTGAGCAAGACGCAACCATAGGTATTGAGCGATCGCCGTCTAAGCTCTTGCGGCCCTCATCCGATCGCAAAACCATGTCCCGAAATATGTCCCCAAGTAGGCAAATCTAAGGTAGTTTCGGGACACCTAATTCGATCCAATCTGGCTTAACCAAGCCAATCTGGCCTCCCGGCGGACCACTCTTAAGCCCAAGGTTGTCGCCCGCGACCTCGGCTCTCCCGCATCGTGGGTACCAGCCGTGGGTACCAAACACTGGCGCCGAGCGGGCGGGCGCATGCCCGGGCTGTGTGCCGCCTTCGGCCAGTTCCGCGATCTAGGCGGACTGCGCAAGGGCTTTGAGCCCTTCTGCAGGCGGCGACTGCTCGCCTGCCTGCCACCAGTGAAACCTCGGCTGCTCTTGAGCAGCAGCGAGGCGGCAGCCTCGGGCGACGCCAGTAAGCTTGTTGTGATGTCAGCAGAGGTTCCGCCGGCTCCATATATGATCACTGTTCTGTGGATGCGAACGAAGGCAGTCGGCGCTGCGAGAAGCCGTTGCGTCTACGGCGAAAGCAAGGGGCGAGACGATGGAGGTGGTGGGTCGGCGCCGTGCTCGTCATGGCCTGCGTGGCGTTGTGCGGTGTTGTGCAGATTGCTGCAGCGTCCAGTTCCGACGCCGAGGCCACGCACGCCTACCTGCTCGCCCAATACAGGCTCGTCACGGCCCTGTTGCACGACGCCCGGGCCATTCGCCACGCGGAGAGCGCTCCGGCGACGCAGATCGCTCAAGAATGTCCCGGCGTGGTGTCGGGGATACCAAAGGAACCGTCCCGGTTCCCGGCGCCCCCACCTCGTGTCAGGGGTGAAAACGCCCGCTTGGCCCAGCAGAAAGAAACGATCGAAGAGGAGCTGGACACGGCGGTCGAGCGGCCCGGCGACAGTTTGTATCGCCCGGCCGAGGAAGTCTGGGCCGCCGAAGTACGCCAGCTGTCGTGGAGCAACCCGGCGATCACGTCGGACGTACAGGCCGGGCTTACAGCCAGGCTCGAAACTATCTCCGCCCCCGCTCCATCGTTCTGCGCAGACGCGCGGGCATGGGTCCAGAGCGGCTATCGCGCCCTGTCGGCCGCCAGCCGTGAATTCCAGGCGATACGAGCGGCTCGGACGCGGGGAGAAGGTTCGCTTGGCACGCTGCTGAAGCCTTACGAGAACGCAACGGGTCGAGCACTGGTCCGCAAGACCAGCGCGGTCGAATACAAGCTCCTTGCTAACGCCTTTGCCGCCTCTCAGACGATCTTGCGCCTGAAGCGGATCCTCGGATACCCGCGAGCCGCGACCGAAGAGCCCAAAAAGGAAATCGTGCTGGGTCACGGGCGCACCGCAGCCGGTACCCGCTTCAAGGTGAGCTCCGAATCCGGGGGCCTGTTCGGTGCTGTGGGCTCTTGTCATCGGTCAGCTTCGGTGTTTTACAGTCGGCCGGGCGCTCCAGAAGTGCTGATCCAGGGCGGCCCCAACAACCCCATCTGCCTCTCCTCGCCCCGGTACCGCCATCCCGCGCTGTTCTGCGAAGTAGGCATCGAGACGATCCAGACCGCGGTGCCGGCCTCGGTGCGCTCGGTCAGGCTGGTGCTCGCCGACGGACGGACGATCGAATCGGGTGTGGTCCGCGTACCGCGACGACACGGTGGCCCTGCGGGCATCTACGCCCAGGAGATCCGTGGCAGCACGAGTCACGCTGTGTCCCTCATCGAGCTGAATGTCGGCGGGGGCGTGGTGCTCACCGTGAAACTGCGGCGATACCGCTGTGTCAAACCACGCGAGGAACCGGAAGAATTCCCGGCAGTCGGGGCGCTCGCCGGTGGACGTACACCAGAGGGGGAACCCTTCGTGATCCACGCTTTCGGCTCTTTCAACGACGAACCTTCTTTCAGCGTCGACATCGGTCTCGACCCGGAACTCGGCGAACCGGCGTTCGACGCGACGAAAGCGTTCCCTTGGTCACTGTCGATCGGCTGCGCCCCGCACCCGTACGCGATCCTCTACGCAATCCTCCGGCCACCGGGAAGGTCGGTGACCGCACGAACCCCCCAGGGTGTCGTCGCGCTGAACGTGGTCCCAGTCGCACCGCGCGTGCACGCGAAGGGGCCGCTCGTCTACGGGGTGTTCAGCGCGCTGCCCTCAGAACTGACGGTACTCGGTGATAACGGCACCACCGTCTACACCGAAAACCTGCAGGTAAAGGCGGCGGAAGCGGCGCAGTTCTGCGAAGGCTACGCGGAACCGTGACAGACACGACGCGTGTCGTTACCGCGAGCGGATGTACCCGTCCCAACCGTTTCAGCTAGCTGGGACCGCCACGTCCTCGGCCGCGCTGGCCGCGAACGCCGCAGTGAATGCCTGCGCTTGCTCGGATGCGGGGCGGGCGCGCAGGTAGTGGCTCGTAGTGGCGAGCGCGCTGGGGCCCATCGCCTTCTGGATCGTCACGACGTCGACACCGCGCATCGCCAGTAGCGAGCCGAACGTGTGACGCAGGTCGTGGAAGCGCAGCGGACGGACGCCAGCAGCGGCCTGAGCGCGGCGGTAGCGCCGGCGCAGCGCCGACTCATTGAGAGGCCGCCCGAGCGCGTTGCAGAACACGAGATCGTCCGGACTCGTGAAGTGCTCGCGCTGGCTCATACGCTCCAGCGCGGCTGCCGCCTGATCGGCGAGCGGCACCTGACGTACGTGACCGGACTTTGTGGATGACTCCACGCCCGCGCTCATCGCGCGGGCCACGTTGAGCACCGAGCGGGCGAAGTCGACGTCGCGCCAGCGCGGCGCGAGCAGCTCACTCTGCCGCAATCCTGCGTAAGCGGCGACGCGCACGATCTCCGCGTCCTGGCGGTCCTCGGCGCGCAGCGCCTCGCGCTCCTGCATTATTCGCTGCCGATCGACACGCCGACGTTCAGCGCCGATCTGTCACGGTGGCGACCGTCCGCAAGCGCGCGCGCTATCGCCTCGATCTCCTCCGGCGAGTAGAACACGAGCGCACCGGGACTCGGCTCGCGCCGCTTGTCCGCGTCCTTCGCGGGATTCGCCGGCAGCACGTAGGTGGACGGCTTGCAACCCAGTCCGAGACCGGCGAGCGCCGCATCGCGCGGCTCCTATCAGCACACACCACCTGCCGGCTACAGCGCCAATCCCTATTCGCCTACCTCACCGATGCCATCACCGCCCACACACGCGGCGACCCAGTGCCGCTGCCCAGCTGAACCGCAAGCGACTGAACGCTTACATAAAAGTGCTCGTTTGCAGGTATTTTATGATGAGCCCGACCTCCCGGACGATTCCCAAGCGGCCGTTGATTTCAGGCACTTGAGCGCCTCGAGTGCCTGAAACCGGATACTCGACCGAGGCGAGCGCTTGACGAATCCCGTCGTTACATGTAACGTCTTGGGTATGTCATCGACTCGTGACCGCGTGCGTCGACACCGCGAACGCCTTCGCCGCCAGGGCCTGCGCCCGCTTCAAATCTGGGTGCCAGATGTCCGAGCGCCCGAGTTCATCGCCGAGGCACACCGTCAGTCGGTCGCCATCGCTACAAGCGAACGCGAGGCGGACGACCAAGCGTTCGTCGACGCGATCTCCTCCTCGTGGGAGATCGAGGACGAAGCAGCGTCCTCTCGGTGACGCGGGGCGAGATCTACACAGCCGCCGCGCGCGGACCCTACACCGGCAAGCCTCGTCCCATCGTCATCCTTCAGGATGATCGCTTCGACGCGACCGCGTCGATCACGATCTGCCCGTTCACCACCAATCCGGTCGAGGCGCCGCTGATTAGGCTGCCGATCGACCCGTCTGAGGAGAACGGTCTCGACCAGCCGAGCCAGCTCATGATCGACAAGGTCACGACCATGCCAAGGTCCAGTCTCGGCGAGCGCCTCGGCAGACTTCGCGACGATGAGCTCGTAGCGCTAAACCGGGCACTGATCGTGTTCCTCGGGCTGATCAGCGCGCCGCAGACTTGAACATGAATCGAAGTAGTTCGGGTGGGCGGCGCCTGATAATAGGACTTATGTGTCTTCTAGCCTCTCGATGTCACGACTACTGGCAAAGACCGGCCTTGACAGGGCCCGAATGGAGTGGTCAGGTCCATTTTCAGTGTTTGTCGTCGTGCAGGCTGGTAGTGTTCAGCGTGAAATGCCGTCGCTTGCTCGGACGGGTTGCGTCGGGTCGAACCTGTGATACCACCCACCGATCCTGGTCGGCCGAATCCAAACGGCGGTTCATGGTCGTCTTTCCGCGATGAATCACATTGGATGCATCAGGCAACGCTCTTGGGCTCGACCTCACCCTGAACCGCGGAGCGCGCGTCTGGACCTCGATCGAGACTGTTGCTCACCTCAAATCGTCCGACGAACGTTGCCGCCCTTCTCGCAACAACCGCTCGAGCGGTTAGCTCCAGCCGCCGCAGTCGGCCCAGTTGAACCTCCGGCTCGCCGGTTTGCGGACGACCCGCCTTCACCCATGCAGACCAGAAAGCTCGTTCAAGTAAGGCGCGATCAGCGGCGAAGTCAAGCAGCTCAAACAGCACCAAGACATCGACAACGAGGGTATGTTGACCTATAAAAAGAGCGGCCCCGGCACGGGCTGATTCAACGACGAACCTTCTTTCAGCGTCGACATCGGTCTCGACCCGGAACTCGGCGAACCGGCGTTCGACGCGACGAAAGCGTTCCCCTGGTCACTGTCGATCGGCTGCGCCCCGCACCCGTACGCGATCCTCTACGCAATCCTCCGGCCACCGGGAAGGTCGGTGACCGCACGAACCCCCCAGCGTGTCGTCGCGCTGAACGCCTGCGCCTGCTCGGACGCGCGACGGGCATGCAGGTAGCGGCTCGTCGTGGCGAGCGCGCTGTGGCCCACGCGGTGACGCGGGTCCGGACAGCGATTTCGACTTCCTGGTCGTGGACCAGGACCGACACGCCGAGATGGTGCGTCTCGGACGAGCGCTCCGCCCGCTCGGGATGCCGTTCGATGTCATCGTCGTAAGTGAGAACTATGCCGAGGATTGGGGAAGTGCGTATCCGAGCGCTGCACGCTGATCGCTTCGGTTCTTGAACGGGTCTCGCTCGTTAGCGCCGCGCCTCTTTTGCAGCGTGCCTACCAACCTCGCCGCATTGTCGAGTTAGCCGATGATCTGCCTTGGACGCTCGGCGTTGCCAAAGACGTCCACGCTGTAGTAGCCGATCTTCTGCCGGCGTTGAACATGGAGCACGATGCGTCCGTGACGAACAACCTGCCGCTTGTTGGCCAGGATCACGTAAGTGGCAAATACTCCGGCGCGGTCGCGGACGGTGAACCTGAGGGTGACGCGGTGACCGCGCACCGTCGCCCGCACCCGCGTGACCGGCGGCGCCCGCACTGGGCGGCGTGGCTTGACCACCCGACGGCCCGCCGCGACCCGGACCCCACCGGAAGTGCCGACGATCGTCAGGCTGCCGGAGAGAGGCCCATAGTATGACGGTGTCTCGGGCCGGCCCGGCTCGAGCACTCCAGAAGCAAAAGCCACATGCCTCCCAGATACCTCCACGGCTATTTGCGGCTGCAATGGCGTTATCAGCATCGGCTCGCCGGCACTGTCTACGCTGACGATGGCCAGGTGTCTGGCAACCGCGGTTGCGACAGACATCGGGGCGCCGGGCTTCCCGGTCTGTTCGTTGACCGGCGCAATCGAGACAGCCTCTTGGGAGGAGAGGTGGGAGCGCGAACTCGTGGCCCTGGCTATGAGTGCTTGGTTGGCGGGGGGGAGAGGGTCGGTCACCACGTAGCCAGCGTCACAAATCTTGCTGGCCGTGGCTTGTGGATCGCCAGCGGCCACGCCAAATGGCGGGACGGTCAAGGTGTCGTTCGCGGTCTCAGAGAGGCCCGCCAGAAGGGTCACGGCGCCTTGAAGTCCAAGGACATCTGTGTTCGACAGACAGGATGCGTCGCTGTAAACGTCATTCGCGCGGACCAGCGTGTCGCGCGTCACCTTCACCCCTTGGCTCGGGAAGAGCGTGTGTTGAAAGTGCAATGCTAGAGTCCCATCTGCGGCGATCGAGCCAGTGACAATAACGTGGATCGGGGGGGCCCCGAGACCAAGCGGATGTACGAGCGGGTCTCCGACGCTATATTCGGCACTGAAGTTGTTGCCACCCGCGCCGGTGTTCTGTGTGCCGACATCATCGGCGGCAGTCCTTTCTTCCACGCAATGATGCTCACCGTCCGGCGAATATTGGGTGATGAGCTGGTGCGTTGTGCCGATATGGCCTTTATTCACGGTCGGGACCGAGGGAATGCCGCCTACGCCAAAGTGGGTGATGGATCGTCCATCCCATTCGATTTCGAGCGGCATGTCGACCTTGAAAGACCCGTCAAACCCAGCATGGTCGTTACCATTGAAGCGCGATGTAATGGACGTGCCTAGAAGGTAAGCGCCCTTCAGGAAGAAGACATTCGGGAATGTGCAAGCAGGGGTTTGCGGCGAATACACCGCCGGAAACTGGTCAAATGGGACCTCGGGATCGACAACTTCCGGCTGCGGGATCCAGGACTTCGCCTCTACGACGAAGCGCGTCGGATCGGCGACCAGAAGCAATGTGCGCGTAAGAAGGGGCTGGCCGCCCTTGGTGATCGTAATCGTCACGGCATAGTTATCGCTCTTGAGATAAGTATGCGCGCCCGACACGAAGAACGTCGACGCACTGCCGCCCGTCTCGCGAGAGCCACCTTGCACCACCGTGCCTACAGAAGGCGAGCTGCCATCGCCCCAGTCGATGGTCGCTGCATATTCATCTTGATTGCCAGGCGGATTGTCTGTGAAGGACGTCAACTGCAGCAGGCCGCCCGTATCGACCGTCGTAGACAGGGACGGCGCGGCGGCGCCAGGGCAACCGGTGGCTGCCGTGACGTGGCTCTCCGTGCCGTCTTCAAAGCGCACGTCGCCGGCCCATGCGAAGCCCGATGCGCACTGCGAGGGGATGACCACGTTGTGGGCTGTGGAGCCACCGCTTTGTGCCGCGGCGCCAACGGCGGGGTCGAGCGAGGTAAACGAGATGTTGGGCCCGCCCGGCACGGTGGGCAATGTGGGAATGTTGACCACCAGCGCGCGACCGTAGGGGGAGGCGTCTGGGACTTCGTGGGCCGGGAGCATGAATTCAATCGCCACCGGGATGTGTCCTTCTACGTAGAAGACAAGCCCGCTGTCGGTATAGATGGCTTGGCTTGTCACGGCCTCCGTAATTAGAGTGGAATCGATGTCGGCCTCTATGCCGCCCGAGGTGACTGGTCCGGCCAGCGATCCCGGCGGGCAGCCCATCAAACCGGTCAGTTGCAGCGTGGCCATCGGACAGACTGCAAATCCCGAGCTGTCTCCGCCGATGCCCGCCGGCAAGTGCACGGTCACTTCAGTAATCGGATCGACCGCACCAAAGTATTCGGTTCCGCTGAAGGTGAAGGGGGCCGTAAAGCTACCCCCTTCGCCCAGAAGGTTGTTTGAGAACGCCGGAGCGAAGGAAACGCTCGCAGCGCTCGCCGTGCAGGCGCTGAGCGCGAGAGTCAAGCCGACGAGAACCAGCGCCTTGGTCGCTGCCCGGGCACGGCCGCTGCGCATTAACGACCCCTGTAGGTCGTGGTTCGAATAATGTCCAAGTGGGTTCATGTCTAAGCGCCTCAACAGGCCTTTCTTTCAAGGGCTCAGTGCCGGCAAGAAGTCGATCAGCAGCCGATTCACCTCGCTGGGCGAATCGAGTTGCATCCAGTGCCCGGCGCCGTCGATGCGCTCGTAGCGCCAGGGGCCGGCGACGTTCTTGGCCGAGTTGGTCATTTGAGCCTCGGTGAGCGCGAAATCTCCCGAGCTCCACACGCCCATGGTGGGAGCCTGTATCGGCGGCGGCTCCAAGCCGGAGGGCAGAAAGCGCTCGGGAGGGATGTTTGCTCGGTAGTAGCTCAGGCCCGGCGTCAGTGAGCCGTTTGCCTCCAACTCGCCGATTGCCGCGTCCATGTCGGGGTGGTGGCCCCACGCCCGGAAGTTTGCCCAGTCCCCGGCCGACAGCCACTCCTCAGCTATTCCGGAGAACTGAAAGAGCAACATGTACCACGACTTCTCGTACTGCTCGAAGCCCTCCGCAAAGAACGTCGCGGGATGCCCGACCGACAACGCAACGAGATGGTCGACGCGCTCGGCGGCCATCAACGCGGTGGCCCACGCCACGCCGGCCCCCCAGTCGTGACCGACGACGTGGGCACACTCCGCGCCCACGTCGCTCATTACAGCCAGCACGTCACCGACAAGCAAGTCCATTCTGTAGGCCTCCACCTCCGTCGGCTTGTCCGATCGGCCGTAGCCACGCATGTCGGGGACGATGACCTTGAATCCCGCCTCGGCCAGCGCCGGCACCTGATGGCGCCAGAGCCGCCCCGAGTCCGGGAACCCGTGGAGCAACACCACCGGATGGCCTTCACCGGTTGCCTCATACTCGATCCCGACACCATTGACGTCAACGCGCACGGTAACCCTCCTGTGGGTGGCGGCAAGAAAAGCGCCTCGCCGGTCGAAACCCGACCGACACGCGCCTCGACCGCCAAGCGCCCGATCCGATCGACCGCAGTCCGCACACTACCGCTTGGCGCGCCAATCGCGTCCCTTCCTGCTCCTGTCGGGGCAAAGATCGGCGTCATCACCGCCTCCATACAGGTCTCGCTCAGAACGAGGAAACCTTCCGCTGTTGAGTGATCGCGCATGGTTATTTCCTATATATTCTTTGGCGCGATCGCCCGGAGATAGCCGGTCCATTGCTGAGATCACGAGAGCGGAGGGCTGAGATGGCCGAGACCCCGACACTGTTTGTTTGCCACGGCGATGACGGCGGCCCGCGGATACATCCGTGCCGTCGCGTTCAGGAAGCGCTGCGCGCGTCTGGGATCGAGTACAACAAGGTGGTCGCAGCCCACGGCAGTCCGGTCCCCTTCCTGCGAAAGGGCTCACGTGAGGAGTTGCGCGAGGCCACCGGGACGACGAAGCTGCCGGCGCTCAAGCTGGCTGACGGGACGGTCATCACCCACTCCCGCGCCATCCTCTCCTGGATCGGCGATCAGAGATGATCGTCCGCCGCCTTGACCTCTGAAGCTCCTGCGACTGTTTGCCGATTTGCAGTAGCAGTCGATTGGCGCCCCCCCCGACTGGTGAGCCGGCTTACAGCTTGATCCAGTTCGTGCCGTCAGAGTAGAGCTGCGCGCTCTGCAATGGCTGCAAGGAGGCGTCGGGCGCAGGTAGTGGTTCTATGCGGACGTCGTGAGCGGCATTGCCGTCGGTGCGCTCCACGGTTACCGACTGCCAGGCGTAGGAGGCGGCTTTGGGAAGTGTCAGCTCAACGGTCCCCGACCCCGCATCCACGAGCACATATGCGTAAGCGTGGTCCAGTGTCACCTCGGTTTCGGCCGATCCCTGTACCGACTTCACGTTGGGCTGTTGCGGTGGCGCGCCCGAGGTCGCAACCGCGATGGCCGCCCGCGCGCGAATGTCGGATGAGATGATTATCGCCACGGTGAAGAGGGCGCTCGCAACGATCAGGCCGACGCTCGCATAGGCGGCTACGACGATCGAGGCGGGGTCGTGGGTCTTGTCGACACTGAAGACCGCCAAGGCGGCGGCGCCGGCCCCGCTGATGAGCGTGACCACGCCGCCGACCCGCGTGACATTCAAGGCGTTGGAGGAGACCGGCTGGACCTGATTGGCCTCGCCCGGGCTGGGCGCGGCAGCGGCGTTGGCGGACCCCTTGTTGAGAAGCCCGAGCGACTCGAAGATCGTTGTTGCCACCTTGGCAAAGCCGGTGATCCGCTTGGTATCGACGCCTCCAAATGTCACGACAATTCCTCCTCATCGAATTGGCCGACCGTAGGCTATCAGGGACGTCGGGCTATCAGGCTCACTCGCCAGTCCAGTCCCAGGCACAGCTTCGCGGTCGAACCGACGAGCACCTGCCGGCAGGTGGAGCTTCCCTGGGCGATGTCGTTCAGGCCGCGGCTGAGGCGCTCGTGCCAGGGCCGATCAGCGACGCTTGGCCCGCCTCGGTCCAAACGACCTGTTCGCGTCCTGGCCCGACGCCGATCAGCGCGACCGGCGCGCCGATGTGCTCTTCGATGAACTGCAAGTACTCACGTGCCCCGTCGGGGAGATCGGAGGGCGTGCGGCACTCGCCGAGGTCCTCCTTCCAGCCGCGCAGCTCGGTGAGCTCAGCTGTGGTGTGATGCAGGACCGTCTGGTGGTAGGGGAAGTCGTCGAACTCAGCCCCCTCGGCGCCGCGGTAGCTGGTGCAGACCTGGATGCGGTCGAGCCCCGAGAGCACATCTAGCTTCGTCAGCACGAGCGCCGTCAGCGTGTTGAGCCGAGCGGCGTAGCGAAGCGCCACCAGATCGAGCCAGCCAGTGCGCCGCGGCCGCCCGGTGGTCGTGCCGAACTCGCCGCCGCGCCCTCGGATCGTCTCGCCCATCTCTTCGTGCAGCTCGCTCGGAAACGGCCCTGCGCCGACCCGTGTGGTGTAAGCCTTCGAGACGCCCCACACCTCGTCGATGTCCTTCGGGCCGACACCTGCCCCGACGCACGCCGCCCCCGACAACGGGTTTGAGGAGGTCACAAACGGATAGGTGCCGTGGTCGATGTCGAGCATCGCCCCCTGCGCCCCCTCGAAGATCACCTTCTTGTCTTCGTCGAGCAGCTCCCACATCAACCGCGCGGTATCGGCGATGTGCTGCTCCAAACGGTGGCCGTAGGTCAGATACTCCTCTGTCATCGTGTGCAGGTCGAGCGTGGGGTCCTTCTCGAAGGGACGCAGGGAGAGGCGCTTGGGATCCATCGCCGCGACGATCTTCTTCTTGAGGATCTTCTCGTCGAGCAGATCCTGCACGCGAATGCCCAGCCGCGCCGCCTTGTCGGCGTAGCAGGGCCCAATCCCACGTCGAGTGGTGCCGATCTGAAGGCTTCCGAGCTTGGCCTCGCCCGCGGAATCGAGCAGCAGGTGGTAAGGCATTATGAGATGGGCGTTGGCCGAGATGCGCAGCCCGCTCACGTCGACGCGCCGCGCCCGCAACGCGTCGAGCTCCTCGATCAAGACCTTCGGGTCGATCACGACGCCATTGCCGATAACGCAGCGCTTGCCCGGATACAGGATCCCAGAGGGGATCAGGTGCAGCTTCCACTCCTCGTTACCGCGCACGATCGTGTGCCCAGCGTTGTTGCCTCCCTGAAAGCGGACCACGGCGTCGCCGTGCTCGGCGAGCAGATCGGTGATCTTCCCCTTACCCTCGTCGCCCCACTGGGCGCCCACTATGACTATTCCTGGCATCGAGACATGGATTCTAGGGACCTGTCCCCTTACCCACTATCGGCGGCGCCGAGCGCCCGAGCGGACGTGGCAAACCGATCAGGCAGGACGGGCCATAACCGGCAGCTCACGGCGCTTGTCCTCGCCATAGAGAGGCAATGGATCGCCGCACATCTCGATCAAGCGCGAAACGATTCGCTTGCCCACCACCTCGCTGGCGTCGTCGGACACCACTCGGCGCTCCTGTGTCGTCTCGCCCGAGCCCATCTCCGAGACGGTCGTCATCGTGCGCTGGCCCATCTGCTCGGCGAGCTGGTCGGGCCAGAGGTTGGTGGTCGCGAGGATCGCGCGGCCAGCCTGGTAGCGAGCGTCCACGATCGAGTAGAGCTGCTCGAGTCTCCACGGCGTCGTGTGCTGAGCGCCGAGGTCGTCGATGTGGAGCAGGTCCACGCACGAAAGCCGGTCGAGCAGGTCGAGCAGGCTGTTGTCGGTGCCCACCTCGTCACGGATCAGATTGAGCAGCCGCGGAAGCGAGTAGATGGCCACCGATCGCCCCGCCTCGAGCGCCGCGCTCGAGACGATCATCGCGAGCGTCGTCTTGCCTGTGCCCACGTCGCCGACGAGCCACATCCCGCGCCCCTCCTCGATACGCGCGTTCAGATTGCGCACGTACCCGCGCACGGTGGCCACCACAGGCTCGGGCATCCCGAGCACGGGCGGCCGATCGAACGACGCGCCTCGGTAGCGCTTCGGTATGCGCCCCTCGAGGCTCGCAGCACGCTTACGGGCGATTCGCGAAGCGCGGCAGCGGCAGTCGGTGGCGGTGTTTGTGGCCTCGTCGACGACGAACCCGCTGCCGTCGCACAGCCCGAGCTGGCACGCGTCGGGGTCGCGTGAGCTCCCGAGGCTGAGCAGGTCGGCGCTCATGCCGCGTAGCGGCTCTCGCCCGCGTAGTTCATGAACTTCGGGTATTCCTTCTGAAAGGTGAGTGTGACCTTGCCGACGGCTCCGTTGCGATGCTTGGCGATGATCAAATCCGCCTCGCCGGGTCGGTCGGAGTCCTCGTTGTAGTACTCGTCGCGGTAAATGAACATCACCAGATCGGAGTCCTGCTCGAGGTTCCCACTCTCGCGCAGGTCGGACAGCTGCGGCCGCTTGTCGGGCCGTGTCTCAACCGCGCGGCTCAGCTGCGACAGCGCGATCACGGGCACGCCGAGCTCGCGCGCAAGGATCTTCAATCCACGGCTCAGCTCGCCGACGGCGGTCACGCGCGAGTCATAGCGGCTGTCTGTGCGCATCAGTTGCAAGTAGTCGATGACGATCAGCCCGAGGCCGTTCTCGCACTGACTGTGCAAGCGGCGCGCCTTGGCCCTGATCTCGAGCATCCCTACGTCGCTCGAGTCGTCCACCCACAACGGCGCCGCCGCCAGCCGCTGTGAGGCCTTCAGGATCTTCGGCCAGCGCTCTTCCTTGACGCGCCCCTTGCGCAGCTCCTCGCCCTTGATGCGCGCTTGCGAGGCGACGAAGCGCTGGGCGAGCTCGGCCTCCGCCATCTCCAGCGAGAACAGTGCCACGGGCCTGCCGTGTTCGACCGCCGCGTTCTCGGCGATGTTGCACACCAGCGCGCTCTTGCCCATTGCCGGACGCGCCGCGATGATGATCAGATTGCCTGGCTGGAAGCCGCCGGTGATCTCGTCGAGGTCCTTGAAGCCCGAGGGCGAGCCCGTCAGCGACGTCCCTTCGATCGAGAGGCGGTGCAGCTTGTCGAGCTCCTCGTGAAGGACCTCCTCGATCGAGCGAAAGTCCTGCTGGCGGTCGTCGCGCGCCACCTCGAGCATCGTCTTCTCGGCCTGCTCCACGAGCTCGCGCGGCGGGCTCTGGCGCTCGAGCACGCTCGACTGGATGTCATAGGAGGCCGCCAGCAGGCGCCTCAACAGAGCATTCTCGCGCACGATCTGCGCGTAGCGGCGTGCGTGGCCGGCGGCGGGGACCACCCCGGTCAGCTCGTCGACGGCCGCGGGGCCGCCGACTTCATCCAGCTTGCCAGTCTGGCGCAGGCGGTCGGTGACGGTCAGCACGTCCACCGGCTCGCTCTCGTTGTACAGCGCCAGCATCGCGTCGTAGATGTGTCCGTGGCGCTCGCGGTAGAAGTCCTCGGAGCGCAGCCCCTCTTCGATCACGAGCGCGTACAGCGAACGGTCGGACAGCAGGATCGCGCCGAGCACCGACTGCTCGGCGTCGAGGTTGTGCGGCGGGGCGATCACGCCTGTGGGCATGCTGGAGCCGTTGGCTTGAGAGATCGCGCTCATGGCTTGCGCGAGTCTACGTCGGGCCGCCCGGCGGCCCGGCCGCCGAACCCGCAATTGGGAGGGAAATCATTGGGACTCATCCTCACGAACACATGTTCGCAGGTGGACCAGACCACGCGGGCGCGCCCGCGCTGGCGCTACTTCTGCGCGACGACCATCGTCTTGACGGTGGCCGTCACTCCCTCGACGACCTCCACCACCACCATGTAAGTGCCGATGTTCTTGATCGGCTCGGGCAGGTGCACGTTGTTCTTGTCCGTCCGCAGCCCACGCGCGTCGCGGATCGCCGAGGCGATGTCCTGGGCGGTGACCGAGCCGAACAGGCGTCCATCGGCGCCAGCCTGCTGGGCGATCGTGATGACTGTCTTGTTAAGCAGCGCAGCGTTGTCGTTAGCTTTCTCGACATAATCGCGCGCCGCCCGCTCGGCCGCCTGCTGGCGCTGGCGGATCACTTCGACGGCTCCCTTGGTCGCCGGCTGGGCGAGCTTGCGTGGGATCAGGAAGTTGCGCAGATAGCCCTTGGAGACATCCACCACGCTGCCCTGCTCGCCGAGCTCTTCGACGTCCTCGAGAAGTATCGCTTCGGGCATGACGTGAAGGCCTACCGGTCGCGGTCTCGGTCGCCGCGTTCGCGGCGAGGGTGGTCGTCGCGGCCGCCCTCGTTCACGTAAGGAAGCAGAGCCAGCTCGCGGGCTCGCTTGACCGCCCGCGCGATCTGGCCCTGGTGGCGGCGGCAGGCGCCGGTGATCCTGCGTGAGCGGATCTTGCCCTTCTCGGAGATGAACTTTCGCAGCGAGGAGACATCCTTGTAGTCGACCTGCTCGACCTTGTCTCGGCAGTGCTGGCAAGGCTTGCGCCTCCCGCTGCCGGACCCACCCTTCTTGTCTCGTCGCCGGACAGGCTTGCCGCGACCGCGCTTTGCCACTGAAGATCCTTCGCTGTTGAACTAGAACGGAATATCGTCGTCGC
This sequence comes from uncultured Solirubrobacterales bacterium, assembly GCA_963718735.1. GTDB lineage: Bacteria > Actinomycetota > Thermoleophilia > Solirubrobacterales > Solirubrobacteraceae > Palsa-744. The sequence continues at coordinate 2,238,210 of OY970372.1, forward strand.
CGGGCGCGCCGGAGACCGGTGCGGGCTGAAAGTCGCGGTCATCGACCGGGACGTCGCTGCCCTGCGATGCCCCGCCGCCCGCGAACCCTCCGCCGCCGGACGGGTCTTCGCGCGATCCGAGGAACTGCACCGAGTCGGCAATGATATCGACTGCGCTGCGTTTCGTGCCGTCCTGTGCCTCCCACTCGCGCCACTCGAGCCGTCCGTCGATCGCCACGGGGCGGCCCTTGGCCAGGTAGCGCGCGGCATTCTCGCCCTGATTGCCCCACACGGTGACATTGAAGTAGTTCGGCTTGTCCTCCCATTCCCCCGTGCTCCCGTTCTTGCGGCGCGTGTTGCAAGCGATGCGCAGGTTGCACACCGAGGAGCCGCTCGGCAGCGAGCGCAGCTCGGGATCGGCGGTCAGGTTCCCGGTCATCACGACCCGGTTGATGTTGGTGGCGGCCACGGCTTCGGTTCCTTTCGATCTGTCTGTATGCCTCGGAGTCTCGCGATCTGCGCCGGAGGCCTCTCGCGAGTCTAGAGAGATGGGAGAGGCCGGTGCTGCTCCAGCGCGCCTGGACACACGCCCAGACCACGCTCTTTGCGGTTAGTTCGACGGCTCGCCCGAGCGCTGACGCGGGGAAGTGCCGAATACCTCGTCCCAGTATGGGGCGCTTATGCCGAAGCCCTTCGTGTCATCTTGGAAGTGGTGGCGCATGTGGCGCTCGCGCAACATCCTGCCGAGGCGCGAGTTCGGACGGAAATGGTGGACGTAATAGTGCAGCATGTCATAGGCCAGGTACCCGGCGAAGAATCCGGCTCCAACGCCCGGAGCGTAGCGTTTGCCGAGCGCGAGGTAGAGCACGCCGAACACGATCGCCCCGAGCGGAATGCTCACAGCGGGGGGCATCACCAGGCGCAGCGGATCGTTTGGGTGCTCGTGGTGGATGCCATGGATGATCCAGTGCAAGCGCGCGCCGAGCCCGTGGTCCGGCTCGAAATGGAACACGAGGCGGTGCAGCCAGTACTCGAACAGCGTCCAGAGCGCGTACCCAGCGGCGAACAGCCCGAGCGCCGCCGCCGCGCTCGCGAATGACAGCTCCCATGTGGCGAGCGCGACGATCACCGGCACGAAGATCAGGATCGGCACCGAAGGATGCACGCGCGAGAAGGCGTCGAGCAGGCGCGACTCGAACATCGGCGGGGACGCGCGCAGCACGTCGGTCCTGCGCATCGCCGGCCCGTCGCCGATCGGATGCTCGCTCACGACCCGAATACCCCTACAGTCGTTGTCCTCAGCAGCCGCACGCCAACGAGTGTATTACGCGACTGGCTGCTCCTCGGCCGGAGCCTGCTCGGTCGTCTCCTCGCGAGCGGGTGGCGCTGCGCCAGGCCGCATGTCGGGCGCCGCCGGTGTGCCGGGCTTCAGCTTGTTGATGCGAAAGCGGATCACCCCGTCGGTGATGTGCAGGGTGCGGCTGAGCTCGGCGATCAGCTCGACCGCGCTCGCGTGGAACTGGAGCAGGTGGTACTCGGCCGTGGTCTTGTGGTCGATCGGATAGGCCAGCGCTCGCTCGCCCCACTCGTCGTGATGGGTGAGCTGACCCTTCGCCGTTATCGCCTCGCGCGTGTCCGCGACGATCTTCGCGCGCATGGATTCCTCCGCCTGCGGGTCGAGCAACAGCACGAGATCGTATGTGGGGGCAGGAAGCGTCATATATGCGTGTGTCCACAGCGGGCGGCGGATCATAACAGGGCACGAACGGCTATCCCCTCATATCGACCCGACTGTCGAGCGCTTGGCCTTGATGTCCGCCAACTGCTCGTCGATCCAATCGCCGGGGTCGCGCGAGGTCACGATCTCCACCAACCCGCGTGCGCGCCGACGGCGCTCTTGCACGGGCATGTCGAGCGCAGCGTGGATCGAGTCCGCCAGCTCCTGGATGTCGAACGGGTTTACCGACAGCGCGTACTCGCCGAGCTCCTCGTGCGCCCCCGTGTTCTCCGAGAGGATCGAGACGCCGGCGCGTTCATTGACGATCGGTCCCTCCTTCGCCACCAGGTTCATGCCGTCGAACATCGCATTCACGAGCAGCACGTCGTAGTGCTTGTAGGCCGCCATCGCCTCCTCGAGATCGTCGCGCAGCTTGAGCTGGATCGGCATCCAGTCGGGTGTGCCGTGGCGGTGGTTGACGACCGCTACGAGCGCCTCGATCCGTTCCAGGTACTCCGCGTACTCGGGCACGTCGGTGCGCGAGGGCATCAGCTGAGCCATGAACGTGACGCGCTCGCGGAACTCGGGATGCTGGTCGAGGAACAGGTCGAACGCGGAGAAGCCGCGCAGCACGTTCTTCGAAAGGTCGGCCCTGTCCACTCGCAGTATCAGGAAGTCGCGCCGGCGGCGCAGAAGCTCGCGCTCGAAGGCCTCCACACGTGCCGCGGCGGCGGCCTGTAGCGCCGCCTTGTGGTCGATCGGCAGCGGGTAGGCCCTGACCCATACCTCACGACCCTCCCAGCCGACCACTCCGCGCTCGAAGTCGACGTCGAGGTCCATCAGATCGCGGCAGCACTGCAGGAAGTTACGCCTGTATGAGCGAGTGTGAAAGCCAATGATGTCGTTCGCGAGCAGCCCGGCGAAGATCTCCTGGCGAATCCGCGAGGGCAGCACCCGCCAAGAGTCCGACTGGGTCCACGGAATGTGGACGAAGTGGTGCAGGAACACGTCGGGCCTGGCTCTGCGCACGAGCTCCGGAAGCGTGTAGAGGTGGTAGTCGTGCACCATCACGACGGGCTCGCGCTCCCCCTCGATCTCCTCCACGACGGCCCGTGCCAGATCCTCGTTGACCGCGTTGTAGCCGAACTCGAACGCCTCGATCTCCTCGCGTCTGATGTCTGGTGCGTTGGAGAGGTCCCAGAGGTAGTGCTGGATGAACCACAGCATTGGGTTGGCGAACACGTTGTAGAAGCGGTCGTACGCCTCTGGGCTGCTCACCACCAGACGCACCTGATACTCCCCCCCGCGGGACTGCGCACGGGGAACGGCCGCGCGCCATGCTCGCGCGACACCTGTGCGTCGTACTCGTTCATCGCCGAGGCGATCCACACCGCGTCACGGTGGGACGCGAGCCCCGACAACGCCGTCACGAGGCCGCCGGTTCCGCGCTGCACTTCACCGTCCGGGCCGAACGTCACAGGCCCGCGGTTGCTGACCAGCACCAGCGGGGGTCGCTGTGCCGGCCCCTTGCTCATGACAGCCGCATCCAGGCGCGCCAGCTCACAGAGATGCCTCCAGGGCCCGATGGCCGCGGATCATGCCGTGCCCAGCTCGGTGAAAATGCGCAGGTAGTCGCGCAGATAGCGCGGCGTCAGGAAATGACGGCGAACGTGCTCCTTGCCGCGGCGCCCCAGCGCCTTGCCGAGCGCCGGATCCTCCAGCAGCTCGAGCGAGCGCCGCGCGCACTGCTCGACCGTCTCCACGAGAAAGCCCGTCACCTCGTCCTCCACCTGAAGCGGGATCCCGCCCACGTTGCCGCCGATGAACGGTCGCGCCTTCCAGATCGCCTCCGAGACCGTCAATCCAAAGCCCTCGCGCGTGGACTTCTGGACGACCACGTCGGCGTGTGACTGGAAAGCGTTCACCTCGATCGCCCCGACGTTGTTGAAGTTGTTGAGGATGTGCACGTCGGGGTCACCGTCCGCGTGGGCGATCGTGGCATTGAAGAAGTCCCACCCCTCGGGGTCGTCGCTGGCCATCGAGCCCACCAGCGCGAGCTGCACGTTCGGGACCCTCTCCTTGACGATCCGGTAAGCGTCGATCACGCCCAGCGGGTCCTTCCAGGGATCGAAGCGCGAAACCTGGCAGATCAGCGGGCGGTCGACGTCGATCCCGAACTGCTCGCAAACGTACGAAGCGTCCTCCGGCGACAGCGCCATGTTCTTCGGCATCAGCGGATCGATCGCCGGCGGCACGACGTTCACGTTGCCGTTCATGCCGCCCGGCACGTACTCGGCCATGTGGAAGAGCGTCTGGGGGTAGTCCGCGATGTAAGGAAGCAAGCGGCCGATCGTCGCCGGGTTCGGCGTGGACAGATCGATGTGACAGCGCCATACCCACCCCTTCGCCTTCTCGGGGACCAGATGGTAGAGCCCCGCTGGCTGAGGGTCGTGCACGAGGCAGACGTCCCACCCGCTCGACAGCTCGCGCGCGTTCATCTCGTTGTACTGCTCCCAGGTCCCCCACTGCTCCTCGTCGAGATCCTGGGGGTGCCCCTGCAAGGCGTTGTGCATCAGCTTCGTCGCGTTGAAGAACTCCTCGCGTCCGTAGATCACCTGCCACTCGCAGTCGAGGCCGACGTCGCGCATCAGCGGGACGAGCGTGTACAGGATCTCCGAGACCCCCCCGCCGAAGGCCGTCGCGGATACGTGCACCACTCGCCTGCCCTTCAGCGGCTCGGCAAGCTCGCGAATCTCCTCGATCAGCTCGCGACCGCAGATGTGGGTGTAGTCGGCGAGCGACTTGTGTCCTGTGGCGACGGGCTGTAGCACGGGCGACCCGGCACGATACCTCTGGTCGGCGCGGAAAGGCCACCATGAAGTCCACGATAGGCCCTATGGTCTGGGTCGATGCTCGACGGCCGCATCTACCGCGCTGGGTTCGTGCCGCTGCTGCTCGTCCTCGCGATCGCCGGCTTCTCGCTTGCAAGCCGCCCGGCTCCGCTGCGATCGACGCTCGCTCCGGATGCGTTCAACGGTGCGCGCGCGTTCGCGGATCTGCAGGCGCTCTCCAACGAGTTTCCCGAGCGCCGGCCTGGCAGTCCGGGCGATGACCGGCTCGCGGCGCGCATCGCACAGACCTTGGCGGGGGTGGGCGGCCCACCTCCTCCCGCGACCGCAGGCGCTCGATCTGCCCAGACCAGCGCCGGCAGGGGCTTCCAGGTCAGCACGCGTCGTCTGCGCGCGCAGACCATCGACGGAGCCCGCACGCTCACGACCGTGATCGCCGAGCGGCCGGGGTCCACGGGACTGAGCCCCATAGCGATCCTCGCCCACCGCGACGCGTCCGCCCGCGGCTCGGCGGCCGAGCTCTCGGGCACCGCCGTGCTGCTCGAGCTCGCGCGCGTCTTCTCACAGAGCGAGACGCGCCGCACGATCGTGCTGGTCTCCACCAGCGGCGGCACCGGCGGAGACGCGGGCGCCGCGGACTTCGCTCGACGCCCCGGGCAGCCGCTCGACGCGGCGATCGCACTCGGCGACGTTGCCGGCGCCAGCGCCCGCAAGCCGTTTGTGCTGCCGTTCTCGAGCGCCGCGGAGGCAGCGCCAGAAAGCCTCGAGCGCACACTAGATACCGCCATCGCCCAGGAGGTGGGCACCAGCCCTGGCGAGCCTGGCGACGCTGCGCTCCTCGCCCATCTCGCGTTCCCGCTTGCCACCGGCGAAGAGGCGCCTTTGAACGGCGCTGGGACGCCCTCCGTGCTTGTGCAGGTCAGCGGCGAGCGGGGTCCTGCCTCAGGCGAGCGTGTCAGCCAGCCACGCTTGCTGAACTTTGGCAGAGCCATGCTCAGCGCGACATACGCGTTGGACGAAGGCCCAGACATCGCACGCGAATCCACGCCGCGGCTCACGCTTGGGCGCAAGACGCTGCCCGCGTGGGCGATCAGGATGCTCGCCCTCGCGCTGCTCCTCCCGCCGCTCCTGGTCTGCGGGGACGCGCTCGCGCGGTTGCGTCGCCGGCGCGAGCCGCTGCTGCGCTGGATCGTGTGGGCGCTGTCGGGCGCGCTCCCGTTCTTAACGGCCGCGCTCTTTGCGATCCTGCTCGGAGCGCTTGGGATCGTCGCGTCGCCTAGCACTCAGCCGCCGGCGGGGGCCCTCTCCGCGGACGGATCCGCCCCGGGCGCGCTCGCGGCGGTCGCACTCGTGCTGGCGCTCTCACTGCTGGCTTGGCCAGCGCTCGTTCGCCGTCTTGGGCTGCCCGTGCGGCCGTCGGCCGACGGAGCCGCGCTGGCTGTGCTGCTCGCGCTGCTGGGGGTCGCGCTGCTCGCGTGGCTGATAGACCCGTTCGCCTGCCTGCTGTTCGTGCCGGCTTTGCACCTGTGGCTTGTGGCTATCGGCGCCGTCCGCCGGGTCGGCGCTCGTGCTCGCGCGCTCGCGCTGTGCGCGATCCTTACCGGAGTCGTTCCGCTCGCCCTACTGTTGATCGTCTACGCTCGCGAGCTCGGAATTGGGCCCGTCGGGCTTTCGGAGAGCATCGTGCTGGCGCTCGCCGGCGGCCAGCTCGGGCCCCTTGCGGCGCTTGCTTTCAGCGTCGCGCTCGGCTGCTTGGTGGCTGTCCTGGCGCTCGCTCCGCCGCGGGACCCGGAGGGCCGCGCGGATCCACGCGAGTGGATCGAGATCTCCACCCGCGGCCCAGCGTCCTACGCTGGCCCTGGATCGCTCGGCGGCACCGAGTCCGCGCTGCGACGCTGAAACCTCATGTCTAGCCCTTCGAGCAAACAAAGCCCCGCACCTGAGGAGCTGTCGCTGTCACGGCCCGGCAGCGCCTTCGCTCGAGCGCCTGCCTCCAGCCGGCGCCGCCTCCCACGCGCGCCTTCGGTGCTCGCCGGATTGCTGATCCTCGCCGGTGCTCTGCTGCTCGCCGACGTTGGGATCACGCTCGTCTGGCAGGAGCCGGTCTCCGCGCTCTACGCGCAGCTCAAACAGGACAGTCTCAGCGGTGACTTGCGCGCGCTCGATCGAGCCACGCCGACGCCAGCCGCACAGCAAGAGCTCTCGCGCCTGCACGAAGAGCGCCGCCGAATCGCCTATCTCGCAGGGGTGCTTCAGCGCCGAGCGAGAGCGGGCTCGGCGGTGGGGCGCATCCGCATCCCGGCGATCGGGGCAAGCTTCGTCGTCGTGGCGGGCGCCGGCCCCTCGGAACTCGAGAATGGGCCGGGCATCTATCGTGAGACCGGCTTCCCCGGGGTACCCGGCACCACCGCAATCGCTGGTCACCGCACCACCTATCTCGCACCTTTTCGTCATATCGACGCGTTGCACCGAGGAGAGCGGATCGTGCTCGAGATGCCCTATGGGCGCTTCACCTATTCGGTGATCGGCTCTCACGTCGTGCTGCCCACCGATGTGTCTGTGCTCGACCCGGTCGGCTACTCGCGGCTGGTGCTGTCGGCCTGCACCCCGCTGTTCAGCGCCTCCCACCGGCTGATCGTGTTCGCGCGCCTCGTCTCCACCGTGCCGCTGGGCGCCGCACGCCCTACGCGCGGCTACCCGGGGGGAGCTGTCGGGTCCTTCCTCGAAGAGCCCGCGTTGCCACGCGAATCTCCATCGGCACGCGAACCCGCACTACCACCGGTGCTCAAATCCCGTCAGCGTCTGCTTGCTCCCCTCGTGTCGTAGGACGACCCCGGGCGAACCCTCGATCACGTGGCCGACCCACGTGATCTTCGCTCCCACGCGCTCTGCCGCCGCGCTCGCGCGACCGGCCCGCTTACTCGAGACGCACACGCACAGCTCATAGTCTTCTCCCGCGGTGGCCGCCGCCTCCCATACGGGCACGCCCAGCTCGTCGGCGGTCCGCTGTGTGCGCTCGTCGGTTGGCAGCTTGTCGAGGTCGATCTTCAGCGCCACTCCGCTGCTCTCGGCGATGTGGCGCGCGTCGGTGGCGAACCCATCGGAGATGTCGATCATCGCGTGGGCGCCGGCCGGAGCGATCGCGCGACCCTCGCGCAGCTTCGGCCGTGGACGCCGCGGCCGGGCTCCGAGGGTGCCGGTCACCCCCACCAGGTCTCCCGCTCGCGCGCCGTCGCGCCCGATCAGCTTCTGGTCACGCTCGGCCCAGCCCACGATCGTCACGCTGGCGAACAGCGCAGGCGCACTTACGACATCCCCTCCGGCGATCGTGGTGCCGGTCAGCTCGGCGAGCTCCTCCGCGCCGAGCATCAGCTCGAGCGCCTGCTGCTCGCTAACGTGCGAGGGAACTCCGAGCGCGATGTAGGCCTCGCCGGTCTGCGCCCCCATCGCGGCGATGTCAGACAGTCCGCCGGCGAGCGCCCTCCAGCCGATGTCGTTGAAGCTCAGCTCAGGGTCGTCGAGGCGGAAGTGCACTCCTTCGACGATCGCGTCGACCGAAGTCACACACAGCTTCAACGCTTTGACGATTGTCGCGTCGTCACCGATGCCGCGTACCACACGCCCTCCGCGCGTCTGCAGAGCGGCGGCGATCGATTCGATTAGAGAGAGCTCAGCGATGCCGTTCAGGTGATTCGCGGACGGACGGGTGAGGCGCCTCAGCGATGCCTGTAGACGATGCGGGCACGGTCGAGATCGTAGGGGGAGAGCTCGCAGCGAACGCGGTCTCCCGGGAGGATGCGGATGCGAAAGCGTCGCATCTTGCCGGCGACGTGGCCGAGCACGACGTGATCGTTGTCGAGCTTTACTCGGAACATCGCATTGGGCAGCGCCTCGATCACCTCGCCCTCGAATTCGACCTTGTCTTCCTTTGCCACGAGCCGTCATCCCATCCGGTCGCCAGTTTGGCGACCTCTCTTGCTTGAGGTCCGTCCGGGCCCCGGCGCGCTCGCGCCGCGACCCTGTGTTGAAGTGTGCACCGTCAAACTACCAGGGCTCGCCCTCGGCCGACCGGTCAGTGTTTTGGAGGTTCGGCTCCGCCGGTTTCCCTGACCGGCGGAGCCGGTGCTTTGGCGGCGGGGCCCGGGGTCGAGGCGGGGCCTGGTTCTCCGGTGTGCGGAGGGGGCGCTTCCTGGCCGCTTTCACTGTTCCCGCCGGCAGCTGGACCGGCTGGCGTCGGGAGGCGCTGTTCGCCAGGTGCGCTCTTCTTGTGGGCTTTGCCGTTCTTTTCGCGTTCCCTTTCGCTTTCGCCGCCTTCGGAGGATTCGTTGCTCGAGGATCGTCCCGTGCTCGCGAACTTGCCGAAGAAGGGCTGATAGGAGATCGGTTCCTTCGGTTCGGGGAACGTTGCGCAGGGTTCACCTTCGGTGACGGCAGCCATGTAGGCGTGCCATATTTCCGCTGGCAGATAGCCCCCCTGTTGCGGCTCGCCGTGGACGTCGGTCATCGGAACGTCCTGTTTTGGATAGCCCATCCAAACCGCCGTCGAATAGTTGGGCGTGTACCCGTCGAGCCAGGCGTCCACCAGGTTGCTGGTCGTGCCGGTCTTGGCGGCGGTGGGGCAGTTGATCGCCGAGCGCCCGGCCGTGCCGGCAAGCACGTTCTGGTGGAGGATGTCGGTCTCCTCGGCGGTCACCCCGTCGGAGAGCACCTTCACGCGGTGGGGCTTGCCCCAGTTGGTGTCGACGTGACCGCCAGGAAATACGACCTTGGTGATCGCGATTGGCCTGTTGCGCCAGCCACCGTCGGCGAGCGTCGCGTAGACGTCAGCCATTTCCAGGGGGCTCACGCCCACCGTCAAGCCTCCGAGGGCCTCGCCGGCGTTGCTTTTCAAGTGCTCGCGGACGCCGAGCTTGTATGCCATCTGCGTAACCGTTTCCTCGCCGAGGTCGGCAGCCAGCTGAGCGTATACGGTGTTATCGGATTTGAGCGTCGCCTGTACAAGATTGGTCGACTGGTTCGAAGAGGTGTTCTCGAAAGTTTTCACTTCGTAGGTTGGATAGCCGGGGAGCCATCCCGGTGACAGGGTGTGCGAGATGTAGTAGGTGCTGTTCGGGTCGACCCCGCGCGCGAGCGCATCGGCCAGCACGATCGCCTTGAATGTCGACCCGGGCTGGCGGTGGCCCTGAGAGGCGAGGTTGTACTGAGACTGGTCGTAGCTCTCGGACTCGGCCATAGCCTCGATGTATCCATTGCGCGGGTCGATCGTGACGATCGCCGAAGCCGGGTCCCCTTCCTCGTTGAGGACCTGGGCGATTGCGTTGCGCGCCTTGCGCTGCATGTTCAGGTCGATCGTTGTGTACACCTTCAAGCCACCCTGCTCGACCCTGGTCAGGCCATAGCGTCTGACCAGCTGTTTGCGGACGTATTCGAAGAAGAAGCTCTCCTGGCGGCGCGTGTAGTAGTCGCCGTGGCTGACGCCCAGGGGCGCGGCCCTGGCGGCGGCGGCCTGAGCCCTGGAGATGTAGTGCAGTTCGGCCATCTTCGAGAGCACCTCGTTGCGACGTTTGCGCGCCGTCCTCGCATACAGGAACGGGTTGTACTGCGAGGGCGCTTGGGGTAGACCCGCGAGCAGGGCGGCCTGCTGCAGGTTCAGCTGAGGAGCGCTCTCGTTGAAGAAGATCCGCGCGGCTGCCTGCACCCCGACGGCGGTCTGGCCGCCGACGGTGCCGTAGGCCACGCTGTTGAGATAGTTGGTCAGGATCGCCTGCTTGCTGTGACGTTTGTTGTATTCGATCGCGAGCTTCGCCTCGTCGATCTTCTGCTTGAAGGAGTGCGTGTCGCTGCCGAGATAGATGTTGCGCATCAGCTGCATCGTGATCGTGGAGGCGCCCTGGAGCGCCTGTCCATGCAGGACATCCTTCACGGCTGAGCGGAAGATCCCGGTGAGGTCGACGCCGTTGTTCTGGTAGAAGCGCTGGTCCTCGATCGCGACGGTCGCGTCGCGCAGGACCTTCGGCATCTGCTTGGTGGTGATCGGCGTGCGCAGCACGTCGGATTGGATTGAGCCCAGACGCGTGCCGTTAGCGGCATACACCTGCGAGGTGGCGCCGGCCAGCACGGGCTTGAGCGCGTCGAGGCTCGGCGCCGACTGTGCCACCGACAGGACGTAGCCGATCGCCACGATCGCGCCCAGCACGATCGCGCCCGCGACGCCGCTGAGGCCGATGAACACGAAGCGTGACGGCCCGGAGCGAGTGCGCCGCCTGCGGCGCTGTCGTGCTTGTCTTGACATCTCTCGTGCGCTCCCGTCCGTGACTGTACCGTCTCGCGGTGTGATTTCCTGCCTGTTGCACGAGTGAGCGCAGCGCTCGCACGTCCCCCTACTGATGAGCTCCAACACGGCCGAGCCGGCACTCGCACACCGGGCAAGCAATACATCCCTGGCGGATTCGCTCGTCCCGAGCGTAGGTGTGGACGCTGCGCGGTCGGCCGCGGTGCGCGACGTGTGGCGAGCTCTTTGGGCCTCGCGGCTGATCGTCTGGATCGCCGGCGCGGGGACGACCGTCGCGCTTGGCCTCGGGCCCGCGCGCCATGCCTTCAATCCCGCCGGGCTCACGCGCGGGCTCGGGCGCGTCGGCGACGTGCTTGCGGCGCCCGCAGCCCGCTGGGACGCCGCCTGGTACCTGGTCATCGCCCACTACGGCTACCGGCCGGACCTCGGCTCCTTGACGGGATCGCGCACGGCCTTCTTCCCGCTGTATCCGCTTGGGGTGCGCGCGCTGTCGGATCTGGGCCTGGCGCCGGTGATCGCGGGCGTGTCGCTGTCGCTTGCGGCGCTCGCCGCCGGCCTGTACTGCTTGCATAGGCTCATGGCGCTCGAAGTGGGACGGCTGCGGCTGCCCTTTGGCGGCGAGGCGGCGCGACTGGTCGTGCTGTTGAGCGCAATGGCGCCGATGGCGTTCTATTTCTCGGCGGTGTACAGCGAGTCTCTGTACTTGGCGCTGTCGCTTGGCGTGTTCCTGTGCGCGCGCCGTGGCCGATGGGCGAGCGCCGCGACATTCGGAGCGCTTGCAGCGGCGACGCGCAGCAACGGCGTGGTGCTGCTTGTGCCGTTGCTGCTGCTGTACCTGTACGGCCCGCGCGAGGACCGCGTCCCCGACCGCAGCACGGTCGGGGGAGGGAGCGGCGAGCCGGTGCAGCGAGTGACGGTGGGCGCGCTCTCGCGAGCCACGCGTCTGTGCCGTCGGCTGCGCCCGCGCTACCGGCTGCGAGCTGAGGCGCTCTGGTTTGCGCTCGTTCCACTCGGGCTGGGCCTGTACATGGGCCATCTCGCCCTGAGCGGTGGCGACGCCCTTGCTCCCCTGCACGCGGAGGCGGCATGGAGCCGGCATTTCGCCGGGCCCTACGGCGGTGTTTGGAACGGCGCGCAGGCCGCTTTCGAGGGGCTGCGCCAACTGCTCTCCTTCCAGCGCCACCAGGTCTACTACCCCGCGGCCGGCGGCAGCCCGTTCATCGACGCTGGACACAACCTGATGCTGTTCGCTTTCCTGGCGGCCGCGATTCCCGCTGCGATCGGTGTGCTGCGGCTGTTGCCGGCCGCCTACGGCGTGTATGTGCTCGCGGCGCTCGCGCTGCCGCTCTCCTATCCGGTGGCGGCCCAGCCGTTGATGTCGCTACCGCGCTTTCTCGTCGTGCTGTTCCCGCTGAACATGTGGCTAGCCATACGCCTCTCCGCACGACCGCGTGCGCTTGCGCAGGCGGTCCTGATCGTGTCTGGCCTGGCGCTGGCGTTCTTCGCCGGCGAGTTCTCGACCTGGCACTGGGTGGCTTGACGGTATGGATGAGGAGCCGCACGATCCATTCGGAGACCACGCGCAGCGGGGGCGTGGCCCCTCCGAGCGCTCGGCAGGGATCTCGCCGGCCCCGCCGATGGGACCGCCGGCGGCCCCGGCAGGGGACGTGCTCGAGTCCTCGCTCGGGCCGCCCGCGAACGATTGGCCGGTGTGGACCGGATTCGTTGTGCTCGTCGCCGCGCTGGTGCTTGCGGCTGTCGGGGGGCTGATCGTAGACATACCGGCGATCGTGCTCGGCGCGGAAATCTCGAGCAAACACACCCCGCCCGGCTTGGAGCTTGCCGACACGGTCGTACAGGACCTCGCGTTCGTGTTGACCGCCGTCCTGTTCGCGCAGCTGGGCGCACGGAAGGCCCGCTCGTGGCAGTTCGGATTCCGCCCAACTCCCGCGCGGCGCGCGGCCGGGCTGGTTCTGCTGACGATCGTCGCCTTTCTGATCTTCAGCGTCGTATGGGCGCTGGCACTCGATCTGAACACCAAGGAGAAGCTGCTCGAACAGCTTGGCGCCAACGAAACCTCGCTGCTGCTCGCGTTGAGCGCCCTGCTGACGACGGTGATTGCCCCGATCTGCGAGGAGACGCTGTTCCGCGGCTACATCTTCGCGGCGCTCTCCAAATGGAAGGGGTGGCTGCCCGCAGCGGCGATCACAGGGCTGCTATTCGGGGGCGTGCACGCGGGCTCGGCGCCTGTCGCGGACCTGATCCCGCTCGCAGTGCTCGGCTTTGCGCTGTGCGTGCTCTACAGGCGCACCGGTTCGCTGTATCCGTGCATCGCCGCGCACTCGCTGAACAACTCGCTCGCGTTCGGGGCGCTCGAGGGCTGGAGCTGGCAGGTTCCGCTGCTGATGATCGCGTCGCTCGCGACGATCTGGCTGGTCGCTCTGAGCGCGCGGCGGATCGGCCTGATATCGGCCTCGCCCGAGGAGGTGACCGTCGCCCCGACCTCGTAGGATCTTCCGTGATGTTCCGCAAGCTAGAGCGCTCGAGCGCCTTGATTGCCGCCGCTCTGTGCGCATTGGGCCTGAGCGCCAGCGCTGCCTCGGCGCTGGAAGCGCCAACCTCCGCACCGGCTGCTCAGGCCCCGCCCACCGCTCCCTTGCAGGGGAGCATGAAGCTCGTGCTCCAGCACACGCACGGCAGCCCGCCGTTCGCGATGCTCGGCGAGCGGGTCGTCGTACGGGGCGTCATCACGCCTTACGTGCCTGAGGAAAAGATCGTGCTGAGCATCTATCGCGGTGCGCGGCGGGTACTGTCCAAGCGGCTCGGCGTTAGCGATTTGGGCAATGGCGTCGGCCAGTTTCACTTCGCCTACGCAAGTCCTCACACGGGACTTCTGAGCGTGCGCGCAAAGCATGCGGCGACGCCGCGGCTGGGGGCGTTCGCCACCAAGGATGTGAGCCTGCGCTATCGAGCCTCGACGTTCGGCGTCGGCGCTCGCGGCAGCCAGGTCCGACTGCTCCAAGACGAGCTTGCCGGGCTGCGCTACGCGGTTCCGGTGAGCGGCTACTTCGACGACGCCACCGCGCGCGCCGTGCTGGCCTTCCGCAAGGTCACCGGCTTGGAGCGCGTGGAAGGGGGCGCAAGCGCTCGCATCTTCCAGCTCTTGCAGCGTGGCGCGGGGCACTTCCATGTGCGCTACCCCGGCGAGGGGAACCACGTCGAGGGCGATCTCTCCAAGCAGGTGCTGGTCGAGATCGGGCGCGGTGGGCGCGTCAGGCGCATCTACACGATGAGCTCCGGCAAGCCCTCGACGCCGACAGTGGTCGGCCGGTTCCGCGTCTATTCCAAGGAACCGGGAGAGAACTCGCATGGGATGGTCGATTCGAGCTACTTCATCCGCGGATATGCCATTCACGGGTACGCCGAAGTGCCGGCCTATGCGGCCAGCCACGGATGTCTGCGCATTCCGATCCCGGATGCCGCCGCCGTCTATGGCTGGGTGCGGGTTGGGTATCCGGTCGACGTCTACAACGAGAGCGGCGGCGGAAGCCGCAAAGTGCGGGCGAACGCCGGCCCGTGACGTCGGAGCGCCGCGTCACAGCCTGCCGGGCAGCAGACGCGCCAGGAAGCTGAGCCCGAAGCCGTACACGAGCAGCACGAGCAGCGTGTCGACGATTTGGATCGTCCACTGGCTGTTCGAGTCCGACGTCACTCCCGAGAAGGGCGAGGAGAGCGTTTCGAAGGCTTTGTCGACCGCTTGGTGAAGCGCGCTCTTGTGCTCAGTCTTGGACGAGTCCGTGGCCGTGGATTTGGCTCCCGGCGCCGCTTCGTCGACCTTGGCTCGCTGCTGGCCGGACGCTCTGTTGGTCTGGTTCAGCGCGAACGTTCCAAACGAGGCGAGCGCTATCAGGCAGGCCACGATCGACGCTAGGCGCAGGATCCTGGCGAGCAGTGGCAGCAGCACAGCCGCAGATTAGCCTTGGCCCTGGACGGGGTGGACGTATGTCCCAGCCGCCCACCGGCTAGATTGCGCTCGATGCAAAGCGGACAGTTGACAGCCGGGGCGCTCGACAGCGCCAAAGCGAGGCTCGTCGCAGAGCTGCGCGCGCACGGGCTCGTGATCGGCGAGGTCACGCTCACGAGTGGCGCCACAGCCTCCTACTACGTGGACGCCAAGCGAGCGATCCTCAGACCCGAGGGCTTCGAGGCGCTCGCCACGCTGGTCGCCGCCAAGGCGCACGAGTGGGGGGCCACCGCCGTCGGCGGCATGACGATGGGCGCCGACCCGGTCGCCTGTGCCGCTCTGGCCGGCGGCGCGCAGAGCAAGGCCTTCTTCGTGCGCAAGGAGACCAAGGCTCACGGACTCCAGCGCCGCATCGAGGGGCCGCCGCTCACGCCCGAGGATCGCTGCCTGGTGGTCGAGGACGTCGTGACGACCGGCGGCTCAACGCTCGCCGCGATCGCCGCGCTTCAGAGCGAGCATCACACGATCTGTGGGGTCGTCTCAGTGCTCGACCGGCTGGCCGGGGGCGCAGCCGCGATCGAGGCGGCCGCCGGCGCCCCCTATGTGGCGTTGACGACGATCGACGATATTTATCCCGAGCGCGAGAAGGGGTAGCGACAGCGGGAGCCCTGCGGCAGTCGGTTAGCAACCATTGGGGGAGCGTCCCGTCGGTAGCCTTAGATCAGAGCCCTCGTAGTCCAATGGATAAGACGACCGCCTCCTAAGCGGTAGATCCAGGTTCGACTCCTGGCGGGGGCACTATCGAGAATCACCTTTGTTGGTGCGGGTTTCTGAAGGTCGGGCGCTTGGGGTGCGGGAGTAGCGTCGAGGTCTTGCGCCCGGCTACCGCCTTTTCCCCGCCAAAACGTGACGTTTGAGCCACGGCTTGACCGGTGATGAGATGGCATGCGTGGGAGCCGACTGTGTCGGGGCCGTTGGCGCTTCTGAACAGGCTCATCGAGGTCAGACGGCGCGGCTTTGTGTGCGGTGCTCGCTAACTCTCATCGTCATGTAGGTGGTGTTTGGACTCCGGCGATAGTCGCCGAATGGCTCGCACGGTGCAAATCCCGCGCTCGCGTATAGCGAGCGAGCTGGCGCGAATGCTTCATGGACCCCAGTCTCCAGGCTCACGTCTTCGAAGCCGCGCTCGCGGGCGACAGCGAGGAGATGGTCAAGTATCGCGCGGCCAATGCCCAGGCCACGGACATGCTCAGCTGTATGCATCGTCTTCAGCTCCGCGTGCTGATCGTCAAGCCGCTTGAGCGCGCCGATTGCGACCAGCTCCCCGCGGCGACGGATACTGAAGAGGGTGACCGCGGGGTCGAGCAGGCTATCGACCTCGAGCGCGTGCGCATCCTGTGGCGGGCTGTGCGAACGCCCGAACTTCAGATGATGCTCGACGAGCTGTCGTACGTCATCGAGCCTTGGATCAGCGATCGCGATGTCGAGCTCATCCATCGTCACGCGATACTAACGGCGAGATTTACGGGCGAGATTTCCGCCGCTGTCGATGCGAGCACCTTGCACTCGCGAAGCGCCAGACTCGGGTTTATTTGGACTCGCCGCGCTCGACGAGCGCCCGTAGGTGCTGCTTGGCGGCGGGGTCTCGTCGCATTCCGTGGCGGTAGATGCGCAGCGTGAAGGTGGGGTCGGCGTGTCCGAGCTGATCCATCACGCTCCCCGCATCGACGCCCAGCGTGACGAGGATCGAGGCGAAGGTGTGGCGGAGCTTGTGGGGCGTCAGGCCGTCGGGTAGCGGCGCTTCGTGGACGTTGGTCAGAGTCTCGCCTGCGCCGGCGATCGCCTTGTCGAGTACGCGCCGGCGGATGTTGCTCTCGGCCAGCTTCGTGCCGACGGCGCTCGGGAACACATAGTCGCTAGGCGAGTCAAACGGGCTCTTGCGATGGTGGTGGGCCAGTTCGCCGCGGAGCACAGGCAGAATGTCCACTTCTCGTACGCCGGCGTCAGTCTTGGCTTCGCGCACAAGCAGCCTTTTGCCCCGAACGTCAACGTCTCGCCAGCGCAGGTCGGTCAGCTCTCCGATGCGAAGCCCCGCGAAGAGGAACGTCGCAAGCAGCGCGCGACGGTACTCGAGCCCGCCCTTCTGGTCGCGTCCTCCTTTGAGCTTGGCTCGGGCGTCAAGCGCGCTCGCGGCGTCCAACAAGGCTTCGATCTGCTCGGCGCTGTCGAGCCAAATCGGCGCGGGGCGAGCTACCTTCAGGCGCCGCCTACGGCCCTTCGCCGGGTTGCGGTCGATTAGCTCGTACTCGACCGCAACCTCGAGAATCTGCGCGAGCCGCGTGATCGTCTTGTTGATCGAGCTTGGCGATATCTGGTCGCGACGAACCTGAATCTGCCGGTAGCGGTCGACCTCTTGGATGGTGATCTGCGAAAGCCGGTGGGCGCGAAAGAACGGCACCAGATGGCAAGAGAGCTGCCATTCGTAGTCGAGCACCGTCTTTGGGCGTAGTTCGCCCCGGATCGCCTCAAACCAGTCGGTAGCGAACTTGTGGAAGGTTGGGTCCTTCTTGATCTCCGGAGCAGGTGGTGGAGCGGCCGGCTGCCAGACGCCACGCCGGACGTCAGCAAGCACGTTCTGAAGCTCGGTATGCGCGCTCGTCGGCGTCCAGCCTTCTGCGGCTGTGCCGAGCTTTACGTATCGTCGCTTGCCGTTCGCAGTGAAGCGCAGGCTAAAAGTCGGGCTGCTAGTGCGTCGATCAATGTCGACATTGCCCGTCGCTGGCCGTCTCATCAGGTATCTCTCGTCATGTCGGTTCCTCCTTGGTCGGAGGCTCCGTGAGACAGGTCTGGCGAGAAAGCCTTACGCCGGATTGGTAGCGTGGCTCGCGCGCCGGGAGGTCTGAACTCTCGGTGCCACGGTGCCCGGGTGTGCAACCACCGCGGGCACCAACTTCAATCAATATAAGACGCCACGCGGACACTCACCGTTGCACCGTCCGTCGCCTCCGTCCTCTGGGTTGGCGAATCGGGAGTAGCTCGCCTTCCGACGGCGAAGAGATCCGTCTGACCCGCTGAGTCCTCGGGTTATGAGGGCGCTGAACCTCGCTCCCTGGCCCTGTGCGCTCCGATGCTCGCCAGATATCGAGCACTCGGCCGAGATCAAAGCGAAGCCTGCCTCGGCTGCCTGGACCGATCCGTATGCCGCCCAGTTCAGCTGAATGTGCATAGACCCAGTCGCGAGACACGTTGAGTGTGGTGGCCAAAGTGGCGGCGTCGACGAGGTCGACAGACCGCAGTTGCGACGAGAGCAGGTCGGCGACGCGGTCGGCGACAGCGTCGGCAAATACCCGTTCCAAGACGCCCAGCTCCAATGCCTGCTGGCTCGGTTGCGACGAATCGAACGACGGGTGCTGCGCGTTTGTCATGGGCGACAGAGGGGTCGGGTCTTGCTCGAACCCCTACGTATCGCTGTAGGTGGCTACCTTCCCCCCGCGCAGGTTTGGGAGTGGCCCGCTTTGAGCTCGACGATGCGAACTCCGACAGTTGTCAACCTCCGACAGCAGACTGACTGCATGCCTTGCGTGACCATAGATGGCGTGACGATCGACGCCGCTCGGCTGATGCTCCTGCCGCTGGAGGTCGCCCAGATCATGCGTATCGAGGAGAGGGAGGTGCGCAACATGATCCGCCGCGGCGAGCTTCAGGACGTATCGTCGGACAGCCGGCGACGCTTGGACCCCAACGAGGTGATCATCGTCGTTGAAGAGCGAGTAGCGACAGGCGAGCTCAGTCCGCACGTATTTATCGAGTTGGCCGCGCTCATAGCTGGGCGCCTTTAGTCGCGATGGCAAAAAGAGAGACAGCCGACGTTCTGATCTTTAGTCAGCGGAGTGTCTGTCGGTCCGATTCATTAAGGGTGGGGGAGGCTGCCGCGTTACTTCGTGTGCATCCTTCTTGGATCTATGCGCATGCTCGCGAACTCGGAGGGTGGCGCCTGCGAGGCGACCGTGGCGCGTGGCGGTTCGATCGACGCCGCTTACTTTGGTGGATGCCGAGTCTGTGACTGTGCTTCAAGTGAGGATTGACGCCGCTGACCGATGCGCCCGCCGGCTGTAGATCAGGCTGCGAGCTGTAGGCGGGCAGGCGCGACGCGGATCGGCTCGGCGCATCGCGGTGTCGGTTCGCCTTCCTTCGTGGTCCATCCCTGCTCTCGGGGCCAGCGTCCGAGTATTTCGGCGAGCTTGTCGCGCATGAGGCTGGTGCGCCAGAACGCCTCGTGCACGCCGGGCATCCAGATCCGCCGGTAGTTCTTCCCGAGCGAGACGTCAACAGGCACCTGCTCGGGCTCCCACGGTCGCTTGTCCCGCCGGGTCGGGATGTGTTCGCCGTTGACCCAGCGTGTCAGTGTGGATCGCGCCTCGAGTCCTGCGACTTCGCAGAACTCTGGGAAGGTCAGCCAGTCCCGCACAGCAGCTGACGTTTCGCTCGGCATAAGGGGCCTGCCGAGCGCGCCGCGGTCGATGGTGTCCCAGTCAACGCGCTCCGCGCCGGGAGGCTCGGAGTCGGAGATAGGCAGCCAGGTTGCTTGGTCGAGCCGGTAGAGGTCGAGCTTTACGATCGTGTCCGCCTTCTGCCGGGAGAGCTGTATGAGCTGGTGGGTGATCGCGGAGCTCTGAAGCGTGATCTCCTTCAGCTCACCGATCGATGCGACCATCTCCTCCTGACGGCTCAAGATGCGGTCCAGGCGATCACCGTCAGCCGGTGGTGGAGGGAGAAGCGCCTGTTGACCGCAACTGACGTTCCTGGCTTGAAGCTTCTGTGCGTCCTGCTCGAGACGTCGCTCTTCGTCCTCTATACGGCGCAGACGGATCATCTCCCGTTCGTAGGCTTGGCAGTCGGGGCGCTTGCGAAGCCCGGCGTCGGTCGTGAGGATCTCCCATCCGATCTCGGCGGATCTGCCCGACACGACCTCAAGCATCGCCGGTGTGCGGCGATCGCCGTACAGCGCCCGCAGGTCATTCTCGATGCTGCCGTTATCGAGCAACGCCGCCGCGTAGTAGGGGATAGGAGGGTTGGTTTCCCCACCGGTCGCTGGATGGCGCTCGTTCCAGATTTCTCCCGCCCGTTCCGCCATCTTGTTCGCGAAGTGGCGGTACTCATGCGGCGTGTACCCGCAGATGGCGCGTTCTGCGTCCGTGGTGTGCTCGGCCGTATGGCGCGGATCGCGAGGGACGAGCGGCGGCGTCCTGCGCGTTCCGGCAACCCGCTGGTACAGCCACAGCTCCTGTACTGCTTTTAGATGTGCTGGCTCAGCCACAAGCAAGGGAGCGTCCGGCGATGCCGGTGGCCGCCCCTTCGCGGCGGCCATACGATCCATCACCTCCAGGTAGAAATCGAGCACGAACGCGGCGTGAGGTGGGATCGGCTTTCGTCGCACCTCATCGCGCCCCTTGCTCTTCCTAGGGAGCAGATCGAGCGCGGCACCCCGCCGGCAGTCAGGCAGGGGCCCTTCGCAGTCGCGGACGTAGTCATTCCTGGTAAGGCGCGCGAGAGCTGTGCGCCGACCGCCCGTGAGGACCATCAAGACCAGGACCGCCCGATCTCGCGTCGGTCGCCAAAGCCCGCGCGAACAGACTGCATTGTCGGACAGCGAGTTCAGCGCCTGCATCTCTTCCTCGATCGAGCGAATACCGAGCCGTTCGTGTATCTCAGTCGACTTGTCTTGCCAGGCTTGACGTACCGTTTCAACCCGTGGAGCGACGACTTCATAACCGCCCTTGGACATATCCGGCATATGCAGCGGCGGTGCCTGGACCCATTCCCGGCAAGCGGGCAGCGTATAGAGGCTGTGGATCGTTGAAAAGATCCGCCGAGCCTCGGCCAGGACTATCAACACAGTGGAGCGTGAGCGGGTGCCCGCCGTGCGACGCCGATTTGCTTTGACCGACTCTTTGGAGTAGTCGTAGATGGCGGTATGTGCGCGTGCTGCCGCGGTATCTGGACCGTCGGCGATCAGGGCCGCCACGATCGGTACCCAGCTTTCGGGCACAGCCTTGTGAAGAAGCTCGAGATCGATCCGAGCGCGTGCGAGTCCGCCTGCGGCCCGCCGAACGGCATCTTCGTAGTTATCGTGCAGCTCGTACGGCTCGACCCCGTTGTTGCGGATCCGGGTTCTTCCAGGGGCGTATTCGAAGGTAGGCTGGTTCTCTGCATCGCACCGGCCAGCCTCACCGCTGCTGGACATCTGGGTCAGCGAGTAGCGGTGAAGAAATTCGCCGAGTTGGCGAAGTTCTGGATGCTCCTGCTTTCTCACCCCGGTGCACGCGAACAACACCCGTCGCGCGGCGTCGATCAAGTCGTCATCCATAACTGCCCCCGATCCCATTCCGCTCAGAATACTGTGCATTTCGGATGGCTAGCCTGGTGTAAGTGTGACAATAATTAAGCCTGAAACCCTACTGTGCACAGGGTTTTGACGCTATCGCGATGCACATGCACATCAAATGACCCCGCCGCTTGAAGCTGCTCCAACCGGTCAGCTGACACCTTCCCTTCGCACACCAACTGGCGCTGCCTTGATGCCCACAAGCGCACCGCGCGGTGTCGATTCAGCATGCCCGCCTCGGCTAGGTCCTTATAGTGCGCCAACCGCTCTTCGAAGCTCTGCTCGTGAGGAGCCCACGTCCAGCCGGGCAATGACTCGAGCAGCTGGTCAAGCGCGGGATCCTCGCCTCGACTCTTGCGGTGCCCGCAAACCCACACGCCGAGCCAGAAACCGTCAGCAGTCTTATGGCGATGCGGAACTTGCGAAGTGCCGTGCTGCTTTACGTAGTCCCACAGACGGGCGAGGCCTTCCGCATCAGTCGGTTGTCGAGCTTCGCCGCCATTACGTCGGGTCTTCGAAAGGCCCCGGTTCTTTCTGCTGGCCGCTGCGTTGATGTCGTCCGTCACTCCTGCCTATCGCGTCAAAGCGATGTTTCCCTCCCCCGACGCTTATGCAGGCGTCAAGTCTGTTTCTGACTTGCAGGAACGCTGGGTGCCCTCCTCTGCTGTCGGTAGGCCAGAATCGTTCAATAGGCCGGACGTAACAGGGCGCTTTTGAGTACGATCGGATGGGCCGATGACACCAGTGGGGAGGCGTTCCAGCCCGAAGGGCGATCTAACTCCGAGTATGGCGGTGCTCGGCTTGCTCTGCGATCGCCCCGACTCGGCCTCGCGTATAGCGATTCGCCTGGAAGAGAGATATCCCCACGGCCGTTGGGCGAGGACGACCAACTACGCGATCTTCTTAGAACTCGCCAAGCGTGGCGCGATTGAAAAGGTCCAGTCGGGCACGACGGCGCCCGATGACATCTACAAGACGACCTCGCTGGGTACAGCAGAGTTCGGGGGGTGGCTGCGCGAAGCTGTGAAGGCTCCTCCGCGGATACGCGACCCGACGCAGGCGTGGGTGCAGCACTCCGATGAATCTGAACTGCCGGAGATCATCCAAGCCATTGAGCGGATGCAGAAGAGATGGCGTGCGGAGTACGAAAAAGCCCAGGAACGCCTAAAAACAGAGTTGAAGCTCGGCAGACTCGGTCCATCGGACGGCTCTGACTGGCGGGGCCGGGCGCAGTACGCGGTCTTGGAGGACACGGTGAGGATGTGCGGTCTGCAGGTGAAGCGGTGCATGGCACTTCAGGCGCGGCTTGAAAACCGAGAGATGCACTCGGAGATCGACGATGGGTGAGGTCGTGTTGCGGTTGGATGGTGTTGGTCGTGGCTTTCGGCGTGGGCGCCGGCGCTGGCGGGTGTTGGTGGACGTGTCGCTGTCGGTCTCGGCGGGCGAGGTCATCGGGGTTGTAGGCGCTCGCGGTGAGGGCAAGACGACGCTACTCGAGGTGGCAGCTGGGATCGAGTTGCCCGACGAAGGTCGTGTGTGGTTTGACGGAGGCGACCTGATGGGTTGCTCTGTCGAGCAGCGAGCCGAGTTGTTGGGAGGTCAGATCTCGTGGATGCACCGCGAGGGGATTTGTGGCTTCAGGGTGTTGGACTACGTTGGTATGCCGCTGGCGATGGGTCGTGGTCGGCGCATGAGTGCCGCGGACGATCTGGCGTTGGAGGCGCTGCGTCGCTTCGGTGTTGAGGATTGTGCACAACGCGACTGGGATGAACTATCTAACTGGGAGCGGCTGCTCGTCATGTTCGCTCGGGGCTTCGTTGGTCGTCCTCGACTGGCGGTGATTGACGATCTGCTGGATGGTCTCGGGCCGCGCAGGACGCGGGAGGCTAGCGAGATGCTGCTGTCAGTCGCTCAAGAGCTGGGATGTGGGGTGTTGGTCGGCGCTTCAGACTTCGAGGCGGTCCTCTTGGCTGATCGTGTCTTGTGCTTCGACGGTTCCGGCGGACTCCAAGTCATGTCTGACCCGACCAACGTCATCAACCTGCCCCACGGTCGCCAGCAGGCCGCAGGCGGGCATAGTGCTTGAGCTCCGCAATCTCGTCAAGCACTACAAGGTCGGCGATGGTCCGGCGATCCGGGCCGTGGACGGTCTGTCGCTGACCGCGGCTGACGGGGAGTTTGTCGCGCTGTATGGGCCTAGCGGCTCGGGCAAGACGACGCTGCTGGAACTTGTCGCGGGAGCCCAACGACCCGATGGGGGAACCGTAGTGCTCGATGGCCGAGACATCTGCGAGCTCTCTGAGAGAGAGCTCGATGAGTACAGGCTGACGCAGCTCGGGATCGTGGGACAGCCGCAGGAACTGATTCCCGGTGCGCTGGCGATCGAGAACGCCTCGCTGAGACTGCTCTTGAGCGATACACGCAAAGCCAACACCGCCATCGAACCGCTGATGATACGGCTCGGTCTCGGAGACAGAATGGAGCACCGTACGGAGGAGCTATCGATGGGCGAGCGGCAGCGGGTGATGATCGCCATGGCACTCGCTACCAATCCAAGACTGGTCCTCGCGGACGAGCCGACCGGGAATCTCGACACGCAACGGACCAGAGAAGTGCTTGGGCTTCTGCGCGAAATCAGTACTGAGCGTAGGGCGACCGTTCTTCTCGCAACACACGATCCACTGGCCGCCGGCTTCGCCGATCAGATCCACGAGCTTCGCGACGGGCATCTACACGAGTACCGGCCCGACGATACGCCGGCAACTAGAGAACAACTTGGGCAGCGCGCATGAGGCGACACACGCGACGGATGAGCGTCTCGGACCTGCTCTATCTGTATCGCGCGCGGCTGCGCGCTAAGAGCGTCGTCGTCCAGGACGTCTTTGCGATTCTGGGGATCGCGGTCGGGGTTGCTCTGCTGTTTGCATCACAGGTGTCAAGCACGAGCCTCACGCATTCTGTCCAGAAGCTAAGCGGTCAGCTCGTCGGCGACGCGCAGTATCAGTTGGACGCCAGAGGCCCTGCGGGGGTGAGCGAACGATTGCTCGGCGAAACGAGACGACTGCCAGGCGTAAAGGTGGCGTCGCCAATCCTCGAACAGCAAGCAAACTTGACCGGTGAAAATGGCCGCCAGCAGTCGGTCGACCTAATCGGAACCGGTCCTCGCCTTGCTCATTTCGGCGGGCCGAAACTACGACGGTTTAGCCCCAGGCAGCTTGCAGCGCAACAGGCGGTTGCGCTGCCCACCCCGATAGGGAGCCGCCTCGATAGCCTGACTCTAAATACTGTCCAGTTGCAGGTCGGTGCGCGGGTTACTCCAGTTCTGGTGGGGGCGACGCTGGGCGAAGCGGAAATTGGAAGCCTAGTCCGCAGCCCCGTGGCAATAGCACCTATTAAATACGCCCAATCTGTGACAGGCATGAGTGGGCGGATTACACGTATCTTTGTCCAAGCTAAGCAAGGCCGTGATCGCGAAGTGCAGACAGGACTCCGTCGTTTGGCCAGCGCTACGCATGTGAACCTCGAGCCTGCGAACTTCGACGCCACTCTATTTGCCGTTGCCGCGCTGCCGGAGAATCAGTCCGAGACCTTGTTCTCAGCGATCAGCGCGATTGTCGGGTTTATGCTTGCCCTCAACGCAATGCTGATCACGGTGCCGCGGCGCCGTCAGTTGCTCTCACACGTCCGTTTCCAGGGTGCCAACCGTACGATGGCATTGCAGATCCTCCTGTTTGATGCATTGATCATCGGAGTCCTGTCCTGTGTCCTGGGCCTGATACTCGGCGATGGCTTGTCGATCTTTGTGTTCCATTCGACTCCCGGCTATCTGTCATTCGCCTTTCCTGTCGGGAATGCGCGCATCGTGACGTGGCAGTCGGTGCTGATCGCTGTTGTAGCCGGCATGCTGGCAGCGGGTGTGGGTGTGCTCTGGCCGTTGCGCGACACGTTCTCACGCCCCCGCGAGCGCAGGAGTGCAGCTCACCGCTCGTGGGCTGTAGGTCGCGCCTTGGTTGGCATTGTCGGCTTCGCTGTCACAACCGTCGTCTTGATCTACTACCCACAAGACTCGAAGCTCGGCAATCTCACGCTTGTCGTCGCGCTACTGTGCGCTCTACCGTTCCTGTTCGACGGGGCTGTAGCGGTGTTCGCACTGCTACAGCCGGTGTTGAATCGACCGTCGCCGAGGATCGCACTGACGCACTTGCGGACTCCAACGACGCGCGTTCGTACTTTGGCGATCGTTGCTACCAGCGCGGTCGCCGTGTTTGGTGTTGTCTCGATCCAGGGCGCGCAGCAAAACCTCCAGCATGGCCTGGACGCATCCGCCCACGGCATCGACTCGAGCACGGACGTGTGGGTGACCCCTCGCGGGGAATCCAATGCGTTCGCCACGACCCCCTTTGCGTACTCAGGATCTGCGGGTCTCCGGCGCCTTCCAGGAGTCCAACGCGTCAGTGTGTATCGCGGCAGCTTCCTCACATGGGGTGACCGCAAGCTCTGGGTTCTGGCGCCTCCAGCCGACAGCTCCCAGCCGATCCCACCGAGCGAGCTGGTCGCCGGCGATCTCACATCGGCGAACGCGAGGCTTCGCGAAAGCGGCTGGGCGGTCGTGTCAAAGGCGCTTGCAGCCGAACGAGGCCTACAGGTAGGCGCATCGTTCACGCTGCCATCGCCTGAACCAGAGTCCTTTAGGGTGGCTGCACTGAGTACAAACCTCGGGTGGCCACCGGGCGCGATCATCCTCAATGCAACCGACTATGCCCGCGCCTGGGGCAATGTCGAACCGAGCGGCCTCGAGATCCAGACATCGCCCAACACCTCGGCCATCGCGGTACGAACGAGCGTGCAGGCCGCGTTGGGTACACATAGCGGCCTGGTCGGGGAAACCAGCCTCGAACGGGAGCGGCGTCACTACGCGCTGGCAAGCCAGGGTTTGGTGCGACTCACTCAGATTCGAGAGCTGGTCCTGATCGCCGCGATGCTCGCGCTCGTCGGCGCACTCGGGTCGATGATCTGGGAGCGCCGCGGCTACGTGGCGTTCCTACGTTGCCAGGGCTTCCGCAAGCCGGTCCTTTGGCGGTGGCTGTTGTGGGAGAGCGCATTGCTTCTCAGCGTCGGCTGTCTGACCGGTGCCGTCTTCGGCGTGTACGGACAGCTCTTGCTGAGCCACGCTCTGGCTAGCGTCACAGGTTTCCCGATCTCCTTCGGCGTCGAAGCATTCGTAGCGCTCACCACATTCGTGTTCTTGAGCGCCGCCGCCGTCTTGGTCATCGCCATCCCGGGATATCTCCTGGTGCGTGTTCGGCCACGAGCGGCCCGTTCGGTCAGCTAACCCGAGCACCCGGCGACCAACCCCGATACCGGCGGCGCTCTCGGCACGCCAACTGCGCGTGCTCGGCGAAGCGACCGGCCGAGAGCTGGCGTGGGTGCTGCCCGCTGTAGCCCGCGAGGTGCGTACTTGGCGTTCGCTGGCGACGGCAATCCCCGATAGACCAATCCGAGAGGACGCGCTGAGCTCGCTTGCCAACAAGCGAGGACACACCGACGGTGCCGCGCTCTTCTGCATTTTCACCCGCTCGCGCGAGCCTGCTCTGCTTCGCTTGCTCGTTGCCTACGAGATCATGTGGGACTTCCTCGACTCGGTCAACGAGCGAGGTGCCGCCCGCGGCCAACCCAACGGCAAGCAGCTACATCTCGCGCTCGTCGACGGCCTAGACCCCGATCGGCCGGTTTCCGACTACTACCGCCACCACCCGTGGCACGACGACGGGGGCTACCTCAACACGCTGGTCCAAACCTGTAGGGAGACCTGCGCCCTGCTCCCGTCCTACGAGATCGCTCGCCCACTGCTTATTCAAGAGGCGTGGCGCGCCCAAGTGCTAGCCATCAATCACGAGCCTGACCCAGATCGTCGCGACAGCGCATTGCGCCAGTGGGCCGGCCATGAGTGGCCAAGTGGACACGAGGCAGGCTGGTATGAGCTCACAGGCGCCGCCAGCGCATCGCTCACGATCCACGCGCTCCTCGCGCAAGCCGCGGAACCACAGGTGGACCCCTCGATGGTCACGAGTGTCTATCGAGCCTATGGGCCGTGGATCTCAGCCGCGACGACGATGCTCGACAGCCATGTTGACCAGCTCGAGGATGCCGTCAACGGCGACCACAGTTACGTCGCGCACTACCCGACGGCAGACATTGCAACACGGCGGATAAGCGCGCTCATCGGCCGCTCTATGCAAGAAGCGCGCAGCCTCCCAGACAGTGAGCGGCACATCTTGATCGTCGCCTGCATGACCGCGATGTACCTGTCAAAGAACAGCGCCTGGACAGCGGTCCTGCGTTCCCGCACCCACCAGATCCTCGCGAGTGCCGGTCCCCTAGTCCGCTTGCTGCTGCCGATTCTACGGCTGTGGCGAATCACCTATTTACAAGGCTCAACTTAACCATAAAGGAGACACAGTGCAATTCCCTAATACAGCCAGACGGACGGCGCGTAACCGCCCTGACCTTCCCCCAACGACAGTCCTGCCGGCAGTGCTCCAAACGGTCGCTTGCCGCGTGCGACCGCTGGAGTACCTCGAGTGGTGTCGCGCGAGACTAGGCTCGCGCTTCACTGTGTATCCAATCGATATGGTGCCATTGGTGTTCCTGACAGATCCTCAGGACATCCGAGCAGTGGTCACGGCCCCACTTGACGTTCTGCATGCCGGGGAGGGGGCCAGCGTGACGGCCCCGCTCTTTGGCGAGGACTCATTCATCTTGCGCGACGAAGGGGAGTATCTGAGCGGCCGCGCCGCGATTGCTCCTGCATTTCACAGTCGTGTGGTGGATGAGCACGCAGAGATGATCAAAGACCTAGCCGACAGCGAGGTGTCCTCGTGGCCACTCGATACCCCAGTACCAGTCCACCCGCGTCTGCGTGTCCTGGCATTGACCGCCATGTTGAGGACGGTTTTCGATCAGGGCGACCCGACAGTAGATCTGCTTCGCGATGCACTCTTGGCGATGCTCTCTGTCACGGCGAGTCTCGTCTTGCAAGAGCCACGGCTCAACCGACTCCCAGGCTGGCGAGCTACATGGAAGCGATTCATCCAGGACCGCGACGAAGTCGACCGGCTGATCGCAAGCCTCGTCGCCCGACGTCGGGCGAGCACCGGAACGCGCCGCGACATGCTCGAAATGCTGCTCGAGGCACGTCGTCCTGACGGATCATCAATGTCCGACAAAGAACTTCGCGACAACCTCGTCTCGGTCATAACTGCCGGACACGAGACGACGGCCTCGTCTCTAGCGTGGGCATTCCAGCTCATCGCGCACAACCCGACCCCTCAAGATCGACTGATCGAGGAGATCGCCCGCGGCGACAGCGACGAGTATCTAACTGCCACGGTCAGCGAGGTGCTGCGTCATCGTCCCGTCTTCCTATTCACGGTGCCCCGAGCAGTCGCACAGCCGTTTGAGATCAACGGATGGACATACCATCCACCGGCACACCTGCTCGGGTGCACCTATCTGATGCACCACGACCCCACGCTATTTGAAGACCCCCACGAGTTTCGTCCCGAGCGGTTCCTAGAGCCGCCTACAGCAAAATGGACATGGCTTCCGTGGGGAGGCGGACAGAAAACCTGTCCAGGCCGGCATCTGGCGCTACTAGAGATGCATACCGTACTCCGCGCAACGCTTTCCAAGCGGTGCATCCTGCCGGCAGGCAAAGCGATCGAGCGCGCTCAGTGGCGCAGCGTCATCGTCACGCCGCACGCTGGGTCAAGAGTCGTACTACGCAGGCACCGTGCCGACGACGACCGTCCACGGTTCCGGTCAGCGCACCCCCTTTTTTAGCGCGATTTATTTTGCGCAGAATGTTTCCCTTTTGCGCGGAACGGATTCCTGTCCGCGTGTTATTCCATCTGTCAGGATCGCACGTCGATGGTGGCCAGAAACCCTACTCAGGCGGTTGCGTGGATCGAGGCGCAGGCACGATGAGGCCACGAGGCAAAGGCCACGAGAACCCCGACCCGGCGAGTGTTCCGACGCTGAAGGAGCCGTGTTGGTTTGTCCGGCGCTCCTCCGTCCCCGATCGCGGTTGACATGACCAGCGTCGAAGTGTCGGTCCTCGACTCTCTCAAGGGCCAATTGGTACCGGACGTTGAGCTTGAGTCGGCTTCAGGGCGTCCGTTCGATTTCGTCGCGCACGCTCGGCTCTTGATCTACCTATATCCAGGCGCGGCCGGGGTCATTCGCGGAGACGAGACACCACTCCTTGACGCAGAACAACACCGGGCCTTCCGTGACCGCTGTGAGGATATGGCAGCGTGTGGGTTCACCGTCGTAGGTGTAAGCAGTCAGTCGCTCCACAAGCAGCGGCGCGCAGTCGCGGCCAACAAGCTGTTACAGGAGCTTCTGAGTGACCCTAACTTTTGCCTCGCCGAAACGCTAGACCTACCCACACGCCGACTGGGACCTGTCCGGGTGTATGAGCGTCTGACGCTACTCGTCACCGCCGGATGGATAAGCCACGCGCTAGAGCCACGCCCCACCCCTAAACGTCACCCGACCTACGTGGCGCATTTGCTACGTCAGATGCGATGAGCCCGGAGGAGTCGCACGTTCTCAGATTGCGTCCGGCGTGCTTACCGCGCGGCTCAAGCGCACGCGGCATGTGCGTCTTGGCGTGCTTCTCGCCGACGTGTCGAGCCCTGACCGCCGCTCAAATCGCAAAGCAGCTCGACTTGGCGCCTGCGACGGTCGAGAGTGTCGCCGCGAATCTCGTGATGCTCGGCTACTTGGCTCTAGACCCGACAGGTGTATATCGGATGGCCGTACGCCACCGAAGATGACGCTGTTTCCAGCACCGTCTAGTCTCATCTATGAGTACGCCATCGTCGCCTAACGCCGTCACCGAACCAGTTTACGCATCCCACAAGCTGGCTCGATAAGGCGATCTCGGGCCTAGCGGAGCAAGATGCCTAAAGATATGGCTGTGACGGCTGTCGTGGGCCGTTTTGATCCTTTGATCGATCACGGTTTGGCTCATGTACTCGGCAGCGATCCAAAGGTTCACGTCATCGCTTCCGGCCTTGAGCATGCGGAGCTGGAGCGCACTGTCATGGACTACGCACCAGAAGTGGCGGTCTTGGATGAGGCAGCTGAGCCGTTCACGCTAACACGCCTGAGATCGCTCCAGCCAGCGACCGGGGTCATCGTCATCGCGCATAATCCGTCGCGGACATACGGAATGAACTTGCTGAAATCTGGCGCCACATGCCTCGCACATAGCATCTCCGTGGCCGATATCCTAGATGCGGTTCACTTTACAGCACAGGGCGGGCGTTTGTTTGTCACTCTGGATGGCGAACGAGCCGAACGCCAGTACCCGAGTGATGCTTGCCTCCTCACGCCCCGAGAGACCGAAATCCTAGAACATCTTAGCGTTGGCCGGTCGAATCCAGAAATTGCGCGTACGCTGCAAATTAGTGTCGAGACCGTTCACACGCACGTCGCACATATCCGGCAGAAGCTAAAAGTTCAGAGCAAGCGCGATCTAATTGGGATACCAGTATTAGGTGGTCCGCGAGCCCGGTTAGTCAGTCTATAGCTCGATTGTCCGCGATTCGGCGTCCTATTCTCAATCCCCCAGGTCACCCCAAAGATCACCTGCTCCAGGGGATAGACAGTCCATCAGCGCGGGACTAACGTGCCTGCTTGCGCTGGTGGGCAGGTAGCAGCCCACGATATTTGGACCCAGGAGCACCACTTGACCTGGGAACGCGATCCGGGCCGGTGAGGAGGCAAAGTGTCAAGTTTCATGTGGGGCGACGCAGCAGTAGAGATATGGACAAGCACAAGACACAAGCTAAAGTCTCGAGGTTTGCTTGCTGCCGTACTGGGGCTCGTCACGGCGATGTGCGTAGTAAGCGGCGCGGCCGCCGACGTGGATACCGTAGGGAGCTTGGTAAAGGCCTCATCGCCCAAGTCGCTGGGCGGTCAAGTAGAACCGCTGTTCACAAAAGCGAGCGGAGACTACGAATGTAGCGCTGCTGATGCATATTCCGACGTGCAGAATGCAGCGGACTCATACGTAATAGGAAATTGTAAGTCTCCGTGGCAAATACAGGTCGTCTCGTATTCCGGGCCAAACGGAGAAGGTGTTCATTCATATGGCGGGTTCGTGACGGGTGCGTTCTCCGGATGCGGGTGGATCGAAGCCCGCTTTAACCCAGAAAAACTCAACAACAATACGAACAGCGCATGCGGCGAAGGTTCAACCGGTGACTTCGAAGTACCGACCACTACCTTCATGCATAACCACAATAGCGCTGCGGGGGACGGATGGCCAGTAGTGACAAGGCGTGCGTGTCCTGAGTACGCAAACTATCGACCGTGGAGCACGTCAAATGTTGAGCAGGAACTGATACGGACTGCACCCGCGTACGCGAGTAGCAAACCTGGATCAAACTACCCGGCTCTCCTGTGGCGGTATACAACGAAGTATGAAAGCACAGACGGCACCGGTCAGTACGTAATGGTACGAGACGATCGCTATAACCCTGGAGAAGGCAACTGGGTTTTCGTGCCGCGGTCATGCCTGCCTGCGAGCCTGCCAGAAAACGAACTTGAACGAATTCCTCCGGCTCCAACGGTGGCGACAGAAGGATCGTCCGCCGTAGAAGCTCACTCCGCCACTGTGCACGGCACCCTCAACCCCAACACAGTAGAAACGCGGTATCGCTTCGACTACGGCCTATCGACGTCCTATGGGGCTTCGACGCCAGTGCCTGAAGGTGACGCTGGATCGGGGTCGGGATTCGTCGAAGAGAGCAGCACCATCACGGGTCTCGCGTCGTCCACGACCTACTACTACCGCATGGTAGGAAATAGCGCTACCGGGACATCAGAAGGTGGCCCGGAGAGCTTTACAACGCAAGCGGTACCGCCCACGGTCAGCACCGGCACCGAACCAGAAGCCCGAGAGTTCGGTGCCACATTGGGAGGAAATGTGAATCCCAACGGTGCTGATACGTCTTACCACTTCCAATACGGCAGGACTACCGAATATGGCTTGAGTACGACCGAAGTAGATGCTGGATCCGGCAGAAGCTCGACGCCGGTCTCTGCGACCGTTTCTGGTCTACAGGCAAACACCACGTACCATTTCCGCATCGTGGCGTCAAATAGCTCTGGGATGATTAGTCGTGGGCTCGATCACGTTTTCACGACGACGCAAACCAAGCGAGTCGTCCCGGTGCTGCGAGAAAATGGCGAACAATACGTCTGGTACAGGGACCAGGAACGAAGGCTCCATTTCTGGTATTGGAATGACAGTAAATGGAGTGAAAATTATCTTGGCGCGACAGGCGCGATGGCCGGTGAACCCACGCCAGTGTTGCGCGAAAACGGTGAACAGTATGTGTGGTATCGAGGGACGGATGGCGCACTCCACTTTTGGTACTGGAACAACGTCAAATGGAGCGAAAACTATCTGGGTGCTACGGGCGCGATGGCGGGCGAACCCAAAGCGGTCATCCGTGAAAACGGTGAACAGTATGTGTGGTATCGAGGGACGGATGGCGCACTCCACTTTTGGTACTGGAACAACGTCAAATGGAGCGAAAACTATCTGGGTGCGACAGGTGCGATGGCGGGCGAACCGACGCCGGTCTTGCGTGCAAACGGTGAACAGTATGTTTGGTATCGGGGCAGCAACGGTGCCTTGCACTTCTGGTACTGGAACAACACAAAATGGAGCGAAAACTATCTCGGTGCCACCGGTGCGATGGCAGGCGAACCCAAAGCGGTCATCCGTGAAAACGGTGAACAGTACGTCTGGTATCGGGGCACCGACGGTGCCTTGCACTTCTGGTACTGGAACAACGTCAAATGGAGCGAAAACTATCTGGGTGCGACAGGTGCGATGGCGGGCGAACCGACGCCGGTCTTGCGTGCAAACGGTGAACAGTATGTTTGGTATCGGGGCAGCAACGGCGCCTTGCACTTCTGGTACTGGAACAACACAAAATGGAGCGAAAACTATCTGGGTGCTACGGGTGCGATGGCGGGCGAACCGACGCCGGTCTTGCGTGCAAACGGTGAACAGTATGTTTGGTATCGGGGCACGGACGGTGCCTTGCACTTCTGGTATTGGAACAACGTCAAATGGAGCGAAAACTATCTTGGTGCGACAGAAGCACTTGGAGGGGAACCGACTGCGGCGCTTCGAGCAGACGGCGAACAATATGTATATTACGGAAATGTCAACGGGCTACTTAGCTTCTGGTACTGGAACAACATTGAATGGAGCGCTAACTGGCTTGGCCTTAATGGCGCGCTCTAGCTAGACAGGGAGTCGTCTGTGCCTCTTGTGATGATCCAAGCGACTGTCGTCGGGGCGGTATGGCATACTTAGTGAAATGCAAGTTCTGCTCCGTGCGGCATTCCATCTTTCGCGTCTGCGTGCCCGTGACACGGTGCGCGTCGCGATCGTGGTCGATGCCGACACCGGAGTGGATGCTAATGCGGTTGCTGCCCTTCTTATGCCATGGCGTTCGTGGCTCGAACCAACCTGTGTGCTTGTCACTGACGCCCCGCCGCCGGACGCTTGGTTCGACACTGCAACAAACACACATGCGATCTCGGTGATTACGGAGCGTCCTGAGTTTGGAGCACCTATCGAAAGTGCTGCGTCCGCACGTGAACTAAAGATTGCTCGCAGTGATTACAACACAGCAACGGAACGAGAAGCGGCACTGTTGCATGAGATGTCACACCATCATTTCGAGATGGGTGGCCTAAACGAGTGGGACGGTAGCCCGGCGCAATATTCACCGAACGTTCTACAACATCTCAGTGCCGCGAATTGTAAGGTATATTTCCCCCACTATGTGATAGATGAGATACGTCAGAGGTATATGGAGAAGCAACAACCTATTGAGGCTTTGGACATAGGTTCTGGTCCCATTTCTCGACTACGATGGGGCGCGCTCAAGGGAATGGTGCATATCACCGGAGTTGACCCGTTGCTGGATGTATATGATGTGCTTCTCGCGCATCACGGGTTGGATCGGCTGCCCGCTATCCGAGTAGAGCGTGCGATCACAGCGGGCGCCGAGGGTCTGAACGCCCATGTCACGCCGGCTTCGTTTGACTTTGCTTTTTGCTGCAACGTGCTTGACCACGTAGAGGACCCTCCCACGGTAGTTGAAGAGATTGCTCAGGCTCTACGACCGAATGCTTGTCTTGCGCTTGAGTTTGCGACACGTGAGGGATCTCGCCAGAAATGGCAACAACTACATCAGTTTGACCTGTTTTTGACTGACGACCACGGCGAACTAATGTGCCAGTGGGGCGATGGGACCACCAAGAAACTTGTGGCGAGGGATACCGACCTTTCGCTTGAGCACGTCGTAATTGCGACAGAGGATTACACTGCAGTTGTGTTGCGCCGCGTTAGCTGATCGCCGCGTTAGCCGTTACAAGACGCGAGCTACTAGGCGCCGAGGACATACCAGTTGCGCCACGTCGTAAGGTCTGGCAGATCGTCATCGGTGAAATCGGGCCAGCTACGCATCGGCCGCATCGCCACGTCCTGCCCGTAGCAGCGGATCGCAGCCGTGTACCGCCGGTAGTCTTCGCGGGTCAACCGTACGAGTTGACCCTCGTGGTATCGCCCGGCGAGGCTCGGCGCCTGCTCGAGTGCCTTCATGTCGATTCGGCCCGCTCTGTGGATCAGGACATCTCGAATTGCGCCGACCTCGGTCAGGGCCTCATCGAGGTCCGCAGGAATCGGCCGATCATCGGCAGTGTCGAGAGCCACGCCGCGGAGTCGCTTCTCGTAACGGTCAGCCCCGCTACCGAGCAGCCGATCAAGCCTCGGCTGCAAATCGGCGACGGTCTTGAGCATCACCTCGCGCAGCACGCCGCGCTTCTCGTCGTCGAGTTCGGCCGCGACGTCGGGGACCTGTTCTTCCGCCCGCTTGGAACGCCTGGTCCACGAACACTTTGACCAGGATCTCGCGCATCGCAGGTGCGAATTCCTCGACCATCGAGTCGAGCGCGCTGTTCATAGCGACGAGCGCTTGCGCGTTCAGCCCGGGGAAGTCGTTGTCGATGTCGCCGGCCGCCAGTTCGGCCACCGCCCAGATCGGGTCGCTCTTGCGGATCGCCTCGGCGCCGCGGATCGCGAGTGTCCTGACACGTTCGGCCTCGTCCATCGCATCCCAGAAGTCCGCAACGGCGGCTCGATCCCGCTCGAGCCGCGGGTCGTTGCGTGCTTTATCGAGTTCT
Source organism: uncultured Solirubrobacterales bacterium (assembly GCA_963718735.1). Taxonomy (GTDB): domain Bacteria; phylum Actinomycetota; class Thermoleophilia; order Solirubrobacterales; family Solirubrobacteraceae; genus Palsa-744. The sequence goes on from OY970372.1 coordinate 2,273,679, forward strand.
CGGCGAGCGTTCTCGCCTAGCGCGTCGTACGGGTCTTGCGGCTCGTTCGTGGGGGCGCTCATGTAAAGACCGTACGCCCTCACGCGTCGGATGCAGGTGCATGGTTTGAGAGCGCCTGCGCGGAGTGCTCATCGCGAGCATCGCGCTAACCAGCAGGCCGCCGACGAGCTGTGCGCACACCGCAGTCGCGGTCAGGTAGCCGCCTGTCCGCTTCCGGCGACATCAGCTCCGATCACGATCATTCAGCAGGTTCTTTCAATGAGGCCTCGTTAAGTGGATCTCCGGCGGACAGTTCTGGGTGGGGGCTGTCGCATGCGTCGTATCGAGCGTGTACGCCTTCACGCCGACCTCACGATCCTCGCCCAACTGACGACTGTGTTGAACGGTTCGCGCGACGCGGTGTACGCGGTGTAGAACTGTTTACGATCACGTCGTGAAGGTTGACTCTCGTGCCCTGGCGGGGATAGAGCGAAAGATCACGCGAGCGGACGAGCACCTCGCTGCGCTCGACCAAGAAATGCGATCCTGGCTTGAGGACGGGCCAGATCGAGCATGGAGGCTCGACCAAGAGATACACGACCAAGGCCGCAAGCACTTCTATCGCCTCCGCTTCATGCGGCCGATCCCCGTTGATTGGGCGGTGACGCTGGGCGAGACCATCCACGACCTCCGATCCGCGCTCGACCAAGCCGTCTATTGGCTCACCGTCGATTGGGAACGCAAAGAACTGAAGGGGTCGTCGTTCCCGATCAACAGGCGCAGGGCCGACTTCGAGCGACGGCGAAAAAACGGAGCGTGGACCAACGACTCCGGGATGTACAAGATCAGGGGCATGGGTCCCGGCCCACAAGCATTCATCGAGGCGTTGCAGCCCTATCCACAACGGTACAGGCGTGCCGAGTGCATCGCCCTGCGCACTGTCCACGATCTGTGGAACCAAGACAAGCACCGACTCGTCCATCTTTGGGGGTTGCGGTTCACAGACGAGCAACTGGAACTGCCGACACAGATCGCCGACGACTGCGTCATGCAGATCAATCGGCGAGTGCTGCATGACGGCGCAATACCCTTTCGCCTTGTTTGCGATCCCCCGCACCGCGAAGTGAAGGTGCGTGGCGAGGTCAGCCCAGGCCTCTCGGTATATGCCGGCAAGGGCCGTGCAGGCAACCTGAAACTCACTGCTATCGCGGGATATGCCGCTGACGTGATCCGCAAGCTGACCAACGCCATCGGCCGACAGGATCGGCCGATCAACCTCGCGGCCTGGACGGCGCAGTAGGCGACTCATCGGCCTCACCGAGCCGGTCCCGTCCTATGCGGCATTGTCGGGGTAGTGGCCGCCAACGCAAACCGGCCCATGGCCCGATAGCGAAAGGGTCGGTGGCGAAGTAAGATCCTGTGGCGCTGACAACCGGTCCCACAATGAAGATCAAGCTAATCGAAGCGGGTTGGGAGGAGGAGCTGCTGACGGCACTCGAAGCGGAACACGCGACGATTCGTATCGTTTGCCCGTTCATCAAGAGGCACGCCGCTGAGCGGCTTTTGGAGTACGGACACCCGGAAACCCTCCAGGTCATCACACGCTTTAGTCTCGCCGACTTTTGCACAGGCGTCAGCGACATGTCGGCCCTGCGGGTTCTCGTAGAAGCTGGCGCCGAGATCCGCGGAATCAGACATCTGCACGCGAAGCTGTACCTGTTCGGCAAGCATAGGGCGATAGTTACGTCAGCCAATCTCACGCAAGCAGGGCTTCGGAGGAACCACGAGCTCGGACTTATCTCTGACGACAAGGAAGTCATACGGGAGTGTCGCCGGTACTTCAAACGCATGTGGGATAGGGCAGGCTCAGACCTGCGCCTTCGGCATCTCGCTAAATGGGAAGACGAAGTCGCGGCCTATCTAGCTGGTGCTGTAGGTTCGCTCGCTGCTTTCTCGCTGCCTGATCATGGCAGCGATGCGGGCTCCTCTATTTCGGGAATCCCAGAAGGGTGGGCGGCCGAGGCGACGCAGGCTTTCGTCAAGTTCTTCGGCAAGGCTGACGGGAGAGTGGGCCTGCCGGAGCTGGTACTGACGGAGGTTGAGAGGTCAGGCTGCCATTGGGCGTGTACCTATCCAAAAGGCAAGCGTCCAAGGGCACCGCGAGATGGCGCTCTCATGTTTCTGGGCCGGATGGTCGCCAATCCTGACGACATCCGTGTCTTTGGTCGTGCCGTGGGTCTGCGACACACGGAAGGCCGAGACTACGCGACGGAGTACGACATGGACCGAAGACCGTTCAAGAAAGAGTGGCCACACTATATTCGAGTGCATCACGCCGAATTTGTTACGGGCGATATGGCCAATGGGATTTCACTTAATGAGTTGATGGACCAGCTCGGATCCGCCTCATTCGCCTCCACTAAGCGAAACGCGGCTGACGGGAGAGGCAATACGAATCCTCGCCATGCCTACCAACAGCAGCCCGCTGTCGAACTCACGCGCGAGGGACACGCTTGGCTGACCAAGCGCCTGGATCTGGCGTTCGAGGAGCACGGCCAACTGGAGCCGGCGATCATCCAAGGACTCGACTGGCCAGTGGCTGAGGTGACCAAGGCGTAGAGGCAGTCAGAATGCTCGTGCCAAACAGCCACATCGAGCGAGTTGGACCAGCTCATGGAAATAGGCGACGGTGGATGTCGTTAGTGATGGCCGTGTAGTGCTCTCGGACGTATGTTGGGCGTTCGGAGAGGGTCAGGCTACGGTTTGCTGCGATCCAGTTACGCGGCGGGAACTGTGCGTGGAGGCTTTCATGGAACTCTGTTAGGAGTTCGGGTAGGGACTCTCCACGCTCGACGAGGACCAGCAGCGGCTCGAGGTCGTCGAGGTTACAGATCGTTGGGGGCTGAACACTGGTGTGGCTGAAGGCGCCCTCAGGAAGCCGCTCTTGAATCCATCGCCAAAGCATTGGAAGTTGAAAAACCTGATCACCGGTGAGCACGAGCATCGGCCAGATGCGATGGACGTCGAGGCGTCGTAGGCGCGGAAGGGTCACATCTCCGGCGAGTAGATCTGCGATCCGGTCTTGAAGCTCAGAGAGCTTGCTCAAGATCATCTTGTCCAAGGCGTTCTCCATCAATGCGACAGTTGCACCAACGCGAGCCTCCCGGGGAATACGTCCGGAGTAGACCTCCATCAACACGAAGTCCGGGGGCTGTGCCACAGCCACATCGGGGGTTCTCAGCTCACGCTTGCCGATGGAGTAGATTCGATCTCCAGAAACCTCGGCGGGTGGTTCGGTGGGCGAGGCTTCATGGGACCGAGACACCATGCGTAGCACGTAGCGCTCTGCCAGCACACCGGTAAAGGCTGTAAACCTATGACCGAGGCGCGTGGGCGAGTCCTCAGATGCTTTACGCGATTGTGCGGCGCCGAGCATTCGAAAGTACAAGCCTCGTCCCATCCAAGACTCAATAGCGCCAGCGGAGATGAGGATGTGCGACCCGTTGGTACGTCTCAGGAGTGGCCGTTGCTCGAATGGTGCGTGATCCCAGGCTATATGCTCAGGAGTGCTACCTGCCTTGGCATACGCGGTACGGAACTCCTCGCGGCTGGCAGAGACAGCACTGAAGATCTGTGCCTCGCGATCTGCGAAAGCACCAGCCGCCATATAACCTGGTTCTAGGTATACAGGACGCTCGGTCAGACGCAGCGTGGGGTCTAGGATCTTCATTCCGCCGATGAACGCTAGACCGCAGGCGAGTTGGTCGGCGAGGCCCGCGCCGTTAGCATCCTCGCTGCTCCAAGTCTCCAGGGGACAGTAGTCGGGATGCTCACGGAGATCCTGCTCGGCGGCAATCTCGATGAGCATCGCGGATGCTCGTACGATTCCCTCAAGCATGTCGGGCGAGTTGTAGTAGGCGCCCCGTTGGATCGCATAGATCGTCCACAAGGACACGTCATAGTCGTCACCCTGGTCGGGCTCGGGTGGCTCCCACTCGATGAGTGCATCCCCCAATGCGAACAGGCAGGTGAGCAGGGTCGCGTGCTGCCGTTGTGTCAGGTGCTTGGCTGGATCGTCGCTCGCGTGTTCAACCAGTAGCCGCTGAAGCACGGTCACGTAGCGCTCGTCGAAAACCAGTCGGTCAGGTCCGCGGGTGATGAACTCTCGAACCGCATCCAACATCGGGCCGGCCCCGAACACTTCCTGGGCGAGTCGCATATGAAGCCGAGTCTCGCGTCGCGCGTGATAGAGCCCCACGCTCAGTACCGAGAGATAGTCCATCGATGCCTCGAACGGGAGTTCAGCAATCAACCCGAGGATTTGCTCGAGGCTTGGTGATTGAAAGCCGAGCAGCGCCTGGAGGGTTGCAGGGAGCTGTGTAAAACCCGCCAGATCTTCTCCCCGCTCACGCCTAAGACCGGACCGGGAGCCTGAACGAGTGTGGCTCACAGTTCCCTCGGGTACCCAGAGACCATCGGATAGTGCTTCAAATGATCGTGCTGTTGCAATAGCCATCGACCACGATGATGACTGTTGGTAAGGACAACAGGGTCGCTGAATAGTGGCGAGTTGGGCACTCCCGAAGACGCTCGCATGCCCGCGCAAAAGCGCAAGCTGCGGTTCGAGCAACAACGCACTTAGACGTTGTCTCAAAATGAAGGGTTGTTTGGTGGTGGCCGGAATTAGTCGTGCGTCAACCTGATCCGAAAGGATGTGTGGCGCATGGCGGAGCGGCTGGTCAGCGACGAGTTCTGGTCCAGGGTGGCGCCGGTGATCCCGAAGGTGGAGCGCCGGTTTCGTCATCCCGGACGCAGGCGTGTGGAGGATCGTTGTTGTTTGGAGGCGATCATGTATGTGCTGAGGACCGGCTGCCAGTGGGCGATGGTGCCGGCGTCTGAGACAGGCTGCAGCGGCAAGACCGCGTGGCGTCGGATGGATGAATGGGACAGGGCCGGGGTCTGGGACAAGCTTCACGACGCTTTGTTGGCCGAGCTGAACTCCCAGGGCGCGATCGACTGGACTACCGGAGTCGTCGACGGGTCTTCCCAGCGCGCGGTTTTTGGGGGCCTCACACCGGCCCGTCGGCGACCGATCGCGCGAAGAACGGCGTCAAGACCCACGCTCTGACCGACAGCCAAGGCGTGGCGCTGGCCGTCACGGTCAGTGCCGGCAACCGCCACGACGTCACGCAACTACTGCCGCTGATCGACTCACGGCGCCAGGCGCCGGTCACGGGCCGCGTCGGGCGCCCACGCGGAAAGACCGACCGGATACTAGCCGACCGTGGCTACGACTACGACAAGTACCGCCGGCAGCTCAGGGCTCGTGGGATCGTCCCAGTGATCGCTCGACGCTGCACCGAGAACGGCTCCGGGCTTGGTCACGAGCGCTGGGTCGTGGAGCGCACCATCAGCCACCTCCACCAACCCCGCCGGCTACGGCAGTGCTACGAGCGCAGCGACCGCTTCCGGCTCGCGTTCCTCAAGCTCCGAGCTTGTCAGCTCTGCTTTCTACGACTCCAACCCTCATTTTGAGACAATGTCTTAGTCAATCGGTCACGCTTACCGGCGTCTCGGCTCAGTGCCCCGGCGATCGTCGTCAGGGCGGCGAGGCGCTCGTCCGTACATCCCGTCGCCGATCTTGATATCCGAGAGCATGGCGTCTGGTCTTGGAGCGACAGACCTCCTGGCGGCCTCCTCGGAGTCGAGGACCTCGTAGGAAAGCATCCGCCCCGAGCCCTCTGGGTCCGCAATGTATCGGTCCCAGCCTCGAGCGGCGTTCTCGTCCGCGATCTTCGGGTCTGCTGTATCGAGGTCCTCGAGCATGACCATCCGTTTCTTGATCGGCTTCGGGATCGAGTCGGGATCACGCTGGGCGAGCTCGTGGAGGTCCTCTAGGACCTCGGCGGTTGGCCCGTAGACGAAGCGTGTCGCGAATCCGTAGGTCCGCCGGTTGATCCTGTCCACCTGCTTCGCGGTCTGTCTGACGGCGTAGTGCCGGTGTTCTCTGGGGCTGATCCTCAAGCACGAGCTGCGGCTGAGTGGCATCGTCGTTTCTACCATTGGTGACGAAAGCCAGCCGGGCGCGGACCACGGATGGGGAGGAGTCGGGTCGTGCATCGTTAGTGGACGGTCCGAGCAGATGAACGCTCCTTCGGTCGTCTGCAAGAGCGTCCACGGAAGGATGTTGACGAACTGCGAGATCTCGGCGAGCGCGTTGAGCGAGAGTGTCAACACTTCCTGGTCCGGCGGTTCGATCTTCATGCTGCCGTCGGTCAGGGCCTCGTAAGCTTCCATCGCCTTTCTTTTCTTGCCTTTCGGACCCTCCACGTTCGCGAGCTGCATAGCGATATAGGTAATTCCGGCGTGCGTGACCGCCTCCTTCTGCTCGGCGAGGAACCCGGGTACCCGCTGCTCCTGAATCGCGACGAGGAACGCGAGGTCACCACGGTCGCGATCCGATAGCGTCGATGGCTCGGCGAGGAATTTCTTCAGCGCGGGTGCTGCGAATCCCTCAGCGACTGAGAAGAAGCCCTCAACGATCCCGTCGTGCTCACCCGTAGTGCTCTCAACTGTGTAGAGGTTCGAACTCCAGGCTGCTTTCTTCGGGGTAACGACCTCGCAGCTCCCATTGTTCTTGTCGAGCTGGTAGAGGCGTCCTTTTCCTCTGAACTTTGTTAGCTGGAATTGGGCGACGTAGTGGTGCCGCTCAGCGTGGGAGGTCGGGAGCGACTTCTTGCCGTCTACGAGTGCATGCATCCAGTCAACGAAGCCTCCTTGTATTGCTCGAGGTGGATCACTCACGGCATCCGCATCGTAGAAGGCCACAGGCATGATATCTGCCCTCGAACGCCGAATCGAAAGCCCCCAACGGCGTCACGATCGATAATGTCCTTCAGACTGACGCGCCGATTAAGCGCGCTGGAGGCGCTTGGAGCCGAACAGGCCTAGTGTTGCTGGCCCTCGCCTGCGCCAGCTGGCTCCCAAGCCGTGAATCCCGGGCGCCGCGAAGTGCGGCGCTACAGACAACGAAGCTACAGACAACGAAAGCAGCGAATCCGTACAGTCCCTGGAGTTGTTCGCGATGGCTGATTGGTCCGCACCACGGTGACTCGTATACCGGTTGGACGAGGCATTTCGATAACCCACCGTCCTGCACACTGGGATCAGTTACCACCGGACGCGAAACTCGCAGCACGGACAGACTTAGCCCCCCTGCATCATGTCCTGAAGCTGATCGTGCAACGGGCCGTCGGGGTTGGACGCGAGCACGATCTCAAGAGCATGTTGCGGCGAGTCGGCACGGACGGTCGAGATTGGCAGCTCGACAGGCCCGTCGGGTCCGTCTGGGATGAAGATGAAAGGGCTCTCTGGATGCATGACGGCGACAGCGTCGGCGCCTATCTGAGTCACGCGGGCCGCAGCGGCGCCGAGCCAGATCGCGGGGAAACTTGAGCGGTAGAAAGTGCGGCCGACCGGATCGAAGCCCCACGCGGAGTACGCCCCCTGCGTCGGCTGCTCGGTGGCGACGGGGATGGCCCCGAGGAGCTGACCGAACAGTGCGACCGTTAGCACTGCCACGCCATCGCACATGTCGATCCATACGTAGTGCTTCGGCGGCTTGAAGGGCCACACTGGCTCTACGGGAGGGTGGTGGCACCGTTGGCTCAATCGCGGCGGCCCGCCGCCGAGAAGATCTTGGCTGAGGATCTTGGCGTGCGGGCTGTCGAGCCAGACGTCGCCGTAGGCCTCGCGGCTGAAGGCAAGGCCGAGCTTGGCCATGAAACGCGACCACGCCATGGAGGGTGTTGCTCGCGTCGACATTATGCGCGCCGCCTGAGCAAGCGCGAGTGGATCGAGCACATCCACCAGACCGAGCTCGCTGGCGACGATGGCACCGAGCGCGGCCTGGTCTGGGACGCTGTCGAGGCCGAGCCGCTTTCTCGCGGCATCTGACATCCGAGGCTCGAAGGTTGCGCCCTCGTCGGTCACAGCGACGTGCACAACTCCGTCGCCGCCCGGCACCCGTACCGCGAACTCGCACGGTGGGGGTGTCCCGTACCGGTCACGGATTCGGTATGCGTTGCGCAGGAAATTGATAAGCCGGTCGCTGGCGACTAGCTGATCCGCAACAACGTTCGCCCTCTTCTCGCACTCATCACAAACATCGGGATCGACGAACTCGCCGCCGAGGCTGTACTGGATCACATGGTCGCCCTGATGCGTGAAGGCGCAAGCTGGCTTTGCCTCAAGACAGTAAGTGCAACGTCGGTCACCGGTGGTCACGAACAGGTTCTAGCATCCGGCGATGGGTCTACCATTTTGCATGACATGTCTGAAGATCCTCGCCTCCAACAATTCTCAGAGACAGCCCTCAGTGCGGCAATCAACGATCTAACGATGCGGGTCGTCCTCAAGGGTGGCGAGACGCTCGAAGGTGTTCCCGAAGAGGTATCGGAGGACGCGACCAACGCCGCGCTCCCTGGCAGCACACCTGAGGAGGAGGCCCACTTCGGCTCGATTGAACGCGTGGTGACCATAAACGGGACGAGCATCCTCGCCCAAGAGGTTGAGCAGTTCACGCTGCTTTCGTAGAAAGCGCGAGTTAGTCGCAAACGCGGGTCGCGGACTGCGAGTAAGCCGATGCCGACGTACACCTTCAGCATTGCCGAGGCCTTTCCCGAGAGCGACACGGTCGCTCGATTCGTGACCGTCTTGGCGATGGTGATCAACGACTGGCACCGCACCATGGACATGATGGCGACCACTGCCAAGGAGGACCCCGACGGCAGGCACGCTGAGACTAGGGGCGTCCGACTCATGCTCACGCGCCAAGAGGCGGCCGCGTGTTTTGAGGCGACGAAGTTCATCGATGACTCGCGCAAACACTTTCAAGAGGTAGAGGCGTTCGTCCAAAAGCTGGGGCCCGAGGCGCAGGAGTACATCGCGGCAGTTGAGGCTGCGGTCGATCGACGGTCGCCTGAGTACCCGGCTTGGTTGGGGGCCCACCGTAACGTCACGTCGCATTACCCCGAGTTGGGCCGCGAGAGGCACGCGGCCGGCAGCGAGGAGATCGCCAATGCACTGAAACGAGCTGCCAGCATCGGCCTCCACGGCACCGTCACCGTCGGCGACAGGGATCGCAGCCTCAGATTCCACTACGCCGACGAGGTGGCGGTTCAGCTCCTCCCCGATGTCACCGAGAATCCGGACCTGATTAGGAGGCTCGCCGATGCGCGCTTGGCGATCGGAAGGTTCGCTGGCCTGGCGTTCGCTGCTTATCGTGCGGCCCATGCGGATGCGTTCACACTTGAGTTCTGACCAGGCGTGAACAAGCTAGATCTCTCTGGCCTTGCTCTTTGCCGATCGGCGCGCGGACCTGTTCAGGCAGGGCGATTGCAAGCCGGCTCGATCGGGAGCGAGAGCAGCCGGTGATAGCGACGTGCGAGATGACTCTTCAGACAGCACATCGCCTCCCCTCCGCTTCCTTGCGCTGCAGACAGGTGCGAGGCGAGCACTTCCGCAGCTCTCGCTCGAGCGAGTGTGTGCTGATCCTCAGTTGGCGTGCTAGGTCTCGTCCAACGCAATCGTCTGCCGAGAATTGATCGAGGCGCCCGCTTTGTTCAGGCGAAGCAGCAGTACGGCTAGCCCCACATGCATGTATAGACCGTCGCAGCCAGACCGGCACGCTGGCCAGGCTGAATGGCCTCGAAGAAGTTGGGCACAAACGCGCCGCGTGAATGCGGGTGCGGCCGCCCGAGCATGCCCGTTCGGTTCGGGCGCCGTCAGTTCGATGTTGTCAGCTGGACCGCGGAAACGACGATCTCTTTTACGAGAGTGTTGCTGGTGATTAAGGCCCCGTCCGACGCGGTCGCCGGTTCGTTGTGCGGGTTATGTGTCGCGCCAACTAGTGCCGTTGCTCGCCAGCAATCTGTAGGACCGTCGTTCTCGGCTTGACAGGCATCGGATTGTCGCCCACCCAACCCTATTCGCAGTAGCCGCGCCGGAGGGCTTCGTGTAGCCGTGCTCCGATTGAGCTTTCCTCATCATTCACGCTAACGAACGTTAGATAGTTCTTTGCGCGGTTTTTCGTGTATTCATTCGTTTCTTCGCCGGAGAGCGCAGGCGTCTCGAAATCGATGCAATAAGTCTTGAACTGCCATGTCCCCGAGCATCCGTTGCAAGTCTTGTTGACCGGGTAGGCCGCTGCAATGCGAGAGCGAGCAATGGCCAGGAACGGCGCGCCGCCAACGTTGTGGATGGCGCCCCCACCCGCCAAGCGGACTGAGATCGTCCGGTAAACCGTATCGCCGACAGCCCAAGCGCCGTGTCGCGGAACCAGCGCGGGATTGTGTGACAACAAAGCCTGCAGTTCGTAACGCTGGTTAGCGACGTTCCAGAGTAGGGCTACGGGACGCGGGAGTTGCCCATCGACATACTCAGGGTCAATAGTAAGGATCGCCTCGTTGCGGTCGCTGCTATCGAAATGTCCGACTCCCATGAGAGTGATGTGGTACGCGGGTTCGCTAGGTCTAGGAATGGGGCGAGCCGCGTAGGCGAGACGCAAGGAGCTTCCGATCGTTTCGTACACGCGGACTTCATCAGAGCGCCGTGTGGAGCCGTATACGAACTGTGGTCGCAGGACCACAAGTCGTGATCGTGCCCCTGTGCCTTGCAGATCTATTTCGCGGAGGAATACGGGTTCGAGTCCTTGCCTTGCAGCAGCGGCGAGAATGCCGTCGAGCTGGGCGGGGATTGTCGCCGGTGGCGCTCCTAGATCGCCTAGCGCCTTCGCAACGAGAAGGGCGATCGCAGCGCCAACTGCTGCGCTGAGGACGAAGCGGCCGCCGCGGAGGAGCCAGCGAAGCACGGTCAGCAGAGGCCTCGGCGCCGAACCCTTGGTCGTGGTCGAAACGGTGTGTGCTGCCTCGTCCGTTATAGGAGCAGGCGAGCGAGGCGCAGCTGATCCTTTCTCGTTGTCAGCGGCGTGATCCGTGGGTCGCTCCATCGCGAGGACGATATCGGCCGGTCGTGCGTCACAGTACGGCAGATATTTACTCGGGTCGCTGGCTGGACTGCAACATCTGACGGGGACACGCCGCAGCGAAGCGGTCGTATGGCGCAGTCCGTAGATGTCGACGCCCGCCTCGGGCGGATGGGCGTAGAGATACCATCACGAACTGCCCACCGTCCGTATGGCCCGGGCGCCACCGGCTCATGGTCCGCCTGGGGTCGGGAGAGTAGACCGGTAGCGCAGCAGCGGGCGAGCACCGTGACTTTGATCGCTAGGTTGGTCGACGTATAAAGCGAGGATAGGTGGACTCCACCACGCGTTCTCAAAGTTCCTATAGGAAGTAAGAGGTGGTGTTCCAGGAGTACCTATCCGAGCGAGCCACTAGGTGTCCCGCACAGTTGGGGGCCGCTCACCGTCTTGATATGCAGCTAGCACGCCTGCGCTAGGAGGGCGACGACACGATACGGAGACGACGGTCCGGCATGTGCACTGCGGTTTCGCGAGAGGGGGAGCCAACGTCTGTCGCCTCCGAACCCGGATACTTCTTGCGTGCGACCAAATCGGCAGGTCCTCGACATCACGATCGTGAACTGCGGCGGTCTTCGTGACTTGATGAGTGAGATGGAGGCGTCATTCTTGGTTAGTGCGCTCGGGCTCTTTCGTAATGTTCAAGATCTAGGTCGAGCCAAGCCGCGGGCGAACGTCAATCTCGTTCGGGCGTATGATCCCAAAGGCTTCTACGACGCTGCGATGGGGCCGGGCCACCTTCTGCACGTGATCGGTCATGCAACAAAAGGCGGCCAGCTCGAGGTCAGCTACGCCAAGGCTCGTGTGGAGGCGGGTGATCTGGGTGGTCAGGCTCGTAGACGAGGGCGTCAGCTCCCGCCCATCGTCGTGGCTACCGGGTGTGAGATGCAGAGCGTCCGTTGGCAGGCAGGCATGAGAGAGGCCGGGGCGGAAGTCCTAATCGCGTCTGAGACGAGTCCATCGCCGGCGGCTTTGACATCTTTCGACATGGCGTTCTACTCGGCACTGCTCGCGCAGCAGCGTCGCGGCAAGACGCTCATCGAGCGAGTGTCTCAGTCTTTTGATCTTGCTGACGCTCACCATCGCGCAATCCATGCTGCGGGTACGCCGTTCGCCAAGTTCAAACTTGTGGTTCTGTAGTAGGCCGCAAAGTCTCGATCCGAGGTCTCGATCAGTGTCTGGCCCGGAGGAATCTCGACGGGATCTGCTCAAGGCCACATCCTGTATCACTCGGATTGCGGGCATCTCCACGCATCGGACGGCTACCGGCTGCCTCGCTTGTTGCGGAAAGGAGGCGCCCTGGAATAGCCAGTGAGACGCCCGGGTTGGACGAAGCTCGGATGTCTCGTTGGCTAGCGAGCTAGCGGCTGCTTTCAGTGCGAAGCTGCATCCGTCTTCTCCGGCCTTGCTCTTTCCGATAACGCGCGGACCTGTTTAGGCGGTGGATCTCAACCCCCCGCCTAAACCTAGCCCAATCGTGCCAAATCGCCGGGCATTCCCACGCCGAGACGACGGCCGAAACCGTTGCAGTGCCTAGCGATTCGCCTAATCAGACAGCCTACGCCCTTCGTCCTCCTAAGCGGTAGATCCAGGTTCGACTCCTGGCGGGGGCATTCGGGCGGATCGTTTGTGTTCATGCGGGGATTAGCGTCGAGCGGTGGACGGCCGTGACCACGGGTAGGCGCGGTTTTGCGCTCCAGTGCCCATTGGTGCCCAATCGACGCCGCCCACGAGCGCTCGTAGACGCTCCTTGGCTCCGGAGTCGCTGCGCATTCCGTGGCGGTAGACGCGCAGCGTGAAGCCGGGGTCGGCGTGGCCGAGTTGATCCATGACGCTGCCGGGATCGACGCCGAGCGCGACGAGGATCGAGGCGAAGGTGTGGCGGAGCTTGTGTGGGGTCAAGCCTTCGGGCAGCGGCACGTCTCCCGCCTCGGTCAACTTTTCGTTGGCTCTTGCTACCGCCTTGTCGAACACACGCCGTCGGATGTTGCTCTGCTTTGGTTCAGAGCCCCGCGCGGTGGCGAACACGTAATCGTCGGGGGCGATGCTCGTCGCCTGTGCCTTGTGCGCGGCCAGCTCGCCCTGCGAGCCTCGATGCCTCGCTCGCGGACCTCGGGGCAGTGATCGAGCAGCAGGAGTCGTCAGAGCGTTGAGGACGGATCACGGCCGCGTCCTGGCGGCGTCAGTCGGGCTCGCGGCGCCTCGCACAGGTAGTAGCCCGATGCTGTGGCTCCCACGGCGACGCTGGCGGCCAGCGGCCCGGCACACCGGCTCGGGTTGTGTCGTCTTGTGGCTTTCCATTCCGCGAGGGCGGACTATCCAAGCTGCAGCCGCTCGCTCGCGATCAAATCTGAGACGGTCGCGGGGTCCCGAGCCGATCCGCTGGCCACCCAACTCGGAAGCGTGCGCGTAGACGAAGTCGCGCGAGACGCCGAGATCGCCAGCGAGCGTCGCCGCATCCACCAGTCGTGCGTTTTTGGGGCCACTGAGGCGCTCGGCTACCCGGTCTGCGAGCGATCTCGTCGAGGACGGGGATGATGACGAGAAGACTAGCGCCCCCTTGTCCGTCAGCTCAGATGCAAACGTTGGCTCTGCGTCCGGAGTCCACACGGGGAAGACGCTCCCCTCGGCGATCCGACCGCTGAACTGGTCTTGCTCAAATGCTGTCCAGTAACGCTTTGGATACTCAGGTCCCAGCAGGACAAGGACAACCTCAGCGCCAGAGGCATATATTGGGGCAAGGTAACTTCGCAGATCCTCTCCGAGCATACGGTCATGTTCGACCTCGTCGAAGAAGACACCAAACCCGCCCTCGGTAAGAGCTTCATAGAGTAGCCGCGCGAGATCGCGCTGTGGGCCGGCGAACGAAAGGACAAAGTCATAGTTGTGTTGAGACTCCGGCCCGAACCCGATCGACTCTCGGTACTTGACCCATTCGACGTGGCGAAGAAAGAAGACAAATCGCGGGTCCTCTACAGACAAGTAGTTCTCATCAGAGAGGTGAATGAGCTTGGCGATCTCGGCGTCATCGTCGATATGTTGTGCAAGGAAACCCTTCTTAAGAATCTGGGTGACGCTCCCCTTATATCGTGGATTCAACTCGGCGGCGCGTTCAAGTTGAATCGACCACTCGTTACCCTCGGCCAGCCATCGGAGGCACTGGAGGTAAGGTGCGCGACCTGCTAGCTTGGGCTTCTTTCCCCGTGCAAACTTTCTGCAGACGTCCTCGACGTCTTCCCAATCCCGGACGGCCCCTCGACCACGACGCCGCCGGTCCGCTGTGCAAGTGCATTGATGAGTTCGCGTAGACACCGGGCGGTACAAACGTGAACTCCGGGAGCCGGACCGGACGTCACGTAGATGCCAGAGACTCGAATAGGAGCAGGGGCGGACGACACTTCTCGATCCTACCGGGAGGACGATCGCAAGGTCGCTGACAGCACGGTGCCGGTGGCCAAGGGGTTAGGGTTGACCCTCGGAGCGAGCCCGCTCAGCCAATCCAACGCCAGGGCGCCGTATCAGTGCAGATTTGACACAAGGCAAAAGTTTGCCATTGGCTGGCTACGAACCATCGCGCACCCTAGTGTGATGCTGGTGCGGCGGGTCGCCCGACCGGCTCATGATCCCCATGAAGCACGTCGGGATCGAGGTCGTAGCCGTTGGGCCATACGACGGTGCCCAGTTCGGTGTCTACGCTCACTCGCCGGAAGTACTCGGGGTCTTGCAGCGGTTCGGCCATCTGACCCCAGAGGTCGCCGGATAGATCGACCTCGCGGACGAGGCCGTCGGTGAAAGCGAGCCGCAGTCGGAAGCCCTCCAGTGGCTCAACGCTGGTGATGCGGGGAAGTGTGTGGGCTGGGTTCATGGCAGTGGGTCAATGCTAGCGAGCGGGGCGCGAGCTTGGGCAAGCTCCCAGTCGGCTTGCAGCTCGGCTTCGTGCAAGGCGGCCCACTCGCGAATGAGGCGCAGGGCGCGGATCGGCAGGTACCCGGCCAGGGCTTCGCCGGTCTCGATCACGATCTGTGCCTCGTACTCGCCGTAGCGCGCGTGGAAGTGCGGCGGCGCGTGATCGCTGTGGTACATCGTCACCACGATCCCGTAGAACGCGCTGATACGCGGCATCAGGCGCGCGCCCCGTCTTCGGCATGAGTGGGGCGTGCGACGGGGCATCGTCGTGCCCATTCTGTTGGCTCTCAATGGCTCAAGCTGGTCATCGTCGGTGCAGGCTACTCGCCGACTGCGACGGTTTTGTTTGGGCACTAGCGGCCGGTGGCCTCAAGTGGTCAGCGCGACAGTGCCTCCATCTTCTCAGCTGGCGTGCGCCGCTTGAGTGTTTCTCTGGGGCGGCCGTTGAGCTCGGCTGCGATCTGGTCAAGCTCGACTTGGCTACGCGTAGCCAAGTCGAGCTTGCACGGCAGGTACTGACGCAGCAGCCCGTTGGTGTTCTCGTTCGAGCCGCGCTGCCACGGGGAGCGGGGGTCGCAGAAGTAGACCTGGATGCCAGTGGCGCTGGTGAACCGCTTGTGGGCGGCGAGCTCCTGGCCCTGGTCCCAGGTCAGTGACTTCAACAGATGAGCAGGCAGCTCGGCGATGCGTGCTTTGAGCGCCTCGACGACGTGTGCGGTCGTGCGATCGTGGCCGAGACGGGCGAGGAGCAATAGCGGGTCTGTCGCTCAACGAGCGTCGCGATCGCCGACTTGTTTTCGGCACCGATCAACAGGTCTCCCTCCCAGTGGCCAGGCACGCGCCGCTCGTCGACCTCGGCCGGGCGCTCGGCGATCGGGACCATCTCCCGGATTCCACCGCGCGCGTCGATCCGGCCCCGGGAGCGGCGCGTCGAGCGACCCGTCCTCAGGTTCGCGGTCAGCTGCCGGCGCAGCTCGCCGCGCGACTGCACATACAGCGAACGGTAAATCGTCTCGTGACTGATCCGCATCCCCTCATCGTCAGGATGGTCGAGCTTCAGTCTGAACTAGATCTGCTGCGGCGACCAGTGCCGCTCTAGCCCCTCCTGGACCGCCGCCACGAGCCGCGGGCAGCTCGAGAGCTTCGTCGGCTTCGGCCGCCGCGCACGCCGCCGCGCCGCGCGATCGGCCTGCAACGGCCGATAATGCCGGCGCTCTCCGCACCTGCGGATCTCGCGCCCGACCGTCGAGCGATGTCGTCCGAGCGCCCTCGCGATCTCGCTGTCGCTCTCTCCTCGACAGACCCCAACGAAAATTCGCTCCCGCTCCTCAAACGAGGACCGATGCGGCGAACAAACCACTCGCCGACGCATCAGTCGCCACTTCGTTCTGAATGCGACACGCGGACGTGTGCGGCACTCCGAGCTCTGCCATCACCTCCCGGACGCGCACACCAGCACGAAATCGCGCCTCAAATCACCGCGAGCTCCGTCGGCGTCAACAACCGATAACGCCCACGCCCACCCCTCCTCTTGGCCATCTTCTCCTCCGATCACGCAACACGAAAAAACGATCGTGTTGCACCGACCGGATGAATCCACCTGTGAAACTAGGCGCAGAGATTGCGAATGAATGCCTTGCGATCACGGTCCGCATCGCGGGGATATGTATCTTTCTTTACTTTGCTCTACTTCATATTGGTGTCAGTGTCTGAGTGACCGCCTAGTATCGCGTGACGCCGAGCCCAGATCGGAGCGGCGTCACGCAAAAGCGATTTACTTGCGCCCCCAAGCAGCTATGTGTCCGGTAGGCGTCTTGGGGGCTAGACGCGGAGGACGCCGGCGGGAAGGTAGCGCTCGAACGATTTGTGTTTCTGGAAATAGCTGGAGTGGGTGCGCTTGATCGTCTCCACTGAGTCGGCGCTCAGCAGGACGACCTCGACGTCGGAGCGGCCCCGAGCGTCCTCCTCCGCCTGCTCGTACGCTTCCAACGCGGCGTCGTAGTCCAGGCCGTAGGGCCGAACGTCGGCGTGAGCCGACGGGATATCGTAGACGACTAGGAAGTGTTTGATGTCCGCTGGGCTCATGGTGTGGTCCCTTCCTCGCGGGACAGGGTCTCTCTGATCTTCGCATACAGCTCGTTGAGTGTCGCCTCCGTCTCCTTGGGCAGTGTCTCTCCTCGGTCGAGGAACGCGAAGGCGTCCGAGATGGCGATGTAGTAGGCATGGATCTCGGCGGCGCCTGCCCCGAACTTGAGACCGACGCCGATCTGCCGGCCGTCCTCCTCGACTTGGTTAGCCCAGGCGTCCTGCCGGACGGTGCGCAGTTGCACCTCTATCGGGTAGCCACCGCGACGAACGATCAGATGCAGCGCCCGATAGCCGGAGGGCTTCGGTTCGGCGATGTAGTCGCGGACTCGGATGATCGTCCACGTCTTGCGTAGGCGGCGGCTCACGGCGTAGACGTGGTGCAGACTCGGCAGCAGGGCGCGGACGCCGCCGATGTCTTGCATCTGCGTGACCTGCATCTTGGGCTCGCGTGCCAGCTTGTCGATGATCGTGGTCCACCGCTTCAGCCGCTGGGTGACCTCGGTCCGGCCGTCTATACGGCCATCCTCCCTCTCGACGTGGTACCTGAGATTCGCGGCGACGTTGGAGAGTGGGCGAGCGTGCTGTGTTCGCCACCACCTCATCGCCTGGAAAGCCAAGATGATCTCCTCCGGGCCGGCCTCCTCTGCCGCTCGATCAACGCCGAGGCGCGACGCCGCCTTCGCGCCACCCAGAAGGACCCGGCCAGTTCGATTGACCTGGCCCTTGGAGAAGGACGGTTCGGCGGGAGGTTGCGATGGCGCGGCTCTTCGCTGGCTCATTGCCGCAGCCTACGGCCTACTTGCGACGGCACGATCCCCGCCGTATGTGCTTGGGCACTAGCGGCCGTCCAGTGCCCAAACGCAGCCAAATCGCGCCCAAGCCGGCCAAATCCCTTGGCACGCAGCACCGCAGAATCGCCACCAACCGCCTATAGATCTGGCCTTTCAGCCTTCCAACTCCGCCAGCCTCCTAAGCGGTAGATCCAGGTTCGACTCCTGGCGGGGGCATTCGGGCGGATCGTTTGTGTTGGTGCGGTTTTTGGGGAGTCGGGCGTCTGGACTGCGTGAGCAGCGCCAAGGTCTTGCGCTCGGCTACTGCCGTTTCCTGCCAAACCTCGTGTTTGAGCCACGGTGATCGGCGTGAAGCGGCGCGCCAGACTGTCGGAAGGCCCTTTGCATGCGCAACGCAGCCCTGCGCTCAGCTTGAGTCGGGATTGCCGTGCGCTCGGAGGACTTGTGCCGCGTAGCCGAGGGGGACGAGGCGCTCGTCGGTGATCCCGAGCGCGTCGCGTAGCTCGATGACGAGTCGATGCTCGTGGGTGAGGTCGGAGTCCTGCGGCGCGACGGCCTCGAGCTCGATGAACGTCCCAAGCTGCTCGACCTCATCGAGATGGATGCGGACGCTCTGCCACAGCAGCAGACGACGGCGCTTGACGACGACCCCGCGTATGCCGATAGCAGCAGCGAGCGCCGCGCATAGCGCCTCGCCGTCGCTGACCTCGATGATCCGGTACTGACTCTCACGCTGCTGCGGTTCGCTGGCGCGCTCGAACTGGATCAAGTGGGGACGACCGGGCAGCTCCTCGCGGAGCTTGAGCCCGCCGCGTGCAACCTTGAAGTAGGTGTCGCGCTGCGCGATCGTGCCGCGATCCTCGGCTCCGAGCGCCCGGCATACCTCAAGCGACGCGGACGGATCGGGGTCGGTCGCCTTCAGCTCGACGTTTCTGCGCGGTGGCTGCACGTCAGTCGATGATGGTCTATGCGGCTCGGCTCGGCTGTAAACGGCGCGCTCTGAGCCAGAGCACGAGGCCGGACAGCGCGTAGAGAATAGCGACGGTGGTGACCCCGAGCAGGATCAGGGCGCGCTTGCGATGAATCTTGCTCATGAGCGGGTGGGATCCGTAGCTCGGCCTTCTTGAAGCTGGTTCATAGTGAACAGCGCGCGCAGGTCAAGGCCTTCGGCGACAAGGTTCTATCTGCCACCGGCCTCGCGGGTCGATGACGCAGAGCACCGCCGCGATATCGGCTTCGCGGTCGCAGTGGGTGCCGGGTCAAGGCTGCTCGCCGGCGTCTGACCTGCGTAGTACGCGACGGATGCTTTGTATATGTCAAGTAGACCGGGAATCCCAGGATCGACCAGTCGATTCGCGCTAGCTGCATGACCGCGACATTACTCGGGGCCAAGACCTCTAGGCTGCGGGAATCCGATCGCCACTGACCGTTGCCGTGGCCCAGCCACGATGCCGACCGAGAGACGTGCCTGCAAACGCCGGAGCGCACGCGAGCCTGATCCGGTCGGCGCGTGCGCGTGTGGTCGTTTTCCCGGAGCTGTCGTTGACCGGTTACGAACTCGACGCTGAGCCCGTCTCGCCGGGCGACCAGGCACTGATGACAATCGTCGAGGCATGCGCCGAGGCAAACAGCGTCGCGCTCGTCGGCGCCCCAGTGGCGGGCATCGACGGCTGCCTCCACATTGGCACGCTGCAGGTCGGGCCGGACGGCATCGAGGTTGTCTACCGCAAGTGCTCCCTCGGTGGCAAGGAGTCGGTCCGTTTCACGCCCGTGTCGCATTCTGCGCCGGTGAGGCATAGGGCGGCCGGCCCAACGACGCCCGACACGCCACCACAAAACTCCCGGCTGCAGACGCTGGTGGACACGAACTAACGAGCGGATACTATGTCGACGGGCAGATCCGGAAACAGATTCAGAACGGTCAGACCAACACGTATTACATAGACCCCGCTGGACGTGTGCGCAAGACAGTTGGCGAAGGAACCACGAACCTGACGGCAATCAATCACTACGACGGAAGCGGTGAAGCTCTAGCTTGGAGAGACGAAGGTGAAAGCAAATACACGCGGTTGATTCCGGGGATTGATGGCAGCCTCTCTGCGACCCAGACCAACGGCGGCACGCCAGTCCTCCAGCTTCACGACTTGCAGGGCGATGTCGTCGGTACTGCCGCGCTCTCTGAAACGGAAACGAGACTGCTTTCGACGTACAACAGTACGGAGTTTGGCGTGCAGGTCAACGGGCCGCCACCAACGAAGTACTCATGGCTCGGAGGAGAAGCGGCATCCAGTGAATTGTCATCCGGGACCCTAATCATGGGGACCGTGTCCTACGTGCCACAGCTCGGACGGCAACTACAGACACAAGTGGTGATACCTCCCGGAATGGCGATTGATGGTGCCGAAGGAGTGCCTTACATTGTGCAAGTTTCGGGGTGGTCGATCCAGGCGCTTGAAGCGCAGGCAAAAATCGACGGGCAGATCTACGATGCCGAATTGCAGAAAGCCGAGGAACAAGAAGCACAAGAAAAAGCCTGTGCAATTGCAAGCATGTGCGTAACACCAGAAGAAGGGCCCACATCCGGCCTGACGAAAGACCCAACGGGATACTATGGTGGAAGGCCACCGAAGAACGGGCGGACATGATCCAGGAATAGGTTAATACCATGGATGAGGATATTGAAAGCTTTAACATGGATACCGGATCGAGTGCTGGGTTAATTCTTTCTGAACAGAAGGAATATGAGGAAGTCGCAGCTCATGAACTACGTGTGTGTGCCTCTAAGGTAAAGAAATTGCATCCCGACGGTGTCTGTTGGATGTCGTACTCTCATTACGAACAATTCATCGGGACTCCAGGTTTTGTAACGTTCCCGGTGAAGTGGATCAGTCCTGAAGCTTGCATGTGGAAGTCGGGGCACACGCCAAAGCACGAGTGGTCCATTGTCCAAATCACGGAAACTACGCAGGGTGACGACTACGAGGACAGTAGGTAATGACGCAAAGCCGGCACTGTGTATACTTGGAGGTCGGCAAGGCGTTGTCAGTTACCACTACTCTCCACAAACAATATGCTAAAGCGCATCTTATCTATGAGAAAGGCGACCCTGGTCGTCATTGTCACCGTGGTCGCCTTGATTGTGGTGGTGGCGGCGGTTGCGCTTCATAGTTCGGGGCCGAGCGCGAGTGATGCCGTGACGACCAAGGCGAAGCCGCCGTCTGGGAATGACGTTCGGGCAACACAGGCATATCTGAATGCACGCAACATGCTAGAGCGGACGACTAAGGCTGGCCTTCAGGGCGTCAGCAGCGCTCTAGACGCCTTTGCGGCTCACATGAGCCGTGTCTGCCCACATGCTCTTCGAGGTGCTCCGGGAGGTAGCTCGATACATCATCGGGATGATGGGACAGTCTTCAGACCTGCTGCCCGGGAACTACTTGTCATAGAGATCGAAACGGACTTGTTGAGGATTCTTCTTCGATCGCAGAAGGCCGAGCGAGACGAATTTATTAAGAAGGTGCGGTCTCTTACGTGGAGCGATCACAAAGTGACGAACATTATCCACGCGCTCGTAAACACGGAAGCCACATGGATGAAGGAAACGGTCCCGGACGCATGTCATGACATAAGGGCTTGGACCGCTAGCGGCTACCGCAAGCTTCCTGCTGGCACCCGGCTCATACCATTCGGGATACGACCCTTTCCAGAACGAGTGGTAAGCGAACTAGTCGCGATGGGCTACGGGAAACAGTTTCCAGAACGCGACATCCTGCAACTACTCAAAAATTATGGGCACTCAAGCGAGGGTATCACCAGCGCTATCGTCGAACAACTTGAAATCAAGATGGCTGCTAAGGAGTGGGAAGCATTGCAGGTAGTTGCGAGACGCATCGACAAAGCGATGTCCCTCGAAGTCCCAGGGCCGACCAGATAGTAAACCGATGGGTCCAGCGTGCCCAAAGAGCTACTAGGATGTGCAAGTGATCGTTAACCAAGACAGTATTGAGGAGACTCGTGCCGTGGTGCAGAGGGCAACCAGCGATGCCAGTAGGCAACCAACTCAGACTCGGCGGAGGAAAATGCGAGTACTTGCGACCGTGACTGCCAGTGCGGCGCTGCTCGCGTGCGTTGGGTGCGGTGAAGCCACCAAAACGTTGCCGAGTCCCACAACCTCCCCCACAAACAGTAATGCAACGGTGACCGTGGAGAATCGAACCCCAGTAACCAGGCAAGAAATAGTGAAGGCCACTAGATGCCTTAAGCAGGACCGAGTCCGGCCGGCAAGACATGCTCCCAACAAGCAAGAAGTCCCTCGTGGTGCGAACGAAATGACCCGGAACGGTCTACCGATGACGCCACATGAGTACGAGGCAACCGTACGCAGATGTCTAACGGGCACGAAGTCTGCGAGCGCGAGTAGCTACTCCGCACGTGGAGATCACTGGCGAGAAGGTGATGGTATGGTGGGGCGGTCCTACCGCGACCGACGCCGTAGTGCAGCTACGACCTATTACTCGTGAGGAACTAGGGGTATGATCAAAAGCGACGACGAGCAACCCACGGGGGTTCGTGGCTGGCCCGATTGGTTGGTTGTGAGCATGAGCGTCGCGATGGCGAGTCTAGCTGCGACTGGGTGCGGCGGCGGCCAGAGCGAAAGCGGTCTCACTGAGGCTGTGCGAGCGCCATACATCGCACTTGCAAACAGGGAAGCAAAGAGCCTCTGCGCGAGTTTTACGGCTGAAGTCAGGGAACAATTGGCGCGAGGAGCCGCATCGAGCGGTGACTGCGAGTCCAAGGTAGCGCATGTCCTGCGACGGGTGGTACCGTCTGAAACAATGCGATGGACGAAGGCTGCCCAAACGCTCACCGTACGGAAGCTCCGGCAGAGTGGTAACCGTACCTATGTAGAGGTTAAATATGGAGGCGTGCGATCACCGAGGGTGCGTCTGACGCTCGAACAGAACGGGAGTGGATGGCAGATAGCGTCTCCGGCCGGACTCTTCGTCGTAGATCATTGTCGGAGTAATGCCAGTGTTCCATTTTGTACTGGTGGAAACTCACACCCCATTCTTTTGGTGATAGCTACCCCGATTGTGAGTAAGAACGAAACCGCCGCTTCAGGCCGCATATCGTCAACCGGCGGTAAAACGTGACGGGAGGTACGAGAATGTGTCGCTTAGTTGTAAGTGTCGTGATGATGGTGAGTGTAACAGGCCCTCTCGCTGCGTGTGGCGGGACGACCAAACCGACGCAGACTCTTACGACGTCTTACACGAGTGGCAAAACCACGAAGGCCGTGAGCACTAGAACTCCGCCGAGTAAACAAGAAATAGCCAAGGCGCAAGTATGCCTGAAGCGAGAACGCGTCGGGCCCGCGAAGCATGTGCCGTACAGGCCGCAGGTGCCGCACGGGGCCAACGAAGTGACCAGGAACGGTCTGCCGATGACGCCACAGGAGTACATAGCAACCGTACGCAGATGTCTGGCTAGCACGAAATCCGCGAACGCGAGTACACGCCGGAAATAGGCGTCGAGCGAAACACAAAGAGACTGGAGGACTCCATGAGACGACACCTGATGACGGTCTTGGTCGGATGCGTGGCTATCGCCGGGACTCCGGGAGTCTTGACATGCGCATCCGCGGGCGCTTCCGCGACGTGGTTGGTTTCAAGCTCGTTGGCGCCAAGCGGAATCGTAGGGAATACGGTGCTTGCGACCAACCCGAAAGGCGAAGTGGTCTCCGTGTGGTGGCGCGAAGGCGTTGGCGTCGAAAGCGCGTTTCGCCTCGCCGAAACCCCAGGCTGGTCTGCGCCCTCGACCGTGTCGATCCCCGGCCAGATAGCTGATAACCCCGAGGTCGGTATCGACGAACATGGAGACGCGGTCGCGGTCTGGCAGCACGGTACGGAAGGAAATGTCGAAGCCGCTACCAGGCCGTCGTCTAGCGGCATATGGCAGGCGCCGGTTGCGATCTCCCCGGAAGGGGGCAGCTGGTTGCGGCCGCAGGTCGCGGTTGACGAGGGCGGAGACGCGGTCGCGGTGTGGAGCTCTCCGTATCCCGAAGGCAGCCCGAGGGCTGTGGTGAACGACACGATCCAAGCCGCCTCGAAGCCAGTTGGGGCCAGTGAATGGGAACCGGCTGTATGGGTGTCCGAATTCGGTAAAGCTCCGTCCGACAAACGCTTCTCGATGGCCCCGCAGGTCGCGATCGACGCCGAAGGAGAGGCGGTCGCCGTGTGGGAAGATCAGGTCGAAAACCCGTCGGACGTCGTCGTCGAAGCGTCTGTAAAGCTACCTGGCAGCAAGACTTGGGGATCTCCCGTGGTCCTGTCGAAAAACGCCTGGCGTCCGCAGGTTGCGATGAACGCGCGCGGGGACGCAGTTGCCGTGTGGACGGGAGGAGGCGGTCTGTACTCCGCAACCCTGTCGGCCTCATCCTCCACATGGCAGCCGCCCGTCCCGGTCTCAACCATCCAGGCAGAACACCCGCATGTCGCGATAGATGCTCAGGGCGATGCCGTCGCAGCCTGGGAATCAATCGGTACCGAAACCAACACGGTGCAGGCAGCCGTCAAGTTGACAGAAGGTGCGTGGGGAGCCCCAACGAGCCTCTCCGAACCAGTCGCATACAGTCACGGGTACCCACCGCTGTATCCAAGCCTTGCAATCGACGCGAAGGGAAGCGCGGTCGCGGCGTGGGATGGCATTCGCTCTCCTATGGGGGAGGGCGTGCAAGCTGCGGTCCTTCCCGCTATCGGCGCGTCATGGCAGGCGTCGGTCCGCGTGGCCGAGACGGAAGGATTCTTGGTCATGCCGTTGGTCTCGATGGACGAAAAAGGCAACGGGATGGCAGCATGGGAACGCGGTGCACGAGCTAACGTCGCGATCGAAGCAGCCAACTACGACGGGTCCTCCCCCACCCTGGAAGGCGCGAGCATTCCTGCCACGGGCCAGACGGCACAACCACTGACGTTCGCGGTCTCGCCGTTGGCTGTCACGACGGCGCTAGGGCAGACCAGTTGGTCATTCGGCGACGGATCCCAAGCGACGCCCGGGATCTCCGTCACTCATGCGTTCGCGACCCCGGGCACCTATCGCGTCACGGTCACGACCGCGGATGTGCTCGGCAATACTACGAGCGTTTCAAGCACGGTCGTCGTTACGAACACACCGACGAGGCCCAGATGTGGGTGCAAGCGACCGCGCCTCACGCTCTCCAAAGTACGGATCACCAGCAAGCGCTTTCGCGTGAGAGGTCCTCACATAGCGAGGGGAAGGCCTCACCGTAGGGCACTTCCGTTCGGTTCGACCTTCCGCTTCACTCTCTCGGAGAGTGCGACCGTCCAGATCGAGATAACAGAGGTGGGCTCTAGAAGTTGTGAGGGACGGACAAACCACTGCGTCCGTAGGCGCGTTCTCGGCACGCTGACATATACAGGAGCGCACGCCGGAAACGACAAGATAACCTTCCGTGGCCAGATTGATAAACGGACCCTCCGTCCTGGTCAATACCAAGCTGGCGTTACTGCCAGCAAGGGGAGCAAACGCTCAAAGACCACAAATGTCCCGTTCGTGGTAGTGCAATAGGTATCCGTGCTGAGTGGCCCGATGTGCAAGGAGAGATGCTAGGCATGTTCGCTAAGTTTTGTCGGAGCAACGGGTTACGTCCCGCTTGTTCATGTTCGATGAGCCGCAATAGTCGATCCTATCGGACTCAAACGATGCTTCTCGGGAGGATCGAGACTGGGTGGCACCTGCTGGCTGGATGTGCCATGAACGTATTGCTACTTGTGGCACTCTTGCTCGCTCTTGCTGGACCCACATATGCTTTCACTAATGGATTCCCGCCGGGGCTGACGTGCAGTCTTGATGTCCGCGGCAATGAAATTGTAGTCAATGGCAGGCTAACACCACAAGACGCTGCAAGCATACAAGCTGGTAGTTCCGTGACTTTCTCTGCGGAATCCGCTTCACCACTGACGTTTGCGCTCGCATCTTCGCCGTCGTTGCTCCCAACCCCGGACATAGGCATTGGAGCTGGGGTCGTACAACCGTCTGCGACGGCGATGTCAACGCCGACCTACACATTCACATCAAGTGCGGCCGCGAGTGTTCCAAGGACTATCTACTGGACGGCATCATTTCTTGAAAGTGGCATACCGTCATGCGCAAGCCTCTCGCCTGCGCCAAGCAACAGCGTCACCTCGCCGGTTCATACACTTACAGTGCTACCAGCTCCAGTAATTCAGGAGCCGGCACCTGCACCTCTTCCGGAACCTCTTCCGGCGCCTCTTCATATCGGCATTCGTGCCCAAGGCAAGGTTCATCTCTCACGCGGGACCGTGTCCTATCCGATCTATTGCGCGTCGATCTGTACAGGTGAGACGTCATACCAAGTCTTCGCCGCTCGTCGTCACCGCCGCGCGATCCATATTCCGAGCCTCGATCTCGGCGATACATCTGTGTCGAGCAACAATCCCGGTGGCGGCACTCAACATGTCACCCGCCGTTACAATGGCCGTTCGTTGCGGGGGTTCAAGGCACTCCTTCGCGAACACGACACCGTGACGCTCCACATCATGTTTAAGGCCACTGGTCCGGCCGGCATCGGAGTTGAAGCACGCGACACCGTTCGCGTCGAGGCTTAGCAGCGTGCCACGGTCGAGCAAGAAACACGAATTGCGCTGAGTCGAACTTGCCGGCTATGGTAGGCGTAGCCGGCTCGTCCTCGGGTGGGCGTGGACTGTCCAAAGGGGGCTCGATGGGACTTGGTGACTTGGCATGGCGCAGGGAAGGTATACGCGGACACTGGACGGCTCGCCGGATCGCCCTGCTCGGGCTCTTCCTCTTGAGTGCTGTGCTTGTGAGTGCGGCCACAGCTGCTGCGGCGCCGATCCTTAGATGGTCTGGAGGCGCCAACGCCGGCTTTTACGGTTGGTCCAACACGTCGAACTGGGAAGGAGGGGTCGCTCCATCCTCCTCGGAAGCTGTGGCGCTCGAATTCTCGAGGCTCACGAGCTCAAGCTGCACATCGACCCCTCCGACCGATTCGTGCTACGAAAGCGAAAACAACATAACCGGCCTGAACGTCGAATCGCTGCAGGTTGAGGACAGTCAGACGTACGTGATCGAAGGCGAACCGATCACCCTGGGGAGCGGTGGTCTGGCAGCCGCGCCGGCGACGAACACGACCGAACAGATCGGCTCGATCATCGCGATGCCGATCGCCCTCGGAGCTTCCCAGACGTGGAACATCGTCGGACAAAGCGGCGACAATGCTATCGACGGCAACCAGCTCGTCTTCTTCAGAGACGTATCCGGTGCGAGCCACCCGCTCAACATGAAGATGAGCGAAGGTGGCGGTCTCGTCCTCGTCAACGAAAACGAGGTAGGTCCATTGAGTCTCGAAGGGGCAGACCCTAACAGGGCTGGAATTCTCAACGGAGTCACCGAACTCTACGGGGCACAGCTCAACTCTTCAGACCACGAACCAGTGAGCTTCAACCACATCTTCGTTGTCGGCACCGGCGCAACGGGCCCACTCACAACGAACGCTGCTGAAATACTCCTAGAGCCAGGCGAAAACAGTGCCGAACGATTGGAAGTCCAAAATGCCACGCTCGATCCCGAAAGCCACCTAATCTTTACGATGAAGGGGGCCGGAGATAGGCCAGGGATCGACTATGCACAGCTCGCGTCGACGGGCACACTCGATCTCAAAGGCGCCGAACTGGACGTGGCCGTCGCCAAAGTATGCAAAGTTCTGTCGCCGGGCACGGAATACACGCTCGTGACTAGCACGGGCCCTATCGTCGGCAGCTTCGGCAACGCTGGCGAAGGAAAAGAAATCCCGGTCAGGTTCCCCAAAGGCTGCACCATCGCTCAAACGCTCCATATCGAATATCACAGGAGTGGTGGCACGCAAACGGTCACAGGTACCGTAATCGCCGGTTCTACTTCTACAACAGCGTTGAAAGCCTCACCGACGGCTCCGATAGTCAACCAGAACGTGACGTTGACGGCTACCGTCACCACGAGCGGCGAAACTCCCTCTGGGACGGTCCAGTTCGAGGACGACGGATCCCCGATCCCGGCATGCGCAAGCGAGCCGGTGCTCAGCGGTGGCTCTGGCTACACAGCCACATGCCACACCTCGTTTGTCGCCGCGGGATCTCCCAGGCGCCTCTCTGCAGGGTTCACCCCCGAACCGGGCCTAAACCTGCAAGGCTCGAGCACCACCGAGGATCTCCCGATCGGCCAGGGATCGACCACGACCGCCCTGCAATCCTCGCCGTCGACGACTGTCATCAACCAGAGCGTGATCTACACAGCCACGGTTTCGACCTCCGCCAATGGTCCGGCCTTGCCCGGTGGGACGGTCGCCTTCGCTGATAATGGCGCCCCGATAGCTTCCTGCTCGTCGGTTTCTCTTCAAGCCGGCGTCTCGCCATCGACGGCTGTGTGCCAGCTCAGCTACCCCTCTCAAGGGGCACACAGCATCACTGCCAGTTACTCCGGGGACGGGAACTTCGCTTCCTCCTCATCCTCGGCCCAAACAGTCACAGTGCAACCTTCCATCGAACCACCAGTCCCACCGTTCAAGTTCCCCGACGAAGAAATCAAGCCGGGCAATGTCAAGCTCGACGGTACCGGCGTCCCTGTTCACGCTCGCACGACCGCTCTCGTGAAGCTCACATGCGATGGCGCTGCCACCTGCAATGGCAAGCTGACCCTGTACGCACGCGAGGTTGGCAAAGGCAAGCATGGCAAGAAGACATCCCGCTCCGTCAAGATTGGCTCTACCGCCTTTTCGATCGGCGCAGGCAAGACGATCAACGTTGATGTGCACCTCGACGCGACCGGACAGACACTACTGAGAAACCATCAAGGCCGGATCAGCGCATCGCTGCAGCTAGCCCAAGACACCGGGTCAACGCAATCGACTGTGCACCTTGCCGAGACAGCCTCCCACACAAAGAGGAAAGGCTAAATATTGCTCCCAGGTCACCGTTAAAACCCCTCGGGCGGGTCCTGGCAGACTGCGTTCTGCGAGTCGCGATCAGTTTGTAGACCCAGATTTTGGTGCTGTGCATAGTCCGATACGCTTATCAGCCCGCTCCCGAGCGCCATGGCTGACGATGGCTCCGAGGGCGCGCCGGTGACTTGCGACAAAGGAGTAAGCGCATTCTAGTGCTCCAAGTCTCCGAGCGGCGACGGTGGCGAACAGCGAGCCTCCGGGAAGGAGGCGCATCATTGGCGCAAACGCTGCGCCGGCGGAGTACAGACGCCCCTGTGAGTCTCGGAAGTGCCAGGAAGCCAGAAGTTGCTCCGCCGGAATATTAAGAAGACGAGCGGATGCGGAGGCCTGGATGGCTACTGGCTTGATCCGATGATCTCGATCCCAGGCGAGAATCTTTGCGACCGTCCAGCGGCAGAAACCACATGTTTGATCATAGAACAGGAGGGCCTGGGCCGATCCGGGTTGGGAGGTTCGACCTCTTATCTGTGAGGAATTGTTAGCGCGCAATAGAGTACCGCCGGGTAGGTTGCCAAAAATGCCCAGAGGAATGTGTTGAGTCGCATGAAGACTGCTGCGCCGACATGGAAGCCGGCGCCGAGCGAGAGCAATATGTATGTGAGCGGCATGACCCCGAGGAGGGCGAGCGGGAACGTGCACTCGAGAGCGATCACAGACCAGCCGAGCACCAAGCCGAGCCTTTGTCTCCTCGCGAGAAGGCGTCCAACCCACTCGTCACCGTAGACCGTCGTCGCGAAGATTCCTGGTAGAGCATCACCGCTACGCCAGGTGCGCGAGATGATCTTGGCCGTTCCCGCTGTGAAATAGGCGAGGGCCACCTCGGCTGCGAGAAACCAAAGCACGAGCTGTTGGGCCTTGTCAGTGTCAAGACCGTATGCGAGGGCAAATGCGGTAAAGGTCATGAAGAGCAACTGGTCGGCCCCGTCTGTTCCGAACGGTGCGCGCGCCGCCAAGAGCACCGAGCTGACGGCGATGATGGTTGCAGCGATCGCTCGAACGGGTGGCGGTCCTGCAAGGAACGCGATCACGCACGCGAGCCGGAGCGCTATCAGCGCCAGAACACGTGGGTAGGGAAGCAGAAGCCCAAGAGTGCGATGGAATACCGGCCGGTTAAACAAGCGGTGGCTCGTCTGGGCGACGAGCCAACTCGAGAGGGCCGAATCGGACAAAAGTCCCGGTCTGGCCAAGTACTCGAGTGAGCAGATCGCCATCCCGAGCGAAGCGGCGATCCCAGCCAGCCAAAGTGCGTATGAGGGTGTCAAGCTCGTACGGTGGTCTAGTCAGCCAGTGGATGTAGAGCTGAGACGAGCAGAACCTCAGGCTTTGCGCCCGGTCGGCGACGATCCAAAGTCATGAGCAGGAATTGCGTCTCGCACTCATAGTCGATCCGCGGTAGCTTTGACACAAAATTCAGGATGGCGAGGTAGGGAACTGTCAAAGTGAGAGATCCGAGATGGTCGCCAACTGCCTGACCGAGCTGCGCCAGTTGCATGGTGACATCCACCAGAGCCTTGTTGTGCCGCCTTCCAGGGTTCCAGAGAACCGACACGCCGCGGCTGGTCTGTGAGGAGGTGACCTCACGCCAGGGAGAGATCACACCGTCGCGCGTCCGGTCACGAAACAGTAGGTAGTAGTCTTGCTGACCGGGCCGCGGGGCGAAGAAATGCCAGTGCGGGATCAAGGAGAGTAGGTCACGAGCGCGCAGCCAGCGCTCGACAGGGGAGTGAGCCTGACATATGGCCGAGATGATCCACCATGCTGCGAGGACTGCAGCCAACGCCTCCTCGCCTGCTGACATTCTCGCGGCCCGGCTGACTCTATGCGTGCTCGTGACCGAGGAGGTCTCGTCGGATCTCGAGCAGTCGGCGGGCCGATTGGCTCGGGCCAAGGCGCTCGAGCTCTGAGTCGTCTATGTGCTCCACCAGCTCCCCGGGCGTTACCCGACTCATGCACAACATGGCAAATGTGACCGCGATGACGACCTGAGCGTAGTCCGTAAGATTGTCGCAGCAGCTGGCCCTCACCGCCAGGTTGAGCTCGAGCTGGTCCTCGGGGACACCCCGTAGCGCGCTTGTCTCCGCCTCGGTCAGTCGCGGCACGTGGCGAAGCGCGACCGCCTCGAGCCCGATCTCCGCATAGTCGCGCCGATGCTCGGCGAGAGTGAGCTCTGATGGGCTTAGACGCCCGCCATTGTAAGGGCACTCCAACGCGACTAGATCGGGCCCAGGAGGCGGGAAGAGGTTCGTCCCGAGCGTTCGTCCACCGTAGCGAACGCTGGCAAACGCTGGCGTCTTCCGCAGCAGTCGCCACGCCCGGTAGTACGACATGCGTTGCCTTCCCTCGAATCGCTTGATGATCTGCTGAGCTAGCTGGACATCTGACCCTCCCTCGTCGCGCGCCGCGGCACGAATGTCCTGGAGAATCGACGCCCCTTCCCATGACAGGAACACCGTCACGCTACCCTCAGGACAAAGGACATTTGTCTCAGGTGCAGAGGGCTCGTAGTCGAGTATCTCGATCGGGCTGTACCGAATCGCCCTCTCCTCCTGCTCGTCTGCGGCGAGTTGAAGTGCTGTCGATTGATCCACGTGGTACTCCCTGTTGTGGGTGACCGCGACGTACGAGCCGATGCTCTCGTTTGCGCCCAGACCAGATCGCGCAGGACCTTGCAAGCAGCACGTCGGTGAGACGGATCTGAAAACGCAAACGCGCAGCGAAAGCGTAGCGGCGGCGCCTCGAGCGTGTCAAGTGGAAAGACCAACTATCGGCACGAAACTACACTTTGGTCACCAGATACAGACGACCACAGCGGTTAGCGGTTGCTTGCCGCGATGGCCCTCGCGACCTATCGGTATGAGAGTTGAGTCGGCCCTGCCTGGGCCGAGAGCGAGCCGGTGGCCTACTCGCCGCCCGGATGAGCCGCGGGCGGCTCCGGCGCCGACCGGCCTGCCTCGTCCCCGCCCTTGCCGGCCGGCAAGGGCACAGGACGCCACGTCTCGCCGTCCCACCAGGTGGCCTGGTCGTCGGAGAGCACGGCGCCAGGTGGAAGCTCGAGCAGCGCGTCTCGCCACCGCTCTCCGTCCCACCACCACTGCCTGTCATCGGACCACGTCAGCTCGCCGCCGCGTGGGGTGGTCATGATCGTGACCATCACCATCTGGTCGCTCTGCGTCGCGTAGACGATGCAGTACACGAGCAGCGGGAGCAGGCAAAGGAAGAAGCCGACGACCGCCCAGAGGATGTTGAACTCCTTCTTCTTGAAGAGAGTGACGGACTCGGGGGTCCGGCTGGAGACGACGAAGCCCTGAGCTATATAGCTCGCGATTGTGCCCTCGAGCTCGTGCTGTGAGCTGACCTGAACCTGCTGGACGCTGGCCGCCACTACAGACCTCCCTGTTGCATTGGATGTGTCATGTGGATGAAGGTGGTGTCGCTGCGCCAGGTCCATAGGCGGATCGTCACGGCGGCCCACAGGAGCGGCGTGAGGGGATGCAGGCGGAGCATCCCGCGGATGTCTCCCCGCGTCAGGGCGCGGCTCGCGCGCGTGAGGCCGCAGAGCGGGCAGCGTCGTCCTGTGACGATGCGGAAGGGGCAGATCGTGGGACCCCGCTCGACTGGGACCAGCGCCGCAAAGAGCGCGTAGAGCCCCGCCAGAGCGGCGAGGGACACTCGCCGACCCTCATCCACCGATGCTCGCCAGGGCGATGACATAGATGAGCAGGATGCCGATGCCTATATAGCCG
Source organism: uncultured Solirubrobacterales bacterium (assembly GCA_963718735.1). GTDB lineage: Bacteria > Actinomycetota > Thermoleophilia > Solirubrobacterales > Solirubrobacteraceae > Palsa-744. The sequence goes on from OY970372.1 coordinate 2,306,265, forward strand.
ATCACGAGCCCCGCGGTCGCCAGACCGGCGCCCGTCTGGCGACCGTTCGACTCGGCGATCTGACGCTTGGCCATGTGCCCGAGGACGACTGCTCCTATCGACCCAAGCCCAGCTATCCAGATGAGGCTGAGCACAAGCGAGAGAATCGCGAGAACGTTCGTCTGCGGCGGGGTCCACACGTTTGAGATCTCCACGGGCCCCGACCGTGTGGGTGGCGGTGGCGGGGGCGGAGGAGGTCGTCGCTCCGCGGCGATAGCGACGCCCTGAGTCCCTGAGCTCGGCCCGCCTGTCTCCTCCGCTCGACCTTGGGAGGCCGGCTCCTCGCTCGCCGCCCCGCACTCGCCGCAGAATCTCGACTCACGCTCCATTCGAGCACCGCATGCGGTGCAGAATCCAGGTTCGGGTGGCAGCTGCGTGGTCGTCATCTTCAAATCCAGCCGGATGCTACCCCAAGCCAGACTGCCGGAACTGTCACGTCTAGGCCGATCGTGTCCTTGCTGGGACTTTCGTGCGCTGTCGCAACCACTCGGCGAGCTCCTCAGGTGGCAGCGGACGCGAGATGAAATACCCTTGTCCGCTGTCGCAACCGACCTCGACGAGCCGTCGCGCCACCTCGGCCGTCTCGATACCCTCGGCCACCACGCGCAGGTCGAGGTGGCGGGCCAGGTCGATCGTCGTTCGTGCGATCGCTTCGTCTCGTGGGCTCTCACACATGCGAGTTATCAGCGAGCGGTCGATCTTCACCTCGGTGGCGGGAAGGCTCGCCAGATACGCGATCGACGCGTGCCCGCTGCCGAAGTCGTCGATCGACACGCCGACGCCAAGCCTGCGCAGCGCGCTGAGCACCCGCAACGCTCTGTCGGTATCGGTCATCGCCGCGCTCTCGGTCACCTCAACCGTGAGCGATCCCTTGGGAGTGGCGTGGGCTTTCAGGAGCGCCTCGATGTCCTCTGGGAGCAGCGGATCGTGAAGGTTGCAGGCCGACAGGTTCACAGACATGTCGAGCTCGAGCCCCTCTCGACGCCACGCTGCGAGCTGCCCCTGCGCATGGTCGATCACGTACCTCGTCACGGCGCCGATCAGGGCAGTCTGCTCGATCATGGGCATGAACTCCAGCGGCGCCAGCATTCCCTGCTGCGGGTGGCGCCAGCGAATCAGCGCCTCGACGCCTGTCACGCGACCGCTGGCCAGGTCGATCTTGGGCTGGTAGAAGAGCACGAACTCTTTTCGCTCGAGGGCGGGACGCACCTGTCCCAACAGCTTCAGGCGCGCAGCCTCGAAGTGATCGTGGTCGGCGGAGTAGACCTCGACGATGCTCCGGTACGAGCGGGCGTGAGCGAGTGCCATGTCGGCGCGCCTGAGGAGCGCCTCGGCCTCGCGAGCATGGTCGGGCGCAATCGCGATCCCGATGCTCGCCTCGACATTGACAGCGGCCCCGTCAAGCGCCACCGGCTCCTCCATCGTGGAGCGGATCGCCGCCGCGGTCTCGAGCGCCTGGGAGTGGCATTTGGTGTTGGGCCGAAGCACGGCGAACTCGTCGTTCCCCAAACGGGCCACCGCCAGCATGGGATCCAAGCTCGCACGCAGACGCCGAGCGACCTCGATCAGCACCACGTCGCCGGCGCGGTGTCCAAGCGTATCGTTGATTTGCTTGAAGCCGTCGAGGTCGAGCAGCAATACGGCAAGCCCGTCGCCGTCGGGGCGTCCATCGCGCAGCGCCTGCATCAAGCGCTCTGAGAACAGCGTACGGTTGGGCAAGCCCGTCAGTTGGTCGTAGCGAGCGAGGCGGTCGTTCTCGTCCGCCTGCCGGCGAAGGCGCTGGGAAGCAGAGGCCACGATCCTGAAGAGCACGGCCCACAGCAGCGCCAGCCCCAGCGCCACGAGCACGGCGATCGTGCGCTCGTCGCTGCTGACCGCGGTTGCGATCGGCGCATAGCTGAGGTAGATCTCGAACACCCCTGCCGGTGGACCCAGCGTGGTGAAGCGCAGAGGCACGTACACCTCCACGAGCCTCCCGAGCCCGACCTCGCTGGCGGTCTCCGAGCCGGCGCTGGGGGACACGACCGCGGCCGCGTTCGGACGTCCCTCCAGCGCATTCTTGAGCTCGTCGCTCTCTCCTGGGCGCTTGGCGATCAGCCTGTGGTCGTCGGAGTAGACGATCGAGCCCGCGGCGTTCCAGATCTTGATGCGAGCCAGGTCGTGCGTAACAGATCGCGCACGCAATTGCTCGTCGAGCGCATTGATCCCGCGCGCGCTCAGGCCGTGGCTCAATTCACTCGGCGAGATCCTGGGTTGCACGCCCAACCGCGCGACCAGGCGGGCCGACTGAGTTGCGTCGGCGAGAGTGCGCGAGACGATCTGATCTCGCAAGACCAGGGCAAGCACGACGCCGAGTGCGACGATCGGTATCAGGCTGAGCAGAGCGACCTGGCCGGTGAGGCTTATGCGCGGTCTGCTTCGACGCATGCTTGCGCTATCGGCAGATGCCGGTCGCTAACTCAATAGTTGACGGACTACGGTCGACCATCGCTAGCAACGACCTGGCCGTCTCATGCGGCAAGCGAGATCCGATCGCGGCCCGCCGCCTTGGCGTCGTAGAGCGCTGCGTCGACGCGTGCCATCAGCATGTCGGAGGACTCGCCGGGCTCGTGGATCACCACACCCGCCGAGCATGTCTGCTCGCAGGGAATTCGCCGGCGCAGGCGCTCGACGACGGTCAGGGCGTCTTCGGTGGCGCACACAGGCAGCAGCAGCGCGAACTCCTCGCCACCGATGCGCGCGAGGAAGTCGCCGGCGCGCAGCTCCTCGCGCCAGGCCGAGGCGGTCTCCTTGAGCAGGCGGTCGCCCGCCGGATGCCCGCGTGTGTCGTTGAAGTCCTTGAAGCGATCGAGGTCGAGCATCGCGAGCACGAGTTGGTCGTTGTCGAGCAGCGCCTGGCTGAGATTCGTTTCCCAAGCCCTGCGGTTCGGCAAGCCTGTGAGCGCGTCGGTGCTCGCCATGTCGGTCAGCTGAGCCAGTAGGTCCGCGCGCTTGATCGCCGTCGCAACCTCGTGTGCGAGCAACGCGATCAGGGTCGTTCTCGTGCCACCGGCGCGAACCGATCCTGGCCATCCCACGACGAGCACGCCCACCGGTTCCTCGCCGCGGAACACCGGCTCGAACAGCATCGAGGTAGGACGGCCCACAGCCTCCCATAGAGCGTGATCGGGCGGCGTCGAGTCGTTGCCCTCGTTCCACAAGAATGAGCGCCGGGAGGCATAGGCCTCCCCCGTCGCGGTGGCCCTCTCGGGGGTGATCTCGACCGGGCCCATGTCAAGCCCAGCCATCGCCGTGGAGCGCAGGATACCCGGCGTGCCGACGGGCTCATACAGGAGCGCGAAGCTCGCGTTGCTGATCGACCTGGCGGCCTCGCACACCTCGGTGCGAGCGCGGGAGCTGCTCGGCAGTCCCCGCATCACCGCCGCAACTCGCTCCAGGGCTCGCTCGCGGAGCTCGGCCTCCTCGGCCTGGAAGCGGACCTGGGCGACGAGCCGCTGAGTGGTGAAGCCGATGATCACGCTCACCGCCAGGAACAGCACGCTGGCGCGATACTGACTGGAAGGGTACGCCACGCCTCCGACAAGCACAGGGGGCGCGAGGAAGAACACGGTCACGCCGGCTGTGACGATGCACAACTGACGACGGTCGCCGTGCAGCGCGGTCCAGAAGACTGGAAGCAGCGCGACGACGGCGATCCCGGAGTTCGCGCCGCCCGCGGAGCTGCGCAGGAACCCCACCCCTGTAAGGAAGATGAGGGACGGGAACACCTCCCTGGCGCGTCCGAGAGATCCCTGCCAGGGTGTGAGCCGCACCAAGCCGGCCAGAATCCCCAGCGCCACCGCGAGGGCGAACTGAGGCCAGTCTACCTTCGTCGCCACCAGCGCCACAACCGTCGCCAGCCCGGCCGCCGCAGCGAATGGCGCGAGGTTCAGCGCGATGTGCTCCCTGGGCTCGGTCTCCTCGCGCGGGTCTTGCTTATCTCCCATGCTCAGATACTCGGCAGATGCGAGAGCTTGCTTGATCCGAGCTACATATTTTGTTTCCTCGGTGGGCGCCTCGCGGGTCTGTCAACCGACGCCAAGGATGTGGCTCGATGGGGATGTGCGGCTGGAGCGCGGCGGAGTCCTCGAGGATCGAGTGAGGCAAGGGGCGTATTCCGGGCGCGCTGATCTTTAGGAGACGTTCTAAGCCCGCGAGCGGTCGGTGCCGATGAGGAGCTTGCGCCTCGACATCCGGCGTTTGCACATGCTGTCGAAAACAGGTAGAACAACCCGACGATTGATGTGCCAAGGGAAGCTCTTGCTTGCCTTGGCGGTGCTTGCGGGCGCCGCCGCCTGCTCTCCGATGGCAATCGCGCTGAAGCCAGGAGAAGGGAATCGCGGCGGGGGTCGTGAGACGCGAGGCGGCGCCGCGAGCGCAGGCGCCCGGCGTCTGGGCCGGCGCGCCAGAGCTCACCCGGCGCTCCGCGCACACGAGTCGATCATCGGCGGTGCTGCCGCGGTGGCCGGCACGTTTCCCTCGCTCGCCTACATCGTCGACTTCCAGGGCAAGCTCGCTTACCAGTGCACCGGCACGGTGGTGGCGCCCAGCCTGATCCTGACGGCGGGCCACTGCGCCGAGAACATGCAGACTGGGGTCGTCAACCAACCGTCCGGCTACCGCGTCGTGACTGGCACAATTGATCCGCTGACGGCCGAAAGGCAGGTCTCGACGGTTCTCGGGGTGCTCGTCTATCCGGGACTCGTGCGCCGGGTCGACGCCGGGGACGCCGCACTGCTGGTCCTCTCCGCTCCGATCGCCGCCCCTGCGATCGCGCTCGCGCCCCCGTCGAAGACCGCGGGTCCAGCCGCCGGTTCATCGGCCACCATCGCCGGTTGGGGCAGGACCTCCTATTTGCAACGGCCCCTGACCGAAACGCTGCAGTGGGCGAACACGGTGGTGCAGGGCCGTCGGTGGTGCAGGCGCAACGCGCCGCCCTTCTATGCGAAGAGCGAGATCTGCACGATCGCGCCGCCGAGCTATGCCACCGGAGTCTGCGAGGGCGACAGCGGCGGGCCGTTGTTGAGTAGAGGCGCCGCTGGCGCTCCCGTCCAGGTGGGGATCGCGGTTCACGTGTATGCGAAGTGCTCGACGCGACACCCCTCGGTGTTCGCGAGCGTGCGCTCGATCTCGGCCTGGGTTCACACCTGGATCGCCGCCTACAAGATCCCCCCCCCGGCTCCGGCGCCCTCGGCTCCACCCTCCTTCTCGCCACCGTCGTCCACGACCCCGTCGCTCCCGACGCCTTCGCCCGCGGCCTGATCCTCCGCCTCGTACAGCGACTCACACGCGAGCTCCTGGCCTTTGCCACCCCACAGCTTGATCGCCAGCAGGTCGTGGCGGTAGTCGTCGGGTGCGATCAGGGTGAAGCGCTGCTCGATCAGCTCGCACTGGTCGACGGTCGCGCGGCCGAGCTCGGCCGTCACGATCCTCCCAGCCCCCACAAGTGGGCGGCCCCACACGAGCGTCATCGCGGCGAGCGCACCGTTATGCCCGTGCCATGAGCCGATCACCTCGTCGCACACGTCCAGCTTCCAGTCGGGGTTGCGCTCGGCGGTCTCCTCGGTGAAGTCTCCGTGCGCGGAGAGCTCCAGCGGCTCGCCCTCGCCCGAGCCGGTGACGAAGCGCACGTAGCCAAACAGCTCGTAGCCACCTGAGGTGACCGTCGTGGCAGGCACGTAGCGGCGTCCATGCCAGGTTCTGTCCGGGTACCACACGATCTCTGCCGGCTCGCCGAGCTCCTCCCCGTCGGTGTCGAGGGCGCTCCAGACAGCGTGCAGCTCCTCTTCCAGACGCTCCGCCCAGCGACCGTACGGGAGGCCTTCCTGTGGAGGCTCGGCGGCAAAGCATGGGACGACGCGTTCGACCGGGGGCACCAGAGGAGCCTATCCGCCCGGCGGTCGTGCGCTTGGATCGGGCGACAGGGGCGTTCGATCGTGCGCTTGGATCGAGCGACAGCGTTGTTCGAGGCGGTGATCGCTCGACAGGGTTGTCAGGCCTCGAGCAGCAGCGTCACTGGCCCGTCGTTCACGAGCTCGACCTCCATGTGCGCGCCGAACACGCCACGCTTGGCGCCTGTGCGCTGGCAGAAGCGCTCGTAGAGAGGCTCGGCGTGCTCCGGCCGGGCCGCCGCCCCGAAGCTCGGGCGGTTGCCTCGCGTCGTGTCGCCGTAAAGCGTGAACTGGCTGACGCACAGGATCTCTCGCTCGCCAAGCGCCTCGTTCATACGGCCGTCGGCGTCGCTGAAGATCCGCAGGGCCAGCACCTTCTCGGCCAGACGCTCGGCGGTGGCGAGCCCGTCCTCGTTGGCGATCCCGAGCAGCACCAGCAGCCCGGGCCCTATGGCCGCCGCCTCGCGATCGCCGACGCGCACCGACGCTCGGCTGACACGCTGCACCAGCGCTCGCACGATCACCTCTCCCGCGGCGCGCGCGCGATCGTCAGGCGTATGCGGGTGTGAGCGCTCCCGTCTCGCTCACGCATCGCGCAACACGGCGGCTGCGTGCTCGGGCGCCACGATGTTGAGGTTTACACCTGTCGAGAGCTCGAGCCCCGCCAGGTGCGTCAAGCGCGGCGCGACGTCGATCCTCCAACAGAAGTGCTCGGCGCCGCGCGGCGCTGTTCGCACCCACATGTTCAGAGGGGGGCTGGAGCCGAAGTGGCGCGCGAGCCGGCTCAGGCCCTCGTGCAGCAGAGCGCTCCCGAGTGGCCCGTCATCCTCGAAGCGCATCCGCGGCTGGCGCGGGACGAGCATCAGCTGGAAGGGCAGCCGCGATCCATAGGGCGCCATCAGCACTGCGTCCTGGTCGATCGCGACGATCCGCTCGCCGCGGCGTACCTCTTCGGCGAGCAGGTCCTCGAGCAGCCCCCTGCCCATCGTGCGTGTCGCATAGGCCCCACAGCGCTCGCGCTCTCTTGCCACCTCGGCAGGCACGAAGTCGAGCGCGTAGAGCTGTGAGTGAGTGTGCTCGAGCGACGCTCCCGCCTCGCGTCGCTCGTTGACGATCAGCTGCACATACGCCCTGTCCGCGTGCGCCCTCATGCGCTCGCGCCACACCTCCATCGCCGCCGCGAGGCGTTCGGGCGCGAGCTCCGCCAGCGAGAGCACCGACTCGGGCGCGTTGACGATCACCTCGTGCGCGCCGCTCGCCGGGATGGCGCGAAAGAGGTCCGGTTGAGCGTCGGGCGCGAGCGCCGGGCTGTCGAGCGCGAGCGCTGGGTAGAGATTCGGCACGACCCTCACCGTCCATCCCGGAGCGTTCGCCGCTCCGCCGTCGGGGCGCACCGCGTACAGCTCCGGAGGCGTCCTGTCCTCGTGACCGACGGCGAACGGGTCGCGCTCGACCTCGATCGGCGTCGGGGCCGGGCAGCGCGGCTCGCCGCCCGGTCGCGCTGAGCGCTCGCCCGCCACGATCGTCTTGTGCCCGCTCAGCGGGTCTACCCTTATCTCAGGCATTCGATGCGTACTGTTCGACGTCGCTCCTCGGACCCATCCCATCACCCGTCCAAGGCATAGCGTCGGACGTCCCGCTCGAGCTTTGCCAGGCTCGGATACTGGCCCTGGCGAGGGAACCGGCGGCCGTTGGGCGCGATGAACACGGTCACTGGGGTGAACGGAGAATCGGTGATCTGCTCACCCAGTCGACCGCTCTCGTCGTAGTAGCTCGGGTAGCTGAGCGGGACAGACCTCAGGAAGGCGAGCGCGTCGCTGCGACTCGTGTCTGCCGAGTCAAGGCCGATGAACGCCACGCGCCGCCCGTATTCGGCCGATGCGCGTTGGAAGGCCCCGAGCTCCTGCCTGCACGGCACGCACCACGAGGCCCACTTGTTGATGACCACCGGATAGCCCTTCAAGGCGGCAAGCCGCGCATCCAGCGCCGGCGCGCCGCCCTCCAGCAGGGCGCCTCCCTGCGCGTGCAGCGCCGCCAGCGCCGGTGGGGAGCCGGCGAGCAGGGCGCGCGTCTGCGCCGCCGTCAGTCGCGCGGCGCTGGAGCCGGTCGAAGGGCCGCCTGGCAGCTTGGACACCCCCGCGGCGACGAGCCCGGCGAGCGCCAGGCAGAGGAGCGTCGCGAGGGCGCGGCGAAGGGTCATGTGGCGCCGCTCATCCGACGCGAGCTATATCGCGCCGGGCGCGCCACGCGGCATATCCGGTCTCTGCGGTCTGCATGGCGGATAAGGGTGCCACAAGGCGACACCTTCAAATCCCCCGGGTTGTGTTGTATCCTGGATGAACGGAGTAGGAGGGGATCCAATCCGCCCCACCGACTCCCTGAGCCTTACCGGCGCAAGCGCCGGTTCACGAGTCACGTGGAGCTCCTTTCCGCGGCGGCTCCATCTCGAAGCCCAGAGCCTCTATGGCCGAGTCCACTGCAGTGGCCCTTGCGGCCGCGTCCATTCCCGGGTCCGCCGAAATCGCCCGCGCGGAGAAGTTCGCGCGCGAGCGTTTCCTGCACGAGGGCGAGGATCCGGCCGTCGCGCTGGCTGCCGGCTCTCCGCGCGGGCGCGCTCTCAATCGGGCTCTGGCAGAGTTGAAGGAGGGCGCAAAGTTCCCCTCGACGGCCTGGAGGGGGGAGTTCTCCCTGCTGCTCGGGCTGGAGCGAGTGCTGTCCGAGGACGAGCCGAAGCTCGTCGACGGCACCGTGCTCTCGGCCCACCAGGTGGATGCGCTGTCTGGCACGCTCACCGCGCTGCTCGCCGAGGCCCAGCGCACGGCGAACGGCAACGGCCGCGCCTCCGCCGCCGCCTCGCCCGAGCTGCTCGCCTCGGCGGCGATCCTCGGCGCTGACGGCGAGCAGCCAACGGCGAGCCTCGACGCATCCGAGCTTGGCGAGGCGACCGATGAGCCCAACGCAGACGCCGACCCCGAGGACGAGGACGACGAGGAGGACGAGGAAGTCGAGGAGGACGACGAGGATCTTGGGCCGGTGCAGCGGGCCGCACCCGACGAGGAGGACGAGGACGACGACTTCGAGGACGAGCCCGAGCTGGCCGAGCCCGAGCCGGAGCCAGACGAGGAGATCGAGGAGGAGTCCGAGGAGGAGCCCCGCGACTGGGTCGAAGAGGAGGACGAGGAGGCGCTCGCCGAGCAGCCCGAGGATCCCAACGCCGCCAAGCGCTTCTGGTTCGAGCACGCCACCGGCGCCGGCAAGACGGTTGCCGCGCTCGGCTTCGTCGAGGCCTCGCAGACCGGCGGCATCCTGATCCTGACTCATCGGCGCAACCTCGTCGACCAGTTCCACGGCGAGCTGCGCCAGCGCGGCTACCAGAAGCGCATCTCGCGGCCCCTGTACGTCGGCGAGGACTCCCCGAAGGGGCCCGTCACGGTCGAGACCTATCAGTGGTTCGTGCGCAACGCTGGACGCATCTCGAGCGCTTACACGATCGTGATCTGCGACGAGGCTCATACCGCCCTCGGCGAGAAGACGAGCGGGGCGATCAGAGCGTGGACCGGGCCGATCTTCATTGGAATGACAGCCACCGGCGCGCTGATCGCAAGGCACGTCACCGACCTGTTCCCGACCCAGACCTCGCGCTTCGACCTCGCGCAGGCCGCGCGTCGCGGCGTGATCGCCCCGCTGCGCTGTGTGCGCATATCGCCGGGCGTGGGGGTGCGCACGATCGCCAACGTGCCGCTGCGCCGCGGCGAGGTGGACACCGAGTTCGACCAGGAGGAGCTGGCCGCGCTGCTCGACCAGCAGCCGTTCAACATGGCCGCCGCCAACCTCTACAAGACGCGCTTCAACGGCGTGCCGGGGGTGGTGTACGCAGCCGGCGTCCAGCACGCCTACAACCTCGCGGAAGCCTTCAGGGCCGAAGGAATCAAGGCGATGGGCGTCTCCGGCGAAACCCCCAAGCGCGAGCTGGCGGAGATACTCGCTCGCTACGAGCGCGGCGACATCGACGTGCTGATAAACGCGCAGCTGCTGGCGGAGGGTTGGAACAGCCCGCGGGCGACCGTGTGCGTGCACCTCGCGCCGACCGCCTCAAAGCGCATATACCAGCAGCGGGTAGGTCGCGTCACGCGCCGTCACCCCGGCAAGGAGGCGGGCCTGGTCGTCGACTTCGTGCACCCAGCCACCAAGAACGACGATCCCGTCGTGACGCTGCACTCGCTGCTCGATCGCGACGTGTATCGCGGCGGAGCGATCGTCGTGGGCCCAGTGCGCCGCGGGCGCGGGCGGCGGATGAGGGTCGAGCGGCGCGTGCTGCCCGTGTGCGCGGAGGAGGAGCGGCGCTTCGAAGTGTTCGAGCGGGAGCTGTGGCGGATCGCCGTAGAGCACCTCGACTACGGCGAGCAGCACGTATGGGCCGCCCTGGCGGGCGCTCGCGTCACGCCAAATGGCTGGCGCCGCGCACGCGCGATGCTGCACTTCGATCGCACGGGCGAGCTGAAGGCGCGCTTCTTGATCACAGCCGTGCAGCGCAACAAGAGCGCGCAGCTGCGCCTGAAGGCGCTCTCGGAGATCGCCGCATTGCGAGACCCGGATGCATTCGACACGGCGATCGACATCGCCGGATCGTGGCCGCGCGAGGAGCGCCGAGAGGCCGCCAAGATCATGTTGAGGGCGCTCGTGGAGCGGCGCATCGGCCGCCGCGACCAGGCCAATGCTTGGATCTGGCGCTTGGCTGAATACACGAGGGAAGTCCACGAGGAGTATGCCGTGCAACGCTGGCCCGAGACCAAGCGCCTGTTGGGGCTGCTCGTCAACTCCGCCGGTGGGGCCCACGCACGCAACGCGCGGCGACTCGTGCACGCGGCTCGCAAGCAGGACCGTCGGCTCGCGGCCGCCCTGCTCGCCGCGGCGCTCGCGCATACGCCGGAGGCCGAGGAGGTTTTGCGCGGCGCGCGCACGCGCATGGCGCGCAAGCCGCCGGCGCTCGCGCGCGAGCTGTTGCGCAACTTCCCCAAGCGCCGTCCCCGCGGAGCGCGCCGTCGGCGAAAGGGGCAGAGCGCCGGCGAAGGTGGCGCTGCAGCTCAGGGCGCCAAGCCGGCGCTCGCCACGGAGGGGAACGCCCAGGTGACCGACGGCGCCCAGAGGACTCAGAACGTCGAGAGGACTCAGAACGTGCAAAGGCCACAGGGCAAGCAGGGCCAGCGCTCGCGCGCCCGGCGTTCGCCCAACGGCAAGGTCAAGGGCGCCGACGTTCCCTCGGATGCGGTGCTGGCCGAGGCGCTCTCGAACGAGGCCGCCCCGCAGTCGGGCATGGATGGAGAGCTGGAGCCTCGGTCCGGCAAGAGGCTGCAGGAGAACGTCGAAGAGGCCTTGGAGCGCGCCGAGGACTCCTCCAGCTCGGGCGGGGCCAAGGACGGCGATTGAGGTTTTGAGGATCTGGGGCGTGCCGTCTCATTGAGCCGGCCCCAGGTGGACCTCTCCGGCATCGAGCTTCGCGGTGGAGCCGTCGGCGAGCTCGACGACCAGGCGGCCGGCCTCGTCGATCCCGGCCGCGCGACCCTGACCGGCTCGCCGCCCTCCATGCCCGCAGGACGAGTAGAGGCCGCTCGAGGAGGAGCCGGGGTCGGACACGCCCCAGGACACCACGCGGCCCAGCAGCGCGTCGCGAGCCCGCCAAGCGTCGAGCAAGCCCTCGACGGGCTCCGTTAGGCGGCGCTCCAGCGCCTGCAGGAGCCGGTCGAGCAGCGGCTCGACCGCGCTCGACGGCAGCTCCAGGCTCGCCGCGCGCTCGCGCACGCCCTCAGGCAACTGCTCGACGCGCAGGCTCACGTTCAAGCCGATCCCGAGCACGGCCCAGCCTTCCTGAGGACGCCCCTCGACAAGGATGCCGGCGAGCTTCTCGAGTGGCGCCGCATTCGGCGCCCCGTCGCGCGGATAGTCGCCGAGCGACTCCCCGGCGATCATGGCGCCTGGCCGTGCGACGGTGTCGCCTGGTTGCGGGTCGGTCGCGCGTGGCTGTGCGGCGGCGGTGCTTGGCTGCGTGGCGGTGGCGCCTGGCTGTGCGGCGGTGGCACTCGGCTGTGCGGCGGTGGCGCTCGGCTGCGTGGCGGTGGCGCCCTCGACCACGATGTCGTTCGGCCACTTCACGCGTGCGCGCTCTCCGACCACGTCGCATACTGCGACGCCGGCGAGCAGCGACAGCAACGGCGGCGGATCTCGCAACACGAGCGAGCAGAGCAGTGCGCTGCCGGCAGGAGCCACCCACGCGCGACCCTGGCGTCCACGACCGGCCTTCTGCTCGGCCGTTGTCACGAGCGTGCCGTGTGGCGCTCCCCCGAGCGCGAGCCCTCGCGCTCGCTCGTTGGTCGAGTCGGTGCATCGCAGATGCAGCCGTGGCCGGCCGAGCGGGACAGTCACGGGTTGCCCCGCGCGGCCGTCGGCCGTGTTCGTCATCGGGAGTGTGCGAGCGCGTCGGCGAGCAGCGCATCCACGAGCCCGTCGACGTCGTGCCGCTCGGCCTCGACGTGTGGCTCCAGGCCGTGCTCTCTGAGCGTCGCGCTCGTAGCCGGTCCGATCGAGACGACTCGCGTCGAGGGGTCCAGGGTCGCGGCCGAGGCGCTGGAGTCGCCGTCGCCGCGAGCGGCGTCGAGGAAGAAGCGCACCGTCGAGGACGAGGTGAACGTGATGTAGTCGGCCGCGCGCGCCTGCTCGAGCGCGATCGCCGAGAGCGGCTCGGCGATCGTCTCATACAGCGCCAGCACATCGACCTCGGCGCCGCTTGCGCGCAGCGCGTCCGGGAGCACGTCGCGCGCCTCGCGCGCGCGCGCTACGAGCGCGCGTCGTACCTCGAGGCCGGCGAGCGCGTCCGCGAGCGACTCCGCCACGAAGCGCTCGGGCACGATGTCTGCTGCGATCCCGTGCCCCGCCAGCGCACGCGCGGTCCCCGGGCCGATCGCCGCTATGCGGGCGTTCGCCAGCGCACGCGCGTCGCTGGGCGGGTGGCTTCCGTCATCCAGCCGCTGGAACAGCACCTCGACGGCGTTGGGGCTGGTCAAGCAGATCAGGTCGTAAGGCGCGGGGTCAAGCGGCGGTCCCGGGAGCGCGCGCGTGTGGATTACAGGCGCCTGCACCACGCTCGCCCCCAACTCCTCGAGTCGCAGTGCCAGCCCGCTCGCCTGCGCGCGCGCGCGCGTGACCGCCACGCTCCTCCCCGCGAGCGGTCGCGCCGGCAGCCACTCCAAGCTGGCCGCCAGCTCGGCCACCGCGCCGACGACGGCGATCGCGGGCGCCTTCACCTGCTCGCGGCGCGCCACCTCGGCGATCGTCGCGAGCGTGCCGGTCACCGTGCGCTGGTCGGGCAGCGTGCCGCGTTCCACGAGCGCGACCGGCTGAGATGCGGGCCGGCCGGCGTCGATCAATGCGCGGGCGATCCGCTCGATCTGGCGCACACCCATGTAGAAGACGAGCGTCCCCGGAAACGCCGCGAGCCCTCCCCAGTCGAGCCCGGGCGCCTGCTCCTCCGCGGAGTCGCTCGTCCACGGAGCGTCCATTGGGGGACTCTCGCCATCGAGGGCGTCGGTCGCTGTGTGGCCTGTGACGAGCGCCACCCCGGTGGACAGGCCTCGGTGTGTGACCGGGATGCCCGCGTAAGCCGCCGCGGATACGCCTGCTGTGACCCCGGGAACGACCCCGTAGTCGATGCCCGCCTCACGCAGAGCCAGCGCCTCCTCGCCGCCGCGCCCGAACACGAACGGGTCGCCGCCCTTCAGGCGCACCACCTCGCGCCCTTGGCGCGCCCGCTCGATCATCAGCGCCGTCGTCTGCTCCTGCGGGATCGAGTCCCCGCCACCCTGCTTGCCCACGAACAGCAGCTCCGCGTCCGTGCGCGCACCATCGAGCGCGCGGGCGGGGATCAGCCGGTCGTACAGGATCGTGTCGGCGCTCGCGATCAACTCCAGGGCGCGGGCGGTCAGCAGACCCGGGTCTCCTGGCCCGGCCCCAACGAGATGCACGCGCCCCAGTCGCTCGGCGGCGTCAGGGGCGTTCAACGGTCATCTCCTCGGCACGTCGCAGTAGCTCGCGACCGCCGACCGCCTCTATTCGCTCGGCGACACGCCGTCCAAGCTCCTGCGGGTCGTAGAAGCCGCCGAGCAGTCCGTCGCTGAGCCACTCCGACCCGTCGGGCAAGCCGACCCACGCGCGCAGCTCCAGGCAACCGCAGCCGGCCGGCGCTGCGTGCGCGCCGAGCGGCGTGTTGCAGCTCGCCGCGAGCGCCCTCGCCACGGCACGCTCAGCCGTCAGGCAGGCGGTGGCGTCCTTGTCGAGGATCGCTTCGGCCGCCTGCTTGACGGGCGCGTCCCCAACGCGCGCCTGCAGCGCCAACGCTCCCTGGCCGGGCGCTGGCACGAAACGCGCGGCGTCGAGCATGCAGCCGATGTCGCGCTCGCGGCCCAGCCTCCAAAGCCCGGCGCTCGCGAGAACGATCGCGTTGAATTGAGGCGCCCGCCCGCCCTGGGATTCTCGCCCGCCCTGGGATTCCTGCTGGCTTCGAGATTCGCGCTGGCTCTGGGATTCGCGCCCACCCCGCTCGCCGTGAGGTTCCGGCCCGCGCTGTCCGGCGCTGCTCCCGCCCGCGCCGTGCGCGCTCTGCTCGCCGCCTTCGGTCACCTCGCTCGCGAGCTTGCGCAAGCGCGTGTCGACGTTGCCGCGCAAGCTCACAACTTCCAGATCGGCCCGCGCCGCGCGCAGTTGGGCGGCGCGGCGCACGCTGCTCGTGCCCACGCAAGCCCCCTGCGGCAGCTCCTCGAGCGAGCGCGCTCCCACCAGAGCGTCCTCGACGCTCGCCCGCGCCGGCGCGCCGAGCAGCTCCGAGCCGGGCGCGATCTCGCCGGGAACGTCCTTGGCGGAGTGCACGGCGAGGTCGACCTCGCCCGCCAGCAGTGCCTGCTCGAGCTCGGCCACCCAACGCGACTTGTCTCCGTCGCTCGCCGGCGCGCCGCGACTGCCGTTCCCTGTGCTCGAGCGCTCCTGCTGCCTGTCGCCGCTCGTGCTCACCACGACGATCTCGGCTCCCCCGAGCCAGCCCGCCACGAGCCGGGCCTGGGCGAGCGCGAGCGCACTGCCGCGCGTCCCGATCCGCATCCTCATCCTGCCCTACGGGCCGGCCGGGGAGGTTTCCCCGGCGGGATGAGGTGGGGATCGAGGGCCGGCCGGGGAAGTTTCCCCGGCGGGATGGGATAGGGAGGGAAGGCCCGGCCGGGGAAATTCCCCGGCGGGATGGGTGGGGTCATTGGCTCTTGCGGGCGCTCTCGATCGAGCGCACCTCGGCGAGCTTCCCGTCTGCGTCCTCGGCGGCAGTCTCGTGTCGCGGCTCCTCGTCGAGCCCGAACAGCTCGCGCACGAGCTGCAAGCTCGCGTGCCCACGCTCTTGCGAGAAGCTGCGCAGCCGGATCGTCGGCTCGTGCAGCAAGCGGTTGAGGACGGCTCGCGCGATCGCCTCCACGCGCATCAGGTCGCGCTCGGAGGCAGACTCCCAGCGCCCGGCGTTCTCGGCAAGGATCTGCTCGACGAGCGCGTTCCCGTGCTCGCGCAACGCCGCCACGGTCGGCAGCGTCTCGAGCTGGCCCAGCCAGCGCGCGAAGCGTCGTATCTCCTCCTCCACGATCTCCTCTGCCTGCGGCACGATTTCAGCGCGCGTGCCGAGGTTGCGCTGGACGACCGCCTGCAGGTCGTCGATGTCGTACAGCGTCACGCCCTCGAGGTCGCCGCAGCGCGCGTCGACGTCGCGCGGCACGGCGATGTCGATCAGCAGCAGCGGACGACCCCTGCGCTGCTCCATCACGACTTCGAGCTCCTCGCTGCCGACGATCGGGTGCGGCGAGGAGGTGGAGGAGACGACGATGTCAGCCTCCAGCAGCTGCTCGGGGAGTTTGTCGAGCCCCACGACCGAGCCGCCGAAGCGCTGCGCAAGGCTGAGTGCCCTGTCGGCGTGCCTGTTGGCCACGAAGATCGTCCCCACCCCCTGGTGGGCGAGCGCCTGCGCAGTCAGCTCACTCGTCTCGCCCGCCCCGAGGATCACCACGTGGCGATCGCCCAAGCCGCCGAGCACGTCCTCCGCGAGGTCTACAGCCACTGAGGGGATGCTCACCCGGCTCGAGCCGATCCCCGTCTCCGAGCGCACGCGCTTTCCGGTCGTCAGCGCGGCCGCGAACAGGCGGTTGGACAGCGACCCGGTCAAGCCGGCCGCCATCGCCGCCTCATAGGCGCGCTTGACCTGCCCCTGGATCTCTGCCTCCCCGACGATCATCGACTCGAGCCCCGAGGTCACGCGGTAGAGCTGCCGGGCCGCCTCGCAGTTGCGCGGCGAGTAGATCTCCTGCGCGAGCTCTGTCGGGCGGATACCGGCCCGACGGGCGAGCATCCCGAGCACGTCGGTCTCCGCTCGCACGGGATCCCCGACCACGAGATACACCTCGGTGCGGTTGCACGTCGAGATCGCGACCGCCTCATACACCTCGGCGTTGTCGACGGCCTGCCTGGCGAACTCCACGGCCTGCCCCTCGGTGAACGCCAGCCGCTCGCGCAGCGCTACCGGCGCCGTCTTGTGCGAGATGCCGAGCGCCAGCAGCTCGCCCGCCCTGTGCCCCTTGGGCATGTCCTTTGGAGCGCTCATACCGTCTCGCGCTCCCGCGCCGCCGTCCCGTCGTCCTGCTGGGGCGCTGCGTCCTCGCGCAGCTTGTGCACGTCGCGCTCCACTCGCCCCAGGCGGATCGCCATGATCGTCACGTAGATCAAGACGAGCGCGAAGAACACGATGTAGGCGGCCGCCACATATCCGTCGTTCGAGTCTTCCGGCAGCGTGGCCGCGAGCAGGATCATTGGAAGCCGAGGATCCTGGAGCGGGCTTTGAGCAGCATGCGCATGCGCTTTGCCGTCAGCTCGTACTTGCACAGCGTCGCAAACAGCAGCGCCATCGCGCCGAGCGACACGAGGAACGTCAGCGCCATCGAAGGCGGCAGGTTCGATGTGCTGCCGAGCACGCGCGGGTGCACATAGGAGGCCGACAGTCGCACCGCGATGAAGTTGAGGGGCACGAACGCGCCGGCTGTGATCGCGAACACGGACGCGTAGCGCGCCTGGCGCTCGGGATCCTCGATCGCGAAGCGCAGCGGCTGGTAGGTGGCGTACAGCAGGAAGATGATCAAGAACGAGACGAGCGTCGGCTCGTCCCACACCCACCAATGCCCCCACGACGCGCGGGCCCAGATCGAGCCGGTGATCAGCACCGCGACCCCGAAGATCAGGCTCATGTGGATCGCCACGTAGGAGCGCATGTCCCAGCGCGAGTCGCGCGTGCGCAGGTGGGCGATCGCCATCAGACCGCCGATCACGAACCCGCACAGGGCGACGATCGCGAGCGGCACGTGCAGGTAGAAGATCTTCTGCAGGAAACCCTGGTCGGCTTCGATCGGAGCGTAGAAGAACACCAGGCTCAGCGCCACGCAAAAGGAGGCGACTGTGGCGATCGAGAGGGCGCGGAGTCCGCTGCTGTACATCGGTGTGGCTCAGTCCTCCAGGAGGAAGTCGAACACTGCGTAGGCAATGAGCCCGAAAACGAGATCATAGAGCGCGAGCGTGGCAAGCCAGCGCCCCGGCGGCCCGCCAGGATGTGTGAGCGCAAGCAGGGGCGCGCTCGCGCGCGCCCCGCCGATCACCACCGGCACCAGCAGCGGCAGCGCCAAGAGCGGCCCAAGCAGATCCCGTGCGCGCGTGCGCACGGCCATCGCCGCTACCAGCGTTCCGATCGCGGCGATTCCCAGGTCGCCGAGCGCGAGCGGCGCCAACAGGCCCGGCAGCGCTTGCCCAAGTGGGGGGCCCAGCAAAAGCAGCCCAAACGCCGGCACCGCCACCAGCTCGAGCACGAGCAGGTATGCGAGCAACGCGATCGCCTTCGCCAGCAGCAGCGTTCCACGGTCGACCGGCGCCAGCAGGAAGCCGTCGAAGCCGCCCTGGTCGGCGTCGGCCACGAACAGCCTGTTGACGCCGAGCATCGCCGCGAACAGCAGCGTCACCCACAGGATCCCCGCCGCCTCCTGGCCGCTCACCGTGTCCTGGTTGAGCGCGAAGTGGAACACGACGAACGTCGTCACCGCGAACAGCGCCATGCCGGGCACGGACTCCAGCGTGCGCAGCTCGACCAGCAGCTCCTTGCGCAGCAGGGCGAGGATCACCTTTGTCGTTCGGACCTGTACATGTACAGGTCCGCCGGGACGTGCATGCACGTCCCGGGACAGGGCCGCATGCGGCCCTGTCGTCCCCGGTGCGCTCACCGGTACAACTCCGCGACGGCGTCTGCGCCTGAGCTGGCGGCGTCCGCGAGCAGCGCGACGCGGCCGCGGCGCAGCCCCAGCACGATGTCGCCTGCAGCCAATCCCCGCGCGGGATCGTGGCTGGTAAGCACGCGTGTTCGCCCGCTGGCGGCGCCGATCAGGGGCTCGACCAGCTCGATCGCGGCTGGATCGAGATTGGCGTAGGGCTCGTCGAGCAGCAGCAGTTGCGGGTCGTGCAGCGTCGCGCGCGCCACCGCCACGCGCTGCGCCATCCCGCGCGAGAGCGTCCTGACCGGCTCCTCTGCGCGCTCGGTCATCGCGACGGCCCGCAGCTGCTGCTCGACGCGCTCGTCGGGGACGCCGTGCAGGCGGGCGTGGTAGCGCAGGTTCTCGCGTGGGGTCAGCTCCCTGTAGAGCAGCGGCTCGTGGCCGAGCAGGCCGACGCGTCCACGCACCTGCCACGCGTCGCGGGGAAGCTCCGCGCCGAGCACGCTCACGCGGCCGGCGTGAGGGCGCAGCAGCGTCGCGAGCACGCGCAGCAAGGTCGTCTTGCCGGCTCCGTTGGGGCCGAACACGACGAGCGTCTGGCCCCTGGGCAGCGCGAGCGTGACGTCCTCGAGCGCTGCGCGCTCGCCGTAGTTGCGTGTCAGCCGCTCGAGCTCCACCGCCACTGAGACGTCGAGGACCGTGTCGCCCGCCGCCTGGACTTCGAGGTCCGTCATGCGCAAGCTCAGACTGTGGTGAGGCGCTGCTCGTGCTCGCTCTGGGCCTGTGCGATCAGCTCGCGCACAGCTGGCTCCCGCCCGGCGCGCAGCAGCTCGACCGGGTCGGGCTCGCCGTTCACGATCGACTCGAAGAACCGCTTGCGGTCCTGGTAGGTGGGCAGCGTCCCCTTGGCCCAGCCGCGCGCCTCGTTGAGCAGGATCGCCAGTTGCGCGTAAGGCTCGCCGAACTGCTCTGAGATCTCGCGCTTGATGCGCTTGGCCAGCGCCGGCGAGGCGCCCGCGGTGGAGATCGCAATCGCGAGCGGGCCGCTGCGCACGATCGCCGGCAGGATGAAGTTGCACAACGGCGGCACGTCCACGACGTTAACGAGCATCGCGCGCCGCTCTGCGTCCTCGTACACGGCGATGTTCACGTCGGTGTCGTCGGTCGCGGCGATCGCCATGAACACGCCCTCCAGGTCGGGCGCCCCGGCGTAAGCGCGGCGCTCCCAGCGGATCGAGCCCTCGGACGCGTACCGCTCGAGCGCCGGCTCGGCGTCTGGTGCGATCAGTGTGACCTCGCCGTCGCACGCCAGCAGCCCCTCGACCTTCTCCAGCCCGATCTCGCCGCCGCCGACGACCACGCAGCGTCGGCCCTTCAGCTTCAGGCAGGCGATGTAGAAGGGCGTGGAGAGCATGTCCGCGACGCAGCTCTGATCGCAGACCCCCTTGCGCAGCTGGCAGACGCACTCCTTGCCTGCATAAGCCTGGGCGGGCATGCCTACAGGTTACGACCTGCGGGGCGTCCCGCCCGGCGGCGCCAGATGCTGGCCGATCTCCGATCGGTCGCGGCGCTCCGCTCGCGTGCGGCGACCGATCGTCCGGGATCGGCCAGCATCCAGCGGACGGCCGGATTCGCTCATTTACGCCCGAGCGCTCGGAGCCCAACGCGCGCGAGCGCCAGACCACCTTGGCGCCAGGCGCGCTCGCGGTCGGCGTCCCGTGTCGAGCGCAACTGGGCGGCGGCGCGCGCCGCATGCGCGGACAGCTCGTCGTAGGGCCCCCACCACAGCCCGCGCGAGCCCGAGGGATCCCATGTGATCAGCTTCTCCTGCGCGCACGCGCGCAACCCCGCCTCCCCGAGCGTGCGCCCCAGCCCGCCGCCTGCCGCGGCCCCCCACGGCCCGCGCGAGACCGCTGGGCTCGGCAGGTGGTCGTTGAGCCACACCATGCCCGCGTCGAGCTCGCGCGCGATTCGCAGCCCGCGGTAGCGGTCAGACGTCCAGACAGACGCCCCAAGGCCGTAAGGGCTGTCGTTGGCAAGCGCGATCGCCTCCGAGACCGAGCCGACCTCCATGACTGCCAGCACCGGGCCTCCGACCGGCTCGCGCATCAGCCGCATCTCATGGGTCACGCCGGTGAGCACCGCGGGCGCGAAGAAGACCTCGCCGTGTGAGCGCGCGCCCGACGGGCCGGCGCCCTCCGCACAGCGCGCCCGCTCGGCTGGCCCAGCCCCCCCGCGGAGCCTGCTCCGAGCGTCTGAAGCCCCACCAGGGCCCCCGGCTCGACCGGCCCACCGCAGTGCAGCGTCGCTCCCTGCGCGACGGCCTCCTCCACGAGCGCGCGCACCCGCTCCACGCGCCTAACCGAGGCGAGCGGCCCGATCTGGACGCGCGGGTCACGCGGGTCGCCGATGGCAAGCGCTCGTGCTCCCGCCACGAGCCTCGCGACGAGCCGGTCGGCCACCTCGGGCGCCGTGTAGATGCGCTCGACCGCTCCGCGCGCCTGTCCCGCGCCCGCGCAGCCGGCCCACAGCGCGCCGCTGGCCGCCCGCGCGACGTGGGCGTCTGCGAGCACGAGCATCGCGTCCTTGCCGCCGAGCTCGACGGTGACCTCCTTCTCGTGGGAGACGCACTCGCGAGCCACGGCTCGCCCGGTGGCGGGGGAGCCGGTGAACAACAGCTTGTCGACGGGCGCCCTGGCGAGCTCGAGCCCGACGTCTGCGCCGCCGTGGATGACGCGCACCAGCCCCTCTGGCAGTCCTGCGCGCGCGAGCACACGCGCGATCCGCTCGCCCGTCAAGCGCGCGCGCGGCGCAGGCTTGAAGACGACTCCGTTGCCCGCCAGCAGCGCTCCGGCGATCTGGCCAAGCGGCTGCGCGAACGGCGCGCTGCCGGCGCCGATCACGCCGATGACGCCGTAAGGCTCGTATGCGATGTGCGCTCGCTTGGTCAGCGACAGCGAGCGGTGCACGCCCACCCGCCGTCTGCCCAGCACGCGCACGCCATCGTGCGCGACCCACTTCAGCGCGTCGATCGCGACGAGCAGCTCCAGCGTCGCGACCTCGGTGCGCGGGCGCCCCTGCTCGCGGGCGATCGTCTCGCGCAGCTCGTCGAGCTCGTCGACGATCGCCTGCGCCATGCGGCGCATGTAGCGCGCGCGGTCCTCCAAGCGCAGGAGCGCCCACAGCGGCTGCACCTTGGCGACCTGGGCGACAACCCCCGCGACATCCGCCGGGCGTGTCGCGGCGACGCTGCCGAGCGTCTCGCCCGTCGCTGGGTCGAGCGCCACCGCTACAACCGGCGGCGCGACCGTTCTTGCGATGTCGGTTTCGATGGCGTCCAGGCTCATTTGAATACTTCAGGTTTAGCTAAAGGTTGCCGGCGAGGGTTGTCGAACCATGTACTTAGTGACACACATTACGAGACTCGCGGGTTCGCGAGGAGGGGGAAACACAAGTGCATAGGGCTTTTCAGGCGTTGATGGGGATCTCGCTGGCCTTTGCTCTGACGATCGGTGTGAGCGCGTGCGGAAGCTCGTCCGCGTCATCGAAAAGCGGAGGCACGGCCACGGTGCTGATGGGCACGGCGCCGGACTCGCTCGACCCCGCGCTGGGGGCGACCACGCAGTCTTATGAGGCCACTTGGATCACCTATACAGGGCTCGTGACGTACGCGCACGCCTCAGGCGAAGCCGGGACCAAACTGATCCCGGGTCTGGCCGAGAGCCTGCCGACCGTCTCCTCGGACGGTAAGACCTATACGTTCACGCTGCGCAAAGCCCTCCTCTACTCAAACGGCACGCCCGTCAAGGCCTCCGACTTCGCCCACACGATCGAGCGCGCGATCAAGCTCGGCTGGGGCAACAAGGAACTGCTCACTGAAAACATCGCCGGCGGCGAAGAATTCGACAAGGGCAAGGCCTCCTCGATCTCAGGCATCCAGACCGACGACGCAAGCGGCAAGATCACGATCAAGCTGGTGGCGCCCTACGGCCCGTTCGTCAACGTGCTCGCCTTCCCGGCCGCCGGCCTCGTGCCGAGCTCGACGCCGATGAAGAGCCTCCCCAACAGCCCGCCGCCCGGCGTGGGCCCGTATGAGATCGCGAGCGTCGTGCCGAACAAGTCGTTCTCGCTCATTCGCAACCCCCACTTCTCCAGCTCCACGATCCCCGGAGTCCCGACCGGACACGCGAACGTGAGCGTGAAGATCGTCTCCAACAACCAGAGCGAGGCGGAGCAGGTGCTCGGCAACACCGCCGACGTGTTCGACTACAACGACACGATCCCACCGACCCTCCTCCCGCAGGTCGAAAGCCAGGCCTCGGGACGCTACGCGAAGGAGCCGACCGTCTCGGGCGAGTACTTCTTCCTGAACACCAAAGAAGCGCCGTTCGACAACCCGCTCGCGCGTGAAGCCGTCAACTACGCGATCGACAAGCGCGCACTGCAGCGCCTGGACAGCGGCATGCTCGAACCCGCCTGCTATTTCCTGCCCGTCGGGATGCCCGGCCATCCGACTTCGCCATGCCCCTACGGCGACCCCGGCGCGGCGCCCAACCTGACCAAGGCAAAGGAACTGTTGCGCCAATCCGGCCTCGCCGGCACACCGCTCACGGTTTGGGGCCAGTCGCGCAGTCCACACAAGGAATACGTCGACTACTACGCGAGCGTGCTGAACGCGATCGGCTTCAAAGCGACCGAGAAGATCGTCGCCGACGCGCAGTACTACGCGACGGTCGGCAACGTCTCCAACAAAGTGCAAACGGGTTGGCTGTCCTTCAGCCAAGACTTCCCCAACCCGGTCGACTTCTATCAGCTGCTCGACGCGAAATCGATCCTGCCCACCGAAAACCACAACCTCAGCCAGGTCGACGACCCGCACATCCAGAGTGAAATCGCGTCGCTGGGCCCGGTGCCCTCCTCGCAACTGGCCTCGATCGTGAGCCGCTGGCAGGCGCTCGACGAATACACCGCCAAGAAGGCCTACATGGCGCCGTTTGGCTACGACGAGGCGCCGAAGTTCTTCTCTGACAAGGTTGACTTCAGCGTCGCCGTATTCCACCCGGTGTACGGCAACGATTGGAGCTCTCTCCAACTGAAGTAAGGGCGGCGCAGGCCGAGCGCCGGCTCGGGCGGCGCTCGCGCAAGGGTGGACGGTGGCGCGGCTAAAGTCGCCCCCGCCACCCTGGCGATGATCAGGTTATGGACCCGTCGAGTCCGATGAGGGCTGTCCTACGCAACCGCGTGGCGCTTGCGTTCGGGGCGCTGCTGGTCGCGATCGTAGTGCTGTGCCTGCTGGCGCCGGTGTACGCCAAAGACATCGCCCACACGGGCCCCAACGACAACCACATAACCGAGACCGTCGGCGTCGGAGGCAAGCAGGTGGATGTCGTCTCCCCCACGGGCGTGCCGATCGGGCCGACATGGAAAGGCCGCTTCCTGCTCGGCGCAGACTCCAACGGGCGCGACGTGGCTGTCAGGTTGCTCTACGGGGGGCGCAATTCGCTCGCGATCGCCGCGATCGCGACCCTGGTCACGATGGCGCTGGCGATCGCCCTGGGCATGCTCGCGGGCTACATGCGCGGCCTCACAGACGGCGTGCTCTCGCGCCTGTTCGACCTCGTGTGGGCCTATCCGGCCGTGCTGCTCGGCGTCGCGCTCGGCGTGGCGCTCGCCGTCGGCGGGATCGACCTCGGGCTGTTCACTCTGCGCAGCGGCTCGTTGCTCCTGCCCGCGCTCGTGATCGGCGTCGTCGTGTTCCCCTACGTGGCCAAGCCGCTGCGGGCGCAGGCCATGTCGCTTCGGGAGCGAGAGTTCGTCGACGCCGCGCGGATGATGGGATACCCGCCCCCTCTGGGGTCGGTGCGGATCATGGTGAGCGAGATCCTGCCGAACCTGTCCTCCACCGTCGTCGTGTTCGCGCCACTGATCGTGGCCAATGCGATCCTGCTGGAGGCCGCCCTGTCCTACCTGGGCGCCGGCGTCCAGGCTCCCAACTCCTCCTGGGGCACGATGATCGCCGACGGCACTCGCCTGATGCCCGGCGCGATCCACCTCGTGCTCGTGCCGGGGATCATGCTCGTGATATGCGTGCTCTCGGTGAACGTGTTCGCCGACGCGGTGCGCGACGCGCTCGACCCAAAGGCTTCCTTGCGGGGGCGTCTGTGATGGAGGCCTCCTCCGTCCCCGCAATCCCGACTCTGGCGGGCGGCCAGCCCGCGCCTGGCGTCTCACGCGCGAGGGCGCGGCACGCCTGGATCGTCGGCTTCCTGGCGCGCCGCTTGGCGTCGCTCATCGCCGTCCTGTTCGCGATCACGGTGCTCACCTTTCTGATCTTCCAGGCGATCCCGGGCGGAGACCCGGCGCTGCGCATGGCGGGGCGCCTGGCGACCCCTCAGCAGGTGCGCGACGTGCGCGTGCAGTGGGGCTTCGACGAGCCGATCTACGTTCAGTACGCGAAGACGATGGAAAAGGTGCTCGACGGGAGCGTGATCTCCTACTCCCAGCAGGTCAACGTCGAGCAGGAAATCGTCAGGGACCTGCCGCCCACGATCTCGCTCGCGCTTGGCGCCGGGATCCTCTGGCTGGTGGTGGGCGTTCTGTTCGGCCTGCTCAGCGCAGTGCACGCGGGCGGCCTGCTCGACCGGGCGCTGACGGTGGTCTCGCTGACCGGCATCTCGATGCCCGTGTTCTTCCTCGGCGCGATCATGCTCTACTGGCTCGGCTACAAGTGGCGCCTGTTGCCGCTCGAAGGCTATGTCCCGCTCACGAGCGACCCGTGGGGCTGGCTCACGCACATGCTGATGCCGTGGGTGGCGTTGTCGGTGGTCTCGATCGGCGTCTACTCGCGCCTGCTGCGCGCCAACCTGCTCGACGCGATGAGCGAGGACTACGTGCGCACCGCGCGCGCCAAGGGCCTCTCCGAGCGGCGCGTGTTGATCCACCACGTCTTGCGCAACTCGTTGACAGGGATCGTCACGCTGTGGGGCCTCGACTTGGCCTGGGTGATCGGCGGCGGGGCGATCCTCGTGGAGTCGGTCTTCAACCTTGGCGGCGTTGGCCAGTACGCCGCGCAATCGATCGGACGCCTGGACATCCCGCCGGTGATGGTCGTGACGATGCTGGTGGCCGCCGCTGTCGTCGTTATCGGCGCCCTCGTCGACGTCGCCTACGCCTTGCTGGATCCGAGGGTGAGGCTGTCGTGAGCCCCGAGGGACCGCGACCCGACCCGCTGGCCTACCGGGGACTCGACGCCGGAGGGCTCGGCCGTCCGGCGCGTGAGCGGCCCGACGGGCTCGGCTCGGCTCTGGCGAGCGCCGCGCCGCTGCTCGACGTGTGCGATTTGAGCGTGTCGTTCGCCACCCGCGACGGCGATGTGCGCGCAGTGGACGGCGTCACGTTCGAGCTTGGTCGCGGCGAGGTGCTGGCGCTCGTCGGAGAGTCGGGCTCGGGCAAGTCGGTATGCGCGATGACCTTGATGGGGCTCACGCGCGGGCCGAGCGCGACGATCGCGGGTAGAGCGCTGCTAGACGGTCGCGAGCTGATCGGAGCATCCGAGGCGCAGCTGCGGCGCGTGCGGGGAGCCGAGCTTGCGATGGTCTTCCAGGACCCCCAGTCCTCGCTGAACCCGGTCTACCGAGTGGGCGAGCAGATCGCCGAGCAGATCAGGGCCCACGAACCCTTCGTCACCAAGGCGCAGGCCCTGCTGCGGGCCGGCGAGTTGATGGAGCGTGTCCGCATCCCCAGGGCGCGTGAGCGCTTGCGCGCCTACCCGCACGAGCTCTCCGGCGGAATGCGCCAGCGCGTGATGATTGCGATGGCGCTCTCGCTGGGCGCGAAGGTTCTGCTCGCCGACGAGCCCACCACCGCGCTCGACGTGACAGTGCAGGCGCAGATCTTGGCGCAGCTGAAGGAGCTGCGCGAGCAGGAGGGCCTCAGCATCGTGCTCGTCACTCACGACTTCGGCGTGGTGGCCGACATCGCCGACCGGATCGCCGTGATGCAGGCTGGGCGAATCGTCGAGCAGGGAGCAGCCGCCGAGATCTTCCAAGCGCCGGAGCACCCGTATACGCGCGCTCTGCTGGAGGCTTTGCGGCCTTTCCCACGGCGCCTGGCAGGCTCATCTCCGTTCGCAAGTCGCTCGGCGCCGCCGGCAAGCTCTTACGCAAACGCTCCCCCCCCGCGCGCGCGGGGGGCTGCGCTCTTGGAAGTCGAGGATCTGCGCGTCAGCTACGCCGGTCGCGGGCGGCGCAGCAGCGCCGCCGCCGCCCTCGACGGCGTGTCGCTCGCCGTCGAGGCGGGCCAGACGCTTGCGGTTGTCGGAGAGTCGGGCTGTGGCAAGACGACGCTGCTGCGCTCGATCGCGGGTCTGATCGAGCCGGCGGACGGCGCGATCCGCCTGGACGGTCAGGACCTCGCGCGGGCAAGCCGGCGCGAGCTTGCGTCGGTACGCCGCGATCTCGGGATCGTCTTCCAGGACCCGCAGGCGTCGTTGAACCCGCGCCGGCGGGTGGGCAAGACGCTCGAGCGCGCCCTGCGCGCCCACGGGCTGGCCGGAGCCGAGGCGCGCGCTGGGGTGCAGCGGCTGCTGGAGCGGGTGGGCTTGCAGCCTGGCCACGCTGCGCGCTTCCCGCACGAGCTCTCCGGCGGAGAGCGTCAGCGCGTCGGGATCGCGCGCGCGCTCGCCGGCGAGCCAAAGCTCGTGCTGCTCGACGAGCCGGTCTCCTCGCTGGACGCCTCGATCCGGCGCGGGGTGATCGAACTGCTCGCCGAGCTGCAGCAACAGCTCGGCTGCTCTTACGTGCTCGTGTCGCACGACTTCACCACGGTCGAAGCGCTGGCCGACCGGATCGCCGTCCTGTATGGGGGCAGGGTCGTCGAGTTGGGCGAGGCGCGCGAGCTGCTCGAGCGCCCCGCCCATCGCTACACCCAAGAGCTGCTTGCCGCCTGCCCGCGCTTGCCCGGTGGCGTACGATCGTCGGGATGGGCGGAGAACCAGACCTCGCAGGCGCCGATCCAGCCGCCGGCGAGCGAGATCTCGCTGCAGAGGCCACGGAGCTCCTTCAGCGCCTGATCCGCTTCGACACCGTCAATCCGCCCGGCAACGAGCGCGCGGCGATCGAATACCTGCAAAGGCTCCTCGAGGGCGCGGGCTTCGAGTGCGAATTGCTCGGCGCGACTCCCGAGCGGCCAAATCTCGTGGCGAGGCTGACTGGAGACCCTGCTCGCGCGGCTGAGGCCCCCGCCCACCCGACGCTCTGCTACCTCGGTCACGTCGACACCGTGCTGGCCGACGCACACGAGTGGACGCGCGACCCCTGGTCGGGCGAGCTCGCCGATGGCTGCGTGTGGGGGCGCGGCTCGCTCGACATGAAGTCGCAAGTAGCCGCCGAGGTGGCCGCCGCGGTGGGACTGGCACGGCAAGGCTGGCGCCCAGCGCGCGGCGAGCTGCTCGTCGTGGCGGTCGTCGACGAGGAGACCGGCGGCGAGCTGGGCGCCAAGTGGCTGTGCGAGACGCACCCCGAGAAGGTGCGCTGCGACATGCTGCTCAACGAGGGCGGGGGGCCCTTCTTCGCGCTCGACGGACAGCGCTACTACGGCGTGTGCTGCGCGGAGAAGGGGGTGTTCCGCTTCACGGTCACGACCACCGGCGCCGCGGGCCACGCGTCGATGCCTAAGCTGGGCGAGAACGCGCTCCTGAAGATGGCCCCTGTGCTCGAGCGCTTCGCGGCCAGGCAGCCGACGCTGCGGCCGACGGCCGAGCCGCTCGCGTTCCTGCGCGGCGTCGGCGAGGACGAGCGCGATCCCGCCGGTTCGCTCGAGCGCCTGAGCGAGCGCGATCCCCGCTTGCTGCAGATGCTCGAGCCGATGTTCGGCGTGACGTTCGCGCCGACCAGGATCTCGGCGTCGGAGAAGATCAACGTGATCCCTTCCAAAGCGCAGCTGCGGGTCGATTGTCGCGTGCCGCCCGGCCTCGGCGAGGACGACGCGCGGCGCGCGATCGAGCAGGTGCTAGGCGGGCTGGACGGCCTCGAGATTCGCTTCACCGAGCGCATCAGCGGCAACCGCTCGCCGATCTCCTCGCCGCTGATGGACGCGCTCGGCGAGTGGGTCTCGGAGCACGACCCCGGCGCTAAGACGGTGCCGACGATCCTGCCTGGGTTCACGGACTCGCGCCACTTCCGCGCGGCGTTCCCCGAGTGCGTCGCATACGGCTTCTTCCCCCAACGTCACCAGTCGCTGCTCGAGACCCAAGCGCTGATCCATGCCCCCGACGAGCGCATCGACGTGCGGGACCTGACGTTTGCCGCGAAGCTCTACCGAGACCTCGCGCTAGAACTGCTCGGCTGAGCGCGTTGATTGTATGGTCGCGACGATCGGCCATGATTGGTGTGCAAGCGAGCCACGGAAGGTGAGATGCGAGCTTCGACAGCGAGGATGTCGGCAAGGAGGCGTAAGCCTTGACGGTGCTGGGGACATCCTTCGTGCAGGACATCCAGGAATGGTCCTACCAATGGTCCAGCGTCATGATGATCGTGTTCTTCGCGGTGATCATCTACGTGATGTTGCGCATGCTGAAGGTGATGCCGCGTGTCAAGCCGCAGCAGATCAAGCCGTCCTCCAATCAGTCGGTCGCATGGAAGGACATCGCCGGCGCTGACGAGGCCAAGGCCGAGCTGCAGGAGATCGTCGAGTTCCTGCGCGACCCCAGGCAGTTCGCTGTGCTGGGGGCGAAGGTGCCCAAGGGCATCCTCTTGCATGGCCCGCCCGGCACAGGCAAGACGCTGCTCGCCAAGGCTGTGGCGCACGAGTCGGGCGCCCAGTTCTTCGCGCAGTCGGCGGCCGCGTTCGTCGAGATGTTCGCGGGGCTCGGAGCCGCTCGCATCAGGCGCCTGTTCGCGATCGCGCGCAAGCAGGAGCCGGCGATCATCTTCATCGACGAGCTCGACGCAGTCGGCGGGCGCCGCGGCTCTGACCTCTCCGGCGAGAAGGACCAGACGCTCAACCAATTGCTGGTGGAGATGGACGGCTTCTCAACGAGTGGGCGGCTCGTCGTGATCGCCGCCTCGAACCTGCTCGAGAAGCTCGATCCGGCGCTCCTGCGCCCAGGTCGCTTCGACCGGCAGATCTTCGTGAGCCCTCCTGACGTGAAGGGCAGGAGGGGCGTTCTCGGGGTGCACACGCGCAACAAGCCGCTGCAGGACGTGGACCTCGGTCTCGTGGCTGCGCAGACGAGCGGCCTCACGGGCGCCGATCTCGCGAACATCTGCAACGAGGCGGCGATCTTCGCCGCGCGGCGCGGCGGCAAGAGCATCACCGGCGCCGACTTCGATCACGCCCTCGAGCGCGTGATCGCCGGAGTGCAGTCCCACCGCGTCCTGAACGACCACGAGAAGCGCGTGGTCGCCTTCCACGAGGCCGGGCACGCGCTCTGCGGCGAGCTCTTGCCGTCGGTCGACCGCGTGCACCGCATCTCGATCGTGCCGCGTGGGCGAGCGCTCGGCTACACGCTCAACCTGCCCGCCGAGGATCGCTATCTGAAGACGCGCGAGGAGCTGCTCGACTACATGACAGTCCTGCTTGGCGGGCGCGTCGCCGAGCAGGTCGTGTTCGGTGCGATCACGACCGGCGCCTCCGACGACCTCAAGCGCGTTGCGGACATCTCCCACTCGATGGTGCACGACTATGCGATGGGCAGCGCCGGCGTGGGGCGCACGCCCGACGGCGACGTGCGACTGTCCGAGACGACGTTGCGCTTGCGCGACGAGGAGCGCAGAGAGCTGGTCGAAGAGGCGCGCCGCGCGGCGCGTCGGATGATCGTGAGCCATCGCGCGCAGCTCGACGCGCTCGCCGCCGAGCTGCTCCAGAACGAGGTGCTCGACCGCGAGGCGATCGACCGGGTCATGGCGGGCGTGCCGCGACTGGAGCGTGCCCCCGGCGTCGGGCTGCGGGTCGCGGCCGCGATGCCCGGCGCGTCCTTGTCTGCGCCCGCGCCTTCCGCCGGCGTGCCTGCCGCGTCGCCCAGCGCGGCGGCGTCCACGCGCGCGCCCTCGGCCAGCGTGCCAGCCGACGCTCCAGGCAGCTCGCTCGAGCGCCCCTGAGCGCGAGTCCGGCGGCCCCGAAGAGTCCCTAGACTGCCGGGAGTGTTCAACCGGATCGACCACGTCGGCGTGGCTGTAGAGGACATCGAGGCCTCGCTCGCCCTTTACAGAGACGCCTTCGGGATGACGGTGGCCCACCGCGAGATCGTCGAGGATCAGGGTGTCGAGGCGGTGCTGCTCGACGTCGGCGAGAACCACGTCGAGCTGCTTGCGCCGCTGTCTGAGGACACGCCTGTCGGCAAGTTCCTGACCAAGCGCGGCGCCGGCCTGCACCACGTGGCCTACCAGGTGTCCGACATAGAGGCGACCATAGCCTCGCTGCGAGAGGCTGGACAGCCTTTGATCGACAAGGCCCCGCGCGTCGGCATCCGCGGCGCGCTCGTGGCGTTCCTGGAGCCGAAGGGCACCGGCAGGGTGCTGACCGAGCTAGTTCAACCTGTGGAGGATCATTGATGGCCCATCAGCACAGACGCGTGAGTGTCGGCTTTCAAGGCGGGCAGGTACTCTCGCTGCGCGTGACCGACGAGCAGCTCGAGACGCTCTACAAGTCGCTCGGCGACGGCGGCTGGCACGAACTCGAAACCGAGGAGGGGCCGGTGCGGCTGTACCTCGGCCAGGTCGTATATGTCCGCATCGAGGACAGCGATCTTCGAGTCGGCTTCAGCGTATAGGCATGTCGCTCGACGAACGGCTGCTGCGGGTCGCGCGCACCCGCGGGCACACGCCTGCTGCTGAGCGAGCCGTGGCGCGCTTCTCGCTGCTCGGCGAGCACGCCGGAGTGTGGCTGGCGCTGGGGGCGGGCGAGTCGGCGCTCTCCGGCGGGGGGCAGCGGGCGCGCTGGCGTCGTGCGACGGCGACGGTGGCAGGCACGTACGCGCTCAACACTTTGCTCAAGCTCGTGGTCCGGCGATCGCGCCCCGAGCTGCCCGATCTGCCGCCGCTGGCGAGCACGCCCACGCGTCTGAGCTTCCCCAGCGCTCACGCATCCACGTCCTTCGCCGCCGCGCTCGCCTATCGCCGAGCCGGCCTGCCGGCTGGGCCGCTGTATGCGCTGGCAGCCGGGCTTGCGCTCTCACGGCTGTATCTGGGCGTGCACCATCCCTCCGACGTGCTGGCCGGGGCGCTGCTCGGAACGGCGATAGCCGTCGTCTGCGCTCCGCGCGGAAGCGTGTCGGACGCCGCGGCCACCGCAGACAGCGCTTTGCGCAGCGGGATGTCGGATGGCGCGCTCACGTCGAATGAGCAGAGCGCCACGTGAGCACGCGCATCGGCATCGTGGGGCTGCCCAACGCAGGTAAGTCCTCGCTCTTCAATGCGCTCACGAGGGCCGGCGCCGAGGCCGCCAACTATCCCTTCACCACGATCGAGCCCAACGTGGCGGTCGTGCCAGTGCTCGACGAGCGGCTCGTCGAGGTGTCCTCCACGGTCGGCGCCTCGGAGATCGTGTGGGACACGATCGACTTCCACGACATCGCCGGCCTCGTCGCGGGCGCCCACAAAGGCGAGGGGCTCGGCAATCGCTTCCTCGCCAACATTCGCGAGACCGACGCGATCTTGCACGTCGTGCGAGCTCATACCGACGAAGGCGTAGTGCATCCCGAGGGTCGCGTCGACCCGCTCGCCGACGTCGAGACGATCGAGACCGAGCTCGTGCTCGCCGACCTCGAGCAGGCCGAGCGCAGGGTCGACCGCGTCGCCAAGCAGGCCAAGGGAGGAGACCGCGTCGCGATCGCCGAGGAGGCCTGGCTACGCGAGGTGGTGAGCGAGCTGCAGGCGGGCCGGCCCGCGCGCGGCGTGCCCGCGCCGGAGGACGCCCCGCACGCGCTGCGCGACCTGGGCTCTCTCACCGCCAAGCCGGTCCTGTTCGTGGCCAACGTCGACGAGGGCTCCGAGGTGGTTCCAGCGGAGATCGCCGAGCACGCGGCCGCCCAGGGCGCGGTCGCGGTCGCCGTCTCCTCGCGGATCGAGTCCGAGCTGGCCGAGCTGGAGGAGGAGGAAGCGGCCCTAATGCGAGCCGAGCTTGGCGTCAGCGAATCGAGCCTGCAGCGGATCGTGCGCGGCGCCTTCTCGCTGCTTCGCCTGATCGCGTTCTTCACCGCGGGAGAGGCCAAGCCGGCGCAGTCGTGGCATCTGCGCGAAGGGCTCACCGCGTGGCACGCGGCGGGCCAGATTCACAGCGACATCCAGAAGGGCTTCGTGCGCGCCGAAGTGGTTGGTTGGCGCGAGCTGGTCGACGCGGGCGGCTACGCCGGCGCGCGCGAGCGCGGCGCCCTGCGCCTGGAGGGTCGCGACTACGCGATGCGCGACGGTGACGTGATCACCGTCAAGTTCACGCCGTAGCTAGATGACGTGCCCACACAGGTTGTGAACGGTTGAGGAGGCATCCGGGCCTCATCCGAGGCTGTGGGTCTGCGAAGGCTCACGACCTAGGAGGACCGGATGCAGATCCACGGTAGAGCGAAGCTCGGACCAGCTGGGTAAGGGTGGTCGCTACGACGCGCTGTCGGCCAGCTCGGTAAAGGTGGTCGCTACGACGCGCTGTCGGCCAGCTCGGTACGGATGGTCGCTACGACGCGCTGTCGGCCAGCTCGGTACGGATGGTCGCTACGACGCGCTGTCGGCCAGCTCGGTACGGATGGTCGCTACGACGCGCTGTCGGCCAGCTCGGTACGGATGGTCGCTACGACGCGCTGGCCAGCTGGGTGAGCCGCTCGGCCAACCGTCCCATCCCGAGCTCGCGCGCCGCCGCCGCGCCTGCAGCGAAGTCGGTCGGCGCGTCGGGTGGGCGCTTCATGTCGATCTGGACGAGCGTCGCGACCCGCTTGAACGTTCGCAACAGCTCGGCATTCTCGCGCAGCGTGGCTGCCACGCGCGGTCGCAGCCCGTCGGCGTCCGCGCTCTCGGCTTTCTCCAGCAGAGCCTCCAGCGTGCCGAACGCGCGCAGCAGCTCGGCCGCCGTCTTCGCGCCGATCCCAGGCGCGCCGGGGATCCCGTCGGAGGGGTCGCCGCGCAGGGCGATGAGATCGGGCACCTGTTCCGGGGCTATGCCATAGCGCTCCAGCACCTGGGCTTCTCCCAGCACAGAGAACGCCCCCCCCTTTTCCAAGGCCAAGACGGAGATCCTCTCGCCGACGGCCTGGTACAGATCACGATCGGCGGTGAGCAGCAAGCTCGAGCCACGCGCGCCCGCCTCGACCCGGGCGAGGGAGCCCATCGCGTCGTCGGCCTCCAGCTCCTCAGCGTCGACAACGATCCAGTTGAAGCTGGCGAGCAGCGCAGGAGCGCGCCTCCACTGCTCGCGCAAATCCTCGGGCATCGGGTCGCGGTGGGCGTGGTAGGGAGGGTAGGCCTCCACGCGGTAGCGCGCCTCCTCTGCGCCGAAGCAGGCGACGACCGCTCGCGGGGACTGTGCTTCGACCGCCGCCAGCAGCGTGTTGACCGTGCCGAGCAGCGCGTTCACAGGCTGCCCGTCGCTTCCCTCGATCGATTTGGGCAGCGCGAAGTAGGCGCGGTAGAGCAGCCACGGCACGTCTGCGATCAACAGGGGGGCGTCCACCGCCCCACAGGGTACGCCTAGCCGGCCGAGACGCCGCCCTGGCCGTTGACGTCGGTTGGCCGCGCCGGCACGCTCGTGGGAGCCGCCGCGGAGCCGCCTGAGCCGCTCACGGCCGCGGGCTGTGCGTACGGCGCGGGCGGTGCGCCTGGCGCGGATGTCGCGCCTGGCGCGGGTGTGGTGCCTGGCGCGGGTGTGGCGCTTGGCGTAGGCGTGGCGCCCATCGCTCCGCTGACGTCCGGCTCGGGATGCAGTCCGCGTGAGTCCTTCACGCTGAAGTAGGCCCACGTGTCATACAGCCCGAGGCGCGCCGCCAGCTCGGGCCCGTCGACGAGCCTGCGGCCCTTGGAACCGAGCACGTAAGCGGAGACGATCCGTGGAGAGCTGCCTCGCTGGAGCACCTCCACCCCCTTGAATGAGCCGTCGACGAGGCCGCGCAGGCGCGACGCGGCCGAGCCGAAGCCAAGCGTCACGGTCCAGTTGTGCAACGGGCCCGTGTCGTAGGGGTCGGCCACGCCCACCAGCCACGGCTGAGGGGTTGAGCCCGGAAAGCAGTTCTGGACGCTCTCGGTGTGACCGCCCGAGCCTGCGAAGAAGTAAGTGATCGCCGGCTGTCCGCCGTAGGTGACGACCTGACCCGCGGTCGCCGCCACGGCTGCGTTCGTGCGCGGAGTTTCGGCCGCCCTGCCTCGATATACCTGCGAACGGGTATCTGGGTACACGTCGAACTTCGAGCCGCCCGCGTGCGCGGTGATCGCATATGTGCGACTGGCGACTGCCTGCGTCTCCAAAGCGGCCATGGTCCAGTTGGCGGGAACCTCGGCGGCGACCACGCCGCGCACATAGGTCTCGAGCGCTACGCGCTTGACCTTTCCGTGCAACAGCACCTTCACGACGGTGCTCGCCGGGACTTGCCCGATCGCGGTGCCCGTGTAGTAGTGGCTGAGGATCGCCGTGTAGGGCCAGCCGTGCTCGGCGTATCCGAGCGCCCCGTCCTGGCTCATGCCGACGCCATGCCCATCCCCCGCTCCGACGATCACGAGCTGAGAGGCGCTCGCCTGGCTCGCGCACAGCGCGAGTACCGCGAGCGCGGCCAGGGTAGTGCGTCGGATGGGACACTGCACCTGAGTTGAATCGGACGAATGCTCAGCGAGCATGAGTCCCGCAAGCCGAGAGGAGCCGCACATGGCCGGGGTGCCCACCGAAGGGACGCCAGCAAGCAAGACTGCGCACGGGGCCGAGGAGAGCAGGGCGCTCGACAGCGTCACCAAGGCCCTCTACATCGGCGGGGAGTGGCGTCAGGCGAGCGGCGGTGGCACGCTGCCGGTGGAGGATCCCTCCACCGGCGAGCCGCTCGCGGAGGTCGCAGACGCAACGCCCGAGGACGCGCTCGCGGCGCTGGCCGCGGCAGCCGACGCCCAGGCCGACTGGGCTGCGACCGCGCCGCGCGAGCGCGGTGAGATATTGCGTCGCGCTTACGAGCTGCTGCTCGACCGCATGGAGGAGCTCGCGCTCGTAATGACGCTCGAGATGGGCAAGGCGCTCGGCGAATCGCGCGCCGAGCTGAACTACGCCGCCGAGTTCCTGCGCTGGTTCTCGGAGGAGGCTGTGCGCATACACGGCCGCTACATGACCAACACGACGGGCGCCGGACGCATCCTCACAATGCGCCAGCCTGTCGGCCCGTGCGTGTTCGTCACGCCGTGGAACTTCCCGGCTGCGATGGGCACTCGCAAGATCGCTCCCGCGATTGCCGCGGGCTGCACGATGGTGGTCAAGCCCGCTCAGCAGACTCCGCTTTCGATGCTGGCGCTTGCCGGCGTGCTCGAGCAGGCGGGTCTACCGGGGGGCGTGCTCAACGTGATCACCGCCCGTCACTCGGGGGCGGTGATCGAGCCGCTCCTGAAGGATACGCGCACGCGCAAGCTCTCGTTCACCGGCTCGACAGAGGTCGGCCGCACCCTGATCGAGCAGTCCGCCAACCAGATTCTGCGCGTCTCGATGGAGCTGGGCGGCAACGCCCCGTTCATCGTGTTCGCGGACGCCGACCTCGATGCCGCGGTTGAGGGGGCGTTGACCGCCAAGCTTCGCAATGTCGGCGAGGCGTGCACGGCCGCCAACCGCTTCCACGTGCATGAGTCCGTCGCCGAGGAGTTTGCCAAGCGGATGGCTGCGCGCATGGCCACGCTGAAGGTGGGCCGCGGCACCGAGCCGGGCGTCGACGTCGGCCCGCTGATCGACGAGCGCCAGCTCGGAATCGTCGAGGAGCTGGTGCAGGACGCGATCGGCAGGGGCGCGAAGCTGCTCGTTGGCGGCGAGCGGCTGTCGGGGGCTGCCTACCCCGGCTACTTCTACGCCCCCACGGTGCTCGCGGAGGTCAGCTCCGAGGCGCGCGCCCTGCGCGAGGAGATATTCGGCCCCGTCGCTCCCGTGAGCGAGTTCTCGACCGAGGAGGAGGCCGTTCGCGCTGCCAACGCGACCGAGTATGGGCTCGTCGCTTATCTCTATACCCGTGATCTAAGCCGCACGTTCCGCGTCGTCGAGGCGATCGAAGCGGGAATGGTGGGCGTCAATCAAGGCATCGTCTCGAATCCAGCGGCCCCCTTCGGCGGTGTCAAGCAGTCCGGCTTCGGGCGAGAGGGAGGTTTCGAGGGGATCGGCGAGTACCTAGAGACGAAGTACGTGGCGCTCGCCGTATAAGCCAGTTTCAAAGCCGAAAATGCGCGTTGATTCGCGTAGCTCGTCTTCGGGTAATTCAAGCGGACGGCGCGAGTAGCCGAATAGACGATGAGCGGTAGAACGGAGTGCTTTTCGTGCGTGGAGTCACAAAGGTCGACTTGCAACGATTCGCCCCCCAGCGGGCGGCATTGGCGCATGGCGTCGCGACCAACGATCCGGCGGTGAGGACCGTCGAGGACGGGTCCACGGTCGAGGACGGGTCCACGCCGCGCACGTTGGGGATGCTGCTTGGCGCCCCAGAGCGCGAGCCATCCCTCAGCGACGGTCACGGTTCGAGTCCCGCCGTCCGGGAGAGTCCGCGTCCGCCCCGGCGCGCGCGGCGGGGCGGCGCGCTGCTCGCGCTGGCGCTCTCGCTTTGCGCGATAGCGGCGCTTCTCGCGGGTGGCGTTGCGCTGATAGCGCTTGGCGCGATCGTGCTCGTCGCCGTCGCTGCGACGAGCGCGTGGCTGGTTGGCGAGGACCGTCGCAAAGCGCTCCAGACAGAGGTCGACGAACGCAACGACGACCTGCGTCGCGCTCTCTCCGAGCTCGAGATCGCCCAAGCTGAGACGGTCAGGCGCCTGTCGATGGCGGTCGAGTTCCGGGACGAGGACACAGGCGCCCACATCGAGCGCATCGGGCGCTTCTCCGTGCTCCTAGCCGAAGCAGCGGGCATGAGCCCCGAGTTCTGCCGCCGCATCGGCCATGCCGCGCCGCTGCACGACGTCGGCAAGGTCGCGATCCCCGACGCGATCCTGCTGAAGCCGGGCTCGCTTACGCCTGAGGAGCGCGCGATCGTCGAGACCCACGCCGAGGAGGGGCACCGGCTGCTGCGCGGCTCCTCCTCCTCGATCCTCGACATGGGAGCGACGATCGCCCTCAGCCATCACGAGCGCTGGGACGGCGACGGCTACCCGCGCGGCCTCGGCGCGGAGAAGATCCCGATCGAGGGACGCATCGTCGCGATCGCAGACGTGTTCGACGCGCTCACCAGCCATCGCGTCTACCGCAAGGCGTTCTCCGTGGAGAAGGCGATCGAGATGATGCTCGACCAATCAGGCCAGCACTTCGACCCCGTGCTGCTGCACAAGTTCATGGAGGTGCTGGACAGCTCGGGCGCCGACGCCCGCACACGCGAGCGCTCCAACCCCAGCTCGTTGCTCGCGGGGGCGCTCGAGATCTACACAGACGCGATGCGCCTCGGCGACGCGGAGCTGGCCGAGGAGGCGATCGCCCAGGCGATCGAGGACGGGATCGACCCTGCGACGCTCACCGACGAGGTGGTCAAGCCGGCGATGCGTCGCATCGAGGAGCTGCGCGAGACCGATGAGATCGACGCCGACACCGAGCACCGCGCCGACGCCATCACGCGCCGGGTGATGGCGACGATGAACCGCTACATGCTCGCGCGGGGGTAGGAACGGGGGCTCCAGCCGGGCGCTCCGCCCGCTGGCGCGCGCCGCGCCCGGAGGCCACGCTGAATGAATCGCCGTCCGTCGCGCGTCGTCGGTGCGAGCTCCCGCAGGACAGCGTCCCTCCTCGCGCGAGGATAGGCTTCAGCGAGTGTCCAAGCGCGTGATCGTCACCGGGGGGGCGGGCTTCATCGGCTCGCACCTCGTGGACGCCCTGCTCGCTGCGGGCGACCAGGTGACGGTCGTCGACGACCTCTCATCCGGCAGCGCCTCCAAGGTGCCCGCGGGGGCGCAGCTGCGCGAGCTGGACATCGTCGAGCGCGGCGCGCTCGAGCGAGTGTTCGAGGAGGTCCGCCCGGCTGCCGTCTACCACCTCGCCGCGCAGGCGTCAGTCACCGCGTCCGTGGCCGATCCGGCTCGCGACTGCGCCGTCAACGTGCAGGGCACGCTCAACGTCGTTGACGCCGCCACCAGGCTTGGCGCGCCCGTCTCGTTCACCTCCACCGGTGGCGCGCTCTACGGCGACGAGGCGCCGTTGCCGACCTCCGAGGAGCGCATCCCCGCGCCCCTGGCTCCCTACGGCGCGTCGAAGTGGGCGGGCGAGGCGTACGTGAGCACGTGGTCGCTGTCCTCGGGGACGCCGCACGCAGTGTGCCGGCTCGGCAACGTGTACGGCCCGCGTCAGAGCCCGCACGGCGAGGCCGGGGTCGTGGCGATCTTCTCCGAGCATCTCCATACGGGCAGGGCGCCGAAGATGTTCGGGCACGGCAAGCCGACACGTGACTACATCTATGTCGGCGACGTCGTCGCCGCCCTGATCGCTGCCAACGGCACGCGCGGCACCTTCAATGTCGCCACCGGCGTGGAGACCGACGTATTGACGCTGTGGAACATGCTCAAGGCGGCCGCCGGCTCGGACGCCGAGCCGCAATTGGCTGACCTGCGCCCGGGCGAGCTGCAGCGCAGCTGCCTCGATTCGAGCCGTGCCGAGCGCGAGCTCGGCTGGCGCGCGATGGTTCCTCTCGAAGAGGGTCTGTGGCGGACA
Source organism: uncultured Solirubrobacterales bacterium (assembly GCA_963718735.1). Taxonomy (GTDB): domain Bacteria; phylum Actinomycetota; class Thermoleophilia; order Solirubrobacterales; family Solirubrobacteraceae; genus Palsa-744. Next base: position 2,345,380 of record OY970372.1, read on the forward strand.
TACGCTGCGCTGGTGGAGGAATTCGCGGCCGCAAGCTGACGCCCAGCGGTTTGAGAACACCGCTGAGAAGTCGAAGATCAGAGCATGAGGCATGCCAGGCAGGCTGCCCCCCGGGTCATGACGTCCATGCTGCTCTGCGTGGTGCTCCACGCGTCGGCGGCGCAAGCGATCGACTCACCGGGAGGCACACCCGCGCTAACCGCGCTCACCACGAGCTCTGCCCGTAGCGCCGCATCGGGAGGCACAGGGGTCTCTGCGAGCGTCGCTCCAAACACCGGCGGATCCGGCGGCGCGGCGGCGCCCTCGACGAAAGGGACCGGCGGCAGCGAATACGGTGTGCTCACGCCAAAGCCCAAGGTCGCGCACAAGTCGGCGTCGCGCAAGTCGTCCCGGTCGGCGCGTCGTCCTGTTGCCAAACCCAAGCCCAAGCCGAGGCCCAAGCCGCGCAAGCCCGCTGTGCCGGCGCCACCGGCGGTGACCGAAGCGGGCGTTCCAACCCCTGCGCAGACGGCGAGCGAAGGCGCTGTGTTTCCGGTGCTCGGCCCGCACAGCTTCGGAGATGCCGAAAACCGCTTCGGGGCGCCGCGCGCCGGTTACACGCATCAGGGCCAGGACGTGCTTGCAAGCGAAGGCCTGACGGTCGTGGCGCCGCTCGCGGGCACGGTCATCACGACCGCCTACCAGGCCGGTGGGGCGGGCTGGTACGCAGCCGAGCACACCGTCGACGGCCTCGACTTCTTCTACGCTCATTGCCAGGCCGGCTCGCTCGCCGTGAGCGCCGGACAGGCTGTCAGCGCCGGTCAGCCGGTCTGCAAAGTCGGCCAGACGGGCGACGCGACCGGCCCGCACCTGCACTTCGAGATCTGGGTCGGAGGCTGGCGGGCCGCCGGTGGGCATGCGATCGACCCGTTGCCCTACCTGGAAGGGTGGGATCACGCGACCGGGGGATGAGCCAGCGCCCAGCCTGGCCGAGCGAGCGACGCGGTCTTGTCGCTAGGATCGTCTGCTGCGGCGCGATAGCTCAGTTGGTAGAGCACACCCCCCTGCCGCTGTTGGTGCGCCATACGAGAGCGGCCGTTGAGGAGCCCGCTCTACAAGCCCCAGCGTTGCGTATCCCCGCCGAGCCGGCCAGCACGCCGCCTTCCTTGAGCCGCACGCTTGCGGCCGCCGCCTGCAGCTTGGCAGAGCTGCGACGGTGGGCGGCTATGGCGATCGCGTGGGGAGCAGCCATGTCGCTGAGCGGTCGACCTCCGCCCGAGGCCGCAAGACCGGATACGACCGGCAGACCAAGCAACAGCCCGAGCGCCAACCACAGGACCCGAGGCCTGCCGCTCCGCGCAAGCGCGAACATCCACTGCGGCCTCATGCCGCTGGCACCCCATGTCCGCGAGGGCGCACGCCGAGATGTGTGCGTCCCCCCGCAGAGTTCATAGGATCAGCCTCCGCACACAACGCTACTGGAAGCTGGAATCTTCTGCTCGTCGGATAAGTTCCATAGAGCGGGCAAGCGAAGTTCCAGGCCGGACTCAAGCCGACCACCTCGACCGCCTGGGTGCCGAAACCCCCAATCGCGAAGACATCGGATGGTCCGACTGGCGCTCGATGACACTGCCGAGTTCGACGGTCGACCTCCGGTCGCCAGGCATCAGCGTCGTGTGGCAAACCCCCACGTGGGATGCCCCTGGCCGCGAATCTCGCGGGCTAATCGACTGGCAGCAGCGGATACCTCGCCACCGTGACGGTGCTAAAAGACCTGTGTGATCGCCTACTCCGCCGGGCGAGGCGAGCAGATGCTCAACCCCGGCTAGCTACCCGAGCCACAGATCGCCAGATTGCCACGCTCACGAGCCGTTGAGCCACCTCTAACCGAATCTAAAAACTCTAAAAACCTCTAAAGGGATCGGGTGTGGTGGTCGGATGAGCAACCCATTCCACGCGAGCTTCGGTGTCAGCCCGCCGCTGCTGGTCGGCCGCGACGACCTGCTCGATGACTTCGCCGAGGCACTTGAAGATGGCCCGGGATCGGCGGGCCGCGCGACGCTCTACACCGGCGCTCGCGGCGCGGGCAAGACGGTCATGCTCAACGCCGTCGAGGATCGCGCACGCCAGCGCGGTTGGCTCATCGTCAGCGAGACCGCCACTCCCGGCTTCGTCTCCAGGCCATGAGGCTTTCTCGCCCAGCCCGCTGCGCTTTCAATCCTGCGACTGCACAACCCCTCGATGAGCCCCGTCCACCGGCCATAGGCGTTTATCGAGATCGCGTAAACCCTGTAAAACTTCGTACAACTCGATATGAGCCGGGCATCGCAGTCTGGTTCTCGTTGCCCCCCGCCACGCACAGAGCTTGACATCCGCAGTAGACGATCATCTGTCCTCTTTTGCTTTGGAGCTTGTGCGCTCATGTCGGGACACTCGAACAGCTCAAAACTCGTTCTCAGGGCATCACGGATTCCGACTCTTGTTGTCTTTAGTTCGAGTTTCGCCATGAGTTCGGCTCTCGATGTAGATATCGCATAGGTAAGCCATTTGTCGCCTGAACAAGCTGCTCGTGAGGCTTTCTAGAGACGCGCCGATGCGCTAGGAACAGGCACTATTGTCAAGGGTTTGTGCCGACGTTTGTGTCGCCGACGGCGCTCGCCAACCTAACGAAGATGACGCGCGCTATCTAAAAACACCAAAACACGCTCATTTCAGCGTTTTTCCTGATGGCGAGACTCGGAATCGAACCGAGGACACTACGATTTTCAGTCGTATGCTCTACCAACTGAGCTATCTCGCCGGGACCACGATCCTAGCGCCTCGACGGGGGTTGAGCCGCTAGGTGCGGGCTGCTCAGGCCGACCGGGCGACATGAGCGACGACGAACTTGACGAGCTGATCCTCGGGCGCCTGAGAAACCGACAGGAGCAGGCCGCTCGCGTTGAGATCAGCGCCGCGACTCAGAGCCCGGCTGACTTGGCCGCTTCGTTCAACGAGGCCGAGATCCGCATAGTGGAGCGCCTTCTGACGCTTGCCAGCGAAGGCAGGATCAAGGAGTCGGCGGCTGCACCAGGCCGCTGGATGATCGCATGAACTGCTGGCCCGTCTGCCGCGAGGAGCGAGCACCGCAAGACCCCTGCGGCAACGATCCCGCATTCTCCGGCAACCCGGCCTCGCCCAAGGAGGACCGGATCCCCCGCCGGGTGGATGACTACTCTGCGTAGAGCTCTGGACCCCACAAGGAGGAGATTGTTGTGCCGTTGACTCAGACGCAACTCGCCGGTGCTGTCGCTGATCGTGCCGAGATCACCAGGGCCGAGGCCAAGCGCGTGCTCGACGCTCTCGAGGATGTCGTGCTCGAGGAGATCGCCAACGCTGAGAAGGTGAAGATCGGCGGGCTTGTGCAGCTGACGGTGCGCGTGAAGCCCGCATCGAAGGCACGTAAAGGACGCAACCCCGCGACCGGTGAGGAGATCACGATCGCCGCGAAACCCGCGTCTGTGGATCTACGCGCGCGGGCGCTGACCAAGGCCAAGGGTGCGCTACCGTCCGTACAGAAGGCACGGCGTCGGCTTAGCTGACACGCACACGACCCACCCGTACTCGTCGCGGCGAGGGACTGGACTGCCTTCCGATCCCGAGTCGTTCATCGCTGGTATCGACTGGAGAACACGCTTAGCGCTGCACCAGCCCGGGCGTGCGCGGTGGACCAAGCACTTCCACTGTCTCGACGCAAGCGAGCGTCTACCCATCCTCGGTCAGCACTCCCGGAGGTCGTCTGGAGCAGGAGCGGCCCAGACGCCCGTTGAGATGGTCGCTCGTTTGCGCAAAGGAGAAGCGAGCCTCTCCCTACTCCTATCCACCGCGCATCACTCAGTGAATCGGCGGTCAGGCGGCGTACCCAGATTGCGTCAGCCGTGGGTCCTCGGGTCAGCCGAGCAGCTTCAGCAGGTCCTCGCGGCTGGGGCCTGGTAGCGCCATGCGCTCATGCTGGCCCGCCAGCTCGAGGATGCGCTCGGGCACGCCGTCTTGGGCGAACGTTTCGCTCAACGGGGTGAAGACGGAGCGCGACGCCAGGAAGGATCTGAAGAGATCGGGATCGTGCAGCATCGCCGTGAGCAGCGCTCCCCGCAGGACCGCCAAGCGCTCGCTCGGCGGTGGGGGCTCCAAGCCGTTGCGCAGCGCGTCGATCTCGTGCAGGCGGTCGCGGTCCTCGTCGACCGTCTCCCGATACCAGGGAGTCAGGTTTGTCTCAGTAGCCGCATCCCACGCTTCGGCGAACTCCAATGGATCCTGGAGGTGCGATCGGACCACCTCGCGCAGACACTTCGTGTGCAGCAGCCCGAGCGATATACCGCGACCGAGCGAGGGGTTCGTGCACGCCCAGGCGTCGCCGAGCAGCGCAATGCCGGTGAGCAAGGGCTGCCCGTCGGAGACTGGACGGCGGTAGCGATCGATCATCCCGCCCATCGCTTCCAGGTCGCCGATCAGCTCGCCCTGGAGCCAGTGCGCATGCAGCGGGCATGCCTCGATGACGGCGGTCCACAGGTCAGGGTTGCGCATCCGCTTCAGCGGTTGGTCCCCGCTGGAAGTGACGAGTGCCACCGCCCAAGTGCCGTTGTCCGCAGGGAGAGTCAGGATCGAGAAGGTCCCCATCGGCGCCAGCAGCGGGCCGAAGGGCTGCGGCGTCGTGCCGTCCGCTGAGCGGAAGTACCGGCCGTAGTAGATGAACCCGGAATCCTCGGACTCCTCGTGCAGGGTCCCGATGTTCGCATCGCTGCACCAACGCGGCAGCTGCGAGCGCCGGCCCATCGCGTCGACCACGAGGTCGGCGTGCAGCGTCTCGCCCGAGTCCAGCCGGACGCCGGTCACGTGCGCGATTCCGTTGTCGTCCTCGATTGTCAGCCCATTCGCGGCGACGCCCCGACGCACCTCCACGCCGGGCTCAGCCTCCGCCGCCTTTCCCAGGACCTGCTCGAAGACCGGGCGGCGGGCAGTGTAGGTAACGAACCGCTCATCGCCGGCCCGCGGGCCACCCTCGACCAGGTTGGGGGGAGCCAGTCCAAGCAGATCCAGGCGCATAGCGCCCGCCGAGACGAGCGCCTCGAGGACCTCGGGGAGCTCCCCTTCAAGCACCGCGCGGCCCGCGGGCTGCAGGAAGTGGGCCAGGCGGAACTGGGTCACGCTATCGCGCGACCACTTCTCCCACGCCTCCTCGACAGACCCGGGCACGGGATCCGCGTCGCGCTCGAGCACCGTGACCTCGTGCCCGTCGCGCGCCAGCATCATTCCGCCCGCCAGCCCACACACCCCACCGCCCAACATCACAATCCTGGCCATGCGTGAGTCCGATCCCCCTAATCGACGAGCGAGAGTACGTTGGCGGTCTTAGGGTTGACGCGACCCTCGAGCACATCTAGGTAAACGCGCTGAACCGCTTCGAAGCCACGGTCGTGGACAATATCGAGCCAACCCTCCGTCCACTCACAGAATGGGTGCCAGGCGTTAGCGACCCTGCTCTGAAGCTCGGCGGGACCCCAGTCCCCAGAGCGCTTGGTAACGCGATCGGGGGCAAAGAAGAGGGTCGGTGTTGGGCCAGGCAGCTCGCCCTGGCCAGCGCCCAGCTCCTCCCAGTGCGTGACCCCTACGGTCATGCTGTAGACGAGCTCGTCACCGTAGTGCGAATGGACGTCGAGGCGCACCCTGCCATCTCCCGCGATATCGACGAACGTGGCGGGTCCTTGCTCAAGCGACTGGATCGCGTCGTAGGTGACAGTGCGGCCGTAGATCCCGAGGTCTTCGACGAACTCGGCGTTCCGTGGCGAGGTCAGCCCCACCAACTCGACTCCCTCGCGCTGCGCCAGCAGGAAGGCCGCGGCAATCGCGGTCTTGCTCGAGGCGCTCGAGATCACAATCGGCCCACGCGCAGTCAGCCCGTCGCCCGAGAGCTGGTCGTCGATCAGAAACGAAGTGAAGAACAACGGACGCAAGAGCATTTGCAGCCCCTCGGTATCTGCTCGGTAGAAAGGGTCTGCATCACTCGCCAGGTAGCGCTGGTAGGCCGAGGGCAGTGCCGCGCGCTGCGGCGAGTCGTCGACGAACCCGTCCACACCGGCGTGGGCGGGCCTCACAACAAGGTATGAGGAAGGGGGCAGATATCCGTACACGCGCACGCCGGGCTCGACACCCTGAGCCTCGCTTCGCTCCACCTCGGCAAAGCCCCACATCGGGACGCGACCCCATCCCTCCTCCGCAGGAAAGAAATCCCAGTAGGACATGATCTGGCCGAGCACCGCATACGTGGCGTTGTTCGCTGTCAGCCCGAAGCGCTCGACCCGAAGCAGCGCCTGGCCATGCTCGAGCTCGGGCACTTCCAACTCGGCGATCCTGCACTCGCGAAGGTCGTCGCGCTTGACCAAGAAATCGCTCATCGGCGAGATCCTCTCACGATTGGCATCGCGACGCGGGCACGAACGGGCGCCAGCCATTGGCGAAGTCCACCACGATGCTCGAGACTGGGGAAGATGAGCGCATTCGCGCGAAAAGGAGGCGTCATATCGAGGGCGAGTGCGCTTTCGCTATGGGACGAGCCACGATAGCGCGACCCTGTTGAGCGTCGACTGCTGCTTCATGTGGCGGAAGCGAATGCCGAGGATTTCCCGCATGGCTAACTCGCGCGTCGTCCAATCCAGCAGTGTGAGTGGGCGCAGAGTGTTGCTTCGGGCCGAATGCGGAGGTGGGGCACGACATGGAGCCAGCGCTTTAGAGTGTGGGCGGAGTTGTCCCGTGGACGGGCGTCGGTGAGAGCGGGATCGAAGTTTGGTTTAGGCGTTCGTGTGAACTGGTGGGCGCGGATGGCGTACAGTCGTAGCCCATGTCATTGAGCCTGGTTGATGAGCTTCGTAGTGAGAACGAACGCGATGCTGCAGCCCTAGATCATCTCGCCCGGGAACTGCAGCTCGAATCGCTCGAGCAGCCCTGGGACGCTGTCTGGATCCATCTCGAGCTCATAGCGGGCACAGAGCTCGCCGAGCGTTTGCGGGTCGGCTTGCGTTACGCCGCCGAGGTCGACGAGCGCCGAGAAGAACTGCTCGAAGCCCGCGGGGGAGATGATCTCCAAGATCCGTGCCGGCTCATCGCCTGCGTTCCAGAACGTGTGCCACTGGTTGCGCGGCTTGAAGATGAGATCGCCAGGACTGCCAATCACCACATCGTCACCCAAGAGCGCACCGACGCGCCCCTCAATGACGTAGCTGTACTCGTCCTCGCGCGTGTGTCGATGTAGGGGGGCAGCCAGCGCCCGCGCGGACATCGGGTGTTCGACTAGGGAGAATCCGCCGCCTGCCTCCTCCCCATCGATCATGAACCGGACGCCGATGCTCCCCAGGAAGCCTGCCTTGCCGTCCTTGGGACCTACAATCTTTGTCGTCGTCGTTGCCATAACTATCTTTGGCCTCTCGCTGGATGCTGGTTAGCTCACTCGCCGAGACCGTATCGGCCTGGCGTGCTGCTCGGCTGCCGCGACTACGGGGTCTGGAGATTGTGTACCGGGAACTCCTTCACGTCCGGCGGGTTCGGGAAACCCTGATCGCCGAGCCCGTGAAGGCGAGGCATGAGCCGCTCGCCGACGAAATGGTCGAACGCCTCACGCGACTCCCAAAAATCGATCACGCCCCAACCACCCTCGACTGGGCCGGCTGAATGGACAATCATCCCCTCGGGAGGGTTGCTGTCGATCTCCATCACCTCGTGGGCAGCGTCGTAGTTCTCTTGCGTCCCACCGGCGAACTTGAGTCTGATGCCTACAGCCATCTTGGATCCCCTCCTCGAGTATGTACGACCACCGTACTCCTTTGAGGGAGCCCTAACACAACAAGCGGGCCAGCTCGACGTGATCGCAGACAAACCCCTACCCAGCAGACAGGGCAACAAGGACCGTGATGACGCTCCTCGCTGACCTCCATCTCATCATCGAAGCTCCTCCAGCCAGAGTACACCTCATCGCGATTCCTCCCGCAGGTAGTTGGACGCGTTTTCCTTTAATTGGTGAGAGTTGCTCACCGCTGCCCGAAAGGATGTACCCGCGGTTGTGCTTGTCTCAGATGTGAAACTTATTCCCCGATTAAGGGGCGTTTGTGAAAATTTAGGTTGTCGGCCACTCGGACATTTGTTGGTGCGACACGGACGCACCGGCCGTAGCCATTACCAATTTTTCACCGTTCATAAACCTTGCGGTCACCGTGCGCTAAGCGGCGCCAACGGGACGAGGAGACTCATAGCTGCAGGGTGGCGTCCACGCTCAAAGCTCACGTCCCCGCTCCTTCTCGGTGCATGCCGTGCAGGATCAGGTCGAGATGGCGTTGCCAGTCCCAGTCGGGCTTGTTCGTGCCGATCGTCGCGCAGATCCCACACATGACCATTGGGATGTCGCCGGCCGTGAAGTCATCGCGCAGCTCACCCGTGTCTCGAGCGCGCCCCACAAGCTCGTCGGCGATGAGCATGAACTGCTCCATCTCGACGGCCGCGTGGGCGAAAACCCGCTCGCCGCCGCTCGTGAACGCAAAGCGTGTCGCGGCGTCCTCGGCGACCGACGCGACGTTTGCGCGCAGCGCTGTGGCGAGCGCCGCGAACGCGCTGGAGCGCTCGTCGGCGAGCGCGCGGCGCAGGTTCTCGTTGAACAGATCGAAGCGCTGGCGCACGAGCTCTCCCATCAGTGCCTCCTTGTCGGGGAAATGCCGGTACACGGTGCCGACGCCGACCCCGGCGTGACGGGCGATATCGTCCATCTGGACGTCTGCCTGCTCGCCCGCGAACAGCTCGCGTGCCGCGTCGATGATGCGGGCGCGGTTTCGTCGCGCATCGGCGCGCAGCGGGCGAATGGTCTCGATCGGCGTAGTGGTCACAGTGTTTTCACCCGGCTCCCTTGACAAGCGGAATCATAGTTCACTATAGTCCCGGACGCAAACCGGAACCGGAGGTCAGCTTCCAATGAACCCGCTCACCCAACCCCACGCACCATCGCTCGACACGCCCCGCGCGAAGAATCTCGCTCTGTTGCTGCTGGCGATGACGCAGTTCGTGATCGTGATCGACGCGTCGATCGTCAACGTCGCGCTCCCCTCGATCGGCGCCCACCTGCACTTCTCGCGCGATGACCTCTCATGGGTCGTGAACGCCTACACCCTCACGTTCGGCGGCTTCCTCCTGCTCGGCGGTCGTCTCGCCGACCTGCTCGGACGCAGGCGCATGTTCATGCTCGGACTGATCGTGTTCTCGCTGGCCTCGTTGGCCGGCGGCCTGGCCCAGTCGGAGGCGTGGCTGATCCTCGCGCGCGCGACCCAGGGACTCGGCGCGGCGATCGTCTCGCCGGCGGCGCTCTCGATCATTACGACCACGTTCGCCGAAGGCGCCGAGCGCAACCGCGCGCTCGGCATCTGGGGCGCCGTCGCGGGCGCCGGTGGCGCGGCCGGCGTGCTGCTCGGCGGGATCCTCACGAGCGGCCTGTCCTGGCGCTGGGTGCTGTTCGTCAACGTTCCGATCGGTCTGATCGCGGCGACGCTCGCCCCGCGCCTGCTGCTGGAGAGCCGCGCCGAGGGCGGCGCCAAGGGCTTTGACATCCCCGGTGCTGTGAGCGTCACGGCGGGACTCGCGCTGCTCGTCTACGCGGTAGTAGACGCCGTCAACGTCGGCTGGGGAGCGACCTCAACCCTGCTGCGACTCGCCGGGGCTGCCATCCTGCTCGCCGCGTTCGTAGCGATCGAGTTGCGCCAGCGCCATCCGCTGATGCCGTTCTCGATCTTCCGCTTGCGCACGCTTCGCGGCGCGGACATTGTCGGCCTGTTGATCGGCATGTCGCTGTTCTCGATGTTCTTCTTCATCTCGCTCTACCTCCAGGACGTCCTCCACTACTCGCCGATCAAGGCCGGGGTCTCCTACCTGCCGCTCGCGATCGGGATCATCCTCTCGGCCGGAGGCGCCTCGCAGCTCGTCACGCGCGTGGGCTTCAAGCCGACGCTGATCGGGGGCCTGCTGCTGATCGCCGTCGCCTTGCTGTGGTTCTCGCGCGTCCCCGCGCCCGGAGGCTCCTACCTCGCAGACGTGTTCGGGCCGTCGCTGCTCGCGGCGTTCGGGCTCGGCTTCTCCTTCGTCCCCGTGACAATCGCCGCGGTGACCGGCACCAAGCCGCACGAGGCGGGCCTCGCCTCGGGACTGATAAACACCTCCCAGCAGGTCGGCGGCGCGCTCGGCCTGGCAATCCTCGCCACGGTCGCCAACAGCCACACCCAGAGCCTCCTCCACGCGGGCATGCACAACACGTCGGTCGCTCTGACCAAGGGATTCGATCGCGCCTTCCTTGTCGGCGCGGGCTTCGCGATCGCGGGAGCGATCCTCACGGCGATCCTGATCTCCTCACGCGACAGCCGCGAGCACGCCGAAGCGGCGCGGGGCGAGGCCACCTCGAGCGCCTTCCAGGAAACCGAGCCAGCACCCGCCCCCAGCGCGTAAAGCGGCGGTCCCGCGTCCACAGGGCTTCAGTTGGTGGAGCTCGGGGCGACGCGCTCGAAGATCGGTCCGTGGAGAGCTTCGACGCGACGGTTGCCTACGGAGTACGCTCGACACTCGCGTAAAGGCCGCACTCCTCGATCAGCGTCCAGAGCTCCCGAGCGCGCAATCGAGCGGTTGTCCTCTTCTTCGAACACCCAAATGACGGCTTCGAATGACATGGCTTTATTGCGAGGGCCACCCGAGAGCGTTGAAGACCGCGATGGGGTCGAGGTAGTCGCACCAGCGAGTGACCTTGCGATCCGCGATTGTGAGCACCGAGATGTAGCGGTTGGCGTAGGGAGTTCCGGTCGCAACGACCCCGGCCTTCTGAGGCGTACTCGAGCACGACGACGCCGGTGTTGGGGTCGTGGTGGACGGCGAGATCGTGGCAGCGCTCCAAGCCGATCGTCTCGCCGTAGGGGCGGTATAGCTCCGCGACGGCCTGGCGGCCCTCGACGTGTCGCGGGTAGTTGGGAACGGTGATGATGTAGTCGAAGACGACGTCTTCGGCCAGCAGGTCGAAGAAGTGCTCGCCATCGGCGAGGCCGTCGAGTCCCTGCTCGATGATCCGAAAGAACGGCTCCAGTGCCTTGAAATCATCGAGGTCGTTGATGGTGGACATCATGCCGTCTTTCCAAAGCGTGGGTGTGCTGGGTCACAGTGCATGATTGGCCGCAATGAAGGATGGCAAGCGTCTATGGCTCGTGTTGCTGGCGAACCTCTCGATGGTCCTGGCGCTCGTAAGCGTTGGTCTGCTCTCGCGCTCTCTCGGCGTCCTAGCGGCGGGCGGGGACTATCTCGTTGATGCCGCAGGTGTCGCGTTCGCACTCCTTGCGCTTCGAATAAGCAGCGATGGAACCGCGCATCCCCGCGCAGCTACCTACCCAGCGCTTGCCAATACCACGTTCCTGCTCGTGGTGACGATCGCCGTGATAGTTGAGGGCCTAGGCTGGTCTGTCTCCGGGTGCTCCCGACAGTTGGGGGTTCGATAGGTCTTTGAGGTTTGGACGGGTTCCCCGGCCGGGGAACCCGTCCGTGCCTCGGCTCAGGCTGCCTCCTTCACCGCCAAGTGAAGAGAGAGGTTGAGCCTGATGAGCAAGGATGACGTGCTGTTCGGCTACCGCCAGCAGCTTTTCGCGGAGGCAGCAAGGACGAGCGTCTCGGCGGCGTGTACTGGCTCGACTCGGCCGTTGCGCTCGGGATAGCGGCGATCATCGCCTACCACGCCCTGAAACTTATCCGCGACGTTCTCGTTCACCAGCGAAGCGGAACGTAACGCACGCCGACCGGAACCGTAGGCTAATCAATGCCTGCTCTGCCTGTATTGGATGACTCGCGCCTTTCGCACTGCGTCGCTGGCGAGAGCCAGGACGCACCGCACCGACCACACTCTGCCAGGACGAGACGATCGTCCGCTGGACGAACGTGCCGGCCGGGCTACACCGAGGAGCTGGCTCACGCACGGATCGCAGAAGCAGAGTCCGAGCGCCGGGCCGGGTACTGACGAGTTCTTGGTTGGCTCCGCAAGGCACACCAGCCGGACATAGCTCGGCGGCCCGGCGACGGGGTACGGATCCCGGCACGCAGCAGCCGCAGAGGCCGATGTGATCGTGACCTTTTGGGCACACCGCGCCGGTTTGCCGGGGGCCATACCTTCCTGCCGCGCGCGTAGTCAGCGACCTGACGCCGTAGCGCCACAAGCCCGCATGGCCGCCCTTGGGGTTTGTGCTACCGACCCCCGCATCGCGGCACAAACCCACCGGAATCCGCACGTATCCGCAGGTATCTCGGTGGACCGCGCGGCCGACGGCGACTGTTGACGGCGTCCCAAAACTGCCCGCAAACGGCCACTTTTTGTTACGCTCAGCTGAGCGGGTCAGGGCTGTCGCCCCACCACTGAAAATCGTGGTGTCCCCAGTTCGAATCTGGGTCGCGCCATACGGGTTTTGCCTTCTATTTCCAAGGGTTTGGTTCGGGCAAGCTGGGCCTTGCGACGGTAGCGAGCGTCCGCAGCCGATCAGCTCTTGTCCGAGCCTCCTCGATCCGTGCCTTTAGGCTCAGACACTCGTGGTCGACGGCAATCTCGGCAGGATCTGCGAGCTGAAGATCGGGCCTGCTCGAGCGGTTTGAGCGGCCGTCCGACGATGAGCGCCGCCAACTACTCCGTGCCGACCTCATAGGTGTCGATGTCGGGGCGGACACGCTAACCCAGCTCGTGAGCATCACCTCCTTGGGCGCGCTCACTGTTTCATCGCCGCGCTTGCCGCGAACCTGCTCGACGCCGAAGCAGACTTGGTGCTCGGACGTGCTCGCAAAAGGTGACGGTGAAGATGCTTGAGGATAGAGGTGGGGCTGCTTGTGACCTAAGTCGATCGCCGAAGGGACAGCCCATGGCTGTAGACAGCGGTAGGCCGATAGTTCCTTTCAGTTCTATGCCCGTCTCGCGCGCAAGCCAGCCCGAAACTCTCTCGAAGATTTCGATCAGATCGCCCGGCTCCTCCGGGCCGCCATCGACAACGGTGAAGTCGAGATCCTCGGAGAACCGATAGGTCTCGTAGTAACACTTGCGACGGGTCGAGCAGCGAGATCCCGCTGGAGAGGTCTGCGCGGCAGGCCGCAAGCAGCTCGGGATCGCCGGGCGGTCCCCGCACGGGGCCGCGTCAGCATGGCGGTTGCGCGCCAACGTAGCGCTCGAGCCTCTGGGGCCATCGTGATCGCTAAGCAGGAGCTGATGCGACTCCGTGGTGAGTGGCAGCTCGACGTCGGCGTGATCGAAAAAGGACTACGTGCTCGGCTCGCTGCGATCGCTGCAGAGCCCGTGCTCGCCGATACGTGGATCTTCAAGGGCGGCACGTGCCCCCTGGAGATCGAGCAATCCATGTTCGTTCGGCGACGCAACTTGCGTGGCCAGCCAACTACACAGGCGCGAGTTGCCTACCTTGGACCAAATGCCCCGCGCGGGACTCCGCCGAAGCTCAAAGCTCGATCTGACCGACGTCGTGCACATACATCGTCATCCCGACCTGATTGGTCGAGCGGCCCGTGTAAGCACGGTCCTTGTCGCCAAGTGCTCCCATGCGGGCGTCGAGATCCCCGATGCCGACTCGATCCGCGCCTCTCCCTACGCTCAGAAGATCGCGCGAGGGTGGGAGAACATGCTTGGTCACCAGCTACCGCGGCCGCTCCCTCCCTTCGAGGTGTTCTGGGAGGCACTGGAGGAAGTGTTTGCCTGGCTTGCGGGCACGCTGAAGCGCCGCAGGCTTCGCCGGGCCCCTCCAGAGACGAACTCGACGCGTGGCGCCCTCCACACGCGATCGTTTCTGGCGGCAGGGCGCCCCTTTGAGCTGATCCGCTACGCGGGCGCCAACCGCTTGAAGGTCGAGATCGACTACCGCCCTGCCGAGGGACATCCGGGGCGGCGCGTGGTCAAGCCATACGAACTCCGCCGCACCCGCGCGGGCAACCTCGTGCTGCTTGCCGTCAACGGCCAAGGTGAGACTCGCACCTACCGCGTCGACCGTATCGCCGCCGCACGCCCCACCAGCCGGCCCTTTATCCCCCAATACATCGTCGCCTTCTGAGGAAGGTCGGGTCAGAAGACCGCACCCTCTTGACGCCGCTCTAGGCTCCTCGGGGTCGTCCTGAAAATCGAGGTGTCGGCGGTTCGAGTCCGCCTCTCTCCATCGCCCGACTGTGAGGTGGCTGGCTCCCGCCCGACGACAATGCCGGGATGGCGACCGGAAGCCCGATTCGCTTGCGTCACGTGAAGCGGGCGCCGCTTGCCTCCTGCCGTTTGCGCTTGGGATTCGTCCCTTGTGAGCGCGCAACCGCCACTCGGCCAGACGCTCCAATTCGCGTCAAGGCGGGAGCGCATAGGTGGACAGGTTGCAGCCTCTTTCTGCTGGTGAGCGTAGGTGCGCCCGGGCTAGAGCGCACCGCGTGCGTCCCTGAGGTCAATCGCGCCAGTCGACCTCAAAGTGCCCGATTGGCTCGTCGAAGCCCTTCGCGGCGAGGGGCCCCGCGTCGGAGAACCGGATTCCCTTTCCGCGGCAGAGGTCGTGCACCCCGGATGAGACGACAATCGAATCTGGCTGAGCGCATGCGCACAGCCGTGCGGCCTGCTGCACAGCCGCTCCGAAGAGATCGTCTTGCTCAGTCACGGGCTCTCCCGCGGCCACCCCGATGCGCACCCGCAGTCCTAACTGCCTACCGGCATTGAGCTCTCCAAGCGCCCGCTGTATTTGCACCGCTGCGCCGACTGCTTGGGAGGCCGCGTCGAACGCTGCCATGATCCCATCCCCAGTGTGCTTGACTTCGCTGCCGCCGAACTGCGCCAAGCCAGAGCGCACTATCGAGTCGTGTTGGCGAACTAGCTGCATGACCTCGCGATCGCCCAATTGTTGGGTGAGACGAGTGGAGTCGACCATGTCGGTGAAGAGGATCGCTCGGAAGGCGCTTTCTACGTAGGGCTCGCCCGGGGGGTGAGTATTGAGCCGTCCAAAGAACCCTCGAATGTTCGCCTCGTCGACTTCGACCACGTTCAGCGGAAGCATCCCGTGCGAGGCTCTGTGAGCCGCCTCGACGGACTCCTTGTCGGGACCCTCGATGAGGCAAAATCCGCTGCCGGCCTCTTCTTCGAACCAGTAGGTGACGAAGCGCACGCCGAACCTCTCTTGCACCTCGAGATCGCGCAGGTGAGCGGTTGCGATATCTGCAGCCGTCGCACCCGGAAGGTCGTGGCGATCCATGTAAAGCGGCATCAGATCGAACTGTACTCCGCCACGGCGCACGGATAGCGCGGCATCCCCATCGAGCTGACTGTCGCCCGCGACATCGCTGCGACGCCTGAACTTCAGTCAGCAGCGCTCATCGGCGGCTCTCCTGCGGTGAGGGCTGGCAGTTCAGCGAGTAAGGCGCGTATCAGCTCGGTCAGGCCAGGCTCGCAGCTCTGCGCAACCCAGCGCTCGAAGAGATGCGGAAAATCGCGCCGGATCTCGTCGTCCGCGAGCCTATGGTCGTGGGCCTCCCGATAGGCATCTTTGTGCCATAGGCCATACGTGACTCTTCCAAACCAGCCCCTCCATCTTGAGTCAAAGGACTAGAATCTTATGAAGTAGTCGTTTACGGTGGGGCCATCTCGACGACCTAGGAAAGGGGAATTAGGAATGGCGTTGACGGCCACCCGCTTCGCTGTGATCGACCTGCCGGTACCGTCGGACGAGGTGATTGCAGCGTTCGAGACGCTCCCCACCGACCCCCACACGCCTGGCGGCCACCGCTCTCGACGCTTCTCGCAATTCAGGATCGTCTATGCACGTGGTGCTTGGCAGTTGGCAAAGCTGCCGCATCGTCCTTTCATCCAGTCCAGCACTTACAACTCATTCGTTGGTGGTGTCGCGCGGCACCTGGAGCCGCTGACAATCGATCCGACGCCGCAGATCGATGCAGGCGCCAAGGCGATCCCCCTTGACGCCGATCACGAATGGCAGATTAACGTCCACCAATGCCGTGTCGCCACCACACCGGCGATGCCTGGCGTGTCCGTGCCCGAGGGCCCCCATCACGATGGGCACGACTTCGGAATGCTAGCGGTGTTCGGTCGGCACAACATCACCGGCGGGGAGACGCAGCTGATCGCAAACGAGGGCGGCGAGCCGTTTTTCCGGGCTACTCTGGAGCCCAACCAGGCGCTCGTGTACGAGGACGCCGCGATGTTGCATTACGCGACGGACATCGAGCCGCTGACTTCGACCGGTGGTCACCGTGACCTGTGGATCGTCGCCTTCAACAGATGGGATCGGCGGAAGTACGGCGATGAGTTCGAGACCGACGCCCTGAGCCCCGGCGAAGCGGCGTTGTTCAAATGACCGCTGCGCCTGTCAGCACGGAGGCAGAGCTGGAGTCGAGCGCGCTCCAAGGGATCGCAGAGGACCACGGCACACCTGTCTATGTCCTCGACCTCGAGCGCCTGGAGCGATGCTACTCAGCATTTACCGCGGCGTGGTCGGGGTTCGCGGCGCCGGTGGATGTCTTCTACTCGGTCAAGACCAACTACCTACCGATCATCTGCCAGTTCATGCGCAGACGAGGCGCCGGTGCCGACGTCGTCTCGGGCTATGAGCTGGAGGCCGCGCTCGCCTCAGGGTTTCCCGGCGATCGGATCGTCTTCAACGGCCCGATGAAGACCCGGGAGGAGATCGAGCGAGTGGTAGATGTCGGCGGCCTCGTCAACATCGACGCACTGAGTGACATAGACAGGCTCGAGGCCTGCGCGCAGCAGCACGGCCGCTGCATTGAGGTCGGACTCCGCGTAAATCCCGGCATCAGTCCTTACACCAACGCGGGATCGCGTGGCAGCGAACGGGCGGCAATGATGGCAAGACGGTCCAAGTTCGGATGGCCGACTCACACGCCAGCCGCCGCACGTGTCGCCCAGCGCATCGCCGGGTCACCGCATCTGCGACTTGTAGCCATTCATTGTCAACTGGGATCGCAGATCACCGATACCGACGCTTATCTGTTGGCAATCGAGAGGGTCGCGGCGTTCCTCGCCGACCAATCCGCAGCGAATATCCGCACGCTCAACATCGGTGGTGGATTTGGCGTCCCGGGGATCCACCGGCATCGCGGAGATCCAGCAACAGCCCCGCCCGACATCGCTCGAACGACGGTCGCGCCCGCGCACCGCGAGGCATTCGACCTCGAGCAGCTCGTTCGGCGTCTCGAGGAGATCCTCACGCGACACGGGCTCACAGACATCGCGATCGCCTGTGAGCCGGGTCGGGCTCTCGTTTCCGACGCGATGTCGCTGATCTGTCGTGTGGTGAGCGTCAAGGACATCGGCGAGGGTACGTGGGTGGTCCTCGACGGAGGGGTGAATCTATTGCCGACGGCCGGCGTCGCTGAGGAGCACCAGATGGCAGTGCTTGGCAGAGAGGATGAGCCGCTGGCGAGCTTCATGGTGGGAGGGCCGCTGTGTTACGACCAGGACGTCTTCTCCTACAGCCAGAGCCTCGCCCAGGACCTCGAGATAGGTGATCTCGTCGAGATCAGGGACGCAGGCGCTTACAGCGTCACACGAGCGACGAATTTCATACGCGGTCGCGCGCCTGTCGTCGCTGTAGGCGATGGACGTTCCGAGTTGTGCTGGCGGCGCGAGACGCGCGCCGACATCTTTTCCTTCAACGTTCCCACCTGTTTCGATTCTTAGGCGCGGTTCGAGGCAAATGTGCTTACCGAGAGCTGGCCGCATAATCGCAATCTGGGCGGCGCCGAGATCGGTGTCGACCGCGTTCGAGAAGACCTTTACGGGCCTGCCGGGTGTTCGCGTTGTCCACGAGCCGTTCACCGACTGTTATTACTTCGGACCGTTACGACGGTCAAGCCGATATGGAGACGTACAAGTGGTCGCGGGTTATGATGGAGTGGCTGCCATGCAGAGCGTCACGCCGCAACACGGCGAGACCGTGATCTTCAAGGATCTGTGCTTCCAGGCCGCGGGATACGTATCCGACGAGTTCCTTGCATCGGTGACCAACACGTTTGTCCTTCGCCATCCGGACCTGGTGTTCGATTCGTTGCGTAGACTGAAGCCCGACTTCACCGAGGAGGAGTTCGGCTTTGCGTCACTCGGCGAGATGTTCGAGCGAGTCGTCGACCTGGGCCAATGCCCGGTTGTCGTCGAGGGCGATCAGTTCCGTGCCGCGGCAGCCAAGGTGTTGCGGGCATACTGTGCGCTCGTGGGGTTGCCGTTCCATTCGCGGATGCTCCAGTGGCGGGATGGGCGCATACGGGCATGGGCCTCACATGAGCGTGAGTCGCAGGAAAAGTGGCACGCGACGCTGGAGGCGAGTACCAGCATCGAGCCGCCTTCGCAGGAGCGTCCGTCCTCGCCATCCGACCTTGGCGAGACATATTCTCGAGCGCTCGAGATCTACGATCAGCTTGCGACATGGGCGATCTCGCCGTCGCTGAAGGCGATGGCGTCATGAAGAACAGCTCGCTGTTCGAGAGCGTCGTCATGCGACCTGCCGCACCTAGCGATCATGTGGCGATAGAGCGGATCGCGCGTGATGCGTTCGCGAAGTACATCGAGCGGATCGGCCGCGAGCCGGAGCCGATGATCACTGACTACGAGGAGATCATCAGCCGCGGGGACGTCGTCGTCGCGGTGGTCGACGGCGAGGTTGTGGGCTACGTGGAGATGTATGACCAGGGGGATTGCCTGTTCATCGACAAGATCGCCATCGCGCCCACCTACCAGAAGCTCGGGCTCGCCCATGCCGTATACGGGCTGATTGCGGTGACAGCACGTGCACGAGGGTTGCATCATCTCGAGCTCTATACGAATGCAGCGATGCACGAGAACATCGCGCTGTACGAACAGGCTGCCGGGTTCGTGGTAACGGAGCGGCGTACCGAGCACGGATACGAGCGCGTGTACATGACGCGGGAGCTGGCGGAGTAGGCCGTGATGACTCGCGAGTACGTCCACGTCGTCCGTCATTTCGTCGTTGACGTGGCGGGCCAGGACTCCTACGAGGATGCTCGGAACGTCGTTGAGCGCGGCATGCCCGTCCCCATCCGCGCCGGCGAAGTGCCGTATGCCCCCGCTTGGCTGACCGTGTTCACTCTATTGATGCTCGACGCGAGCCAGATCGAGGGTGAGCACCGGATCGCCGTCGAGTGGGTAGGCGGCGACGGTCAGACGATCACCTCCTGCGACGATGTCCTGTCACTTCCGCCCAACATGATCGCGCCCACCGGTGTCTCGGTCAGCTTCGTGGCGAACTTCACGGATATCGTGTTCCCAGTCTTCGGGAGCTACAAGACTCGCCTGACGCTCGACGACGAGGAGATTCACGGTTTGCCTGTCGACGTCATGGACATCTCGGAGAATGAATGAGGCACGTGCTCATCCGGCGGTTCTGGTCTCCGCCGCTGTTTCGTGATCAGCCCCACGCGGCTCAGGTGGTCAACGCCGTGGCCCTTCCCGTGCTGTGGGGGCTGCTGTGCGGACTGGTCGCCGGGGTCGACGCGGTGGCGTACGCCGTGCTGGTGGCTCTCAGCGTGTTCGGAGCGTTTGGCGCTGGTCGTCAGCACGCGGGCGCGGGTGCGGGCGCGTTGCGCGGTCTCGCCGCCGGACTGATATTCAGCGCTTGCGTCCTCGTAGGGCACGCTATCAGCGGCCTCGCTACGGACGTGCTGCCACACCCGGCGGTGTTGCAGCTCGCGTTCGCGGCGATGATCGCGACCACGCTCGGCGGGACCGGCGGGTTCAGCCGCCGCATGTACGGGCGAGCTGCCCACGTAGGTCGGTAGGACATCAACCACGGGGAGATGCTCGATGCTTGACGCTGCTGCCCGCTTCACTGAGCGCCACGCCCGTTGGGTGTGCCTGTTCGCGATCGTCTTCTTCCTACTCGCCGCAGTGCTCGGCAGCTCCGTCGCTCGCAGACTCGAACCATACGGCGCCGAAGACCAGGCGACCGAAAGCGCGCAGGCCCGCAGGGTCCTTGAAGATGCGGGCTTCCGGGCGGCAAGCGTAATCGTCGTGATCCGCGATGCGCCGGTCACCACAACCGCCGGCCGCGCTCGGGTCATGTCGATCGTGCGCGAGATCCGCGGTCTGTCCGATGTCGATTCCGTGAACGGCTACTACAACAATCGCTCCATGGCGTTCGTCTCGCACGACGGACGTTCCACCTATCTCGCGGTCTCACTGTTCGCGCGCACAGACAAGGCGCGACAGGACGCCGCCAGCGCGATAGTCAGTCGCTTCGCGGCCCGCTCTGGGATCATCGTGGGCGGACCTGCAGTTGCCTACAAGCAGGTGAACAAGCAGGTAGAAAAGGACCTGCGCAAGGCGGAGCTGCTCGCATTCCCCCTCCTGTTCCTGCTTGCGCTGCTGTTCTTCCGCAGCTTTGTTGCCGCGCTCGTTCCGCTGATGATCGGCGCAATTGCGATTGTCGGCACGTTCCTGATCCTGCGGATCGCCAGCGAGGTCGGCTCGATCTCGATCTTCGCGCTCAACCTCACGACGGCGCTCGGCCTCGGGCTGGCCATCGACTATGGCCTGTTCATCGTCTCCCGTTACCGTGAGGAGATCGCCAAGGACGGGCCGGGCCTCGTGGCGATGCGCAGGGTGATGGCGACAGCTGGACGGACGGTGCTCTTCTCATCGCTGACCGTCGCAATCGCGCTCGCTTCGCTGCTCGTCTTCCCGCAGCGCTTCTTCTACTCGATGGGCCTCGGTGGCTCGTTGGTGGCGCTGTTCGTGGCAGCGATCTCTCTCACCGTGCTGCCGGCGGTCCTGAGCCTGCTCGGCACGCGCATCAACTCACTCGCCCCGAGCTTCCTGCAACGGCGTGCCGAGGCGGATACGAGGTCATACGAGGATGGCTTCTGGTATCGCCTCGCGCACTTCGTCACCCGTCGCCCAGGCGCTGTCGCAGCGACCAGCGCAGCGTTGCTGATCCTGCTTGGGATCCCCTTCCTCGGGATCGAGTTCAACACCGTCGACGCGACCGTATTGCCCAGGGGCGCAAGCGCTCGCGAGGCCTATGAAGTGGTCAGCCGCGAGTTCCCGCCGTACCGTGAATCACCGATCTGGATCGCAGTCGAGCACGGTGATCGGCAGGCGACCGCGCAGCTTGCGAATCGTGTTCGCCGCATACAGGGGGTCGCCGAAGTTATGGCCCCGCAGCAGCTGCACGGAGGCATCGTTCTGATCCAGACGATCTCGGCCCACCCCTTCGTGTCTGCCGCCAGCCAGCACATCGTCCGGCAAATCCGCAAGATCGACAAGCCACGTGGGTCGGCGGTCTTGGTCGGCGGGGCGAGCGCTGACTTCATCGACTTTCAGACCAGCCTTGTGCGGCGGGGCCCGCTCGCCCTGGCGATCGTGATCTTCGCGACCTTGACGATCCTGTTCGTGATGACCGGCTCAGTGGTACTGCCGATCAAGTCGCTGCTTATGAACCTACTCAGCCTCTGTGCCGTCTT
Source organism: uncultured Solirubrobacterales bacterium (assembly GCA_963718735.1). Taxonomy (GTDB): domain Bacteria; phylum Actinomycetota; class Thermoleophilia; order Solirubrobacterales; family Solirubrobacteraceae; genus Palsa-744. Next base: position 2,366,908 of record OY970372.1, read on the forward strand.
CGGACTGCTGAAGCTGATCTTTCAGGACGGTTCGCTGGAAGGTTTGCTCGGCTACACCGGGTCCGGCGCACTGGAGCAGACGATGCCGATTCTGATCTTCGCAGTCTCATTCGGCCTCTCCACCGACTACGCCGTGTTCCTGCTCTCGCGGATCAAGGAGGGCCGGGACCGCGGCGCATCGGACTCCGAGAGCGTTGCGATCGGACTGGAGCGGACCGGGCGCATCGTCACCGCCGCCGCGCTGCTGTTCGCGGTCGCAGTTGGCGCCTTCGCCACATCGGGAATTATCCTCCTCGAGGAGAACGGCGTCGGCATGGCGCTCGCAGTGCTCATCGACGCCAGTATCGTCCGGGCGTTGCTCGTGCCGTCGCTGATGGCGCTCCTTGGAAGCTGGAACTGGTGGGCCCCAGCGCCGCTACGACGCCTGCATCGACATATCGGGCTCGGCGAGACCGTCCAGAACGAGGGGCGCGAGCGGGTCGTCGGCATCTGACGCAGGCTGATCCGCGATCAGCGATCAGCTGATCTTGGGCTCATCTCCTGGCTCTGGTCTTTGGCCTCGTGCGGGTGAGCCCCCTTTTCGACTGTGCAGAGGTAGTAGAACCCCAGCAGGAAGTGCTCTGTTGCTACAGCCCCATAGTTTGCGAGATCGTCCCAAGGACGCGAGTAGGCATCGCCTGGCGCGAGCTTGACCAGTAGGCGGGCGATCGGATCGAGCACGCAGCGGAGCCTGCTGTTGGTTAGCCCCATGTCCATTACTACGACTCGTGATGAGGGACGCAGGTGCGTCCAGGCTCGTGCCAGCGCGCGGCGGGGGTCGGGGATGACGGAGTAGCTGAGGCTGAAGAGCACACCGTCAAGGTCGCGATCGAGCTGCAGTTGGGCGGCGTCTTGGCGGAGCAGTCGAACATTGGCCCATCTGTTGCGCTCAATGAGCTTGCGTGCCTCGGCCAGCATTCCCTCGGATGCGTCGACAGCGATGACGGCGCCGTCTGGGCCGACCGCGTCGATCAGGTAGGGCAGATTGCGTCCCGTGCCGGCTCCGATCTCGAGGACGACGTCGCCGCCTTTCAGGTTCAGTGCTGCGACTGCCTTGCGTCGGGCGGGCGGGAAGATCAGGTAAAGCGGCTCGAAGGTGCTGTAGACGCGGGCGATTCGATCGTAGCCCTTGACGATCTCTGCAAGCGGTCTGCGATTGGGGTACTTCCCGGGAGCGCTCATGCTGGGCTTCTGTCTGCGGGTCGGCTGACTTGTCCTTGCTTTGTCTGCGCGACTCGTTGGACGACGACGGGTGTGCCGTGCCGTGGGACGAGCGTGATGCCTCGCATGACGACTGGTTCGGGCTCGTCTCGTGTGGGCTGGAGGTCAACGCGGGGGACGATCGCACGGATAACCTCGGCGATCTCCGCCTGGGCGAGGGCGGCGCCGATGCAGCGGCGGATGCCACCGCCAAATGGCAGCCAGGTGTAGGACTCGGCGCGTTCCTCGAGGAAGCGCTCGGGTCGGAACTCGTGCGCTTGGGGGTAGAAGTCCTCGCGGTGGTGGACGACGGCGATCGCCGGGTAAACGCGGATGCCCGCAGGTAGATCCCATCCGCCGATCGTGCGTGGTTTGGTCAGGGTGCGCTCGTTGGCGTCGATGACCGGACGCAGGCGTAGCGTCTCGCTGACGGTCGCATCGAGATAGCGGTCATCTTCACTGCCCAGCTCTTCCCGCAGGCGCGCGAGGACACGAGGGTAGCGCGGCAGCAGATCGAAGGTGAACGCGAGCGCCGTGGCGGTCGTCTCGTGACCGGCGAGCAGCATCGTCATCAGCTCGTCGCGCAACTCGAGGTCGCTCATCGATTCGCCGTCCTCGTCACGCGCGCGCAGCAGCAAAGAGAGGACGTCGGTGCGCTCCTCGAGATCGGCAGCGAGACGACGGGAGATAATCTCCTCGTAAAGCAGTGCGTCGGCGGCTCGCAGCCGACGCACTAGGCGTCCCCCCGGGCTCCATGAGCCGAAGTCGCGGCGCAGCAGGTCAGGCAGCAGGAAGATCGGTGCGATGTCGAGCAGTGCGACGAGTGCCTTGCGCAGTCGCTCGATACGGGCTGGATCGCTGACGCCGAAGACAGCTCGGGCTATTACCTCGAAGGTCAGTGCTCGCATCCGGTCACGTACCTTGAAGCGCTCACCCACGACCCAGCGCGCGACCTCAGCCTCGGCGACATCGCGGATAACGGCGCGAAAGCTCTGCACAGCCGAGCCCTGGAACGGTGGCAACAGCAGCCGGCGGTGGCGCAAATGCTCGCGGCCGTCGAGCACCAACATGGACGTGTGGCCCAGCACTGGCGCGAGCGGAGCGTTTGCCTCACCGGCATGCAGGTCTGACTGGTCGCCCGTGAGCAGGCTGCGGATCATGTCGGGATCGCAGACGTAGACGCCAGTGCCGAAGACGAGCAGCGGTACCGTGAACAAGTCCCCGTAGCGCTCACGCCAGCCAAGCAGCGACCGCATCGGGCGCTGGGCCAGCCGCGCGGTGTTCACTGTCGCTGGCGCTCGAGGCCCTGGCGGCAGCGAGCCGTAGTTGTGTTTACTGGCGGTCACTCACCCCGAGCATACACGACGGTAATGTAGTAGAGTCTCACTCATGGCAGGAAGGCCGAGCGGCGGGAGCCGTGGGTTTGCTCCGCTCGAGTCCGAGGTAATGGGCGCGATCTGGGCTGCGAGCCGGCCGGTGTCGGTTCGCGAGATCGTCGACGCGCTCAACGAGCGCCGGTCCGCGCCGTTGGCCTACACGACCGTGATGACCGTGATGAACAGGCTGGCCGCGAAGAATGTCCTTGCGCGCCACGGTGAGCGACGCAGTTATGTGTACGAGGCGACGGCCCCGGACGCCGCCGGGATCGCGGTGCGCGAGGTGATCCGCACTTACGGCGACGCGGCGGTCGCTCATTTTGTGGATGAGGCCCGCACCGATCCCGGCGTGCTGCGCCGCCTGCGTGGTCTTCTCGCGGAGGACGCATGAGGCTGGACAGCGCCAATCGCAGCTTCCTTGCCCTGATGTCCGTCGCATTGCTGCTGGGTATGTATGTACTCTGCGGCGCCGTGGGCAGCGTGCTCGTACCGCTCGTCCTGGCACGAATTTCTCACGAGGGGATTGATGGATTCTTGGGCAGCGGCGGCTCGTTGCTGCCTGTTCTCCTTTTCATCGTCCTGGTAGCGGCTGGTCTGGCGTTCGGAGCCCGGTCGATTCGCCGGCAGATCGTGGCCTCCTCCAAACTTGCGCGCCGTATGCATGGGCTGGCGCTTGAGCTGCCCTCCGAGCTGGCGCTCGCGGCATCAGAGGTGGGGTTGGGTGGGCGCGTCGTTCTCCTCGATGCGCCGGAGCGATTCTCTTTTGCTTTCGGCCTCCTGACTCCCCGCGTTGCCATCAGCCTTGGGCTCATCGAAGGCGTCTCGGGTGAGGAGCTGCGGGCGGTACTCGAGCACGAGCACTACCACGTATGCAACCTCGATCCGCTGAAGGTCGTATTGGTGCAGGCGCTCTCGGCCGCGTTCTTCTTCTTGCCCGCGTTGGATGCTCTTCGCGCCCGCTATCTCGCGGGTCGTGAGCTCGCCGCCGACCGCCGCGCGGTGAGAGCGTGCGGGCGCCGGCCCCTCATCGGCGCGCTACTGAAGGTCGTCCGTGGTCCCGACTGGAGCGAGCTGGAGGGCGTCGCGGCGATCGGTGGTCCTGAGCTGCTGGACGTGCGTGTCGCGCAACTGGAGACCGGCATCCAGCCAAAGATCGCCACCCTCACCATCACGCGCACCACGATCTCGCTTGTCGGCTCGGCGCTGTTCGCTGCCACGTTCCTGGCATCGGTGTTTAGCTTCGGTGGCCCCACGGCGGTGTATCAGGCGACCGGGACCGGGCTGACGACTGCCAATCTGCTAGGCGGCCTGACCTGCGCCGTCCCGTTCGCGGGCGCGGGGCTCGTGGCGTACTGGCTCATCGCCAGGCGGGCCAGCCGTCCGCTAGGCATAGAGCGGGAGCGCTGATGTCGCCTCTCTCGGTGGGTGCGTCTCAACAACAACCCGTCGACGGAGGCTCCGAGTGGGAGGGCTCCGAGGGAGAGGGCGCCGTGAGCGATGCCTGAGCACGCACCCCGTCCGGTGTTCGCGCGTATCTACACGAAGGTCGCGAGGATGAGCGAGCGCCGTGGCGGCGCCGAGCATCGCCGAAAGCTGCTCGCGGGCTTGAGCGGCCGGGTGATCGAGATAGGCGCCGGCAGCGGCGCGAACTCCTTCCACTACCAGGCGCCGGCAGCGGCGCGAACTCCTTCCACTACCCAACCACCGTTGACGAGGCAATCGCTGTGGAGCCGGAGCATTATCTACGCGCATGCGCGCAACAGGCAGCCGCGCACGCGCCCGTCTCGGTATCCCTGGTCGATGGAGTCGGTGATCAAATGGCTTATCTATGCGGTATTGACCAGAAGAACCGAACTCCACGGCGGGTCTCGAATCAAAGACAACAAACGCAAGAATCGTGGTGTCCTCAGTTCTGCCCTGTCTGAGTGTCACGTGCGCACGGGCCACATTTAGGTTGCGGCATCCCGGTTACCCAGGAATCGGTCGCAGTCGCTTCCTTCGGGAGCTGACGCTGTGAGCCGGACCGGCTTTGACGGAGCCCGGTGGCAGATCAAAGCCTCGTCAAGACCGGCGCGCCTGACAATGCCCTCAACAACATAGCTGAAGCGGTCGGGCTAGGGGACCGACCGCCGCATACCAAGCCCTGGATATCTGAGAAACCGTTGGCGAATGTTTTGACTGTTGATCTAGGTCAATAGATTCGATACGGTGGACCGGATCTCGTTTCGAGGACGAAACGACCAATCTCGGGCCAGGAGGGCCACTCATGATTTTGCCTGAAAGGCGGGCACATGGCTAGCAATGGCGCAACGGGTGGCGTGGTCGCCTCGCCGACCTATATGGCGGACATCCGATTCTTCTTCAGGCCTTTAGATATTGCACACATGGGCACAATGGGAATCGAACTGGGGACCTACGAAGGCGTTAAGAAGAACGCGTTGGCGATCTACGCCCACACCGCCCCACCGAACCCCAGCATGCCGCCCCCGGAAGAAAAAGCTAGCTGGAGCGCCGAGCAGTCGCAGACCTTCAAGAACTGGATCATCAACGGGTGCCCGCTGGGGTCCGCTACTCCGCAGCCGGTCGGGGGGCCAGCGCCGGGTGCCCCGTCGGATCGGGTGCGCAGGAATGTAAGCAGCCTTAGCGCCGAGGAGGTCACGACTCTCAAGACGGCGTTCAGCGGGCTGATGCAGCGCGATCCAGCAGACCCGACGAGCTACTTCGCTCTCGCCGGCCTGCACGGGTTGCCGCAAAGCTGGTGCCTTCATCATGAAGACCGCTTCAACCCCTGGCATCGCGTATACGTCAAGCAGTTCGAGGATCAGCTACGGTCCATCCCCGGCTGTGAAGCGCTGACGCTCCCGTACTGGGACGTTACGACTCCTCTACCCGAGCTGCTGCAACAGCCGCCATTCGCGAGCTACGTTCTGCCGGAAGATCCTGGCAAGACATCCAAACCGCCCCATCCCAACCGATATTTCCCGTACACGACCCGGCGCTACCCGCTAGCCACCATCGCGCAGAACCTGCAGCGCTACGAAGTCTTCGAGGACATCGCCACATCACTCCAGCAGTCACTCTGGGGTGCGTACAACGTCAGCGGGTACCAGGATTTCTCGATACAGGCCCACGACGGTGGTCACCTCTCGATCGGCCCGACGATGGCAGACCAGAACGTCGCCTCCTACGACCCCGTCTTCTGGTTCTACCACTGCAACATCGACCGTCTCTGGCTGAAGTGGCAGCAAAAGGTCGGCGCTACGACGCTGCCCGGATTCGAATCGACTCTCTCTGGCGACACGGGTTGGCTGTCGTCGCCGTTCAACAGCCTGGAACCTTTCACGACGACAACCGACGAGACGATCGCGTTCGGGATCTCCTACGACGAACCGGTATCCTCAGGCGAGGAGGCCACGTTGGAGAACAAGGTTGGAAGCATCGAGGCTGCGCAGAGCTTCTCCATCGGGAGCTCGAGTCCAGTTTCGGTGAGAGTCAAGGGCATCGACCGACTCAACATTCCCGGGTCCTTCGCCGTCAACGTACTGGCCGACGGCGAGCCAATCGCGAGCCGGGCGTTCTTCCAGCCCAAGTCGCCGCAGGATTGCGAGAACTGCAGGAAGCACGCGCTGATCAACATTGACTTCCGGATCGATCGGCAAAAGCTCGTCGACCGAAAGCTCTCCGTCGAGATCGAGGTGCCCGGGAACGAGGAGATCGGGACACGCTTCCCCCTGGCACAAGCCGGCAGCCCCACGGTCAACGCACGGCTGCTGCTGGACGACGAATAACCCTCCCTGATCATTGGACGAGTCGGGACACTGCCCGCCCTCCCGCGACAGGCGACTTGCCGCTGATCAGACGCCTCACGAATACCTCAAGGTTGGCAGCGCGTGATCCGCCGTCGCTCTCTGCCGGGCGAGGCGCGCTAAAGGCGTGAAGAAGCTGTAATTGACCCGCCGCACCGTGAATGGGTGCTGTAGGATAGTCAAGTTCTAATTGTTCGTGCACGCCGGTTTATGGACTGTCGTGCACGCCAAGGTTGGCGAGGTCAAGTGTCGGTGAGCGGCGCAGATCGAATGCGGACCGGCGGCGAGGGGACGGGCGCCAGCAGTTATGAAGTGTGCGTGCTAGGCGCTGGTCCCGCGGGATTGGCTGTTGCGTCGCGCTTGAGGGAGAGGGGACGAGACGTCGTTGTGCTCGATCGCGCGGCGGGACGGGTCCGCTGGGGTGGCGAGACGTTCACCGGTGCGATACGAGGGCCACTCACTGAGATCGGTTGTTGGAAGCGCTTCGAGCAGGCCGGACATGTGACCGCATATGAGCGTCAGTCCGCGTGGGGTGGCGATCCGAACGTGGAGAGCACCGTGTTCAGACCCAACGGCGCACTCTGGCATGTCGACCGCCAGCGCTTCGACGCTGACCTTCGCGCATCGGTAAGCGGCCAGGGCGCGGCGATCGAGAGCTACCGAAGGCTCGATGGCGTGCAGAAGGAGCCCGGGAGGTGGCGTGTGGCGCTGGATCGCGGCCGCGAAGTGTGGGCGAGCTACTTGGTCGATGCGACGGGGCGGCTACGCACCTTGGGCCGTCGATTGGGAGCCCGAATCGAGCGTCATGACCGGCTCGTCGGTCTGACCGCGAAGGTCGTCCGCGATTGTGCCACCGTCGAGATCCGGTCAATGCTCCTCGAGGCCACACCATTCGGATGGTGGTACGCCGCGCCGATTCCGAACGGGCACGTCCTGGTGCTGTTCACCGACGGTGATCTCGCGCCGCTCGAGGTGCGGCGCAGGCTACGTCCGACAGCCGCCAACAGCGTGTTCGTCGATACCGAGGGCGCCGAAGGGTGGCTTGCGGTAGGCGACGCATGCGCCTCTCATGACCCGCTGTGCGGTTGGGGGGTTCACAGAGCGTTGACGAACGGGCTACTGGCGGGGGACGCGATCGCGGCACTGCTCGCGACTGGCCGCAGCTCGGCGATTGCGGATTACCGCCACCACTGTCGTGAGCAGTACGACCGCTACCTGGAAGGCCTCAGCTACCGGTACTCACTCGAGTGCCGGTGGCCGACCGCGCCGTTCTGGAGGCGGCGCCACAGTCCAACGTAGGGCCACCGTCCAACGCAGGATTACTACGAGGGAGCAACATGGCGACGCTGCAGAAGGTCCAGATCTTTCCCGCGATCGGCATTGCGCGGATCGGCAACAGCACCGAATGGTACCTTGGCCCGGAGTTGCCGTTCCCAGCTGCGCCTGTGCCTCCTACGGACGGCGCCTACAAGGATGACCAGTGCCGGATCAAGCGACAGGCGCAGCGGTTCAGGCTGTGGGGGTTCTTCTCGGACAACACCGACCGAGAGCTGACGCTCGCGGACGGGACGATCACCTGGACGGCTCACCTGGTCAACGCGAAGCCGGTTGCGCGTGCCGGCGAACCAAGCATCGACGGTGCCCTGCAGACGTTCGATACGCCGGGTGTGATCAAGTCGTTCGTCGGGACTTACATGAGCGCGTCGGTCCCGCTCGGCGACGCGGAGATAGACGGTGAGGGGCGGTTGATCGTCCGCGGTGGCTTCGGCACGAGCGCCAATCCCACCGACCCGAGCTCACAGCCGGGCTTCCCTGACTCACCTGGCTGGTACGACGACGTCTCAGACGGGCCGATCACCGCCCAGATCGAGTACCAAGGGCAGACGATCGCGGCAGAGGGCGGCGCTTGGGTGATCTGCCCGCCACCTCGCTACGCCCCCAGCACCTACTCGATCACGACCTTGTACGACACAATCCGCCAGCTAGCGCTGAGCGCCAATCAACTGCCTGCGCCAAGCCCACCATCGTTCGCGAATGACATATACCCGATTCTCAAGCGGGCGCAGGACATGCGGCGGGTGAGCGCGTTCGCGTTCGCGGCTGGCGACCACGACAGCCTGGCCGCGTTCATTCCGCCGGGATTATCTGGCGACACGCCCGCGGCCCGCCAGGCGGTCTACAACAAGCTCAAGCCAGGAGCAGGTACCGATATGCCGCTGCTGTACGACGGCAACACCCCTTCCCAGCTTCAGGAGTTCCAGCACACGTTGATGCAGCAATGGAGCCAGGGGCAAGGGACTCCGGACTGGCCGCCAACCGTGCCGAGCGGAATCACACCTCAAGGGCTCACCCAAGCGGCGCTCGAGAACTGCGTCGGCGCAGCGTTTTACCCGGGCATCGAGGCGGGCGGCGACCCTCTCAACCTAACGACGCTGAAGTTCACCGAGGCATTTCGGCTCGACCAGACGAGCGTTCAGCCCGGTGACCTCACCAAGGACATGGCGCGCCCGTGGCAGGGTGATTTCATGCTCTGTAGCGGCCCTCAGTCGGACGCAGAAAACGATGGCCAGTCCTGGTGGCCAGCAGCCCGCCCGGTCGGGATCTACTCGATCGACGCCCCGACGACCAAGCGCCTGTGGACTCTCGGCGTAGCTTCAACGATGCAGGAAATGGTAGAAAACTGGCACGAGCTTGGACTCATCGTCGACCCAGGGAACGGCTTGGCGGTCGAGACCGAAAAGACGAACGTCTGCAAGGGCTGCTTCTTCATCAACAACCGTCCAGAGATCAGCAAGGAAGAAGCGCAGGCGCTGATCGACTCGCATGAAAGCCTCACCGACGGGTTGTTCATCGTCGTCCAAGGGCTTACGCCCTCGGCTCTCGGGATCACCACTGCGAGTCCCACGCAGGCACAGTTGAACGCGTGGGCGCCGACAATCGCCAATCCTGTGCCAGGCACGATGACGATCACCCCCGCAGACATGGAGCTGGAGGACAGCGGCAACCTGAGTCAGCCGCAGCGGATCACATTCGGGTACGACATCGCGTTCGTGAGCACGGACGCGTTCACCCAAGAGGACGTCCCGGAGACGATCGGCGCCTCAGTGCTCGGGCTATCGACCGCGACGACCGTCGACCTCACGACCCGCCAGCACCCATACATGATTGCCGGCCCGACCACTTGGCTCGGTGCCGATACACGGGTGTTCCAACTCCAGCCTAACGGGACGTTCGCCGCTCAGACGCTGGGAACCGACCCCAACGGTTTCATCACCGACGTGCTCGACAGTCTCAGATCCTCGCCGCAGGCGAATGCATGGTTCGACGCGCTGCCCACGGACGAGCAAGGCGCCCAGCTCGAGTGGTCCGAACAGCTAAATGGCCAGCCGGTCTTCAACTTCGCGATCTGCCGGGTGCGCTATAGGGCTGAGCTGAACGACGCGCCGAACGTTCGCGTCTTCTTCCGGCTGTTCCCGACGATGAGCACCAGCACCGACTTCCAGCCAGCGACTACCTACCAGACAGGCGGGCAGCCGGGGACGCACATCCCGCTGCTCGGCGTCGTCGCTGGCGAGACGGCCACGATTCCTTTCTTCGCGGCGGCGCGCAACGCGGCCAACGTCTCGCTGAACCTGCAGACGGACCCAAAGAACGTTGAAACGCTCAAGGCCGACCCTGCCGGCCACGAAACCTACAGCTACTTCGGCTGCTGGCTGGACATCAATCAGCCCGCTGATAAGCGGTTCCCGATCAACCCATCCTCGCCGAGTGGGCCGTTCACGGGTTCCGAGCCGCTGCAGTCGATTGCGGACCTGATCCGCGGTAGCCATCAATGTCTGGTCGCGGAGATCAACTTCGACCCCGATCCGATTGCCGTCGGGTCGACCACGGCGGCTTGCGACAGGCTAGAGCAGCGGAACCTTTCGATCGACCACTCCGACAATCCAGGCGCACCCGAAACGCACCGGGTCCAACACACGTTCACGATCCGGCCCACCACGTCAAACCCCGGCCCGAGACAGGGCCCCGATGAGCTGATGATCGACTGGGGCGATACGCCCCGTGGAAGCGTTGCCAGGCTTTACCTACCGGGCGTAAGCGCGTTCGAGGTGATGCGACTGGCCAACCGAATCTACAGCCGCAACCGCTTGACCGTCAGCGACGCTTCCACCCTGCGCACCGAGGTGACCGGAGGCGTCACCTACGTACCGATCCCAATGAGTGGGATCACTGACCTGGCCGGCCTGCTGACCCTCGAGTTGCCCCAAAGCGTGAGCAGGGGTCAGGTGTTCCGCATCGTGGTTCACCAGGTCGTTGACACGCCTCCCCCCCGACCTCTTCCGGCGCCGGACACGACGACGCCGATCCCCGTCGCCGACGCGGCTCTCGCGCGATCTCGCCAGTCAGCCAGCCGGACAGTCGCCTCAAACGAGATCACGGAGACCGTCGTCGAGCGCGGGCCACGACGATCGCGTTACATCCTCGGCTCGTTTCAGCTTTCGGTGCTCGTCCAGACCCGCGCCGAGGCCGCTACGGTCATCGAGCGCGTCCACGCTAACCTCCAGCGCGCGGTAGGCACAATTCCGGTGGAGAATCGCTGGTATCCAGTGATGCAGCGGTACCTCGACCAGATCACGGACAAGCTCGGTGCGCTCAATGGCGTGAGTGAACACCGCCACGACGACGACCGCGACGACATCCGCGCCCACGGCCAAGTACGTCATGAGGGCAAGGTCACCGGTATTCGTTACGATTCGTTCGGCGACTTCGAGGGCTTCTGGCTGAAGACTGAGCGCGGCGAGCACGAGCTCTCCACGCGCGAGCACGACATGGAGAACATCGTGACCCGAGCGTGGCGAGAGCGGATCGCCGTAATGGTGATCGTGCGGGAGGGTGCGCCACACTCGCCGGTCGCGGTCGTGTTCCTGCGCACCCCGGACGAGGATTGAACATGGGCACCAGGACCTTTGGGTAACGTGCTGAAATTCCGATAGAGACGTAGAGCGAAATTCGCGCTTGCCCGCTTCAGGCGGACCGATCAGACCTTGACAGAGACGGTCGCGCCGGATGTGGCGCCCTCGGTGAGGTGAAGCAGCGCTCGTGTGGGTCGCTGCGTGTGTCTGCTCAGGACGGCGCGGTCTGTCGTCACGTAGATGGACTTGTGATGCGGGAAAGCGACCTCGGCGTGTAGGGTGGCGCCGCTTGGAATGCTCTCGAGCGCGATGCGCAGCTTGCCATCGCGCCACGTGGCGCTCTTCACGAGCGGGCGCGGAACGGTCGCCATCAGGTAGCTGACCGACACGTCGAGCCTTGTCAGAAGACCGCGGTCTATGGCCCGCACCGCTAGGACATGAGGGTGTTGCGGGCTTAGAAGTGGCCCCGGTGGCACCGGAAAGGGCCCAATGTCGTCCTGGGTGGCGCATTGGTCGTGCGTCCGGACTCCGTTGGATATGTCTTGACCGTCCCAAAAGACCTGGGCGTCGTTGTCGACTTCGACGTGAACGAGCACCGAGTAAGCCCCAGGTGGCACCACGAGGACGTGGCGTAGCAGAAGGTCTGTATTGGATTCCCATTTCGTGTTGAACTGTGAGTCCGAGGGCCCGCAGTAATAGCCGCTCCCACCGCCGAAGGGCGCGTTTCCGTCGGCCCAGGTTGCGTCGGGACGAAACTCCGGGCTCTGGAAGTCAAGGAGCTCGCCGTGGGTCACCTGCTTGTACGTAAAGGGGGAACCGTATGGCAGAAGTGTTTGCGGCGCGCTCGCTGCGCCCGCAGACACTCCACACAGGCAGCTCGCCAGTGCGACGATCGTCACCGTCCACATGCGCCCAGCAGCTGCTAGCAGCCCGTTCATGTTCGCTCCAGTCGCTCCTTGAAATGCATGGCGACACGGACGGTCGCTCACTACATGTGGTTCGAAAGAGTCACTCTATTGGTTAGCCGTATCATCTTGGTTACCAATGCGTGACTACCGCATGAAGGCCAGTTCTATGAGGACAGCTGGGCCGACACAACTAGGCGGCATGGCTCACCTTCAGGGACCGGAGACAGCGATGCGCTCGCCGCGTTCCTTGGCGTCACGCCGGAGGAGTTGCCTTCGAAGGCCGTCGGCGATCCCTACGAGGGAGTCCGCGTCGACATCGAGATGCTTGCGGCAGCTTCGTTCATCCCAGCATCTCTGTCGGTGTCGGGAGTTGTCTATGACGTGGCGACGGGTTGCGCCGAGCTCGTCGAGCGACGTTCGCCGCTGCGCAACGAAAGCTCCTGAAAGGCGCTCCAGCCGGCGCTTTCAGCAAAGCTTCATTCTCAAGGCGATCGCTCGGGGAGGTCGGCCCGGCGCACGACGCCGATCAGCTTGCCCTCGGGCGTGGTGAGCACGGCGGTGCTCGTTTCGCTGCTCTGAAATCTACTCACGAGCTCGTCGACGCCGATGTGCGGACGTGTCGTCGAGGGTCCCGCCTCCATCAACTGCTCGGCGTGCGCGTCGTCGGGCGCCTCGCCCAGACGCGAGCGGCGGACGCGACCGAGCACGATGCCGTCCGCCAAGACGAGGGCGAACCGATAGGGGCTTGCGTCGATCTGCCCCCTGACGTCCTCTGCGCGGTCGTCGAGCTTGCAGGCAGCGACATCCTCGCGCGCGAAGGTGAGCGCGGTCGGCCGCGTCGCAGCGGCGCCTTCCATCGACAGCCCGTGGGCCATCCAGTCGACCTTGCTACGTGCATAGTCGTAGGCGTCGAAGCCGAGCTGCTCGAGCCTGGTGGCCGCTCGCGGGCTCATGTCGCACAGCGCGTCCCAGCAGTAGACGACCACCGGGCGCTCGCGATCCAGTCGATCGGCGTGCCGGGCGTCGAGCTGCTTGAGGGGTAGGTTGACGGCGCCGGGCAGGTGCAGTTCGTCGTACTCCTCGCTCGGCAAGACCTCGACGAGTTGCGCGCCGCCTTCAAGCAACTCCTGTACGCGTTCGAGATCGACCGTGCGTGCCATCAGCGATCACAGTAGCGTCGGGTGTGCATGGCGCTCGGGATCGTCGCGAACTTGGTGGTTCGACCTGGTCGAGGTAACGGTCTGCCGGGGCCGGGTAATCGTTGCTTGCCATGAGCGTCAAGGGAAAGAGAGAGTCGAAGCTCGTCGAGTATCGCGACAAGCGCGATTTCAACACGACGTCGGAGCCCCAAGACACGACGTCGGAGCCCCAAGACACGACGTCGGAGCCCGAAGACGACGGCGGGCCGGGCGACGCCAGGTTCGTGGTGCACGAGCATCATGCGACCCGCCTGCACTGGGATCTGCGCCTCGAGCACGAAGGCGCGCTCGCCTCCTGGGCGATCCCGAACGGCATCCCCGAGGACCCCAAGCACAACCGCAAGGCGATCCACGTCGAGGACCACCCGCTCAGCTACATCGACTTCGAGGGCACGATCGCCGCCGGCAACTACGGGGCAGGCGAGGTTGCGGTGTGGGACAGCGGCACCTACACCTGTCAAAAGTGGAGGGCCGAGGAGATCCTCGTCACCTTCAGCGGCGAGCGCTTGCGCGGACGCTACGCGCTGTTCCAAGCCGGTCGCGCCGAGAAGGACTGGATGATCCACCGCATGGACCCTCCGAGCGACCCCACCGCGGAGGAGATCCCCGACTTCGTGGAGCCAATGCTTGCCAGGCTCTCGACTCTGCCGGCCGACGAGTCTGCATGGGCGTTCGAGGTCAAGTGGGACGGGGTGCGCGCGATCGCGCGCACCCAGCCCGGTCGCATCCGCCTGCTCAGTCGCAATGGCAACGACGTCACCGCCGCCTATCCGGAGTTGCGGGCGCTGAACCGCGCGCTTGGCTCGCACGCGGCGATCCTCGACGGTGAGATCGTCGCCTTCGACGACAGCGGTCGCCCGAGCTTCGAGGCGCTGCAGCCCCGCATGCACCTGCGTGGCGGGGCCGCGGTGCGCCGCTACGCGCAGGAAACGCCAGTCAGCTATCTGGTCTTCGACCTGCTGTGGCTCGACGGGCACAGCTTGATCGGCCTGCCTTACACCGAGCGTCGCGAACGCTTGGCCGCCTTGAAGCTCGATGCAGAGCGCTGGTTCGCTCCCGAGTTCCATGTCGGCGCGGGCTCTGCCCTGCTCCAGGCCACGCGCGAGCAGGGCCTCGAGGGCGTCGTCGCCAAGCGCCTCGACTCGCGCTACACCCCGGGCCGACGGTCTGAGAACTGGCTGAAGATCAAGCACTCCCAACGTCAGGAGCTCGTGATTGGCGGCTGGAGGGAGGGAAAGGGGTCGCGCTCGCGGCGGATCGGCGCGCTCCATGTCGGCGTCTACGAGCAGGGGAAGCTGCGCTATGCGGGGCGTGTGGGCACCGGCTTCGACGAGCTCGAGCTCGATCGTCTCGCCGCCCTGCTGCAACCGCTCGCGCAAGCCGATTCGCCATTTGCGGGCCGCCAGCCCCCGCGTGGCGCGCACTTTGTCGAGCCGCGGCTGGTGTGCGAGGTCGAGTTCAACGAGTGGACCAAGGGGAACCTGCTGCGCCAACCTTCCTACAAGGGTCTGCGTGAAGACAAGCCCGCGACGGCAGTCGTGCGCGAGCGTCTGCGGCCGCCTCCGGAAGGCTCAGCCTCAGCTCAGCGCATGAGCCCAGACATCCAGAGCCTCCTCGACTCTGGGCACGAGGTGCGCGGCGGAGTCGAGATCGAGCTGGAGGGCCGAACCCTGAAGCTCACGAATCTCGACAAGGTCCTCTACCCCGAGACCGGTTTCACGAAGCGTGACCTGATCGCCTACTACGCGTCGATCGGGCCGGCGCTCCTGCCCCACCTCGTCGACCGGCCGCTGACGCTCAGGCGCCACCCCGACGGCGTCGAGGGCGAGCACTTCTATGAGAAGCAGTGCCCCAAGCACGCCCCGAAGTGGGTGCAGACGACGGCGGTCTGGAGTGAGAGCAACAAGCGCGAGGTCGACTTCTGCCTGTGCCAGGATCTCCCGACGCTCGTGTGGTTGGCAAACCTCGCCGCGATCGAGCTGCACCCGTCCCTGGCGCAAGCGCAAGCGATCGAGCGTCCCACGGCTCTCGTCTTCGATCTCGATCCGGGTGAGCCGGCCGGCATCGTGGAGTGTTGCGAGGTCGGTCTGGAGCTGCGCGACCTGTTCGCCGAGCTCGGAATGCGGGCGTTTGCCAAGACGTCCGGATCGAAGGGCCTACAGGTCTATGTGCCGCTCAACGCCGAGGAGCCGACTTACGAGCAGACCAAGCCCTTCGCCCACGCCGTCGCCGATGTGCTCGGCCAACGTCGTCCCGAGCTGATTCTCTCGAGCATGGCCAAGACGAAGCGGCGCGGGCGGGTGTTCATCGACTGGAGTCAGAACGACGGGCACAAGACGACCGTGGCGGTCTACTCGCTGCGGGCAAGGGCGCGTCCGGGCGTCTCCGCGCCCCTGGACTGGAAGGAGGTGGAGGCATGCAGGGACGCGCACGCGCCGGCGTCGCTGGAGCTCCAGGTCGAGGAGGTGTTGCGCCGGGTCCGAGAGCGGGGCGATCTATTCGCCGAGGTGGTCTCCCTGCGTCAGTCTCTTCCCTCGCTCGGCGCCTGAGCGTCAGGCGTCAAAGGATGTTCAGGGATCGGGAAGTGCAGTACGATGGCGGGCGCCAGCGCGTCAGCTCGAACGTCCAGATCACGCGTATTACAAGCCGACCGGTAAGGGTGCACATCCACTCATTCGGACCCTACCAACGCGTTCCTCGTCGTCGTCCTCGTGGATGGCTGCGCCACTACGCGGGTGTGCTTGCGCCCGATGGCCTACTCGCGACGCGCTTGTCGCTGGAGCGCGACGGCGGCGAGCGCTTGCGAAGGTTGACAGGCACGCTCACCGACCGAGCGCGGCGCTCTCGCGCTCGCCCGCGGATGCGCGCGCTCGTGGCGGCGCCCGGCGGCAGGCTGCGCTGGGGCGAGGCCCCCGCCCCGCCCCCGCCAGGCTCCTACGGTGCGGTCGTCCACCCGATCGCGGCCTCCACGTGCGACATGGACTGTCCGGTGATGCTCGGCGCCACCCAGATCCCCCTTCCGTTGCACCCTGGACACGAATGCGTCGCCGAGGTGCTGAGCGTCGGGGACCAGGTGAAGACCGTGGCGCCGGGAGACCGCGTGATCGTGCCATTCCAAATCAATTGCGGAGCCTGTCCCTCATGCCGCAGTGGCCATACCGGCAGTTGCACGAGCGTCCCGCCGCTGTCCATGTACGGCTTTGGCTTCGCCGGCGGCCAGTGGGGCGGCGCCTTCTCCGACGAGCTCGCGGTGCCCTACGCCGACGCGATGCTCGTGGCACTCCCCGACGGGATCGACCCAGCCGCCGCCGCCAGCGTCGCGGACAACGTGTGCGACGCCTACCGTCACATCGGGCCGCACCTGCCGGGAGTGCTCGCGAGAGACCCTGAGGCGAGCGTGCTGATCGTCGGCACTGTCGGCAAGCGCTCGCTGTTCACCCCCAGCTGCCCCCTCTATACAGGGCTCATCGCGCGCGCGATGGGTGCTCGCAACGTTTACTTCGCCGACAGTCGCTCCGGCGTGCGCGCACACGCTGAGCGACTCGGGATGCAGGCAATCCATCCACGCGTGCTGCGGCGCATGCCTCCTTTCCCGCTCGTCGCCGACGTGAGCGTCGACGGCCTGCGCACCGCGCTTCAGAGCACCGGTCCCGACGGCACATGCTCGAGCTCCGGCGGACTGCACCGCCATGCCCGCATCCCATTCCTTCAGATGTACATCCGCAACGTCACCCTCCACGTCGGGCGTACCCACGTGCGCGCGCTGATCCCCGCCGTGCTCGAGCTGATGACCGAGGGCGGCCTGCGGCCCGAGACAGTCACAACCAACATCTCCGCGCTCGACGAGGCCCCGCGCGTTCTGCACGAGCACTTGCGCGACGGCGCCAGCGTCAAGACCGTCCTGCTCGCGTAGCCGCTGTCGCGGGAGGCTCGGCCACGGTCGGCCCCTCACCGCCGGTTCTATTGACTTATTCGGATGTTCTGGCGATGATCCCCGCACGTGAGGCGAGCTAGCGAACGTTCTCGAAGCGAATCGACAGGCTCGACAAGCTGATGGCGAGGTCTCCAGGGTCGCGGCGAGAGCGATCGCTGCGGAGCGTGTCGGCGCGGGGGAGGCCCGGATTTCCACCCGTGACAGTACGTTTCGCTGTGCTCGTCGCGCTGACTGTGATCGTCCTCGTCGCGGTCGCGATCGCTCGCGCCACGCCCGGCGACGTCCTGGCGAATCTTGGCCGAAATCTTCTCACCACGGTCGCGGTGGCTCTCCTGGCCTACCTGTGGTTCTACTTCTGGACGAGCTATCGCGCCACCACCCGTCTTCGCAGCCAAGCCAGCGCGCGGCCGGAGAGCCTGTTCTCGGTGCCGCCGCGCATTGGCAGGGCCGGGCGGGTGTTTGGCCGGCGCGAGCTGGTGGAGGAGATAGCTGCAAAGGTGACCGGCGACAGCAGGATACGGCCCCAGTTGATCGTGGGAGACACTGGATCTGGCAAGACGAGCTTGCTGCTGGCGCTCGCCGACCATTTCGCTCAGCTCCGCATCATTCCAATCGTGGTGTCGCTCCGTGACGTCGACTCGCTCGACTTTGCCGAAATGGCCAAAATCCGTTTCAAGGAATATGTGGAACCGCACGTCAGCACCGACGCTGACGCCGAAAAGCTGTGGCGCTGGGTGTGCAGACGGCGCGACGTCGTTCTACTCTGCGACGATCTCGACCGCGCAAAGGCGCGGGGCCCGGCGCCCGATCCTTACAACACCGACGCCCGGGTCTCTTTGGAAGCGGCTGCCCGTCGGCAGTTGCCGCTCGTCGTCACCTCGCGCGCAGACGGCCTGCCGCCTCGCGTGAACGTGGATGTCACGGCGCTCGGACCGCTCCAGCTCACCGTCGATGAGGCGGTCGAGGAGTTGCGCAAGTGGCTGGGGTGTCCCGAAGACGAAGACGAAGCTGTGCGTATGAACCTCGAGCAAGGCAAGCTCACGGTCAATCCGTTCTATTTCGGCGTCGTGGCGGACCTCCTGCGGTTGCGCTCGCTTCAACGGCCACCGAACGGGGGCGAGCACGCCGTGCGCGTGGCGCTCCTGGGAGCATGGCACGAGGCGCTGCTGGGCGGAGACACGGTGCCAATCCAGGAGCGAAGATCGCGCGAGGAGGTTTTTGACCACGTGTCAGACTTCGCCGCCACACGCCTTCCCCCACGAGCTCTCCCGGTCGATCCGGCTCCCACAAAAGGCCGATGGCTCCAGGCGCTGCACGCCGCCGAGCAGTTCGACCTGCTGGAGGTTGACGAGAAAGGTGAGCACAATTTCAAGCACGATGCGATGCACGCTTACTTCGCCTCGCGCACACTGACCTCCAAACCCGAGTTGCTGCTCGGCGCGCTGAAGCGCGCCCCCGATGCTCCCCGCGTTCAGCTGGCGCTCGTCTTTGCCGCCGCGGCTACGCACGACCAGGATTTCTGCGAGAAGGCGTGTGCGGCGCTATTGACCAGCTCCGCGGAAGTGGCCGACGAGCGACGGCTGCTGCGCGCGGGCGCTGCCGCCGAGATTGCCCGTGCGGGGGCATTCCACGACCTTGACGAGCGCATTGCCACCACATGTGTGCAAGTGCGCCGCTATGCCTCGCCGCTGGTGCGCCGCGCGACGCTCTACCAACTCTCGCGGCTCAGTGGCGAGCGTGCAGTGAACGCCTTGTGGGAGTTCGCCGGGGATGACGACTACGACGTGCGCTGGGCGGCGGCCGAGCAATTGGTGGAACGCTGCTCCGGCACGGAGCAGATGCCCGTCGAGATGACGCCCGAGACATTCGTCTCGGGCGCTCACGCCTACCGCGCGCTCGCCGTGCACATCGAGCGCCACATGGACGACGCGGATCGGCTGTCTGAGCCACGCGACGACTGGACGCCCGAGATCCTGCCCTTGAAGCACATGGCTTGGATCCTGCCGGCGCTCAGGACTGCCATGAAGGCGCTGAAAGACAGTGACCTTGACAATCTCGTGTCTGGGCACCTCGAGAGGTTGATCGACCTCGAGTCCAGGGGGGTCTCGTGCCAAAAGGGCCTCGAGGCCTCACTTGCCCAGGGCTTCAAGGTTGACGCCCAACGCAACCGCGAGGGAGGCGTGGATGAGGATGCGCGCGTCATGCTGGATCGCGCCGAGTTCTGGTATTCGCAGCTGAACCTCGTCCATGCGATCACGGTGCGCGCCGCCTACAGCGCCGAGCCAGGCGAAGCGTGGATGGCCGGCCAGCTGCCTGTCGCGAAACCGCATCCCTTCCTGCGCGCCGCGGCTCGACTGTGTGACGAGGCGCTCGAGCAGGTCAGGAAGGCGGACGACCCACAGATCGTGGACCGCTACGTGTGGAAGGACGAGGGCGAGCTCGTCTCCGGACCCCCCAATGGTCTTGTGAAGGAGGCGATCCAGCTCGTGGGGGACATCGTCGTGCTGCTCAACATGAACGAGACGGGAGACGAAAAAGACCGAGATGACTTCGGAAAGAACAACGATCTGCCGTATTGCATGGAGCAGAGCTATGACCGCAAGCAGCTGCTCGAAGGCTGCGTCGGCGGCGATCGGTGCAAGTTCCGACGATGTCCCTACCAGCCGGCCTTCAACCGTCTGTCGGCCCACCGGGAGATAAGCGGCGCCTTCTGTGCGCACCAGCACCGCAACGCCAGTGCGAAAGTGGCTCGGCTGTGGGATTCGCAGGTGAAAGAGCGCGCGTTGCGCGATTTCTGGAGCGATCTCGAATCAAAGGCGCGAATGTAGAGAAGGAGCAGGCCGAGGAACGCTTGGCGTTGTGGAAGCTCCTCGTGCGTGGCTCCAGATCCTCGTGCGTGGCTCCAGATCCTCGTGCGTGGCTCCAGATCTTCGTGCGTGGCTCCAGATCTTCGTGCGTGGCTCGGGCGATCAGCCTTGCGCCGCCACGAGCTCGCTGAGCGTCTCGCGCAGCACGCCCAGCGCGCTCTCGATGCCCTTCACTTCGCGCCCCCCGCCGACGGCCAGTCGACGGTCCTTGCCGCCGCCACCACCGCCGACCATCTTCGCCGCCGCTCGCACGACCGCGGGCGCGTCGCCCGCGTCGTCGTCGATCGCCACTGCGATCGCGACGGCCTCGCCGTCGGGTGAGCCGATCAGACCAACTGTTTTGACATCGGGTCGTTGAACCAGCTCCGCGGCGATCACGCGCAGCGCCTGCTGGTCACGGTCGTCGAGGCGCGCCACGACGCTGCCCTCGACAGCGGAGTCTGCAAGCGTCGAGGCCAACTCACGGTCGGCCTGCGCCGCCAGCGCCTTGCGTTGGCGTTCCTCCTGGCTCAAGGATGTCTGCAGGCGAGCGATCGCATCGGGCACCGACTCGGTCGCGACGTGCAGCGACTCGGCGGCGGTGTGGAGCAGGGCGCGCGCGCGACGGTGATCCGCCTGGGCGGCCTTGCCGGTGAGCGCCTCGATCCTGCGCAGGTTGGCCCCCACGGAGGACTCGCTGCGCACCACGAACGCCCCGATCCGCCCGAGCGCCGCGACGTGGGTCCCACCGCACAGCTCGATCGAATGCTCGCCAGCACGCACAACCCGCACGATCTCACGGTACTTCTCGCCAAAGAACGACATCGCGCCCTCGGCCCGCGCGTCCTCGAGCGTGCTCTCAGTCGTCTCCACGCGCTCGTCGCTGAGGATGTCCCCGACCACGAGCTCTTCAATCCGCGCGATCTCCTCGTCGCTGAGCGAGGAATGGTGATTGAAGTCGAAGCGCAGATAGTCGGGCTCCACGAGCGAGCCCTGCTGTTGCAGCTGTGAGCCAAACGTGCTGCGCAGCGCCCAGTGCAGCAAGTGCG
Source organism: uncultured Solirubrobacterales bacterium (assembly GCA_963718735.1). GTDB lineage: Bacteria > Actinomycetota > Thermoleophilia > Solirubrobacterales > Solirubrobacteraceae > Palsa-744. Next base: position 2,388,178 of record OY970372.1, read on the forward strand.
TGGCGGTGTGACTGCGTTTGATCGCGTCACGACGGGCCTCCTCGACACGCAACGTCACCTCTTGGCCCTCGACGAGCGTGCCGCTCTCGAGCTTCGCGCGGTGGCGAACGATCCCCTCGAGGGGCCGGTCGGTTTCGATCACGCGGGCCTTGCCCGACTCGCTCTCGATCGTTCCCGTGTCGCCCACCTGGCCGCCGCTTTCCGCGTAGAACGGTGTTCGCTCGGTGAACACTTCGAGCGTCGGTTGGGTGGGATCGTCGGTCTCGCTCTTCAAAACGCGCAGCAGCTTGCTCTGCGCCTCCAGCTGCTCGTAGCCGAGAAACTCGGTGGGCGCGATCCCCTCGAGCTCGGCCGCCAGACGCCCGGCCGCCTGGCTCTCCTGCTCGTCGCCGGCCCCGCCGCCGGCGGCGCTGCGAGCCAGCTCGCGCTGGCTCTGCATCGCGCTCTCGAAGCCCTCCAGGTCCAACCCCACTTTTCGCTCGGCGGCGATTTCGGCTGTGAGCTCGACTGGGAAGCCGTAGGTGTCGTGCAACATGAAGGCGTCGCTTCCTGGAATCACGGGAACGCCCCCATCAATCAAATCCTCCAGCATGCCCAGCCCGAGGCTGAGCGTCTCGACGAAACGATGCTCCTCGCGCTCCAAGATGTCGCTCACCATGTCAAGCGAGCGATCCACCTCGGGGTAGGCCGCCCCCATCACCTCGGCGACCGCCGCAGCCATCGAGGCCATCATGCCCTCGCGCGCGCCGACGCGCTGCCCGTGGCGAATCGCCCGGCGGATGATGCGCCTCAGCACGTACCCGCGCTCCAGGTTGGAGGGCACGACCCCGTCGGCGAGCATGAAGGTGACCGCGCGTGCGTGGTCGGCCACGATCCGCAGGCTCACGTCGTCCTCCTCCGCGCGCCCATACTTGCAACGCGTGAGCTCCTCGGCTGAGCCGATCAGCCTCCGCAGCACGTCGGTTTCGAACACCGAAGACTTGCCTTGCACGATTGGCAGGATCCGCTCCAGCCCAGCCCCGGTGTCGATGTTGCGCTTCGGCAGAGGCACGAGGCTCCCGTCCTCGAGCCGGTTGGACTCCATGAACACGAGGTTCCAAATCTCGACGTAGCGTTCCTCGCCGCCCTGTGCCGGGCCGCCATCGGCACCATGCTCTGGCCCCTTGTCATAGAAGATCTCAGACGACGGCCCGCACGGCCCCGTCGCGCCCATCTCCCAGAAGTTGTCCTCCCCCATCCGCTGGATGCGCTCGTCTGGAAGGCCAACGAGCTCGTGCCACAGCCGCGCGGCCTCGTCGTCGCTCGTATGGACCGTCGCCCACATTCGCTCGCCGTCGAGGCGCAGCGTCTCGGTCAGGAACTCCCACGCATATTCGATCGCCCCGGCCTTGAAATAGTCACCGAAGCTGAAGTTGCCGAGCATCTCGAAGAACGTCAGGTGTCTGGTGCTGCGGCCGATGATCTCGATGTCGTCGTGCTTGCCGCGCACGCGCAAGCACTTCTGCGAAGAGGTCGCGCGCGGGGACGGCGGCGGCTCTTCGCCGAAGAACACGGGCAGGAACTGCACCATCCCGGCGTTTGTGAACAACGGCGCCGCGGGATGCTCAGGCACGAGGCTCGAGGACGCCGTCAAGCGGTGATCGCGCGCCACGAAGAAGTCGAGGAAGCTCGCACGGAGCTGGTCTGCGCTCTTGGATTGGCTCGTCGCTGTCAAGACAGGCTAAGCCTAACTCGCTGCGCCTCCTGGAGCCCTGCCTCCTGGAGCCGACGCCGCCAAATGGAACAGCCCGCTCGGCCCGATCGGCCGCGGGTGAGTCTCTCCCCGGGGCTCCCCAGTCGACCGTGAGCCCCCTACGACGGGAACCTGTGACTCCGGCGCCGTCCTGAGGCCATGGCCATCTGCGGGAAAAAGAACATGCTGGCCACGGCGAGACCGGCAAGCAGCTGATATGACTTCCCTGCCGATGAAGTCCACTTGTCTGCGGGTTGCTCAGTCGAGCTCGATCGCGCGCATCGTGTGCTCGTCGGGCAGCTTGTCGAGCACACGTCGCAGGATCTCGCGTTCGGCGGCCTGCTCGCGCTGAAGGTCGTCGAGCAGCAGTTTGACCGCGGTGTGCGTGATCTTCATCTGCTGAGGGCTGAGCGGGACAGTCAGCTTCCCATTCTCTCCCGGCGTCGCATCCAGGCTTAAGAGAACTTCGCGGGCGAGGCTCCGGATCAAGGGCTCGTGGGCCTCGTCGGAGATGAGCAGGCGCAGCGCGCGCGCGGCCACAGGCGCCTCCTCGCCGTCGAGAAAGAGGTGATATGCCGGCTCCGGCTCGTTCGTCGCGTCATTCATGGAGGGTCTCCTTCAGCTTGCTCCGCAGGTCCGGCTTGCTCGGTCGTCTCAGCTCGCTCAGCGGGTCCGGCCTGCTCACCCGGAGAGTCGAGGGCTTGCTCCGTCGGGGAGTCGAGGGCTTGCTCCGTCGGGGAGTCGAGGGCTTGCTCCGCCGGAGAGTCGAGGGCTTGCTCCGCCGGAGAGTCGAGGGCTTGCTCCGCCGGAGAGTCGAGGGCTTGCTCCGCCGGCATCGCCACTGGAGCGGCCGGAAGCGCGTCCGCCGCCGCGTCGGCCGCGGCGCGGTTCTCCTCCTTGACGGCCAGCCAGATCTTCTCGCGATACACAGACACGCCTTGGGGCGCCTCGATGCCGAGGCGAACCGTGTGACCGTTGACCGCCATCACGGTCACGAGGATCTCGTCGCCGATCACCACGCGTTCTCCGGGACGACGCGCAAGTATCAGCATCGAACATGATTATGAACCCGACCGCGGCGAGAGCGGAACGCCGCCGCACCTGACGTTCTCGAGCACGACAGCTCAGACCACGTCCACCCGCCCAGCAGCGACCTGCGCAGCGACCGACTATGCCGCGTCCATCGCCTGCGGTTGCTCGCCGGTCTCCTGGCTCGGCAGCGTGAACAGCGACGTGCGCAGCGAAGCGCCCGCGGCGCCGTTGAGCAACTGATAGCCGCGTCTATCGCTGCGGCGCGCGCGGGCATGCCCCGCTCCTAGCCGCATGAGCGCTTGCGATTGTGGACACGCCGTCAGATCGCGCGCTGCGTCTAGAACAATCGTCCAATGTGGACATGTGGATGCATCCGCGTTGTGCGAGTTGCCGTAGAGGTAAGTGAAAACTTCGTAGAGACAAAGGGACGACAGGGAGTCGTCCACGCCGGGCAGATGAAGCCACAGAGCGATCCATGAGCAATCCACATGTGCACCGGCAGGGGCCCGTCCGCGCCGCCGAGCGGGCGCCTCGTGTGCGCGCTCTCGAGCTTGCGCCATCGGTCGCCACCGCCGAGCCCGCGAGGCTCGAGCTGCCCGAGGAGCCGATGAAGTGCGTGTGGAGCGGCTATCCGCACTACGACCGAGATTGCCGTTCGCGCATTCCAGCGAGCGTGGTCATCAAGGCTTGGCAGCGCGAGACGCAGCTCAAAGACACGGTCGCGGGCTTCTTCTACTTCTCTTGGCGCAACGGGGTATGGCTCGCCTACGGGCTGCAGGACGGGGGCGTGCGAGGCGTCTACTGCCCGACGCACTGCTCGGAGCGCGACTCGCGCGAGACCCAGGAGGAGGATCCGCCCGCCGACGGGCCGATGGGGGCAGCGCTGCAATAGCATTGCCCGTCCTGTGGCGCGCACCTATGTAGCCGATCTCAAATCCCATCTCGAGGAGACGGTTGAGCTGCGCGGCTGGGTGCATGCCGTGCGCGACCAGAAGCGCATGCAGTTCGTGGTGCTGCGCGACCAAACCGGGCTTGCGCAGTTGATACTCGACAAGGAGGAGCAGCCGAGCGAGCTCAACGAGACGATCTCGGCGCTGACGCCGGAGTCGGCGGTGACGGTGAGCGGCCAGGTCGTCGCCGACAAGCGCGTGAAGCTCGGCGGCCTTGAGATCCGACTGGCGTCTCTGACCGTCAACTCGCCGGCCGAGCCCGAACTGCCGATCACCCCGGAGTCGGCCTTGGACAAGCGCATCGACTGGCGCTACCTCGATCTGCGCCGGCCCGATCGGCGGCTGATCTTCGAGGTGCAGTCCACGGTGGAGCACGCGATGCGCGAGCATTGGCGCGAGCAGGGGTTCATCGAGATCCATACGCCCAAGACGATGGGCTCGGCGAGCGAGTCGGGCGCTGAGCTGTTCAAGCTGGACTACTTCGAGCGCACCGCCTATCTGGCCCAGTCGCCGCAGTTCTACAAGCAGATGGCGATGGCCGGCGGCTTCGGCAAGGTGTTCGAGATTGGCCCTGTGTTCAGAGCCAACCCGTCGTTCACCTCCAGGCACGACACGGAGTTCACGAGCGTGGACGTCGAGATCTCATGGATCGACTCGCACGAGGACGTGATGGCCTTCGAGGAGCGCTGGCTGGCGCACGTGCTCTCCGCGGTGGCCGAGCGCCACGGCGAGCAGATCTCGAGCGTGTTCGGAGTGGAGGTCGGCGCCCCTGCGCTTCCCTTTCCGCGCATAACGCTCGAGGACGCCAAGGAGCTGCTGCGGTCCCACGGCCACGAGGCGGCTGGGGGGGGTCTCGATCCAGACCACGACCTAGATCCGCCGAGCGAGCGAGCGCTGTCGGCGATAGTCGCCGAGCAGAGCGGCAGCGAGTTCGTGTTCGTGACCGACTATCCCACTTCGGTGCGTCCCTTCTACCACATGCGCCATGAGGACCAGCCAACCCTCACCAAGAGCTTCGATCTGCTCTGGCGAGGTATCGAGCTCACCACCGGAGCCCAGCGCGAGCACCGCTACGAGCAGCTCCTGGCCCAGGCGCGTGAGAAGGACGTGGAGATCGAACCGATCCAGTACTACCTCGACTTCTTCCGCTACGGCGCTCCTCCGCACGGCGGCTTCGGCTTCGGCCTGACGCGTCTGTTGATGCAGATGCTCGGCCAAGACAACGTCCGCGAGGTCACGTTCCTGTATCGAGGGCCCAACCGCCTGGAGCCATAGGCGCAACTCCCATCGCCCCCGAGGGGTGAGGGCGATGGGAGTTTTTTTGGGAGACAAGAGTCACTTCGCGTCCGTGCGGTCTCCCATGTCGCCGGTCACGCAGCTTGCGGGACGCGACGATTGCTCTTTCGCGAGCGCTCATGAGGTGAGCGCTCGCGAAAGGTCGGCTCGGGCGCCATCTGTCGGTGTCCGAGAATCCTGTGGTCTCAGGCGGCAATTGCGCTCTCCGCGCATTCTTCGCACTCGCCAATTCCCTCGAGTTCGATTTCCAAGGGCGCGTGATTTGAAGGTCGGCGTCCCTGCCGGTAGGCGTGCTTGACCTCGCAGCGCGTGATGTGCTCGGCCAAGCGGCTGCTGGCCAATGCGAGGTCGATGCGCAGGCCATAGTCGCGCGCGTAGTGGCCCTCGCGCTGGTCCCAGCAGGTGTAGCCGTGGTCCTCGGGGTGCAGGTGGCGGTAGACGTCGACGAGCTCGCCGTCGTGCAGGATGTGGCGCAGATCCTCACGCTCGGCGGCAGCGGTGTGGTAGGAGCCCTCGAGCCAGGTGGGCTCGTACACGTCGCGATCGGAGGGGGCGACGTTGAAGTCGCCGGCGATCAGCAGCGGGTGGTAGTGGTCGCGGCATGCCTGGTTGGCGACGGCCTCCAGGAAGGCGAGCTTGCCGGAGTCGTCGAGCTCCTCGCTCGTGGGGCCGGCGGGCACGTAGACGGAGCCGAGCGTGAGACCGGCGCAGGTCGTCTCCAGCCAGCGCCCTTGTGCCAGATCATGTTGACCCGCGAGCGAGAGGCAGCGGTGGGTGACGCGATGGTCGGAGCGCACCAGGATCGCCACGCCTCCGTTGCGCCGCCCAGGACTGTGCTGTGCGCGGTAGCCGAGCTGCTCCAGACGCTTGTGGGGGAAGTGGCGGAAGGGGCAGCGCGTCTCCTGCAGGCACACCATGTCTGGGCGCTCTCTGCGCAGCATCTCGGCGATGCGCGGCATCCGCGCGCGGATCCCATTGACGTTCCAGCTGATTACTTTGAGCCTTCGCTCCTCGTGCGTCGTCATCGCCACGATCCCCCCGTTGCTGTCGCTTGACCCGATGGTTGTGTCTCGATGCTCATGTCCCGGTCCTCCTGTTGTGGGAGACGCCCCTCGTGGAAAACAGTTGCTACACAAGAGCAGAAACTGAGTCCTACACAACCGACACAGTAAGCGAGGCAGATGGAAACGTCTAGAGGCCATATGGACAAACCTAGAGCCCACCGTTGGACAATTAGGTGCACGCATGTCCGGGGTTTGGACGGATACCGTCCGCCCCCCGGGCTACCTTCCAAACCATGCTCGTCAACGAGCTCTCAGACGGCGCCGAGATCGACCAGGTCCTGCTGGTGCGTGCGATCGAGCGCCGCTCGCGCCGAGACGGCGGGGATTACCTGCGTTTGCAGCTCGGTGACCGCACCGGCGCGGTGGCCTCGATGGTGTGGGAGGACCTGATCGAAGTGGAGCGCCTAGCCGGCCCGGGCGCCCCTGTGCACGTGAGCGGCCGCTATATCGTGCATCCGCGTTTCGGCCCACAGATAAACCTTCGCTCACTCAGAGCGGCCGAGCCAGGGAGCTTCGATCTCGACGAGTTGCTCGACGGGCCGGCGCGCTCTCCCGAGCAGATGGTGGACGACCTGCGTCAACTGATCGCGACCGTGCGCAACCCCCACCTTGGTGTCTTGCTCGACCGCATGTTCGGTGAAGGCTCGTCTCTGCTGGCGCGCTACGAGGTCGCTCCCGCCGCCAAGTACTATCACCAGGCCTACCGCCACGGACTGCTCGAGCACTGCCTCGGCGTGGCCCAGGCGGTGAGTGCGATCTCGGCCACATTCCCGGGCATCGACCGCGACGTCGCGGTGACAGGCGCCCTGTTGCACGACATCGGCAAGCTCGACGCTTACACCGAGGACTCGCAGAGCATCGACCTCACCGATCTCGGGCGTCTGCACGGCGAGATCGCGCTCGGCTACTACCGCGTGCGTCGCACGATCGAAGACATCGAGGGCTTCCCCGAGGAGCTCGAGTGGGCCGTGAGCCACATCATCCTCTCCCATCACGGCTCGCTTGAGCACGGCAGCCCTGTGATCCCGTGCACGCGCGAGGCGACGCTCGTGCACATGATCGACAACCTCGGCGGGCGCCTTGGCAGCTTCGACCGGATCGAGAAGGAGCTCTCGCCGGGGGCGCGCTGGTCGAGCTTCGACCGCGCGATCGGCTCGGGCGCCTGGTTCAGCGCGCGGGAGACGGCGGCCCAGCCGTCTGAAGCGCCGGCGCGCGAAGCCGCCTGACCCCAAGTTCGGAGCTGCCCTGGCGGCCCTGTAAAACCCGCAAATAGCGAGCGGCCCGGCGGCCGGGCGAATACGTCTCGCCCCCTGGTTCTATCTTTGACGGTGGATGGCCAAGGACACAGAGAAGCTGATTCGCCAGCTGTCGCTCATCTCATACCTGATGGCTGAGCGCAGGCCGGTCACGGCGCTCGAGATAAGGCGCGACGTGGAGGGCTACAGCGGCATGAACGAGGATGCATTCGCGCGTCGCTTCTACGCCGACCGCTCGGAGCTCGATTCGCTGCGCATCCAGCTGACGGTTGATCGTCCCGCCGATGGCGCCGCCGAGCAGGAGAACTACTCGCTGCGGCCGGAGAACTTCCACCTGCCCGCGATCGAGTTCTCAGACGAAGAGCTCGCCGCCTTGCAGGCGGCTCTGCACCTGCTCGACGGCGAGTTCGCCTACGCCGAGCCGCTGCGGCTCGCGCTCCAGCAGATCACATGGGGGCGCCCGAGCCCGCTGCGCGCCCCCGAGCAGCGCTCGGTGGCTCTCGGAATCACCGCCTCGGCTGGCGGACACGAGCTGTCAGTGCGCCTCGCAAAGATCGAGACGGCCATCTTCCGCAACAAGACGATCACCTTCGACTACTACACGATGGCGCGCGACGAGGTCGGATCTCGGCGTGTGGACCCCTACCACCTGCTCTTCCAGGGCGGTGAGTTCTACCTGCTCGGCCATGCGCACGAGCGCGAGCAGATTCGCGTGTTCCGCCTGTCGCGCATCCGTGGCAAGGTCTCCTACGCCACCAAGGCCGAGCACGACTTCAGGCGGCCGGCGGACTTCGATCCGCGCGCCTACGCGAATCGCTCGGAGTGGCAGCTCGGCGAGGAGCAGGGGGTCGCGGAAGTTCTCCTGTCTGAGCGCATCGCCTGGCAGATCGAGCGCCACTTCGGTCGCTATGGAGAGATAGCGCCGGCCGGTGAGGAGGGGCGTGCTCAGGGAGACATGCTGCTTCGCACCAGTTACTCCAGCGCGCGCATGATCGTCTCCTGGGTGCTCGGCCTCGGCGAGCACGCGCGGCTGCTCGGTCCACCCGAGCTCTTGGAGGAATTCAACAAGCGCTTGGTCCTGCTCGAGGAGCTCCACTCCGAAGCGCTCGAGCTCGCCGAGAGCGTTCCTCGGATCGAGGAGTCGACTGTGCCAGGAGGGGCTCATCGCGGGGGACAGGCGGGCGCTGCTTCGCCTGCGCGGGCGGGGCGCCGAGCCGTGGGCGCCGAGCGCGACACCCAGGGCGAGGCGGCTATCCGTCCGGAGCGCTTCGCGCGGCTGGTCACGCTTGCGAGCATCCTGATCCACGCGGGCAGGCGCGGGGAGCGCGTCAAGATCGCGGAGGTGCGCGAGCGACTGCAGCTCTCAGACGAGGAGCTGCGCGAGGACATCAACGTGCTCAACGTCGTCAACTTCGGCGGCGGCTCATACGTGCTGTACGCGGAAATCCTCGAGGAGGAGGGCGAGATAGATGTCGACCCGGAGCCCTACAGCGACAACTTCGACCGCCCCGCGCGGCTGCTTCCGGTCGAGGCCAAGGCGCTGATCGCCGCGATCGACCTGGTCGGGGAGCACATTCCGGAGGGGTCGCTCGCGTCCGCGCGCGAGAAGATCGTCGCGGCGCTCGGCGAGGATCCGATGGAGCAGGGGTTGCAGGTGGCGCACGCCATGAGCGACGACTCGGAGGTCGCGCGCATCGTGTCTCGCGCGATCGTCGAGCGCCGCCTGGTGGAGCTCGATTACTACAAGGAGAACGAGGACGAGTTCTCACTGCGCCGCGTCGAGCCATATGCGCTGACCAACGGACAGGAGGGCTGGTACGTGGCTTCGTTTGACCCCGAGAAGCAGGACATGCGCCACTTCCGCCTCGATCGCATCAGGCGCGCGCGGGTGACCGAGGAGACGTTCGAGCCGCGTGCGGAGGTCGATCCAGGGGCCGAAGTGGAGGGTTGGATGCGCACCGGCGAGGTGCAGGCGTCGCGCACGGCGCGTGTATGGATCTCGCCCGAGCGAGCGCGCTGGGCGCGCGAGCAGCGACGAGTCGCCGACGAGCTCGTCGATGGCTCGATAGTTGTAGAGCTGAGCTTTGCCGGTATCGACTGGCTCGTGCGCGAGGTGCTCAAGGAGGCCGGCGACGCGGTCGTGCTCGAGCCTGAGGATGGCCGCGAGGCGGTGCGCGCGGCGGCGCATCGCCTGCGCGCGGTGCCTGCCGGCGTGTCATGAGCAGGCACGGAGGCGCGCCCCCCGCGCCGCCGGTCGTGCCAGCAGGCTCCAGGCCATGAGCCGGCGCGAGCAGATCAAGATGAGCGACGCAGAGGTAGCGGCGTTCCTGGCCGAGGAGCGGACCGTTACGTGCGCGACGATGGGCCCGCGCGGCTGGCCTCACCTGATGCCGCTGTGGTACGTGCCGCGCGAGGACTCGGGCACGCCTGGCCCGACCGTGTGGGCTTGGACTTATGCCGTGTCCCAGAAGGTTCGCAACCTGGAGCGCGACCCCCGGGCGACCCTGCAGGTCGAGGCCGGCGAGCAGTATCAGGAGCTGCGCGGGGTGATGCTCGAGTGCGATGTGGTGGTCCATCGCGAAATCGAGACGGTGAGCGCGCTCGGGCATGAGATCTTCAGGCGCTATGCATCCCCGCGCGGGGAGCCGCCTGCGCAGGAGCTGCCGCCGGAGGTTGGCGCCATGGTCGACAAGCAGGCCGCCAAGCGCGTGGCGCTTCAGTTCGTGGAGCGCCGCCGCGCGACTTGGGACCACCGCAAGCTCGCCGGCGTCTACTGATCGTGCCCCATCTATAGGCTTCCGAGCCGAATGGATTCTCTAAAGGGACTGATCCTCTCGGGGGGCAAGGGCACACGTTTGCGCCCGATAACCCACACGAGCGCGAAGCAGCTCGTGCCGGTGGCCAACAAGCCGGTGCTGTTCTACGGGATCGAAGCGATGGCCGCGGCGGGCGTTGGAGAGGTGGGCATCATCATCGCGCCTGAGACCGGCGCGGAGATCAGGCAGGCGGCGGGAGACGGGTCGCGCTTTGGCGTTCGGATCGAGTACATCGTGCAAGACGAGCCGCTGGGCCTCGCCCACGCGGTATTGACCGCCGAGCGGTTCCTGGGGGACAGCCCATTCGTCATGTACCTGGGGGACAACCTGCTGCAGGGCGGCATCTCCGATCTGGTGGCCGCCTTCCGCGAGCATGGGCCGGACGCGCTGATCCTGCTCACGCCTGTGCCCGACCCGCAGAACTTCGGCGTGGCCGAGTTGGCGCAAGCCGCTCCGGGAGAGGTCGGCCGGGTGGTGCGGCTCGTGGAGAAGCCGTCCGAGCCGGCGACCGACCTGGCGCTCGTGGGCGTGTACATGTTCACGGCCCAGATCCACGACGCCGCGCGCGCGATCGAGCCCTCCGGGCGCGGAGAGCTCGAGATCACTGACGCGATCCAGCACCTCGTCGACGCCGGCCGTCGCGTCGAGCCGCACATCGTGCGCGGCTGGTGGAAGGACACGGGACGCCTGGACGACATGCTCGAGGCCAATCGCTTGATCCTCGACAACTTGACCGAGCGGGTGGAGGGCGAGCTGGTCGATTCGCAGGTCGACGGGCGCGTCGTGATCGAGCCGGGCGCGCGTCTGGAGCGCACCACCGTGCGCGGGCCGGCGATCGTCGGCGCCGGGGCGCAGTTGCGCGACTGCTATGTGGGCCCTTACACGGCGATTGGCGAGAACTGCCGCGTGTCCAACGCGGAGGTCGAGCATTCGATCCTGCTGGAGGGCTCCTCGGTGTGCGACCTCGACGGGCGCATGGAGTCCTCGCTCCTGGGCCGCAACGTGACTGTGCGTCGCGGCGACCGTCAACCGCGCGCGTACCGCTTCATGGTCGGCGACAACTCGGACATCTCAATTCTGTGAAGCTGCTGGTGACGGGGGCCGCCGGGATGCTCGGCGCCGACGTAGCTCGCGCCGGTGGGCGAGCCGGACACGAGCTGGTCTTGCTGGATCGCGACGGCCTCGACATCACAGAGGTCGAGGCCGTCGAGCACGCGATCGGCGAGTGCGCCCCAGACGCCGTGGTCAATTGCGCTGCCTGGACGGACGTGGACGGCGCCGAGTCTCAGCGCGAGGCGGCTCATGCAGTCAACGCTCGCGGAGCCGGCAATGTTGCGCGCGCCGCTGCGGGAGCCGGCATCGCACTTGTGCATGTCTCCACCGATTATGTCTTCGACGGTAGGGCGCCACTGGACGAGCAGGGACGGCCGAGGGCATACGTCGAGTCCGATCCGAGCGGCCCGCGCACGGTCTACGGCCACACAAAGCTCGAGGGCGAGCGCCTTGTGCTGGAGGCATCTAAGCGACACCTGGTGGCGCGCAGCTCATGGCTCTTCGGCGTGGACGGTCGCAACTTCGTCGACACGATGCTGCGGCTGGCGGGCGAGCGGGAGTCCGTCCAAGTGGTCGACGACCAGGTGGGCTGCCCGACCTGGACTGGGCATCTCGCTCCGGCGCTGCTCGGGCTGCTGGAGCGCGACGTGCGGGGGCTCGTCCACCTCGCGGGCGCCGGACGCGTCTCCTGGAACGGCTTCGCCAGGGAGATCTTCCGTCAGGCCGAGCTCGGTTGCCGCGTGGAGAGCGCTACAACCGCGCAGATGGCTCGGCCCGCTCCGCGGCCCGCTTGGTCTGCAATCGAGTCCGAGCGCGACGAGGTGATCCCGATGCCCGACTGGCGCGACGGTCTCGCCGGGTATCTGGCTTCCCGAGCTGGAATGATGCGCTCATGAAGCTTCTGGTCTGCGGCGGTGCGGGGTTCATCGGCTCTAACTTCGTGCGCTTGCGCCTGCGTGAGAACGGCGACCAGGTGGTGGTGCTCGACAAGCTCACCTACGCGGGTCGCAGGGAGAACTTCCACGACTTTGCGGAGGATCCTGGCTTTCGCTTCTTGCACGGCGCGATCGAAGACCCGCGGGCGGTGGCAGAGGCGCTAGATGGATGCGAAGCGATCGTCAACTTCGCCGCCGAGACGCACGTCGACCGCTCGATCGCCGAGCCCGACGCGTTCGTGAGGACGCACGCGCTTGGAACATATGTGCTGCTCGAGGCCGCCCGCGAGCGCGAGCTGCGCTACGTGCAGGTGTCGACCGACGAGGTCTACGGCTCGATCGAGGATGGCTCGTTCACGGAGGACTCGCCGCTACGCCCATCCTCGCCTTATTCGGCCACCAAGACCGGAGCCGACCTGCTCGTTCAGGGCTACTTCCACACCTACGGTCTGCCGGCGACGATCTGTCGCGGGTCGAACAATTACGGGCCTTACCAGTATCCGGAGAAGTTGATTCCGTTGACGATCCTCAACGCCCTGCACGGCGATTCGCTGCCTGTGTACGGGGATGGGATGCAGGTGCGCAACTGGATCCATGCGAACGACTTCGGCCGTGCGATCGGCTGCGCGCTCGAGCAAGGGGCGCCTGGCGAGGTCTACAACGCGGGTGGCCCCGACGAGTGCGCGAACATCGAGGTCGTCAAGCGCGTCGTCGAGCTTACGGGCGCCGATGAGTCGCTGATCGAGCACGTCACAGATCGCCCAGGCCACGATCGTCGCTACTCGCTCTCCTCGGAGAAGGTGCGGGCGCTCGGCTGGGAGCCGCGTGTGCGCTTCGCCGAGGGCCTGGAGGAGACCGTTGCGTGGTATCGCGACAACGCGTGGTGGTGGCAGCCGATTCGCTCAGGCGACTACCGCGCGTATTACGAGCGCCAGTACGGCCGCTCGCTGGCCTAGGCCCGAATCGGCCCAACCGAGATACGCCCTGAGCAGCCCCGCGCCAGGAGGGAGATCTTTTGAAACACGTTCTAAGCGCCGCCCACGCCCGAGATCTTCCAGCGTGGGCCTTCCTTTAGGAGCGTGAGGGTGCTGACGCGGCTCTTGCCTGAGTAGGTGCTCTTCACACGTGCGAGCGCCCTCGTGCTCGCGCCGCTGACGTCGATCGACTCGATCGTCATGTTGAGTGCGTCGACCTCGTGGAGTTGGCTCTTCAGCACGGCTTGACAGCCCCCACCACTACGCAGGCGTGCTGTGAGCGCGGCGGCGAGATCGTTTTCGCAGAGCTTCTTCTGGTCGCCGGCGGTGGCGTCCTTCTGGAAGTCCGAGACCGTCGTGGCGACGTTGTGGCTCTCGCCCTTGAAGCCGCTCGTCGACGCTGTTTCTCCGCATGCCGCGAGACCTGCGGCGAGTGCGATCGCGCACAGGCTCACGGCGAGCTGTCTTGGGGGGTTGCTCATTGAGCCGTAGCGTATGCGAGCACGACTGACTGTGCCGTCTCGGCTCGAAAGCTCATGCCGAGATCCGCCCGGCCGGTGTCGTGCGCGACGGCACCGGCCGGTGGAAGGCCCCCTGGTCTTAGCTCTGCTCGTCGTCGCGGCGGTAGCCGAGCCGTGCGGAGATGTTGTCGGCTGTCGCCACCAGGTGCGGGCCGAGCGCGTCCACGAGCTCCTCGAGCGAGATCATCGAGCTGTGGGCGGCGATGTTCACGGCCGCGACGACCTCGCGCGACTCTGTGCGAACGGGCGCGGAGATCGAGTGCAGGCCCTGCGCGAGCTCTTCGTCGTTGACCGCCATGCCCTCCTCGAGCACATGCTCGAGTTCGGTGCGCAGCGCCTTCTTGCTCGTGATCGAGTTCGGGCCGCGGCGCGAAAGCGTCATGTTGCCGATCAGGTCGCGCTGCTCGTTCTCGGGGAGGTTGGCGAGCAGCACCTTGCCCATCGAGGTGCAGTAGGCGGGCAGGCGCGAGCCGGGTCGCAGGTTGAGGTCGATCTTGTTCTGCCCACGACGGAAGCTGCGAGCACGGTCGACGTAGAGGATCTCGGGGCCGTCGAGCACCGAGAGGTTCACCGTATAGGACGTGCGCTGGCGCAGCTCCTCGAGATAGGGGCGCGAGTGCTCACGCAGGCCGGTCGAGTTCAGCGCCGACATGCCAAGGTCTGTCACACGCAGGCCGAGACGATACTTGCGCGATGCTCCTTGCTCGAGGAATCCGAGCGCGACGAGCGTGATCACATAGCGGTGGGTCGTGGAGCGGCTCATGCCGAGGTCGTCGGCGATGTCGGCGATCCCGAGCACCGGACGTTCGGGTGTGAAGCAGCCGAGAATCGCAAGCCCCCGCTCGAGCGATTGGGAGTAGCGAGGCTCGCGGAGGCTTGGAATCGACCACTCGCCTTCCTGGCTGGATTTGGAAGAATTCGAGCTTACTCTAGGCATCTGTGCGTTGGCCCCTATCCGTGTTGCCGGAGGTGCCTCTACATTGGTGCACCTCTATTGAACAGTCATCATACTTGGGAATGCAGACGATCTCAATCGCGAACCGGAGGTTGACAACGTGCAAGTCGCCACCGAGCCGCGAGCGGATGCGCTCCGGCTCGGGGTTTTGCGTCGGCCCAAATTCCATCTGACACCTGATAGGCGGTGCGTATTCCCTTTATCTATGCAGTTCTCACGTTCGGGACCGCTCTACCAGAAATCTGGCGGATATCGGAGTTTTCCGCAGTGGAGACGGCGCGTGACCGCTCAGAACTGAATATTCAATATCGGAACTACGCGAGGGTCCCGTCAAGATGAGCGAGCGTCTCACATACACGAGCGGCGAGCTGGAAGGCCGCCTCGACGACGAGTTCGAGGCGGCGCTCGCGCGCGCGCGCGCGACTGAGCGAGCCACTTTCTCCCATCTGATCGGCGCCGAGCCGGCGATGACGGGGGAGGTATTCGAGCGTCGCGACCCATCCGACCTGCAGGGGCAATTGATCCACGCTCATGCGGCAAGCGCGGACACCGTCGCGAGGGCGTTGCGCTCGGCGCAGCGCGCACAGCCAGCTTGGAGCTCACTGCCCTACGGCGAGCGCTGCGCCCACATGCGCGCGGTCGCGCGAGCGATCGGCGAGCGCCACATCGAGCTGGCGGCTGTCGTGAGCCTCGAGACGGGCAAGACGCGGGTGGAGTCGATAGCCGAGGTGCAGGAGGCGGTCGATCTGATCGAGACCTACTGCGCGGCGATGGAGGCGGCCGCTGGATTCAGCTCGCCGCTTCAGAGCTTCACCCCGAACGAGCGCAATCTCGAGACGCTCAGGCCCTACGGCGTGTTCGGTGTGATCGTGCCCTTCAACTTCCCGGTCGCGCTCGCGGTGAACATGCTCTCGGCAGCCCTGATCGCCGGCAACACGGTCGTGGTGAAGCCGTCGGAGAAGACTCCCTGGACAGGGGGCCTGCTCGGGGAGATCGTGTCGTGTGCGGATCTCCCGTCGGGGACGTTCAACCTCATCCACGGCGGTCGCGAGACCGGTCGCGCGCTCGTCCACGGCGAGGTCGACGGGATCGCATTCACCGGTTCGGCGCAGGTCGGACACGAGATCGCTCGGGCGCTTTCGGACGGTCGCTGGACGCGCCCCGTGCTGGCCGAGATGGGGGGCAAGAACCCGGCGATCGTCACGGGGGCAGCGGACCTGGAGAAGGCGGCCGAGGGCATCGCAAGGGCCGCGTTTGGCCTCTCTGGCCAGAAGTGCAGCGCCTGCTCGCGTGCGATCGTGGTCGAGGATCTCCACGACGAGCTCGTGAAGCGGCTTTGTGCGTTTGCGCAAACGCTTCGCGCCGGCGACCCCGCGGATCGCGCCTCTGCGCTGGGGCCGGTCATCGACGAGCGAGCGGTGGCTCGCTTCGAGGAGAGCGTCGCGCTCGCCCGTCGCGACGGCACGGTCGCCGCTGGGGGCCGCCGGCTCGAGCTGGGTGGGCATTTCGTGGAGCCGACCGTCGTATGCGATCTGCCGGTAGGGCACGCGCTCACCCGCGACGAGCTGTTCCTGCCGTTCGTGACCGTCACGCGCGTCTCCAGTTTGGAGGATGCGATCGCGGAGGCCAACGCCGTCGATTATGGGCTCACGGCGGGAATCTTTAGCGAGGACGAGGCTGAGGTGAGCGAGCTTCTCGATCGCATCGAGGCCGGAATTCTCTATGTGAATCGGCGTGCCGGCGCAACGACGGGAGCATGGCCGGGATCGCAGTCGTTCTGCGGATGGAAGGCGAGCGGCCTGACTGGCAAGGGTGGCCTAGGCCCTTACTATCTCCCGCAGTTCATGCGAGAGCAGAGCCGTACGATCGCGATATGACCGACGCCCATCTCGCCCCGCGCATGGCGGTGGCGCTCGATGAGTATCGGGGGCGGCTGTCGCGCACGCGCGAGTGGATGCGCTCGCGGGACATCGAGCTGCTGCTGCTAACCCAGCCTGAGCACTACAACTGGCTGTCGGGCTACGAGCCGACGAGCGCGTTCTACTTCCAGGCGCTGGTCGTGCCCGTCGCCGAGGACGCCGCGCTGACGCTCTTGTGCAACAAGGCGGAGCTGTTGCTGTGTGAGGAGACCTGCTGGGTGAGCGATGTGCGCCCGATCTGGACCCACGAAGATCAGACGGCGCGGCTGCTGGAGGTGCTGCGCGAGCGGAGCCTCGACGGCGCCAAGCGCGTGGGGCTGAATCTCTCCAGCTATCACCTGAAGGCGCGCTACGCGCTCGAGCTCTCTCGCGCGCTGTCGAAGGCCGAGATGGTCGATGTGTGCGAAGGACTCGACGACCTGCGACTGGTCAAGAGCCCGGCTGAGATCGCGCTGTTGCGCAGGGCGGCCCACGTCGCCGACGTCGGAGTCGGCGCCGGCATCGAGGCGATCCGCGCAGGTGTCAGCGATAGCGATGTGATGGCTGCGATTCAGCAGGGGGTGGCCGCGGCAGGCGGGGAGTTCCCCGCCTATCCGACGCTTGTCGACGCACGCGGGACGCTGCACGGGACGCCCGTCGGCAAGCTGCTCGGCGACGGCGACGTGGTGTATCTGGAGGTGAGCGGCGTCGTGCGCCGTTACCACTGCAACATCTCGCGAACGGTTGTTGTGGGCGAGCCCTCGCCGCGCGTGCGCGAGCTCTACGACGTCGTGGAGGACGCGCTGCGCCGCGCCACCGACGCGCTGCGGCCGGGCACGAAGGTCGAAGAGATCGTGGACCTCGTGGCCGAGTGCCATCGCGGATACGAGCAGAACACGTGGGGGCGCTTCGGCTTCAGCATGGAGATCGCCTATCCGCCGATCTGGATCGGGGCGCTCAGCTTGATGCGGGGCGACCCGCACACGATCGAGCCTGGGATGGTGATCACGATGGAGCCCGGCCTCTCCTACAGCGACGGCGCCACGATGATGCTCGGCAACAACGTGCTTGTGACCGAGAACGGTCCCGAGGTGCTCAACGAGGTGCCGGTGGAGCTGTTTTGCAGGTGAGCGGATCTCAACGTGGGAGGAGCAAGGCCCCGAGGCTCTGGTAAAGAGCGCGGCCATCCTCCGGCGAGCTGTGCCCCGACGCTCCCAATGAAGAGACCGCCGATCTTCCGCGAGCAGTGTCTGACGTATCGGCGAAGATGAGGTCTTGACGCCCCAACGCGACACCGTCCACTGGTACGCCGGGCCGACGACCTTCTACCGCGCCCCGACGCGCGACGCGGGCGAGGTCCCCGCGGACAGCGTGGCGGTGCTGGGCGTTCCGCTCGACTCCTGGACGCTGGGGCGCAACGGCCAGCGCTACGCGCCGCGCGCGATTCGCGAGGCTTCACTGTATCTGGCCGGCTACTACGGTCTTCAGACTGAGCCGGTCGGCTATGTGAACGTCTCAGACGGACGTGTGTGGACAGTGCCTGAGCAGGCTCGTCTATTCGACATAGGCGACGTGCGCATCCATCAGGGCGATGTTCACGCGCAGATCGAGGCGATCGCCGCGCCGGTCGCCGAGATCACGGCGCGCGGAGCTATGCCGGTTGTGCTCGGGGGCGATCACTTCGTGCCCTATCCATCCTTCGTCGGCTTCGTGCGCGGCGTGCGCACCGGCGCGCCTGACGCGAAGGTGGGCTTCCTGAACATCGACGGGCACTTCGACTTCTGGGACGAGTTCCGCGACATGGGCCGTCTCAACCACGGCACCTTCGCGCGGCGCATCAGCGAGCACGAGGCCGTCGGGAATATGGTTTGGTGGGGCTTGAATGGGACGAACATCGCCGAGCCTGAGCAGCTGCGCATCTGCCGAGACCGCGGTTTCGTCGGCTACACGGCGTCGTCGATCCGTCGCCGTGGCGTGATCGAGACGATGCGCGAGGCTTTGGAGCGCGCCAGCGAGGGCGCCGATCGGGTGTACGTGACGTTTGACGTCGACGCGACCGACGGAGCGTATGCGCCCGGAACCCACTCGATCGTCATGGACGGGCTCACCTCGGGCGAGGTGCTGGCTGCGCTGGCGGTCATCCCCGAGTTCGAGAGTGTTGGAGCATTTGACGTATGCGAGATGATTCCACAATACGATGTGGGGGGAGGTCGCACCGCGCGGTATGCGGCGCACGCGATCCTCACGGTCATAGGTCATCGAGTGCTCGACTCTCAGCCATCAATTCCGCGGGACATCTTGGATGCCGTGTTCCGCTGAGCGCAGGCGGCGGATCGCCATTGACAGGTCAAGCTCGGGGCGGTCCTCATTGGAGGATGCGTTTGCGGGAGCCGGTGTCCTGAGTCCTCGGGCCCAAGCAGAGCAATGGGAGGAATAGATGCAGTCGATTAGTCGGGGTAGGACACGTCAGGCCTTTGGGGTGATCCTGGCGCTTGCGCTATGTCTGGGGGTCGCCGCTTGCGGGGGCTCCAGCAAAAGCACCACCACGCTCACGATCGGTGGCTGGGGCGGTGTGATCGACGAAGCCACGCAAAAGGCCTACCTGAACCAGTTCGACTCCGAAGAACACGTCAAGTCTCAGTTCGCAGACGCTCCGGGGGTGCAGCTCGCGCGTGTCGAAGCGCAGAACTCCGCCAACAAGGTTCAGTGGGACGCGGTCGACTCGCTCGACGGCGGGTCCGCGTTCACGCTCTACGCCAAGGGCCAGCTGGCGCCGCTGCCGGCGGCTCAGAAGGCGACCTTCGAAAGGGAACTGGGCGCCCAGAAGGTCACGCAGTTCGGCTTCTCTCACGGCAGCCTTGGAGACGTGATCGTCTGCAACATGGACAAGATGAAGAGCTGCCCGACGACGATGGCTCAGTTCTATGACACCAAGGCCTTCCCTCAGCAGCGCATGTTCGGTGGGATCGAGCCGATCGAGGCCGTCACGACCGCGGAGGTCGCGGCGGGGATGCCGATCACGCAGACGGCCACGACTCCGGTGGACGTGAAAGCGGTGATCAAGACGCTCGAAGGGCTCAAGCCTCATATCAAGGTCTTCTGGCAGTCGGGCGATCAGCAGCAGCAGGTGATGCGCAGCGGACAGGTGCCGCTCGGGATCATGTGGAGCGACCGCGCTTACCAGCTCATCTCGCAAGGGGTGAAACTGAAGGTCGTCTGGACCGGAGGGGCGTATGAGCCGAGCTATTGGGCAGTGCTGAAAGGCGCCCACAGCTCCGCGACGGCTAGCAAGCTGCTCTCGTTCATCGCCAGCCATCCGAAGTCGGAGGCGCAGTGGGCCGAAATCGTCCACGATTCCGTGCCAAACCCGGCGGCGCTCGGCTTCCTGCCCGGCTCGATCTCATCGCAGCTGGCCGACAACCCGGTCAACCTCAAGCAGTTGGCGACGCCCAACTTCAACTGGTACGCGCAGCACAGCAACGAACTGAATACCGCCTACGAGAACTTCCTGCGCGGGTAGGGCCGCGAAGGATGACTTGACGATGGGGCCGGCGGGGAGGAGCGTCACTACGAGCCTCCCCGCCTCGCCTCGACGCGAGGCGGGTGGACAGTGGAGCGCGACGCTGGCAAACCGCTGGGCGCTGTTGCTGATCCTGCCGCTGCTGGCGGTGCTGCTCGGCTTCGTGGTCTATCCGCTGGCGAGGCTCACGATAGACTCGCTCACCACCGGAAACGGGCTTGGCAACTACGAAGACGTTCTCCAAAGCGCCGCGGGGAGACGCGCGCTGATCACGACCGTGCTCGCGAGCATGCTGGTCAGCGCGATCGCGGTGACGCTCGGCGCTCTGCTTGCCTGGCACATCCGCGTCGGTCGCCGCCGCGCGCTGCGGGCGGTGCTGTGGCTCGCCGTGCTAGCTCCCTTCTGGATGGGGACGGTCGTCAAGAACTACGCGATCGTGATTCTGCTCTCGGCGGAAGGGCCACTGGACAAGGGGCTTGAATTGATTGGCTTGGAGCCGGTCTCATTGCTCTATACCTCGACAGCCGTGGCGATTGGGATGGTTTACACAATGGTTCCTTACGCTGCCTTCTCGCTTTACGGGGTGTTCCTCACGATCGACGAGTCGCTGCTCGATGCCGCACGCGGGCTGGGGGCATCGCGCTTGCGTGCGATCACGAGCGTGATGCTGCCGTTGGCGATGCCCGGGATCGTGGCGAGCGGGGCGCTCGTGTTCGCGATCTCGCTCGGCTTCTATGTCACGCCGGTGCTGCTGGGAGGGGCGCAGGCGCCGTTCATGGCGAGCCTGATCCAGGACTACGTCTTCACCTTCTTCGACTACCCGAGGGCCAGCGCCGCCTCGGTGATCCTGCTGGTCGTCGCGCTGCTCGTGCTGGGGCTGGCGCTGGCGCTTTTCGGCCGCGGGCGCCTGCGGAGGGCCGCGGCGTGAGGCGGGCGCTGCTCGGTGATCGTTTCACCGGCGCGGCCAGCACAACCGCGGTCGCGGCTACCACGTTTATCCTGCTGGCGCCCGCGGCGCTCGTGGCGGTGCTCTCGTTCTCCAACGACAGCTTCTTCGACTTCCCGCCGCACGCGTGGGGGTTGCGCCAGTACCGCACGCTGCTCGAAGACCCGCGCTGGGGCTCGGCTCTGTGGCTGTCTGTCAGGATCGCGCTGCCGGTGGCGCTGCTCTCGGCGCTCTTGGTGGTGCCCACGCTGTTCACGCTGCACCGCAGCCGGCTTCCGTTTCGGGGCGCCCTGCAGGTGGGCGGGCTCGCCGGGATCATCATCCCGATCTCGGCTTATGCGGTGGCCATGTACGGCCTTTACGCGCAGATCGGATTGCTTGGAAGCTATTGGGGCCTGGTGCTCGCGAATCTCACCCTCGCGGTGCCGGTGATGCTGCTTGTCACGGGCGCGGCGATGAGCCGCATCCCGGTCGAGCTCGAGCTGGCGGCGATGGTGGCCGGCGCGAGCAGGCTGCAAGCGTGGCTTGCGATTACGCTGCGGCTGCTCGCTCCTGCGATCCTGGCCGGCGGTGTGCTGGCGTTCGTGACCAGTCTGGACGAGGCCGTGTTCATCAACTTCCTCGGCGGTCCCGGTCAGGAGACGTTGCCCAAGGCGATCCTCGACTCGGTGCGCTACGGGCTCGACCCGGTGATCACAGCGATCGCTACGCTGCTGATGGTGGGCACCAGCCTCGCGATGGGGCTTGCGGCGCGGTTGGCGCGGCGGGGCGCGTCGTGAGCGATTCGCCGCCAGCCCGCGACGCCGATGCCGGCGCGCGGCTTCCTCGCGCCGAAGGGGCGGGCTCTCATCCCGAAGGGGAGGCAGGGGCCAAGCCGGCGCATGGGCCAAGCACGGTGCTCGACATCCAGGAGCTGAGCAAGTCCTACGGAGACACGCCGGCGCTCGAGGGGATCGGTCTGCAGGTGCGCGAAGGGGAGCTGCTGACGCTGCTTGGGCCGAGCGGCTCCGGTAAGACGACGCTGCTAAAGGTGATCGCAGGTTTCGAGGCGCCCACGACGGGGAGGGTGCTGTTGCGCGGACGCGACATCTCGCGGCTGTCGCCCGCGCGTCGCGGTGTCGGGATGGTGTTCCAGCATTACGCGCTCTTTCCGCACATGACCGTGGCGCAGAACGTCGGCTACGGATTGAAGTTGCGCCGTGTGGCGCGCGCCGAGCGCGACCGCCGCGTCGGCGAGATGCTTGCGTTGCTGCGGTTGGATGGGCTTGCGGGCCGCTATCCGCGCCAGCTCTCCGGCGGTCAGCAGCAGCGCGTCGCGCTCGGCCGCGCGCTTGCCTACGACCCCGAGGTGATCCTCATGGACGAGCCGCTCGGCGCGCTCGACCGGGCGCTGCGCATCGAGATGGAGGAGCAGATTCGCGGCCTGCACCGTGAGCTTGGCGCCACGATCGTCTACGTCACACACGACCAGCAGGAGGCGCTTGCGCTGTCGGATCGGATCGCGATCATGCGCGCTGGGAAGGTTGCGAGCGTGGGTTCGCCGGAGCAGCTCTATCGCCGCCCGGCCGACAGTTTCGTCGCGGGGTTCTTCGCGAATGCGAACCTGCTGGCGGTACAGGAGCACGAGTTGCTCGAGGATGGCCGCGCGCGCGTGCGCTGCGCCGGAAGCGAGATCGAGTGCGCGGCCACGGCTCGCGCCGGCGATCGTGCGGTGCTCGCCGTTCGCCGCCGCAGCCTGCGACGCAGCCCGTCCGCGGGCGCGCTGCGTCTCGCGGGCGTCGTGGAGGAGATGTTGCTGTTCGGCGACGAGCAGGAGATCTCGCTGCGAACCGCTGCGCTCGGGCGGGTTGTGGCGACGATCGACTCGCGCGATTGCTTGGGGCTGGCGCTGGGCGCTGAGGTCGAGCTGTTCGCACCGCCGGAGGAGGCGGTGCTCGTGAGGCTCGTATGAGCCGCGCCGGCCTCGGTCGTGTCGTGGCGGCCGGTCGGGGGGCGCGAGCCCGGGACCTCATGGAATAGGTGCCAACATTGCAGCCGATGGAGCCGACTCCGATCGCAGCCGTCGAGGATCAGCGCCAGCAGGCGCCGGCCGCGCAGACGCTCTACGAGCGAGCGCTGCGAAGCCTGCCCGGCGGCAACTCGCGCTCGACGCTGTTCGTGGCGCCGCACCCTCCCTACGCGGCGCGCGGCGAGGGTTGTGAAATCGTGGACGTCGACGGTCACAGGGTGATCGACCTGCAGAACAACTACACCGCGCTCGTCCACGGTCATGCCTTCGAGCCTGTGCTGGACGCCGCCGCCGCGGCGCTCGCACAGGGGTCGGCGTTCGGCCTGCCGACGCGCTCGGAGATCGACCTGGCGGAGTGCCTGGCGGCTCGCGTCGGGTGGGCGAAGCGCTGGCGCTTTGCCAACTCGGGCACGGAGGCGGTGATGATGGCGGTAAGAGCCGCGCGCGCTGCCACCGGGCGCGACGGGTTGGTGCGTTTCGCCAACTGCTACCACGGCAGCTGGGACGCGGTGGTGCGGCGCGGCTCGCACGGCGTGCCTGCGGCCGCTCAGCGAGACGTGCTGACGCTGACGCTCGGTGACGGCGAGGCGTTCGCGGCTGCCCTGGACGAGCACGAAGGGCGGCTCGCGGCGGTGCTGCTCGACCCGATGCCCAACCGCGCCGGCCTGCTCCCGCTCGACGCTTCGTTCGTGCGACTCGTGCGGGAGCAGACGCAGCGCAGGGGGATCGCGCTCGTGCTCGACGAGGTGATCACCTTCAGGCTGGCGCCAGGCGGGCTGCACTCGCTGTATGGGATCGAGGGGGATTTGATCACGCTCGGCAAGATGATCGGAGGGGGGTTCCCTGTCGGGGCGGTTGGCGGGCGGGGCGCCTTCATGGATGTGTTCGATCCCCGCCGTCCGGATGCGGTCGCCCACGGTGGGACGTTCTCGGCAAATCCCGTCACGATGCGCGCTGGGCTGGCGGCGCTGGAGGCGTTTGGGCCCACCGACATCGAGCGCATCGACGCGCTCGGCGATCGCCTGCGTGAGGGGTTGCGCGAGCGCGGTTGGTCGATTACGGGCAAGGGGTCGCTGTTGCAGATCGGCTCGCAGGATCCGACGGCGCTTTGGTGGCGCCTGTATGAGGCTGGGGTGCTGATCGCGGGGAACGGGTTGGTGTGCGTGTCGACGCCGATGGACGAGGCGGTGATCGAGCGTGTGCTGAACGCGTTCGAGCGGGTGGGGGACACGGCTCGGTGAGCGCCGCCCGCGACGCTTGCGCTGTGCAAGCTGGATCGACGGGTGGCTTCGCCGCGCCAGCTGAGCTTGCGTGCAGCGTCGAGGCACGCGCCCGCGCGGCGAGCGTCGGCGGCCGATCGGATGGGTGACGGCGGGCCCGCCGTATGCGTGATCGGTGCGGGCGCGATCGGGCTGTGCTGCGCGCTCGAGCTCGCCCGTCGCGGCGCGCGCAAGGTGACCGTCATCGAGGCGTGGCACGTCGCCGCGGGCTCCTCGGGACTGTCGGTTGGGATCGTGGAGACGCAGTATCTCGACCCGCTCGACATCGAGCTGCGGGCCCGCTCGATGCGGACGTTCGAGCGGCTCGAGCGCGAGCACGGGTTGCGTGTCGTGCGCAATGGCTATCTGCGGCTTGGCCACGACGCGCGTGCGCGGGGGGCGTTCGAGCGCAGCGTGGAGATCCAGCGCGAGCTCGGCGTGCGGGGGGCGAGTGTGCTCGACCGAGGGCAGGTGGCGCGGCTGGTGCCGGACATGAGCACCGACGATGTGCAGGCCGGCCTGTTCGGGCGCAGCGACGGCTTCCTCGACGGTCACCTCTACTGTGGGCTGCTGGCTGAGCTGGCGCGGGCGGCTGGCGCGAGCCTGCTCGTGGGAGCCGAGCTGCTCGAGGCGCAACGGCTCGGCGGCGGTGGGCTGCGGCTGAGCACGACTGTGGGCGCGCTGGAGTGCGACGCTGTCGTGGACGCGGCTGGGCCTTGGGCCGCGAGGGTGGCGCGGCGGCTTGGCTGCGATCTGGAGCTTGTGCCCCAACGCCACCAGGCCTGCGTCGTGCACCTGCCGCGCGAGCTGGGCTACACGATGCCGTCGGTGATGGACTACACGCCAGGCAGCGGCGAGCGCGGGCTGTACTTCCGCCACGAGGGAGCTGCCAGGCTGATCGCGGGGCTTCACGGCGAGGAGGCATCCGAGTCGGCCGCCGATCCAGACCTCTACGCGCGCCAGGCGGACGAGGAGTTCTTGGAAGCGCTCGCCAGCAGGCTCTCCGACCGTTTGCCGGGGCTCGCCGACGCCGCTCTTGCGGGCGGCTGGGCCGGGCTCTACCCGGTGAGCATGACGGGCAGGCCGCTTGTCGGCCCGCTCTCGAGCGACGCTGCGGTGATTCTCGCCGGCGGCGCGGGCGGTTCGGGCATCCAGCTCTCGCCGGTGCTCGGCGAGCTTGCCGCCGACTGGGTGTTGCATGGCGAGCCGCGCGCGGTCGCCGGCGCGCGGCGGCTCGCCCCGGTCGAGCTCGCGTCCGAGCAGCCGCCGGTTTGAGCGATCGCTTCGCGGGCGCGCCCGGTCGCCAGGGGCAGCTCAGTCAGGCCGCGGGAGCGCGGCGAGCACGCATCGAGCCAGCCGCTCGTCGCCCGTGAGCTGCAGCCCGGCGGTGTCGTGCGCCGGGCCGAGCGCGCTCGCCCAGGCCGTGGCTGACCCGGCGATGCACGTCCAGGGAACGCATTTGCCTGGCTCGACGAGCGTGACGTGCCCGTCGTGAATGTCGAATAGCTGGCGCGTGGGCGTCTCGAAATCCTCGATCAGCAGCTCGACGACCCCGTTGGGGAGGGTCGAGCCGTCGAGCAGAGTCGGCAGCGCGCGCAGAGTTGCGTGCACGTCGAGTCGCTCCGCGCAGGACGGGTCGGCCTGTGGCTCGGGCTCGGCATGGCGGGTTGTGCTCGCAAGCCAGCGCATCCATGCGCGGGGGCGCATGCGGATGCCGAGCGGGCGGGCGTCGGGGGGTTGTTGCGTTTCGTCGTCGGGCACGGGCGGCAGTCTAATCGAACAATCCCGAGAAACGATCTTGCGCACCAGTCGGAGATGTTCGAGCAAGTTGACGGCGACGCTTGGCGGCGCGAGCGCGCCCCGGGGAGCCGCGCGGTCGCGCTAGCCTCGGCGAACGTGGCTCGCTCAGAATCGGATCCACTGGCGCCGTTCAGCGCCGCGGCGCGCGACTGGTTCGTCGCTTCCTTTGCGGAGCCGACGCCCGCCCAGGCGCAGGCGTGGCCGGCGATCGCCAGCGGCGCGCATGTGCTGCTGGCGGCGCCGACCGGCTCGGGCAAGACGCTTGCGGCGTTCCTGTGGGCGATCGACCGGCTGAGTGCGCAGCGTTCCGCGCGCGCGGGAGACGGCGTGCCGGAGACCGGTTCGCCGGAGGCTCCGAACGGCGCATCGCGCGCACGCGCAGGGGGCGGCGTGCGCGTCGTTTACGTGTCGCCGCTGAAGGCGCTGTCGTATGACATCGAGCGCAATCTGCGGGCGCCGCTGCGCGGGATCGGAGCGGATGTGAGCGTGGGCATACGCACCGGTGACACCTCGCAGGCGGAGCGGGCGGCGATGATGCGCAGGCCGCCGGACATACTGATCACAACGCCGGAGTCGCTGTACCTGATCCTCGGCTCCAAGGCGCGTGCGATGCTGAGCACCGTCGAGACCGTGATCGTGGACGAGATCCACGCTGTGGCCGCGGTCAAGCGCGGCGCTCACCTGGCGCTGACGCTGGAGCGCCTCGACCAGCAGGCGCGCACCGGAGGCGGACGAGCCGGCGGCGTGCAGCGGGTGGGCCTGTCGGCGACGCAGAGCCCTCTGGAGGAGGTGGGGCGCTTCCTGGTGGGGCCCAAGCGCGCCGTGAAGATTCTCGACGCGGGCGCGCGCAAGCCGCTCGATCTGCGTATCCACGTGCCGGTCGATACGATGAGCGAACCCGGCGGCGCGCCGGCGGATCCGCTAGAGCCTGTGCCGGGCGGCCAGCCCAACTCGATCTGGCCAGCGATCTACCCGGAGCTGTTGCGGCTCGTGCGCGAGCATCGCTCGACGATCGTGTTCGTCAACAACAGGCGCTCGGCCGAGCGCGTGGCGCTGCGCCTCAACGAGCTGGCGTGGGCCGACGAGGCGCTCGCGGCGCCTGGCGTGAATCTCTCCTCGGAGGGAGGCGGTCGTGTTGGGGAGGGTTTGGATGGGGCCGCCCGGGGGGGCGGCCGGGGCGTTCCCGTGGCCGAGCCGGCGCCGGTGGCGCTGCGCGAGATCGCCAGGGCCCATCACGGTTCGCTCTCGAGGGAGGAGCGCGCCGTGGTCGAGGAGCTGCTGAAGGCGGGCGAGCTGCCTTGCCTGGTCGCGACCTCCTCGCTCGAGCTGGGGATCGACATGGGGGCGGTCGAGCTTGTGCTGCAGATCGAGTCGCCGAAGTCGGTCGCGCGCGGCCTGCAACGGATCGGGCGCGCCGGTCACGGCGTTGGGGACGTCAGCAAGGGGCGCATCTTCCCCAAGTTCAGGGGCGATCTGCTCGAGTGCGCGGTCGTATGCAAGCGCATGCGCGAGGGGGCGATCGAGCCGACCGTCGTGCCGCGCAACGCGCTCGATGTGCTCGCCCAGCAGATCGTCGCGATCGCCGCCTCGGCGGAGGGCGAGCAGCCGGACGGGGGGGTCGGCGTGGAGGAGCTGTACGCGCTCGTCACGCGCACTCATTCTTACGCCGAGCTGTCGCGGACGCTGCTCGAGAACGTGCTCGACATGCTCGACGGGCGCTACCCCTCCAGCGAGTTTGGCGAGCTGCGGGCGCGAATCGTGTGGGATCGCGTGGCGGGCCGCATCCGTGCGCGTCGGGGCGCGCGGCAACTGGCGATCGTGAACGCGGGCACGATTCCCGACAGGGGGCTGTACACGGTGACGTTGCCCGACGGGCGTCGCGTGGGGGAGCTCGACGAGGAGATGGTCTACGAGGCGCGGCCGGGCCAGGTGTTCCTACTCGGCGCGTCCTCCTGGCGGATCGAGGAGGTCGGGCGCGACCGCGTGATCGTGACGCCCGCTCCGGGCGTGCCGGGCGCCGTGCCGTTCTGGAAGGGAGACGGTGTGGGTCGGCCGAAGGAGCTCGGGAAGGCGATCGGCGTATTTGCACGCTGGGCGGTCGACCAGGACGCCGAGCTGCTCGTGCGCGACTACGACCTCGACGAGCGCGCGGCCGCCAACCTGATCGAGTATCTGCGCGAGCAGCAGGCCGCCACGCACGTGCTGCCGAGCGATCGCACGATCGTGCTGGAGCGCTTCCGCGATGAGATCGGCGACTGGCGGCTGTGCGTGCTCTCGCCCTACGGCGGTCGTGTGCACGCCGCCTGGGGGCTTGCGATCTCCGCGCGTATGCGCGAGCGCTTCGGGATCGACGGCGAGGTGCTGTGGTCGGACGACGGGATCGTGGTGCGCCTGCCCGACGTCGACTTCGACGAGGAGGGCGGCGGGAGCGCCGACTCCACCTGGGAGCCACTCGGCGTCGAGTCCTCGGGCGCGACAGGGGCTGCCTCCTACGCCGACCTGGTGGCACTCGACCCGGACGAGGTGGAGGAGGCGATCGTCGCCGAGCTCGGCGGCTCGACGTTGTTCGGGGCGCGCTTTCGCGAGAACGCCGGCAGGGCGCTGTTGATCCCGCGCGCGTATCCCGGCCGGCGCACGCCGCTGTGGCAGCAGCGGCTGAAGGCCCAAGGCCTGCTCGAGGTGGCGCGGCGCTACCCCGACTTTCCGATCGTGCTCGAGACCTACAGAGAGTGCCTGCGCGACGTGCTCGACCTGCCGGGCTTGCAGGAGCTGCTGCGAGGGCTCTCGACGCGCGAAGTGTCGCTCGTGGAGGTGGAGACGCAGAGCCCGTCGCCGTTCGCCGGCTCGCTGCTGTTCGACTACGTGGCCACCTATATGTACGAGGGCGACGCGCCAAGCGCTGAGCGCAGGGCGGCGGCTCTGTCGCTTGACAAGGATCTGCTGCGCGAGCTGCTCGGCCAGGAGGAGCTGCGCGAGCTGATCGACCCGGGCGCCCTGGCCCAGATCGAGGACGACCTTCAGCACCGCTCTCAGCGCACGCGCGCGAGCACGCGCGACGCACTCGTCGACCTGCTGCGGTTGCTCGGGGATCTGCGGGTCGAGGAGCTGCGCGAGCGCGTGTTGGAAGGGCTCGACGCGGATGCGATGCTGGAAGCGCTCGAGGGCGAGCGGCGCGTCGCGAGGGTGCGGATCGCAGGTGAGGAGCGGGTGATCGCAGCCGACGACGCGGGTCTCTACCGCGACGCGTTTGGGGCGCCGCCACCCGGCGGCCTGCCAAGTGCGTTCCTGCGGGACGTGCCGGACGCTTTGAGCGGAATCGTCGAGCGCTACGCTCGCACGCACGGGCCGTTCACGATTGCGGAGCTGCGCGAGCGCTACAGCGTGGACGTCTCGGCGGAGCTACGCGAGCTGGAGCGCGCGGGAGCGCTGGTGCGCGGCGAGCTTCGACCCGACGGCGCCGATCGCGAGTGGTGCGATGTGGGCGTCCTGCGTCGTTTGCGGCGCGCCTCCCTGGCCGCCTTGCGCAAGGAGATCGAGCCCGTCGGGGAGCGGGCTCTGACGGCGTTCATGCCATCTTGGCAGGGCGTCGATCGCTGGCGGGCGCGATCGGAGCTGCCGGCCGAGCGGGGACCCCGTCGATTCCCGATCGGTGGCGGAGTCGAGCGCCTGCGCGAGGTGCTGGTCCCCTTGCAGGGGCTGGTGCTGCCGGTGGCGGCGTGGGAGCGCGATGTGTTGGCCTGTCGCACAGGCTCCTACTCGCCCTCGTGGCTTGACGCGCTGTGCGCCAGCGGCGAGGTCGTGTGGGTCGGCGCCGGCTCGCTCGGGCGTGACTCCGGGCGTGTGGCTCTCTACTTTCGCGAGGACGCCGCGTCTTTGGGGCCGCCCAACCCGCCGGGGGGCGCGGAGGGCGGGCCGCCGTCTGGCGATGAGCACGCGCTGCTGCGTGCGCGCCTGGAGGCGGGGCCCTGCTTCTTCGGCGACCTGCTCGCGGAGCTCGAGCTGCCCGTGCAGATCTTGACGCAGTCGCTTTGGGATCTGGTGTGGGCCGGGGAGGTCACCAACGACGCGTGGGCGCCGTTGCGGGCGCCACGGCTGGCGCTCGCTCCGTCCGGCGGAACGCATCGGACGGGGGGCTTGCGCGCAGGCAGGCGCTTCGGCGGGCCCTCGCTCCGCGGTGGGCGCTTTGGGGCAAGCGCGCATGTGCAGGGCCGCTGGTCGCTTGCGAGCACGATATTCGGCGATCGGATCGGTGGCCCGGGCGCAGCCCGCGATGCAGGACGGACCGACGATCTGAGGGAGCGGCGGCGCGTGCTGGCTGAGCTGCTGCTCGAGCGCTATGGGGTGCTGACCCGCGAGCAGGTCCTGGCGGAGGGCGTCCCCGGCGGCTTCTCGATCCTATACGGCGCGTTGAGCGAACTGGAGACGCTCGGGGTTTGCCGGCGCGGTTATTTCGTGGAGGGGCTAGGAGGCGCGCAGTTCGCGCTTCCCGGGGCGGTGGAGCGCCTGCGCGGCGGGCGATCGGACCCCGAGGGGACGACGCGCGTGCTCGCAGCTGTAGACCCCGCTCAGCCTTTCGGCGCGGTCCTTCCGTGGCCGCGCCGCGAGGGCAGGACGCGCCGTCCCGCACGCGTGGCCGGAGCCTACGTGGTGTTCGTCGACTCCGAGCCGGTTCTCTACTTGGAGCGCGGCGGTCGCGGGATCGTGACGCTGTGCTCGTCCTCACTTGAAGAAGGAGCGCCGGTTCCGCGTCGCGAGCGGCCACCGCTTGCGCTTGCGCTGAGCGCGCTGGCAGACGCGGTGCGGGCCGGTCGGGTGGGCGCGGTCGCGCTCGAGCGCGTCGACGGCGAGCCGGCGGTGGGCTCAGAGCTCGAGCCGATCCTGGTCGAGCTCGGCTTTCGCCAGGGTCCTCGCAGGCTCACCCTGCGAGCTTGAATCGCTCAAGCTTCTCGAATAGGATCCATATTGGAAACACGGAGGATTCGGGTGGCCGTGAGAGGAGATAGGGCCGTCGGCGCTTGTCGTAGGCGGCAAACGGGGAAGCCGCCCGCGTCCCCTGGCAGGTAGTCGGAAACATTATTTGGGATTGGCAGGCAATGACTTGCCAATGGTTCAGTGCTGAATTACCTTGTCGAACAATGGGGATGAGTGGAACAAGTGGGGAGGCTGTGGCCGAACGGTCTTCGCCTGCCTCCGCTGGCCGCGACTACCAGGCGCTTCGTTACGCGGACCTCTCCGATGGCGCTTTGCTGCTCGACGAGGACCAGCCGAGCCCGTATGACGGCCTGACTCCGCTCTACAAGCGCCTTCCGCACGGGCCTCATGGCCTGGGCCGCGAGGCGGTGGCGCGTCACCAGCGCGCACGCCTGTACGGCGGCATGATCGAGTCCGTCTTCCAGCGCGGCTACGCCGGCACGAGCGTCGCCCATGTGATCGCTCTGGCCGGGGTCTCCAGGCGCGCTTTCTATGAGCAGTTCTCCAACAAGGAAGACTGCTTTCTCTCCGCCTACGACGCGCTCGTCGCCGGCGCGCGCAAACGCGTGCTGCAGGCTTGGCTGTCCGAGCGCGGCTGGGCAAACCGCCTGTACGCGGCCTGCCAGGTGTTCCTGGAAGGGATCGCTGCGGACCCGCGCGGCGCCAACCTGGTGCTCGTCGAGTCGATCGGGATCGGGCCGCGCGGTCACGAACGCTCGCAGCTCACGGCGACCGCATTCGAGCGCGTCGTGGCGACTGGCTTCAGCCTCACCCCCGACGGCATCGCGCTGCCGCCGCTGGCGCCACGTGCGATTGTCGGCGGCGTGCGCTTCGTGGTGTTCAGACGGGTGCGCGAAGGCCGCCACGGGGAGCTCGCGGGGCTCACCGACGAATTGCTCGACTGGGTCAACTCCTATCGTTCCTCGGCGGTCACGCGTCTGCGCACGCTCGGCTCTGGAAGGCCGCCGCACCTGGTGGCTCGCCGGGCGCGCTTCCTCACGCGTGAGGACCGACGCTCCTCGGTAATGGATGCGATGGTGCAGATGGCGCTCGAGGAGGGCTATACGAACATCGCCGACGCCGAGATCGCCAGGGCGGCGGCCGTCTCCACCGAAGCCTTTCATAGAGAGTTCGCCAACAAGGAAGAATGCCTGCTCGCGGTGGTCGACGAGTTCGCGGCCGAAGCCCACGATGCTGTGCGGCGCGCGACCCGCAACGACACCGAGTGGCCCGCGGCGGTCCACAAAGGAGTCGAGGCATTGATCGGCTACTGCGCCGCCCATCCGGGTTTGGTGAAGCTCTCGTTCATCGACCTGCTCGATGCTGGCAACGGCATGGTCGAGCGTGTCACAGGCGTGCTGGATGGCTTCATCAAGGTGATGACCGAGAGGATCCCGGAACCGCAGCGGGCGCCGAGCGTCGCCGCCGAGGCGATCATGGGCGCGATCTGGGCGATCCTCTCGAGCTACGCTCCGCACGACAGGCTGCGCTATTTGCCGTGCCTGGTGGATCACCTGACCTTCCTGATCCTCGCTCCCTACATCGGCCCGCGCCCGGCGGTCGAGGCGATCGAGGCCGCCGGCTCCAGGCGCAAGCAGTTGAAGGTCTCCTGACCAGTTGACGTGCCCACATACGTTGTGAACGGCTGAGGAAGCATCCGGGCCTCATCACAGGCTGTGGGTCTTACGAGAACTCACTTCCTAGGAGGACCCGGATGCAGATCCACGGTAGAGCGAAGCTCGGAGCCTGGGTGGGCGAGGAGGGGCGCCCAGCGCACCGCAGGGACCGGCGAGGGCCGTGACAGGAGCCGGCCAGGACCGTGCCTTTCAGGAAGGGGCGGCTCTATCCTGGTGGGCTATGGCTACCGACGAGGCCATCCGCGCCGGGACGCGTCCTCGGAGGGTGGGGCACAAGGGCGCGGCGCATCTCGCGCAGGGGAACACACTCGAGAGCTTTCAAGCCGCGCTCGCCCACGGCGTGGAGATGATCGAGTTCGACGTGCTCAGCGAGAGTTGGGACGGCAGCGGCGAGCTGCTCGTCGCGCACGACTATGAGGATTTGCGCTCGCGCACCCCGCTGACGCTCGAGCAGGCGCTCGGGCACCTCGCCGGCGACGAGTTTGCCGGGGTCGACTTCGACTTGGACGTCAAGCTCCCAGGCTACGAGCTGCGGGTGGTCGATGCTCTGCGTGACGCGGGGCTGACTGCGAGGACGCTGATCAGCGGTATGTACCCCTCCTCGCTTGGCCGCGTTCGCGCCGCCGAGCCGTCGCTGCGGCTGGGCTGGTCGGTGCCGCGCGTTCGGCGCGACTACACGAGCGACATGCTCACCGCGATCCCGGCGCTGGCGATGCTCACCGGCTACCGAGCGCTTCTGCCGCGCCGCGCGGGGGCTGCGCTGCGCTGCGGCATGGTCGACGCGATCATGGCTCATTGGCGGGTGGTCACGCCCGCGCTCGTGCGGGCCGTGGCGCGCGAGCGCGGAGAGCTGTACGCATGGACGGTCGACGACGCCGCCCGCATCGCCAAGCTCACGGCGCTCGGCGTGAGCGGCATCATCACCAACGATCCGCGCCTGTTCGCCGGCATCCCGGCGTCATAGCTCGCTCTCCGACGCGGCGCGGCGGTTATGCAAGCTTGCAGGTGGTGGCGCTGAACCCGCGCGGGTCCGCGCCGGCGGCGCTCGTGTGTCCTGAGGTTGTGAGCCTCGTGGCGCTCTGAAGCACGGTGGCGCCTTTGCGCCACTGGAACACCACATAGCCCCGTAGGGTAAAGGGGGGCTTGCCTGCGACTGGCGCCAGTTCGACGCTAAAGCCGCTCTGGCGGGTGAGCGCGCCCGAGCCGAGCTTTAGCAAGCCGGAGTCGCCGCCCTTGCCGAGGTTGAGCCATTCTTTCTTGGCGGCGTCGAGATACTGCACGCGGAAGCGCATGTACATGACGTCCTTGGCGTGTCCGTCGCCCGGCATCGAGCCGCGAATCCCGATCGTGTTCGGCTGATCCTTGGGATTGCACACGTCGACCGTCGCCCACAGTTCGCGCGAGTGGGCCGGCGAATGCGCGGACGCCGACTGCGCGGCGGCGGGCGCGAGCGTGGCGAGAAGCGAAAGCGATGCGATCGAGCTGAGGGCGTACGCCCTGAATGGACCCATACAGTCAAGATAGCTCGCGGCGCCCGCAAGTTGCGGGGCTGTGATATTCCCTGGGCATGGCGGCCACCAAGGAGACCGAGATCGTAGAGCTGCTGGGGCGGGTGCCCGTGTTCTCCACGCTCGAGCAAGATGACCTGGAGCGGGTCGCCGCACTTGCGGTGCCGCGCGCCTTCGAGCCGGGACAGGTCGTCTTCCGCGAGGGCGATGCGAGCGACACCTGCTACGTGGTGCGCTCGGGCCGGGCTCGCGCTGTGCGCGAGCACTCCGACGGGCGCACGATCACGCTTGCCACCTTTGGGCCCGGCGACATCTTCGGGGAGCTTGCGATGTTCGAGGACGAGTTGCGCTCGGCGACCGTGGAGGCGGTGCAAGCCACGAGCGTGGTCGCGGTGCTCGGCCCGGACATGCGCAGGCTGATGGTCGAGCATCCCGAGATCTCGATTCGGCTCGTGGTCGCCCTCGGGCGCCGCCTGCGCGAGACCAACGACCGGCTGGCAAAACAATCGTTTCAGACCGTCCAGAGCCGCGTGGCTGTCGTGCTCGGGGAGCTCGTATCCCAGGCGATGGACGCCGGCTCGCCTGGGAAGGAGGTGTTGCTCACCGCCACCCAGTCCGATCTCGCCAAGCTCGCGGGCTCCTCGCGTGAGTCCGCCTCGCGCTTCCTGGCCGTGCTCGAGCGTGCCGGGGTCATCTCTCAGGGCCGCGGTCGCCTGGTGGTGCACGACCCCGCGGTGCTCGAGCGATATGTCTTCTGAGGGGCGCAGCGAGCTCGCGGGCGTCGAGAGGGACCCGCGACGCGAGGTCTCAGCCGGCGGCGTCGTGGTCCGCGACGGTCGGGTGCTGGTGATCGTGCCCACCAGGCGCGCCGCCGATGGCTCGCATGTGCTCGGCCTTCCCAAGGGCCATCTCGACGAAGGGGAGACGCTCGTGCAGGCCGCCACTCGCGAGGTGCGCGAGGAGACGGGCGTGGAGGCCGAGCCGCTGGAGCAGCTCGGCGAGGTGCGCTACTGGTACGTGCGCGATCGGCGCAGAGTGGCAAAGAGCGTGTTCTTCTTCCTGTTCCGTTACGTGAGCGGCGATCTCGCCGACCACGATGAGGAGGTGCTGGAAGCTCGCTGGATGGGCCTGGAGGAGGCGCTCGAGGCGCTCAGCTACGCCGGAGAGCGAGAGATGGTGGAGCGTGCGCTGGTCATCTGCCAGCAAGACCGATAGCCTGCCGGGTCGTGCAGGTGCTCAACTTCTACTCGACGATCTTCGCCGATGAGCTGAAGAAGGGTCGTAAGACGGCCACGATTCGGCTCGGAGACAAGTCGGGCAAGTACCGTAAGAACCAGGCGGTGCTTGTGACGATCGGCTACCAGCACTCGCCGCGCGAGCGTATCTTCGAAGCCGTGATCGACCAGGTCGAGGTGATGAAGGTCTCCGAGCTCTCGCCTCGCGACATCAAGCACGACAATCCTGAGTTCCGCCGTCACGAGGAGCTGATCAACTTCCTTGAGCAGATCTACGGACGCGCGGTCACGATGGATGACACGGTCACGGTCGTGCGCTTCTCGCAGATCCTCGACAAGCCGACGGCGATGACCGAAGCGATGAAGGGCTTCGGAGGCGCGCAGAACTGATCCCTGAGGTCCCGAGTGCTCGGTCGTGGCTCCGGGCTCGAAGGGGATGGGCCGGGCAAGCGCCGCCGCCGCAATGGGAAACAAGAGGTGACAGGCGGTCTCGGAGAGCGGAGGATTGGAAGCGGCCGTTAGGTCCCCTTACGGACGTCGTCGGTATCCCCTTTGACCGGCGACGTCTGTCTGGGACGGCAGCCGAACCTTCACATACGATGCCTGTCAAGCGACAATCCTCAGCCGTCAAGCGCGAGACCCAAGCGGCCGAGCGTGACAGCTTCGGTCGCGGGCATGTAACGGAGATACAGCGCGCCCGCATGATTGCGGCGATGATCGACGTCGTATCCGAGCGCGGTCGCGCGAACGCGACGGTCGCGCACGTGGTCGCGCGCTCGGGCGTCTCGCGTCGCACCTTCTACGAAGTGTTCGATGACTTCGAAGACTGCTTTTTGGCGGCGCTCGACCAGTCGATCGCGCGCGTCTCCGAGTATGCGCTCGACGGTTATGACGCCACGGAGAGATGGCGCGAGCGGATCAGGGGGGCTCTGGCAGGCGCCCTTGAATTCCTCGAAGACGAGCCCGCAATGGGACGCCTGTGCATCATCGAGACGCTCGGAGCGGGCCGTAGGGTTCACGAGCGCCGCCTGCGAGTAGTCGATGTGTTGGTCGCCGCAGTCGACGAAGGGCGTGGAGAGGCGCGCTCGGCGGCGACGTTGCCGGCGCTCACCAGCGAGGGAGTCGTCGGGGGCGTTCTTTCTGTGCTGCATGCTCGTCTGCTCCCTTATGCGGAGCCCCCCCAAAGAGGCCAAAAGGGTACAGAGCAGGTGGGCAAGCCGCGTGATTCGCTGCTCGGGCTGACCGGCTCGCTGATGGGAATGATCGTGCTCCCCTATCTTGGGCCCGCCGCGGCGCACAAGGAGGTCATGCGCTCGGCTCCCAAGCGTCGCACTCGCGCGCACGCTTCGAGCAGCGACCCTTTGCGCGACCTGGAGATGCGGCTGACCTATCGCACGGTGCGCGTGCTGCTTACGATTGCGGCGAGCCCTGGAGCGTCCAATCGCGAGGTTGGCGCTGCCGCCGGGATCGAAGACCAAGGGCAGATATCCAAGCTGCTGAGCCGCCTCGAGAAGCTCGGCCTGATCGAGAACAGCGGCGCTGGGCAGGTGCGCGGAGCCCCCAACGCATGGATGCTCACCAAGAAAGGCCTTGAAGTCGAGCAGTTGGTCGGCGCGCAGGCCTCCGCCTCCGGATCGGCCTGAGCACGGCCACCAGCCTGGGGGACCTCGGAATTGCGGGCCTCGGATTGGGGCCGGCCGCGTGTCGTGCCCACAACGGCGGAGTCAGGTCGGGGGCCGCTTTTGATCGACACTTGTTGCGCAGGAGCCCTGGACCGCACTTGATAGACGCCGTCACTTCTATATATTGACGGTGCTGTTGGCACTCTCCCTACGAGAGTGCCAACGGGGCGGCACGCCGATTTCGCGCGTAGTCGCCGATCGAGAAGCAACTCAGAAGCAACTCTAAACGGAGGTTTTCAGCATGAAACTCAAGCCCCTGGGCGATCGTCTGATCGTACGGGCCATCGAGGAGGAGGAGAAGACCGCAAGCGGACTCGTCCTTCCCGACACCGCCAAGGAGAAGCCGCAGAAGGGCAAGGTCCTCGCAGTCGGCGACGGCAAGCTCGACGACGGCGGCAAGCGTATCCCGCTCGACGTGTCCGAGGGCGACGAGGTCCTCTACAGCAAGTACGGCGGCACCGAGATCAAGGTCGACGGTGAGGATCTGCTCGTGCTGCGCGAGTCCGACGTCCTCGCCAAGGTCGCGTAAGGAGATCTGAATAGACATGGCTCACAAGGAACTGAAGTACAGCTCAGAGGCACGCAAGTCACTGGAGGCCGGCGTCGACGCCGTCGCCAACGCGGTCAAGGTCACGCTCGGCCCCAAGGGTCGTTATGTGGTGCTCGACAAGAAGTTCGGCGCGCCCACGATTACCAACGATGGTGTGACGATCGCCCGTGAGATCGAGGTCGAGGACGTCTTCGAGAACCAGGGCGCTCAGCTGGTGCGCGAGGTGGCCACGGCCACCAACGATGTCGCCGGCGATGGCACCACAACCGCCACCGTGCTGGCTCAGGCGATCGTTCGCCAGGGTCTGAAGAACGTGGCAGCCGGTGCCAACCCGCTTGGCGCTCAAGCGCGGCATCGAGAAGGCCGTCGACCAGGTGGTCGCCAACATCGCCTCGCAGTCCAAGGAGGTCTCCGGCAAGGACCAGATCGCGCGTGTCGCGACGATCTCGGCTGGCGACGATGAGATCGGCGACGTGATCGCCGACGCGATCGAGAAGGTGGGCAAGGACGGCGTCGTGAACGTCGAGGAGGGCCAGACGTTCGGCATGGACCTCGAGTTCACCGAGGGCATGCAGTTCGACAAGGGCTACATCTCGCCCTATATGGTCACCGACCAGGATCGCATGGAGGCCACCCTCGAGGACCCCTACATCCTGATCGCCAACCAGAAGATCGGTTCCGTCCGCGACGTGCTGCCGGTCCTGGAGCAGGTCATCCAGAGCGGCAAGCCGCTCTTGATCATCGCCGAGGACGTGGAGGGCGAGTCGCTCGCCACGCTCGTCGTCAACAAGCTGCGCGGCACCTTCACGGGTGTGGCCGTCAAGGCCCCTGGCTTCGGCGACCGTCGCAAGCGCATGCTCGAGGACATCGCGATCCTCACGAACGCTGAGGTGATCACCGAGGAGATGGGCCTGAAGCTCGAGAACACTCAGGTCTCCCAGCTCGGGCACGCTCGCAGGGTGGTCGTGGCGAAGGACAACACCACGATCGTCGACGGCGCCGGCGATGCCGACGCGATCAAGGGTCGCATCAACCAGATCAAGGCCGAAGTCGAGAACACCGACTCGGACTTCGACCGCGAGAAGCTCCAGGAGCGCCTGGCAAAGCTCTCCGGTGGCGTCGCCGTGGTGAAGGTCGGGGCGGCCACCGAGACGGAGATGAAGGAGAAGAAGCACCGCGTCGAGGACGCGCTGCAGGCGACTCGGGCCGCGCTCGAGGAGGGCATCGTGCCCGGCGGGGGCGTTGCGCTCCTGCAGGCATCGGCGTCCATCTCTGTCGACGGAGACGGAGCATCCACAGACGGCTCGGACGACGAGCGAACGGGAGCGCGCATCGTGCTGCGTGCGTTGGAGGAGCCGCTGCGTCAGATCGCCGAGAACGCGGGCCTGGAGGGCTCCGTCGTTGTCAACGACGTGCGCAAGGCGAAGGATGGGGAAGGCCTCAACGCGGCGACCAACGAGATCGTCGATCTCGTCGCCGCCGGGGTCATCGACCCGGCGATGGTGACGCGCTCGGCGCTGCAGAACGCCGCGTCGATCGCCAAGAACATCCTCACGACCGAGGCGATCGTCGCCGAGGTGCCGGAGAAGGAAGGCGGCGGCATGCCGGGCGGCGGGATGCCCGACATGAGCGGGATGATGTAGTCAGACCGCTCGATGTGTGTGCGGCGCTACAGCCGTGTGCGCATTCGGTCGATAGGCGTGCAGAGGGCCCGGCAGGATGCCGGGCCCTCTGCTTTAGATGGCCCTTGGCACTCCCACCCCGGTCGCTTACCGCCGCTCCGGAACCAGCGCCGCATTTGGAGGGACCAGCGCCGAGTGGGCTATGCGACAGTAGTCGAACTATTCAAAATGGATTGGGTTATTCGACAGCGGCTACCGGCCGCGGGCCATGGCCCACGTACTTCGCGGTCGGGCGGATCAGCTTGGCCTCGCGCTTCTGCTCGAGGATGTGGGCCGACCAGCCGGCGACACGTGCGCAGGTGAACATCGGGGTGAACAGGTCTGGTGGCACTTCCGCCAGATCGAGGATCACGGCCGACCAGAACTCGACGTTCGTGGCAAGCACGCGGTCGGGCTTGCGCGCGGTGAGCTCAGCGAGGGCGGCCTGCTCGAGCGCCTCGGCGGCCTGGAAGCGGGGCGAGCCGAGCTCGCGGCATGTGCGCCGCAGCACCCTCGCGCGCGGGTCTTCGGCGCGGTAGACGCGGTGGCCGAAGCC
Organism: uncultured Solirubrobacterales bacterium; assembly: GCA_963718735.1. GTDB lineage: Bacteria > Actinomycetota > Thermoleophilia > Solirubrobacterales > Solirubrobacteraceae > Palsa-744. The sequence continues at coordinate 2,427,993 of OY970372.1, forward strand.
CATCAGCCGCTCGCCGCGGTCGAGCGCGGCCTTGACCCACACGTCGGCGTCGCCGGTCTCTTCGACTTCGTCGAGCATCTTCAGCACGCGCGAGGGCGCGCCGCCGTGCAGCGGTCCCGACAGCGCGCCAACGGCTGCGGACAGCGCTGCGGCGCAGTCGGCTCCGGTGGATGCCACCACGCGCGCAGTGAACGTCGATGCGTTCATGCCGTGCTCGGCGGCCGAGATCCAGTAGGCGTCGATCGCCTTGGCGTGGTCGGGGTTGACCTCGCCGCGCCAGCGGATCAGGAAGCGCTCCGGGATCGAGCGACCCTGGTCGACCTCCGACTGGGGCACCGGTGGCTGACCGGCGTCGCGCGCGGACTGGGCCACGAACGACAGTGCCATCACCGACGCTCGCGCGAGGTTGTCGCGCGCCTGCTCGTCTGAGATGTCGATCAGCGCGGAGAAGCCCCACTCCGGGGCGAGCATCGCGAGCGCCGACTGCACGTCGACGCGGTGGTCGCCCGAGCGCACCGTCAGCACATGCGGTTCAGCGGGCGGCAGGCCGGGCTTGAAACGGCCGTCCACGAGCAGGCCCCAGACCTGCTCGTAGGGGACCGCGCCGACCAGATCCTCGATGTCGACGCCGCGGTATCGCAGCGATCCGCCGGCCCTGTCGGGCTCGGCTATCTCGGTGGCGAAGGCGACGACGCCCTCTAGGCCCGACTGGACTTCGTTGGAGGGTGCAGGGACGGGAGGCGACTGTGTCGTGACCTCGCTCATGGGCGCTCGCTTTCAGGCTTGAGATGACCGGTTGAGAGTCGATCCCGCTGGATTGCACCGACATCGACCCGGCTGCCTTTTGGGCAGGCTCATATCGTCGCAGGAATCGCCCAGGTAGGCTCCCCTCCGGCGAACGGCGCGCCGCGCTGCGGTCGAGGCATCGCAAAGCGGCACGGCTGGGCGCAGCAACCGACGGCGACACGCCGTCATCCACGAGGAGGAGCGCGCCGTGACCGACAGCGACCTGATGTTCCGTCCCGCGACCGAGCTTGCCGCAATGGTGCGTTCCGGCGAGGTCTCCGCGCGCGAGCTTGTCGAGACTTCGCTCGCCCGCATCGAGGAGCTCAACCCCAAGCTGAATGCGTTCGTCGAGATCGACGGCGAGCGCGCGCTCGCCACTGCGGCGGAGATCAAAACGGGGGACGAGCGCCCTTTCGCCGGCGTGCCAATTGCGATCAAGAACAACCGGCCGGTGAGCGGCCTGAAGATCACGATCGGCTGTTCGCTGATGGCCGACCACGTCGCCGACTATGACCACAACGTCACGCGCCGCTTGAAGGAGGCCGGCTTCGTGATCGTCGGCAGCACGACGCTGCCCGAGTACGGCATCCTGCCCACGAGCGAGGCGCGCCTGTTTGGGCCGACGCGCAACCCGTGGGATCTAGATCGGACGCCAGGCGGCTCCTCGGGTGGCGCCGCCGCGGCGGTCGCCTCAGGCATGATTCCGGTCGCGCATGGCAATGACGGCGGCGGGTCGATCCGCATCCCGGCCGCCTGCTGTGGGCTCGTCGGGCTCAAGCCGACGCGCGGACGCATATCGCCGGCCCCCGAACTGGGGGACTCGTCGTTGGGGATCGACGGCGTGCTGACGTCGCAATGTCGCCGACACTGCCGCGATCCTCGACGTGCTCGCGGGTTATGAGCCGGGAGACGCGACGTGGGCGCCGCCGCCGGCCGAGCCGTTCGCGCTGGCGGGCATGCGCGCGCCTGGGAAGCTGCGGATCGCGGCCACGACCCTCTCGCCTGTGGTCGACGCGGTGGTGGACCCCATCTGCGCTCAGGCGGTGACGGATGCGGCGGAGCTGCTGCGCTCGCTCGGCCACGAGGTCGAGGAGGTCGATCCGCCATGGCAGATCCCCGGGGTCTCCGAGCTGTTCGGCGCCGTCTTCTCGATCCACGTCGCGCTTCAGATCGTCTACTCGGGGATGGTCGCCGGTCGTGAGCCGACAGCGGATGACATGGAGCCGATGAGCTGGGCGATCTTCTCACTCGCGCAGAGCATGGACGCGCTCCAGGGCAAGGGGCTTGAAATCCAGCTGCAGGCGTTCACGCGTCAGCTCGTGGAGTTTCTCGAGCCCTACGACGCGCTGCTCACGCCAGCCCTGGCGGAGCGTCCGCTGGCGCTTGGCACGCTCGATACGGCCGCTCCTGACCCGATGTCCACATTCACGCGCTCGGGCCTGTTCACGCCGTTCACGCCCGTGTTCAATGCGAGCGGCCAGCCGGGGATCTCGTTGCCGCTATATCAGGGCCCCGACGGCTTGCCGCTCGGCGTGCAGTTGGTCGGCCTGCCCGCGGGCGAGGCCGCGCTGCTCGCGCTTTCCTCACAGGTGGAGGCCGCCGCACCGTGGGCTGATCGTCGGGCGCCGGTGTCTTAAACAACTCGACCCGCCAACTGGCGGGTCGAAGGTGAAGGGGAGCTACCCCAAACGGCTGATACCGTCGCTAACTGTAGCAAGCTTGCTCGACGGTGGCCGCGAAGGCGAGGCGGTTGCAATCCGCCGACGCACTGAACCTTACGCCTGCCTCGCTGGTTGGCCACCAGTCGAGTCAATCGTTGGCGGAGGGCGGGAGAATCGAACTCCATCCGGAGCGAACCGGACTCGCGGGTATCAGCCGTCTGTGGTCCCAGACCACTTCACCCTCCGTTGCAGACAATCGTACCCGATAGATGCGACGGGAGTTGCGGGTTCTATCCCCCGAGCACAGCCGATATTGGCTGTGGTGTGATGCCGAGCGCTTTGGCGTCTGCACAGCCGCGCTTTGCCACCATGTTGGCCTCGAGCAACTCCGCCTCGTCCCACGTGATCGGCGTGTTCGTCCCCGTCGCCCGTTCGAACAGTCTCAGCATGCGCGAGACCATTGGGGTCGGCAGTGGCAGCAGCGGACGCTCGCGGTCGAGCGAGCACAGGACTGTGTCGATCAGCTCGTTGTAGGTCATGGTGTGCGGCCCGGCAAGCTCGTGGCGTTCGTGGGTGGCGCAGTCGCCGGCGTGCAGCGCCGCGACAACGCAGCCGGCGACGTCCTCGGCCCAGATCGGCTGGCAGACAGCGCGACCGCGCCCTGAGATCGGCACGACCGGCAGCAGCGAGAGGCGCTCGATCAAAGTCAGCCAGCGGTCACCTGGCGCGTAGACGAGCGAGGGGGCGATCACGGTCGTGCGCATCTCAGACTCGCGCACGGCCTGCTCGGCCAACGCCTTGGCCCGGAACAGGCGCGCGCGGTGGTGGGTGGAGGCGCCGAGCGTCGAGAAGAACACGAAGCGCTCGACGCCGGCGCGCTGGGCCGCCTCGACCATCCTCCAGGTGGCGATCGCCGCAAGCTCCTCGATCGAGCCGCGCGGCTGGTCGCGCGTGGAGGCCGCCAGGTGCACCACGGTCTTGACGCCGCGCATCGCGTTGCGAAACGAGGGCGGGTCGGCGAGGTCGCCCAGCGCGATCTGGACACGCACGCGCTGAGCGCCCAAGCGCCTGGGGTCGCGCACCAGGCAGCGCACGGGCTGTCCTTCGGCCACCAGGCGGCGCAGCAGCGCCGAGCCGACGAGCCCGGTGGCTCCGGTGAGCAAAAGCATCGACCAAAGCTAGCGGAGCCCGTCGAGAGCCGCCCGTCGCCTGGATGCGCTCGTCCGCACGATATGGCTGAGCGGCCTCGCTACTATTCGTCGTCCCGCAACAAGTAGCCCCCTAACGATCGAGAAGGAAGCGAATGGCCTACGTAATCGCTGAGCCGTGCATCGGCACGAAGGACAATTCCTGCGTCGAGGTGTGCCCCGTGGATTGCATCCACCCGACGCCCGACGAGCCCGGCTACGACGCGGCCGAGATGCTCTATATCGACCCTGAGGAGTGCATCGACTGCGACGCTTGCGTCGAGGCCTGCCCAGTGGACGCATGCTTCGCCGAGGACCAGCTCCCCGACGAGTGGCAGAAGTTCGCGGCGATCAACGCGGAGTACTTCGCCAACGCCAAGTAGCCTAGCCCTGCCTACCGGTCCGCAAGCGGCCCGGCCGTGATCAGGGGAAGCCCTCAGGCCATTGGAAGCGACATACCGGCAGGCTTCGGGCTGGCCGGTGGCGATGGAGGGCTTGGCGCGACCTCTACTAGCGGCAGCGTCGGCAAGTCCATTGGCGCCATCGCGATCAGGCCGCGCGCGGCTTGGCGGATCGCCTGCGAGGCAGGATCGTCGGGGTCTTCGATCACGAGCGGCACGCCGCTGTCGGCGTGGGCGCGCAGCGGCATCGTCAGCGGCACTCGGCCCAATAGCGGCACGTCGAGCTCGTCGGCGAGGTCCTTGCCGCCGCCCTCGCCGAAGATCGCGTAGCGCTCGCCGGAGGGGGTCGTGAAGCCGGACATGTTCTCGATCACGCCGCAGATCTCCAGCGACACCTTGTTGGCCATCTCGGCCGAACGTCGCGCCACCTTCTGCGCGGTTGGCTGGGGGGTCGTGACGATCACGAACTGCGCTTGGGGAAGCAGCTGCGCGAGCGTCATCGACACGTCGCCGGTGCCGGGCGGCAGGTCGATCAGTAGGTAGTCGAGCGCGCCCCATTCGACGTCCTGCAGGAACTGGTTGAGCGCCTTGTGCAGCATCGGTCCGCGCCACACGACGGCTGCGTCCTCCTCGAGAAAGAAGCCGATCGACATGACCTTCACGCCGTGTGACTCCAGCGGCACGATCTTGCGCTGGGGGGAGACCGGTGGGCGCGTCGCTCCGAGGCCGTACATGCGCGGGATCGAATATCCCCACACGTCGGCGTCGAGGATGCCGACGCGCTTGCCGTCGGCGGTCAGCGCGGCCGCGAGGTTGGCGGTCAGCGTCGACTTGCCCACACCACCCTTGCCTGAGCCGATGCAGAGCACGTTCGAGACCTGCGCGAGCGCGCCCGCGGGCAGGCTGGCACGCCCGAGCTTCTGCTGCAGGGCGGTCTTCTCGCTGTCGCTGAGGACGTCGAAGTAGACGTTCACGTGCGTGACGCCCTCGAGCGCGGAGACGGCCTCGGCGACCGATGTCTGGAAGTGACCGCGGATCGGGCAGCCCGCCGTCGTCAGCGAAACGGTCACGTCGATCACGCCGTTGTCGGAGATCTCGATCTGCCGCACCATCTCGAGCTCGACGATTGAGCGGCGCAGCTCGGGGTCGATCACGACCTGGAGCGCCTCGAGGACTTCGTCTCGGTTGGTCACGGCCTTATTCTCGCAGAGAGGAAAGTGCCGGCGGGGCGATAGGGGGTCGCCCCGCCGGCGAGGGAGGAGAGGGTGCTTCTACTGCCGGCGAGATATGAGGCCGGCAGACCTTCCCGTTCCCGCGCTCTCCTGACCGGGACGGGGGAAGCTCTATCCGCCTTCCCGCGTACGTAGGCACGCGGGAAGGACAGATGGAATTCGATCTCAGACGATGTTCAGGATGCGCTCCTGGACGCGACTGGCGAGCTCTTCACCGTCGTGGCGGCGCTGGCGAACCTCGCGCTCGACGCGCACACGCGTCTGGCGAACCTCGCGTTCGACACGCACGCGCGTCTTGCGAACCTCGCGCTCGAGCCGATTGCGCGCCGTGTTGCCGCGCCGCTCGAACTTGCGCAGCTGCGCGTTTGCCTTCGAAGGGGTCCCGAAGTTGTCGATCGTGTCGTTCACGCGCGCAAGCACCTGTTCGCGAGCGATCAGAGCGGCGCCGACCGGGATTAGCACGGCGCGCTCGGCGTAGGCGCCGACGGTGGGGTTCTTGACCGCTTGCGTGGAGCGCTTGGCCGACGCGTTCGTGGTGCTCGCGGTCGCGCGCTTGCTCGCCTTCGCTCGCGCTGCGCTCTTGGGAGCGGCGGCGCGGCGCGTCTTGGTGCGGTTGGCGGGAGTGGTTTGGGCTGTTGCCATCTGGAGCAGGTCTCCTATTTACGGGGGCACACTTGTTCTAGTTGGTGCGAGCTTAGCACCGAACACATGTTCCTAACCCGTTCTCTGGAGATCGTTACACGCGAATCTCTAGTTAGGGTGAACGCCCTGTAAAGAAGGCCTAAGAATCCGTCGAGCTTGTGACAGGCGGAACGTGTGTTCGTGCCAGCCACAGCTCGGGACGCTCGAGCTCGCCCGTGCTCGGCAGCATCTCGGCCGCGCTCCACGCGACGGCGAGGCCGGAGGGGCCCGCCGCCGCCACCACCTCGTCGCAGAAGGCGCGTCCGACCTCGTACTGGCGCATCTTCATCTCGAGCCCGAGCAGCCGCTCGAGGATGCGCCACGGCCAGCCGCGGTTGCGTCGTCGTCGGTTCATGGCCGCGCGCATCCGCTCGAGCGTGGGCAACTCCTCCGCGCCGACCGCGTCCATGACGTGCTCGGCGTGACCCTCGATCAGCGACATCGTCGCCTGCATACGCTCCACGAGCGCCCAGCGATCCTCGCCGAGGCCGAGCCGCAGCAACTCGCCGCCGCGCAGGCGTTGCGCGAGCGTGCGCAGGTCGCGCGCGTCGGGAATCCGCAGGGCGCGGCCGAGCGCGACGCTCACCTGCATGCCGTCGATCAGCTCCCGTAGCAGCCCGGCGAGGTGCTCGCGCAGCCACGGCGTGCCGCCGAACTGCACGGCGTGGGTGACCTCGTGGATCGCCACCCAGGTCGTGAACTCCTCCCGGTCGAGTGAGAGGTTGCGCGCGGCCTGAGCGATGTTCGGCGCCAGCAGCAGCAGGCGCGGCGCTCGCGCCGGGTCGAGCAGCGCGATGTCGTACTGGCCGAGCACGCGCTGGGAGAGCATCCCGGTGACAGCGCCCATCTGAACGCCGAGCAGCAGTTGCGTGATCGACCGCATCGCCGGCGCGAGCGGGCCCGAGCCGTGGCCGAGGCGCTCGCTGAGCGGCTCGAGCAGCGGGCGCATCGTCGCGATGTTGGCTTCGATCCATGCTGGCCGGTCGACGAGCTCGAGCGCCGGTAGGCGCTCGGGGAGCGCGAGTCCGCTGTAGGCGCTCACGCGCGCAGCGAACCGCTCGGCCAGCGGCTGCACGCCGCCGGCGTCCGAATCGGATCGGTGCGCCGACTCGCCGGCGCCGCCGGCGAGCATCTCGCCGACCCGCTGAGCGACGTTCCAGTCGATGCCGTCCATTGCAAGAGCGTACGCCTCGCGCGCGAGACTTCCTACCGGCCGTATTTTTTTGGATTTGCGGGGCGTGCTTGGCGGGGCTCGTGCGGCTCGCGCCATCACGCACTCGTATCCTTGGGTTGTGGCCGTCTCCAGGATCGCGTTTGCCCCGCCGGTAGGCAGCGCGGGCGCGGCGGAGTCCGCAGACGCGGCGGGCGCGTTCTTCGAGCGCGCGGCCGCGCGCGACGTGCTCGCGTGGGTGCGGCTGCTGAGCGATCCAGGCGACTCGTCCGCGGTCGTACGCGCCCTCGGGCGTCCCCCGATAGAGCTGCGCCTCCTCGACGTCGCGCGCGTAGTGCAGGTCGCGCGCAAGGCGAAGCTCGACATGATCGCCGCGCTCGGGCCGGCGATGGAGTCGCCGCAGATGCCGCCCGAGGCGCGCGAGCGGATCGAGCGCTTTCGGGCGCTGCATGGCGAAGCGCAGGTCGCCTTCGAGGCGTTGCGGCCGCGCTTGGGATGTAGTCCCCAAGAGTTGGCGGCTGAGTTGACCGCCGCCTCCGAGGCGCGGCTGCTCGGCGGTGAGACGATCTCGGGGCCGCGCGCCCGCACGCTCGAGGCGACCGTTGAGCTGATGCGCGAGGAGGTGCTCGGTGGCGCCACGCGGATCGCAGGGCGCCTCGGCGAGCTGCGCCTCGATACGGACCTCGACATCTCCCACGGCGTGGTGCGCTATCTGGAGCTGGTAAAGCTCGCCGCCTTGAAGGATCGCCCGCCCCGCCAGAGCGTCGCGGAGGCGCTCGAGGACATCAACCAGCGGCTGCTGGCTGCATGCACGCCGCTTCAGCGTGAGATCTTCCAGACTTCGACGCTCGACGAGACGCTGCTGGCGGCCGAACGGGGTGAGCCGGAGGACGGGCTGCGGCCGGCCTTGGCGAGCACCGCGCAGAGCGCGTTCGCGCGGCGCGAGGAACCGTCGCTGCAGGCGTTTCTGCCGCGCCGCGGCGACGGGCTCGTGCTGTCCGCCTCCGACATCGACACCTACCGCGCCTGCCCGCTGCGCTACAAGTTCGCGCGTGTCCTGAAGATCCCCTCGCCACAGACGCTGCACCAGCGCTTCGGAATCGCCGTGCACCAGGTCTTGGAGCGCTACCACGCGTCTGAGCACACGACTATTCAGCAGATGATGGAGCTGTTCGAGGCATGCTGGCGGCGCGGCGGCTTCGGCGACCGCGAAGAGGAGCGCGAGTTGCATACCAAGGCGCGCGCGGCGCTCGTGCTCTATCACCGGCGCCTGGAGGCGCACGAGGCCGAGCCGGTGTGGTTCGAGCGCTCGTTCTCGTTCAAGCTCGGCCGCCATCACCTTCGCGGGCGCGTCGACCGCGTCGACAAGCTCCCGGACGGGGCGTACGAGATGATCGACTACAAGACCTCGCGTCCGAAGACGGCTGAGCAGCTGAAGGACGACGTCCAGCTGTCGCTATACGCGGTTGGGGCGCGCGAGTCGTGGGAGGTCGATGCGGAGCGGCTTTCCTACTACTACGTGCTCGACGACCTCAAGGTGCCGGTCCCAAGCGCGGAGATGGACGCCGACTGGATCGCACGCGTCGTCGAGGAGGTGGGCGAGGCGATCGTGGCGCAACGCTTCGAGCCGACGCCTTCGCCCAGCGTGTGCGGTCTGTGCGACTTTCGGATCGCCTGTCCTGCCTGGGAGAGGTAGTTCGCGACAGCACGGTTTCTCTCCGACCACTTGACAACTTGCGTCAGTAGGGTATATAGTGGCTACGTGTTCGTATCCGTCAAGGGTGCGGCGTACATAAGGTCGGGTTTGGGTCGGTCTTCGTGGCCGGCAGCTGAACGTTTGACGGGGACCTTGGGAGAGGGACCGGGTCGCTTCTGAGAGGGAGTTGTATTTCGCGTGGTTTCTTTGGGGAATAGCGTTGTTGAGAGTCCGTGTGCTCACGGGGCTGGCGTTATAGGACGCGTCAGCGTCGCTGACGCGTCTCTCTCTCTCTCTCTCTCTCTCTCTGGGACTGTTGGCGTCTAGGCGCTAGGCCCACTCGCCGCGGTAAAGCCGCTGGCATCGCCGGGCAGAATGCCCGGCTTGGTAACTCGTGCGTTGTAGGCGCGCTTTCGGCTTCTTGTTCCGCGGCCGTCACGGGCCGCGGGTCCGTAACGGTTTTGCCTGTCCGCGAATCGTGCGGGTCGTGCCCGCGGTGCTGCGGGTTTGTTCTTGGGGATCGCTCTATTGGGAGGGGATGGGTGCTATGAGAGTTCGGCGGCTGGGGTTGGCGGGTGTTGCTTTGCTCTGTGCGATGGCCGGCGTATTGGCGCTTAGCTCGCCTGTCTTTGCGCTTGGCGTGCATGTCTTCTCAGGTTCGTTCGGTGGGGAAGGCTCTGAAAACGGAAAGCTGAGCGAACCGCTTGGAATAGCCGTGAATGACACGACGCACGACGTGTATGTCGCCGACCGCGGTAACGCTCGCATCGAGGAGTTTACGTCTGCCGGGGTGTACATCGGACAGTTCGCTCCGCCGGGGGGCTTCCGATCCGATCGATTCGGGTCCCCATCTCGGCTTGAGATAGCAGTCGATAACTCCGGCGATCCGCTCGACCCTTCCGCGGGCGACGTCTATGTGGCCGATCCGGTCGGCAAAGTAGTCGACAAGTTCAGCGAGACGGGTCTATATGAAGGCCAATTGAGCCCAGGAGGAGGCACGTCGCCGTCCTATGAACCGCAGGGTGTCGCCGTCGACACGACCGGCGTGGTGTGGGTATCGCAGCAAGGCGAAAATGAACCCGGCTATGTCGAAGATTTCAGTGATGCCCAAGCTAACCCCTTTCTCTCAAAGATTAAAATCACTAACGCGCAGCCTGGGCTCGCCGTGGATTCCGAAGATCGTTTGTACATTCAGGGCTCTGGCGAAATCGAACGGATCGATCCTTCTGGAGGTAAAGCACAGTTCGGTCATGGTAGGGGTGGTGTGGCGGTGGATACTTCCAACAACAAGGCGTATCTCGGTGAAGGTGAAGTAGTCAGCGCGTATAGCTTGGAAGGACGGGCTGAGGAGCAGTTTGGGCCCGGGCATCTGACGGCGAACGCTGGTCTCGGGGTCGATTCCTCGACGCATACAGTGTATGTCACAGATTCCGTCACAGATCAGGTCGTTGTCTTCGATCAAATCATCGTGCCGGACGTCAGTACCGGGGAAGAACCGACGAACCTGACGCATGAAGGTGCGATGACTCTGGACGGCACGGTCAATCCAGATGGCATTTCTGTCACGAGCTGTGAGTTTGAATATGGACCCGACACATCGTACGGAAGCACCGCTTCTTGTGAACCGGCCCCGGATTCTGGATCGGGTTCCGTGGCAGTGCATGCCGTTGTTAGTGGGTTGGCGCCGTTGGCTACCTATCATTATCGCCTCGTCGCAGGAAACACCAACGGGAGCAGCCCTGGGATCGATCGCAGGTTCATCGCTCCTGCGCATGCCAAGGTCCAAGCGGAGTCGGTGCTGAATGTCTCCTCCGGCAGCGCGACGTTCGCGGGTCAAGTGAACCCCGGCGGCGCCGATACGATCTACCGTTTTGAATATGGCTTGAGCGTGTCCTATGACCATAGCCTCCCAGGGGACGCGGGTTCTGGGATAACCGATGTTGAAGTGCAGAGTCACCCCCAGGATCTGCTGCCGAGCACGACCTATCATTATCGTTTGGTGGCCGAAAGCCCCCTCGGGACTGTGGCAGGCGACGATCAGACCTTCATCACCGAGCAGGCGGTTAGCCCAACGGACCTACCGGATGGTCGTGCGTGGGAGATGCTCTCCCCACCGAACAAGCAAGGCGCCTCCTTGCAAGCCATCGGCGGCGGAGGACAGGGTGGAGGAGCACTGATTCAAGCGGCGGCAGGCGGAGGTATGCTCACATACACGGCGACCGGGCCGACCGAAGAGGGTCCGCGGGGTAACCGCTCCCCTGAAAGTGTGCAGATCTTTTCAGGTAGAGGTCCGGAAGGTTGGACGACAAAGGTAATCACCACGCCCCACGACGCATCTCATGTTGGTATAGCCGCGGGTCACGAGTCGGAGTACAAGGTTTTCTCTACCGATCTATCGATGGGCGTCGTCGAACCTCAAGGATTTACACCGCTGTCTGAGGAAGCCACGGAAAGAACCATGTATTTGCGTCACAACACTACTTGCGATGCCGACCGGACTGAGTGTTATCAGCCGCTGGTAACCGTAGGGAACGTCGCACAGGGTGTGAAGTTTGGAGGCGATACTCAGGCCACAGCAGGCGTAGTAAACTTCGCGGGGGCCACCCCCGATCTTTCCCATATCGTCCTACAGTCGCAAGTTGCGCTGACCTCCGGGGGATCACCTGGTCTGTATGAGTGGACTGCTGGGAACTTGACCTTTATTGCTGATATGCATTTTGGCCGCAATTTTCAACATGAACAAGTACGTCATGCTGTTTCGGATGATGGCTCGCGTGTGGTCGGTACGACTGCGAAAAGAGAACTTGTGATGCGCGAGGTTCCACAGGAAAGGACCGTCAGACTGGATGTAACGGAACCGGGTGCGGTTGGCGGGGAAGGTGAACTTGAACCTGTGTTTCAGACCGCAAGTAGCGACGGGTCGAGGGTGTTCTTTACGGATGCTGCTCAGCTTACTGCTGACTCGACAGCATTTTCTGACGTCACTTCGGGTGAACATAAGAGTGATTTGTATGAATTCAATACTAATACTGGTAAGCTGTCCGATCTGAGCGTGACTTTGGATCACGTGGAACACGCAGACGTGTTGGGGACGGTGTTGGGTAGCAGCGAAGACGGTTCGTATGTGTATTTCGTGTCTAACGGTGTGCTGGCGCGCGGTGCGACACCGGGTAAATGCGGATCAGGCGTAAGTGCGCAGCCAAATGATACGTGCAACTTGTATGTTAGCCATGACGGTGTGGTTAAGTTTATCGCGGCGCTCTCTAGGGAAGATGAAAACTCTTTTGCCGGGTCCCTCGAGAGTCTGACTGCAAGGGTGTCGCCTGATGGTCGATGGCTTGCGTTTATGTCTGATCGTGATCTAACTGGATATGACAATCTTGATGCCAGTAGCGGTAAGCCCGATGAGGAGGTGTTCCTCTATCACGCTGAAGCAGAAGTAGGCACTAAGGGTCTTGTGTGCGCATCGTGCAATCCGACGGGTGGGCGACCGACGGGAGTGTTGGTTCTAAACGCGTCATTTGTGCGAGGTGAACCCAGCGTGTTGGTGGATCGCGGTGAAATTTGGGGTAATCATTGGTTGGCCGCGTCGGTGCCCGGGTGGACGAACGCCGAAGGTGGGTTGACGATGTATCAGTCGCGTTATTTGTCTGATAGCGGCCGCTTGTTCTTTGATAGCAATGAGGCATTGGTACCGCAGGACACTGACGGGACTTGGGATGTGTATGAGTACGAGCCCGCGCGCGTAGGTAGCTGTAAGTCTGCGGACATGACGTTCATAAGGGCCTCGGTAGGGTGTGTGAGCACGATATCTTCCGGCAGTTCCCACGAAGAATCAGTGTTCCTTGACGCGAGCGAAAATGGGAATGACCTGTTCTTCTTCACCAGCGCTGGTTTGGTCGGCCAGGATTATGATGGTGCGCCTGACGTGTATGATGCGCACGTTTGTAGTGCGAGCTCGCCGTGCTTGTCTGCTTCTGCGGTCTTGCCGCCGCCCTGTTCTACTGGTGATTCGTGCAAGGCTGCGCCTTCGCCGCAACCGGAGATCTTCGGCGCCCCGTCGAGTGAGACATTTTCTGGTATCGGAAACATCCGTATATCTGGTGACGGCGCATCAGGTGTCGCATCGAAGTCGCTGACCAGTGCGCAGAAGTTGGCACGTGCGTTGAGGGTGTGTAAGAAGAAGCCCAAGCGGAAGCGGATCATGTGCAAACGGCAGGCAAGAAAACGCTATCAAAAGAAGAAGGTTGCTGGGTCGGGGGTCGGCAAGAGTATGTCCGCTCGGACTGGGCGCTGAGGGGAGAGCAATCATGATCGAGAGCAAGCTCACTTATATGAAGCGCCTGGCTGGCTTTGCAGTCGTTGCGATGGTGCTGTCGTGTACTGGTGGTGCCTCACCGGCTATGGCTGAAGCGCAGGGTGTATGGTGGGAGCTGACAGCAAGCACGTGGCCCGCGAGCATTCCATCCCATGGTGAAGGCTCCATCAGCGTTGTGGCTGACAATGATGGTGATGAACCAGTGAGGGAACAGGCGGTGACTATCACTGATAAGCTGCCTGCGGGTTTGACTGTAAAGAGCATTTCGTTCTATCCGGAGACCACAGGCAGCGAAACGGGACCGAACTATGCCGAATTTGGGTTTTGTGAAACGGCTGGACGGTCTGTGAGCTGTCATTATCCGCCTGAAGAAATATTGCCGCTTAACCCCTATGAAACATTGGAAATGCGCATCAAGGTCAAGAACGAAGACGCATCATCGGCGGCGATAAACGAAGCGAGCGTCACAGGGGTCGGTAATGCGCCACCGAAGATCCTCAGGCGCCCAATACACGTCGGTGATGGGCCGGTGCCGTTCGGTGTCGAAGATTACGAAATGACAGCCGAAGAAGAAGGCGGTGCAGCAGACACGCAGGCTGGTTCGCACCCGTTCCAGTTGACGACGACATTGTTGTTGAACCAGACCGTCGATCCATCCAACGCGCCTGCGAAGGCCAAGGATTTGACGTTCAAGCTGCCTCCGGGCTTGATTGGCAACCCCACACCGTTTGCGCAATGCACGCTACCGCAATTCTCCACGACTGCTGTGGGGAACGGCATGCCGCTGAACTTCTGTGCCACGAACACGGTCGTGGGTGTTGCGGTCATCACGATCTTCGAAGACAGTTTCCTCGGCGGGGTCATCTCGATCCCGGTGCCGCTGTTCAACCTAACGCCGGCGGTGGGAGAGCCCGCACGCTTCGGTTTCGAGATCTTCGAAGACCCGGTTATTTTGGACACTTCGGTACGCACTGGCGGGGATTACGGCGTGACGGTGAACGTCAAGAACATCACTGAGCTGCCGAACTTCATCGCAAGCCGCGTCACGTTCTGGGGAGTGCCCGGCGACCCCCGTCACGATAGCCAGCGCGGATGGACATGCATCAGGGGCGGGGAATACACATCTGGTGAAAAGCCGTGTATACCTCTAAATGAGAACAGTCCGCCACCATTGCTGTCGCTGCCGACGTCATGTACGGGTGCGTTGCAGTCAACGGTGGAAGCTGATTCGTGGCAGCAGTCCGGGGTCTTTGTTTCGTCGCCGGTCGAACCGATGCCTGCGATGGATGGGTGCAATCGTTTGCCGTCGAGTCCGTCTATTAGTGTGGCGCCGGATGGGCAGGCTGGTAGTACTCCGACGGGGTTGACGGTTGATGTGCATGTGCCCCAGGAACAGAGTCTGAACGCGAAAGGGCTCTCTGAGGCCGACGTGAGGGATACGATCGTGGCGTTGCCGGAGGGTGTCGTGCTCAACCCCGCCGCGGCAGATGGTTTGACATCGTGTTCGCTTGATCAGATCGCGCTCGATACGCCTGAACCTTCTACATGTCCTGACGCGTCGAAGGTGGGGACCGTCGAAGTGCACACGCCTCTGCTGCCGAACAATCTCGTGGGCGCGGCGTATTTGGCGGCGCAGGAAGCAAACCCGTTCGGGAGCCTGGTCGCGTTGTATGTGTATGTTGAAGATCCGATCTCGGGTTCGCGGGTGAAGCTTGCTGGTGAAGTGGTGCCTGATCCTGTGACGGGTCAGTTGGTCTCGACGTTCAAGAACACGCCACAATTGCCGTTTGAAGATTTCAAACTGCATTTCTTTGGTGGCGATCGGGCGCCTTTGGGGACACCGGCGTTGTGCGGTTTCTATACCACGACAGCGTCTATCGCGCCGTGGTCGGGGAACCCTGCGACGGAATCCTCCTCGACGTTCGAGATCCTCTCTGGCCCGAACGGTGCGCCGTGCGCGAGTCCGTTGCCGTTCAGTCCGTCGCTGGCTGCCGGCACAACCAGTATTCAGGCTGGCGGGTTCAGTCCGTTCACGATGACGATGTCAAGGGAAGACGGTCAGCAGAGCCTGCAGGCGATCCAGCTGAAGATGCCACCAGGACTCTCGGGACTCTTGTCTGGCGTGAAGTTGTGTGGCGAACCACAGGCAGACCAGGGGTTGTGTGGTCCTGAGAGCGAAATCGGCGAAACGATCGTCAGCGTGGGTTTGGGTGGCAGCCCGTTCAGCGTCAGGGGCGGCAAAGTCTTCATCACCGAAGGGTATGGGGGCGCACCTTATGGGTTGTCGATCGTGAACCCTGCTAAGGCGGGACCGTACGACCTGGAGAAGGACACGCCGTGTGATTGTGTGGTCGTCCGGGCGAGGATCGAAGTCGATCCGATCACGGCCGCGTTGACGATCACTAGCGATAACACGGGTCCGTACAAGATCCCGACGATCTTGGACGGGATTCCGTTGCAGATCAAGCACGTGAATGTCCTGATCAACCGGCCGGGGTTCACGTTCAACCCAACCAACTGCAACCCCATGAGCATCACGGGGAGCCTGTCGAGCACGCAGGGCGCGACGTCGGCGTTGTCGGTGCCGCTACAGGTCACGAACTGTGCGGTACTTGGTTTCAAACCGGCGTTCAGCGTCTCGACGAGTGGGAAGACTTCGCGCACGAACGGCGCGAGTCTGCATGTCAAGCTCGCTTATCCCAAGGCCCCGTTCGGTAGCCAGGCGAACATCGGCAAGGTCAAGGTGGACCTGCCCAAGCAGTTGCCGTCCCGCTTGACGACGTTGCAGAAGGCGTGTCCTGACAGCACGTTCAACCAGAACCCAGCGGCATGCGGGCCGGAATCGAGGATTGGGACGGCTAGAGCGACGACACCCTTGCTGCCGGTCCCGTTGACCGGTCCTGTGTATTTCGTCTCGCATGCTGGTTTGAAATTCCCCGAACTCGTGATCGTGCTGTCGGGTTATGGCACGACGATCCAACTGCACGCGGAAACGTTCATCAGCAAAGCAGGGGTCACGAGCAGCACGTTCCGCACGATCCCAGACGCTCCCGTGGGCACGTTCGAACTGACCCTCCCGCAAGGCAAGTTCTCCGCGCTCGCGGCGCCCAGCAACCTGTGCAAGACGAGCCTGAAGATGCCCACAGCATTCACCGCGCAAAACGGCGCGACGATCAAGCAGAACACGCCGATCACCGTCACCGGCTGCCCTAAGCACAAGCCGGCGAAGAAGGCGAGGAGGGCGAGCAAGCATCACAAGGGGAACACGCACAGGAAGAAATGAGATGCGTGAGAATGGCAGCGCGTCGTCGGAGGGGGCGACGTCAAAGGGTGTGACTCAGGACGGTAGCCTCCGTTCGGGGGCGGGCGGTGTTGCGCTTGAGCTTGGACGCGAGCGTGTATTGGAGATTCAGCGCGCGCGGATTCTGGGGGCGATGGTCGAGGTCAACGGCGAGCGTGGTGCTGGGAATGTGACGGTCGCGCACGTCGTTGAGCGCGCGGGGGTGTCGCGGCGCACGTTTTACGACCTGTTCGAGGATCGCGAAGATTGCTTCCTCGGCGCGTTCGACGACGCGACCGCGCGTGCTACACGCCATGTGCTCGATGCTTATGAGCCGAAAGCGAAGTGGGTTGAGCGGACCAGGACGGCGTTGATAGCGCTCCTGCGGTTCCTTGAGGTGGAGCGGGGTGCTGGACTGCTCCTTGTCGTCGGCTCGCTCGGCGCGGGCCACAGGGCGCTCGAGCGCCGCCGGCGCGGCATCGCCCAAATAACCACCCTCATAGACCAGGGACGCAACGAGACCAAGACCGGCACGGAACTCCCACCCCTCACAGCCGAGGGCATCACAGGCGGCGTCCTCTCCATCCTGCACTCACGACTGATCGACCCCTCACCGTCCACCCCGATCGTGGATCCCTGTGTCGTGCCTGGCGAGGATGGCTCGCTGCTCGGTCTGACCGGGCCCCTGATGAGCATGATCGTCTTGCCCTATCTGGGTCCTGCCGCTGCCCGCAGAGAGCTAGCAAAGCCCATCCCCAAGGCCCAGTCAAGTGGCCGGCAAGAGGGCAATCCGCTCGGAGGGCTCGAGATGCGGCTCACCTATCGCACCGTGCGTGTCCTGATGGCGATCGCGGCCAATCCGGGCTCCTCCAACCGCGTGGTCGCCGACGCCGCCGAGGTCACCGACCAGGGCCAGATGTCAAAGCTGCTCGCGCGGCTGCACGGCCTCGGCCTGATCGAGAACGCTGGCGGAGGGGCAGCCCGCGGCGAGCCCAACGCCTGGACGCTCACCGAGAAGGGTTGGCAGGTGCAGGGAGCGATGGTGGAGCTGCCGTTGGGCGGGTGACTTGCACCGGCCCGGATCTGCCGTACAATTGTCCGGTACCTGCATTTGAACGGGACGGCAGGAGACGGCTATGGCGACAAAGACGGATCGGTTGGAGGCCAGGCTCACGTCGGCGGAGCGACGTGAGATAGAGCGGGCCGCATCGCTGGCGAGCGAGTCCGTTTCTTCGTTCGTCGTGACGGCCGCCGTCCAACGCGCCGCGGCGATCGTGAGTGAGCGGGCGTCGACGTCGATGCCGGCCGACTATTTCGACAGGCTATTGGGATCGCTCGACGAGCCCGATAGCGCGCCCGCGCTCGAGCGCGCGGCGCGTAGATCCGCTCGTCGCCCGCGGATCAAGCCGGCTTGAGCTATTCCGTCGAGCCGCTCTCCGACGGTCACGATCTCGCCTCGTTTCATTGTGGGCGCCCCGCGCTCGACGAATGGCTGGCGCTCCATGCTCGCACAGCCACCGGCCAGGGGACGCGTACCTATGTGCTCCTCGACGAAGATCGGCTGGTCGCGGGCTACTTCGCGATCGCTCCTCACCTCGTGGAGCGCGCGGAGTTGCCACACGCGATCGTACGCGGTGCCCCGAGCAGGATCCCGGCGGTCCTCTTGGCCAAGCTCGCGTTGCACGAGCGACTTCACGGGCATGGTCTCGGCGCCGAGCTACTCATCGGAGCGCTCAGCTCGATCGTCGCGGCCGCACGGGCCGCCGGTGGAAAGCTAATCGTTGTCGAGGCAATCGACGAGGTCGCCGCGAGCTTCTATCGCCACTACGACTTCCGGCCGACCGGCTCCGATCCCCATCGCCTCGTCATGAAGCTCAGCACCGCCGCGCGTGCGCTGGGTTTGCGGTGGCCGTGATGGGTTGGCCCCCGTCTACCACTTCTTCGGCCCCTGGAGAGGTGGTGATGCGCGTGATGCGCTATGCTAGGCATCATGCGAACCACGGTTGCTGTGGACGATCATCTGCTTGCGGCGGCCAAGCGTCGGGCACGCGAGCGTGGCCAGACGCTCGGTCGGGTGATCGACGATGCGCTTCGGCGTGAGCTTGCCGAACAGGCGCCGCCTGAGCCCGTCGCGGTGCCCGTGTTCCGAGGAGGAAAAGGCACATTGCCTGGTGTGGATCTGCGGTCCAACAGGGCGCTGCGGGAAGTGCTCGACCGTGGCGCCGGTGGGATAGCCGAGCTGCGTTGAGGCTGCTCGACGTCAACGTGGTGCTGGCGGCTCACCGCGACGACCATCCCGATTTCGACACCGCCAGGGCCTGGCTCGATCGGACGATCGCGGCGAGCATGCCTTTCGCGATCGTCGATCTGGTGGCCGGCGCGTTCCTGCGCATCGCGACCAACAGGCGCATCTTCTCGATCCCCACGCCAGTGGATGAGGCATTTGCCTATCTGAAGGCGCTGCGCGCACAGCCGGCGCACACCATGCTGGCGCCTGGACCGGGGCATATTGCTCTACTGGAGCAGCTCTGTGCGAGCGCCGAGGCATCGGGGGATCTCATCGCCGACGCCCAGCTCGCGGCGATTGCGCTGGAGCATGCTTGCGAGCTGGTCTCCTTCGACCGCGACTTCGCTCGCTTCTCCGAGCTCGAGTGGAGTCGCCCGTAGTCCGAGCCTCTCTTTGAAGCGGGCGCCGACGCTTTCGCTGCGCTTTAGGCTGCGCCACTAACTTCTGTGGCGCATGAAGAGAAGCATCGCGATGGGTGGGGGACTCTTGCGCGCGCGCGTCAGCGTGTCTGCGCTGCCCATGCTCGCCGTCGGCCTGCTCGTGGGTGGCGGCGCCAGCCTGCTCGTCGGCTGCGGCGGCGGCTCCTCCACATCCACGCCCGCGGTTCCGGTCTCGCCGGTGGCTGCTCCTGCGGGGGGCGCCGCCTCGACGGTCGATGCCGTCGCGCTCGTCTCCGGCACGCCGATCCCCAAGGCGAGCTATCAGCACTGGGTGTCGGTCGAGAAAGCGCTCGGAGGCGCCGGCTCGCCCACCCATCAGGCGCTCGGCTTCCTGATCACCTCCGAGTGGGTGCTCGGCGAGGCGGCTGCGCGCCACATCGCGATCTCTGACGCCGAAGTCAAGCAGCGCTTTGCACAGCTCGTGCACCAGAGCTTCCCGAAGGCCGGCTCGCTCGAGGCTTACCTGTCGAAGTCGGGCGAGACCGAGGCCGATCTGCTGGCGCGCATCAAGGTGGAACTGCTCGCGTCTCGCATCGCTTCGAAGGTAACAGCTGGCAAGGGCTCCTCGGGGCGCAGGGCGTTGCTGACGGCCTTCGAGACTAACTTCCATGCGCACTGGAAGCGCCTCACCGACTGTCGCGCGGGCTACGTGATGGAAGACTGCAAGCAATACAAAGGCAAGCCCGAAGACCTCACGGCAAAGGCCGCGAGCGGCGGCGGCGGCGGCTCGGGCTCGAGCGGGTCGCGGTCGACGAACAGCGCCTCCAGCTCGAGCGGCGAGGTCTACACCGCGCCCGGCGCGTTCTCGATCTCGAGCTCCGCGTTCGAACGCAATGGGGCGATCCCCGCCCAGTACACGTGCGCGGGCGCCGGCATCTCGCCGCCGCTGTCCTGGACCAAAGTCCCAGCCCACGCGGCTGAGCTCGTGCTGTTCGTGATCGACGAGAGCTCGAACGGCGCGGCGGGCGGCATTCGCTGGATCGTGGGCGGGATCGACCCGAGCTCCACGGGTGTCGCGGCCGGCAAGGTCCCCGCCGGCGGGGTGCTCGGAACAAACACGGCCGGCAAGGTTTCCTACAGTCCGATCTGCCCCGCCAAGGGCAAGAGCGACACGATCGAGCTCATCATGTATGCGCTGAAGAAGACGATCCCGCTGTCGCCCGGCTTCCAGCCGTCGACGGCCGAGTCCGAGTACGGCGGAGGCAAACTGCTGCTGGGCCAGGCCGCGGTCACTTACGGCATCGCCTCGCGCTGAGCGCTCGCTACGGCGTAGTTTCAGCCACTAGCCATGCCACAGCCCGCACAGCGGGATCGCGGTGAGCCGCTCGCCGAAGGGCAGTGTGCGCTCGCCGGTGTAGAGCACCACGCCGGCCTTGAAGCGAGTGCCAAACCTGTCGCGCAGGTGGCGGAGTCCCGCAAAGTCCTTGGGCCTGACGGTGGCGGCGCTCTTGACCTCTACCCCTGCGATCTCACCGCTGCGCAGTTCCAACACCACGTCCACCTCGCGCTGCTGATTGTCTCGGTAGTGAAATAGGGACGGTTCACACTCCGACCAGTCGCATTGGCGCAAGAGCTCCATCGCGACAAACGTCTCGAATATGGGACCGGCGAGCGTCGCGTCTTGAGTCACCCGTGCTGTGTCGGCATTTATGAGATGGGTGAGCAAACCCGTGTCGGTTACATACAGCTTTGGGGTCTTGACCTGTCGATTCCCAAGATTCGTGTGCCAGGGATTCAAGCGCCTTATGAGGAGGAGGTCTTCGAGGATCTTCGTATGCGCCGCTGCGGTCTTGCGGTCGAGGCCGAGCTCGACGCCCATGCCACGCGCGCTCATGAGAGCCGCCGAGCGAGCCGCCACCACGCCTAGCAGCCTGCCGATGTCTGTCGTATCGTGGACGCGAGCGACATCGCCGACGTCTCGCCCGAGGATCGACGCGACGTAGCTCGCGAAGAATCTGGATCGCCCGCCCACACCGCGACCTTGAGCGTCCGGAAAGCCGCCTTTCACCACCCGCTCGGCATACGCGGATCGTCCCACCTCCGCGCTCTGGACCTGAGGCGGCTCTCCCGCCAGCAGACGGTCGACGAAGTGCTCTCGACCACCCGCCAGCTCGCCCTGCGAGAGCGGCCACATCCTTATGTAGTCGACGCGTCCGGGCAGAGCGTCCGCGACCGTTGGCAATGCGATGACGTTGGCCGACCCCGTCAACAGGAACTGCCCACGGTCGTTGCGCATGTCCAGACGGGCCTTGATGGCGAGCATCAGATCGGGTGCACGTTGGATCTCGTCGATCACCGCAGGGCCGTCGATTGCGGCTATGAAACCGGTCGGGTCCTCCACGGCCGAGCGTCTTGTCCCCTCGTCGTCGAGCGTGATGTAAGCGGCGGGATGCTCGTGGCCCGCGATCTCCTTGGCAAGCGTGCTCTTGCCAACCTGTCGCGCGCCCAGCAGGCATACAGCGCGCGCGTCTGACAACGCCTCGACGACGAGTGGCCTGATATGTCGCTCGATCAGCCCGGGCATCATGACAGAGCATACAAAACACTACGGCAGATGGGGAATATTATGCCATGCAGATGGGGAATATCATGCCATGCAGATGGGGAATATCGAGGTGTGCGGATGAGGAATGTGGCGTCCGGCTAATAGGACGGCCCAACACCACCCGCCAGCGCCCCACGCGGACATGGACGCCTGCCTACGGGAGGCTCAGCTCTCGATCCCCCGCTGCCGCAAGAACCGCTGGAATTCCCGCGCCAGCAGATCCCCCGAGGGCAGGTCCGCCGGGCTGATCGCCGTCTGGCCATCTTCGACCGCGCGCCGCTCCAGGCGCTCGACGAACGCTTGGATGTCGGGGTCCGACTGCACCGCCAGGCCGACCTGGTGCTCGTACTCGCCGGCGGCTTCCTCCAGCTCGGTCACGTCGACCGACACGCCGACCATCAGCTCGAGCTTGCGCAGCAGCGCGAGCGCCGCCTTTGGGCTGGCGGCGGCCGCCACGTAGTGGGGGACGCTCGCCCACACGCTCGCCGACGGCAGCCCGGCCTGCGAGCAGGAGGCGTGCAGCACCCCCACGATCCCGGTCGGGCCCTCATAGCGGCTGGGCTTCAGCCCGAGCCGCTCCATCAGCGCAGGATCCGAGGCGAAGCCCGTCATCGCCACCGGCTGGGAGTGGGGCACGTCCGCGAGCAGGCCTCCGAGGGTCACGACGAGCTGCACGTCGAGCGCTTCCGCGAGGTCCACGAGCAGCGAGCTGAACGTGCGCCAGCGCATCGAGGGCTCGGCGCCTTGCACGATCACGAGGTCGCGGTGGGCACGCGGCGCGCGCGCCTCGAAGATCTCGACCGACGGCCAGGAGATCACGCGTGCGGCCGTCTCGTCGATCTGCACGTGCGGGCGGTTGGCCTGGAAGTCGTAGAACTCCTCCGTGTCGATCTGGGCGAAGCGCTCGGCGCCGAGCGACTGCTCGAGGAACGACGTTGCGGTCGAAGCCGCGTCGCCGGCGTCGTTCCAACCGGAGAAGGAGCACACCATCGCCGGGGCCCTCAGGCCGTCCGGGCGGCGATCCCAGATCAGTGGCTGCATCCGAACCACCGTACATCATGAACAACTCATGTCCACAGGGAGCTCGACAAGCGATGTATCCGCCGGGGCGGGCGCCTCCAAGAGCCCCTCCGCGGGCGAGGGGGTCGATGTCCAGACGATCGCCACGCTGCGCGACGGCGACAGCGTGGCGGCCGTGTTCGCGTGCACGCGCAAGGAGCGGCTCGTCACTCGCTCCGGCGACCCCTACCTGACGATCGAGCTGCGCGACCAGAGCGGCAGCGTCAAGGGCAGGGTGTTCCGCGACGCCGACCTGCATGCCGGTCGCTTCGAGCGCGGCGAGCTCGTGCGCGTGCGCGGCCGCGCCGAGCTGTTCCGCGAGGAGCTGCAGATAGCGGTCGAGCGGATCGCTCGGATCGAGCTGTCCGACGAGCAGGCAGCGCGCTTCCTACCGGTCTCGCGCCGGGATCTCGATGAGCTCGAGGGCTTCTTCGAGCACCTCGCGCGCGAGGTCTACGACCCCGCGCTCAAAGCGCTGCTCGGGCGGCTGTTGGCGGATCGCGAGCTGCGCGCCGAGCTGCGCCGCGCGCCGTGCTCGCTGCCCTCCAGCGGCCCGGCGCGCTCCTCGGCGCACCACGCCTTCCTCGGCGGGCTGCTGGAGCACACCGTGGCCGTCGCGCAGATGGCGGTGGAGCTGTGCGCCGTGCACCCGCGCCTGGATCGCGACCTGCTGCTGTGCGCGGCGCTCGTGCACGATCTCGGTAAGACGCGCGAGTACGCCTACGGCGCGGAGATCACGCGTACTGAGGAGGGTCGCATGCTGGGCCACGTCGAGCTGGGGTTGCGGCTGATATCGCCCCATATGCCCCCCACGCTGGCCGTCGATCGACGCCTGGCGCTCGAGAACTGCGTACTCGCCCACCACGGCTCGGACGCGGCGGGCGGGGGCGGCGCCCAGCGTGCCGCCTCGCCGGAGGCGCTTGCCCTGCAGCGGCTCAACGCGCTCGACGCGGGCGTCAAGGGGGCATTCGAGCAGGGCCTTGGTCGCTGACGCGAGCGCCCGCATGCGAGCGCTCGCAGGCGGGCGCTCCGGCGTGCGCCGAGGAGCGCTCGCCACTCGGTCAAGTCTGGCGCCGCGAATGCCGATCACCAACAGGTGGGGGACCAACCCAGCTCAACTGGCGCACCCGTGGGCGAGCTCTCGTTCCTGCGTCCCGCCGAGGGCGCGTCCGCCCCTGTGTCGAGCCGCCCGATCGAGGCCCAGTCGCTGAGCCAGGCCGTGCGCGAGCTCAAGCCCGGGCGCCTGATCGGCGACGTCGTCGTCGACCTCGGCTTCGCCACGCGCGAGAAGGTGGAGGAGGCGGTCGAGATCGCGCGCGCGCAGCGCAAGCCGACGGGCCAGATCCTCGTCGAGCAGGGCATCCTGCGCCACGATCAGCTTGCGCGCGTCGTGGCCGAGCGCTATGGGCTGGACTACATCGACCTATCCGTCTACGAGCTCGACATGGGCGCCGTGAACCTGATCGACATGGAGGCGATCCGCCGCTACCAGGCGGTGCCGGTCGGTTTCCTCGAAGACGGCACGCTGCTGCTCGCGATGGCCGACCCGACGAACGTCTTGACGGTCGACGACATCGCGATGCTCACAGGTCGCAGAGTGCGCTCGGCGAGCGCCTCGATCGAGGACCTCAACATTCTGATCACCCGGCTTTCCCGTGTGGAGCAGTCGGTCGAAGCGATCGTCGAGGAGGAGGACGCCCAGGCCGAGGCGGAGCTCGTCATGGACGAGGCCGACAAAGACGCGCCCGTGATCAAGCTCGTGCACTCGATCATCGCCGACGCGATCGAGCAGGGCGCCTCGGACATCCACATCGACCCGGGCGAGGGCGACATGCGTGTGCTGTTCCGCATCGACGGCGTGCTCTCCCAGACCTCGACGTTGAAGCGCTCGATGGCCACGAGCGTGATCTCGCGCGTGAAGATCATGTCGGAGATGGACATCTCCGAGCGGCGCGTGCCGCAGGACGGCCGCTTCGCGCTGACGGTGGGGGGGCGCCGCGTGGACGTGCGCGTCACGACGTTGCCGCTCGTGCACGGCGAGGGGGCCTATCTGCGCATCCTCGACAAGGGCGTCACGGTGCGTGGGCTCGAGTCGTTGGGGATGCAGCGCACCGAGCAGGACCGCTTCGCCTACGCGATCGGTCGGCCGAACGGCGCTGTGCTCGTGACGGGCCCGACCGGCAGCGGCAAGTCCACCACGCTCTACGCCGCGCTCGGCGCCGTCAACGACGGCTCGCGCAGCATCCTCACGATCGAGGACCCGGTCGAGTCGCGCATCGCCGGGGTCAAGCAGATGCAGGTGGCCCCGAAGGCGGGCATGACTTTCGCGGGCGGCTTGCGCGCGATGCTGAGGGCCGACCCCGACGTGATCATGGTCGGCGAGATCAGAGACCGCGAAACCGCCCACATCGCCGTCGAGGCCGCGCTCACCGGCCACCTCGTGCTCTCGACGCTGCACACGCGCGACGCCCCGGCTGCGCTTGGCCGGCTGATCGACATGGGGATCGAGCCGTTCCTGATCTCCTCGGCGATCGACTGCGTCGTCGCGCAGCGGCTCGTGCGCGTGCTGTGCGCGCACTGCAAGCGCGCGAGCAAAGCGCCGCAGGAGCTGCTCGCCGAGTACGGCCTGTACGAGTCCGAGGCGTTCGAGCCGGTCGGCTGCTCGCGCTGCGCCATGAGCGGCTATCGCGGGCGCATGGGCATCTACGAGGTGATGTCGATCACCGAGGAGATCCGTGGGCTCGTGTTGAGCCGCGCCTCGGTCGACGAGATCGCCGCGACAGCGATGAAGCAAGGGATGCGCCGTATGCGCGACGATGGGATCGCAAAGGTGCGCGCCGGTCAGACCTCGATCGCTGAGATCGAGCGTATGACCACGAGCATGATCTGAACATCCGCTCGCGTGCCCGCCAGCAGCACCAAGGGGGTGCAATCTGGACGTGGTCGAGAGTTCTTGAGAGGCAGGCGTGGGCCGCACGACTCCGAATCCGTCTCGTGCTGTCCATAGCTTGTATCCGTGGCCACGACACGGAGGAACTTGCGCTTGACCTCTCCAGCGCATCGGTTCGAGCGCAGGAGCAGAGCGAGACACAGCTACGGGAGAAGGCGACCGCGGTCCTTGCCGCCGCGTCGATCGTAGTCCCTGTTGCTGCGGTTGCGGTAGGCCACGGACCGGCCGGCGTTGCAATTCCTTTCGGTGGAGCTCCGGTTGCATATGCACTCTGCGTACGAGAGTGCGGCGCCGCGCTGCTACCGCGCGGCGTCCATGTCGGACTACTTGGTGGCGAGTTGCTTGAGACCGCCAAGACGAGCGGTGCCGATCTTCGTCAAATGCAGGCGGCCGCCGCGAGCTATCTCGACGACGGCTACAAGCACAACCAGGCGATCCTCGAAAGCGCGGCGAAGCGTGTAGGGCGCGCGATCGTTTTCCTGACGATCGAGATCCTTGCGCTAACCGCGGCTCTGCTCGTTACACTCATAAGCTGAGATGAGCGATACGCCCTCACCCAAGCCCCTCCCATCGAATCCGATGCCGTCCACGCCGCCGCCAAGCGTCGTCGCGGTTGAGATTCGCGGGGCTACCAAGCCTCGCTGACGGCAACGGCCGCAAGGCCTCGCCGGCGAGCTCACAGAGCCCAGGATCAAGGCTTGGCGCAGCGCCGTCCAGGGCACGTCATCCGCATCGTCGACTAATGTGTGTATGTACTAACGACGGCTCTTATTCGTCGGTCTCCGCGCCCGTCCTTGGGTCAGCCCAGCAGGGCCGGCGCCATCAGCAACGAGACTCGCAACGGCCCCGACGGGAACGCCTCGGCGGTGAACGAGTAGGCCTGGTAGCGAACGCCGCGATACACCAGCTCGCCGCGCGCGGGAACGTGCGGCGGGCCGGGGGTCACGTTGCCCATGACTTGCGTTTCACCCTGTCGCAACAGGACCTGCGCGCCGGTGAAGCGGTGGGCCAGGATCAAATAGCCCAGGTCGTCTTGCACAGACAGCAGGAAGCGTCCGACGACGTGGCCGCGGGCGTCGCGTACCTTGCCGGCTGTTGGGCCAAGCACGTGCGGGCCACCCACGTCGGCGACCAGCCTTCCGGCGAGCGTCGCGCGCACGCGCACCACGTGCAGCCGGGTTTTGAAGAACGCGACGATCGCGGCTTCGGTGGCGCGGGCGTCGCCGTTTGCGACCGCCTGCTGGAAGGAGCGCGAGCGTTCGAAATCGCGCACGACCGCCCTCGCTCTAGGACCCGACTGCTCGGCGCGGTAGATCCGCACGGCGGCCGCGCCGATCGTGTCGGCCACCGTCTCGGCGCTCGTGCGGCCGCACGCCGACGCCGGGGGGACGGGCGTGAGCAGGTAGACGCGCAGCGGGCCCGCGGGGAAGCGCGCGCCGGCGAACGAGTAGACCGAGTAGCGCCTGCCGCCGAAGCCTGCCTCGCCGCTTTCGGGCAGCTTGCTCGGGGCTCTGAGCGACGTGCCGGCAAGCTGCTGCGAGCCGGCGCGGACCAGCACCGGCGAGCCCACGAAGCTCGAGACCGTGTCGATATATCCCCGCGCTCCCTGCTCGGAGGCCACGAGCGTGCCGATCCTTGCGCCGCTGGCGTTCCTGAGCGGGGCGGTGACGGGGGCGATCGCCTCCGCTTTGCCGTATTCGGCGAGCGCATTGCCGCCGACGAGCACGCGCACGCGCGCAAGCTGGCCGTGGATCAGCGGCGCCAGCGCCGTCCTGACCGCCGTGCCGTCGCCGCTCTGGACCGCGGCGACCAGTGCCGCCGAGCGTTGTAGGCGACGGACTGCAGGCTGCACCACCCGCCCTTCGGCGAACTCCTGGTAGACGTGTTCGGCGACACGCCCGTAGCCGAGCGCCACGGACGCGGCGCACCCGGGCGAGGCCGACTGGCCCGTCACAGAAGAGGGGCTCCCAGCCGGGGGTCCCACGGCGCGCGTCTTCGATCCGCAGTCAAGCGACGCAAGCATCGGGACCGCGAGGAGCGCGAGCGCGATGCGGGCCGGACGCAGCCGAGTCGGCCGGCGTCCTGCCCGCGAGCGTGCTCGAGGCTGCATCCATAGCAGCCTAGGATTGACTCTATTGCTTCTTGGTTTTAGCTCCTTTGGTTTTTCCTTTGCCCTGCTTGCGCTTCTTTGCTTTGTCGGTCTGCCTGGGCGCCGGCGGTTCCAGGCGCGTCCCGCCCGGATAGGTCTTCGACTTGGGGCAGTGCAGCGGACGGCCAAGGTCGAACGGACCCGAGATCCCCTGCGTTGGGACGCCCTTTTCCAGGTAGATGTCGGTGACCGTCAGCAACGGGTCGACGCGCGGCTCGGCGCACAAGCGCGCGCCGATCGAGAACTGACCAGTGACGTTCTCCCAGCCGAGCTTGGTGGCGCCCACGCAGTTGTCCGCCCAGCCTGGCAGTTCGCCACCGCAGGAGAACGTGTCCGACAGCACTTCGGGCTTGTCGCTGGCCACGATCGGCTGGGGCCCGTAGCCGCTCAGGGGCACGTTCGACTCGAGCGAATAGCCCGTGATCGGGCCGTTGCAGTAGAACGTGTACCTGACCTGCTGTTCGCTGCTGCCCAGTTCGGCCTCTCCGGCAGATATGTGGCCCAGGCAGCTGAGGCCGTTGGCGCTTCCTTCTTGCCCCACTTCCTCGCCGGCGCTGGCCGGGCTCGCGATCGCCAGCGAGAGGACGACGGAGCCAAGTATCGCTCCGAGCCACAGGGACGCTCGGTGGTGGACGGGTTCATGTGTGTGCAACGGGATCTCCGTTCGTTGGTTTGACAGTGATGGCCGCTCGGCTGTGATCGCTTCAGTGCTTGAAGATCGTTGCCACGCTGACGCGGGGTGAGAGTGAGTTGAAGGGGCTCGCGCTGCGCACGCCTCTGTGAAGCAAGGGCGAGAGCAGCAGCGCGCCGGCGGTCGGCTGGATCGCGAGCGCCGCCGTGGAGGCGCCTGCGGTCGAGGAGACTGGCGCGAAGCTGACGACGATCAGCCCGTTTTCGCCGTACGCCGGGCTCGCGAGGATCGGCTCGACCACCCGCTGCAGGAACGCATCTGCTTCCGCGCGACTTGGCTGAGAGCCCTCGGGGCACGGGCTCGACTGTGACGAGGGCGCTGCGCAGGCGGGCTCGGAGATCGTGTCGAGGCTCGCGCCCACGCCGCCCGGCAGCAGCGTCGCGTCTCCCGCCAGCTCGTAGGCGTCGAGCGCCGAGTAGCTCGTGAGCAGGGTGCCCCGTGCGAGCAGCTGGCCGATCAGGTAGGGGTAGCTCGCCGGCGTGGCCGCGGCATCGGCGAAGGTCGAGCCGGCGAGCGCGATCGACCAGACGTGCTGAATCGGGGGAAGCCTGACCGGCTTGCCGGTGGTGTGCTGGCCTTCGCTGCCTTGCCCCGAGGAGGGTTCGGAGCCGCTCGTCGATTCCCCCGAGGGCGAGGCCCCCGAGCTGGACGAGCTCGGCGGCGCGGACGCCGTGGCCGGCGCGGCCTCGGGTGTGGGCTTCGTACGGCGATTTGCCCTACGGCCGCGCACGGCTCCCGCGGTTTTGCGCTCGCCTGCGGAAGGCCCTGCGGCCGCGGGCGGGGTCGCCTGCGCGCCCTCGCCTGCCCGCGCCGCAAGCAGCGCGACCACACGCTGGACGATCGTCGAGTCGTTTGCCAGCGAGCTCGTCGGCGCGGGTCCCAGGGCAGCGCCGGCGATGAGCCCAACCGCGAACACGCACGCGACGAGCGCGCCGAGCACGCGCCGGGAGGGGACCGGGTGGCGCGCGGGGTCCGTGGCGGCTCTCATTGTCTTCGGCTGTTGTGGGTCGTGGTCGCTGGTCATTCGGTGAGGTTCTCCATAAAATAGCTAATCTCGATCTTATATATGAAGAATATGCTAGGCTGCGCCGCCCAGCCTGTCAACTATCCGAATGGAGCTTCAGTAAATGCAACGACGAACTCGCCGTGTCGCCGCTCTCCTCGCGGCGACGTTCACACTCTCGATAGCGCTCCCCGCGATCGCCCTGGCGACCGGTGCGCTCTCGATCGACGGAGCCACAGCCTCCTTCCCGCTCGTTCAGCTGCTCGCGCAGAGGTACGAGAAGCTCAACAAGAAGGTCAAGATAAAGCTCACCCAGGGCGGCACGCAGGTCGGGATCAACGACGTCGCCGCGGGGCGCGTGTCGGTCGCCGACGTATCGCGCGATCCGCTGAAGAGCGATCCTGCGGGACTCGTCTTCTACCCGATCGCCAAGTACTACCTGTGCGTTGTCACCAACTCGGCGAACACGCTCGCCAACCTGACCCAAGCGCAGGTCGAAGCGATCTTCACCGGCAAGACCACCGAATGGAGCAAGGTTCCGGGCGCCACGGCCAGCGGCCCGATAGACATCGTCAGCCGCAACTCCTCGGCCGGCACGCTCAGCAACTTCCAGACGCTGCTGATCGGCGGCAAGAAAGTGTCGGGCCCCAAAGGCGCGGCCGTCACCGAAAAGCCCTCCGAGGGGCTGCAGCGCCAGGCGATCCAAAACGATCCGGGCGCGATCGGCTTCCTGTCCGGCTACTTCGCAAGCCAGGGCGTCAACGCCGTCGGCTTCAACGGCGTCGGTTGCACACATGCCAACGCCGTCGCCGGCCAGTACGCGGGCGTGGCGCGCTTCTATGAGGTGACCAAGGACGGCGCCAAAGGCGCGGCTTCGGCCTTCATCAGCTGGATCGACGTCAGCAAAGCCGCGAAAGCGATCATCTCGACCCAGTGGATACCTCTCAAATAACCACCCCATCCCCGCCCGTCCTTCCCCCGCGCCCCGGGGCGCGGGGGAAGGATCGTGTGCGAGCCGTCCTTGGACGCCTGCGCCGACCCTGGTCGGACCGCCGCGCCGAGCTCACGCTCGGCGCGGCGTCGCTGCTCGTATGCCTGAGCGTGATCGCGATGGTGGCGTTCGTCGCGATCCACGCCTGGCCGACATTCGCGCACAACGGGCTCAGCTGGATTGGGTCTGGTGGCAACCTCGACAGGCAGATCGAAGGCATGGTCAGCACGAGCATTCATCCACCCCCATCGGCCTATCACGTGAGAGCTTGGCCGCTGGTGTACGGCACGTTGCTCACGACCGCGCTCGCGCTGGCGATCGCGCTGCCCGTCGCGCTGCTCTCCTCGATTTTCATCGTCGAGTTCGCGCCGGCCGTGGTGCGGCGTGTGATGGTCCCCGCGGTGCGCCTGCTCGCCTCGGTGCCGTCGGTCATCTATGGGCTGATCGGGATCCTCGTGCTCGTGCCGTTTGTCGGCAACCACTTGATCACGATCCCGGAGAAGACGGCGCTTCAGAGCACGGTCGAGCTGACCGGCGCGAGCGTCGGCGTCGCAGCGCTGATCCTCGCCGTGATGATCACGCCGATCATGGTCGCTCTCATCAGCGAGGCGCTCGCGGCCGTGCCCGCCTCCTGGCACGAGGGCGCGCTGGCGCTCGGCGTGCACCGTCTGCGCGCAACGCTTGCCGTCAGCCTGAAGGCGATCCGCCCGGCGATCGTCGCCGCCGCGGCCTTGGCGTCAGCGCGAGCGCTCGGCGAGGCGGTGATGATCTCGATGGTCTCGGGATCGGAGTCCTTTGCTCCGAGCCTGCGCTACGGGCCGCTGACGTTCCTGGCAGAGCCCTTGCGCACGCTCGCAAGCTCGATCGTCGACAACCACGAAGGCTTCGGCGGCGCCCCAGCGCTCAACTCGACCTTGTACGCATTCGCGCTGCTGCTCCTGTTCTCCGCGATCGCGCTGTCGGTCGGCGCCTACCTCATCAAGCTGCCACTACGCAAGTACCAGCTCAAGTGATGAGCCAGGTGTATACCAGCGCCGCCTGGCGCCGCGCGATCGAGCCCGCTCGTGCTTCGCTCCCCGGGGCCGGCCTATGAGCACGCTCGTCTCTGCCTTCCCCGCCGAGCAGCCGGCTCCGAGCCCCCCGCCCCCGACGCGCGGGCGGGGCTCCTCGATGCGCGGGTGGCGCGTGCGCGACCAGATCGTGCTGCTCGCCGCCTGGGCAGCCGGACTCGGGCTGTGCCTCGTGACCGGGGCGATCGTCATCTATATGGGGGTGCGTGGCTTCCAGTATCTGCGCCCTGACCTGCTGGTGAGCCGCCCGCAGGTGAGCGCGAGCCAGGCCGGCTCGGGCGGGTTCCTCGATCCGTTGCTCGGGACGTTGGCTCTGACGGTGGTCGGGATCGCGATCGCCCTGCCGCTCGGCGTGTGCAGCGCCGCGTGGATCGTCGAGTACGGCCAGGGTGGGCGGGCTCGTCAATCTCTGGCACGGCTGGTGGAGTCGAGCATCGAGATCGTCGCCGGCACGCCCGACATCGTGATCGCGATCTTCGGTCTGACGATCTTCGAGATCGGCGTCTTCGGCCCCCTCTCCAGCACCTCCGAAGCGGGTGTGGTGACCGGACACTCGTTCATCGCGGCGGGGGCGACGATGTCGCTGATCGCGCTGCCGCCGCTGTATGCGGCCACCCGCGACGGCCTGCAGGCAGTGCCCGCGCATATGCGCGAGGCTGCGTTCGCGCTCGGCAAGACGCGCATCGCGACTATCCGGCGCGTGCTGCTGCCGGCCGTGCGCTCCAACATCGCGACCGGCGCCACGCTCGGGATCAGTCGCATCGTGGGGGACACCGCGATCGTGATCATCGTGCTCGGTGAGACGCAGCGCAACGAACCAAACGGCTCGCTCCCGATTCTCGGCTTCCTGCGCGGCACCGGAGCGTCGTTGACGAGCTACGTCTACGACAACTCGCCGGCGGGCGAAGGCAACGCCGCGAACAAGGCATATGCGGCGGCGTTCGTGCTGCTCCTGTTCATCCTCGGCCTGAACGCGGCCGTCGGTTGGATCAGCCGGGCCCAGGCCCGGTCGAGCGGCTTTGACAACGGCGGTATTCATGACTAAGCTCATCGAACCGATGGAAAACATGATGATGAACCCTAACGAGACGCTTGCAGATCCCTGGAAGCTGATCGCCGATGAGCCACGGGACGCGGTCCAGCCACGGGACATGGTCTCACCAGAGGACATGGTCTCACCAGAGGACATGGTCTCACCAGAGGACGTGGTCTCACCAGAGGACATGGTCTCACCAGAGGACATGGTCTCACCAGAGGACGCGGTTCAGCCACGGGACGTGGTCCCGCCGGTGCGCACGATCGTGGTGGATCGCCAGCCCGTGCCGGTGGCTCCCCCGCGCGAGCGCGAGGCGATCCGCTTGGCTCTCGCCGGCGCTGGTCCCGAGCGGCTGCGCTTGGACGATGTGAGCATCTACTACGGCGCCAAGCGTGCCGTCAACTCGGTGTCGCTAGCGATCCACCAGGGCGAGGTCTTGGCCCTGATCGGGCCGTCCGGTTGCGGCAAGACGAGCCTCTTGCGCACGCTCAACCGCCTCACCGAGCTCACCCCGAGCGCTGCGCGCTCGGGGAATGTGCTGCTCGACGGACAGGACGTGCACGCGCTGCAGGACACCGCGCTGCGCTCGCGCGTGGCGATGGTCTTCCAGCAGCCCAACCCCTTCCCGATGTCGGTTTTCGACAACGTCGCCTTTGCCCTGCGCGAGCAGTCGCGCAAGCGGCCACGCAGGCGCGAGCTGGAGCCGCTTGTGGTCGACGCCTTGCGGCGGGCCGGCCTGTACGACGAGGTGCGTGACGACCTCGATCGCCCCGCGCTGCGCCTCTCCGGCGGCCAGCAGCAGCGGCTGTGCATCGCGCGGGCGATCGCCCCGCGACCCGAGGTGCTGCTGATGGACGAGCCATGCAGTGCGCTAGACCCGATCTCCACGAGCGTGATCGAGGACTTGATCGGAGAGCTGCGGCGTGACCTCGCCGTCGTGATCGTCACCCACAACCTCGCTCAAGCCCAGCGCGTGGCCGACAAGGTCGCCTTCATGTACCTTGGCGACCTCGTCGAGTACGGCACCGTCGCGCAGGTGTTCGACGAGCCGCGCGCCGAGCGCACGCGCGAATACGTGCGCGGCACGTTCGGATGAGCGGACGGAGGATGTGCGGATCCGTGCGCCGGGAGCATTCGAGTAAGCGCGAGCGGCGCGTCCGGTCGAGGTCGGCATGAACGTCTTCCCGATCCAAACCCCTCCGGAGCAAGGCGCGCAGACGAAGTGCCCCAACTGCGCCGCTGCCGTGGTCGCCGATCAGCGCTACTGCCTGACGTGCGGTCAGCCGTGCTCGCCCACGCGGCTGGCGTTCCTCGACGTGTTGCAGGCCGAGAGCGAGCCGCGCGGGTCGCTCTCGGTCCTCTCCACACAGGCGGGCTACGCGTCGGCGGCCGGCTACGCTCCACCCGCTGGCTACGTTCCACCCGCTCACGAGGACGGGGTGATCGGATGGCTGCGCCGCTACTCAGGGCTGTTCGGGCTGCTCGTGGTGTTGCTCATGACCGGCTTGATCGGGTTGCTCGTCGGTCACTGGCTGGCGCCCTCCAAAGCGCCGGGCCCACAGATCGTGAAGATCGAAGGAGGCGTACTGCCCTCGGCGGCGGCCGTCGCTCCCGGCTCCGCGACCGTGACTCCATCCTCGCCCGCCGCCAAGACGCACACGGCCTCCAAAGCAGCCACCGAAGCCCAGGAAAAGAAGGAAGTGAGGGAAGCCGAATCGCCCAAGGCGAAACTGAAGGCTCCCGTCAAGACGAGCACATCCAGTATCGGCAA
Organism: uncultured Solirubrobacterales bacterium; assembly: GCA_963718735.1. Lineage (GTDB taxonomy): Bacteria > Actinomycetota > Thermoleophilia > Solirubrobacterales > Solirubrobacteraceae > Palsa-744. Next base: position 2,462,398 of record OY970372.1, read on the forward strand.
GCTCGAAAAGACGACCGGCAAACAACATCAGAAGGAAATCGAAAAGCTCACCGAAGGCGGCAAACCGATCGAAACGGGGGGTTGATGAAGCGTCACGCGGATCATCCCGCGAGGAGCGGCCACTCCCTGCCAGAGCATGGCCACTCCTCGACTTCAGGGGCCTGATGGCGGGTTCCGTCCAAGCCTCCGGCGGCTCGCTGGCCGAGCTGCGAAACCGTCGATTGCAGTTGGCCGAACGAGTCGCCGGCCTCACCTGGGACCTCGGCGGCCTCACCTACGAGATGGCGATCCGCGACCACTATCGCCTCGACGTGCTCTCCCGCCGTGCCGCCGAGCTGCAGCAGTCCGACGCCGAGCTGGGCGAGGTCGAACGCCTGCTGGGCGCCGCCGAGGCGGGCGTCCACGGCCAGTGCCGCTCGTGCGGCGCGGTCCACAGCCGCGGCGCCGCCTACTGCTGGCACTGCGGCGCCGCGCTGCTGCAGGAGGCGCGCCCGTCGATGGTGGCGCAGGAGGACGCCTCGCACGCGCCCGTGGTCTGATCTGCTCTATAGCATCGGGCCGTGCAGGCAAGAGGGTCGAAATGGGCGACAGTCACCGCCGTGCTCATGGTGGCCGCAGGCGTGCCGTCGGTTGCCTCGGCCCTTCTGCCAGGCGCGGCGATCGACCCTGTGCCTGCCCTGTCCCGAGCTGGCACGGGTCGCGTGCGCTCCATGTCGACGTCGGGCCTCGCTCCGCGCGAAGGCTCCTGCCCGATCCTTCCGGCGAGCAACCCGCTCGACCATGACATCTCCCATGCGCCCCTAGATCCAAACTCGGCGGCGTACATCGACAGCATCGGGGCGCAGGTCCATCTGCACGCCGACTTCGGCACGCCGCCTAGCTACGGCATCCCCTACGTGGTCGTCGGGCCCCGCCAGCCCAAGGTGCCGATCCACTTCACCGAATACGGCGAAGAATCCGATCCCGGCCCGTACCCCGTGCCCCCCCACGCGCCGGTGGAGGGAGCCGGAGAAGAAGGCGACCGCCACGTGCTCGTGCTGCAAGAGGGCACGTGCAAGCTGTACGAGCTCTATGCCGCCCAGCGCAAAGGCTCGGGGTGGGACGCCGGCTCGGGCGCCGTCTTCAACCTGCGCAGCAACAGGCTGCGCCCCGAAGGGTGGACGTCCGCGGACGCTGCGGGCCTACCCATATTCCCGTTGCTGGTGCGCTATCCCGAGGTGCGTGCCGGGCGTATAGACCATGCTTTGCGGGTGACCGTGCAGCGCACCCAGCGCGGCTATATCCACCCGGCGACCCACTTCGCCTCGGGCGACTCCGACCCGAGCCTCCCCCCGATGGGCTTGCGCTTGCGCCTGAAGGCGAGCTTCAGCCTCGCCGGCTATCGCGGCGACGCGCTAGTCGTGCTGCGTGCTCTGAAGCGCTACGGCTTGATCGTGGCCGACAACGGCTCCTCGTGGTACATCACCGGCGCTCCCAATCCGCACTGGAACGACGAAGACCTGAATCAGCTCAAGCGCGTCCCAGGCGCAGCCTTCGAGGCGGTGCGCAGCGGGCCGCTCCTGCGCCGGGGGTGAAGTTCCCGCGCCGGGCGAATTCCGCGCCGCGAGCAGAGAGCTCAGCGCTGGTCGGTCGAGGCGGGGTCGCGCTGGGCGAAGGCGTCCTGCGCCGGCGCGGGCGGCGGCGTCTGGGCAGGCGCTGGAGGTGCCGCGGCGGGCAACGTCGGACGCTCTTGATCGTTGCTCTGGCTCGAGTTGTGGCTCTCGCCCGTGACGGACTGCTTGAACTCACGCATCCCGCTGCCAAGCGAGCGCCCGATCTCGGGCAGGCGCTTGGCGCCGAACACCAGCAGCAGCAGCACCACCAGGAACGCGATGTGAAGTGGATTGTCGAGTCCCATCAGATCCAGTCTAGGCGTTATTGGCCGTGTTCGGGCGATTTCTCGAGGAGACTCCGTCACGCGGCGGGCTGGGGGGGTTCGAGTCCCGTGGCTCGCTGAGCGCCTTACGCGCCAATTGGGCGGCGACGAGCACCATCAGCAGTGCGAAGCCGATGCGCAGCGCGGTCCCCGACAGGGCATTGGCGAGCGCGACGCCCGCCGCCGCGCCGGCGATCGACAGCAGGCCCATCAGCACAGCGTCGCGGCGACGCACGTTGCCGTAACCGTCTTGCTTGAGCGTGCCGACGATCGCCACCGGGATGATCGCCAGCAGCGAGGTCGCCTCCGCCTGGTGCTGTCCCAGGCTCATGAAGATCACGAGGCCCGGCACGAACAGCACGCCGCCGCCGACCCCCAGCAGGCCCGCCACGATCCCTGCGCACACTCCGATCGCGATCGCGGCAATCATCGCGGCGCTCGCCGGGCGGTCGCCCGACCGTTAGCCGCTGCGGGAATCGTGCCGGGAGAGCGCGCGCGCCCTCGGGCTCTCTCGGCGAAGATCATCGCCCTCGGGCTATTCCCCACGTGGATCATCGGGCGAGCAGCTCCACGGCGCTTGCCACCAGCACCGCGGCGAACAGCAGCGAGATCGAGCGTGTGGCCAGACGCTGCTGCAGCCATGTGCCGATCAGCACGCCGCCGACAGCCGGCACTCCGATCAGGACCGCGTCGAGCACGTGCACGTTGCCGTAGGCTCCCTGCGTGGCGGCGGCGAAGCCCGCGATGAACACGATCGCCGCCAGCGACGTGCCCGTCGCCTCGCGTGCGCCGTAGCCGAGCCACAGCACAAGTAGAGGGACTATCACCGACCCGCCGCCGACGCCGAAGAGGCCGCTAAACACCCCCGCGAGGGTCCCGATCGCCGCGAGCTTGAGCGCTCGGTCGGTCGTCAATCCGGGCGACTCGTCAGCGCTCATGCGCCATGTATGACGGATCGGCCCGCATGGAGCGCCATACTAAAGACCGTGTCCCCCGCTGCCACGCTTGTGGAGGCGCTCGAGCCGCTCCGCTCCGACCCCGCTCATGCAGCTGTGCTGCTGGACATCGACGGCACGCTCGCGCCGATCGTGCGCCATGCCGCCGACGCGCACGTTCCCGAGGCCACGCGCACGCTGCTGATCGAGATATCGCGACGCTACCGGCTCGTGGGCTGCGTCAGCGGGCGGCGCGCCGCCGTCGCGCGCCAGATCGTCGCGATCGGCAGCATCGCCTACATCGGCAACCACGGCGGCGAGCTGCTGCGTCCAGGCGCCACGCGAGCTGAGCTCGACCCCGACGTGACCGCCTGGTCGGAGAGGGTCCGCGAGTTTGCCGCGCGCGCCTACACAGCCGAGGCTCAGCGCGCGCGCGTGCGTAGCGAGGACAAGGAGGCGATCGCCGCCTTCCACTGGCGCGGAGCCCCCGACGAGCAGGGCGCCGCTGCGGTTGTGCGCCGGATCGCCGAGCTTGCCGAGAACGAGGGCTTTGCCGTGCACTGGGGTCGGATGGTGCTCGAGGTGCGCCCGCCGGTCGCGCTCGACAAGGGCCTCGGCGTGAGCGCGCTGCTGCAGAGCGCGGTCGACCGCGAAGGAGGCGCTCCGATCAAGAGCGCGCTGTACGTCGGCGACGACAGCACCGACCTCGACGCGTTTCGCGCGCTGCGCGCGCTTGTGGACGTGGGCGCTCTGCAGGTGGCGGTGCGCGTGGCCGTCGGCTCGGAGGAGACGCCCCCCGAGCTGGCCGAGCAGGCCGATCTGGTAATCGACGGGCAGGCCGGTGTGCGCGGGCTGCTCCAGGCGCTGCTCTGAGGGCCTGAGGTTCCTGGTCGATACGGGGCGTGCATTTCGTCGACTTCCTCAGGGCAACCGTCCTGCTCAGCGCCGCCGCCGCCACCGCGCTCGTGATCGTGACGGTGCTCGCCGCTGCGCCGTCTCCCGATGCGACGATCGTGCCGATCTCGGTCGGTTGGTGGATCGTGGCCGCCGCGATCGGTCTGCGTCTGGGACGCCGCGCCGAGGTGAACCCGCCGATCGCTCGTTTGCTCAGCGAAGCGAAGGCGAGCTCCGCCCTGCCCGAGTACCGGCCGGGCGCGATGCTGCTGAACCGGCTGTGGCCGCTGCTGTTGTTCACGGTCGTGGCCGGGGGCCTTGCGTTCCTGGCTCCGCAGATACCGGGCATCGGCGCCGGCTTCGCGATCGCAGTGGCGTTGTGGTGGCGCCGCCAGGACGCGGCGGTCGCGGCGATCGAGGAGCGCGACGGGGTGCGCTTCCACGTGCTGCGAACCTCCCCGCTGCGCTCGATCGCGCTGGCTCGCACCCCCGGCTTCAAGACGCTGCGCCCGGAACGCATCGACGGCGCGACGACCTGACGTGGGCGAGTGCCGCATAGCGTTGGAGCGAGGGGCATGAGGCTGCCCGCGGACGAGCTTGCGGGGAACGTTGCAAACGAGCTTGCAAGCCACGGCGCAAACGCCGACGGCGCGGTCGACGTGCTGATCGTCTCGCTTGGCGCCACAGGCGGACTGCGAGCCGTTGACCAAGAGCTGCTCGGATCGCTGCGACGCGCGGGCGCGACCGCCACGATTGTCGTCGCCGAGCCGCCGCCGGCGGTGCGCACTCTGATGCTCACGGACCTACGCTGGGCGCGCGCAGCCAGGATCGCCGCACAGGCAGAGCTGCGGCGTCAGCGCCCGCGCGCGCTGATCTACTCCACGACGACCGCCGCACTGCTGTGGCCGCGTCCGGGGGCGATCCGCTTCGACGCTCCAGCCGCCGCCAACCGGCCTGGGCGCCACGGCCTGTGGCAGCGCCCGCTCGAGCGCCGCCGCCTGCGCGAAGCGCCCTTGCTGCTCCCACAAAGCGAGGGCGCGCTGGGGGAGATGCCTGCGGCGGTGCGACGCTCGCTTGGCGCGCACAAGGCGATCGTGTTGCCCGTGCCCGTCGAGCCGTCGGGACCGCGGTCGCCGTTCGGCCAATCGACGTTGCCAAGCCCACAAGAGCCGCCCGGGCGGGAGGGGCGGTCCGCAAGCTCGGCGGCCCGCGACATCGCCGCGATCACCTACGCGGCCAACCCGGCCAAGAAGGGCCTCGACGTCGTGCTCGACGCTTGGCGGCGCGCGCGCAGACCCGGCGAGCAGCTGGTGGTGGCCGGTGTCGAGGAGGAGCGGCTGCGCTGCCTCGGGTACAGCCTTCCGGCTGAGGGGGTGCGGGTCACCGGCGCGCTTGCGCCGCTCGACTATCGCGCGCTCTTGCGACGCGCCCGGGTGTTTGTGTGCGCGGCTCGCCGCGAGGACTACGGGATCGCCCAGCTGGAGGCGCTCGCTGACGGGTGCATGCTCGTCACGACGCCGTCTTCCGGCCCCTACGCGGCGCTGCCGATCGCGCGCGAGCTAGACGCGCGGCTGGTCGACGATGAGCTCGCCTCGGCGCTTCGCACGGCACTCGACGAACCGGTCCCTGCCTATGCGGAGCGTGCGCTGCATGCGCTCGACCCATACCGACGTGCGAGGGCCGATCGGCTGGTGGCGGAGCTGCTTCCATGCCTCTTGGAGCTGGGCAGCAATAAGAGGTAGCCGCAAAAGAGGTAGTTACTGATAGTTTCGATTTACCTAGTATTTGGAACTCGATGCAATTAGACTCGAGGCATGTCATCCGCGGTACATGCTCAGGGTCGCCCCAGGGCGCGGTTGCAGACACTGGGCGGCGTGTCGGGCTGGAGCGGCTCGGCCTGGGGAGCCGTCGGTGTAACGACGACCTTCATAGGGCTCACCTGCTGGTGGTCGACGCAAGACCGCAGCATCCCGATCTACGACGCCGGAGCTCACTTGGAAACGGCGATCTATTATCACCACCTGCTCCAGGCGGGCGATCTGCTGGGGCCCTTCAACTACACCTTGCAATACCCGCCGCTTGCTTATCTCGTCGGTGTCCTAGCGATGCTCGTCGGAGGGGTGAACGTCGCCTCGCCGATACTTGGTGAGAACCTCTTCTTTGTCCCGCTGCTGACACTCGGCTGCTACCAGACGGGACGGCTGCTGTTCGGCTCCCGCGCAGGCCTGCTGGCCACGATCTTCGTGCTCGGCTCGCCGCTGTTGATCGCTCAGCTACATGTCTTTATGCTCGACGCTCCAGAGACCGCTCTCGTCGCGGTCTCGATGTGGCTGTTGCTTGCGAGCGAGGACTTCAGCCGGGTCCGATTTGCCGGCTTTGCGGGCCTCGCCGTCGGCGCCGGGCTGCTCGTGAAGGTGCAGTTCCCGTTCTTCCTCGCCGGGATCGTGCTGACGGCGCTTGCGCGTGGTGGATGGCGAAACTGGCACGGCTTGGCGGCGTTCGCAGCTATCGCGCTGCTCGTCGGAGCGCCCTGGTATATCGACCACCTCTCCGAGCTCGGCACGATCGTCAAACTCGCGGGCGCGAGCTCGGGCGCCGTCGCGGGGAACCTGCCGCCGACGCTCTCGAGCGCAAATCTCACCTGGTACTTCTGGAGCACGCTCAACTACCAGCTCTTCGCGGCTCTATTTGTGCTCGTGCTCGGAGGAGTCATCTGGACGCTGGCCGACCTGGTGCGCAACCGCGAAACGAGGGGCCCGCGCTTGGAGCTCGTGATCGGTGGCTTCGTCGCGTGGTTGGCGATCACGCTTACGCCTCACCACGATCTGCGCTACGCCATGCCGCTGATGCCGTACCTAGCGGTGATCGGCACGGGCTGGATCGTGAGCCTGCCACGTGTCGCACGCGTCGTGGCCGTCTGCGTGCTGCTGCTGGCGGTGGCGGCCAACACTCTGTCCACCACGGCTGGCGTCAGAGGACAGGTGGAAGTGAAGCTCGTTAGCTCTCCCCCCGCCACGCAGGCGTACCCCGACCGACTGGTTATCTACTCGAGCCGTGGATTTCTGGTGGCGGGCCCGCAGCGCGACGGTGACGTGCCGGGCCTGCTCAATGCATTGCGCACCGAAGGCGTGGAAGTTGTGGCTTTTGACTCCAACCAGCTCAATGCTCCGGACTTCTCAGGCGAAGGGCTCGGCCCGCTGGCGATGATCGCCGGGCTCTTACCTTCGATCGAGACGACTCTCGCGAACAGCTCGCCGGCGGCGGTGGTGGTCCTCCACCAACCGATCTCCTCGAGCTTGCCGCCGGCGTGCACGGTACTGAGCGATGGCACGGGCGTGTGGGTGTTACGTCGCGATCCCTCGGGCGCGCTCGTGTATTACTGCCCGTCCCGTTCCCCGCAGTACTACGGGTGAGCGGCCTTTCAAATCTGGCGACGCTTCCGCTTGCGCAGCTTCGCGAACTCCTCCCAGGAGCGGGTGTTGGCGACGTCCGCAGCCTTCGACCATGCCCGTCTTGCCGTGGCGACACCCCAGCGCATCACGTCGAAGCGCGCGATCCAGTGGGCGTCGGAGTCGATCAGGATGCGCGCGCCGGCTCGCGCGGCGGCGCGGGCGTGAACGTCGTTCAGATCACGCCGGTCGGGGTTGGCGTTGATCTCGAGCATCGTCCCGCTGCGCACCGCCGCCTCGATCACGGCGGCCATGTCTAGCGCGTAGGGCTCGCGCCGCTCTATCAGCCGCCCGGTCGGATGCCCGATCGCGTCGACCAGGGGATGCTCGATCGCAGCGATCATGCGCTCGGTCATCGCCTGTTCGCCGATCCCGAAGGCGGTGTGCACGCTCGCGATCACCCAATCGAGCTCCGCCAGCAGCTCGTCCTCGTAGTCCAGCGTGCCGTCGGGCAGGATGTTCACCTCGCTGCCAGCCAGCACGCGGATGCCCTGGATGCTTGCGTCCGCCTCACGCACCAGCTCGATCTGACGGCGCAGCTGCTCGGGTGGGACGTCGTTGCCGAAGCCGTGCGAGGCGGAGTGGTCGGTGATCGCCACGTACTCGTATCCGCGCTCGCGCGCCGCGAGCGCCATCCGCTCGATCGTGTCGCGCCCGTCCGAGGCAACCGTGTGACAGTGGAGATCGCCCCTGATGTCGGTCAGCTCGATCAAGTCCGGCAGGCTTGCGTGGGGGATGGCGGGGCCGAGGGTGTGCCGGATCCGAGCGCCGCCGCCGCGAGCTCGCCGCGATCCTCGCGCAGCTCGGGCTCGATGTAGGCCAAGCCGAGCAGCGCGTACACCTCCTGCTCGCTCGCGCACGCCGTCGTGGCGCCGGTCGCCTCCTCGGAGACGCCGTACTCGGACACGTGCAGCCCGGCGCGCACCGCCGTCTCGCGCAGCGCGGCGTTGTGCTTGCCCGAGCCGGTGAAGTGCTGCAGCAGGTTGCCGAGCTGGCTTGGCTTGGCGACTCGCAAATCCACGCTCATCCCCGAGTGGGTGCGAGCCCTCGCGCCCGCCTTCCCGGCCGAGGCGACGCTCTCGATCTCCGGCAGGGCCGCGAGGCTCTTGGCGAGCGTCACGGGCCTGCGCGTCACCGCGACCAGGTCGATGTCCTTGACGCTGTCGGCCATCCGCCGTGCCGAGCCGGCCACGAGCACTTTCGTCTCAGAGTCCGCTCCCCCCGCGCGCTCGGTCAGCCCATCCGCGAGCGCGCGTCCGAGCTCGAGCGCCCTGGGCAGCAGCAGGCGTGGCGCCCTGCGCTCCGCGACTCCGCGCTCGAGCGAGTCGAGCACGCTTGCCTCGAACTTCGCGCCGAGGCCCCTCACGCTGCGCAATCGCCCGGCGAGCGCGGCTTCGCGCAACGCGTCGAGCGAGTCGATCCCGAGCTGCGAGTGCAGCAGCCGTGCGCGCTTGGGTCCGAGCCCGGGCAGCCGCGTGAGCGCGATCAGGCCGGGAGGCACCTTCGCACGCAGCTTCTCCGCCGCCGGGATCGTGCCAGTCTCGAGCAGCGCCAGGATCTTCTCCTGGAGCGTCCCGCCAATGCCGGGCAGCTCTGTGGCGCGCCCTGCGCGCGCGAGCGCCGCGACCGACACGGGCGCCTCGCGCACCGAGCGGGCGGCGGTGCGGTATGCGAGCACGCGGTGCACGATCGCGCCGTCGAGCTCGTACAGGTCGCCGAGCTCCTCGAGCGCGTCGGCGACCTGAGAGTTGGGCAGCTCGCCGGCCACCGTCTTACGCGTCCCAGATCGGGGATTCGATAAGGGTTCGCGGCGGCAGCGCTACCCCGTCCTGATCGCGACGACTGTATGCGGCGCAAGCATGAGCCGCGCGCGATGGCCGTGAACCGCAACCGACGCGCCCGCTTCGATTGCGCTCGCCGTCGTCAACGTGTCGGTGCGCACGCGCGCCCTCGCGGCGGCGACAGCGACGGTGAAGGGCGTCGGCTTCGACGAGAACGAGCTCACGATCACGCTCGTGCGCGCACCGGTCACGACCGTCGCTGCGAGGATGCCAGGATCGCGCGAGCTCGAGAAGACGCGGCTGCCGAGCGGGATCCAGCGATGCAGGAACAGCAGCGCGTGACCGAGCGGCCGTATCGCGATCTTCCCGTCCGCTTCGAGGACGATCGGGTCGTAGCTCGTGCCGGCGGTGTGGAAGCGCACCTGCGCGAAGCCCGCAAGCAGGGCCGCGACCACGTAGCGCGCCGCCCATACGCCTGCCACCGGCCTGTCCGAGACGCCGGGCTTGCCGCCGCAGGACGCGCTGTTGCTCTCGGAGATCGCCGCCGGCCTGTGCGCGGCGCGCGCAAGGGCCAGCAGCCAATCGTACTTTTCCACGAGCCCCACGCTCCCGTGCTTGGAGAGCAGCCGCGCGGGCGTCGTGGGCGCCCCGGCCGACCCGCACGCGACCGTCGGGTATGCGTGCACTGTCATGACGTCCGGAGGATCGGTCGTCATCAGCTCGGAGATGCGCGCGCGCCAGCCGATCCCGGCCACGTCCGGGCCCTCGATCGCGATCGGCCCGAGCAGCGCTCGCCGGGTTGTCCATTCGCTCGCATACCGCTGCGCCGTCCACGGCGGCGGCCGGTAGGCGGGGACGATGAAGCCCGCTTCGCCCGGGAGGATGTGGCTGAACCCGTACAGATCGGGCTCATTGCCGAGCGAGAAACTCAGCTGGGCTGCGGGGATCGCCTGCTCGGCGGCGGCGATCGTCGTGAGCTCGTCGGCGAGCGGCCCTTCGGCGAAGTTCAGCCCGACGACGATCGGCGCCCGGCTCTCGCGCGCGAGGCAGCCAAGCGCAGTCCAGAAGGACGGCGCGACGAGGTAGTGGTAGGCCGTGGTCGGTCCCGCCAGGTCCTGCGAGTCGCCTCCGATCCGCAGCGTCGGCGAGCCGAGCGATCGCAACGTGCCCACCAGCGCCTCGCTCGGGCAGGACGCGGTGCCGAGCATGCGCTCCATCAGCGGGTACTCGATCGACAGCCCGAATGGGGAGCGTTCGACGACGGTGGCGGCGGCGCTCTCGGCGGGCGGCGCGAGCGCTTGGAGCGCTCCTGCGATCAGTACCGCCAAGAGGGTGGCGCGCCGGCGGCTCATCGGCGCCTCATCATATCGGCGTGCCGCGCGGTTCCAGCCGATACTCTGGGAGCAGGCCGCAAGCCCGGTGCGGGTACGTCGTTCTTCGCGCGAGGCTGACGGGGGACTCCATCATGCGCAAACGCACATGTACGCACTTTCACGCTCGATGGCAAGCGTCTGCCCGTGACGCCCGGTGCTGTGCGCTGCTGCTGGCATGTCTGGCATTGCTCGCCCTCGCCGCGGCCGCCCCCGCCGGAGCCGCATTCCGCTTTGGCCTCTCAGACTACGAACCGAGCACGTTCTCCGATCCGCGCGTCGGCGAGCTCGGCGTCCACATCGCTCGCGACGTGGTCCCATGGAACGCGGTGCTCAACAAGCGCGACCTTGCGAACGTCACCGCCTGGCTGACGGCGGTCAAGCACGCTTACCACGTCACCCCCTTCATAACCTTTCAGCACGCCGACAGCAACGAGCGCGCGCCGAGCCCGGCGCAGTATCTGCGCGCCTTCCTGCGCTTCCGAAAGCTGTTCCCGTGGGTCAAGGAGTTTGCCCCTTGGGACGAGGCGACCCACGCAACGCAGCCGACGGCTCACGACCCGCGACTCGCGGCTTCCTACTACAACGTGCTCGCCGCTCATTGCCGCGGCTGTGAGGTGACGGCGCCAGACATCCTCGATTCCGACGGGAACACCACAGCCTGGATCGAATCGTTCCTGCAGACTGCTCATCCCTATCCAAAGATCTGGCCGTTCAACCCTTACCACAGCGTCAGCGTCGACAGTCCGGCTCTGATCGAAAGCTTCCTCGCGGCCACGCGCGGGCAGGTGTGGTTCAGCGAGGTCGGCGGCGTCGTGTGGTGGCGCTTCAAAGGCCGGCTGATCTATCACGGCTCTGCCTACTCGGCGAGGGTCGCGCACAATATATTCACGCTCACGGGCCTCAGCAAGCGAATCACGCGGATCTACTACTACCACTGGCGCTCACCCGGATCTCCCTACAGGCTCTCGAGGCGGGTCACGTGGGACGCAGGTCTCGTCGACGCCTACGGTAAGGCGCGTCCGGCGCTCGCCGTGCTGGCGCAAGCGCTGCATCGTCACGTCCAGAGGTCGATCCCAAAGCTCTTCTGAGCCGTGCCAGGACCGGCGCGAGCGAGCTCCGGTCGAAGCTGTGCCCCCGAGTGGTTGGTTGCAGCTAGGAGCCCACTTCGAGCGTCGCGGCGCGTCGACGGCGCCATTCGATCGTCACAGGGCAGGCCTGGCCTGAGGCGCTTACCGTGCACGCTCCGCGCTGGATCCTCGCGCCAACGGCCGACAGGTGGGGAGCAGCGCGTGCCAGCCAGACCGTCGTGCGCAGCGTGGACTTCGCCGGCATGCTCATGCTCAACCTGACGCCTCTCGCGGTCGCCGTCAAGCTCCACACGGCGCGCGCGAGGGGGTGACCCGGGTGTCCTCCGCGCACAGGCAAGTAGCTGCCTACGAGCACGGCGCGGCCGCCGGTTCCCCGCACGCGCGTGAAGGTCGGAATCGCCTCCCTGCCATGTAAGGCAAGGGTCCACACGCTGGATGGTCCGCCGGCGCGCGGGCGCAGCGCGAGCAGGTCGCGCCAGCCGCCGGCTTCGGCCAGCTTGACCGCCACGAGGCCTTGCGCCGAGCGCGGATCGCCTCCGGTGCTACGCCCGCTGAGCTGCCACCACACCCCGGCGCGCCGACCCCATACGAGCCCGCTCGAGCCGAGATCGTCGGCCAGCAGTTCCGGGCTGTCCGCGGGGAGCGCCGTGCGCGCGGCTTCCAGGGGCGGCCATTGGGCGAGCGCGTCGGAGAGCAGCCAAAGGGTCAGGCCCTCGTATTGGTTGAGCGCGGCGTAGTTGTCCATGATCGTCGGGCTCCATTCGAGGCTGAGCCCTGGGACGATCGGAAGCAGGCCGTCTGCGCGGATCGGATAGGCGGACAGCAGATAGGACACGGCGCGGTCTGCGTAAGCGCGCCAGGGAGCGGCGCGTTCCGGTTCAAGCGCGGCGCGGCGCGAGCCGAGCGCGGCCGCCGCCGCCTGAACCCACGACTGGTCCAGCGAACGCCCCGACAGCGACAGCTGGCCGTCGGGCGCCATCATGTCGAGCGCATAGCGATCGGCTTGACCGCGGAGCCGTGCCACGGCCGGCGTGATCGCGTGGGGATCGACTTCGCGGATTAGCTCGAGCATGAACGCGGAGAACAGCTCGTAGGCGGGTGGCTCGGGGCCGGGGTCGGAAAGCTCGCGCGCCGCTCCCCCCGCTGCGGAATCGACGAGCGGGCCGCCCGCCCGGCCCGGATCGCGCCCATGCGGCGCCCGCCCACTCTCGCCTTCGAGCGCCATCGCAAGCGGCGCTCCCGCATGCTCGACGGACATCGCGAGATCGGCTTCGATCTGAGCCGCGGCGGACACGCTGTCGCTCGCGAGCGAGCCGGGCGTGCCGACGACGCCGTCGGACAGCAGCAGCGACGCTCCGGCGGACCACACCAGGCGCCGGTTGTCGTAGCAGGAGGGTTCGGTTAAGCAGGTGGTTACCACCGGCGGCCCGATCTGGCCGGCTCGCTGCAGCAGCGAGCCGGCCACGCGTTCCCACGCGCCGGCGGGAAAGTCGCCGGCGCGACCGTCGTGAATCACGGCGGCGATCGCGAGCAGGTTGAAGGGGTCGCTCGGCACGGGCAGCGTCAGCGCCGAGGCGATGATGCGCGTCCCCGCGTCTTGGAGCGCGCTGTCGTCGGTGCGGCGGGCCACCTTCAGCATCACGTCCGCCAGCAGGATCACGCCGTAGTTGTCGCCTGTGTCGGCTGGGTCCAGCGGGTCCTCGATCCGCCCGTCGACAGTCGTGTAGGGCTCCCAGGCGCGTGCGATCCCCGCCACGTAGCCGTCCAGGGGGCTCGCGCTGACGGGCCGCTCAGGAGCGCGAGCCCAGGCTCCGCCCGCAGACGCGAGCAGGAGCGTCGCTGCTGCAGTCAGCCCGCCGAGGACGGGCAGCTGCCTTGCGCGACCCAGCGACACGCTAGGGTACGCGCCTTGTGAAAGGCGTGCCCTGGCTGATCCTCCCGACGTACAACGAGGCTGAGAACATCGAGGCGATAGTAGCCGCCGCCGGCGATGTGCTTGGCGCTGCAAGCGATGGGGACTACAGGATCCTGATCGTCGACGACGGCTCGCCCGACGGCACGGGGGCCATCGCCGAGCGGCTGTCGAGCGAGCGCGAGTCGGTGGAAGTTCTGCACCGCACCGAGAAGAACGGGATCGGGCCCGCCTACCTGGCGGGCTTCCGCTACGCGCTCGATCACGGCGCCGCTTACGTGATGGAGATGGACTCGGACTTCTCGCACGACCCGGCCGACCTCGCGCGCCTGCTTGCGGCGGTGCGCTCCGGCGCCGACCTCGCGCTCGGCTCGCGCTACGTGGCCGGGGGAGGAGTCGTCGACTGGGGCGTGCTGCGGCGCTTCATCAGCGAGGGCGGCTCCACCTATGCGCGCTGGGTGCTGGGTCTGCGCGTGCGCGACCTGACGGGCGGCTTCAAGTGCTTCAAGCGCGAGGTGCTCGAAGCGATCCACTTCGACGGGGTGCGCTCACAGGGCTACGCCTTTCAGGTCGAGCTCACCTACCGCGCGGTGCGAGCCGGGTTTCGGGTCGTCGAGGTGCCGATCGTCTTCAAAGACCGCGAGCTCGGCCAGAGCAAGATGTCGTGGCGGATAGCCGTGGAGGCGATGTGGCTCGTGCCGCGCCTTCGCTTCGGGCGCCAGCCGCCCGCGTTGGCGGTGCAGGAGGTCGCGGAGACCAATCGCGCCACGACCGCCAATCAGGGCGCCTCGCCCCGCGCCTGAGGCAGCGTCTCCCTGACGAGATCGCCTGACGAGGGTCGCGCCTGGCGGGCAGCGCTCGTCGGCCTCATGTAAAGGTGCGCAGACGCCGATCAAAAGACCGTGGACGCTGCTTCTTACGCGCTCTATCACGGCGTTCGCCGAACTCGCACGACGCTGCGTGCCTGGCAGGACCGTCCGCTGCCGGTGCTGGGCGCATGGGTCGCGGGCTCGGCTGCCGCCGCCGCCGGGCTGCTCGTGGCGGTGCTCGCGATCGCGACGCTGTCGGCTGGATATGTGCAGCCGATCCAGCTGCGCCCGCCGTTCGCGGTGGGCGACGCGGCGGATGTCGCCACCGTGCTCTCACACAACTTGCTCGTGCTGGCATTGCACGCGATGGCGTGCGTGGCGGGCTTCATCGCCGGCAGCTCGCTGCCGCTGCAGGCTGAGAGCAAGAGCGGTCTCTCGCGCTGGGTGCACGAGCATGGCGGGCGCATCGCGATCGCTTTCGTGGTGTGCGCCACGACCTTCTCGCTGTCTGCCCAGGCATATCTGCTCGGCCACACGCTCGCGGGCGTCGCTGGCTTTCTGAAAGTGTCGCCGGCGCTGCTGTTGCTCGGTCTGCTTCCGCACGCGCTCTCGGAGCTGATCGCGCTATTCCTGCCGCTCGCCGCCTGGATCATCGCGAGCCGCCGAGGCGAGTGGGAGCAGCTGCTCGCCGCGACCGTCGTGACGGTCGCAATCGCGCTGCCGGTGCTCGTCCTCTCCGCCTTCGTCGAGGTTTACGTGTCTCCTCACCTGTTCATGACGCTCACCGGCCTGCACCCACCGATCGTCGGGAGCTGGGAAGGGTTCACGGTACGCGTTCGCTGAGCGGCTCCGTGGCTCCAGGCCCCCCTGAAATATGTCGCTTCATTTTGTATAGTGGATGTAGGCGGCTCGCGCATGGCCGAGCGCCCAACCGGCCGCGAGACGGCAGTCATCCGATAGGAGATCCCCATGGCAGGCACCCTCACCGAAGTAACCGACGCCAACTTCCAGGCTGAGGTCGTCGAGTCGGAGAAGCCCGTGCTCGTCGACTTCTGGGCTCCCTGGTGCGGGCCCTGCCGCGTGGTCGGCCCCGTGCTCGAGGAGATCGCCTCCGAGCGCGAGGATTTGCGCATCGTCAAGCTCAACGTCGATGAGAACCAGCAGACGGCGGCCGCCTTCCAGGTGCTCTCGATCCCGACGATGATCCTCTTCAAGGGCGGCGCCGCCGCGAAGACGGTTGTGGGCGCCTACCCGAAGAAGAAGATCGAGGCGGAGCTGGACTCGGTTCTCACGGCGGCTTAAGCACTAACCGCGCGCACGGCGCGCCCGGAAGCTTTTCAGATAGGCAGAGCCCGGCGTAGGGCGATCTCGAGTGGGAGTCCTTCGATCTCGCTCTGCTCGCGGTAGTCCATCGCGGCGGGGTCTCCGTCGCCGAGCGATAGGCCCACCGCGAGCGTCTCGCCGCTGACGTAGGCCTCGTGCGCGCGCGCGGCCTCCACGAGCGCGGGATCTCCGCCGAGGACCAGCTCGATGCGGTCCTCGACCTCGAGGCCGGCGGCCTTGCGCGCGTTCTGGACCGCGTGCACGATCTCGCGCGAGCGGCCCTCGCGCAGCAAGCTCTCGTCGATCGTGAGGTCGAGCGCGACCGCGTGCGCGCCCTCGCGCTCGACGGAATAGCCCTCCGGAGCCTTCATCGTCAGGATCACGTCTTGCTCGGAGAGCTTGTGCTCGCGGTCGCCGACGGCGATACCGATGCCAGCGCCTGCCCCGCCTTCGGGGCCGCCGCGCACCGCGGCCGCCACCCTCGCGGGGTCGAGCGCGGCGATCGCCTCGGCCGCCAGCGGCATGTCCTTGCCGAACAGCGGCCCCAACGTGCGGTAGTTGGCCTTCACCTCGTACTCGCCCAACTCGTCTGCCGCCTCGACGAAGCGCACGCGCCGCACGTTGAGCTCCTCGCGCACGATGTCCACCAATCGCTCGATCGCGATGCGCTCGCGCCCGTCGGCCACCACCACCGCCTCCGCCAGCGGTTGGCGCACCTTGATCTTTGCCTGTGCCCTGGCCCCGAGGCCGAGCCTGACGGTCTCGCGCGCGATCGCCATCGCGTCCTCGAGCGCCGCGTCACGGGCCGGCAAGGCCTCGCCTGCCGGAAAGTCGCACAGGTGCACGCTCGCGAGCGTGCCGTCGAGGTTGTCGTAGATCTCGTCCGCCACGAATGGGCAGAAAGGCGCGAGCAGCTTGGAGATGCACAGCATGCACTCGCGCAAGGTCGCGAACGCGACCGCGTCACCATCCCAGAAGCGCCGGCGCGAGCGGCGCACGTACCAGTTCGACAGATCGTCGACCAGCTCGGCGATCGCACGCCCGGCGCTCGTCGCGTCGAAAGCGTCCAGGCGCTCGGCGACCAGTCCGGCGGTTGCCGCCGTCCTCGACAGCGCCCACCTGTCCAAGTCGGTCTCGGCCGCCCTCCCCTGACGGGCGGGGGAATCGGACGTGGGAGCGTTGGTCGCTACGAACGCCCCTCCCTCTCCAAGGAAATCGCTCTCGTTCAACGCTCGCGCATTGGCGTTTGCGTAGAGCACGTAAAAGAAGTAGGTGCTCCACAGCTGCTTTATGAACAGGCGCACGCCCTCCCCGATTGCCTCCTCGGAGAAGCGATACCCGTCCCAGGGCTGCTTCGAGGTGAAGAAGTACCAGCGGAACGCGTCGGCTCCATAGCGGTCGAGCACCTGCCACGGCTCGACCGTGTTGCCCTTGGACTTGCTCATCTTCTGGCCGTCCGCGTCGAGGATCAGGCCCAGGCATACGACGTTCTCGTAGGGCGCCTGGTCGAACAGCAGGGTCGAGACGGCCAGCAGCGAGTAGAACCAGCCGCGTGTCTGGTCGAGCGCCTCGCAGATGAAATTGGCTGGGAATTCTTTTTGGAATAGCTGTTCGTTCTCGCTGGGATAATGGTGCTGAGCGAATGGCATCGCGCCCGAGTCAAACCACACGTCGATGACCTCGGGCACTCGCTTCATCGGCTTGCCGCACACCGTGCCCAAGGACGGGCCGGGCTCCTCGCCCGACTTGCCCACGGCCGATGGGGTGGATAGTGGGTCGTGCGAGCTGGGACAAGCGAACACCACGTCATCCACATACGGACGATGATGGTCGGCGAGAGTCGTGCCCGAGAGCCGCTCTAGCTCTGTGAATGAGCCGATCGTGTGCGTGTGGCCGTCCTGGCAGCGCCACACCGGCAGCGGCGTGCCCCAGTAGCGCTCGCGCGAGAGCGCCCAGTCGACGTTGCCCTGAAGCCAGTCGCCGAAGCGACCGTGCTTGATGTGCGGCGGGTGCCAGTCGATCGTCTCGTTCGCCGCCATCATCCGCTCGCGCAGCTTCGAGGTGGCGATGTACCACGAGGGCTTGGCGTAGTAGATCAACGGCGTCCCGCAGCGCCAGCAGTGGGGATAGGAGTGCTCGTAGTCGCTGCGCCTCAGCAGCATCCCGCGCGCGTCGAGGTCGGCGATCAGCTCGTCGGTCAGCTCCGGGCTCTTGACGAAGCGACCGCCGTAGGAGTCCCCGTCGCGGCTCAGCACGCGCTCGTCGTATGTGCCGTCGGGCTTGACGGGGTTGTAGAGCGTGCGCGGATCGGTCGGATCGAACAGCTCAGCAGCGGCCGCCGCCCTGAAGTCGTCCTCGCCGAACGCGGGCGCGATGTGCACGAGGCCCGTCCCGTCGGCGGTCGTGACGAAGTCCCCGGCGATCACGGGCATCCCGCCTGGCTCGCGGTCGCTGAGCGCGAAGATCGGGCCCTTGTACAGCGCCCCGATCAGCTCCTCGCCGCGGAAGCTCTCCAAGACCTCGGCTTCCTCGCCGAGCACCTTCTCGACCAGCGCTCGCGCCAGGATCAGCGTCTCCCCGCCGGCGCGGGCGCGCACGTACTCGACGTCTGGACTGGCCGCCACCGCGACATTGCCCGGCAGCGTCCACGGCGTGGTCGTCCAGATCAGCAGCACGTCGCCCGCCTCGGCGGGGCCGCTGTCGGCGACCACCGGCAGGCGCACATACACCGACGGGTCGACCACGTCCCGATAGCCGAGCGCCACCTCGTGCGAGGAGAGCGCCGTGCCGCAGCGCGGGCAGTAGGGCACGACCTTGTGGCCCTCGTACAACAGACCCTTGTCGCTGATCTGCCTGAGCGCCCACCACACCGACTCGATGTAGCTCTCGTCGAGCGTCCGGTAGGCGTGCTCGAGGTCCACCCAGAAGCCGATCCGCTCGGTCAGCCGGTCCCACTCCTCCAGGTACTCGAACACGGAGTTGCGGCACTCCTCGTTGAAGCGCTCGATCCCGATCCCCTTCTCGGGATCCTCGATCTCGGTCTTGCTCGTTATCCCGAGCTTCTGTTCGACGGCGATCTCGACAGGCAAGCCGTGGCAGTCCCAGCCGCCCTTGCGCTCCACCCGGTAACCGCGCATCGTCTTGTAGCGGGGGTAGATGTCCTTGAACACGCGCGAGAGCACGTGGTGAGAGCCAGGCCGGCCGTTGGCGGTTGGCGGTCCCTCGTAGAAGACCCATTGCTCGGCTCCCGCGCGCATCCGCAGCGACTCGCCGAAGACGTCGCGCTCGCGCCAGCGCCGCAAGACCTCCTGCTCGAGCTCCGGCAGCTCCTGACGCGCGTCCACCTCGCGCGCGGGTATCAGCGGGTGTCTGGGCGGAGCCGTCATCGGGCGGCCCATTGTAGGCGCGAGCACACCATGCCACCCAGCGGCGACCTGGGGATGCAGCTGCGACCCACAGACACAGCCGCGACCCATAGACAGGGCGAGGACCGGTCGCGGAGGGACCGGCAGCTTCCGCTAGGAAGCCGCTACGACGACCGGCGCCGGCGCGGCCGTCAACGAGCCCTGTGGGCTTGCGAGCCGCTCGCGCAGCATGCGCAGCGCCTCAGCCGGTCCTGGCCCGATGCGCACAACGGTGCTGGCGCCGGTGTCGGGCAGGGCCCCACGGTAGTCGAGCACCTGCAGGTCGCCGCTGCTCTGCCTGGTGGCGTACACGACGCGCCCGATCGCCTCCAGCGACGAGCAGCGCCCGGCAAGCACCATCGCCTGTGGGCGTAGCGCGCGCAAAGCGCTTCCTACGCGGGTGCTGTCCAGCTCGACGGGGAGCGTCAGCACGCGTAGACCTGCGCGCCTGACGAGGAGCTCGAGCGCTTGCACGTGCAGCGAGTCGACGTCCATCGGTCGGCTCGCGTCGAAGATCAGCACCCCCTCGTCTCGGGTGGAGGGGGGAGCGACGCGCTGGGCGGCCGCCAGCCAGCCCGTGGCGTAGCGCCAGGCGAAGCAGTATTCGGGCCCGCCCACCCGCGAGCTGGCGAGCTCGCGGCCTGGCCTGGCCTCTCGATCGCCAAGAGAAGCCGGGTCGCGGGGAGACATTTGGTCCTCGGGCGCAAGCGCCTGCACAGCCGGCAGCAGCACGGTCTCGACCGTGCGCTCGACTGAGCGCACCGCCATGCTCTCCTCCATCAGCCTGTCGGCCTTCTCCTCGCTGAAAGTCGTGAATGCCGAGCGCAGCCGGGCCGGTGTGGACGGCCCCTCGCCACGCTCGCGCACCACCGCGATCGCCGAGGCGATGTCATGGGTCTCCGTATACGCCTGCCTCAGCGCCTCGATCTCGGCAAGGTCGAACTGGCGGTGGCCGCCCTCCGTGCGTGCTGGGGCGGGGTAGC
This sequence comes from uncultured Solirubrobacterales bacterium, assembly GCA_963718735.1. Taxonomy (GTDB): domain Bacteria; phylum Actinomycetota; class Thermoleophilia; order Solirubrobacterales; family Solirubrobacteraceae; genus Palsa-744. The sequence continues at coordinate 2,482,264 of OY970372.1, forward strand.
CGAAGCGGCTTTCCCAACTGCGCAGCGTGTTGGGGCTGACGCCGAGCAGGGCGGCGGCGGCGTTCGTGCGGATCGCGCTCATATGGAGGATTGTTGAGCTTTGGGGTGGGCGCCCACAAGCTCCGCAACGCACGCTGCATACTGGGACATTGCTTGCACGCGCAGGAGACACCCCGATGAGGCTTCGCCTCTACCATCATCCCGACGGCGCGCGCGTCGCCTACCGCGAGGTCGGCGCCGGGCCGCCCCTCGCGCTGCTGCACTCCGGCCTGCTCTCCCACCGCGAGTGGGAGCCCGTCGCCGAGCGCCTCGCGGAGCGTCACCGGCTCGTGATCCCCGACCTGCCGCTGCACGGCGACTCCGAGGACCGTCCGCGCTACCCCTACACGCTCGACTGGCTGGCCGAGGTGATGAGTGGCTTCTCCGACGACGTGCTCGGTCCCGACCCGCTCGTCGTCGGGCACGACGCCGGCGCTGAGATCTTGCTGCACGCGGTCCTATGCGGGCGGCTGAAGCCGAGCCGGATCGTGCTGATGCCCAATCGCCTGCACCTCCCCGTCGAGCACCAGCGCATGCGCGACGCCTGGCGCCTGGCCACGCTCGGCGGCTCGCTGCCGGGCCTGGACCGTGTGCTCAGCCATGCCACCAAACTCGTCTTCACACCGGAGCTGGGGATGCGCATGTCCGAGCGCCGCGCCCCCGAGGCAGGCGACCTGATGCGACACGCCTTCGCCGACGTGCCCGGCAACCCCAATCTGGCGCGCTCGTGGGCCAAGTGCGCGCGGCACTGGCCGCGCGGCGCCCAGACGCAGCTGCTCGAGCTCTACCCTCGCCTCGACATGCCGGTGCTGCTGCTGTGGGCCGATCACGACCCGTTGCACCCGCTTGCCGGCGCCGAAGAGGCGCTGCGCCTGCTTGCGCATGGTCAGCTGCGCGTGCTCCCGAGCACCGGCTTCCTGATGACCTACGACGACCCGGTTGGGGTCGCGCGCGAGCTCGTGGCTTTCTGCGGATAGATTTACGAGCCCCTATGGCGACGGAGGAGACTCGATGACCGGCAAGCAGCTCTGGGGCGGGGAGACCGCCAAGGCAGTCGACAACTTCCCCATCTCCGGTGAGAGGGTGCCGGTGTCGGTCGTGCGCTGGCTTGCCCGTGTGAAGGGCGCCGCGGCTGCCGTCAACGGCGAGCTTGGCCTGCTCAGCAAGCGCAGCGCGGCGAGCATCGAGAAGGCCGCCGCGGAGATCGCGGCCGGCAAGCACGACGACCAGTTCCCGATCGACGTCTTCCAGACCGGCTCGGGCACCTCCACGAACACGAACGCCAACGAGGTGATCGCGACGCTTGCCGGGGAGAAGGTGCACGCCAACGATCACGTCAACATGGGCCAGTCTTCAAACGACGTGTTTCCCTCCGCCGTGCACCTCGCTGCGCTAGACGTCGCCCAGAACGAGCTGCTTCCCGCGCTGGGGCAGCTCGAGCGCTCGTTCGCCAAGAAGGCCAAGAGCTTCTCGGGCGTGGTCAAGTCCGGGCGCACGCACCTGATGGACGCCGTCCCGGTCACGCTCGGCCAGGAGTTCGCCGGCTACGCCGCGCAGATGGCGCTCGGCCAGGAGCGCGTGCGGGCGGCGCTCGTGCACGTCGGCCAGATACCGCTCGGGGGCACCGCCACCGGCACAGGCCTCAACACCCACCCCAAGTTCGCCGAGAAGGTGCGCAGCCGCCTCAAGCGCGAATCGGGGTTGAAGCAGATCGCCGCCCCGCTCGACCCCTTCGAGGCGCAAGCCAATCGCGACGCGCTCGTCGAGCTCTCAGGAGCGCTCAAGGTGCTCGCCGTGTCCTTGACGAAGATCGCCGGCGACCTCGCGCTGATGGGCTCCGGGCCGCGCGCTGGCATCGGCGAGCTGTTGCTGCCCGAGCTGCAGAAGGGCTCCTCGATCATGCCCGGCAAGGTCAACCCCGTGATTCCGGAGGTCGTGCTGCAGGTCTCGGCGCAAGTCATCGGCAACGACACTGCCATCACCGTCGCCGGTCTGCAGGGCCAGTTCGAGCTGAACGTGCGTATCCCCCTGATCGCTCGCAACCTGCTCCAGTCGCTGCAGCTGCTCACATCCACCTCGCGCGTGTTCGCCGAGAAGTGCGTCGACGGAATCAGGGCCAACAAGGCCGGCTGCGCCGCCTCGGCCGGCGCCACGCTTGCGGTCGCCACCGCGCTGAATGGCGCGATTGGCTACGACAAGGGCACCGCGATCGTCAAAAAGGCGACGGAGTCGGGAAGGCCGCTGCGCGAGGTGGCGTTGGAGGAAGGGGTCGATCCGAAGCTGTATGACGTCACGATCGACCTGAAGAAGATCGCCGCGGGCAATCAGGCTGGCTGAGCGGCCAGCATCCCTTCGAGCACCACCTTCGCTCCGGCCTTCGACAGAGGTTCGTTGAGGTTGCCGCACTTCGGCGACTGCACGCAGGAGGGGCAGCCGCTCTCACACGGGCACTCCGCGATCAGGCGGTGGGCGTCGCGGCACAGCTCCTCGAAGCGCTGGTAGGCCAGGCGTGTAATGCCGATGCCGCCGGGGTGGCCGTCGTAGACGAAGATCGTGGGGCCGCCGGTCTGCGGGTGCATATTGGTGGACAGGCCGCCGATGTCCCAGCGGTCGCACATCGCGATCAGGGGGAGCACGGCGATCTGGGCGTGCTCGGTGGCGTGCAGCGAGCCGAGCAGGGCGTCCATCGGGATCGTGCCATCGCCGCCTGAGTCGAGACCGGTGAGCGTGGCGCCGTCTAGCTCGAACCATAGCGCCTGGGTTGAGAACGAGGTCTGCGGTAGATCGAGCATCACCAGATCCACCTGCGCATGGTCTGACAGGCGCTTGCGCTGATAGCCGAGCACGGTCTCGGTGACGGAGACCTCGCCAAATGAGAGCGTTACGCCGAGCGTCTCGCGGCGGTCGAGCAGACGCTCGATGTTGGTGTCGGTCTCGCGCTTGGGCTGCGTGTACCAGTCACCGCCGAACGGGGCCACCAGCGCGCGGCGGTTCTCGAGATCGAGTTCACGCACCTCATAAGAGCGGCCCTGGTGCAGGTAGATGGCGCCGTCGTGAACCGTGGAGTGGGCACGAGCGGCCTCGGTCTGGCCGAGCAGCTCGCCGGAGGAGACATCGACGATCGCGAAGCTGTCGGGCGAGGAGGAGCGCAGCGAGACCTTCGCCGCGGGGTAGTCGGCGGGGCGTCGCAGCACGTACTCCTCGACCTCGTACTGCGTCTCGATCTCCTCGACAGCGCCGCGCGAAGAAGCCGTGCCCTCCCCGCGCGCGCGGGGAGACTGTGTGAGGGGGCGTCGCACAGTCCGCTTGCGCAGGAGCCCGGCGCTGACGAGCGCCTCCGCATGTGCCTGCCAGCGTGGCCCAAAGAACTCGGCGTCGCCTCGTTCGAGGGGGCCCTCGTATGCCGCGCATAGCAGGTGGGCTTGGTGGATCTGGGGGCTCTCGTGGTCGAGGATCGCCGCCTCGACCGGTCGCTCCAAGAACTCGTCGGGGTGGCGACAGAAGAACTGGTCGAGCGCGTCCTCGCCGGCGACATACACAGCGAAGCCCTTGCCGCGACGCCCCGCACGTCCCCACATCTGGCGCAGAGCGGCGACCGTGCCAGGGAAGGTGACGACCACGGCGGCGTCGAGCTCGCCGATGTCGATCCCGAGTTCAAGGGCGTCGGTGGTGATGACGGCCCGCAGCTCCCCGCTCATCAGGCGCGCCTCCAAGGCACGTCGCTGCTGGGGGGTGTAGCCGGCGCGATAGGGAGCCACGCGCTCGGCCAAGTCGGGATCGCTGTGCTCGAGGTCTTCGGTGACCATGCGCGCGAGCAGCTCGACGCCCTTGCGCGACTTCATGAAGCAGATGCAGCGCCCCCCGTCGCGCACGAGCCGGGCGAGCAGCTCGGCGGCCTCGCCGAGCGCCGAGCGCCGAGCGCCGAGCGCCTCATCGACAAGCGGTGGGTTCCACATCGCGATCTGCCGGCGCGGCGTGGGCGAGCCGTCGTCGTCTATCAGGCCGATGTCGTCGAGGCCGGTGAGGCGCTCGGCCAGCTCGACCGGGTTGGCGATCGTGGCGGAGGCGAGCAGCACGCGCACCTCGCTGCCATAGGCGGCCGCAACTCGCAGGAGGCGGCGCAGGACGTTGGCGACGTGCGAGCCGAACACGCCGCGGTAGACGTGAGCCTCGTCGACGACGACGATGCGCAGATGGCTGAAGAGGCGCTCCCAGGAGCCGTGGTGGGGGAGGATGCCGAGGTGCAGCATGTCGGGGTTGGTGAGCACCACGTTCGCGCGGCGGCGGACGTCGCCGCGCGCGTCGCGGGGGGTGTCGCCGTCGTAGATGGCTGGGCGCACCTGCTTTGTGAGACCGAACGCGTCGAGCGCGCGCGCCTGGTCCTGGGAGAGCGCCTTGGTCGGATAGAGATAGAGGGCGCGTGCGAACGCGTCGCCGCAGAGGGCATCGAGCGTGGGCAGGTTGAAGCACAGCGACTTGCCCGAGGCGGTGCCTGTCGTGACGATCGTGGTGCGTTCCCAGGCCGACTGAAGCGCCTGCGCCTGGTGGGCGTAGAGCCGCTCGATCCCGACACGGCCGAGGCCGGCGATCACATCCGGGTGAAGCGTCGTCGGGATGTCTGTGAGCCTGGCGTGGCCGGGTCCTTCGCGCGCCTCGCGCACAATCCGCCCGTCCGCGCGCGCCTCATCGACGAGGGCGCTCCACGGCTCGATCGTGCGTTCGGTCACCCCGTTCGGCTCCCTCGCTCCACCTTTCGGCTCCCCCGCTCCACCTTTCGGCTCCCTCGCTCCACCTTTCGCACCCGCCCGCGGGCCTGCGCGCGATCCTCGGGGATCGCATTCGCAGGCCGGCCGGAGGCGGGTTTGGCCATCGGTTGCGATAGTAGAGGCGATGGTCGATCCCGCAGCTGCGCAATGGGCGAAAGCGCGCACCTTCCACCATTCGCTTTACCCGGCGAGCCGGATCGCAGCCGAGCGCGGCAGCACGGTGTCGGTTTGCCTGCCTGCGCGCGAGTGCGCTGGAACGGTTGGCGAGATCGTGGGCGCGCTCGCGCGGTTGTGCGAGGCGGGGGCGATCGACGAGGTCGTCGTCGTGGACGCCGCGTCTGACGACGGGACGGCAAGCGTGGCCGAGCGCGCCGGCGCGAAGGTCCTCCAAGAGGGGGAGCTGATGCCCGAGATGGGGCCGGTGCTTGGCAAGGGCGACGCGATGTGGCGCGCGCTGTCGGCGCTTACGGGCGAGCTGATCGTGTATCTCGACGCCGACAGCGAGGGCTTCTCCGAGCACTACGCCACGGGCCTGCTCGGCCCGCTTGTGTGCGAGCCCGAGATCCAGTTCGTGAAGGCTTTCTACCGGCGCCCGTTCGAGCAGGGCGGGATCTCGCTGCCGGAGGGCGGTGGGCGCGTCAACCACCTGATGGCGCGCCCGGCCCTAACGATCTTCTACCCAGAGCTTGCGTGCGTGCGCCAGCCGCTGGCCGGCGAGGTGGCGGCGCGTCGCGACTTGCTCGAACGCGTCCCGTTCGCGACCGGGTACGGCGTGGAGATAGCGATGCTGATCGACGCATGGCGCGAGGTCGGACTCGACGGCCTCGCCCAGGTGGACCTCGACGTGCACCGCAACCGCCACCAGCCGCTGTCGGCGCTCAGTGAGATGTCAGAGACGGTGCTGAGGACGATCGTCAGGAGGCTCGTATCGGAAGGGCGCCTGGCAGGCGATGGGATTGCCGTTCGCTCCGGCGAGGCGTCCGCGCGCGATGCGCGCAGCGCAGAGGAGCAGCGGTCGAGTCTGGATCGTAAAGGGCGGCAAGCGGGCGGCACGCGCGCTCCGGTCGAGCGTCCGCCGCTGGCCACGGTGATGGCGCGATGAGCGCTCGCTGCATGTACGTGGATCTCGACGGGACGTTGCTTGGGCGCGGAGCGTCGCTCGTGCACGACGGCGAGGGCAACGTGTCGTTGCGGGCGATGCGCGCGATCGAGGCATGTCTCAGGGCGGACGTGGAGATCGTGCTGATGTCCGGCCGCCGCCGCATCCAGGTGGCCGAGGACGCGCGCCTGCTCGGCCAGAATGCCTACATCTTCGAGGCGGGGGCGTGCGTCGTGCTGGGCGCGGGGCAGCTCGGTCCGGCGAGCGGCGATCCTGTATCGAACGCAGGGTTGCTCGGTCCATCGGGCGGCAATTCCCCATCGGGCGCTGGGCCCCTCGATCCGTGGCGCGGCGACCCCCAGTTGCTCGGTCCATCGGGCGGCAATCCTCCATCGGGCGCTGGGCCCCCCGGTCCGTGGCGCGGCGACCCCCAGCGAGCGGACGGCGCTGAGATGGGCGTCAAGGTGGGCGTGCCCGCAGGCGGCGAGGAGCACTGGCTCACCGGCGAGATGATGCCGGGCGAGCTGACTATCGCCCAGCAGATCGAGGAATCCGGCGCCCCTGCCCTTCTGCTGGAGCACTATGAGGGGCGGCTCGAGTACCACGAGCCGTGGCATGTGGACCGCGAAGTGTCACATCTCTTCCGCGGTCTGGTCGACGCTGTCGAGGTGGACATGCTGCTCGAAGAGCACGGCCACGGTCATCTGCGCCTTGTCGACAACGGCGTCGTCAACCGCCGCTCCCCAGCGCTAGCCAACCTGTCGCACGTGCGCGGCTACCACCTTGTGCCGGCTGGCGCCTCGAAGGCGGCTGCGGTTGCCTTTCACATGCGGGTGCGTGGCTATGCGCGCGAGGAGACCTTCGCTGTGGGCGACTCGCGCGAGGATCTCGCCTGCGCCGAGCATGTGGGAGCGTTCTGGCTCGTGGCCAACGCCGTGCAGCGCGACTCCTCGATCCGAGAGGCGGCTGACGCATTCGACAACGTGCGTATCGCCGAGGCAAGTCACGGCGGGGGTGTCTACGAGGCGGTTATCAGCACGCTCGTCACTCGATGATCCCCTCGCGCTTCTCCTCCTCGCAGAGGCGTTCGAGGACGAGCTCCTTCAACAGCATCCTGTAGCCGAAGCTGCGCTGCGCCGCAAGCACTCGCAGCCGCTCGAACGTGAATTCGTCGAAGCGCACGGCGATCGACGTTCTAGGGCCTTTGGCAATCGCCTCCTTGGCCGGCGGCTAGAAGTGTGACCACTGGCAGTGCGCTCAACGCCTGCCAGAGAGGCTTCGCCATAGCCGTCGCCAGAAGCCCGGCTCAGGTCGACGGCGCCAGCGCGCGGGCGGGGGGACTGTGGTGCGCACGAGCGCGACCCAATCGTCGAGCGGCAGCTCACCGGAGATGAGCCGGCCAAGCGCACTCGTGACGGGCGCCTCGACGCCCGCCTGCTCGAGTGTGCTGGCCAACAGTGGCACCCACTCGAGCGCCTCGACGGCCTGGCCGATGCGAGCCGGTATCTCGAGCGCGGGCACGCCCTCGGCGAGCAGCTCGCCAGCCCGGCGGTTGCGGCTCTCGCGCGCAAGGGCTGTCGCGACGAGGTCACCGATGCCCGCCAGGCCGATCATCGACTCGGGTCGCGCGCCCAGGCTCTCGGCGTAGCGCCACACCTCAGCGAAGATGTGCCCGGCGGCGGCGCCGGCGGCGTTGGCGCCCTGCGCCTCGGTTGCGCCTGCCGCGAGCGCGGCGGCGTTCTTGGCCGCGCCCGCCAACTCGACGCCGAGCGGATCGTTGGACTGCTCGCACACCACCCCGGCTCGCGTGAACACCTGCGCGAGCGCGCGCGCGAGCTCTTCGTCGCCGCACGCCACGACCAGGCCCGCGCCGGAGCGCACCATCTCCTGTGCGTGGGCGGGGCCGCCGACACACGCCACCCTGTGGTCGCCGAACAGAGCGCTCAGCACCGTCGTCGGAGGCCGGCCGTCGGGAGGCACGAGTCCCTTGGCCACCGACACGATCGCCGTGCGCCCGCCGAGCTCACCGCTCTGCAAGGCCGAGATCGCGACGCCGAGCCCGCGCGAGGGAACGGCCAGGAACACGTAGTCGGCACGCGCCACGCCCGCCGACACCGGCTCGACGCGCAGCTGCGCGGGCAGCTCGACGCCCGGCAGGTAGAGCTTGTTCTCGCGCTCCCCCGAGAGCAGCGCTGCCTGCTCGGCGCTGCGCGTCTGAAGCGTGGTGCGCAGTCCCGCCCGGCACAGCAGCACCGCCAGGGCGGTTCCGAACGAGCCGGCTCCGATCACGGTGGCGCGACGCGCCACGGGACTCGGCAGCGAGCGCACTCGCGACGCACGCACCGGGGCAGTGGTGGAGGGCGTCGCCGCCCTGCCCACCGCCGGCGCCTCGCCCCCTGCTCTCGCCTCGCCTACTGCCGTCGCTTCGACCATTGCCGTCGCCTCGCCCCCTGCTCTCGCCTCGCCCCCTGCTCTCGCCTCGCCCCCTGCTCTCGCCTCGCCCATTGCCGTCGCGGCGGCCGCGGTCGAGCGTGCTCGCCCCGACGCGGACGCTGCGCTCGTGCTCGGAGTAGGCTCGGACGCGGTCATCCGATGAGCGAGCCTAGCGGTCCAAACAGCGACAGCGCAGAGTGGCGCAACTGGGCCGGCGACGAGCGCTGCCGGCCGGTGGAGATCGCGCGCCCCGGCTCGATCGAGGAGATCGCGACGGCGGTTGCGCGTGCGGAGCGCGGCGGCCTGCGCGCCCGTGTCGCGGGCGCAGGGCATTCGTTCAGCGATATCGCTTGCAGCGACGGCTTGCTGATCGTGCTCGACCGCTTTCAGCGTGTGCTCGACGTGGACCGCGAATCAGGAGTCGTGCGCGTGCAGGGCGGCATCACGATCGCGCAGTTGAACGCTCGCCTCGCCGGGCATGGCCTTGCGCTCGAGAACCTCGGCGACGTCGACGCCCAGAGCATCGCGGGCGCGATTTCGACCGCGACGCACGGGACCGGAGCCCGCTTGCGCAACATCCCCTCGCAGATCGCGGAGCTGACGCTCGTGCTCGCCGACGGCTCGACGCTCGTCTGCTCGGAGAAGCGCGATCCCGAGTTGTTCAGCGCCGCCCGGGTGGGGCTCGGGGCGCTCGGCGTGGTGGCGGAGGTGACATTGCGTTGCGTACCGGCTTTTACGCTGCACGCGATCGACGCGCCGGCGCCATTGGGCGAGACGCTCGAGCGCTTCGACGAGCTGGCGCTCGAGAACGAGCATTTCGAGCTCTTCGTGTTCCCGCACTGCGATACCGCGCTCACGCGCACCAACAACCGCACCGAGGAGCCCCCGCGTCCGCGCGGGAGGGTGACCGAGTACGCGAACGACATATTGCTCACCAACCACGCCTTCGATCTGTTCTGTCGCATCGGACGACGTCTGCCGAGCCGCATCCCCGAGATCAACCGGCTCGTCACGCGCCTGGCGGGCAGCTCCGAGCGGATCGACCGTTCCGACCGCGTCTTCGCGAGCCCGCGGCTCGTGCGCTTCACCGAGATGGAGTACGCGCTCCCGCGCGAGCGCGTGACCGAGGCTGTGCGTCGCGTGATGGAGACGATCGAGCAACGCGGCTTCGCCGTGCCGTTTCCGATCGAGGTGCGCACGGTCGCGCCTGACGACGCAATGCTCAGCACGGCGCACGGGCGCGAGAGCGGGTTCGTGGCCGTGCACATGTATCGAGGTATGCAGTGGCGGCCGTACTTCGAGGCGGTCGAGCAGATCATGGACACTCTCGACGGGCGCCCCCACTGGGGCAAGCGCCACTTCCAGACGGCGGCCACACTGCGCCCGCGCTACCCCGAGTGGGACCGCTTTCAGGCCGCGCGCGCTCGTCTGGACCCGGCGGGTCGCTTCGGCAATGCGTGGACCGACCGCGTGCTTGGGCCGGTGGCGGAGGCTGTCCCCGAGCCACGAATGGCTAGATCGTGATCGGGCCAGTTCGCCGCCGGCGGAGATGACCCGCCCCGTTCTATCGGCGCGGCGGCCCGGGCGCGCGGCGGGCGGTGCGCGACGGTGACCGATCCGCGCTTGGGGCGGCTGGGACGCGCGACCTCTGAGCTGGGGCGGCTGGGACGCGCGACCGCTGAGCTGGAGCCGCTGGAGTCTGCGACCTCTGAGCTGGGGCGGCTGGAGCGCGCGACCGCTGAGCTGGAGCCGCCATTCGCGGCGATCGACCTCGACGCGCTCTGGCGCAACGCCGCCGACATGGAACGTCGCGCCGCCGGCAAGCCGATCCGCTTGGCAAGCAAGTCGGTGCGCTGCCGTCCTCTTCAGGAGCGAGCGCTCGCGCGATCCGGGTTTGGGGGGACGCTCGCGTTCACGCTTCCGGAGGCGCTGTGGCTCGCCGAGCTCGGCTTCGAAGACATAGTCGTGGCTTACCCCACCACGGATCGTGCGGCGCTGCGCTCGCTCGCTCGCGTCTCTGGAGTGGCTGTGATGGTCGACAGCGTGGCTCAGCTCGATTTGATCGAGTCGGCGCTTGACTCGGCCGGCGCCGCTCGGCCTGGCGGTGAGCGCAGGGATGCTGATGAGAGCCGGCAGAGCGACGACAGAGCGGCAAGGCCGCCGATCGAGGTGTGCATCGACCTCGACGCCGGCCTGTGGATGCTCGACGGCCGCATCCGCATCGGGGCGAAGCGCTCGCCGATCCATACGCCAGAGCAGGCGACGGCGCTCGCTCGCGAGATCCTTGGCCGCGAGCGCTTGCGGCTCGTCGGGATCATGGCCTACGAGGCCCAGATCGCCGGCCTCGGCGATGCGCCGCCGGGACGGAGGTTGCGCGGAGCCGCGATCCGTGGGCTGCAACGGCGCTCCGCGCAGGAGCTCGCATCGCGCCGCGCCGAGGCGGTCGCGGCGGTCCAGGCCGTGCTTCACGCCGCCGGCGCCCACCCCTTGCGCTTTGTCAACGGTGGCGGCACCGGCAGCCTCGAGCTGACTGGCGCCGAGTCGGCAGTCACCGAGATCGCTGCCGGCTCAGGGCTGTATGGGCCGACCCTGTTCGACGCCTACCGCGCCTTTCAGCCGCAGCCGGCCGCACTGTTCGCGCTGCCGGTCGTACGCAAGCCGAGCGCGGGAGTGGCGACCGTGCTCGGCGGCGGCTACCTGGCCTCGGGCCCGGCCGACGCGGCCCGTCTGCCGACTCCGTTCCTGCCGTCGGGACTCGCGCTCGACAAGCGGGAGGGCGCGGGCGAGGTGCAAACGCCGCTCACCGGCCCCTCCGCGCGTGAGCTATGCATCGGCGACCGCGTGTGGTTCCGCCACGCCAAGGCCGGAGAGCTGTGCGAGCGCTTCGACGGGCTCTACCTCATCGAAGGAGAGCGAGTCGTCGAGCATGTCCCAACCTACCGTGGCGAGGGGAAGTGCTTTCTCTGACCAGGGTGGTGATCGTTGGAGAGCGAGCCAGCATTTGACGATCACGGACATAAGCGCGGCCGATCGTCTGCAGAAAGACCTCACACGATGGTCGCGAGCTCCTTGCCCGCGACGCTGAGCGCTCGAGCCGTGCTTGCCTGGAGAACCGTCTGCAAGTCGACGATGCGCGCCTCGAACGGGTCCAGCGCGTTATGTCCCGCGACCGCGTAGGCGGGCACGCCCGACTGGCGCGCGCGCGTGGCGGCCTCGAACGCGATGCTGCCCGCCAGCGTACGATCGTCCAGGCGCGAGCACACGATCACGAGCGCTCTCGCAGCGCGCATGCGCCGGTCGAAGTCGACGCCGTCGAGCGTTTTCGACGCGTCTTCGGAGCGCGTGCCGAGGTCGGTCCTCAATGCGCAGATATCGCATTCCAGACGCTCCTCGGCCTCCAGTCCGCGCGCGAGCGCGGCGCCGGCACGCTCGCCGTCGAGCCGCCCGCCGAGCGGCCCTGCAAGCACGAGCACGGTCTCCGAGATCACGGCTGGCATCCTTTCAGGTGTGCCACGCAAGCAGACCAGCGCCGCAGCGACCGGCGCAAGCGCAAAGGAGGCGCCGCCAGACGGCCGATCGGAGGAGGAGGATCTCGGCGGCGCGGGCGGCAAGAAGGGAAAGGGCGGTGAGGGAGCCGGCTCCTCCAAGAGCCGCAAGCGGAAGGAGGACGCAGACCACACGATGGTCGACGGCACGAGTGGCAAGAAGGGAAAGAGCGCCGCCGGCTCCTCAAGGGCCCGCAAGCGCGATGAGGACGGGGGACACACGATCCTCGAGGTGTGCGGCCGCGAGCTGCGCATCTCCAAACCGGAGAAGCTCTTCTTCCCCGAGCCGGGCCTCACCAAGCTCGACCTGGTCGCCTACTACATCGAGTGTGAGCAGGCTGTCGTGCGCCACCTGAGCGAGCGTCCCACGGTCATGAAGCGCTGGGTCGACGGCGTGCAGGGCAAGCCCTTCTTCCAAAAGCGCGTGCCGGCTGGCGCCCCCGATTGGCTGGAGACCGCCACCGTCACCTTCCCGAGCGGCCGTCACGCGCGCGAGCTCGTTCCGGGCGACGCCGCCCACCTCGTGTGGGGTGTCAACCTCGGAGTGATCGACTGGAACCCGTGGCCGGTGCGCCGCTCGGACCTCGACCATCCCGACGAGCTGCGCATCGACCTCGACCCCGGTCCCGGCGTCGACTTCGGGATGGTGCGCCGCGTGGCGCTCACCGTGCGCGAGGTGCTCGACGAGCACAAGCTGCTCGGCTTCCCCAAGACATCGGGCTCGCGTGGCATCCACGTGTTCGTGCGCATCCTCCCCGAGCAGGAGTTCTCCGAGGTGCGCCGCGCCGCCCTCGCGCTAGCACGCGAGGTCGAGCGGCGGATGCCGCGCGAAGCCACGTCCCGTTGGTGGAAGGAGGAACGCGAGGGAGTCTTCATCGACTACAACCAGAACGCCCGCGACCGCACGGTCGCCTCCGCCTACTCGGTGCGCGCCGTGCCCGACGCGCGCGTGTCGTGTCCGCTGGAGTGGGACGAGGTGGCCGATGTGGAGCCAGCCGAGCTGCGCATCGCAACCGTCCCCACGCGCCTGCGTGAGCGCGGCGACCCGAGCGCCGCGATCGACGAGCGGCCCGGCTCGCTCGCCTCGCTGCTGGAGCTGGCGGCGCGCGACGAGCGCGATGGCCTCGGCGACGCCCCGTGGCCGCCGCACTTCCGCAAGCAGACCAGCGAGCCGCGCCGCGTGCAACCCAGCAGGGCAAAGCAACGGTGAGCCTCCCGCTCTCCCCACCGCTCGAGCCCGAGCTCGCGCTCTCGCGCAAAGCGCTCCCGGAAGGCGAGGACTACGTCTACGAGGTCAAGCTCGACGGCTTCCGCTGCATCGCGTTCGTCGACGGGGAGGAGGTCTTCCTGCAGTCGCGCAACGGCAAGACCCTCGGCCGCTACTTCCCCGAGCTCCGCTTTCCGCCCGGCCGCTATGTGCTCGACGGGGAGATCGTCGTGCGCGACGCGGAGGGCCGCGAGGACTTCGACGCACTCGGGCAGCGCGTTCACCCGGCGGCTTCGCGCGTGCAGCTGCTCGCCGCGCAGACGCCGGCTGTGTTCATAGCCTTCGACCTGCTCGCCCACGACGACGACTCGTGGCTCGAGCTGCCCTTCGCGCAGCGACGCGCCGGCCTCGAGCGTCTCCTGGCCGAGGACCGCTTCGACGGCGCGCCGGTCGAGCTGATGGTGTCTGTCGACACCCCTCTGCAGGCCGAGCGCTGGCTGCGAGAGGCCGAGGGCGTGATTGCCAAGGAGCGCTCAGCCCCCTACCTGCCCGGCGAGCGCAAGGGCATGGTCAAGGTCAAGCGCACCCGCACGATCGACGCCGTCGTCGCGGGCTGGCGTCCCGGCAAGAAGGAGAACACCGTCGGAGCCCTGATCCTCGGCCTCTACGACGGCGAGGAGTTGCGCGTTGTCGGTCACTGCTCCGGTCTGACCGCAAAGACCAAGCGCGAGCTGATCGACGTCTTTGCACCGTACGAGACGGGTGAGCGCGGCTCGGCCGACCCGAGTCGCTGGAGCGCCGGCCGCGACCTGGAGTGGGTCGCGCTGCGGCCCGAGCTGGTCGTGGAGATCGACTTCGACCACGTCTCCGCCGGGCGCATCCGCCACGGCGCCAAGCTCAAACGCTGGCGCGAGGACAAGCCTCCACGCGAGTGCGCCGTCGACCAGCTGGCAGATTGAGGCGCTGGGGCTCGCCGGCAGACTGAGTGTCGCTGGAGGTTCGCCGGCAGATTGAGTGTCGCTGGAGGCTCGCCGGCAGATTGAGTGTCGCTGGCAGACCCGAAGCTCTGGGGGCTCGCTGGCCAGCACGGTCGTCGATCGTGAAGGCAGCCTGACGCGCCCCTTGACGACCGCGTGAGCCGATCGCGAGGCCACCGACCAGATACGCTGGTCGCATGACCGAGGAGGGCGCCGTCACTGCGACGGTGGCAGAGGAGGAGTACCTGCAGATCCTCTTCTGGCTACACGAGGCCGGCCTGCCGATGACCGGCGCCAACGTCGCGCGCGCGATGCAGCTCTCCGCGCCCACAGTCCACGAGATGGTCGGGCGCCTCGAACGCGACGGCTACATCACGCGCAACGCTTCCCGCGCGATCGAGTTCACGCCGAGCGGCGCCGAGCACGCCGAGGGAATCGTACGCCGCCACCGCCTGATCGAGCGCTTCCTCACCGATGTGCTCGGTGTGCCCTGGGACGAGGTGCACGAGGAGGCCGAGCGCCTCGAGCATGCGATGTCACCGGTCTTGGAGGAGCGCATGCTCGCTGCGATCGGCGACGCCAAGACCTGCCCCCACGGCCACCCGATCGTCGCCGGCGCGCGCCTCGCGGGCGTGCCGCTCGCCGATGTCGAGGTCGGGGCCTCGGTGCGCATCCTGCGCTTCGAGAACGAGGCCGAGGACCTGTTGCGCTACCTCAAGGCCTCCGGCATCGAGCCTGGCCTCGAAGGCACGCTCGTGACGCACGACGAGGAGCAGGTGGTCGTCGAAGGCGCCGACGGGTCGCGCTGCATCCTCACGCCAAGCGTCGCCGAGACGGTCTCCGTCAGGGCCGACCCATCACCCCCGCCGCGCACGGCACTTCCCGAGCAGCTGGTGCTGGGCCAGAGATACGGTCGCTGACATCCCAGCGCGGGCTCGGCCGGTGAGCTGGATGACCGGCGACGCGGAGCGCTGCGCGGTCGCTCGCGGATCTTGTCTCCCAAAAAATCCCAACCGATCCTCGACGTGCGCGAATGTCGAGTCCGGTGGGACGACGATACTGGCGCCCTCAAAGAGACCGATACGCTTCGGCGAGACGCCCCACGCCTTCGTCGATCTGCTCGGGCGTCACGCCCGAATAGGCGAGCCTCAGCGTATTCTCACCGCCCTCCATCAGGAAGTCCGTGCCCTTCACAAAGGCCACTCCCAGCTCGCTCGCGAGGCTGAAGAGGGCGCCGACGTCGGTCTCCTCGGGTAGCGTCACCCACATGAAGTAGCCACCCTCCGGGGCCACGAACTCGGCCTCCGGCAGCTCCCTGCGCAAAGCTTCCTGGAGCGTCAGCGCGCGCTTGGCGAGCGCCGTGCGGACGGTCTCGATCGAACGGTCGATCGCGCCCGATGCGCAGAACTCGTACACGATCGACTGCGACACCATGCTCGGCGAGATGTAAGTGTTGGTGGCCAGTTTGGCGAGCTCGGCGATCAGCTCCGTCGGCCCCACGAGATAGCCGACCCTGATCCCCGGGCACACCGTCTTTGAGAACGACGACGCGTACACCACGCGCTCGGGATCCATCGACAGCATCGTCGGCAACTTCTCGCCGCTGAAGCGCAGCTCGACGTAGGGATCGTCCTCGAACACGACGAGCTCGTGCTCGCCCGCCAGCTCCAGCAGCGTCTCGCGCTTCGCCAGCGACAGCGTGTACCCGGCGGGGTTCTGGAAGTTCGGGATGATGTGCGCAAGCTTGGGCCTAACGTCCCCGCCGCCGAGCAGCGCGCCCAGCGCGTCGGTGTCGATTCCGTCCGGCTGCAGCTCCACCGCATGGACTCGCGCGCCGCGCTCGCGCAGCGACAGCAGCGTGCGGTCGTATGTCGGGCGCTCCACGATCACCTCGTCGCCGCTCTTCACGAGTTGCTCGAACAGGAACGCATCGGCCTGCATCGAGCCGTTCGTGACGAGCACACGCTCGGGCTCCACGCCGTGCTTGTCAGCGATCCACGCGCGCAGTCGGGGATAGCCGATCGAGGTCCCGTAGGCGGTCGTGCCGGCCGGATCGCTCTCGAACGCGCGCGCGGCCGCGTCCTTGAGCCCCTGCACGTCGACGATGTCAAGCGAGGGCGCCCCGCGGGCGAAGGAGATCGTGGAGGTCGACATCGCAGACAAGCTTATGCGGATCCTTCGCAGAGCGCCGGCGCGGGTGAGCGTCAGACGTCGCGCGCTCGCCGAGAGTCAGGGTCGATCGAAAGCAGCCGGCTGTACTCGTCGATGAGTCCCTCCATCGTGCTCGCAAGCTTCTCGCGGAAGCCGACCAGCGCGTCGAGGTCGAGCGGCACAGGCGGCGGCGATGGCGTTCCGGGCGGAGTCTCTGGAGGCGGCGGTCCCGGTGGGTTCGTGGACGGCGGCGCCCCCGGTGGGTTCGTGGGCGGCGGTTGCGGCGTAGGGATCGGCGGGCCGGGTATCGACCCGGAGGGCACCGTCGTGGTTGGGATCTCTCCATAGGACCCGGAAGGCGGCGTCGACGTGGTGGTAGGAATCTCTCCGTACGCTGTCTCGCGGACGTCGACTCTCCAGCCGCTCTGAGCTGTCGCGCCGGCCTGCGCCGGGACTTCCTCGCCGCCGAACACGGCCGGTCCCCCGAAGGCCGCGCCGTCGGCGGCTGCGGCGTCCTCGATGCGCGACTCGCCGTGCGACCCGCCATATTGTCCGAGCAATCCATCCGCGCCGCCGTGCTCGACGGCCTCGTCGACCAGCCTCCCCGACGGCTGCTCCGGCGGAGGTGGTGACGGCGACAGCGACGGCGGCGACGAAGAAGAAGACGACGACTGATGCTGCTGTGGCTGCTGCTCGGCCTGGGCATCGCGACGTCCGATCGAGGTCAGTTCGCGCTCGAGCTCCTGCAGCTTCAGCTCCAGCTCGCTCAGCGTCTTTGCGACCTCTTGGTCCACTGCTCTAGCGTAGCTGCTGGTCGATCGGCGATCCCGCCGTGTGCCCCGAATGGGGTATCGACCGGCGATCTGGGCTCACTCCGCCGAGGATCTCGATCGCAATCTCCGCAACTTCCGTCGGAGTGCGTCCGACCCGCACCCCCTTGGCTTCGAGCGCGAGCGCCTTGGCGGCGGCGGTGCCGGCGGAGCCGGAGACGATCGCTCCCGCATGTCCCATCTGCTTGCCCTCGGGGGCGGTGAAACCGGCGATGTAAGCGACGACGGGCTTGTTGACGGACGCTGCGATGTACTCCGCCGCCGCCTCCTCGGCCGAGCCGCCGATCTCGCCGGAGAGCACGATCAGCTCGGTCTGCGGGTCCTCCTGGAAGAGCTCGATGACGTCCACGAACGAGGAGCCCGGGACCGGATCGCCGCCGATTCCCACGATCGAGCTGCAGCCGAAGCCGGCCTGAGCGATCTCGTTGCCGATCTGGTACGTGAGCGTGCCCGAGCGCGAGACCACGCCGACGTTGCCCTCTTTGAAGAACGACGCGGGGATGATCCCCACGTTGGCCTTTCCCGGCGAGAGGATGCCCGGGCAGTTCGGCCCCACCAGGCGCGTTCCCGGGAAGTCCCGCTCGAGGGTGCGGTAAACCCGCAGCTCGTCGTGAGCGGGGATCCCCTCGGTGATCGCGATCACCAGCTCGACCCCAGCCGCGGCGGCTTCGAGGATCGAATCGGCGGCGAAGCGCGGCGGCACGAAGATCATCGCCGTGTTCGGCTTCGCCTCGCTCGCGGCCTCCTCCCAACTGTCGAACACGGGGATTCCCTCGACGTCCTGCCCCCCCTTGCCGGGCGTCACTCCGCCGACGACATTGGTGCCGTATTTGCGGTTGTTAAGGGTATGGAAGGACCCCTCTCGCCCGGTGATCCCGGCGACCGCGAGCCGTGTGCGCTCGTCGACGAGCACCGACATCAGGCGTCCCCCCCGACGCTCTCCGAAACCGTCAGCATCTCAGGCTGGCGCCCCGTTGCTCTGGCCGGCCGCGAGCGCCACGACCTTCTCGGCCGCCTCGTTCATCGTCCTGGCCGCGTGCACGTTCGGGAGGGCTGCTTGCTGCAAGAGCTCGCGGCCCTGCACGTCGTTTGTGCCATCCAGGCGCACCACGAACGGTACTTTCGGCTCGATCTCCTCGAACGCGGCGATCAAGCCCTTGGCGACCTCGTCGCAGCGCGTGATCCCGCCGAAGATGTTGAAGAGCACGGCCTTGACCTCGTCGTTGGCGAGGATCAGCTCGACGGCCTGCTTGATCTTCTCGGCATCCGACCCCCCGCCCGCGTCGAGGAAGTTCGCGGGCTGCCCGCCCGCCTGGGCGACCACGTCGAGCGTCGACATGACGAGACCGGCGCCGTTGCCGAGGATGCCGATGTCCCCGTCGAGCTTGACGTACTGCACCCCCTGCTCTTTGGCCCTGCGCTCGATCGGGTCTTCGTTCTCGCTATCCGACAATCCCTGGTTCTCGGGATGCCGGTAGAGCGCATTTCCGTCGAGCGACACCTTCGCGTCCAGCGCCTTCACCTGACGTTCAGGCGTCACGATCAGCGGGTTGATCTCCGTGAGCGTCGCGTCCTCCTTCAACCACACCTCATACAGCGCCGTGAGCGCGTCGGCAACGCCCTCGATCACATCGCTGTCGGCGCCGCCCTTGCTGGCGATCTCGATCGCCTCCTCACGGCTGAGCCCCTGCAAAGCGTCGACATGGTGGCGCACCAGCTTCTCCGGGCTCTGCTCGGCCACCTGCTCGATCTCGACGCCCCCCTCGACGCTGAAGATCACCATCGGCTGCAAGGCCTGCCGGTCGAGCAGCACGGAGGCGTAGTACTCGGTGGCGATGTCGCTCGCATGCTCGATCCACAGCGTCCTCACCGTGTGCCCCTTGATGTCCAACCCCAGGATGCTCTGGGCGTGCTCGCGAGCCTCGGCTTCGTCGGCCGCCAGCTTCACGCCGCCGGCCTTGCCGCGCCCGCCGATCAGCACCTGCGCCTTGACCACGACCGGGTAGCCGATCTCGTTCGCGGCGGCCACGGCATCCTCCACATTGGTCACGGCCTTGCCGGCCGACACCTCCAAGCCGTGCCTGGCGAACAGCTGCTTGCCTTGGTACTCGAGCAGGTCCATGCGGCGCGAGACTCTAACCGATGGCGGGCGTAACGCGCGGCGAGGCGCGCTCAAGGCATAATGCCCGCCCGATGCCCATTCCAAAGAACATCACCTTCGTCACCTTCGACGTCTACGGAACCCTGATCGACTGGGAGACAGGCATCTACGAGGCTTTCGCCAAGGAGGCAGAGCGCGACGGCTTCGAGATCGACCGGGCTGTGCTGATCCCCCTGTTCCACGAGATCTCCCAGGAAATCGAGGCCGGCTCCTACGAGCTCTACGCCGAGGTCCTGCGACGCACCGCGATCGAGATCGCCAAGCGGCTGGAGTGGAAGCTCGAACCGTCCCGCTCGGGCTTCCTGCCGGATTCGGTCCAGCGCTGGAAGCCTTTCAAGGAGACCCACACGCAGCTCGCCAAGCTCGCCAAGAAGCACAAGCTGGGCCTGATATCCAATATCGACGACAAGCTGCTCGGCCAGACTCGCCGGCACATCCCGATGGACTTCGACCTCGTCGTGACCGCCCAGCAGGTGCGCTCCTACAAGCCCGATCCCGCCCATTTCGTCGAGTGTGCGCGCCGCCTGGGCTCCAAGAAGGGCTGGGTGCACGTCGCGGCCTCACACCACTCCGACGTGTCTCCGTGCGTCAAGGCGCGCATCCCCGTGATCTGGGTGAACCGCAACAAGCAGACGCTGGAGTCCTCGCAGCGCAAGCCGACGGCGGAAGTGCCCAACCTGCGCGAGGCGGCGAAGCTGCTGGGTATCGCCTGACGCGTGCGCGTCGTCTCGCTGCACGCCGACGTACTGCTCGCCACAAGCGCCATCTGGCAGACCAACTGCGCGATCGTTCGCTCGGAGCAGGAGACGTTCGCGATCGACTCCCCGGTGCTTCCCGAGGAGCTCGAGGTGCTGCCAGCGCTGCTGGAGCAGTCGCGCTTCCCGGCGCCCAGCGGGTTGCTTGCCACGCACGCAGACTGGGACCATCTGCTCGCCCGCCTCGCCTTTCCGGACGCCACGCTTGGCTGCGCGGCCACCACCGCCGAGCGTATGCGCTCCGCCCCAGGTGAGCCACAGCGCGAGCTGCGCGCGTTCGATGAGGATCACTACATACAGCGCCCACGCCCGCTCGCGCTTGGGTCCGTGCAAGCGCTAGATGTCCCCGGGTCCTGCGAGATCGGTTCGCGCGAGCTGGCCTTGCACCCCGCCGAAGGCCACACAGCCGATGGGATGGCGATATGGATCGAGTGGGCGGGCGTGCTCGTCGCGGGCGACTACCTATCGAGTGTCGAGATCCCGGTGCTCGGGCAGGGAGGCTCGCTCGAGGACTATCTCGTGACGCTCGAGCGCCTGCGAGCGCCGGCCTCGACGGCGCAGCACATCGTCCCCGGGCACGGCCCTGTGCTCGACCGGGATCGTGCCGCGGAGATCCTGGAGCAGGACATCGCGTATCTGAATGGCCTAAGGAAGCTCGGCCCGCTCGCAGAGCTGCCTGAGGGACGTCGCACCAAGGCCCAGCGCGCCATCCACGCCGTCAATGCCGAGCGGGCGCTCTCCGCTTAGACCCGGGTCTCAGCCGAGGCCGCCGGCATCGCCGGGTCTCCTCCGTCGAGGGTTGGCCTCTAGCGCGAGGCGTCGTTGCGGCGCACGTACCACCTGACTGTCATCTCGGCCACGATCGCGCCGTCGGCGTCGGTCATCTCGACGGCGATCGGAAATCGCACACGCCCCTCGCCAGCGAGCTTCGCCCTCAGCTCCTCGCGGTCCTCGGCGAAGCGGGCCGTGGCGGTGACCTCGCCCTTGGCAAGCTTCTTGTAAGCGATCTCGGCCGACTCGGCCAGCGGCGTGATCTCGCCCATGATGTCCAGGAACGAGCCCACGAACGCCGCTCCCGACGCGGCCTCGCCGGCCGAGAACAGGCCGCCGGCGTGCTGCGAGCCGACGTGATTGCGCAAACGCTCCTCGTCCGGGAGCCTCACCACGCCATGATCGTCGGCCACCGTGACCGTCTCGAGGCCGAGGTGCACGTTGAAGGGAATCGCCTGGCTCAGGCCAGCCGCCACCGCGGCGTAATCGACTGCCGACATGCTCAGCCCTCCTTTGGGGGATCGCTCGTGATTGTGGCGATCGGGGCCCCCGCGTTGATGGGCGCCCCCTCGACGATCGGCAGCTCCGCGATCGTGCCCGCCTTGTGTGCGGTGATCTCGTTCTCCATCTTCATCGCCTCGATGATGCAAAGTATCTGCCCTTCGACCACGGTGTCGCCCTCTTTGACCAAGACCTTCCACATGTTCCCCTGCAGCGGCGACTCGATCGCGTCCGGCCCGCCGCCGCCGGAGGACTTGCGCGCACCGCGCTTGGGAGCTTTCGCCGCAGCCGGGGCGGAGCCGTTGACCGCCGCTGCGCCGGGAAAGGCGGAGAGGGGCGGAGCTCCAATCACCCGCACATCGAAGCGCTGTCCAGAGACCTCCACCGTGTAGGCCTGCTCGACAGCCTCCTGCTGGTCCTCGCCGTCGCCGGTCTTGGCTGGCTTCTCGAAGGCGAGCGTCTTCAGCCAGTCGCGGTCCTCGAGCAGGTCCCTGCAAGTCTCGCCTTTTGCCCACTGCTCGGTCTCGAGCAGCGCTTTGTGGAAGGGGATCAGCGTCTTCAGCCCCTCGATCTCGTATTCGTCGAGGGCGCGCAGCATGCGCCTGGTGGCCTGCTCGCGATCGGCGTCCCACACGATCAGCTTGGCCACCATCGGGTCGTACATCGGGGAGACCTCCCCGCCGGCGCCGACGCCCGAGTCGACCCGCACACCGGGCCCTTTCGGCTCTGAGTAGGCGCCGATCGACCCCGGCGCAGGGGCGAAGTTCTTGGAAGCGTCCTCGGCGTTGATGCGGCACTCGATCGCATGACCTCTCAGCGCCACGTCCTCCTGCGAGTAGCCGAGCGACTCGCCTGCGGCGGCGCGGATGCCCTCCTTGACGATGTCGATGCCGGTCGTCATCTCGGTCACGCAGTGCTCGACCTGCACGCGCGTGTTCATCTCCAGAAAGAAGTACTCGCCGTCCTGGAGCAACCCCTCGATCGTGCCGGCGCCCACATAGTTCACGGCGCGGGCCGCCTCGACGCCGATCCCGCCGATGCGGGCGCGCAGCTCCTCGTCCACGACCCACTCGGGGGCCGGCGACTCCTCGATCACCTTCTGGTGGCGACGCTGGATCGAGCAGTCTCGCTCGCCGAGGTGGATCACGGCGCCGTGGCGGTCGGCCAGCACCTGCACCTCCACGTGGCGGGGATCGGGCAGGTAGCGCTCGAGGTAGACGGTCGGGTCGGAGAAGAACTTCTCGCCCTCCCTGCTCGCCCCCTCGAAGGCGCCCTCCAGCTCGTCCTCGGTGAGCGCCACCCGAAAGCCCTTGCCTCCACCGCCGCCCGCCGCCTTCACGGCGACCGGGAAGCCGATCTCCTTCCTGGCGATCTCGAGCGCTTCGGCCACGCTCGCCACGGCCTCGGTGGTGCCTGGCACGATCGGCACGCCGGCGGCCTGCATCAGCTCGCGTGCTCGCGTCTTCGAGCCCATCGCTTCGATCGCGCTCGCGGGCGGCCCGATGAACACGATCCCGGCGTCCTCGCATGCCTGCGCGAACGGAGCGTTCTCCGCCAGGAACCCGTAGCCCGGGTGGATCGCCTCGGCGCCCGCACGCTTCGCCACGTCGAGGATCTTCTCGACGCTCAGGTAGTTCTCGGCCGCCGGCCCATCCCCAAGGTTGTACGCCTCGTCCGCGCACTGGGGGTGAAGCGCGTTGCGGTCGAGCTCTGAATAAACAGCGACGGAGGAGATCTCCATCTCCTCGAGTGCGCGACATATGCGCACGGCTATCTCGCCGCGGTTGGCTACCAGGACCTTTGAGAACATCGGGTGGAGAGCTTATTCAATGCGCGGCTTCCCGTGGGTCCCGAACCCGTGGAAAGCCTCTCGCGGCGGCGAGGGCGCGCTCGACCTGGCGCTGCTCAGGTCGCGGCCACCACCAGCCCGGCGCCGACCGTGTTGTTCGACGCCTCGTCGATCAGGATGAAGCTGCCGGTGCGGCGGTTGGAGGCGTATGGGTCGAAGACGAGGGGAGCGCTCGTGCGCAGGCGGACTCGGCCGATGTCGTTCAGGGCGAGCTCCTGAGGCGCCGCGCCCCGTTCGAGTGTGTGCACATCGACGTGGTCGCACAACTCGTCCACGATCGCCGTCACCTCGCGCGTCGTGTGCTTGACGAGATAGCGGCCGCCCTTGCGCAGCGGCTGGTCTGTCATCCAGCACACGTCCGCCTCCAGCTCGCGTGCCACGGTGGGCGCTTGCTCTGGGCGAGCGATCGTCTCGCCGCGAGAGATGTCGAGCTCGTCGCTCAGCCGCAGCGTGACCGACATCGGCGCAAGCGCCTCTCCCAGCTCGCCGTCGTATGTGTCGATCGCGGCGACGCTCGTGCGCTGTCCCGCAGGCAGCACCACGACCTCATCGCCGGCTCGAAACGCGCCGCTTGCGACCTGGCCAGCGTAGCCGCGATAGTCGCGGGTGAGTGGGGACCGATTCGTCGATGGCCTGATCACCCACTGCACGGGGAAGCGCGCGGGCCTGTCGTAGGGGTGGTCGTAGGCGACCTCCACCTGCTCGAGCAGCTCCAGCAGCGTTGGGCTGTAGGGATAGCGGGTGGGATCGCCATACCAGTCCATGTGCTCCGAGCGATCCACCACGTTGTCGCCCTTCAGCGCAGACATGGGGATATAGGCGATGTCGCGACCCATACCCGTTCCCGTCCCGATCCCGTTCAACTTCTGCGCAAACACCTCGAACTCCGCGACGAGCTCCTCGAAGCGCTCCTGGGAGTAGTCCACGAGGTCCATCTTGTTGACTGCTACCACCAGGTGAGGGATGCCGAGCAGCGCGCTGATGAAGGCGTGGCGCTTGGACTGCTCCAGCACGCCCTTGCGCGCGTCCAGCAGGATCACCGATAGGTCGGCCGTCGATGCTCCCGTCACCATGTTGCGCGTGTACTGCTGGTGACCGGGGCAGTCCGCGATGATGAACCGCCGCTTGATGGTCGCGAAATAGCGGTAGGCCACGTCGATCGTGATCCCTTGCTCGCGCTCGGCGCGTAGGCCGTCGGTCAGCAGCGCCAGGTCGAGCGCGCCCTCGCCGCCGCGGCGCTCGCTGGCCTGCGCGACATGGTCGAGCTGATCCTCGAACACCTGCTTGGTGTCGTACAGCAGCCTCCCGATCAGGGTGCTCTTGCCGTCGTCCACCGAGCCGGCGGTCGTGAAGCGCAGCAGATCCAAGGTCATCGCGGGGTGTCCTCACGGTGGGCGTGGCCGCGGTCGTGGCAGGTGTTCCGCTCCGACGGCGCGCCCGTCCCGTCGTGGTGGCTCGCGCAGCCCCAAAAAACGCTCACTAGAAGTACCCGGCCTTCTTGCGATCCTCCATCGCCGCCTCAGACACGCGGTCATCGGCGCGGGTCTCGCCGCGCTCGGTGATCCTGGTCGCGGCGATCTCGGTCACGACTTCCTGAAGCGTCACGGCGTTCGAGCGCACGCCGCCGGTGCAGCTCATGTCGCCCACCGTGCGGTAGCGCACCGTCTCGGTGAAAACGCTCTCGCCGTCGATCAGCTCGACGTCCTCGCGCCACGCGTACAGCATCCCGTCGCGCTTGAACACCTCCCGCTCGTGAGCGAAGTAGATCGAGGGCACCTCCAGCTGCTCCTGGTCGATGTACTCCCATACGTCGAGCTCCGTCCAGTTGGAGATCGGGAAGACCCTGACGTTCTCCCCCTTCTTGATGCGCCCGTTGTAGAGGTTCCACAGCTCCGGCCGCTGGCTCTTGGGGTCCCAGCCGCCGAAGTCGTCGCGAAAGGAGAACATCCGCTCCTTCGCGCGCGCGCGCTCCTCGTCGCGCCGCGCCCCCCCGAACGCCGCGTCGAATTTATGCTCGGCGATCGCGTCGAGCAGCGTCACCGTCTGCAGCTGGTTGCGCGAAGCCCTCGGTCCCTTTTCCTCGACCGCCCGGCCCGAGTCGATTGACTCCTGCACACTTGCCACGATCAGCCGCTCGCCGAGCTCCGCCACGCGCCGGTCGCGGTACTCGATCACCTCAGGGAAGTTATGACCTGTGTCCACGTGCATCAGCGGAAACGGGAACGGCGCCGGCCGGAACGCCTTCTCGGCGAGCCGCAGCAGCACGATTGAGTCCTTGCCGCCGCTGAACAGCAGCACGGGCCGCTCGAATTCGGCGGCCACCTCGCGCATCACGTGAATCGCCTCGGACTCCAGCGCTCGCAGGTGGCTGAGCTGTGGGCGCTCGGCGACGTTCATGAGTGCTCCCCGGTGCTCAGCCCCGCCTTGGCGGCCACGATGCCCGCCGTCGTGCCCGCTGCGACCCCTGTCTTCGTCGCCGCGATCGTTGGCTTGCCGATGGGGAGCTTGGCCGGCGTGTCGCCTCCACGCGTGCGCGAGCGCACGTGCAGCACGTAGCCCACGACGCCCACCGCGATCGGCGCGCCAAAGATCACGCCGATCGGTATCTTGCCGCCGGCGTTGTTCACCATCGCCAGCGCCGACCCGAGCAGCACCGCGCCAAGCGTCACGCGCAGCGCTTGCGCGGGCACGCGGTCGACGAAGTGCGCCCCGACCCACACGCCTGGGATCGACCCGATCAGGATGTTGCCCATCAGGCCGTAGTCCACGTTGCCGCTGATCATGTGCGCGATGCCCGCCACCCACAGCAGCATCGCCGCCACGAACACGCTCGAGCCGGCCACGCGCCGCGGCGTGAGCCTGAAGATCACGATCATCGCTACCCCGATCAGGGCGCCGCTTCCGACCGAGGTCATGCCGAGGATCGTCCCCAGCACGAACCCGAGCGCGATCGCGGCGATGCCCGCGCGCTGTGTGAAGTCATAGCTCTCGCGCTCGTGCTGGGCAAGGTGGCTGAGCAGCAGCGTGCGCACAAGCACCACGATCGCCACCACGATAAGCGCCCCGGCGACGCATCCGATCAGCACGTGGTCGAAGCTTTCTCCGTACTTTTTGTGCAGACGGTCCACGATCAGCACGCCGAGCAGCGCTCCCGGCACGCCTCCGTAGGCCAGCCACTTCGACACACCGAGGTCAACCGTGCCTTTGCGCAGGTGCTTGTAACCGCCGAGCGTCTTCGTGATCGCTCCGTATGTCAGGTCGGTGCCGACCGCCACGAGCGGGTGGATCCCGAGCACGACGATCAAAAGCGGCGTCATCAGCGAGCCGCCGCCGATCCCGGTCAGGCCGATCAGGATGCCCACCCCCAGGCCAAACAGCACGATCTCTGGGCTGATGCCGAGCATCAGGCCGCGTCGTCTCTGATGGCCGTCGGGACCTTCGTTATGGGCTTGCGGTTGGGGCTCATTCTCATCCTGTAGCGGTATCCGTCACCGCACCAACGTGCAAACCGCACTCAGTCTTATCCGTCCCCGCCCAACGTCCTTCACGACCGGATCCGGGCTTGGTGCACGGCGCGCAGCCGATCGAGGAGTAGCCCTGGTCGTGCAGCGGGTGGTAGGGGAGGTCGCGCTCGAAGATCCGCTGCCACAGATCCCTCTCGGTCCACAGCGCCAGCGGGTTGTACTTGTAGATGCCGCGCTGCTCGTCGTGCTCGACGAGCTCGGTGTCCGCGCGCGTCGGCCCCTGCTCGCGCCTGATCCCTGTGATCCAGCCGTCGGCGCCTCCCAGCGCGCGCTCGAGCGCCGCCACCTTTGCCGCCGAGCAGCAATGCTCCGGCCCGGTCCAGGGCGCGATTGAATTGCTCGCGTCGTGCACCTCCACCGCGATCCCGTACCGCTCCTCAAAGGCCTTCCACGTTTGCAGCGTCTCTGGAAACAGCACGCCCGTGTCGATCGTCGCGATCCGCACGGGCGTCTGTCCGTCGCCGATGCGCAGCAACTCGTCGAGCAGCACAGACTCCTCCTTCTGGAAGGAGCACAGCAGCACCACGCGCTCGCCGTGGCGCTCGACCGCCTCGCGCAGGGTGTCGCTCAGACTGTGTCCGAGGTCATCCTCGCCCGCGACGGTCTCCTCTTGACTGTCGCTCAGACCGCGCACTCGCCCTCGCCGCGGATCACCTGGAACGGCACGTCCCTGTTCCAGTCGATGAATGTGTTCATCGTCTCCAGGCCGAAGTCCACCGGCAGCGAGAGCTCCTTGACGAGCCCTTCGAGCTCTGGCGTGCCGACGCGCTCCACGAACGCGCCCCACAGCTCGCCCTCGTTGCGGTTGGCCTCGTAGTGGCGGATCCAGCGCTCGATCGCCTCCGGCACGCGCTTTGCGGGCAGGCGCTGCTTCAAGCGCGCTCCGAACTTGACCTCGCCACCTTCGTACACTCCGCCGACGTGAGGTATGTAGGCGGGAATCGTGTGCTCGCCGACCTTGATCGACGCGCCGTAGAAGCCGATGTCGGCGACATGGTGCTGTGAGCATCCGTTCGGGCAGCCGCTCATCTTGATGTGAATCTGGCGCGTCAAGGGATCGTCGATGCCCATCGCTTCGATTCGCTCCTGCACGGCCTGGTTGAGGCCCATCGAGCTGGTGATCCCGAGCTTGCAGGAGTCGGTGCCCGGGCAGGACACGACATCGCTTATCTCGCGCGAGCCGGCGTCGCCAAGTCCGAGGGCGCTGAGGGCGCGCCACACGTCGTACACGCTCTCCTCGCGCACCCAGCGCAAGACGAAGTTCTGTTGCACGGTCGTGCGCGCATAGCCGCCCGAGCGATCGCGCATGATCTGCCCGAGACCCCGGAACTGCTCGGGCGTGAGGTCGCCGCGCACGATCTTCACCTCGACCGTCACGTAACCCTCCTGCTTCTGGGCGGCCACGTTGGCCTCGCGGAAGCGCTCGAACTCGGAGATGTCGCCGTTGGGGCTGCCATACGTGGCGGGCGGCGCAGGCGCACCCTCGCGCTCGTCGTTGAGGAATAGGCGATGCTCGATCGAGAAGTCGCGTTCGCCGACCCACTCGCCTTCGAGCTCCCGCTCGACCTGGTTGCGCAGCTCGTCGATCCCGTACTTGTCCACGAACACCTTGATGCGGGCGCGGGCCCTGTTGACGCGCAGCCACTCCTGGCGGTCGAAGATCCTGAAGACGGCCTCTGAGATCTTCAAGTAGTCGCCGTTGTCGAGCTCCACGAAGTCGTACAACGTCGGGGCGACGCGCGGCATGATCGAGGTGCCGCCGCCGACCAGCATCTCTACGCCCCGCACCTCCCGACCGTCGATCTCCTTGACGCGCGCCCTGAAGGCGATGTCGTGGATGCCGCTGATCGCCCTGTCGCGCGGGCTGCCGTCGAAGGAGGTCTTGATCTTGCGCGGCATCCCCTGCGTGGTTGGGTGCCTGACGAAGTAGCGCACGTACGCGCCTGCATAGGGGGTGAGGTCGAACAGCTCATCCGCCGCCACCCCGGCCCAGGGATCGCCGGTGACGTTGCGCACGGTGTTGCCGCAGCCCTCTCGGCTCGACAGCCCGGCTTCGCCGAGCTCGCTGATGGCTTTCTCGATTTCGGGCAGGGGGATGTGGTGCATCTGGACGTTCTGGCGCGTCGTCACGTGGCCCTTGCCAAGCGGGGCGTACTTTTCGACGACGTCGGCGAACTTGTCCATCTGCTCTGGGGTGATCCCGCCGAAGGGAAGCTTCACGCGGATCATCTGCACGTCGGGCTGGCGCTGGCCGTAGACGCCCTGACGCAGGCGGAACTTAATGAACTCGTCTTCCTCCATGTCGCCCGCAAGGAACTTGGTGGCCTCGGTCTTGAAGTCGTCGTACTCCCGCTGCAGGATCGGGATCACGTGCCCAGGCACGTTCTGCAGGACCTCGGGATCCTCGAGCGAGCCCTTTTTCGGGGCCTGCTCTGCGGGTATCGAAACTGGCTCCATCTAACGAAACCTCCTGGTCCGGGGATTGGGGGTTGGGTGGGTCCCGGATTGGTCGCTTAGGACCGGCAGAGCGATTGGCGCTAAAGCCTAGCGGCTTTTAGGTATTTATCCAAGGGTCGGGTTCCTCGCCGGAACCCTCGCGTGCCACGCCTTCGAGCATAGCCGCACGCAGCCAGGGATCGACGGCCTCGACGGGCGCCGCCAAGGGTGGTGCTGTGTCGCGCATGAAGCGCTCCAAGGCGGCCACGATCGCCGCCGCCTCAGCGGGGGACGCCGACGGTGCGATCAGCTGCAGCTGGGGGCGGCGGTTGGGCATTGACCGGGCATTGTGACGTGTCACGCCGCTCGGCGGGGTCACCGCCGCAGGACTCGTCTGGACGGTTTCCCGTCCATTTTGACGCTAGGGCATCCATATAGCCGGGCGGGACCTTCAGGACGTGACCTTGAACGACCAGCTCCAGCTGTAGCGTTCGTCCGGTTCGGAGCCGAGTCCGGTCGCGCCGCCTTCGAAGGTCGTGCCGTCCGGTGAAGGCTTGAGCAGGTCGCTCGGGCCGTTGTGGATCGAGTCGCCGGACAGTACAGCCGCCAAGCCGAGGTCAGGGTCGTATTCCGTACCGTCCGAGCTCGGTTCTTTGCAGTTGATCAGGGTCGATTTCATCCGGCCAGGGAAGCCGTAGGGGATGTTGATCGTGTACTGGACCGGTTCGGTAACGGTCGCGACCGTGAAGGTCGACTGGGAGAACGGAGTGATCGTTTCTCTGCCGGTCTGTTCGCATTCGAAGTCCGTCGTCCCCGAAGCGGTGGCGTTCACTTCGCCTGAGGTCAGCTGCAGGACCGTGCCGCCGTTTTCGTGCAGGATCGCTGAGAAGGTGGCGCTCCCGGTCCATTCGATCAGTTCCCCTTTGTCTTCAAAGCGCCCGCTGAAGGTGCCCGAGATGGTGTGGATCAGCAGGTCGGTCTTCTGCTTCCAGGTCGCTTCGGCGACGCCGGCCTTGGATGTGGCCTTGAACGTGGCTGAGACGACCAGGCCTTTGCCGGCGTTCGTGACGTTGTAGGAGGTGGAGAGCGGATTGCCTTCGCTGCCGCCCGGGGCAAACGTGGCGTTCTGTTGTGCGCCGAGGGTCCAGCTCGCTTTCTGCGGTGCACCGCCGCCCTTGGCTTCGATGCGGCTCTTGACCGTTCCGGTCTGTCCCTTCTGCAGGGTGAGCGTTTCCGACCCCGGTTCGAACTGAATGGATGCGCATTTATTGGGCGCAAGCCAGGAGCCTTCCTGGCCCCGGAGCTGTTTCGTCACCTTTTCGACCTCGGCGGCGAACTCCTTGTCGGCTTGCGCCTGCGATTCGTGGGCGACTTTGATCTCGGCCGCGATCCGGTCCGCCGGATCGACGCCGGCCATCGACAGCATGATGTCGACCTGCGCGGGCGGCGGTGCGCTGCTGCCCGCGCGCATGTCTATGTGTGCTTCGCCGATATAGGTGGTGTCGACTGTGATCGGGCCGAACGCCGCCTTGGAGCCCCCGAAGGAGCCCACCAGCGTGTAGAGGTGCTTGATGTCGTAGTAGTCGAGCTTGCCGTCGTCGCCCGTTTGCGCTTTGACGGTTGTTTCGCCGCCAAACTTGAAGGCCTGTGCCATCACCACGGTGGCGCCTTCGCTGACCTTGAAGCTCGCTTCCATTTCGGCATGGCCGTGACCTTCGACCTTGCCTTCGGCGGTTGGGCAGCTGTCGAGGCTGATCGCCCCGTCGCCGCAGCTGCGCAGCGTCACCGAGACGTCGATGCCTTTGCCTTTCAGGTCGATGCCGAGCTTGAGGGCGCCGCCCACGACGTCGAGGGACAGGTTGGCCTCGCCGACTTTGGCGCTTTTGCCGCCCGGAAGGTCCTGGACGGCGGATCCGCACCCCGGGCTCGAATCGGCGATCCTCCCGGTTGCCGCGGCGCGCGCCATCTGCGCACCCCCGAGCTGGAGGCTTTCTCCGCTGGAGATGCCGGTTGAGACCGCTTTTTCGAGGTCTGCGTACGCGTGTGGGCCGACCCGGCCGAGCAGCTGGGACAGCGACTTCGAGCGCCGGCCGCGCCGGTCGCGCGTCTTGCCGATCCCCAGGTGGAGCGCCGTGATCGCGGTGGTGGCCTGCGGGGTCGAGTGGGGGACCGGCAGGGCGTTGTCAACGCAGGACGTGCGCTTGCCCGCCTGTACACGGGCCTGACCCAACTTGCAGTGCGCAGCCGGCTTGGGTTTCGGTCTGCTGTGCTTCGGCTTGCGCTGGTGCTTCTTCGCGGTGGCGACGCGGAGTGCGTATGCGCCCTGGGCGCCGGCTGTCTGTGGCAGGCACACGAGTGTCAATGCCAGCAAACACATCAATGCGAGCGCGGTGGGCATCGCGCTCCCTCCAACACGAGGGGTCCTACAGCGGAATGTTCCCATGCTTGCGCTTCGGGCCCGGTTCGCGCTTGGTGTGCAGCGTGTCAAGTGCCGCGATCAGCTTCGGGCGCGTCTCGTGGGGGATGATCACGTCGTCGATGTATCCGCGCTCGGCCGCTGTATAAGGGTTGGCGAAGCGTGCCTTGTAGTCATCCATCAGCGTTTGGCGACGCTCCTGCGGAGTCGGACTGCTCGCGATGTCGCGCCGGTAGATGATGTTGACCGCGCCCTCCGGTCCCATCACCGCAACCTCCGCGGTGGGCCATGCGAAGTTGAAGTCGGCGCCGAGATGCTTCGAGGACATCACGTCGTAGGCCCCCCCATATGCCTTGCGGGTGATCACCGTGATCTTCGGCACCGTCGCCTCCGCGAATGCGTACAGCAGCTTCGCGCCGTGGCGAATGATGCCGCCCCACTCCTGGGCGGTCCCGGGCAGAAAGCCCGGCACGTCGCAGAGCGTGAGCAGCGGGATGTTGAAGGCGTCGCAGGTGCGCACGAAGCGGGCGGCCTTCGCCGAGGCGTCGATGTCGAGCACACCCGCAAGCTGGTTGGGCTGGTTGCCCACGATCCCGATCGCATGGCCGTCCAGGCGCGAGAAGCCGCAGATGATGTTCTTGGCATGGTGCTCGTGCACCTCGAAGAACTCGCCGTCGTCGACGATCAGGCGCACCACGTCGCGCATGTCATACGGCTTGTTCGGGTTGTCCGGCACGACATGGTCAAGCTCCGGATCCATGCGCATCGGATCGTCGCTCGGCGCCAGGCGCGGGGTGGTCTGCATGTTGTTCTGGGGCAGGAAGCTGACCAGGTAGCGGCAGTCCTCCAAGCACGCGTCCTCGTCCTCTGAGGCGAACTGCGCCACGCCCGACTTGGTGTTGTGCGACATCGCCCCGCCCAGCTCCTCGAAACCGACTTCCTCGCCTGTCACCGTCTTGATCACGTCGGGTCCGGTGATGAACATGTGCGAGGTCTCCTTCACCATGAACACGAAGTCGGTGATCGCGGGCGAGTACACCGCCCCACCCGCGCACGGGCCCATGATCAGGCTGATCTGTGGGATCACGCCCGAGGAGCGCACGTTGCGCACGAACACATCGCCATAGGCGCCCAGCGAGATCACCCCCTCCTGGATGCGCGCCCCGCCCGAGTCGTTGATGCCGATCACGGGGCAGCCGATCTTGGCCGCCAGGTCCATGATCTTGCACATCTTCTCGCCCATCACCTCGCTCAGAGAGCCGCCGAACACGGTGAAGTCCTGGCTGAACACACACACCCGCCGGCCGTCGATCGTGCCGTGGCCGGTCACCACCGCATCGCCCCAGGGCCGGTTCTTCTGCATCTCGAAGTCGTAGGTGCGGTGGCGCACGAACGTGTCGAGCTCCTGGAAGGATCCGGGGTCGAGCAGCTTCTCCACGCGCTCGCGCGCCGTGTACTTGCCGCGCGCGTGCTGCTTCTCCTCGGCCTCAGGCGCCGAGTGCACCGCCGCCACGCGTAACTCCTGCAGCTCGGCGAGCTTCTCCTCGTAGGTTTCCGGGGCCTTCGCGCGCATCGGGCGCGGATCTTATCTGGGTCGCAAGGTCGCCGGCGCTTCAGCGCCAGTAAGGAAACCTTGCAGTGTCTATACGAGGATCGAACACCCTGTGGCGGCGTGTAGCCGCCAGGAGACCAAGCTCTACTATCCGCTGGCCATTGGCGTCGGCCAGATCTGACAAGACATATGGCATAGACACCACGACAGATGAGATGATGCGGGCAATCCCGCGTATCCCTTGCGCGGACCGTCCCTGTCTAATGCCAATGTGGTGCAACCCTGACCGCTTCAGCGCTCGGGACTCCTCAATGGATTCCAACTGGGCTACGTCGAGCGTGAGTATTGCCTGATAGCCCCTGGATGCCGCGCGTCTCGAAACAGCTGAACATCTTTCTTGCCCTTCCAGCGTAGGTGATCGACGTGATCGAACTCATGACCCTTGTTGAGTCGGAGAGGCGATATCACCTGAAGGGGCATTGCCTCGTCGATCAGTACCCGCATCAAGCTGCGGCGGCGACCTGTGCGGCGAAGTCGGTCGCGTCCGATATTGCATCGGGATCCACCGATGGGTAGATAGCGGCGATCTCATCAGGTGCGAGGTTGTCCTCGGCAAGGCATGCGACCACATCGAATGGCACACGGCTTCCAGAGATCACCGGGTAGCCGCCAAGGACTTCCGGGTCGACAGTGATCTGGGGGCAAGGGCGTTCAAGCGCGGGCACCATGCGTCCGCTACGAGTCTCGAAGGGGCCGAGAACGTCGCGCATTAGGACTTCTTGCAGGACCGTGCCAGGCCGCTCTTCGAGGTCCAACAGCTCACCGTCAGGTGTCTTGACGATGATCGTGGCCTGCGTGGCGATCAAGCTATATCTCGCAAGATGTGTCCACTCCCTTGCCTCGAGCTGCCTCAGTCTTCCGACTGCGCGACGGATTCTGGGTAGGGACTTCTCCTGTCGGAGGTAGACAATCGAACGCAGAGCAACTACGTCCGTCCAGGAGTAGAGAAATCGACCATCGCGCTTTCCCTCGGGAACAAGCAGCGGCTCTGCCGAGCCTGTGTGCTTGCGCCAGTAGGCGAGCTGCCCAATTGTTGCGCCGGTGAGCACACTCGCGATAGGGACTGGGAATGCCATAGATCGAACTCTAAAGCGAGCTTAGGTCGTTGGAGGCCACGTTCTATTGCGGCGGACTCAACCGACGTCGTAGATGTGTCAGCCGCGCGAGAAGGGCCTGTGGTGCGCGGCGCCCAGGCGGTCGAGCACGCCGGTCAGGAGCTCGGCCGTCTCCCGCGCCATCTGCGCTTCCACGGATGCTAGTTCGGCGGCAAGGTCGCTGAGCGGCTCAGCGGCCAGCAGCTCCAGTTCGGTCGGCCGCGTGGGGTATATCGGCTCAGGCGCCGCCAAGGCCACGATCTCGATCTCAGGCTCGGGCTCGGTGGCGACTTCGGGCTCCGGCTGCGCTTCAACGAGCTCGCCCGCTCTTGGCTTGCGCCGGCGGAACAGACGCGCGAAGAATCCTCGTCGAGCCTCGGGCTCTGCGATCGGCTCGGACTGGGTCTCCATGACTGACTCGGCCTCCATAGCTGGCTTGGACTCCGCGTCCGGCTTGGACTCCGCGTCCGGCTTGGACTCCGCGTTCGGCTTGGACTCCGCGTCCAGTTCGGACTCCGCATCCGGTTCGGACTCGTGTTCGAAGGCGTGCGGCTCCGACTCTGAACCAGCCTCGGAGATGGGAGCCTCAGGAGCGGGCTCCGGATCTGGAGGAGCCTGGGACTCGAGCCCCGGCTCTATGGCAACCGGTCCTGGCGCTGCGTTTCTCCCGGGATCAGACGGCTCGTCTATCGGCGTGGCGCGCGTCACAGACAGCGTCACCTTCGTGCCCCAGCCGGACTGCTTGAGCTGGACGAAGCCGCTCGCGCCCTCGGCCTCCCACTCGACCTTGGCTTCAGGCTCGACCGCGGTGATTCGGATTTCGCCGAGCCCGGCAAAGTGGCGACCCAGCGCCTCGGGGTCGCTCAACTCCGACCACAGCTCGGGCGGTGACTTCACGAGGGTGCGTTGCACCTCGGTCGAGACGCTCATCGCTCCCAGGTTCGAGCGTCGCGGCGAGAGTCCTTCCTGTGCGGCGACCTCTGCAATTCGATGCGGGGCCCTGCTCTTTTAGGTCGTCGCGGTAGCGCTTCCCATGCCGCGGTGGGCGCGCCTGCTACGCCGCCGCGGCGGCGCCGCGAGGCGCGATCAGACCATGTTCGTGCAGCAACTCGGCCAGCTGGACGGCATTGGTGGCCGCTCCCTTGCGCAGGTTGTCGGCCACGATCCACATGTCCAAGGCCCGCTTGTGGCCAGGGTCGCGGCGAATGCGCCCCACGAAGACCTCGTCGTGGCCGGTTGCCTGAGTGGCCAGCGGGTAGAGGGCGGCGGCTGGATCGTCGGCGACGGTGACGCCGGGCGCGGCGCGCAGCAAGTCGCGTGCCCGCTCGGGGCTCAGATCCTCGCGCGTTTGCACGTTGACGGCCTCGGAGTGGCCGTTTACGACCGGCACCCGCACACACGTGGCGCTCACCTGGATCGAGTCGTCGCCGAGGATCTTGCGAGTCTCGTTGATCAGCTTGCGCTCCTCGTCGGTGTGGTCGTCGCCGGGGGCGAACGAGCCGGCGTGGGGGAGGGCGTTGAAGGCGATCTGGTGGGCATAAGCCTCGGGCGGCTCGATCTCGCGCTCGTGCAGGAGGGCATGCGCTTGGTCGAGCAGCTCGTCGACGGCCCTCTTGCCGGTGCCGGAGACCGCCTGGTAGGTGGAGATCACGAGGCGCTCGATCCCGGCCGCGTCGTAGATGGGCTTCAAGGCCACGACCATCTGCATGGTGGAGCAGTTCGGGTTGGCGACGATCCCGCTGTGATCGGCCAATGCCTCGGGATTGACCTCGGCCACGACCAGAGGCACCTCGTCGCTCATGCGCCACTTCGAGCTGTTATCCACTACGACGGCGCCGGCCCGCACGAAGCGCGGAGCCCACTCGCCGGAGGTGGATCCGCCGGCGGAGAACAAGGCCAGGTCGAAGCCTTGGATCGTCGCGTCGTTGAGCGGCTGCACGGCGCCCACGCTCTCCAGCTCGCGCCCGGCCGAGCGCTCGGAGGCGAACGGCACGATTTCACGCGCTGGGAACTCGCGCTCGCGCAGGAGCTGCAGCATCAATGTGCCGACCTGCCCGGTGGCGCCCACGAGGGCTACCCGATATCCACGATTCATGCTTCTCAGAGTACATGGGCTCACGCTGTAATCCGCCCCCCTGGGGGCCGATGGGCAAGCTGGCCGATCGGATATCCCGTCGATCTCCGCGGCGATCTCCGATCGGTAGGACGCAGACCGATCGTCGACCAAAAGATGCGCTCGCCGATTGGCCAGCGCCGCTCAGCGGGCCCCTAGGTTTTCAGCACCATGAACAAGATCGTGAGAATCACGAGCAGGTCCATCGTGGCGCCCACGGCGCCGATCCGCCGCACGAGCGTGTCGTGCTCGGCGCCGAATGCCACAGCGCCCTCGCTGGCCGCGGCCAGATCCGCCTCGGCGACCTCCATCAGGCGCTTCTCGTTGGGGCTCAGGAACATGCCCTCGACGGCGCCGATCACGACCGCCACGGCGATACCCCACTGGACATAGAACTCGCTCCACACGTGCAGCTTGGAGGCGAGATAAATGCCGCAGACCACCACCAAGGCGAGGCCGGGCATGATGACCTTGACGCTGATCGCGTGGATCGCCCGGTACAGCGCCGGCAGCGAGCGCGAGTCGGCCTTGCCCACCGCGCCGAGCAGCACCGGGTAAGCGAAGGTCGCGCCGAAAGCGAACACCACGGCCATGATGTGCACGGCGAGCACGACTTCGAAGAACTGCACCGTCGCAATCACGGAGGAGATCCTATTGATCCAGGCGGCGCATGCGCTCGCATAACTATGCCGTCAGCGATCCGATGTGGCTCTATTTGAGCCTGGAACGGCACATGCGCCGTTCCAGCGGAGCCGCACATGTGCGGCTCCGTGACACGCCGCATGCGGCGTGTCTTCCCCCGGCGCATGCGCCGGGGGCGGGGACGTGCATGCACGTCCCCGGACCTGTCCGCATGCGGACAGGTCACCTAGAACGTCGGCGCGTACTTGCCGAACACGTCCTGCATCGCGCCGCAGACCTCGCCAATCGAGCAGCGGTCCTTCAGCGCCCGCCGGATCGCGGGCAGCAGGTTCTCCTCGCCGCGCGCCGTCTCGCGCAGCTGCTCCAGCCGCTTCTGCACGAGCTCCTGGTCGCGATTCTGCTTGAAAGCCTTCAAGCGGCCGACCTGTTCGCGCTCGGACTCCGGGTCGACGCGCAGCAGGTCGGGCACTTCGACGTCGTCCTCCTCGAACTTGTTGACGCCCACGACGATGTCCTGGCCGATGCGGTAGCGCTCCTGGTAGCCCCACGCGGACTCGTCGATCTCACCGGTGATGAACTGGATCGCGTTCACGGAGCCTCCGAGGGCGTCGACCTTTGCGATCAGCTCGTTCGCGCGCGCTTCGATCTCATCGGTGAGCGACTCCACGAAGTAGGAGCCCGCGAAGGGGTCCACCGTGTCCGCCGCGCCGGACTCGTAAGCCAGGATCTGCTGTGTGCGAAGCGCCGTCTTGGCGGCGCGCTCGGTCGGCAGCGCGAGCGCCTCGTCGAAGCCGTTGGTGTGCAGCGACTGCGTCCCTCCGCAAACTGCGGCAAAGCCCTGTAGAGCCACCCGCACGATGTTGTTCTCCGGTTGTTGAGCGGTCAGCGTCACGCCGCCGGTCTGCGTGTGGAAGCGCAGCATCGTCGACTTGGGATTCTTCGCCCCGAAGCGCTCGCGCATGACGTGCGCCCACATGCGCCTGGCCGCCCTGAACTTCGCGACCTCCTGGAACACGTTGTTGTGGCCGTTGAAGAAGAACGCGAGCCGCGGAGCGAAGTCGTCCACGTCCAGCCCCTTCTCGATCGCGGCCGCCACATACGCGATCCCCGAGGACAGCGTGAAGGCCACCTCCTGCACGGCCGAGCACCCCTTCTCGCGAAAGTGGTAGCCGGAGATCGAGATCGTGTTCCACTTGGGCACGTTTTCCTGGCAATACTGGAACAGGTCGGTCGTCAGGCGCATCGTGGGCTGCGGGGGATAGATGTAGTTGCCGCGCGCGATGTACTCCTTGAGCACGTCGTTCTGTGTGGTTCCGCGCAGCTGCTCTGAGGGCACCCCCTGCTCTTCGCCCACCAGGTCGTAGAGCAGCAGCAGGCACGCCGCCGGCGCGTTGATCGTCATCGAGGTCGACACCCGATCGAGCGGGATCCCCTCGAAGGCGGTGCGCATGTCGTCGATCGTGTCGATCGCCACCCCCGTCCTGCCCACCTCGCCGAGGCAACGCGGGTTGTCGGAGTCGAGACCCAGCTGGGTGGGCAAGTCGAAGGCCATCGAAAGCCCCGTCGAGCCCTTCGAGAGCAGGTAGCGGTAGCGCTCGTTGGACTCCCTCGCCGAGGCATACCCGGCGTATTGGCGCATCGTCCAAGTCTGTTTGCGATACATCTCACGATGCACCCCCCGCGTGTAGGGAAACTCTCCCGGCGCTCCGAGGTTGAGCTCCGCGGGCAGGCTCTCCTCGGTGTAGAGCGCCTCGATCTCGATCCCCGAGTCGGTGAAGCGTCGCGGGTCCTCGGGCCCCACGATCGGGGCCACGGTCAGCCGCTCCTGGCGCTCGGTATGCGCTCTATCGTCCATCATCGCCACTCCGGGATCATATGAAGACGTTATCCTCGTGGCAGTGTCCACTTGCCTTGTCACCGGCGGCGCCGGCTTCCTGGGCTCGCATCTATGCGATGAGCTGCTCGCTCGCGGCCATCGCGTGATCTGCGTGGACAACCTGGAGACCGGCTCGCTCGCCAACATCGAGCACATTCGCGACCCGGAGCGCTTCCGCCACGTCAACGTCGACATCATCGAGCCGTATGAGATCGACGAGCCGGTCGATTTCGTCTACCACCTCGCCTCTCCAGCCTCGCCGATCGACTACCTGCGCCTGCCGCTTCACACGCTGAAGGTGGGGTCCTACGGCACGCATCACACGCTGGGCCTAGCCAAGGCCAAGCGCGCGCGCTTCCTGATCGCCTCGACCAGCGAGGTGTATGGCGATCCGCTCGAGCACCCTCAGGCGGAGAGCTATTGGGGCCACGTCAACCCGATCGGCCCGCGCGGCGTCTATGACGAGGCCAAGCGCTATGCCGAGGCGCTGACGATGGCCTACCACCGCCAGCAGGGCGTCGACACGGCGATCGTGCGGATCTTCAACACTTACGGCAGTCGCATGCGCCCGCACGACGGTCGCGCGATTCCCACCTTCCTGCGCCAGGCGCTCGCCAATCGCCCGCTCACAGTGTTCGGCGACGGCTCTCAAACGCGCTCCTTCTGCTTCGTGAGCGACCTCGTCAGGGGTCTGATTGCGCTCGCCGAGTCGGGCTATCACAACCCGGTGAACATCGGCAACCCCGACGAGTACACGCTGCTGGAGCTCGCCGAAGCGGTCAAGGAGGTGACGGACGCCAATTCGGAGATCCTCTTCGAGGCGCTCCCCGTCGACGATCCCAAGCAGCGCAAGCCCGACATCACACTCGCGCGCGAGCTGCTCAGCTGGAGTCCCGAGGTCTCCCTGCGCGAAGGGCTGCGCCGCACGATCGACACCTCCGGCATAGAGCAGCTGGTTGGTTGAACGTCTTCTCCCAGCCGGTTTCTGACCGCTACATCTGGGAAGGTAAGTTGTTGTGAAGTCCGAGATGGGAGTTCGTTCCCCGGACGCGCCGCGCACCAACCGTCCCACGCGGCCGTCTCTGACTGACCGCCTGGACGTTGCGGCACGTCCGCCCGTCGAGGAGGCGACCCCGCCGCCGCGACCCGAGCGCGACGTGCGCAGCAAGCGTCCTCCGGCGCTCTCCTTCCTGCTGCGGATGGACACGATGCGGCGTGCCTTGCGAGTCCTGTCGTTGCTCGCACTCGACCTATTCGGCGTGTCTTTCGCGATCTTCACGGCCCTTGCTCTGAAGGCGGCGCTGCTCTCGAGCTTCGACGCGACCAACGCCTTCGAAGGCACGAGATCGGTCCTTGCCTTCGCATATCTGCTGACGGCGCTGCTGTTCGCGCGCTCCGGGCTGTACGCAGAGCGCTCGCAACGTCCGGGTCTATCGCGGATCGTCGGATCGCTCTTCCAGGTCGCCTTCGTAGCGCTGATATTTGCGGTGGTGAGCGGCGAACGCTTCTCCAGCTACTACCTCTTCTACGGATCGCTCGCCTTCGCGCTGCTGTACATCTCATCGCTGCGCTATGTCTATGAGCGCGCCACCGGAGCGGTTCTGCGCGCCGCCGGCTACCAGCGCCGCGCCGTGCTGGTCGGGACGGGCAAGCACATCCACGACGTCGCCCACGCGCTCGCGGACGCGCCGCACTCGCCGATCGAAGTCGTCGGCTTCCTCTCGCCCGAGCCGCTGCCCCCCAATGGGGTGCGCTGCCTGGGCACGCTCGACGGTCTGCACGAGGTGATCGCGGCCGAGCGCGTCGATGAGGTGATCATCGCCGACCCGGACTTCCCGCAGGAGCGCGCGGTCGAGCTCGTCGATCAGTGCCACCGCCGTGGCGTGCGCGTGCGGATCGCCCCCTCGACGATGGAGATCCTGATCCAGCGCGCCGAGTTCGTCCCCGGCCAGTCCGTCCCGCTGTTCGAGCTCGGCCCACCGGTCTTCGAGGGGATCGACTTCGCGCTGAAGCGCACGTTCGACGCCGTCGGCGCGACGCTCCTTCTGCTCGTGCTGAGCCCGCTGCTGACGGCGATCGTGCTTGCCGTGCGCCTCTCCTCGCGTGGCCCGGTGATGTATCGCTCGATGCGCCCAGGCATCGGCCAGCTGCCGTTCGCATGCTTGAAGTTCCGCACGATGTATTGCGACGCCGACGAGCACCAGGGCGCGCTGGAGGAGCTCAACGAGGCCTCCGGCGCGCTCTTCAAGATCCGCGAAGACCCGCGCCTCACGCCGGTCGGACGCTTCCTGCGGCGCTTCTCGCTCGACGAGCTTCCCCAGCTGGTAAACGTGTTGCGCGGCGAGATGTCGCTCGTCGGCCCGCGCCCGCTGCCTGAGCGCGACTTCGAGTTGCTGGCCGACTGGCACCGCAAGCGCTATCTCGTGCTTCCCGGCATCACCGGCTTGTGGCAAGTCTCGGGCCGCTCGGAGCTCGACTTCGACGACCTCGTCCACCTCGACTTCATCTACCTCGAGCGCTGGTCGCTAGCGCTCGACCTGGCGATTCTGCTGAAGACGGTTCCCGCGGTGATAATGCAGCGCGGGGCGTACTGAGCCCGCGCTGTCCGGCAGCGGGCGGAGGCGTGGCGGGCGCGGCGCCGGCGCTCTACTCCATCTCGGCTCGAGGCTCGGCCATGCCCCAGCCGACCGGCTGAGACTCGTTCTCGGTGTCGCCGATCGTCCGCCGGTAGACGCCCCAGGTCGAGCGGGCCGCGTCCTGCCAGCTCCACTGCGGAGGCGCCGGGGCGGGACGCTGCAAGCGCTCGGCGCTTTCGATCAGCGACTTCAGGTCGCCCCGCTCCACGAAGGCGGCGCGCTCGCCAAGCACCTCGCGCAGCGCCGGCACCTCGCAAGCGGCGACCGGTGTGCCGCAGGCAAGCGCCTCGACGGCGGGCAGACCGAAGCCCTCGTCCTCGGAAGCGAGCACGAGCGCGTGCGCGCCCGTGTAGATCGCGGCGAGCTGCTCGTCGGAGACCTCGCCGGTGAGGATCACGTCCTGCAGCTCGTGAGCCCAGGGACGTGTCGGGCCGACGAGCACGAGCGGCAGCTCGCGTGGGGTGGCAGCGAGCTTGGCGACGTGCTTGTGCGGATCGGGGTGACGCAGCGATCCCACCCATAGGAGATAACGATCCGGAAGCGAGAAATGCTCGCGCACGCCCGCGATCTCCTGCTCGGAGCGCGCGTACATCGCCGGATCGGAGGCCTCCGGGATCACGTCGATCCGCTCCCGCTCGAGCCCCAGGCGCTTCACCGCGTCTCCGGCCACCGCCTCGGTCGGAACGATCACGCGCACCGCTCGTTGGATCGCGAGCTGGCGCAGGCGCAGGCGCACCCCGGTGCGCAGGTGCTCGCTCGCGCGCTTGAGCGCCGCAAGGTCGTGCAGCGTCACGACCATCGGGCAGGGACTGCGCAAGATCGCGCCCTCCATCCACGGCGAGTGGAACAAGTCGACGCGTCGCGGGCGGTGCGTCTCGACTATCTCAACGTCCTTCGCGGCGGTCTCGCGCAGCGCGGTGAGCAGGCAGCGCGAGTAGCGGCCGACGCCGCGCACGTCGGCCGAGGGCCGGCTGTCGAAAGCGACCCTCATGGGGTTCGACGCTCCTGCCTGCGAGCTCGAACCGCGCGACGTTCTCACGTCTGTCCCAGCGCGCGCACTGCCGAGAACATAGTCGGTCGAGGGGTTGCGTGTGTCGATCGTGGACAGATTGTTCCCGCTGTTTCCATCGGCTTTGACACCTGGATGCGCGCTACCCTTGCCAACGCGATGCCCTCGCGCGCCTACCACGAGAGCTTGTGGGAAGGACTGCGTGAGGGTCTGACGCCGACCGACGCCGTTTTGCGCGAAGGTTTCCTGCTCGAGAAGGTCGCCGGAGAGCGCCGGCGCGCGCGCCGCGCGCCGCGCGTGCTCGACGTCGGCTGCGGCGAGGGCCATTTCGCCGTCGCTCTAGTGCGAAGCGGAGCCGAGGTCGTCGCCGTCGACGTCGCCCAAGAGCCGCTGAGCCGGGCGCGGGCACGCCTCGCCGGTCTCGATCTGCGACTGGTGGAGCCCGAAGCCCCGCTGCCCTTCGAGGACTCGAGCTTCGACGTCGTATGGGCCGGGGAGGTGATCGAGCACGTGGCGGATGGCTCACAGTGGCTCTCCGAGCTGCGTCGTGTGCTGCGCTCCGGCGGGCTGCTGTTGCTGAGCACACCCGACCACGGGCCCTTGTCGAGGTTGTGGCTGGGCTTGAGCCGCCGCGCGTTCGAAGCGCGCTTCGATCCGCGCTCAGACCATCTGCGCTTCTACGCTCGCCGCGCGCTCGCTGAGCTGCTCGCCGATTTTGGCTTCGAGGAGGTGACGGTCGCGGGCGCGGGTGGCCTGCCCGGCGCGCGGCGCGTATTGCTGGCGAGCGGCCGGCGCAGGCGCTTCTGAGCGTGCGCACGAGTCTGGGAGGCGGCTTGTGGGACCGCGCGCAGCGCCCTGATGTAAACGTTCTGAGCCGGAATCGACTCCGGGTTGAGATACACGGCCGCCCGCAGCTCTCCGATAGCCGCGCGCGGGTTGCCGGCGAGGTCGTATTCGCCGAGCGTCAGCCAGGTTTCAGGGTTGGACGGCTGCAGGCGCACCGCCTTCTGCAGGGTGGCGCGCGCCAGCGCGCTCTCGCCTGTTGCGTTCTGGACCGCCGACAGCCTGAACAGCGCAACCGCGGAAAGCGGATCGCGATCGACCGCGGCCTGCGCCGCCGCGCGCGCCGCCACCGGGTTGCGCGGGAGCAGCGCGAGAGCCTGTTCGGAGGCGTCGATCGAGCGCTGCGGCTGCCACTCCGTCCACGCCGCCAGCAGCGCTCCTACGACGACCGCGATTGCCACGCCCACGCGGATCGGGCCGAGTCGAGCCGTGGCTCGCGCAAGCGTGCGCACCGATGCGCCGTCATTGTGCTCGGGAGGGGCCGTACCTCCAGCGAGGGTGCGAGCTTGCGTGCCGTTGTCGGCGATCGGAGCTTGCGCGCCGCCACCCTCGAGTGGGAGAGTCGCCGTCGCGACCGACGCCGGCGAGGGCACGGCGGACGCGAGAGTGCCAGCCGGAGCCGCCGGGTTGCCTACCGGCAGCGAGCCGCGGCCCGCGAGCCACCCCGCGCACATGAGCGCCACGCACGCATCGCCCGGCACGTACCAAGTCCAATCGGCGAACGAGTGCACGCCGAACACGATCACGATGCTGAGCATCGTGAGCATTCCCACCCGCTCGGGCGTATAAGCAAGCTGCGTCTGCCTCCAGGCGATCCCCGGCGGCGAGCGTCGCGCCCTCCAGCGCCGATTGAATGGATGCGTGGGCGCTCCGGCGGCTGCCATCCACGCGAGCAGCAGCGCAAGCGTGAGCGCCAGCCCCACGATCCCGAGGTCGGCGAGCGTCTGAACGAGGTATCCGTGCGCCTGTCTCACGTCGAGCGGTTGGGTCCGGTAGCGCAGGCGCGCCGTTTCATAGCCAGCCGCCCCGGCGCCGAGCGCTGGATGCGCATCGAAGATCTCGAGCGCCTCGTTCCAGTAGCGCGCACGCACGCTGCCGACAGCGGTCAATCGCCCGGGCGTGTTCTTCGGGACGGCCGCGTTTGGGTCTGTGAGCGCCGAGAGGTCGTGGGAGACTGTGCCCGTCAGCCCGCGCTTGGATGACGCAAGCCCACCGGCGAATGCTGCCACGGCGACCACGAGCAGCGCGGCGAGCGCGATGCCAGCCGCGCGCCGCGCGCCTGAGCTTGGCGCGCGGCGATCGCCGAAGAAGCCGATCGCCACGCCCGCAAGCGTCAGCCCAAGGAGCATCGCGCCCAGCAGCACTCCGAGCTGATGGCCGGCGCTCGTGCGAGCTGCGAGGGCGACG
The DNA here is from genome assembly GCA_963718735.1 of uncultured Solirubrobacterales bacterium. Taxonomy (GTDB): domain Bacteria; phylum Actinomycetota; class Thermoleophilia; order Solirubrobacterales; family Solirubrobacteraceae; genus Palsa-744. The sequence goes on from OY970372.1 coordinate 2,526,956, forward strand.
CCGTCGCTGCTCAACGCGTGCCTGGAGAAGTCCCAGATCACGACCGGCGCCGCGCCGAGCATGCCGACGATCAGCACGCGCGCCCCACGCAGACGCAAGGGCACGAGGCACATCCATGCGAGTGCGCCGACCGCGAGCGCCGCCAGCGCCCCCCGCGAGTAGGCCAGCATCAGCGTGACGATCATCAGGCCCATCGCCGGATAGGCGAGTGCGCTCAGGACGGCGTGCCCAGCCCGCCGTGCGCCCAGCCACAGACAACCGATCGCGCCCATCGCCGCCGTCAGGCCGATCGCGTTCCAGTAGCCGTAGGGTTCCTGCAGGCGCGCGTAGATGTCGTTCGCGTCCAACCGATCGGGCAGCACCTTCGTGAGAACCGCGTAGCCGCAAACGACGGCTGCCCCGAGCACGATCCCGCCGAGCAAAGCGCGCCAGCCGCTTGGAGCGATCCACGCGATCGCGACGGCGGCTGCGAGCACTCCGCAGTAGGAGAGCATCCGCCCCGCGTCCTGCCAGCTCGCGTCGGGGGCCACCGACCAAGCGACCGACAGGCCCGTGAGCGCCGTGAATGCGAGCAACAGCCCGATCGACCAGATGCCTCGCAGGCGCATCCCCACCGGAGCAAGCACCGCCACCCCGGCGACGAGCGCGCCTGCGCCAAGCGTGAGCGTCAGCTCGAGCGTGGTCATCGAGGCGAGACGCAGTCCGCCGCCGGCGAGGAAGGTCGCGAAGCAGAGGATCCCGGCGACCGCCAGGCTCGCGGCCATCGTGGCGCCCGCTCGCTGCGAGGCGCCGGTGGGCGGCGATCGGCGGCTTACGGGCTCCTGCGCGAGCCTTGCCGCCGGCCGCTCAGCCGTCGCGGCGTGCGCGGACACGCTTGCGCACCTCCCCGGCGACGAGCAGCAGAGCGGCGAGGAGCATGAAGGCAAGCGCCGCGACCAGCGAGCGCGGCAGCGTATTCACGACAGAGGCGATATCGGCGTGCACAACGCCCGGGCGGATCGGTTCGTTGCCAACGCGCACGGGAGCTGAGCCGTTGCGGTGGGCGCTCTGAACGGCACGTTGCTCCGAGGGGGTCAGCGGGAGCGCCACGTTGGGGGAGACGCCTGGAGCGCTGGCGCCGCCACCCCCGCCTGCCGCTGCGAGCTCGTCCTTGCGGATCAGGTTTTCGCAGTCTGTGTACTCGCTGACCTCCGTCGGCAGCTGTTTGAGCGCTTCGCGATACGCGCTCTGGCTGTAGCCGCCGAAGGGTTCTTTGTGGCCACACTTTTCGATGATCTTCTGCGCTTCGCTCGCCGAGGCGGTGGAGGCGATGACGCCCGCCGAGGATGTGGAGGCGATGACGCTCGCCGAGGCGGTGGATGAGGCGACGGCCGGCAGCGCGGCCGCGACGAGCGCCGCGACCGCCAAGGCGAGCACGCGCCGGGGCGGGCGCGGGATCGCTCGCCCGATCGGACCTCGCGCAACGGCTCGCGTGCCCCTCGACAGGTTGACCGGCAGCCCTTCCAAGGGTTGCAACGCTACCTCACCGTCCCCCCGGAGCGATCGAGCTCGGCAAGCGCTTGCGAGAAGCCGGCCGCCCAAGCGTCGTGCGTATAGGCGCTCACGTCTGCTCGTCCAGCCTCGCCCAGGCGAGCGCGCAGTCGGGGATCGGCCGCGAGTCGCCTGAGCGCCGCGGCCAGGGCGAGGGGATCTCCGGCGGGCACGATCACGCCGTTGCGCCCGTCGCGCACCAGGCCGCCGCCGGCGGCCCCGACGGCGTCGCTTGCGATCACTGGCAGTCCGCGGTTCATGGCCTCGTTTACCACGAGCCCCCACGGCTCGCGGAAGGTGCGCGTCGGAATCGACGGCAAAACCAGAACGTCGGCGGCCGCATAGAAGTTGCGCAATTCCGCCGCCGAAACCGGCTCAAAGCTCATCACCGCGCCGCCGGCCGGGACCCAAGGGGGGGTGGATCCCGCACCGACGAGGACGAGCGCGGCGGTAGGTGTCTGTAGGCCCGACGTGCTCCAAGCCTCCACGAGCACCCCCAGTCCCTTTTCCCGAACGGGCCGTCCTGCAAACAAGAACTTGACGCTCGCCTCGGCGGGCCACGCCGGGTCGGCCGGGGCGCTCGTCTCAGGCGAGCGCCAGAAGGAGTTGTCGACCGATTGCGGGGCGACATACACGTGCTTGGCGCCTCGAGCTCGTACGTAAGCGCTCACGTGCGGGCCATACGTGACGATCGCGTCCGCCGAGCGGTAGAGGCGCAGCAGAGCCGGATAGCTGAGCGCATGCGCGGCGCTGCGCGGGTGCGCCCACAGCGAGGCCCACAGGATCAGGGGCACGCCCGCACGCCGCGCTCCCGCCCAAGTCGCCGGCAGCGCGACGCGCCCTCCGGTCGGGCACACGACCGCGCGATAGCGCCCGCTCGCGGCCAGCTCGTAGAGCTCGTGCTCGCGCACATGGCGGTGTGGGAACGTCAGCTCCGGCGCCGATCCTCCGCCGCCGTGGGAGATCCTCCCTCCGAACAGGGCGTACTCCACGCGCTCGCGCTCGTGCAGAAGCTGGAACGCGCCGACACGGTAAGCCGGCGCGTGACCGGTGACGAACAGCACGGGCTTCATCGCGCCCTCGTCGCCGGCTCTGCCTCAAAGCCGGCTCTGTCGCAGGTCAGGTGGCCGGCTCTGTCACAGGTCAGGTCACAGGTCAGGTGGCTGGCTCTGTCACAGGTCACGTGGCTGGCTCTGTCGCCGGCACGGCGGTCGATGCGGTCCTCGGCGTCCCGTCATCCGGCGGACGCCCGACGGCTCGGCGAGGTCGATTCGAGGGCGTGCTCGTAGGCGGCAAGCGTCTGCTCGCCGCAGCGCTCCCAGCTGAAGTTGGCGGCCACGGTCTCGCGTGCGCGGATGCTTGCCTCGCGCAGGCGTCCGGGGTCGGAGAGGAGCTCGTCGATGCGTTGCGTCAGCCGCTCGATGTCGCCCGGCGGGACCAGCACGAAGCCGTCGCCCGCGGCGGCGATCTCCTCCGGTCCCGGCTCGCCGCGACAGCCGATGGCGGGCACGCCGCCGGCCATCGCCTCGATGTAGGCCACGCCGAACGCCTCCTCGGTGGAGGGCATGGCGAACAGGGTGCAGCGGCGCACCGCCTCGATTGCCTCGGGGTGCGCCAGCGCTCCGCGGAATTCGACGCGCCCTGCCACGTCGAGACGCGCGGCGAGCCCTTCCAGGGCAATCCGCTCGGGACCGTCGCCGACGATCACATAGCGCAATGTCGGATGGCGCTTGGCAAGCACCGCCAGCGCGCGCATGACGTCCGCATGGCGCTTGCGCGCCACGAGGTGGCCCACGGTGACAAGCGATGGCGTCTGCTCGCGCCGGGCGCCCACGCCCGCGCCGGGCTCCGGCAGGTCGGCTCCGAGATGCACGACTCTGACATCCCCCGCGCCGTGCTCGCGTGCGAGCTCAGCGATCCCGCGACTGTTGGCGAGCACCGTCGTGGCGCTTGCGAGGCTGCGCGCGACCGCCGCGCGACCCTGCTCGCCTCGGGGCGCCGTATAGAGCACGTCCCCGCCGTGCACCGACGTGACGAGCGGCACGCCGATGCGCGCGCGTCGCGCGGCGTCGCCGGCGGGCACGGCGTTGTGCGCGTGGATCAGGTCAAACTCGAACTTGCGGCGCAGGCGGCGCAGCGCGAGTCCGAGCGCGGGGGCCGCCCACGCTCCCCAGGCGTGATAAGCGCTCGAGCGAGGCGGGGAGACGTAGCGCACGTAAGTGACGCGCAGGCCGTCGTGGATCTGCTCGCGCGGCTCGCGCGCAAGGCTCCCAAAGGCGCTCGCGACACCCCCGGGGCCACGGGTCAGCGAGGCGCGCGGTGGGACGAGTCGGTGCAGCACGAGCACGCGCACCTCCGCGCCCGCGTCGCGCGCGGCAAGCGCCTGGCGGTGCGCCCACACGCCCAGCACCGGGTCGCCCTGGCGTGGGTAGAACTCGGAGACGACGGCCACCTTCATGCGTCACTCCACCTTGCCTGTAGCGCCGCCACGGGCTCGGGTGAGCGCGACGTGCCACACCACGCCGGCTGGCGCGTCGCTCTCGGGCTCGCCACGGTGGTTGCCGCGAAGCGCAGGTATGGAGCTGAGTGGCTCACCAGCGCCGGTGGGTCGCGAGGGTTCGCTGGGCTTCGCTTGCGCTCAGGTGCGGCCGGTGCGCGAGGAAGGCTCGCGCCTCGGCGAGCGCGTGATCGCGCGAGTATGCGCTGGCCGCGGGCGCTGTGCGATGGGCGATCGACGTGGCGTCGATCACGCCGCAGCGCCAGCCCTTCGCCTGGGCGACGGCCGCCCAGTGCATGTCGAGCCCCCAACCCATGCGCAGCGCGGGAAATGGCAGCAGGGTCGAGAACGTGGTGTTGCGGAACGCGGTCACGGGACCGATCTCGACGAAGCTCGTCTCGCGCACCGCGCTGCCCGGGCGGCGGCGCGTTACCCGCCAGGCGGCGTGTGAGGCCAGCCGGTGTGCTGGCTGGGCAAGGTCGAGGCGGAAGCGGTCGGCGAGGAACAGGAAGCGATCGAGGAATCCGCTGGGCAGAGCGATGTCGTCGTCGAGGACCAGCAGCCAGTCGCAGCCGTGCGGAGGGTGGGCGGCCAGCAGCAGGTTGAGGTTCTCGAACTTGCCGCGCTCCCCGGGGTCGCAGGTATGGAACTCGACGGTATGGCGCGAACGGCCCAGCTCGGCACGGATAGCGCCGACCAGCACGTGTCGCGCGGGGCGCTCCACGCACAGCGCCAGCACGCGCTGGCTCGACGGGTGGCGTCGCGCTGCGCGATCGAGGCTCGCCCGCCGCCCGGATGCGATCTGAAGCGCGTCGGCGCCGGCGTCGAGCAGTCTGCGCCGAACGGCCCCCAGCCCGCCGATCGTCCCGCTTTCCCCCGAGAGGAAGTCGTCTCTCGCGGGAGCGCGCCGGGCGACTCGATTTCGAGCTTCGCGCACGCGCCCGGCGCTATGGGCGACCATCACCAGGCCGGCTGGGCAGCGGCGGCGAACCACATGGCCAAGGCATCCGGCGAGCGTGCCCAGCTCGCGGGCGGGCGAAGGAGCCTGCTCGCGCCAGGCGTCAAAGCGCCGGGAGGCGCGCCCGCGCGCGTACGCTGCGCGGCACAGCGGGCGGAGTCGCGCGTCTGCCGGAGTACGGCGATGGCGCAAGCTTGCGCCGGCGACGTAGGGGACCCGGTCGCCGCCGAGCCGTTCCTGCCACTCCTGCTCGTCTCCGCCGTACTCCAATGAGATGTCGAAGGGCCCGACGCGCTCGAATGCCCGTCGGCGGATCGCCATGTTCGCTCCCCACGCAAACCGCGTGAAGGTGTCGTGCGGGCCAAGGTCGAGTGCGGTTATCGGTGGGCCCTCGCGCCCGCAGCTGTGTGGTGGCGAGCCTTCCAGCCGCGCGACGATGCGGCCGGCGAAGACATCCGCGTCGGGGTGGCTGCCTGCGGCCGCCAGCAGGGCGGCCAGCCAGCCGTCGCACACCTCGACGTCGTCGTCCACGAACACGACGAGCTCGCCGCTCGTGCACGCGACGCCGGTGTTGCGCGCAACGTTCAGGCCGAGCGGGCGCGGGTGGGGCTCGTAGCGCGCGGCATAGCGCGCGGCAAGCTCTGCGCCGGACGCGGACGGGCCGCCGTCATCGACCACGATCAGCTCGACTGCGGCCCCCTCGGCTTGGGGTGCGATCGAGGCGAGCGTGACCTCCAGGTAGTCGGGCCGCGCACGCGTCGGGACGACGATCGACGCGAGCGGTGCGATTGAATCGGAGGTCATGACCGCAACAGTCTAGGTTTGTGGCGCGGCGGCGCGGGTCGGGAGCTCGTGGCGGGATAGGCTCAGAGCAGGGATGGTCCTCTTCCTGCACAACCGCTACCGCACGACCGGCGGCGAGGAGCGCGCGGTGGATGAGCTGCTGGCGCTCGTGCGCGATCGCCTCGGAGAGCCCGCGCAGCTGCTCGCGCGCGACTCCGCGACAATCGGCGGCGTGGGCGCTGCCGCCGGGCTGTTGCGCGGCGGGCTTGCCCCGCGCGACGTCGCCAGGGCTGTGCAGATGACGAAGGCGCGCATCGTTCACGCTCACAACCTGAACCCGCTGTTCGGTTGGCGCGCCCTCGCGGCCGCCCGCGAGCACGGCGCCCGTGTCGTGCTCCACCTGCACCAGTATCGCCTCGTGTGCGCCACGGGCGTGTGCTTCACGGATGGTCGAGAGTGCACGCGCTGTCACGGGCGCAACACGCTCCCTGGCGTGATCCGCAACTGTCGCGGCAATCGCTCGGAGGCGTTGGCGTACGGGGCGGCCCTCGCAATGTGGCAGCGACGCCTCGTCGAGCAGGCCGACGCGGTGATTGTGCCGAGCCTCTTCGCGCGCGAGCGTCTGCGGGAGCTGGGCGCGCCACTTGACTTCAGGCGCGTGCACGTGCTGGCGCCGCCCGTGGGCGCAGCGGCGGTCCCCGCGCGGCCCGAGAGCGTGGCTGGCCAGGGCTTGGACGCGGGTGCCAACACGCCAATTGCCAACACGCCAATTGCCAACACGCCAATTGTCGATGCGCAAGCTGTCGATACGCCAGCTGGCGACACCTCCCTCGGCGATGAGAGCTCTCGCGCGAAAGGCGGAACCTATGCGCTCGTCGTCTCGCGGCTGGCTCCCGAGAAGGGGATCGACATTGCGATTGACGCCTGCCGGATCGCGGGCGTGCCGCTCGTTGTGGCCGGCGACGGCCCCGAGCTCGACGAGCTGCGCGCTCGTGCGGGCGCGGAAACTGCTGCCTCACGCGCGCACGGGGGGTATGGCGAACCAGATGGTCCGGCTGCCTCATGCGCGCACGAGGGGTGCGGCGAACCAGACAGTCTGGGAACGGCTGCCTCACGCGCGCGCGGGGGCCAAGGCGAGCCCGGGGGTCCGGAAACGGACTCCTCCCGCGTGCAGGGGCAACCGGGTGGGGTGCGGTTCGTCGGGCGCGTGGAGGACGAGGAGCTTGAACGTCTCCGTGAAGGCGCCGCGATCGCGATCGTGCCATCGCGCTCGGCCGAGACGTTTGGAATCGCTGCAGCGGAGGCGATGACAGCGGGCGTGCCGGTCGTTGCGAGCCGGGTCGGAGCTCTGCCAGAGCTGGTCGAAGAGTCAGCGCTGGTCGAGCCGGGTGACGCCGTGGCGCTTGCCAACGCGATTGGGCGGTTGTGGGGGGACGCCGACGCCGGAAACCGCGCGAGCGCGCGAGCGCGCGAGCTGTGCTCGCCGGCGGCCGTGGCTGAGCGTCTAGCGTGGATATATGCGCAGGGCGCGTCTGTGGCGTCGTGAGACCGTAAGCTGCGGACGTGGAGACGCAACCGAAGCGCGCGCTGATCACCGGCATTACCGGCCAGGACGGCTCGTTCCTAGCCGAGCTGCTGCTCGAGAAGGGCTACGAGGTGGCAGGCCTGGTGCGCGGCGGGGTCGAGCGCGAGTTGGGGTGCTCCGAGCATCTGCGCGAGCGTCTGGCGCTGGTGGAGGGGGACCTGCTCGTGGCGAGCAGCCTACGCAAGGCGGTGGCTCAGGCGGGGCCGGACGAGCTTTACCATCTCGCCTCGCCGTCCTTCATTCCCACTTCGTGGGAGCGCCCGGCTGAGACCCTGCGGGCGATCGTCGGATCGACAGCGTCGCTGCTCGAGGCGGTGCGCGACAGCGACCGCCGCTCGCGCGTGTTCGTGGCGACGTCGGGGGCGATGTTCGGCGACGCGCCGGAGAGCCCGCAGCGCGAGCTCACGCCCTGCCGGCCCGCCAGTCCCTATGCGATCGCCAAGCTCGCGTCTCATCAGCTGGTGGGCGCGATGCGGACGCACGACGGCCTGTACGCGTCTTCGGGGATCATGTTCGACCACGAGTCCGAGCGCAGGCCGCACCAGTTCGTGACGAGGACGATCACGCTCGCCGCCGCGCAAATCAAGCTTGGGCTGGCGCACGAGGTGACCTTGGGGTCCCTTGACGCGGTGCGCGACTGGTCGTTCGCAGGCGACGTGATGAGGGGGGCTTGGCTGACGCTCCAGCAGGACGAGCCCGACGACTATGTGTTCGCGAGCGGGGTCGGGCGCACGGTGGCGGAGCTCGCCGACGCGGCGTTCGCCTACGTGGGCCTCGAGGCCGAGCGCTATGTGCGCGTCGACCCGAAGCTCGTGCGCGCGCCGGAGAGGACCGCCAGCGTTGGGGACCCGGGCAGGGCGCGCGAGCGGCTTGGGTGGGAGCCCGAGCTGAGCTTCGAGCAGCTCGTCGAGCGCATGGTGGAGGCCGACCTGCATGCGCTGCAGGCTGTTGCCGGATCCGCTTAGACGCTCGCTCGCGAGACCTGCCGCTCCTATCGAGACCCACCGCTCCTATCGGGAGCGGTGCATAGACTCCTGTCGGATGACGACCGTCGGCATCATCGGGCTCGGCTATGTCGGGCTGCCGCTCGCGGTGGCGTTCGCCGAGGAGGGCTGCGGCGTCGTCGCTGTGGATGTGGACGCGCGCAAGGTCCAGCAGCTGAAGGGGGGAGACTCCTACGTCGAGGACATCCCGTCGGAGCGCCTGAGGGTGACGCTCGACCGGATCTCGCCCACCACTCGCTATGAGGAGCTTGGAGGCGTCGATGCCGTGCTCGTGTGCGTGCCGACGCCGCTGAGCGCCAACCGCGAGCCCGATCTCGGCCCGCTCGTCGACAGCATGCGCAGGCTCGCGGGGGTCCTGAAAGCCGGCCAGCTGGTTGTGCTCGAGTCGACCACCTACCCGGGCACGACGCGCGAGCGGGTCGCGCCGCTGCTCGAGGAGTCGGGCCTGAAGGCGGGCGGCGACTTCCACCTCGCGTTCTCGCCCGAGCGCGTGGACCCCGGCAGGACCGACTTCACGATGCGCAGCACCCCGAAGGTGCTCGGCGGCCTGACGGAGGCGTGCGCGGACAGGGCGCAGGCGCTCTACGAGCAGGTGTGCGACGAGGTGGTGAGGGTGTCGAGCCCCGAGGCGGCCGAGCTGACGAAGCTGCTGGAGAACATCTTCCGCTCGGTGAACATCGCGCTGGTGAACGAGCTGGCGATGCTGACCGATCGCATGGGGATCGACATTTGGGAGGTGGTCGAGGCGGCCGCCACGAAGCCGTACGGGTTCATGCGCTTCGAGCCGGGGCCGGGGATGGGTGGCCACTGCCTGCCCGTTGACCCCTTCTATCTGAGCTGGAGGGCCAGGGAGTTCGACATGAGCACGGAGTTCATCGAGCTGGCGGGAAAGGTCAACCAGCAGATGCCCTATCACTGCGTGGCGAAGGTGCAGCGCGCGCTCAACGACGCCGGCCGGGCGGTTAGGGGCGCGCGCATCGCGGTGGTCGGCGTCAGCTACAAGCCTGGTGTCGGAGATGTGCGCGAGTCCCCGGCTTTGAAGATCCTTGAATTGCTGAAGGGCCTCGGCGCTGAGCTCAGCTATCACGACCCGCACGTGCCGACGCTGCCCGAGTTCGGCCTCGAGAGCGTGAGCCTCGAGGAGTCGCTCGACGCCGCCGATCTCGCGCTGATCGTGACCGCCCATCCAGGGGTCGACTATGAGCTGATCGCCCAGCGCGCTCGCATAACGGTCGACCTGCGCGGCGTGACGCGTGGAAGTAGTGTTCAGAGCGTGGTGCGACTGTGAGCGAGCGGCCGCCAGGTCTCGTCCTCGGCGAGAACGTGCAGATCGGCGACGGGGTGACATTTGGCGCGCATGTCGTCGTCCATGACGGCACAGTCATCGGCGCTGGCTGCCTAATCGAGGATCATGCGGTGCTCGGCAAGCGCCCTCGCTTGGCGCGCGGGTCATCGGCAAAAGGCGCGGTGGGAGCACTCGAGCTAGGTGAGCGCGTGACGGTGTGCACGGGCGCCGTGGTGTTTGCCGGCGCGAGCGTCGCCGAGGAGGCGATCCTCGGCGATCAGTCCTACGTGCGCGAGCGCTCGCGGATCGGGGCAGGCTCGGTGATCGGGCGCGGCAGCGTGGTCGACAATGACGTGACTGTGGGCGCACGCGTGAAGATCCAGACGAGCGTTTATCTGACCGCCTTCACCGTGGTCGAGGACGACGTGTTCGTGGGCCCGGGCGCCACCACCACAAACGACGACACGATGAACAGGCACGGCCCACAGACGCCCTTGCGGGGCGCGACGCTGCGGCGCGCGTGCCGCGTGGGAGGAGGCGTCGTGCTGACGCCGGGCGTGGAGATCGGCGAGGAGGCGTTCGTCGCCGCCGGAGCCGTCGTCACGAAGGATGTGTCGCCCCGAGCTGTGGTGATCGGCGTCCCGGCACGGGTTGTGCGCGAGGTGGAAGAGCAGGATCTGCTCGAGCGCTGGCGCTGAGCGTGGGCGTGTTGCGACGGGGGAACGCACCGCAAATCCATCCTTTCCGCCGTCCTGGCGCGTGAAGCGCCGGAATCAGACCGCGCTGCGAACCGCCGCGACGACTCGCTCGACCTGCTCGCGCGAGAGCACCGGGCTGATCGGGATCGCCAGGTGCGTGCGTGCGGCCTCTGCTGTCCCCGGAAGATTCAACCCCTCGCCCCATGCGCGCATCGCGGGCTGGGCGTGGACGGGGGTGCGGTAGTAGGCGCGGCAGCCGATGCCCTGCTTGCCCAGCGCTTCTGCGAGACGATCGGCCTCGGGATGGCGCACCACGTACAGATGCCATGCCGGGGCCGAGCCGACGGTCGGGCGCGGCAGCGTCACGAGCTCGCCGAGGCCAAGCTCGGCGTAGTCGGCGGCGGCACGCCGGCGGCCGTCCGACCAGCCGTCGAGGTGTGGAAGCTGCACGCGCAGGATCGCCGCCTGCAGCTCGTCCAAGCGCGAGTTGTAGCCCACGAGGTCGTAAGTGACCTTGTCGTGAGAGCCGTGGAAGCGCAGCACCCGCGCTAGCTCTGCGACCTCGTCGTCGGAGGTGGTGATCATGCCTCCATCGCCGAAGCAGCCGAGGTTCTTCGACGGGAAGAACGAGAACGTCGCTGCTGTGCCAAGCGAGCCGGGGCGGCCGTGTGAGCTCGTCGTGCCGGCGGACTGCGCCGCGTCCTCGAGCACGGGGACTCCAAGCGCCTCGATCTCGCCGACGGGCGCGATGTTGCCGAACAGGTGCACGGCGATAACGGCCTTCGTGCGCGGCGTGAGCGCCTCCGCGACGGTTTCCGCGTTGATGCAGAACGTCTGTGGGTCGATGTCGCAGAAGACCGGGGTGGCGCCCGTCGGCGGGATCGCCTCGGCGGAGGCGTAGAACGTGAACGACGGCACCATCACCTCGTCGCCGGGACCGACTCCCATCGCGCGCAGCGCGACCGTCAGCGCCTCGGTGCCGTTGGCCACGCCGACGGCGTGCTTGGCGCCGCAATAGTCGGCCATCTCGCGCTCGAACGCCTCGACCTCGGGGCCGAGGATGTAGTGCCCGGAGTCGAGCACGCGCGCGACGGCCTCGCGCAGCTCCTCACGCAATGGCCCCAGGGCCGTGGATGTGTCGAACAAGGGAACGTTCATCGGGCGGGCAGGACGGTCAGCTGCTCGAGGCGACGATCGGCCGCGCGCACAGCTTGCTTGAGTCGTGCCTGTCGCATTTCGGCTGACGGTCAGCTTGCCAACAGGTCGATATCGGCGCGCGTCATCAGCCGGATCAGCTCCTCGAAGCTGGTCCTCGGCTTCCAGCCGAGATCCTTCTCGGCCTTGGCGGGACTGCCGATCAGATGGTCGACCTCGGCCGGCCGCACGAAAGCAGGGTCGATCGTCACGTAGCGCTCGAAGTCGCCGAGCCCGGCCTCGTCGAAGGCCACCTCACAGCATTCGCGCACCGAGTGCGACTCGCCCGTGGCGATCACGTAGTCCTCGGGCTCGTCGCGCTGCAGCATCAGCCACATCGCCTCGACATAGTCCTTCGCATAGCCCCAGTCGCGTTCGGCGTCGAGGTTGCCGAGGCGGATCTCCTTCGCAAGGCCGTGCTTGATAGCGGCGGCGTGCCATGTGATCTTGCGCGTCACGAACTCCAGCCCACGGCGCTCGGACTCGTGGTTGAAGAGGATTCCCGAGGTCGCGTGCAGGTCGTAGGACTCGCGGTAGTTGACAGTGATGAAATGGCCGTAGGCCTTGGCGACGCCATAGGGAGAGCGTGGGTAGAACGGCGTTTTCTCGGTCTGGGGCACCTCGAGCACCTTGCCGAACATCTCCGAGGAGGACGCCTGGTAGAAGCGGGCGTCAGGGCACACTTCGCGCATCGCCTCGAGCATGCGCGTGACGCCCGTGCCGGTGAACTCGGCCGTCAGGGTCGGCTGGATCCACGAGACCGCCACAAATGACATCGCCGCGAGGTTGTAGATCTCATCGGGCTTGGCGGCGCGCATCGCGTCGACGAGCGAGCGCTGGTCGAGCAGATCGCCCTGGTGCAGGGTGATGCGCTCGCGTATGTGCTCGATGCGGTCGAACTTCTCGGTGGAGGCGCGGCGCACCATCCCGTGTACGTCGTAGCCGTGCTCCAGCAGAAGCTCGGCAAGGTAGGACCCGTCCTGACCGGTGATCCCGGTGACGAGCGCGGAGCGTTTGTCTTTCATGCGCCGGAGCCTATAGAGCGCAGCCACCGGACCGTCGAGGCGATGCCCTCCTCCACGTCGATTCTCGCCTCCCAGCCCAGCATGCGCTTGGCCTTCTCGACCGAGGGCCAGCGCCGCGGCACGTCGACCTCGAACGTCGGCAGGTGCTTCAGCGCGAACCGATCCGGGTCTTCGCCACACGCCTCCCAGACGATGCGCGCCGTCTCGGCGACGGTCAGCTCGCGCGAGGCGGAGATGTTGAAGTCCTCGTTGAGCCCCTCGGGCGATGACATGGCCGTGACGACCCCGTCGGCGATGTCGTCGATGTGGGTCAGCGTGCGCGTCTGCTCCCCGGAGCCGAAGATCTCCAGTGGCTTTTGCCCGTCGAGCACCTTCTTGATCAGGTCGGGCACCATGTGCGCGATGCCGGGCTCGGGGTCGGGCAGCTCGCCGGGCCCATAGGCGTTGAAGGGCCTGCAAATCGTGAACGGCAGCCCGTGCTCGGCGTGCGCCGCGCGGGCGTAGACCTCGCCCGTGAGCTTGGAGAAGCCGTAGGCCGACTGCGGCGTCGGGCAATCGGGCAGATGCGCCTCGGTGGTGGGGAACTCCGTGGCGCGCTCGAACACCATCGAAGAGGACACGTAGGTGAAGCGCTCCACGCCGTGCTCGAGGGCGGCGCGAAAGACGGCGTTGTAGAGGCCGTTGTTGACCTCCGTGAGCGTGTGCGGCAGCTTGTGGAAGTTGCCGATCCCGCCGACGATCGCGGCGAGGTGAATCACATGTGGACACCCCTCCATCGCCACGCGCGCCTGCTTGAGCTCGCGCAGGTCGCCGGTGTGGACCTCGCAGCCCTCGCGCATCCAGCGCGGGGCGGGCCGCTGGTCTGAGACGCGCACGTCATACGCGGGATCGGCAAGCAGCCGCCTGACGACCGCGGCGCCGATCGTGCCGGCGCCGCCTGTGACGAGCACACGGCTCATCGCGCGATGCTCGTCCCGAGCAGCGCCTCGTGAGCGCCAATCGCGATCGCGAGGCGGGCGGTACGCGTCTGGATGACCGTCGCCACGCGCGTCATGGGCTTGCGGCTCCCAGCGCCGCGAGCTCGCTGGCATAGCCGAAGACCTGCCCCGCCCCCCAACAGTTCCACGGGTCCACGACCAGGCAGTCGCCGCTCGCGCGCTGCGCGATCGTCGCGAGCGCGCGCGGGTCGCAGAACTCGCGATGGTCGGTGGCCACGACGACGACGTCGGCGCCCTCGAGGGCCTCGTCGAAGGAGACGGTCGGTGTGCTCACGTGCGGGTCGTGCGCGACGACGTCGGCCAGCTCGCGCTCCAAGAGCCGGATCAGCTTGTGGGCGAGCGAGTCACGCTCGTCGTCGGTGCCGGCCTTGAACGCCAGGCCGAGCACCGCCACCTTGCGCCCCGAGAGCGAGCCGAGGCCCGCCGCCTCGCCGGCCGGGACGAGCCTGCGCTTGATCCCTTCGACGAGGAACAACGGCACCGACTCGTTCACGCGCGACACCGCCAGCAGCATCCCGGGCGCGTTGGAGCGCTCCTCGGAGAAGGCGAAGTCCTTGCGCAGACAGGTTCCCGCGGTGAGACCGGGCAGGGCCAGCCCGCCGCGCGGATAGTCGCGGTTGACGAGGTCGATCACCTCGAACACATTGGCGCCGTAGCGCTCGCAGTCCATCATCAGGAGGTTGGGCAGCGCGAAGTGGGTGTAGCGCAGGATGTTCGCCCAGATCTTCGCGAGCTCGGCCTGCACGGGCGTGGTCTGCACGATCGGCGCTCTGAAGGCGCCGAACAGCTCGGCCACCACCTCGCCTGAGCGGGCGCCGACACCACCGACGATGCACGGCAGCGAGTCGATCTCCTCCAGGAAGCGCCCGGCGGCGATGCGCTCGGGGGCATGCGCCACATATACGTCCTCGCCGATTCGAAAGCCGCGGTGCTTGGCGAGATAGCCCGCCACGAAGTCGGTCGTCCCCGGCGCCACGGTCGAGCGCAGCGTGAGCGCGTGCCCCGGTCGCAGCGCGCCGAGCAGGTCGTCGAGCGCGGAGCGGATGTCGCGCATGTCGATCTCGATATGCGAGAACGAGGGCGTGCCGAGCGTGATCACGATGTGGTCGGCGTTCGCGGCGTCGACCACGCGCTCGGACAGCGACAGGCGCCCGCCCGCCGCGACCCGGTCGAGCAGCTCCTGAGCACCCGTCTCGCTGAACGGCATCGTGCCCTCGCGCACCGAGCGGAGCCTCTCCGAATCGTTGTCTATCCCGATCACGCTCAGACCGCGGTCGGCGAACGACAAGGCGAGTGGAAGCCCGACACGTCCGAGGCCGACGATGGAGACGTCGGCCGTGCTTGGAGAGTCGCTCATCGCCCGGGAGAGATTATCGGCGCTCATGCTCTCGCCAACCCGTCGTCCCTGCAATCGGCTCGCGCCGCCCGAGCCCACTCCGCCGAGCCACCAAGTCCCATCCGGCCCTTCCCAAGGCGCTAACGGCGCTCACGCAGGAGCTGGCGTGTCAAGCCCACCACGAATCGCGGGTTCTGAAAGGCGTAGCGCCGCCACAGCCGCCGCGGCTCGCGGGAGAGGCGGTAGAGCCACTCCAGCCCGCACCGCTGCATCCAAGCTGGCGCCTGCGAGACGATGCCGGCGTGGAAGTCGAAGGCGGCGCCGACGCCGACAAGCAGGGGTGCCTGTAGAAGCGAGCGCATCTCGCTCATCCACAGCTCCTGTTTAGGCTGTCCCGTCCCGACCCAAACGACCTTCGCGCCGGAGCCGTCGATCTCGGCCACGACTCGCGCTCGCTCTCCGTCGGTCAGCGCCCTGAACGGCGGCGACCAGCCGCCGGCGATGCACAGCCCCGGGAAGCGCTCGAGCAGGCGCTCGGTCAGCAGTCCCAGCGCCTGCTCGGAGCGCCCACCGTAGAGATAGATCGGCGTGCCCGTGCCGGCCGCATGCGCACAGTAGCGAGCCATCAGGTCCGGCCCGTACACGCGCGTGGCGCGCGCATGCCCGAGCAGTCGCAGCCCCCATACGAGCGGCTGGCCGTCGGGAACGGCCAACGTGGCGCCCTGCACGGCGCGCATCGTGGCGGGGTCGTCGCGGGCCGACATGACAAGGTTGACAGCCGCCGCCGTCAGCCAACCGCGCGCACCCGACTCGACCATCGCGTCCATCCAAGCGATCGTCTCGTCGTAGTCGGACACCGCGAGCGGCACGCCCAGGATCTCGAAGCGCGGCGGCGGCGCGGGTGCGGTGGATGTGGCTTGCCCGGAGATTGGTCGAAAGCCTACCCACGGATTGGGCCTCCCGGGCCCGCCGATCCGATGGATCTCGTTGGATGATCCGGACGATTCGCAAACTTCGGTCCCACGCTGTCCGGCGGGCGGGCGAGCGTTACGGCGCAATCCGAAGCGGAGCGACGGATGAGCGCTCCCGTGTGCGCTGTCTCGGGAAGGCGAAGGATGAGTGAGTCTCGTCTGAGCCGCTACCGCGCCGAGCGTCTGCTGCGCAAGGACTTCGCCGGGCTGCGCTCGAAGGTGCTCGCGATCGTGCGCTCGCAGCTGCGAGCGAAGGGCGTCAGGCTGGACCCCTCCGACCTGGAGGCCTGCTACGCGCAGGCGTGGCAAGGCCTATACGCGACTGTGCTGGAAGGCGAGACGGTCGAGACCCCCTCCGCGTGGCTCGTGCTCGTCACGTTTCGCCGCGCGATCGACGAGGCCCGCTCGGCCGGGCGCATCAAAGCCGCCGTCGAGGCAGGCGCGGCGGGCGCACTCGAGCGGCACGTGGGCGCGTCCGATCCAGACTTCGCCGCCGAGCTCGACGACCGCAAGCGGCTGCTGCAGGTGTTCGCGGGTCTGCGCGCAAGCCTCTCCGAGCGCGAGTGCGAAGCGGCCTCGCTCTGCTATCTCCAGGGTCTTTCGCGCGCCCAGGCCGCTGTGCGCATGGGCGTCAGCGAGGCGCGCATGCGCAAGCTGATGGAGGGCGCCGGCCCCGGTCGACCCGGCGTGGCGAGCAAGGTCGGCGGACTGCTCGACACGATCAAGGCAGGAGGTTGGTGCGAGCAGCAGTCCTCGCTGATGCGCGCCTTCGCCTTCGGCGTGCTCGACCCTGAGGGCCAGCGCCACGCGCTGGCGCTGGCCCACTGCCGCGAGTGCCCCGCCTGTCGCGCCTACGTCGCCTCGCTGCGCGGCCTTGCTTCCGTGCTGCCGGCGCCGCTGCTGTCGCCGCTTGCGCTTGCCGGCGCAGGCGCTGCCGGGGGCAGGAGCGATGCAACCGCTCCTGCCGGTTCGGCCGGAGCGAGCTCTGGCACGCGCGCGAGGGCATCGGCAAAGCTCAGGGCTGGCATCTCGACGAAGCTCAACAAGGTTGGCCTCGGCGCCATGCCAGGCCGCGGCTCGCAAGGGGGCGGCCTTGGCGGCTCGCTCACCGCCAAGCTCGCTGTCATCGCGCTCATGCTGATCGGCGGCGGCTACGCCGTGCTTGGCGGTCGCGCCCACGGCAGCCTGCCCAGCTCCACGGCTCGCTCCTCTGCGCAGCCGGGCCTGGCGAGCGAAGCGCCAGCCGGAGAGGCGCTCTCGCAGGCCATCCTGCCGACGTTCGCACGCCGCTCGCGAAGCGCCCGCTCGACCGCAGGCGCCGCGAGCGCCCAGCTGCGCTCCCGGCGCACGACGCGCTCCGCGCGATCGCCGAGCAATGGCGAGTTCAGCCCCGAGCGTGTGCGTCGCGAACGGCCTGCCGCGTCGCCCGCCGCGACCCCCATGTCGGCGCGTCCGCGGAGTGGCTCTCCGCGCGCGCTGGGCGAGTTCGGGATCGAATAGCTCGGCACGCTACGCGCCCGAGGGCGTGTTCCAGACACCGAGAACGCCCATCAAATCCAAACCCCCAATCCGGGGTGGCCCCCGCGGATGTGGGATCGCCTCAGCCGCGCGGAAAAACCTGCGTCAGCCGCCTGAGCGCGAGCGGATTGCCGCGCGGGCGCAGCCTGCCCGTTGCCACGGCCTTCAGCGGGTCCAGCCGCTCGCCGACGATGTCCACGAAGTCCTGGTAGGAGACCTTCAAGCGCAGATCGGGGCTAGGCGCGACGCCTTGCTCGGCGGTGCTGGACCCGTTGTCCACGCGCAGGTGCCAAGCCGGCACGTCCGGGTCGGTGAACTCCCACTGGAAGGTCGTCGCGCGCTTGAGCCCGTGCCGCGGGTTGACCTGCCTGCGGATCGTGTCGAACAGCAGCGCCACCGTCTCGGGGTCGCGCTTGGAGGGCCCCTCCCTCACGCCGATCACTCCCGCCTGCGCAAGCTTGCGCCCGCGCTGGGAGACCTCGATCGGCGACAGCCCCGGCGGCAGCAGCGCCGGCCCCGGCAGCGTCTCCGCAGCGAGCCCTGCCGAGCGCAGCTTGGTCGTCATCGACGTGAGCCCCTCGACCCCCACCTCGTCATAGGTTGCGCCGAACACGGTGATGTAGCTTTCGTCCCAGCCGGGTGGCATAAGCACCTGGGCGGTGTAGCGCGTCACCTCGCGCAGCAGCTTCGCCACCGCCTTAGGCACCCCCACGGGATCTTCGCGCTTGAGGTCGGCCAGCAGCTTCACGCCGAAGCCGATGTGCCGCTGCTCGTCGGCGGCGATGTTCTGCATCCCCTGCCTGAAAGCCGGCAGCACGTCGCGCTCTTCCAGGTAGCTGCAGATGAAGTGCTGTCCCGGCTGCGCCAGCGAGGCCTCGATCACGATGTGGTAAAGCGTCACCGCCGCCGCCAGCTGGGCCGGCGAGCGGTCGGCTCGCAGCTCGTCGGCCATCGTGTCCAGCCGCTCGAAGATCTTGCGGAAGCCGGGTGTCAACTGCGGCTTGATCGCCTGCAACCCGCTCTCCATCGAGCCGCTGCCCACCCCGCACACCTCTTGCATGAAGCGCTTGAAGAACACCGCGTGCCTGGCCTCGTCCACCTGCTGGGTGGTTAGGAAGTACTTCTGCTCCTCGAGCGGCGCCGCGTCTATGTAGGGCGAGAGGTTGTCCGCAACCGCGTCCTCGCCCCAGAAGAACAGCGCGTAGTTCCACAGCGCCGCCTGGCGCTCGAACTCAGTGAACTTCTCCCGCCACTGCTTCGCATCCTCGCTGAAGTCGAGGTCCATCGCGCTCCAGTTGCCGCGCTCCCAGCGCGCGTAGAGGTCGACATAGGAGACGGCGTCGACCGGAAGGCTCTCCACGGTCGCATCCTGCATTGGGGCGGGTGTCGCTGTGCTCGCCATGTCTCTGCTCCTCTTCAACGGTTCGTTTGGCTGGGCAGCCAGTTTCTGAAATCTAGCGGAACGCGCTTGGGAACGCGCAGGGCTCGAGCGCCGGCGTCGGGTGTCACCCGATTATTCTCACGACGATGACGCGATGGCTCACGGGGTCGCTGCGCGAGGCGCCGGCCACCGTCCCGGCGCTCGGCGTCGTCGTGCTGCTCGTGGTGTGGGCCACGAGCCAGGCGGGCTATCCGCTCACGCACTGGGCCCCCGGCGCCCTGGTGGTGCTGGCGCTGCTCGCCATCGCCCTGGCGACGCTGCGGCCGCGTCTGGTCGAGATCCCCTCGACGGTGAGGTTGGCCCTCGCCTGCCTGGCGGCCTACACGGCGCTCAGCTTCCTCTCGATCGTGTGGGCCGCCGCGCCGGCCGAAGCCTGGGAAGGCGCCAACCGCACGTTGCTGTACCTGATGGTCTTCTCGCTGTTCGCGCTGTGGCGTGGCCGGGGAACGAGCGCGACCCTGCTCGTAAGCGTGTGGACGCTGGCAATGGTCGCTCTGGCCGTATACGTGACTTTGCGCGTGGAGGCCGCGTCCGGCAAGAGCTTCTACGGCCTGGTCTCCGGCGAACGTCTCAGCTACCCGGCTGGCTACCCCAACGCGACGGCCGCCCAGTGGCTGATGGCGTTCTGGCCCGCGCTGCTGCTCGCCCGCAGCGAGCGCCTGCCGTGGGCGCTGCGGGGACTGCTCGCGGGCGGCGCCGTGGTGCTCGCCGACCTCGCGCTGCTCAGCCAGAGCCGTGGCTCTCTGTACGCAACTGGCGCGATGATCGCGCTCGTGTTCGCGCTCTGGCCGGCCCGCCTGCGCACGTTTGCGACGGCGGCCCCGATCGCGCTCGCGATCGGCGTCACGGCGCCCATCGTCTTGCGTGTCGGCGACCGCATCAAAGCCGAGCAGAGCCCCCACGCCGCGGTGCACGCAGCGGTCATAGCCATGTTCACAGCCGCACTGCTGACCGGCCTGGCGGTCGCGCTCGTCGCCGCGTTCGAGAGCCGTCGCGACCTCTCTGAGCGGGTGGCTCGCGGGGTGCGGCGCGGAGTGGCCGCGGCGGCCGTGGCGACACTGCTCCTCGTGATCGTCGGCGGGCTCGTGGCGGCCGGCGCCGGCGTGGGCGGGAATCCCGTAACGCGTATACGCCACGGCTGGGAAAGCTTCGAAGGCGGCTACTCCACGAGCGCCACCGGCGGCAGCCGCCTGCTGAGCGGCCTCGGCAGCAACCGCTACGACTTCTACCGAGTCGCGCTCGACGAGCTCGTCGCACACCCGATCCTCGGGATCGGGGCCGACAACTTTCAACAGCAGTACCTAAGGCTGGGACGCAGCGAGGAGACCCCGCGCTACCCCCACAGCGTCGAGCTCCGCACGCTCTCCCAGACCGGCCTGCTCGGTGCGCTGCTCGCCGTGATGGGCCTTGGCGCAGCGTTGCTCGCGGGATGGCGCGCGATGCGCCGTTCAGACGACGCACTCGCGGCGAGCGCCGCCGCCGCTGCCCTCGGCGGCTTCGCCTACTGGCTCGTCCACGGCTCGTTCGACTGGTTCTTCGAGTTTGCCGGTCTCGGCGCCCCAGCTTTCGCGCTGCTCGGGCTCGCCTGCGCCCTGGCGCCGGCGCGGAGTGTGTCGGCTTTGGGGCTGCTCCGCGGGGAGTCGGGGGCGCCCCGCAGAGACACACCCCCCCCGCGCGCGGGGGGTGTCGGCTTTGGGGGTGCTTCGCAGGGAGTCGGGGGTGCTTCGCAGGGAGTCGGGGGTGCTCCGCAGGGAGTCGGGGGTGCTCCGCAGGGAGTCGGGGGTGCTCCGCAGGGAGTCGAGGGTGCTCCGCAGGGACACACCCCCCGCGCGCGCGGGGGGTATCGGCTGTGGGGAAGGCTGTGGGGAAGCTCCGAAGGGAGGTCCCACCGCGCTCGCGGGGGAATGGCCCGTGGCACTGTCGGCCTATACGCCGTGGCATCTCTGGCCGCGCTCGCCGCGGCCGTGTCTCTGGCGGCGCCGTGGCTGAGCGAACGCCAGATTCGAAGCGCGGTCGGCGTCTGGCCGCAGGCGCCGCTGGTGGCCTACTCTCGCCTCGAAGAAGCCGCCAAGCTGAATCCTCTGAGCGACAAGTCTTACCTGGTTGCGGGCAGCATCGCTCTGCGCTTCGGCGATCGCACGCGCGCTGAGCGTCAGTTCTCCGCCGCGCTCGGGCGTGTGCCCGACGATGCCTACGCCACGCTCGAGCTTGGCGCGATCGCCTCGGAAGCCGGGCGGCGCGCGCGTGCGCTCGCGCTGCTCCAGCGGGCTGTGCGCCTGAGCCCCCGCGACCCGCTCACGCGCCAAGCTCTGCAGACGGCTCGCTCCGGCAAGCGCGTGAGCGTGGAGGCCCTGAACCGGTCGATTCTCGACAGGGCTGAGCAACTTAAGTAGGAATGCGGCGTTTACATACGTGAAGAATCGACGAATATCGCGTAAACATCTGGGGTACCGAGTTACTTTCCAGAGACTGCCATCTACCTTCGCTAGCGTGAGGTAGATTCGATCGGCTTCGAACCCCGGCGTGCGCGCCCGGGAGAGCTTCGGAGCCGCTCGGACGTAGACAGTCGAATGTCGTCGAGCCAGGTGCCAATCCGGTACGGGCATGGAGAGCATCCAACGTGTTGCTCGCGCCAAGGAAGGGAACCCAAGGCAGGGAAATGAATCGCAAAATCTGGATCGCTTCGACATTGGCTCTCGTCTGCGCCATCTGCGCCCTGCCGATCGCGCCGCCAGCCGTCGCGCTGGCGAGCAGCCCTTTGCTGAGCGGCTATGGAGGTCCCGGAGCAGGGGAACAGGCCCTGATCGGGTCGACGCTGCTGGGCGGCTCTCACGGAGGCTCAGGGTCGGCTGGCTCCCCGAGATCGGCGGCGGGCTCCTCGGGATCGGGGGGCTCCGGTGGCGCCCCTGCGACAGCCAATCTCCTGTCGAGGAGTGGCGCCTCCGCGAGCGCGGGCGGCGCTGCCGGTGGGGGGTCGGGCTCGAGCTCCGGGCATGTCCGCGGGAGGGCCACGGCCGGCTCACAGACTGCTCGGAACGATGGCTCGTCCGCCAGCCCCGCTGACGCCGAGGCATTCGTATACCCGAGCTCGCCGAGCTCTGCGCCGGCGAGCTCCTCGGCGTTGGACCTCTCCAGCGGCGATGTTCTGGCGCTCGTCGGGATCGCCGCCTCCCTTGCCCTGCTCGGCGCCCTCACGGTGCGGCTTTCCCGGCTACAGCGTTAATGCCGAGCGACCGATAGAGAAGACAGGCCTCGCTCGACCAGCAACTTGCATGGAGATCTCACGTCAGACATCCACGACCCTCCCGCTGACAGGCCAGTTGCCTGTAAGGCGGGATGCGCCGTTCCCCCACAGCCGGCAGCGTGGAGCCTTTCGAGGTCCGCTTCAGTGGCTGCTGGAGGGCGCCGGATGGAATGTGCTGCGCCCCGGCGTTGACCTGCTGCTCATGTATGCCGGGGTCCTCGTCGTGCTCGGCGGCTTCGGCCCGGCCTTGGCGGTTCCCGCAGCGAATGCTCCGCTGCTCGCGTTGCCGCCGATCGCGCTGGTGCTGCTCTACCTGCGAGGCCTCTATCGCACACGCCTGCGCGCCCTGATGCTTGATGGGGTGGTCCCGTTTGTGAGCGCCGTGTCGGTTGGCGCGGTTGGAGTCGCGCTGATCGGGCTGCTCGCGAACGGCAAGATGCCAAACCAAGACGATTGGATCGAGGCATGGCTCTTCGTGCTGCTCGGACTCGGGCTCGGACGTATCGCGCTGACGCTGAGCCAGCGCGTAGCCCGCCGCCGAAGGCTGGTGGGCAAGCCCGTGCTTATCATGGGCGCCGGCTTGGTCGGATCGCAGGTGGCTCGCCGCCTGGACCACCATCCGGAGTATGGCCTCGCCCCGATCGGCTTCCTCGACGACGACCCCCGCTCGATCGCCGAGGTCGGCGGCCGTGACGTGCCGGTGCTCGGGACGGCCGAGGATCTCGACAAGATCGTGGAGCGTACGGGGGTCAGGGACCTGATCGTGGCGTTCTCCTCGGTCGCCGACGCTCGCATCAGCCGCCTGATCCAGCGCTGCCAAGAGCTCGGCATCGAGGTGTCAGTGGTTCCGCGCATGTTCGACACGATCAACGACCGCGTCGGCTATGACACGGTTGGTGGCCTGCCTTTGCTCACCTTCTCGGGTGTCAATCCGAAGGGCGTGCAGTTCGCGATCAAGCACGTCATCGACCGTGTCTCGGCCACATTGCTGCTGGTCGGCCTCTCGCCGGTGATCGCCCTCGCGGCCGTCGCCGTGCGCTTCAGCTCTCGAGGCCCGGTGCTGTTCTGCCAGCGTAGGGTCGGCCGCGATGGGACAGAATTCGACCTCTACAAGTTCCGTTCGATGCGAGCCGGCCTGGTGAGCGCCGCGCAGCCTGTAGGCGCCGATGTGGGAGCGCTCGAGGGGACGCTTGCCCTCGACACCGCGCCTGGTGGCGTCGAGGGCGAGGATCGGCGCACGGCGGTAGGCCGCATCCTGCGCCGCACCTCGATCGACGAGCTGCCACAGCTGCTCAACGTGCTGCGCGGAGAGATGAGCTTGATTGGCCCGCGCCCCGAGCGCCCCGAGTTCGTCGAGCTGTTCGGCCGCGACATCGCCCGTTATGGCGACCGCCATCGAGTCAAGTCGGGTATCACGGGCTGGGCGCAGGTCCATGGGCTGCGCGGGCAGACCTCGCTTGCCGAACGCGTCGAGTGGGACAACTACTACATCGCCCACTGGTCGCTGGCGCTCGACCTCAAGATCGCCTTGCTCACGATCATCGCGCTGTTTCGCAACTCCGACTGATCAAAGAGGCCGTCCGTCGGCGCGCCAGGCGCGTGCCACGCCGTTTCTAGATGCTCGCGCTGGCCGCTTTGGCGGTCCCCATCCAATACTGAAACACGCTCACCCGCAGGCGCCGGCCGTCGAGCACCCGCGGCAGCGCCAGCGAGTAGCGGTTGAAGCGGTCGAGCGTGAACAGCGTCCGGTAGACAGCGCGCCGACCGTCGAAAGCTTCGAGCTGCATATAGTCGCCAACCGGCCCGGAGCCGCTTGCCACGGTGCGAGCGCCGCGCCGGCTCAGGCGCACGGTCACAGGGCTGGGTTTGCCCAGCGGCGACATGAACGCGCTGCGCAGCGCCCCGAAGGAAGGCTTGCGAGCGCCGCTTTCGGTGAGCACACCGAAGTCTTCCCTGTGTGTGCCCTGCAGCTCGTAGACGATCTCGGCGGCTATCCAAGGAGTGCGAGCGAGCGAGCGGAACACGTTGAG
This sequence comes from uncultured Solirubrobacterales bacterium, assembly GCA_963718735.1. GTDB lineage: Bacteria > Actinomycetota > Thermoleophilia > Solirubrobacterales > Solirubrobacteraceae > Palsa-744. Next base: position 2,551,053 of record OY970372.1, read on the forward strand.
GAGATTGGCGGCCTGCGCCTGCCCGGTCACACACCCCTGTTCCTGTTGGATGCGCTGGCGCGGCCAGCAGCTGCTCCAACCGAACTCGTTCAGCCACAGAGGCTTGGTGTCATGGTTGGCCAGTTGAACTCCATGCAGATAGCGCAGCGAGGCCAGCACGAGGTTGTAAAAGTGAACGGACAGCCCGTCGTAGTAGCCCTTGATGCCAGCGGCGTAGAGAGCTTTGAGAAATGCTCCGTTGGAGCCGACAAGCGATCCCCCAAGCACCGGGATCCTCGGGTCGGCTCGCTTGATAGCGGGATAGGCTGCTCGCAGCAGCGCGGCGTAGCGCTGCGCCTTGTTTGGGCCAGCCAAATAGGCTTCGTTGGCTTGGTCGGGCTCGTTCCACACTTCGATCGCGGCGAGCTTTGGCCCATAGCGGGCGGCCAGAAATCCGACAAATGAGCCGTAGGCGTTGGGGTCGGTCGGCGGCCACGCCTGCGCCTTGCCGTCGCTCTGACCTCCTCGGCACCTGCGCAACAGTGGCGCCGGCGCAGAGGAGGCCCAGCAGGGAGTCCGCATCGCGAGCGCCACCAGCTTGATCCCGGCGGCGGAGGCCTGGTTGACGAGATGATCGGCGAAGGCGAGAGCACGCGGCTCGATCTGCCCCTGGGTTGGTTCGAGCGTCGACCAGGGAATTTCCACGCGGATCGCATGAGCGTCCAGCGCACGTGCCCAGGCGATCTGCCGATCGACCTCCGCGGGTGACATGCCGAAGCTTATTCCCGTTGTGTTCACGCCCGCGAGCGGCGGTCCCGTCACCGGCGCTACGACGCTCGCCGCGCGCGGCGCAGGAGTAAGCAGAGCCAGCGCCGAGGACGCCACCGCGGCCACCGTCGCTGTCACAGTGGCCTTGCTGAGGCGCATTGTCACGCCTACACGATAGTCCGGGCGGCCACGAGCCGAGCCAGGTGCTGGGCTCCTCGCTCCGCGACTAGTCTGGTGAGCATGTCACCCACGTGGATCTGGCTCCAGAGCGCGATCGTCCTGTTCGTCCTGATCGGAATGATCATCGCGATCACCAAGCTCGCATAGGCGCGCGCACGCCGCTGCCCCGATGTCGCGCACAGCATGCCTTCTCGGGAGTCGCTTGTCAGAAGCTCAGCGTCGGCGCCAGCGCACACGCGCTCGAGGCTCGCGGGCGGCGACCTGCTGGGGAGGCGGAGGCACCTCGGCGCCGCTCAGAATCGCCGCCGGCACTTCCTGAGTGAGCCACTCGGCGAGGTCGCCAAGGCCGGCCTCGCGCAGCTTGGCCGCCATCCCTGGAGGGCGCCTGACAGCGTCGTGGGCGTCCGAAGCGACGTTGTGGACAAGCCCTCGCTCTACCAGGCGCCGCGCGAAGCGCCGCACCTCGCCGCCGAAACGCCCAACGAGCGAGCCGGCGGTCACCGAAGTGAGCACCCCGTCGCGAACGAGCGATTCGAGGAGTTGCGGCTCGCGGTGCAGCGCCGGACAGCGCTCAGGGTGAGCGAGCACGACGCGGTGCCCCGCCTCCTGAAGCGCCGTCACGACCCGGTCGAGACCGGTCACGATCGGGGTGAATGGCGGCTCGAGCAGCACCCAAGAACCGTCGCCGAGGCGCAGACGCTCCAGCTCGGCAGGCTCGATGTCCTCTGTGCGCGTCATCGCGATCTCCGCGCCGGTGCGAATCTCGAGCGCCACTCCCTCGGCGCGCAGGCGCTCGTTCAGCTCACCCGCGACTCGCGCGATCGTGGCGGCGTCGTTGTAGTGGCGCCAGTTCACGTGCGGAGTGGCCACCATCACCTGTGTCCCATCTGCCACCGCCGCGCGCGCCATCGCAAGTGAGCCCTCGATCGTCTCAGGCCCGTCGTCGAGGCCCGGCAGCACGTGGGTGTGGAGGTCGATCACGGTAGGCACTCTAAGCGAGTCGTCTGCCCTCATTGCCGGGCCGCGGGCGGATATGATCGGCGGGCCGATCGGCATCGCAGCGCGAACCGCGTCAAAGGGAGGGTCATGTTCAGATCGATCGTGGTTGGAACGGACGGCTCGGACACCGCCGGCCAGGCCGTGCGTCAAGCGGTCGACCTCGCGAAGGCCGTGGGAGCGTCGCTGGAGCTGGTGAGCGCTTATGAGCCCGTGCCGGCGCAGCGCCTGCGCGAGGAGCGCCGCGACATGCCCGAGGACCTGCAGTGGGCGGTCAACCCGCGTGAGGACGTCGACGCGACGCTCGAGGCGGCCGCCGAGGCGGCCCGCCAGGCCGGGGTCAAGGTGAGCATCTACCCGCGCCAGGGTGACCCCGCCGACGCAATCCTCGACGTCGCCGAAGAGCGCGACGCCGACCTGATCGTGGTCGGCAACAAGGGAATGACTGGCGCCAAGCGCTTCCTACTCGGATCGGTCCCAAACAAGGTGTCCCATCACGCGCCTTGCTCGGTGCTGATCATTCGCACGACCTGAGGGGCCCCGGGCAGCGCGCTCGGCGCACCCGGGCATACGGGCGGGCTGCGAACCTCGATCGGGCTAGAGTTGCGGCCCAATGTCGGCAGATGGCTTTGACTCCGCGCCCCCGTCGCTCTGCGACCTGGCTGTCATAGGGGGCGGCATCGTCGGCCTGGCGGTTGCGCGTGAGCTGCTGGCGCGCAGTCCGCGTTCAAGCGTGGCGGTCCTGGAGGGCGAGCGAAGGATCGGATCTCACCAAACCGGCCACAACTCGGGCGTGATCCATGCCGGCATCTACTATGCGCCGGGCTCGCTGAAGGCGAAGCTGTGCGTGGAGGGCGCCCGCGAGCTTTACGAATACTGCCTCGAGCGCGACATCCCACACGAGCGCTGCGGCAAGTTGATCGTGGCCACCGACTCCTCGGAGCTAGAGCGCCTCTCCGAGCTCGAGCGTCGTGGGATCGCCAACGGGGTCATGGGCATCCGCCGCGTCGACGCAGATGAGCTTCGGACGCTGGAGCCGCACGCGTCTGGAGTCGCGGCCCTCCACTCGCCGGCAACCGGGATCACCGACTTCGGCGCGGTTGCAAGCTCCTACGCAGCCGACGTGATCGCCTCGGGCGGAACGGTCCACACCGGCTGCCAAATCGAGCGGGTCGGGGTCGGCGGCCGCCGATTGGCTCTGCACCACCGCAGGGGGGTCACCGAAGCCGGCAACGCGGTCTTCTGCGCGGGCGCCTGGTCCGATCGCCTGGCTGTCGCCTGCGGGGCCGACCCGGATCCGCGCATCGTGCCGTTTCGGGGCGCCTACCTGCGGCTGCGCCCCGAGCGTCGGAGCCTCGTCTCCTCGCTCATCTATCCGGTCCCAGACCCGGCCCTGCCATTCCTCGGCGTGCACCTGACGAAGACGATCGACGGCGAGGTCCTGATCGGGCCCACGGCGCTGCTCGCCGGCGCACGAGACGCCTATGACCTGCGACGCGTGAACCCGCGCGATCTGGTGGACACGCTTCGCTGGCCCGGGTCGTGGCGGATGTTCCGCCGCTGGTGGCGAACCGGTGTGAGCGAGGCACGTCACGCAGCGCTGCGATCTGCGTTCGTCGCAGCCGCCGCCCGTTACGTGCCCGCGCTCGAGGCGGCCGACGTCGAACCGGCGTTCGCAGGGGTACGCGCGCAGGCGCTGGGCCGCGACGGACGGCTCGTGGACGACTTCGTCTTCTCGGCGACCGAGCGCGCTCTGCACGTGCGCAACGCGCCCTCCCCCGCCGCCACCTCCTCGTTGGCCATAGCCAGGCACGTGGTCGACGAGGCACAGCGTGCATTCGACTTCTAGCGCCAGCTGGTCGGCCCTCTTTCGAGCGACCCGAGCCGTATGCTGAGGCCCGTGCGCGTCCTCTACCCGAACGCCCGGCTCGCTCGATGAGCCGGGCGGTGATCCTGGCGGGCGGCGAGGGGACGCGGCTGCGCCCGTACACCACGGTGCTGCCAAAGCCGCTGATGCCGATCGGCGACCGGCCGGTGCTCGACATCGTCGTGCGTCAGCTGAAGCGACACGGCTTCGACCGAATCACGCTCGCCACGGGATATCTCGCGGAGCTGATCGAGGCGTTCTTCCGCGACGGCTCGGGCTACGGGATCCCGATCGACTACTACCGCGAGCGGGAGCCGTTGGGCACGGTCGGAGCGCTTGCGCTGATTGACGGCCTGGAGCAGGATGACATCCTCGTGATGAACGGTGACGTGCTCACCGACATCGACTATCGCGCGCTGCTCGAGCGCCATCGCGAAAGCGACGCCGCCGCAACCATCGCGACGAAGGTTCGTCACATCCAGATCTCTCTGGGCGTCCTGCGCTTCGGCGACGGCGACGACCCGACGCGTCTGACCGGCTACGACGAGAAGCCCGCGATCGACTACACGGCGAGCATGGGCGTGTACTGCTTCGCACCGCGCGCGCTGGCTCACATCGAGCCAGGCGAGCGTCTTGACTTTCCCGACCTGATCCTGCGTCTGATCGCCGCCGGCGAGATCGTGCGGGCGTGGCCAAGCGAGGACTATTGGCTTGACATCGGCCGGCACGACGACTACGAGCAGGCCCAGGAAGAGTTCGCGCGTGTGCGCGACCGGCTGATTCCCGCGGATTGATATAGAGGCCTCCCCCGCGGATTGAGAGAGATCCCTGCCGATTGAGGGAGGCGCCGGTCCCGGAAGCGGCGGAGCGCTCTTGCTCAGCCTCAGGCCGCCTGGGGCTTCAGGCCACGTGGGATGCGAGGACCGAGCGCACGGTCTCGACGACAAGCTCCACGCCCGCCTCGTCCATCGTCGCGCTGAGCGGCAGCGCGCAATGGCGATCAGCCGCTTCGCTAGCACGCGGGAGCCCGTCCGCCGGCTCGAGAGGCCGGTACTCGCTGAACCTGTGCAAGGCGGGATACCAAGTCGTCTGAACTCCTTCGCGGGCGAGCTCGGATCGGAAGCGATCGCGCGCGAGGCGGTCGGGGAGTAGCACCGGCAAGGCAAAATGGCTCGAGCGCTCGACGGCGCTCGCATCCCATGCAAGCTCGATGCCCGGCACGCTGGCAAGGCGCTTGCGGTACGAGCGCGCGATCGCGCGTCGAGCGGCTATGTCCGCATCGAGGCGGCGCAGGCGGCTCAATCCGAGCGCGGCGCGCGGCTCGTCGATTCGATAGTTGTAGCCGATGTCGACGACATCGTAGGCCGGATCGTGACCGCGATGGCGGTCCCAGGTTCCGCTCGTCATCGCATGCGAGCGCAGGTCGCGCACGGTTGCGGCGAGCCGCTCGTCGGCGCATGCCACCATCCCTCCCTCGCCGACGCACAGCTGCTTCTTGGAGAAGAAGCTGAAAGTCCCCATTTGACCGACCGTCCCCACCTGGCGCCCCGCGTCATCGACGCGAGCGCCGATTGCCTGCGCGCAGTCCTCGATCAAGGTCAGGCCGTGCGCGTCGCATAGCTCGCGCAGCGCGAAGACGTCGGCCGGGTAGCCGCAGAAGTGCACAGCGACGACCGCGCGCGTGCGCGGCGTGATACGGCGCTCTACATCCTCCACGTCGATGTTCAGATCGTGGGGACCGCGGATGTCGCAGAGGACGGGCTCGGCGCCCACATACCTGGCGGCGCTCGCGCTCGCGACGAACGTGAGCGCCGGTGCGATCACCTCGTCTCCCGGGCCGAGCCCTGCCGCGAGGCACGCGAGGTGCAGGGCGGCCGTGCCGCTCGACACGGTGACGGCATGCGTGGCGCCCACATAGGCGGCCAGGGCCTGCTCGAAGGAAGCGGTGCGCGGCCCCATCGTCAGCCAGCCCGAGCGCAGACAGTCAAGCACCGCCTCGACGTCGCTCTCGGGCATGGCGATGTCGGTGAGCGGCATGCGCCAGCCGCTCATCTCCCTACCACCTCGGCAAGCGCGGTGACCACGCGATCCTGATCGTCGTTTGTCATGTGGGGATAGAACGGCAGCGTGAGCTCTGTTCGCGAGGCCAGCTCGGTGATCGGCAGCGTGACGTCGGGGAAGCGCTCGCGGTAGGCGGAGAAACGATGCACAGAGGGATAGAAGATGCTCGTCTGGATCCCGCGCTCGCGCAGCTCGCTGCTGATCTCGCCCCGACGTCCGTCGGCCTCGAGCATGATCGGGATCACATAACAGGAGGAATCCGGCACGTCCGCGTCGTCGAAGGGGACGACGATGCCCTCGACGTCCGCCAGCAAGCTTCGATAGCGCAGCGTGAGCTCCCGGCGGCGCGCGATGTCTGCCTCCAGTCGTCCCAGCCGCGAGAGCAGGAGAGCCGCGCGCGGCTCGTCCAAACGGTAGTTGTAGCCGAGACCGGCAACGTCGTAGGTATCGGTGCGACGGCTGTGGCGATCCCACGTGCCGCTTGTCATGGCGTGCGAGCGCAGGGAGCGCGCGAGCGCGGCGACGTCGTCGCTGTCGGTGCTCAGCAGACCCCCCTCGCCGACAGAGAGAACCTTGTTCGAGAAGAAGCTGAAGGCGCCCGCGAGTCCCCAGGAACCAAGCTTGCGGCCGGCAAGCGTCGCGCTTGGCGCGTGTGCCACGTCCTCGATCAAAGCCAAGCCGCGCGCGTCGCAGAGCTCGCGCAGCCGATCGACCGCGGCGGGGTAGCCCGCGAAGTGAACGACGCATACCGCCTTGGTGCGCTCCGTGATGCGCCGCTCGACGTCCTCGGGGTCCAGGCAGGGGCGCTCGCGCGAGGCGATCTCCGCGAACACGGGCGTAGCACCGCAGTAGAGAACCGCCGCTGCAGTCGCGGCGAATGTAAACGACGGCACGATCACCTCGTCGCCGGGTCCCACCCCCGCCGCAAGGTAGGCGAGATGCAGCGCCGCGGTGCAGCTGGATACGGCGACTGCGTGGCGCACCCCGAGCTGCTCGGCGAAAGCTTCCTCGAAGGCAGCCGTGCGCGGCCCCATCGTAAGCCAGCCCGAGCGCAATGTCTCAGCGACGGCCTGCAGATCCTGCTCCTCCAGGCGCAGGTCGAAGAGCGGCAGCTCAGGGAATGTTTCGGTAGCGGCCATCGAAGGGGTCGCCGAACTCTTCCTGCTCGAGCGCGCCGATGACCTCGGCGATCCCGTCGGGCACCGTCATCAGCGTCTCGAAGCCGAGCTGCTCGCGGATCTTGTCGAAGCTCACCTTGTAGTCGCGCGGGTCCTCGTCGCGATGCACATAGGAGACCTTGCCGCGGTCGATCTGCTTGCCGATCTCCTGCACCAGGTCGAGCTTGCGGTAGTTCTCGCCGGAACGACCGGCGTTGAAGACCTCGCCGGAGACCCTCTCGATGGGCGCCTGCAAGACGGTGCGCACCGCGCGCGCGGCATCGCGGACATGTATGTAAGGACGCCAGAATTGCTCGCCGAAGACTTCGAGCTCACGGTCGGCCCATAGTTCGCGGGTGAACTCGTTGACAGTCAGGTCGAAGCGCATCCGCCGCCCCACCCCGTAGACGGTCGCGAAGCGCAGACATGTGGGCGCGACGCCGTCGGTGTCGCCGCCGAGGATCAGCTCCTCCATACCGACCTTCTGCTCTGCGTACAGCGAGACAGGGCGCAGCTCGCCTTGCTCGGTGATCGGCACGTCAGGGTCGGCCATGCGCCCATAGTTCGAGCACGTCGAGGCAAACACGAGGCGCCGCACGCCGGCGGCGCCCGCGTCGGCGACAAGCGCGCGCGTGGCCTGCACATTGACATCGTCGGATACCTGCGGATCGCGAGCGCACGCCGGATCGCCCACGATCGCGGCCAGGTGCACGACCGCGTCGGCCCCCTCGAGCGCGCGTCCGCGCGCATCCGCGTCGCGGATGTCCGCCTCGATCACCTGTGCTCCCGCCTGCCGTTGCTCTGCGGCTATGTCGCCTTGTCCGTGCAAGAGCGAGTCGAGCACGCGCACCTCGCTGCCGCTTTCGAGCAGCTCTTTGACGAGCATCGCGCCGATGTAGCCGCTGCCCCCGGTGACGAGAACTGTCTGCTTGTCTGTGGTCATATTGCCTAGCGTATCCTTCCGGTGGACTCGGGCACACGTCCCAGGCTGCGTGCCGGTGGCATGTGCGCATCCGAGGGGGCGTCGTAGTAGCTCTGCACGTCGCCGGCCTCGCCGAGCCCCGTGATGACCAGCCCCAGCGGCTTCACGCGCCGTTGCGCGATGATCGCGCGGGTGCGGCGAATCTCCTCGCGCGTCGTCTGATAGGCGCGAGCGATTATCAGCGCGGTGTCGATCCGCGGGTTGTCGAGCATGGTCTGCGCGTCGGCAAGCCCGAGGATCGGCGGCGCGTCGAAGATCACGAGCCGGTTGGAGGAGAGCAGCTCGTCGATCAGCTCGTCCATCTCGGCGCTGCGCAGCAGCTCCGCTGCGTTCGGCGGCATCGGCCCAGATGGAAGCACGGACAGGCTGGGGAGGTCGGCGACCGGGTGCTGCACCACCTCGGCGACGGGACGACCGTCGGTCACCGCCGTCGTGAGGCCTGCGCTGCCGCGCAGGGAGAAGTGCTGAGAGAGGCTCGGGCGGCGCAGGTCGGTCTCGACGAGCGCCACGGTCTGTCCGGCGAATGCGGCCGCACGGGCGAGGTTCACGGCCACCGTCGTCTTGCCCTCACGCGGCGCCGCGCTGGTGAGCAGCACAGCGTGGGCTTCCCCGGCCATCGAGGAGAAGGCCAGGGTGCTGCGCAGGATGCGGTAGGGCTCGAAGCCGGCCGAGTTCAGAGCTTCTTTGCGCGAGAGGAACGACGAGGGCGGCACCACGACCAGCGTGCGCAGCCCGTAGGTCGCCTCGAACGCCTCGACGGTCTTTACTCGACGGTCGAGCAGATCCACCAGGAAGGCCAGACCAAAGCCGAGCAGAAGGCCGAGGATCGCTCCGACGAGCGCATTGCGCTTCGGCTTGGGCGAGGAGGGACTCGTTGGGACCTGAGCCGTGTCCACCACGCTCGCTTCGCCCGTCTGCACGGCCTCGAGCGCTATCACGCGCTGCAGCGCGTCCTGGAGCTGAGCGCGGTCTGCAGTCGCAGTTGGTGGAAGCTTTTCGAGGCGTTCTCGCAGCAGCTTCTCTCCCTGGCTGACCTGCGCGAGCGCGCTGCGCTGACGATAGGCCACGTACTGCTGGGCGAACGCCGTGGCGATCTGCGCGGCGCGCTGCGGGCTGGAGTCCTGCGCCTTGATGTCGATCAGGTTCGAGTTGGGCTCTGCGCTGGCAGTCACCTGTCCAAGCAGTTCTTCGGTCGACTCGTGCAGGTTCAGTGAACGGTTGACCGCTTCGGCGACAGGGTTGGAGCTCACCAGGAGCAGCGCGGTCGCAGCGTCGGTTTGCGGGTTGCCGTTCGTGGCTGCGCCGTTGAGGACGATGTTGTTGAGCTGCGAAGACGTTTCCAGCACGACCTTCGAAGTCGCCTGATACTGCTTGTGCGATGTGAGCGCAAGCAGAACCGCCAGCATCGTCGTGACAACTGCCGTCAATACCACGATCCACCAGCGCTCGCGCAGCACGCGCCACGCAGCGAGGAGGCCGGCGCCGCCTGAGCTCTCGGCGCCAGCGTCTGGGGCACTCATCGCATCATCGTATCCATGTTCTCCGCCGCCCTGGACGATCCTCCTATGCGGGCCGCCGCAAGCAAACCGACGAGCGCCCCCGCCACCGGTGTTAGACGCGGATCGACTCCGGTGAAGCTCGCGGTGAGCTCAGCGACAGCGAGTCCGAGAGCGCCCCCGGCGATCGCGATGGCGCCCAGGCGCAAGGTCGGATTGGCGTTCGCTCTCCATACGACGACCCCTTGCCAGACGACACAGCCGATCAGAAGCAGATATGCGATCAAGCCGAGCAATCCCATCTTCATCCACCACCACAAGACCCCCATGTGCACATATTGCTGCCCCCCTTCGTACTGGACGCCGAGCGGATAGCGCTGCGTCCACGGCACGCCGAAGCCGAGCCCTGTGAGCGGCTGCTCGTCCAGGTCCGCGAGCACGTTGTGGCGCTCGTCGAGTCGGTAGCGGTCCTCGACGTTGGCCTGCAAGCTGGTTGGTGAAAGCGACTGCACGCGCTGTGCCAGGGGCCCCTGCGTTTCGGCCAGCAGGCCGCTCGAGAGGCTGATCCAAACCGCCGCCGCCAGGATCGCAAGCGCCGGAAGGATCAGCCGGCGTTGCGTGCGCCCGCTGCAAATCACGAAGATCGCCGGAGCGCTCGCGACCGCTGCCAGCCAAAAGCTGCGCCTGTAGGAGAGGACAAGCGAGAGCAACACGAGCACCCCACCCCAACGCGTCCAGCGTGGAGTGCGGATGCCCGCGGCGAAGGCTGCGACCAGCGCAAGCAGGTAACCCAGCGAGAGCCAGTTGGTGGTGGCCTCGTAGTAGCTGATGACGGTGCCACCGAATGTGCCCCCGAGCTGCTCGCCCGCTCCCGTCAGAACGCCGACGATCCCTCCGAGGGCCTTGAGTGCGACAAGCGCCGCCAGCCAGCCGAGCGCCCGGCGCAGCCCGGCGGCGTCTCGGATCACGTTGACGACCAGCCACGGCATTATCAGCAGTGGCGCGACGAGCCTCAATTGCTCGCTGATCGTCTTCCACGACGCCCCCCCGGAGCGACCCACGATGCAGCCGACAAGGCACGCCGCAGCCACCAGGGCGAGGGGGGCGCCGAAGTGTCGTGGCCCAATCGGCAGGCGTTCGCGACGCAGCGCGTCGAGCAGCACGGCGACGATCGCGAGCAATGTCAGCAGCTCCACCGGCGACATGTGACCCGGCAGCGGATCGTGAATCTGCGAGCTGTAGAAACCCAGCACATTGGGCGTGCTCTGCTCCACGACGACCGCGTAGACGATTGGCAGCGATACGGCAAGCGCCGGTCGAACCGCGATCAGCACGAGCGCCGCGAGCAAGGGCGCAACCGCGAGCGCCGCGAGACCGTAGCGGTGAGCGATCAGCGCGATCAGGAGAACCGAGAAGATCGCGCCCAGCGCCCAGAGCGCTTGCCGCCTGCTCGGCGCTGGGGGCGATCCGACCAAGTCTCCGAGATGCGACTGCTTGCCCCGAGCGGAGCTCATCGCTGCGAGCCTAGCCGGTGTGGCCTTGAGTATCGGCAAGACGCGAGCCGCCAATATTTACACTGAGACCGATGGCAACCTTGATACCGGAGTTCGAAGCTGGCAAGTTCACAGCCGAGACTCCCGTCCCGAGCTGGTGGCCGATCCGAAGGCGTTTGGAGATCGCCTCGGAGTGGGCGAGGAGCCCAGTGCTCGACGTTGGCGCCGGCACGGGCTGGCTTGCGTTGCACCTTCTGGATTGGGGACATGACGTCACCGCTTCGGACTACGACGCGAAAGCGCGTGCGAACTTCCAAGCAAACGCGGCGATCGTGGGCCGCGAGATCGCGATTGGCGTTGAAGACGTATCGAGGCTCGCATACGCCGATGAGCGGTTTGCATCGCTGTTCTGCATCTCCGTGCTCTCCTACGTCAAGGATCTGCAGGGCGCCCTCAACGAGCTCTCGCGCGTGCTTCGGCCTGGTGGGATCGCGGTGATCGGCTGCTTGAACGCTTACGGCAGCTACGCGTTCCTGAACGATCGCGACCCGCGCACGCTCTTCCGTCACAACCGCTTCCGCGGCGACATCCGCCAGGACGTCGAGCACTTTCACGGCCCCCGCTGGTGGAAGCGCGAATTCGCCCGACGCTTCACGGTCATCGAGGTAATACCCCTGGAGATCTTCTCCCCCCTGATTGCCAAGCTCGCCGGCTACGACGTCGACCCGCGCTGGACTCATGCAGACGTCCGCCTCGCTGCGCACTTGCCGAAGGAGCTCGCCTCGGAGGTCATCTACATCCTGCGCAAGTGATCGTCAGTGATGCTCTCGATGAGTGCAAGCCAATCGGCGCGGAAGCGCTCGAGGCTGTTGTGCTCGACGACATAGGCGCGGACTTCCCGCATCAGCGCAGTCGTGTCCTTGCCGCGCAGCTCGCGTAGGCACGCGGAGATGTCCTGCACGTCGGGGTCCACGCACATCGCCTCGTAGCGGGGAAGCGCGGAGAGCAGGGTGCGAGTCCAGCCGACGCGCGTGGTCACCACCGGCGTCCCGCACGCGAGCGCCTCGAGGATCGCGTAGCTGCAAGCCTCGTAGCGCGTCGGGAACAGCACACAGTCCGCCGCCGCATACGCATCTGCCAGTCGTGCGGGCTCGAGCACGCCAAGGTGTCGCGCGCCGGGGATGCCACGCGCCCCTGCGTGCAGGAGCTCCCAGCCGCTTGCCGCACAGCTCTCAGCGAGTAGATCGGCGCCCTTGCGGTACTCGGGCCGTCCGACGAAGAGCGCATAGCTCGCATCGCCGTCGAGTCCCAGTCGCAGCCGAGCCTGCGGACGGTCGCGCGGAGCGAAGACGGAGGTGTCGACCCCGTTGGGGATCACGCTCGCCGCAGGGTGGCGGTAATAGCGGGCGGTCTCCTCGGCGGCGCTCTCGGAGACGACCGCCAGATGCCCTGCGCGGCAGGTGATGGCCTCGAGCGGCCAATAGCCGAGCAGGCGACGCATGAAGTCTCGCCGCGGAAGGCTCGGCCGTGCCGCCAGGATCTCGGCGACCGAGGTGCCATGGAAGACCTGCACGCGCGGCACGCCGCGCGGAGCGCCGAGTCCCAGGAAGCCGTTGCCCACGAGCAGGTCGGGACGGGGGTCGACCGCTCTCACGGAGCGCGTCGTGGAGAGCGACCAGAGCAGCGGCGAGCCGCCGAGGCGAAAGGTCCAGCGACCCGGCTGGCGCGTGGGCCCGACGATGGAGGTGCGCCAACCCTGCTCGCGCAGGATGCCGCTGAGCAGCCAGCAGAAGCGCTCGACGCCCCCGGCGTTCCCGTCGGGCACGGGCGACATCAGGACTGCGTGTCTTGGGCCCATCGCGGGACCTCGCTCAGCGTGTGAGCCGCCCACCCAGGGCGGCGCTCGCGCGTTTCAGGCGTGCGCGCGTGAAGCCAACCAGCGTGAGCTTGGCGCGGTCGGCGATGAAGGAGAGCTGCCCAAGCGTGGGGCTCTTGATGTGGCCCTGCTCGACCAGCCACCGGCCGTGGCGGGCGAGGAACTGCCAGTTGTTCTTGATCGCAGCCCACTCGTACTCCAGGCGCGGACGACGCGACCCTCCGTCCCACTGGTCGAGCTGGTACATCGCCGTGGCCGGCGTGAGGATGCAGCGGAAGCCGCAGCGCACAGCCTGGATGAAGAAGTCGGTCTCGTCGCGCCAGCCAGTGTTCCCATAGTCCTCGTAGTACTGGATGCGTTCGAAGACCCTTCGGCTCACGAGCGCCGGGGCGGGCATGAACGGCGTCTCCAGCTCGCTTGCGGGGGCAACAGAATGATCGTCGATGCCCGGCACTCCGCCGTGACGGGCTTGCGCCGCCGCGAGGGCGGTCTGAGCGTCGCACTCGGTGATGTTCAGCCAGGGAGCGCCGACGATGTCCGCTTTCTGCTCGCGCGCGACGCGCTTGAGCACAGGCCCATAGTCCCTGGGGTAGCGCAGGTCGTCGTCGGAGATCACGATCCACTCGCCGCGCGCGATCCTGCAGCCCGCATTGCGCGCGCTCGACAGCCCGTCCTTTGCCTGGCGCAACAGGCGGACTCGCTCCTCAGCCCCAAACTCTGTCTCGATCATCTCGTCGGTCCCGTCGTCTGAGCGCTGGTCGATGACGACGATCACCTCGAGCACGTCCTCGAGCTCGAGGAAGGCCGGCAGATTCTCACGCAACGCGTCGCGGCGGTTGTGGCTCGGCACCACAAAGGAGATGTCCCTGCTGTCAGAGCTCGCGTGCATCGCATCCTTCCCGTCGGCAGCCCGGAGCGCCTACTTGAGGGCTCGAGTCACGCCCCCGCGCCAGCCTAGCGGGGCTCACCTCGGAGAGCCGCGCGAAGCTCCCCGGGAGTCAGAACGCCCAGCGCGAGCAGCAGCGTCGGATAGCTCACCGCGGCGACCACGACGAGCGCATACAGCGGGGCGCCCGCGTCTCGCGCCAGCCAGGTGGGCGCCACCATCGCGAGCGCCGCCACGAGTGTGCGCAGCAGGCGACCGTAGCTGGGTCTCATCGCCAGTCCCCGCAACACGGCGCGCATCGTGAGTGACATGACGATCACCTCGGTGACGAGCGTGATCCACGCCGCCGCGAGGAACCCGTAGCGCGGGATGAGCACCAGATTCAGCGACGCGTTGACGAGCAGCCCGAGCGCCGCGTAGCGGAAGAACTTCTTCTGCAGCTCGAGGATCACGACCATGTTGCCAGCGAGATAGCCGAAGGAGATCGACACGAACGCCCCCATCAGGATCGGCAGCGCGGGCGCGGCTTTGGCGAATGCCGGACCGAACAGCAGTTGGACGATCGGCGTGGCGGCCACTGCCGTGAACGCGAGCACCGGCAGGGAGGCCATCGTGAGGTACTCGCCCGCTGTCTGGAAGAGCGTGCGCACACGCAGCGGATCGCCCGGATAGGCGGAGGCGATCAGCGGGAACAGCGTCGTCATCACCGAGATGGGGATGAACTGGATCTGGTCGAGGATGCGGTAGACCGCTCCGTAGAGCCCCGCTTCATGAGCGCCGGCCAGCTCGAACACGAGCACCTGGTCGAGCTTCACGTAGAGCGTCACGAGGATGCCCGCCGCGCCCACACCAAGCCCCACGCGCATCAACGGACGCCAGAGCTGGCGTGAGGAGCCTGCGCGGATCGAGACAGAGCGCCGCGCGAGCAGCACAGACGCGCCGGTCGTCACGGCAGCTACGGCGACGAACACCGCGGCGAACGCCACGATTCCCCCCGAAAGCAGCGAGACGGCGACCGCTCCACCTGCCCATAGGACGCTTCCTAGAGTGAGGATCGCCATTGAGATGTCGTTGCGCACGCGAAGCTGGAACGCAGCCGTGACGGCGGCCGGCGCGGCCAACAGCACGGTGGCCGCGATCAGCGCTCCCGCGATCTGAGATTCTTGCGTCGGCGCGATCAGCAGGATCGCCACGAGCGAGGCGATCGTCGCCGGTATCGCAAGCATCACCCTCAACGAGACGAGCGCGCCGAGCCAGTCGCCTTCGCGCGCGGGGTCGCGCGCTGCGCGCCCGACCGCGACCTGGGAGAGGCCGAGTTCGCCGAAGTTCGTCGCGATCTGCGTGACGGCGAAGATCGTCGACCACTGCCCGAAGCCGTTGGTTCCGAGCGCACGCACGACCACGAGCGTGACCACGACGCCCAACGCCAGGTTGCCCACGCGCGCGAACACTTGCACCGCGATGTCGAGCGTGGCCCGACGCGCGCCCACGTGGGCGGAGCGGCTGTGCGATTCCTGCTCGTCGATCTGGGCCGGCGCGCTCACGAGCGCTCGCCGCAGGCCCGAGAGCTGGTGGGGAGCGGGTCGATCACCGGTCTCGAACGATAGGAGACGTGCCGGTGGGACGACAGCCGGGGAGGGCAGGCGCGGCCGGCGGGACACCGTTGAGCGGCCGGCGGGACACGTTGACCCGATCGTGCGAGGCTATGATCCGGCCGGTTCGCCTCATGACCGGTGCTCGTGCCCATCAATCACACGGCGCGACTTCAGCGGAGCCCACGTCTGGGAGCACTCGCGGGCCTCTGGCCGAGCCTCGGATCCCCGTCAGCGCCTGTCTGATCGTGCGCGACGAGGAGCGGCGCCTGCCTGACTGTCTCGCGAGCATCGCTTTCTGCGATGAGATCGTCGTGGTCGACAGCGGCTCGCGCGACCGCACGCTCGAGATCGCGCGGGTGGCCGGCGCGAGGGTGCTCGAGCGACCCTGGACCGGCTATGCCGCGCAGCGCAACTTCGCGCTCGACCATGCAAGCCACGACTGGGTGCTGGAGATAGACGCGGATGAGCGGGTCTCGGATCGCCTGC
Organism: uncultured Solirubrobacterales bacterium; assembly: GCA_963718735.1. GTDB lineage: Bacteria > Actinomycetota > Thermoleophilia > Solirubrobacterales > Solirubrobacteraceae > Palsa-744. The sequence goes on from OY970372.1 coordinate 2,566,875, forward strand.
GAGCAGAGATCGAGGCGTTCGTCGTGTCTGGGAGGGACGACGTGGACATCGCTGCGATTCCCCTCCGCCATGTCTTCCTCGGCCGTCGTCTCGGACCCTCGGCCCTATACCCGATGTACCGACATCGCTTCTTTCGACGCACGCGTCACCGCCACGACGAGCGTCGAATGGTGCACGAGGGTCTGGTCGCCGACGGCCCCACTCATGCCTTCGTCGGCGACCTCGAGCACCGTCTCGCGGACGACTTCGGGGAGGCGTTGGGCGACTGCCTCGGATATGCCAGGCTCCAGGCGAGCTCGCTGACACCGCCGGCCGGCGCGCGCGCTTACCTCATGGGCATCGTCGCGAGACCCGCGGCCAAGCTCGTCTGGAGAGTCGTCGCGTTCGCAGGTTGGAAAGACGGCTGGCAGGGGCTTGTGCACATAGGGCTGGGCGCCCTATCTGACAGCTTGGTCTGGGTGCGCCTCGCTGTGTCGCGTCCAAGGCGACCGAGCGCCCCCGCGCCGGGGCGGGGGGAGGCAGGCGACGCTCACTTCGGTCGGCGCATCCACCGTGGGCCGGCCCGAATCGTCGCGATCGCCGACGACGCCAAGGCGGTGCAGCGGGCGATCGGATGGCTCGCCCGTGCGCGCGCTGAGGGGGCGGACGTGGCGCTCATCGCCTCCGACGCATCCTGCGCAGAGGCAGAGCCCGCTGGGACGGCGGGTGCTCTCGCCGGGGAGGCGGGTGCTCTCCATACAGAGGCAGAGCGTGTCAGGGTGGAAGCCGCTCTCCACATTCGCCCGATCCCGCGCCTTGGGTCACTTCAGATCGTTAGGGCGCTAGAGGCCGAGCAGCAGCTTCGCCCGATCGACGTCCTCGTCGGCTTTGGCCGAGGCGCCGAGCGGCTACTCTCGCGGCGCTCGCGTCTGCTCCGTTTGCGCTCTCGAGCGCTGTCTGAGACAGCGACTCCGCGAGAGGCGATCGAATGCGCACTCGCGGCGCGTTCGCAAAATGCTCCCAGCTAGCATGCACGACGTGAGTCGGGACCGTCTGCATGTTCTCTCCGTGCAGACATCTAGCGAGCGAGGTGGGGCCGAGTACGCGAACGTCGAGTTGCTCGACGCATTGCGCGCCGAGGGGATGCAAGTGAGGCTTCTCACCGACCAGCCCGCGCTTGCGAGCGGAACCGATGTGCCGGTGACCGCGATTCGGCTCGGCCCGAAGCTCGGGCGCCGGACGGCCGCGAGGGTCGCACTGGGCTTCCCGCTTTGGCTGTGGCGCTTGCGCCGAGCGCTGAGGCGCGCGGTTGCCGAAGATGGCCCGATCGACATTCTCCTGTTGCACTTCAAGAAGGAGCAGCTGATGTCGGCGCTGCTTCCCCGGAGCCTCACCGGGAGCGTGGTGTGGGCCGAGTGGGGAAGGCTGCCAGCGCCGATGGCGAGTGGCCCCGGACGCCGTGCTTACCTGGCCGCCGCCAGGCGGGCGCGGTCGATCGTCGGCGTCTCTGAGAGCACTCGTGGATCGCTGCTGCAGGCCGGCGTTCCGGTCGAGAAGGTCGATGTCATCCAGTACATGCTGGACGGGAGGGAGCTCGCCTTCGACGCCGAGGCGCGCGAGCGCTACCGGGACGAGTGGGGCGCCGGAGAGGACACTTTTGTGCTGGGCTGCGTCTCGCGGATGAACGCCGCCAAGCGCAACGACGTGATCGTCGACGCGCTTGCTCACCTGCCTGAAGGCGTTCTGCTCGTATTCGCTGGCGAGGGCGACGGCGAATCGGCGCTGCGCGCGAGAGCCGCTCGCTACGGCGGACGTGTGCGCTTCCTGCCCACCCCGCGCGGGTACGTGCAGGAGGTGCTCTCCGGATGCGACGTCACGGTCTTCGCGCCGCAGAAGTTCGAGGGGGCACCTCGCTCGATCGTTTTCGGCCAACTGGCTGGGCGACCGGTGGTCGCCACTGCGCCGGAGGGCGCCGAGGGGATGGTTCTGCCAGGCACAGGCACGATTGTCGCGCCGCACAACGATCCTCGAGCGTTGGCGCGCTGCTTGGAGGAGTATCGCCTCGATCCCGAGCGCCGTGCCCGCGAGGGCGCCGCCGGCCGCGCACTGGCGCTGAAGCTTTACGACAGGCCGGTGGTGTTGGAGCGATGGAGCGCGCGGCTGCGGGCCGCCGCCACGCCCAAGCCCTGACCGACCCCCATCGAGAAAAGTGCGCGTCCCTTTTAGCCTGGGACATGGCCTTATCTCGTCGACTTATCGCTGGTCTAGGAGAGCGAGCCGAATCCCTTCTGTAGCGCATAGAAGGCTGGCTTCGGTTGCCAGCTGCCGTACTTCTCGAGGCCGAACTGCGCTTCGGAGTCGGCCGGATCGTTGTTGAACTCACGCAGGCAGTAGGAGAACATCGCGCGCACCCACGGCCTTGCCGCGACCTGGACGGTGAGATCTTCATAGTTGTGAGCCTGCGTCGCTTCGCTTACCTCTGAGGTGGTCCACCCGATCTCGGTGATCCAGAAGGGGACGTTCACTCCGTGCGCGGCGAAGGCGGCGCGGATCGAGTCGATGCGCTGGAAGGACCAGCCGCCGGTCGCGCCGCGGAAGCCGTCGGCTTCCTTCACCGGCACGGCCGGGTCGTCGCCGTAAGGGTGAACGGCCACGCCGTCGATCCATTTACCCAGATCCGGGACGGCCGCGAAGTAGGCGTCAACCGACGTCGTCCACCAACCGCCGCCTGCTGCGGCGGCGTCGCCGTCCTCAGCGGCGATCAAAAGCTTGACCGTCGGGGCGACCTCCTTGGCGGCCTGCGATGCCGCCTGGACGTCACGGGCGTACGCGGCCGGGTCGCCCGGTTTGCCAGACCACGCGTAAGCGTAGTAAGGCTCGTTCCACAACTCCCACCACTGAAGGTTGGCTGCGGTCCCGGGCCCGTAGCGGGCGACTGCCGCGGCGATGAACGCCGCGTAGTCGGTCGAGGAATCGGGGGTCGTCCAGGACGGGGCGTAGCCGGCGACGGGCAGGATCGTGATGCCGTTCGCCTGCGCTATCGAGATCATCTGGTCGAAGCTCGACCAGTCGAAGACGCCTCGCTGCGGCTCGATCTTCGACCAGTTGAGATCCTCGCGTGCCCAGTGTGCGCCAACCGTCGTGATTTCGTGAGCGATCTGCGGCTCGGCGGCTGTGCCCCAGCCCTGAAGGTTCGTGTCGACCCCCTTTACGAAAGGCGAATCGAAGTCGCCTGAGCTCGAGTCTGTCCCAGACGAGCTTGCGCCTAGAGAGTCTGAGCCGGTTGAGCCGATGCCAGTTGGCCCAAAGCCGGTCGTGCTCGGGCTCGTCGAGCTTTTCCCGCTGGAGCCGATTGTGCCCATGTTGCCTGTTCCAGCGCCGGGACCGGTCGAGCCGATGACGCCAGATCCCCTGCCGACGGTCCTCGAGTCGCTTGAATGGCCGCGTCTACGCGAGATGCGTGCGGTGAGCCAACGCACTCGTCTTTCGGCGCCGGCCAGCTTGGCGCGTGAGCCGGTGACGGCGCGGCGCTGGGAGCCGCACCTGCGGGCACGCCCGTGCAAGCAGGCGCTGAGCCTATTCAAGTCGTGCGCCAGCGCCCGGCGGTCGGAGGCGCGAACCGCGATGGCGCTGCGAAGAGCGGTGCTGCTGATCGTGGCGGTCGGTTGCGTCGCCGTGGCAGTGGCGGCGGCCGTGGTCGGCGCCGCGCCGGCGCCGGTTGCCGCCAGGGTCACACACGTCGCCACCAGCAGTGCAATCCTCTGCTGAGCCCATGCCCGGGCGGGGCGGGGGTGCGACGGGGACATACAAGTCATCTCCTTCGGGAGCCGGGCTGTCTGCGGGAGACCCCTGGCTTTGCGAACCCGCCTCGCGACGAGCGTGCCTTTGTCGGGAACTTGCGATGACGCTCGATCTGGTGACCCAGCGCCTAATAGGCCTTTCGGCGCGAAGCGGACCCGTCTTTAGGCCGCCTGGGCTTTCTGGACGGCTCAGGAGAGGCGCGGATCGCGCGCGGACCGGCGCTCTGTGAAGGGCGCACCCGTCACGTTGCGGTTGGCGCAGGCGCTCAGGCTCGGATGAGTGCTGCGAGCGCCTCGATCGAGTAGCGCTGCTCGGCGAGCTTGCGCCCAGCGTGCGCGATGTCCGGCGCGCCGGCGCGCAGCACCTTTGTGGCCATATCCGCGAAGGCCTGTCCATCGTCCGCGACGAGACAGTTCTCGCCGTCGTGGAGCCGCAGGCCCGCCACTGCGCGCGCGGTGGCGATCACCGGCAGCCCGTAGGCGAGCGCCTCGATCAGCTTCAAGGGGCTGCCACCGCCCTGCAACAGCGGCGCCAGCGCACAGCGGGACTGGCGATAGGCGCTCGCGAGATCGTCGACGAACCCGAGCGTGCGCACGCGCGGATCGTCGCTCGCGGGGCGCTCGAGCCCGGCGCCGACGAGCACCAGCTGTGCCGCGGGCAGCTCGCTCCAGATGCGCGGGAATACCTGCTCGAGCAGGAACGCGAGCGCGGTGCGGTTGGGCTCGTAGGCGAAATTCGCGACGAAGATGGCGTTCGGCTCGGGCGCGATCCCTGGGACAGGCTCGATCGCGGCCACGTCGACAACGTTGGGGGCCAATCGCAAGCTGGCCCCTGGAGCAAGCTCGCGCGCGGCGCTCATGTCCGCCTCGCTCACCATCCAGGACTCGCTCGAGCGTCGCAGCAGCCGCCTCTCGAAAGGGCGCAGCCCGCGGAGCTTCCTGCGCTCCTCGGCCCCGAGCTCGTGGCGAAAGCCGGACTCGAGGTTGTGGGCGTTGTAGATGACCGGGCGCTTGCGTGCGAGCCCGGCAAGAGCGGCGGCCGCGGTCGGCCCATCGGCGATTACGCGGCCGCGATCTGGTGTGCTGGCGAGCCGCTCGGCGGCGGCGGCGAGCTCCGGGGAGACGCCGCGCGCGAAGCCGTCTGGAGCTCCGGTGAGGCGGGCCTTCGCGTACGCGAGCGCACGCCGTGCGCGACGCGAGGGAACCACCTCGCGCAGCTCGATTCCTGGGATCGTGGCGAACGCCTCATCTGGCGAGGCGGCGCCGAAGCGCGCATAGAGCAATGTCAAGGGGCGGTCGGCGGCGAGCGCTCGCGCGATCCCATACGTGCGCATATCGCGGCCCGAGCGCAGAACTGGGGTGTGGGTAGTGACGAGCAGATCCCTCCGAGTCGGCCGCAATGCGCCGATGGCCGTCCCGATCTCCTCGATGCGCCGCTCCCACGAGTGAGCCTCGGCTGCGCGCGAGCGCGCCGCCCGGGCCGCGGGGCCGTCGTGCGCGAGCACCTCGTCCAGCAGCTTTGCGATCCCCTCGGCGTCGGGTGCGCTGCGCACTTCCTCGACCCTTTCAAGCGACGGTAGCGGGGTCGCCACGACTGGCAGCCCTGCCGCGAGGTACTCGTAGACCTTCATCGGGAAGATGCTGTCCGTGAGCTGGTTGAGCGCATAGGGGATCAGACCCGCGTCGGCGGCGCGCAGCACGCTCGGAAGCTGTTCATAGGCGCGGGGCCCAAGCAGATGGATGTTGGGCTCGGCGGCTAGCGCCGAGACGTCCGCGCGCGGGTCGCCCGGGCCGACGGGCCCGACTAGGGCGAACGACCAGTCGCGTCTGATCCTCGCGAGCACGACCAGCAAATCCATATCCAACTTCGTCGTGACGACCGCGCCCGTGAACACGATTCGCGGGTGTGGCAACTCAGCCATCCCCGCATCGAGCGGCCCGTCGCGCAGCGCGCCGGCGAACAGCTCGACGTCGGCCACGTTGGGGACGTACAGGACGTTGTGAGAGATCGCGCTCAGCCGCTGCGCGAGCTTGGGGGCGCTTGCCAGCACGAGGTCGGCGCGCCCGGCGAAGCGCGTCTCGGCCGCCCGGAAGCTGGGGCCGTCGATCCCCGGCTGGGCGGCCATGTCATCGACGCAGTGGTAGACGACGAGCTGCGGGTGGAGCCCGCCGAGCAGAGCCTCGGCTTGCGGCACGTAGGCCCACAGGATCGGGCTCTCCATTCCGAGCCGCCGCACGGCGCGGCGCACGAGCGCCGGCAGCAGCCAGCCGTTGACGCGCTGGGCGACCGGGTTGCCATGCAGCGGAAGCACGAGCGGGGAGAGCACGTGCAGCCCGTCGGCTTGGCGCGGGCCCCGCAGTCCCCGCAGCAGGCGCTTTGCGATCCGCCTCACGTCCCGCCCGGCCAGTTGCGGGCGGCGCAGGCCGAGCGACTCGACGAACAGGACTCGGTTCTCGCGCGCGAGCCGCCTCATCAGGTGGTGCTGGTTAGTCTGGAGATCCGTGGCCCAGTCGGCGAACCCCACACACACGATGTCGCGGCCCTGAAGCCGTGTCGGATTCGCCATCGCCGAGATGATCTCAGGCTCGCGGAAGAGAAAGCCCGCTCGGCGCAGACCGCCATCCCGTGTGCGATTGACAGGGCGCGACGGTGAATGATTCGCCAATCGACTACCTGCGCGAGCGCTTCCCTCGCGTGGCGGTCGTCCACGACTGGCTGACGATCCCCGGGGGCTCGGAGGACGTGGTGAAGGAGCTGCTCGAGATGTTCCCGCGGGCCGAGCTGTTCACGTCGGTCTACGATCCGGCGCCCTGGCCTCAGATCATCACCGAGCGGCCCGTCCACCCCTCGCGCCTGAACCGGATTCCCGGCGCCAAGACCCACTACCCGAAGCTGCTGCCGCTGATGACCGCGGCGATGCGCTCGTTCGACTTCTCGCGCTTTGACCTTGTGCTCTCGAGCAGTCATGCGTGCGCGAAGAACATCCGCACCCCGCCCGGTGTGCTGCACGTCTGCTACTGCCACACGCCGATGCGCTATGCCTGGGACGAGAGCCTGCTCGAGGGGGAGGAGATCGGTCGCGCCACGCGTCTCATGCTGCCGTTGATGCTGCGGCGTTTGCGCCGTCAGGACGTCGAGGGGGCGTCATCGCCCGACGTGCTCGTCGCCAATTCGCGCCACGTAGCCGATCGCATCAGGCGCTACTACGCTCGCACGGCCGAGGTGGTCAACCCACCGGTCGACGTGACCCGCCTGCTATCGCTGCCGCGCGCCCCGGGCGGGCACTACCTGGTGTTCGGGCGGGTCGTGCCATACAAGCGCGTGGAGCTGGCTGTGGCGGCATGCGCGCGTCTCGGGCGGCCGCTGAAGGTGGCCGGCGACGGTCGCGCGCTTGCGTCCGTGAGGGCGGCTGCCGCCGGGCACGAGCGAATCGAGCTGCTCGGTCGCGTCGAGGACGCCGAGCGCGACGCCCTGATGGCCAGCGCCCGCGCGCTGTTGTTCCCAGGCGAGGAGGACTTCGGGATCGTGCCCGTGGAGGCCCAGGCCGCCGGCCTCCCCGTGATCGCCTATGGGGTCGGTGGGGCCTCGGAGACGGTTGTCGATGGGCGCACCGGGGTGCTGTTCGACCAGCAGAGCGCGCTCGGCTTGGCTGAGGCGATCGAGCGTTTTGAGCGCATCGAGCTCGACGAGGGCGCGATTCGTGAGAACGCCGAGCGCTTCGGGCGCGAGCGCTTCCGCGCGGAGATCGCCCTGGCGATCGAGCGGGCGGAGGACGGGCGTCGCTCTTCAAGCTAGTGTCGTCCGAAGAGCTCTTCTAGAAAGAATCGCGTCTTTGGCAGAGGCTCTCTCGTCGGGTACATGCGCTCGAGTAGCTCCAGCGCCTCCTGTGCGTTGTGCAGCCCGCACTCATGCACGAGGATCTCGATGTCCTCGTCGTCCTCACCGAAGCGCATTGCCATGAGCTTCATCGCAAGCAGATATTGGGGTGAGGCCGTCGTGATCTCTATTCCTTGGATGTCGGGCACCGGGCGTGGATCCTCGTCCTCGCCAGGCATAAAGCCCTTTGCTGCGTCGTTCAGCCAGTCCTCGGGCAGTCCAAGCCTCTCGGCGACCTTGGCGGCGGCCTCGTATATAGAGCTCTTGGGCTCGAACACGGCGTCGACGTCCTTCGTCACGCGCCTAGTCGAGTAGGCCAGTGCCATCGCCGCGCCTCCGACGACGAAGATCTGACCGTGCACGCCGTTTTGGCTCAGCTCGTCGCCGAGCGTCTGGAGGGCCTTGAGTATCTCCGCTCGCGTGAAGCTTCTGCTCGGTTTTTCAGGCACGGTCGAAGACCTCGCGTGCGATGAAGACGCCGTGGCGCGCGAACACGGCGGGAGTGTGGGCAAGCGTGTACGCCTCGAACGCGGGCCTGCTTGCGGCAAACCACCAAGGCTCGACAAATCGGTTGGACGCGTCGACCCACCTGGGCGCCGGAATGCCGCCCTCGCGCGCGAAGAACTCAGCCGTGCCCGCGAGCGCCGCGTCAAAGCGGGCATCGCCGGTCGCCGGTGGCTCCTCTTGCAGCAGCGCGATCTTCCCGGGCTGCGAGGATCCCCTGAAGTCGTCGGCGAATCCGAATAGCAATCGCAGCGCGTCACGCTCTCGATCCTGTCCAAGGTCCTCGGCAATCATCGGTGCGAGTTGCTCAAGCGACGCGGCTCCGCGTCGTATACGCGGAAGTGCGCGCATCTCGAGGTCGTGCTCACAGGCGTCGAGCAATCGCTCCAGCGTCGCGACCGTGGGAGTCCGGGCCCCTGACTCATAGGCGGCGACGGCGGGTTGAGCCGTGCCCGCATGACGTGCCATCTCGAGTTGAGTGATACCCGCAGCCTTGCGGGATCTCTTGATGAGAGTCGCGATCTCCATCATGAAGAGATTATATACATTTCGATATACATCGCCGATGACCGTTCGCCACCGGTTGGGCTCTGACCCGCGAGGCGCTACCGCACCGCCCCAGGCCCGCCCGAGGCCGTGGCCGCGCCCGCGTCGAGCAGGCCGGCGCCGTAGAAGCTCTGGTCCTGCGGCCCTCCGAGCTTGCGAGCGGTTGCCTTCAGGCGCGTGAGGATCCGCGCGGGCGTGGGCTTGGGCCCGAGGATGTCCGCGGCGATTATCAGCGCCACGGTGGCCGTCACGTGGGGGGTGGCCATCGAGGTGCCTTCATAGCCCGAGGGGAAGCCGAACACGCGCGGGGAGGAGCCGGTGAAAGTCATCTGGAAGATGTCTGGTCCCGTCGGAAGTTCGAGATTGCAGTTGGGGTCGCCGGGAAGGCTCGCGTCGGGACCGCCGCCGGGCGCCACGAGCGCGATGCCGTGACCGTAGTTGGAGTAGCTGGCCAGGCATCCGTGCGCGGTCGTGGCGCCCACGGCGATCACGTGTCTGGCGTGCGCGGGATAGGGAATCGTGGTGCTGCCCTCGTTGCCGGCGGCGGCCACGACGACGACACGGTGGCGATAGGCGTAGCGCAGCGCTTCGGTCAGCTCAGGTATGTCGGACGCGCCGACGTCGCTCGAGAACTCGAGGCTGAGATTGATGATGCGAGCGCCGTGCCTGACGGCGAAACGCACCCCTTCGGCGATCACCGAGGCGTCGCCTTCGCCGGCGCTGTCGAGCACCCTCACCGGCATGATGCGCGCAGCGTAGGCCAGGCCCGTCAGTCCGAAGCGGTTGTCGGTGGCCTCGGCGATCGTGCCGGCGACGAACGTGCCGTGGCCGTTGTGGTCGTTGGCATAGGGAGTGCGCGCGATGAAGTCGTAGCCCTGCACGAAGGAGTACTTGTTGAAGTCGGGAGAGCGGCGGTAGCGTCCGCGGTTTGCATAGGCGATACCCGTATCGAGCACGGCCACCGTCACCTTGGCGCCGCCCGGCGCGCCGTCGGCCGCGACGTTGGCCCACGCTTGCGGAGCGTCGATGCCGTACGTGCCGCTGAAGTTCCATTGCAGCTGCTGCCAACCACCAGGGGTATTGGCCGTGCCGGGATCGTTGGGGATGGACGGCGTGGCGGTGGCGTGCGCGACGTAGTCCGGCACCGCCCACACGACGTTCCTCTGGCTGCGCAGCTTCGCGAGCGTGGCGTCCAGGTTGGCGTTCACGGGCAGGCGCAGCAGACGCGTGATCGAGGCGTCCGAGGACTCGCCACGGCGCGTCCGCGAACTGTGGGCGGCTGGCGTACTCCTAGAGGCGTACTTGACGACTATCCGCTGTGGCGCATAGGCGCGAGCGACACTCCTGAGCGACGCGTGCCCCCCGCCGAGGGATGTCACGGCTTGCGCTGCCGCGACCGGATGCATCGCCGTGGCGCCGGCGAGCCCTGTCAGCCCAATCGCGAGGGGTATCGACGCGCAAGCGGCAATAGCCCTCAGCCACCGGACGAACGGACATGGATATCGGGGTCGATCGGTCGGCGGCAAGTGGGCTCCTTCGTAATCATGATGTGTTGGGGCCCTTGGAGGTTGCGCTACGCGCCGACCCGACCACGAATGAGACCATGAGCGACCACTTCTTCCCGCGCGACGAATACTTCATGCGCCTCGCTCTGCGCGAGGCTCAGCGCGCAATCGAGCACGAGGACGTGCCGATTGGAGCGGTGGTGGCTCACGGCGGCGAGCTGATCGCGACTGGCCACAACGAGCGCGAGCTGCGCCAAGACCCCACTGCTCACGCCGAGGTCATCGCGCTGCGCGAGGCCGCTCGCGTGCTCGGAAGCTGGCGCGTGCTCGACGCGGTCCTGTACGTGACGCTAGAGCCGTGCGCGATGTGCGCGGGGGCGATCGTGCTGGCACGTGTCCCGCGCGTGGTCTACGGCGCGAGCGATCCGAAGGCGGGGGCGTGCGGGAGCGTGCTCGATGTGCTGAGCGAGCCACGCCTCAATCACCGCCCCGAAGTCGCCCCGGGCCTGCTCGCCGGCGAGTGCGGAGAGATGCTCAGCGCGTTCTTCGCTTCGCGGCGCTGAGCCGCGCCGAGGGCGCGCGCCAGGCAATCGCCGAGACGGCCGAGCGAGAGCGCAGACGCACAGGACTGGCTGCCGAGGCCAGGAGCCTTATGGAAGACCAGGGCTACGTCCGCCAATCACAGGACGTGGTCGGCCCGATGGGGGAGCTGCGTGGTCAGTAGGGGTCGCGGGCTCTGAGTTAGCGCCAGCGCCAGAGCGGGTAAGCGATCCGTTGTGCATGGCGTGGGCATGGAGACGGCTACACCGTCAAGCGTTGTCGCGATGCCGAGAGCGCACCGCATGCGGGGATTTGTGCGTGCCCTGATTGCGCTCGCGGCGGCAATCGTGGCCCTCCTGATCGTGGCCGCCGGGGGCGCGAGCGCGGAGGAGCGCTCGGTGACGGTGATGACCCAGAACCTCTACCAGGGCACCGAGTTCAGCCATATCCAGGCACTCGCCGGCGCCAACCCCACGCTCGAACAGGCGCTGGAAGCGACCACGGCCGACTACGGAACATACCTCGCCACCAGGTTCCCAGACCGAGCGAAGCAAATCGCCGCTGAGATCGCTCAAAACAGACCGGCGCTCGTCGGGCTGCAGGAGGTCGCCACCTGGCACGAGGGCGCGTTCGATCCGCAGCATCCGTTCGCCCTCCCGGCGCCCGTGAGCGAAGACTTCACGCAGGTCCTCATCGGCGCGCTCGCCGCCGATGGAATCCATTACGCGGCGGTGTCCCGGCACGACGACAACTTCACGCTCGCCTTCCCGGTCGTGACGCCCACCGGGCTCGCCGCCGTGGGGATGGTCGAGAGCGGTGTGATCCTTGCGCGCACCGACTTGCCGCCGGGCCAGCTGAAGCTGTCGAACCCCCAATCGGGCACCTTCAATGCCCGCATACCGCTGATCCCCAACCCCTTGGACCCCGATCCGCCTCACGGCTTCCAGTTCACCAACAGCTGGCAGTCGATCGACGCGAAGGTGCGCGGCAAGAGCTTCCGCTTCATCACCACGCATCTCGACGCGCTCGCCCCCGGCGGAGCCGTCTCTGGTCCTCAGGCCCAGGAACTGCTGGCAGGACCGGCCAACACGTCGTTGCCTGTGATCCTCGGCGGAGATATGAACTCGGGGCTCACCTCCAGTCCCGCCGCCTACGAAGCTTTCCTCGCCGGGGGCCTCACCGACAGCTGGACGGCAGCAGGGCTGGGCGCACCTCCGCTCACCTGCTGTCACCTTGCCCCCGACGATCTCGTTAGCGACCCGAACGCGATCTATACCGAGGACCTGGATCACATATTCACCCGGGGGGATTTCTCCGTATTGGACGAGCACCTGGTCGGAAACCTCGCACCCAATCCTCCGCCGGCTGCGTTCATCTGGCCATCGGACCATGCCGGCATGGTGGCGAGCTTGGGGATCGGATCGCACGGGTAGGCGATCCGATTCAGCTCCGCGACCCTGGCTCCACAAGCGGACTCAACACGGTAGTCGCAGCTCGTCGCGGTGCGCAGCGCAGCGCAGACGGCCGCAACCTTCTCCGGTGAAAGCACCGCAATACGCTCAAACCAAGTATCCCTTGGCAACCGTGTCCGTGTGATCGGCGTTCAGACGCAGTCGCGAGGCATGCCATCCTCACGCCCCAGCTCTACCTCCGTCGGGATTCCGCGGATGCGCGTGGTAGCGAGCACCACGAAGACCCGGTTGAGGCTGTCGGTTGCCTCAGCGCGCGTCATCACCATGGCGGGCCGGCGCCCCATCCTGGATGTTCTGCCCACCAGACCTCGCCGCGTCTTACCACGGCTCGTGCCCAGCCGCACGCTCCTCCTCGGCCAATCTCTTCATCGTCTCTCCAAAGGCAACCTCATGGACCTTGGAGAGCTCCCCCCACTCGCAAGCCCCAGGGTCTTGCGCGCCAACCGGATATACACGACGAGACTGCAATACAAAGAAGCCGTGCTGATGCTTGGCCAAAGACGTGGGGCGAGCGGCCCCCGCCAACCTGGCGAAACGGGGAGTTCGGGACGCGTTGCAAACCGTCAAAGGCCAGCTTGAGAGCCTGTTGGAGCTTCTGATGGAGTCAGAGGGCCGCCGAGCGAGGCGGGAGGCCGCAAAGGCAGTCGAGGCAAGCTCGTGAGAGGCTTCAATTGGGAGGCGGCTGAGCGGCGTCGAGATCTTCGAGGTCGACGAGATCGCGAGGACGCCCAGCGGCCCGCTTCATGCTCCGCAGATGCTCCAACGCACACACTGGGACCGTCACTCCAGCCAGCTCGACATTGATCGCGCTCGCGCGAAGCTCGGCGTATGACAGAACACCGTCGAGACCCTGCACCACATCCAGGTCGCCGAGCCGCGTGACAATCAACGCTCGTTCGCCGCCTCTCAGCGTCGCGACGATGGAACGCTCGGAACCAAGCAGCGATTCGCCCAACTGGAGATGGCCGCCAAGCTCGACCACGAGCCGAGCGAGCTTGTCAAGGTTCTCAGGCGCCGGGTCGGGCACGATGTCGCAGTCCTTCGTTCCGCGGATTACGCCCCATGATCCGAGCGCCAAGCCGCCGATGACGACGAAGCGTATGTCCGCCTCCACAAGGCGCGCCAGCAGCTGATCGAAAGACGGAACGCTCAACGGGCGCGCCGTGCAGCTTCGCGCAACTCGAACAGCTTACGTGTCAGCGAGATGGTCTCCCGGAGGTTCGTAGCAAGCGGTCGCAGCCCGTCGCTCCGCAGACGCTGCTTGCGCACCTGCTCGCCCTGCGAATCCTGTGCCTTCGGTATGGACATGGGCGCGGTCATCGTCTCAACACTATCGAGCCCACCGCGGGAAGGGAGGGTTTCAGCCGGCCAGTCGGGCAGATCACCAAGCCGCCATCTGAGCGAAAAACGGAGGGGGAGGGATTCGAACCCTCGTCGGAGGTTTAACCCCCGAAATGGTTTTCGAGACCACCGCATTCAACCGCTCTGCCACCCCTCCGGGTGCTGCAGACGGCCTAAAGGCTAGTCGATCGACGCCCCTTGGCTGCGCTCCGCTTACAGACGCTGAGCTGCGCTATCGCCAGAAAAGGTGCTCCGCTGATGATGTCACCGGCTCGATTAGGATCGTCGCAGTGCCAAAGCTCACCGTCTACGAAAAGCCGACCTGCACGACGTGCCGCAAGCTGTGCGCGCTGCTGAGCGAGCGTGGCGTGGACTTCGAGTCGATCGACTATCACGTCACGGGCATCGAGGAGAGAGAGTTGCGCGAGCTTCTGCGCAAGCTGGGGTCTGGTCCACGGGAGGTCTTGCGCACGCGTGAGCCGCTCGTGAAGGAATTGGAATTGGACCGGCTGGAGCTCTCCGACGATGAGCTGATCGCCCAGATGGTCGCCCATCCCGAGTTGCTACAGCGGCCGATCGTCGTGCGTGGCGTTCGGGCCGTGCTCGCGCGCCCGATCGAGCGTGCGCTAGAGCTGCTCTGAGTGACCGGACTTCCGTCTTTGGAAGCGGGCTCAACCAACGCTCGACGCCGGACATCTAGCCTCGAAACCGTCTGATGGCTTCTGCTAGGGCTAGAACCTTGAGTCCCCAGTCCGGGGCCATCCATAGCGCTTGGAGGAAAGCCAGGGTCGCGACATCTATGAAAGGTGGATTTGGCATGTGGATCGTCTCAATTCCGCCGAGAATGGAGATATTTTGTCTGGAAGACGACTGTCTTCCATGAAAGCATACAGAACGCCACATTCGTGTGTCAAGCAATATTTCGAACTAGGCGGCTGAGCTTGGAGCGTGTCGATGGCTCGAAACTGCGAGCTCGACGCAAACGCATACGGCCGCCATCCTGGCTCCCCGCAAACGTTGCTTGGTCAGGCAGCGGGCGAGAGCGCGCGACGAGCCGGCCGGCGGGCTGCTGGGTCGCTCCCCGCTCGGGGCGGGCGCTACTGGGTCGCTTCGCCTGGCGCAGGCGCCACGACGTACACGATGTGCGCCCGCGCGATCGCCATAAACGCATGTCGCTCGGCCGGGGCGCCGTCGAGCGGTTGCAGCGTGACGTCGGTGAGCGTTAGGAAGTCGCGCTCGGAGGCGTTGAGCATGTCTGACACGCGGCTTCTGTAGCCGTCGCGGGCGAGCATCAGCGAGCCTTCGATGCGATGACGCGGGGTCTCCAGGCGGATGCGCTCGCGACGCTCCTCCGCGCCGTGCGGGTCGTTCTCGAAGCTGGGACCGCCTGGTGTGGTGCTTGTCATCGCTTCATTATCGAGCTTGGGCGGTCGCAAAGCCGTCCCGGTGGGGAAAGCGCGGAGGCAGATGGATGGGACGGCAGTAGACGGAAGGGGCGGCGGGCTCAGTCCGCCGCCCTGTTCGGTCACGGAACGATGATCGTGAAGGCGTAGCCGCTGGTCGGCGTGGTGGTGCCCGGAGCGTAAGTGTCCACCTCGAACTGGCCTGCTGGGCAATGAGCGCCCTTCGCGTTGACGGCTATCACGCCCGGTGCTTCGCTCGAGCTGTAGCTGACCTCTGGCGAGACCGCCGCGGTGTCGGCGGCCGGGTTGATGCCGGCAGCCGGCGCGAGGCAATAGATGCCGCCGCCCGAAGAGCCGGTCGGACTACCCTGGCTGACTCCGGTGAAGCCGGCTGTTTGGCCGGGGATGAGGTTCGCTTGCGTTGGAGAGGTGGGCTGGACGACCGCATAGGCGCGGGCGGTGCCGGGCAGTCCCTGGGGGCCCTGTGCTCCCTGGGGTCCCTGCGGCCCGGTTTTCCCGGTTGCTCCTGTTTTGCCGGTTTTCCCGGTTGCTCCCGTCAGCCCGCGAGGTCCGACGAGTCCCGTCAGCCCGCGTGGGCCGCGTGGGCCGCGCACCAAGCACTCGCGCACGCGGTGTTTGGCGATGCGGGCTGTGAAGCATTTGGTGGAGGAGCTGTGGGCGGCGTGTCCGACGCCGATTCCCGCGAGCGCGGGCACGGCGACTGTCATCGCGCCGAGCACGGCAGGGGTGGCTAGCAGTGTCAGGGTCCGATGGCGCATGGTTTCAGGGGCTCTCCCGTTCGCAGTTCATGGGCTGTGAGCACATAACCGTCGGGACGCTCCGAAGGAGCGGTGCCTCGTGCGCTCGTACGGCTCGCTCGTCACGCTTGCCACCAACGACTATCGGTCACCGCGCGCGCCCACCAACACAAATGCATCCACCAACGACAACGGGCAAACCTTCCGCGCGCGCCGGGGGCACGTCATTTGCGCAGATACCTCAGCCGACGCGCTCCGGCACGCGGGCTGCCAGCCCGGCGCGCACGGGGGCGACCGATCCCTCCGCGTCGGCCGGCCTGTTGCGCTCCTCGCGCACGATGTACAGCGGGCGGTGCTTGACCTCGTCGTAGATGCGTCCCACGTACTCGCCGATCACGCCGAGCGCGATCAGCTGGATCCCGCCGATCAACAGGATCAGGATCGTGATCGTGCCGAAGCCGGGGAGGTAGGAGTCGGTGAGGCGCAGGCCAAGCACGACGGGGATCGCGATGAAAGCGACGCTCGCTGAGAGAAGGCCCGCATAGGTGGCGAGCTGCAGCGGCAGGTGCGAGAAGGAGGCGATCGCGTCGAGCGAGAAGCGCAGCATCTTGCGCAGCGTGTACTTCGTCTCGCCGGCGGTGCGTGCGTCGCGCTCGTAGGGGACAGCCGTCTGGGTGAAGCCGACCCATACGGTCATGCCGCGCAGGAAGCGCGAGCGCTCGGTCATCGCAAGCAGCGCGTCGAGTGCGCGGCGGTCGAGCAGTCGGAAGTCGCCCGAGTTGGGCTCCAGGTCGACCTGGGCGAGCTTGTCGAAGAGCTTGTAGAACCACGAGGCGGTCGCCAGCTTGAAGGCGGTCTCGCCCTCCCGTTCCCGGCGCACGGCGTAGACCACGTCAGAGCCGTGCTCCCACTGCTCGACCATACGCGGGATCAGCTCTGGCGGGTCCTGCAGGTCGGCGTCGATCATCGCGACGACGTCCCCGGCGGCGTGCTCGAGGCCCGCTGTGAGGGCAGCCTGGTGGCCGAAGTTTCGCGAGAGATGGATCACGCGCACGCGCGGATCGGCGGCGGCGAGACGGTCGAGCAGCTCGGGGGTGCGGTCGGATGAGCCGTCGTTCACAAGCACGAGCTCGAATGCGTAGTCGGCGACCGCGGCGCAGGCGCGCTTGACGAACGCCTCCACGAGCTCCTGCTCGTTGTAGACGGGGGCGACGACGCTGAGCAGGGCTGGTACGCGCGCTTGGGTGTCCGGCATGTTTCCTTTCCAAAGTGGGCGAAGCTGGTTAAGTAGGGACCATGACAAGAGTAGGGGACGGCGCCGCGCGAATCCTCAGCATGCCGCTGGTGCTGCAGTTCGTGAAGTTCGGCGTGGTCGGAGTCTCGAACACGTTGATCTTCTTCCTCGTGTACACGCTGCTGCTGAAGGTATTCGGCGTGTGGTATGTGGCGGCCTCGGGCATCGGCTTCGCGGTGGGCGCGATCAACGGCTTCCTGTGGAATCGGGCTTGGACGTTCAGAGGGCATGTTGGCGACGCGTTCACACCGGTGCGCTGGTTCGTCGTGCAGGCCAGCGGGCTGCTCCTGAACCTGGGTCTTGTCTACCTGTTCGTCGACGGCGCCGGCCTCGACGAGCTGGTGGGGCAGGCGGTGACGATTGCGATCGTGACCGTCGTCACGTTCCTGGCCAACCGCGCCTGGACGTTCAAGGGGCATACGCCGACCGCGCTCGCGGAGACCACGGTGGACACATAGCCACAGCGGGGACGCCATCGTCTTGCTGTCGGACGGGATCGCTTTTTTGGGAGACAAGATCCGCTTGTCACCGCAGCAGGCTGGCGTCGCCGGTCGCCGCGCCGGCGGGTCGAGGCCGAGCCCAAACCTCAGCGGAAGACGGCGAGCAGCGAGAGCCCGGCCGGGATCGGGCCTCCGCGCCCGATGACGGCGGCCTCCAGGCGCAACGGCTGGCGCAGCGCCCAGTTGAGCGGCGCCGGGGGAACCCACAGGTCGAGGCTCGACTTGGTCGTCGAGGGCTTGAAGCGCTCAAGGCCGCGCAGCAGAATCGCTACCGGCAGCAGCAGCGAGTTGAAGTGGGCGGAGCGCTCCAGCCGCCAGCCGCCGCGCTCGGCGGCGGCGAGCAGCGTGCGTCGGCTGTAACGGCGGTGGTGGTGGTTGACCTCGTCATGGCCGCTCCACAGCCACTGGTAGGCGGGCACAGTCACGAGCAGCGTCCCTCCCCGCTTGGTGACGCGGCGCAGCTCGCGCAGCGCGCTGACGTCGTCCTCGAGGTGCTCGATCACGTCGAGGCTGACGGCCAGATCGAAGGAAGCGTCGTCGAAGGGCATGTCCATGACCGATCCTTCGAGGACTTCGCCCGCGCCGCGCGCACGCGCCAGCTCGACGCTCGTGTCTGACAGCTCGACGCCCGTGACCGCTCCGTGGCGTGCGAGCTCGACCATGTTGCGCCCACTGCCGCAGCCGGCGTCGAGGATGCGCGCCTGAGCGGGCAGGTCGAGCCGCTCGATCGCGCGCTCCAATACGCGGCGGCGGCCCTGGTACCACCAGTGGCGGTCCTCGGCGCGATGCGTTTGCAGCTCATACTCCAACTCCATCCAAAGGGCATCTTTCCCGAACCGGCGGCGGCGCGCGGCGCGACCCCCTTGGGCGGCCTGTTTGTCGGTCCCGCCGCCCCATGCGCGGATCCCGCCGCCTCACGCGCGGCGTCGTCATAGGCTTCGCTTCATGGAGAGGGCCGTCGTCAGCGTCGTCTGCAGTCGTGGATTGGCTTTGTCTGCCTTGTGCCTGTGTTGCCTGGGCCTAGGGTGCGGCCGAGCGCAGGCCTCCCCCTCGACACGTGCCCGGGGGGCGCAGGCGAGCGCCTACCTGCAGCTCGCCGAGCATGGGGTCGCGCGCGTCCAGCGCCTGTGGCGCGACCGGCGCCTGGGGTGGTACGACAGCCGCCTGGGCGATCGTGACCGCTATCCGCTTGCCACCATCTGGGACGCCACACCGCTGTTCGAGGCGCTCGCCGCCATCGACCTTGCCGCGCCCTCGCCTGCGCATAGGGCGGCTGTCACGGCGTTTGCGCGCGGTGCCGAGCGCTACTACGACGCGACGCTGCGGCCCACTCCCGGCTTTGCTCCCTATCCAAGCGATCGCGGTCAGGTGCGCGCCTGGTTCGACGACAACGGCTGGTGGGGGCTGGCGTTCCTCGACGCGTACAGGGCAACCGGTGCGCCCGGCGATCTGCGCGAGGCGCAGCGCGCCTTCGCGTTCATAGCGGCTCAGGGTTGGAATGCCGCAGGCGGAGGGCTGTGGTGGAACACCTCCCATCCCTATCTCGCCGGCGAGCCGCTGGCCGCGGGCTCGCTGCTCGGTGCGCTGCTCTACCGGCAGACGCACAAGCCCTTCTACCGCGATCAGGTCTCCAAGTTCCTGAGCTGGGCGGATGCGAGCTTCGTCACCGAACGCCGCCTTTACAAGCGCACCGACTTCGACTCCACTCCTACGCCATACATCGAGGGCACGCTCGTCGAGGCCCATCAGGTGCTCTGCGAAACGGGCGTCCGCGAAGCTTGCGGGCGGGCCGCGCAGCTTGCCGACGCGTCCGCTGAGCGCTTCTCCGACCGCCTCAACATGGGGCCGCAGTTCGACGCGATCTATTTGCATTGGATGCTGCGGTATGGCGTCCAGACCGGCGATTCCCGCTGGCGAGCGCTTGCGGAGGAGATGGCCGCGCGCGCGGCCGCGGACGCACGCGACGCGCGCGGGCTCTACTTGCGAGCGTGGGACGGCACGCCCATAACCGAGCATCAGGCCGTCCCCAACATGCTCCAAACCGACGCCGCCACGCTCGAGCTGTTCGCCTGGCTGGGCGCCGAAGGCGCGTAGGCTCGGGTCAGATGCCGACGGCGATCTGAGCGCCGGCGCGCTTGGCCTCGCGGCCCAGCGCAGCGATCAGCGCCTCGACGACGAGTGGGTCGAACTGGCTGCCGGCGCAACGTCGCAGCTCGGCGAGCGCGGCGTCGTAGCCGATCGAGTCGCGGTAGGGGCGGTCGCTGGTCATCGCCTCGTAGGCGTCGGCGACCGCCACGATGCGCGCCTCCAGCGGCAGCGCCTCGCCGGAGAGCCCGAGCGGGTAGCCGAGACCGTCCGGACGCTCGTGGTGGGCGGCCACCCATTCGCGCACATCTGAGAGGCTTGGGTGCTCGATGATCTGCGCGCCGAGCTCGGGGTGGCGCTTGATCACGTCTAACTCGGCGTCGCTGAGGGCGCCTGGCTTGCGCAGGATGCTGTTGGGGACCCCGACCTTGCCAATGTCGTGCAGGATCCCGGCGAGTCTCACGCGGCTGACGCGCTGCTCGGACAGGGCCAGCTCGCGGGCCATCATCTCGGCGTAGCGCCCGACCGTCTCGGAGTGGCGGGCGCTGCCGCTGAAGCGCAGGTCGACGGCCTCCGCCAAGTCGAGCACGACCACGACGAAGCGCTCGCCTTCGATGTCGCGCCCATCCTCGCCTCCGTGCGCCAGTTCGCGCAGCGCGTGGCTGTGGCGCACGGTTCGGTTGCGACCGCTGTCCTTGGCGGCGTACAGCGCCTCGTCGGCACAGCGCAGCAGGGAGGCCGCGGTCTCGCCGTGGTCGGGATAGATAGCCAGGCCAAAGCTGATCGTCAGCGCGATGGGGTCGTGTGCGAATTCGTCGCGCAGGGCACAGCGCATGCGCTCGGCCAGGACGAATGCGCCCTCGTGGTCGGTGTCGGGCAGGATCAGGGCGAACTCCTCGCCGCCGACGCGCGCGGCCGTGTCGATCTGACGCTTGCCCTCGCGCAGCAGCTGCGCGACGCGTTGCAGGGTGAGGTCCCCCACCTGATGGCCGGAGCGGTCGTTGACGTCCTTGAAGCGGTCGAGGTCGCCTACGAGCACGCCGAGTGTAATGCCGCTGCGGCGTGCGCGTTCGAGCTCGAGGTCGAGCAGCTCACGAAAGCCGCGCCGGTTGGATAGCTTGGTGAGCGGATCGGTGCGCGCGGCGTCGTAGAGCCGCGCGATCAGCAGCTCGACTCGCACGCGCATGGTCATGATGACCATCGCGCTGACGAGCAGCGTGCCCATGCCGACGAGCCACCAGGCGGGGATGCCTCCGGTGGGTGGACGGGCCGCCAGCAAGGCTCCGTATGCGGCGCCTACGTACAGGATCTGTGAGATCGCCTGCTTGCGGGTGAAGAAGTAGGAGGCGTACAGGAAGATCCACAGGTAGAAGAACACGAGTGGGCTGGGACTCTCGCCCGAGAAGTAGGCGACCCCAGTGATGAGCGTGCTGCCCCAGGCGAGCGCGGGGCGCAGCGTCCAGGCTGGCAGCCTCGCGGCCTGGACGTACAGGATCACGGCTACCATGTATGCGTTGGCGACGATCGCGAGCAGGCCGAGCTCGTCCGTGCCGGCGGAGTGTGGCAGCGCGATGGTCAGCGCCGCGAGGCTCGCCCCGGCGGCGTACAGCGCTGCCAGCACCTTTGCGACAAGCTTCGTCTGAAAGCTCGCGCCGAGGAGCGATCCGCCGTGCGTGTCGCCTAGGCCATCTTCATCGGGCCACGCGCTCATCACCTTCTGATATCGGCCGTCGGGGCATGTCGCATGAGACATGCGAACTATTCGCATTGCTTGGGGCCATCTTCGGGTAGACAGTCGTATGAGGAGGCCTTCGATACGCAGCCGCACGACGATCCTGGTGCTTGGCGCCGCCCAGTTCGTGATGGTGCTCGACAGCACCGTCATGAACGTGTCGATCTCCCAGGTCGTGGCGGACCTGCACACGACCGTGCCAGATGTGCAGCTGGCGATCACCGCTTACACGCTCGTGATGGCTGCCTTCATGCTCACCGGGGCCAAGCTCGGCGACATCTGGGGGCGGCGCAGGGCCTTCTCGATCGGCTTGGCGATCTATGGGGTGGGGTCGCTCACGACTGCGCTCAGCCCGAATGCCACCGTGCTGCTGATCGGCTGGTCGGGCATCGAGGGGCTTGGGGCGGTGCTCGTGATACCTGCCATCTTCGCGCTGACGGCGGTGAGCTACAGCGGGCGCGAACGCGCGCTTGCTTACGGGCTGCTCGGCGGGATCGCCGGCGCCGGCGCGGCCGCGGGGCCACTGATCGGCGGGTTTGTCACGACGGCGCTGAGCTGGAGGGTCGTGTTCGCCGCGGAGACCGTCGTTGTGCTCGTGCTGCTCACATTGGTCCACCGCATCGTCGAGCACCGTCCCGAGCGGCCCCCGACACTCGACTGGGTGGGGGTCGCGCTGAGCGCGCTCGGGCTTGGGCTGACGGTGTTCGCAATCCTCAAGATAAGCACCTGGGGGCTGTTCGTTCCGACGGGGGCGCTCACGATCGCGGGCACGGAGATCACTCCGTTCGGATTGTCGGCCGTGCCATTCATGATCTTCGCCGGGCTGATCGTGCTCGGGATGTTCTTCCGCTGGGAGGAGCACCGGGAACGTGTGGGTCTGATCCCGCTCCTGCGTGCGGATCTGCTCGGGATCCCGCAGCTTCGCGCCGGGCTGTCGACGATCGTCTCGCAGTACCTGATCCTGGCCGGCACGTTCTTCGTGCTACCGCTCTACCTGCAATTGGTGCTCGGCAAGGACGCGCTTCAGACGGGGATCAAGATCTTGCCGATCTCGGTCACGATGATACTTGCCGCGATGCTCGGTCCGCGCCTTGCGACGCGCACCTCTCCGCGCCGGGTTGTGCAGATCGGCTTGGCCTTCCTGCTCGTGTCGATCCTCGGCCTGATGGCGACGATCTCCCCGTCGCTGTCCTCGCTGCCGTTCGCGCTGTCGCTTGCCGGCTTCGGCGTGGGGATCGGCCTGTCCATATCTCAGCTCGGCAACGTGGTGATGTCATCCGTCGGGGAGTCGCGCTCCAGCGAGGCCGGCGGGGTGCAGGGGGTTGCGCAGAACCTCGGGCAGTCGCTCGGCACCGCGCTGATCGGCGCGGTGCTGCTGACGGGGTTGACGACCGGCTTTCACGAGCGTGTGCTGGCAGACCCCGCAATCCCGCCGTCGTTGCAGCAGCAGATCGCGAGCGGCACCGAGGAGGGCTTGCCGATGGTCTCCCAAGCGCAGTTCGAGGCAACCGTCGAGCAGGCCGGAGTGTCCTCGCCACAGGCGGCCAGCTTGACTGCCTACTACAACGAATCGCAGATCGAGGCCCTCAAGCGGGCGCTGCTGCTCGCCTCAGGGTTCGTGCTGGTCGGCCTGTGGTTTGCCAGGGCGCTCCCGGCTGAGGCGCTTGCCAGGGAGCGTGAAGAGGAAAGTGTCGTTCCCGTAGGCGCCTCCGCCGAGCCTTGATCGGCGCGCCATGCCTGCACGGACGTGAGTCCGAGCACGAATAGCTCACAGCGGGGGCGGAAGCGGCCGGCGTCGATCAGGATCTCGGCTCACCGCTTTCGTGTAGCAGCGTTCTGACCTCCTCCTCGGTTGTCGGGCGGAAGTCCTCGTACCAGTAGCCGACAGCCCAAAGATCCTCTGGCGCCTCCAGGCAGACGATCTCCTCCGCGTATTCGCGCAGCGCTCGCACAGACGCTCGGGCGGCGACCGGCGCCGCAACGATCACGCGCTTGGCGCCGCGTTCGCGCAACGAGTCCAGTGCGGCGCACGCCGAGCTGCCGGTCGCGAGGCCGTCGTCGACGAGGATCGCGGTTCGTCCCGCGAGCTCGACCGCCGCGCGTCCGCCGCGATAGCGCTCGAGGCGCTCGCGCAGCTCGCGGTCGGCTCCTGCGATCAGTGCTTGCAGGTCTGACTGCGAGAGCTTGAGCGCACGCACGGCCTGCTCGTTGAGCACATGCGCCCCACCCTCGGCGAGGGCTCCGATCGCGTACTCCGGGTTCTGCGGCGCACCGATCTTGCGCACGACCGCTATGTCAAGCGGCGCGCCGAGCGCACGAGCGACCTCGGCGGCGACCGGTACCCCGCCGCGGGGAATCCCGATCACGACCGGCCGCTCGCAGCGGAATGGCTCGAGTGAGACGGCGAGCCGCCGCCCAGCGTCATGGCGGTCCTTGAAGCCGGGCGTATCCCGAGGGCCGTCCCAGGTGGGCCGCATACTTTGAGCAATGCTAGGACGTGGCTTGCTGTAGCCTCCCGTTTCCGGTGGTCGGAATCGTACTTGATGAAGGGAAAGCATGAGCGACTTCTTGGAGGAGGCCGAGCGGGCTGCGCTGCGCGGGGTCGCGCACCTGTTGCCGACCAGGTGGCGGCAGGTGATCGAATTGGTCGACGCTCCCGTTCCCGCGGCGCCGAGGCGCACTATGACGGCGCCTACGGATCCAGCCGCGGCTCGGCTAGAGCAGGTCGATCATCTGGTCGTGGTGATGCTCGAGAACCGTTCCTTCGATCACATGCTCGGCTATCTGTCGCTGCCGCCGGAGCTGGGCGGGCGAGGACGGTCCGCCGTCGACGGGCTCACAGGGTCGGACAGCAACTTCAACAGTTACGAGGGTGTCGACTACCCGATCCATCACCTCAGCCAGACGGCGTTCAAGGGCGAGGCTGAAGATCCCGATCACTCGGGTCGCTCCGTCGATGAGCAGCTCGCCGGAGGTGGCGCCGGGTTCGTCAAGAACTTCGCCCGCATCTCCAAGGCGCGAGCCGCCAAGCTGGGCGTGCCGGTTCCGGAGCCCGGTCTGGTGATGGGCTACTACGACGCTGAGGATCTGCCCGTATACGACCACCTCGCCTCTGAGTACTGCGTCATCGACCGCTGGTTCAGCTCGGCGCCGGGCGCCACCTGGCCCAATCGCCTCTACTCGATGACGGGTCGCGCGGCGGGGAGCCGCGACGATGTCTCGCCGCCGATCTACGCGCTACCGAGCTTCGCGCGCTACCTCGACGAGCATCGGGTCGACTGGCGCTGGTACTCGTTCGATCCGGCTACTCTACGCGCCGCGGACCCGGCTTATCGCCTCAGCAACCACCATCGCTTCTCGTTCGTCGACTCGCGCAGCCTGAGAATCGGCGAACGCGCGGTCGGCGAGCTGACTGAGGAAGGCCCGTCGTTCCTCGACGACGTCGCCAACGGCAAGCTTCCGGCGGTGAGCTGGATCGACCCACGCTTCAAGGATCTGCGCGTGCTCGGGCCCGACTCCAACGACGATCATCCACCCAGCGACGTGATCGCCGGGCAGGACCTGATCCTGACGATCTACCACGCTCTCAGCTCGGCCGAGAGCTGGGCCAAAACGCTGTTTGTGATCACCTATGACGAGCACGGCGGCTTCTACGACCACGTCGCGCCACCAGCCGCTGTGGACGACGATCACGAGTTCCAGCGCCTCGGTGTGCGCGTGCCGACGCTGCTCGTTTCACCGCTTGTCGCCCGCGAATCCTCCTCGACCGAACTGCTGGGCCGCGACTCTCACTTCGACCACACCTCGCTCATCAAGACGATCTTGATGCGCTTCTGCCAGAAGCAGGGCCAGATCCCGGCGCCGACCGCGCGCGTCGCCGCAGCAGAGCATCTCGGGCGCCTCCTCAGCGATCCCGCCGCGCCGCCGCGTGGCCCGGTCGCCGATCATGGAGCGCTCGCCGAGCGCATGACGCAATGGCGCCAGAGCTGGGCTGAGGCCCGCTACCAGGACCCGGTAGCCGCCGGAGGAGAGCCTGGGCGGCTGACCGACTTCCAAACCGGCTTCTACGACATGGCGCGCCTGCTGCGTCAAGCAGGGCTGCCGGGCGGGCACCCGTGAAATCGCGGCCTGTGCCGGCCCAGGCTCGCGTCGGGCTCGTTTGCCAGGTGCGATGAGTCACAGCCAGCGCCGGCTCGAGCTCGTCGCGTCGCGCTCGTTGTCACGTGCAAGCTCGGCTAACCTTTTGGCATGTGCCGGAACATAAGAACGCTCCACAATTTCGAGCCTCCCGCGACCGACGAGGAGGTGCGTGGCGCGGCCCTGCAGTACGTGCGGAAGATCAGCGGCTTCACCAAGCCCTCGCAAGCGAACGCCGCCGCGTTCGAGCGCGCCGTCGAGGAGGTCGCCGAGGCTTCGGCCAGGCTGCTGAGCGAGCTGGTCAGCTCTGCGCCTCCCAAGGACCGCGAGGCTGAGGCGGCCAAGCGCAGGGAACGCAGCGCGCAGAGATTCGCAGCCTAGCTCACCGTCTGTCCCTTGCGCCGACGACGGCGGGGCGCATTCTCGCCAAGTCCATGAGCCAGCTGTATCGAGTGTCTGGCTGGTTGGACGCTCGTTCGAATTTTAGATCGCCTTCGTAATGCGCGGATCGGCGGCGGCCGAGACTTGTCTTAGTTGAGCGCGCGGATGGGATGCGGTGGTCGCGGCGGTTCAGATGGTCGCGCGGCGGTTCAGCACTTCGATCGCCTCGGCGCGTGAAGCGAAGGCTCCAATGCTCAGCCGAGTCAAGACATCCAATCCTGCACAGCCGAATCCGGCGGCGTTTGCGATCTCCCAGCGCGAGCTCGACGAGCGCACGAGCATGGTCTCGGTCGAAGGAGAGCTCGATCTCTCCACGGCGCCGCGCCTGAAGTGGATGATGGTCGACTCGCTCGAGGCTGGTCACGATCGGCTCGTGCTCGATCTCTCGCTCGCCACTTTCATGGATTCGACCGCACTGGGGGTGCTCGTGGGCGTCAAGAGGCGGCTCGAGGACGATGGCCGATTGGCGATCGTGTGTGCGCGACCAAATGTCCTGAAGATCTTCGAGTTCGCCGGAATGGATGGTGTGTTCGCGATCTTTCCGCAGCTCGACGAGGCGCTCGTATACACGCGAGCGCTCGACGCTCGGGCCAGTTGATTGGCGACAGGTCGCTTGATCGTGGGTCGCGCGAGCGGGCATCGGCGGGGCTCCTCTGAAAGGCGTCGGCTGGCGATAGCAGCGGTGCTCAGCGGTTGCGCGCTCGTCTCGGGCTGCGTCCCGGCGGCCGTGGCCAAGCCTGACCATGCCAAGTCAACGCCAGGCGTATCTGAGAACAACCCGGCCAGCTGGTCGCCGGGCGGCGCCTCGACCGATCGGCATCGAGACCCTGGCCGCGTCGCGGCCCCGACGACCACGCCTCAGGGCGCGGCCAATCCCGAAGCGCCCGACGTCGGCAGCCGCGAATCGCCCAAGGGCTCAGGACGCCGATGGACGGCTTCGCCTGGCCATGAACAGGATTCGACCAACCGCGAAGAACGGTACGGAGCGGAGCGTAAGGGACAGCAGCCGGAAGATCACGAACCACAGAATTCTGGGAGTCACGAACAGCCGGTTGGGGCAAGTGGGGAATCGCGGGCTTCCGCGCTTCACGAGCGGCGCGATCCGGGGAAGCGCGATCGGCAGGGCGCTGGAGAACGGCGGGCTCGCAAAGGTCGTGAACAGCGCGATTCTGGGAATAGCGAACAGAACGAAGCGGGACGGCCGTCGCAAGCGAGTCGGTCGACCGCGGCCGGCGCAACGTCGAGCAACGCTCCGGCGACGAGCTCCAGCGCGCAAGCGGTCCCATCGCACGTTTCCTCGCTTGCCAGCGCCCCGCCGTCACCGACGCAGCTCGCAGCGTCTGCGGCGGTTCCCCCACAGAGCCCGGGGGTGTCGTCGCCCGTGGTCGTTCGTGCCTCCTCGCAACCGGCGCGAGCAGGTCGGCGCGCCCGTCGACGCGCAGGGCGTGTCGCCGTCCTTCGAGATCGGCCTTCGTCGAAGGCCGCCGCAATCCTGGCTGGAGTTGCGCCGCGCGCCGCGCGGCTTGCGCCGGCCGCGCAGCCGCATCCGCGCCTGGCGGTGCGCAGCTCGCGGGCGCAAGCGCACCAGCCGGCGATCGTAACGACGATCACGAGGATCGTCGGGGTGGTGCCCACGGCCGTGTGGATGCTCGTAGGCGTGCTGTTCGCGCTCGCCCTCGCGATGGGCGCACGCTCCCACCTGGTGGCGCTGCGCGCCAGGCGACTCGACCGTCAACGCAGTGAGCTGCTCGAGGACGTGGGCCTGCTCCAGGCCGCGCTGCTCCCACTTGCGCCTGCGCGGCTTGGCCCTGTGGGCACCTCCGCCGCCTACCGACCGGCCGAGGGACCCGCGGCCGGCGGCGACTTCTACGACCTCTTTGCGCTCGAGGACGGCCAGGTGGCCGTCATCCTCGGCGACATCTCCGGGCATGGACGCCAGGCGCTGCCCCACACAGCGCTCGTGCGCTTTACGTTGCGGGCGTATCTCGAGGCCGGTCTCTCGCCGCGCGGCGCCGTGCAGACGGCTGGCGCCGCGCTCGAGCGCCAGCTTGGCGAGTCGTTCGCAACCGTCGTCGTCGCCACTTACAATCCGCGTGAGCGGACGCTGGTCTACGCCTGTGCCGGTCATCCGCCGCCGATCGTGCTTGGCTCGAGTGCGATCGCGCCGGTCACGATCTGCTCCTCGCCCCCGATCGGCGCTGGCATGCGAACCGGGACGCGTCAGACCGTGGTGTTGGCGCCAGGCTGGGCGCAGGTCTGTCTGCACACCGATGGCGTGACAGAGGCGAGAGTCGGCTCGGAGCTGTACGGAGCCGAGCGGCTCGCGGAGACGCTCGGCGAGCTCGGTCGGCGCGCCAGTGCGTCGACTCTGTTGGAGCGGGTGGCCGAAGGCTCCAGTTCGAGACCCGACGACATGGCGGCTTGCCTGCTTTCCCTCGAGGGAGGCGACACGCCGCCGCGGGTGCTCGTCGAGGAGCTGGAGCTCGATTACGAAGAGGCCGCGAGCGATCGGGTCGAGCGGTTCCTGCTCGCGTGTGGAGTGCAGCGTGACGAGCTCGCTGAGATCGTCCGCTCGGCGCGCAGCATCGCGCGGCGTCTGGGCATCGTCCTCTTGGAGTTGCGCCTCGGCGATGGGCCGCCGCAGGTGGCGTTGCAACACGACAAAGTCGCGTTGCTTCACAAATCCCAGGCGGGTCGGCACGCGCAGGCTGGGGCGTCACGGTGAAGATCCCGTTCGCCTCCGACGCGGCGATGGTCATTGGCATGGCCTCGACGGCGATGCCCTTCGCTCGTACTTCCGAGGGCGCCGTCGAGCGCTGGCTGCGAGCCCTGCGCCTGCACGGCGAAGTCGGCGCTGCGCTGCAGGCGCTCGGCGTAAGCGAGGGGCCGCTTGGAGAGCCCGATGAGAGTGTCGATCGAGACTCCAGTGCCGCACTGGAAGCCGATCACCGAGAGGCGCTTGCGCAGGTGAGCGACCACGCCGCTCGTATCGCCGGCCAGCGAGGAGCTTCCACCGTCGCGACGACTGACATCCTGATGGCGGTGATGCTCGTGTATGGCGAGGACTTCGATCGCGTGCTGCGGGCGCACGGCGCCGATCGTGACGAGCTGATCGAGCAGCTGGGGACCAGGATGAGTCGAGGATCGGCTGGGAGCGCTTCGGGGGCGTGAGCTGAGGTCGTCCGCCACGCTGTGCGCGCCGCCCGCTTGCTCACCAACGTCTGCGCCCGGCTCTGAGCGCGTTAGGAATAGCTTCGCGTCAGTCGCCGCGAACGCCGGTCCTTCGGGCCTCTCACCGCGATCGGCGATCCCCTCAGCGGCGCCGAACCGCACGCCACCACACTCGGGCTACGGTCGGGGCGATCTCCGGTGGTGGCGTGGAGTGGGCATTGGCGGACTGACGGTGACGAGCGCGGCGCTTGCGGGCGCGAGCCCGAGCTGCACGATCCCGGAGCGCACGGCGACGCTCTCCGTTCGGGCGGGGGCGCGCCAGGAGCCGTCGGCTGCGACCGCGCGGCCGGCGAGCCGCACGTCGCCGGTGGCGCTCGGTGCGCGCGCGGTGAGGCGCTGGATGCGTGCGACGCCCATGCCGGCGCCCACTTCGAGCCGCAGCGTCAGCGGACTGGCGCCGGTGGGTTCGTCGTCGACGAGCACCACCTTCAAAGAGTGGCCAGGTCCCGAGAACGCCGCCGCCACGAGGTTTGGCGAGGGTTCAGCGGCGATCGTCGTCAGCAGCGGGCGGTCCCCGACGAGCGACTTGGTAAGCAGCAGGGCGTACCACTCCGGCTGGGCGCGCAGCCTGCCCTGCGCCAGGGCGGTGGGGTCGGGCGCGCACAGGGGCGTGTATCCGACGCAGTTCGTCGGATTGCCCTGAAGATTGATGCTGGCGGCGCCCGCCGCCATCGCCTGTGTGATGTAGCCGCTCGCCCACAGCGCCGAGGCGAATGTGTCGCTTATGCCAGCCACGCCCCCGCAGGAGACCGTATTGGCCTCGTCGATCCCGAGTGGGACGCCGTTCGCGCGCGCCACCGCCATGTATGTGGCCAGCGAGCGCGCCTCGCGGCCGCGGCTTGCCGAGCTCAGCAGCGTTTCGATCGAGGGGGCGGGCGTTTGCGCGCATCCGAGCGGGTAGTGGTGTCCGGTCAGCAGGGCGGGCGCCTGCGCCAGCGCCTCCTCATCGCCCCATTCGCTGAACACGCCCGAGCCGGACACGTCGGGACCTGCGACTGGCACGCCCGGAGCGAGGGCTTGGATCGCTTCGCGGTAGTTGCTGACTTCTTCCTCATAGCCCTGTGCGATCCAGGGGAGCTCTCGCAGGCGGTGGCTGCCGTAAGCGTTCGGCTCGTTGCCGATCTCGACCGCGGCGAGGTAGGGTCCGAGCGCCCGATGGGCAGCCGCCACCTCGCGTGCCGCGGCTGCCGGTTCGTAGTGGGCCAACCCAACCGTCAGCAGGACTTGCCATCCGCTGCGGCGAGCCAGTTCGCCGATCGCGCTCAACTGGGCGGGGCCGATCGCGCTGGACGCCCATGGCGGCCTTGGGGTGGCGGCGTCGGTCCAGCCGACGTTCTGGTCGGCGGTGATGCCGCCGAAGCGCAGCACCCCGGGTCCCAGAGAGCGCAATAGCCCGACGAGATCGCCGTGGTGCGCGTACTGCGCGAGCTGGTTGAGTGCCGCCACCTCGAAAGAGAGCCCGAGAAATCTCCGGGGCACGGGCCGACCCGGGTCGAGCTGGTCGATCGTCACGGTTACCGGGGGCATCGGCTGCACATTCACTTCGCCTGCATGCGCGACTGGGCGCCAGAGGGACTCTGAGCGGGTCGCCGCGGTGCGCACGTCGATTGACGCGGTGCGCCACGCGAGGGTCGAGCCGGCGATCGCGAGCAACGTCAACAGCATGAGCACTGGCCACCAGCGCGCACCGCGATCCGCCGTCGAGCCGGTGGCGAGTTGTCGTTGCCGTCCCGCAGTCATCGTGTGCGGTGAGTTAACCAGCACCGCCACGGTTGCTGTCTCGGCTCGTGCTTTCCTCGCCGGCTCATGCTTTCCATCGCTGGGTTCGATCGTCCCAGAGCGCTCGGCGGTGTAGCGTGTGTCCATGTCCTCCGAGTGGCCTGCGCTTCCTTACGCGGAGTGGCGTGCGACTTGCGACACGCTCCACGCCCATACCCAGGTGCTCGGCAAGCTGGCCGTGGCGCTTGCTCCGCCCGAGCCGCAGCTCCAACACGCGGCTCTGCGGCTGACAGCGCGAGGCTGGGAGACGCTCGCGTTGCCAGCTCCTGACGGCTCGGGGTCGCTTGTCGTCGTCCTGGACCTGCAGGCCCATGAAGCGGTCGCCGAGCACAGCGACGGACGCTCGCTGCGCGTGGCGCTCACGCCCAACCGGCCAGTCGGTGAGGTGACGCGCGAGCTGCTGGCGGCGATTGGCATGTTGGCGGGTCCCGTGAAGATCGACCCGACTCCGCAAGAGGTGCCGTGGAGCGTGCCTCTCGACGAGGATGACGAGCACACCCGCTACGAGCCGGCGCAGGTCGCCTCCTACTTCGCCGCCGCCACCCATGCAGCGCTCGTGCTGGGCGCGTTTCGAGCGCCCTACCGCGGGCGCTCGACGCCCGTCAACGCCTGGTGGGGTTCGTTCGATCTGGCGGTCAACCTCTTCTCGGGGTTGCCCGCCGATCCACCGTCGAAGGATTTCATCATGCGCAACGCAATGGACGTCCAGGAGGTGGCCGTGGGCTGGTGGCCTGGCGATGCGCGCTATGAGAAGGTTGCCTTCTACGCCTATGCGCACCCCGCGCCCGACGGCTTCGCGAGCGCGACTCTGTCTTCCCCCGCGCGCTGGGAGGCGGGGCTCGGCGAGTACGTGCTCGATTGGGACGACGTCCGAGCGAGCGCCGACCCGCACGCATTGGCACTCGATTTCGCCCGCTCGGCGTTTCGTCACGCGTGCCTGGTCTGCGAGTGGGACCCAGAGCTGGCGGCTAGCGCCGAGGGGACCCCACCGCCGGTGGCCTGAGCGAGCCGTGCGGAGGCCCTCTGGGGGAGGGGGCGGTATCTGGTGTCGAGCAAGGGCGCGGGCGGCGCTGGCGCCGCGCTCAGTCGGCTTCGATCTGCCCCCGAAACCACTCCGAGGGCTCGACGCTTGCGCCCTCCGCGTGCACGCGGTCGGACAGCCAATGGTCGGAGGTCACCACCCTCACGAGGCCAGGCTCGGCCTCGGCCTTCAACAGGCGCACGATCTCGTCGTCGGCGGAGTCGCGGCGTGGGCGGGGAGCGTGCGTGACGGCGATCACGGTCGAGCGGATCGGTGGTCTCGGCGGTTGCTCGAAGACCACGGTGACGTCCTCGCCGCCATAGGCGGCCCAGCGCTCGAGCATATGCACGAGCCGCACCATCGCTGCGTGGCGGTCTTGCCACCACCCGTCGGGCCTCGTGCCGATCACGTTCATTCCGTCCACCAGCCAGCGCATTCGCGCCAGAGCCTATGACGCCGCCAGTCAACGTGCGCTGTGCGCGAGGGGCTGCACGGGGCGCAGCGCGAGCTGCGCCAGCGACCGGACAGTGCACACGACCAGCTCGAGCGTGGCGCAGTCCTCGAGCTCGATCAGCAGATCGCCGCGCGCGTCCTCGACAAGCGTGCGCTCGATGTGGAACAGCGTCTCTCCGTCCGTCAGGTATCCGTCGGTGAACGGGAGCGCCGCGGAGCTCTCTGCGTCGCTCGTCTGATCTTTGCCCTCCGTCTGGTGAGCTCGCGCCATGACTGGAACCTACCCTCTCCACTAGACATCGCCGTCGGTAGGGTTGCCCCTTTTGAGCGCGGAAAAACACGCGAGTTACGTCGGGCCTGAGTCCGAAGCTGCCGCGCTCCTGAGCGCTCGCGCTCGAGTCTCAGCGCTCCGAGCGAGCACGCCGACCGCCACGACCGGGTCGATCGCGCAGGCCCGTGCGCCCTAGCAGGGGGCTCGTCACAGCTCGCCCACGACAACGGGAATCCGCAGGCGGCGCCCCGCGAGCAGCGGGCCGGCAAAGCCACACGGCCGATCGGGGCGAGCGTCCCGAAGTTCGTCGTCCTGATTCTCCCTCGTTAGGAGGCGGGGGACCCGATCGGAGGCAAGTCGAGGAGCGCTCCGGCGGCGTCCAGACCGGCGTCTATCGTGCCGGGTAACGGTGATCGCCAGGACTGAGACCGCATCGAACCGGGTAGGGGAGAGTTGTCTACATAGACACCGCTCGTTACACAGACGCTGGCTTGGGCCTGCATAGGAGGAGGATGGGATGACGTTGAGGGTTCGCAGTTTGCTTCTAGGAACGGTTGCGTGTGCGGTGCTGGCCCTCTCGGCGCCGGTTGCCTATGGCGCGTTTGAAGTCGAAACCTTGGTCGCCAACAACTGTTCTGTAGGGCATGAAGCGTGCGGCGAACAGGCGGTAGGGCCGTATTCGTTTCCCAAGGATCCCAGTGTCGCTGAAGCCGAAGAACAGAATTTCACGCAGGCGGGCGGCTACGCGCCTTTCGGCATTACGCACTTCAAGGTCGCGACAAACGGAACGCTCCCCAACGAGGTGCCCACTGGATTCGTGACGCACATCCGCAGCGACGTCGCGCCAGGCCTCTCGACGAACCCCACGGCGCTGCCTCAGTGCACGATGGCGCAGTTCGGGGTGGTCGAAGCCGTTCCAGGCACAGGCTTCTACGCCGAACCAAAATGCGAAGCCAACACCAAGATGGGCCTCAACAAGGTCGTCGTCTACGCGGGAGTCGCCGGCGACGTGCCGGCGCATGGGAATGTCTACAACCTCGTGCAGCCGGAAGGTCTCGCGTCTGACTTCGGTGTCGCGCTTGAACTTCCACAGCCATTGACTGCAGCCTTCCTGAACAAGGCATTCAAAGAAAAACCGCTGGGAAACCCGGCGCTCGAAAAAGAACTTGAAGAAAAGCAGTATTTCGCACACACCTTCATCGAAGGCCACATCGAATGGGGCAAGGAAGTAAACGGCACCAACGCGGGCGACTATCACGACTATTTCGAAATCAAGGTCTCGCCGACGCTTCCGCTGATCTCCTCGCGCCTGGTCTTCTATGGCCGCAGCGGCGAAGGGGATTTCATCGTCAATCCGACCGCCTGCCCCAACAACAACACCACGACTTTGCATTTGACCGACTCCGAAGGTGTCACCGCGATCAAGACCTATACGGCTCCGGTAGGGCTGGTCGGTTGCAACTTGGTGCCATTTGAACCGTCGTTTTCGCTCACACCGGAAACCACGCAGTCTGAGCAGCCCGACGGCATCGCGACCTCGTTGACGGTTCCGCACAATTCGAGCGTCGAACCGGATTCCTCGGAGTTGAAGACGGCGACTGTCACCCTGCCCGAAGGAATGACGCTCAACCCACCGGGCGCCTTCGGGCTCGAGGCCTGCACGCCGGCTCAGGCCAGGATTCACAGCTCTGTGGCGGGCGTGGCCTGTCCACCTTCCTCGAAGATCGGGACAGCGACGCTGAACGTTCCCGACCTTCCGCCTGGAGCCTTCGAAGAAGGGAGCCTATATCTCGGAGGCCCCGAATCGGGGCCGATCACGGATCCGCCCTACACGATGTACGTGGACGTCGAGTCCCCGCGCTATGGGATCTCCGTCCGCCTGCAGGGCGAAGTCAACCCCGACAAGACGACGGGTCGCCTGACAGCGACGTTTAATGACAACCCGGAACAGCCATTCAGCAATATCGTCCTGCACTTTAGGGGAGGCGCGCTCGCGCCGATCGCCAACCCGCTTGTGTGCGGGCCGGCGAAGACGGAGACCAGCCTCGTGCCTTACACCGCTACGGCAACGAAGTCTCCCTTCTCGGAATTCGTGGTCGACAGCGACAATATGAGTGGAGCATGTCCCTCGCCGCTGCCGTTCTCACTGGCTCAAGGCGCCGTGGCTCAGCCAACCACGGGAGGAGCCTCCACGAGCTTCACGTTCAACCTGGCGCGCGCCGACGGTCAGCAGTACCTCTCGAAGGTGAGCGCCGCGCTGCCGCTCGGTCTCGTCGGCAGGATCCCGGCGGTGCCGCTATGCCCCGAACCGCAGGCGTCGCTTGGGACCTGCTCTTCTGAAAGCCAGATTGGGACGGCGACCACGACGGTCGGTTCGGGCAAGGCGCCGATCCAGTTCTCCGGGCCGGTCTTCCTCACAGGCCCGACGGGCGGTGCGCCCTACGGCATGACCACTGTCATCAACGCCGCCGTCGGGCCGTTCAGCCTCGGCAACGTGATCGTGCGTTCGCGCATCGAAGTCGACCCGTACACCGCCCGCGTGACGGTCGCAAGCGACGTGCCCACGATCTTCAAGGGCATTCCGCTGCGCATGAAAACGCTCAGCCTTGCCATCAACGCCCAGGGCTTCCTCGTCAACCCGACCAACTGCGGAGCGCTGTCCACCAACACGACGCTCACATCGAGCTTCGGGGTGACCCAGGCGCTCTCCACTCCTTTCCAGGCGACCAACTGCTCCGCGCTCGCGTTCAAACCGAAATTCGGCGCCTCCTCCAACGCGAAAACCTCGCGCGCCAACGGCGCGGCGCTTGTGACCAACATCAATGTCCCGAGCGGCGTCCAGGCGAACTTCAAGTCGGTGCTCGTGACCGTTCCCAAGCAGCTGCCCTCGCGACTGAGCACGTTGAAAAACGCTTGCCTTGAGGCCGTCTTCAACGCCAACCCCAGCTCCTGCCCGGCCAACTCGCGCGTGGGCACGGCCCGGGTCAAAACGCCGGTCCTGCCAGCTCAGCTGAGCGGCCCCGCCTACTTCGTCTCGCACGGCGGGGCGGCGTTCCCAGACCTCGACCTCGTGCTCAGCGGCAACGGGGTGACGGTGATCCTGGTCGGCAACACCAACATCAAGAACGGAGTCACGACCACCAACTTCGCCTCGACGCCAGATGTGCCGTTCACGGGCTTCGAACTGAATCTGCCGTCGGGCCCGAACTCGGCCGTGACCGCCGTCGGAAATCTCTGCAAGCAATCGCTTGTGATGCCGACGACGATCACCGCCCAGAATGGCAAGGTGCTCAAGCAGAACACCGTCATCTCCGTGTCGAGTTGTCCGGTGACGATTATCTCGAGTCACACGAAAGGCAACAAGGCGATCGTCACGGTCAAGGCGCCTGAAGCCGGGCGCGTGAGCGGCGGCGGCTCCAACCTCAAAACCGTCTACAAGAATCCCGGCAAAGCACAGAAGGTGACGCTCGAAATTCCACTCACAAGTGGGCGCCGCCCCCTCGCGGTGCGCGTGCGCGTCGGGTTTATCCCGAAGTCTAAAGGGCGGAAAGACTCGGTCGCTCACACTACGGTTCTCTTTAAATAGACGGCAGGACAGGTCTTCGCGGGGCGTCGGTGGGCGCCCCGCGATCCGGGCGCGTTGAGAATCTGGCGCCCGCTCCCTTGCTCTGGCTGACTGCTAGCCCATGTGGGCCGATACTGCGATTAGACGGCCTCACTGCGGGTATGCACGGATCGACATAGGTGGACTCGCGTGCTCGCGGTTGGGCATCGCGCGCGGGCGTAGTCGATTCAAAAGGGGAGGACCTCATGGGCTTCAGGGCTCGTATCTTGCTTGCGGCGGTGCTCGTATGCGCGACCGTCGCGTCGTTGCCGCCAGCGACCTCGGGAGCCTTCGAAGTCACCAAGTGGGAAGCGGGGACGTGCACGGAAAACAGCGAAATCCAGCCGTGCAACGCTGAAACTCCAAACAAGTACTACACCCAGGCCGCCGGCCATCCCAACTACGGCATCACCGACTTCCGGTTCAAGACTAGCGGAGGCTCTGGCTCGGAAAAGCCGGAAGGAAACGTCAAGGAAGTGCGCGTCGACCTTCCCCCTGGCCTCAGCGTCAATCCCTTTGCGACTCCTCGCTGCAAGCTCTCTCAGTTGGAAGGATCGGGCTGTCCAGCCGACTCGAAGGTGGGTGAAGTACAGCTCACCGCGCATCTCGACCTCATCGAAATCCTGAAACAGCCGGTTGGGAGCACGATCGGACCGCCACTCACAAACGCGGCGGTCTACAACATGGAACCGCCCCCGGGCACGCCGCTCGAAGCGGACTTCAAGGTTGCGCTGTTTGAAACGATCGTCCACATCGTCGGCGGCATCGATTGGAGCCACGACTACCACGAGTTCTTTACCATTAAGGAAATCCCCAAGACACCCGAACTTGTCGAGTCCCGTCTGGTCTTCTTCGGCAAGGCCCTTGGGGAAGGAGGCACACTGCCATTCATCACGATGCCCAGCACATGCCTCGGGCCACAGACGACCTATCTGAAAGTCGAATCCTATGAAGGCCAACAGGAAACCAAGTCCTTCACGACTCCGGTCGGCGCCAGCGGTTGCGAGCAGGCGCCGTTCAAGCCCGCCGTCGAGGTGACGCCAGCCATCTCACAGTCAGATCGGCCCGACGGCGTCACCGTCAAAGTGGAAGTCCCGCAGAGCACAGATCCCGAAGGCATCGATTCTTCGATGCTCAGGGAGGCTCGCGTGAGCTTGCCCGAAGGCATGACCCTCAATCCGGCAGCGGTCAATGGGCTTCAGGCTTGCACAGACGCTCAGTTCGGCAAGGGCGAAACCCACAAGGTCGAATGTCCGCCGGGCTCCCAGATCGGGACCACTGTAATCGAAACGCCAGACCTCCCGCCCGGATCGCTGACGGGGGCCGTATATGTGGGTCAGCCGACGAGCGGCGATCCGCAGTCGGGCGACGAGTACCGCATATTCATCGACGCTGAGGCTCCCAACTATGGGGTATCGGTGCGCCTGGAGGGTCATGTCAGCGCCAACGCGGCCACCGGTCGCCTCACAACGGCGGTGCTCGAAGACCCGCAGGTCCCGTTCAGCGATTTCATCGTAAACCTGAGCGCCGGTCCTCACACGCCGCTTGCCAACCCGCTCGTCTGCGGGGCCGCAACGACAAATTCGGTCCTGAGTCCCTACAGCGGTGGCCCCGAAGCTGAGCCGCTTGCCGCGTTTCCAATCGACTTCGACGGCAAGGGCGGCGCCTGTCCCTCGCCGCTGCCCTTCGAGTTGAGTCAGGGCGCAGCGACGACTCCCGCGAGCGGCGGGTCGAGCGCCAGCTTCGATTTCGGCCTCCTCCGCGGCGAAGGCCAGCAATATCTCTCAAAGCTGACCACCGTCCTACCGGCGGGCCTCGTCGGCAAGATTCCCTCCGTCACGCTCTGCGGCGAACCGCAGGCCGAGAAGGGTGAATGCGCCTCCGCCAGCCAGATCGGCACCGTGGCCGTGTCGCTCGGCTCTGGGGTCAATCCGCTTGCGCTCACTGGAGCGGCCTACCTCACCGGCCCATACGGTGGCGCGCCATACGGCCTATCGGTCGTGGTGCCCGCTGAAAAAATCGGGCCGTTCGACTACGGCAGGATCGTTACCCGGTCCACGATCAACGTGGATCCCTTCACATCCAGGATCGTCGTAGCTAGCCAGCTTCCGACGGTCGTCGGGGGCGTCCCGCTGCGCCTCAGGTCCATCGCGGTGAACGTGGATCGTCCCAACTTCGCGATCAACCCCACGAACTGTGGAGCTCTCACGACCGACACCACGCTGACTTCCACCTTCGGCGCGGTCCAGTCGCTCTCCACACCGTTTCAGGTGACGGCTTGCGAGGGTCTCGCGTTCAAACCCAAGCTCACAGCCTCCTCGAGCGCGAAGACCTCGAAGCTCCGCGGGGCGAGCCTGATCGTCAAGCTGCGCAACCCGGCCGGTCCCCAGGCGAATATCCGCTCGGTACTCGTGGCCCTGCCCAAGCGCCTTCCTTCGCGTCTGAGCACACTCAATCACGCCTGTCTCGAAGCGACGTTCAACGCCGACCCGTTCTCCTGCCCGTCCAGCTCGCGGGTCGGCTCGGCCACAGTCCTCACGCCCGTGCTGCCAGACAAGCTGACCGGTCCCGCGATATTCGTCTCCCACGGGGGCGCTGGCTTCCCCGACCTCGACCTGCTGCTGAAGGGCGACGGTGTGAGCGTGATCCTGGTCGGCAGCACCAACATCGCGAAAGGTGTCACCACCTCCGACTTCGGGACGCTCCCCGACGTGCCCGTCTCCAGCGTCGAAGTGAAGCTGCCGATCGGCAAGAGCTCGGCGCTGACCGCGATCGGCAAGCTCTGCAAGCAGCGGCTGCTGATGCCCACCACGATCATCGCCCAGAACGGCAGGGTGCACAAGCAGAGAACGAAGATCGCGGTCGCAGGCTGCCCGCGCAAGCACGCTCATCGGCGTCGAGCACGACGGCACGGACCACACGCCGGGCGTCGCCATGTTCACAAATCGTCGCGGTAGCTCGCTAGATTGG
Organism: uncultured Solirubrobacterales bacterium; assembly: GCA_963718735.1. GTDB lineage: Bacteria > Actinomycetota > Thermoleophilia > Solirubrobacterales > Solirubrobacteraceae > Palsa-744. Next base: position 2,606,118 of record OY970372.1, read on the forward strand.
GCTGATGGCCATTGCCTCCGCCAACGATGGCGCCCACGAGCTCGATCTCGCCCCGGTAATCGCCGGGGTGCGCCGGTTGACCCTGCTGACCGACTCCGCCGAGGACGCCGGAGCGGTCTTCGACGCGCTAGCCAGCGAGCTGATCGTCGCGATGGGCGCCGAGGAGGTCCACGTACATCACCTCAGCGCGCCTGAGCAGGCCGAGCCTGTGGTCGTCTACGTGCTCGGGGGTCATGGGCGCCTCAGCTACCTGCAATCCCATGAGGAGCGTCCTCCTGGCGTGAGCTGGGTGGCTGGCACAGGGCGCAGCTTCCTCGCGATTGGCCCGCGCGAGCTCACAGCGAGCGTTCCCCGCTTGACCATCACTGCGCCGCCCTCCAGCGGAGTGGCGGGTTGCGCGCTGCTGACGCCGCTTTCGATCGGCGGCCAGGTCGAGGCCGTCGTCGTGCTCGTGCGGCGCGAGACCGAGCCCTACGACGAGCGTTCGATCGAGGAGGCTGCGACGCTCGTCGACCAGGCCGCCACGGTGCTCGCGCTCGTGCGTGCGCGCGCCGAGGCCGGAACAGACTCCGTCGCCGGCTGCCTCAACCACCGTGCGATGCGCCGGCGCCTGCACGAGGAGATCGGACGCGCGCAGCGTTCGGATGGCAGGCTGTCGTGCGCGATCGTGGACCTCGACGACTTCAAGCTCGTCAACGATCGCTACGGCCATCAGGCCGGCGACTCGATCCTGCGTCAGGTCGCCCAGGCGCTGGCGGGTGAGTCCCGCGCGTTCGACCGCGTCGCTCGTTACGGCGGCGACGAGTTCGTCGTGATCCTGCCGAACACAGACATCGAGAGCGCCGTGGCGGCGGCCGGACGCGCGCTCGCACGTCTGCGTCGTGTGCTCTTCCCCGACGGCTCCCGCGGCGTGTCGGCCTCGATGGGGGTGGCCGAATGGCGTGCGCCGATGACCGCTGACGAGCTTTTGGAGGTATGCGACGCGGCGCTGCTGCAGGGCAAGCGCGACGGGAAGGGCAGTGTCATCGGCGCGATCTCGCGCGCCCCCGCGGAGTCGTCTCCGGCCGGCGGCTCTCCCGCCGGCCCGTCTGCGCCCGGCCGCGGTGAGTCGGCTCCCCAGCTCCGTTGAGCGCGCGTGCTGCTCGCTCTGCGAGACTGAGGAGAAAGCCGCAAATCCTTTAGATCGCCTGGAGAAGCCCATGTCGGAGAATAGCTTTGGCGCAAAGCAAGCACTCGAGGTAGGAGGACGCGAGTACGAGGTGTTCCGCCTCGACGCGCTGCAGGAGCGCTTCGACGTGGCGCGCCTGCCGTTCTCCTTGAAGGTGCTGCTCGAGAACCTGCTGCGCACCGAGGGCAACGGATCGGTGTCGGCCGCCGACGTGGAGGCGCTCGCCGGATGGGACGCGAAAGCGCAACCCAGCAAGGAGATCGCGTTCACGCCGGCGCGTGTCCTGATGCAGGACTTCACTGGCGTCCCAGCCGTGGTGGATCTCGCGGCGATGCGGGATGCGATGGCTGCGATGGGCGGCGATCCCGCCAAGATCAACCCGCTCGTGCCCGCCGAGCTTGTGATCGACCACTCCGTGCAGGTGGATGCTTTTGGCACCCGTGACGCATTCCGGGTAAACGCCGAGCGCGAGTTCGAGCGCAATCAGGAGCGCTACTCGTTCCTGCGTTGGGGTCAGGGCGCGTTCGATAACTTCGCGGTGGTGCCGCCCGACACAGGCATCGTCCACCAGGTCAACCTCGAGTACCTGGCGCGCGTGGTGTTCTCCACCGAGCCGGAAGGCACGAGCTCCGCGCGGGGCGCGGCGAGCGACTCCGCACGCTCTGCCAGCCAGCGTCCCCCACAGGCTTACCCGGACACGCTCGTGGGAACCGACTCGCACACGACGATGGTCAACGGGCTCGGCGTGCTCGGTTGGGGGGTGGGAGGAATCGAGGCCGAGGCCGCGATGCTCGGGCAGCCGATGTCGATGCTGATTCCCCGCGTGCTTGGCTTCAAGCTGCACGGCTCCCTGCCGGCGGGCGCCACCGCGACAGACCTCGTGTTGACCGTAACCGAGATGTTGCGCGCCCGTGGCGTGGTGGGCATGTTCGTCGAGTTCTATGGCGCTGGTCTTGCCACGCTGCCGATCGCCGACAGAGCCACGATTGGCAACATGTCGCCAGAGTTTGGCTCCACTTGCGCGATCTTTCCCGTCGACGCTGAGACCCTGCGCTACCTGGAGCTCTCCGGGCGCTCCCCCGAGCGGATCGAGCTCGTCGAGGCCTACGCGCGCGAGCAGGGCCTATGGCATGACGAGCGCTCCGAAGAGCCCACCTTCTCCGATTTGATCGAGCTCGACTTGGGTGAGGTGGTGCCGAGCATCGCCGGGCCCAAGCGTCCGCAGGACCGCGTCTCCCTCACCGACGCAAAGCGCGCGTTCGGCGAGTCCCTGAAGGGTCTCGTGCCCGACTACGACGGCTCCGACGAGGCCTCGGCTGAGAGCTTCCCCTCCAGCGACCCCCCCGCTGTCACGTCGTCTGGGCCTACCCAGAGCGCGCATGCATCCGCAACGCACAGTCCCAGCTCGCAGGCGAACGGTGGCGAATGGGCTCCAGGTCTGACGGCCACGACCTCGCCGACCGCGGTTCCCTTGACGCTAGCTGACGGCACCGCCACGCAGCTCGACCACGGGCACGTCGTGATCGCCGCGATCACGAGCTGCACCAACACCTCAAATCCCTCAGTGATGATTGGCGCTGGCATCCTCGCGCGCAACGCGCTCGCACGCGGGCTTGCGAGCCAGCCGTGGGTGAAGACCTCGCTCGCCCCCGGCTCGAAGGTCGTTAGCGAGTACCTCGACCGCGCAGGTCTGACCGAGTCGCTCGAGCGGCTCGGCTTCAACCTCGTTGGCTACGGTTGCACGACCTGCATCGGCAATTCGGGGCCTCTGCCGGATGAGGTCTCAAAGGCCGTGGCCGAGGGCGACCTGGCGGTTGTGTCGGTGCTGTCGGGCAACCGCAACTTCGAGGGGCGCATCAACCCCGACGTGAAGATGAACTACCTGGCCTCGCCGCCCCTGGTGGTGGCCTATGCCCTGGCGGGCACGATGGACGTCGACATCGTGGGCGAGCCGCTCGGCCAGGACGAGCAGGGAGAGGACGTATACCTGCGCGACATCTGGCCCTCCGAGCACGAGGTCGCGCAGACGATCGAGCAGGCGATCCACTCGGACATGTTCCGCTCCAGCTACAGCCAGGTGTTCACGGGAGACGAGCGCTGGAGCTCGCTCGAGGTCCCTGTCGGCGATCGCTTCGAGTGGGCGCAAGACTCCACCTATGTGCGGCTGCCTCCCTACTTCGAGGGGATGCCGGCGCAGCCCGAGCCGCTTGCCGACATCGAGGGCGCGCGTGTGCTCGCCTTGCTCGGCGACAGCGTCACGACCGATCACATCTCGCCTGCCGGCTCGATCAAGCGCGACGGCCCCGCCGGCGCCTACCTGCAGGAGCACGGGGTCTCCCCGCGCGACTTCAACTCCTACGGCTCGCGACGCGGCAACCACGAGGTGATGATGCGCGGGACGTTCGCAAATATCCGCTTGCGCAATCGACTCGCACCCGGCACCGAGGGGGGGGTCACGTTGCACATACGAGCCGAGTCGGGTGAGGCGAGCGGCGAATCCAGGGCCGAGGAGCAGCAGATGTCGATCTATGACGCCGCGATGCTCTATGCCCGGGAAGGGGTTCCGTTGGTGGTGCTGGGCGGCAAGGAGTACGGCTCGGGCTCCTCGCGCGACTGGGCGGCGAAGGGCACAAAGCTGCTGGGGGTGCGCGCCGTGATCGCCGAGAGCTTCGAGCGCATCCACCGCTCGAACCTGATCGGGATGGGCGTGCTGCCGTTGCAGTTCCCAGCGGGACAGTCGGCGTCCTCGCTCGGCATCGACGGCCATGAGCTGTTCGCCGTCACGGGCTTCGCCGATCCCCTGAACGCCGGTGAGCTGCCCAGGACCTGCACCGTGAGGGCGGGCAACTCAGAGTTCGAGGCGACCGTGCGCATCGACACTCCCAAGGAGGCCGACTACTTCCGTCATGGTGGCATCCTGCAGTATGTCCTGCGACAGCTGCTCGCGCAATGAGCGAGGCCGAGCCAAACCAGGCGGAGGAGAGCCGCGCGAGGAGCGAGTTCTCGCAGACGCTGCGCGATCTGCTTGCGGCGCATGGCCCCTCGGGCTATGAGACCGGCCCCGCGGCTGTGTGGAGCGCGGCGGCGCGGGCCTTCGATGCGCAGGTGCAGACCGATGTCGTGGGGACTCCCTCCGTCAGGGTGTCAGCGCGGGGGGACCGGGGCCAGGCGCAGGCGCGGGTCAGGCGCCTGGTTGTGATGGGCCATATCGACGAGATCGGCTTGATCGTGACCCATATCGACGATGAGGGCTACCTGTGGTTTCGCGAGGTCGGCGGTTGGGACGCCCAGATCCTCGTCGGTCAGCGTGTGGCGATCGGCACGCGCCTGGGGGAGCTCGCGGGCGTGATCGGCAAGAAGCCGATCCACCTGTTGCGCGAGGAGGAGCGCAAGAAGGTCGCCGAGGTGCGCGACTTGCACATCGACATCGGCGCCAAGGATGGCGAGCAGGCGCGAGAGCTGGCACGCATAGGCGATGTGGCGGTGATCGACGCCGAGCCGCTGGAGCTGCCCAACGGACGGCTCGCCTCGCGTGCGCTCGATAACCGGCTCGGCTCGTTCGTGGCGCTCGAGGCGGCTCGCCTGGTGGCCGAGGCCGGCGGATGCACGGACTGGGAGCTCGTGGCTGTCGCGGCAGCCCAGGAGGAGACGACCTTCGGCGGCTCTCGCACGAGCGCCTTCTCGCTGGAGCCCGACGCGGCGATCGTCGTGGACGTCACGCACGCGACGGACGCTCCCGGGATCGAGGTCAAGGAGACGGGCAAGCACGAGCTCGGCTCGGGACCCGTCCTCAGCCGCGGCTCAACGCTTCACCCCAGGCTGACGGAGTTGCTCTACGAGACCGCCGAGCGCGAGGGCATCCGGTTCACCGTCGAGGCGATCGGGCGTAATACTGGCACCGACGCAGACGCTGTGCACCTCAGCCGCGGCGGTGTGCCGACAGCGCTCGTGTCGATCCCGCTGCGCTACATGCACTCGCCCGTCGAGCTGGTGCAGTTGGACGATGTGCACGCCACCGCCGCGTTGATCGCCGCCGCCGCGCTGAAGCTCGATCGGGACAGCTCCTTCGTGCGCTGAAGCTGAGAGCGTCCCCGCTCTTAGCGCTCCGGAAGCTGGTGCTCGTCGGAGGGACCCACAGAGAGCTCGCCGGTCGTCGGTTCGGTGGCCGCGCGAAGTCGCTTCAACCCGCCCCTGCCTGACTTGACGGCCTGATCGTCGTGGGCGTGCCAGGATTCGTTGTCGGTGTCGCCTGCACGCCTCCCGTCTCGCCGCTTTCGCCGGTGGCCGGGGCTGGAGTCGCGCCTCCGAGCAGCAGCTGCTTGTAGAGCTGGATGGCTTCATAGGCTTCATGGATGCGTGTGTGGCCGATGCCGCGCGCCCGCGCGAGCGCGAGCAACTGGCTGTAGGCGCTGCTCGAGCCCGCTTCGGTCTGGGCATACATCAACAGATCGAGCCCGGCTTCGATCGCCTGGCGCGCCGGGTGGAGTCGATCGACGATGCCGGGTGTTTGCAGGTCGTCGCTGATCGTGATCGGCGCGCCGCCGATCGCCTCAGGCAGCTCTTGCTTGTAGGTCTCCGGCGAGAGCACCGCCGGTAGCGAGCTGGCGGTGAGGCTTGGGTAGGCGGCGCTGCTCACCATCACGATCGCGTCCGGCTGGGCTCCACACTCGCGATAGGCTCGGTAGTCGCTGCGCAGCGCGGCTGCCGGCGCTTCGACGACGACAGACTGGGTGTCGGTATCGGCGCTCGCTCGCCCCAACCCGGGGAAGTGCTTGAGGGTGAAGCCGACGCCAGCGGCCGTGAGACCGCGGGCGAATGCGCAAGCACGGGCCCCCACCACGGCCGGGCTCGAGCCAAAGGCGCGTGTGCCCAGGAACGATCTCGGCGCGTGCAGCACGTCTGCGACCGGTGCCAGGTCGATGTTGATCCCGGCCGCGTGCAGCGCTCTGCCTGCTGCTTCGCCCTGCGTGTGCGCGACGGCGCTCGAGCTCATCGCACTGGCGGCCAGCGTCGGCGGCGCCCACGACAGACGCCTGACCGAGCCGCCCTCCTGGTCGGTCATGATCAGCAGCGGCGGATTGCCCCCTGCGGAAGCGGCCCGTTGCAGCGTGGCCGTGAGCGCTCGCGTGGTCTGCGAGCCGCCGCCGAGGTTATCGGCGAACAGAATCACCCCCCCGATCTGGCCGGCGCGGATCCTAGCCAGAAATGAGGGTGGGGGCTGAGGACCGGAGAAACGCGCGACGATCATCTGGCCGAGCATGCGATCCAGCGTGGCCGAGGCGCCGGTGGTGGCGCTCTTGCTGCGTTGCGCCTGGGCTGCTCGCGCCATCGCATCCGTCGACCTCTGCCGCGCATGGCTTGAGCTGACCACTCGGGCGGTGGGCACGGGCACATGCGTTGCAAGGGTGTGCGGCTGCGTGGCTTCGCCACATCCCGCCCCTGCGATCGTGGCGAGCGACATCCAGGTCGCCAGCGCGATGGCGCTCCTAGCGGCGCTCGGCCAAGTTCGATTGCCTTGCACGCTTAACAAGGGGTGGAGCTGTTGGCCGGCTGCACCGATTGCGCGACAGCACGGAACGTGGCCCGAAGGCGCTCGAAGCGGCTTGGAGCGGTCGATCCGAGCACCGCATAGCCGCTGGCGCACCTGTTGAAGAAGTAGTCGACGCGCTGATCTCCGGAGATGCGGAACACCCATATCCATGACGCGACGCCCGCAAGATCACCAGGGCCATAGGTGATCTCACGGTAGCCGCTTGCCCGCAGCAGATCGTCGTGGACCGGCGCGGCGTCCTGTTCGAGGGTTTCGCTCGTGGCAGGGCTCGTGTCGATCAAGACGGTGTCGTTCGAGTCCGCCGGATTGCTCCACTTGCTCTCGATGTAGCCGGTCTTGTGGGCTTCGCTCTCGAGCGTGGTCCAGCCGGCGGGTATCTCGGCCGAGATCTCGGCTCCACGGTAGGGGACGAGGCCCAGAGGGCCAGTCTGTGTGGCGGCGAGGTGGCCGGCGGCTGTGCGGAGGGTCGACGCATGGTGAGCTTCGCTCCCGCCGGCGCTCAAGCTGGAGGAGCTCGCCGCGCGTGGGGCTGTGACCGTCAGGATGGTCGCGCCATGAATCACCCCTTTGTCCATGCTTGTGAGCACCGCCGCCACAATCGCGCCCGCGACGAGAACGAAGGCGATCGCCGCCGCGGCGATGGCCAACCACGGTTGTGAGCGCTGGGCGTCGGGCGGCGGGGACTGGGGGGCGAAGCCGGCGAGGGCGGGAGCTGCGGTTGCCTCGGCTTGCGGGTAGGGGGCAGGGGTGCTCGAATCGCCCGCGCGGGGCGCTCCGCAGTGTTTGCAGAAGCGTGCGTCGTGCCTGAGCGTCGCTCCGCAGCTGTGGCAGGAGGCGGTCATTGCGTCTTCTGTTTGCTTGAAGTCGTCGGCGGGGCCTGCGTGCCACCAGTGGCGCCGGTTCTGGTCGCCTTGGATTCCTTTTGATCGGAGTTCGTCTTCGTCGACTTCGACTGCGTGGGCGAAGCCGGCGCCGGCGAATTCGAGGAGGGGGGCACGGCGACTTTGTTGGGGACAACTTCGATGTGGTGGGTGCGCTGGAGCCGGCGCAGCGTCCGCAGCTCGGCGCGGCTTGGCCCGAGCGGTCTCACTGGAAGGGCTGGAACGGTCGAAGCCGGGACGGTGTAAGACGGACTGGGCTGGGTCTCGCTTGGCGGCACTCGCGGTGCGGGCAGCAGGCGTATCGCGGGCTGTCGTTTTTCCTGCCGTGCCAGTGAGCTGCCGATCGCGGGCACGGTGAACCCGACCGCGGCGCCGACGAGCGCCAGTCCCGCGAGCCCGCGCCAGCCCAAGCGTGATCGCCTGCCAGCCATCGCACTTCTACCTATGGCGCCCGGCGGCTCGAGAAGCCGCGATCAACACAGTGGCTCCGCGCTCGCTGCTAGCGTTTCCAGCGAACTCTGCTGCTGCTGAAAAGCGCTGCTCGTGGCTGCGACGTCGACCACCATCGCGACGTGGGTGTTGCAGGACGAGAAGAAGTAGGTCGTATGGGTAACGCCGGCGGCGGCGTAGGTGAGGCGCCACGCTTGGCGGCCTCCCGGAAAGGCGACCGGCCCGAATGAGCTGACAGTCTCGCCCTTGGCGCTGACGGTATGGCGCGCCGAGGCCGCTCGCCGGTGGTCGCTTCCACCGCCTCCCTTCTGAGCCACGATTGTCAACGTCGAGGCCGGATGAGCGGGGTCGGCGAACTCGGCGCGCGTGGCGCCGCCAGCAGCTTGAGCGGTTGCGCGCCAGCCGGCCGGCACCGCTGCGGTGAGCTTTCCAGCGGTGACCAGCGCGAATAGTCCCGGAACGGCGCGTGAGACGGTTGTGGTGCCATTTGCCGCCAGCAGCCGCAAGGCCTGTTCGCGAGTCGCCGACGCGTTCTTCACATCCTTGCCAGCCGATCCGCCGAGCGTCAGGAGGAGCACGACGACGAGACTCAGGACGAGGAGTGCCGCTCCGCCGATCGCGGCGATCGGGATCCAGTTGCGCGAGCCGCCCTGCGGTCGGCTTCCAGGAGGCGAGGGCGCACCTGGCATGGACGGTGCGCCGGACGGTGGCGCTCCCGGGGGCCTCGCCCCTGGAGGAGCTGCGCCGGGCGCAGTCGTGCCTGGAGCAGCGGTCGCCTGTGGCGCTGTGCCGCCAGGCGCATCGCCACCGCTCGTTGTGCTCGAGGCGGGGGCGCCGCGGGGGGAGGGGGTTTGAGTCACGGGATTGGCGGAGCGCTGGGCCTCCGGCGCTGCATGCATCGCTGTGCTCTGACGCCCCGGCATGCGGGAGGTTTCGCCGGGTGGCGCCGCGGCCGTGGACGGCGCACCTACCGGCTCTGGCTCGGCCAGGGCCGCTCCGCAGCTGCTGCAGAAGGCGCTCGGCTCAGTGACCGCCTTGCCGCAGTTGTAACAGTATTCCCTGTGTTCACTCATTCGATCCTCCGCTGCCTCTCGGTCGTCGGTTGATACTCATGGCTGCGGCTACAACCCCGGCCTGCCTGTCGCGATCCATCCGGCTATCCCCATCCCAGCGCCGAGCCCGAAGGCTGTCAACGCCGGTCGCAGCGGACTTGCGCTAACTGTTCGCGGTCTGGTCAGACGCCTGGGCACAGCTCCCTCGTGGATGCGCACATAACGACCTTCCTGCCAGCCATAGAGCGCCGCCCGCCTGTGTTGTGAGTCGAACACGAAGCCGAACTGGCTTGGCCGGGCAAAGGACTCGCTGGCGGCGGCCAGCTCGGCAGTGTCGAGCTCGGCGTCAGGGCCGGGCCGGCTGACCCACCAGCCGACGATGTCCAAACCCGTGTAGTAGCGGGCCATCGTCGCGTGGATATAGGCCCACGCCTCATGGCTCAACTGCGCTCGCTCGGGAGACCGGGCCGTGCTCGCCGGGATCATGGCGGCGATGCGTGGAGGCATGGCGGTGCGCGACGGATGTCCGACCAGAACTCCCACGATCTCTGCTCCCGGCTGGCTGAACGCGGCCTCATACAGTGCTTGCAGGACTCCCTCGTCCCATTCCGGGCCGACGGGTGCGTCACCCGCGGTCAGTGTGACTCCCCGGCCGGTCACCGGCTCGCGCTCAGCCGCCACTGCAGAAGACGCTGTTGGCAAAGCAGGCGCCCTGATTCAAGCCCTGACTGAAGCCCTGGGTTTCTCCGAGTGCCGTTCCGGCGGCCTGACCCTGAGCGAATCCTTGCGACTGGCCGCTCGAGAAGCCCTGTTGCTGGCCCGCTGTGAATCCCGCCTGCTGACCTTCTGAGTATGCCGTCCTTCTGGCCGCCGAAACCGCACGCGACTCGGCGGCGGCGTAGGTGGTCTTCTGGTTGTCCAGCGCCTGCTGCTCGGCGATCTGGTCCGCCTGTGACTGCTGGACGATCTTGCCTTGAACCGATTCGTTTGATAGCCGCGTGCCGCGGCCGATGAAGAAGCCGATCAGCAACATGCCGACGATGCCGAGCGCGATCGCGCCGCTGATTCCAATCCAAAATCCCGTCGACTTGGCAGACGGAGGGATCGGGGGAACCGTCGCCGGCGACATCGGCGGGCCGTAGTAGGCGGGGTGAGAGGAGTAAGCGGGCGCAGCCAATGGGGCTCCAGGCGCCGGTCCCTGCAGCTGTGGGTACTCCTGTGTGCTCATGAACTCCCCCTAATCCGTGGAGCGATTCCCGCACGTCGCATATCGCCCAGTATGGATTTGTTCCCCCAGACGATATTTGGTCAATAAAGGTACTATAAATTGCCGCCGTGAGCGTTTAGATGCATTGAGCGATGGCGCACAGCCATCAGACGAGAGGACCGATATGGATGAGGACGAGACAGTGAACGGCGGGGACCGGGACCTGTGCGCGTCCTGTGGTGAGCGACTCCGCCCCGGCGCCAAGTTTTGCAAGGGTTGCGGCGCACCAAGGAGACCCTCACACGACGGCGCTGTGGCGTCGCCGGAGGCGCCTCGCCAAGCGCCCCCTCCGCCGACCTCATCCGGCGCTTCCGATCAGGCCCAACCCCCGGTGGCGCCCTCACAGCCTGGATATCCAGCTCCACCGCCTGGATACCAACACTCCCAACCAGGTCAACATCCGCCAGGTCAAGGCCAGCACCAGCCAGGTCAAGGCCAGCACCAGCCAGGTCAAGGCCAACACCAGCCAGGCCAAGGCCAACACCAGCCAGGCCAAGGCCAACACCAGCCAGGCCAATACATCCCGCCAGGCGGACATGCTCAGCCAGGTCAACCAGCCCAGCCAGGCCATCGGGCTCCACCGGCCGGCTACCAACCCTCACAGGGGTATCCGACTCCGCCGACCGGATACCCGCCCGCCCAGGCCGGCTACCCGCCAGCGCCGGCTGGCTACCCGACGCCACCCGCTGGCTATCCGACGCCGCCTGCCGGATATCCGGCGGCGGCGCCCGGCTATCCCTCATATCAACAGGGATATCCGGCGCCTCAGCAGGCGTATGTGCCGATGCCGCTCGAGACTGAGCGGGGAGACGCTCGGCGTCCGGGATGGATCGTCGGAGGAGTGCTTGCTGCGGTGCTCGCCATCGCCGGGATCGGCGTTGGCATCTATCTGATCGCCTCGGGCGGGTCCAGCGGGCAGACGCGGCTGCTTGCAACCCCCGTCGTGACGGCTGCCTCGGCGAGCGCCAATCAAGCGCCCGCATCGAGCGCTCGGCCGGCCGCAAGCGCTCACAGGGCGACGAGCCAATCGCCGCCCCCGCCGGTCAGCACCCCTGCGCTGACGGCGCCCGTGCGGCGCACGATTGCTCCGTCGAGCGAAACGCGGGCCGTCGCCGACACGATCCAGCGACACTTCTCGCTGATCGGCGAACACCACTTCTCGGCGGCCTACGCGCTGCTCGCGCCAAGCCTCCAGACTGGAGAATCGTCATGGGTCGCCGCCCATCGAGAAGACGGAATCTACAAAGTCAACGTTGCCGTCGACGCAAGTCTGAGCTCGCCCGATTCGGCCACGGCGAGGATTGTCAAGATGACCACGCTCGACGGTCACGGCTGCAAGAGTTGGTCGGGCAGCTGGAACTTGACCAAGATAAGCGGTAGCTGGCGGATCAGTGAATCCAATATCTCCTCAACGCCGTGCTAACCGGCGAGCGCCGCCGCGAATCGGCCCCCGAGAGGGACCGCTCGCGGCGACACCGTCGCGGGCGGCGAGCTAGGCGCTCGCGCCCTCCAGCTCGGTCATCGGGACGATCTCGTAAGGGACGCCCGGCGCTGCGCCGAGGGCGAGCACCCGTAGGCCCTGCGGGCCCGAGAAGATCTTGCGCTTGGGCGCTGGGCCAACCCGCACCAGCAGCTCGGGATCGAGATCGACGCGCTCGTCGTCGATCTCGATCCAGCCGGATCCGGTGAGTGCTAGGAAGACCTCCTCCTGGCCGCTCTCCGCGTGGTCGTGCAGCGGGTAGTCGCTGTAGTCCGGCGGCAGCTGAATCACCTGCATGCCAAACGAGGTGACGCCCAGCTCGGCCCGGGCCTTGACGAAGCCGCCGCCGTAGGCGGCCTCCATGTCGCCGATTCGCTTCGCTGTGTAGTCGCTCATGGGTCTCTCCTGTCTCGATGTGGGGGATGGTTGCGTTGGATTTGGGTTTACGGGGTCGTGCTCGCCGAGATCAGCCGGCGTCGTGGTTGCTATCGAGCCCGGCCGGCTGCAGCACCGGCTTGTCGGTGGGCATGATGATCCCGAGCTGGCGCGACTGGGCGAGCACCGTGCCGTCGGCGGCCCAGATGACGCCGTCCTCCTCGAACAGGCCGTCGTGGAGCAGGCGCGTGTCGAACACGCTCAGGCACAGGGCGGCCGGGTCGCAGTCGCACTCAGAGATGGATTGGCGGAAATGGATCGTGAGGTCAACGGTCGGACTGATTGCCGGGGAGTCGAGCGCGATGAACGACGGCGGAAACCACGCGTCGCAGAACAGCGCGAGCGCGAGCGCGTCGACCGGGCGCTGCTCGGGCAGGCCGATCCAGCCGCCGATCCGCATCGGCGCGCCGCTGGCGGCGAAGGGTGTGGCTCCGACGCGCGGTTGCATCACCAACTGGCGCGTGAACTCGGGCGCCCCCTTGAACAGCTTCGGCGTCGAATGCCGCTCGGCATCCGGTGGGGGCAGCTCCGGCATCGGCAGTTCGTTGACTCCGGGAGCCTCCCACGGAACCGAGAAAGCGGCGAGCGCGAGCGCGGTCACGCGGCCAGCCTGCTCCATGCGCGCCGAGAGCGTTGTGAGCGAGCGCCCTTCGCGCTCGACGGCGGTGCGGATCTCGATCGGCCCGGTTTCGGGGGCCGAGGCGTAGTGGATCGTAAGCGAGCGAGGTGTGCGCTCCGGATCCTCGACGGTCTCGGTCAGCGCGCGCAGCAGCATCGCAGCGAGATAGCCGCCGTGGGGCCCGCGCCCTGCGCGCCAACCCGGCGCGATCGTGGCGGCGAACATCGCCTCGTCACGAGCCTGCGCGTCGTGATGGGTCCCGTCCTCGATGCTCGAGACGGCAGTGTCGCGGTCGAACGCCGTGTCCATGCAACGGCGAGCATATCGGTCGGCCGTCAGACTGGCTGTCTGGCCAGTCGGAGCGCCCCGAGAACGCCTCGAGGGCGCCTGGAGAACGCCTTGACGATGCATTGAGGAGCGCATTGAGAACTTCATCAGGAGCGCCTTGAGCGCGTCGAGGAGCCTTGGGAACGCATCGAGCGCCTTGAGAGCTCAATCGAGGAGCGACTCGAGGACAGATCGAGAACGCCCGTGAAAAGTGACTCGAGCGCCCTGGGAGCGACTCGAGAACGCTTTGGGAAGCTTTGGGAGTGGCGCTGGGAAGGCGCCTTGGGGAGCGTCCTTCAAGCGGCTCGGGGCGCCCGGCCTCAGCCGCGCACGAGCCGCTTGTAGCTGATGCGGTGCGGGCGCTCGGCGGCCGCGCCAAGGCGCTCGCGGCGGGCCTCCTCATAGGCCTCGAAGTTGCCCTCGAACCACGTCACTTGCGAATCGCCTTCGAAAGCGAGCACATGGGTCGCGATCCGGTCCAGGAACCAGCGGTCGTGGGAGACGACCACAGCGCAGCCTGGGAACGCGAGCAGTGCTTCCTCGAGCGCGCGCAGCGTATCGACGTCGAGGTCGTTCGTAGGCTCGTCGAGCAGCAGCAGGTTGCCGCCGGAGCGCAAGAGCTTGGCGAGATGCACGCGGTTGCGCTCCCCGCCGGAGAGCTTGTCGATCCGCTTCTGCTGGTCGGAGCCCTTGAAGTTGAAGCCCGCGGTGTACTGACGCGAGTTGACCACGCGGTCGCCGACCTGGAGGTGGTCGAGGCCATCGGAGATCTCCTCCCAAACGGTCTTGCTCGGGTCGAGCGCGTCGCGCGACTGGTCGACATAGGCGAGCTTGACGGTGTCGCCGAGCTCGAGTGTGCCCTCGTCGGGGGACTCCTCGCCGACGATCATCCGAAACAGGGTGGTCTTGCCTGCGCCGTTGGGCCCGATCACGCCGACGATCCCTGCGCGGGGCAGGTCGAAAGACAGCTCCTCGATCAGGAGCCGCTCGCCGAAGCCCTTGCGAAGGCCACTCGAGACGAGCACCTTCTCCCCGAGCCGCGGCCCCGGCGGGATGTGGATCTGGACCTCCTCCAGCTTGACGTTACGCTCCTCGGCGACCAACTCCTCGTAGCGGGCGAGGCGCGCCTTTGACTTCGTGCGCCTCCCCTTGGGGTTGGTGCGCACCCACTCGAGCTCTGCGGCGATTGTGCGCTCGCGACCCTTCTCGCTGCGCTCTTCTTGCGCGAGGCGCTTCTGCTTCTGCTCGAGCCAGCTCGAGTAGTTGCCCTCATAGGGGATGCCCTTGCCACGGTCGAGCTCGAGGATCCAGCCGGCGACGTTGTCCAGGAAGTAGCGATCGTGGGTGACCGCCACGATCGCTCCCTTGTACTCGGAGAGGTGGCGCTCGAGCCAGTCCACCGACTCGGCGTCGAGGTGGTTGGTGGGCTCGTCGAGCAGCAGCAGGTCGGGCGCGCTCAGCAGCAGCCGGCAGAGGGCGACGCGGCGACGCTCGCCGCCGGAGAGCGCAGTGACGTCAGCGTCGGGCGGAGGCAGTCGCAGCGCGTCCATCGCGTACTCGAGCTGCGTGTCGAGGTTCCAAGCGTCGGCCGCTTCGATCTTCGCCTGGATCCGGCCGAACTCCTCGGCGGTCTCATCCGAGTAGTTGGCGGCCAGCTCGTCGAAGCGGTCGAGCAATGCGCGCGTGGCGGTCACGGCCTCTTCGACATTGCCCTTGACGTCCTTTGCCTCGTCCAGGTGCGGCTCCTGCTCGAGCATCCCGACGGTGGCGCCCGGCGCCAGCATCGCCTCGCCGCGGTAGTCCTCGTCGAGGCCAGCCATGATGCGAAGAAGCGTCGACTTCCCGGCGCCGTTGTAGCCGAGCACGCCGATCTTCGCGCCCGGGTAAAACGCGAGCGTGATGTCGTTGAGCACTGTCTTGTCCGGTGGGTGCAGCTTCGACAGACGGTGCATCGTGAAGATGTACTGGGAAGACATTCCACCGCAGGATAGGCGGTCGGTAACGTGTTGTAGTCATGCCTGGAACGATCCTCGACATCGAGCAGCAGATGCTCCTCTTGGAGATCGAGCCGCCGTTCGACAAGCGCGCCGTGCAGCTGGCGCGCCGGAGAATGGCCAAGCGCTGGCACCCCGACATCGCCCCTGCCGGCAAGCAGTTCGAGCACGAGCGCCATCTGAAGGCGATCAACGAGGCCGCCGACCATCTCGAGCGCATGGCGGAAACCTCACGCGGGGGGAAGGTGTCACGCAACGCCGTGAAGGTGAGCGCCGCGGCGGCGCGCCGAGCGCGCGAAGAGGCCGGCCGGCGGGCCTACGAAGCCGAGCAGCGCGCGCGCGAGCACGCCGCCGATCGCGCCCGCAACGACCCGTTCGGCAGCAGGGTGCCCGACCACTCGGTCGTGCACCGCTACGCGCGCTGTGAGTCCTACCCAGAGTGGGGGGTAGGGACGGTCGAAGGCATCTACTTCACCGGCGACAGCGCCGAGGACCGGGAAGTCCAGCAGTGGGCGCGCGTGAAGTTCAGTCACGGCGTGCGCACCGTGCCGGCGGGCAGCATGAAGTTCGTCGACTTCTCAAAGCCCGATCCGGCCGAGGAGCGTGTCGAGCGCTTCATGACGGCCGCCCAGCGGGCGATGGCCGAAGGCGAGTACGTGCTCGCCGCGCAGCGGCTCGTATATGCCCGCGACGCCGAACCGCGCAACGTGGGCGTCTTGCGGCTGATGACGCTCGCCTTCTGGCAGGCCGGCAACCTCGAGGCAGCCGCGCGTTCGGTGCGCGACTGGGCGCGTGTAGACAACAAGCGTCCGGCGCCCCACCGCTTCGCCGCGCGCATCTACGAGGATATCGGCGCGATCGACTTGGCGGAGGAGGCTGCACAGCGCGCGGCCGAGCGCGGCCCGACCGACGCGGGCGCATGGGAGCGCCTGGGCCGGCTGCGTCTGCGCCTGATGGATCGAGAGGGCTCGCTGCAGGCGTTCGACAGAGCGCTCAAGTTGGGGGCCAACGGCGAGGTGCACGACCTTGTGGCACAGGCACTCGCGATCGAGCCGCGTATGACCCAGACTGCATGAGTGGGATCGCTTCTGATACCGGTATGCTACCGTTTTGGTATGAGTAAGCAGATCGCGGTTCGGCTTCCGGAGGAGCTCGTTGACTTTGTCGACGAGATGGTTGACTCCGGCGGAGGGCGTAGCCGAGCGGCGATAGTCTCGCAGGCGCTC
Organism: uncultured Solirubrobacterales bacterium; assembly: GCA_963718735.1. Taxonomy (GTDB): domain Bacteria; phylum Actinomycetota; class Thermoleophilia; order Solirubrobacterales; family Solirubrobacteraceae; genus Palsa-744. Next base: position 2,622,568 of record OY970372.1, read on the forward strand.
GCCCGCGAGCGCCGTCGGACGGTCGCGGCACGGGACGCCGAGATCCTTGCTCGCGGCGGCGCCGATCCGGACCTTGCTCGGTTGGCCGAGCACGCCGCCGGTGTGCCCTCACAGCTGGCTTGATGAGGCCGATCCACGTCGCACGGCTCGACAAGGCCCGTCCGGTGTTGATCCTCACGCGTGAGCTCGTGCGTCCGCACCTTGGGACGGTGACCATCGCGCCGATCACCACGACGATCCGCGGGCTATCGACTGAGGTGAGCGTCGGGACGGAGAACGGACTGGCGGGTCCTTCGGTGGTGAGTTGCGACAACATCACCACGATCCCCGCAAGTGCGCTGGGCGAGCAGATCGGCGTGCTGCTCGACAGCCAAGAGTCCGCTCTTGGCCATGCGATCGGCGCTGCTTTCGACCTCGACTGACCTCAGCCTCAGAACGTGTCTCAGGCCACCGCGCGCAGGTGCTTGTAAGGCTCGCCAGCCAGCTCGCGAGCGAGCGCGTCGACGATTCCCTCGTCGTCTTCCTCACGGCCGTCGGTGACCGCGCCGATCACGGCGCGCTTGCGCTCCAGCAGCGTGGCCATCGTCTCGTCGATCGTGCCAGCCGCGAGCAGGTACCACGCGTTGACGGCGTCCTGCTGGCCGATGCGATGGCAGCGATCCTCGGCCTGGTCGTGCTTGGCGGGCGTCCAGTCGAGCTCCAGGAAGGCCACGTTCGAGGCCTGCGTGAGCGTCAGCCCCTGCCCCGCCACCTCGATCGAGCAGACGATCAGCTGGTTGCCGGCGTCGTCGGCGGCCTGGAAGGCGCTGAGCGAGGCGTCTCTGGCGGCGTGGGTGTCCTCGCCAAGGATGTGCAGCGCGTGTGGAAAGCGCTCGACGACCGCGCGCTGGATCTCGCGGTGGCGAGCGAACACGACGAGCCGCTCGCCGGAAGAGCAAAAGTCATGGATCCACGCAAGCGCGGCGTGCAGCTTGCCGCGCGCCGCGAGCAGCTTGAGGGTGTTGAGCCGCACCAGCCGCTCGGCGCGCAGGGCGGCGGCGACCATGGCATCGAGCTCGCTCAGGTCGAGCGGGCGCGAGCGCAGCCAAGCGATCACGTCGGTCTCGGCCAACCGGTACTCGGCCTCGTTGTCGAGCTCGACCGGCACGACCGTGCGGGTCTTGGGAGGCAGCTGCGGTAGCACATCAGCCTTCAGGCGCCGCACGAAGCAGCGTGAGCGCAGGTGCCAATGCAAGCGCACATGCGCGTCATTCCCCTTGAAGCGCCGGCCGAACTGGGCGCCCGAGCCGAAGTCGGTGAGACGGCCGAGGATGCGCAGCTGGGAGATCAGCTCCGGAGGCCGGTTCATCACAGGGGTGCCCGTGAGCGCCAGCACGAGCCCGTCGCCGGGGATGCTCGCCGCCAAGCGCGCGACCGCCTGGGTGCGCTTGGCGGCCGCGTTCTTGCAGTAGTGGGACTCGTCGAGCACGAGTGCCCTGGGCGCCATCGCCGCAAGCGCCGCGCCGCGCGCGGCAAGGATGTCGTAGTTGACGACGATGATGTCGGCGGGCTCGATCGCGAGCCCTGTCGCGCCCTGGGCCTCGCGGGTGGCGCAGTCGCCTCCGCCGTCGCTTGAGCCTCCGCCGTTCGAGCTATCGCTGCCCGAGCCGTAGCCGTTCGCGCCGCTGTCGTTCAAGCCGCTGTCGTTTGTGTCGCTGCCGTTCGCGTCGCTGTCGTTCAAGCCGCTGTCGTTTGTGTCGCTGCCGTTCAAGCCGTTGCCGTTCGCGCTGTTGCCGCTCGAGCCGCTGTCGTTCAAGTCGTTGCCGTTCAAGTCGTTGCCGTAGCTCGCGCTGCCGCTGCCCATCGCGCGCGCAGCGCCCATGCCGGTGAGTGCTCGTGCGCTGCGGCCGGGTAGCCAGCGCTCGAGCTCGCGCAGCCAGTTGAGCTTGAGGCTCGCCGGGCAGACGACCACGGCCGGGTAGGCGTTGTCGGCCTCGAGCGTCGCAAGCGCCTCGATCGTCTTGCCCAACCCCTGCTCGTCGGCGAGAAAGGCGCGGCGCTGGGCCAGCAGGTAGGTGACGCCGGCGCGCTGGAACGGCTTGAGCTCGCCGCCGAGCCCAGGCACGTCGAGCGGCGCGTCAGTGGCGCACGAGAGCGCCACGAGGCCGGCTGCGTGAGCATGTTGCTCGCGAATCTGCTGCAGCACGACGAGCGCCTCCGGCTCGATCCAGACGTCGCGCTCGGCCAGGAAGCGGTCGAGCTCCTCGACGCAAAATGGATCCGCGCGAATCGCGGGAAGCTGACCGTGACCGCGTTCGCTCACGTTCGCCTTGCGCGCCGCGCCGGCGGGACGATGGGGTGAGGCGCCCGACAGCTGACCGAACGCCTCGAGCGGCGCCGTGTCGTGGCCGGGCGCCAGCACGAACGTGGGATCGTCGTGGACCGTCGAGAGCTCCAGCACCGCCATGGGCGCCGGTCGCCCCTCCTTCAAAGCCGCGATGCAGCGCCGCGCGGCCGTGCTTGTGAAGCAGCGTAGAGCCTCGATCGAGCGCCACGAGTCGAGCGTCAGTGGCACGCTCACGCCCCCGGGCGCGCTCACGGCCAGCTCGCGCAGGTCCGGCGGCAGCCGTGTGGGATCGCCGAGCAGCAGGAACACCGGCGCCTCCGGCGGCCCCGCGACGTCGATCGTGCCTCGCCATGTGGTTGCGCTCACAAGCCAGCTCTGTGCGCGCGGGTCGATCCCCGCCGTCTCGAGCTGGTCGAGCAGCTCTGAGATCAAGTGCGCGTCGCGCTCCACCGCGGCCAGCGCGAACGTCCCCTCGGGCCCCTCCAGCGCACGCAGATCGCTGCGCGCGGCGAGCGCGCGAGCAAGCGGGGCGTGCTCCGCTGCGATCAGGACCCACTGCTGCTTGCGGCGGTCTCGGCGCAGCTCGACGTCGTGAGTCATCGCGCCCGGACGCGTGGGCGGACGCTGGGAGATCTCGGTGAGAGCATGAGCCGCGTCTTCGCTCAGGCGCACGCGACCCGCGTCAGCAGGCAGCGTGTCGAGGAGCCGCGCCGCCTGCTCGTCGAGTGGGATCAAGGCGCGTCCGATCCTCACAAGCTCCTGAGCATCCGGGTGCTCGAGCAGCGCCGACACGATTCGCGGCGCGCGGTCGGTCGCGAATGTCAGCCACCAGCTCTCGTTGGGCCGCGCCAAGTCGAGCACGCACTCATCGTGGCTGCGCAGCGCGCGTCGGCGCTCCAGCGCACGGGCAAGCGGCTCGCTTACGACGGGCGTGGTGGGCAAGCTCGCGAACAGCAGCGTGAGCGCCTGTGCGCGCTCGGGGTCGAGCGGCACGATCCAAGCCCGCTCGGCGGGATCCCAACGGCGCCCCGGGAGCGCGCGCAGCAGCCGACGCAGGATGTCGTCGTAGGGGAAGCGAAGCACCGCCTCGCCTTGCTCGAGCGAGGCTTGCAGAAGGCCGTCCATGACCTATGGACGATAGGCCGCGACGGGGATGGCTTGCGCTAGGCCAGGATGTTGACCGCGCGCGAGACGATCAGGCCGATCGTCACCAGCGAGACAAGGGCCTGCACGCCCATCGTGCTCTTGGCGGCGGGGCTCAGCGGCATCGTGTCGGTGGGAGAGAAGGCCGTGGCGTTGGTTAGCGACACATACAAGTAGTCGATGAACTTCGGACGCCACTCTCGCGGCTCGATGCGATCGTCGCTCATCTGGGGGAACAAGAAGTCGGGCGCCCGATCGTGTCCGGCCGCGCGCCGACCCGGGCCGCCGCGGTCCATCTCCCAGTACCAGAGCGCGAAGATGAGGAAGTTAGTCAGCCAGATCAACACGCCGGCGACGATCAGCGGACGACCGCCACCAGGGGGATTGTGATGCAGCAGGAAGTGGGTGAGCGCGCCAAGCGAGTAGATGTTGGCGGCGCTGACGAACGCCGTGAGCCCGAGCGCCACACGGCGCCGGCGGGGATGCTCGTGCTCCAGCTCGCGAGGGGTGGCCAGAAACATCCCCAAGAACAGCACGCCCTCGAGCGCAGGGATCAGCCACGAGGGCCCCACCGTCAGCCGATCTGGCAGCGACACCTGCAAGCCGATCGCAGACAGGATCGTCGCCTGAGCCGGCCAGAACGGCTCGGAAGCGGCCGGCGGCGGGTAGGGACGTCCGGTTTGGGGCGAGCTCTCCTGCGCCACGCGCCAGAGAGTACGAGCCGTATCGGCGGCGAGACTCCTGGCACGCGGAGGGGCGGTCAGCGCCCGCACCCCCTGGCTCATCGCGACCGGCGCTCTCCGCGGCCGCGACAGAGATTCAGCTCCCGCGGGCCCGCGTCCCGTCGCGCCAGCCGACTCAGCCATCCAAACGACCATCCAAGTTGACCCCGGCAAGCGGATCGCGCGCTAGCCTGAGAGGAAGTGGGAATCGAGAGTCCTGTCCACTTGCTGTTTCTCGGGGCCGTCGCGCTGATCGTGCTCGGCCCCAAGCGCCTGCCGGAGCTGGCGCGCGCGCTCGGCAAGGGCGTGCGCGAGTTCCGCGAATCGATCGACCTGAAGTCTGACGACGACAAGCAGTAGAGCCGCCCAGTCGCCCGGCGGAGCGCTCGCGAGCCGCGCCCCCGTCGATCCGGCTGAAGGGATACCGTCCGGCGGTGCGCTTGATCGTCGCTCGCTGTGAGGTCGCCTACATCGGCCGCACCACGACCGTGCTGCCCGAGGCGGTGCGTCTGCTGATGTGCAAGGGAGATGGCACGTTCATGGTGTGGGCCGACGGCGGTTCGCCGAACGTCAAGCCGCTCAATTGGATGACACCGCCGACGGTCCTGACCGAAGAGCGCGATGAGGAAGGCGCGCTCACGCGTGTGATCGTGCGCAAGCAGCGCGCCGAGGAGCGCTTGGAGATCGACGTCGCCGAGGTGATGGCCGACGTCGACCACGAGCTCGACGTGCTCGTGGCGCTCGAGAAGGAAGGTCTGGAGCGCGAACTGCAGGAACTGCTCGCCGACGCCCCGGCGTGGTGCGGCGAGGGCTTCAGGCTCGTGCGCCGCGAGTGGCCCACCGACATCGGCCCGGTCGACCTCATGTGCCGCGACGGCGATGACGAGTGGGTGGCGGTCGAGATCAAGCGTGTCGCCACGATGGAGTCGGTGGAGCAGCTCACGCGCTATCTGGAGCGGATTCGCCTCGACCCGGCGATGGCGGCGTGCAGGGGCGTGCTCGTGGCAAAGTGGATCAAGCCGCAAGCGCGCGTGCTCGCGCGGTCGCGCAGCATCGACTGCGTCGAGATCGACGTCGAAGTGTTGCGCGGCAATCGCGAGCCCGAGCTGCGTCTGTTCGCCGCGTAGCTTCCTGCTCGTCCGGTCGTCGCTCGCGAGACGCCGAGCGTTTGCCGCTAGGGATAGTCTCCAGCGGATGAGCGATGCCGAGAGCAAGCAGGGCGCATCGGTTCTCACCGAGCGGCGCAGGAACATCCTGCTGATCACGCTCAACCGTCCCGAAGCGCGCAACGCGATCAACCTGCCCGTCGCCGAGGCCCTCGCCGCCGCGCTCGACGAGCTCGACGGCGAGGACTCGGTCAGCGTCGGGGTGCTTACCGGCGCCGGCAAGGGCTTCTGCGCCGGCATGGACCTGAAGGCGTTCGTCACCGGCGAGCGCCCCTGGGTCGGAGATCGCGGCTTTGCCGGGATCGTGCGGCGCGGCCCGGTCAAGCCGCTGATCGCGGCGATCGAGGGCTTCGCCGTGGCGGGAGGCCTCGAGGTGGCCCTGGCCTGCGACCTGATCGTCGCCGCGCGCGGCGCCAAGCTCGGCGTCCCCGAGGTCAAGCGCTCGCTGGTCGCAGCGGGTGGGGCGCTGTTGCGCCTTCCACGACGCATCCCCTACCACCTGGCGATGGAGTTGGCGCTCACCGGCGAGCCGATCATGGCTGAGCGCGCCGCCGAGCTGGGCCTCGTCAACCGCCTGGCCGAGCCAGGCGCGGCGGTTGAGGCGGCGCTCGGACTGGCCGAGCAGATCGCCGCGAACGCGCCGCTGGCGCTGGCTGCCTCCAAGCGTGTCCTCCAAGAGCAGTGGGATTGGTCGGCCACAGAAATGTGGGAAGCCCAGAGCGCGATCGCAGATCCCGTCTTCGCCTCCGAAGACGCGCGCGAGGGCGCCACGGCGTTCGCCGAGAAGCGCCCTCCGGTCTGGCGTGGCAAGTAGATTGCTCGATCGCGCCTGCTATCGCCACGCGTGTATTCGCAAGCCCTGCGCGATCTGAGCGCGAGCGTCTCGCGCCTCCGTCCGACTGCTGCCGTCAGCCGCGCATGCGCCGCTTACGACGGCGCTGGCGCCAAATCATCATGAACCGTCGCCAAAGCATCTGTCTCTAGCGCTCCCCTGGAGTCTTTTTCGGGTATTGCGAGACGGGCATCCCCAGATCGAGTGAGGTTCTCGCGATGCGGCTCTGCTCGGTCATGTGCGCGGCCGGGTATCCCTCGCCCGGGCTGGCCCGCTCGGGACGCCCGATGAAGCCGAAGCGAATCCCCTCCGGCATGATCTGCATAAGCCGCGGGAACATATGCGCGCGCGCCCCCATGTTGCGCGGCTCCTCCTGGACCCACACGACTTCTTCGAGCTGCGGGTAACGGCCCATCAATTCCTTGATGTTCCGCTCGGGAAATGGGTAGAGCAGCTCGACGCGGCCGACCGCCACACGCTCGTTGCCCTGGCGCTCGGAGTGTCCCACGAGGTCGTAATAGATCTTGCCGGTGCAAAGCACCAGCCGCGTCACCGCCTGCTCGGCGACCCCAGGCTCCGCGAGCACCGGCTCGAAGCGCGAGCTCTCGGCCAGATCCGCGACCGTGTTGCTCGCCTGGGGCAGGCGCAGCAGCGACTTCGGCGTCATGATCACGAGCGGTCGCTGCTTGGCGATCAGCGCCTGGCGGCGCAGCAGGTGGAAGTACTGGGCGGGAGTCGTGAGATTCGCGACGCGCATGTTGCCCTCGGCGGCGAGCGCCAGGAAGCGCTCAAGCCGCGCGGAGGAGTGCTCGGGTCCCGAGCCCTCATAGCCATGTGGGAGCAACAGCGTCAGGCGTGAGGTCTGCCCCCACTTGGCGAGCCCCGAGGCGATGAACTGGTCGACGATCACCTGCGCCGAGTTGACGAAGTCGCCGAACTGGGCCTCCCACAGCACGAGCGTCTCCGGCGCCTCCTGGCTGTAGCCGTACTCGAAGCCCATGCAGGCGAGCTCGGACAGCGGGCTGTTGTGCAGCTCCATCGGGGCGAGCGCCTCGGGCAGGCTCTGGATCGGGCAGAATGCCTGACCCGTCTTGGCGTCGTGCAGCACGAGGTGGCGCTGGCTGAAGGTGCCGCGCTCGGTGTCCTGCCCGGTGAGCCTCACGGGAGTGCCCTCGGTCAGCAGCGAGGCGAAAGCGAGCGCCTCCGCATGGGCCCAATCGATCCGCGCCCCGGGTGGGTGGGGTGGGTGGGCTCCATGATCCTCGAGCGCCTCGCGGCGGCGCTCCAGCTGCTTTACGAGCTTCGGATGCACGGTGAAGCCGTCGGGGGTGCGCAGCAGCTCGAGCCCGAGCTCGCGCACGCGCGCGGCCGGGACCGCCGTGGCGACGTCCGGGCTGGGGGTGCGGTCGAGCTGGTACTCGCCCGTGCTCTGCTCGACGGCGCCGTGCTCGGCGGCCGCTTGGATCCTCGCCCTCAGCCGTTGATGGAGGATCGTCAGGTTGTCCCACACCTGCTGGCCGATGCGCTCCACGTCCTCGCGGCTAACGACGCCGTCGCCCACCATCTGCTCGGCCCACAGTTCATAAACCCGCTTCTTGGTCTTGATCTTCGCGTACATCTCCGGCTGGGTGTAAGCCGGCTCGTCAGACTCGTTGTGGCCGAAGCGGCGATAGCCGATCAAGTCGATCAAGACGTCGTGGCCGAACTCCTGGCGGAACGCGAACGCCAGCCGCACGGCGCTCATGCAGGCGGCCACGTCGTCGGCGTTGACGTGGATGATCGGCACGTCGAAGCCCTTAGCGAGATCTGAGGCCCAGCGCGTCGAGCGCGCGTCGTCGGGATCGGTGGTGAAGCCCACCTGGTTGTTCATGATCAGATGGACCGTGCCGCCGACCTGATAGCCGTCGAGCGCTTGCAGGTTGAGCGTCTCCGCGACCACCCCCTGAGCCGGGAACGAAGCGTCGCCGTGGATCACGATCGGCACGGCGGCGTTGGTGTCCTGATGGGCGCGCGGCCCGTTGCGCGCGGTCTGCGCTGCGCGGGTGGCCCCCTCCACAACCGGCGAGACGTACTCGAGATGGCTGGGATTCGACTCGAGGTTGACCCTGATCGTGCCCCCGTCCGGCAGCGCGTAGGAGCCCTGGGTGCCGTGGTGATACTTGACGTCGCCGGTCCCCCCCTGCGGGATCGTGGTCACCGCCTCGAGCGTGGACGCCCCCTCGAACTCGGCGAAGATCGTGTCGTAGGAGCGCCCAAGATTGTGCGCAAGCACGTTCAAGCGCCCGCGGTGGGCCATTCCGATCACAACCTCATGCCCACCGTTGCTGGCCGCTATCTGGATCATCTCGTCGAGCATCGGCACGGTCATGTCCAGCCCCTCGATCGAGAACTGGTGCTGGCCGAGATAGGCCTTGTGCATGAAGCGCTCGAGCGCGTCGACCTCCACCAGGCGCTTGAGCAGCGCCTTGCGCTGCTCGGCGCCCAGCGGCTGCCTGAAGGCCCCAGACTCGATCTGCTCGCGCAACCACACGCGCTGGCGGTGCGAGGAGATGTGCTCGATCTCATACGCGATCGTGCCGCAATAGGTCTGGCGCAGGTGCGGCAGTGCCTCGGCCAGCGTCTCTCCAGGCACGTACATGCGCAGCACGCGCGCCGGAATCTGCGCCATCACCTGCGGCGTGAGCCCGGCCGTCTCAGGGTCGAGCTGCGGCTCCCCCTCGGGCTCGGAGCCGAGCGGGTCCAGGCGTGCGGCGAGATGACCGTGACTGCGGAAGCGGTGCACGAGCGTGCTCGCGGCCTGCACCGCCTGCAACATCTGCTCGTCGGGCGCCGTGCCCTGCGCGGAAGCAGCCGCGAGTGGAGCAGCCGAGGGCATTGGCGCGCTCGGCGCCGGTGGGGTGGGCGCGGGACCTATCGCAACCCCGAGCGAGCCGAACACCGTCTCGTAGAAATCGTGCTCGCCCTGAAGGCGTCCCTCCACCAGCGCGAGGAAGCGGCCCGACTCCGCCCCCTGGATCACACGGTGGTCGTAGGTCGAGGTCATCGTCATGACCTTCTCGACGCCGATCTGCTCGCCGACGCTGGCAAAGCCCACGGGGTAAGCGATCGAGCCGGTGGCGACGATCGTGCCCTGACCGCTCATCAGCCGCGGAACGGAAGCGACGGTGCCGATGCCGCCCGGGTTGGTGAGCGTGACGTTCGCCCCCACCAGATCGTCCGCCGTCAGCGAGTTGGTGCGCGCCTTATCCACGAGCGCGTCGTATGCGGCGAGGAAGTCCTCGAAGGACAACGCTGCGGCGTCGCGGATCACCGGAACCATCAGCGTGCGCGATCCGTCCCTCTTCTCGACGTCGACGGCCAGCCCGAGATTCACCTGGCCGTCGACGACGCGATAGGCCTTGCCGTCCGCCTCTGCGAAATGGTGGGTCATGGTCGGCATCTCGGCGGCGGCTTGCGCGATCGCGTAGGCGATCAGGTGCGTGAAGGACACCCTGCGCCCCGCCTCCTTGAGCTCGCGCCTGCGTCCGTCGAGCACGGTCACCGTCAGCGTGCGGAAGCTCGTGGCGGTGGGGATCGAGCGCGACTCGTCCATGTAACGGGCGAGCATCGCGGCGGCGCCCTTGAGCAGCTGCCGCTCGCCGGCCGGCGCGCCCGAGGGCGCCGGCTCGTGCACGGCGGTGGGCGAGCCGTTCCCCGAGGCTGCGGCGGTGGCCGTGCCGCCGTTCGCGGCGGCGCCGAGCACGTCAGCCTTGACGATGCGCCCGCCCGGGCCGCTGCCAGCCACGCCGGCCAGGCTCACCCCCTCCACCGCGGCGACGCGCGCCGCCACAGGGGAGACGCGGGCCCCGTCGGAGACCTGGGAGCCGTCGCCCGGCGCTTGCGGGGTGGGGCTCGATGAGACGGGTGTAGCGACCCGATCGCCATCGTCCCTCGACGGCCCCTCCTGGCCTCCGGCTGTATGGCCGGAGCCGCCTTCCTCCGTCGTAAGCCGCGCTATCACCTGACCGACGCCGACGGTCTCGCCCTCCTCGGCCAGGATCTCGACGACCGTCCCGCTCGCCGGCGAAGGCAGCTCAACATCCACCTTGTCGGTGGATATCTCAACGATTGTGTCGTCGACCTTGATGAAGTCGCCGACCTTGACATGCCATTCGAGGATCGTTCCCTCGGTGACCGACTCGCCGGCGGCAGGGGTCACGACGTCGATCATTTGATTGATCGTAGTGCCGGACGCCATCTGGCGTCACTCTAGCGCGCCTGCCCGGCGGAGCTGAGTCACGGCCGGCGCCCAGCACGTTCTTCACACTGCCTAACAGTCCGCTCAACGCCGCCTGCTCGCTTTGCCGCGCGCCCTCTGGGCGCGCACGAACTCCCAGCTGCCAAAGAAGGGCCCGATCCCGCCCAGCACCGCCACCGCCACCGCCAGTCGCAGCGACACGATCCTCGCGCGCGCCGCCGCGATGCAAGCCAGCGACATCCCTATCCAAAGAATCCCGTGCGTCCATCCCAGAACGAGCGTCTCCGGCTGCGGTTTGCCGAGCGCGAAGGCGCACAGCAACAGCGATGTGTAAACGCAAGAGTGAAACAACGAGGTCCACTTCAACGGGGTGAATGCCCGCGAGACGACCCCATTCACGCTCGTAGCGTCCGTCAGGTCGGGGACGTTGACGGGCCGACTCACGTGGAAAGCCAGCGCGCCATCCTGCGCAGGCTCTCCTCGGCCTCGACGGGCCAATCGTCGATATCGCTCGGCCACCATGCGTACTGGTCGTGCTCGTGGTCGGGCGTCACCTCGGCGCCCTCCGCCAGCCACGCCTGCCCGACGAACATGACGAGCCTGTGGGGCAGCCGCACGAGCGCCTCCCCGCGTACGCGCTCGGGCGAGACCGACCACTCCTCGCGCAGCTCCCTGACGAGCGTGTCGCCCGGGTTCTCTCCGAGGTCGACGGCGCCGCCTGCCCCCAGCGCCCAGCGACCAGCCCACGACGACAGCCACGCGGCGCGCCTGCCGGCAAGCCAGCGCCCGTCGGCGGCGCGGGTGACGCACAGCGCCGCCACGCTCGAGGAGGCGTCCTCCTCCACGAGCCGCAGCGCCCAGCGCAGCGGCTGCATCTCGAGCTCGATTCCGTTCGGGCCGTCCTTGAAGTCCACGAGCCTGCCCGCAAGGCCGTCGTGGCTGGGCGAGCCGCGCTCGCGCAGGCCGGCGATCTCCGCGTCGGCCGCCTCGGTGTGCGCCGAGGGCGGCTCGAAGTGCTCCGCCCGCCAGCGTGCGATCACCTGGCTCAGTTCCCAGGGCCCGCGCGCCAGGATCTCCGGCGTTTCGTTCGTGGTTGGCTCCGCTCGGGCGGACATACCGACAAGGCTAGTCCGCGCAGAGGCTGTAAAAGGTAAAGATGTCTGGAAAGCCCCCTGACGTGTAGGTCTCCGTACACTCGCTCTCACCGTGAGCGCCCGCCGACGCAAGCACTGGGGTTGGGGATTCGAGGACGAGCAGCCCTCCGTCGAGGAGCTGCGCGCCGCCGCCGCCGGCCTTGCGGCTCATCTCGGCTTTCCGCCAGCCGAGGTCGAGCAGCCAGTGAGCCTCGAGCGGATCGCGCTCCCTTCCGCGCGCGTGCTCCCGCCGCCGGCGCTGGCCGAGATCTGCTCGAGCGACGCGCACGCGCGCGCCTCGCATGCACTCGGCAAGTCTTACTGCGACGTGGTGCGGGGCTTCCGCGGCGACTTCTCCCACGCCCCCGACTTCGTCGCGCACCCGCGCGAAGACTCAGATCTGGAGCGCCTGCTCGAATGGTGCTCGGCCGAGCGCGTCGCGGCGATCCCCTATGGCGGGGGCACAAGCGTCGTGGGTGGAGTGGAGCCCGCCGTCGACTCCTCCTACAACGGCGCGGTCACGATCGACCTCGGGGCCCTCCGGCGCGTGATCGAGGTGGACGACGTCTCGCGCGCCGCCCTGATCCAAGGAGGCGCCACCGGCCCCGACCTCGAGGCTCAGCTCGCCGAGCACGGCCTCACCCTGCGTCATTTCCCGCAGTCGTTCGAGCTCTCCACGCTCGGCGGCTGGATCGCCACGCGCGCCGCCGGGCACTTCGCGACCGTGTGGACTCATATCGAGGACTTCGTCGAGTCCGTGCGCGCCCTTACTCCGGTCGGCATGTGGACCTCGCAGCGGCTGCCGGGCTCTGGCGCCGGCCCGAGCCCCGACCGGATGCTCGTCGGCTCGGAGGGCACGCTCGGAATCATCACCGAGGCGTGGGTGCGAGTGCAGCCGCGTCCCACCCACAGGGCCTCCGCCGGCGTGCGCTTCCGCACGTTCGCAGCCGGAGCGGAGTGCGTCCGGGCGCTGTCGCAGTCGGGTCTTCACCCCGCCAACTGCCGCCTGATCGACCCCGCCGAGGCGCGTCTCACGATGTCCGGCGACGGCACGTTCGCGCTGCTCGTGCTCGGCTTCGAGTCCTCCGACCATCCGGTCGGCTTCCTGATGGATCGCGCGCTTGCCATCTGCGCCGAGCACGGTGGCGTCGCCCGCGAGCGGCGTGGCTCCTCGGGTGCCGGAGATGGCTCGAGTAGCGTCTCAGGCTCGGGTGTCGAGCCGGATTCGGGCGGCGGCTCCGGCGGCGAGTCGGGCCCGGGCGGCGGCTCGGCCAGGAGCGCGGCGGGCGAGGCAAGCGATGTGGGGGCGTGGCGCGAGGCGTTCCTGCGCGCGCCCTACGTGCGCGACGTCTTCGTCGCGATGGGCGTCCTGAGCGAGACGTTCGAGACCGCCGTCACCTGGGATCGCTTCCCCCGCTTTCACGAGCGCGTGACGGCCGCTGCGCAGGCCGCCGCCAAGGACGTGAGCGGGGCGGCGCACGTCTCGTGTCGCTTCACCCACGTCTATCCCGACGGCCCAGCTCCTTATTACACGGTGCTCACTCCCGCGCTGCGCGGGGAGGAGGTGGAGCAGTGGGCGGCGATCAAGGCCGCCGTCTCGGAGGTGATCGTGGCCGAGGGCGCCACCATCACCCACCATCATGCCGTCGGACGCGACCACAGACCGTGGTACGACCGCCAGCGTCCCGACCCGTTCGCGGCGGCGCTGCGCGGCGCGAAGGCCGCCGTCGATCCCCAGGGCATCATGAATCCCGGCGTGCTCGTCGATCCGCTCTCGTGAATCCGCTCTCGTGAACGTCGCGGTTCTTGGCCCGGGAGGCGTCGGCGGCTTGGTGGCCGGCGCTCTGGCTCGCGCGGGCACAGCGGTGATCGTGGTCGCTCAGGAGTCGACCGCGAACACGATCGCCGCTCAGGGCCTGCGTGTCGGCAGCGTGCTGCTGGGGGATTTCACAGCTCATCCGCGCACCGCCACGCGGCTTGAGGAGCCCGTGGACGCGTTGATCGTCGCGACCAAGGCCGCTGGCTTGGCAGACGCGCTCGCGCGCGTCGAGGCGCGGCCGCGACTCGTGCTGCCGCTGCTCAACGGGCTCGACCACGTCGCCCTCTTGCGCGAGCGCTTTGGGGATGGCGCCGTGGTCGCCGGCACGATCCGCGTCGAGGCCGACAGGCCCGAGCCGGGAGTCGTGGTCCACACGAGTCGGTTCCTGCATGTGGAGATGGCCTCTGACGATCCGACGGCGCGCGCGCCGATGGAGCGACTGGCCGGTGTCCTCGAGGAGGCGGGCATCGCGGCCCGCGTGGGCGACTCCGAGGCGCAGGTGATGTGGTCGAAGCTCGTGCGCCTCAACGCGCTTGCCTGCACCACGAGCGCTTTCGACAAGCTGCTGGGAGAGATCCGCTCCACCCCCGAGCTGCGGGCCGAGCTCGTCGGGGCGATCGAGGAGGGCTGCGCGGTCGCGCGCGCCGAGGGCGCCACGATCGCAAGCGGCGATCCGCTCGGCGAGCTGACCGCGGCCCACGCCACGCTCGGCAGCTCGATGCAACGCGACATCGCCGCTGGGCGGGCTCCCGAGCTCGACGCGATCCCAGGGGCGGTGTTGCGCGCCGCCGCGCGTCATGGGATCGCTTGCCCGACGATCGTGCGGCTTGTCGCGATCATCGCGGAGCGCGCTGGCTTGGCGTTGCCTCGCGCGAGCGCCTGAGCATCCAGCAGATGACGCGTCGAACGGATTCTCTCCGGGGCGATTCGTAGGCTTGACGGATCATGGACCTGACACCGAGTCGTCTGGCAATGCCCTGCCCCGAGCTCGAGGGCGCCGTGGCAATCCGCACGGCGATCGCCGAGAGTGGCTTCGACATCTACGAGCCACTGCTGACCGAGCATCCACAGCTCGTGTATGGGCCACAACAGCTCGAAGCGCTGCTCGCGCGCGAGCTCGTCTTGCACACTTACCCTGGAGCGAACAAGACGCGTTCGAAGCTTATAAAGGAAGCGGTCTGCAGGGCGCTTGGCTATCCCACGCCCAAGGCCTTCAAAATTGGAAGACCGCATTTTCCCGGACAAGACCTCGACACGTATTCGCTGAAGAACGACAACGTTCAGGTGTACAACGAACAGCTGAGCCCGACCAGGCGCTATGCGGTTGTCGGCATTCGCGCCGACCACCATGCGTACGCGCTTCGTGTCGTCGAGGGGACCGAGCTGGTGCGCTTGGACACGACGGGAACGCTGACGCGCAAGTATCAGGCAAAACGGCAAGCTGGCCGCGCAGGGGACAAGTTGGTCTCCCCGAAGGACACCCAGAGCCTGATCGCCGAGCTCTCGCCCACCGACAAGCTCGCTGACAGCGTCCTCAAACGCCTGTCTCCGGCGAGCCGTCCCCTTCGTGGTCAGGTGCTCACCGTGCAGACCCTATACCGGCGCCTGTTAGGGCTCGTCGGGCGCGAGCTCGCATACGATGGAAGCGAGCGGCGCCGGGGCGAAGCGTTGCACCGCCTCGCGTGCGAGGCATTGGGACTTGGCAGCTACGCGGACACGGGCCGTTTCCCCGACATCGTCTGTCAAGCGCTCGAGGTCAAGCTCCAGACCGCGGCCACGATCGACCTTGGCGTGGTCGCCCCCGACAGCCAGGAATCCGCGGTTACGCTCTCGCCGCGACTCAGGCACTGCGACTCCCGCTACCTCGTCGCCTACGCGAAGCGCGAAGGTGACATGGCTCGTATCGAGCACATCGTGGTGTCAAGCGGGGAAGACTTCTTCAGCGAGTTTCAGAGCTTCAAAAAAGGCGGGATGGACAGCAAGCTTCAGCTACACGTTCCGAGGGACTTCTTTCTCGAGGCCGAATAGCTCCTCGATGGCGTCGTTCAAGGACCGTTCGATGCTGAGGTGAAGCATGGGGCTCTCCTCTGCGTCTATCGTGATGAGTTCATTGACCGTCAATGACAGCTCGTCTAGCTCCGATCGGCTCGCCTTCGGTATAGGCAAGTCCCGCAGGTATTGGGTGACAAAGCGTCGGCGCCCGGCGTAAAGGCGATTTCCGCAGCACGTGTCGTAGTGCCGCACAGCGAAGTCAGAGTTAGCTACCGCCAGCGCCAGCATCACCTCATCGTCCGAGGCGTCAGGGCAGGACAGCCAGTAGCAGTCGCCGTTGACAAGCGATCCGGTTGAGTCAAGGAAGAATCGAGGGCGATCGGAGATGTCCGGCCAGACGAGCTTGCGTCCTGCCCATCCGCCTGGATCGTGGGGAACCCAGATCTCATACCACGCTCGCCCAGCTTCGCGAACATAGTCGCGCGCTTCGAGACGGGCTCGGTGGCGCTCCAGGTAAGCGGCGGCTCTGGGATGGTGCGCAAGGTTCGTGACTCGCCTGCGTCCGTCCACGAGCTCATGCGGATAGAGCACCGATCGCTGGCCCTCGGCGTTGTGTCTGGCGCGCCAGCGCCCCGCGACACGGTGGGTCAGCAACGGATGCACCAACTCGGCCTCGGGAGTGCACTCCCGAGGAAGGTCGTCCCATGAGGCGCGGATGAAGACACTGTCCGCGGTGGTCTTGATGCCGACCCTGATGGCGCCCAGGTCGCCGAGACGACCGGCGGAATTCTTGCGGACCTTGGCCAGCCAGCGGGACGCGGAGGGAGAGGCGAGCTGCCACGGTTGCTTGGTGGAGCCTTGAAGAAGCTCCCCCCGCTCGACATTGAAGCGACGCTCACCAACCTGAACGGGCCCTCGCAGCCCCGACTCAATCGCTCTCAGCAGGCATGCCTTCTTGACAGGCGTGACTGCTCTGTCTCGCCGCTCATCCTCATATACGCGCACGAACGAGGTTTTCCGGTCCTCGCCGCCTCGTCGACCCACGAGCACAGCAGGCAGCACCGCCGCGTCAAAGAGCTTCGTGTCGCCTAGGTCCCAAAGCTCCTCGATGCCATAGCTGGCGAGGAGCTGCGAGCGCAGCGACTGTCCGCCTCGGGTGGTGATGAAGCGGTTGGAGCAGAGCAGCCCGAGCACTCCGCCGTCGGCGAGCTTGGCCGTCATCGCCACGACGAACGCGTGATAGAGATCGACCCGCCCAGTCAGGCCGAACTGATGCGCGAGCGCTCGAGCGCGGACGGCGCCCAGCGTCTGGGTGCGCACGTACGGCGGGTTCGAGACGATCGCGTCGTAGCTGGCGGGCAAGACGGTCGCATCGGCCATGGCGGAGGCAAGGAAGTCGCCATGGTGGAGGGTTACGCTCGACGCCCTGACCTGCGACAGGCGCGCGCGCGCGCGCTTCAGGACAGCCTCGTCTCTATCGACCCCGACGAGCTGTGGCGCAGGGCCATCCATCTCGGCGCTCTCCAACGCCAACGCCTGCAGCAGCTCGCCTTCTCCGCAGGCCGGATCGAGCACGATACATTCGCGTCCGGCGAGTTGTATCAGCACCCGCCGAGCTACAAAACGGGCCAGTTCGGAGGGCGTGTAGTGGACACCGTGCGCCTTGCGCGGGGTCTCGCGAGCAGCGACCACGGCCGGCGCCTGCAATGTCAACGTCGGCTCCATTGTCGCTCGTGAACGGTACGTGGGTCCGCGGCGGAGAGATTTGCGGTTGGAGGGACTGTGACTATGTCTCAGCGACCAAGCCAATCGGGGCGGCAAAGGGGCCCTCAACCCTCTTTGAGCCCAAGGCTGTCGGCGACCCGGGCTCAGAGCTCGCGCGGGGAGGCGCCCGGCGAGCTGACCGGCAGCGCCGTCGTGGAGACGGCCTCCACGACCTCCTCCTCGCTCTCGACGGCGCCCTCGTCGTGCTGGCCGTCGCACAGCACGCGGAAGTTTGCGCTCTGGCCGCCGTCGGCGTGGATCGTGATGCCGGGCAGGATCTCCTCGCCCTCCTCGAGGCCGAGCCGCTCCATGTCGAAGTGCGCGAGTCCGATTCCCCAAGCGGTGTGGGTGGGATTCTCGCGGTCGTGGGCGGCCACGGCCTGCGCGAAGCGCTCGAGGTTCTTGGCGATCTTGCCGGTGTCCGCCATCCTTGGCGAAAGCTTAGGGCCTATCTCCTCGGCGCCGGTCTATGGCTGCGTCTCGATCAGGTCTTGACTAGTCCGACGAGGTTCCCGTCGGGGTCCTTGAACAGCGCGATGCTCGGACCGTTGGGGACGTCCATCGGCGGTTGCACGGTGCTGCCGCCGGCCGCCTCGACCGCGTCGAGCGTCGCCTGCAGGTTGTCGACTTCGACGTAGAACGTCGAGTGGCCGGGCGTGCCCTCCATGGTCGCGCCGACGCCGCCGGCGATCGCGTTCTCGCCCTCGGGACGCACCATCGCGTAGGTGTCCATCACTTTCTCCATCGGCCAGTCGAAGATCTTCGCGTAGAAGGCCTGCGTAGCCTCGGCGTCTTTGCCGAGGACCTCGAAGTGCACAACGGGATTGGCCATCGCCTGCTCCTGTCCTGGTTGAGGGGGCCCTGTTGAGGGCGCTCTCAGCAGCCTAGCGGCGGGCGTCGCTCTGCGGACGCTCGGAAACGCGATCTTCACCGCCGCCCTCGGCGGCGTCGTTCACGGCACGTTCCCCCACGGAGCGGTCGTGCTCGGCAAGCGCGGCGCGCACGAGCGGTGCGACCTCGGTCGCGAACAGCTCGGTGGCGCGCATCGCCTTCTCGTGCGGGAGCACACCGACGCTGATGTGCCCGAGGAAGCGGTCGTGGCCGAACAGCTCGTGGTGGGCCACGATCTTCGCGGCCACATCCCGCGGCGTGCCGACGAGCAGGTGGCCCTCCGGCGCGCAGCCGGCGTCGAACTGCGCGCGGCTCATCGGTGGCCAGCCACGCTCGCGCCCGATGCGGTTCATCATCTGCGAGTAGGGGCCGAAGAACTCGTCCGCCGCGCGCTTGGAGGTGTCGGCGATGTACATGTGCGAGTTGATCCCGACCGCGAGCCGCGCGGGATCAGCGTGGGTCAGCTGCGACTCCTCCGCGGCCGCCCGGTGCGCCGCCTCACGGTAGAGCTCGACGAGTGGGACGAAGCGGGCGGGCGCGCCCCCGATGATCGCGATCATCAGCGGCAAGCCGAGCATGCCGGCGCGCGCCACCGAGCCGGGCGTGCCACCAACCGCGATCCACACGGGCAGCGGTTGCTGTAGTGGCCGGGGGTAGACGCTCGCATTGTGCAGCGCGGCACGATGGTGGCCGTTCCAGGTCACGCTCTCGGAGTCGCGTAGCGCGAGCAGCAGCTCCAATTTCTCGGCGAACAGGTCGTCGTAGTCGTCGAGGTCGTAGCCAAACAGGGGGAACGACTCGGTGAACGACCCACGGCCCGCCATGATCTCGGCGCGCCCGCCGGAGAGCAGGTCGAGCGTCGAGAACTCCTCGAACACGGTCACCGGGTCGGCGGAGCTGAGCACAGTGACGGCGCTCGACAGGCGGATCCGCTCGGTGCGGGCGGCGGCGGCGGCGAGCGCGACCGTGGGCGCGGAGACGGAGTAGTCGCGTCGGTGGTGCTCGCCCACGCCGAACACTTCGAGCCCGAGCCGGTCGGCCAGCTCGATCTCCTCGAGCAGCTCTTTCAGGCGCTGGGCGACGCGTGCCGGTGAGGCGCCGGGCGCTACGTCGGCAAAGGTGGCGAGGCCGAGTTCCACGAGGAGCCCACTATATGAGCAGAGTCAGCCAGGTCCTTCCGAGTACCGTCCCAAGTGGGGGGTAGTGGATACAGGTAAATTGAGTGACTTGGCAGAGCTGGTCAGCGTGTCAACTGGACTGGGCATAGCCCTTCAAGCCACCGAAGTCGAGCAAGACACAGGGCTCGTCCCCAACGATCCACGCGTCGTGCCCGGGGGGCATGTGGAAAGTGTCGCCGGGGCCAAACTCCCGTTCGGTGCCGTCGTCCATCTTCAGCGCCATGCGGCCCTGCTGGACGTATCCGATGTGCTCGACCTGGCAAGAGTCGGTGCCCGCGATCGGCTTCACGTTCACCGACCAGCGCCAGCCGGGCTCGAAGGTTCCGCGGCCCACGGCATTCCCGTTCAGGTCCACCAGCTCCACGCGACCCTTGCCCTCGGTGAACTCCCGAACCTCGTCCGGGCTCTCAAAGCGCTTCCCGATCAGGGTTGTCATGGGGATCCTCCTGACTTTGGATGCAGTACCTCTAGCTCACGCTAGCTGCTCGTCGGCTTGCGTGCAAGCATTCCTTGACTCAGACGGAAGCCGTGCCAGGGTCTGGGCGGACGAGGACCGTGTCCGCGACCGGGATGATCTCGTCCACCGGGTCGGCCCGCGAGGCACGATCCCGTATCGCCTCAAGGCTGCTCGCCTGGTAGATGCAGACCGTCCCCACCGAGCTGGTGCGGGCGTCAGCTTGGCGACAACACCGTGATGCCGTGCTCGCGCGCGCCAGCGGCCAGACCCTTGTCATACGTCATCAGGGCGTTCAGCTTGCCGGCCTCGGCGAGTTGGACCGCGGTGGCGAGGTGGACGGCATCGAGCGTTCCCACCGAAGCTGGCGTGAGGGTCTCGGTGGCTGCGAGGATCCGGTCCTCCAAGGGAATGAGCGAGATGTCGGCCAAGAGCGACTCTGCGCGATCCAATAGTCCACGCTTGAGGCCGATGCGACGCAGCTCGATGCGCAACAGACGGCTCGCGATGACTTGATCGAAGCTGTCGAGCGCATTCTTGATAGCGCTCTTATCGGGCTCGTCGAGCAGAGCTCGGCCAAGCGCACTCGTGTTGATGTAGACGGCTCCCACCGTCTCAGAAGCGATCGCGGCGGTCCTCGGCGAGCAGTGCGTCTGTTGTGCCTGCCGGCGCCGGGTTGGCGAGAGGCGGAAGGCTCGCGATGGTCTTGGCCAGATTGCCCTTCGGGATCGTCGCCCCGTACTCCTCCGCGAGCTCTGCAAGCGACCATCACTTACATTCAGGTGATTCGCATTTCTTGGAGCCCATCACTTTACCGCTAGTGCATTTTTCTCCTTTAGCGTTGACCACTTCTTCTTTGCATCGTTTTTCACAACTGGGCTGGTTTTCGGCGTGTGTACAATTACAGATTTCATTCACGCGGATGTAACATTGGCAACATTCGATGGCTTCTCCCGAGCTGGCCATCGCTGGTGTTGCGGCGGTCGCGGAGACGATCATCGACCCGGCCACGGCGGCGGCACCGTAACGCGCAGCTCGGCCGATCGCTTCTCGGCGAGAGACACCGGGAACGGTGATCTGCATGAGCTCGGGCTCAGCGACGAGCAGATCCTTCTCGCGCAGCTCGTGCAGCGCGCCTGCGACCAGATCCTCGCTTGCCCCGACGAGTTGGGCAAGGCCAGTCAGGTCGTGCTCGCCGTCGCAATGGCGCCAGACACAAGCAGCGACCGGACTCAAGCAATGAGCGGTGTGGCTCTGTTGATCGTAGAGGAGGAGCTCCTCGCCGACCGTCTCTTCAAGCAGGCCGTCTCGACGTGCTTGCGGTAGCGATCCGTCTTGATGCATCGATCAGCCCTCCGTCCTATCTCCTTCATGTGTATATGGCCAGATATTGGATCTTTCGGGCCTTCTAGTCTTCGACGGCTAGCCGCTCTGTGTCAAGTCGCCGGCGCTGAGATGGCGCCCTTTGTTTCCCACCGGGGTCGATCCATGATTGGTAGAGCGAGCGCTCAACGGTGTATAGCCGAGCTCCAACAACCTGTCGCGGTAGCCGTCCACATAGGGACCGAGCCGCCCCGGCTTCCTTTCACTTCACGACATCGTCGTACCTCCTGTCGGAGCGCGAACCTCCGACGATCAGCAATGGCTAGTCGGACCATGAAACTATGCCGACGACGGCACCAACAACGACGACGACGAGAACCACAGCGGCACAAGCCTCCATGGCCGATCCGACCGCAATGTCGGCATAGTCGCGGGTCGGCCCCTAAGAGCGCCTATGGGGAGATCCCCATAGGCGCGCTAGTTGGGAAACTTGACGGAGAAGCGCGCCGCAATCGTTGTGCCGGTCGCTCGAGGCGTCGGCAGGCCGTCAGGGTATGCGTATTCCTTTGGCCATGCGACTACGCCATGCACGCACCCGGGCCCGATACCCGCGCACGGTTCTTTGTACGGTTCGCTACGGCAGGGGTAGGCGCTTTCACATGGTGGCGCATGAGGAACGGCGTAGATCGCGCCTTCATAGGAGCCGCTCGCGCACCAATGTCCGGTCGAGGATCTCGCCGGAGTCAGGGCGAGCACTACCTGTCTGTCTGCCTGCGGATATCCGTAGTCGGTGCGTTGCATGTTGCTTGACGTCGAGCACGGCGGCGGCGAGGTCCGCGTGTATTTCTTGTATGGCTTCAGCACGATCACCCCGTAGTAGTAGCCGCCTTCGGGAAGTTGCTTCGACTGGAAAGTGAGATGAACGTTCTGGCGGACAGCGGGCTTGTGCTGCACGTGTACAGGCACAGTTGCTGCCAGCACCATGGCCGACAGTGCGAGGCTCAGGATGCCGGCCGCGCTCGCCATGAGGAGCCTCCCCGTAAGAGTCGACATGGCGCAAGCATACCTCACCGCGCGCTCCGGATTCGGACTCTTAGACTGTTTATTCCAGAATCTCAAGCGTTGCTGTCCCTACATCTCGAGGATCTCGATGCGATACCCGTCGGGTCTAGTACGTAAGTAAACCCCAAACGTTGGCTGGCGAGGCGTCAGCTTGGATTTCGGTACCCAAGTAACACGGGCACGGCTGTAGCGAATGGCCCCCTGAGGGCATGATTGGATCTAGAACGCGTTCCGGTAGTCGGGCTCTATGTGTGCACTCCTGCGCATCATCTCGCTGTGGGGAGGGTTAGGGGCATGGTGACGGCTCGACGCCAACACGTCCGGGTTTTGCTTTCACTGCGGGTGCTTCCAAGGCCGGTCGCCCGCTTCTTTTGGCGTGCATATCGTCACGCGCATCTGATCGGAGACCGCTTCAGCTTGGCCTCGGCTGTCCGCCCGCCCGAGTTGGCCGAGTTGCTCGCCCTCTCCCGGGATCGCAGGTCGGTGGTCGAGCTTGGCACGGGCACCGCTTGGAGCGCTATCGCGCTTGCCCTCGATGAGCATACGCGCCGGGTCGTAACCTACGACCCCTGTACGCGGCCCGAGCGCGAGGGCTATCTCGACCGGGTCGGGCCGAGCGTTCGCGAGCGCATCGAGCTCCGCGACGAACCCGACAGTCGCGGGCCGCGCGCCGGCGAGTCGGCGGAGCTTCTCTTCATCGACTCGTCCCATGACCGCGACTCGGTGATGGGGGCCTTCCGCGCCTGGCGCGATGCGCTCGTCCCGGGAGCGATCGTCGCCTTTCATGACTACGACCATCCGAGCTACCCGGGTGTGCGGGAGGCGATCCTTGACCTTGGGCTCTTAGGACGCCAACACGGTGGTCTATACGTATGGCGGGCTCCCAACGACGGCAGATGATCCGCTAAAGCCGCGGCTGCTCAATTATCTCAACCCGATACCCATCGAGATGGTGGACGGCTTGCAACTCACGCTCGCAGGCTGGAACTTGGGTCTACCAGATGGGTCGTCCGTGGACGGTTAGCTGGCTTTGCCGCCCAGCAAACCGCCGCGCT
Source organism: uncultured Solirubrobacterales bacterium (assembly GCA_963718735.1). Taxonomy (GTDB): domain Bacteria; phylum Actinomycetota; class Thermoleophilia; order Solirubrobacterales; family Solirubrobacteraceae; genus Palsa-744. The sequence continues at coordinate 2,645,665 of OY970372.1, forward strand.
TCTCAGGGAGGGCGAAGCCGGGGGGGGCGGTGACCGGGAGTTGTGCCGGTGGTCGGGGCTTGAGCGGGCTCTGGGGCGTCGTGGTCTGTGGGGGCTTGTCCGCCATGAACTCAGGTTAGCCTATGAGGCTGAGCGTCCAAAGGATGACCTCAGCAGCGAGCAGGGTGCAACTCGCGGCGAGCCAGTTCGAGAGGCCGGCGATCTTGCTGGCGTTGACTTCGAGGTGCGGTTCGATCCAGATGCCCGCGGTGCGATAGGCCTCTGTGACGTTGGAGACTCCTCGGTGGTCGCTCTCGGCCAGTAGCGTCTCTCCTCGAAAGGCAAACACAAATGAGTGGGGAAGGAGAACCCAGATGGCGCTCCCCACACACAAGGCGAAGGCGACCATAGCGACAACTCCCCAGAGGCCGAGGGAACCCTGGCTGGTCTTGGCGCCGAAGAATGAGCCTGCGATTGAAGCAGCCGCGAGTATAGTTCCGGCGCGGGCTCTCAAGCCCGAGAGCGCGCGCTCCTGCTCCGCCAGCGCCCTGGCGGTCAACTCGAAGCTCAGTTGCTCGATCGATTCGGCCACACCACGGTTTTATCGCGTGCTGTGGACGGTATTCGAGGCCCGCGCGCACACGACACTGGCCACAACGGCCAAAAAGGTGGCGAATTTGGGAAGCCTCCAGAGCGTTGCTGTCCCTACATCTCCAATATCTCCACGCGGTACCCGTCCGGGTCTTTGACAAAGCACAGCCGCGAGCCGCCCTCGCGCACCGAGTAGGGCGGCTTCTCCGGCTGGATGCCCTGCTCGGCCAGGCGAGCGAGCGTCGCGTCGAGGTCGGAGGCAGTGATCGCGATGTGACCGTAGCCTGAGCCGATCTCATATGAGTGGACGCCGAAGTTGTAGGTCAGCTCCAGGCGCGGCATGTCGCCGTCGCCCGGTTGGCTCATGAAGACGTTGATCGCCTCCTCGCCGATCGGGATGCGCCCGACCTCCTCGAAGTCGAGCGCGTTGTAGAAGGCGATCGAGCGGTCGATGTCGGTGATGCGATAGCAGGTGTGGATGAGTGCCATGAGCGCAGTCTACGGGGCGACCCCGCATTTGGGGTCGCCCCGTGCCGCGCTCGTCTCTAGTGCTTGCTGTGCGCTGGTTTGGCGGCGCGCAGCGTGAGGCTGAATGTCTTCGTCGCGGTGGTCTGTCCGCTGGCCTGCGTGGCGATCGTGGCGGTCGCGTGGAGGGTCTTGTGGCGAGCCAGTTCCGAGCGTCCCCGCTGAGATAGCTTCAGCTTCACCACTTGCTTACCGTTGGGGGAGATCCCGAAGGAAGCGGTTCCGAGCGATGTGGCCCTCTTGGCGGATGGCCTTCCGGCCCCGCGCGACTGCGTCGCGACCAGCGTGACGCGTCCGGAGATCGCGTATGCGTTGGGGTTGGCGATCTGCAGGGAGAGCAGCCCGGAGGCGCTTGTCGTGAGGCTCTTGCCGGCGAGCTCGACGGAGACGAGAGCGGCGACATTGCCTGCTGGCGGCGGCGGGGTGGATTTGATCGCAGCTGCTCTTTCGGCCGCTTCACGCGCTTCGCGTGTCTGCTTTTCGCTGGCTTCGCGCGCAGCCTTTTCGCTGGCTTCGCGTTCGGCTCTTTCGCTGGCTTCGCGCGCTTCTCTTTCCTGTTTTTCTTTTGCTTCCCTTGCTTCGCGTTCTTCCGTTTCGCGTTTCACCACTTCTTGGTAGGTTTTCGTGCGCGTTGCGGTCAGCGTGGCCGGCGCCGTGTTTGCCCCGATGGTGACGGTCCCCGTCCCGGTCATCGACATCGAATCGCTGGTGAAGGCGACAGCGATTTTCGAGTCGGTGAAGGTGCTTTCGGGGAATGGCCCGGCGGCCTGGGTGACGATTTGCACCGCTGCTTCGCTGCCTTTGAGCGTACCCGAGAAGCTGCCGGGAATCACGCTTTCGAACACGCCGAGGCTGCTCGAGAATTCGTTTTTAGAGTTTGCTTCTTTGCTTATGAGCGCCGTGCCTTTCACGACCTGGGGGCCGGATTCGATCGTGAGCGACCATTCGCCGCGCACCCTCGCCCTCGCTTCTCGTTCTTCTCGTTCTCGTCTTTCCTGCGCTTCCTGTTCTTCTATCTGAAGCTGTGTCCTGAGCCGTTTCGCGGCAAACGTGCCCGTCGTCACTTCGCCGCCGACGTCGAAGGTTCCGAGCCCGGACATCGAAAGCGTGCCCACACCGGATTCGATCGTGATTTCTTCGCTGTTGAATAGGCCTTCCGGGAAGGGTGGCGAGCCGGGGATGATGACCGACACGGTGGCTTTGCCGCCTTCGGGCTTGACCGAGAAGGTGCCGTGGAGAACGCCTTCGAACAGGGCGCTGCTGCTCACAAATTCTTCTTTGGCGTTCGCTTCGTTGGGGATGAGGGCTATGCCTTTCAGGTTTTTGGATCCCGGATTGAGGTTGAGTTCCCATTCGCCGCGCATGTCGGTCGTCGTGGCCGCGGCCGCGGCTGGGATTCCCGCGAGCAGGGCGCACGCGAGCAGAAGTCCGACCGGCGCCATAACTCGCGCCCGGCACATGGCGCATGCCTTGCTAAGCCACGTCGAATCGTGGTTCATGATCCTACGGCCCTCCCCCGTTGTAATTCTCAAGTCTTGATAGAAGTCAGCGTTCACAAAACCATACGGTGATGTGTATGTCAAGACGATCACGAGCCGATTGTGGCTTTGCTGGACGAAAGAGCGAGCGCGCCCGTATGGCACACCCGTGTGTATGTCGGGCCGGTATTCGCGCAGTCGGACTCATGGCCCCGCCGCGCGCCCGCGCGAGCGCGGGGCCGTGCTGAGCGCGGTGCGCGCCTTAACGTGGGAGGATCCCCCGATGATCGTCGAGCGCTCGCTGAACGACCGCTTCCTGTCGAACACCTACCTGGTGGCCGACGGCGAAGGCGGCCCGGGCTTCTTCGTCGACGCCGGTGGGCCGGTGGCGCCGCTGATCGCGGCGGCGGAGCGGCTCGAGATCAAGCCCACCCACGTGCTGCTGACCCACCATCACTTCGATCATGTGAGCGAGGTCGGCGCGCTGCGCAAGCGCTGGCCCACGCTGCAGGTGCTGATCCACCCGCTCGAGCGGGAGCTGCTGGCGGACATGGGCGACGTCGCGGGCGAGGCGGGGGAGATCGGCACGCTCGAGGCCGGGCAGACGCTGCAGTTCGGGTTGCTGGAGGTGCGGCCGCTGAAAACGCCGGGGCACACCGCCGGGATGCTGTCGTTCCTGGTGTCCGATTCCAGTCCATCCACCCCGTCCACCCGCGGTATGCGTCCGGGCGTCGGCCCGGGCCCGGGCGGCTTTCAGGGCGGCGAGGCCGTGGTGTTCACGGGCGACACCCTGTTCAAGGGCTCCGTCGGCGGTGTGCGCGCCCCCGGCCACACGACCTACACCGACCTGCGGGACTCGATCATGGGCACCCTGATGGAGCTGCCCCCCAACACGATCGTCTACCCGGGGCACACCGACGCGACCAGCGTTGCACGCGAGTGGGAGCAGAACTCATTCATCCGCGTTTGGCGCGGCCTTGACGCGGAGGGCTCGGATCCTTGCCTCGCGCTTGGCGAGCCGGCGACGCTGATCTTGCTCGGCGACGATTACGACGGTGGCAAGAAGGCGTGGGTCCGTTGGCCGGACGGCAAGAACGACATCGTGCCGGGCTCCAAGGTCGAACCGCCGGCGCAAGCCTAAACTCAAGGAGTGGCGCAGGAGAAGATCCCAACATCGAGGGTGCGTCGCACGGCAACCGTCGGTCGACTCGCGGCAAGCGAGGCGGTCAAGCAGTTCGGCACGCGCGCGGCGAACGTGGGGCGCAGCGAGCAGGCGGCGCGGGAGGCGAGCGCGCGCAGGCAGCTCGAGACGGCCAAGCAGATCGTGGCGGCGCTCGGGACGATGAAGGGCGCCGCGATGAAGTTGGGTCAGGTGATGTCGTTCCTTGACGTCGGGCTGGTGCCGGAGGAGCACCGTGAGGAGTTCCAACGCGAGCTGGCGAAGCTACGCGACGCGGCGCCGACCGTCGACTTCAAGCAGATGCGGCGCGTGATCGAGGACGACCTCGAAGCGAAGATCTCCGAGGTGTTCGACGAGTTCGACGAGCAGCCGATCGCCGCCGCCTCGATCGGACAGGTGTACAGGGCCACGCTCAGAGGGGACGCCCTCGAGGGCGCCGGCGGGCGCGAGGTCGCCGTGAAGGTGCAGTACCCGGGCGTGGCGGCGGCCGTGCGCGCGGACCTGCAGAACCTCGACATGATCATGCGGCTGCTCAAGCGCATGACGCCGGCGCTCGACGTGAAGGGGTTGGCGACGGAGATCAGGGAGCGGATCGCCGAGGAGCTCGACTACGAGCTCGAGGCCCAGAACCAGCGCTCGCTGGCTCGCATCTACAGGGCCCACCCGTTCATCGCGATTCCCGAGGTCGTGACCTCGCTCTCGCGCGAGCGCGTGCTCGTGACCGAGTACGTCGAGGGGGTCGGCTTCGAGCGCTTGAAGGAGTATCCCCAGGCTGAGCGCGACCGCATCGGCGAGATCGTGTTTCGCTTCTACCTCGGCTGCCTTTACAGGCATCGCGAGTTCTCCGGCGACCCGCATCCGGGCAACTTCATGCTGCTGGGGGATGGCCGTGTGGCGTTCCTCGACTTCGGCCTGTTCAAGCGCTTGGAGCCCGGACCCGTGGAACTGGAGCTGGCCTGCCAGCGCGCGGTCGTGGAGGGGGACGCGCACAAGCTGCACGCGCTGCTTGCCGAGTCGGGCTTCCTGCCCGAACCGGAGCGCGTGGATCCCGACCACCTGCTGGAGTTCATTGAGGACGCGATCTGGTGGTACACGACGGCGGACGAAGCGGTGCCGCTCGAGCCCGAGATCGCCACCGAGGTGATGATCGAGAGCTCCGATCCGCGCTCACGCCACTTCAGGGAGATGCGTCATCAGACGATGCAGCCCGAGCACCTGTTCGGCAGGCGCACGGAGATGCTGACGCTTGCCGTGCTCTCACAGCTGCGGGCAAGCGCCAACTGGCACCGGATCGCGCGCGAGTGGATGTACGGCGACCCGCCGGTCACGGAGCTGGGGCGAGAAGAGGAGGAGTTCTACGAGCGCACGGGGGTGGGCGCCGCGGGCTGAGACACACCGCCCCTTTTTGTGGGAGACAAGATTCGCCCAGGGATCCGAAGGACGCCCCCGTCGCCGGTCGCCACGCGGACGTCGCGAGGGAGGCTCGATTGACGGCGGTCCGAGCGGTTCATTGAGATCGGGGACTTATGCCCCTCGAAATAGTTGGCTCGCACCCCTCGAGATCGGGGACTTGTGCCCCTCGAAATAGTTGGTTCGCACCCCTCGGGCCCCTTGCACGGGAACGCGTATCGCTTGGAGGATCTCGTCTCTACCCGCGCCGATCGACCGGTTGTGGAGCAGCTAGAGGGACGCTAGAGCACCTGGATCTGCATGAGGCTGGTGGTCCCCGGACGGCCGGAGGGCAGGCCGGCTGTGATGCCCACGCGCTGGCCCTTCTCGCACCAGCCGAGCTCGACGACGCGCCGGGCAGAGTCGGCGATCAGCTCCTCGGTCGTCTCGTGGCGGCGGCTCGAGGAGGCCTGCACGCCCCACATCAAGCCGCAGCGGCGCACGGTCTCACGGCCGGGGGAGAGGGCGTAGATCGGGACGGTTGGCCGGTGGGCCGAGACCAGCCGCGCGGAGCGGCCCGAGAGCGTCGGCACGATCAGGGCGTCGAGGTGCAGTTCGCGCGCGGCCAAGCACAGGCTGTGGGCGACTGTGTGGGCGGGGTCGGCTTCACCGCGCCGCACTCGCGAGGTGTTCCAGTGCTCGTAGGGGGCGATCCTCTCCGCCTCGACGGCGACGGCGGCCATCATCTCAACGGCCTGCACCGGGTAGGAGCCGATCGCCGTCTCCTGGGAGAGCATCACCGCGTCGGTGCCGTCGAGGATCGCGTTGGCGACGTCGGCGACCTCGGCGCGGGTGGGACGGGAAGAGGTGACCATCGAGTCGAGCATCTGCGTGGCGGTGATCGAGGGCCGCGCCATGTAGCCGGCCTGCTGGAGCAGCTTCTTCTGCACGGCGGGGACCTGCTCGATCGGCATCTCGATGCCGAGGTCCCCGCGCGCCACCATCACGCAGTCGGCGGCCCTGATGATCGCCTCTGCTTGTTCGACCGCCTGCGGCTTCTCCATCTTCGCGATCAAGGGCAGGCGCGTGTGCTCGCGCACGGTTTCGACGTCTAAGGGGTCGCGCACGAACGACAGCGCCACCATGTCGACGCCGATCGATTCGCCGTGGCGCAGCAGCTCGAGATCCTCCGCCGGCACGGATGGCAGCGCGTGAGCGGGGCCGGGGATGTTGAGCCCCTGACGCGAGGCGACGGCGCCGCCGACCTCGACCTCGGCGTCGACTTCGCTTGCGTCCGGGCGCACCGCGGACACACGCAAGCGCACCGAGCCGTCGGCGAGGTACAGCACCTCCTCGGGCGCGAGCGCGGCGGCCAGTCCGGGCCACGTGATCGACATGTGGCCCGCGTCGCCAGCACGCTCCTCACCGCACGTGAACGTGACCGTGTCGCCCGGCTTGAGCTCGACGATGTCCTCGCGCAGTGGCCCGATGCGCAGCTTGGGTCCGGGCAGGTCCTGCAGGATCGCCACGGGCCGGCCGGCCTTGCCGGCGGCGTCGCGCACGCGGCGCACGGTCTCCTCGTGCTCGGCCAGCGTCCCGTGCGAGTAGTTCAGCCGCGCGACGTCCATCCCGGCGCGCACCATCGCGAGCAGCGTGTCCGGCTCGCGCGAGGCGGGCCCGATGGTGGCGACGATCTTGGTGCGGCGCATCGTCTGTGGACGGTAGCGACAGCGGCGGGGACTCGCGGTTCTCTTGACGTTATGTTCGTGGACCTGCAGGCGTCGGGGCGGCTCGGCACGCCCCGTCTCCCGAGCGTGGGTCTCCCACTCCAGCGGGGCTTGACAAACTGCACGTGTAGTGCTTATAGTGCTCGATACCCGATGTATCGAAGGTACGTCGGGCAAACATAAGGTCGGGTTTTTGGGTTGGCCCCTGGGTCGACTTCAACCGGTAAGCAGGGCCCTTGGGAGAGGGACCGGGTCGCTTCTGAGAGGGAGTTGTATTTCGCGTGGTTTCTTTGGGGAATAGCGTTGTAGAGAGTCCGTGTGCTCGCGGGGCTGACGTTATAGGACGCGTCAGCGTCGCTGACGCGTCTCTCTCTCTCTCTCTCTCTCTGGCCGGGCCCGCTCTCAGCTAGAGCGAGGCCAGAGCTTCATTCCAGCCGACCAGCAGGGTCGGCTTGGCCACTCGCGCGCAGTGAGCGCGCTTACAGCTTCCTGTTCTTCCGCCGCCGCGGGGTTGTGTGCTCGCTGCGGCTTTGCCTGCCCGCAAGTCCGGCGGGTCGCGCCCGCGGTCCCGCGGGTCGTTTGCTTGGATCGCTGCTCTAGGAGGGGATGGGTGTGATGAGTGTTCGTCGGTTGGGGTTGGCGGTTCTAACTTCGTTGTGTGCGTCGTCGGGCGTCCTTGCTCTCAGCGCGCCTGTGATGGCGTTGAACGTGCATGTCTTCTCCGGCTCCTTTGGCGGGGAAGGCTCTGAAAACGGCAAGCTCAAGGAACCGCTTGGAATTGCTGTTAACGACACGACGCATAACGTGTATGTGGCCGATCGGGAAAACGCCCGGATCGAGGAGTTCACCTCTGCCGGCGCATATGTCGGGCAGTTCGCTCCACCTGGGGGGTTTGGAGTTGGACGGTCCTCGTTTGAACAAGCCCCCCTCGCGCTCGCCGTCGATAATTCCGGTAACCCACTTGACCCGTCTGCGGGTGACGTCTATGCGATCGATGGAGCCAGTAAAGTGGTCGACAAGTTCAGCGAAACGGGTGCCTATGAGGGTCAGATCGCGACGGGTGAAGGCGGCGCTCCGCTCAGTCTGCCGATAGGGGTCGCGGTCGATCCCACAGGCGTGGTGTGGGTATCCGAGAGGAGTGAAGAAGTAGGAGGAACCTATATCGAGAGTTTTAGCGACGCCCAGATCAACGTATTTCGTTCAAAGAGGCTTGATAATGCGTCACTGATAGGGCTTGCGGTCGACTCTGAAGGTCGCTTGTACATACAGGGGTCTGGATTGGTGGAACAGCTTGAACCTTCAGGTGAATTCCACGATTTTGGTAACGGCACGGGTGGTGTGGCCGTCGATACCTCCAATAATGAGGTCTACCACGGCGAAGGCACCTTGGTCACAGCTTATGACGATGAAAGGCGGTCCAAGGAGGAATTTGGATCAGGGGACTTGACTGAAAATGGCGGTATCGCGGTCGACTCCGCCACCCACACCGTATATGTCACAGACTCTGTCTCCGATCGGGTGTTGGTTTTCGGGCAGGTCGTCGTGCCGGATGTCGAAACAGGAGAAGAGCCGACCAATGTGACGCACGAAGGTAGCGTGACTCTGGACGGGACCGTTAACCCCGATGGCATTCCGGTAGGCGGTTGTCAGTTTGAATACGGCACGGAAAAGTCATACGGGAACACCATCCCATGCGAACCCTCGCCGGGTTCCGGCTCTGGCGTCGTGGCAGTTCACGCAGACGTGAGCGGCCTGACGCCCTTGACGCGCTACCACTATCGGCTCGTGGCAAGCAACACGAACGGAAGCAACGTTGGGATCGATCGCACATTCATCGCGCCGGCGCAGGCGAAGATGGATGGCGAGTCGGTCTCGAACGTCGCCTCGGGTAGCGCGACTTTTTCCGGGCAGGTGAACCCCGACGGCAGCGATACGACATACCGCTTTGAATACGGTTTGAGTGCATCGTACGGCGAGAGCATTTCTGGAGAAGCCGGTGGCGGACTGGAAGATGTGGGGGTCGCCGCTCATCCGCAGGATCTGCGGCCAGGCACTGCTTATCACTACCGGCTGGTGGTCGAAAGCGCGCTCGGCACGGTCACCGGTGAAGACAGGGTCTTTATAACGCAGTCTGCTGTGAGCGTCGCCGGCTTGCCCGACGGTCGTGCGTGGGAGATGGTCTCACCACCAAATAAGCAGGGCGCCTCATTGCTGCCAATCGGGACAGGAGGAGTGATTCAGGCAGCCGCAAACGGTAGCGCTATCTCCTACGACGCGACGGGTCCGACCGAAGAACAGCCGCCGGGCGATCGTTCTCCCGAAAGGGTTCAGATCTTCTCGACGCTGACGCCGGCGGGCTGGGTGACGAAGGTGATCGCGACACCACACGACGCGACTCACACGGGTCTTCTCGCCGGTCACGAATCCGAGTACGAGTTGTTCTCTTCTGACCTGTCGATCGGTTCGGTTGAACCGCTGGGATCGCTGGCTCTTTCTGGAGAAGCTTCGGAACAGACGCCATATTTGCGCCACGACGCCACATGCGAAGTGAGCCCGACGGTGTGTTATCAACCGCTTGTGACAAGTGCGAATGTGGCAGCAGGCGTCAAATTCGGTGGTCAGCTTGTGGAACAGGCTACCGGTGAAGCGAGGTTTGCCGGTGCGACGCCCGACCTGAGCCATATCATCCTCAGCTCGGGTGTAGCGTTGACCGCCGACGGGTCTCCCGGTCTGTATGAGTGGGCCGGCGGCAAGCTGACGTTTATCGCCGATATGCAATTCGGTTACAAAAACACAACTGTGGCACATGCGGTTTCTGATGACGGCTCGCGTGTGATCGGTGAAGTCGAAGAACGTGAACTCTTCATGCGCGATATTCCTGAGAAAAGAACGTTTAGACTCGACGTCACTGAACCTGGTGCGTTGGGTGGTAGAGGCCAACCCGCTTTTGAGACCGCGAGTAGCAATGGGTCGAGGGTGTTCTTCATGGATTCTGCACCCCTCACCCCCGACTCGACTGCATCTTACGGCTTGCGGTTCCGGGATCTGTACGAATTCAATTTGGATACCGGCAAGGTGTCAGATCTAAGCAAAGTCTCGAATATCGGTGAACGTGCCGACGTATTGGGGTCGGTCTTGGGCGCAAGCGAAGACGGCTCCTACGTTTACTTCGTCGCCAACGGAGTATTGGCGGCAGGGGCGAGTCCCGGGAATTGTCAATCGGGGTCCACGGGCGCCACTTGCAGCTTGTATGTAAGCCACAACGGGGCAACGACATTCATCGCGGAGCTCTCACAAGATGACGCAAACGTCTTTGCAACGGCTAGCGCGCAGGTGGCGCGGGTCTCCCCGAACGGTCAATGGCTTGCATTTATGTCGGATCGAGATCTGACGGGCTATGACAGTCGCGATGCTTACAGCGGCAAGCCGGACGAGGAGATCTATCTTTACCATGCGAACCCGGAAGCTGGCGGGAAGCACCTCGTGTGCGCGTCGTGCAATCCGACCGGGGGAAGGCCGGCCGGAGCCTTCATGCTTGACGAAACGATTGCTAACGGTATACCGACCGCGCTTGTGAGCGGTGCCCGAAACTGGCAAAACCGCTGGCTGGCGGCGACGATTCCAGCGTGGGGCACTCCTGAAGGAGATAAGGCTCTTTATCAATCGCGCTATCTGTCCGACAGCGGCAGGTTGTTCTTCAACAGCAACGACCCCCTGACGGCTCAGGATACGAATGGAACGTGGGATGTGTACGAGTACGAGCCCTCGGGGGTGGGTAGCTGTGAATCTGTGGCCGCGACGTTCGTCAGCGCGTCGAGCGGGTGTGTGGATCTGATCTCCTCCGGTGGCGGACACGAAGAATCGGTGCTCCTCGACGTGAGCGAAACCGGCGATGATGTGTTTTTCCTGACCGGCGCTGGCTTGGTGAATCAGGATTACGACGGGGCGCTTGACATATACGACGCGCATGTGTGCAGCGCGGGCGCGCCGTGCTTGCCGGCATCGGCTGTGTCGCCGCCGCCGTGCTCGACGGGCGACTCGTGCAAGGCGGCGCCTTCGCCGCAACCGGAGATCTTCGGCGCACCCTCCAGCGAGACGTTCTCGGGCGCCGGCAACGTGACCCCGGGCGCCGGTAGCTCGGGTGTCGTATCGAGGTCGCTGACCGGCAGGCAGAAGCTCGCACAGGCACTGAAAGCGTGCAAAAAGAAGCGGTCAAAGCGCAAGCGGGCCGTATGTGAACGGCAGGCAAGAAAACGGTATGCCAAGCAGGCTGTTGTGGGGTTGAGAAACGGTAAGAGCGTGTCCAGTCGGACAGGGCGCTAAAGGGGAGAGCGGAGATGATCGACAGTAAGCTCACTTATACGAAGCGCCTTGTAGGTCTGGTCGCAGTGGCGGTGGCGGTGATGGGTATTGGTGGTGTGGCGCCGGCGCTTGCCGAACCGAGCGCGTGGTGGGAGCTCACGGCAAGCACATGGCCGGCGACGCTCCCAGCCGGTGGCGAAGGCACGATCTACCTCGTCGCCGATAACGCCGGTGACGCGCCCGACTCCAAAGGCACGATAACCATCACCGATAAGCTCCCGCCGGGTTTGAGCGTGAAGAGCATCTCGTTCTTCACGACTGGCACGAGAGAGGGCAATAATCTTGCGGAAAAAGGTCTATGTGAAATAGCTGGAAGGTCGGTGAGTTGCCATTTCCCAATCGATAGGTATGAAATCCCACTGAATCCATACGAAGTCTTGGAAATGAGTATTAAGGTAAAGGTGGAAGACGTATCCCCGGGGGCCGAGAATGAAGTGACCGTATCGGGTGCGGAAGATGTGCCGCCGAAGACTTTGAGACGTCCGCTGAGGATCGGCGATGGGCCCGTGCCCTTTGGTGTCGAAAGTTATGAAATGACCGCGGAAGAAGAGGGTGGCGCGCCCGATACGCAGGCGGGCTCGCATCCATTTCAGCTAACCACGACGCTGCTGTTGAGCCAAACGGCCGATCCGAACAAGGCGCCGGGAAAGGCCAAGGACCTGAGCTTCAAGCTGCCGCCGGGCTTGATCGGAAACCCGACGCCCTTTGCTCAATGCACGCTCACGCAATTCTCCTCCTATACGAATGGAAATGGTATGGCGCTGAACCTCTGCCCGGCGAAGACAGTGGTAGGTGTGGCGTTGATCACGATTCAGGAAACGACGTTTATCGGTGGAGTTATCTCGGTGCCTGTGCCGCTGTACAACCTGACCCCGGCCGTCGGCGAGCCCGCACGCTTCGGGTTTGAGATCTTCGAAAACCCTGTTCTGCTGGATACGGCTGTGCGTACCGGGGGAGACTACGGTGTGACGGTCAATGTCAAAAACATCACCGAGCTGCCGAATTTCATGGCCAGCCGTGTGACATTTTGGGGTGTCCCCGGCGATCCCCGTCACGATAGCCAGCGCGGATGGGACTGTATTATCAATGGCCTATATGCGAACGGAGAAAGGTCTTGTACGCCGCTCGGGCAGAACGATCCGCCGCCGCTTCTGGCGATGCCGACCTCGTGTACCGGTTCGTTGGCGACGAGCGTCGAAGCCGACTCCTGGCAAGCAGCCGGCGTATTCCAGTCGTTTACGGGGGAACCGATGCCTGCGATGGACGGGTGCAACCGCTTGCCGTCCTCGCCGTCCATCGGTGTCGCGCCGGACGGGCAGGCCGGCAGCACACCCACGGGGCTGAGTGTGGATGTGCATGTTCCTCAGGAGCAGAGCCTGAACGCAAAAGGCCTGGCTGAGGCCGACGTGAAGGACACGACCGTCGCGCTACCTGAGGGCATGGTGCTCAACCCGGCCGCCGCGGATGGTTTGGAGTCGTGCTCGCTCGGCCAGATAGCGCTTGAAAGCCCGGAACCGTCGTCGTGTCCTGACGCGTCGAAGGTCGGCACGGTTGAAGTGCATACGCCGTTGTTGGCGAACCCGCTTGTCGGCGCGGCGTATTTGGCGGCGCAGCAAGCAAACCCATTCGGGAGCTTGGTCGCCCTGTACGTGTACGTCGAAGATCCGGTCTCGGGTTCGCGTGTGAAGCTCGCCGGGGAAGTGGTCCCCGATCCTGTGACGGGTCAGTTGGTCTCGACGTTCAAGAACACGCCACAGTTGCCGTTTGAAGATTTCAAACTGCATTTCTTTGGTGGGGATCGCGCACCGTTGGGTACGCCGGCGTTGTGTGGGGCTTATACGACGACTGCGACTATCGCTCCGTGGTCTGGTAATCCCGCGACGGAATCCTCCTCGACGTTCAATATTACGAGCGGTCCCGATGCGAGTGCGTGTCGGAACCCGTTGTTGTTCGCTCCGTCGTTGACGGCGGGCACGACGAGTATTCAGGCTGGTGGGTTCAGCCCGTTCACGATGACGATGTCGCGCGACGACGGACAGCAGAATTTGCAGGCGATCCAGTTGAAGATGCCTCCTGGTCTATCGGGGCTCTTGTCTAGCGTGAAGCTATGCCAGGAACCGTTGGCGAATGAGGGTTTGTGCGGCAAGGAAAGCGAAATCGGCGAAACGATCGTCTCGGTCGGTTTGGGCGGCGACCCCTACAGCGTGCGTGGCGGCAAAGTCTTCGTCACCGAAGGCTACGAGGGAGCCCCGTATGGCTTGTCGATCGTCAACCCAGCCAAGGCAGGACCGTACGATCTGGAGAGGGACACGCCGTGCGATTGCGTGGTCGTCCGTGCGAAGATCGAAGTCGATCCGATCACCGCAGCGCTCACGATCACGAGCGATAACACCGGTCCCTACAAGATCCCGACGATATTGGATGGGATTCCGCTGCAGATCAAGCATGTGAACGTGACTGTCAACAGGCCCGGCTTTACGTTCAACCCAACCAACTGTTCTCCGATGAGCATCACGGGGAGCCTGTCCAGCACGCAGGGTGCGACATCTGCGTTGTCGGTGCCGTTGCAGGTCACGAACTGTGCGGTGCTTGGTTTCAAACCGGCGTTCAGCGTCTCGACCAGTGGGAGAACCTCGAGGGCCAACGGCGCGAGCCTGCATGTGAAGCTTGCCTATCCGAAAGCTCCGTTTGGCTCGCAGGCGAACATCAGCAAGGTCAAGGTAGACCTGCCAAAGCAACTCCCGTCACGTTTGACGACTCTGCAGAAGGCTTGTCCTGACAGCACGTTCAACCAGAACCCTGCCGGTTGTTCTGCGGAATCGAGGATCGGGACGGCCAAAGCGACGACGCCGTTGCTGCCAGTCCCACTCACAGGTCCTGTGTATTTCGTCTCGCATGCGGGTTTGAAATTCCCAGAACTCGTGATCGTCTTGTCGGGTTATGGCACGACGATCCAACTGCATGCGGAAACGTTCATCAGCAAGGCGGGTATCACGAGCAGCACGTTCCGCACTGTCCCCGACGCTCCCGTCGGCACGTTCGAACTGACCCTGCCGCAAGGCAAGTTCTCGGCGCTGGCGGCGCCGAGCAACCTCTGCAAGGCGAGCCTGAAGATGCCGACCGCGTTCACCGCGCAGAACGGCGCGACGATCAAGCAGAACACCCCGATCGGCGTCACCGGCTGCCCCAAGAAGAAGGCCAAGAAGGCGAGCAGGCATCACAGAGGGAATACGCACGGGAAGAAATGAGATGCGTGGCAATGGCAGCGCGCCGTCAGAGGGGGCGGCGCCAAGCGGAGTAGCGGCGAGTCGCAATTCCGCTTCGGGGACCCCGGCCGACGCCAGGCACGCGGGCGGGCTTGGCCCTGAGCGTGTGGTCGAGATCCAGCGTGCGCGGATACTCGGCGCGATGGTCGAGGTCAGCGGCGAGCGCGGCGCCGCGAATGTCACCGTCGCGCATGTGGTCGAGCGCGCCGGGGTGTCGCGACGCACGTTCTACGAGCTCTACCCCGATCGCGAAGGGTGCTTCCTCGGCGCGTTCGATGACGCGCTGGGGCGCGTCTCGCGCCATGTGCTCGACGCGTACGATCCGGACGCGAAGTGGGTGGAGCGGGTCAGGGCGGCGCTGATCGCGGTCCTTCAGTTCCTCGACGTGGACCGCGGCGCCGGGCAGCTCTTGATTGTCGGCTCGCTCGGCGCGGGCCACCGTGCGCTCGAGCGCCGCCGGCGCGGCATCGCCCAAATCATCACCCTCATAGAACAGGGACGCAACGAGACCAGAGCGGGCTCAGAACTACCGCCTCTCACAGCCGAGGGAATCGCCGGCGGCGTCCTGTCCGTGCTGCACTCGCGACTGCTGGAGTCGCAACCAGTCGAGGGGGGCAATGCCCGGGAAAGCTCTCCAGCGTCGCCGGAGGGCGACTCGCTGCTCGTCCTGGCAGGCCCGTTGATGAGCATGATCGTGCTGCCCTATCTCGGCCCGGCCGCCGCGCGCAGGGAGCTCAAGCGACCGATGCCGACGCTTCAGGGCACGCTCAGGCCCGTCGCCGCGGATCCGCTGCGCGACGTGCAGATGCGGCTCACCTATCGCACGGTGCGCGTGCTGACGGCGATCGCGGAGCTGGGCGAGCGGGGAACCCATCCCTCCAACCGCGAGATCGGCCTCGCCTCAGGCATGCAGGACCAGGGTCAGATCTCCAAGCTGCTCACGCGTCTCGCCAGGCTCGGCCTGGTCGAGAACAGCCCCGCCGGCCGCGCACGCGGCGCCCCCAACGCCTGGATGCTGACCGACAAGGGCGCCAAGATCGAGCAAGCAATCGGCGAGCCAACCAACTAACCCCAACACCGCCTGGCGAACCAAGCTCGTCGAGGCCCCTTGTTATCCCTTTTACGGTGGGATTGATCCTGCTCGACTCGACGGTCATCGTTGGCTTCTTTGACGCGCTCGTTCACGACCTGCTCCCCGTCGACCGGGACGTTCGCCGCGTCCTGCGGATAGGGTTTTGCATACCATTCACTATCGACTAGCGCTGTATTTGCTATCCTGCGTGCATGGCAGCTGCGGCAAGGCGCAAGACATCCTTCGAGGTGGACTTCGACAAGGTGGACAGCGCGCGTGAGATCCTCGGGACGCGTTCGTTGACCGACACGGTAGACGCGGCCCTAGCTGAGGTGATCAAGCTTCAGGAGCGGGAGCGCTTGGTCGAGTTGCTGTTCGAGCCTGGCGCGCTTGCGCTCGAGGATCCGGTGACGATGGCCGGCGCCTGGCGCTGAGCGGGCGCGTTGGCAAGCTATCTGGCCGACAAGAGCGCGCTCACCAGGCGCGAGACGCGCCCGGAGGTGCGCCAGGCGGTCGAGCCGCTGTTGCTCTCCGGTGCTATCGCGACGTGCGGGATCGTGGACCTGGAGTTGCTCTACAGCGCGTCGAGCCCGGCCGTCTACGCGAGGCTGGCCACCACCCTGCGTGCGCTTCCGCGCGTGCAGATAACCGAGGCGATCGTCGACAGGGCGCTCGAGGTTCAGGCGCGCCTGGCGAAGCGCTCGCAGCACCGTGCCGTCCCGCTCCCAGACTTGATTGTCGCTTCCTGCGCCGAGAGCTCTGGCCTGACCGTGCTGCACTACGACGCCGACTACGATCGGATTAGCGCGATCACCGGGCAACCGACCCAGTGGGTCCTGCCGCGCGGCAGCGTGGACTGAACGAGCCTCACAACAAAAGGGGGGCTTGACAAACTGCCGACTGCTGCGTGACGGTCAGGCGCCGCGTACCGTCCCAAGCGCCGCCTACCGTTCGGCGCATGACCGCGTCGAACACGATCGCTGGCAGACCGTACGATAGGTCATGTTATGATGACATCATGTCCGAACGTGCTCTAACGCCCATCGGCGTTGCCGAGGCCAAGCGACGCTTTGCCGACGTGCTCGGCGCCGTTCGCTACCAGGGTGAGCGCTACGTCGTGGAGCGCAACGGGACGCCGATGGCCGCGCTCGTGCCGCTCTCGGATCTGCCGGGCGCTGTCGCTGGGAAGGAGCGATCTGGGTTCCTCGCGCTGGTGGGGGCGTTCGAGGATGAGCCCGAGTATGCGGATTCGCTTACAGAGGTTGTTCGCAGTCGCCGCACCCAGCGCTCAAGGCCCGTTCCACCGCTCGAGTAGTGATCGTTCTCGACACCGACGCGATCAGCAACTTGATGAAGCCACGGCCCTCGCCGCTGCTGTTGGCGCGGTTGGCGGAGGTCCCAACACATGAGCAGGCAACCACGGCGGTCACCATTGGCGAGCTTGCCTACGGCGCCAATCGTGCGGGACGATACGAGCTCTACGAACGCGCCATAAGCCTGCTCGCCGATGTTCGTGTTCTTCCATTCGATCGGCACGCGGCCGAGTGCTACGGGCGTATCAGGGTCGAGCTGGAGAGCAACGGCACCCGTCTTGACGATCCAGACCTACGGATCGCGGCGACCGCGCTCTCCCACAAAGCGGAGCTGGTGACCGGCAACGTTCGTCACTTCGAGCGCGTCCGCGATTTGACCATACACGATTGGCTGAGCATCTCACGTAAGCGCCCCCCGAGCTGACCCCAAGATCGCCTCACGCGGTCGCCCCCGCGCCCTATATCGGGCGGGCGGTTGCGAGCGGGCCGCTGATCGCGCGCCGCTCAACGACCAGGCGCCGCGTACCGTCCCAAGCGCCGCCTACCGTTCGGCGCATGACCGCGTCGAACACAGCGAACGGCATCGGCTGCCATAACAGGCATGCTTTAGGCATGCTATATTCATGCTATGAGCGCGATCCAAGTCAAGGAGGTGCCGGCCGAGCTGCACGAGCGACTGCGCGCCCGGGCGCGCGCGGAGGGCAGGAGTCTGAGCGACTATCTGCTCTATCTGATCGAACGCGATCTGGCCCTGCCGACGACGCGGGAATGGCTCGAGGGCTTGGAGGGCGATGAGCCGGTCACGGGGATTTCATCTGAGGACGTCGTCGCCGCGCTCCGCGAGGGTCGCGCCGAGCGCGATGCGCAGATTCAGCGGGCCATCTCAGATCACGATTGACGCCTCGGCGTTCGTCGAGCTGTTGCTGAGGACGCCGACCGGCCTGGCCATCGCCCGAATCGTCGCTGGCGCGGACTTGGTCGCGCCGGATGTGATCAACCCAGAGGTGATGCAGAGCTTGCGGGGACTCGAGCGCGGCGGCAAGCTGACCGGCGAGCGCGCGACGAAGGCCATCTCCAGGTTGACCCACAGCGATCTCACGAGAGTTCCCAGCGTCGGTCTCTTGGAGGATGCCTGGACGCTGCGAGCGAACGTCTCGGCCTACGACGCTTGCTACGTGGCGCTCGCCAGAGCCTTGGACTGTCCGCTGCTCACGACCGATGCTCCCTTACGACGGGCGCCGGGGCTTGGCGTCACCTTTCTGAGGCTCGCCTGACTACCCTCGAATGATGCTCGGCCCCTCGCGACCGCTCCCGCGCGTCGGAGCCCTCGCTCGCATCAAGCACTTCGGCGGCGGCGCCGAGGCGGGCACGATCGTGGCTGTTGAGGACGAGGGCCGGCGCGTGACCGTTCGGGGCGAGGACGGCGATTTGCGCGAGTTCGTCCTCAGTCCCAAAAGCGCGCGCTTCGTCTCGGCGCGCGACGCTCATGGGCCGCGCCTGGAGCTTCTGGCCGAGACAGAGTGAACGAGGCTCTGCGCCCGGAGCTGCTGGGGCCAGGCAGGTCGCCGGCGCCCAAGCGCATCGCGCCGCCCGATGGGCTCTCTCTACGGCGCCCGCACGTCCGGGAAGTGTTCTTCGCAATGCTCGCGCAGCGCGTCGCGCACCCACGCGCGCTCGGTGGGCGTAGCTGCGCGCAGGCGCATGAGCAGCTCGCGCGGGCGCTCGATCGGCGCGCCAGCGATCGTCCAACGCAGAGCCAACCGCTCGAACAGCAGCTCCAGCGCGCGCTGCTCCGCGTCCTCTCGGGTGGCGGCCGCCGACCCCAACTCGCCGGCAAGCGCTCGCGCGTACTCGGCTCTCGCCGCCGGAGTCAAGGAGCCGCGCAGGGTGAGCACGTTGCCGTCCGCGTCGGTGTAGTCGCTCAGGGGCGCTTCGATGCGCGCCTCGTCCGCCGGCGCCCGCCTCGCACGCGCGCGACTCCTACGCCCCACGGCTATCGCCCCACGCCCATGGCTATCGCCCATGCCCACGGCTATCGCCCACGCCCACGGCTATCGCCCGCCAGCCCGACCGGCGTCGGCGGCGACGCCCGTGTGCGGCGCTGACGCGGCCCTCGCCACGCCCTACAGCCGCTCCGCCGCTTCAAGCAGCTGCGAGCGCACGTCACCGGCATGCGCCCCAGAGGCGGTCACAGGCTTCGCGTGCCCCGGCCAGGCTGCCGCCGGCTCCATCTCCGCCAGCTTGCGAATCGACGCCTTCGCCTGCTCGGTGTCGTAGTTGTAGGTCTTCTCCGGCACGTGCGGCGGACAGCTACGGCCCCACATTTCAAGCGTGTAGAAGCAGTCGCTCACCAGCGCCAGCCGGTCGGATTCGCGCCACAGCCCAATCTGGCCCGGGGCGTGGCCCGGCAAGTGAATCACCTTGAAGCCGGCGACCTCGTCGCCCTCGCTCAAAGTCTCTGAGATCTTGACCGGCCCGGCGTCCCACGCCCAGCGGTGCATCGCCCTGTGGATCTGGCGCTGGGGCGTTGGCAGTCCGACCAGGTCCTTCGGCCAGTAGCGAAAGCCGCCGCTGCCTTCGGCGTCCTGCACCTCCTCGGGATGGCACAGCACCGGCACGCCCAGCGCGGGCGCCGTGCCGCGGTGGTCGGTGTGGCCGTGGCCGAGCACGATCCGCTTGATCCCGCCGAGCTTCGCGCCGGCGGAGGCGACGGCGCGCACCATCGTGCGCGCGCCCGCGTCGTACATCGTCACGCCGCCGACGCTCGCGTCCTCGATCAAATACACGTTGCAACGCCCCGGCTGGCCCTGCACGACCCACACGCCCTCGGCGAGGAGCTTGGCGTCCTGCGCCGAGATCCCCGTCAGCTTGGTCTTTACGTTGAAAGCGCCCATCAGGCCCTGCTCGGCGGGGGAGCCCTGCGGGGGCATCAGACCGATCTGGCGCGCCACGCTCAGGCCGTCGGAGAACGCGTCGTTTGCCTGCACCTTCCCGTCGCGCACCGTCAGGACGTCCACGCCTTCGAGCGTGAGCGGGTGGCCCGTGGGCCGCATTCCGTTGAGCGACCCGGGTCCGGCAAAGGTGCCCGTCAGCGTCCACCGCACCGCGCAGCGCTCGCCCTCGGTGGTCGTCTCCACAACCTCCATCCCCATGTCGGGCATGGCCTCGATCAAGCTGCCGATGAATTCCCGCACCCCCTCAGGGGCGAGCACGTCAGCCTGCCCGCGCACGTACTCGCGCCCGCCCTCGGCCCAAAGGGCTACCGCCGCGTCGATGTCGCGTTCGGCGATCGTCTCGAAATAGCGCCGCGCCACCGCCTCGGTCTCGCTCGCCTGCCCCGCGCCGGCGACGGCCGCCGGATGCGGGCTGGCGGAAGCGCTCTTCTTGGGGGCGGCCGCCTTGTGGATGTTCGCGGCCGCTTCCTGCACCTTGGCGGCCGCCTTGCCCTGCTCGGACCCGTCGTCCTCGACCATCTCAGTCTCCTTAGCTTCGCCGCCGTAACCGCCCGCGGGGCCGGTGGGAAGGAAGTATGCATCCGAGGGCCCCGACCCCGACGCTGACCTAGCAGTCTACGGCGCTCCCTGCCCAAGCGCGAGTCGCGCTAGTCTCCGCCGCGGTGACGGAGCCGGCCCGGAAACGCGAGCTTGGACGGGGCGAGCGCACGCTCCCCGGCGTCTTTCGCCTGCGCCTGCCGCTGCCCTGGCCAGGCGTGCCGCATGGAAACGCGTGGGCCGTGAGAGCCGGTGAGGGGATCGTGCTGTTCGACACCGGCTACCACGAGCCAGGCTCGATCGTGCAGCTGGAGCGGGCTCTGGCGATGTGCGGCCTGCGCGTCGAGGACGTGCGCCTCGTCGTCTGCACGCACGCGCACTCCGACCACTATGGCCAAGCCGCAACGATCGTCGAGCGCGCCGGCTGCGAGCTGTGGATGCACCCCAAATACGAGCACATGTCAATCGGCGAGCAGAACCCCGAGGCGACACTGGAACGGCGCATCGAGGTCGCGCGCCAGAGCGGCGTTCCCGAGAAGCCGTTGCGGCGCTTCGCCGAAGAGCGCAAGGACCACGAATCGGGCATCTCCGCGGTGATCGCCCCCGACCGCGAGCTCTTGCCAGGCGTCGTCGTGAATACCGACCTCGGCCCGTGGAGCGTCTACGAGACCCCCGGTCACGCCCCCTCGCACGTCTGCCTGTTCCAACCCGAGCGACGCCTGCTGATCTCAGGCGACCACCTGCTCGGGCGCATCTCGCTGTTCTTCGACTTCGGCTACTCGCCGGACCCGGTCGGCGAATTCCTCTCCTCGCTGGATGTGGTCGAGCGGCTCGGCGCGCGCCTGTGCCTGCCCGGCCACGGGCGCACGTTCACCGACGTCCACGCCCACATCGCCGGCAATCGCAAGCTCGTCGCCGAGCGTCTGGAGAAGGTGCGCGCCGTGATCGCGTCGGAGCCGCTGACGGCCTTTGAGATCGTGCCGCGCATCTACAGCGAGGAGCTTGCCTCGCACGGGGGTCCTTGGCTGCTCTCCGAGACGCTTGCGATGCTCACCCACTTGGAGGCGCTTGGCCAGGCCGAGCGCATCGGCGGCGACCCGGAGCGCTGGGGCGCCACCGAGAACGCCACGGCGTAGGCGCCGCCAGGCGCCGGAGCTATCCAAACCTTGACACAGCTCTGTTAGGCTTTGGAGATGCGGATCGACCAGCTGCTCGCGGGGCCGGAGCCCGTCTTCTCCTTCGAGTTCTTCCCCCCCAAGACCGAGCAGGGTGAGCAGAACCTATACGCCGCGCTTGCCGAGCTGCGCACGCTGGAGCCTTCGTTCGTGTCGGTCACCTACGGCGCCGGCGGCTCCACGCGCGCGAAGACGATCGAGATCGTCAAGCGCATCAAGGAGGACTACGGCCTGGAGGCGATGGCGCACTTCACCTGCGTCGGCGCCACCGTGCCCGAGCTGCGCTCCACGCTGGAGGAGATGCAGGCTGCCGGGATCGTAAACGTGCTCGCCCTGCGCGGCGACCCGCCCGCCGGCCAGGAGGCTTGGATCAAGACCGACGGGGGCCTCGAGTACTCGCGCGAGCTGGTCGAGCTGATCAAGGCCGACTACCCCTTCGCGATCGGCGCGGCCTGCTTCCCCGAGACCCACATCCACGCCTCGAGCCCGCAGGCCGACATCGACTACTTGGCAGAGAAGGTCGCCGGCGGCGTCGACTTCCTGATCACGCAGCTGTTCTTCGACAACACGCTCTACTTCGATTTCGTCGCGCGCGCGCGAGCCGCCGGGATCGGCGTGCCGATCGTCCCGGGGATCCTGCCGATCACCCAGATCGGCCAGCTAGAGCGCATGACGAAGATGTGCGGCGCCTCGATCCCGGCGGGCCTGCGCCGCGAGCTGCACGCGCGCGTCGACCAGCCGGAGGCGGTGATCGACTTCGGCGTGGCCTACGCGACGCTGCAGTGCGCCGAGCTGCTTGCCGCCGGCGCCCCCGGGATCCACTTCTACACGCTCAACCGCTCGCCGGCGACGCGCGCGATCCTGGGTGCGCTCAAGCTCGCGCGTCCGTGGGAGAAGGCGCGGCGTGGCGGCGAGCAGCGCGCGGACGAGGCCACTGCGGCTCCAGCAGGCTGACGTTCCGCTAAGCCGCTTCGATCTCCAGCGCCTCCGCGACACGCGGAGAGCCGTCGCGCGCCTCGTAGCGCACGTCGATCGAGTCGTCCTGTTTGTAGGTGCCGACGCCCCACGCGCCGAGCAGCCAGCGGCGCTTTGAGATGCGGTCCTTGCGCAGCTCGCGCTCGAACATCAGCGTGCGCCCCTTCGCTTGGAAGTCGACGCCTTCGCGCTGGGGCACGCCGTTGACGAACACCTCGTAAGGCTCGCGCACCTCGGCGGGCAGCTTCACGATCGACCTGGCCATGGTGGGATTATGAGGCGTGATCGCGTCGGTCTCAGAGCGGATCGGCGCGGGGGTGTGGCGCCTCCAATTTGGCTGCCCGCGCGCGCGGGGGCTATGGCGACTTTGCGCGACCATCCGCCCGCACCCATGCGTACCCTGATCGACGTGGGCGAGATCGAGTACACGGTGCGCCGCTCCACCCGCGCCCGGCGGGTGCGCGTCAACGTGCGCGCTCACACCGACGTCGAGGTCGTATTGCCAGCGCACACACCCGAGCGGGCGGCCGCCGCGGCGGTGCGCGAGCTGGCGCCGTGGATCGAGCGCCGCCTCTCCGAGGGGCGCCAAGCGCTCGCGCACGTCGCCGAGCGCGCGGGGACCATCCCCTATCTGGGCGCCCCGCTCGTGCTCGTCCCCGAGCCGGGGCGCAAGCGCGCCCATCGTCATGGGGAGAAGCTGTTCGTTCCCGTGGGAGATCATCGCCCGGCGGTGGAGCGCCTGTATCGCCGGCTCGCGCGCAGGGAGATCGCCGCGCGTCTGGACGCGGCCGTGGCCGCGGTCGGGCTGTCGTCCTACAGCGGCCTTCAGGTCCGCGCGCAGAGCACCCGCTGGGCCTCGTGCTCGGCGAAGGGTGCGATGAGCTTCAACTGGCGCCTCTTGCTCGCCCCCGAGCCGGTGCTCGACTACGTCGTCTGGCACGAGGTCTGCCACCTCGAGATCCGCGACCACTCCCCGCGC
Organism: uncultured Solirubrobacterales bacterium; assembly: GCA_963718735.1. Taxonomy (GTDB): domain Bacteria; phylum Actinomycetota; class Thermoleophilia; order Solirubrobacterales; family Solirubrobacteraceae; genus Palsa-744. The sequence goes on from OY970372.1 coordinate 2,669,167, forward strand.
TTCTGGGCCTTGGTCGAGAGCCGCTGTCCGGGCTGGCGCGAGCAGCGCAACTGGCTGCGCCTACACGGGGCGACCTTGGTGCTCTAGCTCCAATTCCAAATTCCTCCAAATTTCTCCAAGATTTTGGAATTTGTCCTGCTAAGCTCCAAATCTATGAGATCATTTGGATTTAGATTCTCACTGAGTCGAGTGAGGAGAGGCGCATGTACGTAGCCGTGCCGCCCGATATCAGGCCGTCTTCGGTCGGGGACGAGCGCTTCGCCAAGCTGTTTAACTTTCAGTTCGGTGGCAAGCTCCACGTAGACTCCGACTACATCCACTGGGACAAGCTGCGTCACCTCTCGCCCCCTGAGGAGCTCTCGCGGGAGGAGTGGTGGCTGGCCATCAAGCTGCACCGCATCGCGCTGCTGCGTGAGCTTCCATTGCAGGATTCCGACGGCGGTGCGTTTCGATACGCCACCCCCGACAGCGTTCTGCGCCTGCTGCACTACGTCGACCAGCACTGTGCGGGAGAGGTCGCGATGGGTGAGCTGGTCGCGGGCGACGCCCAGGCTCGCGAGCACTATCTCGTCAACTCGTTGATGGAGGAGGCGATCCGCTCGAGTCAGCTCGAGGGGGCCACCACGTCGCGGCGCGTCGCTAAGGAGATGTTGCGCACTGGTCGCGCGCCGACCGACCGAAGTGAGCAGATGATCCTCAACAACTACCGGGCCTTGGAGTTCATGCGCGAGCAGATCGGAGACGTTCTGGTCCCCGAGGCCGTGCTCGAGTTGCACCGGATCCTCACCGAGGGGACGCTCGATGACCCTAGTGCCGCCGGCAGGCTGCAAACTGCCGAGGAAGAGCGCGTCGCAGTCGTCGATGCGCAGGATGGAGCTATCGTGCATAAGCCACCTCCGGCCGAGCAGCTCACCGCTCGTCTCGGCCTCCTGTGCGACTTCGCCAACGAGCATGACGAGAGCTCCGACAGCTTTGTCCATCCTGTCCTTCGGGCGATTCTGCTGCACTTTGCGCTCGCCTACGATCACCCGTTCGTCGACGGCAACGGTCGCACCGCGCGCGCGCTCTTCTACTGGTACATGCGTACGCGTGGCTACTGGCTCGCTGAGTATCTGTCGATCTCGCGGATCCTGCGCGAGGCGCCATCCCGATACGCGCGCGCGTTTCTTCTAACCGAGACCGACAGCGGCGATACTACCTACTTCCTGCTGCACCAGCTGAAGACGATCGAACGGGCGGTGAAGGAGTTGCACGCCTACCTCGAGCGCAAGGTGCGCGAGATCCGCGACGTCGAGCGCCTGCTCGAGCGATCGGATGGCCTCGACCACCGCCAGCTGGCGCTGCTCGGCGACGCATTGAGGCATCCTGAGGACAGTTACTCCTACCAAGGACATGCCACTGAACATCGTGTCACTCACGAGACCGCCCGTAACGATCTGCTCGACCTGGAGGCTCATGGGCTGCTCGTTCGCCGTAAGACGGGCCGGCGCTATGCCTTTGGGGCGGTACCAGATCTTGCGGCGGCGCTGGAAGCAGCGAGGCCTAACTCCAAATAACTCCAAATTAATCCCAAAACTTGGAGTTAGTCTGGGGCACGCACGCCTATGGGTGTAGCTGCATGGTCCCTTTCGGGCACTCAGCCCCGCTGGTCTAGCGCGACGTACTCGCGGTCGCGCTCGCCCGTGTAGATCTGCCGCGGGCGGGCGATCTTCTGCTCTGAGTCCTGCACCATCTCGAGCCACTGCGCGATCCAGCCGCTGGTGCGGCCGATCGCGAACATGACCGGAAACATCGCCACCGGCAGGCCGAGCGCCTCGTAGATCAGGCCCGAGTAGAAGTCGACGTTCGGATAGAGCTTGCGCTGCGTGAAGTAGTCGTCGTCGAGCGCGCGCTTCTCGAGCTCTGTCGCGATGTCCAGCAGCGGGCTGGTGCCGCGCACCTCAAAGACGGCGTCGAGGTGCTTCTTGATGATCCGCGCGCGCGGGTCGTAGTTCTTGTAGACCCTGTGTCCGAAGCCCATCAAGCGCTCATTGCCCGCCTTCACCCCCTCCAGGAAGTCGGGGATGTTGCGCGGCGACTCGATCCTGCGCAGCATCCTCAGCGCCTGCTCGTTGGCGCCGCCGTGCAGCGGCCCGTACAGCGCCGCCACCCCGCCGGCCACCGCCGAGTAGGGGTCGACCTGCGTGGAGCCGACAGAGCGCACGGCGCTCGTCGAGGCGTTCTGTTCGTGGTCGGCGTGCAGGATGAACAGGACGTCGAGAGCCTTCTCCAGCCGCGGGTCGGGCTGGTACTTCAGCTCGGTCATCTTGTACATCATGCCGAGGAAGTTGCCGGCGTAGGCGAGGTCGTTGTCGGGGTACACGTAAGGCTGGCCCATGTTGTGCCTGAACGCGAACGCCGCCAGCGTCGGCATCTTCGCGAGCAGCCGGATGATCTGGATCGCGCGGATCTGCTCGTCGTGAATCTGGTTGGCGTCTGGATAGAACGTCGACAGCGCGCCGACCGAGGCGACCAGCATCCCCATCGGGTTGGCGTCGTAACGAAAGCCCTGCATGAAGTCCTTGACGTTCTCGTGCACGAACGTGTGGATCGTGATCTCGTACACCCACTCGTCGAGCTGGCTCCGCGTGGGCAGCTCGCCGTGGATCAGCAGATAGGCGACCTCCAGGTAGCTCGAGCGCTCGCACAGCTGCTCGATCGAGTAGCCGCGGTGCTGAAGGATTCCCTTGTCACCGTCTATGTAGGTGATGGAGCTCCGACACGAGGCGGTGTTCATATATGCCGGGTCATACGCCATCAACCCAAAGTCATCGTCGTCAACCTTGATCTGGCGCAGGTCCATCGCCCGCACTGTGCCGTCGGTCACGGCCAGCTCGTAGCTCCTGCCCGTGCGGTTGTCGGTGACTGTCAGCGTCTGCGGAGCCTGGGCACCGTCGGTCGCTGCATGCTGAGTCTGTGCTTCGGTGCCCATTGCTCCTCCAGTCGGCTGTCGCTGTCTACCCGATTATGCGATACCGGGATGTGTGATCCGTGCGCAACCTGTGAAGCGATCCTCCGGGCGCACCCGCAGGCGCCCGTCGCAATCCCTTTAGGTGCGCGCGTCGAGGAAGCCCGGTCAGCCGTCAACGCTGTGTGAGCTTGCCACGTGCCACGACTGTGCGCACGCGCGCGGGCGGGACCAGCGGCGCGTCCCCATGCGGTCCACGTCGCGGCGAGCGCGGCAGGCGCGCGCGCGGATGGTGCGGCTGCAGCGGGTGGGTGGGGCCGGTTAGCGGCCCGATCCCGCCGTCCTCGCCGCTCGCCTCCTCCGGCGTCTGGCGCACAGCCCAGCGCACGATCAGGAAGAGCGCCACGATCGGGATCTTCAAGAACACCATCAGCCAGATGAAGGTCCAAGCATCCACTCCTACTCGATCGTATACCCGTCGGTGGGTGCGCACAAGCTGCGGAGAGGCGCTCAGCCGCGCAGCCGCAGCGGGGCGCCGCTGAACTGCGTGATCGCGCGCAGCTCCTCCACGCGAGCATGGATCTCCTCGCCCGTGAGCCGCTCGACGCGCTCGGTGCCGAACTCCTCCACGTTGAAGGAGGCAAGCGCCGTGCCGTGCGCCATCGCGCGGCGCAGCAGCTGGTCTGAGAGCTGCTCGTCGGGATGAGCGGCGATGTAGCCGACGAACCCGCCCGCGAACGTGTCGCCCGCGCCGGTCGGGTCGATCACGTTCTCCATCGGGTAGGCCGGCAGCGCGAAGAAGCCCTCGTCGGTGACGAGCGCCGCGCCGTACTCGCCCTGCTTGGCGACGATCACGCTCGGCCCACGGCGGGCGGGGGGGCCCAGATTCCCGCCGGCCGGGTCGCTCGCAGCCGACCCCCCCCAGCCGAGGATCTCGCGAGCGGCCGACACCAGGTTCGGCTTGCCCGTCAGCTGGCGCAGCTCTGCGTCGTTGAGGATCAGGCAATCCACGCTCTCGATCGCCTTCACGAGCTGATCGCGAGCGATGTCGATCCACAGGTTCATCGAGTCGAGCGCAACGAAGCGCGCCTGCGGAAGCTGCTCGCGGACCTCCAGCTGCAGGTCGGGCAGGATGTTCGCGAGAAACAGCACGTCGCTCGCGCGCGAGCGCGCAGACAGCTTTGGCTGAAAGCCCTCGAACACGCCGAGCTGCGTGTCGAGCGTCTCGCGCGAGTTCAGGTCCCAGCCGTACTCCCCGCGCCAGAAGAACGTCCTGCCGCCCGCCACGCGCTCCACGTCTGAGACGTCGACTCCGCGAGTGCGCATCACGTCGAGCTCCGGCTCGCCGAAGTCCTCTCCCACCGGTCCCACAACGCGCACCTCCTCGAAGAAGGAGGCGGCCAGCGCGAAGTGCACTGCGGCGCCGCCGAGCATCCGCTCGCGCTCGCCGAAGGGCGTCTTCACTGCGTCGTAGGCGATGGATCCGACAACGGTAATTGGCATCGGCGCGAGACCTTATAGCCTGATCGCCGATGCGCGCCATCCAGATCACCGAGTTCGGTGGCCCCGAGGTGATGCGGCTCGTGGAGCTGCCCACGCCGGAGCCAGCCGCCGAGGAGATCCTGATCCGAGTGAGCCGCGCCGGGATCAACTTCGCAGACACCCACACGCGCACCAACTCCTATGTGCAGAAGGCCAAGCTCCCGCTCGTGCCGGGCGGCGAGGTCGCGGGCGTGGTCGAGCGCGCGCCCGCCGGCAGCGCTCTGCAGGCCGGTGAGCGGGTGATCGCCCTGACCGGCTCCGGCGGCTATGCCGAGTTCGCAACCGCCCCCGCCGCCCTCAGCTTCCCGATCCCGGAGGCCCTCGACGACGCGACCGCGCTAGCGATCCTGATCCAAGGGTTGACCGCCTGGCACCTCTACCGCACCGCCGGCTGTGTCGCCGAGGGCGAGAGCGTCGTCGTGCACTCCGCCGCCGGCGGCGTCGGATCGCTCGCCGTGCAGCTGGGGCGCCCGCTTGGCGCCGGTCGCGTGATCGCGGTCGCCTCGAGCGCCGAGAAGCGCGAGCTGGCGCTCGAGCTCGGCGCGGACGTCGCAATCGACTCCACGCCCGACGGCCTCACCGAGCGCTTGATCGAGGCAAACGGCGGTCGCGAGGTCGACGTCGTGTTCGAGATGGCCGGCGGGGAGACGTTCGAGCGCTCCTACCGTGCGCTCGCGCACTTCGGCCGGATCGTGGTGTGCGGAATCGCCTCCCAGGAACCCAACCAAGTCTCCAGCGGCTCGCTCCTGCGCCACTCGCGCTCGGTCGTCGGCTTCTACCTGTTTCACTGCGTGGAGCGTCCGTCGATGATCGCCGACGCGCTCGCCGACCTGTTCGCGCGTGCGGCCCGCGGCGAGCTGCGCGCGGTCGTTGGGGCGACCTACTCCCTGGAGAACGCCCCCCAGTCCCACATAGACCTTCGCGAGCGGCGCACCACCGGCAAGTTGCTGCTCGATCCCTCGATTTGACGTCAAGCCAACCGGCGCCCCTCACAACCCATGCGCGGCCAAGGCAGCCAAGCACGTAAGCTCCCATCGCGCAATGACCAAGACCTTCGCCGAGCTCGGCCTCACTGAGCAAACCCAGCAAGCGCTGCGCGACGTCGGCTACGAGTCGCCCAGCCCGATCCAGGAACAGGCGATACCGCCGCTGCTCGAAGGCCGCGACGTGATCGGCCAGGCGCAGACGGGCACGGGTAAGACCGCGGCCTTCGGACTGCCGATCGTGCAGTACATCGACCCTTCCGAGCATGAGGTCCAGGCACTCGTGCTCACGCCCACACGCGAGCTCTGCATCCAGGTCACCCAGGCGCTGCGCACCTACGGCGCCCATAGCGGGTTGGATGTCGTGGCGGTCTTCGGCGGCGCCCCGATCCGCACCCAGCAGGCTCAGCTGCGCGCAGGCGGCCACATTGTCGTGGGCACCGTCGGGCGCGTGCTCGACCTGATCTCGCGCAACTCGATCGTGCTGCACGACTGCCGCTTCGTCGTTCTCGACGAGGCGGATGAGATGCTCGACCTCGGCTTCTTGGAGGATGTGGAGAAGATCCTCTCGATGACTCCCTCCGGGCGTCAAACGGCGCTGTTCTCGGCGACTATGCCCCCGCCGATCCGCAAGCTGGCCGACGCCTACATGTACGACCCAGAGATCATCCAGGTCAAGGCCACCACGCTCACGATCGACACCGTCGCCCAATTCCAGCTCCCCGTCGAGACGCGCGACAAGCCGGCTCGCCTGGTGGAGGTGCTGCGCGCGGAGCGGCCCGACCAGGCGATCGTGTTCGTGCGCACGAAGGTCCGCTGCGACCAGCTCTACCGCACTCTGCGCGACGGCGGCATGAACGTACGTGCCCTCCACGGCGACATGTCCCAGGGCTCGCGCGACGGCGTGATGCTCGCCTTCAAGGGTGGGCGCGTGCCGATCCTCGTGGCCACCGACGTTGCCGCCCGTGGACTCGATATCTCGACCGTCACCCATGTCGTCAACTACGACGTGCCCACGTCTCCCGACACCTACGTGCACCGCATCGGGCGCACCGGCCGCGTCGGGCGCTCAGGTCGAGCGATCACGTTCGTGGAGGCGCGCCAGAAGCGCGAGCTGGAGGCGATCGAGCGTCACATCGGCACCTCCATCGCTGCTTGGCAGAAGGATGTCAAGGCGGCTCCCACCCCCGTCAGGGAGCGTCCGCGCCGGCACTCCAAGCCGCAGATCTCGCGCGAGGCCTCCGAGCCGTCGGTAAAGCTCGTGCTCGGCGGCGGTCGCGCGGCGGGCCTGCGCGTGGCCGACATCGTCGGCGCCGTCACCTCCGCCACCGGCCTCGACGGCGAGGCGGTGCGCGACGTGAGCGTCTTGGAGCGCTTCTCGTTCCTATCGGTTCCCTCCACTGAGGCCGACCGCGTGATCGAGGCGCTGAGCGGCGAGCCGGTGCGCGGCCAGAGGCTGCGCGCCGAACGCGTTCGCTCGAGCTGAATGTCCGTGGTCGCTTCGGGCTTCGAGTAGAGATCGGCTTCGGCTGATGGACTTCGGCTTCGACGAAGACCAGCGTCAGTTCCAAGAGGCCGTGCGGCGCTTCGCCCGCGAGCGCTTGGCGCCCCGCTACGCCGAGGACGACCGCCGTGGCGAGCTCGACCCCCGCACGCTTGCGGACATGGCCTCGCTCGGGCTCACAGGGATCGCGATCGAGGAGTGCCATGGCGGCCAAGGCGCCGGTGCGGTCACCACCGGGATCGCCGCCGAGGAGGTGGCGAGGGCCGACTTCAACGCCGCCTACCTGCTGCTGATCCCGCTGCTCGCGGCCGAGGTGATCGGCGCGGCGGGCAGCGACGCCCAGCGCGCCGCGCTGCTGCCGCCGATCGCCGACGGCTCGATCCTGCCGTGCTTCTGCCTGACCGAGCCCGAGCACGGCTCCGACGCCGCGCGCCTGCGCATGCGCGCGGAGCGCGACGGCGCGGGCTGGAGGCTCACGGGCGAGAAGACCTCGATCTCATTGGGCATGGCCGCGCACACGGCGATCGTGTTCGCGCGCACCTCCGAGGACGGCGCGCGCGGCATCTCGGCGTTCTACGTCGAGCTCGACGAGCGCTACGTGCAGCGCTCCCCCTTCAAGGACCTTGGTAGCAAGGCGATCGGTCGCGCGGCGCTTCACTTCGACGGGCTGCCCGTCTCGTCGGAGAGCCTGGTCGGAGGGGAGGGCGAGGGCTTCGTCCGCTGCATGCAGGGCTTCGAGCTCTCAAGGGCGCTGATCGGTCTGATGTGCCTCGCCTGCGCCGGCGCCGGGCTCGACGAAGCGCTTGCCTACGCGCGCGACCGCGAGGCGTTCGGCAAGCCGATCGGCGCCAACCAGGGCGTCGCGTTCCCGCTCGCCGAGGCCGCCACGCTGCTGCGCGCCGCGCGCTGGGTCTGCTACGAGGCGCTGTGGCGCCGCGACGCGGGCCTGCCTCATCGCATCGAGGCCAGCATGGCCAAGTGGTGGGCGCCGAAGGTCGCAGTCGAGGCGGCGCACCAGGCGCTGCTGACGCTCGGACACTCCGGCTACAGCGAGGAGCTGCCCGCGGGCCAGCGCATCCGCGACCTGATTGGCCTCGAGATCGGCGACGGCACCGCCCAGATCGCAAAGCTCGTGCTCGCGCGCGAGCTGCTCGGCCGCGCGTTCGCTCCTTGAGGGCACGCCTGGCAGCTGACGGTCGCGACCTGCGTCGATGCTACCGAACGGATGCATAGATGGTATGCTACCGAACGGTTCTATGCTATATTTGCCACTGAACAGTGGCAAGGAGCACGCGTTCAAGGGGCACGCGTTGACAATTCGATCCATCCACGACCTGGCAGCGGCGATACGCGGTCGCCGTACGGACCTGGGCATGAGCCAGGCCGAGCTTGCCAAGCGCACGGGTGTCTCGCGCAAGTGGGTCTACGAGTTCGAGGCGGGAAAGCCCACGGCGGAGTTGGGGCTTCTACTGCGTGTGCTCGATGCCCTCGGCCTCGGCATTGAGTTGACTTTGGGCGACGGCGAGGCGGCAGCCACCGTGGACCTCGACGCCCTGATCGACGAGTACCGCGGCTGATGGCTGACACCCTTGTTGTACTGCTCGACGACAGGATCGTGGGCACAGTCACTCGACTGGCGGGTGGTCGGCTGCGCTTCGACTACGACGAGGAGCACCGCGCGAGTGCAAGCTCGACGCCCCTGTCGATCTCGATGCCCACGAGCGTTCGCTCCCACCCAGACGGGATTATCAGTCCATGGCTTTGGGGCTTGCTTCCCGACAACGAGGCGGTCCTCAGACGGTGGGCGCGTGATTTCCACGCATCTGTGTCACCGTTCTCGCTGCTTTCGACACCGATCGGTCACGATTGTGCGGGCGCTGTTCGCTTTGCGATCCCCGATGCTGTCGAGGACGTCCTCGCGACACCAGCGTCGGTTGCGTGGCTCACCGAGAAGGAGGTTGGGCAGCGTCTTGCGGACCTGCGCGAGGATACGACGGCGTGGCTCGGTCGCGACTTCACTGGCCAGTTCAGCCTCGCCGGCGCTCAAGCCAAGACCGCCCTGCTCAACCTGAATGGACGTTGGGGGGTTCCGTCAGGAGCCTCCGCAACCAGTCACATCCTCAAGCCCGCACTCGCCGGCTTCGACGATCACGACCTGAACGAGCATCTATGCCTCGATGCGGCCAGACGTGCTGGCCTCGTCGCCGCGCGCACGAGCATCGCTCGATTCGATAGCGAGAGTGCGATCGTCGTCGAGCGCTACGATCGCCGCCTGCTGGACGGTCGCCTTGTGCGCATTCACCAAGAGGATGTTTGCCAGGCGCTGGGCATCAGTCCGGAGCGCAAGTACCAGAACGAAGGCGGGCCGGGGCCGCGCGACGTCGCCCGCCTGCTCCGTTACATCATGCCGCCGCCGGCTGCGGACGACGCGGTCTTGCGGTTCCTCGACGCGCTCGCTTGGAACTGGCTGATTGCCGGCACGGATGCCCATGCCAAGAACTACTCGCTTCTGCTCGCAGGTCGGCAAGTGCGGCTGGCGCCACTGTACGACATCGCTTCTGCATTGCCGTACGGAACCCATGAGCGCAAGCTGCATCTCGCCATGAAGATCGGCGGCGACTACCGCGTCTCTCTAATCCACAACGCCTGGCCGAAAGCCGCGCTGGAGCTTGGCCTTGACCCAGAGACTGCGGTAGATCGCGTGCTCGACCTCGCTCGGCGCGCTCCCGATGCGTTCTCGGAAGCCGCGGCCAGGCCCGAGGTCGTCAAGCTCGGCAGTTCGCTGCCGGGTCGCTTGGTCGAGCTGGTCGCGGAGCGCTCCAGGCGCTGCATCGCGATCCTCAACAGCCCTGGAGCGAAGGTTGCCGACGCCACCCCCCAATGAGTAGATAGGGTAGGGACCCATGAGCACGGCAACAATGCAAACCACAGAGGGCACGATCGTCTTCGAGCTGTTCGACGACGATGCCCCCAAGACGGTCGCCAACTTCCGCAAGCTCGCCTCCGAGGGCTTCTACGACGGGCTGAACTTCCATCGCATCATCAGCGACTTCATGATCCAGGGCGGCTGTCCCGAGGGCACCGGCACGGGCGGCCCCGGCTACACGTTCGAGGACGAGATCAACTCGCACAAGGTCGTGCGCGGCGCGCTCGCGATGGCAAACGCCGGCCCCAACACCAACGGCTCGCAGTTCTTCATCGTCACGGCCAAGGCCTGCCCCTGGCTCGACGGCAAGCACACCGTGTTCGGCGAGGTCCAGAGTGGCATGGACGTCGTCGACAAGCTCGAGGGCGTGCCCACCGACGGCGGCGACAAACCGGTCGAGCCGGTCGGGATCGCCACGGTCGAGCTGTCTGAGGCAGCGTCCTAGCCGAGTCGTCGGAGACCACGCCACATGTGGCGTGGTCCCGGCCGGCACATGTGGCGGCCGGCCAGTCGGTGCATGCACAGACTGGAACAGCAGAAGAGGAACGAGAATATGTCTGGCCGGATGGCCAATCGGGTGTAGCCTTGTTTGCTAAGAGCGAAACGAGGCAGGGAGACTGCGATATGGCCACCGTCGAGCAGGTAACACCTCACGCACACAACGGAGCGAGGGGAGCGGCGCCGTCCGGCGCCGACATCCCGGTCGAGAATCCCGCGACCGGCCAGATCGTCGCCACGGTCCCTGATCTCGACGCTGGCGCCGTCGCCGAGCTGGCCGCGCGCGGCCGCGCCGCCCAGCCCAATTGGGAGGCGTTCGGCTTCGAGGCGCGCGGGCGCATCCTGCTGCGCGCCCAGAAGTGGCTGATCGTAAACTCCGAGCGCGTGATCGAGACGATCGTCTCGGAGACGGGCAAGACCTACGAGGATGCCGAGTTCGCCGAGATCGCCTACGCCGCCAACGCGTTCGGCTTCTGGGCCAAGGAGGCTCCGAAATACCTCGAGGACGAGCGCATCAAATCGGCTCAGATCATGCTCAAGGGCAAGAAGCTGATCCTGCGCTATCGCCCGCTCGGCCTCGTCGGCGTGATCGGCCCGTGGAACTACCCGCTCACCAACTCCTTCGGCGACTGCATCCCGGCCCTGGCCGCCGGCAACAGCGTGATCCTCAAGCCCAGTGAGGTCACGCCGCTAACTTCGATGGTGCTGGCCGAGGGCTTGCGCGAGTGCGGTCTGCCCGACGGCGTCTTCCAGGTCGCGACCGGGCGCGGGGCCACCGGCGCGGCGCTCACCGACAACGTCGACATGATCATGTTCACGGGCTCGACGCGCACCGGCAAGATGGTCGCCGAGGCGGCCGCCAAACGACTGATCCCGTGCTCCTTGGAGCTCGGCGGCAAGGACCCGATGATCGTGCTCTCAGACGCCGACCTCGAGCGCGCGGCCAATACGGCCGTGTACTACTCGATGCAGAACGCCGGCCAGACGTGCATCTCGATCGAGCGCGTCTACGTCGAGGCGCCGGTATACGACGAGTTCGTCGGCAAGGTCACCGAGAAGGTGCGCGCCCTGCGCGTCGGCGCGCCCAAAGGCCCCGGGTCGGTGGACGTGGGGGCGATCACCTTCCCGGCGCAGCTCGACACGATTAAGGAGCACGTCAGCGACGCCGTGGACAAGGGCGCGCGTGTGCTCACAGGCGGCAGCTCCGTCGATGGGGTCGCTGGGCGCTTCTATCAGCCGACGGTGCTCGTGGATGTGGATCACACGATGAAGGCCATGACCGAGGAGACGTTCGGCCCGACGCTTCCCATCATGAAGGTGGCCGACGCCGACGAGGCGGTGCGCCTGGCCAATGAGTCGCCCTACGGACTCGGGGCATCGGTGTTCTCGCGTGACACCGAGCGCGGTGAGGCGATCGCACGGCGCTTGGAAGCCGGCGCCGCGAACGTCAACGACGCGCTTGTCAACTACACGGCGCTCGAGCTGCCGATGGGCGGCGCCAAGGCGTCCGGCATCGGCTCCAGGCACGGCGCGGGCGGCATTCGCAAGTACTGCTCCCAGCAGGCGATCGTCGTCACATCGCGTCTGGCCATGAAGCGCGAACCGCACATGTTCCCCTACAAGGCCCGCACCACGCGCATGATCTCGCGCGTGTTCGGGTTGCTGTACGGGCGCGGCAAACGAGACTAGCCGCTGAGCGGCACGCCGAGCAGCTGCTCCAGCTCCGGGATCGTGGTCTCGGCGCTCGTGTGATGCACGGTCGCCATGCCGAGCTCCTGGGCTGGCGTGAGGTTGAAGGGGAGATCGTCGACGAACACGCACAGCTCGGCGGGGACGCCGGCGCGCTCGGCGCCCAGCTCGTACATGCGCTTGGCCGGCTTGCGCGTGCCCTCCTCGCCCGAGATCACCAGTCCGTCGAAGATCTCAGCCAGCACATCGTGCGGGTAGCGGTGCACGCCCCACGAGTTGGAGACGAGCGCGGTGCGGATGCCCGCCTGACGCGCCGCACGCACCGCCTCGACCATTGCGACGTCGGGCTGGACGCCGGCGAAGAGCCCATCGATCAGTCCCTCCGGCGTCACCCCTAGGAGACCCGCGAAGCGCTGCTCGAAGACGATCTCATCGAGCGCGCCCTTCTCCAGGGCGATCAGCAGCTCGCGGAACTCGGGGTCGGCGCTGAAGCGCTTGCCCAGCTCGGCCGGGTCGATCTCCATGCGCGCGCAGTACTCGCCGAAGGAGGTGAAGAGGTTCGTGGTGAGCACCCCGCCCCAGTCGATCAACAGGCCCTTGCGGCCGTTTGCGGGCGTCGTCGTCACCGGCTCGGGTCGCGGCTGTCCTGGTTGAGCGATTGGGGCTGCCCCCGCGCGCTTGGGGGATGTGTCGTTTGCCGGATCAGCCATCGAGCGCCACCTCCTCGGCCTGGCGGGCCAGCTCCAACACGCCGTCGCCAAACTGCTTTAGGTATGGGTCATCGGTGGTGCCGGCGATTGCGCGCTTGTAGTTGCCCTCCATGAACACAACCGACTTCCACAGGGCAAGCGTGACGTACCAGCGCAGGTCGGTCATCGAGCGCTTGGAGGCCTCTTCGTAGCGTGCGATCAGCTCGGCGCGCGTCGGGTATCCCTCGGCGCGGGTGACCCTGCCAAGCGCCTCGCGCAAGCCCCCCTCCGGGTCTGTGGCCTCCGTCCAGAACATGCACATGTAGCCGACGTCGGCGAGCGGATCCCCGATCGTGGCCATCTCCCAGTCGAGCACCGCGACCAGCCGCGCGGGCGCCTCGGGAGCGAACATGGTGTTGCCGAGGCGGTAGTCGCCGTGCACGATCGTGGCGGGGCCGGAGTGGGGCGCGTGCTCGGAGAGCCATGCGCCCACGCGCTCTACGGCGGGGATGTCGCGTGTCTTGTTGTGCTCCCACAGACCACCGAAGCGGCGCAGCTGGCGCTCGAGATAGCCGGTCGGCTTGCCGAAGCCATCGAGGCCCGCCGCCTCCCAATCCACGGCGTGGATCTCGACGAGCGCGTCGATCAGCTGCTCACCGATCTGCCTGCGCCGCTCGGGGGTGTCGAGCGCGGTTGGGGTCTGCCACACGATCACCTCGCCCTGGACTCGCTCCATCACGTAGAAGGGGCAGCCGATCAGCTCCTCGCGGTCGCACACCGCGAGCACCTTGGGCACGCGCGCCGGCGTGCCCTCCAGCGCTCTGAGCAGGCGCGCCTCGCGCAGGACGTCGTGGGCGCTCGGGGGGAGCGGGGGGCGAGGGGGCCGGCGCAGCACGAGCTGCGGGCCGCTGTCGCGCTCGATCAGGTAGGTGACGTTCGAGTGGCCGTCGCCGATCGGCTGCGCCCTGATCTCGCCGGCGCCGAGATCGTGTTCGTCGAGGAAGCTCCGCAACGGCTCGAGCACGAGCAGCGGCGGCCGCGCCTCAGCGGCGACGTCCGCGTGAGTCTCGACGATATCGTCCGGTGCGACTGCTGCACTCATCGGCTCGCACGCTACACCGAACGCCACGCCGCTTGCGCCGCGGCGAGGCTTCTGTCGATCGTGGCGGCCGCAAGCCGTCAGGCGCGACGAGGCCGCGCCGCGCTGGAAGCACCGCAACATCCTCCCGACCGAGGTGTCTTAAGCCCTCAATGCACAGCATCCACAAACTCATCCCGCTCAGAATTCGAGCTCTTCTGCTCGTCTCGCTTGCCTGCGTTGCTCTGGCGCTCGGCGCCGTCGGGGTCTCCCCGGCCGGCGCCTCCCATTCGCAGGCGCTCTTCTTCGAGGCCCCGGACCTGGCCGAAGCGAGCGGGGCGACTAGGTCCAAGGAGCTGGCCCAGCTACAGGCGCTGGGAGTCAAAGCCCTGCGAGTGGAGCTCTACTGGCACACCGTGGCGCCGGCTCCCGACAGCAGGACGCGTCCCAACTTCGACGCCACCGACCCGGCGAGCTACAACTGGGGCGGCTACGACGCCGTGCTCGCGGAAGCCGCGCGTCTTCATTGGCAGGTTCTGTTGACTGTGACGTCGCCGGTGCCGAAGTGGGCGAGCGCAGGCCATAAAGACCTGCTGACGCGGCCCGACCGTCGCCAGTTCAAGGAATTCATGACGGCGGTGGGGCGCCACTACGGGAATCAGGTGTCGCTGTACGCGATCTGGAACGAGCCCGACCATCCAGCGTTCCTGCGGCCCCAGTTCAACTCAAGGGGCACGCCGGAATCGCCCCGCATCTACCGCGGCCTGTTTCAGGCCGGCTACGAAGGTCTGACGGGGGCTGGGATCTCAAAACCGAAGGTCCTGATGGGCGAAACGGCGCCGGTGGGCTACGACAGGGTGAATGTGAGGCGCGAAGGCAAGAGGGCGCTGCTGCACGACGTGGCGCCGCTCGCGTTCCTGCGCGAAGCGCTGTGCTTGAACGCGCACTATCGCAAGGCCGGCACTTGCGAAACGCTGCCGGTATACGGGTACGCCCATCACGCCTACACCGTTGGAAGCCCCACCTACCGCCCGCCGGAGTCAGACGACGTGACGATCGGTGTGCTCTCGCGCCTGACGAGCGCCCTGAGTAAGGCGGCCAGGGCACACGCGATACCCGGCCACGTGCCGATCTACCTGACCGAGTTCGGCATCCAGAGCTTCCCCAATCGCGCACTTGGCGTTCCTTGGGCAAAGCAGGCCGAATACGACGCGCTAGCAGAGAAGATCGCTTGGTCAAACGCCAGCGTGGCAGCGTTCTCGCAGTATCTGTTGCGCGACGATCCACTCGGCGGGAAGCCGGGATCGAGCGTTCATGGCGGCTTCATCGGCTTCCAGACAGGGTTGGAGACCGTGGGCGGGACGCGAAAGGCGCTCTACTTCGGCTTCCCTGTGCCGCTCGTGGTGTCGAGGCGGGGACACAGCGTCTCGCTATGGGGGCTGGTACGACCCAGCGCCGGCGCCACGAAGGTGAAGATCATGGTGCAGCCGAGGGGGTCGAGCACCTACCGCACGCTGAAGGTGGTGCAGACCGACTCCGGCGGCTACTGGGCTCTGAGCTCCTCCGTTCAAGGCTCGCACTGGCGTGTGAGCTGGCGCAGTCCGAGCGGAGTTGCATACAACGGCCCGCCGATCGCCTGAGACGGCCGTGGACGCGGCGCGGAGCTTTGTCCTCGGTCGCTCGTGTGCACAGCACACTTCGCTTCCTGCGTCCGCGCTCCGCTTGGTCCACGACCGTCTCAGGAGCGTCGTAGGCGCATGACGCGTCGTCTCCTACGATTGGACGATGCCGGAGTTGCCCGAGGTCGAGATAACGGCGCGCAGGCTCGACCGGGCGCTGCGCGGCGCTGAGATCGTCTCGGCGCTTGCGCCGGGAGTGAAGGCGATGAGGACCTTCGACCCGCCGCTATCGGCGCTCGAGGGTCAGAAGGTCGAGCGCGTGGGGCGGCGCGGCAAGCACCTGCTCGTCGAGACCTCGGGCGATCTCGTGCTGTTGATCCATCTGATGTCGGCGGGGCGCCTGCAGCTGTATGACCGCCGAGCCGGGCCGCGCGATCGGACCTCGCGCCTGCTCGTTCGCGTGCTTTGCGACCACGAGCTCGAGCTGCGCCTGCGCGAGTTCGGGTCCAAGCAGGCCGCGTGGGTGAAGCTGCTGCGTCGCTCAGATTTGGAGCGGGACGAGTCGATCGCCACGCTAGGGCCTGAGGCGTGGCCTGCGCCGCCGCCGCTGGAGGAGCTGCTCGGCGCGCCACGCCCGCTGCACGCGGTGCTGCGCGACCAGCACGTGCTCGCCGGTATCGGACGCTCGTGGGTGGATGAGATCCTGTGGGAGGCGCGGCTCTCGCCCTTCAAGCGCGCGGGCGACCTGAACGAGCAGGAGACCGCCGCATTGACCGCTGCGATCGTGAGCACGCTCGGGGGAGCGCTCGACCACTACGAGGAGACCGTGAAGCTGCCCATACCCGACAAGCTGCCGATGCCGCTGAAGGTGCACCGTCACGAGGGCGAGCCATGCCCGCGCTGTGGCGCCACGCTGCGGGCGGTGCACTTCGAGGATTACGTGATCGCCTACTGCCCATCCTGCCAGACGGGCGGGCGCATCCTCAAGGACAGGCGCCTGTCACGCCTGCTGAAGTGAGCGTCGCGTCCGTCGCTCGGCGATTCTCGCGAGCAGCAGGCTGCCCTCGAAGAGCAGGTAGAGGGGAACGGTCTCGAGGATGAGCGTCAAGGCGTCGCCCGGGATGAACGCCGCCACGACGGCGCACGCGAGGATCGCGTAACGGCGGTTGCGCCCGAGCTGATCGGGCGTGACGACGCCCGCGCGCGTGGCCGCCAGGACGCCGACCGGCACCTGGAAGACCAGGCCCATCGCGAGCAGCGTGACTGCTGCGAAGTGGTAGTACTGGCTTGCCTGCACCAGCACGTTGAACTGACCGCTGTTGAAGTTCTGGAAGAAGCGCACCGCGGCGGGCAGCACCACGAAGTAGCCGAACAGCACGCCGACGACGAACAGCACCGGGATCGCGAGCATCAGGGAGGTCGCGACGCGACGCTGCTCAGGGCTGAATGCCGGCAGCAGGAAGCCGTAGAGCTCGTACAGCACCACGGGCAGCGCGAGGATGAACGCGAACACGAGCGCCACCGCGATCGTCGTGTTGAACGGCTCGCCGATCCCCAGCGTGACTGGCCGGTCGCCGCTCGGCGGCGCCGCGAGCCGCGCGATGTCGCCTCGCAGCCGCGGCCCCACCGGTCGCAGGGCGGCGCGCGTGGCGGGGCTCGCGCCGCTGCCGGGACGCTGGAGTGCGGCGACCACTATCGCGAGTTGATCCGCAACGTCGCGGGAGTTGCGCTGCACTCTGTAGGTGGCGCCGAGAGGTCCCCTCCCGGCGCTCACCTGCTTCTGGGTCTGCGTGGCGAGCGGCGCGTTGACGATGCGCAGCAGCGTTTGGCTCTGCCACATGCACAGACCGAAGGCGACCGCGATCGCCGCGAGCGAGACGATCAATCGGGTGCGCAGCTCAGTGAGGTGGTCGACCACGCTGAGCTGCTGGTCGTGCTCGACGCTGCCGATGGCGACAGCCATCATGCCTCCCTCGCCGAGGATCGCGTCTCGCTCGGCCTTTACGCGGCGCGATCGTCGGGAGCGCTTGCCCGGTTGGCCGTGGCGGGTGCGCCGGCAACGCTCGGCACGCTTGTCGCGGGCGCGCTGGCGACGCTTGGCATGCGTGTCGCAGGCGCTGCGGGCTGCACGCTCTCGACGTGGGGCTGAGTCCGTGACTGATCTTGCACGGCGTGATCTTGCACGGCGGCGCTCAGCGCGGAATGCGCGCCTTCGCCGCCAATCGCCTCCTTGAAGCCGCGTAGGCCGCTACCGAGCGAATGGCCAAGCTCGGGAAGCCGCTTGGCTCCGAACACGAGCAGCAGGACGATCAGCAGAAATGCGATGTGGATTGGATTGTCGAGACCCATGCGTCAGCTCCTCTGGTTGGTGCGCCTTCGATCACGGGTGTCTTCGCGCCGCGATCTCATGTGGATCATCCGTCGCTGCGAGACTGCTCGGGTGACACCGCTGATCCGCAAACGAGCTCTGCTCGAATAAGGCTTACATGAGCTGGGCCTGCACGATGAACCCGAGCGTCTGCATGAATCAGACCTCTACGACCCTGGCCGAGCCCGGATAGATGCCCAAAGCCAGCCGCCGGCTAGACCTGTCTCCGACCAAGCTGCGCAAGCTCGCCGACGAGGACCTGATGGAGCTCGTTTGCCGCAACGAGGCCGCGGCGTTCGAGATCGTGCTCGAGCGTCACGTCGACGCAGCTTTCTCGCTCGCCTATCGCATGATCGGTCGCCGCTCGCTCGCCGAGGACGTCGTGCAGGAGGCGCTGCTGTCGCTTTGGCGGACGGGGGCTCGCTATGACCGCTCGCGCGGGAGCGTGCGCAACTGGATCCTTGGGATCACCCATCATCGCGCGGTCGACGCGCTGCGCCGCGATGGGGTGCGCACGAGCAAGAACGTCAGCGACGAGGCGCTGGAGGAACGGCTGGAGGCGCCCGAGCGAACCGACGTCGAGGTGGTTAGCCGCGACGAGGCCCAGGAGGTCCGCAGCGCGCTCGAGCGGCTGCCGGCCGAGCAGACTCGCGTGATCGAGTTGGCGTATTTCGGAGGCTTCACCCATACTGAGATCGCCGCGATGCTCGATCTCCCGATCGGAACAGTCAAGGGTCGGATGCGTCTCGGATTGGAGAAGCTGCGAAATTGGCTGGGCACCCAGGAGGCGACGGCATGAGACGTCCGGGCCACGAGGAGGAATGTGACGAGCTTGGGCAGGCCGCCCCATACGTCCTCACCGCGCTCGAGCGGGACGAGGCCGAGCGCTATCGAGAGCATCTCGATCGCTGCAGCATTTGTAGCGCGGAAGTGTCGAGGCTGCAGCCCGTCGCCGATTCGCTGGCAGCCAGCACCCCGCATGTGCTCGCCTCGCAGGAGCTTCGCGAGCGGGTGATGACAACCGTGCGCGCCGAGGCCGAGCTGCTGCAAGCGGCCGGCCCCGGCGCTGACCGTCCAGGGCCGTCCCGCGCCCGCTGGCGCATGCGCAGCTCCCAGCTGATCACGGCGGCTGTCGCGATGGGCGCTGGTCTTCTGATCGGAGCGGTCGCGATCGGCGCCGGTTCGCGAGCGCCCTCGACACACGTGACCTCGGCGCAGCTCGCGTCCACTCCCCCGGGCGCCCGAGCCGTCCTGAGGCAGGTCGGCGGACACGCCGAACTCGTCGTCTCGGGCATAGCCCAGCCGCCACGCGGCAAGATCTACGAGGTCTGGCTTGCGCACGCGGGGGTGGCGGCCCCGCAGGCGACCGACGCTCTGTTTGGCGTGACGGGCCGCGGCGGGAGCGCCTCTGTGAACGTGCCCGGCAACCTCGCCGGTGTGCGGCAGGTGATGGTCACAGCCGAGCCGCTCGGCGGCAGCCTCCACCCGACGAGCACGCCGATCATCGTGGCTACGCTGCGGTCGTCCTAGTCCACGCAGGTCTCCCTTCGAGGATCTCGTGCCCTTGGCCCGAAGCTGTATCGACATGGCGTGGCAAACGTGACCTCCTATGGGCTTAAGGCATTCTCTACGAGCAAGTGCCAGAGGGGTGGATCGCTCGAATTTCTACGACAGTTCCAGGCGATTGGAGGCCCTCGTCGTCAGTGCCAGAATTGGGGGCAACCGTCTAGGATGAGGCCGTGATCGCACTGGCGTCGCCGGCCCCTGACTTCGCTCTGCCAGACCAGGACGGACACTCGCTGAAGCTGTCAGATTTCCGCGGCCATACGGTCGTCTTGTACTTCTACCCGAAGGCCGACACGCCCGGGTGCACCACTCAGGCGTGCGGGGTGCGAGACCACAACGCCGACTACGTGCGCCTCGGCGCGGTCGTGCTCGGAATCTCCCCCGACCCGGTCGCCAAGGTCAAGCGCTTCCACGACAAGCAGGCGCTCAATTTCACGCTGCTCGCCGACGAGGATCACGCGGTCGCCGAGCGCTATGGAGTCTGGATTCAGAAGTCGATGTACGGACGCATATACTGGGGCGCCGAGCGCACGACGTTCGTCGTCGATCCGAGTGGCGTCGTCGCGGAGGTTCTGCGCAAGGTCAAGCCGGCTGAGCACGACGAGCGTGTATTGAAGACGCTGGAGACGGTGAGCGGGCTGGCGGGGTAGAGCCTGGGCTCACGCCGGCGCCCAGGTGCAGGCCGCCCTCGGTTGAGTAGAGGCGCTCTCTCTCGCAGACATCGCCACGTTCGCCACCGGCGATCCCGAGCAAGGCCAGCGATACGCCGAGGAGCGTCTTGCCTCGCGTCGTGTCCCCGCTGAGGTGAGTTGATCCGCCACGCCGAGAGCGTTTTGCCTTGCGCGGCGTCCCCGCTGGGGTGAGAGCTGGTCGCCCTGCCGAGGAGCGTCTGCCTCATGCGGCGTCCCGCTGGGTGAGGTGAGCTGATCCGCCTCGCGTCGCCGGCACGGGGCGACAATATGGAGCATGACCAAATGTGTCTTGCGGGCCCTTCGCAAGGCTGACTATCATGCGCGCGCTTGCCGGGTATACATGGAGGCAATGGAAGCGGTTCGCTCTCGCTGAGAAAGGAGATAGGCATAATGCTTGCAAGTGCGGTGCTCGAGGCGCCCGAGCACGAATTCGACGATTGGGACGACGCCGAAGAGCTCGAGACAGACGAGCTCGACGTCGAGCTGGACGAAGAGGATCTCCTGCCGGAAGACGACGAGGATCTTTGACGCCGACGCTCCAGCCTTCACGAGCTGCAAGCTGACGATTGATCGCCCCCGCCCGGGGGGACCGTAGGCTTGGAGTCGTGCCCAGCTTTGAAGAACCGCTCACGCGGGCTCTGGCGTCGATCGCCTCGATCTCGGGGGCGCGCGCATCGAACATGCTTGGGTGGCATGCGGTCGGCTCGACGTCGATCACGCACAGCCTCGACTCGTTCGTAGAAGCGGCGGGCCAGTTCTTCTCTGACCTCGCCGCCGTGCATTGGGGCGCCCTGATCCTCGGCCTGACGTTCTTCGGTCTCAACCTCACGCTGCGCTCGCGCGCCTTCTTCCACAGCCTGCGCGCGGCCTACCCGGCTGTGAGCTTCCAGTGGCGGCGCATCTTGGGCGCCTACGTCGCCGCCGTCGGCTTCAACAACGTCGTGCCCGCGCGCGGCGGAGACATCATCAAGCTGTTCCTCACGCGCAGCTCGATTCCCGGCTCGTCTTATCCCACGATCGCCTCGGCCTTCTTCGTGGAGTCGATCTTCGACGCCTGCGTGGGCGTGCTCGTGCTCGTCTTCGCGTTCAGCCAGGGCGTTTTTCCCAAGCCGCCCGACTTCTCCAAGCTGAACTCCTTCGACATCTCATATCTCGCCGAGCACTTCCGCTTCACGCTGTTCCTCGTGACGCTGATCGCCGTACTCGGCCTGCTCGCCTTCGCGATGCTGTCCGTGCGCGTCAAGGCGTTCTGGGCCCGTGTGCGCCAGGGCCTCACGATCCTCTCAGACCGTCGTCGCTACCTGCGAGAGGTCGCCGCCTGGCAGGCGGCGGCGTGGGTGTGCCGTTTCACCGCGTTCTGGTTCCTGCTGGACGCCTTCCGTGTGGGCGGCTCGGTCGTCAACGTGCTGCTGGTCTTCGGGGTGGGTCAGGTGGCCGGGGCTGTGCCCTTCACCCCGGGTGGAGCAGGGGTGCAGCAGGCTCTGCTTGTGAAGGTGTTCGCCACAAGCGCTCCGACGGCGGTGGTCGCCGCCTACTCCGTCGGCCAGCAGATCGCGATCGCGGCTTTCACCGCGATCGCTGGCCTTGCCTCGATCGTGCTGATCTTCCGCTTCCGATCGTTCAAAGAAGTGATCGAAGCCGGGCGCGCTTCGCGGCAGGCTGAGCGCGAGTCGGAACTTGGCGACGGCGAGGCGCAGGGCGCTACTGCAACCCCTCGCGCGCCTCGCGCACGAGTGTGACCGCCTCGGGGAAGATGACCGCGATCACACGACGGATCTGTTCCGCCTGAGCCTCCGCGTTGCCCTGCACGTTCACGCGATTCACCGCGGCAACCGTCATGTCGACGGCGAGCTTGATCGCGTTGTCCGCCCAGGCCAGCGCCTGCTGGCCCTGCATCTGCTCGGCGAACTGGGCGAGGCGCCGTTGGAGCTCCTCGGGGTCGCCGAACAAGTCACCGAAGCTTCCACCCTCCATGCGCTCATCGTAGCGTCAACGCATAGACTGCCGTGCCGATGGCGATGGCCCCAGAGATCGAGCAGCGCGTCGCATTTGAGACTGAGCGCCGTGCCCGCCTCGCCGTGCCCGCAGTGGCCGGCGGCGTGCTGTACCTGCTGAGCGGCATCATCCTCAGCGCGACGCTCAAAGAATTGCCTGCGGTCGGGATCGTGCAGGGCCTTGAACCGGTGCTGCGCGGCGAACCCAATCCGGCGGTGAGCCCCAGGGCGGCGGAGGTCAGGTACATAGATCACCACGCCTTTGGCCTGGTCGCAGGCAGCGTGCTCACCGCGGTCGCCGTCCTCGCGCTCACGCTCGTGCTGTTGTTCATCGTCGACGCGACTCGCTTTCGCAGGCCGACCTGGCCCGCCGCGCGTCCCCTGGTGCTGATCGGCGGGGTCGGGGTGGCCCTGCTCAATGTGCTCCATGAGGTGCTGCTCGTGATCGAAGCTCACAAATTCACAACCGGCGGCGACTTCACCAACAAAGCCGTCGACCGTGCGCTGCTCACGACCGGGTCGGCCGGCATCGTCCTCGGGTTGCTGGGCCTGATCGCTGCGCTGGCGCTTGCCGTCGGGATGATCGCCGTGATGCTCGGCTCGATGCGCGCCGGCCTGCTCCCACGCTGGCTCAGCGTGCTCGGGATTCTCTCCGGCCTGCTGTTCCTCCCGTTCTTCGGGACCACGACGCTGCAGCTGATTCCGACTTTCTGGCTCGTCGCGACCGGCATCCTGCTGATGGAGCGCTACCCGAACGGCGATCCGCCGGCATGGGCCGCAGGCGAGGCGCGGCCGTGGCCGACCCAGGCGGAGATGCGCGCCAAGCGCGAGGAGGAGAAGCAGGGCGTGCGCCCGGGAGGGCAGGGCGAGCTGGCGGGGGGCGGCCGGCGCGCCTCCGAGAGAGCGGCCAACGGCGGCGAGCCGATCGACGACGTAGCGCCTGCCCCGACGCCTGCGAACGCGGGCGCGAGGCGCAAGCGGCGCAAGCGCCGCTGATTTGCGATTGGGCGCCCCTCGCAGCGGGAATAAATAGGGAGACCGGGGTTGGCTTCAGACCAACCACGATCGGCAGCTTTGACAAGCATCAATGCCGCCCGGTCATACGCGGCGGCGTGAAGGGAGGTCCCACATGGAGGCCGCTTCGATCCATCATCATCCGGCGCAGAGCGCAAGCCCGCCGGTTGCCGACGAGCGCCCGGTCGCAAGCGCGTGGTCGCCGGCCAACCCGGCGCCGCTCGGTCTCGCGGCGTTCGCGATGACGACGTTCGTGCTCTCGATGTTCAATGCCAACCTCGTCAATGAAAAGGGTGTTCCGGTAGTGCTCGGCTTGGCCCTCGTCTATGGGGGAATCGTGCAGCTGCTGGCGGGGATGTGGGAGTTCCGCACCGGCAACACGTTCGGCGCCGTCGCGTTCTCCTCCTATGGCGCTTTCTGGATCTCCTTCTGGGCGCTCGAGGTGTTCTATGCGAAGAGCATCGGCGGCGACGTCGGCCATTCGGTCGGCTTGTACCTGTGGGCATGGGCGATCTTCACGGCCTACATGACGGTCGCCGCGCTGCGTGTCAGCGGAGCGGTGCTGCTTGTGTTCGTGCTGCTGACGGCGACGTTCATCCTGCTCGCCATCGGCGCCGTCGGAGCGCACACGACCGTCACGCATTGGGGCGGCTACATCGGTCTTGCGACCGCGGCAGCAGCCTGGTACGCGTCGTTCGCGGTTGTCACCAACTCGACGTTCGGGCGTACGATCCTGCCGGTCGTGCCACTCGGCGACCGGTAAAGTCAAACCATGGGACAAGGGAGGCTCAACTGATGGCCACCAATGCCGACACGCTCGACGCCGAGCTTGCGCGGATGCTGGAGGTCGAGCGCTTTGAGCCTCCCGAGCCGTTCCACGAGGCCGCGCTGCTGAGCGACCCGGCCGTATATGAGCAGGCGGCGAGCGACCCGCAAGCGTGGTGGGCCAAGCAGGCCGAGGGGCTCGACTGGTTCACGCCTTGGGAGCAGGTGCTCGACGACTCCGATCCACCCTTTTACAAGTGGTTCGTGGGTGGCTCTCTCAACGCTTGCCACAACTGCCTAGATCGTCATGTGGATGCTGGCCGGGGCGAGCGCGTCGCGCTTCATTGGCGCGGAGAGCAGGGAGAGGAACGCGATATCACCTACGCCGAGCTGCTTGCCGAGGTGAAGCTCCTCGCAAGCGCGTTGAAGGATCAGGGCGTGGGCAAGGGCGACGTGGTGGGCATCTACCTTCCGATGATCCCCGAGGTGGTCGTCGCGATGCTCGCATGCGCGCGCATCGGCGCTCCCCACAACGTCGTCTTCGGCGGCTTCTCCGCCGAAGCGGTGCGCGAGCGCATGGAGTTCTCCGAGGCGAAGGCGCTGATCACGGTCGACGGCGCCGCGCGCAAGGGCAAGACCGCGCCCGTCAAGGACCGCGTGGATGAGGTCATGGGGGACCTCTCGACTTTGCAGCGGATTGTGGTGGTGCGCAGCAAGGGCACGCCATGTGAGATGAAGGCCGGTCGCGACGTCTACTACGACGAGATCCTCGCGGCGGCGGACCCCGAGTGTCCGGCCGAGCCGCTCGACGCGGAGCATCCGCTCTACATCCTCTACACCTCAGGCTCGACCGCCAAGCCGAAGGGCATCCTGCATACGACCGGCGGCTATATGACGGGAGTCAGCGCAACCCACCGCTACGTGTTCGACCTCAAATCCGAGTCCGACGTCTACTGGTGCGCCGCCGACGTGGGCTGGGTCACCGGCCACTCCTACATCGTCTACGGCCCGCTTGCCAACGGCGCCACCTCGGTGATGTGGGAGGGGGCGCCCGACTATCCGCACAAGGGAATCTGGTGGGAGCTGGTTGAGCGTTACAAAGTCAGCATCCTCTATTGCGCTCCCACGGCGATCCGGGCGTGCATCAAGTGGGGGGCAGAGTGGCCGAGCAAACACGACCTCTCATCGCTGCGCCTGCTCGGCACCGTCGGCGAGCCGATCAACCCGAAGGCGTGGCTCTGGTACCACAAGGTGATCGGCGGCGAACGCTGCCCGATAGTCGACACCTGGTGGCAGACAGAGACGGGCGCGATCATGATCACCCCGCTGCCTGGCATCACAGCGACAAAGCCTGGCTCCGCTACGCAGCCGTTCCCGGGCATCGAGGCAAAGGTGCTCAGCGAGTCCACCGGCGAGCCCATCACCGAAGGTCAGGGCTTGCTCGTGCTCACCAAGCCGTGGCCATCAATGCTGCGCACCCTCTATCGGGAGGACGAGCGCTACATCGACACCTACTTCAAACGTTTCGGCAAGCAGACGTATCTGGTCGGCGACGCCGCTCGGATCGACTCAGACAACTACATCTGGGTGATCGGGCGCATCGACGACGTCGTCAACGTCTCAGGCCATCGGCTCTCAACGGCCGAGGTCGAGTCGGCGATCGTCGCTCACCCCGACGTGGCCGAGGCCGCGGTGATCGGTCAGCACGATGAGGACACAGGGCAGGCGATCGTCGCGTTCGTCACGCTCCAAGGGGACTTGCATGGAGACGAGGCCACGGTTGAGGGCATACGCGATACGGTCGCCGAGCGGATCGGCAAGTTCGCCCGCCCGAAGCGCATCATCTGGTCGGATGATCTTCCCAAGACGCGCTCGGGCAAGATCATGCGTCGACTCTTGCGCGATATCGCGGAGGGACGTGCGCTTGGAGATGTGACGACGCTGCGCGATCCGACGGTCACCGCGCAATTGCAGGAGCGCGTGGCGGAATTGCAGGCGCAGGAGGGCTAGAGGCTTGATGCGGGTTCATCGCCCATCGTAGGCGGCGAGGGCTCGTGGCGGACGTCCGGTGAGCAGGTTGATGTGCATGCCGAGGGTCAGTGCGAGCAGTCGTTGGGCGATGCGCTGAACGAGTCCTGCGAGCGTCTTGGCGAGGTGATCTTCCAAGCGCATCTGGCGCTTGAGATTGGAGAAGACCGACTCGATGACCAGGCGGATCCGTGCCTTGGCGATCTCGCCGACGGGCCGCTTGCCTGGTCGGTGGCGCTCGGGGGTGATGAGTTCAAGGCCGATCAGCTCCATGCAGTCGCGATACTCCCTGCCCCAGAAGCCCTTGTCGGCGAACAGCGTTGCACCTTGGTGGGCGGCGGCGAGCTCTAGGGCGCGCTCGCGCTCCTGGCCGGTCTTGGGACCCGTCAGGTCGTAACCCACGGGCACGCCCTTGGCGTCTGAGATCAGCACCAGGCGCATGCCCCACACGAACAGGCTCTTCGATGGGCAGTAGCCGTAGCTGGCATGGCCGGCGAACTCGCTGAGCGATCGGCAGCCCGGGTAGTTGGCACACGCGATCAGCGTCCCGTCGACCAAGCGCAGCTGACCGTCGGCGATCAGCTCTGCAAGCATCATTTGCACGGTGGTGATCCACGGCGTGAGCCGTCTGAGCCTGCGGTTGTATTGCGACTGGCAAGGCAACTCGGGAAAGAACCCCGGAAGTAGTCGGCCGATCACGCCCAGGAACTGGCGGTCTGAGCAGATCCCGGTCGCGGCCTGAGCTACCGCCAGCGCGATCAGCTCCTGATCGCTGACCTTGCCTGCTGGGCCTGGGCGAGGAAACGAGAACGAGTCGGCGAACACGTAAGCTGCGATAACGAGGGTCTCCAGCGAAGCGCACATCTCGTGCTCCAATCACGAGTTTGCAGAGCCGGAGGCCCTCTTCTCATTTCAAGGCTCGCCTCCTGCCCGGCGGCCCAACCCGCATCAAGCCTCTAGCTGGGGCCAGCCAACGAGGGATGTCTGGCTGCGGTTGCGCGTCGCGAGCGACCACTACACTCGCGCTATGAACGCCGTAGAGGTCGATGGTGGGTCGCGCAATATCGTTCAGGCTCGGGACGTCTGTCGTCGCTACGGCGCCGGTGAGGCGGCCGTGGACGCACTCATGGACGTCAGCGTCGGCTTCCCCAGCGGGCGTTTCGCCGCGATCATGGGACCGTCCGGATCTGGGAAGTCCACGCTCATGCACACGCTCGCCGGCCTGGACCGACCGACCTCGGGATCGGTCGAGATCGACGGCGTCGATCTGGGCGACCTGGACGATCGCAAGCTCACGCAGCTACGCCGCGACCAGGTCGGGTTCATCTTCCAGACCTTCAATCTGCTGCCGGTGCTGAGCGCCGAGGAGAATATCCTGCTGCCGTTGTCGATCGCTGGACGCAAGCCCGACCGTGAGTGGCTTGACCGGCTGATCGACACGGTTGACATTCGCGACCGGCTCCATCACCGGCCGGCCGAGCTGTCCGGGGGCCAGCAGCAACGCGTTGCTGTCGCCCGCGCGCTCGTATCGCGTCCCTCAGTGGTGTTCGCCGACGAGCCGTCGGGCAACCTCGACTCGAAGGCCTCCGGCGACGTGCTCGAACTGCTGCGCCACGCCGTGGACGACTTCTCCCAGACGGTCGTGATGGTCACCCACGACGCGCACGCCGCGTCGTTCGCCGACCGCCTGCTGGTGCTCGTGGATGGACGCATCGCCCACGACGGGGAGGCGACGAGCGCCGAGCAGGCCTTGGACCTGATGAAGACCGTCGGCTGATGCCTGCCAGTCACGCGTCCGCCGGCACGGGGCACAGCTGATGCTCGTCGGTCACGCAACCCCCAGGGCACGGGGGCGCTGCGGCTGATGCTTGCGTTGGTGTTGAGAGGCTTCATGCAGCGCAAGCTACGGGTCTTGCTCACCGGGATCGCGGTCGCGCTTGGCGTGGCCTTGATGGCGGGCACCTATGTGCTCACCGACACGATCAACCAATCCTTCGCCGTCATCTTCCAGACGGCCAACCGCGGCCACGACGTCGTGATCACTCCCACCCAGGTGCTCGGTCGCAACAGCCGCTCGGAAACGACACCGATCTCAGGCGCGATGCTCGCGCGGGTGCGCGCTACCGCGGGCGTCAGTCAGGCCTCCGGCTCGATCTTCACGCCGGGCACGTTCCTCGACGTGAACCGCAAACGGCTGACCAAGGGCGGCGCGCCCGCGTTCGTGGCCTCCGAGGTGCCCGCGCGCTTCAACTCCTTCACACCGGTTCAAGGCCGCTTTTCCTCGGGTCCAGATGAACTCGCGATCGACGAAGCCACCGCGCAGCGCGCCAAACTGAAGGTCGGCCAGCAGATGCTCGTCGCGGGCGGCTCCGCGCCGGCCAAGCGCTACACGATCGTCGGCGTCGTCAAGTTCGGCGGCGGCGCATCCTTCGGCGGCGCGGGCATAGCGGTCCTTACCCTCCCCGAGGCCCAGCGCGTCGTCGGCGAGCGGGGGGCCTTCGACCAGATCGACGTCGCCGGCAGGCCCGGCGTCACGCCCGGCAATCTGCGCGACCGCTTGCGCGTCGTCTTGCCGCGCACCGTGGACGTGCGCACCGGCACCGAACAGGCCAGCCACGACACCTCCGAACTGGAAAGCAACCTGAGCTTCCTGCGCACGTTCCTGCTCGTGTTCGCCTACGTGTCCCTGGTGGTGGGCGCCTTCATCATCTTCAACACCTTCTCGATCACCGTCGCCCAACGCACGCGCGAGTTCGGGCTCTTGCGCACGCTCGGCGGCTCGCGCGCCCAGATCATGCGCGCCGTCGTCTACGAAGGCTTTCTCTTGGGGACCGTGGGGGCTGTGCTCGGACTGTTCGGGGGGCTCCTGCTCGCGCCCGCGCTCGACCAGCTGTTCAAGGCCTTCGGCGCCGATTTGCCCAACAGCGGCACGGTGCTCGAGACGCGTACGATCGTCGTCTCCTTGGCGGTGGGCATCGGCGTGACCGTGCTCGCCGGCCTCGCGCCCGCGATCCGCGCCACACGCGTGCCGCCGCTCGCGGCGATGCGCGAGGGCGTCGGCATACCGCCACGACCCTTGCCCACCAAGCGCCAGCTGATCGCGCGCTTCCTGCTCGGGCTCGTCGTGGTCTTCGTTATTGCGGCCGTGACCGGGGGGCGTGCCTTGGGGCTCGTGCTGCTGATCGCGTGGTGTCTGCGAGCCGTGAGGCTGGGGGTGCGCTTGCGGCGTGGGGGCGAGCGCCCGGCGCGCCACTACCGCATAGTCCCGGCCTTGGCGAGAGCGATCGGCTCGCTGATCGCCTGGCGCGGCATCACCGCCCGCTTGGCCCAGGAGAACTCGATCCGCCAACCCGGCCGCACGCTCACCACGGCCGCCGCGCTCACGGTGGGGTTGGCGCTCGTCACCTTGGTTGCGGTGCTCGCCGACGGCACCAAGGCCACGATCGACCGGGCTGTCAGCCGCTCGTTCGCGGGCAACCTGATCATCGAGAACTCTCAAGCGGGCAACGAAGCAGGGATCCCCGCGCTGGTGGCGCCTGCGCTGCGCCGCGTACCGGGAGTGGCGACCGTGACACCGATCGGGTTCACCGTCGGGCGCCTGCACGGGAGCGCCAGCAACGCCTCGATCACGACGATCGAACCCGCGACCTTTGGCCGCGTGTACCGCGTGGAATGGAAGCAGGGCTCGAATGCCACGCTGCTCGCGCTCGATAACAGCGGCACGATCCTCACCAAGGACTACGCGAGCTCGCACAAATTGAAGGTCGGCCAGACCGTCTCCTTGCTGACTCCCATCGGCCGACACCTGTCCTTGAGGGTCCTCGGCATCGCCTCCGACAACGCGCGTCTGCTCGGCAACATGACGATCGCGCTCGCGCTTGCGCGCCAAGCCTTCGGCCAGCGCGAAGACGCCATCAACTTTGTCGCCTACCAGAGGGGCTACGGGGACTCCCAGGTGCAGCCCGCCGTCAACAGGCTGCTTGCGAGCCAGTTCCCCCAGGCGCGCTCGCGCACCGCCGCCCAGTTCAAGGCCGACCAGGCCAACCAGATCAACACCTTGCTCGCGCTCATCTACGTGCTCTTGGCGTTGTCTGTGATCGTGTCGCTGTTCGGAATCGTCAACACCTTGATCCTCTCGATCTACGAGCGCACGCGCGAGCTGGGGATGATGCGCGCGATCGGCACCTCCCGTCGCCAGGTGCGCCAGATGATCCGCTACGAGTCAGTCATCACCGCCCTGATCGGGGGCGTGTTCGGGCTCGTGATCGGCGTCGTGGGGGCCGTCTTGATCACCACCTTCACCCTGTCCGGGTCGGGCTATGTTCAGGCATTCCCGATCGGCACGCTGCTGATTCTGCTCGTCATTGCCGCCTTGGCCGGTCTGCTCGCGGCCCAGCTGCCCGCCCGAAGGGCGGCTCGCCTGGACATGCTGCAGGCGCTCGCGAGCGAGTAAGAACGTGTTTCAAAAAGATCGGCACGCCCGGAATGCGTCCCTGGACGCGGCGCTGGATCGCCACCCGACGTCTCGCACGTGCCACCAGCACGCGCTTCGACGCCCCGCGGCGCCCAGCTTGGTCCATGAACGCACCGGACGCACCGCCTATTTTAAAACACGTTCTAAGTCCGTACATCCGTACAGCTAAGCTGCCGGGACGATGACCACCGAGACTGCCCCCGAGTCGACCGATCCCGAGCTCCAGTCCACCGCCTGGAACCTCGACCCGCTCGTCGACGGGCGGGGAGCGGATGGCGCACGAGCGCAGCTCACGCAGGCGCTGGAGCGCGCCGAGGCGTTTGCGCAGAGCTACGCCGGCAAGCTCGAGGAGCTCGACGGCGCCGCACTGGAGCGGGCGATGCATGACCTCGGCGAGATCCAGGAGCTTGTCGGTCGCGCCGGGACCTACGCAGGGCTGTGCTTCTCGGTGGACACTGCCGATCCCGTCGCCGGCGCGTTGATGCAGGAGGTGCAGGAGCGCGGGACGGAGATCGAGACGATGCTGTTGTTCTTCGAGCTGGAATGGGCCGCGCTCCCCGAGGAGCAGGCCGAGCGCCTGCTCGAAGACGGGAGTCTTGCATTCTGTGCCCATTATCTGCGCAACGCGCGCCGCTACCGCGAGCACCTGCTGAGCGAGCCCGAGGAGAAGATCCTTGCGGAGAAGTCGGTCACGGGCGCGAGCGCCTGGTCGCGATTGTTTGACGAGCTCACGTCTGCGATCGAGGTGCGCCTGCCCGCATCGGGGGTCCCAGCCGAGCCGGCGCGCGGCGGCGAGGGGATCGACGAGGCGCGAAGCGGAGATCGGGTCGATGGTCGGGGCCAGGACTCAGACGCGACTGAGACGGTCGCCCTGGATGTCGCGCTGAGCCGCCTGGTGCTGCCCGACCGCGAGTTGCGGCGCAGCACGGCTCAGGCCGTCACCGAGGCGCTCGCCCCCGGGCTGCGCACCCGCGCGTTCCTGTTCAACACGCTGCTGGCCGACAAGGCAATCGACGATCGCCTGCGCAGCTACCCGAGCTGGCTGGCCGCACGCAACCTGTCGAACGAGGCCAGCGACGAGTCGGTGGCGGCGCTGATCGAGGCTGTGCGCGCTCGCTACGAGCTGCCGCGCCGCTGGTATCGCCTGAAGGCACGCCTGCTAGGGATCGAGCGGCTCGCCGACTACGACCGCATGGCGGCCGTGACCGAGGACGAGACGAACTACTCATTTGCGCAAGCGCGCGAACTGGTGCTCGGCTGCTACTCGTCGTTCTCCCCCAAGCTCGGCGCCGCGGCCGCGCGCTTCTTCGACGAGCGCTATATCGACGCGCCCGTGCGTCCCGCCAAGCGTGGGGGCGCGTTTTGCGCCTCGGCCGTGCCCTCGGCCCACCCCTATGTGATGCTCAACTACACCTCGCGCAGGCGGGATGTGCTCACGCTCGCGCACGAGCTCGGCCACGGCGTGCACTTCGCGCTTGCCGCCAAGCAGGGTGTCTTCCACCAGGGCACACCGCTGACGCTCGCCGAGACCGCCTCGGTGTTCGGCGAGACGATCGTCTTCGGACGCCTGCTCGAAGAGGACTCATCGCCGTCCTCGCGGCTGGCCCTGCTGGCCGAGAACATCGAGGGGGCGCTCGCCACCGTCTTTCGCCAAGTCGCGATGAATCGCTTCGAGGATCTCGTGCACACGGCGCGGCGCGAGCAGGGCGAGCTGTCGGTCGAGCGCTTCGGCGAGCTGTGGGTCGAGAGTCAACAGGAGATGTTTGGCGACTCGGTCGAGATCACCGAGGGCTACCGTTCGTGGTGGTCTTACATACCGCACTTCATCGGCTCGCCCGGCTACGTATACGCCTACGCCTACGGTCAGCTGCTCGCGCTGTCGGTCTACCAGCGCTACGAGCAGCGCGGCGAGGAGCTCGTGCCGCGCTATCTGGAGCTGCTTGCCGCCGGCGGCTCGCGCTCGCCCGAGGAGCTCGGCCGGATCGTCGACATCGACCTCGCCGATCCGGGATTCTGGGACGCGGGCCTCGACCTCGTCGAGCGCCAGCTGGAGGCGGCCGAAGAGGCCGCGGGCGCGGCTGGCCGGTTGTAGAAGACGTTGCTGGATCGACCCCGGATCGGCAGGAGACAGCGATGACGGTCACCGATGAGCTGCACGAGACGATCGCCGCCTATAACGACGCCTGGAACGCCCACGATGTGCAACGGATCGGCGCGATGCACGCACCGGACATGGTGTTCGAGAACCATACGGCGGGAGAGCGAGCCGAAGGCGACGAGGCGCTTGCGCACATCGCGCGCATCTTCGAGTCCTGGCCCGACATCGAATTCCAGACGCGCAGGCTCTACGTGCGCGAGGATCTCGTGGTGCAGGAGTGGACGGCGAAGGCGACGCACGTCAAGCCGCTCAGCCGGGGTGAGCTCGTTGCCGAGCCTTCAGGCAAGCGCATCGAGTGGAGGGGGATGGACGTGATTCCGTTCCAGGACGGCAAGGTCAAGCGCAAGGACGTCTATTCGGACTCAGTGTCGATTCTGCGCCAGGTGGGGTTGTTGTAGCTACGCCGCGGCTATCGGCTTCGCCGGCCACCGCGCCGCTAGCGGCGGCTCCAGGGTGCGATAGCCAGCAGTCCGTCGTCCGCGCTCACCTCGGCGCAGGGCCGGAACGATCGGGCATGGCGGCTCGGACGGAACGATCGCACCTGGGCTCGCTCGGCGCGGACGTCGTTTCGGAACGTGGTTCCCATCACCAAGCGGCGAGCCAGCGCGCGCGCGAGGATCGCGTCGGCTACCGTCGCCGGGTCGACCGCGTACTGCGAGTCTTCGAGGAGCTGCCTGAGTAGCTGTATCTGTCGTTGCATCGAGGGCACCTATGTCTCTATCGGGTCGCGGATCCGATGCGTTCACGGTCAGAGGCTCGATCCGACGAGTGTTCGAGTTATGTTGGGGCCACAGAGCGGGCGCGTGGATCGCGCTCGAGGCTCGATGTGCTTGCGCGCCGGTTAAGAACGTGTTTCAAAATAGGCGGTGCGTCCGGTGCGTTCATGGACCAAGCTGGGCGCCGCGGGGCGTCGAAGCGCGTGCTGGTGGCACGTGCGAGACGTCGGGTGGCGATCCAGCGCCGCGTCCAGGGACGCATTCCGGGCGTGCCGATCTTTTTGAAACACGTTCTAAGGTCGCTTGGCGTCTTGGAGATAGATCACGCGGTCGTCGAGTTGTTGATCCTCGACCGCGCGGATCGCCGTGACGAGCGGCCCGATTCCCGCTGGGCGGCGCGAAAACCTGGATGAGAGCGCGATCATAACGCCGGGGTGGTGCCCCCCAGCGGTGAGGTGCTCGGCTGAGATGTTGTTGAAATCACCGACATGCTCGGTGAGCACGGCGCGGTCCCGGTCGATCGCCGCCGCGAAGATGTCGGGATCGGACCTTCCCTTCAGTCCGAGCTCGACCACGGTGCAGGCGTCAATGCCGGCGGCTCTGAGCGCCTCGGCCAGAGCAGCCGGGTACATCTCATCCAGCAGCAGCTTCAACGCTTCTCAGCGGCTGCCGTCTCGCGGCGGTGCAACTCGATGCGCGCCGCGATCTCATCTGGGTAGGCGGCGCGGTAGCTCAGGGCGGCGTCCACCTGCGGTCGCGTGAGGCTCGACTCCTGGGTGAGCGTAGCGACGGGATCGGGTTCGGCGGCCAGGTCTTCGATCCACATCGCGACCTCCCATATGTCGGGGCCGTCGAGCAATTTGGCCCGTCGGCCCGTCGGCCCGTCACGGAACGTGACCATTGGATGCTCCTCGCGACGCGTCCCCTCCTCGGCATAGCGGCGCAGGCGATCTGAGAGAGTCTCACCGGCGGCACGGGCACGTAGACGTAGACGCTCAGCAAGCGTGTCATCGAGACGAACGGAAATGTTCACCGACATGTATGCATCGTAGCACGATGTCCGCAAGAAGCCAGCGTTGTCGGGGGGTATTGCCGGTACACCCTGCCTTTCGCAAGGGATCGACTCTCGACATCCAACCTCGACGGTTGGACTGAGAATCGGCACTTTCGCCCTCCTAGAGCAGCCCCAGCGCGCTGCCCACACCGTGCACGAGGTTGAAGAGCGGCTGCGGGACGACGCCGAGGACGATCGTGGCGGCCCCGGCGAGGATCGCCACACAGGCGACCTCGGGTTGGCGGCGGAGGTGACCCGGTGCGAGGGACACCTCGCCGCTTGCGCCGGGATCGACGCTGGCCGGCTCGTCGTCCAGCTCGGGCGAGCCGCCTGCGATCGCGGGGATCGCGCCGGGTGGCGTCGTCGTCGCTGTTGCCGGCGCCGAGCCTATCCACATCGTCGCGACCACCGGCAGGTAGTAGCCCAATGAGATCATCGAGCCGATCACGATCACGACGCCGAGCCAGGTGTAGCCGCCCGAGACGGCGGCGTCGATCAGGTAGAACTTGCCGATGAAGCCCGCCGTGGCGGGAATGCCAGCCAGAGCGAGCATCGAGATCGTCATCGGCCACGCCAGCCAGGGGCGCTCCCGGCCGAGGCCGGCCATCGCCTGGACGTTGTCGCCGAGCTCCGTTTCGCGCTCGCGCGCGACGATCACGGCGAAGGCCGCCATGTTCATCGCCAGGTACACGGCGAGGTAGAAAACCATCGCTTGCGCGCCGAGCCTGGTGGCGACGACCACGCCGGCGAGCATGTAGCCGGCCTGGGCCACCGATGAGTAGGCGAGCATCCGCTTCAGCGAGGACTGCCCGAGCGCGCCAACGTTGCCGACGAGGATCGTGATCGTCGCAAGCGCCCCCAGCGCCGGCCCCCAGCTGGCGTGGGCTTCGATCAGGGCGACGTCGAACAGGCGCAGCAGCACGCCGAGCGCGGCCACCTTCGTCGCGACGGCCATGAACGCCGTGATCGGCGTGGGCGCTCCCTCGTACACGTCGGGCGTCCACTGATGAAACGGAGCCACCGAGGACTTGAAGGCGAGGCCGGCCACGCATAGCGCGATTCCGGTGAGCAGCATCGCGTTGTTGGCGAGCCCGCCGCCGGAGATGGCGCCCGCGATCGCGCCGAAGTCGGTCGCGCCGGTCGCGCCGTAGAGCAGCGCGATCCCGTACAGCAGCGTGGCCGAGCCGACCGAACCCACGATCAGGTACTTGAGGCCCGCCTCGAGCGAATGCTCGTTGCGCATCTCTGTGGCGCAGAGCACGTACAGGGGAATCGAGAGGAGCTCGAGCCCGAGGAACAGGGCGACCGTGTTCTGGGCGGCGGCAAGCAAGGACATACCGCCGATCGTGGTCAGCAGCATCGCGTGCAGCTCGCCGTGCGCCGCTTCCCGAGCGGCTTTCGAACGCCACGCGAGCAGCACGGTCGCCATGCCTCCGACGGCCAGGATCAGGTTGAGCGCGAGCGACAGCCGGTCGATGCGCAGCGCGCCCGACACGACCGACTCGGGTGTGCTCCAGCGCCAGATCGTCAGGCCGAGGGCCGCGCCCAACGCGGCGAGTGCGAGCGCCGGCACGAGCTGCTCGCGCACCCAGCGCGAGCGGGCACCGACGGCGGAGCCGTTGGTCAGGCCGACGAGCAGCACCACGATCGCGCCGCCGAGCAACGCGATCAAGGGCGAGAGCGCAGCGAAGTCGACGTGTGGGCCTTTGAGGTGCGCAGTGGCGAGCAGGGCGCTCATCGGCTTGCTCCCGGCGTCCCGGAGGTTCGATAGCCGCACACCGCGCGTCCTGCCACCGTGCGTCCGGTCACCGCGCGACAGGGTCGCGGCGAGGTCGCGTAGCTCACCGTCTCGGTCGGTGCGTTCAGCGGCGCTTGCGCCGTGGGAATTGGCTGCAGCGCTATCTGTGCCGAGGCCACCGACGCCTTGACTGAGTCTTCAGAGCGCTTCAAGGCCCCTTGCGGATAGAGCGCGAGGAACACGATCACCGCGAGCAGCGGCACGAGCACGGCGGCATCTCGTCGTGTGAGCTCGCGCGAGTTCACGCTCGCGCCCACGCGGTTGTGCATTGCGCCGATGAACAGCCGCAGCGCGTACACGCTCGCCATCACCACGCCGGCGAAAGCGATCGCCGCGATCGCGAGCTTCGCCTTGAAGACGCCGAGCAGGATCAGGAACTCGCCGACGAAGTTGGCCGAGCCGGGGATCGCGAGCGTCGCCAGCGCCACCGCCAGGAAGATCGTCGCGAGCAGTGGCGCCCTGAAGGCGATGCCGCCCATCTCGCGGATGTCCTGCGAGCCGCCCGCGCGCGCCGCCAGCAGGGCGATGATGAAGAAGATCGGCGCGACCACGAGACCGTGGTTGACCATCTGCAGCAGCGCGCCCTGCGCGCCCTGCGGGTTCAATGCAAAGATCCCGAGCGTGATGAAGCCGAGCTGCGCCACCGAGGAGTAGCCGGCGATCAGGCGGGCGTGGGTCTGGGTGAAAGCCATCGCCGACCCGTACAGGATCGAAAGCAGCGCGATCACCAGCATCGGCGTCTGGAAGTGGGCTGCCGCCTGGGGGAAGAGCGGCAGCACGATCGCCAGGAAGCCATAGGCGCCGACCTTGGAGAGCACGCCGGAGAACACCATCAGCACCTCGATCGGCATCGCCCGGTAGCCGTCAGGCATCCAACCGTGCAGCGGAAACGCTGGCATCTTCACGAGAAACGCGGCGGCGAAGAACAGGAAGATCCACTCCTGCGAGCCCTTGTTGAGCGGCAAGCCCTGGAGCTGGGAGAGCACGAACGTGACGTGCCCGCCGTTCTGCTCTCCCGCGAGCACGCCCGTGGCGATCGCGGCGGCGAGCATCAACAGCGAGCCGACCAGCGTGTAGATCACGAGCTTGATCGTCGCTTTGACACGGTCGGACCTTGGGGTGGTGGTGTCCCCAATCAAGATCAGGAAGTAGAACGGGATCAGCATCAGGTCGAAGAAGGCCACGAACAGGGCCAGGTCCTGCGCGAGGAACGCGCCGAGCACGGCCGACTCGGCGAGCATCATGTGGAAGTAGAAAAGACGTGGCCTGTCGAGCGGGTGGGATCTCAATCTAAAGTTGGAGGCGAGGATCGCCGCGAAGAACAGCAGCGCCGTGAGGCCCACGAGCAGCACGTTCAGGCCGCTGACGCCGAGCTTGTAGTGGATCCCCAATTCGGAGATCCAAACGACGTCGGTGACGTCCTTTAGCCCGTGCGAGCCCGGCCCGTACTGGACGATGTAGGCGATCGCCAGCCCGAGCGCCGCGAGCGTCCCGGCGAGCGCGAGTACGCCTGGCGGGCCCCACCTGCCCGAGGAGCCAGTCTCCGAATCAGTGCCATCCCCCGCGCGCGCGGGGGGCGAACCGATTGGAAGCAGAGCACCGAGCAGCCCGCAGGCGGCGGGCAGCCAGATTAGTATCGAAAGCGGCGGCATCAGCTCACGTCTGCAACAGGAAATAGAGGCCGAGCGCTGCCACGCCGAGTACGACAAGCGCGGCGTAGTAGCGCAACAGGCCGGTTTGCATGGCGCGCACCGAGGCCGACCCGGCGCGCACGAGCGAGGTGGCGCCGCCGACGATCGCGCCGTCGACGAACACGCGCTCGAACGTCTCGCTCGCGAAGCGACCGGCGGCGGCAGCTGGCTTGACGACGAGCGCGGCGATCAGCTCGTCGAAGTACCACTTGTTCACGAACAGGGTGTAGAGAGGCTCCAAGCGCGCGCGCGCGGCCACGGCGATGGAGGGCTGCTTGACCCAGATGCGCCACGCGATCGCGATGCCTGCCAGGCCAAGCAGCGTGCCGAGGATCAGGCCGAGCACCAGCAGGCCGTCGCGCGTGTGCGTTTCATACAGCGCCGAGCCGGCGAAGCTCGGCTTCAGGAAGTCGTCGATCACGAAGTCCACTTCCGGGATCTGCACGAGCCCCGCGCCGACTGCCCCGATCGCGAGGATGCTCATCGCGACGCGCATCGGCAGCGCGCGCTCGGCGATCGCGTGCGTGGGGCCCGGGAAGCCGACGTCTGTGTCCTCGACTTCACCGGTCGCCGGATTCGTGGGCTCGGCGGCGTGGTGGAGATGGCCGCTCTCCAACTCCTTGGCCTCCTCGACGGGGTCGCCATAGAAGGCCCTGAAGATCATCCGGAACGTGTAGATCGCGGTCATGAACGCGCCGAGGTAGCCGAGCGCGTACAGAGCCCAGTGCCAGCCGCCGCGCTCGCCCGTGACGAGCAGGATCTCGTCCTTTGAGAAGAAGCCCGAGAAGGGGGGAATCCCCGACAGGGCAAGGCCACCGATCACAAAGCAGGCGAACGTGAACGGCATCGCCTTGCGAAAGCCTTTCATGCGGTCGAGCGACTGCTCGCCAGCCATCGCGCCGATGATCGAGCCGGCGCCCATGAACAGCAGCGCCTTGAAGAAGGCGTGGGTCATCAGGTGAAACATGCCGGCGGCGTAGGCCCCGACCGAGACGCCCATGATCATGTAGCCGATCTGCGACATCGTCGAATAGGCGATCACGCGCTTGATGTCGGTCTGGGTGAGCGCGATCGTGGCGGCCATCAGCAGCGTGGCGCAGCCGATCGCGGCGCCAACGTCTTGCGCCGCGGGCGCCAGTTCGAAAAAGGGATGCATGCGCGCGATCAGGTACACGCCCGCGGTCACCATCGTGGCGGCGTGGATCAGAGCAGAGACCGGCGTGGGGCCCTCCATCGCGTCGGGGAGCCATGTGTGCAGCGGGATCTGAGCGGACTTCGCGAACGCCCCCACCAGCAGCAGCAGGCAGCCGGCGACGACATCGCCTTCGCCGCTCGAGAACACGTTCGGCGCCGCATTGAACGCCTTCAAGAAGTCGAGCGTGCCCGTGTGCTTGAAGAGGAAGTAAGTGCCCAGCACGAGCCCGACATCGCCGACGACGTTGATCACGAACGCCTTGATCCCGGCCCGCGTGGCGGTCGTGCGCCGATACCAGAAGGAGATCAACAGGTAGGAGGCGGCCCCGACGAAGGCCCAGCCGACGATCAAGAGCAGGAAGTTGCCCGCCAACACGAGCAGCAGCATCGAGAACACGAAGAAGTTGAGGTAGGCGAAGTAGCGCGCGAAGCCCCTGTCCTCGTCGAGGTAGGACACCGAATAGAGGTGAATCGTCGTCGAGACCCCTGTTACGACCAGGATCATGAACACCGACAGGGGGTCGACGAGGATAGACATCTGCGCGTCGACGCCCACGGTGCTCGCGTAGTTCCACAGCGAGGACACCAGTTGGCGATGGTCAGCCGTGTGCCCCTGCAGCGAGATCAGAGTCGCCAGCGCCGCCAGGAAGGCAAGGAAGATCGCACCGGTCCCGATCCAACCGGCGCTGCGGCCGGGCAACTTGCGGTACCCAGCGCCGATCACCAGCGTTCCCAGCAGGGGAAAGGCCAACACCAGCCAGCCATAGGTGGTGGTCATCCCTGCAACTCCCGTAGCTCATCGACATCTATCGGCAGTCGCCGGCGGTGAATCGCCACGATCATGCCGAGCCCGATGCAGACCTCGCAGGCGGCGACGGTCATCACGATGATCGCGAGGATCTGGCCGTCGCCGTTGCCCCACATGCGCGAGAACGCGATCAGGGAGAGGTTGGCGCCGTTGAGCATCAGCTCCAGGCACAGCAACACGACGAGCGGATTGCGGCGCACCATCACGCCGAATGCGCCCGTGCAGAAGACGATCGCCGACACGGCGAGATACCAGGCGATGCTCACCAGCCGCCCCCGCCCGCTTGCCTGCGCCCCGCGATGGTGGGGCCTCTGAGGGGAGGCTGCTCCTCACCGTCGGGGAGATCGGGGTGCTCGTCCTCGAAATCGGCTGCCTCCCGCGCGTGCGCGAGAGCGAGCCCTTCGACGCCCTCGACCATCGTGCCGGTGCCGCGCGGGCGCAGGATGTCCAGCGGCGTGAGCCGGTCGCGCTCGTGCCCGTCCTCCTCCAGGCCGCCGCGCCTGCGCGCGAGCACGACCCCGCCGACCGCCGCGATCAGCAGCAGCAGCGAGGTGGCCTCGAACACGAGCAGGAAGCGCGTCAACAGCAGGTTGCCGATGTAAGCGGGCGTCCCAAACGCGCGCGGCCCCGGCGCATAGGGCGCTCCATCGCCTTCGACGGCCTTCAAGCCGCTGCCCAGCAGCGCGATCAGCAGCTCGACGAGCAGCGCCCCCGCGAACAGGGCCCCGCTCAGCTTGCGCCCGTCCGCGCCGCGCGAGCGAGCTCGCCGCGTGAGCGTCCCGTTCAGTGACTGCTCCTCGTCGCCGACGTAAGCGACGACGAACACATAGAGCACCATCACGGCGCCGGCGTAAACGACCACCTGCGCGGCCGCCACGAATTCTGCGCGCAGCAGCAGGAACAGCACTGCCAGCGACAGCAGGTGCCCGACGAGCGCCAGCACACTGTAGAAGGGGTTGCTCAGAGTCACCACGCCGATGGCGCCAGCGATCACGCCGATCGCGGCGATGAAGAACATGACGCTCGCCATGCCTAGCGGACCTGTCTCTTTTTTTGGGTGGGACCCTTGCGGGTCCTCGGGCGTTCGAAGCGGGTCCCCGCGCGCAGTGCACTTTCCACTACTCGCCCTCCCGGCGTAGCGGTGTGCGCTCGAGCGGCTCGGCGAGCAGCATCTCCTTGGTGAAGATCAAGTCGGAGCGGGTGTAGTCAGACATCTCGTAGTCGTGTCCCATGGTGATCGCGTCGAACGGGCACGCCACCTCGCAATAGCCGCAGAAGATGCACCGCGACAGGTTGATCTCATACACGGCGGCATAGCGCTCGCCGGGGGACACCCTGTTCTCCGGCGTGTTCTCGGCCGCCACCACTCGGATGCAGTCGGCGGGGCAGGCGGCGGCGCACAGTGAGCAGCCCACGCACTTCTCGAGACCGGCCCGTGCCTCTTTATCGGATTCCCCCCCACCCGTGTCCTCGAAGCGGTGCAACTTGTGGCGGCCGCGGAAGCGCGGGTAAACGGGCGTCTTCTGCTCGGGGTACTCGATCGTCACTGGTTTCTCGAGCATCCGTCCAAATGTGGTCTTCAGCCCGCGCAGCGTTTCGCCGAACGCGCGGTAAGTCCCGCGCGCGGCGCCGGGCGCGGGAGTGCGCATCACCTCGATCACGTCGTCTCCCGGATCCCAGCCCATCAATGCGTCACCACCACGAGCACGGCCGTGACCAGTGCGTTCAGCGTCGCCAACGGCAGCAGGATCTTCCAGCCGAAGCTCATCAGCTGGTCGTAGCGCAAGCGCGGCAGCGTGGCTCTCACCCAAATGAACAGGAAAGTGATCAGCGCCATCTTGAACAGCACCACTATCGGGTCGACCCAACCCGGGGGATGGATGCCAAACGGGAGCAGCCAGCCGCCAAGGAACACGGTCGTGACGATCCCCGAGACGACGAGCACGTTCAGGTACTCGGCGAAGTAGTAGGACGCGAAGCGCCCGCCACCGTACTCGGTGTTGTAGCCGCCGACGAGCTCCGCGTCGGCCTCGACGAGGTCGAACGGCGCCCTGTTGGTCTCCGCGAAACCGGCTATCAGGAATGTCAGGAAGCCGAAGAACTGCGGGACGACGTACCACATGCCCTCCTGCGCGTGCACGATCCCCGTCAGCGAGAGCGTGCCCGCCGTGAAGATCACCCCGACGAGCGCGAGCCCTTGGGAGACCTCGTAGGAGATCAGCTGCGCCGCGCCTCTCATCGCCCCGAGAAACGAGTACTTCGAGCCCGAGGACCAGCCGCCGAGCATGATCCCGTAGAAGGCAACCGCGCCGAACGCGAACAGGTAAAGCGGCCCGATCGAGACGTCGATCCCGTACAGCCCCACCTTCGTCCCGAAGATGTCCTGCGTGTCGCCGAACGGGATGATCGCGAACGCCGCCACGGCCGTCACGATCGAGATGACGGGCGCCAGCGCGAACAGGAAGCCGATCGAGGTGCTGGGGCGGAACTGCTCCTTGGTCAGCAGCTTCACGATGTCGGCCATCGGCTGCAAAGCGCCATAGGGGCCGACCCTGTTGGGGCCGTAGCGCGCCTGCATTCGTCCGAGCAGCTTGCGCTCGGCCAGCAGCACGACCGGCACCAATTGCAGCCCGACCGCGAAGATCACGATCGCCTTGATGACTTGGATCCACCAGGCTTCGTAGTAGCCGACGACGGCGAGCGTCACGAGGGCACCGCCAGCCCGATGCGGCTCGCCATCTCTTCCAGCACCCGTCGCTCGTCCTGTATCTCGCCGATGTGACGCACGGCGCGGCGCACGCGCTGGATGCGCCCGTCCGGATGCGTCACGGCGCCTTCCTTTTCGGGATAAGCCTCCGCCGGGAGCACCACGTCCGCCTGCTCACGCAAAGCGTCGGTCAGGAACGCCGCGTGGGCGATGACCGTCCCGGCGCCGCTCGTGGGTGGGTCCACGCCCAGCAGGTACAGGCAGCTCAGCTCTCCTCGCTCGAACGCGTCGGCGATCCCCTGGGCATCGAGCCCGTCCTGCTCGACATCGGTCAGCTCGGGCCCGGCATTCGGGAGCACGCCGGCTTCGCGCAGGCCGCGGCCGTTGGCGTGCGCGGGCACTTCCAGCAGCCCGGCGCCGTCGATCTCAGCAAGGCCCAGCGTCGCGCCCAGGTCGAGCAGCGCGCGTACCGCCCGCTCGCCGTTGGGGCCGGCGGCCAGGCGCTCGTGCCAGAGCACGACGATCTCGCCCGCCCCCTCGGGGGGCAGGCGGCGCGCAGAGTGTCGAGCAGCTCGCCGCGCTTGGCCTCGTCTAGCAGCTGCTCGCGGCCCGCGCGCACGAGCTTCATCCCGTGGCGGCGCACCCCCTTGCGCAGCCGCAGGTCGAGGATCGGCGCGTCGGCGATCGGGTCGCAGTCGAGCACAAGCACGGCGTGAGCGAACTCCAGGTCGGGGACCTTCGCCTGCAGCTTCGGCTCGGCGAGCGCTCGGTGCAGCTCGAGCGCCAGCTCGCCCGCGACGCGCGAGTCCAGGTGCGGCGATCCCAGCGCCTCGCGCATCAAGCGGCTCAGCAACAGCCCCTCCTCGTTGGTGGCGCCCCCGCCGGCGAGCGCGCCGGCTCGCGTGCCGGCGCGGGATAGGTGGGTGGCGGCCTCCTCGAGCGCCCGCTCCCAGGAGACGGGTCGCAGCTCGCCGCCGTCACGGATCAAAGGTTCGGTGACACGACCTTCGGCGAGCTCGGGATAGGCGAAGCGACCGCGGTCGCACAGCCAGCCGTCGTCCACGTCGGGATTGTCGCGAGCCATGACGCGCATCACGCGCTCGTCGCGAACGGTCAGCTTGACGTTGCACTGCGACGGGCACAGCGTGCACACAGACCCCGCGTCCTCCACGTCCCACGGGCGTGCGCGGAAGCGATAGTCGCGCGAAGTCAGCGCTCCCACCGGGCACAGCTCGACGATGTTGCCGCTGAAGGGCGCGACATAGGGGGCGCCGTCGAATGTCGACACGTACGAGTGGGCGCCGCGCTCGAGCAGCACGAGCTGGTAGTCCTCTGAGATCTCCTGGCTGAAGCGCACGCAGCGGTAGCAGAGGATGCAACGCTCGCGGTCGATCGCGATCGTCGGGGAGAGCTCGAGTGGCTTGAC
Organism: uncultured Solirubrobacterales bacterium; assembly: GCA_963718735.1. Classification (GTDB taxonomy): domain Bacteria; phylum Actinomycetota; class Thermoleophilia; order Solirubrobacterales; family Solirubrobacteraceae; genus Palsa-744. The sequence goes on from OY970372.1 coordinate 2,713,095, forward strand.
GAAGTGGCGCTTGGGCTCGACGAAGCGCGAGGAGCCGCTGCCCCAGCCGAAGGTTATGTCCTGGAGTGGGCACTCGCCGCCCTTGTCGCATACGGGGCAGTCGAGTGGGTGGTCGATTAGGAGGAACTCGACCACTGCCTCCTGAGCGGTCTTCACTCGCTCGGATTGGGTGTGCACGACCATCCCGTCCTTGACGGGCGTCGAGCAGCCGGTTTGGAGCTTGGGGATGCCCTCGATTTCCACTAGGCACATGCGGCAGGCGCCTACTGGGGCGCCTAGCTTGGGCTCGTAGCAGAAGACTGGGATCTCTACGTCGCCTAGCTTGGCGGCGTCGACGAGCATGGTGTTTTCGGGGGCCTGGACTTCGCGGCCGTCGATGGTGAAGGTGATGACGCGGGCTTGGGGTCTAGGCACTTACGACCTCCAGCCTGCGGCTCTCGATGTGGGCTTCAAACTCCTCGCGGAACTTGGCGATCATTGAGCCGATTGGCATTGCCATCGCGTCGCCCAGGACGCATAGGCAGTTGCCGATGATGTGCTCTTGGACCGACGCCATGATCTCTATGTCCATCGGGGTGGCCGTGCCCTCGTCGATGCGTTCGAGCATCTTCACCGTCCAGTTGGTGCCCTCGCGGCAGGGGGTGCACTTGCCGCAGGACTCGTGGGCGTAGAACTTTGCGACCTTCAGGGCGACGTCGAGGATTGGGGTGGAGTCGTCTACGACGATGATCGCCCCGGAGCCGAGCATCGAGCCGGCCTTGGCCATTGAGTCGAAGTCGTAGGGGAGGTCTAGGTCCTCCTTCTTCAGGACTGGTGAGGAGGAGCCGCCGGGGAACCAGCACTTGACCTCGCGTCCCTCGGGGGGGCCGCCGGCGAGGCCGTAGACGATCTCGCGCGAGGGGGCGCCGAGCTCGATCTCGTAGTTGCCGGGGCGCTGCACCTGGCCTGAGACTGACACGAGCTTTGTGCCTTTCGAGGTCTCGGTGCCGAGCTTCGCGTAGCCCTCGCCGCCGATGCGGATGATCGTCGGCACGGTGGCAAGCGTCTCGACGTTGTTGATCAGCGTGGGGCCCTGGTAGAGGCCCTGGTTGGCCGGGAACGGGGGCTTCAGGCGTGGGTTGCCGCGCTTGCCTTCCAGCGAGTCGAGCAGGCCGGTCTCCTCGCCGCAGATGTAGGCGCCGGCGCCGCGGTGCACGACCAGTGACAGCGCGTGCCCCGATTTCAGGATGTCCTCGCCGACGTAGCCGGCCTCGCGCGCTTCGGCGAGCGCCGCGTCGAGCACGTCGGCTTGATGGACATACTCGCCGCGGATGTAGATGAACGAGCGGTTCGCGCCGGCTGCATAGGAGGCGATCACGATTCCCTCGATCAGCATGTGCGGGGACTTCTGCATCAGCTCGCGGTCCTTGAACGTGCCCGGCTCGGACTCGTCGGCGTTGCACACGAGGTACTTGTCGATCGACCCCTTCGGCAGGAACGACACCTTCTTGCCCATCGCAAAGCCCGCCCCGCCGCGGCCGCGCAGGCCGGACGCTTCGAGCTGCGTCAGCACGTCCTCGGGTGTGCTGGCGAGCGCCTTGCGCAGCGACTCGTAGCCGCCGCGCCTCGCGTAGACCTCGAGCGTGCTCAAGCCTGGCTCGTCGATGTCCTTGAACAGGAGCGGATCGGTCATCCGGCTCCTCCGGACGCGTCAGCGGCAGACGCCGTCTCGATTGGGTGTGCCGGGAACTCGCGCGAGTTGGCGTGCGGGTCGGCGACCTTGCGCGTTGAGAGCTGCTTGTCGGGCAGCACGGGCGCTCCCGCGCGCACGTCCGCGAGCAGTCGCGGCACGTCCTCGACCGTGAGCGGTCCGACGAACACACCGTCGACAGAGGCCATTGGAGCGATGTCGCACGCGCCGAGGCACTCGAACGAGCGCACGTTGAAGTCGGCGTCGTCTCCGGCGGCGTCGCACACGGCCTCATACAGAGCGTCGGCGCCGCGCAGCGAGCAGGAGATGTTTGTGCACACGTACACGCTGTGGCTTCCCACCGGCTCGGTCTCGAGCATGTCGTAGAAGGTCGCCACCGCCGCGAGGTAGGCGGGGGTGACGCCCATAACCGCGGCCACCTGCTCGATCGCCTCCGGCGAGCACCAGCCGTGCACACGCTGAGCCGCCTCGAGCGCGGGCAGCGCGGCCGAGCGGCTGTCCGGGTAGAGCGCCATATGCGCCTCGATCTCCTCACGAAGCCCGGCGGGCATCTCGGTGTCGGCTAGGTCGGGCACGAGCGCCGGATCCTTGGTGGGATCGACCGGCTCATACCGGCCGGGCGCACGCGAGCCGTGGGCGAAGCGCTCGACGCTCACCTGTCGATGCCCCCGAGGATCGGGTCGAGCATCGCCAGCGTGGCGATCATGTCGGCGATGTAGGAGCCCTCGGCCATGTGCGACAGCGCCTGCAGGTTCACGAACGAGGAGTCGCGCATGTGCACGCGCGCAGGCTTTGAGGAGCCGTCGGAGCGCACGAAGCAGCCGAGCTCGCCACGCGGGCCCTCGATCGCGTTGTACACCTCGCCGGGCGGCACCCTGAAGCCCTCGGTGACGAGCTTGAAGTGGTGGATCAGCGCCTCCATCGAGGTCGCCAGCTCGTGGCGCGGGGGCAGTGCGATCTTGCGGTCGGTCGTGATGTGCGGGCCCTCCGGGAGGCCGTCGAGCGCCTGGTCGATGATCTTCACCGACTCGTATATCTCCGCCACGCGCACGGCAAAGCGGTCGTAGTTGTCGCCGACGGTGCCCACCGGGATCTTGAAGTCGAAGTCCTCATACGAGCTGTATGGATCCGCCTTGCGCAGGTCCCAGGGATTGCCGGCCGCGCGTAGCAGCGGGCCGGTGACGCCCAGGCTCAGCAGCGTCTCCGCGTCCAGCGGGCAGGTGCCGCGCAGGCGCTGCAGCACGATCTCATTCGCGTTCAGGATCGCCCCGTACTGGTCGGCCCGCGCGGGCATGACCTTCGTGAACTCGCGCACCTTCTCCGCGAAGCCGGAGGGAATGTCCTCGATCACGCCACCCACCTGGAAGTAGCGTGTGTGCATGCGCGCCCCAGAGGACATCTCGAACAGGTCGAGGATCAGCTCGCGCTCGCGCAGGCAATACAGAAAGATCGAGACCGCGCCGAGATCCAGAGCGCTCGTGCCGAGCCAGATCAGATGCGAGGCGATGCGGTTCAGCTCGAGATGGATCACGCGCAGGTACTGCGCGCGCTTGGGCACCTCGACCTCGAGCAGCGCCTCGACGGCGCCGACATAGGCCATCGAGTTGAAGTAGTAAGCCAGATAGTCCATCCGCTCGACCACCGGGATCACCTTCCAGTAGGCCTTGTCCTCGGCTGTCTTTTCGATTCCGGTGTGCACGTAGCCGATGACCGGCTTGATCGAGCGCACGACCTCGCCTTGGAGGGTCACCAGCAGCCGCAGCACGCCGTGGGTGGCGGGGTGGTGCGGGCCGAAGTTGAGCGTCAGCAGCTCTTCGTGAGTGGCCTCGTCGATCTGCTCGTCGACCGCCGCCAGCGTGATGCTCTCCTCCCGACGGCGGTACTCGGACAGCTGCTCGTCGGCGACGGTCACAGCTGCGACTCCGCGAGCCGCTGCGACCTGTCGAGCCGCTGCGACCTGTCGAGCCGCTGCGACCTGTCGAGCCGCTGCGACCTATCGAGCCGCTGCGACCTATCGAGCCGCTGCGACTCCGCGAGCCGCTGCGACTCCTCGAGCTCAGAGCCGGTCCTCGCCAGGAGGGCGCTCATCGCGCCGCTCCCTGCGAGTCGCCTTCGTTGTGGGTGAAGATCACCGGTTCGCCGCCGACGGGGAAGTCGCGCCGCTGCGGATGGCCCTCGTAGTCCTCTGGCATCAGGATGCGCCGCAGGTCGGGGTGGCCGCGAAACACGACGCCGAACATGTCGTAGATCTCGCGCTCCTGGTGGTCGGCGGTGGGCCAGCCGGGCCCGTCTGAGCCATCCGGCGTCACGGAGTCGACTTCGGGCGCGTCGGTCGGCACCCGCAGCTTGACGGTGACGCGGTCGACCCGGCTCATGTCGAGCAGCTCGTAGTGCACCCCGAGTCGCGGCTCGTGCGGGTAATAGTCGACGCCGTGCACGCTCATCATCGAGCTGTAGCCGCGCTCGCGCAAACGGGCGAGCACCGCGCGGATGCGCCCCGGTTGCGCTTCGAGCGTCGCGCGACCGCGGAAGTAGAGTGTCTCGAGGATCGCGTCCTGGCCCTCGCTGTCGCGCAGCTCCTTGGCAAGCAGCTCCAGCCCCGTGGCGTCAGGCACCTGGGAGGACCTCCTCGGTGCCCTGCGCGTCGTAGCGCTCGCGCCAACCGGCGTCGGGATTCTCCTGCACCAGCTTGCGCAGCTTGAGGATGCCGTGCATCAGGCCCTCGGGTCGCGGAGGGCAGCCCGGCACGTGCACGTCGATCGGCATGAACTTGTCGGCCGGCACCAGCGCGTAGTTGTTGAAGACGCCCATCGAGCTGCAGCAGGCACCCATCGAGATCGCCCACTTCGGCTCGAGCATCTGGTCGTACAGCCGGCGGATGATCGGCGCCATCTTGATCGACACCCTCCCGGCCAGGATGATCAGGTCGGCCTGGCGCGGGGAGGCCCGGAACGCCTCGAAGCCAAAGCGCGCGATGTCCATGCGCGGGCCCGCTGTCTGGAACTGCTCCATCGCACAGCACGCCAGCCCGAAGGCGAGCGGGAAGAACGAGTTCGAGCGCCCCCAGGCGACAGCCTTCTCGAGCGTAGTGGTGAGAACTCGTTCGTGGACGTAGCGTTCGAGCTCTTCGCCGTCCATGCTCGCGGGGGCAGTTGGGCCGAGCAGCTCGGCGCCGCGCAGCAGTTCCTTCGAGTCGTGCTTGTTGACGCGCAGCCCGCCTGAATGGATCTCGCCGCCGCCCCCCCGGCCTCGGTCGAGGGGGCGACCCTCGCGAGTGAGAGGCTCGCGCTTTATCTCCACTCGAGCGCTCCCCTGCGCCACACGTACACGAACGCCACGGCAAGCAGCACGATGAAGGTGACGGTCTCGGCCAGCGCATAGCCGCCATAGGCGCGCAGCTGCACCGCGATCGGGTAGAGGAACACGACCTCGATGTCGAACAGGATGAACAGCATCGCGATCAGGTAGAAGCTGATCCCGAAGCGCATCCCGCGCTTGACCTCGGAGGGAAGGCCGCACTCGTAGGGATCCTGCTTGTGCTCGACGCGCCGGCGCGGCCCCACCATCGTGTTGAGCACCGCGAACAGCCCGCCCACGGCGCCGCCGAGAAGCAGAAATACAATCGCGGGAAGGTAGCTGCGCAGCACGGGGGCTGTTATATCACCGCTTGTGACAGACTGTTACATAGTGACGATTGCCTCGATGGAATGACCGAAGCAGTCGCGTGGGGGGCGCTCGCGCTGGCCGCGCTCAACGTGATCCCGGGGCTGCTCGGCGGATGGCGTTGGCATCGCCGCGAGAGCAGTCGCGGCTTCTGGATCCTGTTGCGCGTAGCCCAGGGCGCCGCGATCCTCTTCGCCGCCGCGGTCGGCGTGCTCGCGGCCACGGGGCGCTCGTCGACCGATCGGCTCTTCTATCTATACGCGCTGCTCCCGCTCGCGATCGCCTTCCTCGCCGAGCAGCTGCGCCTGGCCTCCGCGCAAACGATCCTCGACCAGCGCGAGCTACCCGACGCGAAGGCTGTCGGTGGTCTGCCCGAGGAGGAGCAGCACGAGATCGTGGAGTCGATCGTGCGCCGCGAGATGGGCGTGATGGCGTTGTCGGCGCTTGTCGTCGTGTTCCTCGCCCTGCGAGCGGCCGAAACCGCTCACGGGTTTTGAGGCCGTTCCGCGGCGTGCTTCGCCGCCACCGATGTTCGGCGTACAACCAGTACGCATCCGCTCGGGTGCGGCGCATCCCATCCACGGACCGACCCCAAACCGCTGTCATGTGGTCCGGTAGGAAGATCAACCGATATATTCCGGCGCGCATGAGGCTGCCCATGAAGATGCTCGCTGCCGCCACGTCGCTGCTCGTCGCCGCCGCGGGGCTCTCGGCCTGCGGCTCGCAGGGCATCTCGGTGTCCAAGTCGAGCCCCTACTATCGCGGCGCCGTCCTGTTTCGCGACCACTGCTCGGGATGCCACACGCTGGCGGCCGTCGGCGCCGAGGGCTCGGCCACCTCGATCAAGGATCGCGTGAAGACGAACGGGCCAAACTTCAACATCCGTCAGGAGAACATGGGACAGGTGCTGTATGCGATTCGCAACGGCGGCTTCTCGGGGGCGATCATGCCGGAGAACCTCGTCGTCGGCGACGACGCCAAGGACATCGCCGCCTTCCTCGCGGCCTACTCCGGCAAGCAGGCCCAGCACGTGCCTGCTGTCAACATCACTCTGTCGACCAAATAGGGCCTCCGCTTCGGAGTGGCGCCGGCCTGAGTGGCTCGTCCCGCCCGGAAGGGCCGCTTTCGCGGGGTCCCGGTCGGGACGAGCCACTCAGCCCTGCACCGTGAACCAGGTGCGCGTCGGCGGGCGGGTAGGCTCCTGGGCGTGCTCGACCTCAAGCTGATCCGTGACGACCCCGAGCGTGTACGGGCCGAGCTGGCGCGGCGCGGGGACGCAGCCGCAGCGGGACTCGATGCGGTACTCGAGCTCGATGGGCAGCGCCGGGCGCTGATCCCGCGGCTGGAGGAGCTGCGCGCGTCGCGCAATGCAGCGGCGGAGGCCATCGCGCAGGCCAAGCGTGCCGGCGAGGACGCGAGCGACGCGATCGCCACGCAGCGCGAGGTCGGCGCGCGAGAGAAGGAGCTGTCCCACGAGCTGGCCGAGATCGAAGAGCGGTTGCGCGCGACACTGGCGCCGCTGCCGAACCTGCCAGATCCGTCGGCCGCGCCGGGCCCCGAGGACGAGCTGGTCAAGCTCGTCGGAGAGCCGAGGCTGGGGGTGGAGCGGGGTGGCGCGACCAGCGCCGAGCAAAGCGAGGGCGAGCGTCCCGCAGGCGTGCGCGATCACCTCGAGCTGGCCGGTCCCATGATCGACATGGACCATGCCGCCAAGCTGTCGGGCGCGCGCTTCGCCTACCTGAAGGGCGATCTCGTGATGGTGGAGCTGGCGCTCGTGCGGTACGCCCTCGAGAAGCTGCGCGGCCATGGCTTCGAGCCGGTGATCCCGCCGGTGCTCGTGCGCGAGCGGGCCCTGTACGGGACCGGCTTCCTGCCTGACACCGAGCAGCAGATCTACAGGCTTGCCGAGGACGACCTGTACCTGGTCGGCACCTCGGAGGTCGCGCTCGCCTCGCTGCACGACGAGGAGATCCTCGCCGCTGAGCGCCTGCCGCTGCGCTATGCCGGTTTCTCGCCCTGCTTTCGCCGCGAGGCCGGGGCGGCCGGGAAGGATACGCGCGGGATCTTCCGCGTGCACCAGTTCGACAAGGTGGAGATGTTCAGCTTCGTCGAGCCCGAGCGCTCGACCGAGGAGCACGAGCGCATCCTTGCGATCGAGGAGGAGATCCTGACCGAGCTCGAGCTGCCCTACCGCGTCGTCAATATCGCGGTGAACGATCTCGGCAACTCGGCCGCGAAGAAGTACGACTGCGAGGCGTGGCTGCCGAGCCAGGGCCGCTATCGCGAGCTGACGTCGTGCTCGAACACCACCGACTACCAGGCGCGCCGCCTGAACATCCGTGTGCGTCGGGAGAAGCGGACGCAGACGCTGCACACGCTCAACGGCACCGCCGTGGCCGTCGGGCGCACGATCATCGCGCTGCTCGAGAACGGCCAGCGCGAGGACGGCAGCGTGGCGTTGCCGCGGGTACTCGGCAGCTACGGCGCTCCAACCGTCCTCGGCGCCTGATTACCCCAACTGGATGTGGTCGGCCTCGGCCGGCCCGGGGAACGGCCGTGTGAGGCCGAACTGTTTCAGCGTCGCCTCGGGCACACCCTCGACGCCTGGCGTGTCCGAGGCTTCCCCGCGCGTGTGCGGGTCGTTGGCAAAGCCACCCACCTCGACAGAGTGCTGGGGCGTGCGATAGCCGGAGATCCCGATCAGGTGCAGGTGCAGCGCCTTGCCCATCGTGTTCAACCGCGAGGCGATCGCCGGCTCGTTGCCGACGCTGTAGTTGGTGCCGGGCGCTTGGAAGAAGCCGAATTCGCCGGAGGGGGCGCCGACTTCGGACGGCACTCCGCTGCTGAACGACTGGTTCTGGGAGGCGAGCTCGCTTACCTGGATCGACGCGAGCTGTTTTTCGAGCGACGCGCGGTGCGAGCGCAGTTCGCCTAGCTCGGAGCTCTTGCGATCGCGCGCGTGGATGTATTGGAGCTGGCGGTTCAAGAGCGCAAGATGCAGGCGCGCGACCTCGTCGCGCTGCACGAGCACCGCGGTCGTCTCGCGCTGGTGAGAGGCCGTCAGCACGGCCAGGCGCTTGGTTTCGCTCGCAACCGCCGCGCGCGCGTCGATCACTTGCGTCGTCGCGTTGGCGTTCTGCTGGCCGATCGCCTTGAGATCGTCGACTCGCTCGATCAGGTCCCCGAAGCCGTGCGCGTCGAGCACCACGGTGACGATGCTGGGCGGCGGGGACTCGTAGGCCGCGACGACCTGGGCGACGAGCACCTGCCTGTCGTGAGCGAGCTGGACCACCAGCGAGGCGAGGTGCGAGCGTGCCGCCTTCAACTGGCCCCGTAGCCGCTCGAGCAGTTCGCGCTCGAAGGTCAGGCTCGATTCCAGCGCGGACAGGCGCGCGTGCAGGTCGTCGATGCTCCCCTGGAAACCGTCGATCTTGTGTCGGTCGGCGGCGATTGCGGCGCCGAGGGCGCCCTCCCTCGCGGTCGAGGAGGAGATGCCGCTTTCGAGGCTCCCCTGCGACTGTCCGGCGAGCGCCGGAGCGGTCGCTGCGGTGGCAAGCACGCCGAGCAGCGCCACGGCGGGGCGCAGGGGGATCTGCGATAGGCGTAGGTTGAGCGGATTCATCGAGAAGGGTTCGCGACGGGATCGGCGATCTCGTGGGCGTCGTCTCGCGGCCGCCCGGTCTTGACTTGCGCAAGCTAGCCAGGCGACGCTCAGATCACAAGCGCCGAGGGGTCCGTGCAAACGGAGTTGCACGGAAGCGAGGTCCACGAGATGCCCATTCTCAAGCCAGATTCGGGCCTGTGCGCCATCGCACAGCAGCGTCCACCCCGTCACTAGACAGTAGGCAGATGCTCTCCACGGGTAATATCAAGCTCACGCGGAGCATCCGGGTCTCTTCGAGGCAATCGGAGAGTCTGGGCGATCGACGCGGTCAAACGTGGAGGAGATTCAGCGATCCAGGATCCTGGGGGCGATGGCCGAAGAGGTGGCCATTCGCGGCGCGTCGTCGGTAACGGTGGCGCGCGTGATCGCGCGCGCCGGCGTCTCGCGTCGACTCTTCTACAAGCTGTTCGCCGACGTCGAGGACTGCTTCCTGGCGAGCTTCGACTGGGCGATCGGGCAAGCGCGGGCCGTTGCGGTGGAGGCCTACACCCTCGAGACGAGCTGGCGGGAGCGAATCCGCGCGGGGCTCGGGGCGCTGCTGCGCTTCTTCGACGATCAGCCGCTGCTCGCGCAACTGTGCCTCGTCCACGCCGCGGGCGGGGGCCCGCGCGTGCTCGAGCATCGCTCTCGGGTGATGGCCGAGCTGTGCGAGGCGGTCGATCGCGGACGAGCGGAGGTCTCCGGCGAGCGGGTCCCCGGGCCCGTGGTCGCGGAGGGTGTGGTCGGCGCCGTGCTGGCGGTCCTGTATACGCGCCTGCTCGCACGCGCAGCGGTGTCCGCGGGCGGCCACGGAGAGGCCGACCACGAGGAATCGCCGCTGATCGAGCTGCACGGCGAGCTCATGAGCCTGATCGTGCTTCCTTACCTTGGCTCGAGAGTCGCGCGTGGCGAACTTCGCAAGCCAGCGCCGCCCGGCCTCGCGACGGCGCCTCGCCACGTTCCACGGCCGGCCGAGCCGGCAAGCTTCGACGAACCCGCCGCGCGCCTCACGTATCGCACCGTGCGCGTGCTGAGAGCGATCGGCGAGCTACCCGCCGGCAGCAACCGCGAAGTGGCTGAACGCGCCGGAATCGTCGACCAGGGTCAGATCTCGAAGATCCTCACGCGCCTCGAGTACCAGGGTCTCGTCGTCAATCGCAGCGGCGGCGATCCGGCGCGCGGGACCCCCAACTCGTGGTGGCTCACCGAGCGCGGCGAAGCGCTCGAGCGCGAACTGCGCGAGCACCCTCCCGGTGCGCCCGGATCGAGGTCTCAGCCGGGAAACGGCTCCGGCTCGCGGCGGCCCGCCACGTAGCTGTCCTCGTTCTCGAGCATCGTGCGGACCTGCTCGCGCAGCTCGGGACCGTCCGTGTGGCCGTGGACGGAAGCTGCGTGCTCGGCCGCGGCTGTCACCACCTCCTCTTCCTCACCAATGATCGTCAGCGAGCAGTTGGACTCGCTCTCGAAGCGTCTGCAGTCAGCGATCTTGCGCATGATGGCCTCTCTTGGCTATAGGGAGAATCTGATCCACCGACTGTAAAGGCGATCGGGTCCGTCCGCCACTGTGAGCGTCAGTCGGTAGACGCCCGACGCGAGCCTGGCCGAGCTGTGCAGGCGACGACGGTTGGCTCCTCTGGCCGCCGCGAACGTGGGCAGCGCCTGCAGCGTTCGCCAATGTGCGCGCCCGCCGTGGCCAACTCGAATGGAGAGCGTCGCGCGCATGCTCTCCGCTCGGCTGAGTGTGAAGGAGAACGCCACTCGAGCGAGCGCAAGCCGGTGGTGGCGCAGCGCGCTCTGCGCGCGCGGGGTCAGCCTCAGCGCAGAGATCCTCAGCGGCTGGTCGAGGCCATTCGATGGGGAGCGTGGCTCGCGCGTCGGGGCGCCGACAGAGCTGGATGGCGCGCCGACGCCGGTGCGCTGCGCAACGCTTGCGCCGCCAACGCTCGCGCCTTGCTGGCCGCCGGCGGCGCCTTCTTCTGCAGGCGCCGTGCCTTCGGAGCCTTTGGTTGCGATCTTGCCCGGTTCTTCGCCGGGGTTGCCCTTCGGTGCGCTTTCTTCTTGGCCTTCGGCGGGCGCTCCTTCGGGCTCGAAGGCGCCGACCCCGGCCGGAGTTCCGACCCCAGTCGGCCCGTCGTAGCCGGCGCGTGCATTGCAGATCCATGCACCCGGCCCGCAGTCGAGTGGGGACAGCGGGCTGATCGAGCCGCCGCAGCTGAGGTATTCGGCGTCGCACTGCCCGGTGCCGCCGGTGACGACGTCGTGCAAAAGCGCGGAGCCGAGATGCGAGTAGAGAGTCTGCGCCGGGTATGCGACCCCGTGGGCGCCGCCCGCGAGCGCCGCCATCGACGCGATGATCGGCGAGGCCACGCTCGTGCCGCCGATCGGCACCCAGTGCAGGACGGTCGTGAGCCTGGCGCCCGCTTCTTCGTATGGGTATGGGACGGTGTCGTAGACGTTCACGCCCGTCGCCGGGTCGGCGACGGCCGAGATGTCGGCGTTCGCGCGATCCTGCCCGCAGCCGACCTGGCCCCATCCTGCGACGTTGCGCTGCCATTCGGGAGCTTGCAGCGAGCTGCTGCAGCCCGAGCCGCCTGCGCCTTCGGAGTTCCAGGTCGACTCGCTCGCCCAGGTCCCGCCGGCGCTCAGGCTCAAGCGCGTGCCCCCGACGCTGATCACGTGCGGCGAGGAGGCGGGATAGTCGGCGCCCTCGAAATAGGGTGAGCCGGTTTCGTTGCGACCTGCGTACTGATCCCAGTTCATGTAGCCGTCGTCTCCGGCGGCCGCGGTGATCACGATACCCGGATGGTCGAAGGCCGGGCTGTCGCCGCCGCTTTCCTGGCCGCCCCATGAGTTTGAGATCTCCTGGCTGTGGAGGGCGGCCGTGTCCTCAGCGGCTTCGAGCGCGGAGTATTGGGGGGAGCTTGCCTCCACCAGCAGGACATGGCAGTTTTGGCAGATCGCGTGGGCGACCTCGATGTCGGTCGCGATCTCGAGCGCCCAGCCCTCGGCTTCTTCGGCTTCTTCGCGCTGATGCGCTGTGCCTTTGGCGAACGCTTCGAGCTCGGCCGTGCTCCGCGGGAAGGGCAGGCTCGAAGGCGCTTCGCCGCCGGATTGGCTCACCTGTTTGAAGCAGCCATTCGCTTTCGTGCAGGCCGGCAGCCCGAATTCGGTCGAATAGACGTTCAGATCGGCTTCCGCGCTCGGGTCGTTGTAAGCGTCGACGAGCGCGATCGTCTGCGGTTCGGCGGCGGGGGCCTGCGGTTGCCCGCCGGGGAAGTAGGCGCTGCGCAGGTCCCGAGGGGTGAGACAGCTGGAGGGATAGTCGTGTGCGCATTCGGATGCTTCGGCCAAGCCGGTGCGCGGAGCGCTGCGCGTGGCGAGTGGGTGGACCCTTGCGCGCGCGGCATCCGTCTTCGGCTGCAGGGCGAGCGCCAGGCAGGTCGCTTGTCCCGCTGCGGGGGCGGCGCACGCGGGGCGCACCGCATAGTCGGATTGCGCCGGCGGCCTCAGCTTAGCCGCGGCCGCCGACCCGGGCGGCGCGATCGCGACCAGCGAGCAGGTCAGTGTCAGGCAGAGGGTGTTGACCAGTCGCACCAAGCTAATCCAAGCCTAGTGGTCTGCTTCCCCGGCAATTCGCTTCGGCCAAAGGCGGTGGGTCGCCGATCGTCTGTGAGCGGGTCGTTGCGGCCATCGTCAGTCAATCGACTGAGATCTGGTGATGCTTGAGGAATCGGTGCGCCCGTCGGCGTTTGCGGCGGGATGCGCGGGAAGTCCTTGGGTCACTGGCGCTCGCGAGCAGACTCCGCTCCAGGTGAAACCTTCGCATCCGATAACGAGACCGTCACAACGGATAACGAATCGGTCACATCGAGTCACAAGACCATTACGGCGCGGTCACCTCAGCGTCACCAAGCGTGCCTCGCGGCGCTCCAGGATGCCGACCACGGCGGGCCAGGCCCTCGGCGGTCGTCGCTCGCACCCAATCCATCAAGGAGCATCTATGCGCAATCGAGCACTGGTGATCGCCGCTCTGCTGGCGACGTGTGCGGTCGGGGCCATCCCCGCGCATGCGAACCCGACGCAGGCAGCTTTGACACCGACGCAGGCAGCTTTGACACCGAATCCGACGACGTCGACCCCGATCAAGCATCTGGTCGTGATCTTCCAAGAGAACGTCTCCTTCGATCACTATTTCGGCACTTATCCGAATGCCGCCAACCCGGCGGGCGAGCCATCGTTCACCGCCTCGCCGCGCACGCCAAGCGTAAATGGGCTGAATGAAGATCTGCTCACGATGAATCCCAACTCGGCCAATCCCTTTCGGCTCGACCGCTCGCAGGAGCTGATCTGCGACCAGGATCACGACTACACGCCCGAGCAGCTGGCGTTCGATGGCGGCCTGATGGACATGTTCCCGCAGTTCACCGGCGGGTGCCCCGAAAAAAACCTGACGATGGGCTACTACGACGGCAACACCGTCACGGGCCTGTGGAACTATGCGCAGCACTTCGCGATGAGCGACAACTCGTATGACACGACCTTCGGGCCCTCTACGCCCGGAGCGCTCAACCTGGTGTCCGGGCAGACGCATGGGGTCACGCCGGCTCTGCTTCCCGAAGTCACCGAAAACGGCACCGTGTACGGCGACGCCGACCCGACATACGACGATTGCTCGAAAGGCGCCACGATCGCGATGGCGTCCACCGACAAGAACGTCGGCGACATGTTGAGCGCCAAGGGCCTGACCTGGGGCTGGTTCCAGGGCGGTTTCGCCCCGACCGGCACGAGCGGCGGCAAGGCTGTCTGCGGATCGAGCCACAAGAACGTCGGAGGCGAAACGGTGGCGGACTACAGCCCCCACCACGAGCCATTTGAGTATTACGAATCGACCAGCAATCCACACCACCTGCCGCCGAGCTCGATCAACATGATCGGCAAGCAGGACCAGGCCAACCACCAGTACGACCTGTCGGACTTCTATGTTGCGCTACAGCACCATGAGCTGCCCGCGGTCTCCTACCTGAAGGCCGCCAAGTACCAGGACGGCCACGCCGGCTACTCGGACCCTCAGGACGAGCAGGAATTCGTCACGCACGTGCTCAACGAACTGCAGCGCTCGCCCGACTGGCCGAGCACGGCGGTCGTGATCGCCTACGACGACTCAGACGGCTTCTACGACCACGCGATGCCCCCGATCGTCAACTCCTCCGCCTCGGCGCAGGACGCGCTGAACGGTCCAGGCAAGTGCGGCAGCGGGACGCCTGCCGGCGGCTATGAGGATCGCTGCGGCTACGGCCCGAGGCTGCCACTGCTGGTGGTCTCGCCCTGGGCGAGGCACAACTTCGTCGACCACTCGATCACCGACCAGTCGTCGATCCTGCGCTTCGTCGAGGACAATTGGGGACTCGGGCGCATCGGGGACGGCTCGTTCGACGCGCGCGCCGGTTCGCTCTCGAGCATGTTCGAGTTCGGCCCGCGTCCTCACCTGGACGACAAGCTGTTCTTGAACGAAAGCACAGGTAAGCCGCTCTACCCGTGAGCTGGCTGGGACGCCGGCTCGACAGTCGCTGAGGCACGGCGCTGGACGCGCCGTCAATCGACTGTAAGACGCCGGGGCGGGGGTCGTCGACCCTCGCCCCGGTCGTCTATCGGCGTGCCTCCGTTACGGCGCCACGCCGATAGCTGGCAGTCGTCCAGACCACGGATCCTCCGTTTGGGCAGCCAAGTCGATCGCGGACGCTCGTCCAGATCACGGATCCTCCGTTTGGGCCCCTAGGTCGATCGCGGACGCTCGTCCAGATCACGGATCCATTCCATTATGCGGGCATAGCTTGTGATAGGGCCGTGGCGCTGATCGTGAACACGGGCGTCTAGGAGAAGGCCAAGGGAACCGGAATGGCTGCCAGTTCAGACGCGCCGATCCGCGTGTGCCGTGCTTTACGCTCAGGACATGCCGCGTCCCTTTGACTTCCTGCTGAGGACTGAGCCGCCCTCGCGGCGCACGGGATTGATCGCGGCTGTGCTGCTCGTGGCGCTGTGCACGCTGCTGATCTATCCGCTCGAGCAGGCGGCGCCGGTTGTCTCGCTCGGCGTCGTCTACATGCTCGCGGTGCTGGTCGTGTCGATCACGTGGGGGGTCTGGCTTGGCTTTGCGACGGCGCTGATGAGCGCGCTGGCGTTCAACTACTTCCACCTGCCTCCCGTGGGGCAGCTCACGATCCGCAACGCCGAAAACTGGGTCGCGCTGGTCGCGTTCCTGGTTGCGGCGGTGCTGGCCAGCTCGGTCGCGGAGGTCACGCGGGCGCGCTCGCGCGAGGCGGCCGAACGCCGGCGCGAGGCCGACCTTGCAGCGGAGATGGCGCGCCTGCTGCTGGGCGGGAGACGGCTCTCCGAGGACCTGCCGACGGCCGCCGCGCGGCTCTCACAGGTGCTGGATCTGCCCTCCGCGGCGATCGAGCTGGAGGTGGTCGAGGGCGACGAGCGACGTGTGGCCTTTCCATTGCGTGACGGTCCACGGCGGCTGGGGACGCTGCTGGTTCCCTCCGACAGCTCCGAGGCGACGCTGCGCCGCCTGCAGGAGCGGGTGGCGCCGGCGCTGGAGTCGCTGCTGAGGGCGGCGCTCGAGCGCGACTCGCTGCTGGCGGATGTCGTGGAGACCGCAGCGCTGCGCCGCGCGGATGTCATCAAGACGGCGCTGCTGCGAGCGGTCTCGCATGATCTGCGCTCGCCGCTGACCGCGATCTCGGCTGCGGCGGATGCGGTGGGGTCGGCTTCGCTGTCAGAGCAGGAGCGCCGCGAGATGGCAACGATCATCCAGCAGGAGTCCCAGCGCCTATCGCGTCTGGTGGACAACCTGCTCGATCTCTCGCGCCTGGAAGCTGGCGCCGCCGAGCCGCGTGCCGTGTGGACCTCGGTCGAGGAGGTGCTGCGCGCGGCGCTCGCCGATCTGACTCCGGGCGAGCAGGACTTCAGCCTCTCGATCGACCGCGACATGCCGCTTGTCAGTGTCGACCCCGTCCAGATGGAGCGGGCCTTCGTGAACGTGCTCGAGAACGCGCGGCGCCATTGCGGAGGCCATCCGGTGTCGGTGAGGGCGCGCGCGGTGCGCAGCCTTGCCGGCGCCCCAGTCGCCGCGGGCGGGTCCGATCGGTCACCGAGTGAGGCTAGCTCGCCGAGCGAGACGCCGCTTGCAGAGCGCGACGGACCGGTAGGGGACGGCCCTATAGGTGACCGGCTGGTGGTGCGCGTTGTGGACCGCGGCCCCGGGATTCCCCCTGCCCAGCTCGAGCGCGTGTTCGAGCCCTTCTATCGCGCCGGCACCCAGCAGGGAGGGCATCGCGGCTCCGGTCTTGGGCTTGCGATCGCACGCGGCTTCACCGAAGCCAACGGTGGGCGTCTGCACGTCGAGTCGTTGCCAGGCCAGGGGGCCACGTTCGTCTTCGAGCTGCCGCTAACCGCGCGGCGCCCTGCCGCAGATCAGGTGGACGCCGAGCCGCCGGCAAGTCCCGAGCGCGTGAGTTGATCGCGCGCGATCAGCCGCCCCCGCCCCCGCGGATCCTCGTGGTCGACGACGAGCCACAGATCCTGCGCGCGCTGCGAGTCGTGCTGCGCGAGGCCGGCTTCGAGGTCGTGCCGGCGGAAACCGCCTCCGAGGCGCTCGATCGTGCCGCCGTGCGCCCGCCAGCCGCGGCGATCGTCGACCTGATGCTTCCCGACGTGGACGGTGTCGAGGTCACTCGCAGCCTGCGTGAGTGGAGCGAGATGCCGATCCTCGTGCTGTCCGCCGTCGGTGAGGAGGAGCAGAAGGTGCGAGCGCTGCAGGCGGGCGCCGACGACTACATCACCAAGCCATTCGGCTCGCGCGAGCTGGTCGCCCGTCTACAGGCCGCGCTGCGGCGCGGCGGGCGCTCCGAGCAAGAGCCTCGGATCCTCGCCGGCGAGCTGGAGATAGATCTCGCCGCGCGCGCTGTCAGTCGCAGCGGCGAGCCGGTTCACCTCACCCCGATCGAGTTCGACCTGCTGCGCGTGCTGGCGCGCAACCGCGGACGGTTGATGACGCACAGGTCGCTGCTCGGCGAGGTGTGGGGCCCGGAGTACGCTGAGGACGCGCAAACGCTGAGGACGCACATAGCGCGTCTGCGCGCCAAGATCGAGCCGGAGGGGCAGGCGCCGCGCTACATCGTCACCGATCCAGGGATCGGCTATCGCTTTTCCGCCTAGCGGGATCAACGTCCCTCGGCAGCTCACGAGCGTGGCGCAGTGAGTGTGCGAGCCAGCGAAGAAGTGCCCGGACCGTAACAAAATCGTTATGCGCAAGGGCTGAATTGTCATGCGGGCGTGACGTCCGGTCTCCCATAGTGACACCCATGGATGTCGTCGCCGTAGCCCTCGGGATCGTCGCGTTCGCGATTCTGCTCTGGATGGTCAAGGGGATCGAGCGCATATGAGCTCTCCGACGCTCCTGGGCGCCTTCATCGCGCACATGAGTGGCGCCGACGTCTTTGGCTTGGTCGTCTCCGTGCTAATCATCGCCTACCTCTTTTACGCATTGATTCGCGGAGAGAGGTTGTAGGCGATGACCGTCGCTGGTTGGTTGACGATTGTTCTGTTTGCGGGGATTCTGACTGCGCTCGCGATCCCACTCGGGAGCTACATGGCGAGGGTGTACACCGGCAAGCGCGTCTTTCTCTCTCCCATATTCGCTGGCCCTGAGCGGTTCCTGTATGCGGTTCTGCGTGTGGACCCCGAGCGCGAGCAGGACTGGAAGGGGTACGCAAAGAGCCTCTTGATCTTCTCGCTCGCCGGCTGGCTATTGCTGTATTTGATCTTGCGTACGCAGAACGCGTTCTTTGTGCCGCACGCGCTGAACCCGCTCGGCTACCACTCGGCTCCGTGGAACGTCACGTTCAACACCGTCTCGTCGTTCCTGACGAACACGAACTGGCAGTACTACGGCGGTGAGACGACGATGACCTATCTCAGCCAGATGATCGGCTTGACGGTGCAGAACTGGCTGTCTGCCGGTGTGGGCATCGCGGTGGCGGTCGCGTTGATCCGAGGGATCGTCGGGCCGGCGCCGCGCCGGAACGGGGTGGCGGGCAAGGGTCTCGGCAACTTCTGGGCGGACCTGGTGCGCACGATCCTGTACGTGCTCGCTCCGATCTCGATCGTCGGGGCGATCGTGCTCGTATCCCAGGGTGTGATCCAGAACTTCACGACCTATTTGACGGCGCACACGATCACTGGCTTGACACAGTCGATCGCGATGGGCCCGGTCGCTTCACAGGAGGCGATCAAGGAGCTCGGCACCAACGGTGGCGGTTTCTTCAACGTCAACTCGGCGCACCCGTTTGAGAATCCGACGGCGTTCACCAACTTCTTCGAGATGCTGCTGGTGTTGATCATCCCGGCGGCGCTCGTGTTCGCCTACGGGCGCATGACGGGCAACCGCCGTCAGGGCTATGCGATCTACGCGACGATGATGGTGATGTTCCTCGGCGCCGTGATCGTCGCATATGTCGCCGAGGCGCACGGCTCGCCTGCGCAGCACGCCGCGGGTCTGCACACGCACGCGATCTCCGGTTCGACCGGTGGGAACATGGAAGGCAAGGAGCAGCGCTTCGGCATCGCCGGGTCGGCGCTCTTCGATGTCGTCACGACCGTCACCTCATGCGGCGCCGTGAACAGCGCGATCGAGTCTTTCACGGGCATTGGCGGCGCCGTTCCGTTTGCGAACCTGTCGGCGAGCGAGACGATCTTCGGTGGCGTCGGCACGGGCCTGTACTCGATCCTGCTGTATGTGCTGCTGGCCGTGTTCATCGGCGGGCTGATGGTTGGGCGCACGCCGGAGTGGTTGGGCAAGAAGCTCGAGGCGCGGGAGATCAAGCTCGCGGGGCTGGGCATCCTGATCACGCCTTTGGCGGCGTTGCTCTGCACCGCGATGGCAAGCGCGACTCATGCCGGTCGTGCGTCTATCAGTGAACTGGGCAAGGGTCCGCAGGGCTTCTCCGAGACGTTCTACGCCTATCTCTCCCAAGCTAACAACAACGGCTCCGCGTTCGCCGGTTACACGGGCTTCATTCAACCCAACGCCGGTAACGTGGGCTCTCACGGTGTCACCTTCGCCGACTTGCTTGGCGGCTTCGACATGCTGTTTGCGCGTTATGCGCCGATCCTGTTCGCGCTCGCGGTCGCAGGCGCCCTGGTGGGCAAGCGTGTGACTCCCGCCGGGCTCGGCACGATGCGCACCGACAACCCCACGTTCGTCGTGTTGCTGATCGGCGTGATCGTGCTTGTCGGCGCGCTCACGTTCTTCCCAGCTCTGCTGCTTGGCCCGATCGTCCAGGGCCTGACCGGGAATCTCTACTGATCGTGCGCCGCGACATCGTCACATCCGCAATAGCGATGATCGTGTTCACGATCCTGCTCGGGATCGTCTACCCGCTGTTCATCACCGGTGTCAGCCAGGTCGCGTTTCCAGGCAACGCCAACGGACAGAAGGTCTATGTGAACGGCCGGCTCGTCGGCTCGAAGATCATCGGCCAGAGCTTCGCTTCCCCGGTGATCGAAAAGAGCGGTAAGCCCAAGGAAGAAAAAGGGGAACTGGTGACCGAACCAGACCCACGCTACTTCCAGTCGCGTCCTTCGGCGACCGAAGGCGGCGCCTACAACGCCGCGGCGAGCACCTTCTCAAACCGCGGCCCCAACGACCGGGCGACCGAGGAAGGCGACGCCGAAAACATCAAGGAATATCTGAAGCTGAACAAGCCCTACGATCCGGGACTCACAACCGCGCGGATTCCCGTGGACGCGGTCAACACCTCCGGTTCGAACCTCGACCCTGAAATCTCACAGGCCAACGCGTCGATCCAGGCGCATCGCATCGCGGCCAAGCGCCGACTGTCGCTGAGCGTCGTCGACGGGCTGATCTCCAAATACACAGACAGACGGGGACTCGGCTTCTCCGGCGAGCCCGGAGTGAACGTGCTCGAGCTGAACCTAGCCCTGGATCGCCTCACCGGAGCAACGCGCTGATGTCCGCCATGCACGCGTCGATGAGGCGGTCGATGTCGATCGCAAGTACAGGAAGGACAGGCTAATGTCCGCAGTCAACGCAACCCACGAGCGCCAGGCGATCTCGTTGTTTCAGCGCGACATCGTCAAGCGTGCGCTGATCGACAGCCTGATCAAGCTCGACCCGCGCGTACAGATCTCAAACCCGGTCATGTTCGTCGTAGAGATCGGCTCGGTCATAACGACGGTCACGTGGCTGATCCAGGCGTTCGGCGGCAAACCGCTGGGCGGGGGACACGAGCCGGCGTGGTACACGTTCACGATCGCCCTGTGGCTGTGGCTCACCGTGATCTTCGCCAACATGGCCGAGGCGTTCGCCGAGGGACGCGGCCGCGCACAAGCCGACACGCTGCGCGCGATGCGCAAGGAGACGGTCGCCACGATGCGGGACGGCTCGATGAAGGCCGCGTCCGCCCTCGCGCGGGGCGACATCGTGGTGGTCGCGGCCGGAGATCTGATCCCGGGCGACGGCACGGTGATCGAGGGCATCGCGACGGTCGACGAGTCTGCGATCACCGGCGAGTCGGCCCCGGTGATTCGCGAGTCCGGCGGCGATCGCAGCGCCGTCACCGGCGGCACCCGCGTCACTTCCGACCGGATCGTCGTGGAAATCACACAGGAGCCCGGGAAGTCGTTCCTCGACCGCATGATCACGCTCGTCGAGGGCGCGGAGCGGCGCAAGACGCCGAACGAGATCGCGTTGGGCATCCTGCTCGCGGCGCTCACCCTGATCTTCATGATCGTCGTCGCCACGCTGCGGCCATTCGGGCTGTTCGCAGGAACGTCCATCTCGGAGACCACCCTGATCGCGCTGCTGGTAGCGCTGATCCCCACCACGATCGGCGCGTTGCTGAGCGCGATCGGGATCGCCGGCATGGACCGGCTCGTGCGCCGCAACGTGCTCGCGCTCTCCGGCCGCGCCGTAGAGGCCTCGGGCGATGTGGACGTGCTCCTGCTCGACAAGACGGGCACGATCACGCTCGGCAACCGCCAGGCGTCCGAGTTCATCCCGATGCCCGGCGTGCCCGAGTCCGAGCTCGCAGAGGTCGCCCAGCTGTCCTCGCTGGCCGACGAGACGCCCGAGGGTCGCTCGATCGTCGTGCTGGCCAAGACATACGGCATCCGCGAGCACGACATGACCACCCTCAACGCCGAGTTCGTGCCGTTCACCGCGCAGACGCGCATGAGCGGCGTCGACGTCGACGGCCGTCGCCTGCGCAAGGGGGCAGGCGACTCGATCGTCGAGTTCGTCGAAGCGGAGGGCGGCCAGGCGCCGCCCGAGCTCGAGGACCAGCTCGACCGCATCGGGCGCGAGGGCGGCACTCCCCTGGCGGTCGCGCGCGACAGCCAGATCCTGGGCGTCGTCTACCTCAAGGACACGATCAAGGAAGGAATGAAGGAGCGCTTCGAGCAGCTGCGCGCGATGGGCATCAAGACCGTGATGGTCACCGGCGACAACCGCCTGACAGCGGCCAAGATCGCCGAGGAGTCAGGCGTGGACGACTTCCTCGCCGAAGCGACCCCGGAGGCGAAGCTGGCGCTGATACGCGAGCAGCAGCAGGACGGGCGGCTCGTCGCGATGACCGGCGATGGCACCAACGACGCGCCTGCGCTCGCTCAGGCCGACGTCGGCGTCGCGATGAACACCGGCACCCAGGCCGCGCGCGAGGCCGGCAATATGGTCGACCTGGACTCCAACCCGACGAAGCTGATCGAGATCGTCGAGGTCGGCAAGCAGCTGCTCATCACGCGCGGCGCGCTCACCACCTTCTCGATCGCCAACGACGTCGCCAAGTACTTCGCGATCCTGCCCGCGATCTTCATCACGACCTACGCGACCACGGCCGGCGGCAAGGGCCCCTTGCACGTCCTGAACATCATGAGCCTCGGCACGCCCCAGTCGGCAATCGTCTCGGCGATCATCTTCAACGCGATCGTGATCCCGCTCCTGATCCCACTCTCACTGCGAGGAGTGCGCTACCGTCCGATCGGCGCCAGCGCGCTCCTGCGCCGCAACCTCATGATCTACGGCCTCGGCGGAATCCTCGCCCCATTCATCGGCATCAAGCTGATCGACCTGGTCGTGCACAACCTGCTCGGAGGCTGAGTCGGATCTCATCCGAACAGCGGGAGTCGCGCGAGTCGGTCATCCAGCGTCCGCTTCAACCGTGGGTCCAGTTGCACTTCCACCGCTTTCCCCAGTTCAGACCATGCGCCATGGATCATCTGGATCTGGTCTCTAACGACCGCGATCGTGCGTTCCTCGTCAAGGCCGGCACGTTGGGCGAGGCGACGAAACGTCGTCTCCGTGACTGCCGACGCGACGTCCTCACCTGCCAGCCTAAACGCCAGTCGTGGCTTTAGTCGCGGGTCAGTTCTCTCGTACACGCTGATCGCCAGCAGATCGTAGGCCGGCGCCAGGTGTGCGGCGCGACCATCCGGATAGATCAGGGACCAGTTCTTGGCGTGCGCATCGGAATTTCCGATCGCGACCATGAACACGAGTCGGCGCAAAAACTCATCCACGTCTTCGTCGCTGCAGACGGCGGCGAGGACCCGGGCAATCGTGTCGTAGTTCGTCGCCCGATACTTTTCATCAGGGGACAGACCAAGCACCTGAGCGAAATCCTCTATGTGCACTCTTGCGTCCTCTGTCCCGCGATCGAAGCGCTCTATCGCCAGTGCTCTGCTTTCAGCCGATACGATCTGCTCAGGCAGTCCAGCGACCGTGCCTGCCTCAACAAGCTGAGCCTGCGGCACGTCAATCCCAGCGCGTCTCGCAAATTCGAGCATGGCGTACTCATTTTCTGGCACGCCGTCATAGCGTTCATCGGGGAGCTTGACGATCCAATCGCCACCGCGGCCATGCACAGGTATCGTCAGGCCGCGATCGTCGCGAATAGCCGAGAACTTCAGTTGCACGCCGGCAAGCGAGAATCGGAGCTCCGCGTCGTCGTCAACCGCTTGGGCTTCCATCTCCACTTCGTCTGACTCTGGATTGTCGGGATGAATGATCACAGCGCCGGGCAGGTCATCCCCGAGTAGGCTCAAGAGGAACAGGGCGCGACGCTCGTGCACGCCTGCCCGTTCGGCGATCAGCTGGCGCAGTGGGCCTTCCGGCAGGAGATTGGCAAACCACGGGGGCACGCCCTGCCTGGTCCGATGAGGTCGCTTTGGATCGTCCTCGAAGATCTGCCCCAGGACGGGCCGGTTGGGCATGTCAAGATATCCTTCGTCCAACTCGAAGAATGAGCCCTCGCGACTTTGGTGAAGTAGTCCGGCGCGTACGCCGTGTATAGATACGGCGAGCGTTGTCACCGCTCGTCGCCGTCTGACACCCAAAGCGTGGCGATGGCGGGCCGGTCGCTCACACCGGGCTCGGTAAGGGTGATGAGTCGCTCTGGCAGCACCGATGAGAGCGCATCCACCCTGGAGGCTATGACGCGGGTCAAATCACCTTCCGCAGCTGTGACATCGACGGGTCGCAGACCATGACTTGCCAGGATCTTGCCTGACGCCTTGGAGAAAGCGTCGGCTATCTCGTCATCTCTAATCGGTGGATTGAGAAATACGCACGCGATTGCATCGAATCGCCCCGTCGAAGACGCAATGCGCAGCACCTCGCCCCCATCCAGCAGAGCGGGTACGTCCACAGGCTTCCCCGACCGTAGATCGAGTGGGTGCAATTGATCGAGCAGCGCCAGGTTGATGCGCCCGGCGGCTCGATTGAGCTGATGCGCCTTGAGATCGAGCCCGGTATCCCGTGTGACAGGAGCAAGCGCCAGGAGGCGCTGAACGCTTGCGCTCTCATCGTTGTCGATCGCTTGTGAAGCTCGTCGCAGCACGGGCGCGGCGCCCGAGCCGCCACTCCCTCCTGCGAAGGCGTCTCGCCAGATCCAACGACGAATGAGCACGCGACTGCGAGACGACGCGTCCGGATGGAGCGCGAAGAATCGCGTCAACGCCGGGATTACATATACATAGGGAAGGGTTCTCAGGTGAGGGATGCCAGCATCCTTCTGGAGAAAGTCCACGGCCAGGCGCAGGGCCTCTGACGTTCTCGCAAAAGAGACAGCGGGATCCTCGTCGTCGTCAAACTCCCTGCGGAAATCACGGTAGGGATCTCCGCCTCGCACGGCAAGAACCGCACGCAAGACGGTGTCCTCTTGAAGGGAGCCGAAGCCGAGGTCGCGTACCTCCTCGACGAGTGCTCGCAAATCGGCTGGCTTGGATCCGTCGTTCGCCGCATGCAGCGCATGAAAAACCTCCGCCTGGGTCAGGCTCTGACCAAACGTGTTCATGCGGTCGAAGATGACTCGAAGCTCATCCTCGGCGGCTTCACGCACGAGCGAGACCGGAATCCGATAATCACGTATCTGATTGCCGAGCTCGGTTGCCGCTTGCACCTGCGAGCTCGAGGCGCCCTCCTCACGAAATTCAAGCAACCAATCGAGGAAATCGTTGATGTCCACCACGCGTCGCAGCGGGATCCAGCCAGCCTGTGGTCGCCGCGCACCGGGTCGCTTGAAAGTGGCGCTCGAAAGGTCGTAGTACAGATCGAACTCCTTCCCGGGATGTGGTGGGCTGGCGAGAACCCCGATGAGGCTTGTAAGCCGCTGCTGGCCGTCGACCACCCACCATGCGTCATTCATCGCCTCGGCGTTCACTACGAGCGGCCCAAAGTCCACCGGTCCGGCGGCGGCCTCACGCTCCCAGAGCAGGACGCTGCCTATGGGATATCCCTTGCGAATACTGTCGAATAGGCGCTCGATGTCCGCTCCGTACCAGCGAAACCGACGTTGGAAGGGCGGGATGCGCAGCTTGCCCTGCTTGGCAAGGTCGATCAGTTCGGAGACCGAACGCGCCTCGGCTACAGGACGTGCAAGCGATTGCATGAGCGCAGTCTAGGCCGTCGTTAGGCGGTCTATGAGGATGCTCGCTACGCCTTTTCCAAGCGTCAGTGACAATGCACGCATGGCCACGCCCAAGCGCGGACGTCTCGAGGTCTTCATCGGCATGGCGGCCGGAGTCGGCAAGACTTACCGCATGCTGCTGGAGGGACGCTCGGAGGCCGAGTCCGGGCGCGACGTGGCGATCGGCTACCTCGAGCCGCACGGACGCGAGGAGACGACCGCCCAGGCCGAGGGCCTGGAGGAGATACCGCCGCGGATCGTCGACTACCGCGGCGCCCCGCTGAGGGAGATGGACCTGCCCGCCGTGCTCGCGCGCAAACCGGAGCTGTGCCTGATCGACGAGCTCGCGCACACCAATGCTCCCGGCACCGAGCACGAGAAGCGCTACGAAGACGTGCAGGACGTGCTGCAGGCCGGCATCGACGTCTATTCGACCGTCAACGTCCAGCACCTGGAGAGCCTCAACGACCAGATCATCCAGCTGACGGGCACGCGCGTGCGCGAGACGATCCCCGACGAAGCGCTCGCGCGAGCCGACGAGGTGGTGCTGATCGACCTGACGCCGGAGGCGCTGATCGAGCGCCTGCGCGCCGGCAAGGTGTACCCGCGCGAGCGCGTGCCTGCGGCGCTCAACAACTTCTTCAAGATCGAGAACCTCTACGCGCTGCGGGAGACCGCCCTGCGCCACGTGGCAGAGGGAGTTGAGATCAAGCGCCTCGCGCCCTCGCCGGTCGTGGCGCGCCACGAGGAAAGCGGCCTCGCGGCGAGCACGGGAGCTGGGGCGGGGACGCAAAAAATCGCCGAGCGGCTGCTCGCGCTGGTGGCGCTAGCCCCCCCCTCGCAACGGATCGTGCGCCGTGCCGCGCGCTCAGCCGAGCGTCTCGGCGCGCGCCTGGACGTGCTCGTCGTGCGCCCTTCCGGGAGGACCCCGAGCGTCGAGAGTCGCGAGCAGCTCGAGTCGCTGCGGCGCCTCACGGCGATGCTTGGCGCGCGGTTGCTTGTGGAAGAAGGCGAAGACGTCGCGGCGGTGGCGATCGAGACGGCGCGCCGTCTCGGCAGCACCTATGTGCTGATGGGCGCCCCCGGCGACCGTCGTGGTCTCGCCCGCTTCAGGGAGCCGCTCGTGTTGCGCCTGCTCGACGGGCTGCCAGGGGTCGATGTGCGGATCGTGGCCGACCCCACGTTGCGCAAGGAGGGGCTCGCCACATCCGAGGACGACGACTGATCCTCGCCCCGAATCCAGATACCGTAGGCCTGAACCGGGCGATCCATCCGATCGGTCGTGAAAGATCAATGGCGCAGCGCAACCTCTCGACACATAGGCTGTTGCAATGGTGTGCCTTGAAGGCCACCCCCGAGCACCAATGACCGCGTTCAAACATCTCCGCCGCCGTACACCGCTGGCCTCGCCACTCGGCGTCGCTTTGGTGGCGCTCCTCGCCACGATCTCCCTGGCGGGCGCCGCGGGCGCTCTCGCCGGCGCCTCCTCCAAGCAGCGCGCCCACGCCTCCGCCTCCTATCTCACCGGAATCGGCGACGAGCAGACCGAGATGTTCACGAACCCCTTGTGGCAGCAGCTGCATACGAAGATCGCGCGCTACATCGCGCCATACGACGCCGCCGTGCGGCCATACTCGCTGCAGTTGGCAAGGCAGTGGATCGGGGCGGCCGAAGCCGATCACCAGCAGGTGCTCGTCGCCTTCTACCACTCCGAGTACACGCCCACCAAAATGCCGAGCGTCAGCGTCTATGAGCGCGACGTGAAGAAGTTCCTCGCGCTCTTCCCGAAAGTCAAGCAGTACCAGGCGTGGAACGAGGCCAACCGCGGCACGATCGTCGAAATCGTCAAAGGCAAACGGCACGTCGCGCTCGTTTCGCCGTCGGCGACGCAGTCGGCCGACTATTACAAGGCGCTGAGGTCGGTCTGCCACGGTTGCATGCTGACGGGGCTCGACATCCTCGACGGCCCCAGCGTGAGCCCAAGCCTGCGCTACATCGGCGAATACAAGCACGCGATCGCGCGTCTGAAAGCGCCGATGCCCAAATTGTGGGGGCTGCA
Organism: uncultured Solirubrobacterales bacterium; assembly: GCA_963718735.1. Taxonomy (GTDB): domain Bacteria; phylum Actinomycetota; class Thermoleophilia; order Solirubrobacterales; family Solirubrobacteraceae; genus Palsa-744. The sequence goes on from OY970372.1 coordinate 2,740,136, forward strand.
CAACTACTCCGACACCAACCGCTTCCAGAGCACCCGCACCCGCGCAATCCTGGCGGCCGTGCCGGGTGAAGTGTGGCTGACCGAGACCGGTGGGATCGTGCAGTTCGGCAGCGCTTTCCCCAACAAGAACGGCTCCGGCCTCACGCGCGCGTCGAAGGCGCTTGCGTACATGTTCAGGCTCGCCTCGTCGAGCTCGAGCATCAAGCGCCTGTACATCTTCCAATGGTCTGGCGCAACCGGCGCGGTGCGCTTCGACGCAGGCCTGACCGACCCGCAATACAACCCGCGGCCAGGCTACCTCACGGTCTGCAAGCAGCTTCACGCCGCGAACTGCCGCGTGAAAGCCAGTAGGCGCTGAGCATCCCGAGCAGACCCACGACCGCGGCGAGCGGGGCGAGCGTGCGCAGGGGATAGTCGCCAAAGCCCTTGTGCAGGGCCGTGTCGTCGCCAGCGCCGACGATCGAGAGCAGCCCGCGGTGGTCGATGCCAAGCAGCGTCGGGGCGAGCGCGGCGAACAGGCACCAGCCGCCCAGCACGAGCCCCCCGGCGATCAACGAACCGCGCGAGATGCACATGCGAGCCGTGGCGAGCGCCGCAAGCACGACGGCGCCGCCCGCGGCCAGCAGGAACGGCCAGATCGCGCCCCAACCACGGCCGAGCCCAAAAGCGCTCGCGACCGTCGGCTGGAAGAAGCCCTCGCGCAGGTAGCGCGCCCACACGATCGCCTCCGTCTCATAGCCGGTCAGCGGGTGGGTGATGGTGGCGACGATCGTGGTTGTCAGCGACACGCCCGCAAGCGCGATCGTCGGCCCCGGATAGCGCTTCAAGGCGATCCCGATCGGCGCCGCGAGGAATGGCAGCATCGTCATCAGGAAGCGCGGCCCCATGAAGCCGCCGCCGAAGGGCAGGTAGTAGCCCGAGTTGTAGCCAACGTAGCAAGCGCACACGCCGGCGATCGTGAGTGCCTCGGCGCGCTTGCCGCGCCGGTAGAGCAGCCACGTGCCGACGCCGCCCATCGCGAGCACGGGCGAGATCGTGAGCAGCCCGCGCGAGTCGAAGAGCAGCGTCGCCATCACCTTCAAGCTCGGCACGCCGATCCCGAAGAAGCCTTTCTGCTGGCGCGGAATGTTCGAGTAGGCCAGGTGCGTCCACGAGTGAAATGCGTAGTGGTTGTAGAGCAGCAGCGGCACGATCCCGATTAGGCCGCCAAGCACGTAGGCGCCTGCACGGCCGAGCACGCCACCCGGGGTGAGGCAGTCGCGGCGGGAGAGCAGGTAAAGGCCGAGCACGAGCGCCACGAAGAACAGCGGGTACTCCGAGGCGCCGGCATAGCCGACGAGCAGCCCGGCGACGCCGAGCAGCCACGGGTTCGGCGGCCCGTCGCGCTCCCACAGCATGAGTGCGAACGCGGCGAAGCCGAGGAAGGCCGCGAAGATGTGGCTGAACAGCAGGGTGGAGAGCGGCAGCGCAAGCGTCCCGAGCCCGACGATCACGGCCGTGGCGGCGCCGTATCCGGGTTGCAGGCGCTCGGCGAGGTGGCCGACGAGCAGCAGCAGCAGCAGGCCCGGCAGCACGTTTACCCACAGCCCGATGAAGTAGATCATCTCGTCTTCGCCGCGCTGAGCCTTGGAGGAGCGCGCCACGCGTTCGGCGCCGAGCGCTTTCAGCCCGTCGTAGAAAGGCAACGCGAACAACGCCACCCCGGGCGCGCGCGCCGAGTACCAGTTGCCCTTGTAGAAGGCCTTGTCGCCGGTGTTTTCCTGATACTGGTCGATCGTGGTGCGATCCCGGTCGAGCGAGCGGATCAGGTCGTAGTGGGAAGTCTGGTTCCAGGAGAAGCTCTGGATCATGGTGGCGTAGGCCACCCCGACGAGCAGGATCGCGGCAAGCGACAGGTTGCGCTTGGTCAACCAACGCGCCGCGGGCGAGCCCCGGCGTTCGCCCGCGGCGCTTGACTGGGCACTGAGCGTGCTCATCGGCGTGTCGTGTCCTCGCGCAGCACTAATCGGTTCCGTGCAGAGCCTTCGGCCCTGGTCCGATCTCGTAGATCACAAGCGATCCAACCTGACGGCGGATGACGCCGAGCCCCGCGACCGGCTTGCGGGCGGCGCCCAGCAGGTCGGGCGGCTCTGGGATCGCGGGAAGCTTGATGCCGGGCAGCGTCGGCATGACCGTGTGCAGTACGACCGTCTTGACGCCGTAGTAGCGCAGCTTCTCGACGCTCGCTCGGTCGGGGAAGCCGCTCATGCCGCCGCGCAGATCGTCGGTGGCCGGGATGTCGAAGGTGCTGTTGCCGAGCGGGATCTCGTAAAAGCCGTTCGTCGAGAAATACTGCCACAGGCGATCCGCGGCTCCGTCGGTGGGCAGGTCCATGACCGGTCCCGCCAGCCCGATCTCCGCCTTCGCCGCCCGTGGCACGACGGGATGGCCGAGGTGCCCGGCGCCTTCGCCGACGACCGCCACGAGAAGCAGCGCTCCGACGACCGCCACGATCCGACCGGCGTTGCGCTCTCCGAATCCGGCGCCCCAAGCGCGCGCGAGCGCGGCGAGGCGCCACGCGCCGGCTGCCGCGAGCAGCGCGACGAACAGCGTCGCGAGCGTGAACACACGGCCCGGCACCCTCACGCCGTTCCAGCCGGGAGCGTAGTCGTAGAGCAAACGGTAGGGATAGCCGGCGCCGGTCAGGCCCAGGCCCATCGCCAAGATCGCGCAGACCCCCACACCGCACGCCAGAGCGAGGCGCAACCGCCGCGTATAGATCGGCGCGAAGAGCCCTATCAATGCGAGCACGCCAATAACCCCTCCAAAAAAGAAGACGTCCTCGTTCTTGGAGTGAACGTGCTCGCGCGCGCGCGCGGTCACCCCGCCCCACACGCGATTCTCCGAGGATGCCGCGAGGAGGGCCCAGGGCCCCGAGGAGTAGTTCTCGACTTCCTTGAGCGTCCGTTTCGCCGTCGGATACTCGGCCGCCACCTTCAGGTAGGGGCGCGCCTGGTAGACGGAGATCGCGCCGCATAGCGCGACCCCGATGCACGTGATCGCGACGAGCCTGCGCGGCAGCGCCGGACGCTTGGCTCGCCACCACCACACGATCGCGATCAGCGCAAGCACCGCCAGCAGGTAGGCGAACTGCAGCCCGAGCGTGAAGCCAAGGCTCATCTGCCATGCGGCAACGAGCCAGCCCGCCGTGAGCAGCTTGCGCGAGCCACGGCGATACCCGCGCAGCAGCAGGAACAGCGACAGCGGGATGCCGCCGCCGGAGATGACGTGCAGGTGGCCGGCCTCGGTGACGCGATAGGGGGCGTAGGCGAACGCCGCGCCGGCCACCGCCGCGCCGATCCTGCCGGCGCCGAGCTCGCGCGCGAGCAGCCACGCGCCCACAAAGCACAGCGACCATGCGAAGAGGAACAGCAGGTTGTAGCGCACGAGCGCGGCCACGGTCCCCGAGCCGAAGAAGGCGGCCGGCCCGTACCCCAGCAGCGAGTCGGAGAAGGCCAGGCTCAGCGGGTGGGGATAGAAAGCGTTGGAGTCAAAGACGTGCAGGGGACTGTGCAGAAGCGCGTGTCCGACCCAAGCGACCTCCCAGGCGGTGCGCACGGGATCGCCGAGGTCGGGCGCGATGCGCGTGCTCATGTGCAGCACCAGCGGCCATGTCGTCAGCACGGCCAGCGCCACGCCGCCCAGGATCGCCCACCAGAGCTCGCTGCGGCCGATCCTCGGGGAGGGCGCCCAGCGGTCGGGGCGCGCTGAGTCGACGCCGCCGCTTGCGGTGGCGGGGAGAGCGTTGCTTGCGCGGGAATGCTTAGGCGTTGTGCGCGGCGGGCTCGGCACGCTCGCGCTCATCGCACCGTCTGTGTCTGTGCGGCTCGGATCGGGGGAGCATACGTGAGCCGCGCGCATCGTCGCGACATCCCGCCCAACGACCTCAGAGTGGATGACTCCTCAGCTGTCCACGCCCGGGATCGGGTCGAGTGGAAGCTCGCCGTGGATTTCTTCCAGGCCGATTAGATCGTTTCGATCGCGGGGACGGTCAGCGAGGCGCTTGAAGCCCACGATGCTATTCAGGCCGGCAAGCAGGAGCTCGATACCACCGTAGTCGGCCCGGATCGCCGTCCGCTCGACGGTGTCATAGTCAAGCGGCGCCAGTCCACCGCGGATGATGTCGATCACCCCGGCTCGCGTCACAGCCCTCAGGTGGGCTTGGCCGATCAGATGCCCCTCGTTCAGGGTCGCTTGGTCGCGAAGGCGCACACCGTCGAGTTTGAGGAGGGCGGCGAGCACGCGCCTGTCGTTCTCAGCGCTGTCGGGAACGAGGAAGTCTATGTCCTCGGTTGCACGGACAAACCGGTTGGCTATCACCGCAAACCCGCCGACCACAACGAAGCGGGCGCCCTCGGCGGCCATCGCGGCGGCGGCGACGTCAAGCTCAGGATCGAGTGCTGCCATCGGCTCGCTCGATGGCTCGCAGTAGGGCCGCCGCCTGGGCGGAGAGATGTTGTCCGCGTCGCAGCAACTCGCCGATTGGGGCGTCTGGAGGCGGAGTCACGAACTGACGCTTCTCGGAGCTCAGACGCGCCCACGCGTCGCTATGACCGGGCTCTAGCAGGGTACGCGCAGGCCTCGCCATCTGCCCAATTTACCGGTTGAGGCGGTGGAACCTCCCGGTAAGCGCATGCCTCTACACTGAAGGCAATGCGCGTGCTCGTGGTCGGAGCCGGCGGTGTGGGCGCGGCGTTCGCGGCGATCGCCCAACGAAGGCCGGCGTTCGAGCACATATCGCTCGCCGACGTCTCTCCCGCGCGCGCACACGACGTGGTCGCAGGGCTCGGCGAAGCCGACCGCTTCACCGCCGAGCGCGTCGACGCCTCTGACCGCGAAGCGCTCGTGGCGCTGGTCGAGCGGGTGCGGCCCGACGCCGTCCTGAACGCCTGCGATCCGCGCTTCAACGAGCCGATCTTCGAGGCGGCCTTCCAGGCGCGCACAACCTATCTGGACATGGCGATGACGCTCTCCCACCCCCATCCCAAGCGCCCGCACGAGCTGCCGGGAGTGATGCTGGGAGACGTGCAGCTCGCCCGCCACGAGCAGTGGCAACAGGCGGGCCTGCTCGCGCTCGTGGGGATCGGCGTCGAGCCGGGCCTCTCAGACGTGTTCGCCCGCTACGCGGCCGACCAGCTGTTCGAGAAGCTGGATCAGGTGGGGGTCCGCGACGGCGCCGACCTGGTCGTCCACGGCTACGACTTCGCGCCAACCTTCTCGATCTGGACGACGATCGAGGAGTGCCTGAACCCGCCGCTGATCTGGGAGCGCGAGCGCGGCTTCCACACGACCCCCCCTTTCTCAGAACCGGAGGTCTTCGACTTCCCCGAGGGGATCGGCCGCGTCGAGTGCGTGAACGTGGAGCACGAGGAGGTCGTGCTGATCCCGCGCTGGGTGGCGTGCGAGCGCGTCACCTTCAAGTACGGCCTGGGGCAGGAGTTCATCGACGTGCTGCGCACGCTGCACAAGCTCGGCCTCGACTCGACCGAGACGGTGTCGGTGCGCGGCGTCGAGGTGGCGCCGCGCGACGTCGTGGCCGCCGCGCTGCCAGACCCGGCCACGCTGGGCGAGCGTATGACCGGGCGCACCTGCGCCGGCACCTGGGTGACCGGCACGGGCGTGGATGGCAGGCCGCGCTCGACCTACCTCTACCACATCGTCGACAACGAGCACACAATGCGCGAATACGGCTCCCAGGCGGTCGTCTGGCAGACCGCGATCAACCCGGTGGTGGCGCTCGAGCTGCTCGACGAGGGCGTCTGGAAGGGCGCGGGCGTGCTCGGCCCCGAGGCGTTCCCGCCGGGCCCGTTCCTCGAGCGATTGGCCGAGCTCGGCTCGCCGCATGGCCAAGTCGAGCTGCCGCTATCGAGCGCCAGCTGATGCGGCTCGGAGCCGCCGTCAGTGCTCAGCGAGCGCGGGCTGAGCGCTCTCCATCGTCTCGCGCAGCTTCTCGTCGACGAACTCGTTGGCCGCCGCCGGCCCGATGAACGGCGCCAGCACGATGTAGGCGCCGTCGCGGACGACGGGCGACATCAGTTCGCTCTTGCCGCGGCGGGCCTGGCGGTAGCAGATCTCGAACACCGAGCCGCCGATCGCTTCCATTGCCGTGCGAGACGCGGGCTGGCTCCTGTGCTGATTGCCTTCCTGGAGGAAGATTGTGAACGCGGAGCGGCTGTCGTCGACGCGCTGGATCGCCGAGGCGCCGACCGCGTGCGACTCGACCAGGGCTATATGGCTGATGATTGGGTGTGTAGCCTGGAACTGCGCCGACGCTCGCATCGCTTCCCAGATCCGCTCTGGCCAGCTGATGCCGCTGAAGAACGCCCCCGCGGACAGCGCCATCGTCTGCTGGATGACGAGCTCGTGGACGGCCAGGAAGGCCTGCTGCTTATCCGCGAAGTGCTTGTAGAAGACGCGCCGATCGACGCTCGCGGCCGCGGTGATGTCGGCGACGGTGGTCACGGTGTAGCCCTTGGCCGCGGCCTCTTTCGCGGTGGCATACAGGATCCGTTCGCGCTGATTGCGGGCTATCTCGCTCTTCGAGAGCTTCGAGCGCCCCGGCGGGATCGCCGGCGGCGGGCGCAGCGAGATCTCCGAGACGTGAGGCGAGGGCGGAAGCTCCGGCCCCGGCTCGAGCGTGTGCCAGCGATGCTGCCCTGTCGGAGCGTTGTACATCTCGACCCACTCGACGAAGTCCTCGGCGAGCGCCGACAGGTCGCGCTCGCCGCGCCGCAGTGGGGGCGCCAGCAGCCAGCGCCCTGCGCCGAAGACGACCTGGATCGGCAGATCGGGCGTCAGCGCGTCCGCGGGCGCCTGCGCGCGCGCGTCGTCGACGACCTCCGCTATTTCGTCGATCAATTTGTCGCGCTCATCCAGCCCGCGCCATCCGCCGGCCATCGCCTCATTCGAAAGGAACCCAGCTCGGTCGGGGAATTCCTCGGAGAGCCTGACAAGCCTGCGGATCGAGGTCTGAACCGCCTGCTCAGGGGGCGCGGCGGTCACGGCCTGGCGGATCTCCCACACCAGAAAGCGGCTGAGCTCGCGGTGCGTCGCGACGAAGCAGTCGTCCTTGTCGACGAAGTAGTCGTAGAAGGTCGGGCGCGACACGCCGGCGTGCCCGATCACCTGCGAGACGTTCGCCCCCGCGTACCCGTAGCGATCCGCGGCCGCGATCATGCCCGCGATAAGCCGCTCGCGCTGCGTGCTCTTACGATCGGTCGGACGGGGGGTGTCTACGTCGATGCTCACGAGATCCAGCTGGGATTGGTGCGTGCTCCGAACCGTACTGTAGTCCGGCGACCGACTCGAATGGTTCGCGCAGGTTGCGGAAAAGCCCGCGTGCCACCAACCCTCTTCACGTGTCGGCGTCATGGTCGCCGGGCACGTGTCGCGACTAGTGGGCAGCCTAGTGGTAACATAGTGGGCATGGCCTACGTGGTAGCTCGTCGCAATGGGCGATTCGAGATTCGCGAGTCGCTGCACACAGCCAAAGGGCCGCGCTCGCGCACTCTCGCGGGCTTCGGTGTCCTGACCGACGAGATTCTTGCGGCGGCGGCGCGACGAGCGCAGCGGCCGTTCGACGCGGAGGCGGTGATTCGCTCCGGCCGCCGTGCCGGGGCGCGCGTGCGAGTCGTGACCTCCGGCGCAAGTCGCGCCCGCGATCGCTTTCTGGCCGGCTCGAAGAGCATGGCGAGCACTCTCGGGAGGCCGCCGGCCACGGCCACGGCCACGGCCACGGCCACGGCCACGCGGGCGGGCGCCGGCGCGGCGCTGCTGGAGCTGCTGGGCTTTGCCGACATGGTCAGGGCAGGTCAGCCGTCGCGACCGTTCGAGCCGCTCGCGTTCCCGGCGCTGGCTGGCCTGGCAAGGCAACGGCCGGCTCTCGCAAGCGCGCGGCGACCGTGAGCGAATCCCGGAAGCTCGACGGTCTCAGCTCGAGGATCGTGGCGGTGCACGAGATGCTTGACTCGATGCGCGTCCCGCATCAGTTCGGTGGCGCGATAGCGCTTGCGTGGTATCGCAACCCGCGCGCCACCACCGACATCGACCTGAACGTGACGCTCTCCCCGTCGGAGGCCGAGCCGGTTCTCGGAGCGCTGTCGCATCTGGGTGTGAGCGTCTCCGAGCCCGACCGTGCCGCGATCGAACGTGACGGTCAGGCCAGGTTGGACTGGGACGGCTCGTACCTCGACATCTTCTTCGCCACGCTCGAGCTGCATCGCGAGATGGCGGAGCGCTCACGCGAGGTCGCCTTCGGCCCGGTGCTCATACCGATCCTCGCCCCCGAGGACCTGATCGTGTGCAAGGCGATCTTCGACCGGCCGAAGGACTGGGTGGATATCGAAGAGATCGTCGGCTGGGGCACAGACGTCGATATGGCCACAGTGTTGCGCTGGATCGACGAGCTGCTTGGGACCGACAGCGCTCAGCACGAACGCTTGGCCGAGCTGCTCGAGCCGGCGGGTTAGATCGGGCTGTGGCGATGCCCACCTATCCAACTACCTATAGTAGTGTATTATACTACTACCATGAGTAAGAGACTTCAGGTTGTGGTCCGCGACGAGGACCTCGAGCGCTATGCGCGCAGCGCCGACGCGGCTGGCGAGACACTCTCCGAGTGGGTGCGCCAAGCGCTGCGGGCGGCCGAGCGCGAACGCTCGAGCGGCGACGTGGAGGCGAAGCTCGCGCTGATCCGCAAGGCGGCAAGCTACAACTTCCCAGCCGAGCCGGATATCGACACCCTGCTAACGGAGATGGAGGCGCAGCGCAACGCCGAAATCGAAGCGGGGCTCCCGGGCCCGGGCTACGTGTGATCTTTGTCGACTCGAACGTCCCCATGTACATCATGGGAGACGACGAGCGGCACAAGCGCGACGCGCGGCACGTGCTCGAGCGGCTCGCTCGGGAACGGAAGCGGCTGGTGACCAGCAGCGAGGTCTTTCAAGAGCTTCTACATCGCTATGGTGCCGGCGCCATGACGGACAGGCTCGAGCCAGCCTTCGAGACGCTGCGGGGCATCGTCGAGGACGTGCTCGCGGTCGAGGGCGCCGACGTGTTCGCCGCCAAGGATCTGCTCTACGCCCACCCGAGGCTCTCGGCGCGCGACGCGCTGCACGTGGCGGTCATGCGCCGGCACAAGATCAAGGAGATCGTGAGCTTCGACCGCGGGTTCGACTCCGTCAGCGGGATCGCGCGGCTCGTGGCCTGACCGGCCAATCCACAGTCGAGGAAGCGGCGCGTGGGCCCTCCCAAGTCCACGCGCCTGGCTTCCTCGCCTCCACGGCAGGCTGCCCCCAGCTCACGATTCAGAAGCGCGCCGGGGCGTGCTCCACGGGCTGCTCGAACAATCCCGGTTGGACAGTTTCCAGCTTGCGCGAGAAGTAATCGCGGAAGAACGGCCGACTCACGAGCATCAAGATCACCCCGATCAAAAGCCCGCCGATGCCCATCCACAGCGGCAGCGTGATGCCGAGGATCGGTTTGGATTCGACTTCGGCGGCGTGACCGTAGGCGATCATCGCCTTGACGAACACGCCGAACAGCATCAGCCCGCCGACCAGCGGGGCGAGGCCGAGCAGGATGAAGTCACGCACGCTGTTGCGCAGCTCGTGGCGGTAGTACACGACGCAGGCGATCCCGGTGAAGCCGTAGTAGAAGCAGATCGGGAAGCCGATCGCCGTGATCGAATCGGACAGGGCGCTTTCGGAGACGTTGAGGATCACGACCGTCCACAGGATCGACACCGCGCCCATCAGCAGCGTCGAGAAGCTCGGCGTCAGGTAGCGGGGGTGGATGCGCCCGAAGGCTTTCGGGATCGACTTCCAATAGGCCATCGACAGAGTCGTGCGCGCGGTCGGCAAGATGGTCGTCTGGGTCGAGGCCGAAGCGGAGGTGAGCACCGCGATGATCAAGAGCTTATCCCACGGTTTCCCGAACACGCTCGTGCCAAGCACACTCAGCACGTCGCTCTGGTTGGCTTCGTTGGTGAGCAGCCCCGTGCCGCCGTACGCCTGGCCCGCGGCGGACACGATCACGTAGATCAAGACGAGCAGGATCGTCGACATCACCGCCGCGCGGCCGGGACCCTCGTTGGCGTCTTCAGACTCCTCGTTGACGGCCACGCCGGAGTCCCAGCCCCAGTAGATGAACACGCCCAGCAGCACCCCGTCGATCAGCGCGCCGAAGTTCATGGCGAACGGGTTGAACCATGCAATAGCCGGCTCGATCGAGCCGGCTGGATGATTTGCGTAGACCTTCACGAACGTCACCACGGCGAACACGCCAAGAATCGCGATCTCGGCGCTCAGCAGGACCTGCTGGATGCGTGCCGAGAGCTCGATGCCGCGGTAGCAGATCCATGTCATCACGGCGATCCACAGGACCGCGGCGGCGATGATCGCGCCGGTCGATTCGGCGGCTGATGTCCAATCGAAGAGCTTGAACGTATAGATGCCGGCGATCTGCGCCAGCGAGGCCATCACGAGCACGTCGGCCAGGAAGATCGCCCAGCCGTTGACCCAGCCGAGCCCCGGGCCGAGCGCGCGCGTGGTCCAAGCGAAGGTGGTGCCAGCGTCGGGGTCGGCCCTGTTCAACCCCCGGTAGGCGCCGGCGATCAGGAGCATCGGCACGAAAGCCACAAGCAGCACGGCGGGCGCGTGCACGCCCACCCCCTTGACGGCCACGATGAAGCCGAGCGTCGCCGCAAGCGAATAGGCAGGCGCCGTCGAGGCGACACCGATGACGAGGTTCGACAGGTAGCCGATCGCGTCTTTCTTCAGGCCCTTGTCTTCCACCTCGCCCGATGCTTTGCGGGGACCTTCTCCGGCGGAGCTGATGCTGGCCATAGCGGCAACCCTCTCTGTCGCCGGCCCCCTGGATGCGGTCGCCCGCGACGGTCAAGTTGTGATCGTTACAAGCTGATGGGTCAAGGCTAGAACCGGATTGGCGCATTCACAAGGGGCGCAACCGCCAAGAAGTCGCACACGGTTTATACATCTCGTACAATGGGTGGACAGCTTGTTGAACGAGTGGCGCATTGATGGGCACATGTGCGCGTTGTACCGTTGTCCCAGGTGTCTATGTCCAGCGATCCTCAAACTTCGATATCGCCAGCTGGCGTGGGCGATCGGTCGATGGCGGGGAGCGACTCGATAGCGCCCGTCGCCGGGGCCGATCGGTCGGGGATGGGGGCGAGCGCGAGCGGCGACCTGCAGGCGCTCGCCAAGCGCCACCTGTGGATGCACTTCACGCGCATGGGCGCCTACGAGGATCACGAGGTGCCCGTGATCGAGCGCGGCGAGGGCTGCTACGTGTACGACACGCACGGCAAGCGCTACCTCGACGGCCTCTCGGCGCTGTACTGCGTCAACATCGGCCACGGCCGCGCGGAGCTGGGCGAGGCCGCCGCCGTGCAGGCCAAGCAGCTCGGCTTCTACACGAATTGGAGCTACGCGCACCCGCCCTCCATCGAGCTGGCGGTGCGCATCGCCGATCTGGCGCCCGGCGACCTCAACCGGGTGTTCTTCGTCTCCGGCGGCTCGGAGGCCGTCGAGTCGGCGTGGAAGCTGGCCAAGGCCTACCACGCCGCTTGTGGCGAGCCGCGTAAGCACAAGGTCGTCTCGCGCAACCTCGCTTACCACGGCACCTCGATGGGCGCGCTCACCGTCACCGGCCTGCCGCCGCTGCGCGAGCCGTTCGAGCCGCTCACCCCAGGCGGGATCCACGTGCCGAACACCAACTCCTACCGCTGGGCCGAAGACCGCGACCCGCTATGGGCGGCTGACGCGATCGAGGAGGCGATCCTGTTCGAGGGTCCGCGCACGGTCGCCGCGGTGATCCTCGAGCCGGTCCAGAACGGTGGCGGCTGCTTCGTGCCGCAGGATGGCTATTTCCAAAGGGTGCGCGAGATCTGCGACCGCCACAAAGTGCTGCTGATCTCAGACGAGGTGATCTGCGCCTGGGGCAGGCTGGGGCACTGGTTCGGCTGCGAACGCTTCGACTACCTGCCCGACATCGTCACCACCGCCAAGGGCATGACCTCGGCGTATGCGCCGATGGGCGCTGTGATCGCCTCCGACCGCGTCGCGGAGCCGTTCCTGCACGGGCGCGCGATCTTCAACCACGGCTTCACCTTCGGCGGGCACCCGATGGCTTGCGCGGTGGCGACTGCCAACATCGAGGCGATGGAGCGCGAGCGCATCTGCGAGCACGTGCTCAGCCACGAGGGCGAATTCAGGGCGATGCTCGACGGCTTGCGCGACCTGCCGATCGTCGGCGACGTGCGCGGCGCCGGCTACTTCCACGCGATCGAGCTCGTCAAGGACAAGGACGCAAAGCTCACCTTCGACGCGCACGAGTCCGAGGAGCTGCTGCGCGGCTTCCTCTCCGGCGCCCTCTTCGAGCGCGGCCTGATCTGCCGCACCGACGATCGCGGCGACCCCGTCATCCAGCTATCGCCGCCTTTGATCGCCGACCGCGAGCAGTTCGAGGAGATCGAGGCGATCCTGCGCCCAGTGCTTACCGAGGCGTGGGAGCGGATCGTGAAGCGGTAGCGGCGGGCGAATGCGGATGGAGCCGCGGTGCTGACAGTCCAAAGCCTCGTGGCGGAGCTGGGCCTGACGCTTGCCACCGGCGAGGAGCATGCGCAGGCAAGCGTGCGCTGGGTGCACTCGACCGAGCTGCTCGACCCGACGCCGTGGCTGCGCGGCGGCGAGCTGCTGCTGACGACCGGACTGCAGCTTGCGGGGGCAAAGCCCCAGCGCGAGTTCATCGAGCGGCTCGCCGAGCGTGAGATCGCAGGGCTCGGCTTCGGCACGGGCATCGTCCATAAGAAGGTGCCCGCCGCCGTGCTGAACGCGGCGCGCAAGCGCGACTTTCCGCTGTTCGAGGTGCCCTACGAGCTGCCTTTCATCGCCGTCACCGAGCGTGTGTTCGCGCAGCTGCTCAACGAGCGCTACGAGCTCCTGCAGCGCAACATGGCCGGCGACGTGCTCGCCGAGGCGCTTACCGGCAGGCTCTACCCCGACGAGCTGCAGGCGCGCCTACGCCCGTTCGGGATCGGCGAGAGCGCCGCCGTGCTCGCGTTCGCGCTGGGAGAGCCCGCCGCGGCGGCCTCGACGCTCGAGGCGATCCTCGAGCGCGCCGGCGCCCACAGCCTCGTGGCGCTGCGCAACGGGCTGCTGTGCGCGGTCGTCGATTGCGACGGCCAGCCAAGCTCCGGGCCGGTCGTCCCTCATGAGGCCTCAACGGCTGTCAGCGCGCCGTCGAGCGAGGGCGAGCGGGACCCGATCGAGCTGGCGCGGCGGATCCGCGCGGAGCTGCGCGCCCGCTTCGGCGAGGTGCGAGCCGCGGCCTCGCGCGTGGGGCCCACTCAAAACCTCAGGCGCAGCTTTCACGAGGCGCGCTGCGCCCTGGAAGCTGTGCGCCTAGCCAACGGCGCCGCGCCCGAGGTGGCCTCCTACAAGAACCTGGGCGCCTTCCAGCTGCTGCTCTCGCTGCAGGACGACGACGCGCTCGCCTCCTACTGCCACAGCGTGCTCGGGCCGGTCGAAGCCGACGAGGGCGAGTACGGCGACGAGCTGCTGCGCTCGCTCGACGTGTTCATCGAACAGAACGGCCACTGGGAGCGAGCCGCCCAGGCGCTCTACTGTCACCGTCACACGCTGCGCTATCGCATCAAGCGCGTCGAAGCGCTGACCGGCCGCGACTTCTCGAGCGCCCGCGACCGCATCGAGTTCTGGCTCGCGTTGAGGGGAAGGGAGCTGGCGCGGTGAGACGCGCTCCATCCATCCGCACAGCGGCGCTTGCGTGCTCGCGCGCTCGCGCGGCAAGGTTTCACGGTGGATTTTTTTATGGGATTGCTGTTCTATCCAGTGGGAGGAGGGGGCATTCCCAATGAGGATCGGCGTTCCCAAGGAGATAAAGCCGGACGAGTATCGCGTCGCGATCACCCCCGCCGGCGTGCGCGAGCTGTGCTCGCGCGATCACGAGGTCGCGATCCAGGCCGGGGCGGGCGAGGGCAGCGCGATCTCAGACGAGCAGTACCGAGTGCAGGGCGCCACGATCGTCGCCGACGCGCAGACGTTGTTCGAGGGCGCCGAGCTGATCCTGAAGGTGAAGGAGCCACAGGCCCCGGAGGTCGCGCTGCTGTGCGAGCGGCACACGCTGTTCACCTACCTGCACCTCGCCGCCGAGCCCGAGCTGGCCGAGGGCCTGCGGCGCTCGGGCGCGACCTGCATCGCGTATGAGACGGTCGAGGACGCGGGCGGGCGCCTGCCGCTGCTAGCCCCGATGAGCGAGGTCGCCGGCAAGATCGCCACGCAGGCCGGCGCCTTCATGCTCGAGAAGCCGCTGGGCGGACGGGGCATCCTGCTCGGCGGCGTGCCCGGCGTCGCGGCCGCCACCGTGCTCGTGATCGGCGGCGGCGTCGTCGGCATGAACGCCGCCTTCATCGCGATCGGGATGCAGGCCGACGTGTTCGTGTTCGACCGCTCGATCGACCGCCTGCGCGAGCTGGAAGTCGCCTTCGGCGGGCGCGCCTCCACGGTCTACTCCTCGACGCTCGCGATCGAGGAGATGCTGCCCCAAGCCGACCTCGTGATCGGCGCCGTCCTGATCCACGGCGGGCGCGCCCCGCACGTGATCTCACGCGAGCAGCTCTCGCTGATGAAGCGCCACGCGGTGCTCGTCGACGTCTCGATCGACCAGGGCGGCTGCTTTGAGACCTCGCGCCCGACGACCCATTCGGAGCCCACCTTCGAGGTCGACGGGATCACGCACTACTGCGTCACCAACATGCCCGGCGCCGTCCCGATCACTTCCACCTATGCGCTCACCAACGCCACGCTCCCATATGCGCTGGAGCTCGCTGGCGGCGTGCAGCGGGCGCTCGCCCGCAACGAGGCGTTGCGCCTCGGCGTCAATGTCCGCGCTGGCGAGATCGTGCATCCGGTGGTAGCGCAAGCACTCGCTGCGCAGGTCTCTCCCGACGGGGCGCGTTCCCGCGCATAGAACGAACGGCAATCCCAAGAAGCCAGTCCCCGAGAACCCCACGCACACTCCAAGGAGGCAAGCGCCATGGCGCCAGCTACGCAGACCCTTCGCAACCTCATCGACGGGGACCTGGTCGAGGACGGCGAGGAGACGACGGCCGTGCTCAACCCCGCCACCGGAGAGCAGCTCTGGAGCGCGCCCGCGTCTGACGCGGCGGTCGTCGATCGCGCTGTGAATGCCGCGCGCCGCGCATTTGAGACCTGGTCGCAGACGACGCCCGCCGAGCGTTCGAATGCGCTGCTCGCGCTCGCTGGCGCGATCGAGCAGGACGGCGAGGAGATCGCGCGCTTGGAGGCGCTCAACGCCGGCAAGCCGATCCTCGCCGTGTCGCGCGACGAGCTGCCGGTGATGGCTGACAACCTGCGCTTCTTCGCCGGCGCGGCGCGCTGCCTCGAGGGTCGCGCAGCCGGCGAGTACATGCACGGCTACACATCGTTCGTCAGGCGCGAGCCGGTCGGGGTGATCGGCCAGATAACGCCGTGGAACTACCCGCTGATGATGGCGATCTGGAAGATCGCCCCCGCGCTCGCTGCCGGCAACACGGTGGTGCTCAAGCCCGCCGAGACGACGCCTGTCACGACCGTGCGAATGGCCCAGCTGGCGGCCGACATCCTGCCGCCGGGGGTGCTCAACGTCGTGATGGGCCCGGGCGAGCCCACAGGTCAGGCGCTGCTCGAGCACCCCGAAGTCGACATGGTCTCGCTGACCGGCTCGGTCGCCACCGGCAAGCACGTCGCGCGCACCGCCGCGGAGACGCTCAAGCGCGTGCACCTCGAGCTCGGCGGCAAGGCGCCGGTGATCGTCTTCGACGACGTCGAGATGGCGGCCGCGATGGAGACGATCGCCGGCACCGGCTACTACAACGCCGGCCAAGACTGCACCGCGGCCACGCGCGTGCTCGCCGGGGCGGACGTCTACGACGACGTCGTCGCAGGCCTTGCCGAGCAGGCTCGCGGCCTCGTGATCGGCGACACGCTCTCGCAAGAGACTACGCTCGGCCCCGTCAACTCCGAGCGCCAGCTGGGGCGCGTCAAGGGCTTTCTCGAGCGTCGCCCCAAGCGCGCAGAGCTTGTTACGGGCGGCGTGGAGCCCGAGCGGAGCGGCTTCTATTTGGAGCCGACCGTCGTCGCGGGCCTCGAGCAGGGCGACGAGCTGGTCCGCGAGGAGATATTCGGCCCCGTCATAACCGTGCAGCGCTTCACCGACGAGACGCAGGCGATCGAGTGGGCCAACTCGACCCGCTACGGGCTCGCCTCCTCCGTGTGGACGCGCGACGTCGGCAGGGCGCTGCGGGTCTCAAAGGCCCTGCGCTTCGGCTGCGTGTGGATCAACGACCACATCCCGCTCGTCTCGGAGATGCCGCACGGTGGGTTCAAGGAGTCGGGCTACGGCAAGGACCTGAGCGTCTACTCGCTCGAGGACTACACGGTCCTCAAGCACGTGATGGCGTCGCTCGAATAGGCGCCTCTCGGTCGATCGGCTCGTCAAACCCGCAAGACGGCGAGCGCGAGCTGCGCGTCGGCAATGGCGTCGAAGTCGCGATCCTGCGTCAGCACGGTCAGGCCGTGGTCGAGCGCCGTGGCCGCGATCAGCGCGTCCAGCACCTTTGGTCGTGAGCCGTTCGCGCGGCACGTGTGGACGAGCTGTGCGAAGCGACTCATCACGGTCTCTGTGACTGGCAGCGGATCGGCCGCGCGCGCCAGCGCCAGCGTGTCGGCGCGACGCGCGCGCACGTCGGGGTCTGTGGCGGCATGCACGCCAAGCTCGAGCTCGCCAATCGTCACGACCGAGACCGCCACGTGTGCGGGGAGCGCGCGGAGCGGGCGCGCCTGCTCGCGCGCTATGAACACAGAGGTGTCCAGCAGGCCGCGAGTCACAGCTCGTCGATCGTCTGCCCGAGCTGGAGGTCGAGCTCGGCGGCAAGCGCGGAGTCTGCCTGGCGCTCCGCGAGCTGCGCGGCGAGCCATGGCCCGGGCACCCAGCGGGTGCGCTGAATGTGAGGCACGATGTCGGCCACGGGCCTGCCGCGGTTGAGCAGCGTGACACGCTCGCCCGCCTGCACGGCGGCCACGACTTGGGCGGTTCGGTTACGCAGATCGCGCACGCTGATCTCCATGTGCGACACTGTAGCATCTGATGGGGTTGGTGATGGAACGCAGCGCTGCCCTATGGGGGCGTCTTCAGCTCCGACGGCGCTCGACAGGGGCGAGCACGCGTCCGCGAGCTGTGATGGAGAGGATCGTGATGGCCATGCCCTCTATTCCGGCGAGAAAGCGCGCCGCGGGACAGAGCTGGGTGGCGTGGCTAGATCGG
Organism: uncultured Solirubrobacterales bacterium; assembly: GCA_963718735.1. Lineage (GTDB taxonomy): Bacteria > Actinomycetota > Thermoleophilia > Solirubrobacterales > Solirubrobacteraceae > Palsa-744. The sequence goes on from OY970372.1 coordinate 2,757,539, forward strand.
GCGCTGGTGCGCCAGCGGTCTAGATCAGACGTCGGCGCGCCAGCGTCTGGTAGATGGACACGAACTCCGTCTTGAAGATGTTGCGCGCTGAGCGCAGGTACAGCCGCCACACGCGCAAGCGCTCCTTGCCGGCGAGCTGCTCGGCCCGCTCGAGGTTCTCGTCGAGGCGCCGGATCCACTCGCTGAGCGTGTCCTCGTAGTCTTTGCCGAACTCCTCCACGTGCTCTGTCACGAAGCCGGCGCGCTCCAGCGCGAGCTGCACTCTGGAGAGGTGCAAGGGGTCTCCGTCGGGGAACACGTAGCGCTGGGTGAAGTCCCCGTGGTATCCAAGACCCTGAGGGAGGTGCGCGATGCCGTGGTTGAGCAGCCTCCCCTCCTGGCTCAGCAGGCTCGCGAGTTTCTGGGCATAAACGTCGATCTGGCTTTCGCCGACGTGCTCGACCATGCCGATGCTGGCGATCGCGTCGTAGCGCTCGCCTTGCAGATCTCTGTAGTCGGCCACCCTCACTTCGACCCTGTCGCCAAGCCCCGCCTCGGCGATCCGTCGGCGTGCCAGCTCGGCCTGCGGAGGAGACAGGGTGATGCCGACGGCCTTCACGCCGTGCTCCTGCGCCGCGTGGATCAAGAACGCGCCCCAGCCACAGCCGACGTCGAGCACGCGCTCGCCTTCCTTCAACGCCAGCTTCCTGCACACGAGCTCGAGCTTTGCGCGCTGAGCCTCCTCGAGCGTCTTCGCCCCGCGCGAGAAGATCGCGCAGCTGTAGGTCATCGACTTATCGAGGAACAGTTCGAAGAACTCGTTCGAGACGTCGTAGTGGTGGCGCACCGCTTTGGAGTCACGGTCCTTGCTGTGGCTACGCCCCGTCAGCCGCAGCTCGCCCTTCGGCGCCCTCGGCGGGACTGTCAGCCCGCACGCCCTCAGCGCCGCGATCGCCAGCCGCGCTCGCGTCGCCCTGTCGATTTGCGGCTCCTGGAAGTCGTCGATCAGGTCGATCACGCGGTCCAGGTCGTCCACCTCCAGCTCGCCTGCTACGTATGCCCTGCCAAGCCCCAGCTCGCCCGGGGCGCGCACAACGTGCGCCACCGCCTTGGGCGAGTGCACCGTGAAAGTCGGGCCCTGGTCTGCGTCGCCACTGGCGCCATTGCCGGCGCTCCGGCCATTGCCGCCGTTACGGCCATTGCCGTCATCACCGGCGCGCGCGACGCCGCCGATCCCGGTCGTCGCCGGCAGCTCCGTGCCGTCCCAGAAGCGCACTGTGAAGCCGCGCTCGGGCATCGCAGTAGCGAGCTCGCGCCGCAGCGGCTCAGTCGTGGCGAACGGCATCGCCCCTCCAGCCGGCTCTTCGCAAAGTGTTAACCTGGTTATTCGACACCGCATCGCCTCGTTGCGTCGCACCGGCGTGCTAACTTCCAGCGGCGAGCACACCGATGAGCACCGATTCTATCCAGCGCCCCGCGGCCGCCCGGCAGGGTTCTGAGGACGCCCATATGCGCTCCGCTCCGCTCGACGGCCCATCCCAAGTCGGCCCCACGCCGGACGACGTCCAGCCCGTCGCCTTCGAGAACCTCGATCGTTTCCTCACGGGCCTCATCACGGTTGGCCCGATGGTCGCGCTCGGCGTCGTCGCCTGGCAGCTGTGGGACGGTCTGCTTCACGGCTCAGACCTAATCGTGTTCGCGATCATGTACCTCCTCACGGGACTCGGAGTCACGGTCGGCCTGCACCGTCTCTTTACCCACCGCTCGTTCAAGACATCCCCATTCTTTCGGTTTGTCTTCGCGGTGCTCGGCTCGGCCGCGATCGAGGGCCCGGTCATCTCGTGGGTCGCCGACCACCGCAAGCATCACGCCTTCTCCGACCGCGAAGGCGATCCGCACAGCCCGCACGTCGACCACGGCACGGGCCTGCGCGGCATCCTGCGCGGCCTCCTTCACGCACACGTGGGCTGGCTGTTCATTCATACGGCGCGCGGTCACCGCGAGCGCTACGCCCCCGACCTGATCGCCGACCCGGTCGTGTCGTTCGTCGACAAAACGTTCTTCGTCTGGGCGATCGGCGGGCTGCTCGCCGCCTTCGGCCTGGGCTACATGATCGGCGGCACGCTCACGGCCGGGCTGACCGGCCTGCTCTGGGGTGGCGCGGTGCGCATGCTAGTGCTCCATCACGCCACCTACTCGATCAACTCGTTGTGTCACTTCTTTGGACGGCGCACCTACGACACCGGCGACCACTCGCGCAACCTCGCTTGGCTCGCGCCGCTCACGCTTGGCGAGGCGTGGCACAACGACCACCATGCTTTCCCCACCTCGGCGTTCCACGGGCTCAGCTGGCGCCAGCTCGACATCTCGGCGCTTGTGATCCGCTCGATGGAGGGCCTTGGCCTGGCGTGGGATGTCGTCAGGGTTGCCCCCGAGCGCCGCGCGGCAAAGAGCTTCGCCGCCTGAGCACCGTTTCGGCGGGGACGCCAGAGACATCCACCGCCCGGCGCTCAGGAGCCTGAGGGTTTCCTGCTACGGTGCAGGCACGGATGACATTTGTCGTCCGCGAGGTTCTTGTCTTTGTTGGTGCTCTGATGGGCGCGGATGGGGTCAGCTGAATCTCCATCCGTATGGCGGCCATAGGGTCGCCCAAAGAGGAGCACCACAACATGAAGTCCGATTCATTCGCCGACCTCGGCGTGTCCGAGGTCGTATCACGCGAGCTCTCAAAGCGCGGCATCGAGTCGCCGTTCGCCGTGCAGGGCATGGTCATCCCCGACGTGCTCGCCGGCCACGACGTGCTGGCCCAGTCGCCCACCGGCTCGGGCAAGACGCTCGCCTTCGGCGTGCCGCTCGTCGAGCGCCTGAAGGACAGCGACCCGCGACCCTCCGCGCTCGTGCTTGCGCCGACGCGCGAGCTGGCCTTGCAGATCGTCGAGGACCTGCGCTCCCTGGCACACGTCCGCGTGCTCTCGATCGCCGCCGTCTACGGTGGCGCCGGGATCGTCAAGCAGGCGCGCATCGCCGCGCGCGCCCACATCCTCGTGGCCACGCCCGGCCGCCTGCTCGACCTGATCGACCGCCGCGACGTGTCGCTGAAGCAGGTGCGCATGCTCGTGCTCGACGAGGCCGACCGCATGCTCGACATGGGCTTTCGCCCGGTCGTTGACCGGATCGTCAAGATGACGGCCTCGCAGCGCCAGACGCTGCTGTTCTCCGCCACGCTGCAGGGCGAGGTGGGCCGCATCGCGGCCGCCTACACGAGCAATCCACGCCGCCACGAGCACGCCCACCCAGCTGAGCGCAAGGGCGCCGTCGAGCACCGCTTCGTGTCGGTCTCGCATGAGGGCAAGGTCGACCGTCTGGTGGCCGAGCTGTCCGCGCCCGAGCGCGGTTTGACGCTCGTATTCGTGCGCACCAAGCGCGGGGCCGACCGGCTGGTCAAGCGCCTGGCGGCAAGCAGCGTGCAGGCCGTCGCGATGCACGGCGACAAGTCTCAGTCTCAGCGCGAGAAGGCGCTTGCCCGCTTCGAGGCCGGCCATGTCAACACGCTTGTGGCCACCGACGTCGCTGCGCGCGGGATCGACGTCTCCGGGATCACGCACGTGATCAACTACGACATGCCCGCCACCCGCGAGGACTACGTCCACCGCGTCGGCCGCACAGCCCGCGCCGGCGCCGAGGGGATCGGTGTGACATTCGTTCTGCACGAGCAGGCGCGCGAGTTTGCCGGCATGGTGGGCGAGCTCGGCCTGCACCGCGAGCTGGGGCTGGGCGGCTTTCCGAGTGACGCGACGCGCGCGCGACCGGAGTCACGGCGCTCGCCGGGACGCTCATCGCGCAACCGCAACTCGCGCCGCTCACGCGCGCGGGTCGGCTGAGCCTCCTCGCGCGCCATGTCCGATCCCGCCGCCGACGCCCGCGTCGGGCTGCGCCGCACCCCCGGTCCCGCCGCCTGTCGCGCCCACCTCTGATTCTCGCCACCCTGTGGCTATCTGCTCCCGGCCGGCCCGTGGTGTTGGCGTACGCTTAGCCGTATGAACAGCGTCCCGCCGTCCGTCCGTGAGATCCTCGCGGACAGGGCGGGTGAGGAGATGGCTCTCAACGACGCCCATCTCAACCCCCAGCTCGGGCGGATCGTGCGCACGCTCGGGCTCGACAAGCGCTGGGCGCGCGGCGAGGGCGCCCACCTGATCGACGCCGATGGCAACCGCTACCTGGATCTACTCAGCGGCTATGGCGTGTTTGCGATCGGTCGTAACCACCCCGAGGCGATCGCGGCGGTGCGCGACACGATGGAGGCGCACACGGCCAACCTGCCGCAGCTCGGGGTGACCCTCCTGAGCGGCGTGCTCGCCGAGCAGCTGCTCGCGCGCGCGCCGGGCTCGGTAGGGGCGATGGTGCCTGCCAACAGCGGCGCCGAGGCGGTGGAGGCGGCGATCAAGATCGCACGGGCCTCGACCGGGCGCCCGCGGATCCTGTATGCCGAGCACGCCTTTCACGGTCTCACGCTGGGCTCGCTCTCGCTCAACGGCGATGCGATCTTTCGCGACGGGTTCGGGCCGTTGCTGCCCTGCTGCGAAGCGGTTCCGTTCGGCGACGTCGAGGCCCTGGAGCGCGCGCTGGCAGGCGGGGGCGCCGGCGCAAGCGCTGGGCCCGAAGCGGGGCGCGGTGAGGTTGCCGCGCTCGTCGTCGAGCCGATCCAGGGCAAGGGGGTGAACATCCCCCCAGATGGCTACCTGGCCACAGCACAGCGGCTGTGTCGCGAAGCGGGCGCTCTGTTCGTATGCGACGAGGTCCAGACAGGGCTCGGGCGCACCGGGCGCTTCCTGGCGCTCGAGCACTGGGGCCTACAGCCCGACCTGATCTGTGTGTCGAAGGCGCTCTCCGGCGGACTCGTCCCGATCGGCGCGGTGCTCGTCTCGCGCACGGCGTTCGACAGCGTGTTCGACGGCATGGAGCGCGCGGTGCGCCATGGCTCTACCTTCGGCGGAAACGATCTCGCGGCGGCTGCCGCTCTGGCGACGTTGCGCGTGATCGACAGCCAGGGCCTCGTGGCCCGCGCCGAGCGCTTGGGAGCTTTGCTGCTCGAATTGACCATGCCGTTGGTGGAGCGCTACGAGGTTGTCTGCGATGTGCGCGGGCTCGGGCTGATGTGGGCGATCCAGTTCGGGCCGCCCGAGGGCGGCGCGCGTCGCTCGATCTGGAACGCCGCCGAGCGCGCCCAGCCCGGGATCTTCTCGCAGCTGGTCGTCGAGCCGCTGTTCCACGAGCATCGCATCCTCTGCCAGGTCGCGGGGCACCGCATGAACGTGGTCAAGGCGCTGCCTGCCCTGGTCGTGGAGGAGGAGGAGATTCGCCGCTTCGCCGCTGCGCTGGAGGAGGTCGTCGCGCGCGCCGAGCGCGTCCCACGAGCGTTCCTGCGCTTCAGCGTGAGCATGAGCCGGCGGGCGTTCGCCGCACGCCGCTAGCCTGTCCGCCCGTGCTCGTTCCCAGAGATGACATCCGCAACGTGGCGATCGTCGCCCACGTCGACCACGGCAAGACGACGCTCGTCGACGCGATGCTGTGGCAGTCGGGCGCGTTCAGGGCCGGCCAGGACGTGGCCGACAGGGTGCTCGACTCGATGGACCTCGAGCGCGAGAAGGGCATCACGATCCTCGCCAAGAACACCTCGCTGCGCTACAAGGGCGTGAAGCTCAACATCGTCGACACCCCCGGGCACGCCGACTTTGGCGGCGAGGTCGAGCGCGGGCTGACGATGGTCGACGGCGTGCTGCTGCTTGTCGACGCCTCCGAGGGGCCGCTGCCGCAGACGCGCTTCGTGCTGCGCAAGGCGCTGGAGTCGCGCCTGCCGGTGATCCTGGTCGTCAACAAGGTGGACCGTCCCGACGCGCGCGTCGCCGAGGTGATCGACGAGGTCTACGAGCTGTTCCTCGACCTCGACGCCGACGAGGAGCAGATCGAGTTCCCGATCGTGTACTGCAACGCGCGCGCTGGGATCGCGACGCTCGAGTATGAGCCCGCCCTGCGGACGCCGGGCGGCGAGCAAGGAACGGGGGGTGGCGCCCTCGCGCCCGCGGAGGGCACGCTTGCGCCGCTGCTCGACCTGCTCGTCGAGCACATCCCGGCGCCGACCCACGACCCCGACCATCCGCTGCAGGCGCTCGTCACGAACCTCGACGCCTCCCCGTACGTCGGGCGGCTGGCGATCTGCAGGGTGCGCAACGGCTCCATCAAGCGCGGCCAGCAAGTCGCCTGGTGCCGCGCCGCCGGCACGATCGAGCGCGCGCAGGTCTCCGAGCTGTACGTCACCGACGCGCTCGATCGCGTCGACGCGCCCGAAGCCGGCCCGGGGGAGATCATCGCCGTGGCGGGGATCGCCGAGATCACGATCGGCGAGACGCTCGCCGACCCGCAGGACCCGCGTCCGCTGCCCGTCATCACCGTGGACGAGCCCTCGCTGTCGATCACGGTCGGCATCAACACCTCGCCGCTTGCCGGCAGGGAGGGCTCGAAGCTGACCGCGCGCCAGGTGCGCGAGCGCCTGGACCGCGAGCTGGTGGGCAACGTGTCCTTGCGCGTGCTCGATACCGACCGGCCGGAAGCGTGGGAGGTCCAGGGGCGCGGTGAGCTGCAGCTGGCGGTGCTCGTCGAGATGATGCGCCGCGAAGGCTTCGAGCTGACCGTCGGCCAGCCGCACGTCTTGATCCGCGAGATCGACGGCCACCGCAACGAGCCATTCGAGCGCCTCTCGATCGACGTGCCCGAGGACTACGTCGGCGTCGTCACCCAGATGCTCGCTTTGCGCAAGGGCCGCATGGAGCACATGACCAACCACGGCACCGGCTGGGTCAGGATGGAGTACATCGTGCCCGCCCGCGGCCTGATCGGGTTTCGCACCGAGTTCCTCACCGAGACGCGCGGCACGGGCCTGATGCACCACGTGTTCGAGCGCTGGGAGCGCTGGGCCGGCGAGCTGCGCACACGCACCACCGGCGTGCTCGTCGCCGACCGGGGCGGCAACACCGCCACCTACTCGCTGATGAGCCTCGGAGAGCGCGGCACGCTGTTCGTCGGGCCGGGCGAGGAGGTCTACGAGGGCATGATCGTCGGCGAGAACTCGCGCTCGGATGACCTCGACGTCAACCCGGTCAAGGAGAAGCACCTCACGAACATCCGCTCATCCACCTCGGACGTGTATGAGCGCCTGCAGCCGCACCGCAAGCTGACGCTCGACCAGGCGCTCGAGTTCGTGCGCGACGACGAGTGCGTCGAGGTCACGCCCGAGACGGTGCGCTTGCGCAAGGTCGAGCTTGGCAAGACCGACCGGCTGAAGGCGGCGCGGCAGCGGCGGTGATCAGCCGGGTTCGACGTCCAGCACCGGGACGTCGTAGCGCTTGATGTTCGCGTCGGCCGTCGCCAGCGTCAGGCCCTCCAAACGCGCCTGGGCGACGAGCATGCGGTCGAATGGGTCTCCATGGAGCAGCGGCAGCCGCCCTGCCTCGCGCGCGTGAGCGAAGTTGATGTCGAGGCGCTTGAAGCCCGATCGGTCGACCAGTCGGACTGTGTCTTCGACTGTCTTCAGCTTGTCCAGGGCACGCTTGATCTCGATCTCCCAGACCGTCGCGGCACTGACGAACACCGCGTCGGCGGTCTCTTCGATTGTTTCTCGGGCCTCGTCGCCGAGACGTTTGTCAGCTGCCCATACGAGCACATGGGTGTCGAGCAGGAGCCTCAGTCGCCCTCGCCCTCGAAGTACTTCTGGATCTCCCAGGGCAGCGGATCGTCGAAGTCGTCGCTTACCCACACCTTGCCCTCCCACAACCCCAGCTTGCGCTTCTTGCGTGGCTCCTCGATCGGGACGAGCTTCGCCAGCGCGCGCCCGTTGCGCGCAATCACGATCTCCTCGCCCTTCGAAGCACGCTCGGCCAGCTGCGAAAGGTGTGTCTTCGCATCGTGCATGTTGTGAACCTCAGACATCAGCTTAGTCCAGCTTAGCAGGCACAAGGGAAGGCCATGCGGCGCGTGCCGGCTGGCCGGCGCCGGCGGGGCGGGCCGCCAACCCAGTTTGCGCCGTGGCGGCGCACGCGTCATGTGCGAACGCTAGGGTGCCGGCCATGAGCAGATCGAGCAGACGAGCCGACGCCGCGCTTGCGGCTGTGTGCCTGGCGCTTGCCGCCGCCGTCCTCGCCGTGCCCGCGGGGGCCGCGACAGTGCACTTCGAAAAGGAGAGCCTGCAGGCCTATGAAGGCCAGCTGCATCACGGCCAGGTGCATGCGCTGACGTTTCACTCGGGGACGCCGACGGGGCACCTGCACATCTCGTTGAACAACGGCGGGCACCTGACGGTGGCGTATCCCTCAGCCGATCAAGCGAGGTTGGTGGCGCAGGCCCAGGCGGCCAACGCGCGCGTCAAGATCGCGACCGCCGTAACCAAGAAAACCGCTGCGGTCAAACACAAACTGCGCTACATAGCCGGCGGGGTCCTGATCGTCGTGATCGTCGTCGTGCTCGTCGTGCTGTTGATCGGTCGGCGACGAGCGGTCGCCGGCAAGGGCTCGCCCCCGAGCGGAGAGAGCGCCGCTACTTAAGTAGTCCAGGGACGTATGCCGTCACTGGGGCCTGCTCGTGGGCGGGTGTCGTCGATCCGCCCTGAGCTTGGCTCAGCTCCGCAGCACGTTGATCGAGCGCACGCCCGGCAGGCGGAAGTCCCACTCCAGATCTGGCTGGGAGAGGGCGCGATGAAGCCCGCCGCTGGCGGCGTCGATGTGCAGGGGATGCGCCAGCCCCCGCTCCGACTCGACGCGCGCGAGCAGCGCGTCGATCGAGGCGAGGTCGTCCATCTGGCGGCGACGGCGACGATCGGCCCACACCCTCCTAATAATGAGACTCAGTCTTTTTGATAGATTTGCCGCGCGCTGTTCTTAGACACACCCGGAGGAGCTCCCGCTCAATGATGCCTGCAGGTTCCACGACACGTCCGCGACCACGCGCCGCCATGCTCACGGCGCTTCTGGCCGCGATCGCGACCGCCGGCGCGATTCTGCTCGCTGGCTGTGGCTCGGCCGCACCGGAGGAAGGGCCCAAGTCGGGGGAGCTGCGGGTCCTCGCCGCCGAGAATTTCTGGGGGAGCATCGCCGCGCGGCTCGGGGGCGAGAGGGTCGCGGTGCAGAGCATCATCGTCAACCCGGACACCGACCCGCACAGCTACGAGCCCACAGCCGATGACGCACGCAGGATGGCCGGCGCGCAGATGGCGATCGTGAACGGCATCGGCTACGACGAATGGGCGTCGCAGCTGCTCGCCGCCACCCCCTCGAGCGGGCGCAAGGTACTCGACGTAGGGGATCTGCTCGGGTTGAAGCAGGGCGCGAACCCACACCAGTGGTACTCGCCCGACCATGTGCACACGGTGATTGACCGGATCGTCGCCGACTACGACAAGCTGCGTCCCGCTGAGGCGGCCTACTTCGCTCAGCGCAAGAAGGCGTTCGAAACAAGCGGTCTGGCTCATTACAACGCGTTGATCGAGCAGATCCGGGCGCGCTACGCAGGTGTGCCGGTGGGCTATAGCGAGAGTGTCTTCCAGCCGCTTGGCCAAGCGCTTGGCCTGAAGCTGCTGACCCCCTACAGCTTCGCCAAGGCGGTGGCCGAGGGCGCCGAAGTGACGGCACAGGACAGGCAGACCGTTGACAGCCAGGCTCAGCAGGGCCAGATCAAGGTGTGGGTGTTCAACAGCCAGAACGTTACCCCCGACGTGCAGCGCGTCAACCAGCTCGCGCGTGCGGCGCACGTCCCCGTCGCGATCGTCACCGAGACGCTCTCGCCCGCGTCGGCCAGCTTCGAGCTGTGGCAAGCCGCCCAGCTCGAAGGGATCGAGAAGGCGCTGCACGAAGCGACGGGGCGATGAGCTCAGTGGACGCGTCCGCCCGGTCGACCCCGCCTGTGTCGAGCCGATCCCACCCATCCGCGCACGAGGGGGAGCCGAGACGGCGCTTTCGCACAGCGGCGATCGAGCTTCGCGGAGCAAGTGCCAGCATGGGGGGCCGAGAGGTTTGGGGCGGTGTCGACCTGGCCGTTCAGTCCGGTGAATTCGTCGCCGTGCTCGGGTCCAACGGGAGCGGCAAGTCGACGCTCCTAAAGGCGATCCTTGGTCTCGTCGAGACAGCTCCTGGCACGGTGAGCGTGCTCGGTGGGTCGCCGGGTGGCGCAAACCGGGAGATCGGCTATCTGCCCCAGCGCCACGGTTTCGACTCGACGCTTCCGATCCGCGGAGTCGACCTCGTTCGACTCGGCCTCGACGGCGCGCGCTGGGGACTGCCGTCGCCGCTCGGCTCACGTCGCCCGACGGGCCGGCGCGCGAAGGCGCGCGTGCAGGAGGCGATCGAGCTCGTCGGCGCCGGCGACTACGCCGAGCGCACGCTTGGAGAGCTCTCCGGCGGCGAGCAGCAACGCATCCTGATCGCGCAGGCGCTCGTGCGCAGGCCGCGAATCCTGATGCTGGACGAGCCGCTCGACAGTCTCGACCTGCCCAACCAAGCGGCGGTGAGCGCGCTCATACAGCGCATCTGCCGCGCCGAGGATGTGGCGGTGCTGCTCGTGGCTCACGACGTGAACCCGCTGCTGTCATATCTGGACCAGGTGATCTACCTGGCCGGCGGCCGCGCGCTGCAGGGCCCGGTGGAGCAGGTCATCACCGGCCCGACGCTGAGCGAGCTCTACGGGGCGCCGATCGAGGTGCTGCGCACCCGCGAAGGACGACTCGTGGTGGTGGGCCAGCCCGAGGCGCCGCACGTGCACGGCCACCGTCACGATTGAGCGGGTGGCGCAAATGTCCAATCGGCCGCTCGCTCACAGCCGCCTCCGAGGAGGCTCGATCTGATGGAAGACCCCACCTTCTCCTGGAACCTGCTCTCCGACCTGCGCGAGCTGCTCGCCTACCAGTTCATGGTGAACGCCCTGCAGGCGGGCACGATCGTGGCGGTGATGGCCGGAGTGGTGGGCTGGTACATGGTGCTGCGCCGCCAGAGCTTCGCCGGGCACACGATCTCGGTAATGGCCTTCCCCGGCGCGTCCGGCGCGGCGCTTGTGGGCGCTCCCACTGCGCTCGGCTACTACCTCGCATGCGCGATCGCGGCGCTGACGATCGGGCGCGCGGGTGGCTCGACGAGGCGTGGGCGCGGTGGCGAGTCGGCCGCGATCGGGGTCGTGCAGGTGGCCGGGCTGGCGCTCGGCTTTCTGTTCCTGAGCCTCTACGGCGGCGTGCTCGAGCGACTCGAGACGCTGCTGTTCGGCACTTTCCTTGGGATCGACAGCAATCAGGTGCTGACGCTGCTGATCGTGGCGACAGCGGCGCTGGCGGTCATTGCGATCGTCGGCAGGCCGCTGCTGCTGGCCTCGCTGGATCCCGAGGCCGCGCGCGCGCGCGGAGTTCCGGTGCGCGCGCTCGACGTCGGCTTCCTGTTGCTCCTCGGCCTCGCGGTGGCCGCCACGAGCCAGATCACCGGCGCGCTGCTCGTGTTCGCGCTACTTGTGGCGCCTCCCGCAGCCGCTCAAGCGCTCACACCGCGGCCGGGCTTGAGCCTCGTGCTGAGCGTCGTGTTCGCGCTGCTTGTCATCTGGATCGGCCTTGGGATCTCCTATTTCTCGATATATCCACTCGGCTTCTTCGTCACGACGCTCGCGTTTGGCCTGTATGTGCTCGCGCTGCTCGCCCGCCGTACGATGGCGCGCCCTCCCCGCGCTGGACGCGGCGCTCCCCGCGCTGGGCGCGGCGCTCACCGCGCTGGCCAACCTGAGCCGACGCCGTCGGCGATCGGCTGATGCTCTCGCACGAATTCATCCGCAACGCCTACCTGGCCGGCACGTTCGTGGCGCTCGCCTGTGGTGTGGTCGGGTGGTTTACGGTGTTGCGCGGGCAGGTGTTCGCCGGCGACGCGCTCAGCCATGTGGCTTTCGTCGGCGCGATCGCGGCGGCCGTAGTGGGCGTGGACGAGCGCGTCGGCCTGTTTGCGCTGACGCTCGGGTTGGCGGCTGTGATGGCGGGCCTGGGCAGGCGCGCGCAAGCCGACGACGTGACGATCGGGGTCGTGTTCTCGTGGGTGCTCGGGATCGGGGCGCTTCTGATCGCGATGCTCAGCACGAGCTCGTCGGGCGGCAACGGGCTGATCGTCGCGAACACTCTGTTCGGTTCGATCTTCGGGCTCGGTGCTGGAGAGAGCCTCGCCGCGGCGGCGATCGGCGTTGGTGTGACGCTCGCCGCGGCGGCGATCGCGCGGCCGCTGCTGTTCGCCTCGCTCGATCCTGAGCTCGCCGGTCTTCACGGCGTGCCGGTAAGAGCGCTGGGATTGGCGCTGCTGCTGTTGATCGGCGCCGTGACAGCCGAGGGCACCCAGACGGTTGGCGCGCTGCTCGTGCTAGGCCTCATCGCTGCGCCGGCCGGCGCTGCGTTGCGGCTCACGGCGAGGCCGTATCTCGGGATGGCGCTGTCGGCGACGATTGCGCTGGCGGCGATGTGGGGCGGGATCGCGCTCAGCTATGAGGTTCCCTCGCTGCCGCCGAGCACGGCGATCATCGGACTGGCCGTCGGCGCCTACGCGCTTGCGTCGATCCCCTCTACCATCGCGTTGTGGGCTCGCGCGCACCAGTCACTGGATCGACAAGCGGCAGGGGAGAGGCCTCTGCCATGAATGCGACCGCCGCCGTCGATGGCTGGTTCGAGCGGGCCGAGGCCACGCTGAGCGCCGCCGGTCACAAGCGCGGCGGGGCACGCCGCGCCGTGCTGGGGCTGCTCGACGCTCAGCAATGTGCGCTCACCGCTGTGGAGATCGAGGACGCGCTGCGTTTGGCGGAGCGGCGCGTGAGCCGCGCAAGCGTGTATCGCATCCTCGAGGAGCTGGAGCGCCTGGGTCTCGTACAGCGCGTGGAGACCGGTCAAGCGATGGTGCGCTACGAGCGCGTGTGTGAGCACGACGAGCACCACCACCATCTCGTCTGCGACGGTTGCGGGCTGGTGATGCCGTTCTCCGACGAGGCGCTGGAGAAGGCGATCTCGAACCTCAGCCGGAGGGTGCCGCTGACCGTCTCAGAGCACGAGATCGTCCTGCGCGGCGAGTGCCGCGATTGCGCCGCATGAGCGTCTCGGCGCCCAGCGGCTTGCCCCACAGGTAGCCGAGCACGCAGCCGAGGATCAGCACGGCGACCACCAGCAGGACCGGTCCCGAGTCCTCCGTGAGGGCGCCAATCACGCCGGCTGTCAGGCCGCCCGCGAGCGCGGCGAGCCAGGCGGGGTCGGAGTCGACCGGCGCGCAGACTTGCTCGCGGCGACGGATGGCGATCACCGACGCGACCAGCGCCAGCGCCGTCGCGAGTGGCATCAGGTGGTTCTTCAGCTCGTCCCAAGCGGCGCCGTAGCGGCGCACGATGATGTCGCGGATGTCGCCGGCCGAGCGGGCGTCGAGCACGCTGCCGGTGAAGTGGCCGCTGCCGTGCGCGGTGGCGAGGTCGAGTGCGGCGAGCGCGATCAGCCCCGCGACGGGCGCCGCCGTCACGAGCAGGATGCGCTTGCGGTCGAGGGCGCCAGGCAGCAGCATCACCGTGGCAACGGCTGTGCCGGCGCTCACGAGGATCACGCCGCCGACGCCGGCGCCGACGCGCGCCGAGCCCTCCACGATTGCGAGCAGGATGCCGGCGCCGGCCATCGCCGCCGCCGCGCGGCGTGAGCGCGCCGCGGGATACAGCGCCGCCGCGACCGCCGCGAACACGAGCACGGCCAGCGCCGACTTGAGCTCGTTGCCGATCCCGTAGAAGCGCGCGCCCAGGATCGGATCGGGGCCGAGCAGCGAGCGCATCAGCAGCTGTGTGCCGGCGAGCGCGTCGACGCTCAGCGCGAGCACGGCGGCCGCGGCGGGCGCGACCGGCGCGCGAGGCCACGGCGCCAGCCGGTCGGTGAGCATCCCGAGCGCGAAGCAAATGGCGACGATCGTGGCGAGCTCCACCGTGCGGCTCGGCTCGATCGCGGCTGGGACGAGCACGGCAACAGGCATCCACATGATCGCGAGCGCTCCCACGCGCATCGCCCAGGCGCTCCGTGCGCGGTAGCCGGCGTCGGTCGAGGAGGCTTGCGCGCGAGAGCGAGCGATGCGGGTTGAAGAGGCCCGTCCACGAGGGTCGGTGGGGTCGGCCAAGGAGGCTTGCGCGCGGGAGCCGGTGGCGCGGGTCGAGGTGGCTTGCCAAGTGCCGCCGGCGGCGAGGGGGAGGCGCGCGCCCGCCAGCAACAGCGCCCAAACGGCGACCAGCCAAGCAAGCGCGGGCAGCCGGCGCGAGGAGATCACGCCGAGGCGCGACTTGAGCGAGCGCAGGCCCGCGCTGTCGAGAGCGCCCACGGCGTGTATCGGCCGGCCGCGCATATCGGCCGGGATCGGCAGCCCGAGATGCTCGAGGATCGTCGGGGCGATGTCGATCGCCGCGATCAGGCCGCGCTGGTTTGTGGTCTGCGAGGTGAGCGTCTGCCCGCCGGGTCCGAGACCCGCGACTGCGCTCCACATCATTTCGTCATCGCTGAGGAAGATCGGACTATGGGGGTTCTCGGGAGCTCGCTCGATTACGATCAACAGCTCTCTCGCTGAGCGCGAAGAGGCGAGCGCGCGCAGATCTGCATATCCCTCCGCGCCGCTCGGCAAGTCGGCGACGACAAGTCGGTGACTTGCCAACAACCGCTGAATGCTGGGCAGCGTGCCCGCTGGGCTGAGCCACACGCTGGCGAGGCGCCCGGTGCGATCGGCGGCCACGACTCCGTCGACGCTCGCGACGCCGTCAGCCGGCACATATGCGCTGCCGCCGGGCACGTGCGTAGCCAACGATCCCGGTTCGAGCAACTGCGGGGCGCTGCGCGCGCGCGTGAGCACCTTCGCCCATGGAAACACTTGGGCGGGGCTGGAGGGACCACGCTCAGATGCAGCTGAGGGTACTCCCATGGCGCGAGCCGGCCCTGCCTGTGCGCTCTGAGCGGAGGCTTGGGGCGCCGCTCCGAGCACCTGTAGCGAAGGTGGGTCGAACGGATCGTAAGCCGACCCCGCCACCCGCGCGCCCTGGGTGATGTCGAGTGCCATCTGCGTGTTCGAGTAGGCGCCCTGCGTGGCGCTCAGGATGCCGATCGAAAGTGTTGGGATCGAGGCTAGCTCAGGCTGGAGCGCGTTATACGCCGAGCCGGTGACCGGCGTGCTCGCTTGCACGAACACGATCAGCGCGGACGGCGATTCGCGTGAGCTCCCGGCGAGAGCGGAAGGCGATGTGCGCGGGCTCCCGGCGAGAGCGGAAGGCGATGTGCGCGGGCTCCCGGCGAGAGCGGAAGGCGATGTGCGCGGGCTCCCGGCGAGAGCGGAAGGCGATGTGCGCGGGCTCCCGGCGAGAGCAGAGGGGGATGCACGCGAGTCTCCGGCGAGAGAGGAGGGCGATTCGCGCGAGCCCCCCCGGCGGCGAGCGCGGGGCCGGGTGCGGCGCTGAGGGCGGCGACGCATAGCAGGGCCGCAAGCAGCCCTGCTCGCGCGTGGCTCAGCTCTCTGTCCCCCCGCGCGTGCCGGCTGCTACGGGTCGCTCGCCGGAGGCAAGCACGGCAAGCTCGGCTTCATCCACCGGCCTCGGGCGCGTCGTGCTGCCCTCGATGTTCAGGCGCGGCAGCAGCCGCTCGAGCCATGCCGGGATCTTCCAGGTGGCGTCCCCGAGAATCTCGAGCACGGCTGGCAGCAGCAGGCAGCGCACGACGACCGCGTCGAGGAACACGGCCGTCGCGAGGCTCAGGCCGAACTCCTTGATGACCCGGTTTTCTCCGAGCATGAACGACAGGAACACGCAGATCATGATCGCCGCGGCGGCAGTGACCACGCGCCCGGTGAGCGCGAGCCCTTCGCTGACCGCCCGGCGGCTGTCGCCATTGCGCGTCCACTGCTCGTGGATGCGCGAGATCAGGAAGACCTCGTAGTCCATCGAGAGCCCGAACACGATCGCGAACAGCATCACCGGCACAAACGACTCGATCGGTCCGCCGCTGATTCCCAACAGCCCATCGATCCACCCCCACTGGAAGACGACGACGATCACGCCGAGCGAGGCGCCGATGCTGAGCAGGTTCATGATCGCCGCCTGCAGCGGGATCACGAGCGAGCGGAACACGATCATCAGCAGCAGCGCAGAGAGCAGCACGACGACGCCGATGAACAGCGGCAGCTTCTTTGCAAGCAGGCTCGCGAAGTCGACCGCCCCGGCGGTGACGCCCCCGACATAGACGTGCATGCCGGTACGCGAGGCGACAGGCGGGATCACCTCCTCGCGCAGGCGCGTGACGAGCTGGGTGGTCGCGTACTCCTGTGGGGAGGAGCTCGGATAGACCGAGATCGTGGCGACGTCACCGGTGGGGTTGAGCTTCGCCGGGGCGACCGCAGCCACGTCGGGCGCGCCCGCGATCGCCGTGCGCAGGCTCTCGAGGTCACGCGCGCCGACCCCCGTCTCCGATCTGCCTGTCTCGGTTGCTTGTGAGCCATTCGAGCTCCCGCTTGACTTGGCCGCTTCGGGCCTCGGCAGCTGCGTCACGACCAGCAATGGCCCGTTGAAGCCCTTTCCGAATCCCTCGGCAAGCAGCTCGTAGGCCCTGTGCGTGGTGAATTTCGTCGGGTCGTTCCCGGCGTCGCTCGAGCCCAGCCGCAGAGCGGTGGCGGGAGCGGCGATCAGCAGCAGCGCTAGCGTCGAGGCGAGCGCGATCGTCCACGAGTGCGCTTGCACGAACGCGCTCCAACGCAGCCACATCCCACCGTGATGGGGGTCGGTGGCCCGGGCGCCGCGACGACGCCTACGCCGGCTCGGTCGCACCAAGCGAGCCCCCGCAAAGGTGAGCAGCGCGGGCAGCAGCGTGAGCGATCCCAGCATCACGAGCAAGACGCCTATCGACGCGGAGATCGCAACCCCGTACAAGAAATCCACGCCAAGCAGCATCATCCCGAGCAGTGCGATCACGACTGTGCAGCCGGCGAACAGCACAGCTCGCCCAGCGGTGTCCATCGCCCGCACGACAGACTCGCGCACGTTGCCGAAGCTCGCGCCGGGCGTCGCGTAAGCCTCGCGGAAGCGGGTGACGATGAAAAGCGAGTAGTCGATCCCGACGCCGAGCCCGATCATGGCCGCGAGCTCGGAGGAGAAGTCGGCAGTGTCGACGACATGCGTGAAAAGCGCGATCAGGCCGAGCCCTGTGCCGAGGCCGAACAGGGCCGTGAGGATCGGCAGCCCCATCGCGACGAGCGAGCCGAAGGTGATCAGCAGCACGACGATCGCCGCCAGCAGCCCGACCGCGGTCGTGAGCCCGAAGCCTTCCTGCTGGGTTTGCTCGATCGCCTGTCCGCCCAGCTCGATCTGCAGGCCCGGCGCACGCGCCGCTTCCGCGGCGGCGACCACGCTCTTGGCGGCGTCCTTGGGGAGGTTGTTGACCTTTTCGTCGAACACCACCGTCGCGAACGCGATGCGCCCATCGCTGGAGACGGCCTTGCCGGCCGCCTGGGGGGCGTATGGGCTGACGACGCCCGCCACGTGCGGGAGCGCACCCACCTTCGCGAACAACTCGCTCATCCGCGCCGTCACGGTTGGATCCTCGACGCTGCCATGGGAGACCTTGAAGACGATCGTGTCGCGATCGCCCGCCTGCGTCGGGAAGCTCTGCGCCAGCAGGTCGGAGGCGCGCTGCGCGTCGGAGTGCGGCAGCGTGAAGTTGTTCGAATAGGAGGCGCCGCCGCCCGCCTGGGCGAGCACATTGACGCCGACCAGCAGCACCACCCAACCGATCGCAATGTAAAGGCGGTGGGTGGTGGACCAGCGGGCGAGCTCGAGCATTGTGAGAGCTTAGAACGGGCGCCGGCAAAGCTCGTCGGTAGTCGCCACAGGAGGCGCCCCTGCCACTCGGGCGTCTGGCATCGAGACCCGCCCAAGCGGTTGCGCGGGCGCTACGAGCTGTTCCAGGCTGGCCACGCCGAGAAGGACTGAATCATCCCTTAGCCCGCCGAGAAGAGGTCGAGCTCGCCGGAGAGCTCGTGGTCGTTGGCGTCGCCCTCGGGCTCGACAACGTGCCCGTCGACCACGATTGGGCTGTTCCAATGCCCCGGCGAGCCTGCCAGCTTGGCGATCGCGCGGCCCGACCGCGGCCTGTAGACCTCGACACCGCCGTTTGAAGGGTCATAGACGTAGAGCAGTCCACCGGCCAGCACGGGACTCGTGCCGGGATTGCCGTTCTGCCACACGAGGCGCAGGCGGCCGCCGATCAGCGAATAGGCTGCGGTGGCGTGTTCGGCGCCCACGAACACAGTGGTGCTCTCGCCTTCGGTCCAGACGGCCGGCGCCGTGAACAGCTCGCCGCCGCCCGGCAGCGGCAGGCGCTGCACTTCTCCGCCGAGCCTGTTCGGCAATCGGGGAGGACGGCCGTCGAGGCGGGAGAGCGATAGCACGCGCACGAGCCCGTCCTTGCCGGCGATCAGCACGCGATCGTGGCCAAGCGGCACGGGCGCGCTCGAGCCGAGGTCGGTGTCGCTTTCGTTGAGCTGAGCCTGATTGGTGGGGGTGAAGGCCTGGCGCAGGCGCAGCCCGGGGAGCGTCAGCTCGACCACACTGTCGCCGAAGTCGGTCGTCCCGTTCCAAGGCGCATTGCCGGTCGAGAGCAGCAGGCGCTTGCCGCCTGGCTCGACGACGGCTCCCCCGCGCGAGAGGATCGCCGAGTCGCTGGCCGAGCAGCTGCTCGGCACGATTATCCGGCGACGGTTGGCGCAGAGCGTGTTGAGCACGTTGGCGATCCGCCCGCTATCACGGTCGATCGTCACGACGTGGCCCTGATAAGGGGGAGCGTCGCCGAGGTATCCCCCGGTTGCCACGAGCAGGTGGCGCCCTGAGACGTTCAGCGCTGCCGCGAGCTTCTCGTGCGTGGCGTCGCGAGTGACCGACACCGGCCAGCCTGGAGCCTCCCTGCCGTCGGCGAGCGCGAGCTTGTGGATGAGCCCGTTCGGGGAGGCCGCGTAGATGAAGGGCGCGCTCGGATCGGCCAACGGCGAGGTCGTCGTGATCTGCGCTGAGCCGGCCCAGCGCGAATAGCCGGCCGGCGTGAACGTCCACAGGATGCGCCCACCCGTCGCATCGAGCGCAAGCGTCTTGCCATACGTGGTCGTGACCACGACGACGCTGTGAGCGGCGCCGGCGACGTCAGCCCGGTGCACGTAGATGGGAGACGAGTCGACCGTGCCCGGCAGATCGACGGTGACGCGGCGCAGGCGGGTGACGTTCGCGGCGGTGATCCCGGTCGAGAGCGGGCTCACGTTCGAGCGCTGCGGGTCCAGCCCGAACTCGGGCCAGTCGAGCAGGCGCGCACCTACGCTCAGCGCGGTGGTCGGGATGGCAGTCGTTCCCGTGGTGGGCGTGGATAGCTCGGCTGGCGCACTGCCACACGCGGTGAGCGCCAAGCCTGCGAGAACCGCACCAGACAGGCGCGTCAGATGACGGGTGGACACCTCTGGGTTTTAGCGCACGTCTCGTCCCACCCCGCGTGGCGACCGGCGATGGGGGCCGCCTTCGGCGGGCAAGGCGGATCTTGTCTCCCAAAATCCACCTCCCCTCGCGCCCGCAGCAGCGGCTATCCTCGGCGGTTGGGCAACGCAGGAGGAGACGAGGCCAGGTGGCAAAGACACCGCGAGTGGGGGAGCAGGCGCCGGACTTCGAGCTGCAGGGCACGAGCGGCCCCTTCAGGCTCTCAGAGCATCGTGGCGAGCGGGTCGTATTGCTGTTCTACCCGGGCGACAACACGATGGTCTGCACGAAGCAGTTCTGCTCCTATCGCGACAACGCGGAGGACTTCGCCTCGCTGGACGCGACGGTCGTCGGGATCTCGGCGCAGAGCGTGGAGTCACATCAAGACTTCATCGCCAAGAACAACCTGAACGTGCCTCTGCTCGCCGACGTGGACAAGGCCGTGGCAAAGGCATACAGCGCGACGATGCCCGGCGTCGGCTCGACCGCGCGCGCGGTGATCGTGGTGGACGAGCGGGGAGTCGTGCGCCACCGCCACGACCATCGCCTCGGGCTGGACTATCAGTCTGTGGACGACCTCAAGGCGGCGCTGGATACGTTGCCCAGTCCGGCCGTTTGAGGAATCGCATCGTCCTGGGTGGCTTTCGGGAAAAGCTTGAAAAACCAAATGCCTGTGGTAGCCTGGGCGTATGGCTACCAAGCATGATCGTGCTCTTGCGTCGTTCCTCGTCGGGCTGGACGATTTGGTCGAGGAGCTCAGTGTGGTCAGTGATCCACAGCGTTCAGGAGAACTCGCGGAGCAGCTGATGGCGATGGGCAAGCAGCTCAAGCGGGCCGCGCCGAACGCCGCTCGGGGAGTCCCGGTAGCGGAGGCGGCGAAGTATCTGGGTGTCTCCGAGCCGACTGTTCGGCTGTGGGTCAGGCGTGGTGTGCTTGCTGCGCTGCCGGGCTCCAAGCCGGCGCTGATCGAGCACGAGAGCCTGAGGGGGGTCGGGCGCGCGGTACGCGAATTGCGTGCGAGGGGCGAGGACCGAGAGTGGTTGGAGGGCGTGGTTCGCTACGTCGAAGACATGGCGGATCGTTCGAGTCCGAGCGTACGCCAGGGCCTGAAGGAGCTGTCTGAAGGCAAGCTCCAGCCGGCCTGACGAGCGCGCGGGGTGGCATATTCCGTTTTGGTGGTCGACACAGTCGCCCGTGTCGCCGCCTCATTGAACAAGACTGATCGGCGGGCGTACGACGCGGCGATCTCGGGCTTGAAGGGCGAGGGTTGCAAGGCCGCTGGGTACCGACTGGCGGCCATAGACGACGGAGCCCGGCATAAGGAACCTGACCGGCACCTATTTAGTGAACCGTCCCGTCATTCCTGGCAGCGGTTCTTAATGCCGTCGTAGGGCAGCTCTTGCCGCTGGTGTGCGCCTACTCCTGCTTCACCTGACGATGCGGTAGTGACGGCCCCCCATACAACCTGAACGTGCCTCTGCTCGCCGACGTAGACAAGACTGTGGCAAAGGCCTACAGCGCGACGATGCCCGGCGTCGGCTCGACCGCGCGCGCGGTGATCGTGGTGGACGAGCAGGGAGTCGTGCGCCACCGCCACGACCATCGCCTCGGGCTCGACTACCAGACGGTGGACGAGCTGCGCGAGGCGCTCGCGACACTGGCCTAATCGCCCTGCGCGCGGGAGCATCTCCATTAGCGGCAAATTGAACGGCGGGGCGCTGCTCGGACTCGATCTGCTGAACGCGCTCGCGGGCGGTCAAACCGAGCATATACGGGCGCGTTTTCCCGTCGCCGTGAGCAGTCGCTCGATGTCCTGTGGGTCGCTCGTGAGAATCGTGTCGCCGTCCTCGACGAGCAGGCATATCGCCGCGTCCGCGATGTCGTTCCCCCCGGCTCGTCCCAGCAGCAGCCCGCAATGTCGCGCGCGCCCCGCGTCCAAGTCGCGCTCCAGGAAGCCGCCCAGCGCACGCGTCAGCCTCGCCTGGCGCGCCGGTTCGCGCCACACCTCGGCGATGCACGCGGCCGAGGTTACGGCCTCGACGCCGTCCGTGGCGGCCGCGGCGAGCAGCGCCGCCACGCCGCGCTCGCCGCGCTCGATCGCGATCAACGCGCCGCTGTCGAAGACGAGGGCAGCCACTCGCGGGCCTCGCTCAGCTCCTGCTCGGTGAACGCCCCTCCGGTCTCCTGCGCGATCTCCTCGGCCACGGCGAGCAGCGCGTCGGCCCGCAGCCTGGCGGCCGCGGCCGCGGCGAGCCAGGCGGACACGCCCTGCGCTCCGGCCGCTTTGCGCACGTGCTGGTAAAGCTCGTCCTCGAGGCTCACGCTTATCTTTGCCATGTCACTCATGGTAGCACCGTGGGTAATACCATAGGTGGGGGGTCGGTCGTATGGGGTTGTGGCGGGCATAGACCCGATTGTGCCGATGACCCCCGACGGTTCTCGGCGCGCGGCGCCGTCGACGGCCGGCTACCGCGCTTGGCTCGTCGCAGGGGCCGTCTCGCGCTCGGCCGGCCGCGCTTCGGCCGCGCGGCGCGCGTGCAGCTCCATCAGCTCGACCTGCATGTTGCGCGCAGGCTCGCCCGGCGCGGGCGAGCGTCGCCGCCAGGCGCCGTCGGCGTGCAGCTCCCAAGAGCTCTGGTTGTCGGTGAAGGCTCGTTCCAGCGTGTCCATCAGCTCGTCCCGCAGCTCGGGCGACTCGATCGGCGCCGCGAGCTCCACGCGATGGTCGAGGTTGCGGGGCATGAGGTCGGCCGAGGCGATGTAAACAGTGCGCTGCCCCTCGCGCTCGAACGTGTATACGCGCGAGTGCTCGAGCAGGCGCCCGACGATCGACACAACGGTGATGTTCTCCGAGACCCCCGGCACCCCCGGGCGCAGGCAGCAAATCCCGCGCACGTTCAGGTCGACCCTGACCCCCGCCATCGAAGCGCGGTAGAGCGCCCTGATGCAGTGCCCGTCCACGAGCGCGTTCATCTTCATCGCGATCCGTCCCGGCGACTCGTCGGTGTGCGCGGCGATCGTCGCGTCGATCTCCGCGATCAGGCCCTCGCGCAGGTGGGCCGGTGCGATCAGGGCCTTGCGGTAGCGCAGAGGGCGGCCGTACCCGGTCAGGTTGTTGAACATGTCGGCGACGTCCGCCCCGATCTCCTCGTCGATCGTGAACAGCCCGAAGTCTGTGTAAAGGCGCGCGGTTGCCGAGTGGTAGTTGCCGGTGCCGACGTGCACGTAGTTGCGTACCCCGTCGCCCTCCCTGCGCACGACGAGCACGCACTTGGCATGGGTCTTGAGTGCTGGCTGGCCGTACACGACGTGCACGCCCGCCTCCTCCAGGGCCTTGGCCCAGTGGATATTCATGCGCTCGTCGAAGCGCGCCGTCAGCTCGACGAGCGCCACCGCCTGCTTGCCCCGCTCGGAGGCGGCGATCAGGTCTGGCACGAGCGGGGAGTCGTCGCTCGTGCGGTAAACGGTCTGCTTGATCGCGAGCACGTTCGCGTCGGCCACCGCCTGTTCGACGAAGCGCTCCACCGAGGTCGCGAACGAGTCGTAAGGATGGTGCACGAGCACGTCCCCCTCGCGCATCGCAGCGAACACGTCGGGACGCTCCCCCTCGTGGCGCAAGAGGCGAGGATGGGTGACCGGCACATAGGGCGCGTTGCGCAGCTCCGGCATCCCCGGCAGCTTCACGATCTGCCAAAGCGCTCCCATGTCGAGCAGCCCGTCGACCGGATAGACCTCGTCCTCGCGCACCCCGAGCAGGCTGACCAGCTCCGCATGCAGGCGCTCGGAGCAGCTCGACCCGATCTCCACCCGCACGATCTCGCCGAAGCGGCGGCGGCGCAGCTCGTCCTCGACGGCCTGCAACAGGTCGGCGGCGTCGTCGGAGACCTCCAAGTCCGCGTCGCGCGTGACTCTAAAGAAGTCGTAGTCGACGATCTCCATACCGGGGAACAGGGCGTCGAGATGGTGGGCGATCACGTCCTCGAGCGGGACGAGCGTCGTGACGACGCTGTTGTGAGCGGCGCCGGCGCCAACCGCCGCGCCGCCCACCTGTGACGCGCTTCCCGCGCCAGCGGCGGCGCTCGCGCTCGCGCTCGCTGAGGAGCGCACAGCCACGAAGCGCGGCAGGATCTCGGTGGGCACCTTGACACGCGCGAACACGGTCTCGCCGCCCGTCGGGTCGCGCACGAGCACGGCCAGGCTGAGCGACAGGTTCGAGATGTAGGGAAACGGCCTGCCCGGCGCGACCGCAAGCGGGGTGAGGGCAGGGAAGATCACGCGCCGGAAGTGCTGCGCCAGGTAGTCGCGCTGCTGGTCGTCGAGCTGTTCGAAGCCGACCACATTGACTCCGTGCTCAGACAGGGCGGGTCGCAGGCGCGCTTCGAAGCACTGGCTGAGCCGTCCTCCGAGCTGGAGCACGCGCTCGCGGATCCCGGCGATCGTCTCAGACGGCGTGAGCCCGTCCTGGCTCGGGTTCTCGACGCCTGCGTCGATCTGGTCGTGCAGACCGGCGACGCGCACCATGTAGTACTCGTCGAGGTTGGTCGTATAGATCGCGCAGAACTTCACACGCTCGAGCAGCGGCGTGGACTCGTCCTCGCCGAGCTGCAGGACGCGCTCGTTGAAGTCCAGCCAGGAGAGCTCGCGGTTGATGTAGAGCGAGGTGTCCTCCAGCCGGCGCGCATGCTCCTGCGTCCCTTGTCTGTCGCGCGGGTCGTGCTCGCTATTCATCGTGGTGCTCAACTCTTCTATGCTCGCAGAACCCCATGGCTATGGCCCGTCAGCTCTGGCTGCTCCGTCACGCCGACGCTGAGCCGCACGGCACGCGTCCCGACGCGGAAAGGCAGCTCACCGAGCGCGGCAGGCGCCAAGCGCAAGTCGCCGGCGCCGCGATTACGCGCATGGAGGTCAGCTTCGGCGCGATCCTCGCGAGCCCGAAGGCGCGTGCCCGCGAAACCGCCGAGCTCGCGCTCGCGCACGCGGAGGGATCCCAGCGCGAGCTGCTCGAGTTGCACGAGCTGCTCGCGGGCGGCGTGCAGGCGCGTGAGGCGCTCGAGCTGCTCGACGGTGTGGGAGCCGCCGGACCGCTTCTGCTCGTGGGTCACGAGCCTGACCTCTCAGGCATCGTCGGCGAACTCGTAGGCGGTCGCGTGGACCTCAAGAAGGGAGGTCTCGCTGTCGTGCGACTAGGCGCCGGCGGCGCTGAGCTCGTACTCCTGCTGCGCCCCGCCGAGCTTGCCCTGATCGCCGACCTTGCCGTCGCCGAGGTCTAGCTCGCCGGCGCCGCCGCGCTCGCGAGGGTCCTTGCCCTCATCCGGGGCTCCTTTGTCCGCGGCGCTCGCGGCGAGATCCTGAGCGTGCTCGCTCACGTCGGCGACCCCCGCGGAGCTCTCCGCGGGCTCGGCGGCGAAGCGGTAGCCGATCCCGAAGTGCGTATGTATGTAGCGCCACCCCGGCGAGGCCTTCTCGAGCTTCTGGCGCAGCTTGCGCACGAACACGTCTACGGACCTATCGCCGCGCACCATCGCGTAGCCCCATAGGCGCGAGTAGATCTCCTCGCGCTCGAGCACCCGTCCTTCGCCGCCCGCCAGCAGCTCGATCAGCTCAAACTCGCGGCGCGTCAGCTCGAGGCTGCGACCGGCCACGAACGCCTGGAAGCGGTCGGAGCGAATCTCGACCTCGCCGGCCGATACGGGCTTGGACTCCGTGCGCGCGGTGGCGCGTCGACGGCGTCGCACGAGTCCCTGGACGCGCGCGATCACCTCCTCGGGATGGCAGGGCTTGGTGATCCAGTCGTCGGCGCCCAGCCGCAGCCCGCGCACGCGCTGGGCGACGGTGGAGGGTCCGGTGCAAACGACGATTCCCAGCTCCGGCAGCGCCCCGCAGAGGCGCTCGAGCCACTCCCACGCGGCCGGTCCCAGCACGGCCAAGTCGACGACCAGAGCGCTGAGGCGCATCGAGGCGATCGCGTCGGTTGGGACCGGGCTCGCGAGCACCCGGTGCTCCCACCCGAGGCGGTCCATGCGCTTGCCCAAGACCTGAATGAAGCCGCTGTCGCGGTCGAGCACCGCGATGCGCAGCGAGGATGTGCCCCCGACGCTCGAAGCGACTCCTTCATCCTTGGGGAGGATGCCCGTCGTCATCTACGCGCAGTGTATAGGCGCCGATTACGCGATTGGCAAGCAACGCAGACGATAGTCACAGGATCTTCACAGGCGACGGCGCTGTTTGCACGACGCCAAGCGCGTCATAGGCGGCCTCGCCTGTCTCGGAGCTCAGCCGGCGAGCGGGTTCGTCTGGTCTGAGAACTCGCGAAACAGGCCGGTCACGACGAACGCCACCTGCTCGCCGACGTCGACCGCGTTGTCGCCGATGCGCTCGAGCGCCCGGGCCACGAGGATCATGTGCATCGCCCACTCGCGCGTGTCCGGATCGTCGCCGATCTCGAGCGCCGTGCGGAATATCTGACGGTTGAGGCGGTTGATCTCACGGTCCTGACGAGCAAGGTCTTCGGCGAGGCCGACGTCGCGTCCGGAGAAGGCCGCCTTGCACTGGACGATCTCCGAGCGCGCATGAGCTCCCATCTTCAAGATCATCTCGAGCACCTCCGGTCGCACCGGCGGCTCGTAGCCCGACAGGGGGATCAACTTGGCGATGTTCACGCACTGATCGCCCATGCGCTCGACGTGCACGATCACGTGCAGCAGCGCGGCCACCAGCCGCAGGTCGCCCGCCACGGGCGCCTGGGTTGCCAGCAGCGAGAGGATCCCCTGGTGCACCTCCAGGTAGCGCCCGTCGATGCGGTCGTCGTCGGCGATCACCATCTGCGCCAGCTCCACGTCCTGATGAGCCAGCGCCTCGAGCGTGCGGTCGAGTTGCTCGAGGACGACGTCGAGTCCGCCGAGCGCGCGTGTCTCGAGCTCCTGCAGCTGTTGCTGGAAGTGCTGCCTGCCCTGCTGGCCGGTGAGCTGCGAGGTTTGCCCCGCGTTGACGCTAGCCGAACTTTCCGGTGACATATTCCTCGGTTCTGGGATCGCTCGGGTTGGTGAAAATCTGTTGGGTGGGGCCGACCTCCACCAGCTCGCCGCTGAGCATGAACGCGGTGCGATCCGCCACACGGGCAGCCTGTTGCATGTTGTGGGTGACGATCACGATCGTCACCTTCGTCTTGAGCTGGTCGATCAGCTCCTCGATCTTCAGCGTCGCGATCGGGTCGAGCGCCGAGCAGGGCTCGTCCATCAGGATCACCTCCGGCTCGACCGCCAGCGAACGGGCGATGCAGAGCCGCTGCTGCTGCCCACCGGAGAGCCCGGCGCCCGCCTCGCCGAGGCGGTCCTTGACCTCCTCCCATAGCCCGGCTCCTCGCAGCGCCGTCTCGACCTTGTGGCGCAGGTCCCCGCGGCGGCGCGCTCCGAGGCGCAACCCCGCCGCCACGTTGTCGAACACCGACATCGTCGGGAAGGGGTTGGGCTTTTGAAAGACCATCCCGATCGCGCGCCTGACAGCCACCACGTCAACCGAGGGGTCATAGATGTCGAGGTCGTCGAGCAGCACCTTGCCCTGGGCTCGCGCCCCCGGGATCTCCTCATGCATGCGATTGATGCAGCGCACCATCGTCGACTTGCCGCAGCCGGAGGGTCCGATGATCGCCGTGACCTCGTTGGCGTGGAAGTCGAGGTCGATCCCCTTCACCTGCTCGGCCGCGCCGTAGAACGCGCGCAACTGCTCGAGCTTGACCGCCAGCCCGTCGCGTACGTTCGCCCGTGCCTGCACGCCGGCCGAGGGCGCCGCCTGTGAGGCTGTGGAGGGTTGGCTGCGAGTGGGGTCGAGCATCTGCGTGGGCGTCTCCTCTGGGTTCATCCTAGGCTGCTCCTTCGGGCCAGGAGTCGGGCGGCGAGGTTCAGCAGGAGGATCATGACGACAAGCGTCAAGGCCGCTCCCCACGCACGGTTTACCACGGATGTGGTCGGAGATGTGACGTCCGTGTAGATCTGCATCGGCAGCGAGTTCATGAAGCCGTTCAAGCTGTAGCTCGTCTTGAGCGTGGCCCCGGCGGTGAACAGCAGCGGCGCGGTCTCCCCGGCGGCGCGCGCGACCGCGAGCAGCACCCCGGTGACGAGCCCCGGCAGCGCGGTCGGCAGCACGATCCTGAAGATCACCTTCCAGCGCGGCGCCCCGAGCGCCAGCGCCGACTCGCGCAGCGAGCCCGGCACGAGCAGCAGCACCACCTCCGCCGAGCGCGTGACCACCGGCAGCATCAACAACGCCAGGGCGAACGAGCCCTTGTAGCCGGCGTAGGAGGTGCCGGTGCCCACGATCAGAGCGATGTAGACGAACAGCCCGAACATGATCGAGGGAACACCAGTCAGCACGTCGATGAAGAAGCGCACCGTATGGGCGAAGCGACTGCTGCGGCCATACTCCACGAGCCACACCGCCACGCCGAGGCCGAGCGGCACCGCGAGCGCGGACGCGAGCGCGACGATCTCGATCGTGCCGAGGATCGCGCTCTTGATCCCGCCGATCGTGGAGCTTGCGAAGAACGTGTTGCCGGTCGGGTCGGTCGTGAAGAAGCTCGGGCTCCAGGAGCCCAGGCCCTTGCTGAGCAGGTAGTAGACGATCAAGGCGAGCGGCACGAGCGCCAAGCCGGTGGCGGCCAGGATCGAACCGCGCGCGATGCGGTCTTTGCGCCGCCGACCGACGCTCACCGAGAAGCGCTCGAGGGTTCCAGCAGAGGCGCTCATCAGCCGCTCGCCGCCCGGGCGGGCATGGTCGGCTCGGCGAGCTCTGCGGCTGTGCGCCGTGGCATGGTGGAGCGCTCGGCGCGTAGCACGAGCAGCCGTGCGATCACGTTGACGAGCAGCGTCAGCACGAACAGCACGAGACCCGCGGCAAACAGCGCCGAACGGTGCAATTCCTGGGCCTCGCCGAACTCGTTGGCGATCGCCGCCGCCAGGCTATAGCCCTGTCCGAACAGGTGGTGGCCGAGCACGGGCGCGTCGCCCACGAGGATCGTGACGGCGATCGTCTCCCCGATCGCGCGCCCCAGGCCAAGCATCGCCGCGCCGCTGATCCCGCTGCGGCAGTAGGGGAGGACGGCGATACGGATCATCTCCCAGCGCGTGGCTCCAAGCCCCAGCGCCGCCTCCTTGTGGTCGGGAGGCACGGTGCTCATCACCTCGCGCGAGATCGAGCTGACGATCGGCAGGATCATGATGGCGAGCACGAGCCCGGTGATGAAGTAGTTGGGGATCGTCACGACCCCGCCGCCCACGAACGGCACAAAGGACAGGCGATCTGCGACCCACTGCTCAGCCGGTTGGAGCTTGGGAGCGAGAAAGAAGATTCCCCATAGCCCGTAGACCACCGACGGGACGGCCGCCAGCAGCTCGATCAGGACCGTGACCGGGCCGCGGACGCGCAGCGGGCACAGCTCGGTCACGTACACGGCGGTCGCCACGGCAATCGGCACGCCGATCACGAGGGCGAGCCCCGAGGTGATGAGCGTCCCCACGAGCAGCGCCAGCGCGCCGAAATGGTCGGCGCTCACATTCCATTCGTTGCCGAACGTGAAGCCCAGCACGCCGAACTTCGCGAACGCCGGATGCGCTTCGCCGACGAGCTTGACGAAGAAGTAGACGATCAGCGCAAGGATCGAGGCGGCCAGGACCGTCAGGCCCCAGCGCAGCGCCTGATCGGGGAGGCGGGCAGCCAGCGGCCGCTCGAGCGATGAGCGGCCGCTGGCTGGAAGGGAGGTGCTCGCCAACTCGTCTGCTCCCTAGCCGCCTGACACCGAGCCACGGTTCGCGTGGCTCGGTGTCATGTCCATTGCCGCCTCCAAGGGTCAGCCCGAGATGGGCGCCCCGTTGCACTGCAGTTCTGTCACCGCGGTCTTCGACTTTTCGAGGATCGCGGTCGGCAGCGCGGCGTAGTCGGCCTGGCTGAGCACGCTCTGGCCGGAGCCGAGACCGTAGTTCAGGAACGAAACGACGCCCTTGGCGGCGGCTTCACCGCCGGGCACTCCCGCCTTGCACATGTCCTTGTATACGACCACAAACGTCTGCGAGGTGATCGGGTAGGCGGCAGGGGAGGAGGGGTTTTTGATTTTGAACCCGAGGTTGGCCGGCACTTCCACCCCTTCGGCGGCGGCGCTAGTCGATTCGAGCGTAGGTTCGACGTACTTGCCCGAGCTGTTCTTCACGCTCGCGGTCGTGAATTTGTGCTGCAACGCATATGCCTGCTCGACGTAGCCGACGGCGCCGGTCGTCTGCGCCACGGCGCCGGCCACGCCCGCGTTGCCCTTGGCGCCTGTGCCGGTCGGCCACTGCACGTCCTTGCCTTCCCCAACCTTGCTCTTCCATTCGGGGGCGACGGCCGTGAGGAAGCCGGTGAAGCCGGCGGTCGTGCCGGAGGAGTCAGAGCGGTGGATAACGGTGATGGCCGTGCTCGGCAGCGATACCCCCGGGTTGAGCGCCTTGATCTTGGCGTCGTCCCAGCTCTTGATCTTGCCGAGGAAGATGTCTGCGATCGTCGTGCCGTCGAGCTTCAGCCCGCTCTGCACGCCAGGCAGGTTGTAGGAGACGGTGATCGCGCCCAGGAACATCGGGATCTGCTGCACGGCCCCGACTTTTTCAAGCGTCGCGATGTCGGCGGGCTTCAGCGGCGGGTCGCTTGCGCCAAAGTCGACCGTCTTGCCCTCGAGCGCAGTGATGCCGGCGCCGGAGCCGACAGGCTGGTAGTTGACGGTCAGGCCTGAGACCCCCGACCCCCACTGCTGGTAGACCGGGGCGGCGAACGTCGAGCCGGCGCCGGAGATGGTCGCGGACGTCCCGCTGCTGGAGCTCGTGGAGCTGGATTTGCCACATGCGCCAATACCCAGCGCGAGCAGCGCGCAACTCGCGAGCACGCCGATCTTGTTCTTGTACACGACTTCTCCTCTGACTGGATTTTTGAACGGCAACAGGGTCGTATGAGCCCCCGCGCCGGCTCAGTGTGTGCCCAGTCTCTTCAATCGGCTGGGCGTCCGTTGTGAACATCTCGTGAAAGCTCCGTCGGCTGGCCCCACGGCTGTGGCTGGAAGCGATAGCCAAACCCGGGATGCGTGTGGATGAAGCGTCTGTCGGGCATCGCCCGCTCGAGCTTGCCGCGCAGCTTGCTCACATATACATCCACCGAGCGATCCCCGGGCCGCAGTTCGCCGCCCCACACCACGGCGTATAGCTCACTGCGCGTGACGATCGCGCCGGCCCGGCCGGCAAGGGCCGCGAGCAACTCGAACTCGCGCACCGAGAGCGTGAGCGCACGGCCGGTGGCGAGCACGAGTCCCTCGCCGAGCCTGATCTCGAGCTCGCCTGCATACAGAGTGCTGGAGCTGTCTTGGTGCACGGCCACCAACGTGTAAGAGTGCCGGCGCGACGGACGTTGGGGCGTTGCGAACTCGTGATCGACTCGTGAAAAGGTCGTGAAGGGCACGACATCGCTTCGGTCGTCCACATACCCTTGCCGGATGGTCTTTTTGCGCCGCTCGACCGACGCCACCCTCGTCACGCTCGTGGAGAACGCGGGCAGCAACATCCTGCGCTCGGGCCTGCTGCTGCGCGAGATGCTGGTCGAGCTGCCCGAGCGCTCCGGGCTCGCCGACGAGCTCAAGTCCTTCGAGCAGGAGGGCGATCGCATCACCCACGACATCATCCATCGCCTCAACGGAGGCGGCCGGCGCCTGCGGCGCCCGTTCGACGCTGGCGACGGCTACGCGCTGGCCACCGCGCTCGACGACGTGCTCGACCACACCGAGCAAACCGCCGCTCTGCTGCACCTCTACGGAGTCGAAGCCCCGATGGAGCAGGCCGTCGAGCTTGCCGATGTGCTCGTCGGCGCCGACGAGCAGATCGTCAAGGCGCTCGAACGGCTCGGCGCCGGCGCCGAGCCGGGGCCATATCTAGTCGAGATCCATCGCTTGGAGAACGAGGGTGACAGGCTGCTGCGCGACGGCGTCGCGTCGCTGTTCGCCGGTGGCGCCGACCCGATGGTCGTGATCCGCTGGAAGGACATCTTCGAGTCGCTGGAGGCGGCGGTCGACGCGTGCGAGACGGTCGCCCACCAGATCGAGGGAATCATGCTCAAACGCGGCAAACGCCACTAGCCCTGCGGGTCCTGAGGCGGCGGCGGAGTCGTCCTGCGCGCCTGCCTTGTGGTGGCCACCCACCGAGGTCTGTCTTTGCGGGTCTGCCGCGCGAGAAACGCTTTCCCGCGTAGGGCGAGACATCGCCGTCGCGAGGGCATCGACTTCTCAGAAGGTCGTGGCCGGAGCGCTGGTCGAGACGCTGGCGCCGCGGGGATCGCCGACGAAGTAGACCTGGAAAGGGACTGGCGCGCCCGGCGACGCTTCCGGTAGGATCGCGCGCCCGGCTGCCACTATCCGAGATCCGCGACGCGCGATCGCATAGACGACCAAATGCTCCTGAGTGATCTTGGAGCGGTTAGTCACGATGCCTGTCGCGCCCCCGCCGCCGCCTTCGACCAGGTGGGTACCCTCGACGCTCATCTGCGGGAGCCCCCCCGAAGCCTTCGTCGCTTCCCCGACGAGCGCCGAAGCCGAAGCCGGGACGCCCGCGGTCTGCACCTGGTCATCGACCCACGCGGTCTCAGCTCCAGGCGCCAGTGAGGAGACCTGCGTCAGCGACGGGTCGAGCCCCGGCTGGTTGTTCTGGAACAGGACCCCCCCCTTCGCGTCGCGAACGGTGATCTCGATCGGGGCGTTCTCGAGTGTCTGCGTCGAGGTGTTGCGCACCCCGACGACCACAGCCGTCCCTTCGCTGGAGCGCACGACGGTGCTGTAGAGCACCTTCACGCTCGGGTTCTCGCGCGTCACGGACACCCCCCTGGAGGCAAGCACGGTGTGTTTGGCCGCGCGCTGCAGCTGGGCGCTGCGCTCCATCGTCGTCTGGCAACCTGACAGCGCCACGATCGTGACGATGGAGGCGAGCGCAGCGGTGCTCACGCCACGGGAACGCCCCACCCATCCCCAAAAAGACAACCGGGCAAGCACCGCTCCGCGGGGGCGCCAGCCACCGGCGCCGCGCCTCACCCGAAGGCCCCGCTCACGTACTCGCGCGTGCGCTGCTCGCGCGGGCGGTCGAAGATCTGCTCGCTCGGCCCGTACTCCACGAGCTCCCCGAGGTGCATGAACGCAACGTGGTCGGCGACCCGCATCGCCTGCTGCAGGTTGTGCGTCACGATTACGATCGCCACGCTCTCGCGCAAGCCGACGATCAGCTCCTCGATCGTCGCTGTGGAGATCGGATCCAGCGCCGAGCACGGCTCGTCGAGCAGCAGCACCTCGGGCCTGGCCGCCAGCGCGCGCGCGATGCACAGCCGCTGCTGCTGGCCGCCTGAGAGGCGCAGCGCTGGATGGTCGAGGTTGCCAGCCACCTCCTCGTAGAGTCCCGCGCGCCGCAGCGCGTCGAGCACTTCCGGCAGCAGATCGTCGCGCTTGCGCCGCTTGCGCCCACGCAGACTCGTGTGCTCCTCACGCAACGCGTAAGCCACGTTCTCGAAGACGCTCATCGGGAACGGGTTGGGCTGCTGGAAGACCATCGAGACGCGCCGCCGCAGCGAGTTGACCTCGATCTCGCCGATCTCCCTGTCGTCGAGCGTGATGCGCCCCGCGCGCGCCGCGCCGGCCGTCACCTCGGTCAGCCGGTTCAAGGAGCGCAGCAGCGTCGTCTTGCCCGAGCCAGAGGCTCCGATCAGCGCGAGCACCTCGCCCTTTCGCACCGGCAAGCTCACGTCGCGCACGACCCAGCGCTCGCCGTATGCCAGCCAAACTGTCTCGAGCCGCATGCGCTCGAGCGTCTCGCGCGCCGGAGAGCGCTCCGGCCGCGGCCGCTGCTCGACAACGGTCTTCGCGGCGTCCGCAACAGCGTGCGCCCCGTTGGCGGGCGCCGCGACGACCGTCGGCTCGCGCTCGAGCACGATCCGACGCACGGGCGGGGGCATCAGCGGGTCCATGGCGCCCTTGCCAGCATCGCTCGCCAGCGGCGCCCCCCGGCGACGCCAGTGCGCTTGGAGCTGAGCCCCATCACGATCAGGTTGAGCGCCAGCACCATCAGCAGCAGCACGAACGCCGCCGCATAGGCCTTCTCGTGCGCGTTGCCTTCGCCCGCCGGCGAGTTGAAGCGCACGTAGCTCGTCAACGTCCCGCCAGTGCCTTTCAGCGCCGACAACCCCGGCAGACCGCCCGCGCCTTCCAGGCGAATCGCCGCGCCCAGCAGCACGACCACGATCGCCGTGTCTCCGACGATCCGCCCGATCCCAAGCGTCACCCCGCTTGCGATGCTGGGCCGAACCGATGGCAGCAGCACCTTCCTGATCGTGGTCGCCTTCGTCTTGCCAAGCGCGTAAGAGGCCTCGCGCACGTGCCCCGGCACCTGCATGAGCGCCTCGCGAGTGGAGGTCACGACGAGCGGCAGCGCGATCAGCGACATCATCGCCCCGGCCGTGAAAAAGGACTTGCCGAACACCGACCCGCCCGCCGAGGTCTGCGACAGGAACGCCAGCGCGGGCCGCGCGAACACGATCAGCCCGAACATCGCCAGCAGCACGCTTGGAGCGCCCGAGATCATCTCCACGCAAGACTCCACAGCTCGAGCCAGCCAAGCCGGGCGCTGGTACTCGCTCATCCACGTCGCCAGCGCCACCCCTGCCGGAGCGGCGATCGCGATCCCCACGGCCGTCAGCAGCAGCGTCCCCTCGATCGGGTCGAGGAACCCGCCGGAGCTCGCCTGGCTCTGCGAGGCGCTCGGGTGTTCCAGCAGCAGGCTCGGGCGCAGGTAGGTGAGCCCCTTCACCGCCATGAACAGCACGATCCCCACCGTGACGAGGCAAAGCCCGATCCCCATCGCCCAGCAAAGCCCGTAGGCGAGCTGGTCGAGCAGGGGCCAGCTTCTCACGCTGTCGCGCTTGCGGATCGACCTGATCGCGCTGGCTGGGGGGCCGAGGGTGTGAGGAGCGCTTGCCATTTCCTATGCCCCCTTGCGCGCGGGGAGTGTATGCGATGTGGAGTGTGCCCCCCGGGCGCGGGGGGTGTGGGATGTGGGATGGGAAGCGCGCCCCGTGCGCGCCGGAGGCGCCAGCGGGCGAGCGGGCGCGGGGCGAGCGGCCGCGCTCATGCGCGTATTCCGTAGCGCTTCATCGGCTGCTTGGCGGCCCACCCGGCTAGGGACAGCAGCGCGCAGGACACGAGCAGCACGGCAGCCATCGCGTACAGCGTCTGTTCCACAGGCTTCACAGACAGGCTGTCGATGTAGTCGATGATCGTCGCCGCCAGCGGTCTCACCGGCTCGAACAGGAACGTCACGCCGTCGATCGGGTTGGCCGCAAACCCGCGCGACCCGCTCACCATCGAGAGCATGATCGACTCGCCAAGCGCGCGCGCGGTGGCGAGCACGGCCGCCGCCACGATCGCCGGCCGTGCCGTGCGCAGCGACACGCGCCAGATCGTCCGCCAGCGGTTGACCCCAAGCGCCGCCGACCCCTCCGTCCACGAGCGTGGCACGGTCTCGAGCGCGCTGACGATGATCGCCACCATGATCGGCACGATCATCACAGTCAGGATCAGCGTCGC
The DNA here is from genome assembly GCA_963718735.1 of uncultured Solirubrobacterales bacterium. GTDB lineage: Bacteria > Actinomycetota > Thermoleophilia > Solirubrobacterales > Solirubrobacteraceae > Palsa-744. The sequence continues at coordinate 2,792,691 of OY970372.1, forward strand.
CACCCCAAGGTTCGCCCCGGTGAGCTGCACCACGTACTCGACCGACTGCTTGCGCTCGGTCGAGATCAGGTTGTGTTCCACCCACGGCGCGATCGCCAGGATCCCGACGAGCCCGAACACGACCGAGGGCACCCCTGCCAGCAGTCTCACGACCGGGTCGATCACGCGCCGCACCGGAGCGGGGGCGAACTCGACGATGAACACCGCCGCGAAGATTGACATGACCATCCCGAGGATCACGGCGAGCCCCGAGGTCAGCAGCGTGCCCCAGATCAGCGGCCAAGCCCTGAAGTGGTAGACGTAGTGGGCCGAGTCCTTCGGCCCGTTGATCATGTCCTTCAGCTGCGTGTCGGGTTCGCCCCCGCCGCCGAACCATGCGAGCCCGTTGTGCGAGAACGACGGCCAAGCTTTGTAGAGGACGGTCGCCGCGATCGCGGCGATCACCACGAGCACCCCGACGGCGAGCGCCCGCAGCGCCAGCTCGGTGCGCCGCTCGGCGGCGGCCGGGCCGCTTGCCAGGGAGCGCCTCAACGCTGCGCCGCGTCCCCCTGGAAGTGGCCCGGCGGGTGCCCGCGCAAGCGGGTCGTCGTGCATCGCCCGTGCCGCTCGACGACCCGCGACCTTCAGTAGATCGGGATCCAGTCTGAGGCGATGATCTTGTGAGCCGTCTTGTTTTTCGGGCTGATGATCCATTCGATGAACTTGCGCGCGGCCCCCTTGGGGATTCCCTTGGTCACCATCCAGAAGTTACGCACGCCCTGGTACTGGCCCGAGGTGGCGTTGCGCAGCGTGCAGGGAATGCCCTGGTAGGCGACTGTGTGGACGCCCCCGGTGAAGGCGAAGGACACGAACCCGATCGCGTGTTCGTCGACTTTCACCTTGTTCTGAACGAGCCCGTTGCTTTCCTCTTCCTCAGCGCTTTTGGAGATCTTCAAAGTAGGCCCGAGGAAGATGTTCTGGAAGGCGTCCTGTGTGCCTGAGGAGGCGATGCGGTCGACGAGGTCGATCGGCCCGGTCATGCTCGAGCCGGGCACTTCGCTCCATTCGCGCACGCTGCCGGTGAAGATCGCCTGAACCGTCTGCTGGTTAAGGTTGGCCAGCGGGTTCTTCGGGTTGGTGATCATGCACACGCCGTCGCGCGCGATCTTCGTGAATCTCAGCCCTCTGGGGTCCCCCCCGGGGGTCGTGATCGGGTCGCGCGAGACGTCCCCGATGTCGACCAGCCCTTTGGAGACTTCGTTGACCCCGGCGTCAGAGGTGCCCTGGTTGACTTTGGGCGTAGGCTGGTGCGTCGCTTTGTGATAGGCGGCAGCGAGCTGGGTCATCAGGGGAAAGATCGAGGTCGAGCCGCTGAGCAGCAGGGAGCGCGCGCCGGCGGTGGCGGGCGCCGCGAGCGCCAAGGCGGCGATCAACGAGAGTGTCAGGGTGCGGGTGAGTCGCACGGATGTGCTCCTTTTCGACGGGTACGCCGGCCAGTGTCGGTGGGCAATGCCGCGCAAACGTGAACAAGATGTGTTCAGACGGAGAAGAAACTGTGAACCCAGCGCGAGTGGGGAGCGGTGTTATCGAGTCGGTAACAGTTTCGTCGGGCGCGGCGATCAGGCTAAGCGCAAGCGGGCGGCGACGCCCCGACCTCTCATGAGCGACGACAACTCTCAAGCCAAGGGCAATGGCCGTCCCACCGGCCCGCCCCGCTCTCCCGAGCGCACGCAGGTGCGCTCGGGTCTAGCGCAGAAGCGCAACCCAGCGCTCGTCACGCTCGGCGAGCTCGCGTTCGCGGCGCGCCGTGTGATCTTCCGCGACAAGATCGCCCTGTTCCTCGTGATCGCCTCCGCGGCGCTGCTGATCACGTTCTTCTCGCTGCTCGGCGCGATCGGTCCCTCGAGCCACGGCTCGCAGCTTCCGATCAGCCGCGTGCTCTCGCTTGCCCAGCATCGCCAGATAGCGACCGCCACGCTGCTCGATCACGACAGCCGCGTGCAGGTCACGCTCAAGGCGCCGTCCGGCGAAAAGACGCCGTCCGGCGAAGCGTCCGGCGGAACCACGGCGGGCGGGACCGGCGCAACCGGCTCGACGACAACCGGCTCGACGACCGGCGCCACGACTACGGGCGCGACCACAGGCGCGACGACCACAGGCGCGACGACAGCCGGCGCGGCCGCGACCGGGGCGAGCCCCACTCCGCTCGAATATTGGGCCGCTTATCCCGCCTCGGGCGTGCAGACCCAGCAACTGCTGCAGAGCCTCGCCCACTCCGGCGCGGTCGTGACCGTCGACCAGCAGTCCGGCAAGGCCCCTCGCGCGATCCTCGTGCAGTTCCTGATCCCGATCGTGCTGCTCGTGTGCCTGTTTGCGTTCTTCATGCGCTTCGGCGACGACGGCGGCGCGGGTGGGATCGCGGGCTTCTCCAAGTTCACAGGCAAGGGCAAGCGCAAGGGCAAGGGAACGCTCGACAAGGTCACTTTCAACGACGTGGCCGGCGCCGGCGACGCCGTCGCTGAGCTGCGCGAGATCCGCGACTACCTGGCCGATCCCTCGCGCTACTTGAAGGTGGGCGCCGCCGCGCCCAAGGGCGTGCTGCTCGTGGGACCGCCCGGCACCGGCAAGACGCTGCTCGCGAAGGCCGTCGCCGGCGAGGCCGACGCGTCCTTCTTCTCGTTGTCGGGCTCTGACTTCGTCGAGTCGCTCGTCGGCGTCGGCGCCGCGCGCGTGCGCGACCTGTTCGCCAAGGCGCGCAAGACGGCGCCCGCGATCATCTTCATCGACGAGTTCGACGCCGCGGGCCGCAAGCGCGGCGCCGGCATCGGCCAGGGCAACGACGAGCGCGAGCAGACGCTCAACGCGCTGCTGGTCGAGATGGATGGCTTCGGCGGCGACGGCGGCCTCGTGGTGATGGGCGCCACCAACCGCCCCGATATCCTCGACCCGGCGCTGCTGCGCCCCGGCCGCTTCGACCGCCAGGTCACGATCGACGTGCCCGACGTGCACGGGCGCCTGGAGATCCTGCGCCTGCACGGAGCCAAGCGCCCGATGGGAGCAGACGTCTCGCTCGATGAGATCGCGCGCCTGACGCCGGGCTTCAGCGGCGCCGAGCTCGCCAACGTCATCAACGAGGCGGCGCTCTTGTCGGTGCGCGATACACGCGAGAACATCGACCAGGCGACGCTCGAGGAGGCGATCGACCGCGTCGTCGCGGGCCCGGCCAAGAAGCACATCCTGACCGCCGAGGAGCGCTGGCTGATCTCGATTCATGAGGCAGCGCACGCCGTCGTCGCAGAGGCGCTCGGCCAAGCTTCGGTGTCTCGCAAGCTGTCGATCGTCGCGCGCGGACGCACGCTCGGGACCGCCGCGCACATGCTCACGGACCGCGATCAGCTGATTCAGACGGAGGTCGACCTGCAGGCGCAGCTGACGGTGATCGTGTCGGGCACCGCCGGCGAGCGGATCGCATTCGGCCATCTCTCGAGCGGTGTCAGCGACGACCTGCACGCCGCCACCAGCTTGGCGCGCACGATGGTGACCTCGTTTGGGATGTCCTACGCGCTCGGCCCGGTCACGATCGGCGAGAAGGGCGGTGAGGTGTTCCTCGGCGCCTCGCTGCAGGACCTCGGCTCGGTCGGCCCCTCGACGCTCGACACGATCGACCGCGAAGTCGAGCGGCTCGTCGGCGAGGCCGAGGCGAAGGCTGCCGCGATCCTCGACCGCAACTGGCAGGCCGTGGAGGAGACAGCCCACGCGCTGCTCGAGCAGGAGACGCTCTCGGGCGTCGCGCTCGACGCCGTCCTCTCCACCGTGCAGGAGATCGACCTGCGCGAGCTGCGCGACGTCGTCCGTCCGGCCACCGAGCAGGACCCGGGGCGCGGGCCCTGAGGGCGCTCGCCGCCGGGGCACCCCAACGCCCAAGGAGGCGAACATGAGAGAGCGACTATCCCGTCATAGCGCGACCGTTGCGCTTGTGATCTCGATCCTCGCGCTCGCCGGCTCCACCACCGGGCTGGCCGACGCCGCGCGCCACGCGATCGTGAGCGCGATCGCGGGACACCCGATCAGCGCAAAGCCCCGTGCCGGTGGCCTGCTGCTGCTCGGCAAGAACAGGAAGTTCCCCGCCTCGGCGATCCCGACTGTCAACAACTCCAAGCTCTTCAGCGGCAAGAAGCTCACGGACGTAGAACCGAGCTGCCCGCCGACGACCGTCGACATCGGGACCTGGTGCCTGATGACCTCGTTCTATCCCGTCACCAACGCCCAGGCCGGCCAGAACAACTACTTCTGGGCGAGCCAAGCGTGCGTGAAGATGGGCGGCTACCTGCCGACCACGGCGCAGCTGATCGGCGCCGCCGCACGCGTCAAGCTCGCGTCGACGATCCACGACTCGCAGCTCACAGCCACGATCCCGCTCGATCCGAGCATCGGCTTGAAGGATCTGCGCGAGATGAGCGCGGATCTCGTCACGACCGCCGCCGGCTCCGACGCGGCGGGCTCTGAGGGCGTCAGCGTCGGCTCCACCGGCGACCCCCGCACCGGCGAACCGAATCCGGTGCCGCTGCCGGCCGTGCCAGCTCCCTCGACGCTGCAGTACGTGACCGTCTACTCCAACGGCACGAAAGGCGGCTTCGCGGGCTCCGAGCCTGTCACCCAGGCCGAGAACTTCCGCTGCGCATTCGAGAAGGTCCCGGGCGCGAACTCGAACGCGAGTGGGTAGCGATGTTCACAGGATGGTCACAGGCTGGGGGTGGTCGGCGATGGACGATTCGCGCGTGACTGAGCCCGTCGCAGCAAGCGAGCCGGGAACCGCCGTCACGCCACCGGCGCCGAGCGGACCGGAGGTCAGCGAGTCTGCATCCGCGGCCGTCCTGCCGGCCACTGGCGCGCCGGGTCTGGGCAAGTCCGCGACCGCCGTCGCCTCGGCCGCAAGCGCGGCGACGGCCAGGGAGCCCGAGACGGCCGTCACCCAGCCGATGCCAGTGGTGGGGGAGTCGTGCTCGCAGTGCTCGGCGCCGCTGGCCGCCGACCAGCGCTACTGCTTGCAGTGCGGCGCTCCACGCGACCACGTGCGCGGACCGCTCTGGAGTGGGAGCGCCCTCACGACTCAACCGGCAACCACGCCGATCGCCAGTCCGGGCGCCCCGCAGACACCGCCGCCCGGGCTGCTCGGCGCACCTGCTGGGAGCTCGCCGAGCACGGCCGCGGGCGTCCCCCAGCTCGGTGGCCGCAACAACACGCTCGCCCTGCTGGCGGGTGTGGGAGTGCTGCTGCTGGCGATGGGCGTGGGGGTGCTGATCGGGCGCGCCGGGGCCGGCTCCTCCAAGACGCCGCCCGCGCAGGTGATCTCGCTCGGAGCGCCCGCTGGCGCGGCGAGCACCGCGACGACCCCGACCACGACGGCGCCGGCGCAGGGCCCAACGTCCACCGCTCCGGCCAAGAAAGCGGCGAAAGCAAAAGCCTCGTCGTCAGGGGTGGGCTCCTCGATCACCAAACCGGCGCCCGCGAGCTCCGTGCAGAACCTGCGCTCGGGCAGCGGGCAGAGCTACGAGCAGAAGTCGAAGAACCTCCCGAACGTCATCGAAACGGGATGAGCGGACTGGACGCAGAGCTGCCGCGCTCGGACCTGCGCCGCCGCCGCGACAGGCTCGCCGAGGAGGTCGCCGAGCTGCACTGGAACCTGGGCGGTCTGACGTATGAGATGGCGATCCGCGACCACTTCCGCCTGGACGTGCTCGTGCGCAGGGCGGCGATGTTGCAGGAGCGCGACGCTGAGCTTGCCGAGGTCGAGCGGCTGCTGCAGATGCAGGAGAGCGCTGTCGCCGGCGCCTGCCCGGACTGCGGCGCGGTGCGCAGCCGAGGCGCGGTCTTCTGCTGGCAGTGCGGCGCCCAGATGATGGAACGCTCTCCTGTCAACGGCAACGGAATCGGCCGCCCCGTCCAAGCGGGCTCGTGAGCCTCGACCCGCTGCGCCGCTGGGAGCAGCGCTTCGGCGCGCTCCCGCTACCCTCGCCACTCGCGTGGGTGCTGCTGGCGGCGGCGTTCCTTGGGTTCGGCGTGCTGACGGGGCGCGCCACAGGCCCCGACGCCATCGGCGCGCTGGCCTCTGCGCGCGCGCCGGTGAAGCTGCTGGTGGCGCAAGGCCAACCGGCTACGGCCACCGCCGCCGGTGGCTCGAGCTCGCAGGCCTCGCCGCCGCCGGCGCCCGAAGCCGAAACGACGCCGGAACCGCCGTCCACGACGACGGTTCCCTCGAAATCCGCGCAGCCCAAGGGCGCGAGCAAAACCTCTCCCTCATCCGCCTCCGCGGGCGGCTCGCCAGAAGCCTCGGGCGGGGAAAGCTCCTCCCCGCAGGGCGCCAAAGCGAAGCTCCCCGCGATCAAGCACATTTTCGTCGTGATGCTCAGCGACGAGCCGTACGCCACGGCCTTCGGGCCGGCCTCGCCCGCGCACTACCTGTCGGGAACGCTCGAGAAGCGAGGCGAGCTGCTCGTGCGCTACTACGCCGTCGCCCATGAAGGCCTCGCCGATGGGATCGCGCTGCTGAGCGGACAGGGCCCTACCGAAGCGACCGCCGCCGACTGCCCGACATATGCCCCGATAGCACCGGCGAGCACCGGCGCAAACGGCCAGCTGCTTGGCCAAGGCTGCATCTATCCCGCCTCCACCAGCACGCTGATGGGTCAGCTCGTCGCCAAGCACCTCAGCTGGAAGGCGTACGTCGAAGGGATCGGCGAAGGGCCGGGGGGACCGCCCGCCTGCGCGCACCCGCCGCTCGGCGCGGCCGACCCGAGCGCGGCGCCCGGTGGCGGGCAGACGACGGCGCCTGTCTACCGGACGTGGCGCAACCCGTTCGTGTACTTCCAAGCAATCGCGGGATCGCCGAGCTGCGCCGCGCACGATCTGGGCATGAAGGGATTGAGAGCCGATCTCGCGCACGAAGGACGCACCGCGAGCTTCTCCTACATAGCCCCCGGCCCGTGCCGCGACGGCAGCCCGACGCCGTGCGCGCCCGGCAGAGCGGCGGGGATGGCGGCGGCGGACGGCTTCCTCCGCGAGATCGTGCCGCAAATCCTCTCTTCCAAGGCCTACAAGCACGGAGGCCTGCTCGCGATCACCGTCGACCAGGCGCCCGCGACCGGGGAATACGCCGACTCGAGCTCCTGTTGCGGCCAGTCACGCTTCCCCGATCTGCCCGCCCCGACGGGCGCCGCCGCGCTGTCGCCACCAGGTGGCGGTCAGGTGGGACTGCTGCTGCTCTCGCCCTTTGTCAAAGGGGGCGGGCTCGCACAGGACACCTATGACCACTTCTCGCTGCTCGCCACGATCGAGCAGGCCTTTGGCCTGTCGCGGCTCGGCTACGCCGGTCTCTCGGAAGTGAAGCCGCTCAGCCCGTCGCTGTTCTCGGGCTGATAGCTGAGCTTGAGGATCGGCGCGGGGGCGACGTCTGTGCGCTCGATGCCCGAGGCGAGCTGCTCGTAGGTCACCGCTTCGCGCGCTCGCGCCGCGCGCCGCAGCACCCACTCGAGCGCGAGCATGTGGTTGGGGTCCTCGAGGTCCGACGGATGCAGGTCCAGGCGCAAGGTGCCCCCCGACACAAGCGCTCCGGCGCGTAGCAGCGCCGGGGAGAGCGCGCGCCGCAGCCGGCCGGAGCTCGATAGGGCGATCGGCGGTCCCAGCAGGTCGCGCCGCGCCCCGGCGCCGGCCGGCCTCTGTCCCGGCGCCGCGCGCTCGCCCCCGGCAGCGGCCCACGCTCTGGCGGGCTGAGCACGGTGCAGGCCGAGCAGCGCGGCCCACCAGTGGAAGCGCTCGCCGAGCGTTTGGCGCAACGCGGGGGTGTAGGCGTAGCCGGGCGCGACGAATCCGCGCGGCTCGATTCCGGCGAGCTTCAGAACGCGCCGACCGGCGTCGACAGCTCGGCGCGTCTCGTGCGCGTCGAGTCCGAGGAACTCGGTTTCGCGATCGGCGCCGAGCGCTCGCAGCGCTTGATAAGGCCCACGCGCCGGCATCGAGCGCAGATGCTGGAAGCCGTGCTGAGCGATCGCATCGCCGTCGCGCTCGCGCTCGATCAGCCAGCTGACCATCTCGGGCGAGCGCTCGGCAAGCGGGTGCAGATCGCGTGCCGGGATCACAAGCAGGGTTACGCGGTCCACCCCGTGGTCGTCCAGCCAGTCGCGGATCAGCGCGCAGCGCTCGAACGTCGCTGGCTCGATGTCGTGGATGGCCACGGCGATCGTGCGGCGTGCGCCGGTCATGCCGCCACACGATCCGCGGCGAGGGTCATGCGGCCACACGATCCGCGGCGAGGGTCATGCGACCACACGATCCGCGGCGAGGGTCATGCGACCACACGATCCGCGGCGAGGGTCATGCGACCACACGATCCGCGGCGAGGGTCATGCGGCCACACGATCCGCGGCGAGGGTCATGCGACCATACGATCGCTGTCGAGCGAGGGCCGCGCCACGCCGGCGAGCGCTTGGCGATAGCCGGCCGCTAGGCGCTCGAGCGCGCGCTCCCACGTCCGCTCGCGCACCGCGCCGAGCGCGGCCCGGGCCAGACGCTCGCGCAGCAGCGGCGAGGCGGCCAGCTCCACGAGGGCGTCACCAAGTTGGCGGGCGTCGGCCTCGCGCACGAGCCCCGTAGCACGATCGCGTACGAGCGCGAGCGGGCCGCCGGCGCCGACAGCCAGCACCGGCAGGCCGGAGGCCTGCGCCTCGAGGATCACCTGGCCAAAGGTGTCGGTGGCGCTCGGGAACAGGAAGACGTCAGCCGAGGCGTAGGCTCTCGCGAGCTCGGCGCCCTCGAGCCAGCCGAGGAACGTCGCGTGCTCGCCGACGCGCTCGCGCAGTCGCTCCCGCTCGGGGCCGCCCCCAGCGAGCACCAGCTTCAGGCGTGGGTCGCGCTCGCGCGCAAGCAGGAATGCGTCGGCGAGCAGCTCCGCGCCCTTCTCGCGCGTGATCCGCCCTGCGTAGAGGACGTTGATCTGATCCTCCCGCTCGTCGCCCTGCGACCAGCTCCTGGCGAGCGAGGTGTCGCGCAGGGCTGGGTCGAAGCGCGAGGTGTCCACGCCCCGGTCCCAGCGCAGCACCTTCTCGGGCGCCATGCCAATCGAAGCGAGCGCCTCGTCGGAGGCGGGGCTGGGGGAGAGCACCAGATCGCAGGCGTTGTAGAAGGCGCCGACCGCCACGCCCGCCGCGTCGGCGATGCGGTGGTTCTCGGAGCGCAGCCTCGCGTAGGCGGCGAGCTCGGTGTGGTAGCTGCCGAGCAGCGGCAATCCCAGTGCGCGTGCGAGCAGCGCCCCCGCCACGCCCACCGGCCCCGGCGAGCAGACGTGCAGCGCGTCGAAGTCTCCTTCGGCGAGCGTTTGCACCGCCGCGGTGAGGCTTGGCACGCCGATCTTCAAACCCGGGTAGAAGGGCACCTCGAGCTCGCAGACCGCCGACAGGCGCCGATCGACGTCGGGGTCGGTTGCCACAACCTCGATCTCGAAGCCGGGCACTCCGCGTCCGCGGATCTCCTCGATTGTGCGAGTTACGCCGTGCATCGAGCCGATCCCGTCAGCCAAGATCGCGACGCGCGGCAGCTCTCCGTCGGAGCCCGCCGCATAGCCGGCGAGCTTTGACTGCTCGCTCGAGAGGAAAGCGGTGGCCGGCGCATAGGGGATCGCCGCGATGCAGCTGTCGAACAGGCTCACAGCCGTGGCGCCCACCTCGGCCTCGCCGAGCACGGCGCGCACGGCGTCCTCGACCGCCGCTCGCAGCTTGCGCTCGTGCAGGCGGCAAGCACGCCGATAGAGGTCGGAGTGGCTGAAGCCGTCCTCCTGCATGTAGGCGATCAGCCCGCGCTCGTCGAGGTGGTCGAGCTCGACCGCCGATAGCCAGGCGCGCAGCAGGCAGCGTGCGTCGGCGGGGGTCACGTCGGCCCCGGTGGCGCCGTAACGCGCGTCGCCCTCGCGCAGCACGCGCTGCACCATCGTCATCACGCGCTGGGGGTCCGGGACCTGCGGATCGCCGTCTTGCCCATCGCGCCCAAGCGACCGGGCGGCCAGTGCGATCGCCGCGTGAGCCCACTTGGCGGCGCTGCCCTGCTTGCCTTTGGCCGTGACCTTTCCGGCGCGCATGTGCGCGAGAAACTCGGCTGGCGTAGCCGCCGCCGGCGCCTCGGTCCACGTGCGCCCGATGTCAACCCCGGCGTGATCGTCGCTGCCGCCGATGCCGATGCGGTCGAGCGTCTCGACGTACATGGCGGCGGGACGGTTGAGCTCGCGTGCGCGCGCCCCGTTGCGCGTCTCCCAGATCTCGAACAGCTCGGCGAGGCGGCGGCGGTGGCGCGCTGTCAGAGGCGCCCCCACCGCGTAGTAGGGATGGGCCAGCGCGCAGGCGATCTCCCGGTCGTAGAGATACATGGCGCACAGCTCGACGTCGCCGCTGTTGGCCTGCAGCCACTCGTGGTCCTCAGGCGCGATTCCGTAACAGAGGACGTGCACGGCCTGGGGCTCGCCACGGAAGTGGGCGGTGAGCTCCTCGGAGACGAACACGTCGGGGCGGTCTGCGATGGCGAGCGCGCCGTCGATCGTGTCGTGGTCGGTGATCGTCACGAAATCCATCCCGCGCCGCTTCGCCAGCTCGTACACCTCCTCGGGAGGTGTCGCGCACTCCGGCAGCCCGAGCGCGCGCTGCACGCCGAGCTTTGACGCCTCTGAGGCGGTTGAGTGGCAGTGCATGTCGACCCGTGTGGTCGAGTCTTGCGCGTTGCCCTGAGTGGTTGGGCTCTGGGTGTCGGCTCTGGTGGCAGAACCCTCTATGTCGACCCGTGTGGTCGAACCGTTCATTTCCGTTCCTCTCGGTATTTTCTCGTATATCGAAAGGTTCTCCCTGCAAATGGGCAACTTTGTGACCAGTCGGGGACCATTGTGTGAACGGGTCGTAAACAGCAGCTGGCGAGATCCCGCTTCAAAACGCCTTAAACCTGCCAAGAAAAAGCGATCCGGGGCACCGTGTCCGGTGCGCGCTGCCCCATGCGTCAGCCTCTCCCCATAAGCTTCCGGCGCGCATGCACGACCCCATCTCCTACTTCCAGGCGATCGTCCTCGGGTTGACTCAGGGCGTCGCCGAGCCGTTTCCGATCTCGAGCCTCGGTCACGCCGTTGTCCTGCCGGGTCTGGCCGGTTGGAATATCCACCAGGACGCTCCCTACTTCTTGACGTTCTTGATCGCGACGCACCTGGCCACCGCGATCGTCCTGCTGCTGTTCTTCCTCAAGGACTGGGTGCGAATCGTCAAAGGGATCTTCCGCTCCCTGGCGATGCGCGAGATCCGTGCGGACGACAGCGACGCGCGGCTGGGCTGGCTGCTCGTGGTGGGCACGATCCCTGTCGGGATCATCGGGCTCTTGCTTCAAGAACCCCTGCGCAAACTGTTCGCCTCGCCCTCGATCGCGGCGGCCTTCCTGATCGTCAACGGGATCGCGCTGCTGCTGTTCGAGCGCTTGCGCAAGCGCCCTCCCCGACCCGGCGACTACCTGGGAGACGGCGACGAGCGGATCGCGAAGCTCAGCTGGCGCCAAGCCGGGGCTGTCGGGGTCTCGCAGGCCGCGGCGCTCATACCAGGCATCTCGCGCTCGGGCTTCTCGATGGGCGGCGGCCTGCTGGTTGGCCTCTCAAACGAGGACGCGGCCCGTTACAGCTTCCTGCTCGCGACTCCTGTGATCCTGGCGGCCGCGGCCTTGAAGGTGCCGGAACTGTTCGGCTCGCAGGGCAATGGCGTGCGCGGGCAGGCGCTCGTCGCAGGGCTGTGCGCGGCGCTGACCACATTCCTGGCGGTCAAGTTCCTGCTGCGCTATTTCCAATCCAACCGCCTGAGCCCGTTCGGCGTCTACTGCATCGTGCTCGGCCTCGCAAGCACGCTCGCGTTCGCGCTGGACTGAGAGCCCTGGTTGGACTGGTTGACTGAAGGCCGATCCTGGACTGTCGATCGTGATGTCCATCGGTTTGGGACACCCGGGCGGCCCGGGGTGGGGTTAGAGCTGGGCAGGCCGAGCGGCGCCGGCCAGCTAGCGCCGATCTCTTTGAAACACGTTCTAAGCGGTGCTGGTCTTCGGGCCGCTCTGAAACCAGGCGAACGCGAAGCAGGCGAGCGCCACCACGATCGCGGCGATGCCGTGCTTGGTGTGGTGGTGGTTGGCCTCCGCACTCGACGCAGAGGTGTGCCCGGGGAAGAAGCCGGGCAGCGAGTGCTCTGGAGTGACGAAGTAGACGATCGCGACTATCACGAGCACGATGCCCAGGACAACTGCGGGGATGATCAACTTGCGCAGGGTCGTGGCGCTCATCGCCGCTGAAGAGTAGATGATTCGCAGGATGGCACGTCGACCGAAGACCCCCTCGAAGATGTTCGAGACACGCAGCCAGGCGTGGAGCGAAGCGGGCCTGCTGCCGCAGGTGAGCCCGGGCACGGTCAGGCGCGCGCGCTGGGAGGCGCTCCTGCTCGTGCCGCTGTTCGTGGGCGTGGTGGTGCTTTATGAAAACCGTCGCGGGCTACTCGGGCTGAGCAAGCAGGGGCATGGTCGGCTGACATGGCTGGAAACGCCCGTCGACCTCGTCACGGTGCTTGTCCTGATGATCCTCGGCTGGGCGATCGCGCGCGACGTCGGTCGTGCGCTCGGCCCTGCGCTGTTCAGGCGCATGGACCCGGCGTCGGCAGGCACCGTCGGCTTCGTGATCCGCCTGGTGACGGTGGTGGTCGCATTCGTGGTCGCACTCGGCATCGCCGGCGTGGATCCCCGCACGCTCGCGCTGGGCGGGGCGTTTACCGCTGTGATCCTGGGACTCGCCGCCCAGCAGACGCTCGGCAACATGTTCGCCGGCACCGTCCTGCTGAGCGCGCGCCCGTTCCGAGTGGGCGACAGCGTGCGCCTTCAAGGCGGCCCGCTCGCCGGGCAGATCGAGGGCACCGTCAGCTCGCTTGGTCTGCTCTACACCACCTTCGCGACCGAGGAGGGCCCGATCATGGTGCCCAACAGCCTCGTGCTGAACGTGGCAGTGCTTCCCCGGGGGCGCCGCTATGACGGAGGCCGCTGAGTCGCCTTGGCGAGCTCGTAGCGCAGGAACAGGTTCGAGTCGTGCTCGAGCGCGGCACGCAACTCGAGTGCGACCGGCGGGTCGAGCTCTGGGCCGCTGAGGATCCTCAGCGTCTCGCTGATCGCGTCGCCGCCCGCAAGCTTCGGGGAAAGCGACAGGAACAGCTCGTCCAAGAGCCCCTGCGCCACGAGCTGGGCATTCAGATGGGGGCCGCCCTCGCACAGCAGGGTGCTCACGCCGAAGCGCTCGCGCAGCTCGGCCATCGCCGCCGGCAGATCGAGGACGCCGTCGCGCGTCGCTCGGACGTACTCGATCTCCGCGCGGCAGTCTCCCGCGAGGCTCGCGGAGGAAGTCGTGAGGATCGCGACACGGGCACGTGGATCGGAGAGCAGCGGCGTCTCGCTGCCGAGAGCGAGCCGGCCGGACACGATGCACGCGAGCGGTTCCTCTGCGAGGCCTCGCTCACGGCGAATCCCCCTGCGGCGCTCATCGCGAACAAGCCGCCCGTAGCCCTCGGCACGAACCGTGCCGGCTCCGACCAGCACGGCGTCGACGATCGTCCGCAGACCGTGGAACAGCTCTTTGTCGGCGCGCGCGCCGAGCGCTCCCGAGCGGCCGGCGAGGGTGGCGCGACCGTCGACGCTGCTGATCATGTTCGACAGCAGGTAGGGACGCGAGCCCGGGCCGGCCGCTGCTCGCTCGGCGATGTCGAGATCCTCCACGAACCGCTCGACGGTGGTCGGCTCACCGCCGGCCAGCAGACTTCGCAGTCTCAACGGAGAATCCTGGGGTGCATCTCTGGCGCCGCTCGGCATATACCAGTTGCTAACACATATCAGGATCGACCTGCTACCTTCGTGCAGTCTGGCCGGCTAAAGAATCCGGCGAAAAGCAGTGCAAGCGCTCGCAGGTCGAAGCTCTAGAAGCATCCTCCGCGTAGCAGCACGCACATATCGTGGAGGAGTCACATGCCTACCGGCACAGTGAAGTGGTTCAGCGACGACAAGGGATTCGGCTTCATCACCCCCGATGATGGCGACAAGGACCTGTTCGTGCACCACACAGGGATCAACGGCGAAGGCTATCGCTCGCTTCAGGAGGGCACCAAGGTGTCCTACGACGCGGAGCAGGGCGACAAGGGCCCGAAGGCCGTGAACGTCACGACCATCTGAGCTGCTGACAGCATCGAGGGCGAATCCCGGCAGGACCGCGCGTCCATGACGGGATACGCCCATAGCAGCAGCGAGCATGTCATCGGGGCCCTGCGGGGCCCCGCCGACGTTAGGGAACGACAGCCGACGCTCCACGGAACGGACGCGCGCAGACGGCGCATCGAGGTGACGATCGGCGCAATGTCTCTGACCGCGATCCTGGCCGGTTGCCTGGTGCTCGTCCTCGCCGCGGCAGATCGTCCGAGCCTGCTCGCCGCCACCACCACGCCGCACTTCTTCCCGCACTGGATGGCGGGTCCGCTCGGGGGTCTGTGGCCATCGCTCACGCGCAGCACCCAGGGCCTGAGGTATCTCTTCAGCGGCGCGATCGTCCTTATGTACGCGAGCTACCTGGTGGGGCTGCGGTACGTGCCGAGGCTGCCGGCGCGCTGGGCGATAGCGGCCGTGGTCTGCGCTCATACGATCATGTTCCTCGCACCACCGCTGGCGCTCACCGACATCTTCAACTACGTGAACTACGGACGGATGGAGATCGTCCATCACCTCAATCCCTACACGACGGTTCCGATCCTCGAGCCCCACAGCGATCCGAGCTTCGCGCTCAGCAACTGGCACCAGCTCTTGAGCCCCTACGGGCCCGTGTTCACGCTCATGACATTCGCAGTCGTCCCACTCGGCGTAGCCGCTTCGTTCTGGACATTGAAGGGCCTGCTGATGCTCGCGAGTCTCGCCACCGTGCTGCTGGTGTGGCGCTCGGCGCGCCTGCTCGGACGCGACCCGGTCGCGGCGATCGTGCTCGTCGGCCTGAACCCGATCGTGCTGGTGTGGGGGCTCGGCGGGGACCACAACGACTTCCTGATGATGTTCTTCGTCGTGCTCGGCTTCTACCTGCTGTTGCGCACCGGCTCGCTGCCGGGGGCGCTCGCGGGCGGCGCTCGCGTGAGGGTCGCGGCGCTCGAGCCCGGGGCCGACTCGCCCAGCGCTTCGGTCTCCGGCGCTCCGGGGCTTGACGCGACGAGGACCGTGACGGCGAGCCGGGCCGCCGTCTGGAGGGCGGGCGCCGGCGCGGCGTTCGTAGGCGCCGTCGCAATCAAGGCTTCGGCGGGAATCCTGCTGCCGGTCGTGCTCGCCTCGCTGCTGCGCAGCAGGCGCGACCTGTCCCAGGTGCTGCTTGGGATGGTGCTCGCAGCGCTCGTGTTGGGAGTGGCAAGCGTGGCCGCCTTCGGGCCACACTTTCCAGACCTCGCCACGCAAGGCCGCCTGGTGACGATGGTGAGTCTGCCCAACCTGCTTGGGCTGGCGCTCGGCCAGGGAGGGGAGACCAACACGCTGCGGCTGTTGCTCAGCGGCGTGCTGCTCACGGCGGTGGCGGCCTGCTCGGTGCTCGCATGGCGCCGCCGCGACTCGCTGACGGCCGCAGGCTGGGCGTCGGTGGCGCTGCTCGTGACGCTCAGCTGGGTCTTGCCCTGGTACGTGTTGTGGGTGCTGCCGCTCGCGACTCTGTCCGGCTCCCGCCGGCTGCGCACGACGGCGCTGCTGCTCGGCGTCTACTTCATCCTTGCCTGGGCGCCGATCGCCGGCACGGCGTTCAACGCGATCGGCTTTCACCCCGAGAAGACCTCGCTCGGCCGGCTGCATCAGCGTTATGTCAAGGAACTCCTCTACTGAAGAAGTGGCATGTCTCTTGGCACCCTGCTCATGCTCGCATCTGTGACCGCCCCGCGCCTGAGCGTGGGGCGGTCAAGCTCGTGACAAAGCCCGCGCGCATGCCGGCTGCGCAGACGCTGCATGACCGTCTCAGGCCCCCGGAGGGCCGCTGACGCGCTGCTCGCCCTCGGGCAAGCGCCCGTCGCGCCCGACGTAGCCGTCCTTGCCGCCGGCGATCAGGTAGACGGCGTCGCCGTCGCCGACGTTACGCACCTTGCGCAGCGTCGCGGCGTCCACGCGCGCTGAGCCGCCCTCCTCGAGCCGATGGGTGGCGCCGTCGCCGAACTCCATCTCGATCGCGCCGTGATGCACGAAGTAGAGCTCCTCCTGGGTGTCGTGGTAGTGGCTTCCGCTCTCGTAGCCAGCGGGCATTACGATCACGTTGACCCCGAACGCCGTCACGCCCAGGCCCTTGCGCAGCTTGCGAAAGCCGTAGCCGTCCCCGAGCGCGTCGAGATCGGAGGCGACCGCATAACCATCGCCTGTGGTCACCTTCGGATACTCGGATGCCTCCATTTGGATCTCCTCTGTCTGTGGGTCTTGTCAATGGTCGGCGACGACGCCGTTCTCGGGAGAGAGCGGCCTGTTCTCGCTCGTCCAACGCACGAGCCCGCCGCTCATCGAGAAAGCCTGAAAGCCGCTGGCCCGGAAGGCCTGGGCGGCCATCTCCGAGCGCGCCCCCACCCGGCAGTAGAAGACGACGGGCCGCTCGCGCTCGATCTCACCTGCCCTGGATGAGAGCTCCACGAGCGGGATGTGGCTCGATCCGGCGATGAAGCCGGCCTCGCGCTCATAGACCTCGCGCACGTCCACGACCTGCAGGTCGTGGACGCGATCCATCCAGTCGGCCAGCTGCTCGGGGTCGATATCCGTCTGTGTGGAGTCCACAGGTGTGCTCATACGAGCATGAGCGTAGCGGGGTCATTAGGATCAGCGAACGATGCAAGAGACGATCGCCGACGTCTACACGATCCCGCAGGAGCATCTCGACTTCTGCGCAACGATCAAGCAGATCGCCCAGGAGAAGATCGCGCCGCGCTCGGCGGAGATCGACGAGCGGGCCGAGTATCCCTGGGACGTCCGCAAGGTGCTCGCCGAGCAGGACATCCTGGGCCTGCCGTTTCCGACGGAGCACGGCGGGACGGGCACGGGCACGCTGATGCTCAACATGGCGGTCGAGGAGATCGCCAAGGTCGACGCCGCCTGCGCGCTGATCCTGATGGTGCAGGAGCTCGGGACGCTGCCGATCCAGCTGTTCGGCTCCGAGGAGATGAAGGCGCGCTTCCTGCCCAAGTGCGCGAGCGGCGAGTGGTCGCCCGCGTTCGCCCTGTCGGAGCCCGAAGCGGGGTCTGACCCTGCGGGGATGCAGACGACCGCCGTGCGGGATGGCGAGGAATGGGTGATCAACGGCACCAAGAACTGGATCACCAACCTCGGCGTCGCCGACTTCTACGTGACGTTCGCCGTCACCGACCGCGAGAGCAAAAGGATCACCGCCTTCGTGGTGGAGGCCGACCGACCGGGCTTCAGCGTGGGCAAGCTCGAGCACAAGCTCGGGATCAGGGCCTCGCCGACCGGCCAGCCGATCTTCGAGGACGTGAGGGTGCCGCACGAGAACGTGATCGGCGAGGTTGGCAGGGGGCTGCGAGTCGCGCTCGGCACCCTGGAGCGCACGCGCTTGGGGGCGGCTGCGCAGGCGGTCGGGATCGCCCAGGGCGCGACAGACTACGCCGTCGCCTACGCTCGCGAGCGCAAGCAGTTCGGCAAGGCGATCAACGAGTTCCAAGGAATCCAGTTCAAGCTCGCCGACATGGAAACCAGGACGGCTGCCGCGCGAGAGCTGCTCTACAAGGCTTGCGCGATGGCCGACCAGGGTCATCCGCAACGGGCGAAGTACTCCTCGATGGCGAAGGTGTTCTGCTCGGACACCGCGATGGCGGTCACCGTCGAGGCCGTCCAGGTGCTGGGCGGCTACGGCTATGTGAAGGAGTATCCGGTCGAGCGCATGATGCGCGACGCGAAGATCACGCAGATCTACGAGGGCACGAACGAGATCCAGCGGCTCGTGATCGCGCGCACGCTGAAGTAGCTGCCTGCCAGACGCCGCGTTCATGCGTTATCGGCGTAAGGGCGCCCCGTGCGAGCCCGGGGCGCCCTTCTCGCCGTGTGCCTATCTGGCTACGCCCCGGTTAGTTGGCTGAACCCTCCTGGTTCTGCCAGTTGCCCTGTTCGGTGCCATTGTTGTTCTGCGCCGAAGAGTGCGTTGAGGCGTTGTTCGACTGATCGACTCCACCACTACGACCGTCTTTGTGGCCATGGCCGAAGCAGCCGCAGTCACCGCGACTGTCTTTGGAGCCTTTGCCACCCTTGGAGTAGGGCGCGTTGACATTTTCCTGCCGATTGGCAGCCGAGCTTTCGGCTGTCTGGTTGGTTTCGTTGCTGTTGCTGGCGGTCTGGGTCTGATCGACCTTCGAGCCGTCACCGCTGCCGTGCGAATCCCCGCGAGGACCGCCGGAATCGCCTTTGGAGTGGCACGGCTGGTGGCCGTGTTTGTCTTTGCCACCGTCGCCTTTATCGCCCGAGCCTTTATCGCCCGAGCCTTTATCGCCCGAGCCTTTGCCGCCGGTCGCCGAGCCTTTCTGGCTCTGGTGGTTGCTCTGTTCGGTGCCGTTGTTGTTCTGCGCCGAGGAGCTGGTGTTGCCTTTGTTCGACTGGCTCACGTCCCCGTTGTTCGAGTCCTTGCTGAGGATCGCGATCGGGACGTTGATGTTGGTCTGCTTGTTCGTGGCCGTGCTTTCGGCCGTCTGATTGGTGGTGTTGCTGTTTTCGCCGGTCTGGCTCTGCTCGACCTTCGAGCCGCCGCCTTTCTCGCCGCTCGAACCGCCGGCTGAGCCTTTCTGGCTCTGCGAGTTGCCCTGTTCGGTGCTGTTGTTGTTCTGCGCCGAGGAGCTGGTGTTGCCTTTGTTCGACTGGCTCACGTCCCCATTGTTCGAGCCCCAGCTCAGAATCGAGATCGGGGCGTTCACATTGGTCTGTTCGCTCGAGGCCGTGCTGTTGGCCGTCTGATTGGTTTCGTTGCTATTGGCAGCCGTCTGGGTTTGCTGCACCAGCCCGCCAAGGGAGCTGCCGCCCGCGAGCGCGGTGCTCGGGGTCGCCGCGAGCGCGAGCACGCTCACAGCCATCGCCAAGTGATGGCGTTTCATAGTTACCGCTCCTTTCAAAGAGCTTTGACTTGATTTCCAAAGGGCGCCGGATCGAGCGATCCAGCACCGGTTGAGCGCTGGGCGGAGCGGTTAGCCCGGGCGCTCTGGAATCAAGACGAATGGCGTCGTACGCCACGGCTCGCTCGCAAGCCGCAGCAGGCGCATCGCCCCGAGCCCGCCTATCAGCAGCAGGCCCGCAAGGGTGAGGAAGATTGAGAAGGCGCCACCGGATGTCGATGCCATCGCCGTCGAGGCGCCACCGGGGACCGGGCTGGGGGTCGGCGCTGGCGCCGGCAGAATACTCGAGGGGGCCGGGCCGCCGGCTCGGGGCCCGTTGTCCCCGGCGCGCGTGGTCGCAGATGAGGCAAGGGATTCCATGGCGGCCCCACTCTGGACAAGCTGGGAAAGCAGCTGGGCGGCCAGCGTGGACGCGGACTCAGCCAGAAGCTCCTTGGCGCCCGCCGAAATGCCTCCTGTCGCGCCAGGCGCCTGAATGAGACCGGAGGAGGGCGGCGCGCTTGACGAGGATGCGCCCGGAGGCGCGGCGGTGCTCGTCGCTACGACGACTGAGTAGTGCTGCGTGTTCGAGGGATCCTGAGTGGCTGTCACGTGAGGGCTCGAGGGCGCTTTGTCGGCGATCGTCGTTGCCAGCGGCGTCGCGATGCGCCCGGCGCCGGTTGGGTAGGCGACCTGGATCACGGTCGAGTCCACGGGAGCTACGACCTGGTTGATTCCCTGTGCGGCGACTTTGCTCGCGAGGGCCGTGGCACCGCTCAGCCCCTGGAGCACCGGGGCGACGGTTGAGATAGTCGCACTGGCGACCGGAGCCGTCACTGCGCCGATCGCGTGTGTGGCCGTCCGGAGCACGGGCCCTGCTGTCTTGACTACGGTCTGCCCAGTCGAGTCGAGCGCTCGAGTCGCCGTCCTGAGTAGCGGAGTCGCTGTGCTGCCAACGATCTGTGCGGTTGCCTTAGCTACGGGCGCTGCCGCTTCGCCGACCGTCTTCGTGGCGGTATCGAGCACGGGCGCCGCTGTCTTGCGAGTTGTCTGGGTGGTCGTGTCGAGCACCGGAGTCGCCGCTTTCTCGACGCTCTGCGCGACGGGTGTGGACGTTGGCGTGGTCACCGTGGACGTTGGCGTGGTAACGGCGCCAACGTCCGTCGAGGTGGCTTGCGCGACAGGCGCGACGGTGTGCTCGACGGTGTGTGCGACGGCCGCCGTCACGGGCGCGGCCGCGGGCTGTACGGCGGAGCCGCTGGAAGGCGCGGCGCCGCTGACCGCAGACGTGGCTGCCGAGACGGCTGAGCCGACGCCGCTGGCGGAAGCGGAGGCTGTGAGAACGAGGAGATTGAGCGCCACGACGACAAGAGCGCCCAGACAGACGCTTCTCAGGGAGGAGCCCTGTGCGTGCCGATCTCTACGTTGGAGTCGCCGCATTTTGGGGAGGTTGGACGAGAAACGAGGAGGTTTGAATAGCGATTGGCTACCCGCTAATTCGGATGTGACACCCAAAAGATCAACTTCAATTCCAGAAATGTGCGCAAATTGCGGGTTTTTCCCGAAGAAAGCTCAGAGGCTGCTGGATGTGCATGCCGGCGGACGAGCCAAGCCCCTCCCGCATGTCTGGCTTTGGACCCGACGCATTGGCTTTGGGTCTACCATCCGAAAGATGGCTGGTTCGGCTGCGCATTCATTGACATCGCGAGCGTCCGAGTAGGTTTGGGATGCGCGTGTCACGCTCGTCAGGCGCCTCCGGCCAGCTTCGACGCGTCGCGATCGCCGCGCTGGTTGCGCTCGCTCTGGGCCTCTTGGTGCTGGTCGCAGGGCAGGGCTTGAGCACGATCGGCGTCGTGAGGGTGGTCGAGGAGATAGCGCTCGGAGGGATCGTCGTCGCCGTGCTGGCCGCGGCCGTGGCGTTCGTCGCCGTGCGGCTCGCCGGCTGGCGCGACCCGGAGTCGGAGATCGAGTTCGACGAGCTCGTGCGCCACTCCGAGGAGCTTGCGCGCGAAGGGCTCGTGGTGGAGCCCGACGAATCCGAGTTCATGGAGCTCGATCCGCTCAACGACGCCGACTTCGAAGAGCTCGTGCGCGACGCGCTCGACGACCTGCCGGACCTGCTTCGCAACGCGCTCGCGCATGTCGCTGTCGTGATCTCCGACGGCGGACGCGCGCGCGGCGCTTATGGCCTCTATCAGGGCGATGGCGCGACGAGGAACGACGCCCATGACAGGATCGTGATCTTCAGGGACACGATCAGACGCGACTTCGGGCACGATCCGGACCTCTTGCGCGAGCAGGTCACAAAGACCGTGCGCCACGAGCTCGCCCATCACGTGGGCTTTGACGAGCTGGGCGTCTCTCGCCTCGACCTATAGGACCGATCCCAATCTCGCGTAGGATTCGCGCTGCTCCCGCGCCGTGCGGGGCGGGTGGGCACTCAATCCGTCCCCGCCAACGACCTACCCAAGGAGAAAGCACAAATGCCTGAAGCTGTGATCGTCGACGCCGTGAGGACGCCAATCGGGCGCGCCGTCAAGGGGTCGCTCAAGTCTGTGCGCGCTGACGACCTCGCCTCGATCCCGCTGAAGGCGATCGTCGAGCGCAACCCGCAGGTCGAGCAGACCTCGATCGGCGACGTGATGATGGGGTGCGGATACGGGGAGGGGGAGCAGGGCTACAACATCGGGCGCATCGCGACTCTGATCGCAGGCATCGACCACCGCGTGCCGGGGACGACCGTCAACCGCTTCTGCGCCTCCTCGTTGCAGACGATCCGCATGGCCTTTCACGCGATCAAAGTCGGCGAGGGCGACACCTACATCTCAGCCGGCGTCGAGGCCGTCTCGCGCGCCGGGCGCGGCAGTGCCCAGTTTGAGTTCCACCCGCTCGTCGACGGCTCGGAGGGCTCGCTCTACAACGTCTACATCCCGATGGGCATGACCGCCGAGAACGTGGCTGACGAACGTAAAGTCAGCAGGGAGGCGCAGGATGAGTGGGCGCTCATCTCCCAGACGCGCGCTGTCGCCGCCCAGGAGAAAGGCCACTTCGACAAGGAAATCATTCCCGTCACCGTGCCGGCCCACAAGGACGTGGACAAGGAGGGCAACGAGATCGACGTGCCCGAGGCAGTGGTCAGCAAGGACGACGGCCCGCGACCGGGCACCACGCTCGAGAAGCTTGCCGCCCTGAAACCGGTGTTCAAGCCGGATGGGACGGTGACCGCCGGCAACGCCTGCCCGCTCAACGACGGCGCCGCCGCGGTGCTCGTCATGTCCGAAGAGAAGGCAGCCGCGCTCGGCCTGAAGCCGAAGGCGCGCATCATCGCCTCCACAGTCGCGGCGATCCGTCCAGAGGTCATGGGGCTCGGCCCGATCCCGGCGATCAAACAGCTGCTCGAGAACACCGGCATGAAGATCGAGGACATCGACGTCGTCGAGATCAACGAGGCGTTCGCCGCGCAGATCGTGCCTTGCATGGCGGAGCTGGGCATCGCCGAAGAGCAGCTCAACCCGTTCGGCGGCGCGATCGCCCTCGGTCACCCCTTCGGCATGACCGGCGCGCGCATCATGACGACGCTGCTCAACAACCTGGAGACCAAGGGCGGCAAGTACGGCATCGAGTCGATGTGCGTCGCCGGCGGCATGGGCATGGCGATGTTGGTGGAACGGCTGTCGTAAGAGCCATCGGCCACGCGCTAGTATATATCTTCTTCTAATCATATATACTAGCGATTATGGCCAAGCATCTGGTGGACATAGATGAGCAAGCGCTGAGCAACGCACGAGCCGAGTTCGGTGCGAGCACGATCAAGGAGACCGTGAACCGTGCGCTGCGCCTCGTTGGCAGCGATCGCAGTAAGGCGCTGAAGGAGCGTTTGGATGCGCTCGCAGACGCCGATCTTGCGCCGCGCGAGCAGGCATGGCGCTGACGCATCTCCTGGACACAAGCGTTCTCACCCGCCTGCGTGAGCCGGCGGTCAGAGGGGCTATCGAGCCGAAGGCACGGCAAGGTGAGCTTGCACGTGCGAGCATCAGCGATCTCGAGATCGGCTTCTCGGCTCGCAACGCCGACGAGTGGGACCGCCTTGCAGATGCCGTCGAAGCATTCGAGCTGCTTGAGACGACGCGTGAGGATGTACGTCGAGCGAGGCAGGTGCAGCGTCTTCTCGCATCAAAGCACCAACGCGGCCGCAAGGTGCCCGATCTACTCGTTGCCGCCGCCGCTGAGGCTCGCAACCTCATTGTGCTGCACTACGACGCTGACTTCGACCGGATCGCGGACGTAACCGGTCAGTCCACCCAGTGGGTGCTTCCCGCCGGCTCGATCGACTGAGATCGAGCTGGCGGTGCTCAGCGCGGCGGCATGCGCAGCGCGCCGTCGAGGCGGATGACCTCTCCGTTGAGCATGCGGTTCTCGACGATGTGACAGGCGAGGTGGGCGTACTCGGCCGGCGCGCCGAGCCGTTGGGGGAAGGGGACGCCCGCCCCGAGTTTCTGACGAGCTTCCTCGGGCAGGGCCGCCAGCAGTGGCGTGTCGAACAGCCCGGGCGCGATCGTGTTCACGCGAATGCCCTGGCCAGCGAGGTCGCGGGCGGCCGGCAGCGTCATGCCGACGATGCCACCCTTGGAGGCCGAGTAGGCGATCTGGCCGACCTGGCCGTCGAAGGCGGCGACGGACGCCGTGTTGACGCATACGCCCCGCTCTCCGTCCTCGAGCGGGTCGGCCGCGATCATCGCGGTGGCGGCCAGGCGCAGAACGTTGAAAGTCCCGATCAAGTTGATCTGGATCGTGGTCTCGAACGGCGCCAGCGCGTGTGGGCCCCTGGAGCCGGCGACCTTCTGCGCCCAGCCGATGCCAGCGCAGCACACGGCGATGCGCAGCCCGCCGTCGACCGCCGCGGCCCGCTCGACCGCCGCTTGCACCTGCGACTCCTCGCGCACGTCGCACGCGACGAACTCGACTTGAAGCTCTGAGGCGAGGGCGGCGCCCTTCTCCGCGTTGACGTCGGCGATCGTCACGATCGCGCCCTGCTCGCGCAGGCGCCTGACGGTAGCCTCGCCGAGTCCCGAGGCGCCGCCGACGACGAGCGCTGAGCTTTCCTCGATCCGCATTCGGCGGGAGCCTACCGCCTGAGCGAGAGTGGGCGCGCGATCGGCAGGCGTGCCTTTGGGGTTTGGGACTGTCTGGGTTTGGGTTTGCTGTTCGTTCCCGCGGTCATATGGCGCCGGGTGGCGCTTCGCGACGGGCGGCTCTGGGTCAGAGCGCGCCGGTGGCGCTTCGCGACGGTCGCGAGAGCGTCAGGGCGAACAGCTCCTCGGGGTCGGTCAGCCAGCTCACGATCTCGAGCCCCGCCGAGGACAGGTCGTCCCGCACGCGGTCGCGGGTGAACTTCGCGCTGATCTCGGTGCGCATCTCCTCGCCTTGCTCGAAGTGCACCGAGAGGCCGAGGTCGTGCACCGTCGTGGTGTGCTCGCGACGCGCCCGCAGGCGCATCTCGATCCACTCGTGCTCGCGGTTGAAGAGCGCCACGTGGTCGAAGTCCTCGGGGTCGAAGTCGGCCTGCAGCTCGCGGTTGAGCACGCGCAGCAGGTTGCGATTGAACTCGGCCGTGACGCCCTGGGCATCGTCGTAGGCCTGCGTCAGAACCTGCGGATCCTTGACGAGATCGGTGCCCATCAAGAGATGATCGTCGGGTCCGAGCAGGCGCGCGATCTCGCGCAGAAAGCGCCTGCGGCTGCCGGGAGGAAAGTTGCCGATCGTGCCGCCCAGGAACACCACCAGCCGCGGTCCCTGCGGGTCGGGCACGCGGTCGAGGTGACGTTCGAAGTCGCCGATCACGCCGTGCACGCGCAGCCCGGGATACTCGCTTGTCAGCTCCTGCGCGCAATCGCGCACCATCGTCTCGGTGACGTCGACAGGTATGTAGAGCTTCAGCGTGCCGGCACGGTGCAGAGCGTCGAGCAATACCCTCGTCTTGGCGGCCGTCCCCGATCCGAGCTCGACGAGCTCGGCGGCGGCGGTGTCATTCGCGAGCTGCGCCGCGGCCTGTTGCAGGATCGAGCGCTCGGTGCGCGTGGGGTAGTACTCGGGCAGCTCGCAGATGCGGTCGAACAGCTCGGCGCCGCGCGCGTCGTAGAAGTGCTTTGGCGGCAGTTCCTTGAAGGGCCGGGTGAGCCCGTCGAGCACGTCGTCCGCGAGCGAGCGCTCCTGGCCGGCGTGCAGGTAGGAGTCGATCGTGATGACGCCCGCGTCGAGCGTCTCGCTTGTGGGGTCGACGATTGGCTCCATCACTTGCTCGTCCGGCTCAGGGCGGATTGGGAGACGGATGCCGCGCTCGTGGTGCGAGCGATCATTGCGCCGAGTCCCGCGCCAAGCGTACACCGGCGAAGATCTGGCGGCGTATGGGGTGGTCCCAGTTGCGGAACGTCACCGTGCCGACGCGCGGGCTAGTGGCCCACGAGCCGCCGCGCAGCACGCGATAGTCGCCGCCGAAGAAGACTTCGGAGTACTCGCGGTAGGGGTGCGCCACGAACCCGGGATACCCATCGAAGCGGCTGTCGGTCCACTCCCACACCTGCCCCACCCCATCGAGGACACCGGTCTCGCCGCCGCCCCGGTCTGAGCGCTCTGCGCCAGCTCCGACAGTGCTCCCCGGATTCCAGCTCGCCGCTCTCTCCCACTCCGCCTCGCTCGGAAGTCGCGCCCCGCTCGCGCGCGCATACGCCTCGGCCTCGAACCAGCTCACGTGGCAGACGGGCGCGTCCGGACGCCCGTCCGCCACGCCGGGATGCGGGGCGATGCCCTCGGCGAGCTTCCATGCCCAGCCCACCTCAGACCACCACTCGCGCCGCTCGTAGCCGCCGTTCTCGCTGAAGGCGATCCAGCTCGCGTTGCTGACGGGACGGCGCGCGATCTCAAAGGCCGCAAGCTCCACCGTGTGGCGCGGCCGCTCGTTGTCGTACGCGAAGCCATCGGGCCCCGCGCCCATCTCGAACGGCCCCGCCGACACCTCTACCCAGTCGCCGGCGTCACGCTCGCCGCGCCGCGTTTCGGGTGCGTCGCCTGCCCGCGAGCCGGTCGCCTGCGCGTCGACGAGAGCGTCGAGCGGCGGCTCGCCGGGAGGCAGCATCCCCACGAGCGCCATCGTCTGGCGCATCGTCTCGGTGTGCTGCAGCTCGTGGCGCAGCACCAACTCGTAGATCGTCCCGTCGCCAACTCCAACGAGGGTGAGCGCCTCGGCGGTGCGGGCGCGCACTTCCCGAAGGTAAGAGCGTGCCCGCTCGGGAACGAGCAGCTCCACCTCTCCTCTGATCGAGCGCGGTGTCTCGAACGCATCGTAGAGCTCGGCGAGCTCCGGTCTCGACAGCTGCAGGCCGCCGTGGCGGTGGGCTAGCCAAAGATCCTCGTAGGCCGCGATGTGAGCGAGGTCCCACACGAGCGGGCTCATGATCGGGGAGAGCACGCTGCTCAGCACGTCGTCGCTGAGATGGCCGACGAGCGCCAGCGTCCGCTCCCTGACGGTGTCGAGCGCCGCCAGCGCCTCCTCCGGGGCCGTCGGGAGGGGGTGTCCAGGAGCGATGGGGTCGCTGGGAGCGATCGTAGCCATAGCTTCGCTCGAGAACTGTAGAAGGTCAGCTCTCCCTCAAGGCGTCATCGCCTCGGCGGCCGCGAGCGCGGGGCCATATGTGGGATCGCGTAGCAGCGATTGCCTGATGCCCTCGCCGAGGATCCCGCTCTCCCCGCGCGAGGCGCCCAGGATCGTCCATTCGCGTTCGTGCCCGCTCGCGTCGCGCGCCCGCGCCCGCAGCCCGCCCGGTCCCCGTCGCAGACCCAGGCGTCGTCCGCTGGCCGTCGCGATCGCGACGCTCTCGAGCCCCCTAACCTTCTGCTCGGGCGCCTGTTCGAGGCGGATCGCGATCGGCCGCTTGCCGTCGCCGTTCGCGGACGTCGTGTCCCCGCTGCCCGCACGCTCCTGGCTGTCCTCGTTCGCGCGTTTCGCGCCCTCGCTGCCTGTGTGCTCCTGGCTGGACTCGCTTGCGCGCCTCAGGTCGTCCTCGCCTGCGCGCTCGCCGCCCTCGCCGCTCGCGCTCTCCCAGAACGCGGATCCCCGGGCCGCGCCGCAGAGCACGCCGCCCCTTGCGTCGAGCCGGCTGACCTCCCAGCCCAGGCGCGAGGCCAGCCAGCTGACGAGCAGGATCGCCGCGACACTCGAGTCGGGATGGTGGCGCACCGTCACCGTCTCGATCCGTCCAAGCTCCAAACGCATCGCCGGCGAGTCGAACGCCGCCGCCACCCGCTCGCGCCAGGGTGTGCTCCGCAGCCACGCCAGATCGACGACGTAAGCGCGACCGCGCAGCTCGCAAGCCCTGCCGATCGCCTCCCGCCAAGAGGGCTCGTCCAGCGAGTCGACCAGCACCGTCTGGGTCAGCTCCAGCAGCGCGTCCACGGCCTCGGGATGCCCGTGCGGCGACCACAGCAGCGTCGTCAGGTCGGTCACGACGAGCGGGTCGACGATCGTCACGAGATCGTCCATGTGGCGCGCGCCGATCTCGACGGTCACCGTCTCGCGCAGCAGCCCCAGCTCCCCCTCGGCCGGCTCCCCCTCGGTCGACACGACCGCACGCGCGTCCAGGCGCGTGCGGCGGGGATCGTAGGAGAGCACCACCAGGCGCGAGGCGTGATAACGCCCGACGCCGGCGAGGCGTTTCGCGATCTCGCCGCTGTAGCGGCTCTCGACGAACACGATCATGTTCAGAGCCCTGGCAGGCGCCAGCCCGCCGTTTTCTCCATGCCGCTGCTTGACCAGCTGGCGCAGCGCGCCTTCGATCGCCTCAGGCGTTGTGCCCTCCGCGCTCCACACCGCGTCGGGCAGCGATCGGATCGTGGCGCTCATCGGCCTAGACGGCGCGCCACGAGTGCCCCGGCAGCAGGATCTTCGCTGCCTCCTCGGGCCCCTGTGAGCCGGCCTCGTATTGCGGCAGCGCTCCCGCGGCGCTCGGGTGGGTGGGCTCCCAATATTTGAGGATCGGGTCGCAGATGCGCCACTGTGCCTCCACCTCGTCGTCGCGCGTGAACAGCGTCGCGTCGCCTCGCATCGCGTCGGTGATCAAGCGCTCGTAAGCCTCCGGGGACTGTGAGAGGAACGCGGTCCCGTACAGGAACTCCATGTGCACGGGCCGTATCACCATGCGCGAGCCGGGGATCTTCGCCCCCAGCCGCAGCGAGACGCCCTCGTTTGGCTGCAGTGTGAGGATCAGCTGATTCGGCAGCACGCCAAGCGAGCCTTCCTGGCTGAAGGCGAGGTGGGGTACCGGCTTGAGCGCCACCGCGATCTCGGTCACTTTGCGTGCCAACCGCTTGCCCGTGCGCAGATAGAACGGCACCCCGGCCCAGCGCCAGTTGTCGACCTCCAGACGCAACGCCGCGAATGTCTCGGTCGTCGAGTCCTGCGGGATGCCCGGCTCTTGCAGGTACCCGGCCACATCCTCGCCGCCCGCGTGCCCCTTGGAGTATTGAGCCCGCACGGCCATCTCTTGAATCTCCGCCGCGGTCGGCTCGGCGATCGACTGCAGCACCTTCACCTTCTCGTTGCGCACCTCCTGCGCGGTGAAGCTCACCGGCGGCTCCATCGCGACATGGCAGAGCAGCTGCAGCATGTGGTTCTGGATCAAGTCGCGCAGCGCGCCGGCATGGTCGTAGTAGCCGGCGCGTGTCCCGATCCCGATGTCCTCGGCCGCGGTGATCTGCACCTGGTCGATGTAGTTGCGGTTCCAAAGCGGCTCGAACATCCCGTTGGCGAACCGGAACGCCATCATGTTCTGCACCGTCTCCTTGCCGAGATAGTGGTCGATGCGGAACACCTGCGACTCCTCGAACACGCCAAGCACCCGCTGGTTCAGCTCGCGCGCCTCAGCCAGCGAGGTGCCGAACGGCTTCTCGATGATGACCCTGACCTCGGCCCCCTCGTGGCGATTGAGCCCCTGCCTGCCGAGCGCCTCCACGATCACAGGAAAGAACGACGGCGCCGTCGACAGATAGAAGGCCCTGCTCAGCGGCTCGCCCGCGCGCCGCTCGAAATCGTCCAGCACGTGCTCGAGCTTCGAGTAAGCCGTCTCGTCGTCGAAGGTGCCAGGCACGTACTTGACGTGCTCGAGCAGCCGCTTGAGCACCTCCTCGTCAGGCACACGCCGCGAGAACTGCCTGATCGCCTGCTCGCACTCTTCGCGGTAGTGCTCATGCTCCTTTTCCCTGCGCGCAACCCCCACCAGGTGGAAGCGCTCGGGCAGCGCTCCGTCGTGCGCGAGGTTATAGAGCGCCGGCAGCAGCTTGCGCCGCGCCAGATCGCCGGTGGCGCCGAAGATGACGAGCGTGGTGGGGGCGACCGGCAGGCGCTCGAGTCCTGCGGTCAGCGGATTCTGCGGCTCGGTCGTTATGGCGACGGCCGCCATCGCTGCTCAGCGGCGCTTCCCGCTCTGCTTGGCGCCCGGGCGAGCGCCGCGCTTTCCATCCACTCCTGGCCTCGCGGACCTGGGCGCGGCCTTGGCGCCAGGCGGCTCGCCCCCGACGCCACCGGCCGTCGGCTTCGCCTCGGCCGGCTTCACGGCGTGCCCGCCGAACTCGTTGCGCAGCGCCGCCAGCACGTGGTGGGAGAACTCGCCGTTCCCCCGCGAAGACAGGCGCTCGTACAGCGATGCCGTGATCACGGGCGTGGGCACGTCTTTCGCGGTGGCGTCCTCGATCGTCCAGCGGCCCTCGCCCGAGTCCTCGGTCCATCCCTCGATCGCCTGCAGCTCGTTGCCGTCGGCTTCGAATGCCCGCGCCGCCAGCTCGCAAAGCCATGAGCGCACCACCGACCCCTGGTTCCAAAGATGGGCGATCTTGGCATTGTCGAGCTCGTACTCGGACTTGTCGAACACGCCGAAGCCCTCGGCATAAGCTTGCATCAAGCCGTACTCGACGCCGTTGTGCACCATCTTCACGTAGTGCCCCGCGCCGGGGCCACCGAAGCGCATCCAGCCGCGCTCGCCGATGGCCGCCACACTGTCCGCGCTCGTCTCGGGCGCCAGCACGTCGAGGACGGGCGCCAGCCGCTTCACGGCCGCGGGGGGACCGCCCACCATCATGCAGTAGCCCACCTCCAGACCCCACACGCCGCCCGAGACGCCGACGTCCACATAGTGGAGCCCGAGCTTTGAGAGCTCCTTCGCGCGACGCTTGTCGTCGGTCCACTTCGAGTTGCCGCCATCGACGATCGTGTCGCCCCTCTCCAGCAGCTTCGCCAGCTTCTTCACCGTCTGCTCGGTTGGATCGCCCGCGGGCACCATGATCCACACGATCCGCGGCGCCTGCAGCTGCTTGACCATGTCTGCCAGCGAGCTCGCGCCATGGGCCCCGTTCTTGACCGCCTGGCCGACCGCCTCGATGTCGAAGTCGAAGGCCACCACGTCGTGATCGGAGTCCCTCCTGATGCGATGGACCATATTGCCGCCCATCTTTCCCAGTCCGACGAATCCGATCTCAGTCATCTCAACATGCGATCCTAGCCGCCCCTCCAGGCGGCTGCGGTACCCCGCCGGGATATGGTTCGAGCGCTGCGCCTCCTCAAACAGAGGGAACGAACAGCAATCCCAAAAAAACAACCCTCCGGGCGCGTCAGCAAAGCCGGACCACCCCGAGACCAGGAGACCCGCCTTCTATGAGCCCCGACACACCTACGCGCCCCGACCGCAACCTCGCGCTCGAGCTGGTGCGCGTCACCGAGTTCGCCGCGCTCGCCGCCGCCCCGCTCGTCGGGATGGGAGACAAGGAGGCCGCCGACCAGGCCGCCGTCGATGGCATGCGCTACGCGCTGCACTCCGTCGCCATGGACGGCACGGTCGTGATCGGCGAGGGCGAGAAGGACGAGGCGCCGATGCTCTACAACGGCGAGCGCATCGGCGACGGCTCCGCCCCTGAGGTCGACATCGCCGTCGACCCCCTGGAGGGCACCACGCTCGCCGCGCACGGCATGCCCTCGGCGCTGGCCGTCATCGCCCTGTCCAGCAAGGGCAGCATGTTCGACCCGGGCCCCTGCGTCTACATGGAGAAGATGGCCGGCCGCCCGGAGATAGCCGATCTGCTCGACCTCGATCGCCCTCTGTCGGAGACCGTCGAGCTGATCGCCGAGCGCAAGGGCCACGCGATCGGCGACGTCATCGTCGTCGTGCTTGATCGTCCGCGCCACGAGGAGGGCATTCGCGAGATCCGCGAGGCCGGCGCGCGTGTGCGTTTGATCCCGCACGGCGACGTCTCCGCCTCGCTGCTGGCCGTCACCGAGCGCTCCCCGGTGGATTTGCTGTGGGGTATCGGCGGGACCCCCGAGGGCGTCATCTCCGCGGCCGCGATCAAGTGCCTCGGAGGGCAGCTGCTGGGCAGGCTGTGGCCGCGCGACGAGGCCGAGCGCAGCGCCGCCCTGGAGGCCGGCTATGACCTCGAGCGCGTGCTCACCCGCGACGATCTCGTCGCCGGCGACGACGTCTTCTTCTCCGCCACCGGCATCACCGACGGCGACGTCCTGCAGGGCGTGCGCTACCCGAGCGCGGGCGGCGCCACCACCGAATCGCTCGTCACGCGCTCGCGTTCGGGCACTGTCCGGCGCATTCGCGCCACGCACGACCGCGCGAAGCTGCGCGCGCTCAGCGGCGACGCGCGCTTCGGCTAGGGACGATCGACGGGAACGAGCCGACCCACCCTCGACTCGGCAAGCTCGAGCCGCGCGAGCGAGCGCAGGAAGCCGTTGGTCACGAACAGGTGGATCTTCGCCTGCGTGGCGTTGTAGATGCGCCGTCCGAGCCTGGAGGCGATCGCCGGGTGGAAGTTGGCCACCTCCACCTCGATGCGCAGGCGCGCCTCACCGGGAGCGCCGCCGGGCAGCCGCCGCACGTCGATCTGCAGATGTCCAAGACCGCCCTGTCCGCTCTTGGCGACCAGCAGCCCGCGCTCGATCCTCCAGCGCACCATTCCGTGCTCCCCGTCCATTGTGTACTCCGGCGCCTCGAACGTGAGCAGCCTCAGCGGTCTCCCGAGCAGCACGACCGAGCGCTCCGACTCGCTGTAGAGAACCCTCACGAGCCCGAGCGTCACACGTGTGAGGAAACGCCAGTAAGTGCGCGCAAGCCGCTCGAGATGCATCGGCGTCCACAGCCTGTCCAGCTCGCGCGCCGGCAGCGTCACGTTCGCGCCCTGCATCGAGCGCATCCCGCCGCTCGCGCGGTCTTCGGCCGTGTGGTTGTCGAGCTCTGAGATCGTCGCTATCTTCGGCTTGCGGTTCACCCACCCAAGGCTATCCGCGCACGAACAGCGCTTGCCAGGCCGTTAATCTCAGGTGGCGCGCCCAGTCAAAAGAGCCCCTGCGGGACAAGCAGCCCGCGTCGCGTCCCTCGCTGCTGATATCAACGTGCTGTGAGAGACCAGCCCGACAGACCAGCCTCTGAGGCGACCCTCGCCGAGCGCATGGCGCGTGCGGCGCGTGCGGCGCAGCAGCTCTGCGACGCGCTCTGGGAGGCCATGCACGAGGAGCTGCTGCTGCACCCCGACGCCGGTCGCGTCACCGAGCTCTCCGAGCGGCTGGCCGAGGTCTCCTCGACGGTCGCGATGCTGGCGGCTGCCGCGCCTGTCGCTCCCCCGCCCCCGGATGCGCCCGCCACCCCGCCGCCGTCCCCTGTGCCCGCCATCACGGTGCCCGAAGCCGCTGCGCCCGAGCATCCCGGGCGCCCCGTGCGGGACCGTCGCACCCCGCCTGAGCCTTCGCCTGTGGCGCACCAGTCCATCCCCGGTGGGACCGGCGGCTATGCGTTCACGAAGCTTGTCGACGAGCAGGAGCCCGCGTCCCCGGCAGAGCCGCTTGCGACGGTCCAGCCGATCCAGCCGGAGATCGAGATCAGGGACGTGCGCCGCGAAGAGGGTCCGTCGGCGTGGGTCTCCTCTGTGGGGCGCTTGCTCGTGCGCCACGCCGAGGACGGCCTGCCGTTCGCCGTTCTGCTCGTCGAGATAGTGGATGTCGCGCAACTGGAGCGCTCAGAGACCCCGCACGACCTGCACGGACTCGTCGCCAAGGTCGAGAGCGCGATCGGCCGCGCCATGCGCGCCACCGACCACCTCTCGCGTGAGACCCTCGGCCGCTACTGGTTGGTCGCGCCCGAGACCAACGGCACGGGCGCCCGCATGCTCGCCGAGCGCCTCGCGCGGCTCGTGCGCACATCCGCCACCCACCGCGGCGTGCCGATGGAGGTCGCGATCGGGATCGCGGTCTGCCCCGACGACGGGACCGAGGCGCCGGCGCTTGCCGCCCGGGCCGACCTGGGCGTCTACTCGGCGCGTGCCACCGGCCGTTCGATCGCGCACACCGATCCCCCGCCGGCAAGCTGAGCTCCCGGCGCTTGCTGGCAAGCTGGGCGCACGGCACGGTCGGTTTCTTCTACGCGACGATGAGCTCTACGCGATGGTGAGGCCCACGAGGGGCCCGCTTGTAGCCTCAGCTCGCTGAGGCGCCGCCGCTGGCGATCGCAGCGGCGGTCGGCTTCGCTTCTGCTGGGGCTCCGAGCAGCGGATTGTTCGGGGTCTGGCCCACCACCTTGGTCTTGATGCGCACGGTTTCCGTGATCGTCAACGCGGACGCTGCGCCCCAAGTCAGGTCCCACGTCGCCCCGTTGTCGGCGTAGGGCCCACGGTCGATCACGGGCACCGTGAGGCGGTGGCCCCTGTAGTTGACGAGCACAAGCGTCCCGCACGGCAGTGTGCGCGAGGCCACGCCCACGATCGCCGGGCTCATCGTCTGTCCGCACGCGGTCTTCTGCCCGTAGAAGCCCGGTCCGAACCAGGTCGCGACCTGTGCCTTAGCGTGAGTGCCGCTGGGGGTGCTGGCATTGGGGGCGCTGGCGCCGCCCGTGCTCGCAAGCACGGCTCCAGGGGCCAGCGCGCCCGCGCATACGAGTGCGGTTGCGACAGCGAGCAGCGTTCTTTTCGCGAGCATTCGGTTCATATGACTTCTTGTGTGCCTACGGGGTGAGCTGACGGGCTCGCGCTCTACATCCGCGCTACGGCCTGAGATCAGGCCGATTCGCCCCCGCGAGCCGTGCTTCCGGCCCGCATTGGGTCCCCCGCTCCTCGCAACCTGGGTCGCGAGAACTCGGCGTGGCCGCCAGTATACATGCTTGCGGACTGGGAGCTCAGGGCCGGCGCAACAGCGAGAAGGCGTCCTTCAAGAGCCTCCCGCCCGCGGCCAGCCCCGAGTTGGCGAGCTCGCCCACGATGTCGGCGACCGACTCGACCAGCTCTGTCCCGCTGGGTGGGTTCACAGTTGCGCCAAGCTCGACCTCCTCCTCGGGCTCGTACCCCTGCTTTGGGACGGGCTCGACGGGCTTTGCCGTTGGCTTGGCAAGGCGCTTCCTGGTTGCAGCCGGCTTCTTCGCTGCCGCAGACCTCGCCGCGGTGGGCTTCTTGGTGGCAGCGGGCTTCTTGGTGGCGGTGGGCTTCTTGGTGGCGGTGGGCTTCTTGGCGGCGGTGGGCTTCTTGGTGGCAGCGGGCTTCTTGGTGGCAGCGGGCTTCTTGGCGGCGGCTGGCTGCGTGGCGGCAGCCGGCTTCTTGGTTGCAGCCGGCGTCGCCGCGGCCGGCTTCTCATGCGCGCGCGCCGTAGCGGGCTTGGGCTTGCCAGCAGCGGCCCTGCCTGCGTTCGCCGAGCTCTTGTCCGCCCGCGCTCGCGCGGCCGCTCTGCGTGGGCTAGCGCGCTGCGGCCGTGAGCGCGGCAGCGCGGCGAGGATCCCACCGTCGGGAATGGAGGTGGCCTGGCCGTCGGTGCTTGGAGCGTCGTTCATCGTCTTGCAATCATCGCGCACCGGCCCGTCGTGTGCTTGGCATGCGGTTTTGCAGCCGATCGCCGCCCGGAGGCGTTAGGATAGGCGCGTACATCTGAGTTGTACTGTCGGGAGGGCTTTGGCCACAACCCGGCTAAGGTAGTCCTCGAAAAGCACCCTGAGGGGTCCGGCCGCGGGTCCTGCGCCTTCGGGGAGCGGAGCCTCGCGACGGAACGGAAAACGCATGTCAGTGGTGGAACTTCAAGAGCTGGAAGAGGTAAAGAACCTGCTGACCAAGGGCCAGCAGGTGGGAGTGCTCACGTTCGCGGAGATCTCCACCGCAACCTCCGATCTCGATCTGGACGAGTCCGACGTCGAGGAGCTGCACGGCTACCTCGAGAAATCGGAGATCGAGCTCGTCGAGGACATCGACCCGGCGACGGCGGCTGGCACGCAGGTGGAACGCGCGCCCGACAAGCGCGGTAGGCGCAAGGCCAAGACCGCCCTTGACCTCAAGCCGGATATGACCACCGATTCGCTGCAGCTGTTCCTGAAGGACATTGGCAAGGTGCGGCTGCTCACGGCGCAGGAGGAGGTCGACCTGGCCAAGCGCATCGAGCGCGGTGACCTCGACGCCAAGCAGAAGATGGTCGAGTCCAACCTGCGTCTGGTGGTGTCGATCGCCAAGAACTACCGCAACCAGGGCCTCCCGTTCCTCGACCTGATCCAGGAGGGCACGCTCGGCTTGGTGCGGGCGGCGGAGAAGTTCGACTACCGCAAGGGCTTCAAGTTCTCGACCTACGCGACCTGGTGGATCCGCCAGGCGATCGCTCGCGCGCTGGCCGACAAGGCACGCACGATCCGAATCCCCGTGCACGTCGTCGAGAAGCTCAACAAGATCGGCCGCGCCGAGCGCAAGCTCGTCACCGAGCTCGGCCGCGAGCCCACCGCCGATGAGATCGCCGAGGTCACCGGGATCGACCCCGAAGAGGTCGATTCGATCAAGCGCTCCGCCCAAGCGCCCGTGTCCCTGGAGAAGCCGGTCGGCGACGAGGAGGAGTCGGAGTTCGGGCAGTTCATCGCCGACGAGCGCGCCGAGTCGCCCTACGAGCGCGCCGCCGAGATCCTGACGAAGGAGGCCCTGCGCGAGGCGCTCGAGAACCTCTCCTACCGCGAGCGTCGTGTGCTAGAGCTGCGCTATGGGCTCGGCGGCGAGCACCCGCGCACGCTCGACGAGGTTGGGCGCACGTTCAACGTCACGCGCGAGCGCATCCGCCAGATCGAGAATCAGTCCCTGAAGAAGCTGCAGTCGCTGGCCGAGGCGCAGAAGCTCCGCGACGTAGCCTGAGGGGCGTCTCGGCACGCCGGCTGCGTCCTGCCTCACTTGCGCCAAGCACACAGCGGTCGGTGCGTCCTTGCCAGTCGGGTGGGTGGATTCCGTTCTACCCCTCAGGGGCCCGTGGTGGAGAGGCAGACGCTCAAGCCTGAGAGGGGATGAGCCGATGAAGGTGGCATGTTCGACGTGCACACAGCGCTGCGCGAGCTCGTGGCCCGCAACGGCTCCGATCTACATCTGAAGGTCGACTCGCCGCCGTTGTATCGCGTGCAGGGTACGCTCGGGCCGGACCCGAGCGCCCCGCCGCTCAGTGCTCAGGACACAGAAGACATTCTGCACGAGCTGCTCCACGACCAGGTCAAGCTGAAGGAGTTCGCCGACGACCACGAGGTCGACTTCTCCTTCGAAATCCCCGAGGTGGCGCGCTTCCGCGTAAACGCTTTCCGCCAGCGTGGCGTCATCTCGCTCGCCTGTCGTGCGATCCCGACCAAGATCTTGACGATCGAGCAACTCGCGCTGCCGCCGGTGGTACGTGAGCTGGCCGAGGAAGAGCGCGGGATCATCCTGCTCACCGGCACCACCGGCTCGGGCAAGTCCACGACCCTGGCCGCGATGATCGACCACATGAACGTGACGATGAACAAGCACATCGTCACGATCGAGGATCCGATCGAGTTCGTGCACAGCGACAAGCGCTCGGTTATCAACCAGCGCGAGGTCGGCATGGACACGAAGTCCTTCGAGCGCGCTCTGCGCCGCGTCCTGCGTCAGGACCCCGACGTGATCCTGGTGGGGGAGATGCGCGACGAGGAGACCGTCCGCACCGCCCTGTCCGCCGCCGAGACCGGCCACCTCGTGCTCTCCACGGTTCACACCGTGGACGCGTCGGAGTCGATCAACCGGCTGCTCGACTTCTTCCCTCCTCACCAGCACAACCAGGCCCGCTCGATGATCGCCGGCACGATCAGGGGGGTCATCTCCCAGCGCCTGGTGCCCGGCGCGAATGGGGGACGCGTGGCGGTGTGCGAGATCCTGCGCATGACCGGCCGCGTGCGCGACATGATCGTCGACCCCAACCAGACAGGACAGCTCGGCGAGGCGATCTCCTCGGGGGCCTTCTACGGCATGCAGACATTCGATCAAGCGCTCTTCAACCACGTCAAGGAGGGCCGCGTCAGCACCGAGGATGCTCTGAAGGTGGCGAGCA
Source organism: uncultured Solirubrobacterales bacterium (assembly GCA_963718735.1). GTDB lineage: Bacteria > Actinomycetota > Thermoleophilia > Solirubrobacterales > Solirubrobacteraceae > Palsa-744. The sequence continues at coordinate 2,830,209 of OY970372.1, forward strand.
GCCCGCACGACTTCAAGCTGCTGCTGCAGTCCGACGGCCGCGTGGGCACCACGATGGAGGACGTCGCGCAGGCACAGGCCAAGCGCGAAGACGCCGCGGCGTCGGGGTCTGTGCCGAGCCCGGTCGGGTGAGCACGGCTCACCCCGCTATTTGCGGAAGATCGTTTGTCGAATATCGGTCCAGCTATCTAGACATCGGCCTCGGCGGCTGGATACGGTAGATCACGCGGCGTTCGTATTGTCCATAGCCGTCGAACTAGCTTTGGCCTAAGGCGGCAGTCCGGTCGGCTCGGGTCAGCCCATCGCGTCAAAGGGGGGTCGAGTATGCGCATCGCTTCGCGGTCTTGGCTGTGTGCGGCGTGTTGTGCGCCACTGGCGCTGTTCTGGTGCTGCGCTGCACTGGCCGGCAGCGCACCGGGCGCAAGTGACTCCGAGTCGGCAATCGGCGGTCTCGAGATGTCGCTCTCCGGCAGCCCCCTTGTGGTCGAAGGCGTACAGACGCTGACCGGCTCTGAGCAGCTGCGCGCGTCTGAAGCCGCCAGGCTCGCCGATCCGCAGGCGATCCGCAGGCGGGGAGCCTCGCAGCTCGCCTACGTGGACCTCTCGGCTCAGGCGGCCGAGAGACTGGCCGGCGAGACCTTTCCCGGTGTGATCGACCCGGCTGGCTTGTCTTCGCGCCTGCCCACGGGCGAGAAGATCGAACGGCTGCTGAGCGACAATGCGGCGTTGTTGCGCACAGCGGGTGGGAAGCGCGTTCTGCTGGACAGCTTCGCGCCGATATCGGTCGGCACGCCTTCGGGCCGCGTGCCGGTCGACCTGAGCCTCTCCAGAGCCGCCGGTGGCGATTTCCGCCCGCTTACCCCCGCGGCGGGAGCGCAGCTGCGCATCCCGGCGCACTTGCGCGAAGGCGTCGCGCTGACGGATCTGGGAGTATCGCTAACCCCACTCGCGGGCAAGTACGGCTCCCCGCTTGGCAGCGCCGCACCCCGGATCGACGGGGCGAGCGTCTTCTACGGCGACAGCGAAGACGCGGGCGCCGGCGTGCGGGACCTGAGCACGCTCGTCAAGCCGACCAGCGACGGGTTCGAGCTGTTCTCACTCGTCCTGTCCGCGCGCTCGCCCAGGAGCCTGTCCTTTGCAGTGGGTGTGCCGGCGGGTGCGAGCCTCCTGCGGCATGGGCGCGGCCCGATACGGGTTATGGCCGCTGGGCGAGACATTGCGACCATCCCGGTGCCCATCGCACACGACGCCGAAGGCACGAATGTGCCGCTCTCGGTCTCGCTCTCGCGCCATGTGCTCACGCTGAGTGTCGATCGGCCCTCAGGACGGCTCGCCTACCCGCTGATCGTGGACCCCGGCCTCAAAGACGAAAACGTGACCGGAGCGATTCATCCCTCCGGCTGGAAGTTCTGCGCCAGCGACGATCTGTCCTGCGAAGGTCACTCCAGCGCCAAATTCAAGTCCGTCGGCTGGGGTGGGTCGGCCGGGCTGACGCTCGAACCGGTCGGCACCTATGGGGCCGGTCAGTCGGTCTGGCTGCAGTACCTGACGCAGGGCGAATCGAAAATCTACGAAGCGTCGATCGGCGCCTCGGGCAGCAACCCGGCGGGCAACATCGAATCGTATCTGCAACTGGCCAACAGCGAAAAAATCGAAGACACGCACACGATCGCGCTCCCCCCGTCCACCGGCTACACGAACATCGGCGCGAAAGTATGCCCACGCAACGGGTTCTCCGAATGTGCGGGCATTGGCTCAGGCGTTGCAAAAAACCTCGTGCGTTTCGAGCAGAGTGCGAGCGGCTCGGGCTCGAGCTTTGCCGACACGCTCTCCGAAGCATACGTGCTCATCTCACAGGAACAGAACCCGACATACGGAGTCAACAAAAGCACCGCCACCTTCACGGGCGGGCGCGAAAACGTCCTGTATCCGGGCAGCAAAGGCTGGATCGGCCCGCACGCGAACACGGCGTTCGAAGTGTGGGCCAAAGACCCGGGCATCGGCGTCAGCTACTTCGGCTTCAACGCCGGCAGCTTCTTCGTCAAACACGCCTATTTGGAAGAAAACTTGTGCTCCGGCGTGCAGTGCTATCCGAGCGTGGGCTACGTCTTGCCCTACGAAGCGGGTATGAACGACGGCTACGACACGGTGGGAATGTCTGCCACCAACGCCGCTCCCGGCAGCTTCGGCTCGGGAGAAGGCGCGCAGATCAAGGTCGACGGCAGCGCCCCGACCGGACTGAAGGTTCTCGGCCTGCCCGCCAACAACACGGTCACCCAAACGGTGCACCTAACCGTGCAGGCCACCGATGGCTCGGGCACGACGCCGAGCTCGGGCATCAAGTCGCTCGAACTGGGCGTCGACGGCTACAACCTGCTCGGCGGCAAAGCCGGCGTCTGCGAACCCGGTCCCTGCACCGCTAGCGGCGAATGGTCGTTGAACGGCGAAGAATTCGGCGCCGGCAAGCATACGCTCGAACTGGTGGCGAGCGACAACGCGGGCAACAAGGAAAAACGCTCCTATGAATTCACGGTCAGCCACGCCAGTCCGATCGAACTGGGCGCGGCCTCGGTCGATCCGATCACCGGCGCGGCAACGCTTCAGGCCAGCGACGTTACGATCGGCGGCGGCTTTGGCACGCTCGGCGTCGCGCGCAGCTACGACTCCCGTCAGCTGACGGCAGGGGAAGCCGGCCCGCTGGGCCCGCAGTGGAGCCTGTCGCTGAGCGGCGAGCAGGGCATCGAAGAAGAGCCGACCGGAGACGTCACGCTGATCGCCGAAGACGGTTCCGCCACGACGTTCACAAGCAACGGAGCGGGCGGCTTCGTCTCACCCAAGGGCGACGAAAACCTGGTCCTGAGCGCCGAACTGGAAGGCGGCAAACCCAAGGCATACCTGCTGAGCAACCCGACGAAGGGCACGACCTTGCGCTTCATCCACCCGACCGGCGCGGGCTCGAGCAACCTGTGGGTGATCGAAAAGGCCGAAGGCGTGCTCTCCAAAGAAACCGGCGAAAAGCAGATCTACAAATGGGAAATGCTCGAAGGGGTCGAGCGTCCCACCCAGGTGCTCGCGCCGGCGCCCGGCGTCTCCTGCGAACCGGAACTAAAAGCCGGTTGCCGGGCGCTCAGCTTCACCTACGCGACCGAAACGAAAGCCACGGGCGAAGCTCCAAGCGAATGGGGCGAATACAAAGGCCATCTCGCCAAGGTCTCCTTCACGGCCTACAACCCCTCAACCAAAGCAATGGCCACGACGGCCGTGGCCGAATACTCCTATGACAAACAGGGCCGCCTGCGCGCGGAGTGGGACCCGCGCGTCTCCCCGGCGCTGAAGACCAGCTACGGCTACGACGGCGAAGGCCACGTCGTGGCGGTCAACGCGGCCGGCCGCGAGCCCCTGCTGCTGCACTACGGCACGAGTGCCGGCGACATCGCGCCGGGCCGGCTGCTCTCGATGATCCGCCCGTCCGCCACCACCGCGCTCGGCAGCGGATCTGCGCCAGTCGGGGAATCCAAACCCACCCTCTCGACCTCCACGCCGACGATCGGGACGACCTTCAGCGTCTCCTCCAACGGCAGCTGGAGCAACACCCCGCTCGCATATGAGTATCAATGGCAGCGCTGTGACTCCAAAGGCGAAAAATGCGCGGCGATCGCCGGCGCGGTCAACCAGACCTACACGCCGCGTCCGCGCGACGCGGGCTACACGCTGCTCGCCACCGTCACAGCGCTCAACGCCGATGGCGCGGGCGTCGCCTCGACCGTTGCGACCAGCCAGCTCGTGCTTGCGGCGCCCACATACTCGCTGAAATTCGGGGCGCTCGGCGAAGGCGCGGGACAGCTCAAAAAACCGGCGGGCGCGGCGATCGACGGCTCCGGCAACGTGTGGATCGCAGACCACACCAACAACCGCCTCGCGGAGTTCACGGCCTCAGGCGCCTTCATCCAGGCCGTCGGCTGGGGCGTGTCCAACGGAGAAAGCAAACTTCAGGTCTGCACCAGCACTTGCCGTGCCGGCATCGCTGGCGCCGGCAGCGGCGAGCTCTCCTCGCCGGACGGCCTGCTCATCTCAGGCGAAGACGTCTATGTGGCCGACGCTGGCAACAACCGCGTCCAGGAGCTGGGCGTGAAAGGCGAATTCGTGCGTAGCTTCGGCTCCGTGGGCACTGAACCGGGCAAGCTGAAAAACCCGGTCGCGCTCGCGCTCGACGCGTTTGGGAACGTGTGGGTGGCAGACCGCGGCAACAACCGCGTCTCTGAGTTCACCGAAGCGGGCACCTACATCGGCTCGTTCGGCACGCTCGGCTCCGGCGCGGGACAGTTCAAAGAACCGTCTGGCATCGCCTTCTCGGGCGAAGGGGTCTACGTGGTCGACTCGGCCAACAACCGCGTGCAGCAGTTCACCTCCTCGGGGGTATACGTGGCTCAGTTCGGCTCGGCCGGCGCCGGCAACGGCCAGTTCTCCGGGGCGGCCGAGATCGTCACCGAACCGGTCTCCGGGGACCTGCTGGTGGCCGACAGCGCCAACAACCGGGTCGAGGAGTTCAACCCGGCCGGCAGCTTCCTCACAAGCGTCGGGGGCGCGGGTGAAACGGAAGGCAAGTTCAAAGGCGTGGAAGGGATCGCGGTCACCGCGTCGGGCAGCCTGTACGCCGCCGATCTGAACAACAACCGGGTGCAGAAGCTCCTGCCGGGCTACTCGACGAACAACCCCGCGCCGGCCCCGCCGAGCGTGGGCACGAGCGCCGTCACGAGCGTCGAGTACGAAGTGCCGGTGTCCGGGACCGGCGCACCGTACGCGCTTGGATCCAAAGAAGTCGAAGCATGGGCGCAGACCGACGACCCGGTGCAGGCGACTGCGGTCTTTCCGCCCGACGAACCTATGGGCTGGCCTGCGCAGGACTACAAACGCGCGACGATCTCCTACCTGGACGACCACGGCCGCGCGGTCAACACGGCATCGCCGTCGGGGGCGATCGCCACGGCCGAATACAACGAAACGGACAACGCGGTGCGCGCGCTGAGCGCCGCCAACCGCGCCACCGCGCTCAAAGAAGGCGCGAAATCCGCCGAAGTCTCCAAACTGCTCGACACGCAGAGCACCTACAACGCCGAAGGCAGCGAGCTGCTCGAAACACTTGGCCCGCGTCACACGGTCAAGCTCTCGAGTGGCGTCGAAGTGCCGGCGCGCAAGCACGTGCGCGATTACTACGACGAAGGGGCACCCTCGGGGGAAACGTACCACCTGCTCACCAAGCGCTGGGAAGGAGCGAAGTACGAATCCACCGAAGCCGACCTTCGCCAGACCAACTACTCCTACTACGGTCAGGAAAACCTCGGCTGGAAGTTGCGCAAACCGACGATGGTCGCCACCGACCCCCTTGGCCTGAACCTGCGCCACTACACCTTCTACGACCCCGCCTCAGGTCACGTGATCGAAGACCGCCGGCCGGCGGCCGAATTTGGCGCCTGGCCGGCCGGGCAGTACCTCTACTCCTCGCAAATCACGACCGGGGGCGCCGCGCCGTCGGTCAAAGCCCCGGTGGACATCACCGCGGTCAGCGGAACCTTCCTGTACGTGACCGACACCGGCAACAGCCGTATCCAGGAGTACTCCGGCGCGGGCGAATACCTGCGCCAGTTTGGCACCGCCGGCACGGGCAACGGCCAGCTCAAAGAACCGCATGGCGTGGCGCTCGACTCCTCGAGCCACGTGTGGGTGGTGGACACGGGCAACAACCGCGTTCAGGAGCTCTCCTTCACGGGCGAATACATACGCCAGTTCGGCACGGTGGGAACCGGCGCCGGCCAGTTCAAAACGCCCGACAGCATCGCCATCGACTCCAGCGGCAACGTATGGGTGAGCGACACTTCCAACAATCGTCTGCAGGAGTTCACGTCCACCGGCACGTTCATCCGCCAAGTGGGAACCGTGGGCACCGGCAACGGTCAATTCAAAGAACCGCATGGCATCGCGATCGACACGAAAGGCAACGTATGGGTTGCCGACACTGCCAACAATCGCGTCCAGGAGCTCTCCTCGGCCGGCGTCTACCTGGGCCAGTTCGGGGTCGTGGGAACGGGCAACGGGCAGTTCAAAGGCCCGCGCGGGATCGGCTTCAACAGCAAAGAAGAAATGTGGGTCGCCGACACGGGCAACAACCGCCTCCAGGAGTTCAGCCTCAGCGGCCTCTACATCCGCCAGTTCGGAACGGCCGGTTCCAACAACGGCCAGCTTCAGGCTCCCACGGCCGTCGCGATCGACGGCGGCGGTCACGCATGGGTGGCCGACAGCGCCAACAACCGATTCCAGCAGTACTCCTCCGCCGGCGAATACCTGAAGAGCGCGTATGTGCCGACCGCGCTCAAACAGCCCGCGTCGGTCGTCGTGTCCAAAGAAAACGTGTGGGTGGCAAACGCCGAAGGCAACCGCATCGAAGAGTTCTCGAGCAGTCGGGAATATCTACTTGGATTTGGCGTCTCGGGCACCGGTACCACCCAGTTCAAAACGCCTCGTGGCGTTGCGGTCGACGCCAAAGGCAATGTGTGGGTCGCCGACACCGGCAACAATCGCATCCAAGAGTTCTCCGGCAAGGGAGAATTCATCCGCCAGTTTGGCTCGGCCGGTACGGGCAACGGACAGTTCAACGCGCCTCGCCAGATCGTCGTGGACTCCAAAGAAGACGTCTGGGTCGCCGATACCGGCAACAACCGCGTCCAGGAGTTCTCCTCGACCGGCGTCTACATGACGCAGATCGGCTCCGCCGGTACCGGCAACGGCCAATTCAAAGAACCTCGTGGCTTGGCAGTCGACGCCAAAGAAGACGTGTGGGTGGCCGACACAGGCAACAGCCGGGTACAGGAGCTGACGGTAGCCGGCGGATACGTTCGCCAGTTTGGCTCCTCGGGCAGTGGCAACGGTCAGCTCAAACTTCCCACCAACGTCGCGCTCGACGCCAAAGGCGACGTGTGGGTCACCGACATGGGCAACATCCGCGTACAGGAGTTCGGCTCGAGCGGCGAATACATGCTGCAGTTCGGCTCGCCAGGCACGGGCGAAGGTCAATTCCTGGCGGTCGAAGGCATCGGGTTCGATGCGGCCGGCAACGCGTGGATTGGCGACGCGGGCCTGGGTCGGGTGGAGAAGTTCGCGCCGACCGCATCCAGCTACCACTCCTCTCAGACCGTCTACTACTCGGTCGGCTCCGGTCCGGAAGAATCGGCGTGCGGCAACCATCCCGAGTGGGTAGGTTTGCCGTGCCGCTCCCGACCCACGCTGCAGCCGACGAAAGGCAACCCGCTGCCGGTGGTGACCGACACATACAACATGTGGGACGAGCCCGAAACGGTCACCGAAGAATTCGGCGCCACCGTGCGCACGAAGAAGAGCACCTACGACGGCACCGGCCGCCCGACCGGCAGCGAAGTGACCTCGAGCTCGGGCTCGCTCACCGCGCTGCCAAAGGTCACCGACGAATACGACCCCGAAAGCGGCGTGATGGTCAAACAGTGGACCACCGTCGGAGAAAAAACGCAGGCGATCGCGAGCGTCTACAACAGGCTCGGCGAGCTGACCGAATACACGGACGCCGACGCGAACAAAACGAAATACGCCTATGACGTCGACGGTCGCGCGCAGGAAGTCAGCGACAGCAAGGGCAGCCAGATCTACGCATATGACCCGACGACCGGAAACTTGACCAAACTGCTCGACTCGGCTGCCGGCACCTTCACCGCGAGCTACGACCTGGAAGGGCGGATCACGAGCGAGGGCTACCCGAACGGCATGAGCGCAAAGTATGGCTACGACGAAGGGGGGCAGTCGACGCACATCGAATACGTCAAGGAAGCGCATTGCGCCGGCACCTGCCCCGAAGTGTGGTTCAGCGAAGGAGCGTCCTACTCGATCCACGGCGAAGCGCTTTCGCGTTCAAGTACCCTCTCGGGCGAGGCATACACCTACGACGGAGTTGGCCGACTCACGCAGGTTCAGGAAACGCCGACGGGCAAAGGCTGCACAACGCGGATCTACGCCTATGACGCAGACTCGAACCGTCTCAGTCTCACCACTCGCGAACCCGGCGCCGAAGGTAAATGCGCAACGAGCGGCGGCGCGGTGGAAAGCCACACCTACGACGAAGCCGATCGTCTCAGCGACACCGGCACTGTCTACGACGCGTTCGGCAACACCACGACGCTGCCCGCCGCCGCCGCCGAAGGTCACGAAATCAAATCCACCTACTACGTCTCCAATCAGACCCAAAGCGCGACCCAGAGCGGCAAGACGATCACTTACAACCTGGATCCCGATGGCCGTTCGCGTGAAGTCATCACCGAAGAAGGCGAAGTAAAATCCACTGCTGTCAACCACTACCCGGGCCCCGGCGAAGCGGTCTCCTGGACCAGCGAAGGGGCAGAAAAATACACGCGCAACATCCCTGGCATCGACGGGACGCTCGGCGCCGTCGAACAGAACGGGCTGGCGCCGGTCCTGCAGCTGCATGACATGCAGGGCAACGTCGTCGCCACGGCCGCGCTGAGCGAAACCGAAACCAAAGTGCTTTCGAGCTACAACAGCACCGAGTTCGGAGTGCCGACGACGGGCAGTCCACCCAAGTACTCCTGGCTGGGGGCGGCCGGAGTGAGAACAGAATTCGCCTCCGGCGCCACCGCCTCCGGCGGCGCCGGGTATGTGCCCAGGCTCGGCCGGCCGCTGCAGACCCAGCCGATTGATCCTCCGGGAGTTATGCAGGAAGGCGCGTGGACAAGCGGTCCCTACCCGGGTCCCGCCGAAAGCTGGACCGGGCAATCGGGCGCCGCTTGGGGGGCCGAAGCGTCCGTCCGTGAAGCGGCGCGTCAGCGAGAAGCCGAAGAAGCCGCGCTGGAAATGGCCGCGACTGACCCGGTAGAAGTTCACTATATGAACAAGACAAAGGCGCGGGGAGTTGCAAAAAAACTATGGGAAGCTAAGATGACGGGTGAACTTGCGGGCGCCCTCGCTATACCCACGGATTGGGTGGATGCGGCGGTCGGAATCGTTGCTGGGCTGGGGCTCGGTGATGTCTATAAATGGTTTGATGAAACTGCGGAAATGATGTCGAAGTGTGGAAACAATAAATGGAGTGTCGTAGGTGTTAAACCCGACATTTGTAAGATCCAATATGACGTCATACATGAGCTCGGCGCAACGTTCGTTGACTTCACGACGAAAGCCAAGGTATGGGAGTGCTTTGACAATAGCGGCAACACTTGCTTTCACGAGGTTTACGCTGAGAAAAAAGAAAAATCATGCGCTTTCGGCATCATATGCATAGCTTAAGTAGCGGTCAGTGTTGACAAGTGCGGCAATGTGGCCGCACACTTTGACCGTGACAAAAAATGGAAATTTGCTTGGGGGTCCTGGTCGTGCCGTAAACTGGGGGGACCCGACGGGTACACCGGGATAACCAACTACTCGGCGTGCTCCGGTAACGCGTCCAAGGCTCAGATCCGCTCTCGTGGATGGCCAACCACTCGGCTTAGCCACTTCAGTTGGTATAGTATTGGATGAGATGGCCGTAGGTTCCACCTGTCCCGTGTGCCGCACCGCCGAGATCGTGTGCGGCAAGTGGACGCTGCTGCTGGTTCGCGACCTGGCCGAGGGCCACTCGCGCTTCTGCGAGTTGGAGCGCTCGCTGGCAGGGATCAGCCCACGCACGCTCTCGCTGCGCCTGCGCGCGCTGGAGGAGGAGGGGATCGTCGAGCGCCACACGTTCCCCGAGGTGCCTCCCCGCGTGGAGTACGCGCTCACCGAAAAGGGCCTGGCCCTGCTGCCGATCATCGAGGACATGCGCTCCTACGGGGAGCGCTGGCTCGGGCTCGACTGCGAAGACGTGGTCAAGACGGCCCTCGCCGTCGCCGTGGCGTAGTTGGCAACGGACGCTGCGTCGAGCAGGAGCGTCCCCGTTCGCGGCGAAGTCAGCCGGCAGTGCGTTCCCTCCAGCTGCAAGCCGCCCTCGCCGAGTTCGTCGCTCAGGCCGCCGACAGCCTGCATGCGGACGTGCTCGCGGGACATGAGGTCCCGTTCGAGCTCGCGTCGCACTCCGGCCGCGGCAGGAGTGCCTCACCGCTGTACTGCTACCGGCCTCTGACCGGCGCTTTCATCGCCGAGCGCTTCCCCGAGTTGCGCGATCTCGACGGCTACGGCCAGGCGGCGACGCTGCTGGAGGACTTCGACGGGCTCGACCGCTATCTGACTGCGACCGGAGCATGGGATCGCGGGGGCGGGGTGTGTGGAAGCTGCGACGCCGCCCTGCTGGCGCTGCTGCGGGACGTGTTCGACGAGCAAACGGACTTCGACCGCTCGAAGCTGGCCGAGCACCCCGAGCGCCTCGAGCGCGCGCTCGAGCGCTTGGACGGCTCGGCGCTGGCCGCCTCCGGCGAGGTCACGCTCGTGGCGACGCTGCACGGCTTGACAATCGTCTCTCCGGAGCTTGCGCTGACGCGCGGCCTGAGGATCGCGCAGCCGGACGCGCTGCATGGGGCGCCCGAGCAGGCTCTGGGCACGAGCTTCCACGACGAGCGCAGGCACCTGCTCGTCGTCTTCAGCACGGAAGCCCCGGATCCCACTGCGGCGATCGCCCAAGCACGCGAGGTCGTGTGCGAGCTGCTGCGCGCGCTGCGCCTGTTCGGCGACGGGCGCATCGCGCTTGGCGAGCTCGCCTGGACTCGCGTCGGCTCGGCGCCCTGGAGCACGATCGCCCTTGGGGCGGGCGGGCGCCCGCACGGGATGCTCGTGGTGAGCGGCGAGCAGGAGGACGAGCTGCGCGCCTTCTGCAATCTCGTCTCGCGCCGCGCCCCGCACGCAAACGAGGTCGCCTGGGCCTTGCGGCGCTTCGAGCTGGGCTGCGAGCGAGCATCGGAGTACGAGGCGATCAGCGACCACCTGCTGGCGCTGCGCGCGCTGCTCGGCGCGCCGTCGAAGCTCGAGCCGGACGGCTCTCCCAACGGGCTGCTCGCGTCGCGCCTGGCGGCGCTTTGCGCCACGCCGGATCAGCGCGCGGCTCTAGCCGAGCGTACGCTCAAGGCGCTAACGCTCGAGCGGCACGCGATCGCCGGGACGGCCGTCGAGCGCGCCAGCGGCCTGGCGGTCGCACGCGATCTTGCCGATCATCTGCGCTCGCTCCTGCGCGACGTGGTCTGCGGGCACCTCCCATCCGATCTTGCCTCGCTCGCCGACGAGCTGCTGCTCGGGGACCTCCAGTCCGACGAAGCGGCGGACGCCGCTACCGCCCCCGAGGCACTGTCAGGCGAAGAGGCGCTCGGCCACAAGGGCCAACCCGCCGAGGTCCTGCACGTCGCCGTCTAGGTGGGGCACGAGCAACGGGTCTGGTTCTCCGAGCGCTTTGGATAGTCCTCGCATGCTCTCGCGGTCGCGCTTGGCGAGCATGTCGAAGTCGGCCAGGTTGGCCGCCACGCGAGTGGCGAGGGCCGCGCCGAGTTGGGAGGACAGCAGCTGGGCTACTTCCTCGGGTGCGCGCCCGTCGAGCCCGTGCTCGTGGAAGCGGTTGACGATCAGCCCTGCGAAATCCATCGTCTCGCGCGCCAGTTGAGCGTGCAGGAAGACCGCCTCGCGAGCCGCCTCGGTCTCAGGTGACGTGACGATCAGAAAGCCAGTCGCTTCGTCGCGCAAGAGCCGCTCGACACCCAATGCGCGCTCTCGAAAGCCGTCCGTGAGCCCTGCCAGCGAGCCGAAGAAGGCCGACAGCTCGCCGATCATGTTGACGCCGGTGACGCGGGCGAAAACCGAGAGCATCAGGCCCGCGCCGCGACCAAACAGGCCGCGCGTGACTCCTCCGGGGGCGAGCAGCGCCCGCAGCGCTCTGCCCTCGAGGAAGCGCGTGAGCCGGTCGGGCGCGTCGAGGAAGTCGAGCGCGTCGCGCGAGGGCGGCGTATCGAGCACGATCGTGTCCCACTCGCCGCTGTGGTGAAGCTCATAGAGCTTCGCGACGGCGGTGAACTCCTGTGAGCCGGCCACCGCCGAGGAGAGCTCGCGATAGATGCGGTTGGTGAGGATCTCCTCTCGCGAGCGCTCGTCGGGAGCGAGTCGCGCGATCAAATCGTCGAAGGTGCCCTTGGAGTCGAGCATCATCGCCCACAGCTCGCCTGGCGGTCCGACGCCGAGCTCGGCGAGCGCCTCGGGGTCGATCCGATGCGGCTCGCCCGGCAGGTCGCCCATCCCGAGCGCGCTCGCCAAGCGCCGGGCCGGGTCGATGCTCACGACAGCTACCTTGCGGCCTCGCGCAGCCAATCCAAGTGCGAGCGCCGCCGAAACCGTCGTCTTGCCGACGCCGCCCGCGCCGACGCACACGCATATGCGCTTTCCCTTCAGACGCTTCTCCAGCGGGACGTGGCGTGCGGACACGTGAGGATCGTAGGCGGGGTGTGCAGGAATCGCTGCTCGCCGTGCGAATACCAAAGCTCGAAGGCTTGCCAAATTCGACCATCGGAGCCTGCCGTGACTGCACGGGCCAAGGTCATCGCGTTCGCCAATCAGAAGGGCGGGGTGGCCAAGACAACGACGACACTCAACCTTGCCGCCGCGTTTGCGGAGGAGGGGCACCGCGTCCTGTGCGTCGACATGGACCCGCAGGGCAACCTCACGATGTCCCAGGGCATCGACCCCGACACGCTCGAGCTCTCGATGTACGACGTGCTCACTCAGCGCGCCACGATCAGAGAGGTGATCCGCAAGCGCGAGATCGACGTCGCGTGCGCCTCGATCGACCTGGCGGGCGCCGAGATCGCCATGTCCACGATGATCGGCCGCGAGCGCTCCCTGCAGAAGGCGTTCGAGCCGATCCGCGAGGATTACGACTTCATCTGCATCGACACGCCCCCGAGCCTGGGGCTTCTGACCATCAACGCACTTACCGCCGCCGACAAGGTTATTGTGCCCGTGCAGTGTGAGTATCTGTCGATGCGTGGGCTCATCCAGTTGCAGAACACCCTGGCAATGATTCGCGAGAACCTCAACCCGGACGTCGATATCGAGGGTATCCTCCCGACGTTGGTCGATTCGCGCACGATCCACGCCAAGGAGGCGATCGAGATCCTCGAGGAGAACTTCGGCGACCGCGTATTCGCCTCGCGAATCCGCAAGACAGTGCGCTTCGCCGAGGCTCCCGTGAAGGGGATGTCGGTGCTCAAGTACGAGCCGGATGGTGTCGCTGCGCAGTCCTATCGCCAGCTGGCACAGGAGGTTCTGGCTCATGGCAAATCCTAGGGGTCACCTCAACCCACCATCTATTCCATGACGAACCCCAAGCGTGCCTCGATGCGCGAAGGGCCGCTCGCGGCGCTCTTCCGCAAGACAGAGGAGCTCGAGAAGGGTTCCTCCGCAGAGCGGCAGCCCTCCGCGCCCGACGCCGCCACCGCGGCCGGCGCGTCGGAGCCCGTCGCCGATGTGAGCGCGCCGCCGGCTTCGCCCTCGCAGAGCGCGCCTTCTGAGCCCCCGGAGTCCGCGCCGGGGCAGGCCCTGCGCCCGCGCGACAGCGGCGTTCCGCATCCTTCCCTGCATCCGAGCCTCGACGAGGAGCCGCCCGCGGCACGCGTGCCGAGCCCGCAGGAGCGCTTGCGCCACGCCTTCTCCTCCGAGATTCCCGAGAGCGTGATGGACAGCCCCGCGGCAAGCGAGCTCACGCCCGCGCCTGCGGCTGTCCCCGCACGCGAGATGCCCGTCCGCGAAGAGCCGCGGCCCTTCGGCGAAGCGATGCCCGTGGCTCAACCTGTGATCCGCGTCGTCGGCGTCGGCGGGGCCGGCACAAACGCGGTCAACCGCATGGTCGAGGCAGAAGTGGAGGGTGTCGAGTTCCTCGCGATCAACACCGATCTTCAGTCGTTGCAGCAGTCGACGGCCGACATCACCCTGCACATCGGCGCCGAGCTGACGCGGGGCCTCGGCTCCGGCTCGGACGCGAACGTCGGCAGGCAGGCCGCGATGGACGACTACGACCGCATCAAGGCCCTCTTGAAGGGCTCGGACATGATCTTCATCACCGCGGGAGCGGGTGGCGGGACCGGGACCGGCGCCGCGCCGATCGTGGCGCGCATTGCCCGCGAAGTCGGGGCGCTGACCGTGGCGATCGTTACCAAGCCGTTCGGCTTCGAGGGCTCGCGCCGCGCCGAGCAGGCCGACCGCGGCGTGGAGGCCCTCGCCGAGGAGGTCGACACCCTGATCGTGGTCCCGAACAACCGCCTGCTCACCGTGCTCGACAAGGCCACAGCGATGGTGGAGGCGTTCAGGGTCGCCGACGACGTCTTGCGTCAAGGCGTGCAGGGCATCTCCGACCTCGTGACGCTGCCGGGCCTGATCAACCTCGACTTCGCCGACGTGCGCACGATCATGTCCGACGCCGGCGCCGCGCTGCTCGGGATCGGCATGGGGCTCGGTGAGAACAGGGCCTCAGAGGCCGCCGCCCAGGCCGTCGCCTCGCCGCTGCTCGAGACCTCGATGGACGGGGCGCGCTCGATCCTGCTGTCGATCACCGGCGGTCGCGACCTCTCGCTATGGGAGGTCAACGAGGCCGCCAAGGCGGTCTCCGAGGCGGCGCATCCCGACGCCAACATCATCTTCGGCGCGATGGTCGACGAGAAGCTCGACGATCAGGTGTGGGTGACCGTTGTCGCCACCGGCTACGGCGCCAATGGCTCACGCCCGCAGATGCGCGAGCCGGCGGGAGAGCCGCGCGTCAAGCGCGCCGGCCCATCGGCGCGCGACACCAGACCTTCTCGCGGGGATAGGCAGTCGCACCGCGGCGGCCTCGCGGTGTCCGACATGGACGTGCCTGAGTTCATTCCCAACTTTTGAGCCTACGCAGCCGCCGCCCCGCCGAGCGGGGCACTGTGCTATCGCTCTGCTATGAGCGCTGCTGAGAAGGGGGTTGTCGCGGCCGGCCATCCGCTCACGGCGCAGGCCGGGGCCGACGTGTTGCGCGAAGGCGGCAACGCGGTCGATGCTGCCGTTGCGGCGATGCTGACATCGTTCGCCGCCGAGCCGTTGCTGACCGGACTCGGAGCCGGCGGCTACATGATGGTGGCCGGCGGCGGCGAGGATCCCGCGCTGCTGGACTTCTTCGTGGAGGCGCCTCCACGCGTGCGGGACGGGAGCGCGGCCGAGCTGGAGGCGGTGGACGTGTCCTTCGGGGACGCCGTGCAAGCGTTCTACATCGGGCCGGCCTCCTGCGGGGTCTACGGGACGCCCGCGGGAGTGTGCGAGGCGGCGGAGCGCTGGGGGTCGATCGCGCTCGGCGAGCTGGCGGCGCCGGCGGCAAGGCTCGCGCGCGAGGGGGTGGTGCTCAACGCCGGGCAGGCCTACATCGTCGAGATACTGGCCGACCTGCTGAGATCGACGCCCGAGTGCGCCGCGCTGTGGGCGCCGCAGGGCCGCGTGCTGCGCGAGGGCGAGCTGCTGCGCAACCCCGAGCTCGCCGACGCGCTCGTGCGGCTCGGAGAGGATGGCGCGAGGCCCTTCTACAGCGGCGACGTCGCCGATGCTGTGTGCACGTGGCTGGGCGCGCGCGGCGGGTCGCTGAGCAAGGCGGCGCTCGCCGGCTACAGGGCGATCGAGCGGGAGCCGCTGCGCATGCGCTATCGCGACCGCGAGGTGCTCACCAACCCGCCTCCCTCAGCCGGGGGCACATTGCTCGCTTATTCGCTCGGGCTGCTCGACGCGCAGCCCTCGCCGCCATCGCTCGAGGCGGTGATCGCCGCGATGGAAGCGGCTCAGGGGGAGCGCACACCGGAGTTCGTCGAGGGGCTTGGAATGGAGGGGTTTGGGTCGTGCTTCCTGTCTTCGAGGCTTGGCGCCACCACCCACATCTCGGTGCTCGACTCCCACGGGAGGGCGTGCTCTGTGACCTGCACGAACGGGGAGGGGTCAGGTGTCGTCGTGCCGGGGACGGGTATCCATCTGAACAACGTGATGGGCGAGGAGGATCTCAGCCCGCTCGGTTTCCACAGCCATCCCGCGGGGCGGCGCATGCCGAGCATGATGGCCCCCTCGGTGGTGTTGCGCGACGGCGATGTAGAGCTCGTGCTCGGCAGCGCCGGCTCGAACAGGATTCGCTCGGCGCTGCTGCAGACGATCGTGGGTGTCGTCGACCACGAGCTGCGCGCGCCCGAGGCTGTGAGCGCACCGCGAGCTCACTTCGAGGGTGGGATCGTCTATCACGAGCCAGGGATCGAGCTGACGGGTCGCCCCGGCATGGCGCAGCGCGACGTGGTGCGCTTCCACGGGCTCAACCTGTTCTTCGGCGGGGTTCAGGCGGTGCAGCGCCGTGGAGAGGAGCTGATCGGCGCGGGTGACCCGCGCCGAGGCGGCGTGGCGGTTGTGGCGTGAGACATGCGACGCAGGCTCCATGCGCATATGCGCGGCGTCTGTCGGAGGCCGTCCTCGTTGGCCTGCTCGTGTGCGTTGTGGTGGGTGCGAGCGGGTGCGGCGGTGTGCTCTCGCCGGACCTGTTCGTCGTCTATCGGACGGGCGCCGTACCAGGGGCGAAGCTCACCCTGCTCGTCAACGAAGAAGGGGTCGTTCATTGCAATGCAGGAACCGCACACCGTTTGAGCGACTCGCAGATAATCGAAGCGCGCACGATCCAGGAAGACTTGGAGGGGCCCGCCTCCCAGCACGAGTCGCTGTCTGCGCAGCCCGACTCCGTGCTCAGCTACTACGTGCGCGACGCCAACGGAAGCGTGCGCTTCAGCGACAATTCCCTACACCAGCCGATGGTGATGCGCAAGCTCGCAGGGTTCGTGCTCGAGGTGGCACAGGACGTGTGTCGTCTGCCTCAGCAAGGAGCTTGACGCCCAGCAGGCGGGGCTTGACGCGCATCAGCCGAAGTGCACCTTGCCGTTGGAGCGGGCGCGCAGCTGGGCGCGCTCGCTGAGCTCTATCTGCTTGATGGCGGCGCGAAACAGCATCGTGAGCAGACGCAGGCGCGCGTTCTCCGAGCGCAGCTCGAGCAGCTCCTGCTTGGCGTCGGCGCCGAAGTCGATCGTGGCGGCCATGCCGTAGGCGCTCATCGCCGCGAGCTCCTGCTCTGAGAGCTCGCGGTCGGTGGCCTGCTCGACGAGCTCTCCGTAGAGCTCGCGGGCCTCCGCGGCTACCTCGTCGTCGAGCGGCTCCTCGCGCTCGTGCAGGAACTCGACGACTCCGGCGGGGTAGGGAAGGTCGTCCTGGCGCTCGAGCAGGCGGAACACACGTGTGCCGCGCACGAGGATCGTGAGCCGGCCATCGTCGTCGCGCTCGAGCACGCGCTCGATCTCGCAGGCGCAGCCGACGGGCTTCAGCTCATCGTCGGAGAGCCACACGATCCCGAACTCGCTCTCGTCGTCGAGGCACTCCTCGACCATCGTGCGATAGCGGTCCTCGAACACGTGCAGCGGGACGCTCTCGGTCGGGAGCGCCACGATCCCAAGCGGGAACAGAGGGAAGTCCTGGACGGGAACCTCGGCCATCCACCCAGTCTAGGGGCGTATCTCGGAATTCCTTGCACGTCGATGCTGAGCTACGCTGCGCTCGCCCGGGTGGCCGTCGCGGATGGTCACTACACTTCCGCGGATGGAGAATGAGCTTGTGAAGAAGATCGTGTGGTCGGGTCTGCTGACGGCGGTGGGCGCGCTTGCGAGCATCGTCACGCAGCGCACGGCCGCGTACGTGTGGCGGCGCATGTTCGACGAGGAGCCTCCGGAGTGAATGACGAGGGGGCCCCCGGCCCCGATGGTCGCACCCCGGGTCGGGGGACAGGACAGCAGGGCATAGCCGCGGCGATCACCGAGGTCTCCGAGCGCGCGAGCGTTCTGATCCGCGAGGAGATCGAGCTCGCCAAGACGGAGATCGCCGAGAAGACAACGCGCCTGGCCAAGGGCGCGATCGTGGCGATCGTCGCTGGCGTGTTCTTCTTCACCGCGCTCTTCTTCGTGCTGATCGGATGCGCGTGGCTGCTCTACTACGAGCTGCCGATCGGAAACGAGTTCACTTACTTCTGGGGCTTCTTCGCGATGGCCTTGATCCTGGTGGTGCTTGGCGCGGTCGCCGGTTTCGTCGCCGCCAAGGCGGTCAAAGCCGGCGCTCCACCTACTCCCGACATGGCGATCGAAGAGGCGCGCAAGATTCGTGAGACGGTGGGCTCTTCCTCGGAGGGGCAAGCCTCCGCGAGGCACTCATCCTCGGCCGCGACCCCGTCCATACCGATCCCACCACCGGTCGACACATTCGACGCCCCGACTTCCCCGGCCTCTGCGCCGCCGTCGGGCGAGACGACATCAGACAGCGAGCTTGGAAGGGGGAGGGTCGATGGCACAACGCTCGGCAGCTGAGATTCGCAGCTCGATCGAGTCGAACCGCGCCGAGCTGGCGGTGTCGCTGGGCAACCTGCACGGCGAAGTCGCGCGCATCACCGACTGGCGCGGGCAGCTCGAGCGCCACCAGCGCGAGCTGGCGATCGGCGCGGCTGTCGTGGGTGTGCTGCTGCTCGGCCGCCGCCGGCGCAAACGCCGTCGTAGCTAGTATCGCTCGGTCGTCGTCGTCGTCGCCAGCGTCGTTCCGGCCGCCGGGGCCCCGTAGCTAGCGTCCCCTACCGGCCGCGCGTGTCGCAGGGCGAAGCCGCCGCTAGGAGACGAGCGCGTTTGGCAGCGCGCCGACTCCGAGCAGCCCCGGGCCGGTGTAAGTGCCGATCACCGGTCCCACCTCGGAGGTGAAGATCGGCTCGGAGCCGAAGATCTCGCGGCAGCGGTCCATCAGGCGCTCGGCTTGCTCGTGGGCCTGGATGTGCTGTACGACCCACCTGTCGGACCCATCGTCGTGCAGCTCCTGCGCGTACTGCACCATGCGCTCGAACGCGCGCTTGGCGGTGCGCACCCGCTCGACGGGGGTGATCTCGTACTCGAGCGAGAGGATCGGCTTGATCTTGAGCGTCCCACCGATCCAGGCCTGTGCCTTGCCGACGCGACCGCCACGGCGCAGGTACTCGAGCGTGTCCACGCAGAACCAGATTTTCAGGGCCTTGCGCGCCTCCTGCACGCGGGCGGCCACGGCCGCCTTGTCGGCTCCGTCGCGCGCCGCGGCGGCGGCCGCGAGCAGCAGCAGGCCGAGGCCTCCGCAGGCTGTTTCTCCGTCGATCACCTCGACGCGCTCGCCCAGCCCGCGCTCGGTAAGCAGGCCGTGGGCTTGACGGGCCGACTCGCATGTGCCGGAGATGCCGCCCGCGAGGTGCACGGAGACGATGTCCTGGCCCGCGTCGAGCAGTGGCTCCCACACGGCGAGGAAGTCGCCGATCGACGGCTGCGAAGTCGTGGGCAGGTTGGGGTCGGTGCGCAAGCGCTCGTAGAACGCGTCGAAGCTGTCGAGCTCGATCTCGCGCTGCGGGGCGTCCTGCCAGCCGACGTACAGGCTGACCTGGTGGATGCCTTCGCTGTCCACCAGCTCGCGCGGTAGGTAGTTGGTGGTGTCGGTGACGATCGCTACGGAATTCATGCAGGGCGCGGGACCCTACCGCAACGACTGACGTGCCCCGGGGCTCGTCCCGAGCGCCTCAGGCTCATGCCGGAATCGTTCCCGGACTGCGGGCCGTTATGCGAGCCGGTTCTCGATTTGCGTGAAGCCGGCGGCCTGTGGCTCGCTCGCGCCAGGTTCGGCCGGGGCGCCCTCGCGCTCAGGAAGCCCGAGCGCCTCGGCGAGCTCACCCGACTCGAACATCTCGGTGACGATGTCGCAGCCGCCGATCAGCTCGCCCTTGGCGAACAGCTGGGGGATCGTGGGCCAGTTCGAGATCGCCGAGAGCTCCTGGCGGATGCGGGGGTCGGGCAGGATGTCGACAGCGGCGAACGGCGCCTCCAGCGCCTGCAGCATCGCGACCGTGCGCGCGGAGAATCCGCACGCGGGGGCCTCGGGGGTGCCCTTCATGAAGAGAATCGTGTCGTGCTCTGAGATCGCCTCGGCGATCGCTTCGCGGATGGGGTTGGACTCGCTATCGGACATTGCTACTCCTGACTAAGGGTTTTCAGCGAGAGCGCATGGATCGGGCCGCCGATCTCCTCGCCGAACACGTTGTAGACGAGCTTGTGCTGCTCGATGCGGCTGCGCCCCGCAAACGCGGGTGAGACGACCGTCGCGCGGAAGTGGTCGCCCCCGCCGGTGTAGTCCTCGACGTCGGCTCTGGCCCCCGGAATCGAGGCCTCGATGCGCTGCTTGATGTCTTCGGCGGTAGGCATTGCTACCCAGCTTATCCCAAGGAAGAGCGACGCTATACTTTGGAAAGCGATGATCTCGATTACCGACAAGGGTGCTGAGAAGGTTCGCGAGTTCCTCGAGGCTCAGCAGGCCGACGTGACGCTCGCAGGACTGCGCGTGGGCGTGCGCGGCGGCGGTTGCTCGGGCTTCCAGTACCAGCTCGCCTTCGACGAGCAGCGCGACAGCGACGTCGTCTTCGAGGACCACGGGCTCAAGCTGCTCGTCGACAACGAGAGCCTGCAGTTTGTGAGCGGCTCGACGATCGACTATCAGGAAGGCTTGCAGGGCGCCGGCTTCAAGGTCGAGAACCCAAACGTGGTCGCCGCCTGCGGTTGCGGTTCCTCCTTCAGGGTTGCCGAGGAAGAGCAGGTCTCAGCCGTCTGACGTCTGGGAGGGGCGCTTGACGATCGGCGCCAGCCGATCGCCGATCGGTTCACGCCTCACTCGCCTATTTACTGACGCTCGCCTTGCCTGGGCGCCCCGTCGTACGGGCTATGGGCTCGTTGTTCAAGGATCGCCACAGATAGCGGCAGGCAAGCGTTCGGTGCGGGCGCCAGCGCTCGGCCAGGCGTTCCATCGTCTCGCGGTCGGGCTCTTCGAGCCCGTAGGCCCGTTCGATCGCGCGGCGGATGCCCAGGTCTCCGGGCGCCATCACGTCGGGGCGGTGCAGGTGGCCCATCAGGAACATGTGCGCCGTCCACTCGCCAATTCCCTTGACGGCCACCAGCTCCTCCATCACCTGCTCGTCGGAGAGCGAGTCCAGGCGGTCGAGCTCCAGTTCTCCGGAGAGGATGTGCTCGGCCAGCGAGCGCATGAAGCCGACCTTCGAGCGTGACAGCCCGACGGCAAGGCGCAGCTCTTCGGGCTCGTCGGCCAGAATCTGCTCGGGCGTTGGGGGTGCCGCCGAAGCGCTCGAGTCATCCGGCCGTAGATCGCCGCGCGCCGCCTTGACGGACAGCTGCTGGTTGATGATCGCGTGCAACAGCGCCCCGTAGTGGCTCCTCGCGGGTCGGCCTCGCGTTGCGCGGCGGGCTCGACTGGCGATCAGCCGCCGCACGTCTTCGATCAGCCCGGCCATGATCGGGTCGGCGGCGCTGAGCTCCGCCACCGCGGCGCCTTCTGGGAGCGAGCCATTCCTCAGCCGGTCCGCAGCGCCTGCGTATCGAGTGCCACCGGCTCGCCGTCGAGCGCGTTCAGGGCGCGCTCCAAGCGAGCAGGCGATGCACGTGAAGCTGGGCGTGTCCCTGACCGTGAAGCGCGAGGCCTCGGTGGTGCGCAGGCGCTGCACGAGGTCGAGGAACGTGCCGACGTCGTCGGTGTCGAACGCCACCACGAACTCCTGGTCGTCGAGCCCGAAGGAGTAGGTCGTGTGGTTGTCCACACCCGGGTATTCGCGCCCGACGGTGATGTGCCCCTGCATGATCCGCCAGCGCTCCTCCGCCGGCAGGGCGTACCACTCGCGCGACTTCACGAACGGGTAGACGAACACGTACTTGCCTCTGAACCCGCGCGGGTGCACGCGCTCGTCTTCGGAGTACTCCGAGCTCTTGCGCATCCCCAGGAAGGAGTAGGGCTGCTCGGCCCACTTCATCAAGCCGCTCTGGGCAAGGATCACGTGGAACTCGTGGATGCGGTCGAGGTTCTCGGCCTCGGAGATCAGCAGCAGGTCGGCATCCCCGCGCGTGCCCACGAGCGAGAAGGACTGCAAGAGGTGGCCGTCGGCGAAGTCCTCGCACGCGGCCACCATCTCGCGCTTGTCCTGCGCGCGCGCCTCGAAGTCCAGGCGGCGCCAGGCCGGGTCGAGCTTGAGGAAGGTGTACTTGACGAAGTGCCGGTCGGTCATCGGCCGCTCATGATCGCAGACGGCCATGGCAGTGCAGTCGCCGATGGGCCGTCTGGTAGACGGTCGGTGCGTGCGAGCCGCGCGGGTGATGGCGCACTCCGAGGTCGTCGAAGATGACCTCGGAGTGGGCTCTGCGCTTTGCGGCCATGGGTCAACCCTCGCCGTCAGGCGGCTGAACCGGCCCGTACTCGGCTTCGAACTCGGCGAGCGTGGCTGCTCTGCCACGACGCTCATGATGGCAGACCCCCCTTGGGGTACGAGATGTCTTGCGCTTGGATCATGCTTCGAACGCTACCCGCGCTTGGGACGTTTCTGTGCATGAACTATTTCGCACTCATATCGGTGGCCGTTTCTTCCTCACCACTGACCTATAAGGAACAGAAGCTTGACAAAGGGCCAGGGGTCGTGTACGGTGACTGCTGTTCGGTCTCCGGTTTGGGGCCTGGGCAGACATAAGGTCGGGTTTTGGGTCGGTCTCTGTGGTCGACACCAACTGGTTTTGACGGGGACCTTGGGAGAGGGACCGGGTCGCTTCTGAGAGGGAGTTGTTTTTCGCGTGTTTTCTTTGGGGAATGGCGTTGTTGAGAGTCCGTGTGCTCACGGGGCTGACGTAATAGGACGCGTCAGCGTCGCTGACGCGTCTCTCTCTCTCTCTCTCTCTCTCTCTGGGACTGTCGGCGTCTAGGCGCTAGGCCCACTCGCCGCGGTAAAGCCGCTGGCATCGCCGGGCAGTACGTCCGGCTTGGTGACTCGCGCGTTATAGGCGCGCTTTCAGCTTGTTGTTCTTCTGCCGTCATGGGTTGTGTGCCCGTGACGGTTTTTGGCGGGCGGCTACGGGGTGTCCCCGGCGTCGCTCGGCCGGCGTACGCGTTCACAGCGGATATTGACAAGACGAGGGAGAACGGGTGAGAGCTATGGGGCGCACAGCAAAGACTGGGTCTGCCGTAGTCGTGGTGTGCGCTTCGTTGCTTGCGCTGGCCGTGTCAGCGTCTCCGGCGCTTGCCTCCAGGGGTCGCGTGCTTGGTGGCTCCTTCGCCAGCGGAGGATCTGGTGACGGCCAGCTCTCCCTCCACAGCATCATCAAAGAAGGGAGAGGTCATATTCCAGGTAGTGGCCTGGCGGTCAACGAGGCGACTCACGACGTTTACGTCGCCGATACGGGCAACCGTCGTGTGGATGAGTTCTCCTCCTCCGGTGTGTTCATCCGTGCGTGGGGCGCGAATGTCGGTGGCGCTGGCGTGAACGTGTGTACATCTGGTTGCGTGGCCGGCACTTCGGGATTGACCCCCGGCGCTTTCGAAGCCCCGGCGTTTGTCGCGGTCGACAACTCCACGGGTTCCTCCAAAGGCGACGTCTATGTCGCCGACACCGAAGAAACCCTAGTATCAAAGTTCGACGCCGAAGGCGACCTGATCGCGAGCTGGGGCGACAACGGTCCTCTAGAAACACCGGACGGCCAGCTCAACGGTCCCCCCGGCGAACATTTCGGTGGTCACGAACAGTACCTGACCGGTCTCGCCGTCGACGCCTCCGGCGACCTCTGGGTCTCCGACCATCGTGGGCCCAGGCCCATGTTCGAGTTCGACCAGTCAGGCGGCTTCATCCAGAGCTGGGGTATAAATACCGGCGAAACTACGGGGGCCGGGTTCGTCGTTGATAGCTCGAAGGATCTCACCATAGCGGCGGGTAGTGGTGGCGGATCGGTGCTTGAAAAGCGCAGTTCCACTGGCACCAGTCTTGGCGCGGTGCACTCATCTGGCGAACTCCCGACCGGTCTAGCGATTGATCCTGTGACCGGTGAGCTTTTCCTGGATGCGGGCGGCAGCTCGATCGACGGCATCGCGTCCTGCGATCCTTCCCTCGGGCCGTGTGCTCTTGTCGAGAGCTTTGGCGCTGAGCTGAGTGGCGGTGTCGGGCTGGCGGTCGACCCCAAACCGGTCGGCGCTGAAGGCGACGTAGTCTACGCGGCAGACACGGCGACTAACAGTGTCGATGCGTTCATCCCTGAACCGCCCGGCGCCCCTACGGTCGAAGCGGGTAGCGAGTCGGTCTCGAATGTCACGGGTGACAGTGCCACCTTCAGTGCTGAAGTCAACCCGCGCAGCGAACCAAACGAAGGACCCACTTACTACGCTTTTGAATACGGCCCGTGCGCCACGCCCGCCACCTGCGCGAGCAGTCCCTACGAGTCGAGTCTCCCGATCCCCGACGGTCAGATCGCCCCGAGCTACGAACCCGATCCGGTCATTGAGCACGCTCAGGGCCTGCGGCCGCATACCGTCTATCACTACCGCGTCGCGGCTCATAACTCTCATCTCGGCGTCACCCACGGTGAAGAGCTCACTTTTACTACGCAGACTCCAGGTGGTGAATTGGTGTTGCCTGATGGTCGTGCGTGGGAGTTGGTCTCTCCGCCGGACAAGCTTGGCGCGTCGATCGAACCGATCCAGGAAACCGGGGTAATACAGGCCGCCGCGGGTGGTGGTGCGATTACTTATTTGACGAACACCCCGACAGAAATGGGTCCGCGAGGCGCTGCTAACGAGGTGCAGGTGCTCTCCACGCGTGGTCTTGAAGGGTGGGGCTCGCGGGATATCGCTATCCCGCATGACAGTCCGACGGGGAAGCCGGTGGGTCCTGGACAGGAATATCGGCTCTTCTCTGAAGACTTGTCGCGTGGTGTTGTGCAGCCTTTTGGGAGCTTCGTCCCTGAGCTCTCCGTCGAAGCGTCTGAACAGACTGCGTATCTGACGACGTTGGATGCTTCGTGTGGGGATTCGTGTTATCGCCCGTTGGTGACCGGTGAGTCGGGTTATGCGAACGTGCCGTCGGGCACGGTCTTTGGTGGAGAAAAAGAATGTTTGGTAATTATATGTGGTCCGGAATTTAAGGGCGCGACAGGCGATTTGAGTCATATCGTGCTGTGGTCCAAGACGCCGCTCACTTTTGGCGCGGGTGAAGAACAGTTGTATGAGTGGGGGAACGGTACGCTGGCGCCGGTCAGTGTGCTGCCCGATGGCGAACCGGCCCCACGCGGCAGAGCTCTGCTCGGGTCCGACGATATAGCGGCGAGGCGGGCGATCTCTGCTGACGGTTCGCGCGTTGTTTGGAAATCATCAGAATCCACCCTTACCACTCTTTATATGCGTGATATGTCGCGGGGAGAAACGGTCCAGCTCGATGCGGCTGAACCGGAATGTGTGTCGGAACGCAAGTGTGCGAGTGGTGGTGGAGTGTTCCAGATCGCGAGCGTCGATGGCTCGAAGGTGTTCTTCACTGATAGTCACCGGTTGACCGGGGATGCGGGGGAATCTGGTAAGGCCGACTTGTATGAGTGTGAAATGGCCGTGACGGCGGGTAAGCTCAAATGTGAACTGTCGGATCTGACGCCGTTGATCGCTGGAGAAAGCGCGAGTGTGCAGGAAGGCGTGTTGGGTGCCAGCGAAGATGGCTCGTGGGTGTATTTCGTTGCGAACGGGACACTGGGCTCGACCTCCGGCGCCGTCCGAGGGACGTGTGGAGTGTCTTCACCGGAAAGATGCAACTTGTATGTCCGTCATGGGGGTGGACCGGCTAAGTTGGTGACCGTCTTGTCTGGCATGGATCGGCATGATTGGGCTGGGAGTCTTTCGGCGAGTCCGGTGCGGGTTTCGCCTGATGGGGAATGGTTGGAGTTCATGTCGCAGGTATCGCTGACTGGTTATGACAATCGTGACGCTGTCAATGGGCGTCCTGACGCAGAGGTTTTCTTGTATGACGCTAGCGCGGGTCGTGTCGTGTGCGCGTCGTGTAATCCGACTGGTGCGCGACCGCTCGGCAGGGAATATTTCCAGCTTGAACCGGGGAGCGGTGGGCTTGTCGGTGGCCCCAGGGATATTTGGGGGTCGTCGGATTGGGTCGCGGCGAACGTTCCGGGATGGATACAGATCGCGGGAGGGGGCCAACAGAAGGCGCGTTATCAGCCGCGTTACCTGTCTGATGGTGGCCGCTTGTTCTTCGATAGCAATGATGTGCTCGTCCCACGGGATGTGAACGGTACGGAGGACGTGTATCAGTATGAGCCGCCGGGAGTGGGTGGTTGTACGAGCGGGAGCGTCACGTTCAGCGAACGCTCGGATGGTTGTGTGGATTTGATCTCCTCGGGTGGTTCTGGTGGGGAATCGGCGTTCTTGGACGCGAGCGAAAACGGCAGTGACGTGTTCTTCCTGACCTTCTCTAAACTCGCTTCTCAGGATTACGATGCGAGCATCGACGTGTACGATGCGCGTGAATGCGCCGGCGGGCCACGGTGTTTTGCGGCTGCTGCTGTTGCGCCGCCCGCGTGTAGTACGGGTGATGCGTGTAAGGCTTCGCCTTCGCCGCAACCAGCGATTTTTGGTGCGCCGGCGAGCGCGACGTTCTCCGGCGCGGGCAATGTCCCACCCGCGGGTTCGGTGTCTGTTGTCAGGCCGAGGTCGTTGACGCGGGCGAGGAAGCTCGCGGACGCGTTGAAGGCGTGTCACAAGAAGGATGGGAAGAAGCGTTCGGTATGCGAAAAGCGCGCCAGGGTCAGGTTTGGGCCGTTGAAGGATGGTAGGGCTGTCTCCAAGCGCAAGGGCAAGGGGTGATCGCCGTGAACATGGTCAAGAGAAGCATTCTCGGGATGGCGCTCGTGCTATTGGTGGTCTCGGTAGGTGCCTCGCCGGCGTTTGGCGAGTCTCCGTGGTGGCATTTGACGTCAGGGTCGCGTCCCACGAACCCGCAGGCAGGGTTGGCGAGGGACGAGGTTCAGAAGCTCACGGTCCATGCCACTTCAGGCAGCTATTTTCTGGAAGAACCAGTAGCGATCAAAAAGGGCGAAATCATAGAAGGTGTGACATATGTCCAAATGCCCTTTGATGCGACAGCGACAGAAATCGAACTTGGACTGGTGCTTCTCTACGGTCTGGGTAACGTCGAAGTGAGCGAAAGCGCGGGCGGCTCACACGAATTCCTGATCGTGTTCAAGGGCGCACGCGCCAGTCAACCCGTTGGGCTCACCGCCGAAGGCGAAGTCACGGTCACGGAGGTTACGGCGGGTCGATACGATGGTGAGATAGTCGTGACAGCCGAGAACGTCGGTGATGCGAACGTGAACGGCAGCAAAACCCTGGCGAAGCTCACCGACAGGCTGCCACACGGGTTCCGAGCGGTCGCGATCGGAGCCACCATGCCCGAAGCGCAAGGCGATTTCGAGTTGCGCGTGTTGATTCCGTGCTCGCTTGAATCGCTGACATGCACCTTTGAAGGCGAACTCGCGCCTTATGACCGGCTCGAAATGCTCATCGCGGTCGTCGCTGAACCCGGGACACCCTCGGGTGAGCTGAACGAAGTGCGGGCTACCGGCGGCCAAGCACCGGATACGTCTATAGGACGCCCGATCAGGCTTAGCGATACACCGGCGCGGTTCGGTGTCGAAAACTATGAAATGACACCAGAAGAAGAAGGCGGCGCGCCGACCACACAGGCCGGTGCTCACCCGTTCCAGTTGACGACGACACTGGACTTGAACCAGTTCGCCGACGAGAGCGGCGTCGAAGGGGAATCGGGTACCCACAAACCCGAAGCGATCCCGGTCGGGCTCACAAAGGACCTCAACTTCAAGCTGCCCCCCGGCCTGATAGGAAACCCCACGCCATTGCCAAGGTGCACCACAACACAGTTCTACGGCAGCGTCAAAGGCGTCGAAGATATAAACCAGTGCCCACCGGATACCGCGGTCGGGGCTGCTGTCGTGACCGTCCGCGAACCCTCAACAGTTCGCACCGCGACGTTCACAG
This sequence comes from uncultured Solirubrobacterales bacterium, assembly GCA_963718735.1. Taxonomy (GTDB): domain Bacteria; phylum Actinomycetota; class Thermoleophilia; order Solirubrobacterales; family Solirubrobacteraceae; genus Palsa-744. Next base: position 2,858,120 of record OY970372.1, read on the forward strand.
TGCCCCTGTTCAACCTCGAACCACGCGTCGGTGAGCCCGCACGCTTCGGATTCTATGTGAGGATAGCCAACGCCCCAGTGTTCCTGGACACCTCAGTGCGCACAGGCGGAGACTACGGCGTCACGGTAAGCGTGAACAACATCACCCAGACCGCATCGTTCCTCTCCAGCGAGGTCACCTTCTGGGGCGTACCAGGCGACCCACGCCACGACAACCAACGCGGCTGGGGCTGCATGTACGGCGCGCGCGGCATCGAACCACACGCGCCATGCAACCCGCTGGGAGATCAGCACCCCCAGCCGTTCCTCTCGATGCCGACATCCTGCACCGGCCCGCTGCACACAACCGTCGAAGCGGACTCATGGGCTGACGCCGGAAGCTTCGAATCGCTCCCTGGCGAAACGATGCAAGCGCTGGACGGGTGCAACCGCCTACCGTTTGACCCCTCGATCATCGTCTCACCAGACGGGCAAGCCGGCAGCACCCCCACGGGCTTGACCGTCGACGTGCACGTACCCCAAGAACTCGCGCTGAACGCCGAAGGCCTCGATGGGTCCGAGGTCAAGGACATCAAAGTAGCGTTGCCCGAAGGCGTCGTGCTCAACCCAGCCGCCGCAGACGGCCTGCAGGCATGCTCGATGGCGCAAATCGGCTACCTCCCCGCTGAGAGCACCCCGCCGCATGAGCTGCACTTCACTTCAGGGCTACCTGCGCCGAAGGGTGTACCGGCGGAACCGTTCTGTCCTGAAGCGTCGAAGATCGCGACCGTGAAGATCAAGACGCCGCTACTGCCGAACGCGTTGGAAGGCGCTGTGTACTTGGCGGCGCAGAACGCCAACCCCTTCGGATCGCTGATCGCGATGTACATCGTCGCTGAAGATCCCGTCTCGGGATCGCTTGTGAAGCTGCCCGGCACTGTCTCGCTAGACCCAGTCACGGGTCAGATCACGGCGACGTTCTCGAACAATCCCCAGCTCCCGTTTGAAGACGCTGAACTGCATTTCTTCGGTGGGGATAGAGCGCCACTGGGAACACCGGCATTGTGCGGGTCCTATAGGACCAGCGCCGCGTTCAGCCCGTGGGCGGGCAACGCGGACAGCACAGCGTCCACGACATTCGACGTGACCTCTGGTCCTGACGGGACACCGTGTCATAGCCCGTTGCTGTTCGATCCGTCGTTGACGGCTGGCGCGACGAGCATTCAGGCTGGTGGGTTCACGCCGTTCACGACGACGATGTCCAGGGATGACGGTCAGCAGAACCTGCAGGCGATCCAGTTGCACATGCCACCAGGCCTATCCGGGCTGCTGTCGAGCGTGAAGTTGTGTGGCGAACCACAAGCAGACCAGGGGACGTGTGGTCCTGACAGCGAAATCGGCGAAACGATCGTCAGCGTTGGTTTGGGTGGCGACCCGTTCAGCGTCAAGGGCGGCAAAGTCTTCATCACTAGCGGTTACCAGGGCGCACCGTATGGCCTGTCGATAGTCAACCCGGCGAAGGCTGGCCCGTTCGACCTGGGTCAGGTCGTGGTGCGAGCGAGGATAGAAGTGGACCCGATCACGGCGGCGCTGACGATCACGACCGACAACTCGGGTCCGTATGCGATCCCGCACATCATCGACGGGATCCCCCTACAGATCAAGCACGTGAATGTCCTGATCAACCGGCCTGGGTTCACGTTCAACCCAACCGACTGCAACCCGATGAGCATCACGGGAACGCTCTCAAGCGTCGAAGGAGTCACCTCGGCGCTGTCGGTGCCGCTACAGGTCACGAACTGTGCGGTACTTGGTTTCAAACCCGCGTTCAGCGTCTCAACGAGCGGGAAGACATCACGCACTAACGGCGCGAGCCTGCACGTCAAGCTCGCCTATCCCAAAGCCCCGTTCGGCTCCCAAGCGAACATCAGCAAGGTCAAGGTCGACCTGCCAAAGCAACTACCATCGCGCCTAACGACGTTGCAGAAGGCTTGTCCTGACAGCACGTTCAACCAGAACCCAGCAGGCTGCTCCGCGGAATCACGGATCGGGACGGCCAAAGCGACGACACCGCTGCTACCGGTCCCGCTGAGCGGTCCCGTGTATTTCGTCTCGCACGCCGGCTTGAAATTCCCCGAACTCGTGATCGTCCTCTCCGGTTACGGAACGACGATCCAACTGCATGCTGAAACGTTCATCAGCAAGACCGGTGTCACGAGCAGCACGTTCCGCACGATCCCAGACGCCCCCGTTGGCACGTTCGAACTAACCCTCCCACAAGGCAAGTTCTCAGCGCTCGCGGCACCAAGCAACCTATGCAAAACCAGCCTGAAGATGCCGACAGCGTTCACAGCGCAGAACGGCGCCACCATCAAGCAAAACACCCCCATCACCGTCACAGGCTGCCCCAAGCACAAGAGCAGGAAGACAGAGAAGAAAGCACATAAGACAAGCACTGCACATCGCACTCCAACAGGCAAGAAGGGACGCTAAGGGTGTAATCAACATGTCCTCTGCAAACTATGGCGTCCCGCCTACAGTGACCGCCACCGGCAGGCGGCAGGCGAGCCGGAGCGAGGTTGGGAAACGGGTGGTGGCGGCCGGCAGCGCGAGCGTCGATGATGGGAAGCGGCGTCAGGGCGCGCATGTGGTCGAGATGCAGCGTCGGCGGCTGCTCTCGGCGTTCGTGGAAGTTCTTGGCGAGTATGGCTATGAGGGCGCCACCGTGGGACGGATTTGCAAGCAGGCGGGGGTCTCACGGCGCACGTTCTATGACCTCTACGATGACCGCGAAGGGTGCTTCCTCGACGCGTTCGACGTCGCGGTGGAACGGCTCGCGGCCAGGGTCGCTCCCGTCTTTGCTGGTCAAGGGGGCGTCCAGAGGGCACATGGCGCCCAGGGAGCGCGCGGCTGGCGTGAGCGTGTGCGTGGCGCGTTGACGGTGTTGCTGGAGTCTTTTGACGCGGAGCCCGGTCTCGCGCGCCTGTGCTTGGTGGAGACGCTCAAAGGAGGTCCCGCGATCTTGGAGCGCCGGCGAGCCGTGACCGATGCGCTGACGATCGCGATCGACGCTGGACGCCGGGAAGCCAGAGGCCCCGACCCTCCGCCGCTGACGGCGGAGAGCATCGTCGGGGGAGCGATCTCGGTGATCCATGCTCGCGTGGTCGCCTGCCCGCCATCGGCTTCGAGTCGTGGTGGCACGCGGGAAAGCGGCACGTCGCTGGGGATCGCACCGGTCTCGGATATGGAGGGTTCTCGTATGGGGAAGCTCGTCAACCCGTTGATGAGCATGATCGTGCTGCCCTACCTCGGGCCGGCGGCCGCCCGTAAGGAGCTCGAGCGGTCCATGCCCATCCAGACGGCTTCCTTCGAGGACTCCAACGGTCACCTCCCCGTCCATGTGAGTGACCCGTTTAAAGATCTCTCGATCCGTGTCACGTTTCGTACGATGCGTGTGCTCGCCACGATCGGATCTCAATCCGATGCAAGCAACCGCGAGATCGCACAGGACGCTGGCGTAACCGACCAAGGACAGATGTCAAAGCTCCTCACCCGCCTGGAGAAGGCCGGTCTGATCGAGAACCACGGCGAAGGACAGGCCAGAGGAGAACCCAACGCCTGGCGACTCACCACCCAAGGACAGAGCGTCCTGCACGCCATCGGCGGCGACGACAGCGCACAAACTGTAGCGTCGATGGTCCCCAGCCGGACTGCATCGGATCTCGCCTAACGAGTCGCGCGCGCAAGGCACGCTCTTGAATTGGACACATGAGCACAGTAATCTGGACATATGAGTCTAGAGCTTCAGGAGCTGGCAAAGGGTCTTCGGGTGAACGAGCGCACGCTGCGCCGCGCGTGGGCGCTCGGGACCTTGCGTGGGGAGCGGGTCACTGCCTACAAGCTGCGCGTGCCTGTCGAGGAGCGCGTCTATCTGCGCCGGCACTGGCCGACGATCAGCAGGCTTCGTGTGGCGCTGCGCACGGAGCCCAATGTCTCGCTCGCCGTTCTATTCGGCTCTGTCGCGCGCGGCGACGATGACGAGGGATCGGATCTTGATCTACTCGTTGGCTTGCGCGATCCCGGGTTGGGCAACCGGGTTGCCCTAGCGGGGCGTCTGCGCAAGCACGTCGACCTTCCGCTCGAGGTCGTTGAGCTGGAGGATGCTCTGCGCCGTCCCGCGCTCATGGTTGAGGTCCTGCGCGATGGACGCGTGCTGTCAGATCGTGATGGGCGCTGGCCCGAGCTGAGTGCCCAAGGCCCCAGTTTCGAAGCTCAGGCGCGTGAGCGGAGTCGGATTGTCGCAAGGCGGGCTCAACGGGCCGTCGAGATGTTCGCGCGTAAGTCGGAGGCTTCCCGCTGAACCCGCATCGACCACGCAGAAGCGCGGTTCAGCTACGCGAGTCCTACTTGGAAACGGTCGCCGCGATCGGTCGCTATTTTGAGCAGCTCGAGGTTGCTGTGGCCCAGTTCGGCCCAGACCTTGAGGAACAAGCCCTCATAGGCGCCTGGGATTCAGACGATCCAGCCGATCGCAACAGGGTGGGCCTCCTCCTTGGATGCTTCGAGAAGACTCACATGCTGCTGATGGACTTGATCGGGCTGAGCGTCAAGCTCGCGATGAGGCTTGGCGCAATCGAGGAGACAAACGCGCCCGCCTCAGAGGTCTTGCTCGACAGGCAGGTCATATCGCAAGCTGTTCAGACGGCGATCGAGAATCAACGTAAGGTCCGTAACACCAGCCAGCACGTCTACGTCGAGCTTTCGATGTCGGCGCTTCGCCAGGCCGTTCTGGGCCAACTCGATACGACACCCGGCGCAATTCAGAGCATCGCCGCTTGGGTCGAATCGCTGGAACAACGGGGGCTAGAAGCAGGCACATAGGTCCCGACTGCCAGCTCTTTCGTCGCCGCCGGCTTGGCGCCCGACACCGACCCCAGCGGCGCTCCGACACCCTCCTCCGCGCGCGTTACAGTTCATCCGTGCGGATCGCTCTCGTTTCGCCGTACTCGTGGTCATACCCGGGCGGCGTCACGCGCCACATCGAGGCGCTGTCGGCTGAGCTTGCCGCCCAAGGGCACGAACCGGACATCCTCGCGCCGTTCGATCCCGACGACGCGCTCTCAGCGCGCTTGCACCGTGGCGCTCGTCCGCAGCGAATGGAGCCGCCGGAGAACTTCGTGGCGCTCGGGCGCACGATCGGGATTCCCGCCAACGGCGCCGTCTCCAATCTGACAGGCACGCCGCACTCGGTCTTTGCCATCCGCCATGCGCTGCGCACCGGCGACTATGACGTGGCGCACATCCACGAGCCGATCGTGCCCTTGATCGGCTTCGACGCGCTCATGTCCAGCGGAGAGCTGCCGTTGGTCGGCACGTTCCACACGTACTCCGAGAACCCGATCTCCAACGGCATCGGCGCGGTCGTGATGGGTGGGCGGCGACGCATGAACCGCTTGCACGCGCGCATCGCCGTGTCCGAGGCGGCGGCGTGGACGGCCAAGCGCTTCTATGGTGGGCGCTATCGGATCGTGCCCAACGGAGTGCGTCTTGACCCCCCATGGCCGGGGGCAGGCGCGGCAGAGAACACGCATGGCTCGGATGGCTTGGATGGGCTGAGGGGATTGGACACGGACTCGGACGCCCCCCGCGCGCGCGGGGGGCAGTCCTTTGCGAACGGTCGCGACGACGAGCCGCTGCGCATCCTGTTCATCGGCCAGGCGGTCGAGCGCAAGGGCTTGCCCATCCTGTTGCGCGCGTTCGAGGCTTTGCGCGAGCATGTCCCCGCGACGCTCACGCTCGTTGGCGCCTGCGCCGAGGAGATCGCCCCGATGCTGCTCGACGACCGCGGCGTGCGCGCGCTTGGAAAGGTCTCCGAGCAGCGCAAGGCGCAAGAGCTGCGGCGTGCCGAGGTCCTGTGCGCACCCTCCCTGCGCGGCGAGAGCTTCGGGATGGTGCTGACCGAGGCGTTTGCCGCCAGCACGCCGGTCGTGGCCTCAGACATTCCCGGCTACCGCGACGTCGCCCGCGATGGGGTGGACGGCATGCTCGTGCCGCCAGGAGACGCCTTGGCGCTGGCCGAGGCTCTGCGCGCGCTGGCGCTCGAGCCGGCTCGCCGTGCCGCGATGGCCGCGGCCGCGCGCGCGCGCGCCGAGCGCTTCTCCTGGGCGCACGTCGCGGCAGAGGTGGCCGACGTCTACGAACAGGCGGTCGCGGTGGGACAGCCGCAGACGCGCATGGCGCGCATCGCGGTGCGCCACGGCCTCGCGCCGGCCGACCTGCGCCCGCGCGTGCGCGCGCGGCGGCTGCCGAGCTTGGAGCCTGCGCCTCGCGTCAGGCGCCGCGCGCTGCGCGTGCTCTCGCGCGCGGCGCTGCTCGCGACATCGCTTGCCGGCGTCGCCCTCGCCTTCCTCGCGCTGCAGAAGATCGGCGTCACGAATGTGGCTGCCAGCCTTGTGGCGTCCAGCCCCGGTCTCGTCGCGGCGGGGGTGGGAGTTATGTGCGCGTCGATGTTCGTACGCGGGATCGCCTGGCACGCGATCCTGAGGGCGGCGCCCACCTGGCGCGCAGCGCGACGGCGCGACGCGCTGCAGGGAACTTTCATCGGGGTCTTGATGTCGGCGACGCTGCCGGCGCGCCTGGGCGAGCCCTCGCGTGCTCTGATCGTGGCGCGCCGTATCGGGCGCGCGCGCGAGACGCTGCCGGTGGTGCTCGGCACGATGGTCTCTCAGACCCTGCTCAACCTGCTCGCGCTCACGGTCCTCGGCGGAGTGACGCTGTCGAGCGTCAGCTTCGCGGGCAAGCACACCAGCGCGCTGCTCGCGGTCGCGCTTGCTCCGCTTGCGCTGCTCGTCGGGCTGCTGCTCGCGCCAGTGCTGCTGCCGCGCGCAGCCGTATCGCGCTCGGAGCGTCTCGGGCGCTTGCTCGCGAACTTGCGCGCGGCGCTCTTGCGAGTACGGGCCGGTCTGATGGTGTTTCGCAAGCCGCGTCAGGCGGCGTCGGCGACACTCTTGCAGCTGTCGGCCTGGGGGTTGCAATGGATGTCCTGCTGGTTGCTGCTGATGGCGCTCGGGCTCGACGGCAAGGCTGGCCTTGGGGCGGCCGCTGCCGTCCTGTTCGCCGTCAATGTCACAGCGGTCATCCCGGCCACTCCCGCCAACGTCGGCGTGTTCCAGGCGGCCTGTGTCGCGGTCCTGGCTGGCGCCTACCACGTGCCCACGGCCGATGCCTTGGCTTATGGGATCGTCCTGCAGGCCGTCGAGGTGGCCACCGCGGTCATCATGGGCACGCCCGCGCTCGTCGGCGAGGGCCTGTCCTGGAAAGAAGTGCGCCTGCGCACGATGCACGCCGCGCCGGTGAGGCTGCCGCCGCTGCCCGGGTCGGCGCGACGGTCGCCCTCGCGAGTTCGGTCGTAGGGAATCGGCTGTACGAGACCCGGGGCGCCAGCCGCGAGTCTGGCGCGACGGCTCAGGGAGCAGACAGGAGCCGCGCTTCATCTGCAGAATCGAGAGCGATGAGCGACGCTTGGGTCTACATGCTGCGCTGCCGCGACGGTTCGCTCTACACCGGGTGGACGACTGACCTCGCGCGGCGTCTGGCTCGACACTCCGCCGGTAAGGCCAGTCGCTATACGGCCAGCAGATTGCCGGTTGAGTTGGCGGCCGCGTGGCCGATGTCAGATCGTGGTTCGGCGATGCGTGAAGAGGCGCGGATCAAGAGCCTGTCGCGACTCCAGAAGCTCGCCTTGATTGGGCGCGGTTCAGGAGGCGACTGAGCCGGCGCTGTGGTGTGGCTCGGGCACGGACTGCCCGTACTTGCGCATCAGCTCTACGTGCATCGGGACAGCCTCGGCGATGCGCTTTTCGACCTCGGCTCTTGTTTTGCCCACAGCGACGCAGCCGGGCAGATCAGGGGCATATGCGCCCCAATCACCTTCCTCATATTCATAGATGACCAGATACTCAGTCATCGCAGCTCCTCGATTTCGGTATCGCGCCTGATTCGCGCAAGCATGCCAGGCCGCAGCGTATCACTTCGCTTTCCGGCCACAGTGACCACCTTCTCAGATTTATGATGCCTGAATTGACGATGGCTTCCCCGCTGGCGGACCTGTCTCCAGCCGTGCGCCTCGAGAATCGCGATCGCCCACCAAACCTTCTTCGCCATACCCCCTCATCCGACGGGGGACGCAGACCGGGACGCCGGTCATGGCCCGCTGCTCGTAACCGCCGGCTGAGCCTCGGCTTCGGTCGCCCCGTCGGCCGGATCGTCCTCGTCGAGCTCGCGGGCACCGCCGAAGGTGGCCAGCGAGGGGTCGCGGGGCGACCCCTTGATCACGTCATCCGGTGAGCCGTCCGGCAGGAGCCTGCCCTGGCGTGTGCCGAAGTAGATCGCCTGCGGATGGTGGGCGATGAGCGCGAGCGTCGATTGCTCGGGGATCGGGGCATATCCGTCTGAGATTGTCATCCCGATCTGCTCCAATCCGAGCAGCTTCTCGACCTTGAGGTGCTCGGACTGCTCGGGCACGGCCGGGTAGCCCCACGAGTAGCGCCTTCCCTGCGTGCTTCCGATCGCGAGCATCTCGCGCGCCTTCCAGTGCAGCCACTCGGCCAAGCCCTCGGCGGTCTGCACGCCGAGGCCGTGCACGAACAGCTGCTCGGCGAACTCTCCGTCTGACTCCAGCTTGGCCATCAGCTCGGTCACCTCCGAGCCGACGGTCACCGCCTGCACGGCGATCACGTCCAGCTCCTCGGGCGGCTGGGTGGGTGGGGTTCCGATTCCCGGCCGGAAGAAGTCGGCCAGGCAGATGCGGTCGCCCTTGGGCTGGCGTGGGCACACGAAGCGCGTCAGCTCCGTCTTGCGGTCCTCAGGGTCGAGCACGACGATGTCGTTGCCCTGGGCGTAGCACGGGAAGAAGCCGAGCAGGGCGCGCGGGTGCAGGTAGTCCTGCCCGGCCCACATGCGTTCCAGGCGCGGGCGGAAGTCCCCGTCGACAAGCTCCCGCCACGCCTCCCCCTTCACTCCCTTGCCGCCCCAATGCAGCTTGAACAGCACATGCGTGTCGAGGTGGGAGTACACCTCGTCCATGTCCACCTGCACCTCTTGAACACCCCACCAGGGAGGGATGGGTATGGGGTCGTTCACGCGCACGTCAGAGCGCACTGTGTCATCAGCGAAATTGAGCTCCTCGACGGGCTTCTCACCCTTCGCACGAAACTCGCTCGCGCCGGTCTTCAGCTTCTCCAAGAGCGCCCGATGGGCGTCCGAGTCGATCAGCTGGTCCATCACCGACAGACCCTCGAACGCGTCCTTGCAGTAGAACACGCCCGGCTCGTACTGCTCGTCGGATTCCTTGCCGCCTGGGTACAGCGCACGGTAGGAGAAGGCCCTGTTGATCGCGGCGCCGCCGATCAGCACCGGGTAGCGCATCCCCTTGGAATGCAGCTCCTGGATGCATGCGGGCATCTGCTTGGAGGTGGAGACGAGCAGCGCCGAGAGCCCGATCGCCGTCGCCTCGTGCTCCTCGGCGGCGTCGAGAATCGTCTGGATCGGCACCTGCTTGCCGAGGTCCACCACGGTGTAGCCGTTGTTCGTGAGGATCGTGTTCACGAGTGACTTGCCGATGTCGTGAACGTCGCCGAACACGGTTGCCAAGACGACGGTGCCCTTCGTATAGCCCTCGATCTTGTCGAGGTAGTTCTCCAGGCGCGCCACGGCCTTCTTCATCACCTCGGCCGACTGCAGCACGAAGGGAAGAATCAATTCCCCGGCTCCGAACTTGTCGCCGACCTCCTTCATCGCCGGCAAGAGCACCTCGTTGAGCGTCGGCACCGCGCCGATCTTCTCCACCGACGCGTCGATCCAATCCTCGACGCCCTCCTTGCGGCGACGCAGGATGTGGAAGTGAAGCGCCTGCTCGGGCTCCATCCCCTCGGTCGGATTGGCGCTCGTCTGTGCCTCCTGCTCGCCCTTGGACTCGAAGTGCGCGATGAACTGCTCCAAGGCATCCTCGCGGCGGTTGAAGACGAGGTCGTCGGCCAGCTCGCGCTCCTCGTCCGATATCTCCGAGTAGGGGGTGATGTGGTTGGGGTTGACCATCGCCAGGTCGAGCCCCGCCTCGACGCAGTGGTGCAGGAAGACGGAGTTGAGCACCGCGCGCGCGCCCGGGGATACGCCGAAGGAGACGTTCGATACGCCGAGCGAGGTCTTCACGTCCGGGACCTCGGCCTTGATGCGCCTGATGCCCTCGATCGTCTCGACGGCGGAGGGCCGCCACTCCTCGTCGCCGGTCGTGAGCGTGAAGGTGAGACAGTCGAAGATCAGCAGCTTGGGATCGAGCCCGTGCTCCTCGCAGCAGAGCTGCTTGATGCGCTCCGCGATCTCGACCTTGCGCTGCGCCGTCTTGGCCATCCCGACCTCGTCGATCGTCAGCGCGATCAGCGCGGCTCCGTGCGCGAGCGCCATCGGCACCACCCGATCGAGCTTGTCGCGGCCGGCCTCGAGGTTGACCGAGTTGACGATCGCCCGGCCCGGGATCTGCTCCAGCGCGCGTTCGATCACCTCCGGCTCGGTCGAGTCGATCTGGATCGGAGGCTCCTGTGTCAAGGAGATGCGCTTGGCCAACTGGCGCATCTGCTCGTCCTCGTCGCTGCGCTCGGTCAAGGCGACGCACAGGTCGAGCACGTGCGCTCCGCCCGCCACCTGGTCCTCGGCGATCTGCACGAGCCCGTCGTAGTCGTCCGCCAGCAGCAGCTCCTTGGCCTTGCGCGAGCCTTGAGAATTAACGCGCTCGCCGACCATCGTGGGACGCGGCTCCTGCACGAGCGTGGTCGCCGCGATCATCGAGGACAGGTGCGGCGCGCGGGGGGCTGGACGCGGGCCAGCGGCGCGGCCGCCGACGCGATCGGCGATGGCACGGATGTGCTCGGGGGTCGTTCCGCAGCAGCCGCCCACAACGCCCACGCCGTAGCGCTCGACGAACTCCTCCAATGCCTCCGCCAAGGGCTCGGGCTGCTCGGGGAAGATCGTCTCCCCGTCGGGGCCCTGCAGCGGCAGGCCGGCGTTGGGAATGCACGCCACCGGCACGGGGCAGTATTCGCCGAGGAAGCGGATCGCGTCGCGCATGTCCTGCGGGCCGGTCGAGCAGTTGAGCCCGATCACGTCGACTCTCAGAGCCTCCAGGGTGCACAAGACGGCAGAGATGTCTGTCCCGAGCAGCATCTTGCCGCCGTTGGGAAGCAGGGACACAGACGTATGGATCGGGAGGGCCTTGCCGGTGCTCTTGAACGCCTCGCGCGCACCGAATATGGCTGCCTTGACCTCGAGGATGTCCTGGGCGGTCTCGATGATGATCAGGTCGGCGCCACCGTCGATCAAGCCGGCGGCCTGCTCAGAGAACACCTCCACCAGCTCTCCGAAGGAGATCTGCCCAAGGGTCGGATCGTCAGAGGCTGGAAGGAAGCCCGTAGGCCCGATCGAGCCCGCCACGAAGCGACTCTCGCCAGCTGCTTTGCGTGCTATTTCGGCGGCCTTCGTGTTGACCTCGACCGTGTAGTCGGCCAACCCCCACTCGTCCAGCTTCAGGCGCGATGCCTGGAAGGTGTCGGTCTCGACAACTTCGGCTCCGGCTTCCAGCATCGATGCGTGCACGCCCTCGATCACATCGGGGCGGTTGAGCACGAGTGCCTCGTGGCACTTGCCGGCCAGGCCGCCATAGTCCTCGGCGGTGAGGTCGAACTGCTCCAGCGTCGCGCCCATGCCGCCGTCGTAGACGACGACGCGCTCGCGCACGGCCTTCAGATAGTCACGTGCCATCGGCACGGATGCTAGCAGCGCTGGAGGCAACCCTGACATGACTGTGTCAGGGTTGCCATGTCCAGCGAAATCACTTGATGAACAGCATCTCCGAGTACTTCGGCAAGGGCCACAGGTCGTCGGACACCAGCTTCTCCAGGCGGTCTGCGACCTCTCGCACGTCCTCCATCGCGGGGATCACCGTGTCGCGCATATACGTGGCCCACTTCATCGCCGAGCTGTCGGGCTGGTTGTCCGAGAGGTTGGCGTCCTCGAGCTTCACGAGCGCGTAGTGCAGCTCCTTGACGAGCGGCTCCACCTCGGCGATCAGCTCGTCCAGGCCCGTGGCTTTCAGCTCGTTTAGGTGTCTCACGGCCGCGGGCAGGAGCATCGTGCGCGCGATCTGCGCCGCCGTCTCGGCCTCGATGTTGAGCGTCACCGCATACTGCTCGGTGAACACCTCCAGGCGCGACTCCAGCTCGCGCTTGGAGAGGACCTTGTACTTCTTGAAGGCCGCCACCGTCTGCTTGTCCACGAGCCAAGGCAGTGCGTCCGGGGTCGTGCGCAGGTTCGCCAGGCCACGCCTTTCGGCCTCCTTGTGCCACTCCTCCGCGTAGTTGTCCCCGCCGAACACCACCTGCTTGTTCGCGCTCCAGCTCTCCTTGGCGACCTTCGCCACGGCCTTCTCCAGGGTGGCCCCCGACGCTTTGAGTGCGGTCTTGAGCTTGTCCGCGAGCTCGTCGATCGACTCCGCCACGATCGTGTTCAGCACCGTGTTGGGCAGGGCAGGCGACTGGCTCGACCCGAGCGCCCTGAACTCGAACTTGTTGCCGGTGAAGGCGAACGGGCTCGTCCGGTTGCGGTCGCCTCCGTGCAGCGGCAGCGGCGGCAGCACGGGAGTGCCGAGGCCCAGAAACGAGCCGGGCTTGGAGGTCTGCGCCTTGCCGGCCTCGATCGCCGTGAACACCTTCTCGAGCTCCGCGCCGAGGAAGATCGAGATGATCGCCGGCGGCGCCTCGTTGGCGCCGAGCCGGTGATCCTGGCCGGCATTTGCGATCGAGGCCCGCAGCAGCGCCTGGTGCTTGTTGACCGCCTGGATCACCGCCGCGCAGAAGAACAGGAAGTTGAGGTTCTCGTGCGGCGTGTCGCCCGGGTCGAGCAGGTTCAGGCCGGTGTCGGTGCCCATCGACCAGTTGTTGTGCTTGCCCGACCCGTTCACGCCGGCGAACGGCTTCTCGTGCAGGAGGCACACGAGGCCATAGCGGCGCGCCGTGTTCTGCAGGATCTGCATCGTGATCATCTGATGGTCGGCGCCGACGTTGGAGTTCTCAAAGATCGGCGCCACCTCGTACTGGTTCGGCGCGACCTCGTTGTGGCGTGTCTTGATCGGCACGCCCAGCTTCGCGAGCTCGAGCTCGGTCTCCAGCATGCAGGCCAGGATGCGCTCCGGGATCGAGCCGAAGTAGTGGTCGTCCAGCTCATGGCCCTTCGGCGGCTTGGCGCCGAACAGCGTGCGACCCGTCGTCAACAGGTCGGGCCGCTCGAAGTAGTACTGCTCGTCGATCAGGAAGTACTCCTGCTCGCAGCCGATCGTGGTGAACACGCGCTGAGCGTCCTCGACGCCGAGCAGCTCGAGCGCGCGCATCGCGGCGCCCGAGAGGGCGTCCATCGAGCGCAGCAGCGGGATCTTGTGGTCGAGCGCCTCGCCCGTCCACGACGTGAACGCCGTCGGGATGCACAGCAGCGCTCCGTTCGGGTTCTCCAAGATGAACGCGGGCGAGGTCGGGTCCCAGGCGGTATAGCCGCGCGCCTCGAACGTCGCCCTGATGCCGCCGGTCGGGAAGCTCGAGGCGTCCGGCTCGCCCTGGATCAGCTCCTTGCCCGAGAACTCCGCGAGCGCGGTGCCGTCGCCGGCGGGCCCGTAGAAGGAGTCGTGCTTCTCGGCGGTCGACCCGGTCAGCGGCTGGAACCAGTGCGTGTAGTGGGTAGCGCCCTTCTCCATCGCCCATTCCTTCATCGCCTGCGCGACCGCGTCGGCGAGCGTCGTGTCGAGCGCCTCGCCGCGCTCCAGCGTGCGCTGCAGCGCCTTGAACACATGCTTGGGCAAGCGGCGCCGCTGCACCGCGATGCTGAACACGTTCGAGGCGAAGATCTGGTTGCCGGGAAGGGTCAGGTCCATCGAGCCGAGCGCGCTCCCGTTGGCGCTCCACTGCGCGGCTGTCACATTCGTCTGGCGGGTCCTTGGCATGAGCGGGCTCGACTCCTCCTGTTTTGTTCTAGGCGTAGGGCGGATTCGCATCGTAGCCCTCCGCGTGCGCTCGGGTAGCGCTCACATGGCGAAAGCTCCGGTGCGATCTTTCGACAGGCGTCCAAGTCAGGGAACGAAGCCGCACATGTGCGGCTTCGCCGACCGGCACATGTGCCGGTCGGGACATCGGCGCATGCGCCGATGTCAACAACATATGGACTAGGAAACGGCCGGCTGCGGCGCTACGGGCACCGGGTTGGGGCCTGGCACGACTTTGCCCGTTTCCGGGTTCACGTGCGTAGGTGGCGGCTTGGGGGCGATCCGCGCGATGAAGCTGCCGCTCGCGAGCCCTCCGCCTGCCAGGCGTGTGCGCCCGTTGCCGTCGAGGCCCGCCGACACCGCGTAGTGGATCGTATGCACGCCGGGCTTCACTGGCGTCACGCGCCACGTGAACAGCCTGCTCTTGCCGGGGCCGAGCGCGCCGAGTGCCCACGTGTTCACGAACGCCGTTTCGCCGCCGCCGGGCGGGTTGACTTCCTCGGACTGGACCGGTCTTGCCGCGACGGCGCCCGGTCCAGTGTTGACGATCCACACGGGTCGCTTGCTCGAGGACAGGCGCGGGTAGGCGCTCGTGTAATAGAAGGAGTCGACCGTCACCGCGACGTCGGGGATCGTGCCCGTGCCCGCGTTGCGGACCAGCAGCGCAAGCGTCGTATCGCGCGCGACGGCCTGCTTAGCGGGAAAGCGAGCGCGCACGACTTCCACTTCGTAGGAGCGCTTCGCTTCGTGTCCGTTGCGCTCTGCTTCGCCGCAGCCGCTCGCGAGCACGGCGAGCATCGCGCCGCACACGGCGCACGACCCCGTCAGAAACGACTTTCCCATCCCCACAGCGCTGGCCACGATATCAGCGCCGCTGGCGCTTGCGCTGATGGCCGGCGGCATTCGCTTCGCGGCGCCGCTGGCGTTCGGCCTGCCGATCGCGTAGAGTTGGAGACGCGGTCAGTAGAGTTGGGGGCGCAGTTGAGATCGTCCCCTTGAGGAGGGGTATCGAGATGGTTCGCAGCGCAGCCGAGCGGGCATTTCTCCCGACGAGAAACCTGCTGGAGGAAATCGGGGACATGATGATCCTGACCGGCAGGACGATCTCCTCTGCGCTGCGCCCGCCTTACCCATACGGCGGAGAGTTCGTCTCGCAGTTCCTGTTCGCGCTGCGCCTGTGCTGGTTCCCGCTGCTGATCTCGACGGTTGCGATCTGCTACGCCGCGCCCGGCCTGCAGGCCGCCAACTTCCTGACGATCTTCGGCGCGCTCGACCGCCTCGGCGGCATCTTCGTGCTTGCCGCGATCCGCGAGATCGGCCCGAACGTGACCGCGATCGTGCTCGCGGGCGTCGCCGGCACCGCGATCACCGCCGACCTCGGCGCGCGCAAGATCCGCGAGGAGCTCGACGCGCTGCAGGTGCTCGGCGTCGACCCCGTCAAGAACCTGGTCGTGCCGCGCTTTTTGGCGCTGATGCTCGTGACGGGCCTGTTCAACGTCTACGCGATCCTCTTCGGCCTGTTCGGCGGCATCCTCGCGGAGCTCGTCAACGGCCAGCCGCTCGGCCCCTTCTGGGACACGCTGTTCGCCAATGCCTCGACCACCGACCTGTGGGGCTCGGCGCTGAAGACCACGATCTTCGGGGCGATCATCGCGATCGTCTGCTGCTACAAGGGCATGACCGCCTCCGGCGGCGCCGAGGGCGTCGGACGCGCCGTCAACCAGGCCGTCGTCGTCACGTTCCTGGCGATCTTCTCGTTCGACTACGTCTACACGCAAATGCTGTTGGCGACACACCCCAACATCCTGGTGATCAAGTGATGAGCCGAGACGTCCTCATCGCGGCTCGCCAGCGGAGCGTGCGGTGAACGAACTGCTGGTCTCCCCGCGCGAATGGCTTGCCGCCACCGGCGAGCTTGGCCGCTTCGCCGGCAACGTCGTGCGCGACGTGTGGGGCCTGCGCGTGTTTCGCTTCTTCGGCGAGGCGCTGCGCCAGTCGGGGATCCTGATCGTCTCCTCGACCTTGATCATCTGGGCGCTGATGTTCGTGCTGGGCCTGGAGTGCGGCATCGAGGGCGCTTACTTCCTCGAGGCCCAAGGCGCCCCCGCCTATGCGGGCGTGTTCACCGCGTGGTGCGACCTGCGCGAGATCATCCCCTACGCGTTCGGCTACATGATGGCCGCCAAGGTCGGCACCGGGATCGTCGCCGAGCTCGGCGCGATGAGGATCTCCGATGAGATCGACGCGCTCGAGGTGATGGGCATCGACTCGCTCACGTTCCTGTGCGCCACGCGCCTGCTGGCCGCCTGGGTCGTGCTCCCGTTCATGTACCTCGCCGGAGTCGGCGCGGCATTCCTGGCCTCCTACATCGCCGTTGTCCAGCAGGTGGCCACGGTCTCGGCCGGCGGCTACTTCCTGATCTTCTGGCAGTTCCAGAACCCACCGGACTTCCTCTTCAGCCTGATCAAGGCGATGTTCATGGCGACCGCGATCGTGCTCGTCGGCTGCTACTACGGCTACAACGCCAGCGGCGGCCCCGTCGGCGTGGGCACCGCCACGGCCAAGTCGATGGTCCTCAACATCATCCTCGTCCACCTGATCGGGATGGTGGGCACCCAGGTCTTCTGGGGGGCCAATCCGCGCGCCCCGATCGGGGGCTGACCGTGGCCACGCGCGAGCACGGCGCCCCCGGCGGAGGGGGAGAGGAGCCCCCAGGACGGCACACCCCCGCCACAGGGGACACACAGGACAAGGACGGCGAGTTCGAGTTCCACACGGGCGTGAACCGCCCCACCGGAGTGCCCGACGCGATCGAGTTCATCGGCGTGCACAAGTCGTTCGGCTCAAATCATGTGCTGCAGGGCCTGAACATGGGCCTGCCAGAAGGGCAGATCTCAATGATTATCGGCCCCTCCGGCACCGGCAAGTCCGTTTGCATCAAGCACATCGTCGGGTTGCTCTACCCCGACGAGGGCGACGTGATCGTGCAAGGGCGCTCGATCCCGAGCCTGCCCGACGCCGAGCTGTTTGAGATCCGCAAGAAGTTCGGCGTGCTCTTCCAGGACGGCGCCCTGTTCGGCTCGATGAACCTGTACGACAACATCGCCTTCCCGCTGCGCCAGCACACCGAGAAGGGCGAAGACGAGATCGCCGAGATCGTGCGCAGGCGCATGCGCGAGGTCGGCCTCGGCGACGCCGGCGAGAAGATGCCCAACGAGCTATCCGGGGGCATGCGCAAGCGCGCCGGCTTCGCCCGCTCGCTCGTGCTCGACCCCGAGATCGTGCTGTTCGACGAGCCCGACTCCGGCCTCGACCCTGTGCGCACCGCCTTGCTGTGCGAACTCATCAAAGAGGTCCACGAGGAGAACGGCGGCACCTACGTCGTCATCACCCACGACATCATGTCCGCCCGGCGCGTCGCCGAGCACATCTCCGTGCTGTGGCGCGGGCGCATCGTCGAGTCCGGCCCGGCGGCCGAGCTGTTCGACTCCGAGAACCCGTTCGTCCGCCAGTTCCTCTCGGGGGAATCGCAAGGTCCTCTGGGAATGGAGTAAGCGCCGTGGGCCCGGCGTGAGAGACCGGGCGCAGCGCTAGCCTTCTGATGTGACTGTGGGGGAGTTGTTCTCGGGGTTGGCCGTGCGGGCGGCGCGCAGACCGCTGCTCACGCTTGCCCTGCTTGGAGCGCTCGGCGTCGGCTGTGCCGTCGCCGCGCTCGGGCTGCGACCCACGGCCGCGACCGACACGCTCGTGGGGAAGTCGAGCGCGTCACACAAGGACACACAGCGCTTCTATGCGCGCTTCGGCGAAGAGCCCATCGAGGTGCTCGTCAAGGGCGACCTGCGCAAGCTCGTGCTCAGCCCCGACCTCGAGCGGCTGTTGGGCTTGGAGGGATGCCTCTCCGGCAACCTCCCCCCGGCGGCGCTGGCCCAGGAGGGTGGAGCCGGCGGCCCGTGCGGCCAGCTCACGCAAAGCAAAGCGGTCAAGGTCGTCTTCGGGCCTGGCACCTTCCTCAACGAGGCAGCGCTCCAGTCCATCGACGTGCTCAGCGCGCGCGGCAAGCAGGCCGAAGCGGAGGCCAAGCAGGCTCAGAGCACCGTCTATCGCAGGGCGCTCGCGCGCGGACTCGGCGCACAGGAAGCGACTTCGCTCGGCGCACAGGCGCGCAAGGCCACGATGGCTGGCTTCGCCGCCGAAATCAGCGCGCTCGCGATCCGCTACGGCCTCAAAAGCGCCCCCAGCCTCGGCGACCACGAATTCGTCTCGAGGGTCGTGTTCGACTCGGAAAAGCCATCGGGCACTCCCAAGCAGCGCTTCGCCTACCTCTTCCCGAGCCGCGACTCGGCGCTCGTCTCGGTGCGTCTGAAGGCCGGGCTCTCAGAAGCGCAGCGCTCTCGAGCCATTTCGCTGATCCGCCAGGCGACCGCGATGAGCCAGTGGCGTCTTGCCAACGGCGAGACCTATCTGATCACCGGCGAGCCGGTGATCGTGAGCGACCTCACGAGCTCCATCACGAGCTCGATCGAGCTGCTGCTCGTCGCCGTCCTGCTCGTCATGGGTCTCGTCCTGAGCCTGATCTTCAAGGGTCGCCCGCGCCTGCTCCCACTCGGGATCGCCTTGCTGGCGTCGGCGCTCACGTTCGGCGCCCTGGCGCTTTCGGGCGCCTCGCTCACGATGGCCTCGGTAGCCGTCCTGCCGGTGCTCGTCGGGCTTTCGGTCGACTACGCGATCCAGTTCCAATCGCGCATCCAGGAGGCTCGCGAAGCGGGCGCGCACGACACGCTCGACGCCGTCCGCCAGGCGGCGTCGCGCGGCGCCCCCACGATCGCCACAGCAGCCCTTGCGAGCATCGGCGGTCTGCTTGTCCTGATGCTCTCGCCGGTGCCGATGGTGCGCGGCTTCGGGCTCCTGCTCGTGCTCGGTGTCGCCCTGGCTTTCGTGTGCGCCTTGACCGCCGGCTCCGCGGTCCTGGTGCTCGCCGCCAGGAAAGGGGGGTTGGCATTCAAGGCTTTGGGCGCCTACCGCGCGCGCGGGTCTGGAGCAGGCGACGGAGAGGATGCGGGATACCAGAGTTGGGATGCCCCCCGCGCGCACCGGTGGCATCCCTTTGCCGGGATCGGCGGCTGGCTCGCCCCCGCGTGGCAAGGCGCACGCGAGCTGCTCACCGACAACGCGCTCACGCGCTTGGTCTCACGCTCGGCCCTCGTCTACGCCGTGCGGCGTCCTGGCCGCGTGCTTGGCGTGGGCCTCGCGCTCGCCGCGCTCGGCTGGGGTCTCGATACGCAGACCCAGGTCCAGACCGACATCGCCAAGCTCGCCCCACAGAGCCTCTCCTCGCTGCACAACCTCAGCGCGCTCGAACGTGCCACCGGCGTGGGCGGTGAGATCAACCTGATGGTGAGCTCGGACGCCCTCACCAAGCCAGCCACGATCGAATGGATGAGCAGGTACGAGAGCGCCGTCCTCAGGCGGTTCGGCTACAGCTCCACCAAAGGATGCGGACACGCGCAACTGTGTCCCGCCTTCTCGCTGCCCGATCTCTTTCACGCCGAAGAAGGCGCCTCGGCCAAGCTGAGCGAAAAGCAGGTTCACGGGTTGCTCGCCGCGATCCCCAAGTACTTCTCCGAGGATGTGATCAGCGCCGACCACCGCTTCGCCACGCTTGCCTTCGGCATTCGCTCGATGCCGCTCCAGCAACAGCAGCGCGTGATCGAAGGGATGCGCGCGAGCCTGCGCCCGCCCCCCGGTGTGAGCGCCCAGCTGGTCGGGCTGTCCGTGCTGGCCGCTCGAGCAGGCGCACAGGTTGCCTCCCCGTGGCGGCGCTTCGTCACGTTGCTTGCGGCGCTGCTCGCCGTCGCGGCGATCCTGTTGCTCGCCTTCAGGGGAGACCGTCGCCGCGCGCTCGTGCCGCTCGCTCCGATCGTGCTCGCCACGGGCTGGTCCGCGCTCGTGCTGTTCGCCCTGCGCATCCCGCTGAACCCGATGTCGGTCACGCTCGGGGCGCTGGTGATCGCGATCTCCACGGAGTTCAGCGTGCTGCTCTCCGAGCGCCAGCGCCAGGAGCGCGCCGCTGGTCATTCGACCGTGGAGGCGCTGCGCCGCGCCTACAGCCATACCGGCGCCGCCGTCGCCGCCTCCGGGGTCACCGCGATCGCCGGCTTTGGAGTGCTCGTCCTCTCTGACATAGCGATGCTGCGCGACTTCGGGCTGGTCACGCTCGTCGACCTGTCCGTCTCGCTCGTCGGCGTGCTGGTCGCGCTGCCAGCGGCCGTGGTGCTCGCCGAGGGCGAGCAGCCGCTCGGCGAGCGCTTTCGTGACGGGCTGCGCTGGCTTGCGAGGATCGGGCCGAGACAGCGTGCGAGGCGGCGTAGGCTCACCGCGCCATGAGCGGCTCCGACCCGTCCGGATCGGCGGGGGGCGGCGGGAGGTATGGGGTGGATGTCGCGGGCGTGCGCTACGGGCGCTACGTCGCCGCGCTCGCTGCGATTCTGATCGTGGCTTTCAGCCTGCACACGGCGCTGACCGCGCCGAAGCGCGCCGCGAGCATCAGACCCGGCGTTCGCGTGCCTGCGTTTGCGGCGCCGTTCGCGATCGGCGGCCCCTCCGGCGAAGTGGACGTCGCGACCCACGCCGGCGAGGGGCTGCAGGGCAAGCTTCCCGCCTGCTCTGTGCGGGGCCCGGCGATCCTGAACATCTGCCAGCTCTACGAGCGCGGCCCAGTCGTGCTCGCGCTGTTCTTCGACGTCGGTTCCTGCCCCGGGATACTCGAGGACCTGCAGCGCCTATCCAGCCAGTTCCCGCGGGTCGGCTTCGCGGCGGTCGCGGTCAAAGAAGACGCTCCCTCGGTTGCGCGGATGGTGCGCTCCAGGCGGGTGAGCGTGCCCGTCGGCGTCGACACGGATGGCCGGCTCGCCGGGCTCTACACGATGGTCAGCTGCCCGCAGATCACGTTCGTCTACCCCGGGGGCGTCGTTCAGAGCGCGCCCTTGCTGAGCAGGCCGCCGCTGGCCACGCTGCGCGCCCGGGTCGGCGAGCTGGTGGCCGCATCGCGTGCGCGCGGCTGGAAGCCGGGACGCCAGTGAGCGACGAGCCCATACGCGGTTGGTGCGAGCGCGAGGTCCAGCAGGAGCTCCCCGGGCTCGGGCTGATGTTCGCCAACGTCGAGGTCGGGTTGGCCCGCTCGCTCACTGGCGCCTCCACGCCGGCTGTCTTGGGGCGCTTGCGCGAACTGTCCAACCGCTGGCGCGGGGGTCGCGCCGTGAACGTGCGCCAGGAGCCGATCCCGGCCGCCTACCGCGTGTTCTTTCGCCACATCGGGCTCGACCCGGACGCCACCCGTACGCCGATCGAGGCAGCCGTGCTCGAACGGATGCTCGACGGGGGGTTCCTCTCCGAAGGCCTGCTCGCCGACATCCTCACGATCGCCCTGATCGACACGGCCGTGCCGGTGTGGGCGCTTGACTCCGACGCCGTCGATGGCCCGCTCGGCATTCGCCTGAGCCGTCCGGAGGAGCGTCTCGGTCGCGGCCCTGACGGGCCCCGTCTGGGCGGGGGCAGGCTGGTCATCGCCGATGCCGAGAGCCCGCTCGCGATCCTCTTCGGCGAGCCGGCCCCAGGGCACGAGCCGACCGCCGTCACGCGCCGGCTGTCGCTGTTTGCGGTGCAGGTCGCGGGCGTGCCCGCTCTGCATGTCGAAGAGACATTGTGGGCGTGCCGCTCGGCGCTCACCCACGCGGATCCGTGAGCCCTGCTCTTTACCGCGACGTGCTCGCAAGCTAAGATCGTGTTGTCCGAGCGGGAGGAGCAGAGGATGGCCCAAACCGAGCAGCTGACGGTCGAGCGTGTCGACTCCGAGTGTGTCTTCGGCGAGCGCACGGCGGCCGACGAGCGTGCTGCGCGCGAGGCGCTCAGGGCACAGGTGTCAAAGCTCGAGCGCGAGCTGTCGGTGCTCGTCGCCCACAAGTTCCCGCACATCTCGCCGGCCGATGCGGACGCAGAGGCGTTCGGCGGCCCGCGCCTGCTGGGGCTCGCGGAGCTCGAGCGGTTGCGCGATCGGCTCGCGCTCCGGGTCGGCGAGGTCCGCGCCCAAGTGGCCGCACGAGCGGCCCTCGAGCGCCGCTCGCGCACGTTGCTCGAGCGGATGAAGCTCGAACCTGGCCACTACAAGTTCGTGCGCGTCCCGGTCGCCGATCTGGGTGACGGCCACTGCGGTGTTTGGGAAGTGCGTCCGCGCCTGGGCTTGATCGGGATGCTCGCCGGCTGGTGGCAGGTCAAGCTCTCATCGGGCTGCCCGTAGCTGCGTCAGCCTGCATACGACGCGCGGTCACCCACGGGCTCGGCATCGTCATCGGATTGGTGGCCGCGAGCATCGCCGCGAGCGTGCGGCGCTGACGCTCGGTCATCGAGCCGACCGTCTTCTGCTCAGACATCGGAATCTGCGCGAGGAACTTGCGGCAGCGCGTCTGTCCCCAGCGGCGCTGGCTCATCAGCAGGTCCGCGATCGCCATGCTCTCCGCCTCCCACGGGCTCTCGAGGATCACCTCGGCGACGCCGATCTCTCCGCTGGCGACGCGGCGCTTGAGCTCGGCGCGAGCCAGGCGCACCTTGTTGGCGCGTTCGAGCGCACGCATATGCTGGGGCCCTGAGGACGGAGCGATGGTCGGGCCGGAAGGGACGATGGTCGGGCTGGCAGGGGCAATAGTCGCTGTCGCGTTCATGTGTGTGCTCACTCCCCGTCGCCGCCGCGGGTACACCCGTGGCGCGCAACAAGCTTGGCTGGTTGACGAGTAGCGCGTCCGCTCGATCGTCCGTGACTCTCCCTCGCGAGGCGTGTCGCGAAAGCCATCGGGACCCCTCTGCCGCTGGCCTGCGGGCGAGCCTCAGACGGTCGTGCTTTGCGTCCTGAGAAGCTAGCCAGCGCGGGGCTCCGGGTCAACAGTATTCGTGCAGAACGTTCGCTAGAAGCGGGCTTTTTTGTCGGTGTTATGTCTTGTGAAGATCTGGACAAGCCGTTGAGGGTCTTTACGCCGTTCCGGCTAGTCGAAGCGCTCGTCTGAGCTCCCGGCGAGGGCCCTCAGTCCCCGCCGTGGCCTGGCAGCGCTCCGTGCTCGGCCTCGAACCCCTGCTTGACCGTCGCGAACACCTCGAGCGCCCGGTCGAGGGTGGCGCGATCGTGGGTGGCCATTACGCTCGTGCGCAGCAGCGCCCCCCCGGGTGGCACGGCCGGGTGCAGCGCGCAGTTGGTGAACACGCCGCCGTCGTACAGCGCGCGCCACAGAAGCGCCGCCTTCCAGTCGTCTCCCACAAGCACGGGGACGATCGGCGTGACGACGCTCTCGGTCGCGCTGTCGAGCTCGGGCCCGATACGCACCGGCTCGCCCTGCAGCGTGCGATACCCGAGCGCGCGCAGCCCGTCAGCCAGGTAGCGCGCGTTCTCGAGCACGTCGGCGAGCAGCTGCGGCCCCTCTGAGGAGCGGATTATGCGCAACGCCGCGAGCGCCGCGCCGAGCGCCGCCGGGACCGCCGAGGCTGTGAACAGGAAGGCGCGGCTCGAGATGCGCAGGTAGTCGATCACCTCGGCCGGGCCGGCGACGAAACCACCGCACGCCGCCAACGACTTCGAGAAGGTGCCCATCCTCAAATCCACCTTCGACTCGACGCCGAGCAACTCGCAGGCGCCCGCCCCGCGCGCGCCGAGCACGCCTGCGCCGTGCGCCTCGTCGACCATCAGCCGCGCGCCGTAGCGCTCGCACAGCTCGACGATGTCGACAAGCGGCGCCACGTCGCCCTCCATCGAGAAGACGCCGTCGACGACGACGAGCACCCCGCCTCCGTCCTGCTCGGCGCGCTGCAACGCGCGCTCGAGCTTATCCATGCGGTTGTGCCTGAAGGGACGCATCTTCGCCTTGGAGAGCAGGACTCCGTCAAGGATCGAGGCGTGGTCGGCCGAGTCCACGACGACGGTGTCCTTCGCGCTGAGAATCGTGCCGAGCGTGCCGACGTTGGCCTGATGGCCGGTGGTGAACACGATCGCGTCGTCGCTGCCCATCCACTCCGCGATCTCTTGCTCTAGCTCGAGATGGAGCGGGGTGGTGCCGTTGAGCAGGCGTGAGCCGGTCAGGCCGGTGCCATAGCGCGTGAGCGCGTCGCGTGCGCCCTGCATCACGCGCTCGTCGCCGGTTAGCCCCAGGTAGTTGTTGGAGGCGAGCATGATTCGCGGCGCGCCCTCCATCTCGACCACGGGCATCGCCGGAGACTCGACCGTGCGGAAGTAAGGCATCAGGTCGGCCTCGCGCGCGGCTCTGAGCAGCTGCTCGCGCTCGTGGCCGCGAACCTTGGCGAAGACGTCTGTCGACGTGTGCATCGGCTTCTACCTTCCTATAGTCTGGGCGCAGATGGCTGTCGAGTCTTCCAGTAAGGCCACGAGCGTCGAGATCCGCCCGGTCACATCCCGGGGCGAGCTGAACACCTTCATCAAGCTGCCGTGGCGGCTCTATCGTAACGAGCCCAACTGGGTCGCGCCGCTTCTGATGGACGTGAAGAAACGGCTGGACCAGAAGAAGAACCCGTTCTTCGAGCACACCGAGGCCCAGTACTTCCTGGCCTATCGCGACGGTCGGCCGCTGGGT
Source organism: uncultured Solirubrobacterales bacterium (assembly GCA_963718735.1). GTDB lineage: Bacteria > Actinomycetota > Thermoleophilia > Solirubrobacterales > Solirubrobacteraceae > Palsa-744. The sequence continues at coordinate 2,882,800 of OY970372.1, forward strand.
CGTATCAGCGCGCACATCGACCGCAACTTCAATCAGTTCCAAGGCAACGATTGGGGCCTGTTCGGGTGGTTCGAGTGCGAGGACGACCCCGAGGCCGCGCGCGCCCTGCTCGCCGCCGCCGAGCGGTGGTTGCGCGAGCGCGGGCGCGACCGGATGGTGGGCCCGATGGACTTCACCACCAACGACGAGTGCGGCTTGCTCGTCGAGGGTCACGAGCGCCCTCCGATCATCCTGTGCCCGTGGCACCACCCCTACTACCAACGCATCTTCGAGCAGGACCTCGGCCTGGAGAAGGCGATGGATCTCTACATGTGGAGCCTGCACGTCACAGAGCGCGAGAAAGTGCACCCGGCGATCTGGGAGGCAGCGGACAAGCTCGAGTCAGAGCACGGGATCGTGTGTCGCAACTTCCGCAAGAAGGAACTGCACGCCGAGATCACCCGCTTCCTCGACGTCTACAACGCCGCCTGGGAGCGCAACTGGGCCTCGGTGCCGCTGAACGAGAAGGAGGTCCGCCATATGGCCAAGGACCTCAAGCCCGTCTTGGATGAGAACTGGGCGATGGTGGCTGAAAAGAAGGACACCGGCGAGGTGGTTGGCGCGGCGCTGACGTTGCCCGACTTCAACCAGGTGCTCGCCAAGCTGAACGGCCGTCTGCTCCCGTTCGGCTGGATAACGGCGCTGCGCGAGCGCAAGAAGATCGACTCGGTGCGCGTGTTCGCGCTGGGGGTCAAGCCCGAGTACCAGCACACGGGAGTCGCCGCGCGCTTCTACCAGATGCACTTCGACGCGGCCGAACGCACCCCTCAGAGCGGCGGTGAGATGGGCTGGATCCTCGAGGTCAACAAGCCGATGAACCGCGCGATGGAAGGCATGGGCGGCAAGATCGTGCGCCGCTATCGCGTGTACGAGCGCGAGCTGTAGCGGAGCGCCGTCACGGCGCTGCGTACTGTGGCGTCGCCGTGGTGTTGTGGCTGCGACCTCACGGCGTCGTGACTCGGACGCGGCGATCGGCGGCTTCTCGGCGTCGGCACACGCGGCAAGCGCGACGAGCAGTCCGCGCGCCGCTTTACACTCTGGGATGTGAACGAGCCTCTTCACGACGAGGTGCTCGACGGCGTGCCGGTGCTGTCCGACGAGTCCTCCGGCGTGAGCATGTTTCCCACGCCCCCTTCGCGTGCGCTCGCACGGCCACTGCTCACCGGCCCGATCCAGACGGTCGCGGCCGCAGCCGGCGGGTTCGTGGCGGGGGCCGCCGTGCTCGGTCTCGTGCACCGCCGTCACATCAGGCGCGCCGCGCTTGTGGCTGCTCGCCCGCCACGGCGCATCGGTCGCGCCGGTAGGCGCTCGAGCTCGGTGGGGGAAGTCGTCGAGGTGGTCGCGTCACGCTCGCTGCTCGTGGACGTCCACCTGCTCGGCGCTCCCGCCAGAGGGCGTTAAAGCTGTCCGACCCTGAGGAGCTGCGCGTCGAGGTCAGGCCTGCCTCGCCGTTTCGATTGTCGCTCGCCGGCGGCATGGACGGGGTGCTGCGTCGTCGCGGCGGCGTGCTCGAGCGGCTGCTGCACCACGGGGCCGAGCAGGTGCGCGTGCGCGTCGTCCAGACCGCCCCCGACGCCGTTCTGTTCGGTGCGCGCTCGTGCACGCCCGAGGCGGCGCGCTACGGGATCGAGCGGATGCGCTTCGCGCTCGGCGTCGACGAGGAGCTCCAGCCTTTCTACAAGGAGCTCGCCGACGACCCCCTGATCGGGCGCTCGGTTCGCAGCCGGCCGTGGCTGCGGGTGAGGCGCCGCCCCGAGCCGTTCGAGGCGCTCGCCTGGGCGATCTGCGAGCAGTTGATCGAGTACGAGCGGGCGGCGGCGATCCAGCGGCGCATCGTGGCCGCGCTCGGGCCGCGCTGGGTGGGTGGGGACGGGGACGACAGCGCTCTGCGAGACGTCCCTTCGCCCGCGACCCTCGCGGGAACCGCCCCCGCGCGCCTCGAGTCGTTGGATCTCGCCGGCTCGCGCGCCAGGCTGCTCGTGCGCGTCGCGCAAGAGGTCTCGAGCGGCCGCGTCGACCTCCACGACCCTGAGCACGAGCGCGCGTGGCGCAGATTGCGCGCGATCCCGGGCGTCGGCCCGTGGACGGTCGAGATGCTCGCGCTCAAGGGGCAGGGCCGCCACGACCAGCTGCCGGCCGGCGACCTCGGCCTCATCAAGCTTGTCGGGCGACGGCTCAGCGGCGGCGATCCGCGGGCGCGGGCGAGCGAAGAGCAGGTCCGCTCGTTCTTCGCGCCCTATGGGCGCTGGAGTGGTCTGGCGAGCGTGCACCTTCACGCTATTTGAAGTTGTGCACTGTCATCGGCAAATGACGAGCAAGCCCCCCTGTGACGAGCAAGCCCTTATGAAGAGCACACACCCCTATGGGGCGTTCCGGCCAGCGTCAGGTGCGCTCGCGCTCGACCAGCAGCGCGAACGTCGGGCAGGCTTGCGCAGCGCGCTGGGCGTGTGAGACCAGGTCGGATGAGAGCGGGCGCTCGTCGAGGATCGGATAGCCCCACTCGTCGAGCGTGATGCGCTCGGGCAAGAGCTCGGCGCACATGCCGTGGGCCTCGCAGGCGATCGGGTTCACTCGGATGCGCTTGCCCATCCTCGCTCAGGCTTTCCTCATGATCGTGCGTCCACCGGCTCTCACGTGCGGATCGCTCGTCGTGCTCGTGCCGGTCACCGTGAGCCCGCCGCGATGCGTGAGCGTGCCGGCAAGGGCAGCTCGCTCGGGCGTATGCAGGCGTCGCACGCGCCGTGGCGGACGTGGTCGGCGAGCTCCTCGGCGAACACTTCGAGCGCGCTCATCGCAAAGCGTGCGGCGCCGTCGGGGTGGGCGCACGCTCCGCGCCGACTCACGAGCCCGGCGAGCTGCTCGATACGAGCGCTCGCGTGCTTCGCGGCAGACGCCATGCGAACCTGCTCGAACGTTGCGGCCAGCGCGTCGAGGCCGTGCAGGCAGGGCCCACACTGCCCGGCGCTCTGCCGCGCAAGCCAGCGAGTGACGCGTGCGGTCTCGGCCACGGGGCAGGCATCCTCGGAGAGCAGCAGGATCACGCCGGCGCCCAGCGAGGCGCCGTGCTGTGAGAGATGCGGGTTGGACAGCGCAAGGCTGGGGAGCGCATGGCCGTCGATCCACGTGCCCGCATAGCCGCCAAAGAGGGCGGCGCGCACGCGGCCGGTTGTGCCGCCCGCGGCATCCAGCAGCGAGCACAGCGAGGCGCCGTACTCGACCTCGTAGACCCCCGGGTGGGCGAGCGGTCCCGACAACGTCACGAGCGCCGAGCCCGGTTGCTCTGAGAGGCCGAGCTCGCGAAACCAGCGTGGGCCGTGGCGCGCGATCAGCGCGACGTGGGCGAGCGTCTCGGCGTTGTTGACGAGCGTCGGGCGGCGGCGCACACCGCGCTCGAACGGCATCGGTGGCGAGAACGTCGGCTTGGCGGTTCCCCCGTTGAGGTGGTTGACGAGCGCCGACTCGTGCCCGGCGACATAACCCTGAGGTGCGCTGTTCAAGACGATTCGCGGCCAGCGCCCGGGCAGCCGCTCGCGTTCGGCGAGTGCGCGCGCCGCGCGCTCGGCGCCGAGGCCGGCCGACTCGCACACGCACAGGATTGCTTCGTCTGCGCCGATCGCGCGAGCTGCGAGCGCGGCGCCGTCGAGCACGAGATGGGGGAGCGTCTCGAGCAGTGTGCGGTCCTTCGAGCTCGCGGGCTCGCCCTCGGTGGCGTTTACCACGACGATTGGCTTGCCGCGCTGGGCCGCGACGGAGCGCATCTTCTTGGCCATCGGGAAGGCCCCGCCGCCGCGACCGCCGAGGCCAGCTTGTTCGATCTGGTCGATCAGGGCGGCCGCTCCGCGGCGGTCGCGCCTGCGCGCCGCGGGTGGCTCGCCGTGGATGTCCAGGTGCTCGCGCAGCCTCATCGCGCCCTGTGCCGGCACTCCCTCGAGTAGGCGCGGGAGCCCTGAGCTCGGCATGCGCCGGGTCTTGGCGCTCACCGTGGCCGGCTCGAGCTCGGCGGCTGAGGCGTGACCGCTCACGATCATCGCCCCGCTTCGGTGGAGGTGGAGTGGCTCGTAGCGTGCCCGAGCAGCGTCGAGGGAGTGCCCGAGCGCCGCGCCCATTCCTTGCCAAGCGGCCCGCTCGGCAGCCACAGCATCAGGCCGAGCGTGAAGATCCCCGCTCCCCCGAGCGCCGCGCCGCGCCGGGCAAGCTGATCGGGCCACCCGGCGGCTATGCGCACGAGCACGGCCCCGACGGCCGCGACCAGGCAGCCGATGCCGATCGCAAGCATCCAAGTGCTCTTCACGTCACTGCCCGTGCCGAAGCCGTGCAGCAGCGCGATTGGCCAGCTCCCATAGGAGAGCCAGTGGGTCGTGCGCCATGCGCCGTGACCCATGCGCTTGCGCAGCAGGCTTGTGAGGATTACCGCGAGCATCAAATCGAAAGAGAGCGCCCCCAGCCCGAGCCAGAACGGCCTATAGGAGCCCGTGAACGGGATCACAGCGTTCACCAGCGAGATCGGCGCGAAACTGTCGAGGACGGCTGTCAGGATGTGCAGTCCCAGGAAGGCGAGCGCGAGCAGTGACACGCTGCGGTGCAGCGAGTCCACCACGAAGCGCGGCCAGGCGTCCGTGCTCCAGCGCCGAACGTCGACGATTCCCAGCACGAGCGCGAGCGTCAGCAACACGAGCGCAACCGCGCCACTCGAGCGGGTCAGGTACCAGTAGGCGCTTGGGCCGGACGCGGCGATCACGGTGCTCATCGGGACTGCTCCGTTCGCGCGCATGGTCTCGCCGGCGCGGTCGCGGCGCTCATGACGATCCCCTCGCGGGACACTCGACCTTGCCGCTGGGAGCGAGGTGCTCACGACAACTCTCCTCTCGCGGCCAGGACCCCACAGTCACGACCTCGCTGTCGTTGCCGACGAGGCGGGCGGGCAGCCCGAGCCCGGCGAGCCAGCCGGGCGCACGCTTGCCGCGCACGATCGCCGCGGTGGCTGCGATGTTCGCGTCAGCACAGTCGATCGCCGCCACACTCACCGTGCGCCATACGCTCGCCGCCGGCTCTCCGGTGGAGGGATCGACAATGTGATGCATCGTGCGCCCCTGATGGCGCCAGCGCCGCACGGTCGTGCTGGACGTGGCGAGCCCACCGCCGGAGATCGAGATTGTCTGGCCGGCGGCGCTCGAGGCGCTGCGATGGTCGTCGGCGACGTGGATGCTCCAGCCCTGCGCAGGGCATGGCCCGGCTGTCGCGATATCGCCTCCAAGGCTCACGAGCACGCCGCGTCCGGTCGCTTGGTGGACGGCGCGAGCGGCGCGATCGGCGGCCCACGCCTTGGCGGTCGCGCCGAGGTCGAGCTTCACGCCGGCGGGGACTCTGAGCGTCCCGCGCTCGCGGTCGAGCTTGACCGTCTGCCAGCCCTGACGGACGCTTGCGAGCACGTGTGGGCCCCGCGGAGTCCTCGCAGTCGAATCGTCTGGCGACTCCCCCGTGTGCGGGCCGACGATGGCCTGGGCCGTCCCCGGGGCCATGGCCTGGGCCGCCCCCAGGGCGGCAGGCGGGTTGGCGAGCAGCCGCCAATCGCGGTCATAGCCAGCCAGCTCGAGAGCGCGTCCTACCGTCGGATCGACGTCTCCGTCGGTCAACTGAGCGGCGCGCAGCGCCAGCTCGGTTGCCTCGATCAACAGCGGGTCGACCTTGACGGTGCGTCCGGCATGCGCATTCAGGCGAGTCAGCTCAGAATCCTCGCGGAAGCGACTGCACGCTCGGTCGATCTCGTCGAGCTCTTGCTCCACGATCGAGCGCGCCCGCGCAAGCTCGTCGGGGTGGCTCAGCAGAAGCTCGACGCTCGTGCCGAGCGCCTGCCAGCTTGCGCGCGCGATCCCCGTCCTCATCGGGCTCACGATCCCCCGGAGACGACCGGGGGGGTCGATTCCTGCGCCGGAGCCGATTCCTGCGCCGGAGCCGATTCCTGAGCTGGCGCCGATTCCCCAGTTGGGGTCGATTGGGTAGGGGCAGATTCTTCGGTGGGCGCCGATTCCCGAGCGGGCGCGGACTCTTCGCGAGTCGCGGATTCTTCTGCGGGCGCCGTTTCCGAAGAAGGGGCCGGCGTCGTGGGCGCCTGCGGCGCCTGCGTGGGCGGACGAAGCGAGCTGGACGCTTTGGAGCTGTGTTTGGGGTGAGAGCGCGATCCTCCCGATGCCTTGACGGTCTTGCCCGGGAAGGTGCTTGCGGCAACCTCTGCGAACACGCCTGTGAGTGCGATGGAGCCCGCCACCAGCCAGCGGTTGACCTGTCTCAACTTACGCAGCGCGGCGTCACGGCGCCTGTCACCAACCATATGGAGAGCCTGATCCTGCTTGCTAAGCGCGCGATAATAGGCACGTGAGAAAACTCATCGAATCGCGGCTCCCCGCGAGACCCCGACTTGGCCGAGCCGCTGGCGGACTCAGTGCTGGCGCCGTCGATCCTGCGGGCGGAGGGTTCGCCGTCGAGGCGGCGCGACGGCGCAGACGGCGCCCTCCGAGCAGGAAGTGCGCCGTGTCGAGCGGCTCACGCAGGCCGAGATCGCTTGCACTACCCGGCGCGTAGACGACCTGCCGAGCGGCGCCTCAGTACCTGCTCATTGAAATTGTTCCGCACAAGGACACATTCTGGTGGGATCTTGCATACTGTGTCGTGATGCAAGCGAACATTTGGAACTGAGGCCGATCCAGCTATGTCGGCCAAGAACGCGGTATTGGGGCTGGTGATCGAGCGGCCGGGCTACGGCTATGAGCTCGCGCGTCGTCTTCAGGAGCGGTTCGGCTCTTCCGGCTTCGCCCCCACCGGCGTCTACTCGGCGCTCGACCAGCTCAGTTCCGACGAGCTCGTGCGCAGCGCCGGATCGAGGGGTGACGTCTCCAACGAGCGCGCCGCCCCGCGCACGATCTACGAAGCCACGCCAAAGGGAGTCGACCGTTTCGAAGAGTGGATGCTTGGCGGCTCCTCGCTCGCCCCGGTGCGCGACGAGCTGTACATGAAGATCGCTCTGTCCAGACCGCACAACCTGCCACGGCTGATTGAACTGGCCCGATCCCAAGAGGAGGAGTGCCTGGCGCGGCTGGAAGATCTCAAGGGACCCGTCATGCGCTCACGGCGCTCGCCCAGGGCGTGGCCGGAGGTGGCGGTGCTACTCGTGCGCGACGCCGAGATCAGGCAGCTCCAGGCCAGGGTCGAGTGGCTGCAGAAGGCTCGCGCCATCATGGACAAGCTCAACCTCGCCCAGACGCGAGGCGGCGCGCGAGGAGGCGGAGTCGCTTGAATCCGGAGGTGCGGCTGTCACTCGAGAGCGTCAGCAAGAGCTACTGGCGCGGGCCGCACGAGACGGCCGTGCTGAAGGACATCACGCTGTCCGTGTACGCCGGCGAGTGCGTGGCGGTGTGGGGGCAGCGCGGTTCTGGCAAGACCACCTTGCTGAAGGTGGCAGCGGGCTTGGAGGCGCCCGAAGACGGTCTCGTCAACTTCGACGGGCGCGACCTCGGCCGCATGTCGAGGGGCGAGCTTGTGCGGCTCCTGCGTGAGGAGATCGGCTGGGCCAGGCGAACTGGACCCGAGAGCGACGAGCTGGAGATGCTCGACTATGTGGCCCTGCCGCTGCTCAAACGTCAGACCCTGCGTCGCGCCCGCCGTCGCTCGGCGGCAGCGCTTGCGCGGGTTGGGGTTGCCGAATGCTCCAAAGGGCGCTGGGAGGACCTCACCGACGGCGAGCGCACGCTTGTGTCGATCGCTCACGCGATGGTCAGGCAGCCTAGCCTGCTGGTCGTCGACGATCCAACCGCCAATCTCGACGTGCTCCAGCGCGAGGAGGTCATGGGCCTTCTGCGGAGCACCGCCGAGCAGAACTGGCTCGCGGTCCTGATCACAGTGCCCGACATGCCCTCGATGGTCCATGCCCACCGGATCGGATCGCTCAGCGACGGCCGTCTGCTGGTTCCCTCGGGCACAGGGCCCGCGCGCGACAACGTCGTCGAATTCCCTGGACGTGGACGAGCGGCGCCCGGGTGAGATGAGCGGCGAGCAGCCCATCGAGGGGGAGCTGGAAGACCGCGACTGCAGGAGCGTTCCAGAGCAGCGCGCGCTCCAGTCAAGCGGCGACTCGTCCGCTTTTCGCTCCGCTGGGCGTGCAGGCCAGGGCGAGCCGCACGTGACGATCACGCTCTCGCGCAACCAGGTCGACCATGTCATGCGAGCCGCGCTGGGAGACGGCGCCCCGCCGAGCGTATCCTCGCTGGTCGCCGGCACCGGCTTTCACCGCACCAACGCCAGGCACGCGCTCAGCTCCCGCTACCGAGCCCTGCAAGACAACAGGCGGCTGTCGCGCTCGTTGCTCGCGGGCTTGCTCGTGCTCTCGTGCTTTCCCCAGGAGGGAGTCGACCTGGGGATCAAGGACATCTCCGAGCAGCTCGACCTGAATACGAGCACCGTGCATCGCTATGTGCTCACGCTCGTCGCCGCCGGCTTGCTCGAGCGCGATCCGGATACGCGTCGCTACAGGCTGCTGCCCGAGTGAGCGGCCCGGATGCTCCCGTGAAGGTCCGTCTCAAATAGGAGCGGTCGCGCGCGAAGCCTCCCTGCGACTCCGCGCGCAACCGGCTCCGTGGCGTCCAGGTAGGGAGTGCTGGACGTCGGCCTGTCCCGATGCATGATGCGTCGTCTCCACCGCCCTCGGGTCGGGGGGCGATGCTGAGACAGGACGGCGCGCTCGGGGCAGCTCGTGACTGGCAAAGTCCGACCTTCTCTCTGGCTTCCCTGAGACATGCATACTTCCGGCTGGGCTGGTGGCGACCATCCGCACGCACCACCCTCTCCACTCGTGGGTTTCCCACATCCCGAGCGCCGCTTGCAGTGCAGGGAGATCCTCTGCATAGTTGTAATTATCCCCAGACGACGATGGTTTAAGCGACTCGCACCAAGGGTCGTGTTTCTGAAACCATCGCGGTATGCGCGACGACCGGCGGCTTGACGGCCCAGCACCAGATTCACCGCCACCGGCCACTGTGATCTATGAGGCTTGGATGAGGCCGCGTTTGAGCGCGTAAGCGACGAGCTCGGCGCGCGAAGAGAGGTTCAGCTTCTGCTGGATGTGCGCGCGGTGGGTCTCCACTGTGCGCACCGACAGGAACAGCCGCTCTGCGATCTCAGAGTTCGTGTGGCCGAGCGCGATCAGGCGCAGCACGTCGACCTCGCGCTCGCTCAGGTCGTCCGGAGGTCCGGGCGCAGGCTCTGAGGCGAGGCGCGCGCCGAGGCGCGGGTTGAGGTAGCTCTCGCCGCGCGCCGCCCGGCGGACCGCCTCGACCAGCTCGTCGTCGGCTGCCTCCTTGAGCACGTAGCCGAGCGCCCCGGCGCTGAGCGCGTGGCGGGCGAACGCCGGCTCTTGCTGCATCGTCAGCACGACGACCTGTGTGTCGGGGGTGTGCTCGCGAATTCCCGGGATCGCCTCGAGGCTGGAGCCGCCGGGCATGTTCAGGTCGAGCACGAGCACGGCCGGCCGATGCCCGCGCACATAGCGTTGGGCGCTCTCGATGTCGCCCCCCTCGGCGACCACCTCGAAATCGCTCTCGCTCTCGAGCAGCATCTTCAGCCCGCTGCGCACGACCGCGTGGTCGTCTGCGAGAACGATGCGGATCGTCTCCCCGGCGTCAGGCGCCGGCTGTTCGGTCGTCTGCTCATCCCGGTGGGCCATCAGCGTGACAGTAGCGCCCGCAGGCGTGCCCCTCTTGCGGGAAAGTACGGGCGTTGAGGTGGGTGAGATACGGACGCTGGTCGGTGCGTGCTCAAACGAGCTCGCCGGGAGAGACGGTTGTCGGCGAGCGTGGTGAGGGGGTTCGCTGACGCGAGGATCCGACGTGCCGCGGAGATGTCCGTGAAGGAGGGCGGGTGCGCGGGCTAGGACGGCGGCGCATGGCGGTCGCGATCCTGACGAGCAGCTCCCGCGACCCGACCGGCTTGACCATGTAGTCGAGTGCGCCGCGCTCGCCAGCGACCGTGGCCAGCCACGGGTTCTCCTCGCCGATGATGACCACGGCCGAGTTGGGGTGCTCACCACGGATGTGGGAGAGCAGCTCGAGGCACGGCTCGTCGGGCACGTCGACGTCGAGTAGCACGAGTTTGTAGGAGTCGCGCGTCAGCAGTTCACGCGCGTCGGCGGCGTTGGTGGCGGCGTCACAGGCGTAGCCGCGCTCGCGCACCACCCGTTCGGCCCAATTGCGCATGACGTCGTCGTCGAGGACGAACAGCAGCTCGGTCGTCTGCTTGCCTGTTTTGTACGCCGCGCTCACTGGGGCTCTACATCTCGGGGGGGCTTCCACTTCAACGGGAGAGTAACAGTCGAAACGAACTATGTCGGAGTTTCCGAGATTAAACCAAAAAGCACGCCCCAATGATTAAAAATAACGAGCCCCGACCATCGTTCACCTATTTGATTGCCACTAATTATGCGGTTGCCTATATTCCCTGACCTGGCAGGAACTCGTTGGTGAACGGCGGCAAAGCGACGGTATTGGGATTGGACTCGAGCAGGCCGTGCGCGAGCATCCAACGCCCGAAGCTTGCCCACGCGCTCGGATCCTGCCAGCCGTAGGGCTTGGAGCGATCGGAGGGGAGCATCGCCGGGAGCGTCGCCTCGATCGAGGCGAGTTGCAGCTTGGGTTCCGCTGAGGGGTTGGCCTTCACTATCAGCGTCGCCGCCGCGGCCGGGTTCGAGCGCGCTTGGCGCTCGCCGCTGGTGAGCGCCTGCAGGAAGGCGCGCAGGTCCTGTCCGCGCGCGCCCGCCTCGTCCTCGCGCACGACCAGCACCAGCTCGTCATACGTGGGCACACCAGCCCTGTCGATCGGGATCACGACTGGCTTGCGATGCATCTGCTCCAGCTGCAACGCCTCGTAGTTCCAGAAGCCGCCGAGCGTCGCCGCCACCTTGCGCGAGAGCATCGCAGGCACCAGGTTGAAGCCGACGTTCGCTTCCTGCACGGTGCTGGGGCTCACGCCCGCGGACTGCAGCGCCGTGCGTAGCTCGGCCGTCTGGTAGGCGATCCCGGCGGTGCCCACGCGCTTGCCCGCAAGATCGGCCACGCTGCGCACGTGTGCGCCCGGCAGCGCGATTATCGAAGTCAGAGGGCGCTGGACGAGCGCGCCGATCGCAACGAGCTTCAGGCCCTGGTCGCGCGCCAGCAGCAGCTCCGGCTCGTAGGAGATCGCCATGTCCACCTTCCCGGCCGCCAGCAGCTTCAAGGGCGTCGAGGGGTCCGAAGGCGTCTCGGGCTTGACGTCGAGTCCGGCCGTCCTGAAGTCGCCGTTTGCGATCGCGCTGTAGAGCGCCGCGTGGTCGGCGTTGGGGAAGAAGTCCAGCATCACCGTGAACGGCTTCGTCGCCGGCGCGGACAGGGTGTCCTGCTTCGAGCCGCACGCGGCCAGCGCCAGCAGGCAGGGGAGGACGAGCAGCAGCGCGAGGGGGCGGCCCCTCCAGCGGCGGCTGGGGCGCGTCTCGGATGGGTGGTCGCGGCCGAGGGAGGTGTAGACCGAAGTCGGCGCCTGGCGGGCGGGGGACGGTGCTCTCAATGGATCTCTCCTCTTGGTCTGTGGGCCCAGGGCGCAAGCAAGCGCTCGGCCAGGGCGAGGGTGTAGAAGCAGGCGATCGCGAACAGGAACAGCACGGCGGCGGCGGCGTAGGCGCGCGGCGTCTGCAGCGCGTTGATGTCGGCATTGATCTGATGGCCGAGTCCGGCGTAGGGTCCCGAGGTGGCGGTCGAAGTCTCGGCGATGTAGGCCCCGATCACGCCGACGGCGAGCGCGATGCGAGCCCCGCTCAGAGCCGCCGGCACGGCGGCCGGCAGCTCGCCGAAGCGCAGCGCCTGCCAGCGCGAGGCGCCGAGCGTGCGCAGCAGCTTGAGCTGGTCGGGGTCGACCGAGGCGAGCCCGTCGACGGTCGTCACGACGACCGGGAAGAAACAGATCAAGACGATCACGAACAGCTTCGGCAGCACCCCAAAGCCCCACCAGAACACGAGCAGCACGCCGATCAGAGCGACCGGCACAGCCTGTGAGCCGACCGCCAGCGGGTAGACGGCGCGGCGCAGCAGCGGCGAGAGGTGGATCAACACGCCGAGCGCGAAGCCGAGGATCATCGCCAGCAGCACGCCGAGGCCCACCTCCTGGGCGGTCAGTTCGAGATTGGCGCCCAGCAGAGCGGCATTGCTCCAAGCTTCGGCGGCGACTTCGTGGGGAGCTGGCAGCACGATTGGGCTGACCGAGCCGAGCTCGACGTACGCCTCCCAGACGCCCAGCAACGCGAGCGCGAGCAGCGCCGCCGGCAGGCCGCGCGCCGCGCGCCGCCTCATCGCCCCTCGCCGAGAGCGCGCAGCGCCCGCTCGCGCAGGGCGGTCACCTCGGGCTTGGTGGGGGTGCGCGGCCGCGGCAGCTCGACCGCCAGCTCCGCCAGCACGCGCCCGGGCCGGCGGGAGAGCACGATCACGCGGTCGGCGAGCACGATCGCCTCCTCGACGTCGTGGGTGACGAGCATCACGGTGCGCGGCTCGCGCACGAGCGCTCCGGTCAGCCACTCCTGCATCTCCTGCCTTGTGATGGCGTCGAGTGCCCCGAACGGCTCGTCCAGGCACAGCACCGGCTTGCCCGACAGGAGCGTGCGCAGGAAGGCGACGCGCTGGCGCATGCCGCCGGAGAGCTCGTGGGGATGCGCGCGCTCGAAGCCCTGCAATCCAAGCTCCGAGAACAGAGCGCTCGCGCGCGCACGCGAGAGCGAGCGCGAGCACCCCGCTATTCGCAATGCGAGCGCCGCGTTGTCGAGCGCGCTCAGCCACGGCAGCAGCAGGTCGCGCTGGGGCATCAGCACGGCCGGCTCGCTCTCGATCGTGCCCGTGTCGGGCCGTTGCAGTCCGCAGACGAGCTCCAGCAGCGTCGTCTTGCCGCAGCCGCTCGGCCCGACGACGGCGAGCACGCTGCCGCGCGGCGCGCGCAGCGTCACGTCGGCGAGCGCCGTCAGCTCGGCGCCGCGGGCGTCGCGGTAAGCGCGTGAGACCGCGCTCAACGAGACTCCGCCGCTCGCGCCGCTCGCCTGAATGGCCTGGCGCTCGCGGGACTTCAGTTGGCTTGGCACTGCGCTCCCTCCGCGGGCATTACCCCACAGGTTCGAAGGGTCGGCGCCGGGTCGTGTGCGCCATCTCAGCCGGCCTCCACCAGCTCCCCTGTTTGTCTTGTGCTTTCTCCAGATGCTAGCGAGGGCGGCGCCCCGTCGTCTCCGGCGGCGTCCTCGGTCACTCACGTGAATGAAGCGCACCGCGCTCCCACATTCTGGCCAAGGACGACCGGTTGAGCTCAAGCGATCAATCCCGGCCGATCCGCAGTGCTTGGCGCTAGGCGGAGACGACGGGCCGGGTCAGGGCCTTGACGAAGTCCTCCAGCTGGGCCGTCGTCCAGCACTCGAACGCGGTGCAGTACTGCTCGTAGGCGGCGATCACCGAGTCGCCGTAGTTCCAGTAAAGGCGCGGCTCCGGATTCAGCCAGAAGGTGCGGCCAGCGCGCGCGGCCACCTGGCCGAACAGGTCCGCGCGCGGGTCGCGCCCGTTGGTGCGCGCGTCGCCGAGCACGATCACCGTGGCGCGCGGATTCATGTCGTCCTGGATCAGCTCGAGCAGCTCCGACCAAACGCGCCCGTAGTCGGTGTAGCCGGAGATGTCGGCGACGCCCGCGTCGCTTGAGATGCGCTCGCTGACGGCGCGGAAGTCGCGCTCGTGCTCGAACACGTCGGTGACCTCTGAGATGCGCTCGATGAACACGAACGAGCGCATCTTGCGAAACGAGTCGTGCAACGCGTGCAACACCGACAGGAAGAAGACCGAGGCGGAGGTCACACTCGTGGAGACGTCGCACAGCACGTAGATCTCCGGCCGGCGTGGGCGGCGCGGGCGATAGCGCAGCTCGACCGGCACGCCGCCCGTCTGTAGCGAGGCGCGCATCGTGCGGCGCACGTCCACGTGCGCGTGCCGGCGGTGTCCGCGGTTCTGCTTGCCCTGCGTGGCTAGGCGCCGGCGCAGCTGCGCGACGACGCGGTGGACGGCGGCGAGGTCGGCCAGCGGGCCGGACGGCAGCGCGCGGTCGAGCTCTCCGAGCGGGCGCGCGGGCGGCAGGCGTCCCGAGCGCTGCACCTGCGAGCGTTCCAGCTCGCGCCGCATCAGCGCCTCGAAGCGGCGCAGCGCGTCGCGCGGCACGCCGTCGCGGCGCGGATCCTCGGGCGGCAAGTCGGGTTGGGGCTCGGCGCGCAGTCCGAGCGCTCGGCGGATGCGCTGCACGTCGACCCCGATCACGCCCGAGCCCTGCTCCTGCTGGCCGAACGTGGCGATCGCCAGGCGCGCGAGGTCGCGCATCGCGCCATCGGCGCCATCGCGCAGCGCGGCGGCGATCTGGCGGCGCAGGGCATCCAGTTCCGTTTCCGAGAGCTCGCCGAGGTCGGCTGACGAGGACCCGTCGCCTTCCTCGACCCCCTCGCGCACCGAGGCCAGCTCGACGGCGCGGAAGAAGAAGCGATCGAACACCAGCTCGAAGATGCGGCGGTCGTCCTGGCTCTTGGCGAGCGTGGCGGCGAGCGCCTCGCGGAACTCGCCCTGCGCGGTCCAGGGAATCTCGCGCAGGACGGCGAACGCGTCGAGCAGCTCGGAGGTGCCGACGGCGACGCCCTCGGCGCGCAGTTGCTCACCTAGCCCAAGCAAGCTCGCCGCCATCCCTTCCGGGATGGCGGGAGGGGGTGATGTGTTGGTGGCCATACCCTCGGAAGCCGCAGTGGGAGCGGCTGGGGCGCTGGGAGGTGCGGCGTGCTCGGGCGGGATGCTCTCAGACGGGTTGGGCATTGGCCGGCTCGGTGTCCTGCGCCAACTTCAAGCCGACGCGCTCGGCGACGATATCCATGTCGGTGCGGTGCTTGACGATCACCGACATCGTCTCGTTGAAGACAGTTGCGTCGATGTCCTTCGCGCCGAGCAGCAGCAGCGCGCGCGCCCAGTCGATCGACTCGGCGATCGAAGGGGGCTTCTTGAGGTCGAGCTCGCGCACCATCCCGACGACCTCGACGAGCCTGCGCGCGACCGCCTCGTCGAGATCGGGGGCGTGCAGCTGCACGATCGCGAGCTCGTGCTCGAGACACGGGTAGTCAAGCCACAGGTAGAGGCAGCGGCGCTTGAGCGCCTCGGTCAGCTCGCGCGAGTTGTTGGAGGTTAGGAGCACGACCGGGTGGGTAGTGGAGGTGACGCGGCCAAGCTCGGGGATCGAGATCTGAAAGTCGGAGAGCACCTCCAAGAGCATCGCCTCGAACTCCTGGTCTGTCTTGTCGATCTCGTCGATCAGGAGCACGACCGGCTGCTCGGAGGCGATCGCGCTCATCAGGGGGCGGGAGAGTAGGAACTCCTCGCCGAAGATGTCCTGCTGGACGGCCTCCCAGCCGGTGTCCGAGGCCTCGGCCTGGATGCGCAGGAGCTGCTTGCGGTAGTTCCACTCATACAGCGCCTTGGCCTCGTCGAGCCCCTCGTAGCACTGCAGGCGGATCAGCTCGCGGCCGAGGTAGCGCGCGAGCGCCTTCGCCAGCTCGGTCTTGCCGACGCCGGCCGGGCCCTCGACGAGCACGGGCTTGCCGAGCCTGGTCGCGAGATAGGCGACGAGCGCGGTCGACTCGCTCGGCAGGTAGCCGACGGAGCTCAGCCCGGCGGCGACCTCGGCGGAGGAGAGGGGTCCCTCAGGGGGCATCGTCGGGGGAATGATAGGGCCAGCGGTCGGGGCGGTCGGCCTGGACGTATCGCGAAGAGGGCGCGTGGTCCTATCGGTGGATAGGTGGATAAGGTCCTAAGGAAGCGAGCCGGGCGCGGCGAGCCACACGGACTCGAACACCATCACCTCCGCGAGCGTGTCGTAGTCGTGGTCGTAGTGGAGCACCGCGGCGCCGATCTCCTGTGCGGCGGCAGCGGTCAGATAATCGACCAGCGGGATGCGGTGCGCGCCGGCCGAACGGTGCGCCAGGGCTCGCATCCCGTTCTGCGCCGCGCGCAGCACCGAGCGTGTCAGCGGTGCGCTCGACAGGACCGACATCTCCTCTGCCAGCATGTCGAAGCGCTCGCCGTCACGCGCGGTGAACAGGATCTCGAGCCGCACGATCGGGCCGACGCGCAGCCTCCCGGTGCGCTGAGCTCGCTTCCAGCGCTCCAGCACGGTCGGGTGTCCGGCGCGCATCCACGCTGAGGTGTCGACGACCAGCGCGAGCTCGCCCCAGGCGGGCTCGTCATCCAAAGCGCCAGGCACGCCGCTTGACGTCGCGCATGAGCTCCCCGTCCCAGGGAGCAGTCTCCGGATGTTCGAAGTGGCCCGCCAAACGCGCGAGCAGCTCTTTGCGACGTTCCTCAGTCATCGGCGGCTCGTCGGCGATGTGCCGAGCACCCGCGATCGCCAGCTCGCGCACCTGTCGCGAGCGTGAGAGCCCCGACGGCAGATGGGGAGCGGCTGTGCGCAGCGCGCGTGCCAGCTCGGGATCCTCGGTCACCTGGATGCGGGGGTGAGACGTCGCCACCCAGCCAGTGTACCACCGATGTATCACCAATCGAGCGGCGTCGTCAGTCGCGCTCGGGCTCCGGCGGCTGGTCCTCGAAAGACAGCTGCTCGGAGGGCGTCGGCGGGAAGCGGGGCCGCCTGCGCGGCGATCCCGCCGTTTGCGGCGTCGCAGGGGTGGAGGTTGCCGGATCCCTCGAGCTCCCAGCCCGCGGCACGTCCGAGGGCTGGGTCGTTGAAGCAGGGGCCTCTGAGGATGGGGATGAGCTGGGCGTGCTCGCCGGTGGTCGTGCGCTGTGCGCCGCCACCGGAGTTGCGCGCGCCACGCGCTGGGGAGGGGGGGCGAGGACCGTGATGTCCTCGTCGGGTGGCGGGCGGCGCCGGCTGCGCGGGCGTACGAGCGGTGGCTCTGGCGTGCTCGTGGCGCGCATGCGCCAGCCGGCGTACGTGAGCGCTCCGGCGGCGACGAACGCGAGGAAGAAGCCCCACTGGATCCCGACGGGGTAGCCGTGCCCGGCGGGGCGGCTGAAGACGCGGTAGAAGATCAGAAGGGCGGCCCAGCCGCCGCCGGCCATCACGATCGCGCCGTCGCTGCCCGGCATGTGGAAGTCCTTGCGCTCGGCGCGGGCGAACAGCAGCGCGACCACCCCGGCCGCGACCAGGAAGACGGCGGCCTCGACGAACGACACGTCGCCGAAGGCGCTGATCGAACGGGAGTTGATGACCCCCGTCTTGCGGTTGAGCGACTGCAGCTCGTACCAGGGGAAGAACATCGTCACGAGCAGGGCCGCGGCGGCGATCGCGGCGATGCGCTGCTCGGGCGCGAGCGCCCCCCAGGCGCGCGTGAGGCGCGTCATGCGCAGGCGCGAGGGGCGTCGTATGGCATAGCTCGATTGTATGGCGTGACCCAGCGCGAGCGGCCCGGAGCGATATCCAGTCCGATGTGCCCTCGCGATAGAATCACGATTCATGAATCCTGCTGTTTCCGACATCCGGCGCACGACGGTTGCGGCCAAGCGCGCGTCGCTCGACACACTCGAGGCCGAGGCCCGTAGACGCGGCGTCTCGCTCTCGACGATCATGGCTGAGGCGATCGACGAAAAGGCGAGGACCCTCCACGCCTCGCGCCGCCCGCGCCTTGGCGTCGCGAGATCGACCGACGGCCTCTCCGCCGCGGAGTTGACCAGCGAGCCAATCGCCCATCTACCGTCGTAGATGGCCCTCGTGCTCGACACGGGGCCGCTGCTGGCGGCGCTCGACGCCGCCGACCCCGACCACGGGCGCTGCGCCCGCTTGCTTAATGAGGCCGGTGAAGATCTTGTCGTTCCGATACTCGTGCTGGCGGAGCTCGACTACTGGTGCCACCAACGTCTCGGCTCGGCCGCTTGGCTGTCCTTCCTCGAGGATCTGCTCGCCGGCGCCTACCGGCTTGAAACGGCCACTCCGGGGGATCTCGAGCGTAGCCATGAGATCCAGGTGCAGTACGAAGACCAGTCGCTTGGTGTGGTTGACGCAAGCGTTCTCGCACTCCTCGAGAGGCTTGGCGAGAGCAGGCTCGCGACGCTTGACCACCGGCACTTCAGCATGCTGCGGCCCGCGCACGTAGAGGCACTACAGCTACTCCCGTAGGCGTGCCTTGCGAGGGCATTGTCAGCCAATTGGCTGAGGTGCTCTTGCCGGAAGACCATCCCCGCAAATACATCTGTTCCTCCCAGTCAAGAAAAATCTTGGGAGGGGGTTGACTTTTGCTGGCGTTCGGGTATAAGGTTGTTCATGTAGTGGCATCCCCCAATTGGGGGCGCCGAGCCCAAGGGGCCAAGTGTCCCCAGGGCACAAGTAGAAAATAGGTCTGGTTCGGGTTGCCTTCACAGGCTGACCTGCAGGAGCCAGTTGGGGATTCATCGGAGAGGGAGCCGGGTCGCTTCTATGAGGGAGCCTGAGTTTCGCGTGCAGTTTCATGGGCATAGCGTGGATGGGATTCCATGCGCCGCAGATGGGTCCTCAATAGGACGCGTCAGCGTCGCTGACGCGTCTCTCTCTCTCTCTCTCTCTCTCTCTCTGCGCCTCGACGCGTAGCCCCATCCGTCCGGCCTGGCGGCCGGCCGGGATCCCCCAAAGGGGGGAAGGGGATCGCGCGGCCGCTAGCCGCAAGCCAGACCGTTGCTCCAGCCGGGCCGCGTCGCCGGCTTGGTCGCTTGTGCCCCGCGATGGCGATGGAGTACACGCGCGTAGCAGACGTGCTCATGCCGGTCTTGTCGTGCCCGCGGTCCCGCGGGTCGTTTCGTGTGGATCGCTCTAGGAGGGGATGGGTGTGATGGGTTCTCGGCGGTTTGGGTTTGGGTTGGCCGTTGTCGCGTCTTTGTTCGCGATGGGCGCCGTGCTGGTGCTGAGCGCGCCTGCGCTCGCTCGCGATGTACACGTGTTCTCAGGTTCGTTCGGGGAAGAAGGGTCCGAAGAAGGCAAGTTGAGCCACCCGTTTGGGATTGCTGTGAACGAAACGACTCACGACGTGTATGTGGCCGACCGGGGCAACGGGCGTATCGAGCAGTTCACTTCGGCTGGGGTGTTTGTCAGGCAGTTTGCTCCACCGGGAGGTTTCGGTGTAGAAAGGTCTGGGGAACCGTCGGTGTTGGAGGTGGCGGTGGATAATTCGACGAGTATGTTGGATCCCTCCGCGGGCGATGTATATGTCAGCGACGAAGTCAATAAGGTCGTGGACAAGTTCAGCGAAGCGGGGTCTTTTGAAGGTCAGTTGACGATCGGCCAGGGCGGTGAGCATCTGGGTGAAACGACGGGTGTGGCTGTCGACGGCAACGGTGTGGTGTGGGTAGTGGAGAAGCTTGGCGGAGCCTATCTCGATAGCTTCAGCGATGCCAGCGTCAACGTTTTCCTCTCGCGGAGAGAAGTTCAAGCGAACCAGCATGGGCTTGCGGTCGATGCGGACGGTCGCGCGTATATCCAGGGTGCGGGTCTGGTGGAACAGCTCGGGCAGTCCGGCGAACGAGCGCAATTCGGTAGTGGGAGGGGCGGCGTAGCTGTCGATTTGACCAACAACGAAGTGTTTTTCGGCGAAGGCGAATCGATTAGCGCTCATAACGTCGAAGGGCGGGTCGTGGATCGGTTTGGGTCTGGGCATTTGAGCGAAAACGTCGGTGTGGCAGTCGATTCCTCGACGCACAAGGTGTATGCGACGGACGCGACGGCCGATCGCGTCGTGTTTTTCGACAGGGTCGTGGTGCCGGATGTCAGCACGGGTGAAGAACCGACGAACCTCGAGCATGAAGGCAGCGTTACGCTGGACGGGACAGTCGATCCGGACGGTCTCCCGGTCACCAGTTGTCAGTTCGAATACGGCACAGAATCCTCTTACGGGAACACCGTGCCTTGCGAACCGTCGCCGGGGTCGGGTTCGGCTCCCGTCACAGTGCATGCCGATGTGAGCGGCTTGTCGCTGTTGACGTCCTATCACTACCGGTTGGTCGCGAGCAACGCGAACGGCAGCACCGCCGGGATCGATCGGACGTTCGTAGCGCCGAAGGTTGCCAGGGTGGATGGGGAGTCGGTGTCGGATGTCGCGTCGAGCAGCGCGACGTTCGCGGGCGTGGTCGACCCGGGCGGGGCCGACACGATCTACCGTTTCGAATACGGTCTTACGTCTTCCTATGGCGAGAGTGTCTCCGGGGACGCGGGCGCGGGGATCGTCGATGTCGATGTGGGCGGGCATGCGCAGGATCTGCGACCGGGCAGCACTTATCATTACCGTCTGGTTGCCGAAAGCGCGCTTGGGATCGTCACCGGGGAAGACCGCACGTTCGTCACACA
This sequence comes from uncultured Solirubrobacterales bacterium, assembly GCA_963718735.1. Lineage (GTDB taxonomy): Bacteria > Actinomycetota > Thermoleophilia > Solirubrobacterales > Solirubrobacteraceae > Palsa-744. The sequence continues at coordinate 2,903,227 of OY970372.1, forward strand.
GTCCGCGGTTAGCGCTTCGGGTTTGCCCGACGGTCGCGCGTGGGAGATGGTCTCCCCACCGAACAAGCAGGGAGCATATCTGAGGACGTTCACAGGTAGTGAAAGCTTGATTCAAGCCGCCTCCGATGGGAGTTCGATCTCGTATGCGGCTACCGGACCCACCGAAGTGGAACCTCCCGGAAATCGCGCTCCCGAAAGAGTGCAGGTTCTCTCGACGCGCGGTCTCAACGGTTGGGCGTCGCGGGTGATCGCGACGCCGCACGACACGACCCACACCGGTATTGCGAGTGGCCACCAGTCCGAGTACAAGTTCTTCTCCTCAGATCTTTCGTTGGGCTTGGTGGAACCGCAGGGCGCTATGCCTCTTTCTGTGGAAGCGAGCGAACGGACCTCTTATCTGAGGCACAACGGGCTGTGCGCATCGAGTCCGGCCGAGTGTTATCAACCGCTGGCGACTGTTGTGGACGTGACGTCCGAAGTCAAATTCGGTGGCGAACCCCAAAATGTCAAGGGTGCGTTCCATTTTGTTGGTGGCACACCGGATCTCGGTCACGTGATACTCGAATCGCAAGTGGCGTTGACCGCGGGTGGATCTCCCGGTCTTTACGAGTGGTCGGCGGACAGGCTGACGTTCCTCGGTGAAATGCAACTCGGCCTGCGGGACAGCACTGTTGCGCACGCTGTTTCCGACGATGGCTCGCGCGTCGTCGGCAATGGCGTGAGCAAAGCGGGCGGGGATGAAGGCGATCTCCTGATGCGCGACGTCGCCGCCGGTACGACGAGCAGGTTGGATGTGGCGGAACCGGGCGCGGCGGGCGGCAGCGGCAAAGCCGTGTTTATGACGGCGAGCAGCGACGAGTCTAGGATATTCTTTACCGACGGGGCACGGCTTACGGTGAGCTCCACAGCATCCCTCGAACCCGTGAAGCGTGATTTGTACGAGTTCGATACAGCGACGGGCAAGCTGTCAGACCTCAGCGTCGATGTGAACCCGGGGGAGCACGCCGATGTATTGATGGTATTGGGCGCCAGCGAAGACGGCTCGTACGTTTATTTTGTGGCGAACGGCGTTCTCGCCGAAGGCGCGCACCCCGGGGACTGCGAACTGGGGCCTCCCTCGGAAACGGTCTGCAACCTGTACGTCGCTCACGACGGCACGACGATGTTTGTCGCGACGCTTTCGGGCGAAGACAGGAATGATTATGAATCGTTGACCGCGAGGATGTCTCCCGATGGTCGTTGGCTGGCGTTTATGTCAGACAGGAGCCTGACTGGGTATGACAACCGGGATGTAAGCAGCGGTAAACCCGATGAGGAGGTGTTCCTCTACCACGCTGCTACGACCGCGGAAGCCGGTCGCCTTGTCTGCGCGTCGTGCGATCCTACGGGCGAGCGGCCCACCGGAGCATTTATGCCATCAGGCCTTACTCTGGCGAACAACGGTGAACACCCGCCGCTTGTGAACGTCGGTCTGATCTGGGATGTCCGTTGGTTGGCTGCCACCATCCCGGCTTGGACCCAGGTGGAACGTGGAGCGGCGATCTACCAGTCACGGTATCTGTCCGATAGCGGCAGGTTGTTCTTCAACAGCAATGAGGCGTTGGCCGCGCAGGACACGAATGGGACGTGGGATGTGTATGAGTACGAGCCGCCGGGTGTGGGTGGGTGCGAACAGAGCAATGTGACGTTTTCAGAGAGTTCCGGCGGATGTATTGCGCCCGTGTCCTCCGGCGGTTCGCATGAAGAATCGGTGTTCTTGGACGCGAGCGAATCGGGGAGCGATGTGTTCTTCTTGACCGTCGCCGGGTTGGCGTCACAGGACCGGGACGGTGCGCTTGACGTGTATGACGCGCATGTGTGCAGCGCCGGTTCGCCGTGCGTGCCCGCTCAGCCCGTGTCGCCGCCGCCGTGTTCCACGGGGGACGCGTGCAAGGTCGCGCCGTCGCCGCAACCGGAGATCTTCGGTGCGCCGTCTAGTGAGACATTCACGGGCGCCGGCAACACGACGGCGTCGGCGTCTACGAGGGGCGTCGCGCCGAAGTCGTTGAGTGTTGCGCAGAAGCTTTCGCGCGCCTTGAAGGCGTGTAGGAAAAGGAGCTCGGGACGCAAGCGTGTGGTTTGCGAGCGTCGGGCGAGGAAACGGTATGTCGTGAAGAGGGCTGTGGGGTTCAGAGCTGGCAAGCAGTCGTCCGTTCGGACAGGGCGTTGAGGGGAGATATGATGATTCAGGGCAAGCTCACTTACGCAAAGCGTCTTCTCTGCGTGCTGGTTTTGGTCGTAGTGTTGGGTTGCGCGGCGGGTGCTGCTAGCGCGATGGCCGAACCGAGTGTGTGGTGGAATTTGAGCTCCAGCACGTGGCCGGCGACGCTCTCGCCGGGTGGGGAAGGCACGGTGGACGTGGTCGCCGAGAACGTCGGCGACGAACAGATCTCCCACGGCACGGCGACAGTGAGCGACAAGCTGCCCGCCGGTTTGGGCGCGAAGAACGTGGTCTTCCATGTGCTCTGTGAAGGGTGCGCCGGTGTCGATTTCTCGGAATTCGGTTTTTGCGAAATGACCGGTCGGTCTGTGAGTTGCGGCTTCCCGGTCGACGAATTCGGGCTTCCGATCTTCCCGTATGCGGCTTTGGAAATGCAGATCAAGGTCAAGGACGAAGGGATCGCTCCCGGTGCGAAGAACGAAGTGTCCGTCAAGGGTGGTGGTAATTCGCCGCCGAGGGTAGTGAAGCGTTCGATACCGGTCGGTGGAGTCCCGCCATCCTTTGGTGCCGAAGATTATGAAATGACGCCCGAAGAAGAGGGTGGGGCGCCCACGACGCAGGCGGGGTCGCATCCCTTCCAGTTGACGACGGCATTGTTGCTGAACCAGACGGGAGATCCAAGCAAGCCCGAGGGTAAGGCGAAGGATCTCAATTTCAAGCTGCCGCCAGGCCTGATCGGAAACCCGACACCATTCCCGCAATGCACGCTCGCACAGTTCTTGAGCGAGACTCCAGGTCAGGGTACGTCGCTCAACCTATGCTCGCCGAAGGCGGCGGTTGGGGTCGCTGTGATCACGATCTACGAAAATGCTTTCTTTGGTGGTGTCGTATCCTTGCCGGTGCCGTTGTACAACCTGACGCCGGCGGTAGGAGAGCCGGCGCGGTTCGGTTTTTTGATCGAGGAAGACCCCGTCATCCTCGACGCCTCCGTGCGTACCGGCGGGGACTACGGTGTGACCGTCAGCGTGAAGAACATCACCGAGCTGCCGAACTTCATCGCGAGCCGTGTCACGTTCTGGGGTGTGCCCGGCGACGCAAGGCACGACAACGCGCGCGGCTGGACCTGCATCCTCGGTGGGCTCTACGACGGTAACGCTCAACCGTGCGCGGCGCTTGGCCAGAACGATCCGCCGCCGCTTTTGGCGATGCCGACCTCATGTACCGGCCCGTTGACGACTAGCGTCGAAACGGACTCATGGCAAGCGCCTGGCGTATTCCAGTCGTTTACGGGGGAACCGATGCCCGCGATGGACGGGTGCAACAGGTTGCCGTCCTCGCCGTCCATCGGTGTCGCGCCGGACGGGCAGGCGGGGAGCACGCCCACAGGGCTGACGGTGGATGTGCACGTGCCCCAGGAACAGAGCCTGAATCCGAACGGACTGTCCGAGGCCGATGTGAAGGATACGACCGTCGCGCTGCCCGAGGGCATGGTGCTCAACCCGGCGGCCGCGGACGGCCTCGAGTCCTGTTCGCTTGATCAGATAGCTCTCGAAAGTCCTGAACCGTCGTCGTGCCCCGACGCTTCGAAGGTGGGCACAGTCGAAGTGCATACGCCATTGTTGCCGAACAATCTTGTGGGCGCGGCCTATCTGGCGGCGCAGGAAGCCAACCCGTTCGGGAGCCTCGTCGCGCTGTACGTGTTCGTGGAAGACCCGATGTCGGGTTCGCGGGTGAAGCTCGCAGGCGAAGTCGTTCCGGACCCGGTAACCGGCCAGTTGGTCTCGACGTTCAAGAACACGCCTCAACTACCGTTCGAAGACTTCAAACTGCATTTCTTCGGTGGCGACAGGGCGCCGCTTGGCACACCGGCGTTGTGCGGGTCCTATACGACGACTGCGTCTATCGCGCCGTGGTCTGGAAATCCTGCGACGGAGTCCTCTTCGACGTTCAATATCGTCTCTGGTCCGAATGGTGGTCCCTGCGCGAGTCCGTTGCCTTTCAGTCCATCGTTGACGGCAGGCACGACCAGTATTCAGGCTGGTGGGTTCAGCCCCTTCACGATGACGATGAGCCGCGAAGACGGTCAGCAGAGCTTGCAGGCGATCCAGTTGAAGATGCCTCCAGGACTCTCAGGACTCTTGTCTGGCGTGAAGTTGTGCGGGGAACCGCAGGCGAATGAGGGGTTGTGTGGGCCTGAGAGCGAAATCGGCGAAACGATCGTCTCGGTCGGTTTGGGCGGCGACCCCTACAGCGTGCGTGGCGGCAAAGTCTTCATCACCGAAGGCTATGAGGGTGCTCCGTATGGTTTGTCGATCGTCAACCCAGCCAAGGCGGGACCGTACGACCTGGAGAGGGACACGCCGTGCGATTGCGTGGTCGTCCGTGCGAAGATCGAAGTCGATCCGATCACGGCAGCGCTCACGATCACGAGCGATAACACCGGTCCGCACAAGATCCCCACGATCTTGGACGGGATCCCGCTGCAGATCAAGCATGTGAACGTGACTGTCAACAGGCCCGGGTTCACGTTCAACCCAACCAACTGTTCTCCGATGAGCATCACGGGGAGCCTGTCCAGCACGCAGGGTGCGACATCTGCGTTGTCGGTGCCGTTGCAGGTCACGAACTGTGCGGTGCTTGGTTTCAAACCGGCGTTCAGCGTCTCGACCAGTGGGAGAACCTCGAGGGCCAACGGCGCGAGCCTGCACGTGAAGCTTGCCTATCCGAAAGCTCCGTTTGGCTCGCAGGCGAACATCAGCAAGGTCAAGGTAGACCTGCCAAAGCAACTCCCGTCACGCTTGACGACTCTGCAGAAGGCTTGTCCTGACAGCACGTTCAACCAGAACCCAGCCGGTTGCTCTGCGGAATCGAGGATCGGGACAGCCAGAGCGACGACGCCGTTGCTGCCTGTTCCGTTGGCCGGTCCCGTGTATTTCGTGTCGCACGCGGGTTTGAAATTCCCAGAACTCGTGATCGTCCTGTCGGGTTATGGCACGACGATCCAACTGCATGCGGAAACGTTCATCAGCAAAGCGGGTATCACGAGCAGCACGTTCCGCACTGTCCCCGACGCTCCCGTCGGCACGTTCGAACTGACCCTGCCGCAAGGCAAGTTCTCGGCGCTGGCGGCGCCGAGCAACCTCTGCAAGGCGAGCCTGAAGATGCCGACCGCGTTCACCGCGCAGAACGGCGCGACGATCAAGCAGAACACCCCGATCACCGTCACCGGCTGCCCCCACAAGAAGGCCAAGAAGGCCACCAAGCACAAGAAGAAGAAATGACATGCATGGCAAGGCAAGCGCGCACCCTGACGGGCACAGGCTGTCAGTGGGGACGGTGTCGGGCGAGCACAGCCCGCTGGCGCGTACCCCCTCCGCGACGCCCGGGGGACCCGAGCCGGGCGTGGGAAGCGGGCCGGCGGGCACCCCGCTGGGGATAACCGACGGGCATCCCGCAAGCGAGCCGTCCGAGGGTCACCGGCAGCTCGCCGAGGTCCAGCGCGCGCGGATCGTCGCGGCGATGTCCGGGGTCGCCTCCGAGCACGGGGTCGGATGTGCGACCGTCGCGCGCGTCGTGGCGCGCTCCGGGGTCTCGCGTCGCACTTTCTACGAGCACTTCGTCGACCGCGAACACTGCTTCCTCGCCGCCTTCGACCAGGCGCTCGCGCGGGTCGCCGAGGTCGTCGTCCCGGCCTATGGGCAAGCGGGCCGGTGGCGCGCGAAGATCCGGGGCGCCCTCACGGCGCTGCTCGAATTCATCGACCGCGAGCCCGCGCTGGCTCGCCTGCTTATCGTCGAGAGCCTGGGAGCCGGACCGCGGGCCCTTGAGCGACGCCAGAACGTACAGCTCCAAATTCTCCCAATCCTCGACCAGGGTCAAGCGGAGACCAGGCGGGCCGGGGCTCCGCCACCGTTGACAGCCGAGGGGATTCTCGGCGGCGTGCTGTCGCTGATCCACACGCGCCTGCTCGCATCTCCGCTGCGCCCCGCGACGCCGGGCTCGCACGGCGCGGGCGCCGAGGGCAACTCGCTGCTCGAGCTGCTCAACCCGCTGATGGCGATCGTCGTGCTGCCCTACCTCGGTCCCGCCGCCGCGCGCGGCGAGCTGGCGCAGCCCGTCCCGCCGAGCCCAAACCGCGCCGTGGCGGCTACCGCCGACCCGCTGCGCGATCTCGACATGCGCCTCACCTACCGCACGATCCGCGTGCTCTTTGCGATCGGCGAGCTGGGTGGGCAGGGATCCCATCCCTCCAACCGCCAGGTCGGCGACGCGTCCGGGATCCGCGACCAGGGCCAGGTTTCGAAGCTGCTCGCGCGCCTTCAGCAGCTCGGCCTGATCGCCAACGCAAGCGAGGCACGCGCGAAGGGCGAACCCAACAAGTGGCGGCTCACACAACGCGGAAGCGAGGTGCGCGAAGCAACATCCCCGTAGATCTCTGTTCGCTCAGCCCGTCGGGCGTGGTGACTGAGGATCTCGCGTCGCAGCGCGCGATTGGTGCTCGGCCGCGGTGCGTCGCCGCTTTGCGGGCGTGAGGTCGAGGTGCCGAAAGAGACTTATCGTCACCCCTATCGGCATTACGATCGCGGCCGTCCAAAGCGGTGCGTATAGCAGCAGCGCCCCCACCGCGGCGAGACCGCTCAGCAGCGACAGAGCCAGGTCATACCGATCAAAATCGTTCATGACACGAGTCTAGCGCTGAAGACAATGAACATCATCAGGCCACCGACCATCCCGCCGATGAAGCCCACGCCCAGACCCCGGTTGATCTGGTCTGCTCGTGTCCCCGGCTTCGTATCGCGGTCGAACGCAAGGGCCGCGGCAGGGAGGCCCGACCCGACCGCCGTAACGCCACCGAGCGTAGTGGCCCAGGCGATCAGGCCATTGACGACCGCCGTCACCCGAGACGGGTCGGCGTCACACAGGACGTGAATGGCGGCGAGCACGCCCCCAAGTGAAGAGCCCGCTTGGGACGGTACTTGGCGCGGTCGAGGTCAAGCGCGGCGGGCGTGAGCGGTAGTTGCCGCGCCCATCCGCTTCACAAGCAGCTTCGCGTCCCTCTCAGAGACAGTGCGCAGCTGGCCCTGGAAGGCGAGCTTCCAGTGCTCGGCCGGCCACTTCTTGATGTGCTCGAGCTTGGTGGCGAGCTCCTCCGCCGGCACCCACTCGTCCTGCTCCAGGACGATCTCCGGCTCGGTGGGAAAGCGCCACGGGTAGGCGTCGGCTTTGCCCGGCTTTCCCGGCCACAGCTTCGCGCGGTCCTCGTACATCTCGCCGGTCACGACGATGCTGCCCGCGAACGCCATCACCTTCGTCAGGTACAGGACGATCCGGTCGCCCGGCTCGATCTGCAAGGCACGCGGGCGATTGCGCTCCTTGATCCCGATCACCTCGAATCCGTGTTCACGTGTGACCTCGTGATTTTCGGGGGAGGCGGTCAGGATCCAGGTTTGGGGAGCCTCGGTGGGCACCGGGGGATTGTATGGGCGCCCTGCGCCGAAAGGCGCTTAGTTGAGAAAAGGCAGCCGACGCGCGGGTGGCGAGATCCGCTCATACCCAGCGGCTCTGGCGCTCTTGCGCCCCACTTTCGACGCCGCCTTCACCGTGATCGTGCCGCTCGCGACTTCTTCGTTGCCCGCCAGGTCCTTGGCTTTGAGCCCCACCGAATAGACCCCCGGCTTCGACGGCGTCACCCACAGCAGCCGCGGCCGGCCGCCTTCGACGGTCGCGTTGTTAGTCCACACGGTTTTCGCGCCCAGCTTGACGACCATGCTCACCGTCGAGATCTTCGAGAGCTCGAGCTTGACCCCGGCGCGTTCGCCGGTCCTCAAGCTCTGCGTCAGCAGCTGGATCGTCGGCGGCGTTTTCACGTCTTCGCGGAAGCTCTTGGCGGTCGTGCAGTAGATGTCGTCTCCGGGGATCTGCCCCGTGGTCGGGGTCAGCGGCTCGCCCCTGCCTGTCTTTTCACACAGGTGTTCGAGGAATTCGGCGAGCAGTTCGTGGTAGTTGAGGTCCGATTCGCTGCTCTGGTCGTACTTCGACCAGGAGCCTGTGTCGTAATGGGGCACCTCGGCGCGCGCCTCCGCGTCACCCGCTTCGAACAGCTGCTGACCCAGAGGGTCGCCGGTGAGCTTTGTGTATTCGTAGAGCCCCACGAGGCTCTGGATGAAGCCGTTGAGGATGCGCTCGCTCGGGGCGTAGGTGTACTCGAGGTAGTGCGCCCCGGCGGGCGTCGCGACCCGCACTCCGGCGGAGGGCCCGCTCTTGAAGATCCCGAGCGCCTGCTGGGCGGCCGTCAGGTACTGAGGTTCGTGCGTCCTTGACCACGCGCGCGCGAGCACCTGCAGCGCGGTGCCCTGCGAGAGCCCGCTCGTCCACGGCGGCGCCCCACCGTCGAACTGGAACATGTACTCCCAGGCGATTCCCCCGGCGCGCTGCGTGGCGAGCGCGATCGCTTCGCTCAGCACCTGTTTCAGAGCAGTGGCTTCTTTGGCGAAGAAGTATCCATTCGCCTCCCCGAAGGTCGCCAGCCACTGGATCTCGACTCCCTGGCCAGGGTAGTACTCCCATACGAGCCGGCTCCCGCTGAAGCTCACGCGCTGGTCGGCGCCCAGCAGCCGTTCTGTCGTCCACCATTGCCTGTTGCGTTCCAGGGTCGTGAACACCACGGGCAGGCGTGAGGCGCTCAGCAGCCCCTTCGCCGCCATCGCTTCGACGTTAGCGACCACGGCGCCCAGTTCCGCCGCGCGCGTGCCGGAGAGCCTGCGCAACGAGATCTTCGCCGCGCTATAGGACCCCTGGTACTGCCGGTAAGTCGCTTCGGTGATCGCGCCGCCCCTCAGCAGGCGCTGGAGCGCGGCCGTGACGGTCACGCGGTGAGCGGCGCTCGCGCTCGCAGGCGCCATCCACAGAGCGCCCAGCGCGAGGCCCAGCGCCAGCGCGCGAAGTGGCTTGGCGGGCATTGGCCTGATGCTAGGCTGATTCTCCTCCGGTCGCGCAGCAAACGTTGCAGGACACCGGTCGGGTCGAAGCGTTGAGGGCACTCCTGAAGAACACCACTCTCCGTGCGGCAGTTGCGCTGCTCGCCACGATCTCTTGCGCTTGTCTGCTCGGGGCGTGCGGGGGCGCGGCTGGAAGCGCTCAGTCGCTGCTCGAGGACACCTTCTCCGGGCACACCCAGATCCAAAGCGGCGCCGTCAACCTCTCGTTCGCGCTCAGCCCGGCCGGCTCGAGCGCGACGAAGCCGCTCGCGGTGCGGCTCAGCGGCCCATTCCAGAGCACGGACGCCGCAAGGCTCCCGCGCTTCGCGCTCCAGCTCCAGCTCAGCGCAGCGGGGCATGTCCTGCACGCCGGCGCGACCTCGACCGGCTCGGCTCTGTTCGTGCAGCTTGCCGGCACCTGGTTCTCCACGCCCCAAACCACATACAAGGCGCTCGAAGAAGGCTACGCCCAGGCGACGAAGTCGGCCTCGAGCACCAAGACGCACTCCACGTTCGCCGCGCTTGGGATCGAACCGGGCCACTGGCTGGCGAACCCCAAGGACGTCGGCAGCGCGACGATCGCGGGCGTGCAGACGACTCATCTGACGGCAAGCGTCGACACACCGGCTTTCCTCGCTGACGTCTCCAAGCTCTCTCAGGCCGGGGGAGCGCTCGGACTCGGCTCGCCCATCCCCGCAGGCGCCGGCGCCACGCTGTCGCCCGCCGTAGTCACGGAACTGGCCAAATCGATCAAGTCGGTCCACGTCGACGTCTACACCGGCAAGAGCGACCACATGCTGCGGCGCCTGGAAGTCACCGCCACGGTTTCCGCCACCCCTGAGACGCGGTCACTGCTCAACGGCCTCAGCAGCGCCGACCTCGAGGTCCTGCTCGAATTCTCAGACCTCAACAAGCCGCAGACGATCGCCGCGCCGCCCAACCCCGAGCCGCCCTCGCAGCTGCTTCCCGCCGTGCAGCAGCTGGTTGGCGCCCTTCAGGGAGCCAACTCGGGTTCGACCGGCGGTGCGCTGGAACCGCTGACGAAGGGTTGATCGCACCGATCTCAGAGCGCCTCCAGTGCTGGCGGTCAAAGCCCTTCGGGGTCTAGTTCGTCGAGTGTGCGCCGCACCTCTTCCTCGACGTCGATCGGCTCTTCGCCGCTGCGCACCCGGCGTTCGTTGCGCGCCATCACCAGCTGGCGCACCTCTTCGGTCAGTCCGGCGTCGTGTCCGCCGTGGGAGTCCCCCGCCGGCTGCTCCAGCAGCGCCATCTCGGCGTCGATGTCGAGCGCCTGGCCGCCGCGGCGCACCTGCCTGTCGCTGCGCGCCTGCAGCATCTGGCGGATTTCCATGTCCCGCTCGGCCTGCGCGAGCGGCGAGTTCGACGATGTCCCCGCCCGTCCGTGCGAGGCGCCTGGTCCCTCGGTCGAGAGGCCGCCCTCGCCGATCTTGTCGTACAGGCTCCCGCCCGCCAGGAATGAGCCGACGCCGACGAGCACGAACAGCGCCACGGCCCCTACCACGACGAACGTGAACGGTTCCATCGCTTGATTGTGGCCCACTTGGACAGATCCTGCGGCGCCGGGCCCGACGCCCGGCCGCTCGCCCGAGCGCTCGCGCGCGCAGCCTCCCTTCGCTAACCTTCGGGAGCCGGGATTGACTGACTAGTCAATCTATATCCGCGTCATGTCCTAGGAGAACATCAGCACCATGGTCGATTTCACGCTCACAGACGAGCAGAAGAACCTGCGCGAGATGGCCCACGACTTCGCCGAGAAAGAGATCCGGCCGGTCGCCTGGGAGTACGACAAGGAGGGCGCCTGGCCGGCCGACATCATCCAGAAGGCTTGGGACGTGGGCCTGATGAACACCCACATCGAGGAGCAGTACGGTGGCCCCGGAGCGGGCTACCTCGACGGCTGCCTGATCGAGGAGGAGCTCTCCTGGGGCTGCTCGGGCATCCAGACCTCGCTCGGCTGCAACGGCCTTGCGACCGCGCCGATCGCGCTGGGTGGCTCTGAGGAGACCAAGAAGAAGTACCTCGGGATGCTCACCGAGGCGCCCAAGCTTGCCTCCTTCTGCCTCACCGAGCCCGACGCCGGCTCCGACGTCTCCGGGATGCGCACCACGGCCGTCAAGAAAGGCGACAAGTACGTCATCAACGGCTCCAAGTGCTTCATCACCAACGGCGGCTACGCCGACTACTACACCGTCTACGCCAAGACCGACAAGGACGCGGGCCATCGCGGCATCTCCGCGTTCGTGGTCGAGCGCGACTGGGGCGTCGTGGTGGATAAGAAGGAGGACAAGCTGGGTCAGCGCGCCTCCAACACCGCCACGATCTCCTTCAACGATGTCGAGGTCCCCGAGGAGAACCTGCTTGGCGAGGAAAACGCGGGCTTCAAGCTCGCGATGATGACGCTCGACCGCACGCGTCCCGGCGTGGCCGCGATGGCCACCGGCATCGCGCGAGCGGCGTTCGAGTTCGCCACCGACTACTCGCGCGAACGCGTCCAGTTCGGCGTGCCGATCGCGATGCACCAGGCGATCCAGTTCATGATCGCCGACATGGCCACCGAAATCGAAGCGGCGCGTCTGTTGACCTGGAAGTCGGCAGTCCTGCTCGACCAAGGCCAGCGCAACACGCTCGTCTCCTCGCACGCCAAGCGCTTCGCCGCCGACGCCGCGATGAAGATCGCCACCGACGCCGTCCAGGTCTACGGGGGCTACGGCTTCATCAAGGAGTATCCGGTCGAGAAGCTCTTCCGCGACGCGAAGATCATGCAGCTCTACGAGGGCACCTCTCAGATCCAGCGCCTGGTCATCGCGCGCGAAACGCTGTTGCCGCGGCGCGTCGAGGAGCCCGCCGCGGTCTGATTGTGCTGTTCCGGGTGGCGCATGCGCCACCCGGCCGGGCCGCACATGTGCGGCCCGGGCCATCGCCACATGTGGCGATGGCTTCAATTGATCTTCAACCATTCATCCCACCAGAGGAGCCCACAGATGTTCGTGTTCAAGGCAGCCGTCGTCGGAGCGGGCACCATGGGTGGGCAGATCGCCCAGACGATCGCCGCCGCCGGGATCCCGGTCGTGCTCAAGGACATCAACCAGGACCTCGTGCGGGCGGGCCTGGACGAGGCGCGCAAGGTGACCGAGGGCCAGGTGGCAAAGCTCGTCAAGAAGGAGCGCGTCACGGTCGAGCAGGGTGCCGCGCAGATCGAGGAGATCCTCGGGCGGATCGAGGGCACCACCTCCTACGGAGGCTTCGGCGACGTCGACTTCGTGATCGAGGCGGTCCCCGAGCGGATGGAGATCAAGCAGGCCGTGTTCGCCGAGCTCGATGCCGTCACTCCTGGCCACGCGATTCTCTCCTCGAACACCTCCTCCTTGTCCATCGGGGAGATCGGGGAAGCCACAATGCGCCCCGACAAGGTCGTCGGCTTCCACTACTTCTATCCGGCCTCGGTGATGCCGCTCGTGGAGATCGTCGAGGGCGAGGAGACCTCGCCGGAAACGGTCACCGCGGCGCTGACCTTCGCTCAGGCGATCCGCAAGCAGCCGATCGCATGCCTGGAGGTTCCCGGCTTCGTGGTCAACCGGATCCTGATGGCCGGCATGTCCGAGCTGTGGCGCGAGCAGGAGGAGAAGAAGCTCTCGATCAAGGCAATGGACGAAGGAGTCGGCGCTGCCGGGGTCGTGCCCATGGGTCCCTACTTCCTCGTCAACCTGCTTGGCCTCGACACAGTCCTGCACGTCGCCGAACACGTCGCCGACGCCTATGGCGACGAGCGCTTCTATGTGCCCAAGGGGATGCAGAAGCTTGTCTCCGAAGGCAAGCTCGGCGCAAAGACCGGTGGCGATGGCGTCTACAGCCCCTCTGGCGAGGCCAATCTCAAAGGCGACGGCGAGCCCGACGTGGCGGAGCTGGTCGAGCTGCTCACGCTCAAGACTTTCGTCGAGGCCTGCCTCGTGCTGCAGGAGGGTGTGGCCACCCACCGCGACATCGACTTCGGGATGATGGCCGGCGCCGGCCTCGATCCCCGCCGGGGCCTGATGCCGCCGTTCATGAAGGCCGACGTCGAAGGGCTCGACTCGGTGCTCGAGCGTCTGGAGAGTGCCGCCGAGCGCCACGGCGATCGCTTCGTCCCGCCGACGATCCTGCGTCGCCTCGTCGCCCAGGGCCGGCTCGGCCAGAAGAGCGGCCAGGGCTTCTACGCCTACCCCCAGCCCGACGCCGAGCAGCCCGCCGCGTCGTCATCCACCTTCGATGACGACGCGAAGGTGGAGGTCGTCAAGCTGCAGACATGGAAGGACCCCGTGCCCGCCGGAGCGGCACACGGGGGCGGTTTGGAGTGCCCCGAGGGCGTCGCCATCGCCTGGCTCGCCAACGGCCAGATGAACTCGATCTCCCCGCAGGTGATCGAGGACCTGGGCAAGGTGTGGAAGCGGCTCAGGGACGACGGCGCCCAGCCAGCCGTGCGTGCGCTCGTGATCGCCTCCTCCAACCCGTTTCTGTTCAGCGCGGGCGCCGACATCAAGGCGTTCACCGCGATGGACGAGGGCGCCGGTGAGCAGTTGATCCACGCCGCCCACGCGCTCCTGCGCGAGCTCGGCTCGGACGGGATCGCGACGATCGCTGCGGTCAACGGGCTCGCCTTCGGCGGCGGCTGTGAGCTCGCGATGGCCTGCGACGTGCGCATCGCGGCGCGCTCGGCGACCTTCGGCCAGCCCGAGATCAAGCTCGGGATCATCCCCGGCTTCGGCGGGACCCAGCGCCTGCCCCGGCTCGTGGGGGAGAACAAGGCGCTCGAGATGAACCTCGTCGGCGACCCGATCCTCGCCGAGGAGGCCTTCGAACTGGGCCTCGTCAACCGCATGGTCGAGGATCACGAACTGCTCGACACTGCGCTCGCGTGGGCACGCAAGCTCGCGGCCCAAGCCCCGATCGCGCTGGGGCAGATCAAGCGCGTCTCTGGCGCCGGAGATCTCGACGAGGGCATCGAGGCCGAGAAGCGCGGCTTCGCCACCGCGTTCGCGAGCGCAGACGCCAAGGAGGGCATCGCCGCCTTCCTCGGCAAGCGCGCCGCGCGCTTCCAGGGTCGCTAGAGACGACCCTTCCAAACTCGCTTGCGCAGGCGACCCATCCAATCGCCGGCGCGCCGCGTGCTCCCAGGGTCATATATCCGCAAGGGATATTGCGGCGCAGCGGCTCTTGCGCTCAGAAGGGACGGGAGCGCTCAAGATATTCGAGCTAGCTGCCGACATCTCGCTACATGTCGGTCTCACCCATCGGATCGAGGGACGTGGCGGAGGCGGAGGTGGAGGTGGAGCAGCTTTCGCCAACCGCCAGGATGGAGCTCGAACGTCACCTGCGGGTGCTCGGCGGTGCGCTCAACGAGCGCACCGAGCAAGTCGTCAAGGGCATCCTGAGACGCAACGACGAATCGGGCGTCGTGCTCGAGCCGATGGTCGAAGAGAGCTTTGAGAAGGTGGGAACCGTCTCGACGATCGCGGTCGCGCGCTGGATGGCGGGCGAGAGCCCGGAGGTGGCGCGCGAGGTCGGGCAGGAGTCGTGGAGCATCTTCGGCCAGCTCGCCGCACAGCGAGCGGCGCCGCTCAACGAGGTCACCAAGCGCTGCCTGCGCTGGCGCGACGCCGCCGCCGACCTCGTGGGCGAAGTCGTCCAAGAGCTCTCGCTGCCGGAGACGGTTCTCGAGCGAGCCGTCACGATGCTGCAGCGCAGCCTCGACGTGACGCTCGTGCGCATGTGCCAGTCCTTCGAGTCCGAGCGCCAGCGCGCCCACGAGGAGCTCAGTCGCCGCCAGGAGGAGCTCGCCTTCATGGCCACCCACGACGCGCTCACGGGCCTGCCCAACCGTACGCTGATCCTCGACCGCGTGGAGCAGATGCTGGTGCGCGCGCGCCGCAGCCAGACGCCGGTGGCGGCGCTGTTCGTCGACCTCGAC
Organism: uncultured Solirubrobacterales bacterium; assembly: GCA_963718735.1. Lineage (GTDB taxonomy): Bacteria > Actinomycetota > Thermoleophilia > Solirubrobacterales > Solirubrobacteraceae > Palsa-744. Next base: position 2,918,369 of record OY970372.1, read on the forward strand.
AACTTCAAGGGCATCAACGACACGCTCGGTCACGGCGTCGGCGACCAGCTGCTGCGCGCCGTCGCCGCGCGCCTGGAGGGCGTCGTGCGCGACATCGACGCGCTCGGGCGCCTGGGCGGCGACGAGTTCGTCGTCGTCGCCGAAGGGATGTCGCTGGCAGCGGGCCCCGAGCTGATCGCCGAGCGACTGCTGGCCGCGCTCAAGCAGCCATTCAAACTGAAGGGCGCCGAGGGCAAGCGACTGATCGTCACGGCCAGCGTCGGGGTCGCGATGGGCGATCGCTCGACCGCCGAAGAGCTCCTGCGCGACGCCGACATCGCGATGTACCGCGCCAAGTGGGAGGGCAAGAACGGCTACGTGGTGTTCGAGTCCGGGATGCACGACGCCGTCCAGAGCAAGATGGAGCTCGAGATGGACCTGCGCGACGCGTTCTCCAAAGATGAGTTCTTCGTCGTCTACCAGCCCACGTTCGACCTTCGCGAGATGGTCCCCACGGGCATGGAGGCCTTGATCCGCTGGCTGCACCCGACGCGCGGGATCGTGCAGCCCGACGACTTCGTGCCGCTGCTCGAGGAGACCGGGCTGATCGTCGAGGTCGGCCGCTGGGTGCTGAACGAGGCCTGCCGCCAGGGCGCCGAGTGGCGCGCGCCAGGGCCGCGAAATCGGCATCGCCGTCAACGTCGCCGCCCGACAGCTCGACAGGGACGAGTTCGTCGAGGAAATCGGCGTCGCTCTGAGCGACTCCGGACTGGATCCCGAGGCCCTCACGATCGAGATCACCGAGACGACGATCATGGCCAACGCCGAGGAGACCGCCGTGCGCTTGCAGGCGATCAAGGAGCTCGGGGTGCGCGTCGCGATCGACGACTTCGGCACCGGCTACTCCTCGCTGGCCTACCTGCAGCGCTTCCCGGTCGACGCGCTGAAGATCGACCGCTCGTTCATCGCCAAAATGCGCCACGACGTCGAGGGCGAGACGCTGATCAGGACGCTCGTCCAGCTCGGCAAGTCGCTCTCGATCGAGACGCTCGCCGAGGGCATCGAGCAGGCGCGCGAGCTCTCGCTGCTCAGAGAGGAGAGCTGCGACACCGGTCAGGGCTTCCTGTTCGCGCGCCCGCTCGACAGCGCGGAATGCGAGGAGTTCCTCGCGAACTGGGCAGGCGCCGCGCCGCCCGTCGCGCCGCAGGCGCCCCCTCTCACCGCGTGACCCGGGCTCGCCGAGCGGCTCTGCGCTGGCGAGGAACCCACCGAGCGGCCTGCGCCGGCGAGGGACCATCGAGGCTCCGACGGCCGGAGCGTGTCTCAAGCGGTCTTGACCAGATCGCGCTGCGGCGCGATCCGCCAGCGTGTCGCCAGCTCCCGAAGCTCGCCGTCGAGCTCCCAGCGGTCGGCCAGCGGCTCGCCCTCGTATTCGAAGCTCGCTCCCTTGAGCGCCATCGAGCCGCGGTTGTCGCCGATCGCGCGCAGCTCGGTCACCTCGGCCTCGCTCAGCAGCGGCTCGCGCGGGAGCGCGGCCAGCTCGGCGCGCTTGCCCTCGATCGGGCGTGCGCTGGCGCCGCTCTCCTGGATCAGCGTGGGCGCGACGCACTCGACCGCCGCGTGGGCGAGGTTCCATTGGCAGGCGAGCTGCAGCATCGTCAGTCCGTGGCGCTGCGCGTACGGGCGCATCCGCTCGAGCTTCTCCACGCCGCCCTGGACCCAGCCGTCGGGACGGAACTTGCGGTGGTCGTGCTGCGCAAAGGCGTGACCCGGGCGCACGTCGTCGTGGAAGACGCCGCCGTAGTCGACCACGCGCGCGATCAGCCTCACGTCGTGGGCGGCCGCCGCGTCGAGCACGAGCTCGCCCGGCCACGGCTCCATCGGACTGAGGATGATCATCGCCCAGTCGATCAGCTCGCCGAAGCGCTCGACGCAGTCGATCAGGTCGAGCGTGAAGCCGTTCGCCGGCCCCGGCGCTACGCCGAGCAGCCGCGTGAGGCCCGCGTCGCGCACCGCGCGCATCCCCTCCCAGACGCTCTCGCTGGTATAGCCGGCGCGGTCGGGGTTGTGCAGCATCAGCAGGTCGAAGCGCTCGGCGCCCAGGCGCTGCAGGCTGCGCTCCGCCGCCATCCGGATGTAGGCGCCGTACTCGTCCTCGGCGCGCAGGCGCGGGTCGGTGAAGCGCGGAAAGCCCTTCGCGCCTTCGCGCTCGCCCTCGTAGAAGTCGTGCCCGATCGCCCCGATCAGGCAGAAGCTGTCGCGATCGACGCCGTCGATCGCACGCCCCAGCAGCAGGTCGGCCTCGCCGGCGCCGTAGGCGTCGGCGCTCATGACCGTGTCGAGCCCCTCGCCGGGGCGCAGCAGCGCCAGCAGGCGCTCGTCTGCGAGCGGCTCGCCGAAGTGCATGAAGCGCCCGCCGCTCCACGTGCCGATCGCGGTTCTCGTCGGGTCCATCGTCATCGCCCGCCGTTGCGGGCGCCGATCGCTGTCGTCTTGGCGCGCATGCTCATCGCACACTAAAGCCGAGCGAGGTGCGGGCGCGCAGCGCCGCCTCCAGGCGCTCGAGCGCGTGTCGCACGGCCTGCTCGTCGGGCTGCGCCGCCACGTCCGTCTCGGTCGCTGTGCCTGGCTTCGTGGCTGGCCTGGAGACCGGATCTGCCAGCTCGTCGACGGTCTCGTTCGACGGCGCGTCCTCCGGCAGCGCCGCACGCGCACAGCGCCGCACGCCGGCTCGCAGGTCCTCGAGCTCCGCGATCCGCTCGCGCAGATCCCCGCGCTGCTCGCCCGGCAGCTCCGCGAGCGCGGCGGCGTAAGCGCGGTCGAGCTCGACCGCGGCGAGTTCGAGGCGACCCCCGTCCAGGTCCAGGCGCGCGCGCAGAGCGAGCTCCTCGCACAACAGTGGCGTCCCGCGTCCCGACAGCAGCACGGCGAGCCGCTCCTGCGGGCGCAGCACGGTTGCGCGCTTGCCGGCTCGCCTGCGCGAGAGGCGCAGCTCGCGCGCGTCGCTCCACAGACCGTCGGCCACCTGCTCCCCCTCGCCGAAGCCGGCTCGCACGATTAGCGCCTGGGTGGGGGAGACTTCGTGGATGTGGGTCGCGGCGCTGGCGATGCGGTGCGCGAACAGCACCCGGTTGAGCACCTCGGCCGCCGCGAGCGCCTCGCGCTCGGGGTCGAGCTGATCGAGCCACGCGCGCGCTTGGCTTTCGGCCGACAAGGGGATCGGGTCCACGACCGTCGCGCGCGTGACGGGCACCGGCGCCGGCTCGGGATCGGTGCGCCGCATGCGCGAGCGCCCCCCCAGCAGCCCCCTTCGCTCCGCCCCGACGGTGCCGAGGACCAGCACGTGCTGGGGCTCGCTGCCCTGCGGCCCGGCGGGCTTGCGCAACAGGTAGCGCCCGTCGGCAGGGCCCAGCTCCCAGGGAAGCTCCATCTGGACGAACGTGAAAAGGCGCACCGGCATCACCCGCACGGTATCCCGTCGCGCCCGGCTTGGCTGAGTCCGGCAGCGTCCGCGAGACTCGACTAGCCTTAGACGCGCCCATCGAGCGAAGCAAGGAGTAGCCGAGCATGTCCGACGGCAGCAGTCACACCGCCAAGCTGCGCGAGCGCTTGACCACCGGCACCGAGGACAAGCTCGGCAAGGCGCTGGCCGACCTGTTCGAGAACCCCCTGATCACGGGCACGATCGGCCGCGCGTTCGATGCGCGCGAGCGCGCCGCCCAGGCGCAGGAACTGGCGCTCAGCGCGCTCAACATCCCGACGGCCGCCGACGTCGAGCGCCTCACGCGCCGCCTGCGCTCGGTCTCGCAGCGTCTGGAGGGGATCGAGGACGGCGTGCATCGCCTCAACCGGGCGCTCACCGAAGGCTCGGTCGAACGGCGGCTTGCGACGCTGGAAGAGCAGCTGAAGGCCCTGAGCGCCAAGCTCTCCGGGGAGACGCCCAAGAGCTCCGGGCCGAAGCGAGCGACTCCGAAGTCTGCGGCGCCCAAGCGAGCGGCCACGAAGCGACCGGCGCGCGCCACTAGGGCAAAGAAGAGCGCCTGAGCTATACGGCAAGCGCCGCCGCGGCCGCCGTCCCCATCGCCTCCGCCGCTCGTAAGAGAGCGTCGTCGTCGATACGCTCGCGAGCGCCGTGCGCGCCGAAGGTATCGCTGACGGCGAGCACGCACGCGACCTGGACGCCGGCTAACGCGCCGACCGCGAACAGCGCAGAGGCCTCCATCTCGACGGCGAGCGCCCCCTCGGCGCTCCAACCGGTGTTGCGCTCGGAGTCGCGCTCGTAGAAGAGATCGGTGCTGACGATCCGTCCCTGACAATGCGCCCGCACCCCAGCCGCCGGGCTCGGTGGCTCGTCGGTCGGGCGACCTTGGCGCCGCAGCTGGTCGCGCTCCGGCCCGTCGCGCTCCGGTCCGTGGCGCTCAGGCCCGTCGCGCTCCGGCCCGTGGCGCTCCGGCCCGTGGCGCTCGGGCCCATGGCGCTCAGGCGCGTGGCGCTCCGGTCCGTGGCGCTCCAGCTCGCAGATCAGCGCGTCGGTGAGGCTGGCGTCGGCTAGCGTCAGCTCGCCCGCGCCCATCGCCGCACTCGTCCCGTCGGCCGCGATCGCCTCGCGCGCGACGACCAGGTCGCCGAGGCCGAGCGCCTCGTCCAAGGCGCCGCACGTGCCCACCCTGATCGCGCGCCTCACCCCCAGCGAGATCAGCTCGTGCAGCACGATCGCGGCGCTCGGGCCGCCCATGCCGGTGCTCTGGATCGTGAGCGGCCCGCCGTCGGCGGCTGCGCCCGTATAGCCCCACAAACCGCGATGGTGGTTGAACATCAGCGGTTCCTTCAGCAGGAATTGCGCGAGCGCCAGCGCCCGCCCCGGGTCGCCGGGCAGCAGCGCGCGCTCGGCCAGCGTCGCCGTCGGGCGCAGGTGGATCGGCTCGCTGTGGCGCGGGGCGATCGGCTCGCCGCCGGCTCGCTGGATCGGGTCGCTGTGATTCATGCTCGGCGACTTTAGACTGGCGCCGATGGAAGCGTCCACGACGAGTCAGCCGACAGAGACGACCCCAAGCGAGCCGACGCTCGCGGAGGTCGCGGCGCGCGTGGGCGTCTCCCCGGGAACGATCAGGCGCTGGGTCAAGGATGGGCTCGTCCTGCAGTACAAGGGCTCCTGGACGCCCGCCGCGGTGGCGCAGGCGCGGATCGTGGGGCGGCTGCGCGATCGCGGGCACACGCTCGCGGAGATCCGCCGTGCCAACGAGAGCGGCCAGCTCGCCGGCTACGTGCAGGGGATGTTCGCCCCACCCGAGGGCCGCTACACGCTCGAGCAGGCGGCGCGCGAGGCCGACATCGACGCGGCGATGATCGAGCGGCTCTACATGAACCTGGGCCTGAGCACGCTGTCGCTGGACTCGATGGGCGAGGAAGACATGGAGATGGTGCGCTACATCGCGGCGATGCTGAGCGCCGGCATGCCCGAGACCGTGCTGCTGCAGCTCGCGCGCGTGTACGGCCAGACGCTGGCGCAGATCGCCGACGCCGAGGTGCGCCTGATCCACATCTACGTGCACGAGCCGATGATGCGCGAAGGGATGCCCGGCGTGCAGATGGCCGAGGCGATGGAGGGGCTGGCCGGCGAGCTGCTGCCGTTCGCCGCGCCGTTCATGCGCTACCTGCACGGCCGCTTCCTCGGGCACTTCATCGAGCAGGATGTGATCGGCCACATGGAGGCCGAGCTGGCCGGCAGCGTCCCCGAGGAGGGGCGCATGCGGGTCGCGGTCGCGTTCGCCGACCTCGCCGGTTACACGCGCCTGACCGAGGAGCGCGGCGACGAGGAGGCCGTCGGGGTTGTGGAACGCTTCGTCGAGGCGGTCGAGCACACGCTGCCGATCGACGCCCGTGTGATCAAGACGCTCGGCGACGAGGTGATGGTCGTCGGCTCCGACGCGGTGGCGCTCACGCAGTGGGCGGTCGGCTTCCAACTGGAAGGCGCCGCGTACGGCCCCGCGCCGCGAATCGGGATCCACTGTGGCGAGGCGATCTATCGCGACGGCGACTACTACGGGCGCGACGTCAACCAGGCGGCGCGCGTGGTGGCGAGGGCCGCCGGCGGCGAGGTGCTCGTCACGCGCCCGATCGTCGACACGGCTGACGGGGCCGACGGCCTGCGCTTCGAGTTGATCGGCGAAATCGGCCTGAAGGGCTTCTCCGAGCCGATCGAGCTGTTCCACGCGTTTCCGTTGGAAGGGTAGGGTCGCGCGCCCATGACGGTCTCCGAGGTGCGCGAGCGGGTGCGGGCCGGCGGCCTGCTGCCCGAGGGCTCGCGCGTCGTGGCGATGCTCTCCGGCGGGCGCGACTCGGTCTGCCTGCTCGACGTCGCCGTCGCGCTGCGCGGCGCCGAGCACGTGCGCGCGCTGCACGTCAACTACGGTCTGCGCAAGGAGTCAGACGGCGACGAGTCTCACTGCCGCGCGCTGTGCGAGCGGCAGGGGGTGCGGCTGGAGGTCGTCCGTGCGAGCAGGGAGCAGGGGAAGGCCGGCAACCTGCACGCGTGGGCGCGCGAGCTGCGCTATCGAGCGGCCGGCGAGCTGGCGGCGCGCTGGGCCGCGCCGGAGACGGGCGGCATCTCCGAAGTGCGACCCCCTCGCGCGGGCGAGATCGGAGTCCACACCCAGCCCACGGTCGTGATTGCGACGGGGCACACCGCCACCGACCAGGTCGAGACGATCCTCTACCGCTTGGCGGCTTCGCCGGGGCGCCGCGCGCTACTGGGCATGTCCGCACGCGAGGGGAGGTTGGTGCGGCCATTGTTGGGGCTGACACGCGCAGCGACCGCCGCTTACTGCTTGGAGCGGCATCTCGCTTGGCGCGAGGACGAGAGCAACGACAGCGAGGCCTACGCCCGCGCGCGAGTGCGCCACGGGCTCGTGAAAGCGCTCGACGCGGTGCACCCGGCCGCGCAGGCGAACGTGCTGCGCACGGCGGAGCTGCTGCGCGAGGAGACCGAGCTGCTCGACGCGCTCCTCGACGCCGAGTTGGCGGGCGGGCACAGCATCGCGATCGAGCGGCTACGCGAGCTTGCGCCGGCGCTGCGGCGTCTGGTTGTGATCCGCCTCGCCGAGCAAGCCGCCGGCACGCTCGTGCCCCAGGCGGGCGAGCGCGTCGAGGAGATCCTCGCGCTCGCCGCGCGCGGCGGCCGCGCCGAGCTGCACGTGGGGGGGCTCGCGAGCGCGCTGATCGAGGACGGCGAGCTGCGCATGGTCGCGATCCGGCCGCGCGAGCAGCACGACCGGCGTGAGTAGCGCGGCGGGCGCGTGCGGCACACGCGGCTCCGGCCGCAAGCAGACTTGGCGCGACGGTCAATAGACTCTCGATGGTGGCGCCCATACCAGAGCGTGTCGCCCCCGTCGCGGCGGAGGAGACCTCCGAAGTGGGAGAGGTGCTGGTCGCCGCCGAGGAGCTGAAGCGGCGCGTGCGCGAGCTCGGCGCGGCGATCTCGCGCGATTACGCCGGTCGTCCGCTGCTGCTGGTCGGGGTGCTGAAGGGCGCCGTTTTCTTCCTCTCGGACCTCATGCGCCACATCGACATCCCCGTCGAGGTCGACTTCATGGCGGTCGCCTCCTACGGCTCGGCCACCGACTCCTCCGGCGTCGTGCGCATCCTCAAGGACCTCGACGTCGCGATCGAGGGGCGCGACGTCCTGATCGTCGAGGACATCGTCGACTCCGGGCTGACCCTGCAATACCTGTTGCGCAATCTCGGCTCGCGCAATCCCGCCTCGCTCGAGGTGTGCGCCCTGCTGACCAAGCCCGACCGGCGCAAGGTCGACCTGCCCACCCGCTACGTCGGCTTCGAGATACCCGACCGCTTCGTGATCGGCTACGGCCTGGACTACGCCGAGCGCCACCGCAACCTCCCGTTCGTGGCGGTGCTGGAGCGGTGACGACGGGGGAACGAACAGTAATCCCCTCCTCTGCCAGCACCCGCGCAGAACGCCGCTCAGGGCCGCAAACGGCCGGGGATTTCGGTCTCTCGTGGTACGCTGGGGAACTGGCGGCCACGACCTCGTCCGGCGCCAGCAACCCAGGATCCAAGCCATGAGCCGATTCTTCAAGAGCGCCGCCTTCCCGATCCTGATCGTGGTCGTGCTCGCCTTCTTCCTCTCCAAGCTGGTCGTCCCCAGCTCGCAGAAGGGGCCGATGCACAGCTACAGGACGCTGGTCACCGAAGACATACCGGGCCATCGCATCAAGTCGGCGACGCTGAAGGTCAAAGACAACTCCGTCGCGGTCACGCTCAACTCGAGCTACAAAGAAGAAAAATACGAAGTCGGCTTCGTCGATCAGCAGGTCCCGAAGCTCGAAGAAGAATTGAAGAAGTCGGGCGCCGCGTTCAACGTCGAATCCAACAAGACGAGCATCTGGCCGTCGCTGCTGACGTATCTGCTGCCGCTCGTGCTGATCCTCGGCTTCTGGTTCTTCCTGATCAACCAGGTCCAAGGGGGAGGGTCGCGGGTCATGTCGTTCGGCAAGTCGCGCGCCAAGCGCCTGTCGGCAGACTCGCCCAAGATCACTTTCCGTGACGTCGCCGGGGTCGACGAGGCCGTCGAGGAGCTGCACGAGATCAAGGAGTTCCTCGAGAACCCCAAGAAGTTCCAAGCGCTCGGCGCGCGAATACCCACCGGCGTGCTCCTGTACGGGCCGCCGGGCACCGGCAAGACGCTGCTGGCTCGCGCCGTCGCCGGCGAGGCGGGCGTGCCGTTCTTCTCGATCTCGGGCTCGGATTTCGTCGAGATGTTCGTCGGCGTCGGCGCCTCGCGTGTGCGCGACCTGTTCGAGCAGGCCAAGCAGAACAGCCCCTGCATCATCTTCATGGACGAGATCGACGCCGTCGGGCGCCATCGCGGCGCCGGCCTTGGCGGCGGCCACGACGAGCGCGAGCAGACGCTCAACCAGCTGCTGGTCGAGATGGACGGCTTCGAGGCCAAGGACAACATCATCATGATCGCGGCCACCAACCGGCCCGACATCCTCGACCCGGCGCTGCTGCGCCCCGGCCGCTTCGACCGCCAGATCGCCGTCGACCGCCCCGACCGCAAGGGCCGCGCCAAGATCCTCGAGGTGCACACGCGCGGCAAGCCGCTGGCGAAGGTGATCGACATCGACGCGCTCGCCGGCCAGACTCCGGGCTTCACCGGCGCTGACCTGTCCAACTTGATCAACGAGGCCGCACTGCTCTCAGCTCGCATCGGCAAGCGCGAGATCGGCCAGGAAGAGCTCGAGGAGGGGATCATGCGCGTGATCGCCGGCCCCGAGAAGAAGACGCGCGTGATGAGCTCCAAGGAGCGCCTGATCACCGCCTACCACGAGATGGGCCACGCGATCGTCGGCCACTTCCTCGAGCACTCCGATCCCGTGCACAAGATCTCGGTGATCTCGCGCGGCCAGGCGCTCGGCTACACGATCTCGATGCCTCAGGAAGACCGCTTCCTGACCACGCGCGCCGAGCTCAACGACACGATGGCGATGACCTTGGGCGGGCGCGCTGCCGAGGAGATCGTCTTCGAGGAGATCACGACCGGCGCCTCCAACGATCTGGAGAAGGTCACCGCCACCGCCAAGCAGATGGTCATGCGCTTCGGCATGTCCGAGAAGCTCGGCCCGCGCGTCTTCGGCCACGAGCACGGTCAGCCGTTCCTCGGCCGCGAGTTCTCCTCCGAGCCCGACTATTCCGATGAGATCGCGCGCGAGATCGACGACGAGGTGCGCCGCATCGTCGAGTCCGCCCACCAGCGCGCCAAGGGAATCCTCACCGAACACAAAGACGACCTGACCAAGATCTCCGAGATCCTCGTCAAGCGCGAGACGATCGAGAAGGAAGAGTTCATCGCACTGCTCGCCGGCAAGAACGAGCAGGAAGTGTTCGGCGCCGAGGAGCCGCCCGCGCCCGAGCTGCCGCTCCCGCCGGCGCCGGCCGACCGCGCCGGGCGCGAAGCTCCGCGGCCCTTGCCGCGTCCGGGCTTGGCCGGCGGCACGGCCGACATGACCGGCTCCGATCCCAGCGGACCCTCCGTAACCTGACGGCGTCTCGGCGTCCCTGGCGGCGTCCTCCCTCCCTGATGTGCTCAGCGCACTTCGGTCGGTGCGTCCTGGTCAGGAACGCCGATACCCCCGCCAGGGCCTTCGTGGTCGTATGAGCGGCAAATACCGCCTGATGGGGATCGTGAATGTGACCCCAGACTCCTTCTCGGACGGTGGGCTGTTTCTCGATCCGGGAGCCGCCGTCGCGCACGGCTTGGAGCTTGTCGAGCAGGGCGCCCACATCCTCGACGTCGGCGGCGAGTCCACACGGCCGGGGGCCGAGCCCGTCGGGGTCGAGGAGGAGTTGCGGCGGGTCGTGCCGGTCGTGGAGGCCCTGGCTTCGCGCGTCCCCATGACCCAGATCTCGATCGACACCTCCAAGGCGGCGGTCGCGCGCGCGGCGCTTGCCGCCGGCGCCACGCTCGTCAACGACGTCTCCGCCCTGCGCGCCGACCCTGACATGGCCGCGGTGGTGGCCGGCAGCGGCGCCGACTGCTGTTTGATGCACATGCTCGGCTCCCCGCGCACCATGCAGCAAGATCCGCGCTACACAGACGTCGTCGACGATGTGAAGGCTTTCCTGGAGGAGCGTCTCGCCTTCGCTGTGGACGCTGGCGTTGCTGAACAGCGGATCGTGCTCGATCCCGGCATCGGCTTCGGTAAGACGATCGGGCACAATCTTGCTCTTCTGCGCCGGCTCGAGGAGGTCGTCGCCCTGGGACGGCCGGTCGTGATCGGCACTTCCCGCAAGAGCTTTCTCGGGGGCAGCCCAGCCGAGCGGCTGCCGGGCACGATTGCCACGAACGTCATGGCCCTCGAGCGCGGCGCCCACGTCTTCCGCGTCCACGATGTCGCCCCGGTCGCGGCTGCCCTGGCCGTGGCGGCTGCTACGTTGAGCCCGCGATGGAAGCCGACCCCGACGACGAGCTGAGCGACGAGGAGCCCGTCGAGGACGACGAAGAGGGCGATGAGGAGGATGGTTTTGAGACCGTCACGATCGAGATCTCCGGCCTCTCGCTGTACACGCACCACGGCGTCAGCGAGGCCGAGCGCGAGATCGGCCAGCGCTTGCTCCTGGACCTGCGCCTCGACGTGGGGGAGACCGACGCCACCGTCACCGACCGCGTCGAGGACACCGTCGACTACGCCGAGGTCTGCCAGCTGGTGGCCCTGGTCGCCCAGCAGCGCTCCTACAAGACGCTGGAGCGGTTGTGCTCGGCCATCGCCGACCGCTTGCTCTCCGACTTCGAGCTGGAAGGGGTGTGGGTGAAGGCGTCCAAGCCGGAGCCGCCGATTCCGTTGCCGGTCGACGATGTCTCCGTGGAGGTTTGGCGGGAGGCGGGGGAGTAGGCGATGTCTCGATCGACGTTGGCCACAAAAGGCGGGGGAAAGGGACGACTCGTCGAGGCGTGCCAAGTCCTTCTTGGCTCGCTGTTCGACCTCGACGCTCCACGGCGTCTCGGTCACCGTATCCCCAGTTTGCGCTCGATCTCCTCGAGCGGCACCGCCGGCAGACCAGCGGCTCGGTCATCTTCGACCTCCGCGATCGCCGCCTCGTCCTCCTTGGTCCAGGGCTCGTCGTCCTCGGGTGCGTTGTGGAACGCCTCGACCACCGGATCCTCGCGCTCGCTCTCCACAAGTGCGAGCGCGCGCTCAGCTTCGGCATCGGTCAAATTCGTCCACAAGCTTGTGCAGGCGTTCCTTGGTTGTCACGCCTTCGATTGTAGGGGCCATATCCTCCCATCCGACGCGCCTCCGGAAACGGGACAGCCATCATCAGGATGCGTCGCGAAACGCGTTGGCTCCGGGCAGAGAAGGAAATATCGCTACGCTCTTGACAGATTAGTTAGCGGTCACTAATCTGCTGTCCATGTATTGGCCAGGCAGCCAGGACTCCCGGTGATCGCCCGTCTCGTCGAGCTGGCCGTGACGCACTCGCGGCGGACGTTGATCGTCTCCGGGGCGGTGTTCCTGCTGGCCGCCGCGCTCGGTGGGCCGGTCGTCTCGATCCTCAAGAGCGAGAACTCCGACTTCCAGGACCCCGCCTCGCAGAACCAGCAGGTGCTCAAGGAGATCGAACGGGCCACGCATCAGACCGCCACGTTCGGCCTCGTCGCGCTCGTGCCCAGCCGCGGCGACGCTCGCACGGATCCGCTCGCCCAGCGCGAGAGCGCTCGCGTGCTGGCCCTGCTCGCCTCCCAGCCGGGCTTCCAGCGCGGGATCGACTATGCGAAGACGCGCTTCCCCGCGCTCGTCTCGCGCGACGGCCACGAGGCGCTCGTGCTCGCCGCCTATGCCAACCGCGACCGCTCCACTCACGCGGCGGAGTCTGTGCGTGCGCAAGTGGCCGGCAGCGGCGTGCGCTTCGGAGGCAACGACGTCGCCTTCGACGAGATCAACAAAACCACCTCCTCGGACCTGCAGCGGGCCGAGATGTTCGCCTTCCCGATCCTCCTCTTGCTGTCCTTCTGGGTCTTCCGCGGGCTGGTCGCGGCCGCCCTGCCGCTGCTCGTGGGGGGCTTTGCGATCGTGCTCACGTTCCTGCTTCTACGCCTGATCGACCAGTTCGCCGGGCTGTCGGTGTTCGCGGTCAACCTCGTCACCGGCATGGGCCTCGGCCTCGGGATCGACTACTCGCTGTTCGTGCTCGCCCGCTATCGCGAGGAGCTCGCCGGCGGCGCCGACACGCGCGCAGCGCTGCTGCGCACGCTTCAGACCGCGGGGCGCACCGTGCTCTACAGCTCCTTGACCGTTGCCGGCGCGCTCGCCTCGATGCTTGTGTTCCCGCTGCGCTTCCTCTACTCGATGGGGATCGGCGGGGCGCTCGTCGCGCTGTCGGCCGGCGCGGTCTCGTTGATCGTGCTGCCCGCGGTGCTCGTCGCGCTCGGCCCGCGTATCGACGCGCTCGCCCCGGCGCGCTTGCAGCGCTCCGCCGCGCGCACCGCCCGGGCATCCGCTCAGGGCGGCTGGCACCGGCTCGCGCGCGGGGTCATGCGTCGCCCCGGGCTCGTCGCGCTCGTCACGGCCGCCGTGCTGCTATTGGCCGCGTTGCCCGCATTGCGGATCGCCTTCGCCCCCGCCGACGCCCACGTCCTGCCGGCGACGTCCGAAGCGCGCAAGGTGGCGCAGACGCTCACCAACGACTTCCCCGTCGACGCTTCGCAGACGGTCACGATCGTCGCGCGCTCCCTCGGCCCGCCGCCCGCAGCGCCGGATGCTCCGGGTGCGGGTGCGCCTTCGCCGGCCAGGTCCGGTGACGTGAGCGCAACGGCCGTGAGCGCCCCCGTGGCCGCCATCGCCGCGCGCGCCCGCCAGATCGCCGGCTCCCAGGCAAGCGTCGGGCCGCCGCGCTATATCGGCGGGGGCCTGTGGGAGATCGAACTGCAGCCCCGCGGCGTCAGCGGCGCGCCCGCCAACCAGCGGCTCGTCAAGAGCCTGCGCACGATCGGCTCTGCCCCAACCCTGCTCGTCGGCGGCTCGACCGCCTGGTTCGTCGACCAGAAGGCCGCCATCTCCCAGCACCTGCCGCTCGCCCTGGCGATCCTCGCGCTCGTGACGGCCGGCTTCCTCTTCCTGATGACCGGCTCGCTGATCCTGCCGCTGATCGCGCTCGCGATGAACATGCTCACGGTCGCCGTCGCCGCCGGCCTGCTCGTGCTCGTATTCCAGGACGGCCACCTCAGCGGCCTCGTCGGCTTTACCCCGATCGGCGGTCTGGAGGAGTCCAACCTCGTGCTGATCTTCATCCTCGCCTTCGCGATGTCAACCGACTACGGGGTGTTCCTGTTCGGGCGCATCAAGGAGGCCCACGACGACGGCCGCGCCACCCGCGACGCCGTCGCCTACGGCCTGGAGCGCACCGGGCGCCTAGTCACAGCCGCCGCGCTCTTGTTCTGCGTGGCGCTCGGCGCCTTCTCCACCTCCCACATCCTGTTCGTCAAGCAGCTCGGCGTCGGCGTGCCGCTTGCGGTCGCGATCGACGCCACGATCGTGCGCGCCCTGCTGGTCCCCGCGCTCATGGGGCGCCTGGGCGACTTGACCTGGTGGGCGCCGCGGCCTTTGCGACGCCTGCACAAGCGGATCGGATTGAGCGAGGAAGCCCTTCCCGAGGCCAGTGGGGCCTGAGGGCCTTCCGGCCAGTCAGAAACACGGTATGACATGCGCGCTCGCCGCCGACAGGCTCAGCGCGAAGCTGTCCCCTGTGGCCGTGTGCCCGGAGGGACTTGACAGCAAGCACCAGGTTCTGTATAAATAGCCATGGCCTAAGCAAATCAGAAGGGTTTGTGGGTCACACATAAGGTCGGGTCAGGGTCGGGCCTCTGTGGTCTGACGCTAACCGGTTTCAGCAGGGCCCTTGGGAGAGGGACCGGGTCGCTTTTTGAGAGGGAGCTGTATTTGCGTGGTTTCTTTTGGGGATAACGTGCTTGGGAGTCCTTGCGCCTTTGACAGGGGCGTAATAGGACGCGTCAGCGTCGCTGACGCGTCTCTCTCTCTCTCTCTCTCTCTGGCCGGGCCGGCTCTCAGCTAGCCGCAAGCCAGATCGTCGTTCCAACCGGCCCCAGGGGCCGGCTTGGTTTCTCTCGTTCTTCAGCCGTCGCAGGCTTCGTGCCCGCGGCGGCTTTGCCTTGCCCGCGGTCCCGCGGGTCTATTCGTGTGGATCGCTTTCTCCAGGAGGGATGGACTGATGCTGTCTTTTGTTCGTAGGCGCCTTACGTTTGCCAATCTCGCGATGACGGTTGCGTTGGTGCTCGCGATGAGCGGTGGGGCCTTCGCCGCCGGGAAATTCTTGATCACCTCGACGAAGCAGATCAGTCCCAAGGTGTTGAAGTCTTTGCAGGGGAAGGCTGGGCCGGCGGGGGCCCCTGGGCCGGCTGGTCCGCAGGGCCCCGCGGGTGGTGTGGGTCCGCAGGGGCCTGCCGGGGCGGCGGGTGCCGGTGGCGCGAATGGTGTCAGCGTGACCAGCGCGGAAGTGGCGAAGTCGAGCTCGACGTGTGGCAAACAGGGTGGCTCTGAGTTCACGTCCGCGAGCGGGAAGAGTACTGCTTGTAATGGCAAGGACGGTAAAGAAGGGTCTCCGTGGACTGCTGGTGGGACGTTGCCTTCCGGTAAGACGGAGACCGGGGCGTGGGCGTTTGGTCCGGTGAGGGCGGGATCGCAAGCGATGGTAGCTGTGGCGTCCTTCCCGGTTCCCTTGGCGGCGTCTCTGGATAAAAACCATGTTCATTTCATTAACACGAATGGAATGGAAATAGATCTCAATGAAGAAGAAGTGGCGCCAACGCAGTGCGGCAGCGGTATCGGTCCGGAAGTAAATGCCGTCAATCCGCAGGCTAAGCCCGGAAACCTCTGTATTTATGGCGCCAACTTCGGATCAGCAGCAGGTACCAGCTCAAATTCTATCTTTCCTCCAAAGAGGGTCACTCCAGAAGAAGGCGCTGGTAGGAACGGCGCCATCGAGCTATTTGTATTCCCAGAAGGAAGCGGGGAAGGCGATGGCACGTGGGCGGTAACCGCGGAATAGTCCGCGAGAGATGCGTCTATCCGATGAGAAAGGCACGAACGTGAGTCACACAGAGTCTTCGACCGAGGTGCGAGCGATCCGTACCTGCCTGGGTAAGGTTGTCCTGGGTGGTCGCCTCCTGGTTCTGGCTTTCTCGCCATCTTTGGCTTCTGCCTCGAGGGGCCGCATTTTCGGCGGTTCTTTCGGTAGTCCCGGTTCTGGTGCGGGCCAGCTTTCCTTGGCGCCGGCCGAAATCTTCAAAGGCGGAGACCTTGTGTTGAAGGCCGGTAGCGGTCTTGCGGCGGATCAGGCGACTCACGATGTTTATGTAGCCGACACGGGTAACAATCGTGTCGACCAGTTCACCTCCGAAGGTGTGTTTGTTCGTGCTTGGGGTTGGGGAGTGTCCAATGGTGCCGCGGAATTTCAGACGTGCACCGTGGTTTGTCAGCAGGGTCTTTCCGGGGCTGGTACGGGCCAGTTCGAAGCGCCCGTCTATATCGCGGTCGATAATTCTGGGGGTCCTTCCAGCGGCGATGTGTATGTGTCGGGTAGTGGTTTGAGTGTTGTGCAGAAGTTCACGGCCGGAGGTGCTCTGATCGAAACGTGGGGTGCCAAAGGCCAGATCGTATCCTCGAGAAGAGATCTGGTGGGTATCGCTGTCGATACGGCGGGTAACCTGTGGATGGCGACCGAACATACTCTCGTCGAGTTCGATCAGACGGGGACCGTCGCCAAAGAAATCACTCAAGAATTCTCGGCGGTTGGTATAGCTTTTGACGGTAGCGGCGAACTATACTCTGTCCAATTTAATAAGGTGGTCAAGTCTAGTTCCGGTAAGGAACTGGGGTATTTGTTTGGACCCCCGGCACCGATCTCTATTATTGGCTTGGCGGTCAACACGGCGAGCGGGGAACTCTATGTGGATGAAGGTAAGTCGATCGCTGTAATTGCGCCTTCGTGTATCCCTGAAAAATACCCTGTCTGTAAGCCTTCCGGGAGTGTCGGGGATGCGCAGTTGTCTGGTGGTGTGGGGCTGGCGGTGGATTCGGGGAGCGATGTTCTCTATGCGGCCGATGCGACCGTCGGTGTGGTGGATGTTTTTGTTTTGGAACCGCCGTCTGCTCCTAAGGTGGAACGCGAGTCGGTGTCGGCGGTGACGGGTAGTGAGGCTACGTTGGAAGCCGAAGTCAATCCTCATGGTGCCGCGACGACCTACCATTTCGAATACGGTCACTGTACTGCTCCCACGACTTGTGTGAGTGGTCTGTTTGATGGGAGCGTTCCGATTCCGGACGGTCCTGTTGGTTCGGATTTCGAAGTTCACAATGTCAGCGCGCAAGCGCGCGATCTCCTCCCAAATACATATTATCGTTATCGCGTTGTCGCAACTAACGAAATAGGCGGAGAACTAAAGGTTGTTCGTGGCGAGGAAGGGATCTTTACCACTCAAAATCTGAGTTCGTTTTCGCTTCCCGACGGTCGTGGTCGGGAGTTGGTGTCACCGCCGGATAAGCATGGGGCTCAGTTGTTGCCTGTTGGGGAATCTACTGTGATTCAGGCTTCTTTGGCGGGGGATGCGATCTCGTATAGTGCGCATGGGCCGACGGAGGCGGAGCCTGCTGGTAGTCCGTATGTGACGCAGGTCCTTTCGCGGCGTGGCGGGTCCGGTTGGGAGTCGCAGGATATTGATGTTCCGCACGAGTCGGCGACCGGTGCGTCTGTTGGGGAAGGCGAAGAATACCGGTTTTTCTCGAGCGATTTGTCGCTTGGGATCGTGCAACCGTTTGGTGCTTTCGACCCCAGCGTGTCGAGTGAAGCGTCTGAACAGACCGCGTTCATTCGGAGGAATTTTCCCAGTGGCGAAGTCGGGTTGCCTTGTGTTTCTTCGTGTTATCGGCCGTTGGTCACTGGTGCTGCGGGTTTTGAAAATGTGCCGTCTGGAACAGTTTTCGGGTGTGCCAATGGTATTACGGCGCATTATTGTGGTCCGACGTTTGAGGGTGGGTCTCCCGATTTGAGTCATGTCGTGTTGAGGTCGAGGTTGGCGTTGGTCGAAGGAGCGCCTGAAGGCGCTCTGTACGAGTGGTCGGATGGGGTTCTGACGCCAATCAGTGTGCTTCCGCCGCCGTCCGGTCAGCTGGTGACGGTGGCCGGCGACCCGCTTGGAGAGAACGGTGTGGCGAGGAACGCGGTCTCCACTGACGGTTCGCGCGTCGTCTGGTCGACTTATCCTAATAAAAATTTGTATGTGCGCGATACCGCGCTGGAAGAGACGGTGCAGGTGGGCTCGGGCCCGGTTAGGTTTCAGACTGCCAGCAGCGACGGTTCGAAGATCCTGTTCACAGCGGAAAACCAGAATCGCGAACTGGACGATCTGCGCGAGTGCGATATCGTTGAAAGCGAAGGCGAACTTCACTGCGAAATCGTCGATCTCACTCCTGTCGGCGCGGGGGAAGATCCTGGTGTGCTTGGCAGCATTCCGGGTGCGTCCAGCGACGCGTCCTATGTGTATTTTGTAAGCAACGCTGTTCTCAAGAACAACGGCGTGATTGTGCCTGGGGCGCAACCTGGAGCGTGCGACGGCAACGTTACTGGGAGTGTGACGTGCAATCTGTATGTGCGTCACGGTGGCACGATCAGACTGGTCGCCGAGCTGTCTGGCGAAGACTTTCCCGATTTTAGTGGTGCGATCGTTAGTTTGTCTACGCATGTTTCGCCGGACGGTCGCTGGTTGGAGTTCATGTCCGAACGGTCGTTGACGGGTTACGACAATCGCGACAGTGCGACCGGTAGGCCCGACGAGGAGGTGTACTTGTACGATGCGTCGGCTAACGGTGGCGAAGGAATGGTTGTGTGCGTTTCGTGCAACCCGACCGGTGCGCGTCCTCACGGCGCGGAAGACACGCGTTTGGGCCCCGATCACGGTGGGCTGACCGGTGGCGCCGCTCGCTTCAAAGCCGATCAGGGTATCGCTGCGATAGTTCCCGGCTGGATCGCTTTCGACGGTGGGGAACATGAATTGTATGAGCCGCGGTACTTGTCCGATAGCGGTCGTTTGTTCTTCAACGGCATCGACGCGTTGATCGCACAGGATTCGAACGGTGTGGGCGACGTGTACGAGTACGAGCCCTCAGGCGTCGGGGATTGCACGGTGTCCAGCGCGACGTTCGTCGTGGCTGCAAATGGGTGTGTCGGGTTGATATCTTCGGGTACCTCCAAGGAAGAATCGGCGTTCATGGACGCGAGCGAAAACGGTAACGACGTGTTCTTCCTCACGTATGCGCAATTGTCGCATAGTGACACTGACAGTATTCGCGACGTGTACGACGCGCGTGTCGGCGGGGGTTTCCCAGAAGCCTCTTCGCCGCCTGTGTGCGAAGGCGACGCGTGCCAAAGCCCCGTGAGCGCACCTGAAGATCCCACGCCGGGCTCGTTGACATATAACGGTCCGGGTAACCCGAGCCCACTATTGTCGCCCACGGCTGGTGGCGGTAAGCACAGGACAAAGGCGTTCTCTGCGCCGCAGAAGCTTGCGAAGGCGCTCGCTGCGTGCAAGAGGGTTAGGTCCAGGCGGGCGCGCGGGGTGTGCGTGTCGCGTGCGCGCAGGAGGTACGGCCAGGCCAGGACGGGTAGCGCAACGACCAAGAGGGGGAAGCAGTGACCGTTATGAGCAGGATTCGGATACGCGTTCGAAGCGTCCTGGCGGCTGTCATCGCAGTCTCCGTGGCGGCGTTGGGTTTTGCGGGGTCCGCATATGCGACGGAGCCGTGGTGGGAGGTCACGACCAGTTCGCGCCCGGCGTTCTTGGCGCCTGGCACAGAAGCGGAGATCGCCGTAGGAGTGCAGGACCTCGGGGACGCCAATGTCGACGGCGAAACGTCGCCGGTAAAGATCGTCGATACGCTGCCCGCGGGACTGAAGGCCGTCGGTATCGCCGCGGTAGCCCCGAAACTGGGCGGACTGAATCCTATCGGTGCGAACGCGACGTTCCCGCTTTCGTGCTCGCTGGCGTCGTTGACATGCACGCTGAACAGCACGCTCGCGGCGTACAACCACATCGAAATGCGTATCAAGGTGAAGGTGGAAGCAAACGCTAGGTCGGGCGAAGAGAACGGGGTGAGCGTCACGGGCGGCGACGCTCCCGCAGCGTCCATCGAGAGACCGATTAATATCGGCGAAACGACACCGTTCGGCGTCGAGGATTTCCGTACCAGGTTGGAAGAAGAGAGCGGGACGCAAGACACGAGGGCGGGGTCCCACCCATTCCAGTTCACCACCACCGTCGCGATCAACCAGGGACCCGACAGCGCACCGTTGAGCGAACCCAAACCGACGGCCGGTCCGGTGGCGTTGGACAAGGACGTCATTACGAGGCTACCGACGGGACTGCTCGGCAATCCCACATTCATCCCGACGTGCAGCGTGAACCAGTTCCTCAAAGGGGTCAAGAGCAATCAAGAGAACGAATGCGCGCCGCAGACCGCTATCGGTGTCGTCTCTGTGACGGTCAACGAACCGTTTATTGTCGGTCAGGTGACGCTCACCGTGCCGTTGTTCAACCTCGAACCATACTATGGCGAGCCGGCGCGCTTCGGCTTCTACACCGGAAGCATCTCGCCGGCCGCGATCATACTCGACACGTCGCTGCGCGACAAACCAGGCGAAGACTACGGCATAAACGTCAACGTGACAAACATCACCCAACTGGTCGGGCTGACAAGCGCACGCGTCACGGTGTGGGGCACGCCAGGAGACCCACGCCACGACAATTCGCGCGGCTGGGGCTGCCTCGAGCGCAGCAACGGAGACACAGAAGACTCGCCCTGCACCCCCACGCCCACCGAAGGAGCCAAGCCACTCCCGTTCCTGGTGCTACCGACGACGTGCGCAGCGCCACCGCAGTCCGGTGCCGAAGTCGACTCGTGGAGCGAACCGGGACAGTTCCAGAACTTCCCGCCCAGCGAACCGACGGAAACACTCGGAGGATGCAACCAGACACCATTCACACCCACAATCGAAGCGAAAACAACCACACAACGCGCGTCCGCACCGACAGGACTCGACTTCAACCTCGACTTCAACAACGAAGGGCTACTAAACCCCGAAGGCCTATCACAATCAGAGCTCAAGGACACCGTCGTCACACTCCCAGAAGGATTGACGATCAACCCCTCCGCCGGCGTCGGGCTAGGAGGATGCAGCGAAGCGCAATACGCTAGCGAGACTGTCAATTCGACCCCAGGCACTGGTTGCCCCGACGACTCCAAGCTCGGGACTGTCGAAGTGAGGACACCACTCCTATCCGTCCCGATTCATGGGTCGTTGTTCATCGCGCAACCCTACGCGAACCAGTTCGACTCGCTCGTAGCGATCTACGTCGTGTTGAAGAGCCCCGAAACAGGAGTGCTGATCAGACTCGCAGGGAAAGTCACACCGAACCCCGTCACAGGACAGCTCACGACGATCTTCGAAAATAATCCACAGCTACCGTTCGCGCACTTCAACTTCCACTTCCGCGAAGGGCAACAAGCGCCACTGATCAGCCCACCATTGTGCGGGACGTACTCCACCCAGGCATTGTTGACGCCGTGGTCGGAACCATCGACGCCCGTCACAGACACCTCCTCGTTCCAGATCACCCAAGGCTTCGACGGTGGCGCATGCCCATCGGGTGGCGTACCGCCGTTTGACCCGGGGATCGTGTCGGGCAACGTGAACAATAATGCGGGTTCGTTCAGCCCGTTCTACCTGCACTTGACAAGGACGGATGCGGAGCAAGAGATCTCGGGCTTCTCAACCAACCTACCCTCCGGGTTGACCGGCGACCTCTCCGGTATCCCGTTCTGCTCGGAGGCCGCGATCGAACTCTCGAGGACAAAGACCGGCGCGCAGGAGGAAGCGAACCCGTCATGTCCAGCCGCAAGCCAGGTCGGGCACACGCTCGTCGGTACAGGCATCGGCGCGGTACTCGCATACGTCCCCGGGAAGATCTATTTGGCTGGTCCGTTCCATGGTGCGCCGTTCTCATTGGTGAGCGTTACATCGGCCGTGGTGGGCCCGTTCGATCTCGGGACCGTCGTACTGCGCTTCGGACTCACGATCGACCCATACACGACCAGGGTCAGCGTGACACCGACAAGCAGCGAACCGATCCCGACGATCCTCAGGGGGATAGTCACGCATGTCCGCGACATTCGCGTCTACATCGACCGCAACAAATTCACGCTCAACCCAACGAGCTGTAACCCGCTCTCTATTGGAAGCACGCTCACAAGCGATCTCGGAGCGACAAAGACTGTGACGTCGCCGTTCCAGGCCTCCAACTGTCAAGCGCTCGCGTTCAAACCGATCTTCAAGGTCTCGACGGCGGGCAAAACGTCGCGTAAGGCCGGTGCGAGCTTGAAGGTGAAGCTCTCCTATCCCACGGGGTCGCAGGCGAACATTTCCAAAGTCAAGGTCGACCTGCCAAAGCAACTACCGTCGAGGTTGACGACGTTGCAGAAGGCGTGCACGGCCGCGCAGTTCGAAGCGAACCCCGCGGGATGTCCGGCAGCGTCGATCATCGGACACGCAAAGGCGATTACGCCGTTGATCCCGGTCCCGTTGGAAGGCCCAGCCTATTTCGTCAGCCACGGCGGTGAAGCGTTCCCGAGCCTGATCATGGTCTTGCAGGGCTACGGCGTCACGATTGACCTCGTCGGCACGACGTTCATCAACAAAGCCGGGATCACCAGCAGCACGTTCAAGACCGTCCCAGACCAGCCTGTGGGTAGCTTCGAATTGACACTACCCCAGGGTCCCTTCTCGGCGCTGGCGGCGAACGGGAACCTTTGCAAGGCGAAACTGGTCATGCCGACACAGTTCGACGCGCAGAACGGCATGGTCGTGCACCAGTCCACGAAGATCAGCGTCACCGGCTGCCCAAAGCAAAAGAAGGCGAAGGGCAAGAAGGCCGGTAAGCGCAGTAGGGGCAAGAAGGGGAAATAGGGGTCTCGGCGATGTCCTCTATGGAGAACGGCGCCTCCCGGTCGAGGACGACCCCGCATGTCGGGGGGAAGGCGCGCGGACCGGCGACGCCTTCGGTGTCCGACGATGCGGTCTCAAGCGAGGGTAGGGGTCGTCAGGGCGCGCACGTGAGCGAGATGCAGCGTCGGCGCTTGTTGAGCGCGGTGGTTGAACTGGCGTATGGGGGTGGCGCTGTGGGGGACGGGTCAAGTCGGGCGCAGGCAAATGTTCAGATGTTGAGCGTCGCGACGCTATGCGAGCGCGCGGGTCTTTCGCGCCGGACGTTCTACGACCTTTTCGAGGACCGCGAGGATTGCCTGCGCGCTGCGTTCGAGGACGCCGTCGAGATCGCAACGCAGACTGTCGTGCAGGCCGCGGTTGGGCACAAGCGTTGGAGCGAGAGGGTAAGGGCGGGACTCTCCGCGCTGCTGGCGCTGTTTGACAATGAGCCTGGCATCGCGCGTCTATTGATCGTCGACGGTCCCGGTCTCGGTCCCAGAACGCTGGAGGTCCGCAGGCGCGTGCTCGCGCAGGCTGCTCGTGTCGTGGATGAGGGGCGTGGTGTGGCACGGGCTGGTCGTGAGCTTCCGCCGTTGACGGCGGAGGGCACGGTCGGGGCTGTGATCTCGGTCATCCACGCCCGCCTGCTCGCCGGCCCGGCCCCTGCCATGGAGGGCATCGGCATGGGGGACGGCGACCACCGTCCACTAACTGAGCTGACGGGCTCGTTGATGGCGTTGATAGTGCACCCATATCTCGGTTCGGCCGCCGCGCAACGCGAGCTCAAGAAGACGGTCGCGGTCGAGCCGATCCGTGCACGCCGCCTACCCGCGGACCCTTTCAAAGACCTACCGATCCGTCTCACCTACAGGACGGCCTTGGTGCTCAGCTCGATCGCCGAATCCCCGGGCTCCTCTAGCCGCCAGGTAGCCGACGCCTCCGGCATCAGCGACCCAGGACAGATCTCACGCCTACTCAACCGCCTGCGCACCAGCGGCCTGATCCAGGACAACGGCGTCGGGCCGACCAAGGGCATGGCGCGGGCATGGTCACTCACCGAACGCGGAGAAGGCATCCTCCAAGCCACAGGACAGGCCTGAACGGCGACGAACCCACCCAAAACGAGTGGGTATACTCTGGTATACTCGGGCCTATGGCGAAGGTGATGGTCTCGATGCCCGATGCGTTGCTCGCCGAGGTCGATGCTGAGGCGGGGCGCTTGGGCAGCACCCGCAGCGCCGTTCTGCGTGGCTTCGCGGACGCTGCGCTGCGCAAGCGTCGAGCCGATCGCGCCGCGGCGATGCGTGTGCTCTTGAAGGACGTCTCACCGCATGGCGGCAAAGCGGCGGAGCTTGTGAAGGCATCAAGACCCTCGCGGTGAGCACCCTCCTGCTCGACGCGAGCGCGATCCTCGCGGCGTTCGACTCTCAGGACGACCATAACGATGCCGCGCGCGCGATCCTTGGCGACTCACAGGTCACGCTCGCCACGCTCGACCTCGCGCGCTACGAGGTCGCGAATGTGGCCGTCCGCGCCTGGCGCGATCCGGCGAGAGTCCGTGATCTTCTCGACGCCGTCGAGCGGATCGCGGACGACGGTGGAGTGCTCGCATCCACGAGCGCGCTTTTGACACGCGCGGCAGCGCTAGCCGAGGAGCACGCCATATCCGTATACGACGCCGCATATGTCGCCGCGTCGCGCCAGGGCGAGCGCGTGCTCGTCAGCTGCGACACTCGCGATCTTCTCTCTAAGGGGCTCGCTATCTCGCCGGGCGAGGCATGGTCTGAGGGTACGTCTGGTGAGAGGTCCTCGAGTCCGGTTGCGTGACGTGTAGCGAGCAGGTAAAGGCCTGGGAGGCATCCTCCAGGTCACATGACAGGTGTGACGGCAATTGTCTGAGGGCCGTCGGGGCGAGCGGTAGAATAGGAGGGGTGACCGAGTATCCCAATCCGCCGCTGCGGGCCGGCTATGAGGCCGAGTGGGCTCAGCTGAATCGCGAAGAGGCAGAGCAGCTTCGCGCAAGCAACATGGCGCTCACTCCCGCACAGAGGCTGCAAGTTGGTCAGAAGCTCTCCCAGCAGGCGATGGCGCTGTTGGCCGCCTCGATACGCGCCGGTCATGTCCCTAGACGAGTTCTCTGGTCCTGACCTAGCCGGCGTCGTCGCGGACGCCAAGGCCGTCGGACTGGACTACGTGGTGGCTTTAGCGTCATCTACCACGGACACGTTCGCGCGACCAAGGACAGCGATCTGTTGGTACCGGACGGACCAGAGGCCGACGAGGCTATCCTGCGCTTCCTGGACCGCACCGAGGCGACGCGCTTGCGCGACGGCAAGATCCTTACATCCGCCGAAGTGACCGATGCCGCCAACCTTCGGCTCAGCACTCGCCACGGGATCGTGGACATCATGCGTGGTGGGCTCCCGCCGCTGGACTATCGAACCGTCGCCGAGCGTGCCGAGACCGTCGATTTCCTGGGAGAGTCGGTTCGCATCGCGGGTCTGGCCAGCGTGGTTGGCTTCAAGCGCCTGGCGCACCGCCCCGACCCCGATCGCAGCGATCTGCGCAATCTCGAAGCCATCCACGGGCCGCTCCCGATCGAGCCGATCCCCGGGGGTTGACACCTGATCGTGTACGATTGGTGTATGAGTGCTGTGCGGACGAACATCGAGATCGAGGACACATACGTCCAGGCGATCATGGACCGCTATGGCGTGCGGACCAAGACGGCCGCCGTCGACCTTGCTTTGCGCCACTTGGCGGGGCAGCCGATGACACGTGAGGAAGCACTGGCGATGCAAGGAGCCAATGCCATCGCCGATCTTCCCGTGGATGTCCTCCCGCACGTAGCCGCGTGATCCTGGTCGACAGCTCTGTCTGGGTCGAGTACGACCGTGCGACCGGCAGTCCTACGCATCTGCGCCTCAAGGGACTGATCGAAGCCGACGGCCCAATCGCGGTCTGCGAGCCGGTTGTCATGGAGGTCTTGGCCGGCGCACGCGACGACCGGCGGGAGACCGAGTTGCGTCGCCTGCTTGAGCGCTTTGAGATGCTGAATTTCGATGCGGTGACCGACTTCGACGGCGCTGTCAGGGTTTACCGTCGCTGCCGCGCCGCAGGCATCACCCCGCGCGGGATGCTCGACTGCATGATCGCGGCTGTCGCATGGCGTCGGGGCGCGACGCTGCTCGCCCACGATGCGGATATGGACCGCGTCGCGCGTGTCATAGAAGTCAAGCTCGACGATGCATCGCTACGGGCATAGCGCGCACCTCACAACGAGACGCTGAGCTCATCAAGGTATCGGTCAGGTGCTGCACGCTTCGGCTATACGGTCGAAGCGCTCTCTGCGTGGATCGTCGGCTCCCACAATCCGGTCGAGCCATGTCCTTACCTCGTCAATGTCGAGCTCTTCCACGCAGACGAGCATCTGCTCGATGTCGAGCCAGTCCTTGGGACGGTTGAAGACCGCCTTGCACACGAGCAGGTGCTCTGGAGCGAGCACCGGGATTCTCGTCGCGCCGAAGGGCTCGCTGCGGATCGCCCGACGCATGGCGTCGTGAAGGTCGTCGTAGGCGAAGAACAGGTCGATCGGCGTGTTGCCCCAACGCAGCCGACACTGGCCGTCGCGCTCCACGATCTCCCGCTCGACGCCATCGCCTACCCCGATCTTCGCAAGCGCACGCTCGATGTCCGGGTATGCGCTCGGAGCCACGAACAGGTTCAGGTCGACGTCGATCGTCGCCCTCGGCTCGGCGTAGTAGGCAAGCGCCAGCGCGCCGCCGAAAGCGTGCGGCATCTTCATCCGCGTTAGCTCTTCGTGAATGGCGAGGACCTTCCCGGGGAGGCTCGGCTCGCTCATAGGGCCCTACTTTTTGCAGCTAGCCAGTGGGACGGGGATCGAATTCATGCGGGCCGTGACGCGATGCGCGGGAAGCGAGCGTGCTCGGGAGTGCTCACCCGTGGCAGGTGGTCGACGAGCAGCAGCAGGTCGTGCAGCGTCTCACCGCGTCGCTCGGGTGAGGCCGCGATCCAGGCAGCGGCGGCTTCTACGTTGTCTGTCGGCTGAGATCCGTCCGCCGTCAGGGCCTTCATGAGCAGCCTGGCAAGCAATGGTCGCGGCCTATGACCTGTCGCCAGGCTTGCGAGCAGCTCTCCGGACGCGCGATCGCAGGCCGGCGCCACGACCGGCGCCCCGGCACGCCGCGCCGCCTTGCGCAGCTCGCCGTCGTCCAGGTCCTTCCTCGAGCGTGCGCGTGCGCGCTCGATCGTCTCAGGCGTCAGCGTCCTGAAGGTTGCCAGGGTGCGGCTGCGAGGGCCCGCATCCGTGTTATGGGACTCGCGAATCTCCCACGCGCCGGTCTTGCGGGCCACGACGTATGCCATAGTGGGTAGATCATACCACTATTGGAGGGGACCACGGGTGCGAGTTTCGGCGACCGATAGCCTTGCGCCCGCGATGACCTCCCGCAGCGGACTGCTCGGCCTTGGATCGAATGTCGGCGACCGGCGCGACCATCTGCAGGCCGCGGTCGACGGGCTCCCTTCGGTAGGCGTGCGTGTCACCGCCGCGTCCTCTGTATATGACACCGACCCGGTCGGCGAGGTGCTCGACCAGCCGAGCTTCCTGAACGCGTGCGTGCTCGTCGAGACGGCGCTCGAGCCACTCGAGCTGCTCGATGCCGTCAAGTGCCTGGAGGCTGAGCTTGGCCGGGTCGCGGGAGGCGTGCGCCACGGCCCCCGCACGATCGACATCGACATCCTCTTGCTCGGGGACGTGGAGCTCGCCCACGCGCGCATGAGCCTGCCCCACGAGCAGGTGCTCCGCCGCCGCTTCGTCTTGATCCCCGCGCTCGAGCTCGACTTCGAGCTGTCCACGCCCGACGGCCGGCGCCTCTCGGACGCGCTGGCCGCGCTCGGGGTGGGTGGGACCTCAATCGAAGGTGTGCGCTGGTCCGGCCCGCCGCTGTCGGTGTAGCCCGACAGCGCCCGCCTCTGTCCTGAGAGCTGGGAAGGGATCGTGCCCGGCGGCGTCTTACCCCTTGACCACGCCGTCTCGGCGGACAGGTCCCGTACGACGTCAACGACCGTAGGAGCACTCATGAAGACACCAACGACCGGCCTGATCGCCGTACTGGGCGCGACGGCGCTCCTGGCCGCCGGCTGCGGCTCGAGCAAATCCTCGAGCAGCACATCGGCCGCCTCGGCGTATCCGTCGGAAAGCGAAAAGAGCACGAGCACCGCCGCGGCCACGACGCCCGCGACGACTGCGGCCGCGGGCGGCGGCGTAACGGTCATCGTCAAGCACGCGAGCAAGCTCGGCACGATCCTCGCCGCTGGCTCCAAGAAGCTGACCGTCTACATGTTCGAGGGCGACAAAGGCACATCCTCCAGCTGCACAGGCGCGTGCGCCTCGGTGTGGCCGCCGGTGACGAGCACCGGCGCGGCGACCGCGGCCGGCTCGGCCAAGTCGGCCGACCTCGGCACGATCACACGCTCGGACGGCACCACCCAGGTCACCTACAAGGGTCACCCGCTGTACTTCTTCGCCAAGGACAAAGACTCCGGCGACGCTTACGGGCAGGGCGTCAAAGGCTTCGGAGCCGACTGGTATGTCCTCTCCCCGAGCGGGAGCAAGGTGGACGAGTCCTGAGGCCAAGCATGGCCCCGGGGCGGGGCGGGTTGTCACGGGGGAGGCTGGCTCCTCGGTCGACCCGCCCCGACTTCACGACTTCAACGCAGCACCGACCTCAGTGCACGACGAGGATCGACTTCACGAGGATCGACCTCAGTGCACGACGATCGAGCCGCGCATGCCTTCGGAGACATGGATCGTGCAGTGGTAGTTGAACGTGCCCGAGTGCGTGAAGCGCACGCCGAACGAGCCTTTTGCCATCGTTTTCGATTTGAAGCCTCTGCCGGTGACGTTGTGTTCGGTGCCTTTGTCCTCCCACCGCCACGTCACCGTATCGCCGCGTTTGATGCTGAGCGTGCCGGGATGGAACCTGATGTTCTTCAGCACCACGGTATGTCCAGTCGCTGCGTGGCCGCCCACCGAGGCAAGCGCCGGGATCGACGTGCCAGCGGCCACAGCGAGTGTCGCGAGCGCGCCGGCAAGTGTTCTCTTTGTCATGGTTCAAGCTCCTCTCTCTGCGGGCTCTCCCCGCGCTGTCGCTAACAGGACAGACTCCAAACCTCGTTGTGAACTTCCCGATCGGGCCGGCGCTCTCCAATCAGGTTGCGCGCGACCCCTTGTTGCTGCCCCAGCTGGCGAGGCTCAGCAGGGTCTGGGCGTTCACGCCGCGCCCAGACACGACGCACAGGTGGCCTTCGCGCTCCCACACGACGACTGTGGCGCCGTCCTGGCTGAGCAGGCGATAGGGCACACCCCAGCGTCGCACCACTGCTCCGTCACGCGCGACGGGCGCGCGCCCGGATGCGATCGCATAGCCGATCCGCTGGCCTCCGCGGTTGGAATAGAAGACGGTCGCGACGGTGATTTCGCCCAGCCGATCGTTGCGCGCGCCGCTGCCGCGCCAGCCGAAGCGCTCCTCCCAATAGGGAAACGGCACACCGTCGACCGATGCCGCCAGTTGCGCTCGGTGTGTGCTGCTCTCGGCCGGCGCCGCCATCGTCGCGGGGCTCAGCGTGAGCGCCGCGGCCTGACGCACGCTGAGCCCTGGCGAACCTCCCCCGGACGGGCCCCCAGCGAGGGCGATGACGACAAAGACCATCGCCGCAAGGGCGCCCGCGCCCGCCGCGGCCAGGCCGAGGCGCGGCCAGGCCAGACTGCGCCTGAGGAGACTGCGCCGGCTATGGGAGGGCGCGAGCAGCGCCTCCAGCTCGCGGTGCAGCGAGGCGGGCGCACACACCTCGACAGCCGCGGTTAGCTCGACCGCGCGCCGCTGCTCGGCCAGGGCCTCCTGCAACTCGCGCGACGCGCGCACGCGCGCGAGCGCGCTCTCGCGGCGCTCGGGCGCGAGCGAGCCGTCGGCCAGGGCGGCAAGCTCGGACTCTGTATCTCTAGGCAGTTCGCTCATAGATGTCCCTGCTCAGCAAGACGCTCGCGCGGCGTCGACCCTTCCCGCGCGGGCGGGTAACTCTGTGGCGCCTTACGGCCGGCCGTCTCAGCGACCTCCTGTGGATCCAGCGACGCGTCGCCCGTCCCCGCGGTCGTCTCCCGAGCACGCGCTCGGTTCGCACTCGCCTGCGGCGCGTCCACCGGGGGGTTGTCGGCGAGCAGGCGCACCACCTGTCGGCGGGCCCTGAAGAGGCGTGTGGTGATCGTCGCCTCGCGCGCTTGCAGCGCATCGGCCGCCTCACGATAGGAGAGGCCGAGGATGTCCACCGCGACAAGCGCCAGCCGGAAGTCCTCCGGCAGCTGAGCGACGGCTGCGTACAGCTCCTGCACGTCGAGCGCGTGCTCGGGCTGGGAGGTCGGCTGCGGATCGGCTGCGACCACATCCTCGAGCGTCGCGCTTGTGACCGGCCGCCGCGAGGCTGTGCGCCGCGCGCTGAAGAAGGTGTTGCGCAAGACCCGCATCAGGTAAGCGAGGTCGTCGTCGCCGCGCAGCAGCCGCGGCTTCGAGAGCACGCGCGCGAATGTGTCCTGCACGAGATCCTCGGCGTCCTCGCGCGACCCGCACAGTGCCCAGGCCGCGCGGTAGAGGCGGTCGGTGTGCCGTGTGAGCGACTGCGGATCCAGGGCGCGCATGGGCGTTGCCAGGTCGCGCGCGGTCGCGCAAGCGGCGGCGGCGCGGCTCGACCCGGTCCTGCGAGGGTAGCGCCCATTCGTCGGGAAGGATTGCCGCCGGCCGGTGTCCTAGGCGATGAGGCGTGCCGCACGGCACGAGGGAGGGGCCAGATCGCCCCAGGTTCATCGAACGAAAGGCGGGTTGAGATCGTGAGACTGCGTCGGCGCTATCTTCCACTGGCGGCTGTGCTCGGGATCGCCGCAGCCCTGCTCCCGGCCATAGCCGCGTCGGAAACGACCCCCAGCATCTCTGCGCACGACGAACCGGGCCCGTATGGATATGGCGCTCATTCCTGGGCGCCCCCGACGGCCACCATCGGCGCCGGCGGGGTCGTGAGCTTCGCCAACCCCTACAGCGAAGTTCCCCACGGCCTCAAGTTCACGGGCGGCCCGGCGACGCCGAGCTGCGCCGGGATTCCGGCGGCCGCAAGCGAAGCAGCCGGCGCCACCAACTGGCACGGGGAATGCACGTTCGCAACGCCCGGGACCTACACGTTCATCTGCACCGTGCACCCGAGTGAAATGAAAGGCACGATCACCGTCAACGCCAATGGGACCACGACGACCGCGATCACACCCACGACTCCGACGACGACCACCCCGACGACGCCCGTAGAACCCACGTCCGGCCCGCCTCTCGTCGGTGGCCCGACGATTCGCGCCAGCCAGCACGGCGCCGTCGTCAAGGGATCGCTCGAGGTCTCGGAGTCCGGCGCCGGCGACGGCCTGGAGGTCGACGTATTCGCCAAGAGCGCGGCCCTGGGGAAGGCTGGCCACTCGACGCGCGTGCGCGTCGGGCGATTCGCGCGCGGCTCGGCGCCGGCGGGCAAGCTGTCCTTCGGCGTGAAGCTCGACGCCAAGGCGCGCAATGCGCTCAAACGCCGCCGACGTCTCGCGCTCACGGTGAAGATCGTGCTCACCCCTGTCTACGGCGAACCCACCACGGTCACGCGTTCCGTGGTCCAGCACCCGTGAGGCCCGTCATGCGAATCGGGATAGCGAAGATCGTGAGACTGCGCAAGCGGCGCCTATTGACGGCGGCCCTGCTGGGTTCGGTCGCGCTGGTGGCGCCGACGATCGCGAGCGCTGAAATCCCAAGCATCTTGGCGTACAACGAACCAGGCATCTACAGCTATCACTACTGGATGCCCTCGACGGCCACCGTGATACCTGAAGGGGCCGTGAAGTTCGTCAACCCGTACCCCACGACCCCCCACGGCTTGGAATTCACCAGTGTCCCGGCCGGCTCGACGACGCCGAGCTGCCCCGGGCTTCCCAAGAAGGCGACCGAACCGATCGGCGAATCCAAATGGGAAACCGAATGCACCTTCAGCACGCCGGGGACCTACACGTTCATCTGCACAGTGCATCCCTTGGAAATGAAAGGCACGATCACGGTGACAAACGGAGAACCCACCGTGACGACAGAACCGGCTGCCCTGGTGAAAGAACACGAAGCGACGCTCAACGGGAGCGTCAACCCCAACAAAAGCGTCACAGAATATTTCTTCAAGTGGGGCGCCACCGAAGCCTACGGAGAAGAAACAGGGGTGAAATCGGCAGGCGCCGGTGTGACGAGCGTTGCGGCATCGGCCATGCTCAGTGGACTCGCGCCTGCGAAGACCTACCACTTCCGGCTTGTGGCAACAAACGGAAAAGGCACAGCCGAAGGAGCCGACCAGACGTTCACTACCGCCTCGCCGCCGGGCCCGCCGAGCGCCACAACCGGCGTCGCCGGCGCCGTCGGCGAAACGAACGCCACCCTCAAAGGCACGGTCAATCCCGATGGTCGACCAACGGAATACTTCTTCGAATGGGGCCTAACCGAAACCTATGACCAGGTGACGGCCCCCGCGACCACCGGCGAAGACCATCTCGGCCACAACGTGTCTGCCGCGCTGAGCTCGCTGAGCCCTGGGACGCTCTACCACTTCCGGCTGGTGGCGCGGAACACCTCGTCTGAAATCGTGTCCGGCGCAGACCAGACATTCACGACGCTCTCGCCGATAGAAC
Organism: uncultured Solirubrobacterales bacterium; assembly: GCA_963718735.1. Lineage (GTDB taxonomy): Bacteria > Actinomycetota > Thermoleophilia > Solirubrobacterales > Solirubrobacteraceae > Palsa-744. Next base: position 2,950,683 of record OY970372.1, read on the forward strand.
CTCCACCGACGAAAACCACTACGACCACGACGCCCACCCCGCCGCCCTTCACGCCGCCAATCGGCTCGCTGCTCGTAAAACCCGAACCAACGCTGTCCGGGTCGCCTCTCCCTGCGAGCTCGGTGAAGCTCAGCGCTCCCCGCCGCAGCTCGACCGTGCGCGGATCGCTGGAGGTCGGTCAGGCCGGCGCCGGCGGGCGCCTGGAGGTCGACCTGCTTGCGAAGGGGTCGCAGCTGTCCGACTCGCGCGGGTCGCGCTCCAAGTCCGTGCGCGTCGGGCGCCTGGTGCGCTCGGCGGTCTCCGCCGGGAGGCTGCCCTTCTCGGTTGTGCTGACAGCGCCCGGCAAGCGCGCGCTGGCGCGCCGTCACCGGCTCGCCGTGACCGTGAAGATCGCGCTCACGCCGACCCAAGGCGCGACGGTGACCGTCACGCGCAGCGTCACGTTGCGCTCCTGATCGGAAGCTAGACAGGATGGAGTGGCCGGGTAGTCCGGGTGCTCGGTGAAGGTGGTCGGCGGTCTGCGCATCTGCGTGGGTTGCCGGGCGTAGCCTGGCCGAGCCACATACGGAGGTCGCCGACCATGTCAGAGGATCGCAGGACGGTCGTTGTGGGGACGGTTACTTCGCGGCCGCCAGGATCGCCCATGAGTATGTTGCCGATCTGCGCCGTGAGATGAGCTCGAACAGAGAGTTCCGCTGGCCGTGGAGCGCCCGTGGTTGAGCCTGAAACATAAAGTTCAATAGATCTGTATACTTCTGATTATAGATCCTATGCCCCGAGCAGTAACTAGCTTCATCATTCCGTTGAAGTGGCAGGAATTTGGCCTAAAAGGGACATTACAAAGGAAGACTTCCTGATGCAGGTCAGCCAAACCCATCTCCGTCAAAGAGCTCGAGCTCTGGTTCCGTCACGTCCGCGAGCGGCCCACGTTGATACGAGCGCAGGCTCGCCTTCGCACCTCGCGGCCACGGTGCAGTTGGTCACTCGTGGAGGCTCGGTTTGTGTGGCGTTCGCGTGTGCGGTTGTGCTAGCGGCGCTTGTGATGTGCATGCCCGCGGTAGCGCTGGGTGCGAGCGACCCGGAAACGGCAACAGCGGCCGCGGACAATCTGCGTACTGGCTGGTACCCGGAACAGGCTGGGCTCACATCGCAGCTAGAGAAAGGATCGTTTGGTCGTGTATTCGCCACGTCCGTGCAGGGGCAGGTGTTCGCGCAACCGCTCGTCGCGGACGGGACTTTGCTGGTGGCGACCGAGCAGGACTGGGTGTACGGGATGAACCCGAACACGGGCGCGGTGAATTGGTCGCGCCAACTGGGAAGTCCGCTTAAGACAGACCTTGTGTCCTGCTGGCCGATAGAACCGTATGTGGGGGTCACGGGCGCGCCGGTCGTCGATGCGGCGACTGGTGTCGCCTACCTCGTCTCGATCTCGTACGAATCGGGGAATAGCGGCCCGGTCGCCTGGTACATGCGGGCGATCAACATCGGGACCGGCAGCGAAGAGCCGGGCTTCCCGGTCAAGATTGAAGGGCAAGCCCAGAACCTGCAAGGAACTACCTTCCTCGCCGAACGCGAGCTGCAGCGCCCCGCCTTGCTGCTGATGGGTGGTGTCGTGTACGCGGCGTTCGGCGGCGGCAATTGCGACCTGCCGCCTTATGGGGGATGGGTGGTCGGCGTGTCAACCTCTGGCCAGATCAAGGCGCTGTGGGCGAGCGCTAGCGAAGGCGCCTCCATCTGGCAATCCGGCAGCGGACTCGTGTCCGATGGCGCGGGTCGTATCGAGTTTGCCACCGGCAATCAGGGGGGCTCATCCCCATCCCCGCCGCCTGGCCCCGGCAACGCTCCGCCGGCGGGCCTGGGAGAGTCCGTGGTGCGACTGGAGGTACAGCCGGATGGGACATTGCAGGTGGCGGACTTCTTCTCGCCCGCCAACAACTTGCTCTTGGACGAATACGACCTCGATCAGGGATCGGGGGGACCCATGGCGCTGCCGCCAGCATACTTCGGTACACCGGGCATGCCCGATCTGATCCTGCAGGTCGGCAAGACGGGTGAGCTTTACATGTTGAACGGGGAAGCCCTCGGGGGCATGGGCCAAGGACCTGGCGGAGTCAACAACGTCGTCCAGGAACTCGGACCCTATGGCGGCGTGTGGGGCGGCATGGCGGTATGGCCCGGTGACGGAGGGTACGTGTATGTACCGTCTGTCGCCTCAATCGGCGCCGAAATCAACGTGCCCGGCGAGCTGCAGTTCTTTAAGTACAGCGTCAATAACGCCAACGAACCGCGCCTGTCACCGGTGGCCGCCTCCCCGGAACCTTTTTGGTTCGGATCCGGCTCGCCGATCGTCACATCCAACGGAATCGAACCGGGTTCGGCGATCGTGTGGATCACACGCTGTCAGCCATCGGTGTCAAGCTGCACACAGGCCGAACTGTTGGCCTATGCGGCCGTACCGTCGAGCGGCGCACCGAGCCCGCTATGGCGAGAATCAATCGGGTACGGTCCGAAGTTCATGCACCCGGCCGCGTACGAAGGTCACATCTACGTTGGCACACGCGGTGAACAGGTGATCGGCTTCGCCGCGCGTCCGCTGGCACCACTGACGGTCCAGGTCACCGGCTCGGGCACGGTTAACTCCTCGCCCGCGGGGATCGCCGACTGCGGACCGGCGCCGCGCGGGATATGCACCGCGGAATTTTCCGGGGAGGTAACGCTGACCGCCACGAGCGGATCGGGTTATACATTCGCGGGCTGGTTCGGCGGCTGTAAGCAGGTTGTGGCCAATACGTGCACGGTCGTCGTGGCCGCTGAGACCGAAATCGCAGCTGTGTTCATAGCGGATAGCCAGGGCAAAGAAGGCGGAGAAGGAAGAGAAGGCGGCGCGGGCAAGGAAGGCCCCCCGGGCTCTACGGGCAAGGAAGGCCCCCCGGGCTTGATGGGCAAGGAAGGCTCCCCGGGCTTGATGGGCAAGGAAGGCTCCCCGGGCTTGATGGGCAAGGAAGGCCCCCCGGGCTCGACAGGCAAGATGGGTCCCGCCGGCGCGGTGGGGTTGGTGCGGTGCAAGGCGATCAAACAAGGACGACGGACGGCGCAACGGTGCACGGTCAAGCTCATACCAGGACCAGTAAAGCTCCCGATCACGGCGACGCGCGCGTTGCTCACACGTCACGGGGTCGTGTTCGCGGCTGGGACCGCGACTGCGACTTACGGGTCGCTGCGCCTAGCACTCGTATCGTTGCGGGGGCTGCGCCCGAGTCGCTACACACTCACGCTGATCAGTGGGACGGGCCGACACAAGCGTGTTCTCAGAGAGACGCTCATGCTGAGCTGAAGACCGTCGCTCGCCGCTTGCAAAGGGCGCGATTCAGCGCAAACCGGCGAGCTCCACGCACCCAGATCGTTGGCGCACCCAAATTGCTGGGATTAAGCAGGTAGGCGACGTTGGGGGCTCAGCCGGTCCCAGTCGCGCCAGAAAGACGCGAGAACCTCACGCGTCGGCATCGAGCGGCTTCGTCCGCTCGTCCAAGACGACAACACTAGGCCGCGGCGGGCGCCGGCAGCCACTCGGCCGGCAGCGTTCCAGCGGGGGCTTCGCCCGCCTGCGGCTCGAACCAGCGCGTGAGCGTCAGGGCCGGTCGATCTTCGATCATCGGACGCACGTCCGCGATCGTCATCAGCAGCCGGATCGAGCTGCCGATCTGCAGGTCGGCAGCGTTCGGCTGCTGCTCCCCGCCGAGCACGCCGTCGGCGATCCAAGCGTCGATGTGGTCGAGCTGCGCCGGCAGCGCCGCCACGTCGGCCTTCACTTTCGCGTCGTCGGCCTTGTTGCGGCGCCCCATCAGCTTCGCCGTCAACGGCAGTCCCGGTCGCAACATCGCGCGCGGGAGCGGCAGCTTCGCGTCGCCCGCATAGCTCTCGATGCAAGCAGGGTCTCTGAGGAACGCCGCGTCGAGGATCCTGCGCGGCACGGCCTGCAAGACCTCGTCGCCCCAGCGCTCGGCCTCCAGCACTCTCGCACGCGCGACCGCGTCCGACAGCGGCGGCAGCAGCGACGGCTCGGGCACGAGCGCGTCGAGGCGGCGCATGATCGTGCGCGAGCCCGCCAAGCGCTCGCCGTCCACCCGCAATCCCGGCACGGTGTTGCCGCCATAGCGCAATGGGCCCATCGCCAGCTGGGTCAGCGGCAGCAGATCGACGCGCTCATACTCGATCGACTTCAGCTTGAGCGCGACTTCGACGGCCGCGCACGGATGCGATCCGGGAATCACGTACAGCTTCACGTTCACTCCCACAGCATAATCTCCCCGCATGCTGCTTGTCGTCGACGTCGGCAACACCCAAACCCACTTCGGCACCTTCCGTGAGGAGGAGCTGCTCGAGCACTGGCGTTTCGCCACAGTGCGCGAGTCCACCGCCGACCAGCTCGGCGCCGCGCTCGGCAACCTGCTCGAGCTGCGCGGCGTCTCCTTCAAGGACATATCGACCTCGATCATCTCCTCGACCGTGCCCCACCTCGAGCCCGAATGGGCGGCGATGGCCGAGCGCTACCTCGGCCACGAGATGCTGGTGGTCGGCCCAGGCCTGAAGACGGGCATGGCGATCCGCTACGACAACCCGCGCGAGATCGGCGCCGACCGGCTCGTCAACGCGGTCGCGCTGCGCGAGCGCTTCGGCGGCCCCGCGGTGTGCGTCGACTTCGGCACCGCCACCACCTTCGACGTGGTCTCGGCCGAGGGCGAGTACATCGGCGGATCGCTGATGACAGGCATCGAGGTCTCGCTCGACGCGCTGACCGAGCGCGGCGCGCGCCTGCCCAAGGTCGAGCTCGCCCCTCCCAAGTCGGTGATCGCCAAGAACACGATCGACGCGATCCGCTCCGGCGTCGTCTACGGCTACGCCGGAGCGATCGACGCGATCCTGCGCCGTCTCTACGACGAGCTGGGCGGGCGCGCCGACGTGGTCGCCACCGGCGGCCTCTCGAGCCTCGTGGTGCCCTTTACCGAGGAGCTCGAGCAGGTCGACGACTTGCTCACGCTCACAGGCCTGCGGCTGATCCACGAGCTCAACGCGCCCTGACAGCGCGCCCGGCGAGATCGCGCCGCCCACACGACGAGGGCCTGGCCGGCTCGATCGGCAGCCACCGCCGCCCTGGTCCCGCGAGAACGAACAGCTCCCCCTAATAATGGTCGTATGGTGCCTCCAGCACTTCTGACCGACCCCTGGCGACTGGGTCCCATCGCTGTCCCCAACCGCGTGATGCTCGCCCCGCTTGCGGGGATCGGCAACTGGTTCGTGCGTCTACAGGCAAAGCGCTACGGCGCCGGCATGGCGGTCTCCGAGATGGTCTCCTCCCACGCGATCTTCCACGGCAACGAGCGCACCTGCGTGGAGATGCTGCGCATCGACGAGCGCGAGCGCGAGGGAGGCCCGGTCTCGATCCAGCTGTTCGGTCAGGACCCGGCGGTGATGCGCGTCGCGGCGAAGGCGGTCGCGCGCGCGGGAGCCGACGCGATCGACCTCAACATGGGCTGCCCCGTCCCCAAGGTCTGCAAGACCGGCGCCGGCGCCGCCCTGCTCGACGATCCCGACGTCGCGATCGCGGTCGCCCAAGCCGCCCGCCAAGGCGGCGGCCTGCCCGTGACGGTCAAGCTGCGCTCGGGTCGGCGCCCGGGTGACACAAGCGGCTTCGAGCTTGCGCGGCGCCTGGTGCGGGAGGCGGGCGTCGCGGCGATCGCCTTCCACCCGCGCTCGGCCGCCGTCCACCACAAAGGCGTCCCCGACTACGAGCTGGCCGCGCGTCTTGTCGAGACGCTGGAAGCGCCGGTGATCCTCACGGGCGGCCTCCAAGACGCAGCTGCGACCCTGGCGGCCTTCCATCAAACGGGCGCGACGGCCGTGATGCTCGCGCGCGGCTCGCTCGGCAACCCGTGGCTGTTCGAGCGGCTGCTGGGCGCCCGCGAGGGCGAGCCCCCGCGCGCCGAGGTGCTCGCCGAGCTCGACTGGACGATCGACTGCGCCGTCGAGCATCTGGGCGCTGAAAGGGCCACGCGCTACTTGCGTAAGTTCTACCCATGGTACGTGGCTCGGCTGGGCCTCGAGAGGGCCGATTCCAAGGCTCTGGGAGAGTCTCTGCAAAGGGCCCCCACGCTCGAGGACGCTCGCTATACTGCTGCGCTCGCTGCGCTCCCCGGCGCGGCGGTCCCCGCCTGAACGGCGGGTTTCGTCGTCTCGCCCAAGCCAACCTTCGCGGAGTCGATTCCCGCCCACCTCAGATGCCCAAGGACGTAATCCTCACCCCCGAAGGCCTCGAGAAGCTCAAAGACGAGCTCGAGCTGCTGTCGACCGCCAAGCGTCGTGAGGTGGCCGAACGCATCAAGGAGGCGCGCGAGTTCGGCGACATCGCCGAGAACTCCGAGTACGACGACGCCAAGAACGAGCAGGCGATGCTCGAGAGCCGCATCGCCACGCTCCAGGAGAAGCTGCGCATGGCGACGGTGATCGACTCCAAGGAGATCTCCACCGACATCGTCGGGGTCGGCTCGGTCGTGCACGTCAAGGACGAGAAGACCGGAAAGTCGGTCAAGTACACGATCGTCGGCTCCGCCGAGGCCAACCCCGAGGAGGCCAAGCTCTCCAACGAGTCGCCGGTGGGCAGGGCCCTGATTGGCCACAAGCGCAACGACGTCGTCGCCGTGCAGGTCCCGCGCGGGCCGGCGCGCAAGCTCAAGATCACGAAGATCGACGTCGGGCTCGTCTAGGCTTCTCGCTCGTGAGCGAGGGTGGGGACGAGCTGAGCGGAGAGGACTCCAAATTTGGGCGTCCCCCCCGCGCGCGGGGACCCATGCCGACGATGAGGGTCGCGCCCCCCACGGCCTTGCGGAGCTGATCGCCGAGCGGCGCGCCAAGGCCGCGAGGCTGAGGGCCGACGGCGCCGAGCTCGCCCCCTACTCGTTCCCGGCCGTGGAGCCGATCGCAGATGTGCGCGACGCTTACGAGCACCTGGCGGTCGGCGAGGAGACGGACGATCCCCACCGCGTCGCGGGCCGCCTGGCCGCGCGCCGCGGCGCCGGCAAGGCGGCGTTCCTCGATCTGGTCGACCGCACCGGCAAGCTCCAGCTGCACGCGCGCGCGGACGTGCTCGGCGCCGAGCTCCTCGAGCGGCTGCTCTCGCTCGACCTCGGCGACCTGCTCGGCGTCGACGGCGCTCCGCTGCGCTCTCGCCACGGGGAGCTCAGCCTGCGCGTCGACGGCTTCCAGATCCTCGGCAAGGCGCTGCGCCCGCCGCCGGACAAGCATGCGGGCCTCATCGACGTGGAGACGCGCCAGCGCCGCCGCGAGCTCGACCTGATCGCAAACGAGGACGCCCGCCAGCTGTTCGTCGACCGCGCTCGCATCGTCTCGGCGGTGCGCGCCTACCTCGACTCGCAGGGTTTCCTAGAGGTTGAGACACCGATCCTGCAGCCGCTCTACGGCGGCGCCCTGGCGCGCCCGTTCACGACCCACCACAACGCGCTCGACCGCGACCTGTACTTGCGGATCGCCACCGAGCTCTACCTCAAGCGCCTGATCGTGGGCGGCCTGGAGCGCGTCTACGAGCTCGGCAAGGACTTCCGCAACGAGGGCCTCTCCACGAAGCACAACCCCGAGTTCACGATGGTCGAGTGGTATGAGGCCTACGCCGACTACGCCGAGGAGGCCAGCCGCCTGGAAGCGATGGTCGCGGGCGCGGCCGGCGCCGTGGGCTACGAGGGCGATCTCGACTTCGCCCCGCCGTGGCGGCGGATCCGATTCGTGGACGCGGTGCTCGAGGCCACGGGAGTCGACCTGCGCGCGCATCGCGACGCCGCCTCGCTAGCCGGCGCGATCGCCGAGCGGAAGCTCGGGCTGCCGACCGCCGGGCTCACCTGGCCGCAGCTTGCCGACGACCTGCTCTCGAAGTTCGTCGAGCCGAAGCTCCTGCAGCCCACATTCGTTCTCGACTATCCGATCGAGCTGTCTCCGTTCGCGCGCCGCCACCGTAGCGACGAGGGCCTCGCCGAGCGCTGGGAGGCGTTCGCGGGCGGCATGGAGATCGCCAACGCCTTCTCCGAGCTCACCGACGCCGACGAGCAGCGCGAGCGCTTCGAGTCCCAGCGCCGCCTCGCCGAGGCGGGCGACGGGGAGACCCAGCCCCACGACGAGCTGTTCCTGCAAGCGCTCGAGCACGGGATGCCCCCCACGGGTGGCGTCGGGGTCGGGATCGACCGGCTCGTGATGCTGCTATGCGGGCGCTCCTCGATTCGCGAGGTCGTGCTGTTTCCCGCGATGCGCAACTAAAGCTCGCCTGACGGTCTGTCGTTGTGACGAGTGCAAGCGCCTGAGGGCGGTGGGGGGCCGCATACCCGGTTGGTAGACTGCCTGAAAGGCGCCGATAGGACCGCAAGCGCGAGGCGTGCGGCACCCGCGGAGAGGCTCCGCCCTCACAGGAAGGAAGCACCCATGTTCGAGCGATTTACAGAACGGGCCCGGCAGGTGGTCGTTCTCGCGCAGGAGGAGGCGCGCACGCTCAAGCACAACTACATCGGCACGGAGCACATCCTGCTTGGGCTGTTGCGCGAGGAGGAGGGCCTTGCCGCGCGTGTGCTCGAGTCGCTCGACATCACCGTGGAGCGGGTGCGCGCGCAGGTCGTTCGGATCGTGGGCTCCGGCGAGGAGGTCACCTCCGGGCAGATCCCGTTCACCCCGCGCGCCAAGAAGGTCTTGGAGCTGGCTCTGCGCGAGGCTCTGTCGCTCGGCCACAACTACATAGGCACCGAGCACATCCTGCTCGGCCTGGTGCGCGAGAACGAGGGCGTCGCGGCGCGCATCCTGCTCGACTTCGACGCCGACTCAGAGAAGATCCGCAATGAGGTGATCCGCATGCTCTCCGGTCCCGGCGGCCGTCGCCAGGGGCAGGGCTCCGGCTCCGGCTCGGGCTCCGGTCCCGGCGAGGGCAAGAAGTCCTCGAAGCTACTCGACCAATTCGGAAGGAATCTGACGAAGCTCGCAGCCGACGGCAAGCTCGACCCCGTCGTCGGGCGCGAGACCGAGATCGAGCGGATCATGCAGATCCTCTCGCGGCGCACGAAGAACAACCCGGTCCTGATCGGAGAGCCCGGCGTCGGCAAGACCGCCGTGGTGGAGGGTCTCGCGCAGCGCATCACCAACGCCGACGTCCCCGAGCTCCTGAAGAACAAGCAGATCTACACGCTCGATTTGGCGGCGCTCGTCGCCGGCTCCAAGTACCGCGGCGAGTTCGAGGAGCGCCTGAAGAAGGTCATGAAGGAGATCACCCAGCGCGGCGACATCATCCTGTTCATCGACGAGCTCCACAACCTTGTCGGAGCTGGCGCCGCCGAGGGCGCGATCGACGCCGCCTCGATCCTCAAGCCCGCGCTCGCCCGCGGCGAGCTGCAGACGATCGGCGCCACCACGCTCGACGAGTACCGCAAGTACCTCGAGCGCGACTCGGCGCTGGAGCGCCGCTTCCAGCAGATCCGCGTGGAGGAGCCCACGATCGACCAGTCTGTAGAGATCCTCAAGGGCCTGCGCGACCGCTACGAGCAGCACCACAAGGTGCAGATCACCGACGAGGCCCTGCAGGCCGCCGCCGACTTGGCCTCGCGCTACATCTCAGACCGCTTCCTGCCCGACAAGGCGATCGACCTGATCGACGAGGCGGCTTCGCGCATGCGCATCAAGTCGATGACCTCCCCGCCGGCCAACCGCGAGTTCGAAGAGGAGATCGAGTCGACGCGCCGCGAGAAGGAGGCGGCGATCGAGGCCCAGGAATTCGAGAAGGCGGCGGCCCTGCGCGACCAGGAGCGCAAGCTCGCCGGCAAGAAGCGCGAGCTCGAGGAAGAGTGGGAGTCCGGCGAGTCAATCGAGCGTCCCGCGATCGGCGAGGAGGAGATCGCCGACATCGTCTCGATGTGGACCGGCATCCCGGTCTTCAAGCTGACCGAGGCCGAGACCCAGAAGCTGATGCGCATGGAGGAGGAACTGCACAAGCGCGTAATCGGCCAGCACCCGGCGGTCGAGGTCATCTCCAAGGCGATCCGGCGCTCGCGCGCGGGCCTGAAGGACCCCAAGCGCCCGACCGGCTCGTTCATCTTCCTGGGTCCCTCCGGCGTCGGCAAGACCGAGCTGGCGCGCACGCTCGCCGAGTTCCTGTTCGGCGACGAGGACGCGATGATCCGGATCGACATGTCCGAGTACATGGAGAAGCACGCCGTCTCGCGCCTCGTCGGCTCACCCCCCGGCTACATCGGCTACGACGAGGGCGGCCAATTGACAGAGGCCGTGCGCCGCAAGCCCTACTCCGTGCTCCTGCTCGATGAGATCGAGAAGGCCCACCCCGACGTCTTCAACATCCTGCTGCAGATCCTCGAGGACGGCCGCTTGACGGACGCCCAGGGCCGCACCGTGGACTTCAGGCACGCGATCGTGATCATGACCTCGAACATCGGGGCGGCGGAGATCGCGCGCAACACGCCGCTCGGCTTCGCCGTCTCCGACGATGAGACGGGCATCACTTACGACGACATGAAGAACCGCATTATGGGCGAGCTCAAGAAGGTCTTCCGGCCCGAGTTCCTCAACCGCATCGACGACGTGATCGTCTTCCACAAGCTGCAAAAGGAGGAGATCCGCCAGATCGTCGAGCTGCTCCTGCTGCGCATACGCGAGTCGATGGCCGAGCGCGAGCTGCAGCTCGAGCTGACCGATCCCGCCAAGGACCTGCTCGTCGAGAAGGGCTGGGATCCCTCGATGGGCGCGCGCCCGCTGCGCCGCGCGATCCAGCGCTACATCGAGGATCCGCTGGCCGACTTCGTGCTGCGCGAGCAGCTCACCCCCGGCGCGACGGTCGTCGTCAACCCTGCTCCCGAGGGGGAGGAGGACGAGGTGCGCCTCACGATCGTCAAGCCCAAGAAGCAGAAGACGCCCGTCGGCGTCGGCGCCGAGGGCGGCGAGCACGACCAGCTGCCCGCCGGCGAGGACGAGCACCACGACGACGACGCGCCTCCCGCCGAGTCCTAGGCCGAGAGTCAGTTGAGTGTCTCGGCGCAGGTGACGGTCGCTCCCATGAGCGCCGAGGATTGGCCTGCCGTATCGCGGATCTACGCAGAAGGAATCGCGACCGGCAATGCCACATTCGAGCACGTCGTGCCTGAGTGGTCGGAGTGGCGGAAGGCGCGCGCAAAGGACCCTTGCCTGGTTGCGCGCGGGTCCTCTGGGGAGGTGATCGGCTGGGCCGCGCTCAGTCACATATCGTCCCGTCCGGTCTACCGCGGCGTAGGGGAGGTCGGCATCTACGTCGAGCTGGACAGCACTGGCCGTGGTGTTGGTCGCGCGCTCCTCAACGCTTTGTTCGAGGCGTCTGAGCGTGCTGGCTTCTGGATGTTGCAGGCTGGGATCTTTCCCGAGAACCTCGCCTCCGTCGCTCTGCACGAAAGCTGTGGCTTTCGGCCCGTCGGCAGGCGGGAGCGCATCGGCAGAATGTGGGATGGGCGCTGGCGCGACGTGGTGCTGTACGAGCGCCGCAGCGAGGTCGTCGGCCGGGATTGATCTGTCGGCGAGTCTTTTGGGGAGGGGTCGTCGTCGTTCCCCCGTCGTCCTTCGACGCGCGGCGCTTCGCGCGTGTGGCAGCGTCGTGACTCTCAAATTCGCTTGACCCCCCGCGCGCGCGGGGCCGTCGGGGGTGGCGCGTACTCTGCGCTCATGGCTCGCGCCCAGACAGTTCACATCTGCTCGCAGTGCGGCTTGCAGTCGGCCCAATGGCATGGCCAGTGCCCTGGCTGCGCCGCGTGGAACACGCTCGTGGAGGAGCGCGCCGCGCCGGTCGCGGATGGGCTGGCCGCGCGCCGCGCTCGCGGGGGATCCTCGCGGGCGCGCGCAGGCGCGCGGGCAGCGCCGCTCGTGCCCCTCTCGCAGGTCGCGGCCGCCCCGATCGCTCGCATGCGGACGGGTATCGGCGAGCTGGACCGAGTGCTCGGCGGCGGGCTCGTGCCTGGCTCGCTCGTGCTGCTCGGCGGCTCGCCCGGGATCGGCAAGTCGACGCTCACCAACATGGCGCTCGGCAACATCGCGGGCGCCGGGCACAAGACCCTCTACGTCAGCGGGGAGGAGTCCGTCGAGCAGGTGCGGCTGCGCGCCGAGCGGCTGTCTGCGTGCGCGCTCGAGGTGCCCGTGCTCGCCGAGACCGATCTGGACGCGGTGCTCGACGCGATCGCCTCGCACGCCCCGAGCGTGTGCGTGATCGACTCGGTGCAGACGCTGCGCTGCGCCGAGCTGTCGGGAGCGCCGGGCTCGGTGGGGCAGGTGCGCGAGGTGGCGGCGCGCATCATGGATCTCGCCAAGGCGCGCTCGACGGCGGTCGTGCTCGTCGGGCACGTCACCAAGGACGGCGCCTTGGCGGGACCGCGCGTGCTCGAGCACCTGGTCGATTGCGTCCTGCAGTTCGAGGGCGAGCGCGAGCGCCCCTACCGTGAGCTGCGGGCGCTGAAGAACCGCTTCGGCTCGACCAACGAGGCCGGCCTGTTCGAGATGCGCCAGGGCGGGCTGGTCGAGGTGCTGGACGCATCCGCGCGCTTCGTCGCGGAGGCCACGCGCGCGCCCGGCAGCGTGGTGCTCGCGGCGATGGAGGGCTCGCGATCGCTGCTCGTGGAGGTGCAGGCCTTGGTTGCTCCCTCGGAGCTCGAGCAGCCGCGCAGGGTGGTCTCGGGCCTCGACCGCAATAGGCTGGCGCTCGTGCTCGCGATCCTCGGGCGCCACGGGGGCATCGGGGTGGGCGGGAGCGATGTGTTCGTCAACGTGGTCGGCGGCGTGCGGGTGGACGAGCCAGGCGTGGACCTCGCGATCGCCCTGGCGGTCGCATCCGCCGCGCGCGGGGTTGCGTTGAGAGGGTCCGCGTCGAGCGCCGAGCGCGGGGAGGCGCCCACCGGGGCGGCTGAGAGCCCGGCGCAGAGTGGGCTCCGATCCCCATGCGCTTGCTTCGGCGAGCTCGGGCTCACCGGCGAGCTGCGCTGGGTGGGCCATCCAGAGCGCCGCCTGGCCGAGGCGGCAAGGCACGGCCTCGCGAGCGTGCTCGCGCCCGCGGGCAGCGGCGACGGGGCCCGCGAGGCGTCGACGCTTCGCGAGGCGCTGGTCGCGGCGCTTCCAGCGATCGCGCGCCGCCCCGCCCGCGCGGCATAGCGTTATTCGCATCGTCGGAGCTTCAGAAGCTCGGGAAACCCGATTCGTACTCTCGGAACGGATGAGGGAGACGATAAAAAAAGGCTAAATGCCCTAGAATGTCCAGTCGTGGCCTCACGATCCGGCGAAGACTTCGACACGGACGCGCGACCCGAGCCCGGTTTGGTCAGGGCGCTGGAGATGGTGGCTCCCGGCACCGCGTTGCGGGAGGGGATCGAGAGCATTCTGCACGCTCGCACGGGCGGCCTGATCGTGATCGGCGACCCCGAGGAGCTCAACTTCCTGTTCTCGGGCGGCATCAAGCTCGACATCGACTACACCCCCGCCTACCTCTACCAGGTTGCCAAGATGGACGGGGCGATCATCCTCAGCGCCAACGCGACGAAGATTGCGATGGCCAATGTCCAGCTGATGCCGGACCCCACGATCCTCTCGCACGAGACGGGCACCCGCCACCGCACCGCCGAGCGCGTCTCCAAGCAGACGAATGCGCTCGTGATCGCGATCTCTCAGCGTCGCGAGGTGGTGTCGCTGTACGTGGACGGCGTCAAGTACATCCTCGAAGACATCACCGTCGTTCTCTCCAAGGCCAATCAGGCGCTCGCGACGCTCGACAAGTATCGCCAGCGCCTCGACCAGGTCTCAACGCGCCTCACGGCGCTCGAGTTCGAGGGGGGAGTGACGCTCCACGACGTGCTCACGGTGCTGCAGCGCTCGGAGCTCGTCACCAGGATGGCGGTCGAGATCGAGCGCTACATCGTCGAGCTCGGCAGCGAGGGCCGCCTGATCGAGATGCAGCTCGAGGAGACGATCCTTGGCACCACGGCCGAGAAGGCCGCGCTCGTGCAGGACTACCTGGCCGACTACACCGACGAAGCGTTCGCCTCCGCGCTCGACCAGGTCGGACGGCTCGTGCACCAAGATCTGCTCGACTTCGGCCGTCTCGCTGAGTTGCTCGGCTACGACCGCAAGCTCAACACGCTCGACTATCCGGTCTCCTCGCGCGGTCACCGCATCCTTGGGCGCATCCCGCGCCTGCCGAAGCTCGTCGTCGCGCAGATCGTCGGCGAATTCGGAGGCCTCGACGAGCTGCTGGCGGCGAATGACGCCGAGCTCGAGGCGATCGAGGGCGTGGGGGAGATCAGAGCGAAGGACATCCGCGAGGGCCTGCGCCGCCTGCAGGAGATCAACCTCGTGGACCGCTACATGCAGACTTGACGTGACACAGGCCGGCCCCATTGTCGGCGCGACGAAGGAGGACACCATTCCCGCACAAGCAATCGAAGACGCAACATCGTTCATCGAGGAGCTCGAGGCGACCCGCGAGGTCGAGTGCATCGAGTTCGAGCTCGGAGACCACGTCGTGTATCCCCACCACGGCGCAGGCAAGGTCCTGAGCAAGGAGGACATGGAGGTGCTCGGCACTACGCGCGAGTACCTCACGATCAAGATCCTTCACAACGACATGACGGTCAAGGTCCCCACCGAGAACGCGGCTCTCGCGGGCTTGCGCCGGGTGATCGACGAAGAGACGGTCAAGAAGGTTCTCGACGTGCTTCGCGCCGAGGTCTCAGAGATGCCCAAGAACTGGAACCGGCGCTTCAAGCACAACCGCGACAAGATCAAGACGGGCGACATCTACGAGCTCGCCGAGGTTGTCCGCAACCTCGCGCTGCGCGAGAGCGAAAAGGGCCTCTCGACCGGCGAGAAGCAGATGTTCACACGCGCCAAGAAGATCCTCGCCTCCGAGCTCATGTATGCGCTCGACAAGGACGAGGACGAGGCCGAGAGCTACCTGGACGAGCTGCTCGCGACCTCGGCGTCCAGCCAGCTCGCGGTCGCCGCCAAGTAGCGAGCGGGCTCTCGCGCACGCGGCAGTGTGCTCACGTTTGTGACCCTCCGCCGCGTGCGCGGTAGCTCCCCGAGCGAAGCTCTGTCGCGATGGCTGTCGCGCTAATCGTCGCTGCCGGGATTGGCGAGCGTCTGCGAGCGGGGCGTCCCAAGGCGCTCGTCGAGCTCGCTGGGCGGCCGCTCGTGCAGTGGAGCGTGGACGTGCTGGCCTCGGTTGGCGCGATCGAGCGAATCGTGGTCGCGCTGCCACCGGAGGCAGAGGCGCCGGCGGGCACAATCGGCGTGCTCGGTGGCGCGGTTCGCTCCGAGTCGGTTCGCCGCGCGCTGGCGGCGGCGGGCGCCGGCGATCCAGTGCTGGTGCACGACGCTGCGCGGCCGCTGGTCACAGCCACGCTGATTGAGGATGTGCTCGGCGCCGTCGAGCAGGAGGGCGTCGACGCGGCGATCGCGGCCGCTCCCGTCACCGACACGGTCAAGCAGACCGACGGTGAGAATGTGGTCACGCGGACGCTCGATCGTTCAGGTCTGTGGGCGATACAGACACCTCAGGTGTTTCGTCGGGCCATCCTGGAGCGTGCGTTGGATGTCTCCGACGAGGTCCTGGGACAGGCAACCGATGACGCCTGGCTGGTGGAGCGCGTCGGTGGGCGGGTTGTCGTGGCGCCCGCTTCGAGGGAGAACCTCAAGGTCACGACCCCGATCGACCTGGCGCTTGCCGAGTTGCTGATCGCCCGCGGCGGGGCATAGTCCAAGCCGCCGTGCTTGACTAGCGCCCATATGCTCACCGACTATCACCTCCACCTGCGCCCGGACGAGCTCCAGGCCACCGCCACAGATCACTTCACCTTCGCGAACGTCGAGCGCTATCGCGAGGTGGCCAGCGAGCGAGGGATCGTCGAGCTGGGGGTCTCTGAGCACGTCTACCGCTTCGCGCAGGCGCTCGATGTGTGGCAGCACCCGCTGTGGCGCGAATGCGCACACGACGACCTCGACGACTACTGCCGCTTCGTGCGCGAGGAGACCGATCTGCGCCTGGGGATCGAGGCCGACTTCGTCGCTGGGGCGGAGGACCGCATCGCGAATCTGCTGGAAGCGCGCGACTTCGACTACGTGGTCGGCTCGGTGCACTTTCTGCGCGAGCATTCGCTCGACACCGACGACCACAGCGTGTGGGATCGGGATCCCGCCCACCCCCGCTCAGCGGAGGAGATCTGGCAGGAGTACTTCCGCACACTCGGCGAGGCTGCGCGCAGCGGCCTGTTCGACATCCTGGCCCACCCAGACCTGGTCAAGATATGGGGTCCCACCCACCCGGAACGGCCGCTCCCCGAAGGAGACCTGCGCCGCTACTACGAGCTCGCCATCGACGGCATCGCCGAGTCGGGCATCGCGATCGAGGTCTCCACAGCGGGCTTGCGCAAGCGCGCGCAAGAGATCTATCCAGCGCCCGCGTTCCTCGCGATGTGTGTCGAAGCGGGGGCTCCGGTTGCCCTATCGAGCGACGCCCACCGCCCCGAGGACGTCGGCGCCGACTACGACCAGGCGCTCGAGCTGCTGGACAGCGCGGGCGTGAAGGAGCTGTGCGTGTTCGAACGCCGCGAGCGCCGCCTGGAGTCGATCGGGGCCGGTGTGCTGTGAACGGCGCGGGGATCGAGGCGTGAGGTGATCGGGATCGGGAATGGCGTGGACGGGATCAGAAACGATGTGGGCGGGATCGGGAATGGTGTGGACGGGATCAGAAACGATGTGGGCGGGATCGGGAATGGTGTGGACGGGATCAGAAACGATGTGGGCGGGATCGGGAATGACGTGGGCAGGATCGGAAGCCAGGCGGATGGGCTGTGACCACGCTCAGCGGCATCGGCTATGACTCCCACCGTCTCGCCCCAGATCGGCGGCTGATCTTGGGTGGGGTTGAGATCCCTTGCGAGCTGGGGCTCGACGGTCATTCAGATGCGGATGTGCTCACACACGCCGTGATCGACGCCCTGCTGGGGGCGGCCGGCCTCGGCGACATCGGCGAGCACTTTCCCGACAGCGACGAGCGCTTTCGCGACGCCGACTCGATCGAGCTGCTCGAGACGGTGCTCACGCGTGTGATCGCTCAGGGCCTCGAGCTCGTGAACGTAGACGCCACCGTCGTCATGGAGCGCCCGAGGCTCGCTGCCTATCGCGAGGCGATCCGCGCGCGCCTCGCGCTCGCCCTCGGGATAGCGTCTGCTCGCGTCAACGTGAAGGCGACGACGGGCGAGGGGATCGGCTTCATCGGCCGGGGGGAGGGCGTCGCCGCGCTTGCAGTCGTGAGCCTGCGTCTCGCCGATTGACCGCCGGCGCTACTGTTGCCCGGCCATGCGAGAGATCAGGTTGCACGATACGCGCACCGGGAACGTCCTCCCCCTGCAGCCTCGCGACCCGGGCAGGGTCGGCATCTACGCGTGCGGACCTACCGTCTATAGCCGCATCCACATAGGCAACGCCCGCCCATTCGTCGTCTTCAGCCTGCTCAAGCGCTTTCTCGAGCACGAGGGGTATGACACGACGCTGGTGGTGAACGTCACCGACGTCAACGACAAGATCTACGACGCCGCGCGCAACGTCCGCCCGAGCAGCGGGCTGGCAACTGAGATGACCCTCAACTACGTGCGCGATACAGGCGCCCTCGAGCTCGGGCGTCCCGATCACGAGCCGCTTGCCTCAAAGACGATGGGCGCGATCGTCGCCTACATCCAGGATCTGATCGACTCCCACCACGCTTATGAGAGCGGCGGGGACGTGTTCTTCCGCGTGCGCTCGGACCCCGAGTACGGCTCGTTGTCGCACAGGCGGATCGACGACATGGACCAGGGCGAGGACGTGGAGGGCGCGGAGCGCAAGGCGGACCCGCTGGACTTCGCGCTGTGGAAGGCTCACAAGCAAGACGAGGATGAGTCGTGGCCCTCACCCTGGGGGGAGGGTCGTCCCGGCTGGCACATCGAGTGCTCGGCGATGGCTGAGGGCCTGCTCGGCGTCGGCTTTGACATCCACGGGGGCGGCTCTGACCTGGTGTTCCCCCATCACGAGAACGAGGCCGCCCAAACACGAGCCGCGCGCGGGCAGGAGCTCGCTCGCATCTGGATGCACAACGGCATGATCCAGTTCACCGGCGAGAAGATGGCCAAGTCGGTCGGTAACGTGGCCCTCCTGCACGAGGTGATCGCGCAGTACGGCCGCGACGCGGTGATCATGTACCTGGTTGGAGGCCACTACCGCCAACCGCTGGCCTTCTCATCCTCAGAGCTCGAGGACGCAGACCGCCGCGTCTATCGCATCCGCGACGCTCTGCGCCGCTTGGAGAGCCACCAGCCGAGTCCGATGGACATGGCAGAGCGCAAGGAGGCATTCCTCGCTGCGCTCGCAGACGACTTCAACACCCCGAAGGCGCTCGCTTCCCTGTTCGAGTGGATCCGCGAGGCCAACCGTCGCGGCGAGGGCGTCGGCGACGATGACCTGCGGGAGATGCTCGGCCTGATCGGCCTTGGCGAGCTGAAGCCGCTGGGAGCAGCCGGAAGCGTCGATTCGGTCGACCCCGAGGCGGTTGCCTTGCTCGCCTCGCGCGAGGCGGCTCGTCGTGACCGCGACTTCGAGCTGGCAGACAGGTTGCGCGAGGAGATCAAAGCCCGCGGCTGGGAGATTCGCGACAGCTCGGCCGGGCCCGAGCTGCTGCCCCTCACCGACGCGTGATCCTCTACGGCCGCAACCCTGTGCAGGAGGCTTTGCGCGGGCGTCGCGCCCACAACGTCTCTGAAGTGTGGGCCACCGCCAGCACTGCACGGGAATCGTGGCTGCACGGCGTCAAAGTGAGGGTCTGCACGCCTGAGGAGATCGAGCGGCGCTGTGGGTCCTGCGCCCACCAGGGCGTGTGCGCGCAGGCGGGCGGCTATCCATACGTCGCTGCTGACGAGCTCCTCGCGGTCGCAGACCCGTTGATCGTGGCGCTCGACCAGGTGCAGGACCCACAGAACCTGGGTTCGATCTGCCGGACGGCCGAGTGTGCCGGCGCCACAGGCGTGGTCATCCCCGAGCGCCGCTCGGCCGAGGTCACGCCCGCTGTCTGCAAGGCATCGGCCGGAGCGGTGGAGCACATCAGGATCGCGCGCGCTCGCAACGTCGCCGACTTTCTGATCGACGCCCGCGCGGCGGGATGCTGGTCCTATGGGGCGAGCGTTCCCGCTGGCTCGGCGATAGGCCCGAGCGAGTCGGGGCCTGGTCGAGGGGCGGCTGCACATGGCCGCTCACGCGGCGTGGACGGCGCCTCGCCGGTGAGCTACACCGTGCCGGACTACAGCGGTGGAGTTGTGCTGGTGCTGGGCAGTGAGGGCAGCGGGCTGCGCCCGCGCGTCGCCGCGGCGTGCGACCAGCTCGTCTGCCTGCCCCTGCGCGGGCGCATCGAGTCGTTGGGCGTGGCGGCCGCCGCCGCGGCGCTCTTGTACGGAATCTTGCACGACCGCGAGAAGCTGCTTGACAAGGCTCCATAACTGTGCGAAGCTGCCGTCCATAACGCTCAACCTAAGGTTGACTTCATAGCTTTGGCGCCAGGGGAGGAGTGCGCCACTGAGCATGTTTTGGCTGGAATAAGCCAAGAAAGGATCTGCTCGTGGCACGTACCTTCCATAACACTCAATCTGAAGTTAAGGTTGATGATGGGTTCTTGATTGCCCTTGCGAAGCAAGGGGATCGCATGGCCTACGACCGTCTCGTACGTCGTTACCACGGCTTCGTGCGACTGAAGGCGTCTTCATATTTCCTGGCCGGAGGCGACTCCGAAGATCTCATTCAGGAGGGCCTGGTAGGCCTCTACAAGGCGATCCGCGACTACCGCACCGATCGCGAGTCGAGCTTCCGCAACTTCGCCGAGCTCTGCATCACGCGCCAGATCATCACAGCCGTGAAGACGGCCACCCGCAACAAGCACACCCCTCTCAACCAGTACGTCTCGTTCTCCTCGACCCCGGCCGCCGGCGGCGAAGACGTGCCGACGCTCGACCAGACGATCGCCGGCCCGAGCGTCAACGATCCGGTCAACCGCGTGATCTCCTCCGAGGAGCTGCGCTCGCTGGTGGGGTGCCTCTCGACCGCGCTCTCAGAGCTCGAGAGCCGCGTGCTCTCGCTGTATCTGGACGGATGCTCCTACGAGCAGGTCGGCGAGCGGCTCGGCTGCGACACAAAGACGGTCGACAACGCCTTGCAGCGGGTCAAGCGCAAGGTCGGCGCCCACCTGCGTACGCGTCTGGTGGCCTCCTAGTCTGAACCGGCCACCTCGGCAGGGCCCATATAGGTCAGCTCGCGAGGCCAGAAGGTCACCTAGCGCAGGCCCACAGCCCTCCCGCTGCGGCGTCCGTCGAGCCAATCGGCGCGACGGACCGGTCAGGCGAAGAAGAAGACGGCGCCCAGGACGGCGTAGATCGCGATCAGCTGGAAGCCCTCGAACCATGTGGACTCGCCGTCTGAGACGAGGACGGGCACGATCAGCGCGGCCGACAGGAGCGCTGCGAGCTCGTATCCGTTGAAGACCAAAGCCATCGGCGACGGTCCGAGCAGGAACGACAGCAACACCAGCATTGGGGCCACGAACAGTCCTATCTGAGCGCTGGAGCCGACCGCGATGTTGACTGCGAGGTCCATCTTGTCTTTGAGGGCTGCGATGACGGCCACGTAGTGCTCGGCGGCGTTGCCGACGACCGCGACCACGAAAGCGCCGACGAAGAACTGCGAGATGCCGAGATCGTGGGAGGTTTGCTCAATCGATCCCACCAGCAGGTCGCTCATGACGGCCACCGCCGCTCCAGCCGCCGCGAGGGCGCAGACCGACCTGCGAAGCGACCAGGCGCTCGTCGCGCTGTCCTCGTGCTGCACTGGGTTGAAGAGGTCGCGATGCGTACGCAGCGAAAAGAGCAGACCCGCAAGATAGGTTGTGATCAGGACCAGGGCAACGGCCAGTGAGAGGTGATTGAGGTCGGGCTCGAACACGTGGCGCACCCCGCCGACGCTTGGCAGGTCGCCGTGTCGCGACAGCTGCAGCACCGCTGGCAGCGCGAGCGCGACCACTGTGACGAGCAGCATCCCCGACTGAGCCTGCGCCGCCGTGCGATCGAACGTCTGTCGCGCATGCTTCCAGCCACCAGCCAGCATCGCAGCTCCCAAGACGAGCAGGGCGTTGCTCACGACCGAGCCGACTATCGACGCCTTGACGACCTCCTGCAACCCGTCAGCGAGAGCGAAGATCGCGATTATCAGCTCAGGCGCATTGCCAAACGTGACGTTTACCAAACCACCGATCCCTGGCCCCGCGCGCGCGGCGAGCTGCTCCGTCGCCTCGCCCATCAGCGCCGCTGTCGGCACCACGCCGATAGCTGACGCCGCAAAGATCAGCGACGGCGCAGCGTCGGCGAACCGCAGCGCCAGCGCGACGGGAATGAAGGCACCCAACCAGTGGACCGGCCGCATCTGGCGCGACATGCTACGCGCGAGGGGTCGCGCCGCGTCCCTGCGGTGGTCTCAGCGGGGCGAGAGGAGCTGCGCAAATGCCCTTCGCGGGGTCTCAGCTGGGCGAATAGGGCCCGGGCTTGCGTCGCGGCTTGCCACCGGGAAGAGCGAGCCGCAGGATCGTGCGGTGCACGCTGCCGAGCTGCTTGTGCAGGGGGCCCGTGTTGTATGGCAGTCCGTAGCGGTGGCAAATGTCCCGCACCCGTGGGGCGATCTCCGCGTAGCGGCTGGAGGGCATGTCCGGGTACAGGTGGTGCTCCACCTGGAAGCTCAGATTTCCCGCCATGAAATGAAACAGGGGACCGCCGTCGATGTTGGCCGAGCCAAGCAGCTGGCGCACATACCAGCCGCCGCGGGTCTCGTGCTCCACCTCTTTGGCGCTGAAGGTGTAGGTCTGGTCGGGGAAGTGCCCGCAGAAGATGATCGAATAGGCCCACACGTTGCGAACGATGTTGGCTGTGAAGTTCGCGGCGAGCGTCGACTTGAATGCGCGGCCGGCGTCTCTCTGAGCTCCTGCCCCAGCGCCGGCGAGGGCTGCTGAGAGCAGCGGGAAGGCGACGTAGTCCTTCACCGCCTGCCTGCGCGCCTTCACCCCGATCGCCCTCAGCTCTTGCATCACCTTGCGCTTGGACTTCTCACCAGATTTGATCGCGTCGAAGTTGAGGTCGTGCAGAGCCACGCCCCACTCGAAGAAGCCCATCAACAGCAGGTTGTAAAGCGGCTGGAGCAGATACACCGGATGCCAGCGCTGGTGAGGGTCGATGCGCATGATCTCGTATCCCAGGTCGCGATCCTTGCCACGGATGTTCGTGAACGTGTGGTGCTCGTAGTTGTGGGAGTGCCGCCAAGCGTCCGCGGGTGAGGCGGTGTCCCAGTCCCAGTTGCGGGAGTTGATGTCAGGGTCGTTCATCCAGTCCCACTGGCCATGCATCACGTTGTGGCCGATCTCCATGTTCTCGAGGATCTTTGCCACCGACAGCGCCGCGGTCCCGCCCAGCCACAACGGCCTGTGGCGCGAGCGCAGCAGCATCGCGCGCGCGGCGAGCACTAGGTAACGATGCAGCTTGATCGTGTTGCGTATGTATTTAGCGTCGGGCTCGCCGAGGTCGGCGAACACCTCGTCGTGGATCGCGTCGAGCTCGCGGCCGAGCTGTTCGATCTGCTCGGGAGTGAGGCGCGCAAGGGGGCTCTCGGGCTCATCGGCGGCAGCGGCGGCCGGTGGTCGCTCGGCTTGGACGGTGGACATGTTGGCTCCTTCGGTCGTCTTCTGGGTCAGAGGTCGATCTCGATGGCGCCCTCGGGCGCGTTCACGCAGGTGCGCAGCATCTCTCCGGGGGCTCCGTGCACGCGTCCGGTGCGCAGGTCGCGCACCTGCCCGGCGCGCAGCCGTCCCACGCAGGTGTGGCAGATGCCCATGCGACAGCCAAAGGGCAATGTGGCGCCCGCGTTCTCCCCCGCCTCGAGGATCGGTTGCTCGCCGTCGCTGGAGGCGATGACTCCGCTGGAGCAGAAGCGGATCTCGCCACCCCCGCCACGCTCTCCGTCGCCCACATGAGCATCCGGTTGAAAGCGCTCGATGTGCAGCCTTCGCTCCTCTGCGCCGCGCTTCCAATGCTCGCTCATCGCCTCGAGCAGTCCGGCGGGGCCACACGCGAACGCCTCGCGCAGTCTCCAGTCGGGGCACAGCTCCTCGAGTTGCTCGGGCGCCACCCGACCCTGCTCGCCGGTCAGCCGCAGGTGCAGCCTGTAGCCGGGGTGACGGGCGTTCAGCTCATGCAGCTCGCGCGCGAAGATCACATCCTCGGCGGCGTGGGCGCAGTGCACGTGCACCACGTCCTCGATCCGTCCTCGAGCGGCGATGCTGCGCAGCAT
Source organism: uncultured Solirubrobacterales bacterium (assembly GCA_963718735.1). Classification (GTDB taxonomy): domain Bacteria; phylum Actinomycetota; class Thermoleophilia; order Solirubrobacterales; family Solirubrobacteraceae; genus Palsa-744. The sequence goes on from OY970372.1 coordinate 2,974,143, forward strand.
GCTCATGATCGGAGTTATCCCGCTCCCGGCGCTCATGAACAGTAGGCGCGGGGGCAGCGGCTCGGGCAGCACGAACGTGCCTTCCACGCCCCCAAGCCGCACAATTGCGCCAGGGCGCACGCGATCAAACAGGAAGGGCGAGACCTTGCCGCCCTCCACCAGCTTCGGCGTGATCGAGATGCGCCCGTCGGAGCGCCCCGGATCTGAGGTCAGCGAGTACGCGCGCCAGTGGTGCACCCCATCGACGGCGATCCCCAGCCGCAGGTACTGACCCGGCCGATGACCCTCCCATTCCCATCCCGGCTTGATCACGACGGTCACAGCCCTGGGTGTCTCGCGCTCGATGCGCTCCACCCGCCCGCGCAGCTCGCGCGTCGACCACAGCGGGTTGACGAGCTCCAGATAGTCGTCCGGCAGCAGCGGCGAGGTGAAGGACCTCACGAGTCCCATCACGCGCCGGCGGCCCGCTGGCACGCGGGGAGCGGCGCCGCGCTCAGCCACGGGGGTCGGTGGAGCAGGATTTGAAGAGCGCAATCATCTGACCTCGATCAATGATACCTCAAATGAGGTTACATGCAGCATGGTATCCTGAATTAGGGTGGTGAGATCTCGAATCGATACGGTCGACGGGCTCGACGTTGATGGCTTGCCCTCGAGCGAAGCCGCCACCGGCGATCGCGCGAGCGCCAGCCGCGGCTGGCCGGCACACGAGGAGACCACAGGCGGCGAGGGCCTCACGATCGAGCAGCTTGCCGCCGAGGTCGGGATGTCGGTGCGCAACATTCGCAACCACCAGTCGCGTGGCCTGCTGCCGGCGCCGGAGGTGCGTGCGCGCGTTGGCTACTACGACGCCGACCATGTGGCCCGCCTGCGCCTGATCCTCGACCTGCAGGCCGACGGCTTCAACCTCGCGGCGATCGAGCGTCTGATGAGCGCGTCCGGGGGTGTCGCCGGGCGACTGCTCGGCCTGCGCAACGCCATGACGACGCCGTATGCGACCGAGTCGCCCGAGGTGGTCACCGGCGAGGAGCTCGAGCGGCGCTTCGGCGAGGTCGACGCCAAGAGCGTCGAGCGCATCCGCAAGCTCGGGCTGCTCGTCTCGCTTGGCGACAATCGTTTCGAAGTCCCGAGCCCCGCGCTCATGAAAGCCGCCGAAGAAGTCATGGCGCTTGGCATCTCGCTGCCGGCCGCGCTGGCACTCATCGAGCGGATCAGTCGCGAGTGCGAGTCGATCTCCAGGGCATTCGTGAAGCTGTTCCTCGGGGAGCTGTGGGAGCCATTCGAGCGTGCCGGTCAGCCCGAGGAGCGCTGGGACGAGATGATCGAGGCCACCAACGCTCTGCGGCCGATCGCCTCCGAGGCGCTCTTGGCGGTCTTCAAGCAGAGAATGACCACTCAGGTGGAGAGAGCATTCGGCAAGGTGCTCGAGCAGCAGACCAAGCGCTCTGGATGAGGGCTGCGCCGTTGAGGCGCCGTCGACGGCGCTGGTGAGGGCGCAGATGCAATGGCAAGCGCTGCGCATCGAATGCCCGGGTTGAGTGTTTCATCGGCGAAACCCACCAACTGGCAGCCGTCGTAAGGGAGGCGTCGATGCGTTCAGGAAAGCTCATAACGGCCGTTGCGGCCGTCATCTCGTTGCTCGTGCTCGTTCCTTCGGGCGCTCTCGCCCGCGGGCATCACAGCTTCAGCAGACGTTGCTCGATCAGCATGAACGTCGCTCCACACGAGATCGTCGCCGGCGACCAGGTGGTCGTCTTCGGACGCCTTCGCTGTGCGAGGCGAGCCAACGCTGCTGGCCAGGAAGTGCAGCTCTACCACCATCTGACCGGCATGTCCGGATTCACGCTCGTGCAGAGCGTCACCACGGACGTCAACGGCTTCTACGAGATCGTCGGCGCCGACGGGGCGATTGAAACCAACCGTTCTTTCCATGTGCGCTCGCACGGCACTCGCAGCGTCACCAGGCGGGTCTCGGTGGCCGCGCAGGTCACGCTCAGCGGTCCCGCCGAAGGTCAGCTGCTCACCGGCTTTCCCAACCGTGTGACGTTCACCGGCACGGTCTCCCCGGCTGACGTCGGAGCGCGCGTGATCCTGCAGCGCCAGAACGCCGCCACCGGCAGCGATTGGCACCACATCGACTCGGGCGTCGTAGACGCCGCTGGCAACTTCACGATCGTGCACACCTTCATCGTGCCCGGCGACGCCAACGTCAGGGTGCTCGTGCGCAGCCAGCGGCGCAACATCCCGAGCGTCTCGAATGTGCTCGCGTACTCGATCTCTCAAGCCCAGAATCCAGCGCTTACGATTCAGGCCTCGGCCGACCCGATCGCATTTGGCGAAGCGGTCACGATCAGCGGCAAGCTCACGTCTGGCCCCAACCAGCCCGTCACACTGCTGGCACGCGGCCGGCATCAGCGTGGGTTCGCAGCTATCGCTCAGGTGAGCACCGACGCCGAAGGCGCCTACAGCTTCCCGGCGCAAGCTCCGGTCAACAGCACTTTCTACCGGGTTGAGGCCGGTGGTCAGTCTGCGTGCCGCAATCTCCCGCCTGGCGCTGTCTGCCCGGCGATGAGGCTTCGGCAGGTGTCCTCGGCGGTCCTCTACGAGGGTGTCAAGGACGTGCTCACCGCCCAGGTCTCCGCAACCACCGTGCCGGCAGGCCAGAGCGTCACGTTCACGGGCACGGTCTCGCCCGACCACACTGGTCACGCGATCTACCTCGAACGCCAGAACGCCCAAGGCCCCGGATTCCATGTGATCCAGGTGTCGTTCGTCGGGGCGGGATCGGCTTACTCGATCGTTCACCAGCTGTACGTGCCGGGCACGAAGGTCCTGCGCGTCTCGATCCCGGGCGGCCCGGAGAACCAGGGCGCCTCGAGCCCGCCGTTCACGATCCAGGTGACTCCCGCTGCGGCGTCGACGCTGATGCCCGAATCGCCGCAGAGCTCGACGCTTCCGCCGGAAGGCCAGCCTTAAGGAGCCGCTGGGCGGACAGGCTGTGGCCGGGCGAAAAGCACGGTCGGCCACAGCCCATGTCGCTCGAATCGCTTCTGCGCGTTGCGGGCTCAGCGGTTGAGTGGGCCCGCAAGGTTTAACGGACGCTCGCCATAACGGCCAAGCCCAGGCCGGGATAGCCTGCTCGGCGGGCGCAAGCTCCGCTTGCTATCGGGCTGCTCGACCGGCCGATCGGCGCGCTCGAAGCCGGCGATCGGAGCATTGCAGATTGGGCAGCAGTCGCCCGCCGCCCATACAAGCAAGGCGTCGCTCCAGTGACGGCACTCCTGGCAGCGCACACGCTGGTGCATCAACGACCAATCTTCATCGCAGAAGGGAGCATTCCCGGATCATCCCTTCTACAAACCGTCCATACCTCCCATGAAACGCTCGAGGTCTCCGGGAATGCTTCGAAGCTTCGGCGGAGGCCCAAGGGCTCCCTACAGAGTCCCAAGGGCGGCGCCAAGCGGGGCGTTCAGGCCGCGACTGCTCCCTCGCCGTGCAGCGCCTGCTGGAGCTCGCGCTGAGCCTCGTTGGTGAGCGAGGACTTCAACACGGTCCCGCCGAACTTGCTGAGCGCCGCGACGGCCTTGTCCGGAGTCACCTTCTCGACGATCAAGAACAGCGCGGAGTTGCCCGGCTTGATCATGTCGCGCACCTGTTGCTGGAACTCGCGGTCGATCCCAGACTTCTCGATCTTGCCGAACAACGCGCCAAATCCAGCGCCGATCGCCAGGCCGAACACGGGCACGAAGAACAGCAAGCCGAACAGCAGGCCCCAGAACATCCCCCAAGTGGCGCCACCGCCCACGAAGTGGTGGTTGGTGTTCACGTGGTAGTCCCCGTCTCTGTCGCGCACGATTGTTGCGACCGCGTCGGGCTGGATGATCAGCTCGCTGGCGAGTCGCCTCACTTCATCGGCGGCCTTGGCGGCGGTGGTTTCGTCGTCATAGCCGATGGCGATCAGGTCAGACATCTCTGCCTCCTCGGGTCGTGTGACTCGAAGCTAGGACTGCCTTCCGTGCGGCGCATCATCCGATGCGGGTGATTGCGTGGGTGAGGGATAGGAGGGGGCGCCGTCAGGAGGAGGGGGCGCCGTCAGGAGGAGGGCGCTGTCAGGAGGAGGGCGCCGCCACGAGGAGGTCAGCCAAGACTGGTGGGCGGTCGCGATGGAGGTAAGCCGAGATTTGGCGTAGTCGCGGCGAAGATCACCCCCTTCGGAGGATGCGCGCGAACCAGTCGACGCCTAGCTTGAGTCGGCCGGGCGCGTACTTGAAGGAGCCCGGCAGCTCATTGGCCACTCGAAGGAGGCAGCGCAAATGGATAGCGGCTACGACGCGCCACCAACTCCCACCCAGCCCCCGAGGGGCGTCTCGTCCGGCTCGGGCGGCGACTGGTACGAGGGCGAAGGATGGGTCGCGTTCGCCGGAATCATGATCGCGATCGTTGGCGTGCTCAACTTCATCTACGGAATCGCGGCGATCTCGAACTCGCACTTCTATGTCCGCGAAGCCACGTACATCCTGAGCGACCTCAACACCTGGGGTTGGGTCATCATGATCACCGGCATCATCCAGTTCTGCGCCGCGATCGCGATCTTCGGGCACGTCGAGTGGGGACGCTGGATCGGGATCCTGACGGCTTCGGTAAACGCGATCATCCAGTTGATCTTCATCCCGTCATATCCGTTCGGGTCGCTGGCTCTGTTCGCCCTAGACATTCTCATCATCTACGGACTCGTCGCCTATGGCGGCCGTCAAGGCAGAGTCGTCTGAGCTAGCCCACAAATCGGAAGTTGAACGAGGAGCCTTCTCAAGAGAGGAAAACCATGGCAGCCGTAACCCAAGAAACACAACGCACGCTCGAGGGCATCTCAGCGGGTGAGCTCGACATGCTGGAGACAGCCGTGGGCTTGCGCGAGGTGGACCTGGCCGCAAGCGGATTGGACGGGCGCACGTTCGCGCTCGTGAAGATAGCGGCGCTCGTCGCGCTCGACTCGCCGCCCGCCTCATACGCGTGGCAGGTTCCCAACGCGCTCGCCGAAGGCGCCACTCCCGAGGATGTCACCGGGGTCCTGCGGGCTGTCGCTCCCCAGGTTGGCGGCCCGCGGGTCGTGGCCGCCGCGCCCGAGATCATGCTCGCGCTTGGGCTCGAGCTGCCAGAGCTCGGCGAGTAGGGGGAGAGTCGCGTGCCGATAAGACGCCGCAGACCACTCCTGCGCGCCGCCGCCGTTGGGGGCGGGGCCTACTACATGGGCAAGCGCCGCGCAGAAAGCCAGGAGCAGATGGCGGCGCCCGCGGAACAGGCGGACCCTGGAGCCGCGCCGCCGTCCGCGCCTTCCACGCCACCTGTCGCGGCGGGAGGCATGAGCCCGCAGGACATGCAACGCCTGCAAGAGCTTGCCGAGCTGCACAAGCAGGGGGTGCTCACCGACGAGGAGTTCGCCACGCAGAAGGAACGCATACTCTCCTGAGCGCGAGCGCTCGCTACGGGAGGTGCGGTTTCCTCCCTACGCATTTCCTACGGACCCGAAGCTCAGTAGTCGCGGCGACGGTCTGCGCAAGAACGCGGATGATCGAGAGTGGGGCGGAGCGTACCTTGGTCCGATGTCGCTTGCCGTAAAGAGCGGCCGTCCGCTCTCCCAGGAAGGACTGGTGCGGCGATCGCGCTTGCTCACGAAGCTAGCCGCGGGACGCGACACTCCGTTCGTGGTGATCGTCGCGCCTGCAGGCTACGGCAAGACAAGCCTCCTGGCCGAATGGGCGGTCACAGAGCGTCGCCCCAGCGTGTGGCTCGCGCTCGAGGCCTGGCATGACGATCCGGTCTTGCTAGCTCGCGAGATCGTGACGCTGCTGGAGGAGATCGAGCCCATCGAGGACGAGCTCATCGAGACGCTCGACAGCCCCTCGCCCGAGACCGAGCTCATCCCCGCGCTGCTCCCGTTGCTGGCGGCGGCGCTCGAAAGCCGCCGCCAGCCGTTCGCCCTGATCCTCGATGACGCTCATCGTGTCTGCGGCGCCCAGGCGCTGCAGGTGCTCGCCACCATCGCCGAACATCTGCCGCCGGGCTCCCAGCTGGTGCTCGCCTCGCGTGCCCGTCCCGCGTTGCCGCTCGGCCGGCTGCGGGCGCACAGAGCGCTCGTCGAACTGGACGCGCAAGAGATGGCGATGACGCTCACGGAAGCGACTGCGCTCCTGCGCGCGGCCGGATTGAGAATCGGGCCCGACGAGCGTGCCGAGCTCCTCGCCCGCACCGAGGGATGGCCCGCAGGCCTCTATCTGGCGGCGCTCTCGGCCAGCGACCAGCCCGATCCCTCGCTAGTGCTCGCGCGTTTCGCCGGAGACGACCAGATGGTCTCCGAGTACCTCGAGGACGAGTTCCTCTCCGAGTTGGCGCCTGAGCAGATCGACTTCCTCGTTGGCACGTCGGTGGCCGAGCAACTATCGGGACCGTTGTGCGACGCGATCCTCGGTGCGAATGGGTCCGCATCCATGCTCGAGCATCTCGCCAATGGCGGCCTGCCGCTGGCTGCCGTCGACCGCGGCCACGAGTGGTATCGCTGCCACCGCCTCCTGCGCGAGATGCTGCTCGGCGAGCTGCGCCACAGCCAACCCGAGCGCGAGGCCCAATCGCATCTGCGCGCATGCGCATGGCAGGTGGAGCACGGAGACTTCGACAGCGCGATCTCCCACGCCGTTGCGGCCGGCGACGCGCGCCGTGCGGGAGACTTGCTTTGGAAACACTTGCCCAGCTATGTCAGCGTGGGCCGCAATGACCTTCTGCAGGGCTGGCTGCGGGCATTCTCCGCTGAGGACCTTGCTGCCAATCCCCCGCTCGCCTTGACCGCCGCTCACAGCGCTCTGGCGCTCGGCGACCTGAGCCAGGCGGAGCACTGGGGACTTGTCGGGGCCGCCGCGCTTGGGCGCTCGAGCACGCCGCCGGAGGTGCCGTCGCTGCCGGCGGGGGTGGCCGTGATCCAGGCCGCCGTCTCTCGCCAAGGCCTCGCGCCGATGGCACGTGACGCCGCCCGCGCATATGAGCTCGAGGACGAGGACAGCCCGTGGCGCCCGATCTTCAGCCTGTTGCAAGGCGTCGCCGACCATCTCACCGGCGATCGTGTGCAGGCGCGTGAGCATTTGGAGGACGGCATCCACCGCAGCTCCGTCGCCGCGCCGCCGATCGAGACCCTGTGCCTCTCTCAGCTAGCGATGATCACCGTCGAAGAGGGTGACCTGGAACGTGGAGTGGACCTGGTCGCGCGCGCGGTCTTACAGATCGAGCTCCACAGCCTCTCCTCCTATCCGACCTCGGCGCTCGCCTTCGCCGTATCGGCCGACGTGCGCTCGCGCGCCGGAGAGGTCGATCAGGGCAAGCGCGACGCCCGCAAGGCGGCTCACCTGCTCGCCCGACTCAGCGGCTTCATTCCTTGGTATGAGGCCGAGACGCGCATAATGCTTGCTCGCGCGGCCCTGCGCCTCGCCGACGTCGGCGCCGCGCGCACGCTGCTCGCCCAGGCCTCCCAGGTGGCGCGCCGCGTGCCCGACGCTGTGCTGTTCGGAGGCTGGCTCGATGAGACCTGGGGCCTGGTCGACTCGGCGGCCACCAGCGCGCTCGCCGGTCCCGCCTCGCTCACGATGGCCGAGTTGCGGATCCTGCGCTTCCTGCCCACCCACCTCTCCTTCCGCGAGATTGGCGCTCGCCTGCACGTATCCACCAACACCGTCAAGACCCAAGCCCACGCGGTCTATCGCAAGCTCGACGTCTCCTCGCGCTCGGAGGCCGTCTCGCGGGCCGCCGAGATCGGCCTGCTCGAGTCCTGACAAAGCCGACGACGGAAATGCCTCGAGCCTGACAAGCCCCAACGGACTCGCGCGCGCGTGAAATGGCTACCGGTCGGGAGCGTAGCCAAGCTGCGCCGACATCTCGGCGGCGCTCGCGACGACGAGCGGCGCCAGGCGCTCGATCGCCTGGGCGCGGCTGAAGCGCGACTTCGCGGCGGCCACCTCCACGGCGGCGATCACCTCGCTCGACCTCGATCTCAACGGGGCAGCCACGCACCTCTGCCCGGCGACGTGCAGCTGATCGGCGATCGCAAACCCCTTCTCGTGGATGCGCCCGAGCTCCTGGAGCAACCGTTCGCGCTCCCTCCCCGCCTCCTTCGATGCGGGATCCTCGGCGCCAGCGTCGATCGCCTTGCGCTGCTCTTGTGGGGAGAGGTGAGCAAGCAGCATCCTGCCCATCGCGGTGGCGCTCGCCGGAAGTCGCGACCCGCGCCCCAGCCTCGCGGCGACTTCGCTCTCTCCCTGCGAGGAGATCCTCGCACGGTCGACGTAGACGATGTCCTTGCCGTCCAGGACGGCGAGACTGGCGGTGCAAGTGCTGCTATCGCGCAGGTTCGCCAGGTGGCGGCCCGGAAGTTTGCGCACGGTCGTGGAGCTGACGGCGGAGCGCCCCGGGTCGCCAGCGCGCATGCCGAGTCTGTACTTGCGCCTGGGGCCCTGCTCCAAGTAGTCGAGGGCCACGAGCGTAGAGGCGTAGCGGTGAGCGGTAGGGCGGCTCATTTCGAGCTCCTCGGCGATCTCCGCAATCCCCATCCAAGGCCGATCGGGAGTGAACGCCCGCAAGATCGCCAAGCCGCGCTCCAGCGACTGAGAGTAGCGACCCTCATGGGGCGTGGGCAGGTGCAAGATGCCTCCACGTATGGGCGACATGGTCGTCATCGAACTGGCCTTCCTTCCCCTGCGCGCACGTCATATCGGCATCGCTCGCAGCGATAGCGATGCATCGTGACCATACGAGCCGATTCAGGCTAGTCAGGTCTGAATCTTTCAGCGCTGAATGACGCCAGGGTCCCAGGCAGGCCTCTGGGATGCTTGGCGGGATCTGCAGAGAGCCGGACGGGTGCTGGGTGGACTGGGCTGCGGGAGCAAAGGCAGGCCCTCTCGCGACGTATGCGAGAGGGAGACTACCGAGAGTCTGCAGGCAGCCCTTCGAGGCGCTCGCGAACCCCCTGAAGCCATTCGATGCGCGCGTTCCAAAAGCCGAGCTCCGCGTCGCGCGAGACGACCCGCACCATCCTGTCCCACTCGGACCCATCGGCGATCTCGGCTTCCGAGGCGCGCTTGAGATCCTGCACGCGACCCAGGCAAACGAGCTCCTGTCCATGGACCAGCTCGATCATGCGAGGCGCGTCACGCGGCCGGCAAAGCGCGATCCTGAAGTGCAGATCGTCGCGCAGCGGAGGCTCGGATGTCGTCGAGAGCAGCCAGTCTTCGAACGAGGCGACACCCTCCGGCGTCGCCTCGTAGATCGCGCGCCTACCCTGCGCTCCGTTGTGAAGTGGGTCGCCGTTCTCATCGACCCGCCTCACCAGCCCCTCGGTCTCGAGCTTCTCCAGCGCCCAATAAGGATAGGAGTCCGCTAGATCGGCGAAGCGCAGCTGTCTGCGCACGCCTGAGGCGATCCGATAGGCGTAGCTCGGCTGCTCGATCACGAGGCCGAGGACAGCGTGCTTTGCAGACACCGGGTCTAAGGCCTATCTTCCAACCAGTGGACTTTCATACCAACCTGTGACAATAGGCGATACTCGTTCATGCGAAACGGCATTTGCTCGAGCCGCGCGAGTATTTACTCTGTAGGAGGCTGCGCCTCCGCTGCCGACAGGGCGCGGCGGCGCTCGTTTGCGGGGCCAGCGCTTGGGAATCCAGCCATGCGAAATGCGGTCAACTACGGTCTCGTGCCCCAAAAAGTCGGAAACAACGACGCCCCGATCGCCTCCCGACGCCTGACCTCAGCTGGCTCGAGGAGGGCGCGGCCTTCGCGTGAGCCGATACTTGGCCGCCTCGTTGTCGCGCGGGAGAGGGCCTCTCCGATCGGGCGGCGGTACAGCAGGCCGGGCGAGTGCATAGATGTGGGCGCGGGCGCCCAGCGCGTCTGCACGGATCTGCTCGGGCCAGGTGGTCGAGGACGCCAACCCGACCATGCTCGGCGCCACGTTACGTGCGTGTCCGACGGCTTCGATCGGCACGACGCCATCGGCTGAGCCGAATCGCTGCAAGCCATCGCCTCGCCGCCGCGGGAAGCTCTACCGCGGCGGCGTGGGGATGGCACACCCCGGATCTAAGCGTGGCTAGCGGTCCAGGATTGGTTGCTGGTCGAGCATGCGTATTTCGTGCCGTTGTCGTAGGTGATGTCCTCGCGATACACGCCCGCTATCCGCTGCTTGCCGGCAGCGTTGGCGCCGTGGACGTGTCCGCTGAATGTGTAGGTGATGTGCGCTTCGTTGAATTCTTTGTATGCGGTTTCGACCAAGCGGGTCTGCTCCGTTTTCTTCAGAAATGACCCATCGCCCGCAACGGATACTTCCCCCATTTCGAAATGGTCATAGATTTCCTTCGTTGGGCCGCAGCCGAGCTGCGTCTCCTGCACCGTGACACTCTGCAGATTGCCGCTTGGCGACACGCTGAATGCGACGGCTCCGTGTTCTATGCCCTGAGGGTCGCTGCCGAGATAGCTGCCAGCCGTCGCGGGAAAGCTCGCTGGCCCCTGCTGTTCGTCCCGGGTCGCGGTCCACGATTGGTTGCTGGTCGAGCATTCGTGTTTCGTGCCGTTGTCGTAGGTGATGTCCTCGCGGTAGACGCCGGCGATTCGCTGCTCGCCTGACGCGCCGGCGCCGTGGACGTGTCCGCTGAAGGAGTAGGCGAAGTGCGCCGGCTCGTATTCTTTGTACGCCGTTTCGACCATGCCTTCCTGTTCGCCGTGCTGCGAGAATGACCCATCCGTGGCGACGGGCACTTCTGCCATTTCGAAGTGGTCGTAGATTTCCTTGGTTGGGCCACAGCCGAGCCGGGTCGTTTGAATGGCGACGTCCTGCAGGTTTCCGCCTGGCGAGACGTAGAACTTCACTTCGCCGCCAGTCTTGTTCTGAGGGTCGTTGCCGGTGTAGCTGCCTTCTTCTGCCGGGAAGCTCGCCGGGCTCTGGCTCTGTTCGTCCCGGGTCGCGGTCCACGATTGGTTGCTGGTCGAGCATTCGTGTTTCGTGCCGTTGTCGTAGGTGATGTCCTCGCGGTAGACGCCGGCGATTCGCTGCTCGCCTGACGCGCCGGCGCCGTGGACGTGTCCGCTGAAGGAGTAGGCGAAGTGCGCCGGCTCGTATTCTTTGTACGCCGTTTCGACCATGCCTTCCTGTTCGCCGTGCTGCGAGAATGACCCATCCGTGGCGACGGGCACTTCTGCCATTTCGAAGTGGTCGTAGATTTCCTTGGTTGGGCCACAGCCGAGCCGGGTCGTTTGAATGGCGACGTCCTGCAGGTTTCCGCCTGGCGAGACGTAGAATGCGACGCCGCCGTGTTCGATGCTCTGGGGATCATTGCCGGTGTAGTGGCCTTCGGTTGCCGGAAGGCTTGCGACGCCCTGATCTTCGTCCCGGCTTGCCGTCCACGACTGGTTGTCGGTCGAGCATGCGTATTTCGTGCCGTTGTCGTATGTGACGTCCTCACGGAAGACGCCCGTGGCGTGCCCTTCCAGGAGCTGCCCGCTGAGCGTGTAGGTGATGTGCGCCGGCTCGAATTCTTTGTATGCGGTTTCGACCATGCCGGCCTGTTCGCTTTCCTGCGAAAAGGATCCGTCGGCGCCGACGGGCAATTCCGCCATTTCGAAGTGGTTGTACAGAACCTTGCTCGGCGCGCAGCCGAGCCGGGTTCTTTCGACGGTCACATCCTGCAGATTGCCGGCTGGTGAGACGTAGAACGTGATCCCGCCGTGTTCGATGCTCTGGGGATCGCTGCCGGTGTAGCTGCCTTGCGCAGGCGACGATGGCGGCTGTGGAGTGACCGGTGGCTGCGGAGCGACGGGAGGGTGCGGCACAGGCGGGTGTGGGATCGCGGGCGGCTGGACAGATGTCGGGGTCGGAGCGCACGTTTGATAGTTGCGCGTCGCCGTCACCCTACGCCCGTTGCTTGCCGTGACGGTGATCGACAGGGCGAGACGGCCTATGGGCAGGCCTGCGAGCTTTACGGCTGCGGCGATTCGAGAGCGCTTGATGGTCAACACCTGCTTGCCATTGACCTTCACGGTCGCGCCGATCCATCTGACGTGGGGGAGCTTGCGAAGCCGGATTGTGAGCTCTTGTCCACTCACGCATTGCTTCGTGGATGGGAGCACGAACGCTGACGCGGGCGAGATCGGCCGCCGCTTGGCCGCGAGGGCGCCTTCTACGCCGGGGCTCCTCGTGGACCAGCCGAACGCGCTCGCCGCCGTGATCGCGACAAGCAAGCCAGCTGCGATGGCGACTGTGCTCAGGCGCAGCGTTCTCGAGGCGGCCCAGCCGTGTGTGTGCTCTGATGCGGCCGCTGGCTTGACGCGCTGCGAGCTCTTATCCCGTGGCGACAGCCGTGGCTGGTCGCAGGGTGTGTATGGCTGCTTGCTCTGCATATGCATCAGAGTGTTCCTCCTGAGATTGGATTGCTCGATGAAGCATCCGTCCTGGACACACAGGGGACGACCCCCCCAAGGTGTAGGTCTTTGTCACCTTGGCGGTGAGCACGATGGCGGCCGCTCGAGGCCAAACCAGAGCCGACGTCCGGGATCGAACCGGAAACCTCCGCTTTACAAGAGCGGCGCTCTACCAGTTGAGCTACGTCGGCGTAATCTCGCATCGTATCGGCGTGGGGCAGGATTCAGGTTCAAGATCTGACAGGCCGGTTGCGGGCCGGGAGCAGGGCCGGAGCAGCGTTGGCCTTGGCGATCGCGGTCAGGCGCGCAGGATTTGGTTTTCTGGGAGAGTGTCAACAACCGACACGAGATCGGCTATGGGCTCGCGAGTCAACACCAACCTACCCTCTGCAAGGTCGCAAGGCCAGCGACCTCGTCGCGGCATGTTGTCTGAGACTCCGAATGGCTTGCTGCTCCTGTCCCTGCTGGCTGTCGCGATCGTCGTGCTGCCCATCGCCGTCACCGTCATCCAGGCTCTCCAGGGCGGCATTCCCGCCGCAACGCACGCGATCGAGGCGACTTCCACCAAAGAATTGCTGATGCACACGGTCCTGGTCGCCGTGATAGCGACGCCCGTCTGCGGCGTTCTCGGCGTAGCGTGCGCCTGGCTCGTCGAGCGCACGCACCTGCCGGGTCGCAGGGTCTGGGCGCTGCTGCTGGTGGCGCCGCTAACCGTTCCACTGTTCGTGACGAGCTACGCATGGGCCACGCTGAGCACTTCGCTGCAAGGACTGATCGGCGCCTCTGGCATCATCGCCTTCTCCTACTACCCAATCGTCTTCCTGCTCGTCGCGGTCTCGCTGCGCGGTCTCGATCCGGCCTTGGAGGAGAGCGCCCGCTCGCTGGGACTGAACGGACGCCAGACGTTCTTCCGTGTGGTGCTCCCGCAACTTCGCCCCGCGCTGTTGGGAGGCCTGCTGCTCGTGGTGCTGGACACGCTCGTCGAGTTCGACGCTTTCGTGGGTCTGAGATTCCAGACGTTCGCCGTCGACGTCTATTCCCAGTATCAGCTGAGCTTCAGCGCCTCGGGCGCCGCCGCTCTGTCGTTGCTCTCGATAGGCCTGTGCGTCGTGCTGCTGCTCGGCGAGGCGGCTCTAAGGGGAAACGCCAACTACACGAGGGTCGGCCCTGGGGCAAGGCGTCCGCCGATCCGCCACCGACTGGGGCGTGCGACACCGCTCGCGCTTGGCGGCTTGGCGCTCGTCGTCGCGATCGGGCTGGGTATCCCGATCGGCATGCTGGTCTACTGGTTCACGCAGAGCAATCGGGAAGGTTTCTTGGTTGCCTCCGAAAACCTCCATCACCTGTGGCCGGCCACGCTGACATCGGTCGGCCTGGGCGCGGGCTCGGCCGCGATCGCGGTCGTTATCTCGTTGCCGGTGACGATTCTCGCCGTGCGCCACCGGGGTCGCGTCTCGACGGTGCTCGAGCGCGCGACCTACCTGTCGTTCGCGCTTCCCGATCTTGTCGCGGCGATCGCCCTGGCATACGCGGCGAGCCACTATGCGCCTTCTCTCTCCGGAAGCGTCGCTTTGCTCGTTGTGGCCGACGCGATCCTGTTCGTTCCGTTCGCAGTCGTCGCGATGCGCGCCACGCTCGGGCAGATCGAGCCAGCGCTCGAGGACTCGGCTCGATCGCTCGGCGCGGGTCCGTTGCAGACGCTATGGAGGGTCACGGCGCCACTCGCACGCCCTGGCTTCGCGGCCGCCGGCGTGCTTGTGTTCGCATTCGTGCTTGGCGACGTCTCGACCGCTCAGGTCCTGCTTCCGCCTGACCTGCTCACGCTTGGAACCGAATTCCAAGCAAACAGCTCGACCGTCGCCTTCGCTGCCGCGGCGCCGTTTGCCGCCGTGCTGATCGCGCTGTCGCTGATCGCGACCTACGTCTTGATGAGTCGCTTCGGTCGGGTCCGCTCCACGGGCGCGCGGTAGGCATGGCTGAGCTGCGTTGTGAGGGATTGACCAAGGCCTACGCCGAGCGCAGAGTGCTGCGCGGAGTGGACCTCCTGGTCGAGGCGGGGACTCTGACCGCAATCCTCGGCGCGTCTGGAAGTGGGAAGACGACGCTGCTGCGGGTCCTCATGGGGCTGGTGCAGGCCGACGCGGGAACGGTCGCGGTGGGCGGCTCGATCGTGGCCGACGGTGGACGGGTCAACGTCAGGACCGACAAGCGCTCGGTGGGCTATGTGGCACAGGAAGGCGCGCTGTTCCCTCATCTCGACGTGGCCGGCAACGTGGGCTTTGGGCTGTCGCGCCGAGCGCGCAAAGAACAAGACCGCATCGTTGAGGTGCTCGAGCTAGTGGGAATGGATCGCAGCTACAGCCGCCGTCGCCCGCACGAGCTCTCGGGAGGAGAGCAGCGCCGTGTGGCGCTGGCCCGGGCGCTTGCGCCACGGCCGCGGCTGGTGCTTCTCGACGAGCCGTTCTCGGGCCTGGACGCGGCGTTGCGGATCGAGACGCGCGAGGCGGTGGTGCATGCGCTCGCGGGGGAGGGCGCCACAGCCGTGCTCGTGACACACGATCAGGCGGAGGCGCTCTCGATGGGCCGGGAGGTCGCAGTCCTGCGCGAAGGCCAGCTGATCCAGCGCACAGCGCCGGCGGCTCTGTATCGGACGCCCGTCGATCTCGAGCTCGCCCGCTTCATGGGAGAGGCGGTCGTCCTGCCGGGCGAATCGAGCGGTGGGCGAGTCGCGTGCGCGCTGGGCGAGCTGGAGATCCACGCGCCCTCCATCGAGGGTCCGGTCGCGGTGATGCTTCGCCCCGAGCAGATCCGGCTGACGCGGCTCCACGAGCGCGCGTTGCACGGTCATGGGGCTCTTGCGAGGGTGGTCGGTCACACCTACTACGGGCCGGACACCTTCATCCGCCTGGCGCTCGAGTCTGACCCGGGCATCGTGGTCAAGACGAGGACGTTCTCCCACGATGTCCCCGAAACAGACGAGCTGGTGGACCTGCTCGTGCGTGACCCGGTCGTCGTCTATCCGCTGCAAGGGCAACCCGACGAACGTCTCTCATCCGCCGAGGAGCCGATCCGATCGAGTGGCGGCATACGGTGAGCCGTGCCCCGATCGCACTGGTCCTCACGATCGCGCTGTCAGGCGCCGCGGGCGGATGCGGCGCTGAGAGCGGGGGGAGCTCGATCCTGCTCTACAACGGCCAACACCCTCAGCTCACGGACGCCCTGGTGGCGGCATTCGAGAGACAGAGCGGGATCGACGTCAGGGTTCGTACCAACGACGGCATCGTCCTGGCCGACCAGATCCTCCAAGAAGGCGGCGCATCTCAGGCGGACGTGTACCTCACCGAGAACTCACCCGAGCTCGCCACTCTCGACGAGCACGGGCTGCTCGCGAGAGTCAATCGCTCGACGTTGGAGCAGATACCCAAGCGAGACAATGGGCCCAGCGGCGACTGGGTCGGGGTGGCGCTGCGGGTCAGCGCTCTAGCTTACGATCCGGCGCTCGCATCCCCCGCACGACTTCCCAGCTCGATCCTTCAGCTCGCCCAGCCACAGTGGAAGGGCAGGGTTGGGATCGCTCCGACTGACTCGGACTTCCCACCGCTCGTCGGGGCGGTCATCGCAACCTACGGCAAGACGGCTGCCGTGAACTGGCTGGCCGGACTGAAGCGGGGGGCGCAGATCTACCAATCGGAGGAGTCCGTGGTCGCGGCGGTCAATCGCGGGGATGTGGCCACAGGCGTCATCAACAACTACTACTGGTTTCGCCTGCGGCTCGAGCTTGGGGACGGCGCGATGCACAGCGCGCTCCACTACTTTCCCAACCGCGACGTCGGGTCGATCGAGAACATCTCGGGAGCGGCCGTGCTGGCCTCGAGCGCTCACCGCCGCGCAGCGCAGGCGTTCGTGAGCTTCCTCGTCAGCAAGACTGCGCAGCAGATCATTGCCCGCGGCGACGACTTCGAATATCCGACACGAACCGGCGTCGAGCCCAACAGTGCGCTATTGCCGCTCGGCTCGATAGCGCCTGCCACCCTGGGCCCAGCCGCGCTTGGCAACGATCAGCAGGCCGCTCGGCTGATTCAGGAATCCGGGCTCGCTTGAGCCGCAGGCGAGCGATCGAGGAGATCGACTCCAGATTCGCGTGCTTACAGGCGCTCATCGTTGTAACGCCGGGTGCTGAGGCGGGTATCGCAATGTATGGAGTCATATCGCGCAGCCGCAAGCCAAGACAGCGCCAGCGCCCACGCCGACGGGTCGGCGCCCGGGTGCTTGTCGCTGACTGTCGAACGGGACAGGGCAGGCAACGCTGGCAACACGGACGAGGCGGGCACCGCTGGCGCCATCGGCACGGTTGGCAAGGCGGGCAGGGCTGAGCAGGCGGGCAACGCGGACAAGTCCGGCAACGCGGACAAGTCTGGCAACGCGGACAAGTCTGGCAACGCGGACAAGTCTGGCAAGACGGGCGGGGCCGAGAAGACGGACTCTGAAGGCTCTTT
The DNA here is from genome assembly GCA_963718735.1 of uncultured Solirubrobacterales bacterium. GTDB lineage: Bacteria > Actinomycetota > Thermoleophilia > Solirubrobacterales > Solirubrobacteraceae > Palsa-744. The sequence goes on from OY970372.1 coordinate 2,991,086, forward strand.
GGGCGGCCGAGCACCTCGCCTGAGCGCGCTGCGTGAGAAGGCCTTGGCGCGTGGTGTCAACCCGCTGCTCTACTGGCTCGCGCGAGCGGTCCTGCTTCCGTTCTTCCTCCTCTACTTCGGCCTCGAGCGCATCGGTCGCGAGCACGTCCCGAGCTCCGGTCCGGTCCTGCTCGCCGCCAATCACCGCAGTTTCCTCGACCCGTTCGTGATCGGTGCGCTCACGCGCCGGCCCGTCTACTACATGGCCAAGCGCGAGCTGTTCGAGCGGCGCTGGCAGGCGTGGCTGCTCACCGGTCTCGGGGCTTTTCCCGTCGACCGGGGAGCCGGTGACGAGCACGCGATGGCGACCGCCCGCGCGATCCTCGAACGCGGCGACTGCCTGGTCGTCTTCCCCGAGGGCACTCGCGTGCGTCCCGGCCCGCTCGGCCACCCCCACCGCGGGGTGGGGCGGCTCGCGCTGCAGACGGGCGCGTGCGTCGTCCCCGTGGCGGTCATCGGCACCGAGGACGTGCGCCGTGGTCGGCGCATACGCCCCCGCAGGGTCACGCTTCGCTGTGGTCGACCGCTTCGGTTCCCGCTCGTCGAGAATCCGTCCCCCTCGATCGCCTTGGGCGTGGCTGAGCGCATCTGGGCCTGTGTGACCCTGCAATGGGAATGGCTTGGCGGCGCGAGCGCAGCGTCTTGCGAGGAGTTGCTCAAGGAGAGCCCCCAGCGCGCGGCGCGCGCCGCTTGATCGTCCGCTGGGAGCGTCTGAGGGTAGGGTGCGATGAGTGACAGACCAACAACCGCAGAAGTCCAAGGCGCAGCTCGACGCCGAGTTCTCCGAGCTGTACCGCGCCCATCTGCGGGACGTCTACAGCTATTCCTACTACCGGGTCGGCAACCATCACGACGCGGAGGACCTCACGGAGCAGACCTTCCTGCAGGCCTACCGTCATTTCGAGCGCGCCCAGCGCGAGTCTCACGGCAGGCCGCTGCGCCCGTGGCTGATCCGCATCGCGCACAACCTCGCCGCCAACCTGTATCGCGACCGCTCGCGCAGGCCGGCCTCGCCGATCGACGACACAGCCGAGCTGGCTGCCTCGCATACGACCGAGGACCTCGTGGAGGGTCGCGACGAGCTCGCGCGAGTGCTCGACGGTGTGCAGCGCCTGCCGGACGACAGGCGCGAGGCGTTGATCATGCGCTTTGCACTCGGGATGGACAACCGCGAGATCGCACGCGCGATGGGTCGCTCCGACGGAGCCACGAAGGTGCTCATCCATCGCGCCATCAAGCAGCTCGAGGAGATGGTTCTCACGCCGTCCAGCGGAGCTGGCGATGAGTGAGGCGGCGGCAGGCTTCGAGGGTCTGCTACACCAAGCGCTCTCGCCCGTCGAGCCTCCCGAGGATCTCGGCCGGCGCTTGGAGGGCGCTCTCACGAGCATCACCGAGAGCGCCGTCGAGGAGCTCGAGGCGTGGGAGCTCTCGGCGATGCGCGATCCTCGCAATTGGGCTCGTCCCGCGGCGGCCGTCGTGGTTGGAGGGACCGCCGGTGTCGCGCTCGTGCTGCTGCGCGCACGTCATCGCGCTCGCCCGCGTGCGAACGGCCTGCAGAGCGCTCGCAGCGCCGCCGAGCGCGCGGTTAGCGACCTGAGCGAGCACACTCGCCGGTTGCTCGGCGATCGTTAGAGCGTCGCTCAGTCGCCGTCTGGCGCAAAGCGCTACCAGGGCGGTCCCCGCCGCGTTGATGGTTGGCTCATGGCAAGACTTGGAGGCGCCTTCGGCTCGCTCTCTGGCTCGCTCCCATTTGTCGGTGCGAGCGAAGCCTTTGTGCAAGCTCGCTTGCAATTTGACGACATAGTCTTCACAGTGGTTAGCTCGGAACGATTCCGATTGTCAGTCATATGGAACTTCTTGACGACAAGGGGCTTACAGTCGAAGCGCCGATCGGCGTGATGCTCTCCGCTGCCGGGCTGCGTCCCAGGCCCACGAGTAGGAGCCAGTGCGAAATCCTGTCGACCGCCTCCAGCCGACTCTCCGACGAGACTCTGATGGCGCTCGTGGCGCGCGACGACCCCGACGCGTTTGCGCACCTGTATGCGCGCCACGTGCGCGCCGCCGTCGCGCTTGCCACGCAGATGTGCAAGCGACGCGCGATCGCCGAAGAGGTCGTCCAGGAGGCGTTCCTGTCCTGTTGGCGCAGCCGCCTGCACTACGACCGCACTCGCGGATCGGTCAAAGCGTGGATGCTCGGCATCGTGCGCAATCGCGCCATCGACGTCCTGCGCCAGAACGTCGCCCACGAAGTCACCGAATCAGCGGAGCGGAGCGTCGAGGACCTGGTCGCGGCGCGCGAGCACACCGACCGCGAGGCTGGAAGGCGCGAGCACGCTCGCGAACTGCTTGCGGCGCTCGGCGGGCTCCCGCCAGAGCAGAGCTGCGTGATCACACTCGCCTACTACGGGGGCTACACCCACACCGAGATAGCGACCATGCTCGACACGCCGATCGGCACTGTCAAGGGTCGCATGCGCCTCGGCCTGCGCAAGATGGCCGACAGCGTCCCCCGCCCGAGCTGAGCTGGATCGCCGTATAGGTGGGGGCGCGGGGCTGGCGTTGACTGGAGCTGAGATCGACCATCCAGGCGGGATGGGCGACTCGCGCTGACGCCGCTGCTAGCGTCTGGCCGCTCATGGCCACGTGCTATCGGCATCCCTCGCGCGAGACCGGTGTCGCCTGCTCCTCGTGCGGGCGTCCGATCTGTCCGGACTGCATGACTCCGACTCCGGTTGGTATGCGCTGCCCGGAGTGCTCCAAACAGGGGACCCGCGTGATGACGATGCGCAACCTCGCCACCCGTCCGCGGGTCACGTTTGCTCTGATCGCGCTCAACGTGCTGGCCTTCCTAGGCGAGGAGGGTCAGCTGTCGATATCGGGCAGCGCCATCCACGGGCCCCTGATCGAACACGGCATCCTCTATAGGTACGCCGTTGGCGTCGAAAACGAATACTGGCGGCTCGTGACCAGCGGCTTTCTGCACGAGAACCTGCTGCACATCGGGTTCAATATGTATCTGCTCTATCTGCTCGGCATGATGCTCGAGCCAGCGCTCGGATCGGTCAAGTTCGCCGCCATTTACTTCACCTCCTTGCTGGCCGGATCCTTCGGCGCCCTGTTCGCCACCGCCTCTCCCAGCCTCGGCGCCTCGGGCGCGGTCTTCGGCCTGATGGGGGCCGCGGTGATCGAGCTGCGGGCGCGCCGCATGAGCGTCATGGAGTCGGGCATCGGCGGGCTCATCATCATCAACCTGATTCTCTCCTTCACGCTAGCCAACATCTCGGTGGGGGCGCACGTGGCGGGGCTGGTCGGAGGCACGCTCGCCGGCCTGGCGATCAGGACGGCCGACGATCGTCACCGCTCGTGGCTTGGCCTGGTTGCATGCGCGGCCCTGTCGGCCGCGTCGGTCCTCGCAGCTGTCGCCGTCGCCGGGTCTACGAGCGCCGGTATCGCCTGAGAATGTCGTTTCATGGCGAGGATGTCGCGTCCCGAGGCCACCGGGCCGCGATCTTCTTGAATGACGCTCGCAGCGCCGGGGTATCCTGATGGCCGTGACGCTCCTCTCCGACCAGGAGATCGAGGCTGGCCTCGCCGGCGGAGAGTGGCAGCGCGAGGATCGGGTGATCGTGCGGGAGCTGAAGTTCGGCGACTTCGGTCAGGCGATCGAGTTCGTCAACCGCGTCGCGGAGGCAGCGGAGACGGCCGACCACCATCCCGACATTCATCTGCACGGCTGGAACAAGGTTCGTCTGGAGCTCTCCACCCACTCCGAGGGCGGCCTCACGCAGGCCGATCTCGACATGGCGGCGCGCATCGACGACCTCGTTTGAGGCCTGTCTCGAGAAGGGCTCTGAGCCGACCAGGGCCCCTGCTACGGTTTGTGCGGTCGGCCCCCGATGAAAGACGACGACCAACCTCCCCGAAGTAGCTTGGCCAGCCCGTTGGCTAGTCTGGCGTGAACGGGCTGAAGCTCATATTCGCGGTCGTGTTGGTCGCGATCAACGCGTTCTTCGTCGCCGCGGAGTATGCGCTCGTGCGCTCGCGCAGGGCACGCCTGGAGGTCATGCGCGAGGAAGGCTCGCGCGGGGCGGCGCTTGCGCTCCATCAGCTGGATCGCATCAACGAATACATCTCGGCTGTGCAGATCGGCGTGACGATGACGTCGATCGCGATCGGAGCGCTCGCCGAGCCTGCGCTCGCCGACATTCTCAAGGGCGCGCTCGGCTCGACGCCGAGCCATGACGCGGCGATCGCCATCTCGGTGGTCGTGGCGTTCCTGCTGATCGCAGCGACTCAGCTGATCGCGGGAGAGATGGTTCCCAAGCTCTACGCGATCGACCGCTCGGAGTCGATCGCCCGTCGGATCGCACGACCGTTGCAGCTGTTCAGCGTGCTGTTCCACCCGGTCATCATCGGCCTCACCGCTGTGTCTGGCCGCATTCTGCGGCTGCTCGGCGTCGAGATGAGCGCGCACCAGGAAGGAGGTTCGCCCGACGAGCTCAAGCGGCTGATCGCCGAGTCCTATGCCGGCGGTCATCTCGATCCCGGCGAGGCGGGCATGCTCACGGGAGTTTTCCACCTGCACGAGCAGGAGGCGCGACAGGTCATGACCCCGATCCCAGCGGTCGTGACCGTCGACGTCTCCCAAGACGTGCAAGCAGCGCTCGAGCTGTGCATCTCGAGCGGCCATACGCGGCTCGTCGTGATCGAGGGAGACGACCGCGATCACGTGCGCGGGCTGGTGCACGCATCCTCGCTCGCCAGGCGCCTCATGCACGACGGCCCGCAGGCTTCGATCGAGCCAATCATGCACGACGCCCCGATCGTCCCAGAGACCAAGCCGCTCGACGACCTGCTGGCCGACCTTCAGCGCCAGCGCACCTCGATGGCGGTCGTCGTCGACGAGTACGGGCGCGTCGTCGGGATCGTGACGATCGAGGACATCATCGAGGAGGTCGTCGGCGAGATCACCGACGAGACCGACCCGGCAGCCGGCGAGGTCCGCCGGCTCGCCGACGGAGACTGGTTCGTGCGCGGCCACGTGTCGATCGCCGACCTGCTCGATTACGGCGTCGAGCTGCCCGTCGACAGCGACGCTTACAACTCGGTCGGCGGGTTCGTGTTCGCCGAGATCGGGCGCCTGCCCCGTCGCGGCGACACGATCAGCTCAGGGGACTTCTCGATCAGGGTCGAGTCCGTGCACCACAACCGCGTCGAGGCGGTTCGCATCCGCAGACGTCGGCCGGTGCACATGCGCGAGGAAGAGACGCGTGAGGCGCCTCCTGCGCCGCCAGGGGTGTAAAGCAGGCGTTGGGCGAGTCCTTGGACGTGTTTGAGTCAAGGAACGCCCACATGGATGGGAGGGGCGGGGCCGTACGGGTCTTTTGAACACGCCTCGAAGACACGTCCGGCCCGCGGGGGGAACGGGCCGGAGCGTGTGCACTGGGAGGAGGCGGGTGTGCTTTGCGACCTGAGTCGCATCTTCAGTATCCCTGCGTTGATGAAGCTCACCTAAAACTCGGCCAGGCTTGGCGAGCTCTTATCGTAAGACTCTCGACCTGCCGGCGTAACGGCTGCCGCTCGCCTGGCGGTTGGCCGCTCAGTAGACGAGGAACCCGCGCTTGGCCTTGCGCCCGAGCGCGCCCTCGGCGATCAGCTCCTCCACGCGCGGCGGGATCGGCTCGCCGATCGTCTCGCCGATTGCCTTGGACACGTCCAGCCCGACGAGATCGAGCAGCGCGAACGGCCCCATCGGGTGCCCGGCGCCGAGCTTCATGCAGGTGTCGATGTCCTGCGCGTCCATGCCGGTCTCTTCGAGCAGTCGCACGGCGTTGAACAGGTAGGGGAAGAGCAGGCGGTTGACGACGAAGCCGGGCACGTCGGGCACCTCGACGGCCGTCTTCTCGAATGCTTCGCACAGCGCGAGCGCGCGGCTGCGCGTCTCCTGCGAGGCCTCGCTGGGGAACACGAGCTCGACGAGCTTCATCTTCGTCACCGGGTTGAAGACGTGCAGGCCGAGGAAGCGCTCGGGGCGCCCGCAAGCCTGAGCCAGCCGCTCCACAGACAGCGAGGACGTCGTCGAGGCGAGGATCGCCTCCGCGTCGAGCAGTCCGTTCAGCTCGACCAACAGCCCCGCCTTGACGTCGTGGTCCTCGACGACGGCCTCCACAGCGAACGAGACGTGCGCGAGCGCGCTCGCGTCGGTCACGACCTGGATGTGCTCCGGGTCGATCTCGGCGTCCATGCGGCTCAGCGTCTTCTCGACCGTGGCCTTCGCGCGCTCGGCTGAGCTCTCCGAGCGAGCCAGCAGCAGCACGGGCCCGTGGTGTGCGGCGGTGGCGGCCAGCCCGCAGGCGATCGTCCCGCTGCCGATTATTCCGATGCGTTCATTCAAGGTCGTTGCTCCTCTGGCGGTCTTTGGCCCACGTCGAGCCATTGGGCGGGGCGTTTGGTTGACTGACCAGTCAATCTAGGGGTGCTGAGCGGTACAGTAGAGGGAGCGAGCATCGCGCGCGTTCCGGAGAGCAGGCTGCGGTCGCTTTCGCGCACACGCCAGGCGGGATGTCGCGGCACCCCGGCAACAGACGAGCAAAGGACTTCCATCATGAGGCAAGCAGACGGCCGTGAGGTCGTGATCGTCGAGGCGGTTCGCACACCGATCGGTCGCGGCCACCTGGAGAAGGGCTACTACAAGGATACCCACCCCAACGCGCTGCTCGCGAAGGTCTACACCGAGGTGATCGAGCGTGCCGGCATCGAGCCCGCGGTCGTCGAGGATGTCGTCGCCGGCTGTGTGCAGCAGTTCGGGGAGCAGGGCTTCAACATCGCCCGCAACGCCTGGCTGCAGGCTGGCCTGCCGATCGAGACGCCCGGCACCACCGTCGATCGTCAGTGCGGCTCGGCTCAGCAGGCCGTCAACTTCTCGGCTGCGCTGATCGCCGCGGGCGTGCACGACACGATGATTGGCGGCGGCGTCGAGCACATGGGCCACCTCCCCTTCTCGGCTGGCATGAAGACGCAACAGGAGTTCGGCTTCGCCTTCACCCCCGAGCTGATGGCCAAGCACAACATCGTCGGCCAGGGCCTCGGCGCGGAGATGATCGCCGACGAGTGGGAGATCCCGCGCTCCGAGCTCGACGAGCTCGCAGTGCGCTCGCACAAATTGGCCCACCAGGCCACCGAGGAGGGCCGCTTCGAGCGAGAGATCGTGCCGTTTGCAGTTAACGGGGACACCTACGTCACCGATCAAGGCATCCGTCCCGACACCAACCTGGAGACGCTCTCCCAGCTCAAACCCGCGTTCAAGCCCGACGGCAAGATCACGGCTGGCAACAGCTCCCAGATCTCAGACGGCGCCGCCGCGGTGCTGTTGATGTCGGCCGAGAAGGCGTCTTCGCTCGGGCTGAAGGCGCGCGCGCGGATCGTCGATCAGACGACCGTGGGCTGCGACCCGGTCAAGATGCTCGAAGGGCCGATCCCCGCCACGCGCAAGATCCTCGAGCGCAACGGCATGCAGATCGGCGACATCGACCTGATCGAGATCAACGAGGCCTTCGCTCCAGTCGTCGCGGCTTGGAAGCGCGAGTTGAGCCCAGACATGGACCGTGTCAACGTCAATGGCGGCGCGATGGCGCTCGGCCACCCGCTCGGCTCGACCGGCGCCCGCTTGATCACGACGTTGCTGCACGAGCTCGAGCGCTCCGACAAGGAGATAGGCTTCGTCACAATGTGCTGCGGCGGAGGTCTCGGCACTGGTACGCTTATCCAGCGAATCTGATCCCGGCGATTGGCAGGGGCCACCGCCGATCGCCAAAACAAAGAGAGTCCGGTCCACGACCGGGCTCTCTTTTTTGTTGTAGGGGACCCTCTACCCCCCGGGTCCTTTGCCGGTCCAGTCGACGGCCACGGGCGGCAGGGAAAGCAGCGTCTGCCAGGTGGCAGCTTCGGTGTGACCGCTGGCGAGGAGCCCGTGGCTAGCTTGGAACTGCTCCAGGTTTTCCTTGGTGGCGGAGTCAAAGACGCCCGTCGTCGCTTGGGTCGGGATCGCACTCGCCAAGTGCTCCTGCATCCAGAGCACGGGATCCCCTTTGCTGCCCTGGGAGAGTTCGGACCAGGAGGGATTGGGAGTTACGCTCGTCAGCGCGGCGAGCGGTTCGCCGAGCGCTTTCCAGCCGCTTGCCGAGGTCTCCTGGAAGTCCCAGAAGGAGATCCCGCTGGCGCCGTAGAGAGTCGCCTCCTCGCGGAAACGCAGCAGGTCGGCGGAGGAGGGCCCTTCGTAGGTCTGCCCGAGCGGGAAGATCGGGCGACCGTACGGACGGTTGGAGATGAATGTGTTGGCGTAGGTCGTGTCAACCGAGGCGCCGATCGCCTTCCAATACATCTGGGGTGCGTTGTATTGAGCTCCATTGGGACCGAGCAGCACCGAGTAGGGGAAGGCGGTGTGGTAGTAGACGTAGGGAAACGTCGCCAAGCCGAGCGGGTATGCCGCTCCGATCTGGGCGCGCAGATCGGCGATGTAGGTCTGGGCGGCTCCGTAGCGCCCTTCGTACTCGGCCTCGGCGTCGATCACCAGACAGTCGGCGCCCGTCGCCACCGCGCGAGCGCCGAGCGCGGCCTCGCCCGCCGGATTGGTGCCGTACACGTACTGCCACGCGCATACCTTCAGGCCGTTGGCGTGCAGCTGCTGCACCAGTTCAGGGCTGAACTGACTCCAGTAGTTGGAGGACCCGTCCGAGCTCTTCACGAACAGGGTGCTGACCCCGGCCGCATGCGCTTGCGCGACGATCGAGGCGAGGTTGCCGCCGTCGGATTGGCTCACGTACCAGATCCACATCCCCTGTCCGTCAAAGGCGCTCCCCGCCGGCGTCGCCGGCGCCACGGCTGAGGGCGCGGCCGGGGGACGGGTGGGTGCAGCGCGTGGGCCACGATCTGGATCGGCCCGTAGGCGTTGGAGCGTCGTCCATGACTGAGCACGATCACGATCCGGCCGGAATGGGCGCTGCTGGGGACGTGCACGACGACCCCGAGCGTCGAGCTCGCGACATGAGCTGTCGGGGAGTTGCGCGCGATGTGGGCTCCCCAGCTGCGTGGGAACGCCACGACCATTCCTTTTCGCAGGCCGTTCCCCTTCAGCAGCAACTCGCCGCGCACCGACACCTGGTGGGGATTCGTCGAGCAGTGCGCTGCGGGCACGCACACGGCGCTGGAGATCGTGACGGCTGGCTTTGCGCTGCTCCGCGACCTGGTCGCCGGCCTCGTCGAGCTTCCCCCTGTGGATTTGCCCGATGGCGTGGGAGAAGTAGGGGGCATCCCACCGGGCGGAGCGACAGTCCCGCCCGCACCCGCGGAGGCGACGTCGAGCGTCGGCAGGGCAAGCAGCGCCGCACACGCCAGGAAGAGCCCGACGAACGTCGCCACGGCGGCTCTACTGGTCGATTGCTTGTGCACTGCTGCTCTTGCCACGGAACATCCCTTCTGCCTTCGCGCCTCAGGGACCCCTGCTCGACGCCCACGATCGAGCCCACGCGACCCGACGATTGCCCGGCGGGCGACGCTCGACGTTAGCGACTCTGGCCCCCACAACCGCCGGTAGACAGAGAAGTTGCGTCGTTGCGAGAGGCTCTACGCGACCTCCCTCGGGTCTCGACTAGTGGACTCTCTGCAGGCCCCGATCCTGACTAGCGGACTCCGGCCTTTCCCCGCTTGGATACGGTTGTTTCAGTGAGATCCAGTATTTGATACGAGACGGATTTTTCCGCTTGACATACGTCTGCCTTTCCTATAGAACCGTCCCGCGTCCTGTTCCGATAGAAACAACATGCCGTGTCCGTGGATTGACATGAACTAGACAGCGTGGACGTGGCGAGTCAGGGCCGGCTCGGGGTCGAGTTGGCTGGGATGGACGTTCGTGTAGCACAACCATACTCAGGAGGATTAGGATGACTAGAATGGGCAACCCCCATACGGGGAGGGGTTTCAGGCGTCTGACTACCCTTTTTGCGCTGGCTGCAGCGTCGCTTGCGGCGCTCGCCTTCGCGGTCCCGGCAATGGCACTCAAACCGACGGGCGACTTTGTCAACTTCGGCGACTGCCCGCTGAACAACCCCTCGGTTAACCAGTGCATCTTCGCTCAGACGACGAGCGGACAGTTCTCGATCGGCTCGACCGAAGTGCCGATCACCAAAACGATCACGCTGCAGGGTGGTCTCATCTTCATCGAAGAACCACGCAGTGAAACGTTCGTAGCGGCGAAGGACGGCAACACGCTGTCAAAAACACCGCAGACCGTCCCAGGCGGACTGCTCAAAGTCATTGCGCCGTTAGGCTGGCCTGAAATTCTACAGATTATCTTCAATGAATTCATCAACAAAGGCATCACGGGTGTGACCGCGACCACCGAACTGGTCGCGACTCCTTCGATTAACAGGCTCAACCTGTTCTTTGGAACGGGGACGGCTCTAAGCCTACCGGTGCGGGTCCATCTGGAAAACTCGTTCCTTGGCAGCAAATGCTTCATCGGCTCAGCTTCGAAACCCGTCACGGTCAATCTGACCTCCGGGACGACGAGCCCGCCTGAACCGAACTTACCGATTACGGGAAGCCCCGGCGAACCTGAATCTAAGGACGAAGGCGCGTTGCTCATCGTCAAGAAAAACTCGCTTGTCGAAAACGCGTTCGCAGCCCCCAGCGCCGAAGGCTGTGGCGAACAGATCCTGTTCGGTCTCTTCACAGGAATCATCGACAGCGCGGTCAACTCACAGCTCGGCCTGCCGTCGGCCGCCGGACACAACACGGCGATTCTCAACGGTCAGCTCGAAGATGCGCTGGGATCCGCTGTGAAAGCGAGCGAAAAATAAGCACCGCTCTCAAGCAGTGACGCAGTGATGTGACGCTGCGCTTGGTGGGTCCCGTCGCAGTCTGGGCGGGACCCACTTTTTTTGGACGGAAATGACCGAACGTTGGCCGATCTCGCAGGGAACGGCCGGCGCCTGCAGGAGCGCCGCTGCTCAGATGCGGTTCGCGCCCCAGCGGAACCCGAGCGCCGAAGGGGTGGGGTCCAGCGGGCTGTGAGGCAAGCCGCTCGGCGGCTCGGGCAGGTTGTAGCCGGTCGGCGCCACGTCGTTTGGGGCGTCGGCGTGAAACAGCGACGCCAGGTATTGGATCTGCTCGCGACCCACGCCGAGCTCGAACTGCCCTCCGCCATAGGCGCCGATGTCGCGCTGCGCGCAATAGTCGAACGCGTCGAGCAGATTGCGCAGCCCCCCAAGCCGAGACGGCTTCACGTTGACCATGCGCGGTGGGTAGGGAAGCGCTTCGATGTCGGCAACCGAGTGGATCGGAGCGTCCCAGGAGAAGCGTTCGCGATGGGCCGCGAGCGCCGCGTCGGTCTCGGGCGTCAATGCGGGATCCTCGATCCACGCGTCGGGAAAGGCCTCGGCGACCAGCCGGTAGAGCACGGGGTCGGGCGCCTGGTCGACGATCGAGCCCGAGTAGTAGCCCTTGAAGTCGACGGACTCCACCGCGCCGCTGGCCACGAGCTCTGCAACCAGCCGCTCGTCCCACGAGCTCGTGGGGTCGAGCTTGAAGCGCAGCGACGGATACTTCTCCAGGCGCCGGCGCAGCGGCTCCATGCTGGGCGGCTCGCCGAGTCGCAGCGACACGACGAAGCGCACCGGCTCCGGTGTGCGAGCGAGCGCCTCGTGCAGCGTCGTGCCCGCCTGGCGCAGCGCGAGATCGAGCGCCGCCGACTCGTAGGCCCAGGTGCGATATCGCCGCGACACCTCTCTCTGCGGCTCGGCAGGGAAGAGGTCGAGCGTCGCCAGGTGCTCCGAGAGCGACCCGATCGTCCAACTCCCTGCGAGCGCAAGGCTCGGCCCGGCTGCTTGGAGGATCTCGTGGTCGATCGCGTCATAGGTGACGTCCTCGCCCACCCCCTCGTGGCCGGCGCCCTGCATGTGGATCACGGTGCTCTTGCGCTCGAACTCGCTCGAGACGAGCGCCTGCAACGGCTCGAGCTCGTACGAGTCGATCTCGAGCGCAAGCTCCGCCAAGCGCTCCCAGGTTCTCGGCGGCGCGGTCATGGCCGCTCAGCTTAACCATTCGCTCAGCGCCGCCCGCTGGGCGCTACGATCGGCGGTGATGGCTCAACGCGGATCCCGGCTCTCTCCGTAGTTCGATGGCGAGCAACACCAGGGGCCCGCGGGGCCGTTCCCGCAAGCCGCGCCCGAGTGGAGCGCCCATTGAGCGCTCCGAGGCCGAGCCCGCGAGTGGAGCGCCCGCCGAGCGCTTGAAGGCCAAGCCCACAAGCCCGCAGGCGTCACGGGCAGGCGCCCGTGCGCGCGGCGGTGTGCCCACTCAGACAACCTTCGGCGAGCGCCCGCAGGCGCCGTGGCACCCGCTGCCGCTGTCAGAGTTGCTGATCCTCGCGGGGGCGATCGCGTTCGTGCTCGCGGTCTCGCGTCTGCGTCACGGCCCCGCCTCGGGCGGTCCACTGCTGCTCGCTGGGATCGCCGCGGTATCGCTTGGCACGATCGAGGTCACCTGGCGCGAGCACTCGAGTGGCTTTCGCTCTCACACGCTGCTGCTTGCGCTGCTGCCCGTGATTGTCCTGCACTCGGTGGTCGTGCTCGGGTATTCGTTCGCCGCCAAGCCGTCACAGCTCTTGAACGTTGGGATGTTCGCTGTCGACATCGCCGTGTTCGCGCTTCTCTTCAGATTGCTGCGCGCGCGCTTCCTCGACGCTCGCGCGCGTGCCGCCGGTCGGTATTGAGCGAGGGGCCAGCTCGACGAGCGAAGGGCAGCTGGCCCGACGTGGTATTCGAAGCGCCGCTGGCCGACGCGGTAGAGCGGATCGCTAGCCGATGCTCAGCGAAGGCAGAGGGCGCTCACCCTCGTTGGGTCCCTCGCCACGCGTCTCGCCGGCGAGCCCCAGCCGCTCCAGGCGCGCGATCTCGCGTTCGCCTTCCACGCGCGCCGGATGCCCATCCGGCAGTCCCGCGATCAGTCGCGCGATGCGGTTTCGCAGTTGCAAGGCGAAATGGGGCGTGGAGGCGCCCATCAGCTCGCGCACGTCCTCCACGCTCACTTCCCCCGAGCGCTCTCTCAGCAGGCGATTCGGATTCTCGGCTTGGCTCACGCTGTGCTCATGGTTCTGTCGCCTGTCCCGTCGTCTGTCCGCTTTCGCCGGCCGGCGAAGGCGCGGATCCGGATCCTATTGGGGGTTCGGCTGACGCGCGGGGCGATATCTCGAGGAGCGCGTCCAAGCTGGCCTGCGTCTGCGCGGAGATCGCGCTCTCGTCCCCGATCAGCCAGCCGTGATTGTAGACGCCGTGCACCGGCCCGGACGGCGGCGAGCCGGGCTGCAGATCGCTCAGATAGGCGCCCAGAGCCGCCGGCAGGCGATCGGGGCTTTCGAGCAGGAGCAGCGGCCCGTAGTCGCCGGTAGCCGACAGCGGCGCCGCGGCTGGGCCATCCAATGGTCGTTGGGAGTTGGCGAAGACCAGCCCGTGCCCAGGTTCGACGACTCCCCAGCCGAACGATCCGTCGGTGAAGCGCGACACGGCGATCGCGTTGCTCGCCGGATCGGAGCCCGCGATCCGGGTCACGGCGCCGTAGCGGCCGAGCTGGCTCGCCACGCGCTCGCTGACGACGCTGCTCGGGCCCACCACGTATATGGAGGTCTTCCCGAGCCGCCTCAGCTCGGCGCTCGTGGCGCCAGGGATTCTGGAGCCGTCCACGAACAGGATCGGCGCGTCCGTTTGCGCGGCCAGGCCGGCCGCCGGCGCCGTCAGCGCCGGCGGCCCGTCGGCGGCGGTCACGATCAGGGCGTGCGGAGACCGTTTGCGAAGCGTGCTGGCAAGCTGCTCGATCGCCACAGCGAGGGCGCTCGGGTCGCTGCGAGTGAGCGAGCTCGCGCGGTAGCCCGCGGGAGCGGTTCGATCGCCGATCGCGATCACCTGGACTCCCCCCAACGCTCGCGCCCCCGTCGGTCGCATCGTGAGCAGCGCCTGTACCCCCGCTTGCCCGAGCGCGCCGCGATCGCCATAGAGCAGAGGAGCGTGCAGGGGACGGCCGGCCAGCGTGGACGCGGCGAGGGCGCCCGCCCAGTCGCTCTGGTCGACCAGGACGACAGCCTGGGGGCGGGTGGCGGGGGTCAGGCCGGGGTAGACAGCGACGGCCACCGCGGCAGCGTCGACCGCGCTCCCCGACCCCCCGAGGCGAGTCGTGTTCTTCGTGGAGAGTCCGCCTGCGCCCCGGGGCCCTACGGGAGCCACCGACCCCGAGCCGCGTTCAGCCCCCCGCGGCGACAGCGTCTTTCCGCAGCCGGCCAGAGCCGCGCACAGGAGGATCGCCACGCCCACAGCCCGGATCGAAGGAATTCGCACGACTCGCCACGCTACCCGGCGCGTCCGACGGCTGCCGAGGTCGGCCGCATGCTCTCTCCGGGTCGCCGACATCCAACAAGATGCGATCTGGGCGCTCGATGACTCTGAACGCCGGCGGTGAGCTTGACTTTTCGCTCTGCCTGGAGCCCCAGCCGTATTCGACTCGAAATCGCGATCCGAGGCCGAGCCGCTGCACGAAATCCCCGTCTTTGCGGGAAGAACGTGGTCGAAGCCGTGCAAGCGCTGCAACCGTCATTGCACTTTGATAGCGTGCCGACCCGAACGCCGAATCCTTGGCAAGACGTCAAGGAACGGGGGACCCAAGTTGTTGGGGCGAATCCCGCGGTTGATCCGCGAGAAGCGCAGGCTCTTTCAGCGCTAGCCCGTCAGCTAACCCCGCAGGCCGACGAAAGAGGTTGCTTTGCGTTTGCGGGCACTTTGCTCAACGATTTTCTGCATGCTGTTGGCGGGAGGCATACCCGCATCCGCGATTGCTGTAACGGGCGGCGTCGCCGCCGGCGGAGCCCCGGCTCCCGCGACCAAGGTCCCTGTGGCAAAGCCGCATACCGCGCCAGTCACCTCCCATTCGACGAGCCTCACATACAAGGGCCCTGTCTACGAGAAGACCGCCACGGGCCAGATCGTCCCGTACGTGGCTCCTCAGACGCCGGCAGAACTGAAGGCCACGACCGGCGGGAGCGCTGTTGGAGTGATCGCGCTCGCCAAGCCCGACCTGCTCGTCCCGGGTCATGCCGCCCGCGTGGTCGACGGCCTTGCGGCCGCCCCGATGTCCGCCCCCGCCGCGGTTCAGCAGATCGTTTGGACGGCCAACCAGATCATCGGCCTGCCGTACATCTTCGGCGGTGGCCACGCCTCGTTCTCCTCGCCCGGCTATGACTGCTCCGGCACCGTCTCCTTCGCCCTGCACGGCGCGTCGCTGCTCACCACGCCGATGGACTCCAGCGAATTCATGGGCTGGGAGTCCCGTGGCGTCGGCACTTGGGTGACGGTCTTCGCCAACGGCGGGCACGCCTATATGACGGTCGCGGGCCTGCGACTGGACACGAGCGCCGCTGATGACCCCACCGATCAGCAAGGCCCGCGCTGGCGCCCGCTGCGGCCCGCCAACAGCGGCTTCACGGTTCGTCACCCCACGAGTCTTTGACGGGCCGGCGTCGGCTACGCTGGTAGCCCACGTCCCCGCCCCACAGGAGGATCAGATGGCCGGCTTGACCGGGCGCATGTCAACCGTCGTGAAGGCCAAGGTCTCCAAGCTCTTGGATCGCGCCGAAGACCCCGCCGAGACGCTCGACTACAGCTACCAGAAGCAGGTCGAACAGCTGCAGAACGTCAAGAAGGGCATCGCCGACGTGGTGACCGCCAAGAAGCGCCTGCAGCTGCAGGAGACCTCGCTTCAGCAACAGGTCGTCAAGCTCGACACGCAGGCCCGCCAGGCGGTCTCCTCCGGCAAGGAAGATCTCGCTCGGATGGCGCTCGAGCGCAAGAACATCGCCCAGACGGAGCTGCAGTCGCTCGACACCCAGGTGAGCGAACTCGAAGATCAGCAGCAGAAGCTGACCGACTCCGAGCAGAAGCTGCGCGCCAAGATCGAATCGTTCCGCACCAAGAAGGAGGTCATCAAGGCTCAGTACTCCGCCGCCGAAGCGCAGGTGAAGATCTCCGAAGCGGCCACCGGCGTGGGCGAGCAGATGGCCGACGTTGGCCTGGCGATGCAGCGCGCGGTCGACAAGACCGAAAACATGAAGGCTCGCGCCGACGCGGTGCAGGAGCTCGAAGCGGCTGGCACGTTCGACGACATCACCGCGCTTGGCCCCGGCGAAGACGACATCGACCGCCAGCTCAAATCGCTCTCGAGCCAATCCGCCGTCGACGACGACCTGGCGAAGCTCAAGGGCGAGCTCGGCGCTGGAGGCGGGGGCGCCGGCCAACTTGGCTCAGGAACCCCACCTACCGCCGCGGGCGAGCAGGCCGAAGCGGATCCGAGCAAGGAGCAGTCGGCATGATCGTGCGTATCTCAGGCGAGGATCAGTACCGGCTCGAGGACTCTCTCCACGCCCATCTCAACGAGCTCGACTCCGCGGTGCTCGCGGCGATCGACGCAGGCGACGGGGTGACGTTCAAAGCCTCGTTCACCGCCCTGCTGGACTACGTGCGCGCCAACGGTTCGCGTATCGGGGACGACGAGATCGAGACCTCCGACCTGATCCTCCCGCCTGACGACATCACGCTCTCAGAAGCCGCCGAGGAGTTCACGGGCGAGGGCCTAATCCCCGACTAGATCGGTATTCCCCACAGCGGGAACCAGCGCTCCAGTTCCGGCTCGATCGGCAGCTCGCTCGCCATCTGGGCCTTGAGCTGCAGCTCGCGCTCGGTGGAGCGTTCGGTTGAGGAGCTCGCGGTGGGTCGGGTCGAAGTTGATGTGCTGCTCCCCGACGCCGGCACGAACGGGTACCAGAAGCCGCGCTTGTAGTTGTAGATGAAGTAAACCGGCCTGCTCTTGGCGTCCTTGAACGCGAACACCGCGCACAGCAGCCGCTCGCCATGGCCTGCCGTCTCGATCGAGCCGCTCACGGCGTTGATGCCCACCGCCAGGTCTTCGACGGAGCCGTCGCGCAAGACCATCCAGCGGTAGCCGAAGCTGTCGTCCTCGGTGTGGACCTTCGTGCCGTTCTCCCCTCCGGTGGCCACGACCACTTCTTCCATCTCTTTGATCGTGGCTTCGAACTCGCTCGTCTGCAGCGCCTGGAACACGATCGCGGCGGCGCCAGCCGGCTCGATCTGGTGCTCGGTCTCGAGCGCCACATATGCCGTCGAGATCGCAAACAAGCGGTCTGGCGCGGGGCCCTTGACCTCGTGGCGGCCCGTCAATATGTCGCGGAGTCCCATTGCTTAGGCGATGCCGGCGGGCGTAGGGGAGTGGGATGTGCTCGGCGTCAATGCGCGTAGCGGGGCGCAGGCGCTTCGGCTTGCGATCACGCGGCGCTCTGCAGCTGGGTCTCCAGCCGGTTGAGCGCGTCCAGGCGCTTCTCGAGCGAGGGGTGGTCGGAGAAGAGGTTCATCAGCGACTTCTTGGTGCGCGCGGGGATGATGAAGAAGGCGCTCATCCCTTCGGCCCTGCGCATGTCTTGGCTTGGGATGCGCTCGATCGTGCCGCTGATCTTCAACAGCGCCGAGGCCAGCGCGCTCGGCCGGCCGGTGAGCACCGCCGAGCCACGGTCGGCCGCGAACTCGCGGTAGCGCGAGAGCGCCTGCAGCAGCAGGAAGGAGACCGCGTACACGATCACTGAGACGAGCAGCACGATCATTACGTCCTCCTCCTCTTCGTTGCTTCGGCCGTATCCACCGCCGAAGCCGCCTCCGAAGAAGAGCGCGAACTGGGCGATCAGCGAGGCCAGCGTCGCGAAGAAGCTCGCCAAGGTCATCACCATCACGTCGCGGTTGATCACATGTGTGAGCTCGTGGGCCATGACGCCTTCGAGCTCGGCGCTGTCGAGCATCTCGAGGATGCCGCTGGTCGCGCACACGGTTGCCTTCTTCTGCGAGCGACCCATCGCGAAGGCATTGGGCATCGAGGTCTCCATCACGCACACCTTCGGCTTGGGAAGGTCCGCCTGCACGCACAGCCTTTCGATGATCCCGTGCAGCTCCGGCTGTTCCTCGGCCGTCACCTCTCGCGCCCCGAGCGTCGCGAGCGCGATCTTGTCCGAGGCAAAGAACTGCATCGCCAGCATGAACAGCGCGATCACGATGATGAACCCGGCCGCGGCGCCGAGTGCGAAGAGGACCCCGACGAACACCACATAGACGAGTCCGAGCAGGAACATCGTCATCAGCATCCGTGCCTGCAGGCCGCCGTCTTTGCCGAAGTTGGAGCGTCGCTTGGCCATCAAGCTTGATTGTCGCAGAAGCGCCCGCCGAGTCCGCCGTCCCAAGTGGGGGCCTGGCGCGACGCGCGGCGCTGGCACTGACGTAGAGTCCTCGAGTGGTCATGCCCCGCGCGCGAGAGCATCAACATGAAGCCTGAAGTCCACCTGCTGGGCATCTCGATCAAGACGTTCGGCGTCACGTTCGCGCTCGGCTTCCTCGCTTGCGGCTTTGTGGTCGCGCGCCGGCTGCGCGAGCTCGGCAAGCCCGTGGACTGGGCGTACGAGATCGTCTTCGCGGCGCTCCTCGGCGGCCTTGTCGGCTCGCGCGGCTACTTCGTGATCCAGAACTACAGCCAGGTCAAGCACGACTTGGTCGGGTCGATCTTCTCGGGGTCTGGCCTCGTCTGGTACGGCGGCGCGATCGGCGGCGCGATCGGCGTGATCGCGTGGATGCACTGGCGCAAGGCGCTCAACCTCGTGATGGTCGACATGTGCGCCACGGTGCTTGCGCTTGGCTACGGCATCGGGCGGATCGGCTGCCAGGTCTCAGGCGATGGCGACTACGGAATTCCCTCCAAACTGCCGTGGGCGATGGGCTACCCCCACGGCACCGTCCCCACGCCGCCTGGCGTCACGGTCCAGCCGACACCGATCTACGAGACGCTCTCCATGTGCCTGCTGGCTTACTTGTTGTGGCGGCTGCGCGACCGCGTGCGGCCTGGGGTCGTGCTGTGCCTCTACCTCGTCCTCAGCGGCTTGGAGCGGCTGCTCGTCGAGTTCGTCCGGCGCAACAAAGAGGTGTTCGCCGGTCTGACGACGCCGCAGCTGGAGAGCATCCTGTTGATGGCCGTCGGTCTCGTGCTTTTGCTGGTCATGGCCCGTCGCGGTGGCTTGGCCTTGCCGGGTGGCCGGGACGGTGTTCCCATTTCGGGACGCCCCCCGCGTGCGCGCGCGTCCACTGCTTAACGTAAGCGGAGTCTCCAGCGGGCGCCCACGCGCGGGAGGCAAGGCGCGGCGCCCGTGTTCCCTCGCGGGCAAGCCGCCATAATCCCGATATGGCAACAGGCACAGGTCTTTCGCATGTGTTCCCACTGGGAAGTCGCGTCAACGAGCGCGGTCACGTCGAGGTGGGGGGGTGCGACACGATCGAGCTCGCGCGCGAGTTCGGGACGCCCGCCTACGTCGTCGCGGAGGACGACCTGCGCGCGCGGGCGCGGGCGTTCACGCAGGCCGGTCGCGACGCTGGGCATGAGGTCTTCCACGTGGTGTTCGCCTCCAAGGCTTTTCCCTGTACCGCCGTGCTCGCGTTGTTCGCCGAAGAGGACCTGTGGTGCGATGTGGCCTCCGGCGGCGAGCTTCACCTGGCGCTGAACGCGGGCTTCGAGCCCGAGCGGATCCTGGTGCATGGCAACGCCAAGTCCGAAGCCGAGCTCGAGATGGCGTTGCGAGCGAACGTCGCCTTGATCGTGATCGACAACTTCGATGAGATCGACCGTCTGGCGCGTTTGCTCAAGGGGCGTCGGTCCGCGATGCGCCTTGTTGAGACTGATTCTGTCCAGTCGGCGCATGCGCCGACTGGCCGGGCCGCACATGTGCGGCCCGGGACCGCGCCGCATGCGGCGCGGTCTTCCCTGATAGGGGATGGATTGCGTCGCCAGGGTGTGCTCATACGGGCTACGCCCGACGTGCGCGGGGACACCCACGAGAAGATCTCCACCGGTCAGGCCGACTCGAAGTTCGGCTTCTCGATGGCCGATGTGCCCGCCGCGATCGAGCGGATACGGGAGGTGGAGGGCCTCGAGCTGCGGGGCGTCCACGCCCACATCGGCTCCCAGCTGCTCGATCTGGAGCCGTATCGTCGCGAGGCCGCCGCGCTCGCGCGGATCGGGAGCTTTCCCGTATGGAATCTCGGCGGCGGGCTCGGCGTGGCCTACGCCGAGAGCCAGCATCCGCCGGAGATCGAGGAGTGGGTCGGGGCTGTCGTTGGCGCCGCCCACGAGGCTGGCATCCCCGCGGACGCGCACATCTTGGTGGAGCCGGGCCGGGCGCTCACCGCGAACGCCGGTGCGACGCTCTACACAGTCGAGAGCGTCAAGCGCAACGTCTCGACCTGGGTGGCCGTCGACGGCGGCATGTCCGACAACCTGCGCCCGATGCTCTACGGCGCCCGCTACGAAGCGCATGTCGCGGATCGCCTCGGCGATCCGGCGCAAGCGCCACGCGCTGCGTGCTGGCTGGCAAGCACTGCGAGTCCGGCGACGTGATCGTGCGCGAGGCTCTGCTCGAGCATCCAAGGCCGGGCGACGTGATCGTCACCCCTGCCACGGGCGCCTACGGCTTCGCGATGGCGAGCAACTACAACGGCGTCCCGCGCCCGCCGGTCCTGTTCTGCAAGGACGGCGACGCTCGCGTGGTCGTGCGTCGCGAGAGCTTCGACGATCTGACGGCCCGCGATGTCCGTTAGCGAGATGCCTTCCGGCGGCATCTCCTCAGAAGCGCCGCGTCCCGCCGCGCTCGCCGGTCGCGCCGATCGGGTCGCCGCCACCGGCCCGTTCAACGTCGGCCTGCTCGGCTACGGCACGGTCGGCTCCGCCTTCGCAGAGCTGCTGGAGGAGCGAGCTGGCCAGATCGAGCGCCTCACCGGGCGCATGCCCGCGGTGAGCGGCACGCTCACCACCAGCCGCGGGAGCTTCCAGGAGATCCTGGACGGCGCCGAGCTGATCGTCGAGCTGATCGGCGGTGTGGAGCCGGCCCGCGAGTATCTGCTCGCCGCTCTGGGAGCGGGCAAGCACGTGGTCACCGCCAACAAGCAGCTGCTCTCTCAGCATGGCGAGGAGCTGTTCGACGCCGCCCGCGCCGGGGGCGCGCAGCTGCGCTACGAGGCCGCTGTTGCAGGCGTCGTCCCCGTCATCCGTGTGCTCACAGAGTCGCTCGCCGGAGCGCACGTCGAGCGCGTCCACGGGATCGTCAACGGCACCACCAACTTCATCCTCAGCGAGATGACCAGAGGCTCGAGCTACAAGCAGGCGCTAGCCGAGGCGCAGAGCCAGGGCTTCGCCGAGGCCGACCCGAGCGAAGACGTCAGCGGTCGCGACGCCGCCGCCAAGATGGCGATCCTCGCGCGGCTCGCGTTCGGGACCCCCGTACATCTCGACGAGGTCCCCTACGAGGGCATCGAGCATCTGCAGACCGACGACCTGCAATACGCGCGCGAGCTGGGGCTCGGCCTAAAGCTGATCGGTACCGCCGAGCGGCGCGACGGGGGCCTGTCCGTGCGCGTGCACCCAGCCTTCCTGTACTCTGGCCACCCGCTCGCCTCGGTCAACGGCCCCTTCAACGCCGTCACCGTCGAGTCCGAGGCGATCACCGAGATCACGATGTCCGGCCCCGGCGCAGGCGGCCTGCAGACCGCCAGCGCCGTGCTCGGAGACCTCGTCAGCGCGATGCTCCCGCCGGCCGCGCCCGCGCCGCCGCTCGAGCCGTTGCCGCTCGTGCAGGATGTGGAGAGCGCCTTCTACATCCACATGGAGGTCGCCGACCGCCCGGGGGCGCTCGCCTCTGTCGCCCAGGTGCTTGGCGAGCAGGGCGCCTCGATCAAGTCGGTCGTGCAGCATGGCCTCGGCGAGCACGCGCGCCTGGTGATGGTGATCCACCCGCTCGCCGAGACGCGTCTGCGCGAGGCATTGAAACGCATCGGTGCGCTCGACTTCCTACGCTCGACCCCGCGCGCGATAAGAGTTATCGAAGAGGAGTTCATGTGAGCAAGACGATTTCCATTGGTAAGGCCCACGTCCCGCTGATCGAGCGCTACCGCGATCGCCTGCCATTCGAGGAGGGCGACCCGATCGTGAGCCTCCAAGAGGGCTCGACCCCGCTGCTGCGCGCGCCCGTGCTATCGGAGATCCTCGGCGCGAGCGTGCGCCTGAAGCTCGAGGGCGCCAATCCGACTGGATCGTTCAAGGACCGCGGAATGACGTGCGCCGTGTCGGCGGCGGTGCGCGACGGCGCCAAGGCCGTGATCTGCGCCTCGACGGGGAACACGGCGGGAAGCGCCGCGGCGTACGCCGCGCGCGCGGGCATCACCTGCGCGGTGATCGTGCCCGATGGCAAGATCGCCGAAGGCAAGATGGCCCAAACGCTGATCCACGGCGCCCGCGTGGTCTCGCTCGCGGGGAACTTCGACCAGGCGCTGAAGCTGGTGCGAGAGCTCGCCGAGTCGCATCCGATCGTGCTCGTCAACTCGATCAACGAATTCCGGATCGAAGGCCAGAAGACGGCGGCGTTCGAGTTGCACGAGGACCTCGAGGGAGAGCTGGAGGCGCTCTGCATCCCGGTTGGCAACGCCGGCAACATCACCTCCTATTGGCGTGGCTTTCGCGAGATGGGCGCCTCCCCGAAGCTGTTCGGCTTTCAGGCCGAAGGCGCGGCGCCGCTCGTGCTCGGCCATCCGGTGGAGCACCCCGAAACCGTCGCCTCGGCGATCCGGATCGGCCATCCGGTGCGCGGGGAGGACGCGATCGCGGCGATGAAAGAGTCCGGTGGCGCGATTCGAGCGGTCAGCGACGCGGAGATCCTCGCCGCCTACCGTCTGCTGGCCTCCAGGGAAGGCATGTTCTGCGAGCCCGCCTCCGCAGCGTCGGTGGCGGGCCTGCTCAAGTACGGCGCGGACGGCGCCAGCCAGATCGTTTGCGTCCTGACGGGCCGCGGGATCAAGGATCCGCAGACCGCGATCGAGCACAACGGCGGCAAAGTCATCTCCTGCCCGGCCGAGATCGGCGCGATCGAAGAGGCGGTCCTCGGGTGAGTCCCAGGGTGGAGCGCGGGATCGGTCGCGGCGCTCGCCGGCGGGGGCGCCGGTGATCCGCCGGCGCGTCGTGCGCGCGCCCGCGTCCTCGGCGAACCTCGGCCCCGGATTCGACTGCTTCGCCGCCGCGATCGGCCTGCACCTCGAGCTGGAGGTGTTGGAGACTGGCGGCTTCGCGATCGAAACAGACCTGCCGGTGCCGCGCGGCCGCGAGAACCTGTGCGTGCGGGCATTCGAGAGCCTGCATCCGGCCGACGATTTCACGTTTCGAATCGCCTCCGCGATACCGCTCATCGGGGGCCTTGGATCGAGCGCCGCCGCGATCGTCGCGGGCCTGTTGGCCGCCGACCACCTGTTCGAGCTCGACGTCGACCTGCTGGCTTGCGCCACCGCGATCGAGGGCCATCCCGACAACGTCGCGGCTGCGCTTCACGGGGGCTTCGTCGTGTGCGCCGACGACCAGGCCGTGCGCTTCGAGCCGCCCACGGGACTCGAGGCGCTCGCGGTGGTTCCCGAGCAGGCCGTGCGCACCAGCGAGGCGCGCGGAGCCCTGCCGGCGCAGGTGCCGATCGAGCAAGCGGTCTTCAACGTCGCCCACGGCGCCCTGCTCACGCTCGGGCTCGCCCGCGGCGATTGGGACCTCGTGGCCCGTGGCCTCGACGACCGCCTACACGAGCAGCGCCGCTCGCACCTGTTCCCACGCTCCTATGAGCTGGCGCGACGCGCGCGCGGGCTGGGAGCCCTTGGGGCCACCATCTCGGGCGCCGGTCCGACCGTGCTCGTGTGGTGCTTCTACGAGCACACGGGCGCCGTCGTCGAGGCGTTGGGACCCGAGATCGAGGGGTGGGCGACGCTGTTGCGCGCCCCGTTCGAGGCTCAAGGCGCCTACGTGGGAGAGTTGTAGGGCGATGGTCGATCCGATCGACGACGGCTATTTCCCGCGGGGACGCTCGATCCTGCGGATGGTCCACGAAGAGAAGGCGGTTGGGCTCATGTACGGCCAGCGCGCGCTCTGCGTGGGCGCCGTCAAGCCGCTCAACTACGTCGGCACGAGCGAGCACACTCACAACAAGCGAACTCCGTTCAAGCGTATCGCCCACACGGGCGGGATGTTCGAGGCAGTCTTCTTCGGCGCCCGCGCGCAGGCCGATCGCGTGCTCGCGGCGGTCGACGCAATGCACGAGCGCGTCGTGGGAGAGCTCTCGCAGGACGCCGGCGCCCACTACCCGGCCGGAACGCCCTACTCGGCGTTCGACCCGGAGCTGATGCTGTGGACGGTCGCGGTGATCGCCGACTCGGCCGAGTGGTTCTACGAGCGGCTCGTCCGGCCGCTCACCGCCGATCAGCGCGAAGCGCTGTGGCAGGACTACCTGCGCTTCGCCGAGCTCTTCAAGATGCCCCGCTCCAGCGCCCCCGCGACCTACGGGGAGTTTCGCCAATGGTACGAGCGACAGCTCGCCGGTCCCGACCTCCACCTGACGGCAGAGGCTCGCTTCATGGGCCACGCCTCCGCGTTCGAGATCCCGATGCCCTCGAGCCGTCAGCCGGCCAAGCGCCTGCACGACCTCGTGATGCTCGGCTCGCTCCCACCGCGCGTGCGCGAGCTGTACGGCCTGCGCTACACACCGGCGCAAGCGGCGGTCTGCTCGGCATTGCTCGCAAGCGGTCGCCTGGCCCGCCTGCTCGCGCCGCGCGCGCTCACGCACGGGTCGTGCGTCCCCGAGTTCGAGATGGTCGCCCAGACCGAGCGCCAGCGGGTCGAAAGCGGGAAGCCAACGCCGCAGCTAGCCGGCTGACATCAACGCAAGCGCGCGAGTCGCGCTCGTGCTGCCGCCATCCCCGGCAGACGCCCCAGCAGCTCGTCGGTCAACGCCACGTAGTCGGCGCCGAGGTCGGGCCGGTGGTCGAGGATCGAGACCGCTTGCTCGGCCGACTCCGCGTAGGCGATCGAGGAGCGCACGACAGAATCGAGCACCTTCTCGCCGAAGCGCTCCTTCAGCGATTCGAGCGCCTGACGCGAGTGGACCGTGCGCATGTCCGCCAGGTTCAGCAGCACCCCGAGCAGCGACAGCTCGTCGTTGAGGCTGTCCCTGGCGATTTCGATCACCTCCATCGCCTGCTCGACACCCTGCAACGCGAAGTATTGAGCCTCAGCCGTCACGAGCGCATGGTCGGCGGCCACGAGCGCGTTCACCGTCAGCAGTCCCAAAGACGGCGGACAGTCGATCAGCACGATCTCGTAGTCGCCCTGAGCCTTCGCGAGGGCCCGCCTCAAGGTCATCTCGCGTCCGATCTTGCCGCCGAGCATCAGCTCGGTCTCGGCGAGATTCAGGCTCGCGGGAATCACATCGCGATGGATCGCCGCCTTCGCGGTGGCCGCGCCGGCGAGCACGTCCGCGATCGTCGGCTCGCTGTCAGGCGGCAGATCGAAGTAGTCGGAGAGATTGCCTTGCGGATCGAGGTCGACCGCAAGCGTGCGCACGTCGATTCGCCGCAACACGTCGGTGAGCGTGCGCACGGTCGTCGTCTTTCCGGTGCCGCCCTTCTGAGAGAGCACGGCGATCGTCTGGGCCATGGCGGCCGATAGTACGTGGAATGCTCGGCTGCGGCTCTCAGCCGAGCGTCGGAGCCTGCGCGGCGCGCGCCTGCTCCCCGGCGGGAAAGGCTGGGATGCTCACGAAGGTCAGGCGATAACGCCCCACCAAGATCTCGTCTCCGTCGTCGAGCGCCCGCCACTCGATTCGCTCGCCGTTGACGAAGACGCCGTTGAGGCTGCGATCGTCGAGCACCCTGACCCCGTCGGCCTGGCGCACCACCAGCGCATGCCGTCGCGACACGGTGGGATCGTCGAAGCGCACGTCCGCCGCGAGGCTGCGCCCGATGCGCGTCCACTCGCGCGTCAGCGCCACGACCCGCGTCTCCTCGCCGTCCTCGTAGAGGATGTACTCGCCGGGCTCGGCCAGGTCCTCCCTGGCGCGGGTCACCCACTGGCTCGACTCCTGGCGAAGCTGGGGCGAGGCGGTCTCAGCGCCAGCCGGCGCCGCGTTGAACAAAGAGGCCCTGACGAAGTCGTGGCTCCCGCAATCGGGGCAGTCCCGAAGCGCGTCGAGCGAGGTCAGCGTGAGGACATACCCGCATCTTTGGCACCGGAAGGACCCGGCGCCGGCCATCGTGCCCGAAGTGAGCGACTCCATACTGCGCATCCCCTTCCTCTCGTTCCCGTGCGATCGGGAGCCTTCTGCAGGGTGGAATCTGGCGGCAATCATAACTCAGCGTGTCAAGTGGGACTGGGCGGACGGAAGCGGCGGCTGTGGAGAAGTCCAAGCGTTGCGCTCGAAGTCGCATAGCTCGGGGTACCCGGCTCGCTGAGCGCCCAAACGAGTGTGCTTCCAGAGGACCGCCATGATGTCTCGAAGATGGCGCGCGCGCCTAAGGATCGTCGAAGAACGCAATCGGCAGGAGCCTGCCGGGAAGCGGCGAAGATAGCCCCAGTGCCCACTCCTGACGGCGATGTCGAGCAGCTCGAGCGCTACCTCCTGCGACGCGGTGTCGGTTCGCTCACGGCCGACCGCCACCACTGCGTCGACTGCCGCCGCACCCCGCTCGTGGGTGAGCACATCCACCTCTACGAGCGCCAGTCGGGCATCGTGTGCGAGCTCTGCAGCCGCGCCCGCCGCGAAGCGCCGCTCGCCAGCGAGCTGGTCCGCCACAGCGAGCTCGGGCACACCGTTCGCCTGACTGCTCGAGCCGCATAGCTCCAAGAGCGTCCCCCAGCTTCAAGGACCGTTTCTTGCTCCAAGACGGTCTCTTGCTCCTAGACCGTCTTGCTCCTAGAGAGTCTTGCTCCTAGAGAGTCTCCTGCCCTGAACCGTCTCACTCTCCTAGGAGCGTCCAGCTCCAAGACCGCCCGGCCGACCATTAGACTGCCGCGCCGTGGATCCGCTCACAGTCTCGATCGTTATCAGCGCGCCGCGCGAGCAGGTGTTCGACTACCTCCAAGACATCGCCAACCATCCGGAGTTCACCGACCACTATCTCGTCGACTGGCGCCTCACGAGGGAGGACTCGGTCGGGAGAGGGGCGGGCGCGCGCTTTCGCGTGAAGGCTCCAGGCAACCGCTTCGGCTGGGGCGACTCGACGTTCGCCGAGGTCGCTCCTCCACACCGAATCGTCGAGGTCGGCCGCACCGGCAAGGCCAATCGCGTGCGCACGCTGGGCGTATACGAGCTCACCCCCGCGCCGGGTGGCGCGACGCGTGTGCAGTTCACGCTCGAGACGCAAGCGTCCGTCCTGTCCGATCGCATGATGGAGGCGCTCGGGGGGCGGGCATGGCTGAAGCGCAAGAACGAGAAGGCGATGCGTCGACTGCGCTCGATCCTCGAGCGGGGCGAGGGTCGCGGAGAGCGCGTCACCCTCGCCGGCGGATAAACTGCCGCTCGCATGATCGGCGCCACCCGCCCACCCAGCGCTCTCGGGAAGCTCGCTCTCGGCGGGAAGCCGACTCTCGGCAAGTCGATGTTGCTCGTGCTCGCGCTCGTCGCAGCGCTTGGCCTCAGCGCATGCTCCGACGATTCCCACACACGCGTCACGACCGGCACCTACGCGGGCGAGTCCGGGCAGAACGCCCCTTATCTGAACGTCGGCCCGCTCACTTACGAGGTTCAGCTCTCGCGCCAGCTCAACCCCGCGGACACCGAGGATGCCTCCTATCTGACGGGTCTCACGCCGGCGCAACGCCTGCTGCGTCCGGGCCAAGAGTGGTTCGCGGTGTTCCTGCAGGTCTACAACGAAAGCTCGGCGCCCCATCCCGCGACCACGAACCTGACGATCAGCGACACCGAGAGAAACGTCTACAGCCCGATCGTGCCGGCCTTCACGAACGAATTCGCCTACCGTGGCGGCCTGCTCGCATCGAAAGGCCGCATCCCGGCGCTCAACACCGTGGCGGCCAATGGCCCTACGCAGGGCGCGCTGCTGCTCTTCAAGATCAAGGTCGTCTCGCTCGACAACCGTCCGCTCGAGCTCAAGATCGTCGACGCGCTCGACCCCTCTCAGACGGCCTCAGCCGAGCTGGACGTCTAAAGAGGATCCCCCGACCCGGGCGACTAGCGAGCGTCAGGTGGGATGGGCAGGTCAGGTGGGATGGGCAGGTCCGGCGCAGGGCAAGCGAAGCAGGCGTCAGCGCAGTCCCGCCTCGAGCACCTGCCTGGCCACCGGCGCGGCCGTTTCACCGCCTGCGCCGTCTTTGACGAGCAGCACCCCGACAGCGATCCGAGGATGCAGAGCAGGCGCGAATGCCGCAAACCAGGCGTCCGTGTTTTGGGGATCTTTGCTGCCCGACGCGCATTCGCCTCCTGCTTTAGCTTCGGCTTCTTCGCTGCCCGATCCTTCGCTTTCCGAGCCGCTTTCGCTCTTTGCACAGCGTGAGCTCCCAAGTTCGGCCGTGCCCGTCTTGCCAGCCACCACAACTCC
The DNA here is from genome assembly GCA_963718735.1 of uncultured Solirubrobacterales bacterium. Classification (GTDB taxonomy): domain Bacteria; phylum Actinomycetota; class Thermoleophilia; order Solirubrobacterales; family Solirubrobacteraceae; genus Palsa-744. The sequence continues at coordinate 3,019,672 of OY970372.1, forward strand.
CGGGATGGCGGCGGAGGCGCCCGTCCCCTCGCGCACCACCCCGATCATCAGCCGTCTCACCGTGCGAGCCGTCGCGGCGCTGACGACGCGGGGACGGCGTTGGCGGCGCGCTTGGAAGCTCGGGGACGGTCGTCTGCCGCCGTCGGCGATGGTCGCCGCAACGGTCACCATCTGAAGGACGCTCGCCTGAACCTGCCCCTGCCCGATCGCCGTCGACCCAAGATCCAGTTCGCCCTGTATGCGCCCCGCGGCGGGCAGTGTGCTCTCGACCGCCCCGTCCACGCCCGGAGGGCGGTTGAAGCCGAAGCTTTCAGCCACTGCCACCAGGCGAGCGGCGCCAACCTTCACACCGAGCGGGGCGAACACCGAGTTGCAAGAGACCGCGAACGCGAGCGCAAGGCTGCCGCCGCAGGACTCCCCATTGGCGTTTTCGAGCTTCACGCCGTCGAGCGTGGTCGAGGTGGCATAGGGAAAGACGCTGCTCTGACGCGCCACTTTGCCTTCGAGCACGGCGGTGAGGGTTACCATCTTGAAGGTCGAGCCAGGTGGCTGCAGGTCGTCGATGCCGATCCCCGCTACCGCCAGGATCTCGCCGGTGGCAGGGCTCAATGCCACGATCCCCCCGAGCTGGCCGCCGAGCGCTTCCACCGCCGCTCGTTGGACCGGAGGGGAAATGGTGGTGCGCACGGCCGCGCTGGGCTTCGCCGGCACGCTCGCGAGCACGCGCCCCCCCGCCAGCAGCTGGCCGCCCGGGCGTCCCCGCAAGCGGTCGTCGAGCGCCAGCTCCAAGCCGCTTGTGCCGACGATCGCCTCGTCGGACACGCCCTCGGATTCAAGCTCCGCTCGCCGTGCGGGCGGGATCGCCCCGACCTCCCCGACGACCGCCGCCGCGGCGGCGCCCAACGGCGAGCTACGCGCGCCGGCTGCGCTTGCGGGCCCGTCGGCGAGCACAGACCCGTCGCGCGCGAGCAGAGCCGCTCGTGGCGGCAGCGTGGTGCTCCTGCTCAGCGACTCCCCGGCGCGCAGCCCGGGGAACACGAGCGCGGGTCCCCAGATAATGCGTGGACCGGCGGAGCTTTCCTTCACTCTCACGCGCAGGCGCCCGGTCAGCGTCCCCCACAGCCGCGTCTGGACTCGCATCGGCACGGCAACCGCACCGCGCCCATCGCTCCTGGCCTTGCCGGCCACCTGCACGCTCGTCTCGGTGGCGGTTCGCGCGGCGCCCCGATAAGCGGCGGCAAAGGCGCTTGCGGCGATCCTTCGCTGCGACGCGTCGTCGATGTCGCTGTACATGGTGGCGTAGTCCTCGCGCGCCCAAGCACGCGCGAAGCGCTCGGCGAGACTCTGCTCAGGCGAGCTGTGGCGTCCCGAGCCGAAGATGGCGCCGATCGCGAACGCGACCGCGGCGAGCACGATCACCGGCGCAGCCCGTCGTGCGCGGCGGCGGCGCCCATCGGAGGTACTCACAGCTCGGGACGGTAGAACATGATCAGTGACGCGGCTCGATTGGATCATCGTGGTGTTCGCTGGCCTGCTCGCGATCTTCGGGTTCCGGCGCGGCTTCATAGTTGCCGTGCTGTCTTTTGGCGGTTTCGCCATAGGTTCATTCCTCGGAACCCGGCTGGGTCCTCTACTGCTGGCGCAGGGGTCCGCTTCTCCCTATGCCCCCGCCTTTGGCCTGGCGGGCGCGCTGCTCGCGGGCGCGATCCTCGCGACTGGCCTCGAGGGAGTCGGTCTCAGGATCCGCCGGGTGCTCGTGCTGCCAGGTCTCGGATTGCTGGATGGGGCTTTGGGGGCGCTGCTCAGCGCCGCGCTCGGGCTCGCGATCGCCTGGATCCTCGCCGCGGTCGTGGTACAGACGGCGGGCACGGCCCGCCTGCGCGCCGACATCCAGCGCTCGCAGATCCTGCGCGAGCTCAACCAGTTGCTGCCGCCCAGCGGCCCGATCCTGAACGTGCTCGCCAGCCTCGACCCGCTGCCGTCGATCTGCCGGCCCGCTTCCCGATGTCCCCTCGCCTCCGGCCGCGATCGCGCGCGATCCGGGGGTGCGGGTCGCCTCGCGCAGCGTCGTGCGCGTGCTCGGCACGGCTTGCGGCCTCGCGATCGAGGGCTCGGGCTGGGTGGCCGCGCCGGGAGTCGTGGTCACCAACGCGCACGTCGTCGCGGGCGAGCACGACACGACGGTCGAGGTCGACGGACGCGAACCGCAGCTCTCGGCGTATGCGATCGCCTTCGATCCCACCGACGACATCGCGGTGCTGCGCGTGCCGGGTTTGAGCCTGCCCTCGCTCACGCTTCTCGGCGATCCCTCCTCGGGTCGCGCCGGCGCGATCCTGGGCTATCCCGAGAATGGTCCGTTCGACGCGCGCCCGGGTCGCATCGGCGCGACCCAAAGGATCGTGACCGACGACGCCTACGGTCGCGGCCCGGTATCGCGCCTGCTCACCCCGCTGCGGGGCCGAGTGCGCCCGGGCAACTCCGGGGGCCCGCTCGTCGACCGCGACGGACGCGTGCTCACGACGGTGTTCGCCAGCACGACCGGAGGCGGCCCGGCCGGCGGCTACGGCGTCGCAAACGTCACCGTGGCGCAGATCCTGGCGCGGGCGGGGCCTATGGTGGGCACCGGCGAATGCAGCGGTGGATGACCTGGTCGGCTCAGACCGCTCATATTGAGCGCATGTTGGGCGAAAGAACGCGCGGCGAACCGGGCCTGCTCAGGCGGTCGAGGGACGGGTTCGCGGCCGCGGCCGTGTCGCCTTCTTGGCCTCAGCGGGCTTGACCCGCTTCGCGTCGTCGCTCGCCGCTGCGGCTCGCGCCACTCTCTGACGGTCCTTCGCCGCGTGCTGCTCGGCTTTCGCCGGCGTCCGAAGCAGCGGCTCGGCGGCGGCCAAACGACGCACGAGCTCGGTTCGCACCAGCTCGAGCTCCTGTACGCCAAGCAGGCGGGGACCGGCGTGGCGCAGGGGCTTTGAGGGGGTGGGGATCAGGCCGGGATGGCGCGCCTGTATCTCCGAGAGCGCCTGCTCCAACGCGGCGATCTGGGTGCGCAGCTCGCGCCGGCGCTCGACCGCCTGTGCGGCGGGGTCGGCGTGCGGCTCGCCGGTGACGTAAAGCGCTGCCGCGACATCGCGCGGGTCGACCCCGGTCTTGCGCGCCTGGCGCGCCGCGTCGGCGGCGATCTGGCCGACGGCCGACGGCTCCTGGGCGACGCTTGCCACGAATGTGCCAGTCCCCTGTCTGCTGTCGATCAGCCCCTCCTGCTCCAGGCGCTGGTAAACAGCGCGGGCAGTGTTGGCGTTGATGCCGAGCATCTCGGCGAGCTCGCGCAGCCCGGGTAGGCGCTGTCCGGGTGCGAGGCGCCCGTCGCCGATTCGCGCGCGCAACGCCCACGCGAGCTGCACGCCGATTGGGATCTCCCCGGCGCGGTCGATCGCGAGGTCTTCGAGATCGAGCTGCGCATCCTCGGCGGCTGAAGCGGCGCCCTCCGAGGAGAGCCCCCGCAGAGAGGCCTTTGACGAGCCCACGTCGCGACGGTCGTGTCTTGCCATGCGCTCAACTTTAGAGACTCAGGGCCAAGAATCATAAAGTGCTAGTGAAGTAGTACACTAGCGCTATGCATGGGTCGGGGGTTGGGGAGCTCAGTGGTTCGGGGTCGCAAGTCCAGCGGGAGGCCCCACCGGAGTCACTGCCAAAGGAAGCGTTCGTGAGGCGGGCTTTCCTTCCGGCGAGGAGTCTGCTCGAAGAAGTCGGCGACATGATGATCCTTGCCGGCAAGACGGTCTCCGCGGTGGTGAGGCCGCCTTACCCATATGGCGGCGAGTTCGTGTGGCAGTTTCTGTTTGCGTTGCGGGTCTGCTGGCTGCCGCTGCTGGTGTCCACATTCGCGATCTCCTATGGCGCCCCGGGCTTGCAGGCGGCGAACTTCCTCACCGTGCTCGGCTCGCTCGATCGCCTAGGCGGCTTCTTCTGCCTGATCGTGGTACGCGAAATCGGCCCGCTGATCACGGCGACGATGCTAGCGGGGGCGGCGGGCACGGCGATTACCGCCGACCTGGGGGCGCGCAAGATCCGCGAGGAGCTCGACGCGCTGCAGGTCCTGGGCGTCGACCCCGTCAAGAACCTGGTGGCGCCGCGCTTCCTCGCGCTGATGCTTGTGACCGGCCTGTTCAACATCTACGCGGTCCTGTTCGGCCTGTTCGGCGGGATCCTAGCCGCCCTCGTCCACGGACAGCCACTAGGGCCCTTCTGGGCCACGTTCTTCAACAACACCTCGACGACCGACCTGTGGGGCTCGACGCTCAAGACGGCGGTATTCGGGGCGATCATCGCGATCATCTGCTGCTACAAGGGCATGACTGCCTCCGGCGGCGCCGAGGGTGTGGGACGAGCCGTGAACCAGGCCGTCGTGGGCTCGTTTATAGCGTTCGGGTCGTTCAACTACGTCTTCACGCAGCTGCTGCTTGCCACGCACCCCAACATCCTCACCATCAGGTGAGCGCGTCTCCGTCTCCCACACCCGTGCGCGACTGGCTGGCGTCCACCGGCGAGATCGGTCAGTTCACTGGTCGCATCGTGCGCGACGTGTGGACCCTGCGCGTCCTGCGCTTCTTCGGCGAGGCCACGCGCCAGGCGGGACTTATGATCGTGTCCTCGACGGCCGTGCTGTGGATAATGGTGTTCATCATCGGGCTCGGCCCCTGCGGGATCCAGGGCGCGTACTTCGCGGTGGCCCAGGGAGCGCCCAGCGTCGCCGGCGCATTCGCGGCGTGGTGCGATCTGCGCGAGGCGATCCCCTATGCGTTCGGCTACATGATGGCGGCGAAGGTCGGAACCGGGATTGTGGCCGAGCTCGGCGCGATGCGCATCAACGACGAGATCGACGCGCTCGAAGTGATGGGGGTCGATTCGATGCTGTTCCTGTGCGCCACGCGCATGCTGGCTGCGTGGATCGTGCTGCCATTCATGTACATAGCCGGCATCGGGGTAGGGTTCCTGGCCTCCTACATCGCTGTGGTCAAGCAGGTCGGGGCGGTCACCTCGGGCGGCTACCTGTTGGTCTTCTGGCAATACCAGAATCCGCTGGACTACCTCTACAGCGTCATCAAGGGCATGTCGATGGCCACTGCGGTCGTGCTCGTGGCCTGCTACTACGGCTACACGGCTTCAGGAGGCCCTGTGGGTGTGGGTAGGGCCACCGCCAAGTCGATGGTGCTCAACCTGGTGCTCGTCACAATGATCGGGATGCTCGGCACCCAGGTCTTCTGGGGCACCAACCCGCGAACGCCGATCGGCGGCTGAGCGGGACAAACCCTCTGGAGCAGGACAGGCGGGGATCGACAGGCAGCTAATCCACGTCGCTTCACCCACCCGCTACGCTGGCGCAATGTCCAAGACGCTCGTGATCGCGGAGAAGCCCTCGGTGGGCCGCGACTTGGCGCGCGTCCTGCCGGGACCGTTCGCCAAGCAGGAAGGCTGGCTCGAGGCGCCCGACTACGTCGTCACGTGGGCCGTGGGGCACTTGGTGCAGCTCGCCGAGCCCGACGAATACGACGCCAAATACAAGCGCTGGCGGATGCCCGACCTGCCGATCGTGCCGAGCAAGTTCAAGCTCGTCGTGCGCGACGAGCGCTCGCGCAAGCAGATGTCCGTCGTGACGGCGCAGCTCGGGCGCGAGGACGTCGCGCAGGTGATCAACGCGTGCGACGCCGGCCGCGAGGGCGAGCTGATCTTCGCCTATCTGTACGAGAAGGCCAAAGCCAAGAAGCCCGTGCAGCGGCTGTGGCTGAACTCGATGACGACAGCCGCGATGAAGAGCGCGTTCGAGTCGCTGCGCCCGGCCGAGGACTACGCCTTGCTCGAGCAGGCCGCCCGCTCGCGCTCGGAGGCCGACTGGATCGTCGGCATGAACGCCACGCGCGCCGCGACGATTCGGCTGAAATCGTCCTTCGACGGGGCGGTATCGCTCGGGCGAGTGCAGACGCCGACGCTCGCGATCGTCGCCCGCCGCGAGGAAGAGATCAAGGCGTTCGTGCCCGAGCCCTACTGGCTGGTGGACGCGACGTTCGACGCCGGCCCGTCCGATGAGGCCGCCGGCGGCGAGGCGGCTGGCGCGAACGGCGCCGAGGCGAACGGCGCCGGCGAGGGGCGCGTATATGAGGGCCGCTTCCACATGGGCGCGAAGCCCCGCATCGCCACCGAGCAGGAGGCGCTTGCGATCGTCGAGGCGTGCGAGGGCAAGCTGGGCACGATCACCAAGCTCGACAAGAAAGAGCAGCGTGAGCGCGCCCCGATGCTGTATGACCTCACGAGCCTGCAGCGCGAGGCCAACACGCGCTATGGCTTCTCCGCCCGCCGCACGCTCGCCGCCGCTCAGCGCCTGTACGAGGAGCACAAGGCGCTCACCTACCCGCGCACCAACTCGCGCTACCTGACGACCGACATGGTCGAGGAGATCAAGCCCACGGCGGAGCTCGTCGGCGGCCAGAGCGAGTACGCCAAGGCGGCGGCCTATGTCACGGGTCTCGACGTGCTCCCGCTCGCGCGCGTGGTCAACGACGAGAAGGTCACCGACCACCACGCGATCATCCCGACCAGGGCCGAGCACGCCGTCGATCGCATGGGCGACGACGACAAACGCGTCTACGACATGGTCGTCAGGCGCTTCCTGGCCGTCTTCCACCCGGAGGCCGTGTTCGAGAACACGCGCGTGGAGACAACCGTGCTGCCGGCCGGCGGCGAGGCGGGCGGATGCGTGTTCCGCACGCGCGGCAAGCTGCTGCTCGTCCCCGGTTGGCGTGGCGTCTACGGGCAGATGCCCTCCGAGGCGAAGTCGGCCGCAGAGGAAGACGAGGGCTCGGACCAGCAGCTGCCGAAGCTGTCCGAGGGCGAGACGGTGCAGACGCTCGAGATCGCAAGCAACCGCAAGGAAACCAAGCCGCCACGTCGCTACAGCGACGCGTCGCTGCTCGGCGCGATGGAGACGGCCGGCAAGCTCGTCGACGACGACGAGCTGCGCGAGGCGATGAAGGACTCGGGCATCGGGACGCCGGCGACGCGGGCGGCGATCATCGAGCGCCTGATCCAAGTCGGCTACGTCGAACGCGAAGCGCGCTCGCTCGTCGCCACCGACAAGGGACTGAATGTCATCAGGCTGCTTGGCGAGCACGCGCTGACCTCGCCGGAAATGACCGGTCAGTGGGAGCACCGCCTCGAAAAGATCGAGCGCGGCGAGGACTCGCGCGAGCGCTTCATGGGCGACATCGCCGGCTTCGCCGAGCTGACCGTCAAAGAGCTCGACGTGAAACTGAAGGACGTGCGCATCCCGCGCGCGAACCTCGGCCCGTGCCCTGTGTGCGGTCACGACATCAAAGAGAACCGCAAGGGCTACTCCTGCTGGGCGCGCGACGATCCAGGCTGCGGCTTTGTGATCTGGAAGGGCAAGTCCGGCAAGCAGCTCTCCTTGGCGATCGCCAAGGAGCTGATCCGCAGCGGTCACACCTCCAAGGCCGTCACCGGCTTCAAGGCGCGCAGCGGCCGCAGCTTCCGCGCGCACCTCGCGCTCAGCCAGGACGAAGAGGGCAAGTGGCGCGTCGAGTTCAACGAGGCCTGGGCGAAGGAGGGCGCAAAGCCGCCCGAGGCCGAGGCTGAGGCGGGCGCCGATGGCGCAAGCAGCGAGGAGACGGTGGCCGCGAGCGCGGCTTAGCCTGCGAGCGCGATCTGGCCCGGGAGGGTCTGGCCCTGGAGGGTTTGGCCCTGGGAGCGCGGTTGGCCTTGGCGAGCGCAGAGAGGCTGCGAGCGTGGTTTAGCTTTGCGGAACGCTGCATACCCTGAGTAGCCCGCGAATGCTACGTAGCCCTGTTTCACGGGCAGGCGCTGCGACCCGGCCGAGCTTCCGCGCGCGCTGAGCTCGTCGAAAGCGTTCACGCAGGGTCGCGTCGGCGTGGTGCGCGAGGATGGGCGGTGTGCCGCTCGCGCTCGTAACCGGACCCGCCAACGCCGGCAAGGCGCATGTGATCCTCGAGGCCGTGCGCGCGCACGTGGCGCGCGGTGAGGAGCCGCTGCTGGTCGTTCCCACCCACCCCGACCAGGCGCGCTATCGGCGCGAGCTCGCCGAGGGCGGGCCGGCGCTCGGGTCGCGAGTGGAGCGCTTCGACGGTCTCCTGGCCGAGGTGCTGGCCCGCGCGGGAGACGTGCGCGCGCCACTCGGCCCGCTCGCGCGCGAGCGCGTGCTGGCGCGGCTGGCCGACGCCAGCCCCGGCATGGCCGGCGAGCTCGCGGGGCTCGTGGTCGAGCTCGAGACCCAGCGCGTGACCCCGGCGAGACTGCGCGGAGCCCTGCGCGTGTGGGGCTCCATAGCGGGCCGGCAAGGAGAGCGGGCGACGCTCGAGCGACTGTGCGCGGTGTACGAGCGCTATCACGAGGCGCTCGCGAAGATGCGGCGGGCCGATCGCGAGCTGCGCGTCACGGGTGCTCTCGACGCGCTGCGCCGAAAGCCGGCGCTGTGGGGCTCGACACCGGTGCTGCTGTACGGCTTCGACGACTTGACGGAGCTGCAGCTAGACACGATCGAGACGCTCGGTGGCGTGGTCGGCGCGCGCGTCACCGTGTCGCTCGCCTACGAGCCCGGACGCGTGGTGTTCGCGGGCCGAGCAAGCGCCTTCCAGCGACTCGTCCCGCTCGCCGACGCCCACAGCGTGCTGGAGGCGCGCGCCGAGCACTATGCGCCACCCGCGCGCGCCGCGTTGCACCATCTCGAGCGCTCGCTGTTGAGCGACGAGACGACCCGGGTCGACCCGGGCGACGCCGTGAGGCTGCTCGAGGGCGGAAGCCCGCGAGCCGAGCTGGAGCTCGTCGCCGGCGAGGTGCGCAGCGCGCTCGAGGAGGGTGTGCCAGCCGAGGAGATCGCGATCGTGCATCGCTCCCCCGAGACGATCGCGGAGCTGATCGGCGAGGTGCTCGAGGACTTCGCGATCCCTCACAGGCTGCGCCGACGTGCGAGCTTCGCGCGCACCGCTGTCGGTCGCGGCCTGCTCGGCCTCCTGCGCTGCGCGCTTGGCGCGGGCGCGCTCGGGGACCTGCTTGCATGGTTGAGGGCGCCCGGCGCGCTCGAGCGACCCGAGCTCGCCGATCGCCTGGAGGCGCGTGCGCGCAGCGTGGGAGCGCTCGACGGCTCACGTGCTCGCGCTGTCTGGGAAGCCGAGCACTGGCCGCTCGATCGCATAGACCGCGTGCGCGAGGCCAGCGAGCGTGGCCTGCCAGCGCTCGCCGATGCGCTCGCGACAGAGCTGCAGCGCCTGTTCGTCGCCCCGCGGAGAGCGGCCGCGGCTGTGCTGACCGAGGAGGAGCTCGACGAGGCGCGCGCGCTCGTCGACGCTCGCCACGCGCTCGAGGAGCTTCGCGAGCTGGCGCGCTCGGCTCCCGCGCTCGCTCCCACGCCAGCCGAGCTGCTCGGACAGCTCGAGCGACTCGAGCTGTCCGGCGGGGAGCGCCCTGACGCGGGCGGTGTGGCGGTCGTCGATCCGCTCTCGCTGAGGGCTCGCCGCGTGCGGATGGTGTTCGCGTGCGGGTTGCAAGAGGGCGTGTTCCCCGCCGCATCGACATCCCGTCCGCTGCTGTCCGAGGAGGATCGCCGTGGCCTGGCCAACGCCTCCGGCCTGGTCCTGCGAAGCGAGCCCGACGCGCTCGCCGCGGAGCGCTATCTGCTCTACGCGCTCGCCTCGCGCCCGCAGGAGCGTCTCACGCTGAGTTGGCATACCGCCGACGAAGACGGCGCCCCGCTCGCCCCGTCCCTGTTCGTCGAGGACGTCTGCGACCTGTTCGCCGACACGCTCCGGGAGCGAACCGTGCGCCGTCTCGCGGGCGCCGCCGGCTGGAGCGGAACGGGCCGACCGGCGGGGGCGATGGCGCTGCGCGAGCAGGCGATCGCAAGCTCCACGGGCGGCGCTCGTCCGAGCCCAATCCTGCCTTTGCGTCAGGAGGCGGTGCTCGGCGAGCTGCGCGAGCGCGTCCTGTGGTCGGCTTCCTCCCTCGAGAGCTGGACCGGTTGCCCGGTCAAGTGGTTCGTCGAGCGCCTGCTGCGCGCCGGGGACCTCGACCCCGACCCCGAGCCGATCGCGCGCGGGGCGCTCGCCCATGCGGCGCTCAAGGACACGCTGGAGCGCCTGCGAGAGCGCACCGGATCGGCGCGCCTGACGCCGGCGAGCATCGCGCTCGCCAAGCGGTTGCTGCGCGAGGCGCTGAGCGAGCTCCACGAGCGCCATCCGCTGTCGGTCGCGCCCGAGCGTGTGCCGGGGGCGCGCCGGCGCCTGGCGGCCGACCTGGAGCGCTACCTGGAGTGCGCCGCCGAGCAGGCGAGCCCGCTGGAGCCGACCCACCTGGAGCTGGAGTTCGGCTTCCAGGACACCGGGCTGGCGCCGCTCGAGCTCGGCGAGGGGCTCCTGTTGCGCGGCCGCATCGACCGGGTGGACGTCGCGCCCACAGGCGAGGCGGTCGTATACGACTACAAGGGCCGCAGCGCTCCGCCGGGCGCGAGCTGGGCGCGCGACGGGGCCTTCCAAGTGGCGCTCTACATGCGCGCGGTCGAGCGCCTGCTCGGCCACCCATCGGCGGGTGGCTTCTACCAGCCGCTCGCCGGCAGAGACATCCGGGCGCGCGGCGTGCTCGACGCCGACAGCGCGCTGGAGCTCGATTGCGTTCGCACCGATCGGCTCGAGTCCGCCGACCTGCGCGAGCTGTTGGACGAATGCCTCACAGCAGCCTTGCGAGCCGCCTCGCAGGCGAGGTCAGGCGCGCTGGAGGCTCGTCCCGACACGTGCGCCTACGGTGGCGGCTGCGCATACCCGACGATCTGCCGATGCGAGCGCTGAGGCATGTGAGCGGCGACATCGAGGACCGCGAGGCGCGCAGCGACCAGACCGCTCCGGTGCAGCTAGAGCTCGCCTATGGCCAGGAGCCGTCGTCCACCGGCGGGGGCGAGCGCTCGCTGACCGACGAGCAGGAGCTGGCGGTCGCGCGCCGTGCCGGCTCGCTGTTGCTGGCTGCCGGCGCCGGCAGCGGCAAGACTTCGGTGCTCGTCGAGCGCTTCGTGCGGACGGTGCGCGAGGACGGCGTCGCGCCGGGGCGGATCCTCGCGATCACATTCACCGAGCGCGCAGCCGGCGAGCTGCGCGAGCGTGTCAGGGCGCGCCTGCTGGGGCTGGGGGAGCGCGAGGCCGCGCGCGAGGCGGAGGCCGCGAACGTTTGCACCTTCCACGGCTTCTGCGCGCGCCTGCTGCGCACCCACCCGCTGCAGGCGGGGGTGGAGCCGGGCTTTCAGATCCTCGACGAGGGCTTTGCGGGTCGTTTGCGCACGCTCGCCTTCAGCGACGCGCTCGCGGCCTTCCTCGAGCGCGAGCGCACCGCGGCGGTGGATCTCGTGGCAGCCTATGGGGCGGATCCGCTGCGTTCGATGGTGCTTGGCGCCTACGCGCAGCTGCGCAGCCAGGGCCAGTCCGAGCCGCGACTGCCGCCCCTCGGAGACGGGGATGAGCAATCCGAGAGCGCGATTGCCGCGTGCGAGCTGATCGGCGAGCTGGCGCTGCGTTTCGGCGAGGCTTACGCGAAGCGCAAGCAAGCCCGTGTCGCGCTCGACTTCGACGACCTGGAGCTGGACGCACGCGACCTCTTGGAGCGTCGCGCCGATATCCGCGAGCAATGGGCTGAGCGCTTCGAGTTGCTGATGGTCGACGAGCTCCAGGACTCGAGCCCCCGCCAGCTCCAAGTCCTAGCCGCGATCGACCGCGACAACCTCTTCACCGTCGGCGACGAGCTGCAGTCGATCTACGGCTTCCGCCATGCCGACATCGGCGTCTTTCGCAAGCGACAAGCCCAACTGGGCAGGCGCGGCGCGAGCCTTGCGCTGACGCGCAACTTCCGAAGCCGCCCAGCGATCCTCGCGGCCGTGGAGCGAATCTTCGCCGAGCGCGTCGGCGAGCGCTTCACGCCGCTCGTCCCCATGCGCTCCGAGCAGGCCGGCCGAGAGCCGATCGTCGAGCTGCTGCTCACCGACAGGCGCGGCTGGGAGCGTCTCCCCACAGACGACGAGCTCGAGGGCCTGCCCGACGCGACGCCGTGGCGCCGCGCCGAAGCGCGCTTGCTCGCTGCGCGAGTCGCCGAGCTGATCGCAAGCGGCCAGGCGCAGCCAGGGGAGATCGTCGTGCTGCTGCGCGCGCTCGGCGACATGCCGATCTATGAGAGCGCTTTGCGAAACCAGGGCCTGAGCACGCTCGCGGGAGTGGGCGGCTTCTGGAGCCACCAGCAGGTGGGCGACCTTTTGGCCTGGTTGCGAGCGCTCGCCAACCCGCTCGACGAGCTCGCGCTCTACGCGACCCTGGCCTCGCCGCTCGTGGGAGTCTCGAGCGACGCCCTCGCGCTGATCGCGCGCGCGGCCCGCGAGGGAGGCCAGGGGGTTTGGCAGGCCGTGATCGTCCCCGGCGGCCTCGAGGGGTCGTTGCCGATCGCCGATCGCCAGCGGCTGGTGGCGTTTCGCAAGCTGTTCGTCGCCGAGCGCGCAGCGGCCGCCCTGCGCCCAATTGCCGAGTTGCTGCGACGAGTGGTCGCAGCCACCCGCTACGACGCGCACGTGCTGTCGCTGAGCTGGGGCGAGCGACGCCTCGCAAACGTCAACAAGCTCGTGCGCCTGGCGCGACGCTTCGAAGCGCAGGAGGGGCGCGATCTGCGCAACTTCCTCGACCACGTCGCCCACCTGGAAGTCGCGCTGGAGGGCCGTGAGGCCGAGGCGCCGGTGGGCGACGGCGAGATCGACGCGGTGCGCCTGATGAGCATCCACGCCGCCAAGGGCCTCGAGTTCCCGGTCGTATGCGTAGCCGATCTCGGCCGCGAGCCGAACCTGCGCGTGCCGGATCTGCTCGTCGACGGCCCAAGCGGACGCGTCGGGCTGCGCTTGCTGGAGCTTGCAAGCCCCGAGCCCACGCCCGCCCTGGACTATGAAGAGCTGCGCGAGCAGCGGCGTATCGCCCAGGAAGAGGAGGAGGATCGCATCCTCTATGTCGCCTGCACTCGCGCCGAGAACCGCCTGCTGCTGAGCGGATCGGCAGCCTTCGAGCGTTGGCCATCGCCAAAGCCGGGTGTGGCGCCGGTCGCGTGGCTCGCGCCGGCGCTTGCGCCCGATGTCGTCAGGCTCGCGGCCTCCGAGACGATCCCGACGGGGCCCACGACGCTCGAGCTGGGCCAGGGCCTGTCGGTGCGCTGCCTTCTCAACGCCTCGAACGCCGCCGAGCAGACCATGTCCGCTGGGCCCTCGCAGCCGGTCGGCCCGAGCGAGGCGTTCGCTTCGATCGAGAAAGAGGGAGGGCCTGCGCCCAGGACCGATACGGTGCCCGTGGCGCCTCTCGTGCCGTCCACGGGCGCATTGAGGCCGCCGCAGGCCCGGCGGCCAGGGTCCTCTCCGGCGAGGGCGAGCGAGCCTCTCGCGTCGCGCTCATCGCCGGCGCCGCTCGCCGACCCCGACGCCACGATGAGCTATAGCTCGCTGGCCGAGCTCGAGCGCTGCGGCTATCGCTACTACCTCGAACGGGTCCTGCGCCTACCCGAGAACCGAGCCGCGGCGCGCGCTGGTGGGGGCGAGGACGGCGGGATCGAGGCGCGCACGCGCGGGGTGATCGTGCACGCGCTGCTCGAATCGGTCGACTTTTCGCGCCTACGACCCCCGTCAGAGCAGGACGCCGAGCGCGTCGCGCGGCGGATCGGCGCGCCCGTCGGCAAGGTCGAGCGGCGGGAGATCGTGGAGTTGATCGAGGGCGCGCTCGCGGCCGAGCCGGCGCGCCGGCTTCGAACGGCGCGCCGCGCTCGGCGCGAGCACCCGTTCGCCTTTTCGCTTGGGCCTGCCCATCCCGGCGAGCCGCTTGTGACGGGCGTGCTCGATCTGATCGTCGAGCAGCCGGGCGGCGTCAGCCTGATCGTCGACTACAAGAGCGATCGGCTCGGCGCGGGCGAGGATCTGGAGTCGCTCGTGCGACGCGACTACGGCTTCCAGCGGCTGCTCTATGCGCTCGCCGCGATCGAAGACGGCGCGAAGCAGGTCGAGGTCGCTCACTGGTTCCTGGAGCGCCCGGGCGAGTGGGCGACGGCCAGATTCACAGCAAGCGAACGAGACGATCTGCGCGGACAAGCGCTCACGCGCCTGGCGCGCGCAAGAGACAGAGGATTCGCCGTCACCGAGGCGCCGCACCGGGCCCTATGCCTCACCTGCCCAGGACGGGGAGGCCTGTGCTCCTGGGGGGAAACCCACACGATGCGTGAGCGATCCACCACATTGGAATCTGACGGCGAAGGGGCTAGGCTCAACGATTGAATCGTCTGCCTCGCGATTCGCTCGCGCGACAATGAGCAAGAAGGGCAGGAGGTCTGATGGAAATCGGCAGGCCAGCGGCTACGGTCATTCAGATGCCCTCCGCGGTGCCCGATCTCGAGCTGTTCGCGCGCATGCGGGTCGACGGCGATCTCCACGCGCGCGAGCAGCTGATCGAACGCTACCTGCCGCTTGCACGCCGCCTCGCGCGCCGCTACCAGCACACCGACGAGCCGATCGAAGACCTCGTCCAGGTCGCCTCGATCGGCCTGCTCAAGGCGGTCGATCGCTTCGACTGCACGCGCGAAGTGATGTTCTCCAGCTACGCCGTGCCGACGATCCTAGGCGAGCTCAAGCGCCATTTCCGCGACCGCACGTGGTCGGTGCGCGTTCCGCGCGACCTGCAGGAGCTGGCGCTGCGGGTGGACCAGACGGTCACGCGGCTGTCGCTCGGCAAGCGTCGCTCGCCGTCGGTCGGGGAAGTCGCGCGGGCGGTGGAAGCTTCCGAGGAGCAGGTGCTGGAGGCGCTCGAGGCGATGGGCGCCTACCGCGCGAGCTCGCTCGACGCCCCGCGCTCTCCGCGCGAGGAGGAGACCGAGAGCGCTGCCGAGGCCCTGGGCCGCGACGACCAGGGCTTCGACCGCGCCGAGGAGCGCGCAACGCTCGAGCCCTTGCTGGGCCGCGTCAGCCCACGCGAGCAAACCGTCCTGCGGCTGCGTTTCAGCGAGGACCTCACGCAGGCCGAGATCGGCGAGCGAATTGGCGTCTCACAGATGCAGGTCTCGCGTTTGATTCGCCAGGCGCTGGCGCGCCTGCGCACGAGTGTTGACGATAAAGCTTGACTTTGTCTCATCTGGTTGACAACATGTTCCCAGATGCCAAGAGCGATGTGGATGGGGACCCTCAGCTTCGGCCTGGTCAGCGTGCCGGTGAAGCTATATAGCGCGGTCACACGCAGAACCGTCCACTTCCACCAGATCCACACGCTGGACAGCGGTCGCATCCATCAGCGCCACGTGTGCTCGCTCGACGGCGAAGAGATCCCGCTCAGCGAGATCGTCAAGGGCTATGAGATCGCCCCCGATCGCTATATCCCCGTCGAGCCCAGCGAGCTCGCAGCGCTGGAACCGCTGTTCACGCGGACGATCCAGGTCGAAGACTTCGTCGAGCTCGACGAGATCGATCCGATCTACTTCGACCACCCTTACCACCTCGTTCCAGGCCATGGTGGTGGCCATCCGTACCAACTGCTGCTGCAAGCCATGCGCGACACTGGCAAGGTCGCGATCGGGCGTATCGTGATGCGCTCCAAAGAACGCCTCGTCACGATTCGCCCACGCGCAGACGCGTTGCTGATGCTCACGATGAGCTATGGCGATGAGGTCAATCCAACGGTTGGCCTACGCGAGCTCGAAGCGCTCGACGGCGAGGTCGACCCGCAAGAGCTGGACGTGGCGCGCCGGCTGGTTGCCTCGATCGCCGAGCCGTTCGACATCGACAAGTACCAGGACACCTTCCGCGAGGCCGTGCTCGACCTGATCGACCGCAAGGCCGCCGGCGAGCCGCTGCAGCTTGGCGCCGAGCCCGAGCCGCCTCCCGACTCGCCCGACGTGATGAGGGCGCTCGAGGCGAGCCTCGAGCAGGTCAGGGCCGTGGGCCCTTAACCCGCGCTGAGCACGATCACGAGCTGGGCGCCCTCTCCTCGCTCGTCGGGCTCGACCGACACGCGCTCGGCGACGCGCTCGAGCACGTTGCCCACGACCGGCAGCGTCGGGTCCTCGACGAGCGCCAGGGCGCCCTCCTCGGTCAGCTCCAGCACGCGCAGCTCGGCCTCACGCGCATCCGCGCGCACGCTGAAGCTCAAGCACCCATCGCTCGCGTAGGCGGGAGCGTGTGCGCACAATGCGTCGCAAACGAGCAGGGCGTCGTCGAGACGGTCCATCGGCCAGTCGGCGCGAGCCAGCGTCATCGACACGACGCGCCAGAGCACGGGCTCGAGCAGCGCCCCGCTGGAGAGTCGTATCCTCGTGACGTCACCGGCGGCGCGCTCGCGCTCGCGCACGACGGGACCGTTCACGAGCGCCTCCGCGAGAGGGAGCCTCGCGCAGGGCTCGTCGCCGGCGCCGTCATACCGCGTACCCGTCTATGCCGGGTAGGGCGCTCGCGTCGGCGCCGGCGTCGCTCAGGGCAAAGGTCATCCGCACCTCCGTGTGCTCCTCGCCGCCATGCTCGAGCTGCACGGTCTCGGCGAGCGCTGCGATCAGGGGCAGCCCGAGCCCGAGCCCTGGGCTGTCAGGGCGCGGTCCGATGCCCCGCCCCCAGTCGCGCACCCTCACCGTCAGCTCGCCGTCGCGCATGTTCGTGAGCACCTCCATAGGCCCGCCATGCTCATTCGGATAGGCGTGCACGACCACGTTCGCACAGGCCTCGGTCACCGCCAAGCGGATGTCCGATAGCTTCGGCTCCGGCACGCCGTATGCCTCGCCGAGCCCGCCCAGGGCGTGCCGGACTATCGCAATATTCTCCGCCCGCGCTGGGAGCGCGAGCTCCATGTCCGGCGTCATCGCCTCTCCTGGCCGTGTGCCGTGCCGATTATGCGTTGCCGTCTCGCCCATAATGATCCCCGCCGAGGACGGATTTCACACGTCTGACGTTCATCCAACGGCTATCGCGATGCTACGCTTTCAAGCTCCGCCTCAGGTGCCAACCCCTCATGCCCATAAGAGCGTCGCAGCCCGCCTGGGCGCGCCGCCCAAAGGCAGCACTCACATGACTTCGCACACATTGCCATCCCAGGCCGCTGGACTCTACGACCCTCGCTACGAGCACGACGCGTGCGGCGTGGGCATGGTCGCGCGCCTGGACAACCGCGCCACCCACGAGGTGGTTAAGCGCGCGCTGACGGCGCTCGAGAACCTCGAGCACCGCGGTGCTTCGGGCGCCGACCCGCTCACCGGCGACGGCGCCGGCATCCTGATGCAGATGCCCGACGAGCTGCTGCGGGCCCAAGCGGACTTCGAGTTGCCGGCGCTCGGCTCCTACGGAGTGCTGATGTGCTTCCTGCCGACCGACGACGCAGCGCGCGCGCGCCTCGAGGCTTTGCTGGAGCGCACTGTGGGCGAGGAGGGCCAGCGCCTGCTCGGCTGGCGCGACGTGCCGGTGCGTCCCGAGCACACCGGAGCCACCGCCGGTCTGGCCCGCCCCGTCATCCGCCAGCTGTTCGTCGGCGCAGCTGACGGCCTGGAGCAGGACGCGCTCGAGCGCAAGCTGTATGTGATCCGCCGTGTCTGCGAGCAGGCGGTAGCCGCCTCCGATGACGCGAGGAGCGGCTTCTACGTGACCTCGAGCTCCTCGCGCACGCTCAACTACAAGGGCATGCTGATCAGCTTCCAGCTCGGCGCCTTCTACCCCGATCTGCGCGACGAGCGCTGCAAGAGCGCGCTGGCGCTCGTGCACTCGCGCTTCTCGACCAACACGTTCCCCAGCTGGGAGCTTGCCCACCCCTACCGCGTCATCTGCCACAACGGCGAGATCAACACGGTGATGGGCAACGTCAACTGGATGCGCGCGCGCGAGTCCGAGCTCTCAAGCGTTCTGTTCGGCGAGGACCTTCAGAAGATCCTGCCGGTCGTCACGCAGGGCAACTCCGACTCCGCCACGTTCGACAACGTGCTCGAGCTGCTGATGCTCGCCGGTCGCTCGCTCCCGCACGCGGTGATGATGATGATCCCCGAGGCCTACCGCAATCGCGCCGACCTGCCCGAGGAGCTGAAGGGCTTCTACGCCTTCCACTCCTGCCTGATGGAGCCCTGGGACGGTCCGGCGTCGGTGGCGTTCACCGACGGCCGCGTGGTCGGCGCGACCCTGGACCGCAACGGGTTGCGCCCCGGCCGCTGGGTGATCACCAAGGACGGCCACGTCGTGCTGGGCTCGGAGATCGGCCTGCTCGACATCCCGGCTGGGGAGATCGAGCGCCTCGGACGCCTGCAGCCTGGCAAGCTGTTTCTCGTCGACCTCGAGCGCGGTTGCGTCGTCGACGACGGCGAGGTCAAGCGCCGGATCTCCACGCAGCAACCCTACGGCGAGTGGTATGCGCGCAACGCGGTGCGCTTCGCCGAGCTGGAGCCCTCAGAGCAGGTCACGCTCTCAGACCAGCCGCTGCACATGCGCCAGCGCGCGTTCGGCTACTCCCAGGAGGACCTGCGCGTGCTGCTCGAGCCGATGGCCCGTGAGGGCGTCGAGCCGATTGGGTCGATGGGCAACGACCTCTCCCTGGCGGTGCTCTCAGACCAGGCGCCGCCACTCTTCTCCTATTTCAAGCAGCTCTTCGCGCAGGTCACGAACCCGCCGATCGACCCGATCCGCGAGGAAATCGTGATGAGCCTCTCGACGAGCCTCGGCGCCGAGCGCAATCTCTTCGACGAGACCCCCGAGCACGCTCACAAGCTCGAGCTCGACCAGCCGATCCTGCTCAACCGCGAGCTGGAGACCCTGCGCCACATCTCCCACGACGTCTTCTTCTCGCGCACACTCGACATCACCTGGCCGGCAGCCGAGGGTCCCGACGGAATGCGCGCCGCGCTCGAGCGCGTGTGCCGCGAAGCCCACGAGGCGATCGCCGAGGGTGTCAACATCGTGATTCTCTCCGACCGTCTGCTCGGCCGCGCCCGTGCGCCGATCCCCTCGCTGCTGGCGGTCTCCTCCGTGCACCACCACCTCGTGCGCGAGGGCACGCGCCTGCGCGCGGGCATCGTGCTGGAGTCGGGTGAGCCGCGTGAGGTGCACCACTTCGCAACCCTGATCGGCTATGGCGCAAGCGCGATCAACCCATATGTGATGCTGGAGACGCTCGACGAGCTCGTCGCACAGGGGCACATCGTGCGCGTCGGCGAGGGCGGCGCGCCGCCGATCCCGCTCACGCCGCTGGAGGCGGCTAAGAACACGGTCAAGGCGATCGGCAAGGGCCTGCTCAAGACGATCTCCAAGATGGGCATATCCACGATCCAGTCCTATCGCGGCGCGCAGATCTTCGAGGCCGTCGGCCTCGAGCGCGAGCTGATCGAAAGTCATTTCGTCGGCACCGCCTCGCGCATCGGCGGCGTCGGGCTCGATGTGCTGGCCACCGAGGCGCTCGAGCGCCATGCGCGCGCCGGATGGGCGCGCTCTGGGTGGGCGCGCTCCGGGGGGGTGGGCTCCGGGGGGGTGGGTCCCTATCCCGGGGATGACCTGCTGCCCGTGGGCGGCATCTACGCGTGGCGGCGCGACGGCGAGCACCACATGTGGAACCCCGAGACGATCGCGCTCGTCCAGCACGCAGTGCGCTCCGCCAACGGAAACGTGGCCGCCGCACTGGCCGGCGACGCAGTCGCGGGCGCCGAGGCACGTGGGACCCCAGCGTTCGCGAAGTTCCGCGAGTACGCCGCCGCCGTCAACGACGACGCCGCGCGCAGGGCGACCCTGCGCGGCCTCTTGCGGATCGGCGGCGCGGGCGCCGGCGATCCGATCGCGCTGGAGGAGGTCGAGCCAGCCAGGGAGATCGTCAGGCGCTTCTGCACGGGCGCGATGAGCCTCGGCTCGATCTCTCGCGAGGCGCACGAGACGCTCGCGATCGCGATGAACCGGCTCGGCGGCCGCTCGAACACGGGCGAGGGCGGGGAGGACCCAGCGCGCTTCCAGCCCGACCCCAATGGCGACCGGCGCCGCTCGGCGATCAAGCAGGTCGCCTCCGGGCGCTTCGGCGTGACGATCCACTATCTGGTTAACGCGGATGAGCTGCAGATCAAGATGGCCCAGGGCGCCAAGCCGGGCGAGGGCGGCCAGCTGCCGGGCCACAAGGTGGACGCCTACATCGGCTCGATCCGCCACACCACGCCGGGCGTGGGGCTGATCTCCCCGCCGCCCCACCACGACATCTACTCGATCGAGGATCTAAAGCAACTGATCTACGACCTGCGCTGCTCCAATCCGAGCGCCCAGGTGTCGGTCAAGCTCGTCTCCGAGGTCGGCGTCGGCACCGTCGCCGCGGGCGTCTCCAAGGCAAACGCCGATCGTGTCCTGATCGCCGGCCACGATGGCGGCACCGGCGCATCGCCCCTGTCCTCGATCCAGGCGGCTGGCGTGCCGTGGGAGATCGGCCTGGCCGAGACCCAGCAGACGCTGCTGCTCAACGACCTGCGCTCGCGCATCGTCGTGCAGACCGACGGCCAGCTGAAGACCGGCCGCGACGTCGTGATCGCAGCGATGCTCGGCGCAGATGAGATGGGCTTCTCCACGGCCCCCTTGATCGCGACCGGCTGCATCATGATGCGCGCCTGCCATCTGAACACATGCCCGGTCGGGATCGCCACGCAGGACCCCGAGCTGCGCAAGCGCTTCAAGGGGACCCCCGAGCACGTCGTCAACTTCTTCTTCTTCGTGGCCGAGGAAGTGCGCGAGATCCTCGCCTCGCTCGGCCTGCGCTCGCTTGACGAGGCGATCGGGCGCGTCGATCTGCTGCAGGCCGAGGAGGCGATCGACCATTGGAAGGCGCGCGGCGTCGACCTGACCCACATTCTTGCGCACATCGAGCTGCCCGAGGGCGCGCCGCGCCGACGCGTCGAAGCGCCGCCGGCAGTGCTCGAGGACGCGCTCGACTGGGAGCTCGTCAAGCGCTCGCAGGCGGTCATCGAGGCCGGTGGAAGCGATCCCGAGCTCGACGAGCTCGAGGGGCTTCGGGAGCGCATCTTGCCGACGCAGTCCTCGGCGGATGGCCATGCAGGGAGCGGCGCCATGCGCGCACGCACGCGCCCGCGCGTGGAGATCGACTTGCCGATCCGCAACGTCAACCGCTGTGTCGGAGGCATCCTCTCGAGTCGCATCGCGAGCGCGCAAGGCGCCAAGGGTCTCGCGCCCGACTCGATCGTCGTGAGCTTCAGGGGCTCCGCCGGCCAGAGCTTCGGCGGCTGGCTCGCCCCCGGCGTGACCTTCCAGCTCGAAGGCGACACCAACGACTACGCCGGCAAGGGCCTCTCCGGCGGCGTGCTGGCTGTGCGCCCCCCGCGCGACGTCGGCGAGCACTTTCTCGCCGAGCGCAACGTGATCGTCGGCAACACGGTGCTGTACGGCGCCACCTCCGGCCGAGCCTTCTTCCGCGGCCTTGCCGGCGAGCGCTTCGCCGTGCGCAACTCCGGCGCGTGGGCCGTGGTCGAGGGGGTCGGCGACCACGGCTGCGAGTACATGACCGGCGGCCGCGTGGTCGTGCTCGGCCCGACCGGGCGCAACTTCGCAGCCGGCATGAGCGGTGGGGTCGCCTACGTGCTCGACGAGCAGGGCGCCTTCCCGGCGCGCTGCAACATGGGCATGGTCGGCTTCGAGGAGCCCTCCGAGGCCGACGCGATCGAGTTGCGCGCGCTGGTCGAGGAGCACCTGCAGCGAACCGGCTCGAGCGTCGCCCGCGACGCGCTCGCGCGCTGGGAGCAGCTGCTGGGCGCCGGCGCGTTCGTGAAGGTGATGCCGCATGACTACAAGCGCGTGCTACGCGAAATGGCCGAAGCCGAAGAGGAGCAGGCCGAGGGAGTGCCGGCATGACGCATCTCGTTCGTCCCCATGCGCGAGGCGGGGATCGCTGATGGGCAAGCTCGGCGGCTTCCTGCAGATCGAGCGGCACGGGATCGCCTACCGCGACGCGCGCGAGCGCGCGCACGACTACCAGGAGTTCGTGGTGGAGCGCCCCGTGCAGGAGCTGCGCGACCAGGGCGCTCGCTGCATGGAATGCGGGGTGCCCTTCTGCCACAACGGCTGCCCGCTCGGCAATCTGATCCCCGACTGGAACGACCTCGTCTACCGCGACCACTGGCGGGAGGCGATCTCGCAACTGCACGCCACCAACAACTTCCCCGACTTCACCGGCCGCCTGTGCCCAGCGCCGTGCGAGGCGGCCTGCGTGCTCGAGATCCGCGAGGGAGACTCGGTCACGATCAAGCAGATCGAGCAGTCGATCATCGACCGGGCTTTCCGCGAAGGCTGGGTCAAGCCGGAGCCGCCGCGCCACGAGACGGGCCAATCGGTCGCAGTCGTCGGCTCCGGCCCGGCGGGCATGGCGGCGGCTCAGCAGCTGCGCCGCGCCGGCCACAGCGTCGTGCTGTTCGAGCGCGACGAGGCCGCCGGCGGCCTCGTGCGCTTCGGGGTGCCCGACTTCAAGATCGAAAAGCGCGTAGTGCAGCGCCGCGTCGAGCAGCTGCTGGCCGAGGGCGTCGAGCTGCGCTGCGGCGTCGACGTCGGCGCGGACGTGAGCGTGCAGGAGCTGCGCGAGCGCTTTGACGCCGTCGTGCTCGCCACCGGCTCGCGCGTCCCGCGCGATCTGCCTGTGCCCGGCCGCGAGCTCGAGGGCGTCCACTTCGCGATGGATTACCTCTATCAGCGCAACCGCTTCGTCGCGGGTGAGCATGGTCCCGAGCCGACCATCGCCGCGCCCACGGTCGGCCAGCCGATCAGCGCCGCCGGCAAGCACGTCGTCGTGATCGGCGGAGGAGACACCGGCGCCGACTGCGTCGGCAACTCGCTGCGCGAGGGGGCGCTTTCGATCGTGCAGCTGGAGCTGCTGCCCGAGCCGCCCGACCACCGTCCCGACGAGCGAACCCCGTGGCCTGAGTGGCCGCTGAAGTACCGCCTCTCCTACGCGATGGAGGAGGCAAAGACGGCCGGGGTGGGCGAGCAGGACTACTCGGTTACGACGACCCACCTCTCCGGCGACGCGCACGGCGCTGTCGCGGCGCTCCACATCGCCCACGCTGAGCCCGCGCCTCCGTTCGCGCCCGTGCCCGGCTCCGAGCGCGAGCTGCCCGCCCAGCTGGTCTTGCTCGCGATGGGCTTCCTACACCCAGAGCAGGCACTGCTCGACCAGCTTGGAGTCGAGAAGGACCCGCGCGGCAACGTCAAGGCCGTTCGGCCCTACACGACGTCCGTCGAGGGCGTGTTCGCCGCGGGCGACGCTCGCCGCGGGCAGTCTCTGATCGTGTGGGCGATCAACGAGGGGCGCCAGTGCGCGCGGATGGTCGACCGCTATCTGGCGGGGCTGCGCAACGGATCAGCTAACGGGGCGCTGCCAGAAGATGCGGGGATCTCCGGACACGCAGACGCCGACGAAGGCCCCGAGGGCCCCCCGCAGCACGTGGGGCCGGGCGTTCCCGCAGAGTAGTCGGTCGGGCTTCGGCGCTAGACTGGCTGCGTGGCCAATGCCTCTGACAACGGGCGCGTGACTAGCAGCTCTCCGGTCGGAGCGTCCGCCAACGGATCGGGATCGGCGGCCACGACCACTTTGCCGCGCGCGTGCATCATCGGCGCTGGCTCCTCCGGCATCGCCGCCGCCAAGGCGCTCTTGGACCGTGGGATCCCGTTCGATTGCATCGAGAAGTCAGATCAAGTCGGGGGCAACTGGGTGTTCGGCAACCGCAACGGGATGTCGGCTGCTTATCGCGACCTGTTCATCAACGTCTCGCGTGACCGGATGGCCTATGCGGACTTCCCGATGCCGACCTCCTATCCGGACTTCCCGCACCACACGCACATCAAGGAGTACTTCGACAACTACGTCGACCACTTCGGTCTGCGCGAGCGCATCACGTTCGAGACAGGCGTCGAGAGCGCCCGCAAGCGCGAGGACGGCGTCTGGGAGATAGCGCTCGATACAGGGGAGACGCGCTCCTATGACGCCCTGCTTGTGGCCAACGGCCACCACTGGGATCCGCGCTGGCCCGAACCGGCCTTCCCCGGGGCGGACGCGTTCGAGGGGACACAGCTGCACGCCCACGCCTATGTGGACAACTCGATCTTCGCCGGCAAGGACGTCGTGATCCTCGGCATGGGCAACTCGGCGATGGACATCGCCGTCGAGTCCTCCTACGTCGCCGCGAACACCTACCTATCGGCGCGCAAAGGCGCCTGGATCATTCCCAAGTACGTGTTCGGCAAGCCGGTCGACCAGCTGCCCAACAACCCGCGCGTGCCGTTCGCGATCCGCCAGCGCATGATCCACCAGACGATCAAGACGATGACCGGCCCGCCCGAGCGCTACGGCCTGCCCAAGCCCGACCACAAGTTCGGCGAGTCTCACCCGACCGTCTCGGGCCGCATCCTAGACCGCATCGCGCACGGCACGATCTCCCCGAAGCCGAACATCGCCTCGCTTGAGGGGGAGATCGTGCGCTTCGTCGACGGCAGCGAGGCGCACGCCGACGTCGTCGTGTACTGCACCGGCTACAAGATCAGCTTTCCCTTCTTCGAGCCCGACTTCCTCGCGGCGCCCGATAACCACATCGAGCTGTTCCGGCGTGTCTTCCATCCGGAGATCGAGGGCCTCTACTTCATCGGCCTGTTGCAGCCGCTGGGCGCGATCATGCCGTTGGCCGAGGCCCAGTCCGCGTGGATTGGCGACCACCTGCGCGGGGAGTACGCCTTGCCCGCGCCGGCGGAGCTGCGTCGTGACATCGCCTCCGACCAGGCCGCGATGCGCAAGCGCTACGTCGCCTCCAAGCGCCACACGATCCAAGTGGACTTCAACGACTACCTGTTCGCGCTCGACGCCGAGCGGCGTGCTGGGGCCGAGCGGGCTCGGGCGCGGGGGTTTGCTTTGCCGGTTCCGGCGCATGCCGCGGTTCTTCCGGTCGCGTAGCGCCCACCTTGGCGTCTGATTTGGGATTGCTGTTCGTGCCCGGCGGTATTCGGGCGCGTCGCACCACTTAATCGACGAGCTTTGCAAATAGTAGGAACGTGCCCTGTGGCTCTCAGCGAGGCTTGAGGCTACCTGTCAAGGCCCAACGCAAGCACGAGCGCTGCGTCGAGATGCCTAAGAGCGATCGGGTCGAGCATCCCCCGACGGTGCTGGAGACGATCCTTGGCGACGTTGACGATCCAATCGCAGTTGGCCACGCTGGGCTCGTCGACCCCATGGGCGCGCGTCAGCTCGACCTCCGCGACATGATCGCGCACCTTGCTCGTGATCGCGACGCAGCTGAGGCGGCTGAGGACCGGGATCGCCACCTCGCGCGTGACGACGACCACCGGGCGAACGATCGGGCCGAGGTCGGCGTCCCAGACATCGCCGCGTGCGATCACTTGAGGGCGTCGCCGGCCAACGCGGCCGCGACGTCGAGCATCTCGGCCTCGTCGTCGGTGAGCGGGATGGCATAGGCGTCGCGATAGGACGCCGCGATGCGCGACTCGCGCGACTCGCGACGGAGTAGCCGTATACCCGCCCGAACAGCCTCCGCGCGTGTGCGAAAAGCGCCCTCGGCTACCGCGGAGTCCAGCATCCTCAACTCATCCTCGGTAAGGCGCACAGCGATCTGTGACATGCGCTTAGCATACCAAGCCGGTATGCAACCGATGGACCGGTTTGCCTGATCCCGCGGAGTTGATCGGCTTGCGCGATTGACGCGCAGCACATCAACCGATCCGGATGGTTGACTCTTGGCGGAGAGATCGGTCGCTCTAAAGAGAGTGGTATAGTTCTGCCATGGTCACTACCATTGATTCTGCCGGACGGATCGTCGTGCCGAAGCGATTGCGCGAAGAGCTCGGCTTCAGGCCTGGGCAGGAGCTTGAGCTGAGCGCTGTCGACGGGCGTCTCGAGATCGAGCACCAGGCGACTCCGATGCGTCTGGAGCGGCGTGGGGGGCGGTTGGTGGCCGTCACAGACCGCGAGATGCCGACGCTCACGGCCGAGATGGTGCGCGAGACGCTGGAGCAGGTCCGTCGTTGACGCCGGACAGCAGCGTCGTGATCGCGGCGTTCGCAAGCTGGAACGAGAAGCACGAGGCGGCGGTGGAGGCGCTCGGCGACGTTCGCGACCTCGTCGCGCATGTCGAGCTGGAGGCCTATTCGGTCCTGACTCGCTTGCCAGAACCGCTCCGGGCTGAGCCGAGCATTGTGTCTGAGTATCTTCGCGAGGATTTCTCAGGGCAGCGCATGGTCCTGCCCGAGGCTGGGCGCCGGTCGCTGGTCGAGCGACTCGCCGGCCTTTCGATCTCGGGAGGCGCCGTCTACGACGCCAATGTGGCCGTCACGGCCGGCCATCACGGCCGCACTCTGCTCAGCTGCGACCTGCGCGCGGCGAGAACCTACGAGAAGCTCGGGATCGACGTCATCTACCTGTAGGGGCATCTGCGACAACCTTGAGACAGTGGGTGATGGATGGATCTCGCGCAGTCTGGGCGCCACACGTGTGCGTGCAGTTATTAGCCGTACGAGCTTAATTTATCGGCCATACCAAGTAAAATATCGGCCATACCATGAATTCTCTGCGCCAAATAGCCGACGAGCTGTCGATTCCCGAGCGCACCCTCAAACGGGCGGCTGCTGAGGGCCTTGTTCGTGGCGAGCGGCGTAGTCCGCGACGGTTCCAGGTGTCCTTCAGCGAGGAGACATATCTGCGCAGTCACTGGTGGCTGCTGCACATCCTGCGCGCGGCGCTGCGAACCGAGCCCAACGTGAGGCTCGCGGTGCTGTTCGGCTCAACCGCCAAAGGGGACGACTGTCAGGGCTCCGACATAGACGTGCTTGTCGTGCTGGACGATCCAAGCATCGGAAGGCTGGTCGGGCTCACCGAACGACTCTCCCAACGTCTTGGACGAGATGTGCAGCTGGTGCGGCTCGCCGAGGCCGAAGACTCGCCTGTGCTCATGGCCGACGTCATCGAGCAAGGCCGTGTGCTTGTGGATCGAGAAGACCGCTGGCCCGCGTTGCGCGATGCGGCAACCAAGTGGCGAGCGCTCGCCCTTCGCGAGGAAACCGTCATCCCGCCTCCGCTGGATGACCTTGAATTCGACCATTACGCCGCATGAGCGGCGCGTCTCCACCCCCAACTCCGCTGGAGACCAACGATCCTGAGCGCGCGCGGGCGTTGAAGGCCAAGATCCGCGACCGGATGAGCGACGTGCGGCGGCACCTGCTCGCGTTGCGGGCGGCGATGGCCGAGTTTGGCGACGACTTCGACTTGGAAGCGTTTTGCAAAGCGTACGTCTCGGAGGATCCGGTCGAGCTCAATCGCCTAAAGGCAGTCGAGCGGGGCGTTGACCAGCTCTACAACTACATCGCCGAGCTGGCGGCCTTCGGCTTGGAGCTTGCCAAGCTCCGTGGGCGCCGGGACGACACGAACGCGCGACGGGACCTCGATGCCCTATGCAAGGCAGGTGTCCTGTCGGGCGAGCTGACCGGTCGTCTGCAGCGGTTGCGAGAACTGCGTCGCATGCTGGTCCACGAATACGCTACGGCTACAGCCGAGCAGGTCCACGAGTCTGCGAAGCTCGTCGCGAACAACTTCACGGCCTTCTACAACGCCTATCGCGAGTGGGTCAAGAGGGGTTTTCAACCCGACGACGGCTGACCAGCGCACCCGCCACGAACCTTTCGCCCCGCAACGGTTTGGGCCCCACGCGCGTGCTCGAAATACAGCGCGCGCGGATCGTGGCTGCAATGGTGAAGGAGAGCGCGGAGCGCGGTGCGGCAAATGTGAGCGTCGCGCACGTGGTCGGTCGGGCGGGCGTGTCGCGACGCACGTTCTACGAACTGTTCGCCGATCGCGAAGCCTGTTTCCTCGGCTGCTTCGACGAGGGCGTCGCGCGAGCGACAGAGCATGTGCTCGCCGCTTACGATCCCACCGCCGGATGGGCCGAGCGGCTCAGGAGCGCTCTCACCGGCGCGCTTTCGTTCTTTGACGAGGAGCTCGGGCTCGCGCAGCTGTTGATCGTGGGCTCGCTCGGGGCCGGCTCTGGAGCCTTGGCGCGTCGCCGGATCGTGCTCGCCCGGATCGTCGCTGTCGTCGACGAGGGACGAAACGAGACAAAGGCAGGCTCGGAGCTGCCGTCGCTCACAGCCGAGGGCATCGTCGGGGGAGTCCTGTCGGTCATGCACTCGCGGCTCTTGGACGGGGAGCGCGGATCTTTGATCGCGCTCAGCGGGCCGCTGATGAGCACGATCGTGCTGCCCTATCTCGGCCAGGCCGCGGCACGGCGCGAGCTCGCGCGGCCGGTGCCCGTCGCGCGGGTGAAATCGACCGCCGGCGACGCCGACACGCTGCGCGATCTCGGCATGCGCCTCACATATCGCACCGTGCGCGTGCTGATGGCGGTCGCCGCGCGGCCCGGCGGCTCCAACCGGCAGGTGGCCGACGAGGCTGGGATCGGCGATCAGGGCCAGATCTCGAAGCTGCTCACCCGCCTGCAGGGGCTCGGCTTGATCGAGAACACGGGCGCGGGCTCGGTGCGCGGCGCGCCCAACTCGTGGGTGCTCACAGACAGGGGCTGGGAGGTGCAGGGCGCGCTGGCACGAAACACTGCTTGACAGGCGGGGACACGAAGCACACGTCGGGAGATCCGCTTCGTCTCGCTAGCGTTAACCCCGTGACACAAACGTTCTGCCGCCACAACCGCTTCATCCAGCGCTGCCCGATCTGCCGCGAGACGGTTCCCGGGATCGAGCCCCCGCGCCAGCCCGCCAAGCCGAAGCGTCAGACCGGCGCCGGCGCGCGCGCGGGCGGCAAGGGCGGCGGCGTGACGACGCGCGCGGGGGCGATCGCGGCCGGGCCAGCCGGTCGCACCTCAACGCGCCGCGCCGCCGAAGTGCGTGTGCACCGCGAGCAACGCTCGGAGGACGACGGCTACCGCTGCGATCTGATCCCCGGCATCCACTCCTCCGAGGACGCGCGCCGGCTCGTGCGCGAGATCGGGTTTGCCAGCGGGCGCTTGCTGACGCTGACGGCGGCGCCGCCGAGCCTGTACGCCGAGGCGCGCGCCTGCGAGGACCTCGAGCAGGCGACATGGATCTGCTTCCTGGCCGCCTACCTGTCTCCCTTGCAGGGCGAGCAGTCGTTCGTCGGCATCCGCCAGGCGCTGCTCTCCAGCTGGGCCTCCGGCACGATCCCCGACCTGGAGGAGGTTCCGCTCGGCCCGCGCAGCTCGCACGACCACGCTCGCGGCGGCGAGACGCTCGTCGCCTACCGCCGCTTCGCCGAGCACGCCGGCTCTCAACAGCAGACGTTCACGGGCGAGCCAGAGTGGACGCCGCAACGGCGCTTCGAGCGTCTGTTCGAGCGCCTTGCGCTGCCCGGCTTCGGGCGTATGGGGCGCTATGACCTGCTGATCACGCTTGGGCGGCTCGGCCTGTATGAGATGCGCGCCGACTCGTTGCACCTCGGCACGCGTACGTCGCTGTTCGCGAGCGACCCAACGCCACAGGCCGCCAAGCGCGTGTTCGGAATTGGCGACCCGGTCCACATCGAACGGCGCGCGGCCGCGCTCGCGCAGGCGCTCGCGACGCCAATCGAAGCGCTTGACCTGGCGCTTTATAATTGGGACCCGCCCTCCTCGTCAGAGGAGCGTGTCACGCTCGGCTTTCCGGCTGACACGAACGACGAGCACGCGGTCGAGCGGGCCACAGTCGCGCTCGAAGTCTGAGGCACTTTTACCGTCCACACCGGCGCCTAGAGTCTGCGGTGTCATGTCTCACGTCCCGCACGACCAGGGAGCCGCCATGCCGCTCTGCTTCATCGAGCCACACGACGCCATCCGAGTCATCGCAGACTCCGTCGGCCGCGAGGCCCGCCGGCAGCTCCTCGGCGAGGTCGTGCGCGCATGGGTCGACGACCTGCCCGACAGGGAGCTCTCGTTCCACTACGCCAGGGCGATCGCCGACCTCGACGCCGACGACCTGAACCTGCTCGCGGCGTGGCACGCCTCGCTGGAGGTCGGCCAGCCGGTCCCCAACACCACGTTCCTGGTGGGAGTCTTCCCGAGCCTCGGCGAGAACCGCCGCGAGGCGCTGAAGATCGCCGCCGGCTTCAAGGGCGAGGAAGCGTTCGAGGCAGGCGTCGCCGAGGACCGGGCGCTCGACACGGTCCTGCCCCACCTATCCCGCGAGCGGGCGATCGAGCTCGCCTCGGAGTGCGTCCAGCTGTATCAGTGGGACAGGTTGGGCTCATATAACTAGGACATCCTATGGGCGGCGCGATACGGCGTCCTCGGACCCTTATGTGCGTAGCACACTGCGGGTCCTGCGTCCTTGTCTCGCTTGCCCCTAGAACGTCCTAGTCGCTAGAGTCAAAAAGATGTCGGACGAAACGACCATCACCGTCGACGACGTCATGGACGCGCTATCCAACGTCATCGACCCCGAGCTGGGCTTGGATTTCGTCGAACTGGGCTTGATCTACGGTGTCGAGGTCTCAGGCGGAGACGTACAGGTCACGTTCACGCTCACCACTCCGGGCTGCCCGATCGGCCCTCAGGTCACCGAGCAGATCGAAGAGTTCGTGGGCGAGCTCGAAGGCGTCGACAGCGTCGAATCGGAGATGGTCTTCACGCCCCCGTGGTCGCCGGAGAAGATGAGCGAGGACGCGAAGTTCGCTTTGGGCTACTGACGCCGCTGGGCGGCGCGATACTGCGTCCTCGGACCCTTATGTGCGTAGCACACTGCGGGGGTGGGTGGGCATTTCAATCAATGTCTCGCTTGCCCATCGACGCCAGTAGCGGCTTTGTCCTTGTCGGGGGTTTGCTCCCGTGCAAGGGCGACCAGCGTCGCCAGCTCCGCTTTGATGCTCTCGCCGATCGTGTCGATGTCCGGCAGCGCGTCGAAATCGCCAAGCAGGCCGAAGTTCATCTCGCCCGCGTAGGACATGATCGCCACTGCGAGCGCATGGTTTTGGGGCAGGAACGCGACTGGGAAGACGCGCTCCATGCGGCGACCCAGCACGTACAGCGGGAACTGCGGTCCTGGCACGTTCGTCACGATCAGGTTGAACAGGCGCGTGGAGAAGTTCAGGCGCGAGGCCTGCGCCAAGATCGTGGGCGGCGCGAAGTTCTGCGCGCCCGCGATCACCTCCGCGCCGAGCGCCTGCTTTGACTCCTTGAGCCCGTCCATCGCGTGCTTGACGAACAGCAGCCGCTGCAAGGGGTCGGCGATGTAGACCGGCAATGGCCCTCTCATAACGACGATGCGGTTGCCGCCCTCGTGGCGCTCCCCGACCGTGCGCACGGACACGGGCACGAGCGCGCGCATTTCGAGGCCCTCGGTTCGTATGCCGCGCTCGATCAAAAACGAGCGCAGGGCGCCCGTCACGACCGCCAGCACGACGTCGTTCACGGTGCCCCCGAGTGCGTTCTTGACGAGCTTGAAGTCCTCGAGCTGGGCCGCGATCCCGACGAAGCGCCGGTGCGGGCCGATCTCCACGTTCAAAGGCGTCGCCGGCGCGGGATTCAACCCGGCCCACACGATCTCCCCGACGCCCTCGGCGGCCTCGCGCGCGCGCTCGAGCGTGCGCTCGGGATGGGTGAGCGCGCTCACGGCGCCCTCGACCATCTCGACGCCGGCGCGCACGGCGCCGCGCACGCCGACCGCCACGAGCTCGGTCGTGTCCGGTTCGGGCCTTGGTTTCCAGGCCCTGCCCGAGTGGCGCAGCGGAGCCGGCTCGGGCGTCACGTCGAACAGCACCGTCGCGAGGTCGACGCCGGCGATCCCGTCGATCAATGAGTGGTGCGTCTTCGATATCAACGCGAACTTCTCGTCCCAAAGGCCCTCGATCAGCCACATCTCCCACAAGGGCTTCGAGCGGTCGAGCGCCTGTGAGAAGACGCGTGCCGTCAGGTTGCGCAGCTGTTCCCAGCTGCCGGGGGCGGGCAGCGCCGTGTGGCGCACGTGGAACTCGAGGTTGAAGCTCGGGTCGTCGACCCACACCGGACGGCCGCTGTCGAGTGCCGTGTAGGCGAGCTTGTGGCGGTAGCGCGGCACCAGGTGCAGGCGCTTGCGGATCTGCTCGAGGAACTCCTCCATCGTCGGCGGCGGACCCTCGACCAGGGTCAAGCCGCCGACGTGCATGTGCGAGCTGGGGCCCTCCTGGTGCAGGAAGGACGCGTCGACCGCCGTGAGCCTGTCGAGATGACGCTGTGCCATCGCCCAAGAGTACCCACCGCGTGCGCGCAACCGCCGCCTCTACAATGAATGTGGTGCCCCACGAGACGGCGACAGCGCCCAACACGGTCGAGAAGCTCCTGCTCGCCGCGCCGCGCGGATACTGCGCGGGCGTCGATCGCGCCGTGCAGACGGTCGAACGCGCGCTCGACCTGCACGGGCCGCCCGTTTACGTGCGCAAGCAGATCGTGCACAACAAGCACGTAGTCGAGACGCTGGCCGCGCGCGGGGCCGTGTTCGTCGAGGACGTGAACGAAGTCCCCGAGGGCGCGCTGACCGTCTTCTCCGCGCACGGGGTCTCCCCGCAGGTGCGCAGCGACGCGCAGGCGCGCAAGCTCGACACGATCGACGCCACCTGCCCGCTCGTGACGAAGGTGCACCGCGAGGCCGTCCACTTCGCCAAGGACGGCTACACGATCGTGCTCGTCGGCCACGCCGGCCACGAGGAGGTGCAGGGCACGATGGGGGAGGCCCCGGAGCACATCGTGCTCGTCGAGAGCGAGCGGGACGTGGATGAGCTCGTCGTGGAGGACCCCGAGCGCGTCGCCTACGTCACGCAGACCACGCTCTCGGTCGACGAAACCAGCGCGATCGTGGGGCGCCTGCACGAGCGCTTCCCGAAGATCGCGGGTCCCCGCACCGACGACATCTGCTACGCCACCACCAACCGCCAGGCGGCCGTCAAGCAGATGGCCGGCGACTGCGACCTGATGCTGGTGATCGGCTCGCGCAACTCCTCCAACTCGGTCAGGCTCGTCGAGGTCGCCCGCGACTGCGGCACGGAGGCGTACCTGATCGACCACGCAGGCGAGGTGCGCGAGGAGTGGCTGGCCGGCAAGCGCGTCGTCGGCATCAGCTCGGGCGCCTCGGCCCCCGACGACCTCGTCCAGGATCTGCTCGGCTTCTTCCGGGAGCGAGGTGTCAGCGACGTGTCCGAGTTCCACGTCGTGCGCGAGGACGTGCGTTTCATGCTGCCGAAGCCGATCCGCGAGGCCGTGGCCGCGGCATCTTGAGCATGGCCCTGTCGTCGGCTGCCGCTCACGCGACGCGCGCGTAGGTCGGCATGCGCACGCTCGTCATCTCAGACCTGCACCTTGGCGCCGGCTCAGGCGCCGACGTCCTGCGTCGCGCGGGTCCGCGCGCGGCGCTGATCGAGGCGCTCGAGGACGTCGAGCGGCTCGTGCTGCTCGGCGACGTGCTCGAGCTGCGCCACGGCCCGCGCCGCGACGCGCTCGCGGCCGCGCAAGCGTTCTTCGAAGAGCTCGGGCGCTCATTCGCCGGCCGCGAGATCGTCGTCGTGCCCGGCAACCACGACCATGCTCTGGTCGAGTCGTGGTTGCGCCGCCGCGACGAGGGTCCTACCGTCGAGACGCTCGGGCTCGAGCAGCGCATCCAGGCAGAGGAGGCCTCTTCGATGCTCGCGACGCTCGCCGCCTGGGCCGCGCCGGCGCGCGTGAGCACGGCCTTCCCCGGGCTGTGGCTGCGCCCCGACGTGTACGCGGTGCACGGCCACTACCTCGACTGCCACCTCACGATCCCCACGATGGAGCGGCTCGGGATCGGCATGACGGCGCGCGCCCTGCGCCGGCCAACCGAGGCGTTCGCGACCGTCGGCGACTACGAGGCCGTCACCGCGCCCGTATTCGCCTGGATCGACGCCGTCGCGCGTCAGGCCACCACCAGCTCGATGCTCAACGGGCAGACCACCGTGCGCGCGTGGCGGGCGCTCGGGGGAGACCGTCCCAGCCCTGCTGGCGCGGGCGCCGTCGATGGCGCGGTGGACGAGCTCGACGGGCGCGCGGGCGCCAGCAACGGGATCGCGGCATTGGCGGCGCTGGCGCCTCAGTTGCGCCGGCGTGCGATCGTGGGCGCCTTTCCCCTTGCGATCGCCGCGCTCAACCGCGCCGGGATCGGCTCCTTCAAGGCGGACATCTCCTCATCCGAGCTGCGCCGCGCCGGCCTGCGCGCGATGGGCGAGGTTGCCACGCGGCTCGGCCTCGGCGACGCGCACGTGATCTTCGGCCACACCCACCGCGCGGGGCCGCTGCCCGGCGACGCCGCGGGGGAGTGGCTGAGCGCCGGCGGCGCGCGGCTGCACAACACGGGCTGCTGGACTTACGACGGCTATTTCGTCACCGGCGCGCCGGGCGAGAGCCCCTACTGGCCCGGCGGCGCCGTGCTTGTCGAGGACGACGGGCCGCCGGTCTTGCGCAGGCTGCTCGACAGCCACTCGACGGAGGAGCTCAGGCCACTCCCGGCGTGAAGCAGGTCGCGAGGCAGTCGACGCCGGGGCCGACGTCGAGGTCGAGCACACCCGCTGTATGGCGCTCGTGCTGCACGAGCAGGTACGCGCCCGGTTGCTCCACGGTCAACGTCGCGATCCCGTCGGCCGTCACCGCTCCGGCCCCGTCCAGCACGAGCCACACGCCACCGGCTTCATACGGACCCGACCAGGCGCCGGGCCGATCCTCGGTCTGTGGCAGCAGTCGCGCGTCGGGCGCGTCCTCGGGACGCAGCGGCTCCATCGGCTCGCGCTCGACGCCCACCAGCTGTTGGATCGCAAGCTCGGTGTCGCGGTAGCCGCCCTCGCCGTAGTGGTACTCGAACAGGCACGCTTTGCCGTCGAACAGGTAGCGCGCGGGCCAGCCTCTGTTCTCGTACTCCCGCCACACCTCGAAATCGCTGTCGATCAGGACCGGATGGACTATGCCCAGGCGCGCCACAGCCGCGCGCACGGCCTGCTCGTCGCGCGATGGCGGAAAGCCGCCGCAGTGCACGCCGATCGCACGCAACCCACCGGCCCCGTAGCGCTCGTGCCACTCCTTCATATAAGGCAGCGTCCTGATCGAGTTGGGCCGGCAGAAGTCCCAGAACTCGACCAGCATCGGCTTGCCACGTTGCAGGATGCTCGCTTGCGCCCCGTTCGTGTTTACCCATGGAAGCCCGGTAGGGAACAGCGGCGCAACAATCGTGCTACTTGGGGACCGCACAGCACGAACAGCTATCCAATAGACCCAACCATCTCCAGCTGAATCAAACGGTTTAGCTCCACGGCGTACTCCATCGGCAGCTCCTTCGTGACCGGCTCGATGAAGCCGTTGACGATCATCGCCGCCGCCTCATCCTCGGTGAAGCCGCGCGAGCCCATGTAGAAGAGCTGGTCGTCTGAGATGCGCCCCACGGTCGCCTCGTGCGCGACCGCCACGTTGGGGTTCTGGATCTGGATGTCGGGCCAGGTGTCAGAGCGCGACTGCCCGTCCATCATCAGGCCGTCGCACTGCACCCTCGCCTTCGACCCGGCGGAGTTGGCGCCCATCTTGACGAGGCCGCGGTAGCCCATGATGCCGCCGTCCTTCGAGATCGACTTGGCGAGGATGTTCGAGGTCGTGTTCGGAGCCAGGTGCACGACCTTGGCGCCCGTGTCCTTGTGCACGCCCTTGCCGGCCACGCCGACGTTGAGGTGGTCGGCGCGCGCGCCCTCGCCCATCAGGAACGAGCCGGGGTAGAGCATCACGTACTTGGCGCCCATCGAGCCGCCGACCCACTCGACGGTGCCCTCGGCGTCCACGACGGCGCGCTTGGTGTTGAGGTTGTAGACGTCCTTCGACCAGTTCTGCACGGTCGTGTAGCGCGCCTTGGCGCCCTCGTGCACGAAGATCTCCACGACCGCGGAGTGCATCGAGTTGACGGAGTACGTCTGCGCGGTGCACCCCTCGATGTAGTTCACGTCCGAGCCCTCATCCGCGATTATCAGCGTGTGCTCGAAGGTGCCCTCGCCGGCGCCCTCCATGCGGAAGTAGGCCTGCAAGGGCAGATCGACCTTGACGCCCTTGGGCACGTACAGGAACGAGCCGCCCGACCACACCGCGCCGTGCAGCGCGCTGAACTTGTTGTCCTGCGGCGGCACGCACTTGTTCATGAAGTACTTCTGCACCAGGTCGGGATACTCGGTGATGGCGGTGTCCATCGAGCAGAACAGGATCCCGAGCTTGGCGTACTCTTCCTTGAGGCCCTCGTATACGGGCTCCTGGCGCCACACGCCCACCACACCGGCGAGGTGCTCGCGCTCGGCCTGGGGGATGCCGAGGTCCTCGTAGGTCTGCTTCATCTCCTCGGGCACGTCGTCCCAGCTTTTGAAGCGCCCGGCGGTCGGGGGGGAGTACAGCACCAGCTCGTCGAGGTTCAACCCGCTGAGGTCTGGACCCCACGTCGGCACCGGCTTGCGTTCGTAGATCTCGAGCGACTTGACGCGCTTCTCGGCCATCCAGTCGGGCTCGCCCTTGACCTTGGAGAGCTCGCGCACCACCTCGCGCGAGATGCCTTTCCGCGCGAGCAGCTGCCCCTGCTCGTCCTCGACGATCGGGCTGGGCTTTGCGATCTTCGTACGGTCTAGCGTCGCCATATGGCTCCCTTTATGAATCCTGTGCCGTTGACTAGGAATTGTATCGAGACATTGGCGCTCAGCCACAACATCAGCTTGCGCTGACAGGCCAGCTGTTATCGCCGGTGACGGCGCCCTTGACCACCTTCAGCCCGAGCAGCGCGCACTTGCGGCGCGTGGCCGAGACGGGGATGCCGAGCAGCTCGATCGCCCAGTCGGCGTCGAGCCCGCCGACCTGCTCGATCGGCATCCCAACCAGCTCCTCCGAGGCCATCGACGCCGAAGCCTGGGAGATCGCGCAGCCGTGGCCGTGAAAGCGCAGGGCCTCAATCTTCCCGTCCTTGACCCTGATATGCACGCCGAGCTCGTCGCCGCACAGGGGGTTGTGCTCGAGCCCCTCCATGTCGTGTGGCTCCAACTCGCCGAAGTTGCGCGGGCGCTTGTAGTGATCGAGGATGTAATCGCGGTAGAGGTCGTCCATCTTGAAGTGCTGTTCGGTGCTTGTGTGTTTGGATTTACGGGGTCGTTCGGGTCGGTCTACTGGAGCTGGAACACCTGTCGGCCCGCGAGCAGCGCGTCGATCAGGGCGTCCACGTCACTCGCCTCGTTGTAGACGCCCACGCTCGCCCTGGCCGTGGCCGACACGCCGAGGCAGCGCATCAGCGGCTGCGCGCAGTGGTGGCCGGCGCGGATGCACACGCCGCCGCGGTTTGCCAGCTCGGCGATGTCGTGCGCGTGCATGCCCTCGATCGTGAACGACACGAGCCCGCCGCGGCTCTCGGCCTCGGGCGGGCCCACGAAGCGAAGTCCCGGCACCTCCTGCAAGCGCTCGAGCAGGTAGCCGGTCAGCTCGCGCTCGTGCGCCCTCACGCGCTCCATGCCGAGCGCGTCGAGGTAGTCGACCGCGGCGCCCAAGCCGACCGCCTCGGCGATCGGAGGGGTGCCGGCCTCGAACTTGTAAGGCAGCTCGTTCCAGGTGGCGCCCTCGAAGCTGACGGACGCGATCATGTCGCCGCCCGTCAAGAACGGCTCCATCGCATCCAGGATCTGCTCTCGACCGTGCAGCACGCCGATGCCGGTCGGCCCGAGCGCCTTGTGGCCGGTCCAGGCATAGAAGTCCGCGCCGAGCGCCGCGGCGTCGACCGGCATGTGCGGGACGGCCTGCGCCCCGTCCACAAGCGACACCGCACCCGCCGCGCGGATGCGCGCGGTCATCTCCGCGACCGGGAGGATCGTGCCG
Organism: uncultured Solirubrobacterales bacterium; assembly: GCA_963718735.1. Classification (GTDB taxonomy): domain Bacteria; phylum Actinomycetota; class Thermoleophilia; order Solirubrobacterales; family Solirubrobacteraceae; genus Palsa-744. The sequence continues at coordinate 3,057,577 of OY970372.1, forward strand.
AGCACGTTTGAGACATGGGTGAAGGCGACCAGCTTGACGTCGCCCCGCGCCAGCTCCCGGTCGAGCTGGTCGAGCGACAGCTCGCCGCGCTCGTCCACCTCCAGGTAGCGCAATTGCGCGCCGCGCTCGCGGCACAGCTGCTGCCACGGCACGATGTTGGCGTGGTGCTCCATCTGCGTCGTCAAGACCGCGTCTCCCGGGCCCACGTTCGCGCGACCCCAGGCGTAGGCGACGAGGTTGATCGCCTCGGTCACGTTCTTCGTGAAGATCGTCGTCCTCGGCGCCCAGCCGGCGAACCGCGCGACCTTCGCGCGCGCGCCGTCGTAGGCGGCGTCGGACTCCTGCGCGAGCGCGTAAACGCCACGATGCACGTTCGCGTTGTGCTCGCTCAGATAGGAGGAGATCGCGTCGATCACCGCCCGCGGCTTCTGCGAGCTGGCCCCCGAGTCGAGATAGACGAGCGGGCGGCCGTCGAATTCGCGCGCCAAGATCGGAAAGTCGCCGCGCACGTCAAGCGAAGTCACGGCCGCGAGGCGTTCGCTCTCGGCGGTCTTCATGGCCCTCGCCTCGCCGAGTCGTATCCTGCAGGTTCTCCCGCTCGGGCGCTCATCGCGCGCTCCTCATCGGGCTTTGCTCATCGCGCCGTCGCATACGCCTCGATGTCCTCTCGCGCGGCCGCGAGCTTGGCGGCGATCTTCGCGCGCACCAGCTCTTCCAGCGGCTCGTCCTCGAGCTGGCCAAGCACCGGCTCGAAGAAGCCCTCGACGAGCAGTCGCACCGCGGATGGCCGATCGAGGCCACGGCTGGCCATGTAGAAGATCGACGCCTCGTCGAGTTCGCCCACGGTGCCCCCGTGCGAGGCCGACACGTCGTCGGCGGACACGAGCACCGAGGGGATCGCGTCCAGGCGCGCCTTCGGCGAGAGCATCAGCGTGTGGATCTGCAGATAGGTGTGTGTCTTCTGCGCGCCCGGGTCGATCTGGATCAAGCCCTCGAAGCTCGCCCGGCTCCGGCCGGTGGCCGCCCCGCGCCAGTGCACGTCGCCGCCGGAGGGACCGGTCTCGTGCAGGTCCACGGCGAACGTGTCGAGGTGCTCCTGCGCCTCTGTGAAGAACAGCCCCCTGAAGGCCATGTCCCCGCCCGGCTCCATGACGGCCAGCTCGAGGTGATGGCGCACGAGGTGGCCGCCCAGCAGTGCCGGTAGCCAGTGGCAGTAAGCATCGCGGCCGACTCCCACGAAGCGGGTCGAGGCGTCGAACACGTCGCCGCTGCCCCAATCCTGCACCTGCGCCAGGCGGCAGCGGGCGTTGTCCTCGAGGTACAGCTCGAACGCCCCGGCATGCAGGGACTGGCCCTCCTCGAAGTCCACGGCCAGGTTGTGCTCGTGCACGCGGAAGTTGCTGGAAGCGCCGCCGATCACGAGCGTGCGGCCATACTGGGCCACGCCCGGGCCGTCGATCACGTAGACGATCTCAAACGGGTCCTCGACGACCAGTCCGTCTGGGACGTAGAGGAACGCCCCGCCGCTCCAGAAGGCGGCGTTGGCGGCCTCCAGCTTGTGGCGGTCGATCGTCAGGCGCTTGGAGTACCACCGCTCGAACAGCTCCGTGTGCTCGCGCGCGGCCTCCTCCAGCGGGCACAGGATCACGCCGCGCTCGGCCAGCGCCGGGTCGAGCTCGACGTGCGCGATCGCGGAGTCGAGCTGCACGATCCGTCCGGCGCGCGGGCGCTCGGGGATCGCGCGCTTGACAAAGTCGGGGACGCCGACGGCGATGCCGGCCGGCCGCTCATCTCCCCGGTGCTCATCCGGTATCAGCAGCTCCTCCTCCAGCTCGGTGAAGCTCGTCGTCCAGAAGCCCGAGCGGCGCCACACCGGCAGCTCGCTGCGCTCGAAGGCCTCGAGCGCAGCCGCGCGCAGCTCGGCGAGCGTGCGGCCGGCGCCCGCTCCGGCGCCCGCCAATGCGTGATAGAGCGAAGCCTCGCGGTGGCGCCCCGGCTTGACCTGTGCGGGACCCGGGCCGTTCGCGGACGCCACCTCAGCCAACGTAATCACCAGCCTTAGCGCGCCCCCCGATGTTCGATAGCCAAGCCAGACAAGGACGCACCGACCGCCGTGTGCTACGCACACAAGGGAGGGAGGACGCCGTATGGCGCCGGCTATCGAACATCGGCACCCACCTCCTGGCGGATCTGGTCGTAGCCCTCGCGCTCCAAACGCTCCACCAGCTCGACCCCGCCCTCGAGCACGATGCGGCCGTCCATCAGGATGTGAACGAACTGCGGCTTGACGTAGTGCAGGATGCGCTGGTAGTGGGTGATGATCAGCGCGCCCAGCCCCTGCTCGTCGTGCAACCGCTGCACGCCCTCGGCCACAGTGCGCAGCGCGTCGATGTCGAGGCCCGAGTCGGTCTCGTCCAGGATCGCCACGTCGGGCGAGAGCATCGCCATCTGCAGGATCTCCGCGCGCTTCTTCTCACCACCGGAGAAGCCGTCGTTGAGGTGACGCGAGGTGAAGGCCCTGTCGACGTCGAGCAAGTCGATCGCGTGCTGGAGCCGCACGCCGAACTCCTTGACTTTGATCGGCTCGTCCTGTTTGGCGTTGATCGCCATGCGCAGGAAGTTGGCGACCGACACGCCCGGGATCGAGACGGGGTACTGGAAGGCGAGGAACAGCCCGGACTTGGCGCGCTCGTGCGGCTCGGCCTCGGTGATGTCCTCGCCCTTGAACACGATCTTTCCCTCGGTCACCTCGTAGGAAGGGTGGCCGAGCAGCGTGTTGGCGAGCGTCGACTTGCCCGACCCGTTGGGGCCCATGAGGGCGTGGATCTCGCCCCTGTCGATGCTGAGGTCGACGCCCTTCAGGATCTCGCGATCCTCGGTGCGCACATACAGGTTCTTGATTTCGAGGTCGGCCATGGTTCCTTTGCTGTGAGCGGGACGGGACTAAGGGGAAGCGGGCAAAGCGGCGGCGGTGGCGGACAAGGCGGCGGCGGGGGACGACGTGGGAGCGACGGGCACGGGCTCGAGGGGCGCAGCGACATCCTCCCGGGCGTGCATAGAGGAGACGGGGGTGGATGCGCGCTGGGTGACGAGCAGGTCGGCGAGCGTCGTCTCCTGGAGCGTGCGCACGATCGAGCCGCGCACGCGCGTCCACAGCAGCTTCGTCGGGCACACGTGACTCGGATCGGACTCCCGCGAGCACACGATGCTGCCGTCGGGCCCTTGCGAGATGCACTCGATCGGGGCGATTGCTCCCTCCAGCGCCTCGACCACCTCGGCCATCGAGATCTCCTTGGGTGGGCGCGCCAGCAGATAGCCGCCGCGCGAGCCCCTGCGGCTGTCGATCAGACCGGCCTTGCGCAGCCGCGCGACGAGGTGCTCGAGGTAGGCGAGCGGCATCCCATCGTGCTCAGCGATCTCTGCGAGCGGCACCACGGACTCGGCGCCGTCCGGGCATTCGCCGGCTCTCCGAGCCAGCTCGACCATCACGCGCACGCCGTACTCGGCCTTTGTTGAGAACATCATCGGTCAAATACCTACCTGACAGCTAGGGTATCAGGGAGCGTTTTTGCGCCAGCTTTGTCGTCATGCCAGCTCCCGGAGAGCAAGCGGATGTCGTGCGCCAGGCTTTCGGGGGTGACCTGTTCCAGGCCGAACGCGACGCGCTCGAAGCCGGCGCGGTCGATCAAGATCACCATGACCGCGTCTTCGGCGTTGGCCACGTGGTAGGCACGCCACGCAGGTCGTAGCTGCATCGGAGTCCCCGTCAGGTACACAGCACGTCCGCTCAGTGATGTTTCCGAAAACAGCTGTGCCACGCGCGCGCGGCGGCGCGGGCGCGGGACAGCGCTTACGAAGATGGTGTGCACGCTCTGCTCGGCCCCTAGTTCGTCGAGTGCCCCCCGCACCTGTTGGGCGACGAGCACGCACGCACGGCAGCTGGGGGAGGGGAGGAAGACGAGCGCCACGACCTGGTCACGGTAGGAGCTCAGCGACACGCTGTGCCCGTGCTGGTCGGTGAGCGTGAAGCCCGGGGCGCGTACGCCCGGTGGGAGCGCCGCGCCGTCGAACCGGCTGGCGCTCGTGCTCGCTGAGTGCCCGTTGCCGCATCCCGCCATTGCAAGCGCAAGAGCCGTTGTGAATGCGGCGAGTCGCAGCGCGAGTCGCATGCTTCCTACTGAAGAAGCTTCAGCAGTTCGCTGTCGGAGATGCCCATCGTGCGGGCAATGCCCTTCAGGATCGGACACTTCGCCCGGAGTGCGCTCCAACTCTCCGATATCGGGATCTTGCCAGGCTTCACGGGATGCTCCCACACGCTTTGGTGATTGCCGCCGGCCCGATGCTTCCAGCCATCCGTCCTCAGAGCCTTCTTGACGTCATCTGCTGTGAAGGGGCCGCGCTTGAGCTGCCTGCTTGGCTTCGACCGGCGCAAGCCTCAGCAATGCGCGTGGGCCGCAAGCTGGGATGTCGGCAACAGATAATTGTCCTCGCGCGAGAGCGGAACGCGCCCGTCGATGTGGCGGACGGCTTTCGCCAGCACGCTCTCCAGTCGCATTCGCAGTCGCATCGAGGTAGGCACAGGCCGTATCGCATCGCCGAAGTTGGCGCCGTCGACGAGATACGCCGCTAGGTAGATGGAAAGCAGCTCGCCCATCTGGCGCACTGCGGCCGCGCGCGTTGCGCCCGTGCCGGTGATGTCGAAGTCGACGGCGAGGGCGAACCATCGCTCGCGCTCTCGCTTGGTGGCTACGCGAAAGTCGAGGTCGTCCGGCAGCCATGCCTCGACGGCAGCCTCTATCTCTTCGCTGCTCATGTCTGGAGAGATCACCGTCATGTGTTGCTCCATCGTATCGACGGGAACGTCAACGGAATCGACAGATCTGGGACTCCATTAGACATCCGTCAGCATTACAGATGATAGGAAGCTTGGCAAGGATGCCTCGCATCTGCCGCTCCGCGGTTCCGCTCGATTCAAGAGACCTCAGAGGGCGCGCTACACTTTCTGAAGTCCCATGAATCCCGACCGCAATTCAGGAGATTCCAGATGAGCCCGTCAAGCGTGGATCTGCTGCGCCAGGTGAAGAGCGAAATCGACGAGGTCGATCCCTCGGAGGTCAAGGAGCTGCTGCAGGAGGGCGCCGTGATCGTCGACTTGCGCGAGATCGACGAGCTCGCGTCGGGGACGCTGCCGGGAGCCAAGCACGTTCCGCGCTCTTACCTGGAGTCGCGCATCGAGGGCGTCGTATCCGACCGCTCCGCCCACGTGATCCTCTACTGCGCCTCGGGCAACCGCTCTGCCTACGCCGCCCGCACCCTCGAACAGGATCTCGGCTACGAGCACGTCGAGTCGATGGCCGGCGGGATCACGCTGTGGAAGGACCGCGGCTACGAAGTCGATGTCCCGCGCTCGCTCTCCGCGGAGCAGCGCGAGCGCTACTCGCGCCACCTCTTGATCCCCGAGATCGGGGCGGAGGGCCAGCGGAAGCTGCTCGACGCGAAGGTGCTGCTGCTCGGCGCCGGTGGGCTCGGCTCGCCGACTGCGCTCTACCTCGCGGCAGCCGGCGTGGGAACTCTCGGGATCGTCGACGACGACGAGGTGGACCTGTCGAACCTGCAGCGCCAGGTGATCCACTCCACCCAGCGCATCGGCATCCCCAAGGTGGACTCCGCCGAGGAGACGATCCATGGGCTGAACCCCGACGTCAACGTCGTCAAGTACCCGGTACGCCTGGATGCGAGCAACATCATGGAGATCATCGAGGGCTACGACGTGATCGTCGACGGCGTCGACAACTTCCCCACGCGCTACCTGCTCAACGACGCCACCGTGCGCCTGCGGATCCCGGTCGTATCCGCCTCGATCCTCGGCTTCGACGGCCAGCTGTCGGTGTTCAAGCCCTACGAGGGCCCCTGCTACCGCTGCCTGTTCCGCGAGCCCCCGCCGGCGGAGCTCGCGCCCTCCTGCGGCGCCAACGGCGTGCTGGGCGTATTGCCGGGCACGATGGGCCTGCTGCAGGCCACGGAGGTCGTGAAGCTGATCGTCGGCATCGGCGAGCCCGCGATCGGGCGCCTGCTGCTCTACGACGCGCTGGCCGCGACGCTCAGCGAGGTCAAGGTCCGCCGCGATCCCGACTGCCCGATCTGCTCGCGCCCACCCGATGAGATCTCAGACGAGGAGATGGGCGTGTTCCCGGACTACGAGGCGTTCTGCGCCGCGGCCGGGTAGCCTGTCCCGCCGATGGCGACGATAAAGATCCCACCGGTCCTGCGTGCCTCCGTAGGCGGCGAGCGCGAGGTCTCGGCTTCCGGCGAGAACGTCGGTGAGATCCTGCGCGACCTGGCCGACACGCATCCGGCGACGGCCACGCAGCTGTTCGCCGAGGGCGGCGAGCTCAACCGCTACGTCAACGTCTACCTCAACGACGAGGACGTGCGCGTGCTCGACGGGCTCGACACCGCCGTGTCCGATGGCGACACAGTGGTGATCCTGCCGGCGATGGCCGGCGGGCGCTGAATGCTCAGACGCTGAACGTCCAGATTCACGCCTTGGGCTAAATATTCCGACCGGGCGAACGACTATGTTCTCGTGCCGATGAGAACGGGTCGTCTCGCCAGCCTCCGCGATCGCCTCAGGCGCGCCGCGTTGCTCGTGCCGCCGGTGCTCGGCGTCGCGGCCATGTTGGCTGCACCGGCAGCGGCCGGCGCCCCCACGCCCGAATACTCGCTCTCGATCGTCGAGGGAGCGAATACCCAACCCGAAGACTCGATCCAGCATGTCAGCGCCAGTGCGCTCCATCCCCGCGCGGAAGTTGTCGTGTCGATCGCGCACAACGGTCTCGTGGTAGGGCAAGACAAAGGCGACGGCGACACCTGGCTGTCACAGGTGCCGCAGGTGGGCGACGTAGTCACGCTGGAATCCCCTGAAAAAGTGGTCAGGGGAGCGGTCGTCTACGACGGACTGCCCTCGCTCGATCCCACGGTCTGCGCCGGATCCACCGACTTCTCCGGGCAACGCTCGATGGGGGAGACCATCGAAGGCGGCTACTACACAGTGGTGCCCCACCCCAACTACTTCGCCCGCCGCGGTGGTGGCCAGGCGCAGGTGCAGGTGCTCTCAGGATCCGCCTTCGCGGGTGGCTTCCTGACACCGTTGATCGGCGGGGAGTCAGTCTATGCCGTCGAGTCCTTGATCTCTCCCATAGCCGGTGGCACATTCGCCTACTCGAGCGAGAACGATCGCCCGGTCGGCGCCTGTCCCATGCCTCCAATGCCACCCCCGCCACCGCCACCACCCGCGCTTTCGGGGTCGATCGCGAAACTCGTGCGGACCTCGATTCACAGGCTGATTCGCTTCGGGTGGTCGACGCAGGTGACGATCAACCAGCCCGGGGCGATCGTCGAGGACCTCTACCTGCGCGGGGGCGCCCTGCCCGCGTTCGCTGCGACGAGCAACCACAAGGCAAGCGAGCAGAAGCGGCGTCGCCGCAAGCCCCCAGCGTTGCTGCTGGCGCGCGGCACGGCCACGGCGAAGAGCGCCGGCACGGTCACGGTCACAATGCGCCTCACCTCTCGCGGTCGCCACCTGCTCAGACACGCACGCAGCGTCAAAGTAGTGCTGATAACGACGCTGAGCGCCGTCTCGGGCGCGAAGCTCACGCTCGAGCGTCATTCGCTGACGCTGCACCGCTAAGGCCGCCGCGTCCCTTCAGCTCCCACGTTGCTCGGGGGTCTTGGCGGTTATCGCGTTCGCTCTGTTGCTGGCCGGCGATTCGAGCGCCTCCGCGGAAACCTATGCGCAGGCGGTTGAAGCGACGTCGGGCTTGGCGCATTTTTGGCCGATGGGAGAGTCCTCGGGCTCGTCGTTTGGCGATGTCGTCGGCGAAGCGTCGGCGACTACGGTCGGCGGCGTGACGTTGGGCGAATCTGGGGGCCTGATCGGCGACGCCTCGACGTCGGCGCTGTTCAACGGCTCTTCTGGCGCCGCGTCGGCAAGTGTGGACCTGTCGGGCACGCACGAGCTGACGGTCGAGTTTTGGATGAAGTGGTCGTCGTTTGCGTCAGACGATCGCCTGGCGCTCGAGCTCACGCCTGATTTCAACGAATATTCGGGTGGGTTCTTGGTGGATCCGGACGCGACGCCTGGATCCGATTTCGCGGTCGCGATCGGGTCGGGCAGTTCGCGTAACACGGTCTATTTCGCCCGTCCGAGCGCCGGTGCGTGGCACCACTACGTATTTGTGATCGACGCAGAAGCGCCTGTGGAAACACAGATCACACCGTACGTGGATGGCAAAGCGGTCTCTTACACGAAGACCGTATCGGGCACCGGTGCGGGAAACTTCGCCAACTCGACGTTGTTCTGGATGTCGCGTGACGCGAATAGCCTGTTCGGCGCTGGTGACATGCAGGATCTTGCGCTGTACGCGAGCAAGCTCTCCCTGGGCACGATCCAGCATCACTATGAGATAGGCGCGGGTGGGCCGCATGCGTCGTTTGCCTCTCTGCCCGTCGACGCGACGGCCGGGGTGCCGGTTCGCCTGGACGCGTCTGGTTCCACATCGCCCGTGGGATCTATCACCGACTACGCGTGGGACTTCGACGGTGGAAAAGCGTACGGGAGCGATGGGGGCAGCTCCTCGGCCGCCTCGCATACTTTCTCCTCGCCCGGCGCCTATACGGTCGACTTGCGCGTGACGGATGGCGCCGGTGCGACGGCAACGGTCAGCCATACGATCACGGTTGGCGCCGCGCTCGGCGAATACGCGCAGGAAGTGGAGGACACAGCCGGGGTCGCGCACTTCTGGCCAATCCTCCAACAAGGCCATCGACTACAGCGGCGATTGGTTCCACTCGTGCGCTGTGATCGTCGACGGACATGTCGAATGCTGGGGTGAAAACAGCAACGGCGAACTTGGCGACGGAACACGGGAAAGCAGTGCGAGTCCCGTGCCTGTGAGCGGCATCACGGATGCAATCGAGGTCGCGGCCGGCGCCAACAGCTCGTGCGCGCTTCTCTCCACGAATGAAATCAATTGCTGGGGCCTCGACGGTCAGGGACAGCTGGGAGACGGGACAACCGAAGAAAGCCTTACCCCTGTGCCGGTGAGCGAAATCACAGATGCGACAGCAGTGGCCGCCGGCAATAGCTTCGCCTGCGCGATCCTCATAAGCGGCGAAGTGAAGTGCTGGGGAGACAACCGGTATGGCCGGCTCGAAGGTGGCTACACTGACGTGCCGGTGCAGGTGACCGGAGTAGAAGACGCGACGGCGATCTCGGCGAGCGATCACGAAGCGTGCGCGGTCGTCGAAGCCGGTCATGTCGACTGCTGGAGCGAAAACGACAAAGGGTCCGGCGTCGGGATAGCTTGGGAAGGCTTACCGCCGGAACAGGTGAGCGGGATCAGCGACGCCACATCGGTCACCGTCGGCGAAGGCTATGCCTGCGCGCGCCTTCTCAGCGGTCAGATCGACTGTTGGGGCAACGAAACCGGTCACGTTGGGGAACCGGAAAGCTCGATTCCCCTTGCCGTGAGTGGCATCGCGGATGCCGCCACGGTCTCTGCGGCCACTATCGACCATACGTGCGCCGTGCTGTCAGGCGGAGGCGTCGAATGCTGGGGCGTCGATCCTTTTGGGCAGCTCGGAAACGGTTCGCTGGAAGACAGCTTCGTCCCGGTCGCGGTCCGCGGTCTACCCGGCCCAGCCCTGTCGGTCGGTGGCGGCTACTTCTTTTCGTGTGCGCCGCTGTCGAGCGGTGGCATAGACTGCTGGGGTGAAAACGTGCAGGACGAGCTGGGAAACGGTACTACCGAAGGTAGCCTCGTGCCAATCCCGGTGCTTGGAATCGGATGATCCTTCCCTACATTTGGAGCGGCTGTACCGCACCGCAAACGCCTGTGGCGACCGCAACTTCATGTACCGTGGGCAGTCCTAAAGGTATGCGTCAGGCAACCATAACCATTTTCGTTATCGCGATCGCGCTCATCTGGACTGCGGCATCGTCGACCGCTGCAGATGCACGTCGCCACAGGCATTCCGTTAAGTGTGGCACGGATCACGGGCGCGTGATCGCTGCCGATACGCAAGCTCAGCTGTACATTTCACTCAACATTGAGGAATCTTTGATCGTGCATGGTTGTGTTTATGGAGATAAGCATTCCTATGAACTCGGCTATTTTCCGGGTGATGGCACTTGCAGTTCGAGCGGTTGTGCGCCAATCGTTGAACGCGAGACGTTGGCCGGATCGCTAGTTGCGTACGAATACTCTAAGTCGGGCATCGAAGAATTTACGTGGCTGGTGGTGGTTCGTGATCTGCGTACTGGCCGCGTGCTTCATAGGGTCCCCACGGGCACACCGAGATCTCCTAATCCGCTGCTCATTGGAGCTGGTTCCACCACAGTTATCGTCCTAAAGAGCGACGGGTCTGTGGCGTGGATCGTGGAAAAACCGGTCAAAAATGAAACTGAATATGAAGTTCATGCGCTCGACAAGACTGGCAACCGTGTACTGGCCGTGGGTACCGATATCGGCCCGAAATCTCTCGCCCTCGCCGGTAGCACGCTTTACTGGACGCAGAGTGGCCAACCGCACTCTACTGTCCTTCACTGAACGTGGAATACCCGCAAGAGAATGTCTTGTGGTGACCGCGACTTCACGTGCGGCCGGCAGTCCTAAAAGCATGCGTCAGGCAACCATAGCTATCTTCGTTATCGCGATTACGTCTATTTTGGCTGTGGCATCGTCGACCGCTGCAGATGCGCGTCGCCACCGGCCTTCCGTAAGGTGCGGCACGGGTCGCGGGCGCGTGATCGCTGCCGATGCGCGAGCTCAACTGTACATATCACTCAACATTGAGGAATCCTTGATTGTGCACGGCTGTGTTTACGGTCATAGGCATTCCTACGAACTCGGCTATGTTGCGAATGAAAGTGCATGCAGTTCGACTGCCTGCTTGGATATACGCGGAGAGACATTGACTGGCACAATCGTCGCATACGAATATTTTTCGTTCGTTGGCGAAGACGAAACATTTTTGGTAGTGGTTCGCGATCTGCGTAATGGCCGCGTTATCCATGAGATGCCTACGGGTACCCCCATTCCTCCAGATCCGCATGCAGTTGGAGACGGATCTACCTCTATCATCGTGGTAAAGAGTAATGGATCGGTAGCATGGATCACAAAAAAACCACTTAAAGGAGAAACAACCGAATATCAAGTTCACGCGGTTGACAGGACCGGCGACAGACTCCTGGCTATAGGTACCGACATCGGCCCGAAATCTCTCGCCCTCGTGGGCAGCACCCTTTACTGGGCGCAGGGTGGCCAACCGCACTCCACCGTCCTCGACTGAACGTGGAATGTTGGCAATCCGTCCTCGCTCAGCCTGTCGGTGGGCAGAATGGGAGGAAGTTATACCCCAGTGCCAGGGCACACGTCGTGTACTGGATCGAAAAACGGACAATCCCGATCTGCTCTGCTCAACTGAGCGTCCTCTGCTAGCTATGCCCAATTAATGCGAGCTTCGATCCAAGCAAATTCGTTGAAAGGCGTTCTCCGTACCGCATTGGCGTTGCTCTCCATGTCTGCCTGGCTGCAACCACCCACGGTTCTGCCTCTGCCCTCGCGAACCGGCGCCGACGGGCCGCCGCGGCCTTTCGGGGTCGAGCCGCCGTCGGGCCCGCCGTTGCCCCCTCGCACAGATCGCTCGCTTGCGCGGGCGCAGAACCACGCCCTGCTCTACGGGCCCTTCCCGCGTGGGGGACTCGCACGAGGGGTCTCAGACGGAGCGCTGATGCTCAGCGGAGATGCCGGCGTTCGCGCGCTTGCGATGGGCAGGATCAGGGCGCTCGGAGGGAGCGTGGCGCGCATCCCCGTCGACTGGCGCAACGTGGTGCAGGCCACACCGTCCGCCGGCTTCCAGGCGCGCGACCCGACTAGTCCCGCCTACCGCTTCACGCGGCTCGACGCCTCTGTGGCGAGCGCAGCGGCCGCCGGCCTGCAGCCGCTGCTGGTCGTCTCCCACGCCCCGGCCTTCGCCGAAGCTCCCCATCGCTGGCCCTATGCCTATCCTGGCAGCTGGGCGCCCAGCCCGGCGGCGCTGGGGGATTTCGCAGCGGCGCTGGCCCGTCGCTACGACGGCGCCTTCCCCGATCCGCTGCGCCTCGGGGCCGTGCTGCCGCGCGTGAAGCTTCTACAGGCCTGGAACGGGCCGACCTCGCACGCTACCTAGAGCCTCAGTGGGTGGCGGCGGGCGGACGCTGGAGCGCCTTCTCGCCGCTGCTCTACCGACAGCTCCTGAACGGGTTCTACGCGGGGGTCAAGGCGGTGGAGCCGACCGACACGGTGGTCGCCGCGGGCATCGCTCCCGAGGGCGAACCCGCGGGTGTGGGCGCGATGGCCCCGGTCACCTTCCTGGAAGGGCTGCTCTGCCTGAGCGGCGCCGCCAGAGCGAGCTGTCCCGACAAGCCGCACCTGGACGTGCTCGCGTTCCATCCGCTGTCCGTTTTCAACCCAGATATCCCCGCTGCCTCCACGCTTGATGTGGCGGTCTCCGACATGGCCAAGATCACGGGCCTCTTGGCGCGGGCGGAGCGTCTGCATACGGTGCTGCCCTCCGGCCCTCGGCCGCTGTGGGTCACCGAGCTCAACTGGCAGAGCTCTCCACCGACGTCCAAGGGCGTGCCCGATTCCCTGCAGGCCGCGTGGATCTCGCGTGCCCTGCATCGCCTGTGGGTGGCCGGCGTGAGCTTCGTCGATTGGCAGTTCCTGATCGACCCCTACGGCGGTGTGCCGCTGGCCTCACCCGGGGGCGGTGTGGCCCTCTACCCGCGACCGGCGGGCCTATACGCCCCAGGGCCGGGCGGGGACGTTGCGCGTGCGCGCCCCAAGCCCTTCCTGCGCGGTTTCACGCTCCCGTTCGACCCGCTGCGCGTGAACCGACGGCAGGTGCGCGTGTGGGCGCTGCTCGTGCACGGGCGCCAGCCAGCTCTCCTGCAGCGTCAGGGGCGCCGGGGCCGATGGCATACGATCGCCCACCTGCGCGCCGATCGCCACGGCGTGCTCAACCAGCTCCTGCGGTCGACCGCGGGAGAGCGTCTGCGGCTCCGTACGGGAGGACTCAGCTCGGCGTCGGAGTGGGTGTCCGGAGCTCGAAGCTCTCTGTGAGACTGGACTCTCGTCGGTTACGGCGACAAGGGCGATCGCGCGCTACAGAGCGTGAACGTCCCGATGTGCGTGGCCTCGCAGCCATTCACTGGCCGCGCGACGCCCCATCGCCAAATTTTGCATATAGTCCGGCGCCAGACAGATGGGCATCTTGGGGTATTCGGAACGCATATGAGATACACAACACGCGCAAAGATCCTGATCGCGGGCGCTGCGCTGATCGCTGCGGCGTTCGTCTCGACCACCCAGGCCTCAGCGGCCGACACGCTCCAGGTGGCGATCGGCTCCTCTGCGCCTGAGCAGGGGATTCCGTTCAACATCGGCTTCTCGGGCGCATCGGAAGCTGTCGACAGCGAAGGGCGCGGCCCGTTGCTGTACGCGGTCGTCAGACCCGCGGGAGGCATCGGCTGCCAGGGCAACTACGTCGACGATCGCAGCGCGGCCGGCGGCGTCTCCGCCAGCATCTACAGCGATGAAGGATTCAGCAATCCCCCCCGTGTCGGACCCGGGCCATTCCAGGAATCGGCCACTTACAACCCTCCAGGGGTCGGCACGTACCTCGTCTGCGCCTGGTTGGAAACCGAAAAGGCGACGGTAGCCGGGCCTGCGAGCGCGACCTTCAGCTCACGTGGCCCACAGGTGCTCCAGCTCACGGTGGGCCTGCCTCACCCGGCTCTTCCCGGCGTCGCCTTCCAGATCGACTACACGACGCACACCGACCAGCAGCTCACGATGTACTCCGACATCAGGCCAAGCGGAGGATTGCCGTGCGCCGTCAATCACACGCTCGACGGCCAGCAAAACCAGGCCAACAAAACCTTCGCGTTTGAAAGCCCGTTCGTGGTCGACAACCAGCGAATCTTCGGTGGTCCCGCGACCGCCACGGCGACGGTGACCGAGCCGGCCGGCCCGTACAACATTTGCACATGGATCGAAGGCCCCACCGAAAATGAGGTCGACGCAACCGCCTCGACCGGCATCTACGTCGGCACGCCACCCCCCAAGCCACGACCACGCCCGCATGCGCTCAGCGCGCTGCTGTCGCTGCGAAGCGCCCGAGTCTCGCGCCGACACGGCGCGCTGCTGACAGGCGCCGCCGCGTCCTCCCTGACAGGCCATCTGAAGGTGGCGGTGACGTGCAGTCACTCGAGCGCCAAAGGCGAAGCTCGTGTAGCGCACGGCCGCTTCCGCGTGCAGCTCGCGACGCCAAGGCGCTGTCGCGTAGGCGCCAAGGCGCGCGTGACAGTCAAATGGAGCGGGTCGCGCTCGTTCCTGGCGCAATCCGCGTCGGACACCGTCAAGGTCGTCCGCTGATCGACGCTCCTCGCCCGTCGAGGAAGCCAGTCGCGCAGCCCGTCGGGAGCTACGCGGTCGCGGCGGTCTCGAAGCTGTCCGTGCTCGCCATGCCCGCCGCCGGCACATGGCTCATCGCGTGCTCGGCCAGGGCTGTGATCGTGAGGCTCGGGTTGACGCCCACATTTGCGGGGATCGCTGAGCCGTCGCACACGAGCAGGTTCTCGTAGCCGAACACGCGCTGGTGGGCGTCCACCACGCCGCGCTCGGCGTCTGGGCCGATCACCGCCCCGCCGAGGATGTGAGCGGTGGTGGGAATGTTCAACAGCGCCTCAGAGATCGAGCTCTGAGCGATGCCGCCGGTGCGCTCGGCGAACCATTCGGCCGCCTGGTTGGCGACTGGGATGAATGTCGGGTTGGGCCGCTCGGGATCCTGCTCGGTGCTCAACCAGAGTGTTTTGAACGGCCCCTGTTTCGGGCGCAGCGCCATCGCGTTGTCGAGCGTCTGCATCACGAGGATGATGATCGTGCGCCGCGACCAGTTCTTGGGACGCAACACCTGCGCGAAGCGCTTGGGGTGGCGGACGATCTGGCCGAGCAGCTTCAAGGGCCGCGTGAAGCGCGTGCCGTCGCCCGTCAGCAGCGTGTTCAGGCGGCTCATCGAGTCGCCGTCGGCGCCGTAGGTGACGGTCTCGATGTGGGTGTGGGGGTCGGGATAGATGCTCGAGGTGATCGCCACCCGCTTGATCAGGTTCTCCGGGTAGTCCTCCGGAACCGTCACCGCGAGGATCGCCTCGCTGTTGGTGCGCACGAGCTCTCCGAGTCGTGCGGAGACGCGCGGCAGCGAGCCGCCGAGACGACAGCGCTGCAGCAACGTGTTCGTCCCGAGCGGGCCGGCCGAGACGACGACGCCCCGGGCCCTGTGCACTTCGCGTTCGCGGCGCACCCAAGCCCCCGAGCGGACGCTTTCGACCTCATAGCCATCGCTTCCGTCGCCCGCTCCAAGGGGACGGATGTCGATCACCGTGCGTTCCGGGCTGACCCTCGCGCCGCGCTTCTCGGCCAGGTACAGGTAGTTCTTCACGAGCGTGTTCTTCGAGCCGTGCGGGCATCCCACCATGCAGCGTCCGCACAGCGAGCACGGGGTCCGGTCGGGCCCCTCGCCGCCGAAGTAGGGGTCGCGCGTGGCCTCGCCGGGCTCGCCGTTCACGGCGTCCGCCGTCTTTCCGGGCTCGCCGAAGTACACGCCCACGGGAGTCTTTTTGTAGGTGTCGGAGACACCGAGCTCCTCACCCAGCTCGCGCAGGAGCGAGTCGGCGGGGTCGTCGTAGGGGTTCGTCGTCACGCCCAGCATCCGCTGCGCTTCCTCGTAGTGAGGAGCGAGCTCCGCCTCCCAGTCGGCGATCCCAGACCACTGCGCGTCCTCGAAGAACTGCTTCGGAGGGACATACAGCGTGTTGGCGTACCCGAGGCTGCCGCCGCCCACGCCGCAGCCGCTAACCACCGACACGTCTTTGAAGGTGGTCATCCGGAAGATGCCCTTCCAGCCGATCTCCGGCCGCCAGAAGTAGCGCTTGTAGTCGCTCGTGGACTCGGGGAACTCGTGGTCTGCAAAACGCCGCCCGCACTCGAGCACCCCGACCTTGTAGCCCTTCTCCGACAGGCGCAACGCGGATACGCTCCCGCCGAAGCCCGAGCCGATCACCAGCCAGTCGTAGTCGAAGTCACCTCGCATCGGCATCCTCGAGGAGCATATTGGTTGTCTGGCCAGTTTGTCGATTCGGCACGCTGAGCCACTGGCGCTATATTCCGTGAAGTAATGGCTGTCGAGCGGGTCGGTAACAAGCCCTGCGGAGGGCGCTACGGCGACATCGTCCAGTCGATCGGCAACACGCCGCTCGTGGAGCTGCCGCGGCTCTCGCCCAAGCCGGGCGTGCGCATCTGGGCCAAGCTCGAGTCGCGCAACCCCACCGGCTCGGTCAAGGACCGCGTCGCGCGCGCTCTGATCGAGGACGCCGAGAGCAGGGGCGCGATCATGCCGGGTCAGACGATCCTGGAGCCCACCTCTGGCAACACCGGCATCTCGCTCGCGATGATCTGCTCGCGCAAGGGCTACCCACTGAAGGTGGTCATGCCCGAGAACGTGACCCCCGAGCGCACCCAGCTGCTGAAGATGTATGGCGCGCAGATCGTCTACTCCGAGGGCTCCAAGGGCTCAAACGGCGCCGTCGAGAAGGCACTCGACATGGCGCAAGCGGACTCCTCCTATTACATGCCTTACCAGTACGGCAACATCGCCAACCCGAACGCCCACTACCATGGCACCGCCTTGGAGATCCTCGAGGAGCTCGACGAGGTCTCAGCGTTCGTTGCCGGCCTCGGCACGGGTGGAACCCTGATGGGCAACGGGCGGCGATTGAAGGAGACGTTCGGAGACGCTGTCAAGATCGTCGCGGCCGAGCCGATGCAAGGTGAGCCGGTGCAGGGCTTGCGCTCACTCGACGACGGATTTATCCCGCCGATCATCGACATCTCGCTGCTCGATCGCAAGATCTTCGTCACCAACCGCGACGCGATCGTCTGGACGCGCAAGCTGCTCGACGAGGAGAGCGTCTTCGCGGGCGTCTCGAGCGGCGCGATTGCGCGCGTGGCGGTGCGCATCGCGGGCGAGCTCGACGAGGGCAATGTCGTCTTCGTCGTGGCCGACGACGGCTGGAAGTACCTGTCGAGCGGCATCTACACGCTCCCGGTCGACGAGATCGAGAACCTCGACGCCACCGTGTGGTGGTGAGCGGCCTCGGCGCACAGGCCCAGCTCTCGATCCGACCGCCCTACCCCGGACGCCGCGCCGGTTGAGCGGGGAGAGCGGTATGGACATCGCGCAAGAGCTGCTCGACCAGATTCTCGAGCACGCCCGCGAGGAGGCTCCGAACGAGTGCTGCGGCGTGGTGGCGGTCACCCCCCCCTCCGATCGAGAGCCAGCGCGAGCCGTGCGTGTGCGTCGTGCCAGGAACGTGCACGCAAGTCCCAAGCGCTTCGAGATCGACGGCAAAGACGTGATTAAGGCGATCGACGAGTTCGACGCCGCCGGCTGGGAGATAGGCGCGATCTACCACTCGCACACGCACACCGCCCCACATCCCTCCCAAACCGATGTCAACTTCGCGGCTCACTGGCCTGGCGTCGAGTGGATAATCGTAGGGCTTGCCGATCCAGAGCACCCGGAGATTCGCTCTTATCTGATCGAGAAAGGTGTCGTTCGTGAGGTGGAGGTTGGACAAGTCGCGGTCTGAGGGACAGGCCGGCACACACCTGGTGAAGGTCGCCTATGCCAGCAATCTCGCCGAGGCCGAACTGATTCAGGGCCTGTTGCGCTCGGAGCACATCCCAAGCATGTTGCAACGCAACGGCGGCTTCGACGTGCCCGACTTCCTCGCCGCCGGCGCCCGCGACGTGCTCGTGCCAGTCTCGCAAGCCGACCGCGCCCGCGAGCTGCTGGCATAGCGGCCGCGATCCCTTCCAGAGATCGCCGATCGGCGAGGCGAGGACGCAGGTCGCTTCGGTGCGCTTTGCGCATGAGCGTCCGAAGACGCAGCATCGCGCCGATCGGCGGCCCTAGAAGCTAGACCAGGACTGGCTGGCCGAGCGGCTGCCCGGCCTCGCGCGTGATCGTCTCGATCTCTTCGGCGGCGCGCTCGAACTCGCCGTCGGAGAGCACCGGGGTGCCCTCGAAGGGCAGTTCGCGCTGCAGCTCGAGCCAAGAGCTGCAAACCCCGTACTCGTCCTTGACCTTGACGGTCACCGGGCGTGGAATCCGGTAGGTGCGCAGCAGCAGCACGTGCAGCGGGTGGCGCCGCTTCCATTCGAGGCGCTTCTCGGCGTAGTCCGGCGTCCACACGTAGAACGGCGACAGCGCGTCCACGCAGCGCGGATCGGAGATCGTGAAGTGACCGGCGACTTCCGCCCAAGCCCTGATGCGCACCCGCTCTGGCTGCTGGATGCCGCCTTCGACGCTGAACGCCTGCACCGGCGGCTCGCCGTCGTTCCACACGCCTTCCTCGAGCGCCCTGCGCAGCTCGGGCTGGTGAGACTCGCGCACGAGGTCGTTGCGCTGATGGTCGAACGTCGGGTAGAGGAAGAAGCGCTCGTGCTCGAGCTTGAAGTGCTTTTCGGGCTCGCGAATCCCGCCCTTGCGCAGGGTGATCAGCTGCTCGCCTTCGGCGAGGGCGCGGACGGTGACCGCCCATTCCTTGAGAGCAATTGGCATCTTGAAAAACCTGAATACGAGGATCGTGTGAAAACCGCGCGACCCCATCCGTGCCGTCCTGAGGGCTGCACACGGGGGGTACGACTCCGCTTAAAGATACGAAATCCGAGCGAGAATCCCAAATGCCCTGCAAATCGGAGGTTTTTCTGGACGTTTAGCGCCTGTCAAAGCTGAACGCCGGGTGCTGGGGAAGAGGGGAGGCAGGTTTTCTTTGCGTGTCCAGACGGTTATCGGACGTTCACAACCGCCGGCCGGCGAGACCCTCGGCGGCCTCGATCATGGCCGCGTAGTCGTCGCCTCCGTGCCCGCGTCCGATCGTCGCGGCGAGCAGGTCGCGCGCGTGAGCGGCGGATGGGAACGGAATCCCGGCCGCCTGGGCTTCCTCGAGGCACAGGCGCACGTCCTTGAGCAGGTGCTCGGCCTTGAACAGCGTCGTGTAATCGTGGCCGCGCATCGCCTCCGCCTTCGACTGCAGTTGAGCTGAGGCTCCCGAGCCGCTCTGGGTCACCGCCACGAGCGCGTCGAGGTCCACGCCGGTGGCGTCCGCCAGCAGCAGCGCCTCGGCGACAGCGGCGGCGTTCGCCGCGCCGAGCGAGTTGTTGATCAGCTTCAGCATCTCGCCCTGGCCCAGCTCGCCGACGTGCACGATCAGCTCGCCCATCGTCTCCAGCAGCGGCTTCGCGCGCTCGAAGTCCTCGAGCTCGCCGCCGACCATGATCGTGAGCGTGCCGGCCTCCGCGCGCGGGGAGGAGCCCGTGACGGGCGCATCCACGATCCTGATCGCGCACTCGGCGAGCCGAGTGGCGATACGGCGCGTGTCGGTCGGCGCGATCGTCGACATGTCCACGCACAGCAGGCCCTCGTTCGCTCCCTCCGCGACGCCTCGCGCGCCGCACAGCACGCTCTCCACCTGCGCCCCGTCGACGACCATGCTCACCACGATGTCGCTCGCCGCCCCAACCTCGGCCGGCGTCCTCGCCGCAGCGGCCCCGTGCTCGGAGGCCCAGCGCCGCGCCTTTCCCTCCGTGTGCGTCCAAACGGTCAGCTCATAGCCCGCCCTGGCCACGTTGGCGGCCATGCGCGAGCCCATGATCCCCAGGCCGAGGAAGCCGATCCGCTCAGGCACGCGCACGCTCCATCGCGCTCACAGATCGCTCAGCTCGCGGTCGGGCTGGTCGCGGGGCTCGCAGGGTGGGCCGTAACCGCCGCCGCCGGGGGTTTCGATGCGAAGTCGCTCACCGGCGCTAAGCCTACCTGTGACCTTCGCCGGCAACCGTCGCGGCGGCTTCCCCGGCGGTCCAATCAGCGTGTCGCGCCCGGGCGTCCCCGGCTCGCCGCCGGCGGCGCCCGGCGGCGCGTGGCGGCGGCGCTCGGCGATCAGCGAGAAAGTCATGTCGCTCAGCGCTTCCAGCTCGCGCACGACGCCGTCGCCGCCGCGATGCTTCCCGGCGCCTCCCGAGCCGCGCCGCAGGGCGTATTCGCGCACGAGCACCGGCAGGTCTCGCTCGAGCGCCTCGATCGGAGTGTTCAACGTGTTGCTCATCGCCACGTGCACGCCGCTGGCTCCGTCGACGTCCGCGCACGCCCCCTGCCCGCCGCCGAGCGTCTCGTAGTAGGTGAAGCTCTCGGCGCCCAGCGTGAGATTGTTCATCGTCCCCTGGCCCAGAGCCCGACCGAACGCGCCGAGAACCAGGTCCGCGACGCGCGAGGAGGTCTCCACGTTGCCCGCCGCCACCGCCGCCCCCTGGTTGGCGTTCAGCAGGCAGCCGGGCGGTGCGATCACCTCGACAGGCCGATAGGCGCCCGCCGTCGGCGGGATGTCCGGATCCGTCAGCACTCTCACGGCGAACCAGCACGCCGACAGCGTGACCGCCAGCGGGCAGTTGAGGTTCCCGTCGTGTTGGGCGGCCGAGCCGCTGAAGTCGAGCACGAGCCGCTCTCCCTCGACGGTCGCCCTCAGACGCAGCGCGAGATCCCCCTCGGGCGCCTCCAGCACGTCTTCGGCTTCGCGCACCCCATCCGCCAGCGCGGCGATGCAAGCGCGCGTGCGCCGCTCCGCATAGTCGAGCACCGCGCGCATCGCCGCTTCCAAGCGCTGCGCGCCGACGCGTCCGGAGAGCTCGAGCAGCCGCCGCGCGCCCGTGCCGTTGGCCGCCAGCTGCGCGCGCAGATCGGCCCTGCGCTCCTCAGGCTGGCGCATTTGCGCGGCGAGCCGCTCGATCGCCGCGGAAGTCAGCGGCTGCGGGGAGATCACGACGCCCTCTTCGTCCAGGCTGCGACTGTCGGCCGGCATCGAGCCGGGCACGCGCCCGCCGACGTCGGCGTGGTGCGCGCGGCTGGCGGCGAACCCGATCAGCTTGCCCGCGGGTGTGGGTTGGGCGGTGGCGCAAGCCTCCGGATCGGGCACCCCCCCGCGCGCGCCGGGAATGTCCCCGAAGACAGGTGTCACGACGGTGATGTCAGGCAGGTGCGTGCCGCCAGCGAAGGGATCGTTCAGCACCCAAGACACGTCAGGCCGATGCTGCTCGCCGAGCACGGCTTGCACGGCGGCTGGCATCGACCCGAGGTGCACCGGAATGTGCTCGGCCTGCATCACCATCTCGCCTTTGGGGTCGAAGAGGGCGGTCGAGGCGTCTCTGCGCTCCTTGATGTTGGCCGAGTGCGCCGAGCGCACGAGCGCGGCGCCCATCTCCTCGCACGCCGCCCGCAAGGCGCCGACGATCACCTGCAGCTCGATCGGGTCGTGGTTGTCCTCGTAGCCGACCGATCCGCGCGCGATCGCCCACCCGTGGCTCGCGCCAGCCGGCGTAAGCTGTTCGCGCTCGAGCACCATCGTCCCCTGCTCGTCCACCGCTCCACCCCAGCAGGGTGGCACAAGCAGGGTCGACTCCGGCATCGCACACAACGCCGGCCCGCACACGCACGTTCCTGCAGGCAGCTCGCCGCGCAACAGCTCGGCCTCGACCCACTCGCCGTCGAAGAAGACCCGTCTGCGCTCGCGTGTTGGCGCGCGCGCCGTCGCGCCGGTCAAGCGCAGCGCCGGCTGCGCTCCGACGGCCGAGACGCGCACGTTCACCAGCTCCACCTCGGCCCGCTCGTCGCGGTAGCCGTAGCGCCGCTCGTGCGCGTCCTCGAAGGCCTTTCGCAGGCGCGCGGGATCGAGCGGCCCACGTTCGCTGGCCGCGGGAGCGTTACGCGGGGGAACGAACAGCTCCTCCAAAAAGACATCCCCAGGATCTGTCTCGTAGTCCACCGCCAGCTCGAAGGACTGCCCCGCGTAGCGCATCTCACAGCGGATGTCGATGCGCGCCGCCGGCTCGTCGAGCTCGGCCGCCGCTCGTCCGAGCAGGCGCCTCAGCTCCTCGGTGACGCGCTCGCGCGTGAGGCTCGCGCCCGAGAGCATCGCCGTGCGCGACACGTCGCGCCGTGGGGCGGCCGCGGCCAGCCCGAGCGCCGACAGCACGCCGCTCGCGCGCGGGCACAGCACGCGCGCGATTCCCAGCTCGCCCGCCATCGAGGCCGCGTGCAGTGGCCCCGCGCCCCCGAACGGCATCAGCGCAAAGCGCCGCGGGTCGATCCCGCGCTCGACCGTCATCACGCCGAGCG
Source organism: uncultured Solirubrobacterales bacterium (assembly GCA_963718735.1). Taxonomy (GTDB): domain Bacteria; phylum Actinomycetota; class Thermoleophilia; order Solirubrobacterales; family Solirubrobacteraceae; genus Palsa-744. Next base: position 3,079,909 of record OY970372.1, read on the forward strand.
CGCGTCGCATCTCGGTCTCCGCGACCCTCACGATCCCCTCCGCGCACGCGTTCCGCTCGAGCCCCAGCTCGTGTGCGAGCGCTCCAACCGCGCGCTCTGCGGCCTCGCGGTCGAGCCGCACGCCGCCCGCGAGCGGCACGTCGTCGAGCAGCCTGCCGAGCAGAAGGTTCGCGTCGGTCACGGTCGCGCGTTCCCCGCCGAGCCCGTAGCAAGCCGGCCCGGGATCTGCGCCGGCCGAGGCGGGCCCAACGCGCAGCGCCCCGCCCTCGTCGCGCCAAGCGATCGACCCGCCCCCGGCGCCCACGGTGTGGATGTCGAGCGCCGGCAGCGCCAGCGGCCGGCCTGCCACGCTGCGTTCGGCCGTCTCGGCGACGCGCCCTCCATCGACCACGCAGACGTCGCAGGAGGTGCCCCCCATGTCGAAGCACAGCAGGTCGCGCTCGCCGGCAGCCTCGCCGAGCAGCAGCGCCCCACCCACGCCGCCAGCGGGACCCGACAGCACCGTTACCGCGGCGTGTCTCGCGGCGCGCCGCGTGTCCGTGAGCCCGCCGGAGGACTGCATCACCTGCGCCGCCGGCAGCCCGCGCGCGGCAGCCTGACGTCCGAGTCGCTCCAAGTAGGCGCCCAGCAGCGGCGAGAGGGCGGCATCGACCTCCGTCGTCGCCGCCCGCTCGTACTCCCTGAACGTGCCCACCAGATCGTGCGAAAGCGACAGATGCGCGTGCGGCAGCCGCGCTTCGATCAGCTCGCCGAGCCGGCGCTCGTGCTCGGGATGGGCGTAGGAGTGCAGCAGCGCAACCGCAACCGCCTCCGGCTTGGCCTGCCCCAGTCGCTCGAGCAGCTTCTCGACAGCGCTCTCGTCGAGCTCGCGCAGAGGCCCGCCGGGCCCCGTCCGCTCTGGCGCTCCGAAGCGAAGCTCCGGTGGCGCGAGCGGTTGCGGCCCAACCTCGCAAAGGCGGTAGAGGCTAGGCCGCGCCTGACGTCCGAGCTCGACGACATCGGTGAAGCCGTCGGTGGCGATCAGCGCCGTGCGCGCGCCCTGCCCCTCGAGCAGCGCGTTGGTCGCCACGGTCATGCCGTGCGCGAAGCGCTGCACCTGCGCGCGGGCAGCGGGGTCCTCAGAGGGGAAAGCGGCGCCAGGCCGGAGGGTGCGTTGCTCAGAGGGGAAAGCGGCGCCAGACCGGAAGGTGCGCTGCTCAGACGGGAAAGCGGCGTCGGAGGGGAGGGCAGGGTCCTCAGAACGGTCTGCCCCCCGCGCGCGCGAGGGACGGCTGAACGAGGTTTCAAGCACGGCCTCGATGGCCGCCATCACCCCCTGCTCCTGCGCCTCAGGCGTGCTCGGCGCCTTGGCGGTGAAGACAGTCCCGTCGGCCGCCACAAGCACCGCGTCGGTGAACGTCCCCCCGACATCTACCCCGAGCAGCATCGCTCGGAAAGCGTACGCCTATGCGGCGGCGAGCTGCTCGCCGTGCTCGGTGTCGGCGAGGTGCTGATGGGACGGGCAGTAGCCGTTGTGCGGCAGCGGCACGCGCTGGCAGGTCGATCCCTTGCGCGTCGTGGCGCGGCAAGTCGGCGGCTCGTCGCTCACCGCCGCGTGCGCCTCCACCGGGTTCTCCATCAGGAAGCGCTGGGCGAGGCTCATGTAAAGGCACACGGTCTGCAAGACCCGCTCCTGCGCGCCCATCGGAAAATAGGTCCTGATGTCGTAAAACAGGGTGCGCGCTGGCTTGGCGAAGTAGTGACGGTCGGTCGCCAGCCGCTCCACCGCAGACTCGCACGCGTCCAGCACGTGCTTGTGGTTGGAGACCCCCTGGGCGTCGGGCCGCTGCGACTCCGTTATGTAAGGAGCCAGCTCCCTGTAGATTGCTCGGCTGAACTGATACATAATTCTGCTTCTCCAACACCGCTCCAGTCCAAAAAGACTGGACTTGCCTAGTATCCAAGCCATTCTTAAGGCGCACCGAAGTAATTCATTAAGCCTGGGTTAGCTTTCCGCCGTTTGCGTGTTTTTTGTGGAATTGTGGGTCGTTCTGAGCGGGTGAACGCTCTTAATGTCGGCCCGGAGACTGAGTTACTCCCACGCCTGCCAGTCCAGCTGTGCGGCTTGGCTCGAGATCACCGCGTGCATTCCGTCGAGCCGCGCGTCGCGCTTGGGACAATCGATGCGCGTGTGCGTGCCCCTGCTCTCCTCGCGCGCGAGCGCTGAGCGCCCCACCATGCGCGCCAGCGGGTGCGGGTCATCGAGCAAGCGCGCCAGCCCCTCGGCCGAGCGCTCGACCCCGGCGTGCTCCCAAAGCGCCGTCCTCGTGCTCTGCTCGACGGGCGCGATCGGCGTCGAGCGCGGCGCCGCGGCGGCGCCGCGCAAGGGTCGCTCCTCCAGCGCCGCCAGCGCCGCGCGGCGGCCGAACACGAAGCACTCGCTCAACGAGTTCGACGCCAGCCGGTTGGCCCCGTGCAGGCCGGTGCAGGCCGTCTCGCCGACCGCATAAAGCCCGCGCACGCTCGAGCGCGCGTGCAGGTCGGTGACGACCCCCCCGATCGTGTAGTGCGCGGCGGGCGCCACCGGCACGAGCTCGCGCACAGGGTCGAGCCCCGCCTCGCGCAGCGCCCCCACGACGTTTGGAAACAGTGCGGGGTCGATCGCGCGCATGTCGAGCTTCACCGCGCGCTCGCCGCTCGCGCGCAGGCGCTCGTGGATCGCTCGCGAAACCTCGTCGCGAGGCGCGAGCTCGTCGACGAAGCGCTCCCCGCGCGCGTCGTGCAGGGTGGCGCCCTCACCCCTGATGGCCTCGGTGATCAGGAAGCCTTCCCTGCCCTTGACCCCGATCACCGCCGTGGGGTGGAACTGCACGAGCTCCAGATCGGCCAGCGGCGCCCCCACCGCGTGCGCAAGCTGCAGTCCCTGGCCGATCGACCCGGGCGGGTTGGTCGTGCGCGACCACAGAGCCGCCGCGCCGCCTGTGCTCAAGACGACCGCGCGCGCCATCAGGCTGCGCCCGACTGCTCGAAGATCGACCGGATCTCCAAGCGGCTGGCAAACGACGCCCTGGCAGCGCCCTTCGTCGCACAGCAGACCGGAGACGCGTGCCCCCTCGATCACCTGCACGCGCTCGTGCGCGACCACCAGCGCGGATAGCTCGCGCAGCAGACGCCGTCCGGTGGCGCTCCCCCCGGCGTGCACGATGCGTCGCACAGAGTGCCCCCCCTCGAGGCCGAGGGACAGGCGCCCGCGGCGGTCTGCGTCGAAGCGAAAGCCCAGCTCCTCCAGGTCTCTGACGCAGGCGGGCGCCTCGCGCACGAGCACCTCGGCCGCCGAGCGTCGCACGGCTCCGCGCCCAGCGCGCTCGGTGTCGCTCAGATGCAGAGCGAAGCTGTCGTCGGTCGCGAGCACGGCCGCAAGCCCCCCCTGCGCCCAATAGCTCGCCGTCTGGGCCAGCGGCATCGCCGACAGCAGCGCCACGCGGCCGCCCTCGCGCGCCACACACAGCGCCGCGTACAGCCCGGCGGCCCCGGCCCCGACCACCACCACATCGGCGTCTTGGCGACCGCTCACCGGCGCCGCGGTAAAGCTCACGCGGCGCTCATTGGGCGAGGCCGACTCGGGTGAAGCTCATCCGGTGAGCTTCACGAGCGCCGCCGCGAGCACGCCGAGCGACAGCACCACCACAGCCACGAACACGATCGCCAGCGCCTTCCATTTCGGCTGCGCCGCCAGGCGCGTGCGGGCGGCCGCTCCGCAGCGCAGGCACCAGCTCTGCTCTTGCTTCAACGGCGCCCCGCACAGGGGACACGCTTCGTCGGGAGCGTCCAAGCCCGGCGCGGTGGGGAGCGGTGTGGCGCTCACGGACCCGCCGCGGGCGGTCGCAGGATCTGGGTCGGCTCGTCCTCCTCAGAGCGATCCGGCGCCGCCCGATCGTCCTGCTTGCGCTCAGGCGCGGGAGCGGCGGCGGGCCTCGCCGCGACCGGCGCGATCGGCGGCTTCGACGGGGCGAGCGGGGACGGCGTCGGGGGCGCCGGTCGGCTCTGGCGCGCTGTCGGGGCATGCGCGGCGGTCGATGGTTGGGCCGCGCTCGGCGCCGGCGGGCTGACCGGCGCCGTCGAGATCGGTCGGTCGGCGTTTGCGTCGAACGCCAGCCCGCAACCTGGGCAGAAGCGATCGTCGCTGCCGTGGATCGCCGCGCAGCGCGGACATGCCGCGATGCCCACTTCGCGCAGCACGGTCACCGGCCTGCGGTCGTGCAGCGCCTGCTCCAGCTCGCGTAGCTCCTTGTCGATCTGGCGCAATGTCGCGAGCTTCGCGAGCACCAGCTGGTCGTTGCGCTGGCCGAAGCGGTGCAAGTCGAACACAAGCCCGCCGAGGTCGCGGTACGCGAGCTCGCGCGCCTTGCGCAGGAAGCGCGCGCGACGGCGCATGCGCCCGCGCTCGCCGAAACCGGGCGCCTGAGAGGCCTGCTCGGCCTCCGGCTGCGTCCCGTCGGGCTCCGTGGCCCCATGCCCATCCGGGGCTCCATGCCCACCCGGGGTCCCCGGCCCAGCACCCGCCTCAGTCGCACGCCCAGTTTGCTCGGGGGACTGGCGCGCCCGCTCGGTTGTGGGTCCAGTCGATGGCTGAGCCTGCCCGGCTGTCTGTTGCGTCTCATCCGCTGCCTGCGACGTCTGCCCAGCTTCGTCTGCGCCTGCCACAGCTCTCATGCTATCCGCCTTCCGCGACGAGTGAGCGCCATGCGCCCGCCACGCGCTCGGCCATGCGCCTCGCCGAGAAGCACTCAGCGCGCGCGCGCCCGGCGACGCGCGGGTCCTCGGCGGCCAGGTGGGGCTCGAGCGCGTCACGCCAGCGCGCCAGCTCGAACGGCGCGCACAGCGTTCCCGCCAACCCGTCGAGCGCCTGCGCGTGGATACCGACGGGCGTGGCGAGCACCGGCACGTCACACGCCAGCGCCTCGAGCACGGCCAGCCCGAAGCCCTCGCGCTCGGAGGGCACGAGCACAGCGTTCGACGCGTTGACGTACAGCGGCACGCGCTCGGGGTCGACCCCGCCAAGCGTCAGCAGCCGCGCTCCCGCGGCCTCGGCGAGCGCCGTCGCACGGTCGCAGCGCTTCTCCGGGCGGGACGGGTCGGCGGGAAGCAGCAAGCACGGGCTTTGCGGCTCCAAATTCAGCATGTCCCGCGCGCGCACGCGGGACATCGCTTTGAAGCGCACGGTGTCGACGCCGCAGGGCAGCACCTGCGCGCGCGCGCGCGCGCCTGACCCCGGGATGTCCTCTATGAGCGCCTCAGACGCGGCGGCGAGCAGCCCGACGGTGGGGATCACGGCGCGCGTGGCGATCCGCGTGCGCGGATGGCGCAGATCGGTGCCGTGCACGGTGAGCGCCCGTCCGCGCGCCCTCACCGCGAGCGCCGGCCAAGCCGTCAGGCCGAAGTGGGAGTGCACGACGTCGAAGCGCTCGCCGGCGTAGCGCGTGCGCAGGCGCCGGGCGGCCCGCGCGAGCGCGCGAGCGCCGGGCGCGAACTCGTAGAGCTCCACCCGCCAGTCGCCGAGCGCGCGCAGAGCCTCGACCTGATCGCGCACGAAGCGCCCGCGCTCGGGATGGGACGCATCGGGCAGCATGTTGGACAGCACGAGCGCGCGCACGAGCGCTGACGGTAGCGCTCTGGAATGATGGCCTCGTGACGAGCGCTTCCTCAAGCGACCCACGCGCCCGTCCGATCGGCGTGTTCGACTCGGGCGTCGGCGGCCTCACGGTCCTGCACGAGCTGCTCGTGCAGCTCCCACGTGAGGATTTCCTCTACCTCGGCGACACCGCGCGCTTCCCATACGGCGAGCGCTCTCCCGAAGAGCTCGCGCGCTTCTCCTCGGAGATCGCCGAGGAGCTGCTGCGCCGGCGCGCGAAGCTGCTTGTGATCGCCTGCAACTCGGCCACCGCCGCGGCCCTGCCGATCCTCGAGCGGCGCATGATGGAGACCACGCTCGGCGTGGACGTGCTCGGCGTGGTGCGCCCCGAGGCGCTGCAGGCGGTCGCCGCGACGCGCAGCGGGCGGATCGGGCTGCTCGCCACGCCCACAACGGTCGCCAGCGGCAGCTACGAGCGCGCGGTCGGGGCGGTCGACCCGCACGTGACGCTGCACCCGGTCGCCTGCCCCACGCTCGCGTCGATCATCCAGGCCGGCCACCAGTTCGACGAGCGCGCCGTGGCGAGCGTGCGCGATGCGTGCGCGCCCTTGCGCGAAGCCGGCGTGGACACCGTGATCCTCGGTTGCACCCACTACCCGCTGATAAGCCCGATGCTCCAGCGCATGCTCGGCCCGGAGGTGAGGCTCGTCAGCTCCGGCAGGGCGCTCGCCCGCCAGGTCGCCCACGCGCTCTCCACGCGCTCTCTGCGCAATCCGCGCGAGCACGGCGAGGGCGACTACCGCTTCTTGTGCACCGCGGACACCGACGCGTTCCATGAGCTCGGCACCGGCTTCCTGCAGATGCCGCTCGGCGAAGTCGAGCACGTCGACCTGCAGAGCGCGGAGGCGCTCGCATGAGACCAGAGTCCAACTCGCTGCCCCAACGGCGGACGAGGCCCATCGAGCATGGCGCGCACACGTGAGCTCAGACGCACCCTCACCCGATACCTCTTCACCCGGCGCGCCGGGGCCGGGTGTCGCCGAGCACGGGGTGCGCAAACGCAGTTACCGGCGTAGCCCCGAGGACCTGCGCCCGGTGGAGATCGAGCCCGGATTCGTGCGCACCGCGACAGGATCGGCGCTGATCTCGATGGGGGAGACGCGCGTGATCTGCACCGCCTCGGCCCAGGAGGGCGTTCCACGCTGGATGACCGGCAAGGGCCGCGGCTGGCTGACGGCCGAGTACGGAATGCTGCCCGCCTCGACAGGCGATCGCAAGGCGCGCGACATCTCCAAGGGCCGCCTCGACGGCCGCTCGGTGGAGATCCAGCGGCTGATCGGCCGCTCGCTGCGCGCCGTGATCGACCTCAACGCGCTCGGCGAACGCACGATCTACCTCGACTGCGACGTGCTGCAGGCCGACGGCGGCACGCGCTGTGCGTCGATCACCGGGGCCTACGTCGCGCTCGCGCTCGCGTGCGAGAGATTGCGGGCCAAGGAGCGGATCGAACGCTCGCCGCTCACCGGCTCGATCGCCGCCGTCTCCTGCGGAATCGTAGAGGGCAGGGCCCTGCTCGACCTCGACTACGGCGAGGACTCCAGCGCCGAGGTCGACGCCAACGTCGTGATGACCGGCGACGGAGGCCTTGTCGAGGTGCAGGCCACGGCGGAGCGCACCCCGCTCTCGCGCGCCAGCCTCGACGAGCTGCTGGCGCTGGCGGCGGCAGGGATCGAGCAGCTGCGCGCCGTCCAGCAGCGGGTGCTCGCAGCGGCCTGAGGCGCTCGTGGCCGAGTCCAACAGCGACAGTCTGAGCGCCGATCGCCTCCGCGCGGGCCGTGCACCGTCGCAGCCCTCGGCGCTGCTGCTGCTCGCCACGCGCAACGAGCACAAGCGCCGCGAGCTCGCGCGCCTGCTCCCCGCTTTCCAGGTGGACGCCCTCCCAGACGAGGTGAAGATGCCGCCCGAGGACGGGCGATACGTTCGAGGCGAACGCGCTAGGCAAGGCGCGCGCGGCGGCGGCCGCCACCGGCAGAGCGAGCATCGCCGACGATTCGGGCATCGAAGCCGCCGCGCTCGGCGGCGCTCCCGGCGTGCGCTCGGCGCGCTACGCGGGCGAGCAGGCGAGCGACGAGCAGAACCTGGCGAAGCTGCTGCGCGAGGCGCCCGCCGGCAGCGCGCTCGCCTACGTGTGCGCGCTCGCCTACGTCGATCCCGTCGCCGGTTCCGAGCGCGTGTTCGAGGGGCGCTGCACAGGCAGGCTGGCAGAGCGCCCAAGCGGGGAGGGCGGCTTTGGCTACGACCCGGCCTTTCTGCCCGACGGGGAGCCGGGCGGGGTCACGATGGCCGAGCTCAGCGACGAGCGCAAGGACGCGATCAGCCACCGCGGCCGCGCCGCGCGCGCGCTGGAGGCATGGCTCACAGCAGGTTGATCGCCGCCGAGCCGGCCACGGCCACGCTCAGGGCGGCGTAGCCCGTGTAGCCGGAGAGCAGCAGCAGGACCGCGGTCAGCAGCGCCACGAGCACGGTCACGATCCAAGACACCCGAGAGAGATCCACTGCGGTCGTATTCTTCCCTGTCGTGCCCGAACCTGCTCGCCCGCCGGCTCCCGCCGAGCGCCATCGCGATCCGCGGGATCATCCGATCGAGCGCTTCGGGGACAGGCTGGCCGAGCTCGTGCGGCGGCGCGAGTCGCAGATCGTGCTCGGCCTCGACCCCGATCCGATGCAGCTGTGGCCGGGCGCAGCCGACGGCGCGGGCGGCCTGCCCGCGGATGCCTCGCCGGCCGCGCGCGCCGCGGCAACCGTGCGCTCGCACTGCCTCGCCCTGATCGACGCAGCCGGCCCGGCCTGCGTGGCGGTCAAGCCGCAGCTGGCGCGCTTCGAGGCTTTGGGGGCGCCCGGCTGGGCCGCTCTGGCGGCGGTCGCGACGTACGCGCACGAGGCCGGCCTGCTCGTGATCGCCGACGGAAAGCGCGGCGACATCGACGTGAGCGCGCGCGCCTACGCCCTGGCGCTGATGGGCACGCTCGACACCCCATTCGGCGGCGTGCGTGGGCTCGACGCCGACATGGCCACCGTCAACCCGCTGATGGGCGCCGACGCGCTCGAGCCGTTCATCGCCACGGCGCGCGAGTCGGGCGCCGGCGTGCTCGTGCTGGTGCGCACCTCCAACCCCGGCGCCGCCGACGTCGAGGATCTCCAGCTGGCGGGTGGCGGCAGCGTATGGGAGCGGATCGCCTCGCTCGTGGACGCGCTCGGGCGCGACCGGGTGGGGGAGAGCGGCCTGGGCGACGTCGGAGCGGTCGTCGGCGCCACCGCGCCCGATCATCTGGCGCGCGCGCGCGAGCTGATGCCCCACGCGGTCTTCCTGTTGCCCGGCGTCGGCGCCCAGGGCGGCCGCGTCGAGGATCTCGCGCCGGCGTTCGCCCCCGGCCGCGCCGGCGGCCTGGTCGCCGCCTCGCGCTCGATCGCCCGCGCCCACCTCGTCGGCGGGGCGGCCCCTGCCGAGGCCGCCCGCGCAGAGGCCGAGCGCCTGCGCGAGCTGGCCTGGGGGCTTGCGTAGAGCGGGTGCTCGCTCCAGCCCTCCCCGATGGCTCATCCGGGTTGTTCGCCCACCCGCGTCTGCGTCCGCTAGCCTCTGGAGAGCGCGAGCGGCGCCACCCGGCCTCGTTCACGCAAGGAAGGCGGAAGTGAGGCACTTGGTGTTCCACCGATGATCATCACGGTCACGCTCAACGCGGCGATCGACAAGTCGCTTTCGGTCCCCAACTTTCGCCTCGGACGGCGCCACCGCACCGTCGAGCAGCGCACGATGGCAGGCGGCAAGGGCGTCAATATCGCGCGCGCCCTGAAGGCGCTCGGTCAGCCCGTGATCGCCACCGGCCTGGCCGGCGGCGTCACCGGCACGCATATCGTCGAGCAGCTCACCGAGGAGGCGATTCTCAACGACTTCGTGCGCATCCGCGACGAGTCGCGCACCAACACATCGGTGCTCGACCCGACCAACGGCGAGCAGACCGAGGTCAACGAACGCGGCCCCGCGGTCTCCGAGCAGGAGGTCGAGCTGTTCCGCGACAAGCTGCTCTACCTCGCGCGCGGCGCCGCGATCGTGGTGCTCGCAGGATCGCTGCCGCGCGGCGTCGAGCCCGACCTGTACGCGACGCTGATCCGCGAGCTGCAGAAGGCGGGCGTCACGACTGTGATCGACACCGACGGCGACCCGCTGCTGCACGCCGTGCGCGCCGAGCCCGACGTAGTCTCGCCGAACGTGCTCGAGGCCGAGGAGCTCGTCGGCCATGAGTTCGCCGCCGAGGAGGAACGGCTGCTCGCGGTGCGCGAGATCGTGGAGCTCGGCCCCCGCGAGGCGATCATGACGATGGGCGACGGCTGCGTCGCGGACGTGCTCATCGAAGGCAAGTCCTCGCTGCGACGCGCTCGCACCGAGCCGCGCGAGCCGGTCGCCAAGCGCGGCTCAGGCGACGCTTTCCTCGCCGGCTACGTGGCCGCGCGCTACGAGGGCCGCTCGCCCGACCAGTGCCTGCGCTTCGGCGTCGCCTGTGGCGCCGAGTCGACCAAGCGTCTCGGCGCGGGCCTGATCGACCCGAAGGAGGCGCGGCGGCTGATGGGTGAGGTCGAGGTGGGGGCGGTGGAGCTGCCGGCCGAGGTCAGCTGAGCGGGCGGCGCAGCCCACCGCCGGCGGCTGAAATGGGTCTATCCGCCTGCCACGTCTCGCCGCAAGAAGACAAGGTACGCGGCGAGCAGCGCGGGCACGGCGTACAGCCCGCACACCCACAGCGAATGCCAGATCGGCGCCCAATCTGTGGGGGTTCGCAGCAGGCCGTGCCAGTTCTCGTACTGTTCGGTCAGCAGGTATGGCTTGATCCCTTCGAGCCCCGGGATCGAGGCGAGGATGAACAGCAGGATCGTGATGCCCACGGTGCCGACGACCGCAGCCGTGCTGTTGCGCGTGGCGGTCGACAGCAGCACGCCGATGCAGACCACCGTGAGCAGCGGGATCAGATAGCAGACGTTGGCGGCGAATACGAGCAGCAGGCCTTCGGAGGCCGATACCACGCTTCCCGAGAAAGTCGTGATCTGGTTGAACCCCCAAGAGGCAACACCTCCGATCGTCGCCACGACGGCCGACAGGAAGACGGCCAGCGCGCCGTAGGTGAGGGCGGCAAGCACCTTCGCCGCGAACACCTGGCCGCGATCGACCGAGCGCGTGAGGATTGTCTTGAGCGTTCCGTTGCCGTCCTCGGTCGCCACGATGTCTCCCGCTACCAGGGAAGCGATCAGCGGCAGCATGAAGACGGACTCGAACAGCAGCATCAGCACGGGGGTGGCCAGCCCCGACTGGGTGATCTGGGCGGCGAAGATGCTGTCCCCGCCGCCATGATCGTGATGCTGGTGCAGGTTCTGGACGACCACGAAGATCACCGGCAACAGCACCGCCAAGCCGAAGCCCATGTAGGTGCGCTTCTGCGAGCGGAGCTTGCGCAGCTCCCAGCGGTAGACCGTCAGCACAGAGGGCCGTCGGGTGCGGATCGTGCCCGAGGCGGGCATCGAGGGGGAAGCGGCGACGCTGCTCATCGTGGCGATGCCTGTGTTTGCCGACGGGTGTGAATTGCGTCCCTCATGGCGTCCCCACAAGCGTGCCCGCGGTTGGAGGTCGGCCGTCGCCCGCGGGCAGAGCGGGCTCGGCGCCGTTGCTCTCGGTCAAACGGAAGAACAAATCCTCGAGCGTCGCGAGCTCCGGGCTCAGCGCCAAGATCCCGACGCCCGCCTGTCCGAGCGCGAGCGACAGGGCGCCTACGTCGCTCTCCTGCGCCTGGAAGGCGATCCCGTGCTCGCCGGCGATCGGGTGCTCGATCCCCTGCCGTCCGCGCATCAGCTCGAGCGCGCGCGTGTCGTCGCTCGTGCGCAAGCGGTAGCCGGCGCCCCCCTGGCGACGCAGGTCGGCGAGCGCCCCCTCGTAGACGACTTTGCCGCGGTCGACGATCGCCACGCGGTCGCACAGTTCCTGCACCTCGGGCAGCTGATGGCTGGAGAGCAGCACCGTGATGCCTTCCTCGGCCAGGCGCCTGATCAGCGCCCGCATGTCACGCATGCCGGCGGGGTCGAGGCCGGTCGCCGGCTCGTCGAGGATCAGCAGTCGCGGGCTCCGCAACAACGCCGCTGCGATTCCGAGGCGCTGGCGCATCCCGTGCGAGTAGCCCCCCACCTTGTGCTTGCCTCGCGGCGCGAGCTCGACGATCTCGAGCACCTCCTCGATGCGAGAGGATGCGCCGGCGCCGTCGAGAGCCGCGAGCAGCTCCAGGTTCTTGCGCCCGGTCATGTACGGGTAGAAGCGCGGCGCCTCGACGAACCCGGCGACGCCATCGAGCGCCTTGGCGCCCTGGCGCAGCGGGTCGCGCCCGAACAGCTCGACCGCGCCCTCGGTCGGCGCGATCAGGCCAAGCGCCATCCGCAACGTCGTCGTCTTGCCGGCGCCGTTTGGGCCGAGGAAGCCGTACACGTCGCCGGCGCGCACATTCAGGTCGATGTGATCGACCGCGACGATCTCCTTGTAGCGCTTGACCAGGCCCCTGGCCCTGACCGGCGGCGCCTCGTCGTCCGTCACGCTAGATGCCCCGCGCGAACGCCTCGATCGCGCTGGGCGTGACCGAGCCGGCCAGCAGGTAGCGCACGCCGGCGCGCTCAAAGGTCAGGAGCGTCCCGAGCGCGGTTGGCAGCTCTGACGCGCTCGCGCCGTTGACGTTCACCTTTTGCAGCCCTTCCAGCTGCGAGCCGGCGGATTCCTTCTCGCCAGCCTTGACCGGGCTTTCGAGGAGTGCGATCGCGGCCAGGCCCTTGCCGTGTGTGCTCACGTGCGGTCGGTTGGAGCTCCCGGAGGTGGAGTCTGGCGTTCCAGAGTCATGCCCGACGGGCAGCGTGACCTCTTCCACCTTCGCGTTCGCCGGCGGTGTGAAGTCGAGCGTGGAGCTGTCCACCGGCCCATAGGAGACTTCCGTAGCGGCCAGTTCGATCACCGGCGCGGAGCTCGTCGTCGAGTAGACGGCGGCGCGCAGCGGCGCCCCGTGCACGGCGTCCCAGGATAGCTCGGCGCCGCCGACCAAGCCGCCGTCTTCGCGCGGGGAGACCCGCACCGTGTAGGCGGCCTGTCCGGCGACATCCGTCGGCGTCGCGCCGGACACGTTTGCGTGCTTGCCGGCGCGCGCAACGCCTTCTTCGATTTCGGCGACCGTGGGGATCTTGTTGTGATCGGTGGAGGCGCCCGTGGCGCCCGAGTCGCCTGTGCCAGGGCTGTTGTCATGCGCCGCTTGGGCGGGTGGCGTATAGCGGTAGAGCGTGTTCGTCGAGGCGTCATACATCGAGACGCCATGCCCGTCGTAGAGGATCTGCATGTCGCCCTTTTCGGACTGCAGTTCCAGGCGCGCGTGCCCTTCCGCGCCGATCCACAGGCGCCCGGACGCGCCGGACAGCAACGGGCTGGAGGCGAGCTGGCTCGCTTCGCCGCCGCCGCTCGCGAGGCTGGCGCCTTCGATCAGATGGTTGGTGAACTGGATGCGGGCGCTCACGCCGCTCGCCTTCGGCGCCGTCAGCGCGTCGTGGACCGCGTCGGCCAGCGGCTTGGGAGGCGGCGTCGGGCCGGAGCCGACCGCCAGCGCCAGAGCGGTCGCGCCAATGCCGACGAAGGCGACCACGCCACACAACAGCAGCAAACGAGAAAGGGGCAGTCGACGCAGGACGTTCACGTTCGCGCGTCCGAAGTCATCTGGGGATGCGTCTCTTGAGATTTCCCACTGCACTCAGCGTAGCGACCAAGCTTTGCGCTCCCTAAAGGCTTCTGAAAGAAGCTCTCATGCGGAGATCGTGCGGAGACGTGGGGGTATGCGCGCCAAGCAACTCCGGGCCGAGTGCTCATGTATCGTGCCGATCCGATGATCTACGGCTTCGTCATCTTCTGGGTCGTGCTCGGCCTCGCGGTGTTCTTTGTCGCGATGCGCGGCGGCGCTCGCGGCGCGCGCGAGTCGCTGCACACCGACTCGAAGCTCGGCCAGCGCGCCGTGATGGCGGGGGTGGCGATCGTGTTTGCATTCGGCCTCCTCGTTCCAGCGCTGGTGCTCGCCTTCAACGGCGCCAACAAGGCCAGCGTCGCCGTCGGCGGCGTCCACCTCGACGCCCAGCAGCAGCACGGACGCGTGCTGTTCTCGGAATCCTGCGCGGTGTGCCACACACTCGCCGCCTCGAAGTCCGAGGGACACGTCGGTCCCAACCTCGATGTCAGGCTCGGCGCGCAGATCCCAACCGAAGCGGGTCGCCGAGCGCTCGTCCTCAGCGCGATCGCCGAAGGTCGAGCTCGCGGCCTCGGCCAGATGCCGGCACAGCTCTACCAGGGCAAGGATGCCGAAGCGATCGCCGACTTTCTTGCCGCAACCGCCGGACACTAGCGACGCGTAGCGCCGTCGTCCGCCGGTAGCGCTGTTAGCATCGCGCGTCGATGCCACGAGCAGCCGAGGCAAGCGTCTGGTGGGCTGAGGTCGAGGATGTGCGCGAGCGAATCGAGCGCCGGCGCGCCCGCGAGCGGCGCGTGACGGAGCGTCAAGCGCCGACGAGCGACCGCGTGACGGCCTTTCCCGCCGCACGTCGAGGCGTGCGCGAAATCCGACCCGGACGGCGGCTGATGCTCGTCGAGACCGCCGCGCCGCTCGAGCCGCCCAAGCGCGAGGCGCGCCGGCGCCCGCGCCCCCGCGCCGCCTACAGAGTCGGCCCGCGACCCGACAGGATCGCCGCCTGGGCGGTCGTGCTCGGCTTCCTGCTCGTCGCGGCGGCCATCCTCAGCGCGCACGGCTAGCTCGGCTCGCAAGATCGAACATCGGGCATCGCTTTTGGCCACCCGTCCATGGTGGGCGGCAGGCCCATCCACTACGCTGCGGCCAAGATGGCCGACGAAGAGCGACCAAAGACCACTCAGGACGTCAAGGCGCTCGTCGCCGAGCGCGACATCCGCTTCATCCGCTTCTGGTTCACAGACATCCTCGGTCAGCTGAAGTCGTTCTCGATCAACTCCCAGGAACTCGACGACGCATTCGAGGAGGGCATGGGCTTCGACGGCTCTTCGATCACCGGCTTCAACGCGATCGAGGAGTCCGACATGATCGCGATGCCCGACCCCGCCACATTCGCCGTGCTGCCATGGCGCCCCGAAGAGCAGGGTGTGGGGAGGATGTTCTGCGACATCATCACCCCAGAGCGCACCCCCTACGAGGGCGATCCCCGCCACGTCCTGCGCCGCGCCCTCGAGCGCGCCCATGCGATGGGCTTCGACACCTTCAACGTCGGTCCTGAGCTCGAGTACTTCCTCTTCCGGGACAGCAAATCCACCGAGGTGCTCGACGAAGGCGGCTACTTCGACCTCACGACGCTGGACGCCGGCACCGACGTGCGCCGCGAGACCGTGCTCGCGCTCGAGCAGCTCGGCATCCACGTCGAGTACACCCACCATGAGGTCGGCCCATCCCAGCACGAGATCGACATGCGCTATGCGGGCGCGCTCAAGATGGCGGACGATTGCATGACTTATCGCATCACCGTCAAGGAGTACGCCGTCAAGTACGGATGGCACGCCACTTTCATGCCAAAGCCGCTGTTCGGAGAGAACGGCTCGGGGATGCACACCCACCAGTCGTTGTTCCGGGAGGGCAAGAACGCTTTCTACGACCCGAACGACCAGTATTTCCTCTCCGACGTCGGCAAGGCCTTCATCGCCGGCCAGCTCAAGCACGCGCGCGAGATCTGCTCGATCTTCGCCCAGTGGGTCAACTCCTACAAGCGGCTCGTTCCCGGCTACGAGGCACCGGTGTACGCCGCCTGGTCGCGCCGCAACCGCTCGGCGCTCGTGCGTGTGCCGCTCTATCACCCGGGCAAGGAGCAGGCGACGCGCATGGAGCTGCGCTGCCCCGACCCCGCCTGCAACCCCTACCTGACGTTCGCCGCGCTCCTGCAGGCCGGGCTCGAGGGAATCGAGAAGGGGTATGAGCTGCCAGACCCGATGGAGAAGAACCTCTACCACCTCACGGCCGAGGAGCGCAAGCGCCTGGGCATCGAGCAGCTGCCCGAGTCGCTCGGCGAAGCGATTGAGATCACCGCCGAGTCCGAGCTGATGCTGCGCACGCTCGGCGAGCACATGTTCAACCGCTACATCGAGATCAAGCGCCAGGAGTGGGAGGACTACCGCGTGCAGGTGACGCAGTGGGAGCTCGATCGCTACCTGTCGATCCTGTAGTCGAGCGTCCGTCTCCGGGCGTCCGTCTCACCGGCTAGCATGCCGCCACCGTGCGCGCCGGATCGCTCCTGACGACAGCGTCCCTGTCGCTCCTCGTCCTCGCCGCGCTCGTCGGCTGTGGAAAATCCTCGAGCGCCGACAGCGTCGCCTCCAAGAGCGCCGATCAGATCCTCAGCGAGAGCAAGGCGGCGGCCGACACGGCGAGCTCCGTCCACGTGTCGGGGTCGCTCACCAGCGGAGGTTCGCCGATCACGCTCGACCTGAACCTCGTTGCCGGCAAGGGCGCCACCGGCGAACTCACCGAGAACAAGGCCAGCTTCAAACTGATCCTCCTCGGCGGCACCGCCTACATCAGCGGCAGCCCTTCCTTCTATCGCAGCCTCGGTGGGACGGCTGCCGTCCAGCTGCTGGCCGGCAAGTGGCTGAAGGCTTCGGCCACGACAGGGGAATTCGCCTCGTTCGGCTCGCTGGCCGACATGCGCAAGCTGATCGACACGACGCTCACAGGGCACGGAGCCCTGACGAAGGGCGCGATAAGCACCGTCAACGGGCAGCAGGCGATCGCGATCACAGACACGACCAAGCACGGGACTCTGTACGTGGCGAGCACCGGCAAGCCTTACCCGATCCAGATATCCAAGGACGGCGCGGAAGCCGGAAAGATCAGCTTCGACCGCTGGAACCAGCCTGTGACGATCAGCGCGCCCACCAACTCGATCGACCTCTCCGAATTGAAGGCGGCCGCAGGTCACTAGCGACGGTTGCGGCGATTACGGCGTTGCAGTGACAGCCGTTGCCGTTGCCGTTGCCGTTGCCGTTGCCGTTTGCCGTTTGCCGTTTGTCGTTTGTCGTTTGCGGTGGTGATGGTGGTGGATGGTGGCGGTGACCGAGTGGGGTGGAGCGCGCCCGGCGAGGAGGCCCTCAGAGCTCGCTCGAGCCGCGTCTCGAAGCGGAGGCGGGGATCGCACACGCAACCGGGCGCATCGGCGAGACGCGCCAATGCATCGCCTGCAGCATGTGCCCGAAGGACGTTGGGTGTCGCGGGGCGATCGTTTGCAGCAGGCCGACCGCCCCGGCGCTCTCGCGCTCGTAGCGTTGCTCGCCCGTGAGCTGGGCGAGGCGCAGCAGCCCCATAGCGGCGCTCGAGCCGCCGGCGGGGATCGGCGAGTCCTCGAGCTCCTTGCGCCGGGCGATCAAGCGCTCGCCGTCGACCGCGGTCGAGAAGAAGCCGCCGTTCTCGGCGTCGGCGAAGCGCGCGATCAGCTCGTCCGCCAGGTCCGTGGCGTGTGACAGCCAGCGCTCTTCGCAAGTGGCTTCGAACAGGGCGATCAGCGCCTCCAGCAGGAAGGCGTGATCCTCGAGGTAGGCGTCGAGCTTCGCCTCGCCGTCGCGATAGGTCCTCAGCAGCCGGCCGTCGGGGGTGCGCAAGTCGCGCAGCACGAACTCGGCGCACGCGACGGCGCCGTCCACGTACGTATCGCCCGCATCGGCCAGCGCCGAGATCATCAGGGCGTTCCAGCTCGTCAGGCGCTTGTCGTCAAGACCTGGCCTCGTGCGCTCGCCGCGCACTTCCAGCAGTCGCTCGCGGATGCGCGCGCAGGCTTGCGCGTCGGGCCGGGGCCCGCGGTCCTCGAGCACGTTCAAGCCTGGCTCGGGATGATGAGGATCGACGAAGTTCCCACGCTCGGTAGCCCCCAGCCAGCTGATCGCGGTCTCGGCGTCCTCCCCAAGCGCCTGCTGAAGCTCGGCGGTC
The DNA here is from genome assembly GCA_963718735.1 of uncultured Solirubrobacterales bacterium. Taxonomy (GTDB): domain Bacteria; phylum Actinomycetota; class Thermoleophilia; order Solirubrobacterales; family Solirubrobacteraceae; genus Palsa-744. Next base: position 3,097,561 of record OY970372.1, read on the forward strand.
GTCCACACATAGAAGCGGCCCTCGACGCCGTCCGAGTCGGCGTCGAGGGCGCTGTAGAAGCCGCCCTCGGGGCCGCTCATCTCGCGCAGCGCCCAGTCGAGCGTGTCGTGGCACACCTCGAGCAGGCGCGGATCGCCACAGAGCCTGTGGCCATGCAGATAGGCTCGCGCGAGCAGGGCGTTGTCGTAGAGCATCTTCTCGAAGTGCGGCACCGTCCACGTGTCGTCCACCGCATAGCGATGAAAGCCCCCTCCGAGGAGGTCGTGGATGCCTCCGCCCGCCATCGAGCGCAGCGTGTACAGCGCCATCTGGGCCGCCTCTGAGTGCGGCGCCGGCGCCTCGGAGGCGGGCGAGGAGACGCGCGACGCGTTGGATGGGGAGGATGGGTCGCCGCTCTCTTGGCCCTCTGCGGCACGGCACATCAGGAACTCGAGCACCGACGCTTGCGGGAACTTCGGGGCTCCACCGAAGCCGCCGTTCACCGCGTCAAACGACTCCCTCAACCCGTCTACGGCCGTCGCGAGCAAGCGCTCGTCGAGTGGCTCAGTGACCTGCCGCAGCGACGCGCCGCCCGACAGGCGCTCGCGCAAGCGCTCGCCGCTCTGTCTGATCTCCTCGCCACGCTCGCTCCAAGCTTCGGCGACCGCAAGCAGGACCTGCGTGAACGACGGCATACCCGGACGCTCCTGCGGGGGAAAGTAGGTGCCGCCGTAGAACGGCAATCCGTCGGGCGTCAAGAATACGTTCAACGGCCAACCCCCGTGGCCGGTCATGCCTTGGAGCGCCTCCATATACAGCGCGTCCACGTCTGGGCGCTCCTCGCGGTCGACCTTCACGCACACGAAGCGCTCGTTCATGAGCCTGGCAGTGGCCTCGTCCTCGAAGGACTCGCGCTCCATCACGTGGCACCAATGACACGAGGAGTAGCCGATCGAGACCAGCATCGGCACGTCCCGCTCGCGCGCCCGCTCCTGCGCCCGCGCGCCCCAGGGCAGCCAGTCGACAGGGTTCTGCGCGTGCTGGCGCAGGTAGGGGGAGCTCTCGCTTGCCAGCGCGTTGGGCATGGAGCCTCAGCGTAGTCGCGCGAGCGCGGGCTGCGGGAAGCGCAAGCGCAGCGGCGAAGGCCCCGCGCTGGCGCCGGCGCTCGGGCTTGCGGCGGCGCTCGCGAGCCTCACTTTCGCGAGGCTGATGTTGAAGCGAACGCCGCCCAGCGCTCCGCTGACGCGCGCGCTCGAGCCGATGCGAACCGTTCCCTGCGCTGCCTGCGAGCCTTCGACGGCGATATCGGCGGGGCGCAGGCGGCCATGCTCGACCGCGAACGTTCCAGTCAAGCGCACGCCGCCTACGAAGGCGAGGCGGTGCAGAGTCAGGGCCGAGGCGGTGATCCGCGCGAAGCCGCCCCGCAGCCCACCGAAGCTCGATCCGCTCGGGAGTTCCCGGTCGGCCTGCAGGGTGGCCCCGACCACCTGCCGTTCGAGGTCGACAATCGTGTCCAGCACGGCCGCGAGCGTGCTCCCCGGCCGACCGGACAGGCCGCCCACCGCCCGCAAGCGTGTGAGCTTCGTCGGTGTGATCGGCGTCGGGGCGAATGGATCGTGCTCGGCCGTGCAGAGTTGGGCTGTGCCGCTCGAGAAGAAGGTTTTGAGCGCCGCCGCCGCGCAACCGGTGAAATCGGTCCCGAGCACCGAGTGCCCGGTGTAGGGAACCACGACGAGCTGGGCGCCGGGGATGCGCGCGGCGACGGCTTCGGCCCCCGAGGTTGGCGTCCGCAGGTCTTGGGCGCCCGACAGGATCAGGGTCGGCATGCTCGGCAGCGGGCTTGTGGGGGGTGGCGCCGGCGCGACGTTGGGCCAGTGCACGCAACCCGGCAGCACGCTGTCAAGCCAAGCCGTGCTCGGGTCAAACGGATAGAAGTCAGAAGCAGGCAGGGCATGCAGCGTCCCAAGCGCTTCGGCCAGCCGCGTGCTCGGGCTCGCCGATCGCGCCCAGGGCAGCGAGGCCTCTTCGCAGGTGGTGTCCACGAACAGCGCTTCGTCGATACCGTCCGACCCGGCCAGCGGGGTGCCCGGCAGGTTCGGGATCAACCCCTCGGAGAGCAGGTTCAAGCGCAGCAGGGGGGCCGGGTCGCCGCGCAGAGCCGACTGCACGGAGGCGGGCAGCAGCGCTCGCAGCGCCGGATTCAGGTCGCCGGCCCCGATCAGGTTCAGCAGATCCACGCTCGAGAGGGTCGAGCGGTGCCTATGCCCCGAGCCGTCGTACACGTATCCGTTCAGCGCATGCTGGCGCAATCGCGTCACCAGATTGGCCAAGTCGCCGAGCGTATTGGTGGTGATGCCCGTGCACGCCCCACCCGAGCACAGCTCTTCGAACACCGGCTTCATCGCCCTCAGCATCGAAAGCGAGAACGGATCTGACTTGTCGCTCGGCACGACCGAGTCGAGCACGAGCGCTTCGACGTTCTGCGGGTAGCGTTCGGCGTACTCGAGCGCAACCTTCGTGCCGTATGACACGCCGAACAGCACGAGCTTCTGATACCCGGTCGCCTGACGAATCGCCTCGATGTCGGCTACCGATTCCTGTGTGGTGAAGGAGCCCCGCTTCGAGCCGATCTGCCGCGCGCACCGTTCGAAGGCCTGCCCGATCGCGCCCAGCGCTTCGGCGCCTTCCAGCGCCGGGCACGCGAGCGGCGCCGAGGAGCCGGTGCCGCGTTGATCGAACACGAGCAGATCGCGCGTGCCGAGCGCGGGGGCGATCACCTTGGCCGTCGACCGAGCCAGCGGGATCGCGGCCTGACCGGGGCCTCCGGCGAGCGCCATGACCGCGGTCCGGCTTGGTGTCGCGCCCGTCTGCAGGCGCTCCATGCTCAGCGCCACGGCGCCCCCAAGGCCGCCGCTGCGATCGAGCGGCACGCTCAGCGTGGCGCACGTGAATTCGCCGCCGTCCGGGCACGAAGCGAACGCGAGCGCGCTTGCCGGAGCGGGCTCGAGCGCGGCAAAGGCCACGCCGAGGACGAATATCAGGAGGTGCCGCCGCATTCCGACAGACGTTATCGACACGCGCTTCCGTTGTAGCCGCCAAACTCATCCATCGCGGCGGTCGCGATCGACCTCCGGCTTGCCGGCAGAGCCGCACAGGACGGATCGGATCGGAGGTTGGCGCGGGCGGGCGGCGTTGACTTACCTGCAATTATTCGATAAGTTGGCACGATCCGTCTCCATGGGAGACGATTGCTTTCGCCTGATGGCGAAGGAGGTTAGACGGTACCCGGACTCGATCTCTGACCTTGAACACGTCGTGGGGATATGAACGCCTCGCGAGCTGCCGAGACGGCCGGTGCCAAGAGGCGATCAACATCGGAAAGGGCTACAGCGATCATGAAGCGGATACAGGTGGTTTTGCTGTGTATGACGACGATCTTCTCCATAGGCGCGATCGCGGCCGCAGGCGCGTCGGCGATGGAACCTGAATGGTTAGTTTTATTTAAATGCTTCAAAGTGGCAATGGGCAAAGGGCTTTGGGCTGAAATAGAAGGCGAAAACTGCAAAAACTACGTAGGTTTCATGGGCGGCGAATTCGAAGTACAACCCGGAACAGGTGTGACGGTAGCTGCTGGTGAGACCGTCGAAATCGTTTCCGTTAGCGGCGTAAAACGCCTAACGGCCTCGGTCCTGGGCGTCGAACAGACGGTTGAATGCTTAAAAGACGAAAGCACAGGCGAAACTCGCGGTACCAAACACCTGCTGGCGACCATCAAGTACTTAGAATGCAAAGTGGTTGGCGCAGGTGAATGTTTAACTGCCGGTCAGGCCGCCGGTGTAATCCTGACAAAACCGCTGTACGGGTGGATGTGGACCATCAAAGAAGCAGAACCCAAGGAAGCCGGTGTTTTCTTTACGGCCAATGAAGGCACGATCGTGGCGACCTTCGAATGCGAATTTGGGGGGTTGATCGGGAAAAAAACGGTCGAAATCCTCAGCACCTCAAAGACGGAATACGAATTACCGGCCGGCACTTTCTCGAACGGTAAGTGTCTCGCCGCAAAGATTCAACCTATCAATACCGGTCCAGTAGGCTCGGGAGAACTGGTCATAGAAGCAGAAGGTAAAAAACAAAAGATCAAATTAGTCACATATGATGCGCACGAATTCGAATGTGAACTGGAAATCTTAGTTTCCGGGGTGGGCGGCCCATTCAAGGCCTGGGAGGTCGAGGTGACGCCCGACCACCTCATCTTCGACGAACCGGTCGAAGTAATGCTGTAGACGCGAGTGCGATGGCCCTCGAGGACGCCTGTGAGCGTCCCTCGAGGGCTCAGCCCGATCGTCCCGTGTGCGGCCTTCGAGCCGCCGACGCTGAGCGTAGAGCCGTTGTTCGAGATTCGGCCGGAGACGGTGACCCCCGGCACGTACGAGTACCCGTGAAGCTCCACGTGCCCATGTGCCAACGCCCCCCACCCGGCCCTCAATCCCCCAACGCTGACCGATGGAAGTCCGCTGAGGGGGGCTATCCCGCCCCCCCGTTCGAGCGCCGCCAAGATGGCCTGTCGCCCAAAGTCCTCCAGCGTCAGCAGCGCCGCTGCGAGGGTGCGCCCCACCCTGCCGTGGGTTCCGCGTGCGGGATGCACGATCCCCAGGCTGCGCGGGGCGAGTGGCGTCGGCAGCAGCAGCGGGGGCGGGCGGTGTTGACCGCACTGTTTCACGGCCTTCCCGCGGAACAGCGCCTGCAGGGCGTCGTGAGCGCACGAGGAGGGGTCCGAGCCCAGCACCGAGTGTCCCGTATTGGGCACCACCACCAGCTGGGCGTCGGGGATCTGCGCCGCCACCTGCCTGGCGTTGGCGGTCGGCGTGCGCAGGTCGTCGGCCCCGCTCAGGATCAGTGTGGGGACGTTGGGCAGCGGCGCCGCGTCGATTTCCGGCCCGCCGGGCGTAAACGGCCAGTCGGCGCAGACCGGCACGTCGCTCAGCGCCAAGGCGTTGGCCGGCGTGAATGGCGCAAACGCCCTCGCCGGTGTGGCCCGTAGTGTCGTGAGCGCTTGGCGCAGGCGCGCCCTTGGGCTCCCCGCGGGCTTCCACGGGAAGTCGGTCTCGTCGCAGATCGTGGAGAAGTACAAGGGCGAGTCAAACCCCTCGCTCGGGTCCGTTTCCGCTTCGGTTTCGTCTTCCGCGCGCCTCCTCAGCCGAGCCAGCGGCGCGTTATCCCCCTCGACAGCCGAGCGAACCGCCCCGGGGAATTCCGAGCGCAGGATCGGATCGAGGTCGCCCTCCAAGAGGATCCCGATCAAATCGTTGGAGGAGATGCGCATCGTGCTTGCCCTCCCGCGTTCGTCGATCGCGCGCCCCTTCACCCCGCCGCGCCCCATCAGCCTGACCACCCGCGCTAGATCGCGTACGGGTTCGGGCGTGATGCCAGAGCAGGCTCCCTTTCCGCACAGCTGTCGCAGGACACGCCCCACCGCCTCGAAGCTCGTCTCGTCGAACGGTTCGGGGCCGGACGGAGGCACGACAGAGTCGAGCACGAGCGCCTCCACGCGGCTCGGATAGCTCTGCGCGTAGCGCTCGGCGACCTTCGTCCCGAACGACGTCCCGTACAGCACAAGCTTTTCATAGCCCCCCGCCTGGCGGATGGCCTCGATGTCGGCCACAGTGTCGGCCGTCGTGTACAGCCCGCGCGTCTCGCCTATCTGCCCCGCGCAGATTGCCACGGCGCTTGGCGACAGCCCCCCTTTGAGGTGTTCGAAAGCCGCGCAGGAGAGCGGGTGCGAGAGACCGGTGCCGCGCTGGTCGAAAGCGATCAGGTCGCGCGTCGCGACGATCGGGCCGAGGATTTCTGCGAACTGCCCGATGAACGGGATCGCCGACTGTCCGGGGCCTCCGGCGAGGGCGATCACCGCATCCTTTGGCTCTCCCACGGGAGCGCGGTGGCGGCGCATCGCCAGCGTGATCGTCCCGGGGAGGGCCGCGCTCGGGTCGAGCGGAACCGTAAGGTGAGCGCAGGCCACTTCGTTCGAGCTCTGGCACGGCTTCCACTCGATCTGAGCCTGCGCGGCCCCCACGGACGAAAGGCAGCAGAGTGTCGCCGCCAGGAGGGCCGTAGCGAGTGTCCCGGCGGCGCGTCGCACCAATCGGAATCTAGCGGACGGTGTAGGCTCGCGCTGCAAATGGGAGTGGACCGTCAGGCAATCGAAGCGCCCGGCGCCCCGGCGGCGATCGGGCCTTACAGCCACGCGGTGCTGGCCGATCTCCGAGCGGGCGGCTCGCTGCTGTTCTGCTCTGGGCAGATCCCGCTTGACCCTGTGACGGGCGAGCTAGTCGGCTCGACCGCGGCCGAGCAGGCGCGTCAGTGCCTCTCGAACCTGGTGGCGGTGTGCGAAGCCGCGGGCGCCTCGCTGTCAGATGCGCTGCGCCTGACGGTCTACATGACCGATCTCTCCGCGTTCGCCGAGGTGGGCGAGGTCTACGCCTCGTTCTTCGAGCACTCCCCGCCGGCGCGCGTCGCGGTCGGCGTTGCCGCGCTGCCGCGTGGGGCGCAGGTCGAGATAGACGCGATCGTCGCCGTCCATTAATCTCAAATTTGGGAAGACAGGGCCGCATGCGGCCCTGTCCCTGACCGTGCATGCACGGTCAGGCCGACCGGCGCATGCGCCGGTCGGAACTGCATATGGAGAGCGTTATCTCGCTCGCAACGCTGCGCGCTTGACCTTGCCGCTGGCGGTCTTCGGCAGTTCGGTCGCGAACTCGACGATTCGCGGGTACTTGTAAGGCGCCGTCTCGCGCTTGACGTGCTCCTGCAGCTCCTTCGCGAGCTTGGCTGAGGGCTCGTGACCCTCGCGTAGCACGACGATCGCGCGCACCACGGCGCCGCGCTCCTCGTCGGGGGCGGTCACCGCCGCCGCCTCCGCCACCGCCTGGTGTGCGACCAGCGCCGACTCCACCTCGAAGGGACCGATCCGGTATCCGGCCGAGATGATCACGTCGTCGGCGCGCCCTTCGAAATGCAGGTAGCCCTCGTTGTCTTCGCTGACCTGGTCGCCAGTCCGCCACGGATCGCCTTCACGGCGGTCCTCGATCCTCCAGCTCCCATCCGTCTCGCGCTTGACTCCCTCGCCCAGGTAGCCGAGGAAGAAAGTTGGCACGCTCTTGGGATCTGCGACCAGCTCGCCCTCGACGACGCTCAGACGGACTCCTTTCAGAGCCCTTCCCATCGACCCGGCGCGTGCGGCTCTCCCAATGCCCATACCGGTCATCTGCCCCGTCTCTGTCTGCCCATACCCGTCGCGGATGTCGAGCCCCGTCGCATCCCTCCAGACCTTCAGCACCTCTGGGTTCAGCGCCTCGCCGGCCGCTACCAAGCCCCGCAGGCTCGGCAGTGGGCGCGGGCTCGCCCGCTTGGCGATCACTCTGTACTCGGTTGGCGCCATGCACAACACGCTGACCCGCTCGCGCTCGATCAGCTCCAGGCGCTCGTGCGGGTCGAAACGGGCATCGTGCAGCAGCGCGCTCGCGCCCATCAGCCATGGCGCGATGAAAACGTTGCGTGCCGACTTGCTCCAGCCGCTGGCAGCCGTGCACCATACGAGGTCTCCCTCGGTGGCTCCCAGCCAATGCTGTGCCTGCAGGCGCTGGCCGTATAGGTACCGCTGCGCGTGCACGACCGCCTTGGGCTCGCCCGATGTGCCGCTTGTGAATGTGATCAGGGCCGGCTCGTCCTCGGCCAGCTCCGTGTGCGGTGGGGTGGGGGGGTGGTGTGTGTGTTGCTCAAAATGGCCTACCCCCCGCGCGCGCGGGGGGTGTTCCGTTTCGGGGCTGCCAGCCCACAAGCTCTCCTCTGCCGATGTCCACATCACCGGGCAGCCCGGCCGCGCCCCCTCGAGCTCGCCTCGGTTGCGCTCGTCGGCGACGATCATTCCCGGACGCACCACGTCCAAGCGCATCCGCAGGTCCTTGGCTCTCAGCTGCTCTGTGCAGGGCAGCGCCACGGCCCCGATCCGAAAGCAGGCGATCATGCTCAGCACCCATTCGGGCCGGTTGCCGATCAGGGTCATCACGACGTCCCCGCGGCCGACCCCACGCTCGACGAGCGCGCTCGCCACGCGCGCGCTGCGCTCCTCGACTTCGCCGAAGCTCCACTCGTGGCGGGCGCCGTCGCGCGCGAGCTCGACGAGCGCGAGGCGCTCCGGCGGCTGGCTCTGAAGGACGTCCTTGGCGAAGTTCACGCCGCCGCAGTCTGCCACGCCGGCGCATGCGCCCGCCTGCGACGCACTTTGTCTCGCCGCGCCCAGGTATCCTGAGAAGACCGCCCGATTCCCGACCTTGGAGCGCCCGAGACAATGGCCGTAGCCCCCGCCCCCTACACCGAGAAGACCGACGAGCAGAAGGCGATCTGCGAGATGGTGCGTCAGTTCGCCGACGAGCAGATCCTCCCCAACGCAGAGCACTACGACCACGAAGACCTGTTTCCAGAGCCGATCGTCGAGCAGATGAAGGAGCTTGGCCTGTTCGGGGTCACGATCCCCGAGGAGTACGGCGGCATGGGTCTCGATCTGACGACCTACGCGATGATCGTCGAGGAGCTCTCGCGCGGCTGGATCTCGATCTCGGGAGTCGTCAACACCCACTTCATCGGCTCCTACCTGTTGATGAAGTTTGGCTCCGAGGAGCAGCGGCAGAAGTATCTGCCGCGCATGGCCACTGGAGAGATACGCGCCGCCTTCTCGCTGTCTGAGCCCGAGCTCGGCTCCGACGTGCAGGCGATCAAGACCTCCGCCAAGAAGGCCGAGGACGGCAAGTACGAGATCAACGGCCAGAAGATGTGGGTCACCAATGGCCTGATGTCCGATCTCGTGTTCGTGCTCGTCAAGACCGATCCCGACGCCCAGCCGCGTCATAAGGGCTTCACCTGCTTCATCGCCGAGAAGCAGGGGGGCGTCTCGGAGAACACAGGCGACTACGCCGGCCTCAACGTCCCCCCGAAGCTCGAAAAGATGGGCTACAAGGGCGTGGAGTCCACCGAGCTCGTGTTCGACGGCTATCGCTGTCCGGCTGAGAATGTGCTCGGCGGCGAGGACGCGGGCCTCAACAGGGGCTTCGCGCAGATGATGGACGCGCTCGAGGTCGGTCGCGTGAACGTCGCCGCCCGCGGCGTCGGCATCGCCCAGCGCGCGCTCGAGCTGGGGTTGCGCTACTCGCAGGAGCGCAAGACCTTCGGCAAGCCGATCGCCGAGCACCAGGCGATCCAGTTCAAGCTCGCCGACATGGCCACGCAGGTCGACGCGGCTCGGCTGCTCACGCTGCGCGCCGCTCGCCTGAAGGACGCAGGCGTTCGCTCTGACCTGGAGGCGGGCATGGCCAAGCTGTTCGCCTCCGAGGCTGGCCGCTTCTGCGTCGAGGAGTGCTTCCGCATCCACGGCGGCTACGGCTACTCCAAGGAGTATGAGATCGAGCGCCTCTATCGCGATGCGCCGCTGCTGCTGATCGGCGAGGGGACCTCGGAGATACAGCGCATGGTGATCGGCAAGAAGCTCCTCCAGCGCCACAAGATCTGATGGCCGGCGATGCCAAGAGCCTGATCGAGACGGCTGCGCGGCGCTTTGTGGAGGAAGTGACAGCGCTCGCGCCGATGAAGCTCGTCGTCGGGGTGCAGCTCCAAGGGCGCGGCGACATCCAGCACTTTCGTCTGCAGATGCCGGAGGTGGAGGTCACCAAGGGGCCGGCCGACGACGCTCGCATCAACGTCGAGATGCGCCGCGAGTTCTTCAACGTGATGGCCGAGGAGGGAAAGGTGCCCGACTGGATCGAGGCCTTCACCTACGGCAAGGCCAAGGCCACAGGCCCCACTCAATACCTGAAGCTAATCGCCAACGTCGTCGACAAGCACCAGGAACGCGAACGCCTGAAGACGGCCCGCAAGCATTCCTAAGCAGAACGAACGCCCCGCCCACCCCGCGTCGTTTCGACTCAAGCGTCTAGTGGTATGCCAGGATCTGCTGCGCCAAAAAGGCGAGCGAGGCAAGCATGAAGAAGCACATCACGATGAGTGAGAAATTTTCGCTCACGGCCTGCATACCATAGCGCCAGAAGGGGTCATGTTGCGCGAGCAGGCCTCTTGGCTCAGCGCACGCGCGTGGCTCGAGAGGCGCCGAGCACGTTGCCGTTAGCGTCCAGCGCGCGGCTCTCGACGTAGGCGGCGCTGGTCGTCACCGTCAGCGTCGTCTGGAAGCCGCTCCTGGGGACGGTCGCGAGCGGCGCCAGCACGCTTGGAGAGGCTCCCGCGAACAGTTGCCAAGAGACCACCCCGGTGGCGCCGTTCCAGCTCGTCTGCGCCTGAACGCGCGCGCCGCTGCGCTTCGCCACGAGCGCGGGCAGCGTCGACGGCTGTCCGCTCCAGAGGGACAGGTAGGTGCGGAAGTCCTGCACGTTGTGCCCCAGCGTCCCATCGAGCAGCACGTGACCGGAGGCGTCGTACTCGGTGAAGTTCGGCAGGTTGCCATAACCCATGAGCCAGTCGCCTCCGGGCAGGCTGAGCGTGTTGCCCTGCGCCGGCGCCAGCAACGTCTTGGTCGGGTTGACGAACGCCTTGGCCAGCGCGACCGTCTTGGCCGCGAAGTCCGGCTTGAGCAGCACGCCGCGCGATTGCCTCTCCTTCGGCGGGGTGGAGCCATTGTCGAACACCGAGATCAGCCCACCTGGCTGCCACTCGGCGTCGTGCTGCCAGTAGGTTTTCGTGCCCGCGCCCAGCTTGAAGGTGGAGTGAGGTCCCCCGAGCTGCCAGTTGAAGGCGCCGGTCTTGATGTCCACGTCGTAGAGCGCCCAAGAGTTGCGGGCGCAGACGAGCACGTCGTTGGAGGAGCCCGGGTCTATCGAGTTGACGTGGATGTAATCCCAGGGGTTGCCGTTGTGGGGAATCGGGTTGTGGGAGTCCTGCAACGGGATGTGACCGAGCGCATGCCACTCCCACATGACGAGGCCGGTCTTCACGTCGATCTCCTGCACGACCGAGTCGGTGAGCACGCCGCCGGCCCCGTGCAGCGAAGCCATGTTCAGCTTGATCGGGTCGAACTCGTCGATCCACGCGGTGCCCTGCGAAGTCAGCCTGAACTGGTGCAGATCGGCACGGTAGCCGTTGCCGGCCCTCACGGTGGCGAGCTGTTTGTAGGAGTTGTCGTAGATCACGTCCTCGCCCTGGCCGAAACCCACCTTGAGGATGCGTCCTTGCCACCAGGTGAGCGCCGGCTTGCCGTCGTACTGCTGCACTTCGAAGTCGGTCGACTCCTCGCCCGCCGGCAGCGGATGGAACCACACGAGCGTCCCGTCTTGTTCGGCGATCATCGGCCCTGGTGTGCCCTTCCCCTGGTAGGGAGCAAGGAACAGGTCGCCCGGCGCCGCTCCAGTCTGTGCGCGCGTGGTGACGGTGACCGTCGAGGGGGTGAGCGTCGGCGCTGACGCGTAGTGCTGCACAGAGCGCGGGTTGCCCGGGTTGTTCGGGAACTCCGCCTGGCTCACAGAAGCCTGGTGGGCGACGGTGAAGATCGTCGTCACGGGTTCTACGGGAGTCGCCGAGCCTCTTCCCACGAGTGCGTGCACAGCAACCTGCTCGCCGGCTTGGAACGGCTTGTCCGGGACGAAGCTCGCGCCGGTCCCGGTCGAATAGGGCTTCACTTTGCCTGGGTGGTTGCCGGTGTGTGACGCGACGACGCTCACGTTGGCGACTTTCGTGCCGGGTTCCCCGAGGAAGCTGATCTGGGTTTGCGGCGAGGCGTCCTCTGTGCCGGGCAGGGGGGACACCGCGACAGAGTTGGCCTGTGCCTCGGCGAGCACGGCCTTCGGGGCGATGACGCCTGGGGCCGCACTCGAGGAGCCGGCGTCCCCGCAAGCACACAGCCCTACGCCCATCGCCAATGCCGCGAGCGGCGCAGCGGCGTAAATCGTCATCGAACCGCCTGCAAGGCGAATGGCCGGGAGGCTCCGATCACGCGGCCGTTGGCGGCGAGCGCCTGCAGCTCGAAGCTCGTGTAGCCCGACGGCGCCGATATGGCGGTCTCGAATCCTGACTTGGGGGCGCTCGTCACGGCGGTCAGCCTACCGGCGCCGGCCGCGGCTAGGACCCGCCAGGACACGACTTGCGTGGCGCCGTTCCAGCTCGCGTACACCGTGGTCTTGCCAGCCGTCCGGCTAGCTGCGCCCACGGGCGCATACAACGGTAGGCCGACCCACCGCTCCAAGGTTGCGCGGTAGGTGAGGTCAGGCCACGGGAATTCCGCGTCGAACAGCAGCTTGCCTGAACGGCTGTACTCCGAGAAGTAAGGTTCCGAGCCCCAGCCCACGAACACATTTCCGTTCGGCTGGAGCTGCGCGTCGCCCATGTAGTCCGAGGCGAAGCTGCTTTCACGGACGTACTGGGCCGCAAGCGACGCCGTGCGCGTCTGCCGGTCGAGCTTCAGCGCGAGCCCGCGAGACGGCCCTGTGGCTTTGACATTGGTCCCGCCGCTGGTGAGCTGACAGCAGTGATCGTCGTACATCGTGACCGTCGATCCGGGCCTCAGCTCCACGTCGTGCTGCCATTGGAAGGCGGCGCCTGGGCCGAGCTCGAAGCTCGTGTGCCTGCCGCCGAGGGTCCATTCGATCCTGCCGCTGTCGATGTTCACGAGGTAAGCGGCCCACGTGTTGCGCATGGAGACCAGGAAGCTCTTGTTGCCCACGAGCTGGATGGAGTTGACGTGGTAGGCGTCCCAGGGGAAGCCGTTGGTCGGCAGCGTGGCATATGAGTCGCTGAGCGGGATGTGGCTGCGCGCATCCCAGCTGCGCAGCAACCTGCCGGTCCTCAGGTTGTACTCCTGCACCGCCGAGTCGATCATCGCGCCGTTGTATGCGCCGCCATACCTCGACAGGTCGACGGCCAGGTTCTTGTTGGCCGTCACCCAGGCGTGTTCCCCCTCGATCAAGAGCTCGTGGAGGGTGAGCGTCCAGCCGTCCGCCCCCTTCAACCTCGCGACCTGCCGGTAGTGCTGGTCGACCACGACGTCTTCGCCGCTTTCGGTCTGGCCGGTCTTCGTGACCACGCCCTGCCACCAGGCGAGAGCCGGCTTGCCCCCATAGGTCTGCAGGCTCAGGTTGGAGGCGACGACGCTTTCGGGCACCGGCTGGAACCACACCGGCTGCAGGCGACGGTCGAGGATCAGCGGGCCGCTCTGGCCGATCATCGGCGGTTCGCTGAGCGCATAGAAGTTGGCCGTGAAGATATATCCGGGGGCTGGCTCGTTGGCTGCCACCGGCCGATCTGTGCGTCTCACGATCGGTGGGCGCAGCTTTGGCGCCGAGACGAAGCTGTAGGCGCCGTCTGTGGTGTAGGCCCCGACGGGAGCGCCGTGCGAGCCGGCGAAGGCGAGGTCGATCGCGACGAAGCACGCGATGACGACGCCGATGGCCATCGCCAGGCGTCTGGCTGACGGCACGGTGGCCGCGGCGGGCTTGGGGAGCGAGGTGAACGTGACCACCGCCGCGGCCCCGGCCAAGCCGGCGCCGATCAGGTAGGCGAGGCGGAAGCCGTCGGTGAGCGCTTGGGGGACCTCGACGCCCGTGCCGATCAGGTGCGAGGTGCGCTGCGTGGCGAGCGTCACGAGGATAGCCAGGCCGAGCCCTCCGCCGATCTGGCGCGAGGTGTTGACAAGGCCAGAGGCGAGCCCCGCCTGCCCCTGCTTGGCGCCCTGGGTGGCGGCGATCGTCGAGGGGACGATCGACATCGCGATCCCCGCCGCCGTCAGCAAGCCCGGGATCATGATGTAGACGATTGGGCTCCCGCTGGCTCCCACCCGCGCGAGCAGCAGCATCCCGCCTGCGAGCATGACCAGCCCGCCGCCGAGCACCGGGCGCACGCCGAAGCGGCTCACGAGCTTGCCCGCGCGCGAGGCCACCACCATGATCATCAAAGTCATCGGCAGGAAGATCAAGCCGGTGTCGAGCGGAGAGAGACCCAGCACCTGTTGCAGGTAGAGGGAGCTCACGAACCACATCGGGAACAGCGAGGCGCTGAACAGCAGCACGATGTTGTTGGCAGTTCGCAGCGGCTTGGTCAGCTCCTTGAAGGGGATCAACGGCTCAGAGGCCAGCCGCGTCTCGATCACCCCAAACACCGCCAGCAGCGCGATGCCGCCGACGATCGGGGCGAGCGCGGCCGCCGTGTCCCAGCCGGCCAGGCCCGCTTCCACGACCCCGTACACCAGGATCATCTGGCCGGCCGTCAACGTCAGCGCGCCGGCGATGTCGAAGCTGCGCTCGGGTGCCCGGCGGCGCTCGCTCACGACCGCGTATGCGACCAGCGCGGCCGCGATCCCGATGGGAGGGTTGATGAGCAAGACCCAGCGCCAGTTGAGCTCCTGGGTGATGATCCCCCCGAACAGCATCCCGGCGGCGCCCCCCAGCCCGTTCATCGCCGCCCACGCCCCGATCGCCCGATTGAGCCTCGGTCCCGGCGCGAACGAAGAGGTGATGATCGCCAGCGAGCAGGCCGCCATCAAGGCGCCGCCGAGGCCCTGAACGGCACGTGCGGCGACGAGCGTCCCGCGGTCTGTCGCGACGCCGCCGGCGAGCGAGGCGACCGCGAACAGGAGCAATGCCATTACGAACATGCGGCGTTGGCCGAAGTGATCTGCTGCGCGGCCGCCCAGCATCAGGAAGCCTGCGAACGTGATCGCGTACGCGTCGACGATCCACTGCAGCTCGGGCGCCGAGAAGCCGAGGCTCAGCTGGATTGACGGCAGCGCCACGTTGACGATGCTCAGGTCCAGGATCACCATGAACTGCGCCGCGCAGCACACGGCCAGCAGCCAGCCCATGCGCGGGCTCTGCTCGCGCTCGTCCGGAGGCGAAGCCGTTGCCTGTGAGCTTGTCGGAGCTATGGCGCTCATGTCAGCCGACTTACGATCGCGTTGGTAGGGTGAGTCCCGGGTTTGCGGCCATAGGGTCGCACGCGAGCGAGGACAGGAGACCGGCCGATGAGACGAACGCCACTGGCCGCCATGCTAACGCTACTGGCCGTTCTCGCGGCTGCCGTCGCGATAGCGGGGTGCGGCGGTAAATCGACGGGCACGTCGAGGAACAGCAACCCCACGAGCACGACCCACAAGCAGCCCTCGCACGCACCGGCCTACTGAGTCTCTTATGAGACACGCGCTCTCACCCTGAGCTCCGGGTGGCCGGCAGAGAGGCTGCATAGGCGCCCACGCGAGCGGGTCTCGAGACGCCGAGCGTGTGGCCGGCACGGTCGAGAGCCTGGACCTGCACGTAGACGTACTTTTCCGGCAGGCTCGTCGAGCTCTCGAAGTCGCTGGCCGGGATCGTGACTCGTGCCCGCAGCGCCCCGGGGCGGGCGCCGGCGAGCACCCGCCAGGAGGCGACCTCGGTGGCGCCGTTCCAGCTCGCGTGCACGATCGTCTCTTCGCTCGTGTTGTTGAGGCTGGCGAGGGTGCTGGGTGGGCTCAGCGGACGTGCGCTCCACGGGAACCGCACGCTTCGATAAGAGGACATAGCGAAGGGGAGGTGCGCGTCGAACAGCAGCGAGCCGTCCTTGGCGTACTCGCTGACCTCGGGGATCGCGCCGTAGCCCGCCACGGTGTTCCCGTCTGTGAGCGTCTGCACGTTGCCTTGGCTCACCGACAGCAGCGGGTTAGGGTGGGTGTAGACAGTGCGCAGCCTTGCTCGATGGGTCTTGGCGTCAAGGGCGATTCGCACGGCTCGGGACTGGCGGTGGACAGGGGGGTTGGAGCCGTTGTCGAAGAAGGTCACCTCGCCGTCCGGGAGAACGCGCCCGTCGTGTTGCCATGCTGTCTTCGTGCCTGGGCCCATCGCGAACGAGCTCTTCAGGCCGCCCAGGCGCCAGAGGATCCTGCCGCTGCCGTCCTCCAGCTGATAGCCCGCCCACGTGCTGCGCGCCGAGAGGAATACATTGCCATCGGGCTGGACGTCGATCGAGTTGAGATGAAACCAATCCCACGGCGTTCCCTTCGGTGGAGCGGTCTCGGACTCCGAGGTGGCTACGTGGTCGAGGCTGTGCCATTCCCAGCGCACGAGGCCGCTCTTGATGTCGATCTCCTGCACCGCCGTGTCGAGGATCGTCCCGTCGCGCGCTCCCCCGGCCGAGGAGAGGTCGCAGCGGATGGCGTTGTAGGCCGTCGTGTAGGCGACCCCGTGGGGAGCGATCTGGAAGTCGTGCAGGTCCGCCTGCAGGCCGTTGCCGCCGGCGACCCTAGCCACTGTCTGGTAGCGGTCGTTCACGATGACGTCTTCGCCTTGGCCGAAACCGAGTGAGAGCACCTTGCCCTGCCAGAACGTGAGGTCGCGCTGGCCTTCGTAGCTCTGCACACTCAGATTCTCGGCGCTGAGATCGCCCGAGAGCTGGCGGAACCAGACGAGCCGGCCCTGCGGCGTGTAGATCAACGGGCCATAGCGACCGGCGCTGGGGCCGTTGGTCGTGAGGACGTCGCCTGCGGTGGGGTCGCGATCTGCCACGGTGACGTTCAGGATCGGAGCCTGAACGCCCGGCAGGGTGGCAAAGCTCTGGTAGTCGGCAGGCGCCGCCCGCGGGTTGGGGAACGGCGGCACGCTCGCGGTCGAATAGGGCGTGTCGACGCCAAAGGCAAACGCGACCTGATTGGCGCCTGCGGCCTGGCCGATCGTTGCGTGCACGGTCACACGCTCCCTCTCATCGAAGGGGACGCTTGGCACGAAGCTCGCGCCGTCTCCCTGCGAGTAAGGCTGGAGGCGGCCATGGTGGGCGCCGCTGCGCTCCCCCACGACGGAGACATTGCGGATGTCGGTCGCCGGCAGGCCCAGGAAGCTGATCTGCGTGTGGGGATTGGCGGTGTCGGTTTCCGGGGCTGGCGACACGTCGAGGGGCAGCCCCGCCAGCTTGGCGCTGCGCTCGAGCGTGGCAGGTAGGCACGGCGGCGAGGCCGCCTCGCTCGACGTGCCTTTGCGCAAGGCGCCCGTTGCCAGCACGACGATCACGGCGATCGCGGCCGCTCCCGCAAGCAGCATGCTGGCTAGGCGCGCTCTGCTCATACTCGGTGTCCGCCGTGGGCGGCCCGAGCCGAGGATTCGGCGCGGAGCACTACTGTCCGAGTCCGACTCTGGGCACTAGGCCGTGGCGGAATTCAGCGCTTCGGTCTCACGGGCGCGCCAGGCCTGCAAGGCGCCCAGCCCGCCGTCGACGACACGCCCGAGGAAGGTCTCGCGGTCGTTGACGTGGGGGAGCGGCTCCGTAGGCACGGGCACGTCGAGGAACTCGCACAGGGGCCCCCAACCTTCGGTGACGCTCCACACGAGCAGCCGCCCGGGCGGGACGCTCGCCTCGACCTCCTGGTTGTGGCGCTCGAACTGCTCCATCAACTGCTCGGGCGTCTCGTGCCCGGCCGCGAACGTGCCCTGCTCGCTCCAGAACATGCGATCGACGAGCCGCAGGTAGCGGCTCCATTGTGGGTCGATCTGGCCGCGGGCGCTCGAGATCAGCCGGATCAAGCGACTCTCCGAAGCACATGTTCCAGATCGTTTCCCTGAAGCTCGGCTCCCACTTCTCGGGCTCGCGCACGCTGAGCAGGACCTTGGCGTCCGGGTAGCGGTCCATGAGCTCGCGCCAGAAGTATCCGCCGGGCCAGTCCACCGTGGCCTGGAAGCCGCCGAACACCTCATCCCACGGGGCCTGGCCATCGAGCGCGCGGTTCCACACACCCACCTGGTCGAGGTCGGCGATGACGTTGACCCAGTGGTAGCAAGGCTCGAAGCCGAGCATCTCGAGCGCCACCTTCTGCGTCAGCGTGCCCGTGCGCGGCAGTCCAGCGCCGATAAGTCTCATCCTCGTCCCTCCAGGCTCATGGCTGTCGTGGCTCCTCCAGGCTAATCATGGACGTCTGTCGAAGGGTTCATGAAGAAGTGTGTCGATAGGATGAAGAGTCTATGAAGAAAATCCGACGAGTGTCCGCTCTTTCGCGGTTGCCGACGGGTTGCTCACATATCCTCGGGTTCGAGCCACCGCCCTCCAGATCCAGCGACCCCTCCGGTCAACCTTGAAAGCCACAGCCCTCGATTTCGCCACAGTCTCGCAGTCGCGTCCGACCCGACCGAACGCGAGCCTACATGGCCGCTCGCGAGAGGGTGTCGCGGCCCGGCTTGCCGAGAACGACGCGGGCGCCCCCCGCCCGCGGATCGCGCGTATGGCGCTCGCCCACCCGGAGACCTCCTTCACCCAGAAGCAGGTGCTGGCGCTGCTGGGGCTCTCCGACGACGAGTTCGCCCAGCGCATATTCGGTCGTTGCGGCGTGCGCCGGCGCCGGCTCAACCTGACCAAGGAGCTGCTCGCCACCACCGTTCAGGGCCGCACGCTCGCGATCGAGGAGCAGCTTCTCGGCGACGCGGTGCGGGCGATCGACGAGCTCGAGGTCGACCCTGCCGACATCGGCGTGGTGGTCAGCGTCAAGCCTCTACTCGCTCGGTGGCCCCACGATCGCTCATCGGCTCGTGGATCACTACGAGATGGACCCCTCCACGGACAAGTACCACGTCGTGGGCGTCGGATGCGCGAGCGCCGTGCCGCTCTTCAGGCTCGCCGCGCAGACGCTGAGCGGGCACCCCGGCAAGAAGGCGCTCGTGGTCGCCGCCGAGAGCATGGCGGGCATCTTGATGGGCGGGTCCGTGGACGACGCACGCAGCAAGACGGTCGGCTCCTCGATCTTCGGCGATGGCTGCGCCGCGGCGCTGATCGAGCTCGACGAGTCGTCATATGTACCGTCGACCGAGCCGGAGGGCCCTGCGATCCTCGCCTCGAAGGTCCACCAGATCGGGGGAACGCTAGGCGCGGTGCGGATGCAGCTGGCGCCCGACGACAGCTACCTGCACCTGATCCGCGAGCTTCCCGACGTCGCCGCGCAAGGGCTGGGCGAGCTCGTCGACGACTTCCTCGGCTCGAGCGGAATCGATCGCGGGGCGATCGACCACTGGCTCGTGCACCCGGGCGGGCGGCGCATCATCGAGAGCGTGCAGGAAGCCTTGGCGCTCTCGCGCGAGGATGTGGTCGACAGCTACGAGGTCCTGGCCGAGTACGGCAATGTCGGCACGCCCTCGATCTTCTACGTGATGAGGCACATGCTCGACCGTTGCGAGCCGCAGCCGGGGGAGCTTGGCCTGATGGTCACCGTCGGCCCGGGGGTCACCGTTGGGTTGATGCTGCTTCAGTGGTAAGGGACCCCAGGCGTTTGCCTGGACCCGGGTCAGGCCCGTGTGAGCAGCGCTTCGCCGTCGTACAGCTTGAATATCCGCAGGCCCGCGTCGGGCGCCGCATCGAGGCACAGGCCGCACAGCACGCACTCGTCCAGGTTGCGCTCTACGAGCTCGAGCGCGCCGCCATCCGCTTGAGCGAAGATGTCCACCGGGCAGGCTTCGGCTAGCTTCGCCGCGAGCGCCGCGTCAGAGGCCGCCTCATCGGGGACCTCGACGGCGATGAAGACTCCATCTGCCCTCATGCTGGGCTCCCTTCTCTCGCGTCGGCGCCTTCGGCGATCTTCGCTTGGATCATGCCCGGGATATCCTCGATCCGCTCGGCCACCGTGATCCCGGCCTGTGCGAGGCGCGCGATCTTCTCGGCGGCGGTGTCCTGGACGCCTTCGACGATCGTGCCAGCATGTCCGAAGCTCATGCCTGGCATCTCGTCCATGAAGCGCCCCGCCATGAACGCGACGATCGGCAGCCTCGAATTGTGCTCGGTGACCCAGCGCGCAAGCTCGGCCTCCATGCGCCCGCCCGGCTCGGTGTAGATGACGATGCCCTGCGTCTGCTTGTCGGCCTCGAAGAGGGGCATCAGCTCGGCGTAGCTCGAGCCGATGATCGCGTCGCCGCCGATCGAGACCGCCGTGGACTGGCCAAGGCCGGCGGCGCTCAGTGTCGAGGACATCTCGGTCGTCATGCCGCCCGAGCGCGAGATCACGCCGATCGGGCCGGGTGTGTAAGCCTGCGCTGCGTTGCGCGCCGGGCCACCGATGCCGCCCATCTTGATGACGTCGGGCACGATGATCCCGAGGCAGTTGGGGCCGATGATGCGCGCGCCGCGCAGCGTCGCCAGCTCCACCATCTCGGCCACGTCGCGACGCGGGATGCGCTCGGTGACGATCACGATCAACTCGATCCCGTTCTCGATCGCCTCGAACACGGCGTCCTTGGTGAAGGCGGGGGGGACAGTCACGACCGAGCCGTAGATCGGCGCGCCATGGTGGGCGACGGCCTGGGCTACCGTGTCGAAGACCGGCACGCCGTGCACCTCACGACCGAGGCGGCCCGGGGTAACGCCGCCGACGACCTTTGCGCCGGCGCCGTAGTCAAGACACTCGCGCGTGAGGTTGACAGCCTCGCGGCCGGTGATGCCCTGGACGATGAATGTCGTGTCTGCGTCGATCAGGATGCTCATAGTGGGAGGGGGGTCGTTTTTTGGGGATCGTCCGCGCGTCGTAGCGTCGCGCGGAGCCTGGGGGCGCGGGGCGTCCTGCCCCGCGGCATTGCGTGGCGGTCCGAATCGCGCGCGATGCGGTCGAGCCCGGTCACGCCGCGAGGGGTGGATGGGGTTCGATCTTCTCGACCGCGCGGCGCGCTGCCTCGTTGAGCGAGACAGACCGATCGGCGTAGTCGACGCCGTACTTCTGGAGGATCTTGAAGCCCTCCTCCTCCCATGCGCCTGGGATGCGGAAGATCGCGATCTTCTCCGCGGGGTCCATGCCCAGCTCGATGCAGGCCTTGATGACCCCGCGCGCGACGATGTCCACGCGCGTGTTGGACACGATCGACATCATCACCGCGATCTTGTCGACGCCGGGCTTCTGCAGCACGAGCTTGGCCAGCCCACACGTCTTCGCAACCGATGGGTTGCCGCCGATCTCGCAGTAGTTGGCGGGCTTGCCGCCGTGAGCGCGCACCGCGTCGAACAGGGTGAGCGAGCCGCCGCCGGCGCCGATCACGAGGCCGAGGTTGCCGTCGAACTCAGTCACGTTGCCGGCCACGCCGCGGTGGTCCTGAGCGTCGACCTGCTCGCCGGCGAGCTCGAACGGCGTGGCCTCGCGCGCCTGGCGTGTCTCCTCGTCGCCAACGCCGAGGTCGGCGAGCAGCTTCTTGTGGCGGCCGCGCGCCTCGTTCTCGATGTCCATGTGGGCGTCGAGCGCGACGAACGAGCCGTCCGCGAGCTGCCCGAGCGGGTTGATCTCGGCGAGCGTCATGTCGTTCTCGACGAACAGCTTCGCCAGGCGCGTCACGATCGGGACGAGCTTGTTGAGCGCCGAGCCGGTGACGCCGGTCGAGGCGATCACCTCCTTGGCTTGGAAGTCGCTGAGCGGCAGGATGTTCGAGAAGTGCCGGCGCCCAACCTTGTCGGGCTGCTCCTCGGCGACTTGCTCGATGTCGATGCCGCCAACCGGCGAGAAGATCATCACGGGCTGCTTGCGCGTCCCGTCCCACACGACGCCCGCGTAGTACTCCTGGGCGACCTCGGCCTTCGGGTCGACCAGGACGCCGCGCGGCATGTGGCCATTGATCTCGAGCGCGAGGATGTCGCGCGCATGGGCCTCGGCCTCCTCCGGCGTATCGGCGAACTTCACGCCGCCCGCCTTCATGCGCCCGCCGGTCAGCACCTGGGACTTGATGACGGTCGACCCGCCGATGCGCTCGGCGATCCGCTTCGCCTCGGCGGCGTCGGTCGTGAAGCCATAGTCGGTCACCGGAATGCCGGCGCGCTTGACTACCTCGCGCGCCTCGTACTCGAAGAATCTCATCGCGTCCTGGGGTTTGTAGGGGGCGGAGCGCCGGAAACCCTACAGGGACGGCCGCTCGCGTGTGTGCGGCGGCCGTCCCATCCCGGGAGCGCGGTCCTACATCTCGATCGGGATTGCCTCGTAGACGTCCACTTTTCCGCCGTTTGCAAAGACCGGGCAGCCTTTCACGAGCTCGGCCGCGGCGTCGAGGCTGTCGGCTGTCAGGATCGAGTAGCCGGTCAGGCCGGTCTCGGCGGCACCGTTCGCTGCGCCGCTCGAGCTCGCCGATGCCGACGGTCCGAACGGGTTGCCGGCGTCCACGATTGCGGAGCCGAGCGTGCCGAACCACTGTCCCCACGCGGCCATCGCCGCCTCGCGCTCCGCATCGGTCTGCGCCATTGCGCCACCGGTGTATGCCAGCAGGTACTTAGCCATTCGATTCTCCTTTGGTTTGGTGTTTGAAGTGCTCGGTTGCGGTTCGTACGTTCTCGCTCCGCTCAAGCCGTCTGGGTGGCAAAGCCACGCGAGCGGAAGATGTCCAGGCAGGCGCTCCAGCCGTGGGCGTGGCGGTCGCGCGATTCGGAGTCGGGCAGGCCGATGTGTTCGAGGACGACTTCGGTTTGCTCGCCCCGCTGGAGGAATTCGACCGTCACCGAGCTGATGTGCCCCGGCTCGCCGCTGTCCAGCTCCCACTGCCAGGTGTACACGAGCCGACCGGGACGCTCCACCTCGCGATATTCGCCCCCGACCGTGTGCCGTTCGCCGTCGGGGCTCTCCATCGACAGCCGGTAGCGCCCACCCACGCGCAGATCGACCTCGGCGACGGGAGTGCTTCCGTCAGGGTGAACAGCCCACCAGCGGCGCAACACCTCCGGGCTGGTCCACGCGTCGAACACCTCCTCGGGGAGGCGTCGAAGCTGCGCTGGATGCGCAGACTCGTCTCGCTGGTCATCACGGCGTCGCCCGTGTCTATCGCATTGCTCATCTCGACTCCTTGGGTGGTCGGTTCTCTTGCTGTTGGGCTTCACTTGCTCGTTGGCTTTCCCGCTGCTCGCGCAGGTACTCCTCGACTGTGTCGAGCTTGCGCTCCCACAGCTCGCGCTGATGGGTCATCCAGACATAGGCGTCCTCCAGCGGACGCTGCCGCAGGCGCAGGCGGTGGGTGCGCCCGTCGATCACGCGCACGATCGTCCCTGCCTCCTCTAGGACCTTCAGGTGCTTTGAGATCGCGGGCTTGGACACGTCGAAGTCCCGCGTCGCCTCGCCGACGGTCAGCTCCCCCTCGCTCAACCGCTCCAGGATTCCTCGGCGGATCGGGTGCGAGCAGGCGGCGAAGGAGCGGTTGAGCAAGACATTGTTAGCCATAGGGTTAACAATAGCAGGAGCTCGAAATGGCAATATTCGTCGTGACTCATGAGTACAATGCGCTGCAGGAAGGTGCAGCGATGTGGTCGTCGCAGACGCCTGATAAACGTTCTTCCGAAGTGACCCTTCGGATGGGTTCGATTCCCACACCTTCCGCACGCTTGGCCGAGTGGTATGGCAGGTCGCAATGATCATGCACCGAGACGGGTTCGTCGTCGTCGCGCTTGATCCGCTCGGTCATCTGAGGTCGAACCGCCCTATTCGACTGGTAAGCTGTATGTGTTTATCAGGCGTCTGCGCGCCGGCCCGCCATTGGCGGGCCGCGTCGTTTAAAGACGACGGACTATCGCAGCGCGATCCAGCGATCCAGCGAGCTGGTGGCTACGCCCCAGCGGGCACGAACCCGTATGCCTCCGCCAACTCCGGGTCCTTGCGCGCGAGCATCTCGGCGAGTTTGACCATCACCTGGCACTGCTTCCAGGTGGCGTCGTCCTGCATCTTGCCGTCGATCATGTGTACGCCGCGACCGTCGGGGATCGCCTCGATCACCTTCTTGGCGAAGATGACCTCCTCGGGGTCCGGTGAGAACACTTTCCTGGCGATCCCGATCTGCACAGGGTGCAGCGACCAAGCGCCGACGCACCCAAGCAGGAACGCCGCCCGGAACTGCGTCTCACAGCCGAGGGTGTCCTTGATGTCGCCGTATGGGCCGTAGAAGGGGAGCGCGCCGACGGCCGTGCACGCATCCACCATGCGCGCGATCGAGTAGTGCCACGGGTCCTGCTGGTAGCTCGGGCGGGGCAGCTCTGGATCGTCTGCGTCTGGGTCTGCGATCGTGCGGTATCCGGGGTGTCCACCGCCGACGCGCGTGGTCTTCATGCGCCGCGAGGCCGCCAGGTCGGCTGGGCCAAAGCTCATCCCCTGGATGCGTGGGGAGGCAGCCGCTATCTCCTCCAGGTTTGCGACACCTAGGGCCGTCTCCAGGATCGCGTGTACAAGGATCGGCTTTTCGATGCCGGCCTTCGCCTCCAATTGAGCAAGCAGCCGGTCGACGTAGTGGATGTCCCACGGGCCCTCCACCTTCGGGATCATGATCACCTCGATCCTATGCCCGATCTCGCCCACGATCTCGGTCAAGTCGTCGAGCACCCACGGCGACTCGAGCGCGTTCACGCGCGTCCAGAGCGCTGTGTCTCCGAGCTCCATCTCGCTTCCCACCTTGATCAGCCCGGCACGCGCGGCCTCCTTGCGGTCGACCGGCACCGCGTCCTCCAGGTTGCCGAGCAGGATGTCCACTGTCGGCGCGATATCGGGCACCTTCGCCACCATCTTCTCGTTGGAGAAGTCGAGGAAGTGGATCATCCTGGATGGCTTGAACGGGATCTCTCGCGCCGGCTCGGGCGCGCCGATCGCAAGGGGCTTGTCGAAGTCGCGGGGGTTGCGCAAGGTCTTCTCCTGGTCGCTGGCGCGCTGCGGGCGCCGGGTTGAAGTGCAGCTGTGAACGCTATCGGGTTGCTCCGCACTAGAGTTCTCGCCAGGTTCAACGCCCACCTCGCACCACAGGAGACCCATCGCGCCTATGAGCAACGCCCCCGCTGTCGCCCCAACCGTCGAGACCGAGCAGGCCGCCCGCGAGGCAAGCGGCGCCCACGCCTATGGCCGCTACCTGGAGGAGTTCGAGGTCGGCGCCACCTACAAGCACTGGCCCGCCAAGACCGTCACCGAGTCAGACGACCACCTCTTCTGCCTGATCACGATGAACCACCATCCGCTGCACCTAAACGACGTCTACGCAGCCAAATCGCAGCAGAAACGCAACGTCGTGGTGGGCCCACTCGTCTACTCGCTGGCGCTCGGCATGTCGGTGTCAGACGTATCGGGCAAGGCGATCGCCAACCTCGCCACCGAAGAGCTCAAGCACCCCGCGCCCGTCTTCCACGGCGACACGCTCTTCTGCGAGTCCGAGGTCCTCGAGAAGCGCGAGTCCCAGTCAAAGCCAGATCGCGGCACCGTCAAGGTGCACACGCGTGTCTACAACCAGGACGGGCTGCTCGTCGCCGAGTTCAAGCGGCTCGTGCTCGTCCCGCGCCGTGAACCGGCTCCCGCGAATCCAGCTGGCGCAGAGGGCAACGTCGAGTAGATAGGACGCAAAGGGGGGTGGAACGGACCCTCCGGAATGTTGGACGGACCCTCCGGAATGTTGGACGGGTCCTCCCGGAAATGTTGAACGGGCCTTCGAAATGTTGGAATGGCCTTCGAGATGTTGGGAAAAGGCCTTCGAAATGTTGGAATGGCCTTCCGTGTTGGGCGGGCCCTCCGGCCTGGTCGTCCACGCGAGTGCAATCGCGTGCCTGTAGCGAAAGGTCTCGCCGGCGTGCGATAGGCTGCAAGTATGCGCCCCCCAAGGGCGTTTTTCCGTTGCCTGGCGCCATTCTGGCGCGGCACGCTGCCCATCGCACGCCACCGCGACACTGAGGAGCCGCTTGCAAGTCATGGAGACCATCGTCACCGCCGCCCCAAATACGAACAACAAGCGCCTGCTGACGTGGGTCGAGGAGATCGCCGCGCTCACCGAGCCTGCGGCGATCCACTGGTGCGACGGGTCCGCCGAGGAGTACGACCGGCTTTGCCAGCTGCTGGTCGAAGCGGGCACCTTCAAGCGCCTATCCGACGCCAAGCGCCCCAACTCCTACCTTGGGCTCTCCGACCCGGGTGACGTCGCTCGCGTCGAGGATCGCACCTTCATCTGCTCGCAGCACGAGTCAGAAGCCGGTCCCACCAACAACTGGCGCGACCCGGCAGAGATGAAGGAGGCGCTCGCGGAGCTGTTCACGGGCGCGATGCGCGGTCGCACGATGTACGTCGTCCCGTTCTCGATGGGACCGCTCGGCTCCGACAAGAGCCAGATCGGCGTGCAGCTCACCGACTCGCCCTACGTGGCGGTCTCGATGCGGATCATGACTCGCATGGGCGCCGGCGCCCTCCGGGCGCTCGGCGAGGAAGGCGACTACATCCCCTGTCTGCACTCGGTCGGCATGCCGCTCGGCGACGGCGTCACGGACGTCCCCTGGCCGTGCAACGCCGATAACAAGTACATCGTCCACTTCCCCGCCACCCGCGAGATCACCTCCTACGGCTCCGGCTACGGCGGCAATGCCCTGCTCGGCAAGAAGTGCCTCGCCCTGCGCATCGCCTCGGTGATGGCCCGCGACGAGGGCTGGATGGCCGAGCACATGCTGATCCTCAAGCTCACTTCCCCCGAGAAGGAGGTCAAGTACATCGCGGCGGCCTTCCCCTCGGCCTGCGGCAAGACGAATCTCGCGATGCTGATACCGACGCTCTCCGGCTGGGACGTGCAGACGGTCGGCGACGACATTGCCTGGATGAAGTTCGGCCAAGACGGCCGCCTCTATGCGATCAACCCCGAGGCTGGCTTCTTCGGCGTGGCGCCCGGGACGGGGGAGGACACCAACCCGAACGCGGTGCGCACCGTCGAGAGCAACACGATCTTCACCAATTGCGCACTCACCGACGACGGCGACGTGTGGTGGGAGGGCCTCACCAAGGAGCAGCCCGCACACCTCACCGACTGGCGTGGCAACGACTGGACACCCTCGTCCGGGACGCCCGCCGCGCACCCCAACGCGCGCTTCACCGCGCCGGCGGCCCAGGACCCGGCGATCGCGCCCGAGTGGGAGGACCCGGCTGGAGTGCCGATCAGCGCGATCCTGTTCGGCGGACGGCGCTCGACGGTCGTGCCGCTCGTCACCGAGGCCATCGACTGGGAGCATGGGGTCTTCCTCGGCTCGGTGATGGGCTCGGAGAAGACTGCTGCCGCCGCCGGCACCGTCGGCGAGCTGCGCTTCGACCCGTTCGCAATGCTGCCTTTCTGCGGCTACAACATGGCCGACTACTTCGCCCACTGGCTGGAGATCGGGCGCCAAGCGGACCCGGAGAAGCTGCCGAAGATCTTCTACGTCAACTGGTTTCGCAAGGATGAGAAAGGACGCTTCCTGTGGCCCGGCTACGGCGAGAACTCGCGCGTGCTCGCGTGGGTGTTCGCTCGCTGCGCTGGTCACGGCGCCGCGGTCCCGACCCCGATCGGGGTCATGCCACCCGTCGGCCCCGAAGGGCTCGACACCTCGGGCCTGGACATCTCCGACGAGGACGTGGCGGAGCTCCTGCGCGTGGACGTTGCCGAGTGGAAGGCGCAGCTGCCCCATTTTCACGAGCACCTCGGCAAGTTCGACCGCCTGCCCAAGGAGCTGCACGAGCAGCTCCAAGCGCTGGAGCGGCGACTCTCCTCCTAGAGAGGCTCGGCCGCAGGCTCGCGGCGGCGCCAGGTCACTGTCAGCGCAACGGCCTGAGTAGCCAGCGCCGCGAGCGCTGCGAGCAGGAAGCTCGCCGCAATCCCAAGCGATTCCAGCGAGACGGCCAGCGCGAAGCAGAACAGGGCGTAGGCCACCAGGCCGATCACGAAGCCGCGCATGATCCGCAGCAGGTCCTGCTCGCCGTGCTGGGCATGGGTGAACACCGCAAGCACGCTTGCAATCACGGGAAACGGGGCGAGCAGCCCGCTCAATTTCGCCCCAAGCTGGCCGGCGAGCGCCGTCAACGCCAGCACGAGCGCCAGTGCGCTCAGCCCGCGCAACGGCAGATCCCAGGCTGGCAGCCTTGCCACGACAAGCCGCTCGCCCCGGACACGCGGCAGCGCCAACAGCGTCAACGCGACCGCTGCCAGCACGACCGCAAGCTCCGGATCGACGCCGATCGTGATGGTGCTGAGCGCCCCTGTCATCGCGAAGAACGCCCCCCATCCCAAAATAAGGCTGGCCGTCCAGCGCACTCTGCCGGCAAGGTGCGCGTAGACCACGATGAACGCCAGAAGCGACACGATTCCAAGCAGCGTCCCGGCGGCCGCATCGGCCGCGAACGCGCGCCCGTGACTAAGCGCGAACACAAGCAATATCGGGCCCGCCACGACGGGCAGGCCGCCCACCAACCCGCCGATCCTCGCGCCGTAGCGCCTCGCGGCTAGCGAGGCCCCGATCACGAATGACGGCGCCAGCAGTATCTTCGCCGCGAGCACGCTCACCGCTCAGATGATGACCGCTACGGCGCCACTCGTACCTGCCCTACTCGTGTTCGTGGGCTTCCCCCGCCGCCGAAGCGGGCGGGCGCGACTCCTCGGCGAGCGAGGTGATCGTAAGCGCGCCTCTAGCCGCGGACTCGAGCACCTCGGTGGCCTCCTCGAGCGAGCGGGCGTATAGCTCCACGAGCAGATGCACCACGATCTGCTCCTCCTCGTGCTTGTGGAAGCGCACGTGCGTGAAGAACTCACGAACCCCGTACTCGCCGAAGGCGGCGTAGGAGAGCGCGTCGCCCGCCTCCGGCCCCGAGCATATCTCGACGTCGTCGGCCTCGACCGTCACGGTGCAAGACGCGACCCAGGGTGTGCCAGCGATCATCCGTTCCCAGCGGTCCTCGATCGGCTCCACGCGGCCGCCGGAGAAGCCGAGGTGCGGCTGGTCGTGCATGCAGTCCAGGCACTGCACGACCGCCTCCTGCAGCTCGTCGACGACTTCCGAGCGCTCGCCCGTCTCCGGGTCGATCTTGTGGATTCCCTCGTAGTGCACCTGGACCTCGAGGTTCTGCGACCAGCAGCGGTAGCACCGCAGCCACGCGCGCGCGGTGGTCTCTGGGGCGGGGCCTCCCTCCATGAAGGTCATTGTATGCGTGTCACCCTCGCCTCGGGAGGCGAGGGTGACACGCGAGGACTGAAGACGGTCGGTGGAGCAGGCCGGAGCCGATGCTCGCCCCCGGCGCGCCCGCTCGGGACGCGCCGGGGGGCAGTACGGAAATCGCGCTCAGTGGTGCTTGCGATGCGCTTTCTTCTTGGCCGGCACGACCCTCAAACGCTTGGTCTCGACGATGACCAAACGCCCATCCGCCGTGCTTACCGTCACCTTCAGTGTTACGTGCGCACCTTTGCCCTTGACATGAGCCAAGGCTCGCCGCCCCTTCGCGGTCAGCTTGATCTCGAGCGTGCCCTTGCCGGCCGCGCTCAGCTTCAGCGTGCCCTTGCCGAGGTTTACCGGCTTGCGCTTCTTCTTCCTCTTCTTCCCGTGTGTGGCCGCTGTGGCTGGTTCCACGCTAGACAACGAGGCTGATGCAAGACTCGCTCCGGGCGGGCTGCTGATTTCGCCTGAGAGCACGCACGGAAAGCCACAGCCGACCGGCACTTCGACTTCGCCGCCGGATTTGATCGTTCCCAGTTCTGACAGTTCCACGTGCGTCGCCAGTTCGCTCGTCGTGCCGTAGTGGGTCTGGCCGCTGCTCCCTTTGTGAGTGGCGTCGCCCGCATACGTCGCAGTGATCGCCGGCAGCGACGTGGGAGTCGCGGGCGGCACGAACTGCACGGAGCAACTCGATGTGTTGGGTGACAGCGGCGTCGGTGTGAGGTTGCAAGTGTTGCCTGAGCTGAAGACTCCGCCACTTGTGCTCACAAACGTGACGGCGCCGGTCGGGTTCGTCGATCCTGTGGGAGCGGCGTCTCCCACCGTCGCCGTGCAAGTGTCCGTGGCCGTCGCGATCACGAGATTGCAGATCACCTGCGTGGCTGTCGCGTGAAACGGGACGCACACTCCGGCTCCGTTGCGCACCTGTTCGGCGGGACAGGGCGAGAGCGGCGTCGCGGCCCCGGTTTCGATGAGCGTGGTGACCTTGGCGGCGAGTTCCGTGGTTTTCGCCTCCAGAGCATGGCCACCTGAGAAGGAGGTCCAGTATTCCCAGTAAGGCAAGTAGCCTGCTACTCCGGAGAAGTCGACATCCTCGAGTGGCTTGCCGTCCAGGGCGAGCTGGGTCATCGTCGTCTGGAAGTCGAGATTGGTGCCAGGCGTCCAGAGCGTGCCCGGAATGCCCCATCTGCCGGGGAGTTCTTCGTGGGTGTTGAACGGGTTTTCGACAATCCCGGTTTCCTCGTTCTTGGCCCAGGAGCTTTCCGGCAAGCCTTCGTTGAGGTTGTTGTCGTGGGGCACGTTGTCGGCGACCAGGATGATGATGTGCTGTGCGCCTTCGCGCCAGCCGACGTTAGGATTGGTGTCGGTCTCCCACAGGGCCCGCCCGTAGGATTCCGGCAAGTCGATGCCGCCGAACGCCGTAAGCGGTTCGATCGCTTTCTGCACAGCGCTCAGGTCCGAAGTGAGTGGCTGGTCGAGCTTCCACGGTTTTTCCGAAGAGGCTTCCAGTTCGGCTTCGGTGAGACCTTCGCCGGGGGGGTAATCCCGCACTTCCGCGACGCCGTAGTGCACGTCCGGCAGTTTGGCGTTGATGTTGCCCATCACCGAGAGCATTTCTTTCTCGGCTTCTTCGAGCTCACCGCTCATCGAGCCGCTCGTGTCGAATAGGAACATGACATCGGTGTGAGCGGGTGTCGCAGCCCTCGCGGGCGCGCTTGCCCCCAGGCACATCGCGACGACGGCCGCGGCAGCCCCCAGCATGACGTAGATCTTTCGTGCAAGGCCCAGATGGCCCAGGTTGGCTCCTACGCGCATTGTCATCGTCTCCCAGTGCTGATCTCGGTGTACGCCGCTAAGAGCGCGCAATCCTAGAGCAAGGGTCGGTGGGGTCCGCTAACCGAACGTGAACGCGTAGCCTGAGACCCTCGGAGCGAAGCGCAGGCTGAGCCGGTGCTGCTGGTCGGCGTCCAGCGACACGAGCGAGTAGAGACGCTGGCTCGTGACCGTCACCGCGCCGTCGTGGACGTCGGCGCCGGCGGCGGCGGCGGCGATCGGCTTGCCGTCGAGCAGCACGCGTACCTTGCGCGGCCTTTCCCCCTCGGAGCTGAGCACGAGATAAGCGTCCTTTGCCTCGAACTCCAGGTCCACGCCGGCGCCAGACACCGCGGTTGCGGGCTGGCCGGCGATATTCCAGGCGCCGCTGAAGGCGAATTCGTTCAGGCCGAGCTCGGTGGGGGGGCTAGCGCCGTAGTCGTGCAGTCCTGGCTGCGGCCCATCGCGCCACCCCTGCGCCCGCGCCGTGCCCAGGTATGTCTCCGGAGTCGCCACTTCGCTCGGGGTGACCACGTTCTTCGGATGGCTCATGCCGCCCACGCTCTTGCCCGCTTCGGCGAGCAGCGCCCTGATCGCGGTCTCCGTCTGCGAGTAATCGCCCTCGCCGGCGGCTGCGTACCGCACGTGCCCGCTCGCGTCGATCAGGTAGTCCGCCGGCCAATACTCGTTGCCATAGGCGTTCCAAGTCCCCATGTCGTTGTCCTGCGCCACCGGGTAGCGCAAGCCGAAGCGGGAGATCGCGCTCTGCACGTTTCCCGCGTCGTGCTCGAACGCGAACTCGGGCGTGTGCACGCCGACGATCGTCAGCCCCTTCTCGCGATAGCTCGCATCCCAAGCCTTCAGGTAGGGAAGGGTCCTGATGCAGTTGATGCACGTATAGGTCCAGAAGTCCACAAGCACCACACGCCCGCGCAGCGCGGAGAGCTTCAGCGCCTGGTCTCCCGGCGTGTTGAACCAACGCTGGGTCTCCGTGAATTCCGGCGCCGGGCCGAGGTCTTTGAGTCCGCGCGCGTCGGCGAGCAGCACGGCGTCGCTCGCGTTGCGTGGCGCCGTCGGCGCTCTCGAAGCCGTCGTGAACTTCGCGCCGTGCCCTGTGATCTGGGGCAGGCGGCTCTCGACCGCTTTCGATTTCTCGAGTCCCGCCGTCAGGTTCACTTCGGGGATGTGCTCAGCCACATATTGGTCGAAGCTCACGTCCGCGCCCGCGAGGATCGCCACGGCTGTTGCCACCATCACCACTCCCAACGTGCGCTGCAGCGCGGGACCGCGGCCAGCCGCCCGGACCCGGTCGAACAGCTTGCGGCCGCCCAGCGTCAGCGCGAACAGCACCGCGGCGCTGCCGAGCGCGTAGGCGATCGCCACGGCTACGGTCCTGCCGCTCGCGGCGCTCACCGAGATCACCGCCGCGAGGATCGGCCCGGCGCAGGGCGTGTAGACGAACCCGAGCGCGGCCGCCCACCACCAACCCCGAGCGAAAGCCGTCTCCACGGCCCATCCGGATCCCGCCCACCCCCAGCGCCGCGATGCGCGATATGCGCGCCTCCAGACGGTCGGCGAGTCCCGGCACGAGCAGCGCGAGCCCCGAGGCGAGCAGTACGGCCACCGCCACGTCTCTCAGCGGATCGGAGCCAAGCCCGACGCCGTTGACGACGTCCGCGATCCCGACGATCGTGACAGTGAAGGTGACCGTCAGCCCGATCACGACGCCGAGAGGCCGCCGCCGGCCACCGACGCCACCCGCGGACAGCAATGCCGGCAGCACCGGCAGCACGCACGGCGACAGCGCCGTGCCGGCGCCGGCTAGAACCGCGAACCCGATCAGAAGGAGCATCTCGGTCCAGAGCTTATGACCGGCTGCGGCTGCCCGGCGCCGGTCAGCGCTTGAGCATCACGTACACGACGCTTGCCGCAAACGCGATCTGCCCGAAGGCGAGCGCCGTGCCGAGGTTCACCGCGCCAAGCGCCCCTGCGATCGCGCTCGCGAGCACGAACGCCCCGACCATCGTGAGCAGGTCGCGCGCCACGGGGCTCAACGGTCCTCGTCGGGAGGCGCTGAGGTTGGGCTTGCGTCGGGAGGCGCTGAGGTTGGGGTCGCTTCGGAAGATGCTGAGACTGGGCTTGCTTCGGAAGTCGCTGAGACTGGGCTCGCTTTGGACGGCTCTGAAGCTGGGCTCGCCTCGGAAGTCATCGCCGCCTCCAGCGTGCCCACGAGCGTTTGGGCGTCCAGTCCGGGATCCTGCGCTTCGAGCAGGCGCTCGGCGACGCGGCGGCCGCCAACGGCGCGCAGCCCGCGCTCGCCGTGTTCGTTCGCGAAGTCCAGCAGCGCTCCGGCGCGTCGCGCTCGCAGGCGTCGCGCAGTGACATCGAGCTTGGCGCGGTGCTCGTCAAGGGTCCTCACAAGCTCCTCGATTCCCTGTGGCGGGGGCAGCGAGGAGACGGTCAGCACGCGCGCGGGACCGTCGCGTTTGACGCCAAGCGAGCGCAGCGCCGCGCTCAGGTCGCGCCGCGAGGCGAGCGCGATCTGTCCGAGGTCGGCCTTCGTGACGACGAGCACGTCGGGAGTCTCCATGATCCCCGACTTCAAGAACTGCAGCACGTCGCCGCTGCCAGGCTGCACCACCACGACGACCGTGTCGGCGACATCCGCGACCTCCGTCTCCGCCTGTCCCACGCCCACCGTCTCGATCACCACGACGTCGAAGGCCGCCGCGAGCGCCTGCGCCGCCGCGCGCGTGGCGCTGGCAAGCCCGCCCAGCCGTTCGCCCGCCGCGGTGGAGCGGATCAGGACTCCCTTGTCGGACGGGTCGAACTCGATGCGGGCGCGGTCGCCGAGCAGCGAGCCGCCCGAGCGCTTGGAGCTGGGGTCGATCGCCAGCATCGCCACGCTTCTGTCCTGCGCGCGCCAACTGTGGAGCAGGGCGGAGAGCAGCGTCGACTTGCCTGCCCCGGGCGGCCCCGTCACCCCGACGATATGCCCTCGAGCCTCGCCGCCGAGCGCGGCGGGGGAGACCTCGCTCAGGAGCGCCGCCGCCTGCTCGCGGTCAGCAGGCGCGCTGCTCTCGAGGAGATTGAGCGTCTCCGGCGCGGCGCTCAGGTCGCCTCTGCGCAGGCGCGCTCCGAGATCCGCGCCGCTCACCGCTGCACGCCGCTCACCGCTGCACGCCTATACGGACGCCGGCACGCGGCCCGGCTTGCCGACCAGCTCCACGATGTCGCGCACGATGCGGGTTATGTCGAAGTCCTTCGGTGTGTAAACGGCGGCGACGCCGGCCCGCTTGAGTGGCTCCACGTCCTGCTCGGGGATGATCCCGCCCACCACCACCGGGGCGCTCACGCCCGATTCCCGCAGCGCGTCGATCACGGCCGGGATCAGCTCTCTGTGAGAGCCAGAGAGGATCGACAGCCCGATCACGTGCACCCCCTCCTGCAGGGCGGATGCGGCGATCTGGGCGGGGGTCAGGCGGATGCCTTCGTAGACGACGTCCAAGCCGGCATCGCGAGCTCGCACGGCGATCTGCTCCGCTCCGTTGGAGTGGCCGTCCAGACCGGGCTTGCCGACCAGGATCTTCGGACGCCGGCCGAGCTTCTCCTGCAGGCGCGCGACCTGCTCGCGCAGCTCCGAGAGCTCCTCGTCGGCCGGCGCGCCGGTTGCCTCCCCCACGCCGGTCGGGGCCCTGTAGCTGCCGAACACCTCGCGCAGAGTGCGCGCCCACTCGCCCGTGGTGGCGCCAGCCCGCGCGGCGGCGATCGTCGCGACCATCAGGTTCTCGTGGCTGTCTTGCGAGCCCGCCGCGCGTGCAAGCTCCGCCAGCGCTGTGTCGACGCCCTGCTGGTCGCGCTCGGCGCGCCAGCGGCGCACGGCCTCGATCTGCTCCGCCTCGACGGCGGGATCGACGACGAGGATGCCCCCCTCGGCGTCGGCCGTCAGCGGGGAGACCTCGGTCTCCACGAAGCGGTTCTGGCCGACGACGACCTGCTCGCCTGACTCGATCCGCTGGATGCGCTGCCGGTGAGAATCCACGAGCGCGGCCTTCATGTAGGGGACGGCTTCGACGGCGCCGCCGTGCTCGGCCACGATCGCCATCTCGGCGCGGGCGCCCTCGAGCAGCTCCTCGACGAGCCCTTCCATCACCTTCGAGCCCTCGAAGATGTCGGGGTACTCGAGGATGTCGGTTTCGTAGGCAAGAACCTGCTGGATGCGCAGCGACCACTGCTGATCCCACGGTCGCGGCAGCCCAAGCGCCTCGTTCCATGCTGGCAGCTGGATCGCGCGCGCGCGCGCATCGCGGCCGAGCGTGACCGCCAGCGCCTCCAGCACGATGCGCTGCACATTGTTCTCCGGCTGGGCCTCGGTGAGCCCGAGCGAGTTGACCTGCACGCCGTAGCGGAAGCGCAACCGGCGCTCGTCCTGCACCTCGTAGCGCTCGCGCCCGAGCTCCTCCCACAGGATTCCCATCGCACGCAGCTTCGCGTGCTCCTCGACGAAGCGCACGCCGGCGTTCACGAAGAACGAGATGCGCCCGAACACGTCGCCCATCAGCTCTTGCGCCCGATCCCGGCCGTCGGGACCCAGGCCCTTCGATTGCGCGGCTGTGCCCGCGAGCCGCTCGCGCGTCGCGTCGAGCACGGCGATCGCGTTGCTCATCGCATAGGCGATCTCCTGCACCGGCGTGGCGCCCGCCTCCTGCAGGTGATAAGAGCAGATGTTGATCGGGTTCCACCTCGGGACGTGCTCGACCGTGTAGGCGATCATGTCTGCGATCAGGCGCATCGACGGCGCCGGCGGGAAGGCATAGGTTCCGCGCGCCAAGAACTCCTTGATGATGTCGTTTTGGGTTGTCCCCTGGAGGTCGCGCTGCTCGACCCCCTGGTCCTCGGCTGCCACGATGTACAGCGCCAGCAACCACGCTGCGGTCGCGTTGATCGTCATCGAGGTGTTCATCGCGCCGAGCGGGATCCCGTCCATCAAGGCCGCCATGTCTCCCCGATGGACCACCGGCACCCCGACCTTGCCGACCTCGCCTCGCGCCAGCTCGTCGTCCGGGTCATAGCCGGTCTGAGTAGGGAGGTCGAACGCGACCGACAGCCCGGTCTGGCCCTTGGCGATGTTGCGCCGGTACAGCTCATTGGAGTCCTTCGCGGTCGAGTGTCCCGCGTAGGTGCGCATCATCCAGGGACGGTCGCGCTCAGGCAGGTGGGGGAAGTGCTCGTCGCTCACGGCGTCAATTGTATGTCGGGGTCTATCCTGGCGCGATATGAGCGAGACGATCGAGCTGCCACGCACAGCCGGCCCAGGCACCGGAATGGGTGGCTCGTGGCGCGTGATCGTGCGCAACGATGACCACAACACGTTCGATCACGTCGCCCGCACGCTCGCGCGTTTCATTCCCGGCGTGACGCTCGAGCGCGGTCACGAGATCGCCGCGATCATCCACAACTCCGGCCAGGCGATCGTCTTCAACGGCCACAAGGAGCCAGCCGAGCACTACTGGGAGCTGCTCAAGGGGGCGGGATTGACGATGGCCCCTCTGGAGCAAGGTTGAGGTGCGGGATTGACGATGGCCCCTCTGGAGCAAGGTTGAGGTGCGGGATTGACGATGGCCCCTCTGGAGCAAGGTTGAGGTGCGGGATTGACGATGGCTCGCCTGGAGCAAGGTTGAGGGGCGGGATTGACGATGACTCGCCTGGAGCAAGATTGAGAAGGGGCGGGATGACGATGGCCGGAGCAAGGTTGAGAAGGCCGTGGTCAGGCCGCGGAGCGTCCTCTTCGCTCGCGCGTGCGCGCAGCACGCTTCGCTCGAGCTCCGCTTGGCCCACGTCTATCTCGGACGCCTTCGGCGTATAGCCTTCGCGGCGTGACGCGTACGCGGCCATCCATTCGCCGGCTCCTGCTGTGGGTGGCTCTCGTGGTCGTCGTGGCGGTGGTGGTGCTGAACTGGACGTATGGGCGGTTGCCCGC
This sequence comes from uncultured Solirubrobacterales bacterium, assembly GCA_963718735.1. GTDB lineage: Bacteria > Actinomycetota > Thermoleophilia > Solirubrobacterales > Solirubrobacteraceae > Palsa-744. Next base: position 3,134,228 of record OY970372.1, read on the forward strand.
CACGCCGCATGCGACCGGTCAATTCGTGCAGCTCTCGGGCCTGAAGATCCGCTACCTCGAACGGCCAGGTCCCGCGCCCGCCGTCCTGTTGATTCACGGACTGCCAGGCACGGCCGAAGACTTCGAAGCGGTCACGCCGTTGATCAATGGTCATCGTACGATCGCGATCGACCGACCGGGATACGGCTTCTCGACCGGCGGCTACTTTCCCTTCGATCGTCAGCTCCAAGCGGTGCACGAAGTGATCGAAAAGCTCCACCTCGGGCGCCCGGTCCTAGTCGGGCACTCCTACGGCGGCTCGATCTCGCTCGCCTACGCGGAGCGCTATCCCAATCAGGTGCGCGGGCTGGTGTTGGTCGACGCGGCCGCGACCTGCACGCACAACAGCGCGTTCGCGCGAGCCCGGGCGCGATTCGTCAAATTCGTCGAACTGCCGGTCATCTCGCAGGTGGCTGACGTCACCTTCTCGCAGCTTTTGCGCACCGCCTCAGCGGACCCGGCCGAAAGCGAAGCGTTCAGCCCGAACCCTGTCAACCAGCGCCACCATCAGCGGGTGCTCGCGGTCAACCTCAAGCACGGCAACCTCGAGGCCTATACGGGCGAGGTGGTCGCCGCCAATGGCGTCATCGCAACGATCAATCGCGGCCTCGGCGCCATCCGCGTGCCGACGGTGGTCGTCCAGGGAGCGCAGGACAAGCTCGTAAAGCCTCAGTGCGGACGGCGACTAGAGGCTTGATGCGGGTTCATCGCCCATCGTAGGCGGCGAGGGCTCGTGGCGGACGTCCGGTGAGCAGGTTGATGTGCATGCCGAGGGTCAGCGCGAGCAGTCGTTGGGCGATGCGCTGAACGAGTCCTGCGAGCGTCTTGGCGAGGTGATCTTCCAAGCGCATCTGGCGCTTGAGATTGGAGAAGACCGACTCGATGACCAGGCGGATCCGTGCCTTGGCGATCTCGCCGACGGGCCGCTTGCCTGGTCGGTGGCGCTCGGGGGTGATGAGTTCAAGGCCGATCAGCTCCATGCAGTCGCGATACTCCCTGCCCCAGAAGCCCTTGTCGGCGAACAGCGTTGCACCTTGGTGGGCGGCGGCGAGCTCTAGGGCGCGCTCGCGCTCCTGGCCGGTCTTGGGACCCGTCAGGTCATAACCCACGGGCACGCCCTTGGCGTCTGAGATCAGCACCAGGCGCATGCCCCACACGAACAGGCTCTTCGATGGGCAGTAGCCGTAGCTGGCATGGCCGGCGAACTCGCTGAGCGATCGGCAGCCCGGGTAGTTGGCACACGCGATCAGCGTCCCGTCGACCAAGCGCAGCTGACCGTCGGCGATCAGCTCTGCAAGCATCATTTGCACGGTGGTGATCCACGGCGTGAGCCGTCTGAGCCCGCGGTTGTATTGCGACTGGCAAGGCAACTCGGGAAAGAACCCCGGAAGTAGTCGGCCGATCACGCCCAGGAACTGGCGGTCTGAGCAGATCCCGGTCGCGGCCTGAGCTACCGCCAGCGCGATCAGCTCCTGATCGCTGACCTTGCCTGCTGGGCCTGGGCGAGGAAACGAGAACGAGTCGGCGAACACGTAAGCTGCGATAACGAGGGTCTCCAGCGAAGCGCACATCTCGTGCTCCAATCACGAGTTTGCAGAGCCGGAGGCCCTCTTCTCATTTCAAGGCTCGCCTCCTGCCCGGCGGCCCAACCCGCATCAAGCCTCTAGCTGCGAGCCTGCCGGATGCTCGGCTGCAGATGGTGCAGGGTGGCCACATGGTTCCCTACACCCATCCGGCGGCAGTCGCCGCCGCCGTGCAGTCGGTTTCGCGCTAACTGCGATCCCGTGTGAGCGCGAGGACTCAGGCGAGGTTGGCGGGCGCGCCGTTCGCGTGCCCGTTGGACGCTTCGGCTGCGGGACGCTCGCCGTTGATCGCACCGCCAGCGGTGCGATCCCACCAGCCGTAGAGCACAGGGATCTGATACCAGCTCGAGTGGCGCACCCTGAAGTCGATCATCTCGGGTCCGTCCCAGTAGCGTTCCCAATCGAGGTGCTCGTCGAAGTGGGCGAACTGCTGGAAGCGGTAGCGGTCGTCGCGCGAGCGATACACCACGTAGGAGCTTGCCCCGTAGCGCAGCGCCACAGAGGCGACCTCGTTGAGCGCCTCCTCGAAGCCGTTGGCTCTGAAACCCGTCGCATACCAGGGGACGATCACCGTGCCTGCCATCAGCCTTGCACCTCCATGCTCGTCGCCTCGGCACTGTGGCCTGTCGAATTGATCATCAACCGCCGACCTCCGCATGGATCGCGCCAGGGCGGGTGGGATCCGAATCGCTCTTGCCATCCTGCTCGGACTCGGCGCCCACCAGAATCGAGATCTTGCCGAGGTGCTTGTTTTCGAGCATCAGCTGGTGGGCTTCGGCGACGCCCTCGAAGCCGAGCGTGCGCCACAGGACCGGGCGGATCTGCCCGCTCTCGATCAGCTCGTTGGCCTTCATGCACTCGTAGGCGTTGGCGAAGTGCGACCCGAGGATCTCCTTCTGCTTCATCCACAGGTAACGCACGTCGAAGTCGAGGTTGAAGCCCGTGGTGCCCGCGCAGATCACGACCTTGCCAAACGGCTTGACCGTGAACACCGAGGTCGGGAAGGTCGCCTGGCCGACGTGCTCGAAGACGACGTCGGGCGCGTCGCCGAGAATCTGCTTCACGCGCTTGGCGAATTCGCGCGAGACGCCGAAGCGGGCCTTCTCCTCTTCGGGGCTCTCGCCGCCCTTGCGCATCATCCCGGCGAACTCAGCCCGGTCGATGAAGTCGATGGCGCCAAGGCGCTTGACGAGCTCGCCCTTCTCAGCCGAGGAGACGACTCCAACGCAGTGTGCGCCCGCCGCCGCGCAGAGTTGGGTAGCGAACACGCCCAGTCCGCCAGCGGCGCCCCAGATCAGCACCTTCTGGCCGGCTTGGAGCTTGCAGCGGGTCATCAGCATGCGATACGCCGTGAAGTAGACGAGCCCATAGGAGGCGGCCTCCGACCAGCTAAGAGCCTGCGGCTTGGGCAGCAGCTGCTGGGCCTGCACCTTCGTGAATTGGGCGAACGACCCCCAGGTCGTCTCATAGCCCCAGATCTTCTGCGATGGCGCCGCCATCGGGTCGAGCCCGTGCACCTCCGGGTCCTCGTAGGAAGCCTGGTTGCAGTGCACGACCACCTCGTCTCCGGGCTTCCAGCGCGTCACACCGGCGCCGACCTTCCACACCACGCCCGAGGCGTCGGAGCCGCCGATGTGATGCCCGAACTCCGGATGGTCGCCGTACTTCATCACCGACACGGGCTTGCCGAGCGCCGCCCACACGTTGTTGTAGTTGACGCCGGCCGCCATCACGCGCACTATCACCTCGAACGCCCCCGGCTCGGGGACGTCGATCTCCTCGAGCTGGAAGGCATCCTTGGGTTCGCCCTGGCGCTCCTCGCGGATCACCCACGCGGCCATTGTCGGTGGCAGCTCGCCCGGCTCGGCGTCCACCTTGGAGACTCGTTGAAGATCTATTGCCACGGTGCTGTGAGACCTCGTGTGTAGGGGGCGGGAACGGCTTGCAATCCTATCCTGAGCCGACCGGGTGAGCTTTGCAGCCCGGCGGCCTTGGCCCGCGGAGCGATTAGCGAAAGGGCAGCTCGCCCACCACAGCAGTCGCTCCATCATCGCCAACCTCGACGATTGCGCCAGGCTCCGCCTCGCGGCGTACAAGCGCCAACCCGATTGGGCCGTGAGTGGGGGAGATGACCGAGCTGCTCACATGCCCGACCGAGCGCTCCCCGAGTCTCAGATCGGCGCCCGGCGCGACGGGCTCGGACAGGCGCAACCCGCGCAGATGGCGGTTCGGCTTGCCCCTGTAGTGGAGGCGCGCGACCGTCTCCTGGCCGACGTAGCAGCCCTTTGTGAAGCTCACCGCGCGCTCGTTCAAGCCCGCCTCCTGGGGGATCGTGCTGTCGTCGAGGTCGATCCCGTAGCGAGGCCGTCCGTGCTCGACACGGAGGATCTCGGCTGCCGCCTCGCTCACTTCGGTGGCGCCACCCTCGACGAGGGCGCTTCGCACCGCCTCCAACGCCGTCGAGTCGAACAGCGCGTCGAGGCCGACGTCGGTGCGAATCACGCGCACCTGGGTTTCGTCCATGCTCATGGGCAGGTGATCGTGCTCGCCATTGGGAAGATCCACCGTCTCGGGCTTGCCAGGGTCGGACTCGTTTGTGTCGAGCTTGCCGGGGTCTGTCGGGAATGCCGGGTTAAGCCCGAAAGCCCTCGCGGCTATCTCGTCAGCGCGCGGGCCGATCAGCGAGAGCAGCGAGCGCTCCAGCGTGCGCTTGTGCAGCTCCACCGCATAGCCGACCTTGAAGCGGCGGATCATGTCGAACAGGGATTGCAGCGCGCTGCGCTCGGTGTCGAGCAGCAGCTCGCATGGCGCTGCCCCGGCGTCCTCGCCGACCGCGAGGATGCGCAGGTCGCCAAGCATCTTGCCCTTGTGCGTCAAGAACGCCGCGTAGCAGCCTTCTCCTGGCCTCATCCCAAGCAGCTCGTTGGTGACCTGTCCGCCCAGGAACTCGACGGCGCCCGAGCCGGTGAGCGCGAGCTTGCCGCGCTCCGAGCGATCCACCAGGCCGCAACCCTCGGTCAGGGTCGCATATTGCTCAGTCAAGGTCGCGTATTCGCCTGCCGGCGCCATTGCATCGATTCTCGCCACAGTGGCTCCGAGGATAGGGCGTCCGCGGCGCCTTGCCCGCACGCTAGGCTTCCCCTCGATGGCCCTAGCCGACACCTTTCAACGGATCGTCGACTCGCTTCCCGACGACTGGACCGACCTCGAGCTCGACCTGCGCATCGCGGATGAGTCGCGCTACATCGACGCCTGCGTATACCTCGTCACGTGCAACGCGCGACCCTATTCGCATCACGACTGGCATTGGCGGCTGCTCGTCGCCCATCGCTTCGGCCATGCCGCCTCCGCGCCCACGACCCACGGAGCGCTGCGCCTGCTTGACGAAGCCGGGATTGAGGGGGAGATGGTCCTGCGCGAGCAGCGCGTCGGGCGTGTCGAGGTCACGCAGATGTGGGGCCGTCCGCATTCGGTGCGCGAGGAGCTCGCGCGCCTGCGGGCACAGTAGTCGGCGCGGCGCGGCGGGGGTTGAATGAGTCGATGGCGCGCGTCGTGGCCTTCATCCCCGACCTCCTATTTGGCTCGCGCGTGCAGGCAGCGCTGCTCGCCGATGGGCACGAGGTCGAACTGGTCGGCGATCACGAAGCGGCGCGCGCCTCGCTGACGGGCGCCAGCGTGCTGGTCGTCGACCTCACCGACGACGCGCTCCACGGTGCTGAGCTTGTGGAATCGCTTTCAGTTAGCGGCGCGCTTGAGGGTATCCGCACGCTCGCCTTCTATTCGCATGTTGACGTGGACGCGCGCCGCAGAGCGGAGAGCGCGAGCTTCGACCTGATCGTTCCACGCTCACGCATGGCGCGCGAGGCGCCGGGGCTCGTTGCAAAGCTTGTGGAATAGCTTGCTACTGGTTCAGCGCGAGTGTTTCGAGCAGCCTGTTCCAGAATCTCTGGCCGGTCATAAATTCGAGTTCTTCAAACTTAATGATCAGGCCCTTCACCCGCGCGAAGAGACTCCTGTCGGAGGGTCGCACATACGGGGCGAGCAGCCGCACGGGAGGGATCTCGACTTCGATCGCTTCGACGTGCTGGTCGAATTGCTTGGTATCGGCTGGAACGGTCTTGTAGCCGCTGGCGGCCCACGAGCGCACATCTCCGCAGAGGTCTGGCACCTGAAGGGCGATCATTTCGTGCAGCCCGATGACGAATTTGAGCCCGCGGCGGACGATCGTGTGGTTGCTCCATCTCAGCGGGCTCACCGTCTCGATGAACGCGTTGGCGAACTTCGCATCCGTGTCGTAGCCGGTTGCCCACAGCGCGCCGGCAACCTCGTAGCTCAGCCTATGCGCTAGTTCGTTCTGAGGGGATCCCGCGCCCACGTTGGGGCATTCCCTGGCGAACTTCTGGTTGAGGCGCTCGAGGCTCGCTTCGACGGTGGGCCACGTGCTCACAACGCCGTGCAAAGCCTTGTATGCAGCCATAAGGGTGGTGTGTGTCGAGGAGATATCCTCGTGGGAAGCGGCTAGGGCGCTGGCTGGAGTCGCCCCGAGCGCGAGCACCGTAAGAGCTGTGGCAAAGCGCCTTCTCCCCATCCACTGAGAGCATCTCAGACAATTTAAGGCTTGTCGAGCATTTCATTGTCTGTATGCGCGCCCTAGCTCGGAGGTAGCGCCTCGCCGCCACCCAGCTCGGCGTGCTCGGCCTCAGAGGGGTCGAGCGGGACCAACGCCGCGTTGGGGACCCGCTCGGCGAGGGCGACCTTGTGGCCGGCGCGCTGGAAGAGGGCGATGCGGATCACCACGCCGTGACAGACGACGAGCGCCGGCAGATCGTCTTGCTCGACGTCAGCCAGGGCGGCTGCCACGCGGACGCCTTGTTGCGCGAACGACTCGCCGCCCGGGAAAGCGAAGTCCGGTTGGCCGTTGATGAAGCCGGCGAAGCCCTGCGGGTCTTCGGCTTGCACGTCGCTGAACAGGCGGTCGGTCCAGTCGCCCGCGTCGGTCTCCATCATGCGCGTGTCCTCACGCGGCTCGACCCCGATGCGCTCGGCGACGATGTCAGCTGTTTCGCGAGCGCGCAGTAGCGGGCTGCACCACAGCGCGGCGAAGTCGTGAGCGCTCGCGCGCTGCGCAAGATCGGCGGCCTGCAGACGGCCCGTGTCATCGAGCGGGACGGGCAGGTGGCCCTGGAAGCGGCGCTCGAGGTTGTAGGCCGTTTGGCCATGTCGCGCGAGGTAGACGTCGACTGTCGGAATCACGGCGGTGGAGGATAGGGACTTGAAAGCTCGAATCTGAATCTGCAAGCAGACCGCAGATCGCCGACAGGAGGAGGCCAAGATGGAAGACCGTGGGGTGCCCGCATACATAGCCGAGCTGGTGGGCACGTTCCTGCTCGTGCTCTTCATCGCCTTGATCGTGAGCGTATTCGGCCGGGTGGGCGCGCCCCTTCCGGTCTTCGCCGTGATCGGGTTGTTGCACGCATTCGTGCTGATGATGCTGATCCAAACGCTCGGCGGAACGTCCGGCGCGCACTTCAATCCCGCTGTCACGATCGGGCTAGTGGCGGTCCGCAAGATTCAGGCTCGGGCCGCCGCCGGCTACATCGTCATGCAGTTGATCGGCGCCATCGCGGGCGCCGCGCTGTGCAAGCTGATCCTGGACGAACTGCCGCTCTCGCCGAACCTCGGCAACCCGTCCGTGAGCCCGCTGCTCGGTGGTAAAACGCTGCTCGGCGCTCTGTGTGAGCTGACCGGCGCGTTCGTGCTCGTGTGGTCGATCGCGGGCGTCGCGGTCAACCCGCGTGGCACGCGCGACTGGGCCGGGTTCGTCATCGGCGCCACCCTTGGCTTCGCGGTGATGACCTTCGGACCGCTCACGGGCGCCGGCCTGAACCCGGCCAGGGCGCTCGGCCCCGCGATCGTCGCGGGTCACTTCGCCGGCGGCTTTGGGAACTTCCTGGTCGTCTACGTGGTCGGCCCCCTGATCGGCGGTGTGCTCGCCACCGTCGGCTACAAGGCGCTCGTGCTCGACCCCCAAGAGCGGGTGGGGCAGCGGCCCATCGACAAGCTCGCCTGAGGACCGCCTGTCGGCGTCGCCCTTTTCCGGTGGCGCCGACAGTCCAGGGCTCGGATGGGGTGGCGCGGCCCGGAGCTCCCGGATGGGGGCGGCGAGCCTAGGTCATACACTCAAGGGAATGCGCCGCAGGGTCACGTTCTCGCGCAACCTGACGCTCTCTTTGTCGCGCACGTGCCGCTGCTACTGCAAGTACTGCGCGTTCGCCACCCACAAGGCTCACCTATATGCGCCCGAGGAGGTGCTCGAGATCCTCGACGGCGCGGCGCGCAGGCAGGTCAAGGAGCTGCTCGTGCTCACAGGCGAGCGCCCCGAGGTCAACCCGCAGGTGCGCGAGCGATTGACCGCTTACGGGCATGAGGACTTCACGGCATACGTTGTGTGGACGTGCGAGCGGGCGCTCGAGCGAGGACTGCTGCCGCACACAAACCTCGGTGTGCTCGCACGCGAGGATCTTGCGCGGCTACGAGAGGTGACGGCCTCGCAGGGCCTGATGCTGGAGTCGGTGTCCGAGCGGCTGATGGCCACGGTCCACGCCGGATCGCCCACCAAGCATCCAGAGCGGCGCCTGGAGACGATCCGCATGGCAGGCGAGCTGAAGATCCCGTTCACGAGCGGAATCTTGGTTGGCATTGGTGAGACACTCGAAGAGCGCGTCGCCTCCCTGGAGGCGATCGCGGCCGCGCACGCCGAGCACGGCCATATCCAGGAGGTGATCCTGCAGAACTTCGTGCCCCATCAGAGCTACTACGGCCAAGAGCCGGCCGAGATCGCCGACGCGGCCGCGCGCGAGTACTGGCGCACCGGGGTGGACGGGGCCGCGGGGAAGAGCGCTCCCATGCATCTCCATCCACAGCTGCCGCTGCCAACGTGGGCGACCGAGGGCGCCGGGGCGGTCTCGATCGAGGACATGAAGCTGCTGATCTCCGAGGCTCGCCGGCTGATGCCCGACGTCGGCATCCAGGTTCCGCCGAACCTCGCCGACTGGTGGAGCGAGCTGGTGGCCGCCGGCGCCACCGACCTCGGGGGGCTGTCGGCCAACGGCGACCACATCTCCCCCGAGCACCCATTCCCATCGCCCCACCAGGTGCGCAAGCGTCTGCAGGCCGACGGCGTCGCGTTGACCGAGCGGCTCTGCGTCTATCCGCAGTACATCGACCCCGAGTGGGTCGCCCAAGGTGTGCTCGACACGATCAAGCTCGAGTACTGGAGCTTCATCCCCAGGCGCGGCTCCGGTCGCACCGACCCTCCGTCTCCGATCCGTCCCGCGCTCGTAAGCGGCGCGGTCGAGAAGGGTCGCGATGGCGCGCCGCTCAGCGCCGAGGAGCTAACGGCTCTGTTCGCCGAGACGCGTCCCGAGGCGATCGAGGACATCCGTCTCGCCGCGGATGAGCTGCGTGCCGAGCTGGCGGGGGAGACGGTGACGTTCGTGGTCAACCGCAACATCAACATCTCCAACGTGTGCACCGTCGGCTGCGCGTTCTGTGGCTTCGGCCAGGGCAAGCGTTCGCCTGACGCCTACGAGCACGACGAGCGCGAGTTCGTGAGGCGCGTGCTCGAGGCGATCGACTACGGCGCCAGCGAGCTGTGCATCCAGTCGGGCATCCATCCGGACTGGGGCCTCGAGGACTATCTGGGGTGGCTGCGGCTCGCGAAGGCCACCGCGCGCGGGGCCGGCGTCGAGTTGCACCTGCACGCATACAGCCCGATGGAGATCGCGCACATGTGCGACATCTCTGAGCTGCCCCCGCCGGAGGTGTTCGCACGCTTGCGCGACGCCGGGCTCGACTCGACCCCCGGCACGGCAGCCGAGGTCCTGCACGACGGCGTGCGCGAGCGCATCTCGCCGAACAAGCTGCCGGTGGCGCGCTGGGTGGAGATCGTCGAAGCGTCGCACGCCGCCGGGCTGCGCTCCACTTCCACGGTCATGTTCGGTCACATCGAGGAGCCATGGGAGCTTGCCGAGCACATGCGCGTCGTGCGCGAGCTGCAGGAACGCACCGGAGGCATCACCGAGTTCGTGCCGCTCTCGTTCATCCCGTTCCAGACATTGCTCGGGCGCACGCATGGCGTCGAGGAGATCTCGCGTGAGGAGAACCTCAAGCACACCGCCGTCTTTCGCTTGGCGCTCGGGCGCACGATCCCGAGCCTGCAGGCCTCGTGGGTGAAGATGGGCCTCGACGCCGCGACCGAGTCGCTGCGCTGGGGCGTCAACGACCTCGGTGGGACGCTGATGGAGGAGTCGATCAGCCGGCTCGCGGGCTCCTATCACGGCACCAAGCTCGACCCCGATCAGCTGGTGGCCGCCGCCCACGAAGCCGGGCGCCCGGCGGCGGAGCGAACGACGCTCTACGACATCAGGCGTCGCTATCCGCTGGACGGCTCGGTAGGTGTCGTGGGCGCCCCGCCCACTCTCGCCGCAAGCGCTTGAGCTTCGCGTGCGCTAGCCGCGGCGAAGCGCTCGAAGATGGCGATCATCTGCCGGTGGTATTCGATACCGCCAAGCACGGTTGTTTCCGGTCCACGCCACTCGTCCTCGCGCCGACCCTCATGCCCCTCTTTCAGATTTGCCAGATAGCCCTCCAGCTCGGCCAGTTGGGTGCGGTGCCAGTCGATCCTGCCTGCGAACGCCGCTTCAGGATCGGCGCCGGCGAACACCTTCAGCATCGCCTCGTCGCGGTATTGGGAGGGCGGCGATCCCGGAGCGTCGGTCCACGCCCTCAGGGTCTCCTTGCCCAGATCGGTCAGTGCATATCGCTTGCGCCTGCGCCCGCCTTGCTCCTGGCTCTTCGAGAGGTACCCCGCCTTCGCCAAGCGTGTTGGCTCGTCATAGAAGGTGGTGTGCGGGATCGGCCAGAAATGCTCGATCGAGTTCACCAGCATCTGCTTGAGCTCGTACGGCGTCGCCTCGCCGGCCAGATCCAACAGGCACAACACCGCGTATGAGGTGGTGGTGAGCCGGATCGCCTTGCCCGTCGCGAGCTTGTCCTGGGGACTCTTGCGTTCCATAGTTCGTCCTGTATAGTTCGCCTCGAACTATAGAGAGTGCGTCCCGGATCGCCGGGAGCGTGCCTGCGCGAGGAGCTTTCCACTATGGCCGATCAAACGCATGCCCAGGACATCTTTCCCGGTCGCTCGGACTACGACGTGGCGATCGTTGGCGCCAGCCTCGGAGGCTGTGCCACCGCGATCCTGCTCGCTCGCACAGGCGCGCGCGTGGCGCTCCTCGAGAAGAGCCCCGACCCGAAGGCGTTCAAGCGCATATGCACACACTACATCCAGTCCTCAGCCGTCCCCACGCTCGAGCGGCTGGGGCTGTTGGAGCCGATGATGCGCGCCGGGGCGCTGCGCGCACATGTCCGCCTCTGGACTCGTTGGGGTTGGATCGCGCCGCCCGTCAACAGCAGCTCCCCGTCCGGGGTGAACCTCCGCCGCGAAAAGCTCGATCCGTTGATACGCGAGATGGCCGCGCAAACGCCGGGCGTCGATATGATGCTCGGCCACACCGTCCAAGAGCTCATGCGCGACGGTGAGCAGTTCACAGGCGTGCGAGCACGCGATTCCCACGGACACACTGTCGAGCTTCGCGCGCGCCTCGTCGTCGGCGCGGACGGTCGCGACTCGAGGGTAGCCAAGCTCTCGGGCGTCCCCACCAAGACCACCCCTCATGGGCGTATCGCTTACGGCGGCTACTACGAAGGTCCCGCGCCTGTCACCTCCCCCGACGCTGCCCTATGGCTGCTCGACCCCGATATGGCCGCCGCCTTCCCCACAGATGGCGGCCTCGTGTTCTACGCGACGATGCCCAGCAAGGACAGGCTGCCCGAATTCCGCGCCGATCCTCAAGCGGCGCTCGAGAAATTGGTGTCGAGCATCCCCGAGGCGCCACCGATCGCCGAATCGCGCCTGGTCGGACAGATACAGGGCAAGATCGACATGACCAACGTCCTGCACAGGCCCACCGCTCCCGGTCTTGCTCTCGTTGGAGACGCGGCCGGCGCGATCGACCCGCTGTTCGGTGTGGGCTGCGGCTTCGCGCTGCAGGCCTCCGAATGGCTCGCCGACTCCGTCTCGCCGGCGTTGAGTGGCGCGGAGTCTCTGGAAGCGGGTCTCAAGCGCTACCGCCGCCGTCACGCTCGTGGCCTGGGCGGCCATACCCGCGTGATCCTCGACTACGCCACCGGCCGCAAGCTGAACGGCGGGGAAAAGATGCTCTTCGCGGCGGCCGCCGATGACGAGCGCACCGCCAAGGTCTTCGAGGCGTTCGGCTCGCGCAATATCGGGCCGGTGCGGATGCTCGCCACAGGCATGCCGCTTGCGATGCTCGCCACAGCGCGCCGCTCGCTTTCGCGGCGGGCACAACCGAGCTCAGCGGAAGAGGTCCTCGTCCAGGGGCCGTAGCAGCGCGGACGCGCCCGGCCCGTCATCGCCGCTGACGTATCGCTCCAAGCCGTTCACGATCACCACCGGCTCGCGCGAGTCCTTGGCGCGCGCCAGCTCGGCCGTGGCGGCAACCATGTCGGCGACAGCCAGCCAGGTCGCGCGCAACTGCATGCCTGTGCTGTCTACACGCCCGCGCCAGTCGTCGAGCGGGGCGATCCCCGCACAGCCGATCGCCACGTCGCACTGCCCGTGGCGCCAGGCGCGTCCGAAGCTGTCGCTGATCAGCACGCCGATGCGCGCGCCGGTCAGCTCGTGCAGCCGCGCGCGCAGCCGCCGCGCCGAGGCGTCAGGGTCGCGCGGGAGCACGACCACCGTGTGAGAGTCGGCCGAGTTGGAGGCGTCGACGCCCGCGTTGGCGCACACGAAGCCGTGGCTGGTGCGGCAGATGAGGACTCCGTTCGCGGCGCGCAGGACCTCCTCGGACTGGTCGAGCACGACCTGCACGGCGCGCGGGTCCTTGTGCTGCTCGTCGGCTAGCTCTTGCGCGCGCGCGCCGGGCACGACATCTCGCAGGTCGACAACCGCGCCCTCCGCCTTCGACACCACCTTGTGCGCGACCGCCACGATCTGCCCGTCTCGCAAAGGGCGCGCCGGTCGCTCGTCGTCGAGCGCCCCCGCGATCAGCTCGCCGAGGTCGGCGCCCGCGGTCACCTCGGGCAAACCCGGCAGGCCGCGGGCGCTCACACTACTCACGGTGTTGCGACGCTCACGCGCTCAGGCTGCCTGAGAGTCCCGGCCTGAGGCCGGCTCGGCGCGATTGGCTTCGCCGTCGTCGGCTCCCACCCGAGCGAGCACCGCGCGCGTGCGCGGCGCCCTCACGCGCTCGCCGGCCAGACGCTCGCGCAGCACGGCCAGATCCTCGCCCGTGTCGATGTCGAGCAGCAGCGACGCCGGCCGCTCGACTCGCCACTCCGCGCCCGCCTCGCGCGCGAGGCGCTCGTGCCGGGCGCGGCTGTCCGGGCCGAAGCTGGGGGAGAGGGCGTCGGGTGGCGCCAGCAGCAGGCCGTTGGTGCCGCTGCCGTGGCGGTCGGGCACGATCGTGACTTCCAATTTCGCCACACCCCCCGCGCGCGCGGGGGGTGTCTCGAATTCAAAGTCGATATCCCCGCCTCCCTCCCCAGCGACGGGCGCCTCCGGACCGGCTGGCGCGCCGGCCTCCAACAGCCCCGTCAGCTCGCTCGGATCGACCGTGGGGCAGTCGCCGGGCACGCACAACGCCCGCTCGAAGCCTTCGAGTGCCGCCCGGGCGAGCCCGAGCGAGGCGGCTGCGCTCTGGCCCTCCTCGGCCGAGTCCTCCACGACGATCGCGCCTATGTAGGCAGCAGCGGCGGCAACCATCGGCTCGCGCGTGACGACGATCGTGGCCTCGATCGCCGGGCATTCGCGCAAGGCGCTCAGCACATCGCCGACCATCGCCTGCGCGAGCTCCGCTCGCAGCGACTCGGCGACGCTCGCGCCGAGTCGCTGCTTGGCCAGCGGGAAACGCTTGACGGGGAGGATCGCCGCGGTGCGCATGTTCGCCAGAGCGTATCTCGACGGGATGCGCAGCTGAGGCGGCCGTCAACCTGGCGAACATTTGCGTGACCGTGAGGGCGGCGCGGCCGTGCTAGGTCAGGGCGTCAGCATTTCGGCGAAGGCGAGCGTCTGCTCGGCGACGCGCGCGCGCGTCGCCGCGTCCGGCATCGCCGTGTCGAGGTCGAGCGTCGCGAGGCCCGCCACCGGCTCGTCGGCGGCGATCCCGTCGAGCAGGCCGGGGTGGACGGTCTCGTAGAAGGTGGCCACCCCGGTGGCGTCGACGGGTTGCCGGTAAGCAGCCAGGAAGGCCGCTGTGGGGCCCTTAACGATCTGGCCGCCGACGACCGGGCTCACGCAGACGACGGGCGCCGCGAGCGACGCAAGCGCTTCGTGGAGAACGCTCAGGATCGGCCAGATCGAGATGACCGGGTTGCTTGGTCCCACGATCACGGCTCGTGCGTCGGCGAGCGCCGCCAGCGCCTCCGGCGTGGGCCCGGGCGCGGGGATCGAGGGGGGTGAGGTGTCGGCCGGCGATGCAATGGCGCGCGGCGCGGTGGCGGGAGACGCCATGCGGGCCTGCGCGGGCGAGCCGAACGCCACCTCGCGCACTGCCACCGCGGCGCGCTCGCGGATCATGAAGCGTTGGAAGTCGCGCCATCCTTCATCGGTGCGTATCCATGTGCGCAGCGGCTCGTCGCACATCGGCAGCACCCGCGCGCGCACGCCGATCGTCTCATTCAGACGGGCCAACGCCTCGGTGGGCCGCAACCCTTCGTCCTCCATGCGGCGGCGCTCCAAGCACCATGCGAGGTCGCGGTCGCCCAGGTTGAACCACACGTCGCGCCCGAGCGCGCGCAGGGCGTCCATCACCGCGAACGTATCGCCCTCGAGCCCCCAGCCGCGCTCGTCGATCTGGTCCGCGAGCCAGAACGAGATCAGGTCGGGGTCCGGCGATACATGGGCGCCGTAGATCTCGATGTCATCGCCCGTATTGGCGATCACGACCAGCTCGTCGGCGCCGACGACGTCGAGCATCCCGCGGGCCAGCTTCGCTCCGCCTGTCCCCCCGGCGAGCACTACCACCTTCGAGCCGCCCTTCGCAGGGCGGGGGCTGGCGCCGGCGGGATCGCCCGTGGGAGGGTCGGCAGTTGGACCCTGCGGCGGGCGGGGGTTGTCGCTCACTCCCACCGATCGTCCGGCAGGCCCGTGATGCGAATGCCCGCGTGCGTTTTGTGCTTGGCGTTGATCGAGATCATCAGCGCGGTCAACGACTCGGCGATGCGCGCCATCTCAAGGCGTCCACAGTCGACGCAGCGCAACCCCTCGATCCGCTCGATCAAGCGCGCCGCGCGACGCTTGTCTTCCCGCGCGTCGCCGCACACGAGCACGTCCTGGGCGAGCTCGTGGTCGAGCGCCGTGAGCGAGGCGGCTGAGACGGTGTGCAGCGCGGAGACGACTTTCACCCCATCTGGCACGAGCTCGAGCGCGGCTTGCGCGGCCGACCCTTGCCACACGCCGAGCATGCGCGTCGCGCGCCCGCTGACCGCGGCGGCGAGCGGGACGGTCGCGTCGATCAGCAGCTGTCCTGCGCGCAGTGACTGCTTGACGTTTTTGAGCGTCTCGGACTGGTTGCGGAAAGGGACGCTGAGGATCACGGTCTCGACGGCCGCCACGGCCTGCGCGTTCTCGGCGCCGCTGAACGCGCCCTCGGGCGCCGCCTCCTGCGCCCGCACGCTCGCCTCGACGGCGCGTCCCGCCTCGCGCGAGCCGATCACGATCGGCACCCCGGCCCGCCCGAGTCGCACGGCCAATCCGAAGCCGAGCGCGCCCGAGGCTCCGATGATCGCGACAGAGTCGGTTGAGGCAGCCACGGCGGCGGAGTATAAGCCGGCCGCCGTGTCTTTTTGTGGGAGACAAGCTCCGCAAGCGCCTCCGTAGAAGGCTCGCGTCGCCGGTCGCCGCGCACGGTTACGCTCCACGCATGAGATTCGAGGGCGCAACGGCGAAGAGGGGATTGGCGGCATGAGATTCGAGGGCAAGACGGCGCTCGTCACCGGCGGCGCCTCGGGGATCGGGGCGGCCACGGCCCGTCGCCTGGCGGCCGAAGGGGCGCGCGTGGCGATCGGCGACGTCAACGAGGACGGCGCCCGCGAGATCGCGGCGGAGCTCGACGGCTTCGGCTGCGCGCTCGACGTGACCGACACCGCCTCGGTGCGCGCCGCGGTCGCCACGATCGAGGAGAAGCTCGGCCCCGTGGACGTGCTTGTCAACAACGCCGGCACCGACCTGTTCTCCTACTTCGTCAACAGCGACGAGGGCCTGTGGGACTTCGTGCTCGGCGTCAACCTGCGCGGCGTGCTCGCCGTCACGCACGCCGTGCTCCCCGGCATGCAGGAGCGTCGCAGCGGCTCGATCGTCAACGTCGCGAGTGAGGCCGGCCGCGTCGGCTCGCAGGGCTCCTCGGTCTACTCGGCCGCCAAGGCGGGCGTGATCGGCTTCACGAAGGCGATTGATCGTTTGCGCAGCCACCCGAATACAATGGACCGAGGGCAACGGAATGCAAACCATCATCTACGCGGCGAAGAGCTCCGAGGACGAGAAGGGCTCGATCCAAGGCCAGCTCGATGCCATCAGGAAGGCCATCGCCGCCGAGGGCGACCGCGAGGTCATCGGCGAGCACAGCGACGAGAACATCTCAGGCTTCCGCAAGTCGCGCGGACCCGAACTTGAGGCCGCGATCGAGCGCGCCAAGGCGGCGGCACCGTCGGAGCTTTGGTGCTTCGACCCTGACCGCCTCGCGCGTGGTAACGGTGTCGAGGCGCGGCACCTGGGCAAGCTGTACTTCGACCTGCTGGAGGCGGGCGTCAAGATCCGCGCCGTCAGCGGTGACGACGACCTGAAGGACCCGATCCGTGCCGTGCTGCGCGGCGAGCGCAACACGCAGGACAGCGCGGCGAAGTCGGCCCACACGAAGGCGGGCCTGGAGCGGACGGTCAGGGGCGGACAGTGGCGCGGCGGCATCCTGCCCGGTGGCTACGAAGTCGTGCGTGAGGTGGACGCGCGCGGGCGCGTGACGCGGCACCTCATCAAGCACCCGGAGGATGAGTCGGCCTACGATCTGATCTGGCGGCTCGGGGAAGGCGGCGCATCGGTGCAGCGCATCGCGCTTGAGCTGGGACGCCGTGGGGCCGTGACGCGCCCCGTCCGCCGGCGGATGAAGCACAAAGTCGGCCCGAAGGCCGGCCTTGAGGTCGAGTACACGCCGCAGCCGTTCACGGCCAACCGCGTCTCACAGGTACTCACGAACCCGTTCTATGCGGGCCTTCAGACCTACAAGGGCGAGACGTTCGAGGGCGACTGGCCGACATACGTTGACATCGAGACCTTCGAGCGGATGAGGGCAGAGCGCGCGCACCGCTCGCACGCGGAGAAGCGCAAGCCCGGTCGGCAGCAGCGCGACTACCTGCTCAGCGGCCTCGCGCGCTGCGGCGTCTGCGGTGGCCCGATGCAGGGATGCAGCGACAGGAGCAGGGCCACCCGCAGCTACGCCTGTGCAGCGCACCGCGAGTTCCACAGGGACAGCGAGGAGTGGTGCCGCGCGACGGCCTTCGATGCCGCCCACGCTGACGGCCGTGTCCTCGAAAACCTCGGCACGCTGCTGAAGGACGCCGACTCGCTACGCGAGCAGCTCGACGCGGGTCGGGTCGCTGAACGCGTAGACCTGGAGCGTGTGGCGGCGAGGGCCAGCAAGGCCGCGCAGGCCGCCGACTCGGCGGCCGAGCGCGCGACCGCAGAATTCGCGGATGCCGACGACGCCGACGAGCGCGCCCTGCTGAAGGACGCGGCGAAGGTCAAGCGCGCCGAGGCCAAGCGCGAGCGCGCACGTGCGGATGCTGCGCTCGATGCGCTGACCCAGCCCTCGCCCGAAGCGAGCGACAAGGACGTGATGGCACGCCTGTGGGCAACGCTCTCCGGTGCCGTGTCCGACGCCGGTGAGGATGTGAAGGTCCTCAACGCCACGCTGCGTGAGACGTTCGACCGCTTCGAGCTTCACCACATCGGGGACGGCTTCGTGGTCGCGCCGTACCTGAGCGTCGCGGCTGCCAGGCGCGCGCTACGCGAGGCCGGTGTACCTACGGACGCCACCGTCCCGTCGCTCAGCGAGGACGGGACGCTCGGGCTCCCGGCCTTCGTGGTCCGGTGGAGGCGTTAGCTGCCGTTCTGCTCGCGCGGCCGTCATCACAAGTGCGGACCTCGCCACGACCCTTGCCAAGCTCGCCGAGCAGGGTGTCCAGCCCGAGAAGCCGCCGTACTCGATCCGCGAGGGAGGCTCGCGGATCGTGTTCGCCCGCGATCCCGATCAGTACAGGGTCGAGATCATTGAGCAGGGCTAGGAAACGCCCGCTGGTCGAATCGCCGCATATGGCATCGAATCGCGTGAGAACGTCCTGGTGGTCCTATAGAGGGCCTGGGACGCTTGGGCATGCCGCGCGGTTTTTTTGATCAGCATGCGGGAGCTGTGGCTGCCTTTTTGCCCGATGAATACTGAGCTTTATGGTATGCTTGGCAGGAGATAGACGCCCTGATCCTTTGTAGGAAGGAAACCTCAACGGCCGGTTTGGTTCGCCCTTCGCCGGGTATGATCGCCCAACGAGTCCGCATGTTCGGCAGATTCTCTATAGCCTTGCGCCGCGATGGCGAGAGGAGCTAACAAGTGGGACGTCGAACTAGTCCGTGCACGCACCCGCGGCAGAGCGCTGATGACGGTGACGAGCCGCGCGTCCTATGCTCTTTGCATTGCAGCGACGGCTCTGCCGATCTGGATGATGCAAGGGGTCATCAAACCGCTGGCAGGCAAGACCACAGAGATCGTTGCCAACGTCCCCATCACGCTCATCATGTCTGCGTCCATCTTTATAAACCTAACTCAGGGAATCGCACACCTGATCCGAAAAAGGTCCTTCAAGGAGCTTCGTCATGAGAAGGACATCCTGGAGGCCAAGCTGGGCCTGGAGGCAAGGGTTGAGCTTGAAGCAGAGGTTGAGGTTTAGCTTGAGAGAGAAACAACGCAGCCATCAAATAGGAAGAAATCGACTATTTGGACTAGGATGTGGTATATCGTGGATATGATTTTGGTCATTGGTTTGACTTTGGCAGCTGCCGGTACATTCGCGGGGCTACTTACGCTGCCTCGATGGTTTGCGCGCAGTCTCGGTCAAGACCGCATCTGGAGGCTCCGTGATCGTTTTATCAAGGAAATCCTCGTAGACGAGGTGCTGCCGAAGGATCACCGCGCAGTGCGGCAACTTGTGCGAGAAATGGAATGGGCGCTACGCGACGGAAAGCACTTTACGCTGTTGCACGTCTATCTCACGGATCGAACCCTTCGCCAACTCGACCAAGAGAAGCTGAAGATGCTCGTAAAGAATTGGGGTCCGCAGTCTCTTGTGGGTCTTGACACGCAGCAACGTGAGCGCCTCCTTCATTCTCGGGAGACCTTCGAGATGCTATTTACCGGCTCGCTACTACTAGGGTCGTGGTTCGGCCTCTTGCAAGTCGCGAGAGTGCTCCCAAGGGCGCTCATGCATCAATGGGCATCAACAAAGACCGAAGCGGAGGCTCGCCACATTTCGTTGCGTCGAGTCGAGGACGAGATCAGAGAAGGCGCATCACGCGCAGCGGATAAGGCAGCAGTCGAAACGCCGTTTGGAAGGCGTCTCTCCGAATGGATACAGGACGTCAAGGTGTCGTCATTCCCCACCCGACGCGAGCAGGAGCTAGCAGTACAAGCCAATGCAGGGCAACTCGTCGCCTAAATGTTGGTGTGTAGCTCGCCCGTGAGACTGCATAGCAGTCGCGTGCGATAGCAGCCTTCGCCACCGACGATCTTGCAAGAGCCCCGGAGGTGTCCAAAGCCGAAGGGGTTTCGTCGTTCTGGGCTGCCGGTGGCTAGACGTGGATGTTGACGAACCACGCACCGAGGCCAGCGAGCCCGACATAAAACACGGCCATAACGATGGTCGATCCCTTGTCGGTGGCGGCAAGACGCCAGCCTGGGAGCACGAACATGAAGTATCCGGTTACGAACAGGGCGTTGGCCACGCTTCTGCGCGTTACGACCTGAGCGGCGTGCCCGGCGTTGAACAGAGCGGCGAAGGCTTGGAACTCCCCGGCCCCCGGCTGTTGCGGTGACGATCATGATGCTCATAAGCACCAGCGCCGTCGGTCGCTTCTCAAGGTCGTAGGCGCGCACCTGGTAGAGCAACCCGAGCCAGAAGACCGGAATCACGGTGGCAGCCGTGGCGTAGAGGCTCGGGTCGAGATGCGGTGTCGATGCCGTGAACACGGCAGGGCAGGTTACGCCTCGACGCGGTCGCTTCTGACGGATACCACGCGCTCGGCATCGAGCGCCGCGAGCCTAGTTTCACCACTACGCTCAAACAGTCACACAATCGCTTGCGACCGTCACCGATTGGTGATAAACTTCGTAACGGCGTCGATATTCGCTTGTGCTGAGCCACCGTCTCTGCGGCGAATGGCAAGAGCGACCCTCTGGGGAGGTGCATCTCCCGAGGAGGGAGCCGGACCCGCTACGTCCCTGGCGGATGTCGATGCCGACTACTTCTATTGAATGTATATCATAATACTTCTAGGTCGTCAATCTTTAGGCGAAAACAAATTACGAAAGAAAAGAAAGAAAGAACTTTTTCAAGAACGAAAACAATAACGCGAGAACTAAACCCATAAACCACTGAACAAACTAAGAACACCACTAACCGATGAACCAGCGTCGGAATCCTCACTAGAGTTTTCGCGCACTCGTTTAGTTGTGGTTGTGGCCGTCTACGCCAAGAATGGCCGCGAGAACGTCATTTTGCACGTGCTCCGGAGGTCTAAAGCGCCGACGCCTGGCTGTCGATACGGACGGCATGAGCGAGCAGGATTACGCCTGGATCGAAGGCGAATGCGTCTTTGACGACATCGGCACAGAGAAGGCGGCTGCGCTGGCCGACCTGATTCGGCAGCAGCCGATCAAGCCGACGAGGGCCTGGGGTGAGCCGGTCGTGGACGCCGGGAAGGTCCACGCCAGGCTTCGCTACGGACCCGTGTGCGGCGCGTGGCCTGCGGACCTTCGACGCATTGCCCAGAAGATGACGACGGGGTCCCTGTAGGTGCTCCAGGGTTTATGCGTGGTCTGGTTGTTTGTTGTCGGTTACGGTGTCTGCGTATTCGGTGGGTGTGAGTCCGTCGAGGGCTGAGTGTGGCCGGTAGGTGTTGTACTCGATTCGCCAGTCCTCGATGATGAGCTTTGCCTCGGTGAGCGATCCGAACTCCTCGATGTTCAGCAGCTCGTCTCGTAGACGGCCGTTGAACGACTCGACGAACGGGTTCTCCCAGGGTGAGCCGGGCTCGATGTAGGCGGTGTTCGTGCCGGCGAGGCGGCAGTAGTCGCGCAGTGCCCACGCGATCATCTCGGGACCGTTGTCGGCCCGGAGGTGTTCCGGTGCGCCGCGGGTGAGCACGAGGTCTTCGATCACGGCGACGATGTCCTCAGCGGTGCAGGTCCGGTCGACTCTGATCGCTAGCGCCTCGCGGGTGTACTCGTCCACGATGTTGCAGAGCTTGAGCCTGCGCTGGTCGGAGGTCTCGTCGAACATGAAGTCGATCGCCCACACGTGACCGGCGTGCGTGGCGCGCAACCGTTGCTTCTGACCTGGACCCACCCTGCGGCGCTTGCGTGTCCTCACGGGTCGTCTGAGGCCTTCCTGGCGCCAGATCCGGCGGGTGCGCTTGCGATTGATCCTCCAGCCCTCGCGCAGCAGGATCTGATGCGCGGTCTTCCAACCCCAGCGCGGGTGATCGCCCGCGATCTCGCGCAGGCGAGCCGCGAGGCACTGCTCCTCGGTGCTTGGCGGCCCTCGCGGCTTGCGTTGCGTCGAGCGATGTTGGCCCACCACACGGCACGCTCGGCGCTCTGAAACCCCGAAACGCTCCTGCAGGGCCATCACGGCTCTGCGACGGCGCTCCGGGGTCAGAATTTCCCCTCAGCCAACTCCTTGAGCATGTCGATATCAAGCGCCTGCTCAGCGACCAGCTTCTTCAGCCGCTGGTTCTCGGCCTCGAGCGTCTTCAAGCGCTTGGCCTCATCGGCCTTCATCCCACCATAGACCGCCCGCCACCGGTTGAACGTCGCCTCCGAGACTTCGAGATGGCGCGCAGCACCTCAACGAGATCCTGCCCCTCGTTCAACAGCCTTTCGCCCTCCCTGATCTTCCTCACAGCCTGCTCCGGGGTATGCCTGCGTCGCTTCATGATCGTGTCCATCCTTCCATCCCATCACGGGAAACACGACCACGCACACAGCCTGGCTCACTTCACGGGGACCCCGTCAATGATGGCTCAGGTCGAAGCCGGTGGCAGCGTCACCATCGGAGACGATCCGGGCCGCACGGTCATCATGTCGCGCGCCGAGTACGACAAGACGGGGACCTCCCGCGATGCACCGCCTCCACCGCTGCCTGTCCACGAGGACAACGACAACGACTACGACCCGGTGACGGTCTATCACATGAGCGCCGAGCAGAAGGCCGCATACGAGCGGATGTGCTCGCCTGAGACTGCGAACTTTCCTGACCCTCTGCTCGTCCGGGTCCGTGACGAGGTACACGCCATCTACCCGGACGGCATGGTGCAGGGACCGAAGGACGGGACGCCGAGGTAGACGAGGAGGGGCGCCGTCGCCGCCCGGCGGCGTCCTTTCCGCGTGTCGCAGGCACCGGGATACAATGTTCGTTGTGAATCAAATAATGGACAACGAACACAAGCTGGGAGGCGGCATGGCGGCGGAGATCGGGAGCGACGGCAGGGCGTACCTCGACGGCGGCATCATCCTTGGGACGGAGGGCTGGACGCTGGGGAGCCTCCGCGCCGACGTAGAGCGCGCGTGCAGCACTTGGGGCGTCGTCCCGTCCGACATCGACGCCGTCGTGCGCGACCTGACGCCGGACTTCACGCCCGATGAGGACGTGCAGGTCGCGGAGGCCGCGCGCATCGGTGAAGCGCAGCTTCTCGCCGAAGCGGGAGACCCGCTCGATGAGGACGATGCCCTTCCGGTGCTGCGCGAATGGCAGGCGACGAAGGGCGCGGACCTCATGGAGGTGGACACGGCGCAGGAGGTCAAGTGGGTGCCCGGAGCGGATCGGATCATCCGCGCAGGCGAACGGCAGTCGTGGCTGGCAGCGGAGGGCGAGGGCAAGACTCAGGCAGCCGTCCACCTCGCCGTGCAGGTGGTCGCAGCGGGTGGCCGCGTGGTGTACGTGGACGTCGAGAACGACCGGCTTGAGATGGCCGAACGCGCGCAGCCCATCGCCAAGGCGCTCGGGGTGGACACGCGCGACCGGCTGTTCTACCTCGACAACCTCAACCTCTCGCAGGTACACGGCGATGCGGACCTGCTCGACGCATGGGTGAAGGGCATCTGGGGCGCTGACCTGCTCATCATCGACTCGTGGACGCGCGTGCTCAACGACTTCGGGCTGGACGAGGACAGCAACCGCGACGTGACCACCTTCATGCGGCGCTGCATCGACCCGCTACACAAAGTCGGGATCGCCGTCCTGATCCTCGATAACACGGGCAAGGACGAGGGGCGCGGCGCGCGCGGGGCCAAGAGCAAGTCGGCCACGGTCGAAGCCGTGTACAAGGTGAAGGGTGGGAAGTCGATCACGCAGGCCGAGCACGGCACGCTCAAGCTGACGCGGGATCGGTGCCGTGGCGGCAAGCTGGCGAAGCACATCGAGGCGGGATCGGGCGGTGGCACGTTCACCGCGCTCGCTCCGGTGGAGGGCATCGACGCGGCTGGGCAGGCCAGGCGAGCCGTCCTCCGCGACGAGCTGGACAAGCTCGGCCCGTCCTCCGTCAAGGCCATCCTCAGCGCGCGCGGCGTCGATCCCGAGAGCGTGCGGCTGGTGAAAGAGCTACGCGGCGAACTGGAGGGGCTTGTGGACGCTCGCCTCGCGGACAAGCAGGAGGGCAAAGGCCAGAAGCCTGCCGTCTACACGGCCCGCCCCGTGTGACCCGTACAGGGTTGTGTTCGTTGTGGAACGCGCACCACAACACAACACGGACACAACCCTGTACAGGCTCCCCGAACACAAGCGCGGAACACAAGATCCACAAACGCCGAAAAGCCAAGCGCCACCTGGCTTTTCTTGCTGTGTTTGTGTTTGTGGACCCTAGATAGAGATTGACTACGTACGCAAGCTCCCAAGAGGTTCGCGTGCGTCTGCAGTATCTCCGCCGATCACAGCGAAAGCAGGATCACGAAACACAAGTCGGCGGCGGGATACGATCGGACTACAAACGAACGTGGGAGGACACGATGAATCAGGGCTACTCACTACCACGCCACGTAGAGATCGCGCGCAACCCCGAGCAGCACCGCCGCCAGCGCGACATGCTGATTGCGGAACTGAAGCAGGACATGGCCACCGGCTACCCAACCGCCGACACGCCCGGCTACGCGAAGGTCAATGGACGCTGAAGGTAACACCCACTGTGACAGCACAGGGCGCGGGTGGACGCCGAAGCCGTGAAGGCGACGACCGTGTGCAACGTGCCCGGCTGCCCCGAGGAGGCGACGCGGGGCGGGAAATGCGACGGCTGCCGGAGGGAGAAGGCAGCGGCCCGGCCACGGAACGAGTTCTACGCGAGCGCGAAGTGGAAGCGCGTACGCGGCAGGTACAAGCGGCTGCATCCCGACTGCGAGACGCCCGGGTGCGTCAAACCGGGGCACGAAGTCCACCACAAGGACGGGAACACGGACCACAACGCGGACGGCAACCTCGAAGCGCTGTGTAAGTCGTGCCACGGGAAGATCAACCTCCAGCCGTACAAGGTGCGTGACACCATGAAGCGTGTAGGTGGCGTCGCAACGACGCCCAGAGGACCGGGGGCCAGGGAGCCGGTCGTCGGCGGCCTGGGCATCGACAGGCAGGCTCCCGACTGAGCGGCCGTCCGGCGCAGGCCGGAGCCGGTAGTCACTGACCGGCGCGGAGGTCATCCCTGCAACCCGAAGCGCCGGGCCGACGGTCACGACGGACGCACCACGCCCGTCAGGCGTTGCAGCCTTGGCCGACGGTCGGGTAGGAGGAGGCAGCGAGCGGCCACGCTTCGCTCGCAGCGACGCACGTGGTGCTGACGACGGATGGTGCAGGGGGGAGGGGAGGGACTATGGGCGCTGCCCAAGGTCGAGCAGGATGTAGTCAAGAAAAATTTCATACAAGATCCAGATTTTGCGGCGCGCACGCACGCGCGCAGACGCGTCACGCGCGCGAGAGGTGAATGTGTGAACCCGATGCAGGTCACGGGATAGAGTCATCTTCGATGACGAATATCAAGAAGCTACCCATCGACTTCGCGAAAGTCCGCAGGGTGAAAGTCGATGAGCCGGGCGACCCGAAGATGCAGAGGCGGCTGGCGGAAGCGGCCAACGATGCCCGCGAACGCGAAGGAGACACCGAATGACCGATTTCCCAGCACCACCCGCAGGCTTTCACCCCACCGGGGTCCACGGCGTGCGCGCAGAGGACGCGGCACTGAACCCAAACAGCGGCGACCCACACCCCGACGACCCGACCGGGCAAGGGTTTCACAGCAGCGTGACCACCACCGACACCGACGCCACGGCTACGGACACGGACACGGCTACGGACACGCCCGAGGGAGGAGCCCGTGCAGACTGAGGTCGATCCGCTCTCCGAGCTGCGCGAGGAGATCACGCCCGCATGACCGTCGATGAAGGACGCCCATTCCAGGAGCGGGAGCAGCAGCAGAAAAACCCGGTCCCCGTGACCCGGCGCGACGCGCGCTCCAAGTCGCTCCCGACCGCACCCACGAGGCACACCGCCACCGGCCAGTTCCGCCCGAAGCAGGGCGGGAGGCGCGGACAGTGAGCGAGTACCAGCGCCGTCGCGCCGTCGAACGAGGTGAGCGTCCCGACAACGTCCTCTACACGCAGTGGGAGGCCGAAGCGAAGGCGTCCGCAAAGGCCAGGCGGCAGCGGCGCAAGGACAGGAAGGGTGGGAGCCGATGAGCTGGTGGTGGAGGCGCGCATGGCGGAACTGGCGCGAACGGACCTGGGAAGGGGTGTGGGCGTGAAAGCCATCGCGGACAGTGACGCCCTCCGCCTGTACCGGAAATATGCCGAAGCGCAGGAACGCAAGAAGGGTGGGAAGCCGTGAGTGAGGTCATAGTTTCGATCCAGCTTCCCGGCGGCGCACGCAAGAACAACGAGCGCTACCTACGCGCCGTGTGCGAGGACTCGCACGTCGAGACTGTGAGGCGCACCGTCACCGCGATGATGCGGAAGCCCTCCGACTACGTGATCGGGAACAAGACGGCGAAGCCGACGTGGGCGAAAGCGCAGAAGCTGAAGGCGCTGAAGCGCGATGAGGAAGTCCTGCCCGGTGTGGAAGTGGACACCAAAGTCGAGGAGGCGATGGCAGCAGTTTGACCGAGGTCATCCGACCTTGAGGTAGAGGCCGCCCCGGGCCTACGAACAACAGGAGGAAGCACATGACGGACATCGACACGCTCAGGGAGACAGAGAAGCGCCTCCGGGCCACCGACAGCAACGCACACGCCTCGCTGCGCACCAAGAGGAGGGAAGCGGAGACGGCGGCATCCGATGACGTGGCGGCTGCGTCGGCTGCGTTGCTTGCGGGGGACACCGTCCCGAAGCCGCGTTCCGTGAAGCTGCACGCCGAGATACGCGACATCGAGTCGCGGGTCCTGCTGGCCGTGGACGCCGCGCTTTGGGGCCTTGCCGCCGAGGCACGGGAGGTGCTGCGCCGTGAAGCCGACCGCGACTTCAGGCGCCGCCTGGACGTGGCGCTGCCACGGTGGCAGCCGCCGGACCCGAGGAACCCGAACGTCCCCGCGCAGACGCAGCACCTCGCCCGACGTCCGCAGGACGTCGTGTCGTGGGTGGAGCACGGCATCGCAAAGCTGGACGCCCAGGACGCCGACCAGGCCGAGCGCGAGCGCGTCCGCGAGCGGTACGAGTACGCGAAGAGGATGGTCGACGCCGCACAGGTCGAGCACAACGCCCGCGAAAAGGCGCGGATGGACCAGTTCAGCGAGGAGCACCCGTACGCCAACCAGCCGCCACCCACGCTGTTCAACCGTGCCGCGTTCCTGGAACGCGAAGGGCTCGCCGAGGACTACGGCCTCATCACGAAGGGTCAGGCGTTCGAGCCGAAGATGGGTAAGGCCGAGCAGGAGCGCGTGGAGCGCGAAGTGGCGGAGAAGATCGTGGAGCAGGAGGCGGCCGTCGCTCACCTCGACACACCACCCAGCCAGACGCCCGTCATCGAAAGGACGCCCGCATGAGCAGCCTACCCACACCCGAGTACGAGCGGGAGCGCAAGGCAAAGCGCACCGCCGGGTACGCGCCGACGACGGCCGCACCCAGCGACCCCGGGTCCCGTCCCAACGACTCCCTCCGCGACGAGCTAGGCCGCAAGCGTCGCCGGACGCTTGCGAAGTTCGGCACACCGGCGGAAGCCGCCATCGCTGAGGCCGAGGTGGAGGCGAGGATCGCCCGCCGCGAGGCGGATCGGGTGAAGGCGAAGCTGTGACCGAATACGACTACACCATCAGCGACAGCAAAGGCAACGTCGTCCGGGCGCTCAAGACCGATGACCCGGCGACGCCGAAGGTCGGCTACGGAGGCCATCCCGTAGGTGCCCGGCCGAAAAGGCGTGCATTGACTGTGTACCAAGGGCGACAGCCGTTCACGCTCGAAGTGCCCATGCTGCTGTGGCGCGATGGCAGAAGCGTCGAAGCGGACAGGATCGCCCTCGACAACATGGCAACGTCGGAGGCCGAGCAGTTCAACCAGCAGCCACCAGTGGTGCAGATCCGCGCGTCCTACACCCTCCCCATCCCGCCCGCCCTCGGCACCGAGAACACCGCCCGCTGGTGGATCGAGGACATCATCTGGGGAGCGGAGGTGCGCAACCCGCCGAACCTGGGGGGTGCCATCACGCGCAAGGAGCTCACCGTCGTGCTGCTTGAGTGGAACGCGCAGGAACCGATCCTCGAAGGCGGCTCCCGCATCGGCAAATACCGCGTGCGCAAGCCTCCCGACACGATCCTCTCCATCTGCCGGAAGCACCGCATGGACGCGATCACGTTCCGGCAGCTCAACCCGAGGATCAGGTCGGACGGCAGCCTCAAGAACGGGATGATCGTTCACACCGTCGCCTTCACACCGTTCAGGGTCAAGCCCGGCACATGAGCGCGGTCGGGGCAGAGATGGACTGGAGCCGCGAGCTTGCCGGGTTCACCGACGTGGAGGTCGCGGGCCACTGGCTGGACCGCGTAGCCGGGCAGGTGCGCGACGGCTTCTCCTACTGGCGGCTCACGCGCGAGGTGTGGGTGCGGGCCGAGAGCGGGGAGGGCTGGCTGCCGGCGCTGCTCCGCTTCCCCGAGCACCGCGCGGCGGCCATGATCGAGGATGAGCGCGCCGTGCTCGCGGCCATGCCGGAGGTCATCGAGGTGTGGCACGGCATCACCACGCCGGAGTGCGAGTTCGCGTGGACGCTCGACCGCGACGTGGCCGTGTGGTTCACGAGGCGCTTCGTCGGCCACAGGATGGAGGCGGCGTGCCGCTACGGCATCGCAGTAGGTGAGCACGAGCCGCGCGTGCAGCACGGGACCGTGCGGCGGGACGACGTGATCATGTTCCTCGACATGGGTGAGCGCGAGGTCGTCGTGCTACCGGATGACGTGACAGTCCTCGGCGAGGAGGCGGTATGACACAGACAGCGACAACCGAGCACGAGCGTCGGTGTGCCGGCCAGCGTCGACGCCGCGAGCGCGAGCGGAAACGACGCTGCGTACACCTCCACTCGGGCAAGCTGCTCGACCTGAAAGACCCGGACCCGTCCGTCATAACACTGAAGGATGTGGCGGCTGCCCTCGCACGCACGGGCCGCTTCGCCGGTCAGACGCCGCGCTTCCACTCCGTCGCCCAGCACTCCGTCATCTGCGCCCAGCGCGTGCGCGACCTCGGCGGCGGCCCTCGCCTCGTGATGGGCGCGCTCATGCACGACGCTGCGGAGCTTGGCCTCTCTGACATTCCCACGCCGGTGAAGCGAATGATCCGTGGGCACAGGAAGCTGGAGGCGGTCCTCGACGCCGCGATCCTGGCGGCGCTGTCGCTCCCCGCTGACCTCCCTCTGCACACCCCGCAGGTGAAGGAGGTTGATCGGTGGTGCCTCGCCGCCGAAGTGCGCGACCTGCTCGGCACGTCGTGGGAGGGCGTCCCTCCGTACGAGGGTCCGAGGCTGCAACTCGGGCTTCCTGCGAGGGCCGCCGAGAGGCAGTTCCTCAAGGAGTACGCCCGATGCCTGCGGGACCTCACATGACTTTCACCTTGCCCGGCTTCGTCGTAGTTGACCGGGCACGGCGAGTGCGCACGACGGGTTCCTCTCCCCGCCCGTGCTGCACCGCCCTCACACCTTGCCGGGTTCGTGATTGCCCCGGCAACGGGCGCGGCGGCTTCCCCGCCTGCTGCGCCCACATCTTCCCGTCACGCCTGGTGCGGACGGCGAACGGGCTCCGGCCCGGCGGGCGGTGCGCCCCGTCTCAGGCTGCGCCGCCCGTACCCTTCTTTCCCTCGCTGCGAAAGCTGGCAGCATCGCCGTGAGTCCTGGTGGCCACGGCGGCATGAGGGCAGCGCGTCTGCGATAAGTCGTGCTGACAGGGACGTCTGCGTAGAGCCACTGCTTCACCGGTAGCAGGCTCCGTCGGCGTGCAGTAATTCTCCGCTCTCAGCATCGAGAGCCGCATCTCGCGGCCATCGAGCGCGCCTGTGTCAATTTGGCCGTCCGCGCCTGCGCGAGCGCGAGAGGGCGATCTCGCCGCGCTGCGGATTCACACATTCGCGGATTCACCAAACCCCCATCTGTCGAGATTCTCACCAACTCGGTTGACATTGGTGTGAACCTGTTCGACAATCTGGTCACGCAGACAGATGTCAGAACCCAACCGAAAAGAGGAACCACAATGTCAGCCACAAGCAAAACCCTCGTCGTCAAGCAGGGCAAGCCGTCGGCATCCGGCGAGGTAGTCGATACCTCGAAGGCGAAGGTCATCCCCCCGTCGCCGGAGGTAAAGGCCGAGGCAGGGAAGCGTGACCCCGATCCTGTGAAGAAAGTCGCCGCCAAGATCGAGGCCGATGCGAAGGCCAAGACCGAGCAGATCAAGAACGCGAACGCCGAGTCCCTGCGCCGCGATGAAGAGGACCGGAAGGAAGCGGTCCTTGAGATGGCCGACGACGCCGAGGCTGCCAGTGAAGGTCACAAGTACAAGAAGCCGGCCACCAAGAAGTCGATTGGCAACGGCAGCGGACCCGTTGCACGCCTCACGGCCGTGTGGCTCGGCAAGGACGGGAAGGACGTGCTGGTGAAGGATCGGGTCCGCACCGCCGAGGGCATCGTGATCGACGTGATCGGGCGGTGGACGCGCAAAGCAAAGAACGGGAACGTCCCGATGGTCACGGGTCACATCGTGTCCCTGCCAACCGGCAAGAACACGACTGATGACAAGTCGAAGGGTCGCAAGATCGGCGACCGCCAGAACGCCATCGCGCAGGGCTGCACGCACGCCAAGTAGTGAATCACCGACATAGCAGTACCACGGAGCGCCGGACAACTGTCCGGCGCTCCGTGCTTGTCAGGCAGGCGCTCGCCCGGCCAGGATCGACTTTCCGCATCGAGCTGGTGGTCGTAGCCGTCCGGCGCGCCGGGTCCGTTAGATGACGATTCTCGCGCCCGGTTGCAGGACCCGTGGTTTGTCGATTCGATATCAATTGTTGGTAACGGCCAAATGGTGAAGCAGTTACCTTACAGTCGCCTCCTTCGGGTCTTCACCAACCCGGCCGCCCGGCTCCAGTAGACCGTCGTTGGCTTGGGAGGGACGACGGCTGCGTGGAAGGAATCACCTGATGAAACGCATGAAGAAGCTCACCTTCGGGACGCTCAGCCTCGTCGGGCTGTTCACGGCAGCCGCGCTCGCATGGTTCGTTCTTGGAACGGTCTCCGGCACGGGGACCACCAAAGCAGGGAAAGCCGCGCCGACGAACGTCAACATCAAGACCACGATCCCGGAAGGTGTGTCGCCGACGGCCTCCGAGCCGATCACGATGGAAGTCGAAAACAACGTTCCCGGTGCAGTCGAAATCGGGATCACCAAACTCGCCTTCACCATCAAAGACAGCAACGAAGCGGCGTGTCCCGTGTCGAACCTCAGCATCAAGTCGGTGTCCAAATCCTCGTACTGGGAACCCATCCTGACCGCCGGTGGCACGATCACCCCGACGATCATGGTCAAAGCCGGTGAAGTCACCAAAGAAATCGGCACAGGCGACGACGCGACCTTGTTCATGGCGGCGACCGCACCCACCGGGTGTGAATCCGTGACAGTGACCGTGACCGTGGTCGCCACCCACACCTAACACAAAATGCGGTGGCACGAGTAAGGGCTCGTGCCACCGCCATTTACCTCTTACAGCGAAGGAGACGATATCAAATGGACGCCATCGTAAGGATGTTCGTGGCAGGCGAGCTGACCCCGGACTGGACGACGCCGAGGCTTGCCGAGGACAACGCATTTACGCGGCTCGCCGAAGATGTCCGCCAGGGTGAAGTCCCGCATCTGAAGGCTGGACACCTGCTGCCCGGTGACCTCGTGCTCATCGAGGGGTGGGTGCTTCGGGTCGCGGATGCGAGGCGGTACGCAGGTAAGGTCGCGCTCGACTTCGACCTCGACGGCTTTCTACTCATCGCGCCAGAGGACCGACTCATCGAGGTCGTCAAGCTCGCGGCTTCACCACCGTGCAGCAAGCGATCCACGCTCGTGGCCTCTGGATATGACCGTGCAAATGACCCCTGTCGCCGCCGTCACGGATGAAACTTTCCGTGAGGCGGTGGCGGGGTCACGCGGACGCAGGCAGGCGCGCGAAGCTGCGGTGCTGCGCTGGGAAGCCGACCGGCTCGAAGCGCAGCGCCGTAACGTTGGGCCGGACGTGCGTGCAGCCCTCGCCGAAACAGTGACACGCCTGCATGACAGGGCAAGACGGCTCGAAGCGTAGTTGACATTCCCCACAGGCTCGGTGAAAATGTGAAAACCCACGGGAGGGAACGACGTGGCTTTCACTCACACGATCCCGGCGGGCAGCGTCCGCCAGCTTCGTCACGACATGCTGGACAGCCTGGCCGAAGCGCGCAAACAGGTCCACAACGCGAAAGGACACGACGACCTGGATGTGGGTCGCGCGCACCTCAACTGGGTCTGCGACATGCTGGACGCGCTCGGGTGGGATGACCGGGAGCCGGAGGTTGACGTTCCGGTCGAGCCGGTGCGTGACGCGCTACGCAGGCACATCGAGCGCGAACGCCCACGGCTGGAATCGCACGACGCCGAACGGCGCGAAGGCGCACGGATCTACGTCAAGATGTGCGAGAACCTGCTGGCGGCGATCACGCCTGCCGCATAACTACTCACGACATGGACAGCCCGCCGCTCACGTTGAGCGTCTGCCCGGTGATGTACGAGGCGTCCTCGGAGGCGAGGAACGCGATTGCGGCGGCGACCTCCTCCGGCTCGCCCGCCCGTCCGAGTTGGGTGGCGTCGATCATGCCCTGCTTCAGACGCTCGCCGATCTCGCCGTAGACCTTCGGCGCAGCGTTCAGGAGCGGCGTCTCTATCGGTCCAGGCGCGACGGCGTTGCAACGCACGCGGTAGCGCGCGGCCTCACGCGCGATGGCCTTTGTGAAGCCGATCACCCCGGCCTTCGCGGCGGAGTAGACGGCCGAGCCCTGCGAGCCCACGCGCCCGGCCTCCGAGGCCACGTTGACGATCGCTCCCGCACGGCGCTCCTGCATGCCAGGGAGCACGGCGTGGGTGACGGCGAGCGTACCGCGCAGGTTGACGCCCAGCACGAAGTCCCACAGGCCCGGATCGGTCTTCACGAAGAACGAGAACAGGTCGGTCCCCGCGTTGTTGATGAGCACGTCGATTGGGCCGAGCCCGTCCTGCACCGCCGCGACCGCCGAGCCGACCGACTCGACGTCGGTAACGTCCAGCACGTGCGCCAGCCCGTCCAGTTCCCCGGCTACCTCACGGGCACCGTCCTCGTTGACGTCGCCGATGCCCACGCGGGCGCCTTCAGCCGCGAGCCGTCGTGCCGTCGCGGCCCCGATCCCCGACGCGCCGCCGGTCACGAACGCGGTCTTCCCCTCGAATCTCACCTGCCGAAGCCTATACGCGGCCGTCCTTTGACATACTTGAGGCCGGTGTCTAGATTGCAATTGTCAATCGCCAAGGCGATCGCGCGCGAGTCGGCCCGCTACCGCGTGCGCTCGAACGCGGTCGCTCCCGGCCCGATCGAGACGCCGCTGCTGAACGCCGTGCCGCAGCTGCTCGGCGAGCTGGGCGAGCGGCTCAAGCAGGGCATGGTCAACCAGACCGTCCTGCACCGCTCAGGCGAGCCCGAGGAGGTCGCCGCGGCGATCGCGTTCCTCGCCTCCGAGGACGCCTCATACGTGACCGGCCAGACGCTGAACGTCAGCGGTGGCCTGTCAATGTGGTGATCGGCCCGCGGGCCGCCACAGAGGTGAACGTCAGCGGTGGCCTGTCGATGTGGTGATCGGCCCGCGGGCCGCCACAGGGGTGACCGGGATGCCTGCCCGGCGCGCCGTCGGGGAAGCTGGAGCGTTCCCGCCCGGGAACGAACAGCAGACCCCCGCAGGGGGTCCCATCCAAAAAAGTCTCCGGAGCGTGTGCCAAGGTGAGCGTCATGGTTGAGCTGCCCGCGTCGGTCCAGATCAGGGAGGTGGGCCCGCGCGACGGCTTTCAGAACGAGCCCGAGACGATTCCCACCGAGCGCAAGGTCGAGCTGATCGAGATGCTCGCGCGCACGGGCCTGCGCCGCTTGGAGGTGACGAGCTTCGTGCGCGCCGACGTGATCCCGCAGCTCGCCGACGCCGCCGAGGTGATCGAGCGCATCGTAGTGCCCGACGGGGTCGCCGTCAGCGTGCTCGTGCCCAACGAGCGCGGCTTGGAGAGGGCGCTCGAGCTGCGCGATCGGCTGGACGGCGGGCGGCCTGCGTTTGACGAGATCAACGTGTTCCTGTCGGCCTCTGAGACCCACAACCGTAAGAACGTCAACCGCTCGGTCGAGGAGTCGTTGAAGTCCTTGGAAAATGTGTTGCCCCCCGCGCGCGCGGGGGGTATGCGCTGTGAGGCGGTCATCTCCACTTCGTTCGGCTGTCCCTATGAGGGTCACGTGCCGCCCGAGCGGGTGCTCGAGATCGCGCGGCGCCTGCGCGACGCCGGCGCGCAGGAGATCGGCTTCGGCGACACCACGGGCATGGCCAACCCGGTGCAGGTGGGCGAGCTCTTCAGGCGTTGGTCGGCCGAGCTTGGCGACGTGCAGCTCACCGCCCACTTCCACAACACGCGCGGCCAGGGCCTGGCCAACGTGCTCGCGGCGCTTCAGGCAGGCGTCACGAGCTTCGAGTCGTCGTTCGGCGAGCTCGGCGGCTGCCCTGTCCCCGCGGGGGCCACCGGCAACATCGCCACCGAGGATCTCGTCTCGATGCTGCACGAGATGGGCGTCTCGACCGGAATCGACCTCGAGGCACTGCTCGCCTGCTCGAGGCGCGTGCGAGAGGTGCTGGGCCGTCCGCTCGGCTCCCACACGCTCCTGGCGGGGCCGGTGGACTGGCGCCAACGCGGCGACGGGACTGGCGCCAACGCGGCGGCTATGCCCCCCGCGCGCGGGGGCCTGTGAATCGTGCGGGATCTGTGCGACGGCCTACGGCGCGGCGACTGCCTCGGCGTTGCGAGCCTGCTCGCGGATGCTCGCCACGCAGTACTCCTGCACCGACACCTCCATCTCCAGCGTCTGCGCCAGCGCCGGTCTCGCCGAGGCGTCGATCACGCGCTTGGCTCTGCCGACCGCCACGTGCGAGTTGGCCAGCAGTTCCTCGACGAGCGCGTCGGTCGCCTCGTCGAGCTCGTCGGGCTCAACGACCCGGTTGACCAGCCCGATGCGCTCCGCCTCGGCCGCGTCGATCGTGCGCCCGGTCATGATCAGCTCCTTGGCCCTTCCCAGCCCCACCACCGCCGGCAGCCGCGTCGAGCCGCCCACGTCGGGGATGATCCCGAACTTCACCTCCGGCAAGCCGAGCTGCGCGTCGCTCGAGGCGATCCGCAGGTCGCAGCCGAGCGCCACCTCGAGCGCGCCACCCACGCACGTCCTGTGGATCTGGCACACGACCGGCTTGGCCATCTCTTCGGCGGTGTTCGGGCAGTCGAGGAACACCTGTCTGAACGGGCGCAGCCTGCCCGGCTCCCCGGAGGACGCTGCCAGCTCGACCAAGTCCACGCCGGCCGAGAACACGGGCCCTTCTCCGCGCAGCACCACGCAGTGCACCGAGTCCTCGGCGGCTGCCCCTCTGAGCGCACCCCCAAGTGCCCTCAGCAGCTCCTGGCTCATCGCGTTGCGCTTCTCAGGACGGTTCAGCACGAGGTGGCGTACCGGTCCGCGGTCTTCGGTGATCACGATGGTCATGCTCGGGCTCCGATCGGGTTGGCGGTGGGGAGAGTCGCTTTGCGGTGAGTGGCGGGACTCAGCTAGAGCCGAGCGCGGCCCATGTCAACTACATTCTCAAGGATGGCCGATCCTGGGCAGATACGCGTATCTGACGCCGAGCGCGAGCGGCTCGTCGAGGAGCTGCACGAGCACACCGTCGCCGGCAGGCTGACCGCCGAGGAGTACGAGCAGCGCTTGGAGGCTGTCTATGCCGCCAGGACGCGTGCCGATCTCGACGCGCTGCGCGCCGACCTGCCGGTCAGCACGGTGGCCGCGCGCGCCGCTCTGGTGGAGCGCAAGTCGCACTTGCGTCGGCGGCTGGCTCAGGAGGCCGGCGGCTCGGCGACCGCGTCGCTTGTGTGCGTGGCCATCTGGGTCGCGAGCGGCGCTACGGGCGCCTTCTGGCCGATCTGGGTGATCGTCTTCACCTTGCTGCCGCTGCTGCGCGACAGTTGGCGCTTGCTTGGACCCGGTTCGGACATCGACGTCCTGGAGGCCCGCATGCAAGCTCGCCATGAGCGTCACCTCGCGCGCGAGCACCGCCGCTCGCGGTACCGGCGTCTATTGCCTTGAGTGAGATCCAAGTCAAGGCTCTCACTGCGCGATCGCCGGCAGAGAACCATGACCGGGTCCTCTGACGGCGGGCCGCAAAGGGTGGGCCGACCGGCCGGCCCACCCGAGATCATTCTTCCTCAGTGCAGCAGGCCCAGCGTGTTGTTGGCGTCGTCGACGAAGTACACGCCCTGGCGTTGGGGCGCGATCACGAGCCCGAACAGTCCGCCTTCGCCCGCGCCGGTGTCGAACGGCTGGAACTCGGCGCCGACCGGCGTCGTCTCGACGAAGTTCCCGTCGCCGCCGTTGGCTGTGAGGATGTCGCCATTCGGGGTCATCGTGAGCCCGAGCGGGCTGTTGAGGTAGCCGCCCGTGGCGATCGTCGTGCCCCCGGCTTCAAGCGGCGTCTGCCGGCTCTCGGCATAGGGCACGGCGGCGATGCGGCTGTCCTGCGTGTCGGCCACATACAGCGTGCCTTCGTCGCCGAGCCCGACACCCGTCGGGCCGACCACGAGCGCGGCGGGGTCGGTGCGCTCGGGGAAGC
Source organism: uncultured Solirubrobacterales bacterium (assembly GCA_963718735.1). Taxonomy (GTDB): domain Bacteria; phylum Actinomycetota; class Thermoleophilia; order Solirubrobacterales; family Solirubrobacteraceae; genus Palsa-744. The sequence continues at coordinate 3,170,638 of OY970372.1, forward strand.
CGCTGGCGATCACGTCCATCGCGGTGACCGCCGGCGGGCGATGCCTGCCGCCGTCGCTCAGGCGGATCCGCACGACGGTGCCGCCGTCGGTCGGCGTTTCGCCCGACGCGACGGTGCCATTCAGGACGTTGGTGACAAACAGCGTGGAGCCCCAGTCCTCCTCGACAGAGGTCATGTCCCAGGGCCCGTTGATCGGCGGTCCGGAGATCGTCTCGACCGCTTTGCCGTTCTTGTCGAGCACGATCAAGCATCCCGCCTTTGCGGTGGCGGCGCTTCCGTCGGAGGTGGGCAGGCTGCCGACCACGACGAAACCGTGCGGCAGGATCGCCAGCGCCGTCGTCAGGCCGACCCCGCCGGGGCAAGGGCCGGGGAGAGTCGCCGGGTTGATCTGGGCGAACAGAGAAAGGCTGCCGCTGGGGCTCACCTGCACAATCGTCGTGCCAGTCCCCTGCAGGTTTTCGGCGCTGTTGAAGTTGCTGATCAACACGTCTCCTCGCACGAGCGAGCCGACGCTGCGGCGCACGTTCACGATCCCGTAGGGGTTCACATCGCCGTTTGCCGGGACGGTGCTGCCGACCTGGGAGATGGTGGAGAACTGGCCGATGAACGGATGGTCGAATGCCGAGGCGGCGCCTGGCGCAAGCAGGCAGGCGAGCAGCGCCGCGAGCAGGGTTGGCAGCGCCACCCGTGCGGCGCGTGTACGCGCGAGTCGGCGTCTGCGGGCCTGGGTGACGGCTTCGGGTAAGGAGCCTATGGCTTGGTTGGGCATGGGGATGCCTCCTTCGTGGTAGATGGGCTCTCACATGGGGACTCCATGCGCGTGCCTAACCTTCCGTGTCTCCCCGCTATCGCCGATGCGTAATAGGCTGCCGGCGTGTCCGACCTGCGCAAGGCGACCGACCAGGCCCTTGCCGGGGGCCCTGAGCGCCACCACGAGAAGGCGCGCGATCAGGGCAAGCTTGCGGTGCGCGAGCGGGTCGGGTTGCTGCTCGACGAGGGCTCCTTCTCCGAGGAGGCTCTGCTAGCCAACTGGCATGAGGAGGGTCTCGGCGCGGACGGAGTTGTCACGGGCGTCGGCGCGATCGAGGCTCGCCCCGTCGCGCTGATGGCCAACGACCCCACTGTGAAGGCTGGCTCGTGGGGTCCGAAGACGGTCGAGAAGATCCTGCGCATCCAGGAGCGAGCGCACGTCCTGCGTATCCCGATGGTCTATCTCGTCGACTCAGCCGGCGCCCGCATCACCGAGCAGGTCCAGATGTTCCCGGGACGCCGCGGAGCGGGCCGGATCTTCTACAACGAGGTGCGCGCCTCCGGGGTGATCCCGCAGGTGTGCGTCCTGTTCGGCCCAAGCGCCGCCGGCGGCGCCTATATACCCGCATTCTGCGACATCGTGATCATGCGCGACGGCAACGCCTCGATGTACCTCGGCTCGCCGCGTATGGCCCAGATGGTGATCGGCGAGGATGTCACTCTGGAGGAGATGGGCGGCGCGCGCATGCACACCTCCGTCTCCGGCTGTGCCCACCAGCTCGTCAAGAGCGACGAGGAGGGCATCGAGCTCGCGCGGCGCTACCTCTCCTACCTGCCCTCCAACTGGGAGCAGGCGCCCCCGCAAGTGCCGTCCGTGCCAGCCGCCGCCGTCGCGGACGGGCTCGACGTCGCCGCGCTGATCCCGGCCGACGAGAACAAGCCATTCGACATGCTCACCCTGGTCGACGCGATCGTGGATGAGGGCTCGCTGCTGCAGGTCCACTCGCGCTGGGCCAAGGAGCTGATCGTTGGCTACGCGCGGCTCGACGGTCGAGCCGTCGGGATCGTCGCCAACCAGCCCAAGCAAAAGGGGGGCGTGCTGTTCTCCGACTCCGCCGACAAGGCCGCCCGCTTCATCTGGACGTGCAACGCCTTCAACGTGCCGTTGCTATTCCTGGCGGACGTGCCGGGCTTCATGATCGGCACGCAGGTGGAGCGCCAGGGCATCATCCGCCACGGCGCCAAGATGATCAGCGCCGTCTCGGAAGCGACCGTGCCGAAGATCTCGGTGATCGTGCGCAAGGCCTACGGCGCTGGGCTATACGCGATGGCCGGTCCCGCGTTTGACCCGGACTGCTGCATCGCTTTGCCGAGCGCCTCGATCGCCGTGATGGGACCGCAGGCCGCGATCAACGCGGTCTACTACAACCAGCTTCAGGCGATCGAGGATCAGCAGCAGCGAGCCGCGAAGACCGCAGAGCTGCGCCGCGAGTACGCGGAGGACATCGACATCCTGCACCTCGCCTCCGAGCTCGTGATCGACGCGGTGGTGGAGCCCGAGCGCCTGCGCGAGGAGCTGATCCGTCGCTTCGCCCACGCCTCGGCCAAGCGCCGCGAGTGGCCCGCCAAGCGTAATCCGGTCACACCCGTCTAACCGCGCCGCCGGCGATCCCGTGCCCGTGAAGCCTGCCTGCGCGCCGGCGCTCACGCTCGCGCGCGCCCCGCGCGACGACGGCTGGCCAATCTGCACTAGATTCCATGCGAATGGATGCCACCGATCTAGCCTTCGCCGGCATCGCCCGCCAGGCCGAGCTGGTGGCCGCGGGCGAGGTTTCCTCGCGCGAGCTGGTCGAGCTCTACCTGAAGCGCATCGAGCGCTTCGACGGGCAGCTAAACGCTTTCAGGGTGGTTTTCGCCGAACGCGCCCTGCTCGAAGCCGACCAGGCCGACGCGCGCCGTGGAGCTGGCAGCTCGTCCGCCGAGCGTCCGCTGCTCGGCGTGCCGATCGCCGTCAAGGACGACATCGACGTTGCCGGCGAGGTGACCGCACTCGGCACCAACGCCCATAGTGGCGTCCCGGTCTCCGCCGACGCCGAGGTCGTGCGCCGCCTGCGAGCGGCGGGCGCCGTCGTGATCGGCAAGACCAACGTCCCCGAGCTGTGCATCTGGCCATTCACCGAGACGCCCACATTTGGCGCCACCCGCAATCCGTGGGATCTGCAGCGCGCGCCAGGGGGCTCGAGCGGCGGCAGCGGCGCGGCGGTAGCCGCCGGGCTGATCGGCGCGGCGCTCGGCTCCGACGGCGCCGGCTCAATTCGCATCCCCTCCGCTTGGTGCGGCCTGTTCGGCTTGAAGCCCCAGCGCGGACGCGTCTCGATGGCGCCCAAAGCCGAGTCATGGCACGGGCTATCCGTCAACGGCATCCTCACTCGCTCGGTCATCGACACCGCGCTCTTTCACGACGTCGGCTCAGGCTCGGCCCCCGTCGATCGCGACCGTCCCGAGCCGCCTTCGACGTCGTTCCTCTCGGCGGCGCGCACCCCGCCTGGCAAGCTGCGGATTGCCTTCTCCACCAAGATCCCGCCGCTTGCGATCGCACGCCTAGACGGCGACGCGCGGCGCGCGCTCGACGAGACGGTAGAGCTGCTGCGCTCGCTCGGCCACGACGTCAAAGAGCAAGATCCCGACTATGGCTTCGACACGATGCCGTCCATCCTGTTGCGCTTCCTGCGCGGAATCCATGACGAAGCGCACGCCCTGCCATACCCCGAGCGCCTGTCGCGCCGCACGCGCTCGATGTCGGCGCTCGGCACGCTCGTGCCGTCCGGGCTGCTCGAGCGCTCACGCGCGTACGAGCCCACGCTCGCCGACAGGCTCAACCGGGTGCTCGCCGATCACGACGTCCTGATCACGCCCGCGACCGCTCAGCCACCGTCTCAGATCGGGCAGTACGACGGTCGCGGAGGCCTCTGGACGCTCAATGCGGTCATCGGCCTCGTGCCCTACAACGCGCCCTGGAACCTCACGGGCCAGCCGGCCGCGTCGGTGCCCGCCGGCTTTGGCGCCGACGGCCTCCCGCGCGGCGTCCAGATCGTTGGGCGCCCCTGCGCCGAGACCACCTTGCTGTCGCTCGCCGGCCAGCTCGAGGCCGAGCGCCCCTGGGCCCAGCAGCGCCCCGCCGCGTTTTCGTGAGCGACGCGTCCGAGCCGGAGCGCTCGAAAGCGCATCGGGCCGCCGCCGAGAGCCTTCGCACGCCCGCGACTCCGGCTGCGGACGGAGAGTCCGAGGGAGAGTCATGTTCGCAGTCGGAGTTGCTCGAGCTCGCCGTCAGCCTTGCCCGCGACGCGGGCGCCCTGCTGCTCGAGCGCTTCGACGGCGGTCGCGAGCGAGCGCTCGCCAGCAAGAGCACGCCCACCGACCTCGTCAGCGAGGCCGACCTGGCCTCCGAGCGCCTGATCCGCGAGCGGCTAGCCGTGGCGCGGCCGGCGGACAGCTTCCTCGGCGAGGAGGGCGGGGGCCAAGATGGCTCGAGCGGCCTGACCTGGGTCGTCGACCCGCTCGACGGCACGGTCAACTTCCTGTTCTCGATTCCCCAATGGTGTGTCAGCGTCGCGGTCACCGACGATCGCGGCTCGCTTGTGGGGGCGATTTTCGACCCGTGCCGCGACGAGCTGTTCCGCGCTGCGCGCGGCGAGCCCCCAACGCTGAACGGGGCGCCGATCGCGGCGTCCGAGCGCACGGAGCTCGCGAGCGCGATGGTCGCCACCGGCTTTGCCTACGACGCGCGGGTGCGGGCCGCGCAGGCAGAGGTCTTCACGCGCCTGGTCCCGCGCGTGCGCGACATCCGCCGCTTCGGCTCTGCCGCGCTCGACCTGGCCTGGACCGCGGCGGGCCGCTACGACGCCTACTTCGAGCGTACGGTCAAGCCTTGGGACATCGCGGCCGGCACGCTGATCTGTGAACGGGCGGGCCTCGTCGTGCGGGAGCTGCCCGCGCGCGAGCGCTTGCCGCTGGGCGTGCTCGCTGCCGTTCCAGCGCTTGCCGGGCCTTTGTTCGAGCTTGTGGGCTGACGCAGGCGGGCGCCCGTCGATCGCTGACTACCCGGAGGAGACCTGCGCCTGGTGGGCCGATGTAAGCAGCGCTCGTCGATCACCGTCTCCTAGAGGAGGCTCCCGAGGCCGTGGATCGCCGCGCTGCCCAACACCACCTCGAGCACAACGCCCGCGACGCCTATCGCGAGAGCGACGACCACGACCAGAAAGTCCTCGAGCACCACGCCGAGCGACAGCAGCACCACGCCGAGCGCCGGCAGCGTGTCGAGCCCAGTGAACGGAGGGGCGACGAAGGCGCCGATGGATCCGCAGATCACGAGCAGCCCGAAGACGATGTTGCTCAAACGACGATCGAACAGGAACCGCAGGCGAGGCCGGGAGACGCGCTCGAGCCGGCGAATCATCCTCATCAGCGCGGCGATGAAGCGCTGCTGCCTATCCCCAGCCAGCTCGAGCTTGCGCCAGCGTTGCGGCAGCCAGATCTCCTCGCGGCCGGCCATCAACTCGAGCGCGATCAACACGGCCACGATCTCGAACACGTGCGTGGCGCCACCGGTGGGCAGCGGAAGCGCCGGCACGCCGAGCAGCAGCACGAACAGGAGCGCGAAGCTCTTCTCCTCGAAGAGCTCGACGAGGCTGCCCAAGGTCTTCTCGCCGTCGCCTCCCAGCCAGCGTTCGAGCTCGTCGCTGACCTTCTTGGGCTCTGGGTTGTCTATGTGGGACTTCAGGATGCGGCGGGTGGGAATCGAACCCACACGCCCTTTCGGACAATGCCTTTTGAGAGCATCGCGTCTACCGTTCCGCCACCGCCGCAAACGAAGCAAATACTACGCTGAGTGTGGCAGCGAGTCACGATCGGCGTGCGGATCGAGCTGCTCGAGCTCGATATTCCACCCCTGAGAGAAGCCGCGCATCGCGAACGCGATCAGCAAGATCTGCACGGGGATCAGCACGAGCGTGAGCACGCCGAGCAGGCTCGCGGGGAGGGCGGGTTCGGCGAAGCCGGCCTTGTCTCGAGCAAACCAGCTCGGGGCGGCGACAAGCGCAAACACGAGCATCAGCAGCGCGAGCGCAGCCGCCATCGGCAGCACGCCACGACTCCAGCGTCCTGCGAAGAACGCCATCAGCAGGTAGACCGCGGCCCAGGCGAGCAGGATCGGGATGTCTCCCTCGAGCGTTCCCCATCCGCCGATCGTCACGATCATGATTAGCCCGGCGGATGCGAGCAGCAGCAGCACGACCGTCGCACGGGTCGCCTGCACCGCCGCCTTGCCACGGTTGGGGTGCGTCACGATCACGCCCGTCCGTCCCGCCTGACCCGAAGTTGAGGACATCCTGGTGTTGACCATACAATCTCTGGCGGTCCTCATGCAACCGCGCGGGCGTGGTGGAACTGGTAGACACGCTGGCCTTAGGAGCCAGTGGGCTTACGCCCTTGGGGGTTCGAGTCCCTCCGCCCGCACCAAATTTGCCTTATAGAAACCCTGGTTCCGTTTTTCGGTTCCAAGGTTTCTTTGTCGGCCCGGCTTGCGCACCATTTTGTCTTCGTTGGAACCGGCGGCTTGGTTGCGAGGTTTGTTCCCGGCTCCGCACTGGCAAGACGCAATCCCGACCTCTGTGGTAGAAGTTAGGGATACCTAATAGTTAGGGTTTCCGATATTGGAGATTTTGGATGGGTTTTGCCGAGACAGCCGTGCTTGGAGCGATCGCTGGCTTCACGATCTACATAGGCCTGCCGGTAGGTCGCATGGAGCGCGTCAACGACCGCGCACGCGTAGCCCTCGCGATGTTCTCGGTGGGCATCCTCGCGTTCATCTTCATGGATGTCACCACGCACGGCCAGGAGATCGTCGCGAGCGCGCTCTCCTCCTTCAAGGACCATCACGACAGCTTCGGCCATGTGGTGGGCCTGTTTGCGCTGTTGGCACTCGGCTTCACCGCGGGGGTCGCCGGTATATCGGCCGTCGAGCGACGTCTGAACAGGCGCCCTTCGCCGCCCCCGATAGCGGGTAGCGCAACGAGTGAGGCCGCACTGGCGTCCGCGGGACTCGCGGCGCCCGATCAGACCGCCGACGAGGCGCGCCGACGTGCGCTGCGCACCGGCATGGTGATCGCGATCGCGATCGGCCTGCACAACTTCGCGGAGGGCCTCGCGATCGGCGTGTCGGCGAAAACCGGCGCGATCGGGCTGGCCACCGTCCTGATCATCGGCTTCGGCCTGCACAATGCCACCGAGGGCTTCGGCATCGTCGGCCCACTCGGCGGCGTACGCCCGACGTGGAAGTGGCTAGGGCTCGCCGGCCTCATCGGCGGCGGACCGACGTTCCTCGGCACGCTCGTCGGCTATCAGGTCGACTCGAGCCCGCTCGAGCTGCTCTTCTACGCGCTCGCCGGCGGCGCCGTGCTCTACGTGATCGGCGAGATCTGGAACGGGATGCGCCGCTACGGCCACCGCACGCTCGGCCTGTACATGCTCTCCGCCGGGTTCCTGCTGGGCGTGGCCACCGACCTCGTCGTGTCATACGGCGGCGCCTGAGCCTCACTCGGCGGCGTCTGAGCCTCACTCGCGGCGCTGGGCGGCGGCGTTCAGCTTGCGATCAGGGCTGAGGGGCGCGCCAGCGCCTGTTCGGCCGCGCGCACCGACTCGACGAAGATCTCAACGCCCGTGAGCAACAGCTCTCGCGTGATCACGAGCGGGGGCAGGAAGCGCGCGACGTTGCCGAAGTGGCCGCCCACCTCGATGATCACTCCTCTACGGAAGCACTCGGTGCGGACTTGGGCGGCCATCTCAGGCCACGGCTCCTTGGTGTCGCGATCCTTCACGAGCTCGATCCCGATCATCAGCCCGCGCCCACGCACATCCCCGACCGAGGGGAGCGCGTCCTGCTCCCCGCGCAACAGCCGGAGGGTCAGCTCGCCGAGCGCCGCGGCGTGGGCGGGCAGGTCGACCTCCTGCATGAGCTCGATCGCCGCAAACCCCGCCGCCATCGCCACCTGATGACCGCGGAAGGTGCCGATGTGGGCTCCTTGCGTCCAGCTGTCGAGCTCGGCGTCATAGGCGATCGCCGAGATCGGGTAGCCGATTCCCCCCAGCGCCTTTGAGAGCGTCATCACATCTGGTGTGACCCCGTCGTGTTCACACGCGAAGAACGTGCCGCTCCTCCCAAACCCTGTCTGGATCTCGTCGCAGATCAGCGGCACTTCGTGCTTGCGCGTGATGCGGCGAACCTCCGTCAGATAGCCGTCGGGGGGGACGATCGTGCCGCCCTCGCCCTGGATCGGCTCGATCAGAACCGCGGCAGGCATGGGGACGCCGCTGTGGGGATCCTCGAGCGAGGTGTCGAGCAGCTTCGCGCACGCCATCTCGCACGAGTCGGGCTCGAGCCCCAGCGGGCAGCGATAGCAGTAGGGGTAAGGCATGAAGTGCACGGGGGAGGAGGTGCGGCCGCCGAAGCCGACGTCGCTCGTCACCGAAAGGGCGTCCGCGGTCATCCCGTGATAGGAGCCCTGAAAGGCGATCACGGCGTCGCGCCCGGTATGGGTGCGCGTCAGCTTCAGCGCCGACTCGATCGCGTCCGAGCCCGTCGGGCCGCCGAAGTGGAACTTGGCGCTCTCGCGCAATCGCCCCGGGAGCAGCGTCCGGAGCTTGCGCATCAGGCGCAGCTTTGGCCGCGTGGGGAAGTCCAGCGCGTGCACGAGCTTACGCTCCTGCTCGGCCGCTGCAGCCAGCACGGCGGGATGGCTGTGACCAACGTTGAGCACCCCGGCGCCGCCGAAGAAGTCGATGAACGTGTTGCCGTCGACGTCGCGCATCGTCGCCCCACGGCCCTCTTCGATCGCGACCGGCACGCTTCGCGGATAGGAGCGGGCGCTCGACTCGAGGTCGTCCTGCTCGGCGAGCATCTCTTGCGAGCGCGGGCCGGGCACCTCGCCCGCGATCGCGGGGGCGGGCTCGAAATGCAGCTCGTCGAAGTTGTGCTCCCCTTGGCTCATCGTTCAGTCCCAGTGTCGATTCTGGACACTCCGCGCGACTATAGCCTTCCGGCGCGCTCGGTCCCTAGGCCGAATCGTCGGAAGCGCCGGCGCGAAGCTCTCGCATCACAGGAAAAGGCACAACCTCGCGCAACGTCTCGTGCCCGGTGAGGATCATCAGCAGGCGGTCGACCCCCATCCCGCCGCTCGCCGAGGGCGCGAGCCCGTACTCGAGCGCGCGCACGTACTCCTCGTCGTGCGGGTGGGGAGCGTCGTCGTCGTCGGCGGCGCGGCGCTGCTTGCGCTGCTCCACGAAGCGCTGCCACTGCTCGATCGGGTCGTTGACCTCCGAGTCGCCGCTGACCAGCTCGATGCCGCCGATCACAGCGTCGAAGTGCTCGGCGAGCCGCCCGTCCTCGGCGCTGGCCTTGGTGATCGGGAAGGAATCGAGCGGGAAGCCGTACACGTGCGTCGGCTGGTTGAGCGTGGGCTCGACGAGCTTGGAGTAGACGGCCTGAACGACCTGCGCCCAGCTCGCGTCAGGATGAACCTTGCCGTCCAGGAGTGTCGCCAGCTCGTCGCGATCGCTCGCCAGGAAGTCGACGCCCGTGACACGCATGATCTCCTCCTGCATCGTCGTGTTGCGCCAAGGCCTGCCCAGGTCGATCTGCTCGCCGCCGCGCTCGATCGACGTCGTGCCGAGCACCTGCTCCGCCACGTAGGCGACCATCTCTTCGGTGAAGCGCGCCACGTCGGTGTGATCCGAGTAGCTCATCAGCCACTCGAGCATCGTGAACTCGGGGCTGTGCCTGTATGAGATCCCCTCGTTGCGGAAGCACTTGCCGAGGTCGTACACATTCTCGAGCCCGCCGATCAGGCAGCGGTTGAGGTACAGCTCGACCGATATGCGCAGCGACATCTCCTGGTCCAGCGCGTTGTGGTGGGTGAGAAACGGTCGTGCCGAAGCGCCGCCCGCGAGTGCCTGCAGCACGGGCGTTTCGACCTCGATGAAGCCGCGCTCGGCCATGAATGCACGCAACGCGTCGATCGTCTTCGCGCGCGTCACGAACAGCTCGCGGGTGGTCTGGTTGGCGAGTAGGTCCAGCTCGCGGTAGCGATAGCGCGTGCCGGTGTCGCCCAGCCCGTGGTACTTGGCGGGCGGAGGTCGCAGCGCCTTCGTGAGCAGCGCACACCTGTGGACGCTGAGCGCAAGCTGGCCGCGCTGGGTCACATAGATCGGGCCCTCCGCTTCCACGATGTCGCCGACGTCGAGGTCCACGACGCGCTCATACGCCTCTTCGCCGAGAGTGTCCTGGCGCACGGCCAGCTGGATCTCGCCGGAGAAGTCGCGCAAGTCGATGAACGTCGTCTTGCCGTGCCCGCGCCTGGAGATCACGCGTCCGGCGAGGCGGTAGGCGAAGCGTGAGTGCTCACCGGCCGCGAGCTCCGAGGGGTCGTGGGTGGCATGGAGCTTCGCGATCTCGGTGCGCTCTCCCCGCGGGATATGCGGGAACGGCTCGATGCCCTGTGCGCGCAGGCGATCGGCCTTGGCGAGCCGTTCGTGTGTGACGGCGTCGTCGGGCGCGTTATCGAACATCTGAGATCACCCACAAGAAGGTACCATTGGGTCTCACGCGGGCTTTCCCCCTGCGTGCGGGCGAACCCTCCGACGGAGCGCGCCGCTCTGGCCGGCTCTGAGCCGAATGGGTGGCTGCAGCGCACGTTGTCGCGAGAGGACAGGACCAGAAGATCGCTTGTGTTTTCACAGTGGTGTTTCTGTAGGCGAGCGTCGATGATGTCCCTGTGCGGCATACGAAAGACCCGGAGATCGACGAGCAGGTGCGCGCGTTCGGCGAGAACATGCGCTCAGCGCGCCTGACGGTGGGCCTCTCGCAGGTGGGGCTGTCAGAGGCCACTCGACTCGATCGTGCCGCGATCAGCTTCCTCGAGCGGGCCGAGCGGGCGCCTGATCTATCGACGCTCGTGCGCGTCGCCCGCGCGCTGGCGCTGAGGCCCGTCGATCTGCTGGATGGCGTGGGTCTTCCCCGGCCGCGAGACCTCGAGCGGTCGCCCAGCCAGGAGCTCCCCGCCGAGTCAGGACTGCGCTTCGGGGCGAACCTGCGCGCTGCACGCAAGGGAGCGGCCCTCTCTCAGGAGGCGTTGGCCTACGACGCCGAGGTCGACCGGGCCGCGATCAGCGTCTACGAGCGCGGCGGCCGTGAACCGAACCTACGCACGGTGCTGAAGCTCGCGCGCGCGCTTCAGCTGAGCCCGGCGGCCTTGCTCGACGGGGTGGAGTAGAGGCAGCCGGCTCGTCTTCGAGGACGGGCGGCGGCGTCGGGAGCGGCCCAGGCCATGTGGCGCGCCAGGGTCGCGCCTCAGAAACTCAGCTCGGTGGCACGTATGGCTGCTCGGGTGGGGCGGAACAGGTTGCTCTCGCGTCCGCTACGGCGCTGTCCCTCGCTGTCGCCCTTGCCCTTGCCCTTGCCCTCGCTCTCGCCGTCGCCGTCGCCGTCGCCTTCGCTCTCGCCCTCGGCAAGGCCGTCGTCGAGCAGCAACTTCAGGGCGGCTTCGATCTCGGCCATGTCGGCGTCGATTTTGGGGTCGCGTTCGCAAGCAAGCGCGACGCGAGTGGGCGTGATGCCTTCGCGGCCCTCGGTCACGAGCGTGTGGAGGACAACCGCCGCGAGCAGGTCCAGATCCGGGGAGTGCGCGCTGTCTTGTGAATTCGCCACATTTTGAAACTACACGACCGATCGGTCGGATGTGGCGTATCAGCGGCGGGTCATCCTGGACATGCGAATAGCGAGACGGTTTCGCCCGTCTCGTTCGGCAAACTCCATCCGCAGCTCGCCAGCGCCAGCGGTCTCAGCACGCGCTGGTGTCTCGAGTCATAAATTCGCCGGCATTCCCGCGCCTGGACGCGCCTGACGCCCGCCGACATCGGCCCCGTGCTACCGGCACGCACCCCGATGTTGGCGAACGCCAGATCACGACCATCCATGCGGTAATCCTCATCGAATTTATGACTCGGGACACTAGTCAGCAGCCCTGAGTCGCTCCGGAGCCTGTCGTGCACTGTCCCCATCCCTTGCGACTGTAGGCCCCCCCGCTAGCGCCGCCCACCGTCAGGGCTTCGTCTTCTTCACTGAATATGAATGAGCCAGCTTCGAGATGGACCTTCTTGCCGACGATCGCGCCCGTGAGCGTGCCACTGCCGCTCAGAGTCACTTCTGCTTCAGGCGCATATATGCTGGCCTTGAGGCTACCGCTGTTCGCGATCGTGACTGGGCCTTTGCCGGCAACCTCGATCAAGAGGGCTGCCGCACCGTTGGGGTTTTCGAGATGGGCGTTGCCTTCGATTTTAAATGTGCCACTAGGGTTTTTGCTAGTGCCAAGCCGGCAGTTGCTGTTGTTTTCATGGGAGTCGATGAATATTTCGGTTTTGACGCCGGTGGCGAGCTTGAGTTTGCCATTGTTCGTAGCGGCAAAGTTGCAGAAGTAGTATTTGGAGCCCTTCATCGTCAATTCGGCGCCGGAGCCCAGGGTGAGTTCATACGCGCTCGGGCCCGTCCATTCGGGATTGTTCCAGCCTTCTTTGGTCGAGGGATCTTCGCCAGTGGTGATACGTGTATCTTCGTTTTCCGCCGCCGTCGGGTGCACGGCCGGGATGTTGGCCACGATCGGGCATTCTGAGGCGCTGCGCGTCTTTTCAAGCGGCGGGTTCGACAACATGCCGCCGACGCCACCCACCGTCACGCCCGATTTGTTGCGTTCCGTGCCGGCCGCAGGTATGAATTTACCTTCTGGGCAGATTTCGAAGCCCTTTTCAAACGCCGCGCTTCCTTCTCCCTTGATCTTGAGGTTGCTGGTGACGACCGCGGTTGCTTTTACGCTCCCGTTCACCAGAACTTCTTCCAGGCCCAGAATCCCACGGACGGAGAACAGCGATTCGCCGACCGCTGATTCGATACGCGCCTGCAGGCGGGTACTGGCTTCGAGGCCTGTCACATTCCCTTGCGAGGTGATGCAGCGCTGGACGATCCCCGATTTAGTCGCTATGGTTTGCCCGGCGCATTTTTCGCCGGTGCTGAGCGCCTTCGTCGTCCAGTACTTGAAGCTGGCGCCGTTACCAAGGGATTCAGAGCTGCCTTCACAGGTTGTGCCTTCTTTATTTTCGCTACTCGTGATGCACTGCGCTTCCGTGGGCTTGAGCTGATTGACTCGGTAGGTCGCAACCTGCAGCCCGGATTCGGCGGCGGCGAGGGCTGCCTTTACACTGGTATCGCGAGTTGCGGAGGATGAGGATTGCATGGCCACAGTAATGGCCGTGCCGGCGAGCAGGGTAACGATGAGCACGACGATGACCACTGTGGGCAAGACAAAACCTGCCTCGGAGGTCGGTTGGCGCTGGTGGTTGCGGTTATTCATAGCGATCATTCCGTGTCGTGGTGGTGAGGATGGGCAGTAGCGAGATCGCCGGACATGACATCTACCATCAAGAGCTGGGTTCGGCGATTAGGGTGGAGACACGAACGGATGCCGGTTCGTGGTTGCCGGCCGGTACGTTGGCGGTGACCACAACCGTTATCCTCTTCGGGCAGAGCTTTTCTTCTTTGCAGAGTTTGCGCGGTTCGCCATACCAGGTGACAAAGTCGTAGACGTTGCCGCTGATGTTGCCGTCTTTCCATTCGCAGGCCCCAACGTATTTTGAGCATTCCCTGCTCGTGGGCGAGCTCGAGATCGCGCCTTTGGAGGCAACCACCAGCTTCTCGACTTCCGTGCTGCCGGTTCCATACTGGTATTCGGGTGTTTCGCCTTCTTTGACGTAGTAGTCGGGATTAGTCGATGTGGCTGAGTGGGTCGGCGCCGAAGCCAACGCGATTTCGCTGTAGGAGGTCGCATGCAACCGCTCGATCTCCAGTTGCGCGCGATGGGCCATCGAAGTCCGGCGTTCGGAGAGCAGATCGAGCTTGTGTGCGCTGTCGAATGCGCCGAGCATCCCGAGAACACCCACTATCAGCACGAACGTGGCGGCCAACACCTCGATCAGGGTGAAGCCCTCCTCGGTCCGGAGGTGGCAAGAGCGACGGATTGGAGACCGGAGCTTCATTTCAGCCCGAGAGGTCCAGATTGCGCATGAATGCAGCGTTTTCGAGCACCTCATTGTGGCTGTAGGCGCTGCTGCCGGCTTGTTTCAGCGTGCCGCTGGCGGGGATTTCCACCTTCAGCGTCACCACGTTTGGAGAGGCGCTCGGCGTGTAGGAGAAGACCGCGGTCCCGTTGACGACATCGCGTACGACGGGCGTGCCGGTGCTTGGAAGGGCTTTCCCTTCTTCGGCGGCGAAACGGACACACTCGTCATAGGTCGTGCCGGGCTGGGCGACGCCACATTCGTACTTGATCTGCCAGTTCTTGCTGCTGATTGTCGAGAGAAAGAGGATCGTGCCGGCTTCCGCTTTTTCGATCTTGGACGCCTGACGTATCTCGTGTGCCATGCGCGCCAGGCCGGCGCGGCCTTCCTGCAGCGTGAGCGACCATTCGGTATCGCGCGCCTGCACCCGCTGGCTGTTCTCGAGCGCAGCGAGCACGGCACCGAACAGGATCACCGCCACAGCCGATGCGACAAGCGTCTCTATCAACGTGAAGCCTGCCTCAGATCGAGCACGAGGAATATCCTCAGTGGCCAAGTGGTGGCTCGTCTTGACTGCTGGTCGCCAACCGAATCGACCCCGAGCATGCCTGGCGAATCGACCCCGAGCACGCCTGGTCACGCGGGCGCGTGCCATCCGGCATGGGCCGCCTGAGAAGCAACCCGACCCCGCAGTGTTATTTGTGCGAAATGTTACATGCATGTGGGCACATCCGTCTGGGTAGATGTCGGCATGCCCTCCCTGATGCTTGAGGTCGGACCAATGAAGCGCGGCGGATCTCGGCCCGGAAGCGGGGCGGGTCCCGAGGCGCGATGGTTTATTGGTTCAGGGCCAGCACTTCGAGCAGCGTGTTCCAGTCGTCCTGACCACGCTGAAATTCGAGTTCTTCGTACTTGGTCGCGAGACGTTCGTCGCGGGCGCGGAGACCCCTGTCGGCAGGCTGCACGTATGGGGCGAGCAGGCGTCTCGGGACTTCTTTGACCTCGATCGCTTCTACGTGCCTCACGTACGTCTCGGTATTGGCGGACACAGCCTTGAAGCCGCCCGCGGCCCACGAGCGCACGTCGCCGCAGAGATCCGGTATCGGAAGGGCCGTCATTTCGCGCAGTCCCTTGGCATATCTGCGTGCGGCGCGTGTGATGGCGGGATTGCTCCAGCCAAGCCGGTTGACGACTTTCACGAATGCGCCGACGACGTGCGCATTGGTGTGATAGCCGGTGGCCCACAGCGCTCCGGCGGCCTCGTAGCTCAGCTTCTGCTCTTCTTCGCTCTGCGGCGAGCCAGCGCCGATGTGGAAGCATTCCGCCTGGAATCTGAGATCCAGCTTGTGGATGTCGGCTTCGACGGATGACCACCCGGTCACCGTCGCGTGCAGGGCGGCGTAGGCGGCAACCAGATAGGCGTGCGTCGAGGCGACGTCTCGGGGCGCCGCGTCGGCGCCCGCGGGCCAAAGCCCGACGGCGAGCACGGCAGCGAGGATCCCCAAGCGTCGCAGCATCTCCGGTCAAGAGTATCCTGGAAGCCGATGCGTGGGTCGCACACCCGACGTCTCGCCCGCAAGACTCGTGCCCAAGCTGCCGCGCGACTTACGGGTGAGCGCTCCACGCGAAGCCAAAATCGCCTGCAAACCGGGCATTTTGGGGGACTGGTGTAACGGTAACATGGGGGTCTCCAAAACCCTTGCTCGAGGTTCGATTCCTCGGTCCCCCGCTCAAGGATCCAAGCCAGATCTCCGCATGGGATGCAGGGATCCGGCCCCCTCGTTGCAGCATCTACGGTGCGTCAACGAACCGCAACGGACGTTCGCTGGCTGACAATACTTACACACCGCCTTACACACCATGCTAAGTTGCATGATAGCATACGGACCTGCATGGGAGTGATGCTACAGATCCGAGACGTGCCCGAGGAGACCCACCGCATCCTGAAGGCGCGGGCGGCCTTCGCGGGTCAGTCGCTGACCGAGTACGCCCGCAACATCCTCGAGCAAGCGGCCAGCAGACCCTCCAGGGAGGAACTGCTGGACGACACCAGGGAAACCAAGACGATCGAGATTGGCGAGTCGGCCGCGCAAGCGCTCGCTCACCTCCGCGACGATCTCGCATGACGGTCGTTGACGCGAGCGCGATCATTGATCTGCTCGTCCCTACAGACCCGGCTCGACACGATGCCATCGCGCAGAGCTTGCCGGGGCCGGCGGCGCCTTGGTTGGCGCCGGACATCCTCCCGTTTGAGGTGTTCTCGGTCATCTGCCGGCACCTTCGGCGCGGAAAGCTGCCCGAAGATCTCGCTGACAGGGCGCTACGGCGACTAGTCGGCCTGTCGATCGAGCTCGTTCCAACGAGAAGCCTGATCGGGCCGGCCTGGGCACAGATATCCCGCTGCTCGGCGAGCATCGCGCTCTACACGACACTCGCACTCCGCGCCAACGAGCCGTTGCTCACCACCGACGCGCAACTAGCCGACCCAGCCAGAGAGGCCGGCGTCGAAGTCCACCTGTTGTAAGCCTCCGCGACTGGGACTAAACGGACGGCACTCATGTTTCGACGACGCGAGCGTGCCGACTCGACGGTTGGCACACGCCTGCTTCCGACAGGAAGGGCGAGACTCGTCTCGCCGCACGCCAGACTCGGTTGTCGTCCGGAGCGGTCGTATCGGGGAGGTCACCCAGGTGCCCGTCTGCATCCGGAAGCGAAAGTGGCGTGGCGCTTCGAGGAACGTCGCGCTGTAGGTCGGATGTGACAGTTCCGGGCGATTCTAGTGTGAGGGGTGGTCGCGGCGACCCGCTTCATCCGGCTCGCAGCCGGTAGCCCACGCCGCGCACGGTCTCAAGTCGCTGCGCTTCTCCTCCGAGCTTGCGACGTAGTGAGCCGACGGCGGCCTCGATGATGTTGCTGCCTTCGTGGTCAGTGTGCCAGACCGTGTGGAGGATCTCCTGGCGGCTGACCACCGCGCCGGCGCGGGCGAGGAGAAGCTCTGCCAGCGTGAGCTCGATGTGCGTCAGTGGCACCCGGCGGCCGTCGATGATCAGCTCGCGCGCCTGCGGATCGAGCAGGTTGGTGTCATCGACTCCGAGCTCGCGCGCGGCCAAACCCGCCAGCCAACCGTCGACGGAGCCGGGACCGAAGTCCAGACAGACGGGGTCGAACATGTTGGCGCCGACTTTGATCGGCTGCAACGGCCTGAAGCCGAGCTCGACCATGACGGGTAGATATGGTCCCGAGTCGCGTAGGACTGTGTAGATGCGTCGCAGGTAGGGGCGCAGTTCCATGTAGGTGCGCTTGACGTCAAGCCAGAGCGCGGCCTGGGTTGGCGAAGGCGCCTCGCCGAGATCGCGGTCGAGCCAGCGGCGCAGGACGAGAACGATCTCGCCGGGTGCGACCGGATTGGCTTGAAGGTGCTCGCGCCATGCACCCACGATGGGGTCGGCCTGGCGGATCCTCGCCGGGATGTCGGTGATTCCCGTGGCAATCGAAAACCCACAGACGCCCTCATCGGCGCGCGCAACCTGGCAAGCGTCCTCGGCGAGCTCGAGCCAGGACTGCAGCAGCTCGGCCTCGGGCTGGGGTTCGTGCGCGCTTACAATCGCACGCATTTCGGCTCTGTCGGCCGGGGTGGCGGGAGCAACACTGACACGTTGCGAGCTCGCGGGAAAGAACGCCTCGCGCACGACGGGGTTCTCGATCAGATAGAGCATGTCGGCCGTATAGCGCCACAGCTCCTCATGGGAGATGGCGCGTGCTTCTCGCCGCAGTTGACGCCACGCGTTGGCGCGGTGAGCACGGTAGCGCTCGGGGTCGGCCGCGTGCAACCGCCGGGCGATCGCCTCCTGTAGTGCCTCGTGCAGGACCAGGCCGTCACGCGCGACCTCCACGAACGGCAGGTCTGTGAGATCGTCGAACGCGCGCTCGGCCTCAACATCGGTGAGCATCGCGGCCAGCAACGGCAGCGTCACACGGCGCACGACCGAGGCGGCATCAAGCGCGCGGCGCGTCGGCGTCGGCAGGTCGGCGACGTACAGGCGCGTCAGCGCTTCGAACACGGCCGGCGCCGCCTGCTCGTCGATGTCGAGCTGCGGCTGGGCGAGCGCCGCCACGGCCGCGAGGCGCAACGTGAGCGGATGGCCGCGTGAGAGCTGGCCGAGTCGCTTGGCCGCATCGCCGGCGAGGCCGGCGCCGCGCAGGAAAGCGATGGCGTCGGCGTCCGCGAGCCCGCCAAGCGATAGCAGCGCGAACAGCTCGGGCGCCGGCGCCGACAGCGACCAGGCGGGCAGCGGCGCGTTCCTTCCGGCCAACACGAGCTTGACGCCGGCCGGCAACGCAGGGACAAGCTCCTCGCACACCCAGCGATCGATCAGGCGCAAGCGCTCGTAGGTGTCCAGCACGATCACGACCGGCACACCACGACAGGCAAGGGCTGACGAAAGCCGCTCGAGGTCGTCCAGCTCGCCGCCGAGCATCCGTCCGAGCTCATCGAGGAACGCTCGCGGCGTCGGCTCGACATCCCGGCACTCGATCCCCACGACCTCCCACCCACCTGTCGTGGCATACGTGGTGAATGCAGCGAGCAGCGCCGACTTGCCCACGCCGGGCGCGCCGTACACGAACGTCACCGCCGGCCCGGAGTCAGTGAGGATTGACGCGAGACGCTCGAGCTCGCGCTCGCGTCCGATGAGCCCGTGACAACGGGTCTCGTGTTGCTTCTCCACGGCGTGTCCGAGGGTGGCTGTCACGGGCTTTCCCGAAAGCACTCTACGCCAGCCAGGAGTAGTCATGCAAGCTTTAGAGTCCAAGCTTCAGGATCTCTTCAGGATCGGGTACCCGAACGCGCCTATCGTCGAGCGAAGCACACCACCGATAAGGAGCAGACCATGAAGATCCAGATCGTCACCTTCCGGCTGGACGGCATCGACGAGGAAGCCTACAGTCACGTGTGCGACGAGATGGCGCCCGCGTTCGTTGCGGTACCAGGGCTTCAGGCCAAGCTCTGGCTGGCCGACCGCGACACGAACACGTATGGCGGCGTTTACGTCTTCTCTGACGCCGACGCGCAGGCCGCCTTTGCCTGTTCGGACGTCTTCGCCGCCGTCGCCTCCAACCCCAACCTAGCCGGAGCGACGAGCCGCGCGTTCGACGTTCTCCCTGGACCGACAGCGATGACTGGCGGCGACAGGCTGGCATCGGAGCATGCCCCTGCCTGAGCCGGGCGGGTCACATCTACCCTCAGGGTCACTTATGCGCCGGAACGGAGATACTCGAAGGTTGCAGCCCGCCCGATCTGGGCGCGCATATGCCGTCGACTCAACGGAGATGTTGGACGTGCCCGCTATCGGCTCGACTTCTCAGGCGGTGCTCGGAGTGATGCGGCGCTTTGGGGTGCTGTTCGTCGTGCTTGTGGGGTTGGGCCTGGCCCTTGCGTCAGGCGCCGGCGCGTTTGTCTACTGGGACAACAACCGTAGCGAGACTCCTGGGGTGATGGGCCGCGCGGATCTTGACGGCTCCGGTGCCAACCTTGGTTTTGTCCAGGGTGCGGATAACCCCTGTGGGGTGGCGGTCGATGCCCATTACATTTACTGGGCGCTGGCCACGGGGACGACGATCGCGCGTGCGAATCTAGATGGGTCAAATGTCGACCCGAACTTCATCACCGGCGCTACTAGTCCGTGCGGTGTCGCTGTCGATGGCCAGCACATCTACTGGGCCAACGGTGGCGAGTACACCGGCAGCACAATCGGGCGCGCCAACCTCGACGGCACGAGCGTCAACGAGAGCTTCATCAGCGGCGCGGATAACCCGGACGCCGTTGCCGTCGACGGCACTTACATCTACTGGGCCAATCGCGGGCCGGAATACGCAGGCAACGCGACGATCGGACGCGCGAAGCTGGATGGCACGAGCGTCAACCAAAGCTTTATCACGGGCGCGAGCAGCCCTTGCGGGATCGCCGTCGATAGCGCCCACGTGTATTGGACCAACCAGCCCGTGGTCCTCGTACAAGTGGGGGGAGGCCAAGGATACACATACGAAACCAACACGATCGGGCGCGCCAACCTCGACGGCGGCAGCCCGAACCAGAGCTTCATCACGGGGCTACCGGGGATCCCGATGCCCCCCACTTTGTGCGGCCTTGCGGTCGACAGCGCGCACCTCTACTGGACGCTAGACGAAGCTGCTGGTGCCTTTGTTCCGTCGATCGGCCGGGCGAACCTCGATGGCTCTGCCGTAAACGAGAGCTTCATAAGCATCCCGGGCTGGGACGCGAGGGGAGTAGCGGTCGACTCGATGGTTCCAAGCGCCACGCAGCTGACGCCGTCGCCAGGCTCGATCACGTTCGGTGAACCGATGTCGTTTACCGCGACGGTGGCTAGGGGAAATCCACCTGAAGGCTCCTCGGCCCCGACGGGCAGCGTGGGCTTTACCGTGACGGGCGAACCGAGTGTGCAGATGCCGCTGGACGGGAACGACCACGCTAACTTTGCCCCCGAATATGACTTGAACGCCGGGGACACCGTGACCGCGAACTACGGGGGCGACCCCGCCTACGCTGCGAGCACCGTGAACCTCACGCCGACCATCCATCCGGCCAGCACGATGACCTCTCTGACCGCGTCGCCCAACCCTCAGACCAGCAGCGGGGAAGTGACCTTCACCGCCACCGTGACGAACTCGAGCACCGAAATAACCCCGTTCGGAAGCGTGCAGTTCCTCGTCGACGGCGAACCCGTGCTGCCTCCACAGCCGCTGGAAAACAACGGGCAAGTCGGGATCACCGGCAGTGGCCTGCCGCCAGGCGAATACACGGTCACAGCCCTGTATCACGACGATACCCGCGCGACCCCCGACTTCACGGACAGCCAAGCTTCAATGACGGAGCACATCACGAGCCCGCCACCACCCGCGAAACCTGCGCCTTCACTACCACCACCTCCGCCTCCGTTTCAGGCGACACTGAGCGTGTTCCCGCTTGGGCCTACCCTCCGAGGTCTGCTGAAGGGCGGGTTCAGCGACAGCGTCATATTGACCGGCCCTGGCAGTGTGAGCGAGAACATGTTCTCAGACAACGGCGTCGTGCCGGCGACGGCGTCGCGCGCATCATCCGCGCACCACAAGAAAGGCAAACGCCATCAGGTCGCGCTGCTGCTGGCCAGGGGCGGCGCGAGCACCACGACGGCCGGCACTGTGAACGTGACGCTGCTCCCGACCGTTACGGGCAAGAAGACGCTGAAGAAGACGCGTCACTCGCTGCGAGTCGTACTCATAACCAGCGTCAAGGACGCCAAGACCGGCAAGGTCACCAACCTCCCTTCCAAGACGCTCACGCTCAAACGATGACATCCGCATCCCGCCCCATCAGGCCCTCCTGCACCGATCGACGACGAGACTGCTGCTTCGTCCGCTAAGTGGACGTGTCGAGCTGCCCCCGTCAGACTGCCGCTCCGGACGGAGGCTGTCGCGTAATGTCCGGCGAGTTGGTGGGGTCGGTGGCTCGCTTGTGGTGGTGGTCCACTGGTGGTCGATGAATTGCTTGTCGGGTTCGCCTTTTAGGCTGCTGCGAGAGCTGTCTGGTGCTTGTGGAGCTTCAGGAGGTTGTGGGTGGCGGTGATCAGGCGCCACTCTGAGCGGCAGGCGGCTCTGCCGCGGCGCTGGAAACGGTCGGCACGGCGGTTGTGCTTGATGTGCGCGAAGACCGGCTCGATCATCGTCTGGCGTTGCTTGTAGAGAGCGTGGCCGGTCTCGCTTTCCAAGACGCGGCGCATGAACGCGTATAGACCGCCATCGCGCCCTGGTCTGGGCGTCGCGCGCTTGAGCGCCTCGGGACACACGAGCGTCTGGATGCCCTGGTCCACGAGATGCTCGGTGTGTGCGCCGTTCCAGTAGCCGGCGTCGGCGACCACGACCTCTGGCGGCTTGGTGATCCCGGCGGCGTGCAGCTCTTCGCACACAGCGGTGATCATTGGCGCGAGATGCGTGGAATCGGAGGAGGTGACTGTCACCTCGGCCGCGACCACGATCTGCTCGGCCGTCGTCACGGCCTGCGCGTTATAGCCCTGCATATACCCGCGCGGAGTCTTCACCTTGCGCGACCCTGGGTCGGTGGCGTTGGCGATCCCTTGCGGACTCTCGGGATGCGGGTAGGGATCGGGGTCCCGGCCACCGAACCGCCGCCCGTCGGCGCTGATGCCGCGGGCGCGCCAGCGCTCATACTCGGCGTTCACACGCCCATCGAGTTCCCACTCCTCGCGCAGACGACGCTCGCCCTGCTTCAGCCGCGAGATCCGCTCACGCGGGGCACCTCCTCGCTTTCGGCTTCGCGCTCGTCGTCGAGTAGCCGCCGCGCGGCCGCCAGGCGCTTGCGGCGATCACCGCTGACGCGCAGCTCGGGTGGTAGCTCATCACCGCGCTGCTCGCCGAAATGCTCGTCCTCGGCACGGTCTGTCTCCTCGGCCCGCTCAAGCAGCTCCCGTGCGATCTGCTCGTAGGTCAGGTTCGAGCGATCCGAGGCGTTGGCGTGAAGCTTGGTGCCGTCGACCGCGATCACCCCGGCGTTGACCATGCCAGCCTTTGCACACAGCGCCAGAACCTCGGTGAACAAGTCCGCGATCGCGTCCTCGTGATCGCGGCGAAACCGCGCGATCGTCGCGTGATCGGGCACCTGATTAGCGGTGATCACGCGGTAGGCGACATCCTCGCCACAACGACGCTCGATCCCACGCGAGGAGCGCTCCCCACGCGCGTAGGAGTAGAGCAACAACGCGACCATCATCGCCGGGTCATACGCCGGCCGGCCCCAGCCATCACGACGATAAGACGCGTAAAACGCCGACAGATCCATCTCCGCTACCGCATCGAGCACAAACCACGCCAGATGGTCATCCGGCAGCCAATCCCGGACATCCGGCGCCAACAAGAACGCCTGCTCACGATCAACAGCAATGAAATTCTGGGTCATACCCAAATGGTCTTAAACCCACCAGACGACCACAGAGTTTACGCGACAGCCTCGACGAGTTCCGGTCGCGTCGGGTGCAAGTTCCCCTCACGCTTGCTTCCATTGGACGAAGCGGCAGAGGCTACGTGCGCGCTCGGAAAGTCGGCCTTCACGTAGCTCGGACGAGGATTGCAGCCGATGCTGCCACTCGTCACGTCGCGTGCTGGACCCTTGCAGTGTGCCATTGAAACGGCGCCGACGAGCTGTCACGGCATTCCAGCACGACTCTGGCCACGGAGCGCTGTCTTCCTGCGAAGTCGGTGTACGGAACTGTGATCGTCCACTGATCGCCTGCCCCCACGGCGACCCCTGCCTGCTGGCGCACAATGATGTTCACGCGCGTCGTCTCGCCGATGGGCACGCGGACACGACTGGCAGACGGCGGTGCCTTCAAGTCGTAGAGCGCGTCGCCGTTCGCGGCGATGTCCGACTCGACGACCACCGCAAGTCCACGCCCTACGTTTCGAAGCGGCACGCTGATGAAGGCCATGCCCCGCTCGAAGTGGACGAACACGAAACGTGGGTCGATCTCACTGGGTGCGGTGCCATCGAATCGGAGCGCGATCGTCTCGGAGATTTCACGACCTGGAGCGCGCGAGATGCTCGGATTGCTGCGTGCTCCCATGTCCGGGTAGATCGGCCCATTCGCGAAGACCTCGATCAACAGCGGCCGGTGCGCCGCATCGAGCTCTTCACGCGCCGCAGCGAGCTGTTCGTAGGTCGCTGTTCTCATCGCGTCGATTTGCCTGGTGACGTCAGCCCGAGCGCTGCGGATGCCGCGGACGGAGATCACAGCGAGCGCGACCGTTGCCGCGGCGAGCACCAGCGTGGCGTCAGCCAGCGCACTCGCCATCACGAACACGGTGGGATCTCGCATGGGCCAAGCGTACGGGCAAGACCCGACGCACCCACGCTCGTCTGAGTGCCTATCTGCCGTCGGTGGTGTCGGTATGACGATCGGCGACGCTAGACTTCGATCGATGGAGGCGATTCACACCGATTTCACGGGCTATGAGGGCCAGTACGTGGCTATCGACTGGCGCACGGGCGAGATCGTGTTGGCCGACGAGGATCCCCGCGTGGTGCTCGAACAAGCGAAGGGCCGCAACCATGTCGTCGTGCATGGCCGCGTTCCCTACGCGGATGAGCCTCTCTACGTCGGCCTTGGCTGAGGAGCACCTACTTCCCTGGCTCTACGCCTACCGGGAGGACGCGCAGTCCACCCGGCTTGGCGGGCCGGTGCTTCGGCCGTTCGTGCCAGTATCGCTCGCATACGGGGAGCAGAGCACGGGGCAGCTGGTCGGCTTGGTCGACACCGGAGCCGACGCGATTCTCGCGAGCGATCTGCTGACTGAGCAGCTTGGGATCGACCTTGACGAGAACGAGGGGGAGACCTCACACGCGGTTGGAGGAAGGGTCGTCACGGCCCGCTACAGGACGGTCAACCTGCGTTTGCACTCGAGTGACGCCGAGGCGGGCGATTATTGCGAATGGGAGGCGCAGGTCGGTTTCATCGAGGGCTGGCACAGCGACGGCCTGGTGCTGCTCGGCAGTGTCGGCTTCCTCGACCGCTTCACGGTCACCGCCAGCCGGTTCGCTCAGGCGATCGCGGTCGAGTCCCGGGACGCCTTCGACGAGCGATTCGGTGCGGTACTCAGCGTCTGAAGCATCCGGCTCGAGGTCTATGCCGCCGGTCTCCAAAACCCTTGCTCGAGGTTCGATTCCTCGGTCCCCCGCTTTTGCTCAGCTAGGCTGATTCCCCGCATATGGCCCAGTTCGCGGCCTCTAGCCCGCGCGCCGAACCACCCCACCGAGATGCATAGAAACGCACCGAGTCGCGCAAGAGCTGGTACCAAAACTGGTACCGGCATCGCTCACTGCCTCCTGTACGGGTATAGCCGAGGACGCGATGGGCGAAATTGAAGAAGCTCCTGGCCGGGTGCTTCGGATCGTCGGGGAGCTGACGATCCCACTCTCGGAGGTGACGGTGCGCGCGAGCCGCTCCTCAGGCCCAGGAGGACAACACGCCAATGTCACCGCCTCTCGCGTGGAAGCGAGCTTCGACGTGCTCGCGTCCTCCACGCTGACTGATCAGCAGCGCGATCTCGTGCTGACCCGCATTGGCCCGCGAGTGGTGGCGATCGCACAGGAGGCGCGATCGCAGGCGCGCAATCGCGAGTTGGCTCTAATTCGCTTGGGCGAGCGGCTGGGGAGAGCGCTGGCTGTCCCCAAGCGCCGTCGCGCCACACGCCCCACCGCCGCGTCGCGCGAGAGACGCCTTCGGGCTAAGCGCCGAGGGACTGAACGCAAGCGCGAGCGCCGTCCGCCCGAGGATTCGTAAGTGGCATGTCCGTGCCCCGATCCGACGGCGTTCATATTCTCGCCTCGTCGTCAGGAGACCGACCCCAGGTCTCTCAACCTCAGCTCATTGACGCGAGCGGCGCTTCGGCAAGCAGATCGGATGGGATCGCCTCGTCGAAAGCTGAAACGGCGACCGGCGATGGCGCCTCAGGCACGCCGCGCAGACGGCGATACGGCCACACCACACTGCAGTAGGCCAGCACACGTCGCCGGTCGGTCTCCTCGCAGCCCACGATCTCAGCGCCCACACGCCATTCTCGTCCGTAGGTGCGGCACGATCGCACGCTCACCTCGAGACGAGTGGCCACTGGCTCGCCCGCCACGCCCGGGAGCTGGACCGTGAGGCTCGCCAGCGTCCCGATCGAGAGGGCGCGCGACATCTCGAAGCCCACGCCGCTTGTGGTTATGTCGCACATGCGCCCGAGCAGCGACGGACCGTCGTGGGCCGCGTCGTCGTTCGGTACGATCACCGCTGCCGCGGTGATCGGTGTGCGGTACTCGCCGCGCAGCTGCCTGCGACGGCCAACGAGGACCAGAGTGCGGATCACGCGTCGCAGCTCGAGCGCTCCCAGCAGCGGTACGAACCAGGCGGCGAAGCCATGCATACCAGGCAGTATCTCCGCGCCCGCGTCGTCGGCGATTCGCAGCAGCACGCCCGCAGCGAGCAGCACGCCAGCAGCGAGCAGCAACCGGAACTGGCGCAGCGCTTCCCAGCCGCCCCGGTCCACTCCCTCCTTTGGCGTCACCTTGAAGCTCGCGCGGCCCGGGCGAAAGGCGCAGCGCAATGCGCGCGTGAAGATCTCCGCTGTGCACAGTTCGTAGTGGGTGGCCTCCCCGCTGCCCTGCTGTCCGCGACATAGCGCCGAGCCGGCGAGCACCATCAGAAGCGTTGCCGGAGCCCATAGTCCCACCAGCGCAAGCGGCACGATCCGCAAAGGAAGCACGCCTGTCCAGAGGACAGTGGCAAGTACCACCAGCATGAGAAGGCGCACTGGGCCCGCCAAATATGAGATGAGGCTTGCCAGATAGCTCATCCGCTGGCTAGCCGAGAGCCCACGGGCGCGTAGTGGGCTCTCGGCCGTGGTGAACACGGCAAGATTGCCGCGTGCCCAGCGGTCACGCTGGAGCAGGTAAGCGGCCAGGTCGTGAGGCGCGCGTCCCTGGGCGATGATGCGATCGTCGTAGTGGGTGCGCCACCCAGCTCGATGGAGCTTGATCGTGGTGTGGAAATCCTCTGCGATCGTCTCGGTGGCCACTCCTCCGATTGACAACAGCGCCTCGCGCCGAATCAGCGCGCCCGAACCGCACCAGAAGGCCGCATTGTGGCGATCCTTGCCGACGCAGATCGCCGAGAAGAACACCGACTGCTCGTGGCGCCCGAGGTCATAGTGCTGGATCGAATCGTGGTTCGAGAAATCGTGAGGGGTTTGCACGAGTGCGACCTTCGGGTCCTTCAAGTAGCCCACGAGCGTCTCCAAGGCGTCCGGAAGCGGGACGTGATCGGCGTCGAGCACCAGTACGAGCTCGCCCTCGGTGCGAGGCAGGGCGTGGTTGATGTTGCCTGCCTTTGCATGGACGTTGTCAGGACGTGTCATATAGCGCACGTTCCAAGCCTGCGCGAGTTGTGCGATCTCGGGACGAGCTCCGTCGTCCAGCAACCACGTGGTGTGGGGGTAGCCCATCAGCGCGCAACCGGCAAGCGTCGCTTCGAGTACCGCGGGTGGCTCGTCGTAGGTGCAGATGTACACGTCAACGCTCTGTCCCGGTGAGCAGCACGGTCGATTGTGGGGCCTCACGTCCCAGGTCAGCCACGCCAGCGTCGAGAGATTCCAGATTCCATAGAGCTCGGTGAGCAGCAGACATACCCACAGCAGCGCGTTGGCTCCGTGCCAGCTCCAGCCGACTCGCCAGACGAGATACGCCGTCGCCCAGCACAATGCCACCGCCACCAGCAGCCTGAGCATGCTCTGGTGGCCGGCCCACCATGCGCCCCATCTCCTCGCGACGGTGGCGCTCTCGTTGGTGTGCTCGTCGCGCTGCCGGCGAAACGGCAACCCGAGCAACATCCATCCGAGCGCGTCGAGGGCCGTCGATGCTCGAAGTCTCCTACGTGAAGGAAGTGACCCCCTGATTGGCATGGGCTGCTCATCGGCTTTCTCCGAGCGCCGGTTGAGTCGACAGGGTCGTCGTGAACGGCGATTTGCGAGCCTTAGCGCATGTATCACGTCGAGCTGCGCCAGTTTCCCCACAACTTCTGCCGTTTCAACCTCACCGAGCGAGAGCTGCGCGAGACGGTCCTCGACGCATGGGCGCAAGGTGAGTGGGTGGAGCTGGGGGAACGAAAGTGGAGTCCCCACCAGGCCAATCTGACGGTGCTCGAGAGTCCCCGGCTGCCGGTCGATCAGCTCTCGATGGGTCGTGGCTGGCGTAACGCGGCGCGACTGGGCGAGGATGTCACCGAGCAGCTGCTCGCGACCGTCCGCACCGCGACGAGCGCGCCAGTGGATCAGGCGGACCCAGAGATGAGCGCGAACGCGGAGCGGAGGCCTCCTCCCGAGGCAGTGACGACGACCCAAGCTCGGGCTGACATCGGCTCAGCGCCGGACGTGCGCCTCGTAGCCGACTCGCTCGGCTTGGAAGCGCTGGCGAAGCTAGGCGAGGATCCTGCGCCGTTCGCGGTGGTGTGGCGTCTTGCGCGCGAGCGCTATCCAGAGCGTCGCGCGAGCGATTGCTTGAGGCTGGCCGAGCACGCCATCGAGTCGCTCGTTCGCGCGGGACTCGTCCTCGTGCTCGCGACACGCGCCGGCGGGACAGTCGAGCCGTGCACGTCGAGTGAGGAGATCGAGAGGGCTCTATATGCGGTCGAAAGCTGGTCGCCCGCAGAGAGCTCGCTCCAAGCGCTGCTCCGCAAGGTCTGATCGAGACGATCCAGCAGGTGATCCAGTAGATGATCGGGCATGGTCTGCCAGCACTTGGGAGGTCTGAGCCCGATGTGCGCTCAGCCGCCGCTAGACTCCGGCCTACCAGCTTGGTGGGCGTAGCTCAGTTGGTAGAGCTCCGGGTTGTGGTCTCGGCGGTCGCGGGTTCGAATCCCGTCGCTCACCCCTTTAGCTCCAACGGGACGGGCGCGACAGCCCTAGGACTGGCCTCGTCTGATCAGTCCGTCGGTCCATGACGGAAAAAGACCCCTGGTAGTCGTGTTGCCCGGGCTCGCGCCAAAACGGCGACCCTGAGCAAGGGCTCGACCCGGTCAGAGACATTCACCGCGACCCGAAAGCCCATGTATACAGGCTTTGCGCTCTCTCCATGTCAATCTGGTTGCGCTTGGGTTGGCATCTCGTCAAATTCGCCGCTTGAAAAGTCCAAGCGGGCAGGGTCGGCGATGCGCTGATGCTCCACAAGGGTGATAACGGCCAAAAGAGGGAGTAGGAGACACGGCTCGACTTGAGCGCTCGAACCCGTGAACCTCTGTTAGTGGCGCATAGCCGAGACACGACGTGCGCAAGCGCGTCGCGCTTGTGACCGAGCGCTGGGTCCGCGGGCTCGCGGAGTTCGGTTCAACTTGAATAGCACCGACCAGGCAGGAAGACATGGCTTCAATCAATGAGACGCGCTCAATGGCGCAGGCGTTGCGGCCGGGACAGGACGGGGTCCCACGCGGTCACGTGACCGAGATCCAACGTGCGCGGATGCTCAGCGCGGCCGTGGAGGCGATCGAGGAGAACGGTTACGCACGTCTCACCGTTGCGCAAGTGATCGGCCGCGCGAAAGTGTCTCGCAAGACGTTCTATGACCTCTTTGTCGATCGGGAGGACTGCTTCCTGGCGGTCTTTGAGCGAACTCTCGAGCAGATCAGGCTTAGGGTCGTGGAGGCATTTGAGGAGGAGTCGTCGTGGCGGGAGGGGGTCCGCGCAGGCCTGGCGGCTATGCTGGTCTTCATCGACGAGGAGCCCGAGCTCGCACGACTGTGCGTTGTGGACGCGCTCGGTGGAGGCTCGCGGGTGCTCGAAGAGCGTGCGCGGGTACTTGCGCAGCTGCGCAAGGTGATAGATGGGGGTCGCACCGCCGCCACGGTGGGGCGCGAGCCGCCGAGCGTGACCGCCGAAGGAGTGATCGGAGCGGTGTTCGCGGTCGTGCATACCCGTTTGCTCGAACGCAGCTCCAAGCCGTACATAGGCTTGCATGGCTCTTTGATGAGCATGGTCGTGCTCCCCTACCTGGGCGTGCGCGCCGCCAGTCGCGAACTGTCTCGGCCGGCCCCAGAGGTACGCCGACGTGCGAAGAGCGACCCTGGCGTGGGCAAGGACCCGATGGCCGGGCTCGAGATGCGCCTGACATATCGCACCGTGCGGGTGCTCACCGCGATCCGAGAGCATCCGGGCGCAAGCAACCGCGAAGTGGCTGACGGGGCAGGCATAGCGGACCAGGGTCAGATCTCAAAGCTCCTGTCACGTTTGGAGGGGCTGGGCCTGATCGAAAACGTGGATCAAGCCCAGTCGAAGGGCGCTCCAAACGAATGGCGTCTGACCGAACGCGGGGAACGGGTAGAGCGGGCAACGAGACCCATGTGAATCGCTGTGCCTTCCTTGTGAGGCGGAGCGCTCGCGCTCTGGACGAATGTTGGCTAGGCTCGCAGAAGCCGGGCCGTTCGTCCGATTGCTCTACTTTAGGTATGCGGGGAGGCTCTGGAACATGGGGGTGAGGGCTGATGCCGTGGAAGGGGTGGAGTAAGCGTAGAAGAGCCCGCGAGGCGCGCGAGCTGCTCGCAGATGCGGGTGGAGTCTTCGACCGCTCGCTGGATCCACGCCAAACGATGCGAGCGATAGCTCACGTTGCGGTGCCAACCCTTGCCGAGCTTTGCGTGATCGACCTGCTGCGCGAGGACGGGAGTGTGGGGGACACGATGGCTGTAGCTCAACCGGAGAATGTGGTTGAGCTCCTGGAGGCGCAACGCGCCAAGTATCCGCTCGACCTCGACGGTGAGCATCCCGTGGCTCGAGCGATCCGCTCGCGTGAGCCGGTGGTGGCGCACGACCTGAGCGATGCGCGCACGCTCGAACAGATCGCCCCCGCACCCGAGCTGCGCGAGCTAATGGTCTCGCTCGACTATCGCTCGGCGATCGCCATCCCGCTGATCGCGCGCGGCCGACTGCTTGGAGCGTTGTCCTTCTTCTATGTAGGCAATAGTCGTCGACATGACTCCTCGGAGGAGCTGGCGCTCATGCGTGACCTCGCCGATCGAGCCGCAATGGCGCTGGATAACTCCAACATGTACGTCGCGCGGACGCATCTGGCGCGCACGCTGCAACGTAGTCTTCTGCCCGACAGGCTTCCCGTGATCGAAAGCGTCGCGCTCTCCTCGGCCTATCATCCCGTCGGCGAGGGCAACGAGGTCGGAGGCGACTTCTACGACGTGTTCACGACCCCCCTCGGCTGCTGGCTCGTCGTTGGCGATGTCTGCGGGAAGGGACCCGAGGCTGCGGCGGTGACCTCCCTCGTGCGTCACAGCATCCGTGCGTTCGCCTTTGTGAGGCGCAGCCCCGCCCAGGTGCTGGGAGCAGTCAATGAGGTGATGCTCGGCCACGCGCTTGCGAAGCGGTTTGCGACAGTGGTTGTCGCGTGCCTTGACCTGACGTCAACCCCGTCCCGGGCGGTTGTGGCGGGCGCCGGCCATCCCCCGCCTGTGCTGCTCACGGCGAACGGATCCGCGCATTGCCCCGAGGTGCAGGGCACGATGCTTGGTGTTCGCCCGGGCTCGAATGCACACGATCGAGAGCTGGAGCTCGAGTCGGGCTCGACACTCGTGCTCTATACCGACGGCCTGCTCGACGCAGGCGCTCCGCGACGCGGGCTAACCCCATCACAGCTGTGCGGTCTACTGGCCGGTCACGCTGGCGCCGCACCGCAGCTGATCGTGCAGCAGCTGGAGCGGCTCGCGCTTTCCAGCGGGGCGGGTCGGTTGCGAGACGACGTCGCGATCGTGGCGGCAAGAGTCGATGGCTGACTTTTCTATGGCCAAATGTACATGTGTGCGGCCGTCTGGCGCGTCGCCGTTGGAGGGCAATTCGCCACTAGTCAGCTCCTCGTATAGCTGACTCTTCTGTCCCGTCGAGAGAACGCGAGTCGGATCAGAGCAGGAGTTGCCGCTCCGCGCGATCCTTCCACATCTCCATGGTCGGTCCACGGTCGTAGCCGTGGCCGGAATGTGCCTGTCCGCGACCTTGATGCTGGTGCTGACGGCTTCCCGTATGCGCGCGCGCAGGCGACGCAGCTATGTTCGCCTCAGGATCATCCCGTACCGCAGCGACGATCCGACCGTGTGGGCGATTGTCGGTATGTTCGACGCGCTCCACAAGCGGCTGCTGCGCCGCTGGTGGCGAAGGTTGTTCACTGGTCAGCCGTCGCTCGGCCTGGAGGTCCACTGTGACCGAGCGGCTTGGTTGTCGCTCACCTGCCCCGCGGGTCTCGAGCCGGTCGTGGAGGCCGCCATGCGAAGCGCCTATCCCAACTGTCGTTTGGAGCGAGAGACATGCGCTCCTGGGGCGCCGCCCTACATAGTGCGCCTGAAGAAGCATGGCGCGTTTACGAAGCGCGCCAAGCGAGCGGATCTGTTCGAGCATGCCTTCTCACCGGCCGTCGACCGTCTGATCACGACGATGGCGGCATGCGATGCGCCGGTGTTCGTACAGCTCGCGTTGACGCCTACCCCGACATCGTTCGAGGGGCACTCCAAGCGCGTCTACAAGCACCACGAGAATCGCCTCTCGCGTGAGCGCAAGCTGAGCCTGCCGACGCTCGACCGCTCCATGGTGGAGGACGTCGAGCTGAAGGGCGGCCTCGAGGTGCAGCATCGCTCGCTGTTCTTTCTCGACCTGCGTGTCGTCGCCCCCAGCAGGAGTGTGGGCGAGCGAGTCGCATCAGAGCTGCGTGCCGCTCGTGCCGAGAACAGGCTGGTCGAGCGCGGCACCACGATACGTCACGGTGTGCTCGCTCTATACACGCGCCGTGTGCTGCGTGGGGAGGGCAACCCGTTGCCGTC
The DNA here is from genome assembly GCA_963718735.1 of uncultured Solirubrobacterales bacterium. Lineage (GTDB taxonomy): Bacteria > Actinomycetota > Thermoleophilia > Solirubrobacterales > Solirubrobacteraceae > Palsa-744. Next base: position 3,202,953 of record OY970372.1, read on the forward strand.
ACCGCGCAAGGGAGTCTTTGCCTCCACCGAGCTCGCCACCCTGTGGCACATGCCCTCGGTGAGCTTCTCCACGGTCCCGTTCGCGCGCAGCCCACTGCCGCTGGCTCCTGCTCCGCCCGCGATCATGCGTGTGGGAGAGGGGATGGGCACCCTCCGCGACGCCCACGGCCCTGTGTCGATCCACCCACCGTTGCGTCGCCAGAACACGGCCGTGCCAGGCACGGTGGAGCAGGGCAAGTCGAGCTACCTAGTGGCAACTGTCGCGGAGGACCTTCGGCGCGAGCGCTGCGCTGTGATCGTGCTCGACCCCAAGGGCGACGCTGCCGAGGCGGCCGTCAGCCTCGTTCCTCCCGAGCGCGTCTGCACGTTGCTCGACTTCTCCCATCCCACTTGTGGCTTCAACCCGCTCGCTGTCGATGCGCCGGCCGACACGATCGCTGACTACGTCGTGGCGGCCTTGAAGAACCTTTTCAGCGAGGGAGATATCAAGGCCTCGTCCGACCGCTATCTGCGGAATGCGATCATCGCGGTGCTCGCTTATGACCGCGAGAGCACCCTATGGGACGCTGCGCGGCTCCTGTCGGTGGGGGAGGAGGGCTACTCATATCGCTCACGCGTCGCGGGTCGACTGCGCGCACAGCCCGAGTTCAAGGAGATCTCCGAGTTCTTCACCGACCGTCGATAGCATCGTCGATCGACTAAGGAGATCCCATGATGGGAGCGACCGCCAGCATAATCCTAGACGGCTACATCCGGGTGTCGCGCACGCGCGGACGAGAAGGCGACTCGTTCATAAGTCCCAAGGTGCAACGCGACTGCATCCAGAGATGGGCCGATGCGCGGGGCGTCAGGATCGCGGCGTGGCACGAAGACCTAGACCAGTCCGGCGGCAAGCTCCACCGGCCAGGACTGGACGCAATGCTCGCACGCATTCGCGCAGGCCAGACCAGGGGCCTAGCGGTAGCGCACCTCGACCGCCTATCCCGGGCCGGAGTCGCCGATGCGCTTCGCCTCGTAGAAAGCGTGCATGAGGCAGGCGCAAAGATCGCGGTCGTAGACCTCGGGATCGACCCGACCACACCGGTAGGCGAGTTCTCGATGACGCTGTTTCTCGCACTCGGCCGAATGCAGCGCCGTCAATTCCAAGAGCGATGGGAGGAGGCACAGAGCCGCGCAATCGGGCGGGGAATCCACTTCCGCGCGCCTTTCGGCTACAGCAAGCCCGGGAAGGCCGAGCCGATCGTGCCCAATCCTAAGACCGCCCCCCTGGTCAAGAGCGCGTTTGAGATGCGCGCAGCCGGCGAGCCCTGGCCGAAGATCGCAACGTTCCTGAACGAACGCCACGCACCGAGCAAAGCTCCAGCGTGGACCCGCTCGACCGTGAACCACCTGATCCGCAACACCGCCTACCTGGGTACGGCGACTTGTGGCAGGCATGTCCAGCCGGGTGCCCACCCGGCGCTCATAAGCGCCGAGCTATGGCAGGCCGCAAACGCCGTGAAGGCTCAGGCGCCGAGCCGCGGCACCGGAGAGGGTGCACTGCTCTCCGGGCTCGTGCGCTGCGCAGGCTGCCGATATGTCATGAGCCCCGGAGCGACACAGGGCGCCGGTCGGCCAGAGCAGCTGTTGACCTACACCTGCCGGCGCCACCACAGCGCTGGGCGCTGCCAGGGATCCTGCGCGATCAAGCGCGAGACGGTCGAGCAATACGTCGAGGACGCATTCCTAAAGCGTTACGCCGAGGTAAGCATCGAAGGCGTCGTCGACAGCGCCGACCTCGACGTCGCGCAGCAAGAGGTCGCAGAGGCAGAAGCTGACCTAGAAGCATTCCGCGACAACGAGCGCGTCCGCACAGCCCTTCAGGCCCTCGGAGACAGCGCCTTCGAGGACGGGATCGCCGCACGTGCCGAGAGGGTGATCGCGGCGCGCGAGACACTCGCCGCCGCTCGCGCCAGCGCGGTCGGCTTCGCGCTGCCAGACGCGGTCAGCTACCGGGCTCTCAGGCTCCCCGAGCGACGATCGCTACTGCGCGCCGGTATCGGCGCCGTGTTCGTCAGGCGCTCGCTCACACGCGCAGGGCGCGGCAAAGCGCCCGACCCCGCCACCCGCGTCCATATCTGCTGGACCGGGCAGGAGCCGAACGACCTTCCTGGACGGCACAACAAGACGGTCATCGCTCCGAGCCGGTTCGACTGGTAGCCAACTGGTGCCGGGATAACGCGCGGCCATCACCCGCGCGAACGCATAAGCGACCGCCGCCATGGCATCGGGTCTTGAAATCGCGACCTGCGCCGCCGCACTCGCCTGGCGCGCACCCGGGTAAGAGGGGACCCGCTGCCGCCGGCGCCGAGGAGGCGAGGGTCGGTCGAGGGTGCCGTTGGGCGTCTTGAGCGATGTTGCCATGCACTCTAATCCGACCGCATGCGCCACCAGGGACACGTTGAACGGATATGCCGACCAGCACGTGTTCGTTCGACTTGCCGCTCGTGGGCTTCGTGCGCGATCGCTGTGACGTGGCGAGCACGACGCGCTCGGCGATCCGCTCCCAGGTCTCCCGCGGCGAGAGTCCCGCCGCCGCATAGAACGGCGAGCCGTCGACGTCGTTGAACGTGCGGCAGTTGCCCCTGATCTGAGGTGTCGCGAGTACCGGACTCACCCCGGGACTGCGTCCCGGATTTGGAATCCGCTGGAGCGGAGTAAACCGCCAGCCCTTACGGGCTGGTTCGGTTTTTGACCGCCGCGGACCTCGTGAGCGGATAGGTAGGTGAATGGTTGTGGTGTGGTCCGCGACGGTCAAAAACCTCCCAGCCTGCTGACGGGGTAGCGAAATGTTGAGGTTCGGGACGAGAGCGGGACGGAACCGTGGAGGGCGCATTCGCTGTGGTTGTGACAGGTTGAGACGAGCGCAGCTTCGATCTCAGCGCGGTCTGTCATCCGTCATCGCAGTCGACGGGACGAACAGCAGCACCGAGGGGTGTCTGATTTGGGCGTGGTTGGAAGTCCTTGGAGCGCTCGTGTTGTCTGGCTTCGAGCCATTCTCCTCGGCCCGCTACGCCTCAGCCGCAGATGTCTTCCTCGTGGGCGTATGCGGGTCGCTGGTGCGTCGTCGTAGACGTCAGGAGCGGGAGGTCAGTCAAAGAGGCCAGCGTCTTGCATGCGACTGGTCGCTTCTGTTTGCGCGCGTCCACGGAGGGGCGCTTGACTTGCCTGCATGAGACTACGATCGAGCGTTGAGCGGCTTGCCGGCGCTGAAGTAATCGTGCCGGGCATCCGCCGCCGGAGTCCGGATCTGCTCAGCAGTCTCGGGGACTATGGCATCGAGCCGGGCTCGGCGATCCATTGGCTGGAGAAGCCGAGAACTGTAGCGAGCTTGTCGAAATGGTGGTCGTAGTGCAGGACGGCCAAGGCGCGGTCTGCGGCCGCGGATGCGACGAGCGCGTCGGGAACGCGTACGCGGTGCGCGCCGGCGGCGCCGCCTGCGGCGAGGTCTTGCACGGCGCGGATCGCGGCGTTTGCGACCGAGCGGTTGATCGGTGCCTGTCGCAGGCCGGCGAGGGCGGCGGCGACAGCGTCGACACGCTCGTGGTTGGGTGCGTCGTAGAGGAGCTCGAGTGTGACGACCGGGCAGGCGATCAATTCACCTGCGCTGGCCGCAGCCTCCCACTGGGGTGCGACGACAGGGTGAGAAGCTCGCGCCCACGCGGATGTGTCGGCAACCCACGGCCCGTCGCCCCAGCTCAGCGCCACGCGCGATCGCGCACGTCGCGCAGTTGGTTGAGGTCGAGCCCGGAGGTGCCGTTAGCCACACTGATGAGGAAATCGCGCGAGCGTTCAGCGCTAATCGAGGCATCGCCGTTCGTCTCGACCTGATGGGAGTCCTCGACCGCGCGCAGTGCCACCGCAGCATCGTCCTCGCTCCAGCGGGGCAGGCGTTCCTGTACGAGTTGCTTGGCTGTCATGGCCCCACATCTTACTGCGTCCTCGGGCTGAAATCAGCGCAGGACCGGGACCATCGTCCGGTCGTGAGCGAAGAATGACGCCTGTCAAGCCTCGGCTTGAAGCTCGTCTTATGTCAGGGCCACGGCTGTCGTGAGTGGTCACCGGTTCCGTCCTCACCGCCGACTAATGTATGCACTAACGACGGCTCGTATTCACCGGCGAGCTCTCGGCCCAACTCGCGGACGCCCGCGGCACGACAACGGCCAAGCTGGACGCGCCGGTAAACAAGCTTGCGCGGCTGCTCAACTCGCCGTCGATAAAGCGTGTGCTCTTGAACGACTCGTTGAGGGTGAGCTTCGACCGGGTGATCGCAGGCGGGGAGGTGCTCGTCGTAAAGGGCGCTCTTGGTGCTATGGGCGCCGGCAACACGAGCGTCCTGATGCAGTTGCTCGTCGGGATGCTCGATGCAGCGCTGGCGCGCAGCCAGGACAGTGTTGTCGCCGGGCAGCGCGCGGCGGTCGCGCTCAAGGTTGACGAGGCGCCGTTGGTCCTGAACCGCGGATTCGCCGAGACGATGGCGCTCAAGCGATCCGCGGGGCTCGAGACCGTCGCCTGTTGGCAGACGGACTCGCAGTGGATCGATCGCGATGTGTGTGCGCAACTCGATGCCCTGTTCGCGCACCGCGTCTACTTTGCCACGGCGTCGGTGAAGGACGCACGCAACGCAGCCAGTCTGATGATGGCCGACTTCTCGGACGTCGTACGCCCCGATATCCCCCACCTGTCGGCGCTCGGACGGCCCGACGTGCGCTTGCACCTACCACGCCACTGTGCGATCGCGAGCTGGGTGGCGCCTGAGGGCCGTCAGGCGCCGTTCGTCGCGCATACCCTCCCTCTGCGTGTGGACGAGAGCCGCCTGGCGCTTCACGCCGCCCGGCAGGCAGCGCGCGGGGGACGCTACCGCGACGACCTGAGCCAGCCGCATTGGGAGCGCAGCTCCAACGCGGATGTTGGCGAGCGTGGCCGAGGCGCGCAGGACAGCGACGCTCGGCGACCGAGGTCCGGCACTCACGCCTCGTGCGCGGATGGCGGGAGCGCGGATGGCGGGAGCGCGGATGGCGGGACTCAATCTCCGCGCGCGCCGGCTTCAAAACCAGCCAGGGCGCGGGTCTCGCCGAGAGATAGCGCGACCTCGACGCCGTCGGCGGCGCTGCCCGCGAAAGTCGCGGAGAGCTACCGCGAGCTGGTCGACCTGAGCGCAGCCCACAGCGTTCGCTGGGTGACCCCGTCGAGCGCTTCGACCAAGCTCGAGCCCGAGCCGCTTGACATCGAGATGCTCGCGCTTGTGGCCACGATGAGACACGTGCTGAGCAGCCAGATTCACCGTCGCTTCAACGACGGCCGTGCCGCCACCACCACACAACGCAGGCTTAAGCGGCTCTCGGATGCGGGTCTTGTGGCTCGCTTCCAATTTCACCGCCGAGATGGGGGAGGGGTTCCGATGTGCTATTTGATCACGCCCGCGGGACTGCGCGTCTCAGTTGAGCATGGAGCTCCACTCGACCTGGAGCTTCTCGGCCACAAGGCAACCCAGGGGAACGATCCATCCATCCCAGGATCAAACAGTCGACATGGTGGTGAGCGATTGCTGCGCCAGGCACGCCACGACGTGCGCGTCGCAGGTTGGGTGCTTGCGCTCGAGAGAGCGCTCGCAAAAGGCCCACTCGCGCTCAAGGGTTCGGACGAATCCTCGATCTCTCCGCCATCACGCTCCAAATCGGGTGAGCGGCTGATGCTGGCTCTGTCTGAGCTCTCGCTGCCAGGCGGTCGCACGCCACATGACTTCTTGCGCACTGTCGACTCGGGCGCTCGAGTCGAGGTCGAGCGCTTCCAAAGCATCCGGCCCGACGCGACGCTCGCCGCACGGCGGGGGCCCGAGCTGCTGATTGAGCTCGACGATCGTCTGCCCGAGGGTCTTGGGGCAGCGAAGCTCGAGCGGTATGACCACTTCCTCGCTGGCTGGTCGACGCATCTTGAGCGCTATACGCGAACCGGCAGGCAGCCGTTGGTCGTGTTCGTATGCCGTGATCGCGCGCGCGCCCGTGAGTGCGCTCGACGCGCCGATGGTGTGCTCACGGCCTGCCGCGCCTATCCAGGCGAGTATCCCTTTGAATGGGATTACCCTGGGCGCAAGTGCATAGCCTTTGTTTCTGAGCGAGACGCCCACGAGGGCTTGTTGTGCGCGTGGGGGGTTTCGCAACTGCCGCCCGAGGTGCGAGTATCCGCGGCGGCCGGCGATCCACGCGCACGCGACGCCGTGCTCGAGTCACGCGCGCTCAGCTTTGAGGGAGTGACTGGCTCCGCCGGTGAAATCTCGCTCAATTGAACAGGAATCCCCCCGCAAACGGCTTCGTACTGCTCCCACTGGGGAAATTTATCCCAATCGTCGGTATTTAGAGGCGTTGGAAACAATGTCTGTGGACTGAGACGGTTCTCTTGACTCTCAAACCCGCGTGACGAACAATCCGCGCCAGGCCCGCCCAGCGGGTCTGAACGACACGGAGCCGGGGCTTCTCTGGCAGGCGGACGAGGGCCCCGGTCCTGGGCCAACCAACCCTGGAGGGCCGGCTGGTACTGTCGAAGCGACCGGAGGACAGCCTCCCGGCTCGATTTGCCACCAGTCGGTCCTCCCGCATTCGGTCACGTGGGTGATTGATATCTACCGATTTATGGCCCATCGCCGAGGCTGAAATGCATGGTCGCTTAACCTCAAATGCGCGACACTCCCGAGACTCTCGAGCTCTCCATGCGAACAGTTAGCCAAGCCCCGCTGGGACTCACCAGCTCAGGTAGGAGCAGTCAGGTTCGAGTCAGGAACAAAAGAACGAAACCATCATTCAGGATTTGACAGACCACGCCCTATCGAGCATCATGTTGGCGTCGTCAGCGCGCAGGCGGCGTGGCCCGACCAGGGACGTCTTGCGGACTAGCGTCCCGATGGCTGGCCAACCCTCATCGAGGGCCGGTTGGGGCGCGACTGCCAGAGCCGGAGGAGGCCTCCCGGCCGCGGTTGCAGACCCAGCCGGCCCTCGTGCAGGCGATTGCCGAAGCGTCGGAGATGTAAGCGCTGAGCGTCCGACGATGCCTTGACATGAGTCCGGCGCTGTGTAACTATCCCCGCTGATCCAAGATTCGGAACCGGATCAGAGCGCACGGTTTGGTTCGGTAAACCAGACTTGGTGGCTCTCGCATATTCATCTCATCTAGGTGGAGGAATTCGAGACTTCCCGGGAACCGAATGGGCGGACAAGGGAAGAGGGTTCGGATATCGCAGTCACCCCCTCTGCGACACCGAGCGAGCTTCGGCGTGGCGCTTCTTGATTCAGTCAGCGCCGAAGAACCGGGCCCGCGCGGCGTGCGTGGTACGACCTGAGCCACGGCCGTCGCGCGGGCCCCCTAAGCCTCGACGTGTGGGCGGCGCTCATGGGCGTCGCAAGATGTCGAGGTTGGTATTTGTGGAAGCCGGCTATTGGGTGCGAATGCCGTCGTGCAATGACAGTATGCCTGCCAGCAGCAGCGCTGGCCGTATGTTGAGCTTCATGGCTAGCTTCATGACGGTGCGCAGATTTGGTTCGCGGCCACCGTTCTCGTACACGCTAATCGCGGCACGGTCGACTTTTGCGTCGAGCGCAAGTCGCTCCTGGGAGATTCCCGCCCGCTCCCGGGCCCATCTGAGGTTGTCTCCGAACAGCACGGCTGGATCGTCAGTGGTGGTCCCGTCGCGCCGGCGACCGCGCCGAGGCGACGCCTTCGGCCCGATCCCGCGCAGGAGGTCTGCAGGCTCCAGGCCGAGCGCACCGCACACACGCCGCAGGGTCGGAAGATCCGGCGCCCGCTCTCCACACTCGAGCCGGCTGATAGCGGCGCGGTCAAGCGGAGCGGCGACCGACAGCTGGGCCTGCGTAAGGCCCGCACGCAAGCGTGCGCGTCGCAGGTTCCTCCCGAATGCTCGGATATGCCCGACGATCTCCTCGTCAGTCTCACCCATAGCCGCATCATTCCGGGCTGATTACAAAAGAGCCACTGAATAAACACCACAATCGCTCAGATCAGACCAGACGGGCACAGTGCTCAGGATACGCTTACGCCGACGAAAGGCCGCAGCGCAATCTCGGCCGCGACCTCTGTCAGGTTCGGCAGCTCGCGTGTCCGCTCGGTGGCGACATAGACAAAGCACAGCTCCAACAACGCCCCCACGGTTGCCTCCACCGATATGGCGCTCGCATGGCTCCCGTTGATGTTGAGCTCGAGTCCCGGCTCTAGCATCCCTGCGTAGGAGCTCATCCCATCATGCGCTACTCCAGCCGCCTTCGGACTCGCCGTGAGCGCGTCGATCAGAGCGATATGCGCGTAGGCTGGCTCGGAGGCGAGGAACTCCAGCAACACCGTGATCCCGGCCCGCACCGCAGCCGGCCAATCCTCCTGAGATTCGTAGGCGCGCTCGACGATTGCAAGCGCCTTGCGGTGGCCAATCTCATAAGCCACGAGGAACGCGTCCTCCTTGCCCGAGAAGTGCTCGTAGAAGGCCTGTACTGAGACAGCCGCCTCCTGCACAATCTCCGGGATCGTCGTAGCTCCGTAACCCTTCGCCGCCGAAAGGTTCGCAAGCGCGTCAAGGATCCGCTCGCGCTGGTTGTGCACAACGAAGCTGCGCGGCACGTTGCTCTCGCCGCGTGGCAACCCCCTGCGCTCGATCGCGCGCGAGCCGAGCGACAACGTTCCCGGGGCGCGACCGCCGACCGGCACCGTCGTCCCCGCCCCACTCGCGGGCTGTGGCTCGAGCGCGTTGCTTGTTGCTTGCGCGTAGCACGCGGCCCATGCCGCCACCTGCGGTGCGAGCGCGAGCAAATCGCCACGACGCGGACGACGCACGCGCGGACCGCGTCGCGCTCGAGCATAGAGCATGCGCAAGATCGCGCCGACGATCGTCCGCGCAAGCAACTCACCTCCAAGCGAGCCCTCCCCAAGCGCTTCGCGCAACGGTCGCGCGAGCCCGTCGAGCGCCCGCTCGCGACGCTCTATCCCGGCGGCTCCAGCGGCTGTCAACTCGACCGCGAGCACGCGAAGCGCGGCGGGGCTCTCGAGCGCCAAAGCGAATAGCTCGTCCACGAGCGTCTCGATCGCGTCGCCCTCCTCGTTAGAGCTCTCCTCGGCGTGTCCCACACGCTCAATCCACTCGCTTGCTATCTCATCGCTCATCGCAAAGAAGCAGGCGTGCTTGTCCTCGAAGTGCTCGTAGAAGGTCTTGCGCGAAGCCACCGCCTTGGCGATCACGTCAGCCACGACGGTTGTTGCGTAACCCTGCTCGCCGATGCTCGCGAGCATTGCCTCGATCATCCTCGCGCGAGGATCGACTGGGCTCCGTGCTCTCTTGCGAGGCCGGGGCCGGTCGGCCGGCGGGGACTTCGCTGTGCGTCCATCCGTCTTGTCCACTGGCCCCCATTGTGACTACCAGGAGCGATTCATGCGAACTGCTCACTCTTGCGTCTAGCTCTTGTCAGGCAACCTCTCGTCAACTTGGCGTATATACGCTCGCGGATCTGCCCGCTCCCACAGGCATCTGCGCCACCGATCGATGCAGTTGCCCCGCGCACGGTCCGCGCTGCTGCGCAGTTGCCCTTTCGCTGGGTGCGCGGGAGACTGCGCATTGGCGCCTGGATATCGGCAGTCTTTGCGGATCTCATCCAATGCAGTCACGTCTGCTGCTCGCCGTCAGCGGCTAGCGAGCGACGGTCGTAGCTGTGCTCTGCGCCTCGAGCGGCTAGCCTGCAACCTCACCTCTTCCCCGCCTCCCTGAGTCTTAGGCCGATGTCGGCCCCGCAACTCGGCTCGCAAGAGTCAGAGACAAACCGTACCTTGCCACCGACCCTGTCGTTGCAGCGTCAGGCTGAAGGTCCACCCTGGGTGAGCGATTCTCGGCCAGCCTCGCTCGCCGCTGCGAGCTGAGCTGAATTCCTCCGAGACCCCTTAAGGGGCTCGGACCCTCCCGCGCCGACTCCCGACTCGCACTTCGCCACTTGACGCTCGTCTGCGCTGGCCCTACAAGACGCTCCACATCCATGCAGCCGGCCACCCAAACTGGGCTCGGCCTCGATCGTAAGGAGCCGCAAATGTCGCCTGCCGTCTCGTTCCCAACGCCTACGCGGCGCAGGTCCGTGTCGCGGCGCGATTCTCACACGCCGACTCGCTCACTCGCTGCTTCGAGGTCGTCTGACCGCGGTGATCAGGTCATCGCCGGCAGGCCTCTCGCCAGCTATCTCGACGCCGACGGCCGCCCTCGCGAGCTGTTCGCTCTACCCGGTCACGGCGGTAGCACGCTAGTGCTCGACCGCGACGCCGCCACGCTCTGCGATCGTCGCCTCGTTGCGCATCTAGCCGCCGACGAGTCGCCCGAAAACGCCGCGATCGTAAGCGAGCACTACATCGCAGACGCAGATGGACGCTGGTGTAGGCGCGTAAGCCGCGAGGATCTCGAGTTTGCTCCCTTTGCCGAAGGCGGGCCGGCTGACGAGATCGAGCACGCTTCCAAGGCGCTTGGCGAGCTTCCACAGCAGCACGCTCGCGTGGTAGATAGATGCGGTAGGACCTACCGCCTTGGCCTGCTACCGGGCGAGCGTTCAGTCGCACAGTTGCGCTGGTGTCGCGCCTCCGTCGATGTTCATCATCGCCTGCCGATGCCGGCTGGACACGAACCGGGGTCCGAACCGGTTGGCCGTGCGATGCCTCTTGAGTCTGTCCGGGGATTGCCAAAGTTGAGCGACGCCGACTCGATCGGACCAGAGCTTGCGGGGTTGGACCAGGCTGAGTGGGAGCAGACCAGCTTGCGCGACGTCATCGCCGCCCTCGAGAGCTACGAGCCGGTGCGGACGCTCACCGAACACGCGATCCTTCTCCACGGCGACGACCGGACCGTGTCTCTAGCACGTCTGCGCAGTGAATTCGAGCGGCTCTGCGCCAGCCCCGTAGTGCTCAACCGCGGCCTGCGCGAGGCCGTGCTCCACACAATTGAGCGGTACGACACGAGCATGAGCGAGATCGCGTTGCGCTGCGGAGTCGTCAAGCGCGACCGGCGCGGAAGAGTCAGCGGCGAGACGAGCTGGCTGGCGCGACGCATCGGGATCATGCCGGAAGGCGGTGAGACCGAGATCACGCCATGGATTCACAGCGACGTGCTCGCAACGATCGCGCGCAAGGGCCTCGGCATCAGTCCGCGCGAGGTGGAGGTCCAGTGAGCGCTGACTCGCTCCAGTTAGCGTCCGTGAGCGACGTTGGCGCTGCGCGGCGTGATAGGGCGATCATTGTCGTCGAGTCGACTGCTTCCATAGGGAGCGAGCTCGTCGAGCAGTTGCGGGCCGATCGCTACCGGGCTGTGCTCGCTCAAACGGCGGAGCACGCCCGTGTGCTGGCACGCGCTCAGCCGATCAGAGCGATCGTGCTCGGCAGGCTCGATGCGCCTCGCGATGCTCTGGATCTGCTCGAGGAGATTCGCGGCCGCCATGGTCATTCCACAGACGCCGAGGTCGTCTCCGGACAGCCGATCGTCCGACGGCAAGAGGCCACGCAGGCCATCGCCGGCTCAGCCTGGGACGAGTGTCTCCCAGCGATTGTGCTCAGCCAAACAGGTGGGCAGCTCGAGCTTCTGCGCGCATTCGAGACGGGGGCTGACGACTTTGTCTCCCAAGCAGGCTCTCCGCACGCAGAAACCGAGCATCCCGACGGCGGACGGGTGGACCCAGAGCTGCTCGCCCCTCCATATCTAGAGTTGCGCGCTCGTCTGCGAGCAGTGCTGCGCCGCGCCGAGGGCTCTCCCTCCGCTTCGCTCTTGAACGTGGGCCCGCTCGAGATCGACGCTAACGCGCACTTGGTGCGCATCGCGGGCGTTCCCGTGGAGCTATGCCGCTTGGAGTACGAGTTGCTCGTCCACCTTGCGCGCAACCCCACCTCTGTTTGCTCCAAGCAGGAGTTGCTGTGCACGATCTGGCGCCAGCGTGCCAACGCTCGGACCGTCGACAGCCACGCCAGCCGCCTACGTCGTAAGCTCGACGCGGCTGGAGCGAGAGGATTCGTCGTGAACGTGTGGGGCGTCGGCTACCGCCTCATGTGAGGGTCTGTGGGGCGGGCGAGCCACGTGAGGGTGGTCGCGTTCTCGAGCAAATCTTGACGGGCCTGAGCGCTCGTCATGCATCAACCCAAAGCGGCGAGCTCTCGGGTTCGCCGTTTTTCCGTTAACCGAATGCGATCGGCTTTTGGTCGACCGCCCGAAAGGAGTGGCCACATGTCGTCTGAGACGACCTCATCTGAATTCACACTCGAACACTCGATCAATCCTCTCCAGCCTTTGACGGAACTGGTCGGTTGGCTCGGCTCGACCGCTCTTCATCTAACGCTTGGAGTCCTCGTCGGGCTGGCCGTGACACACGTCATGCGACGCCGTCATTTGCGCTGGACATGGGCCGCATTGGCGCTCCCCGTGCTCCTACTGGCGCACCGAGCGCTCGGGGTGCCGCCTGCCGCGCTCGACATCGCAGCGATCCTTGCCACGTTGCGGGGTCGTCACTGGCACGGCGAAGACCTCATGGCTGGAGGCGACCTCGCCGAGATCGCAGCCGCGCGGCGCGGGCCACTCTCCTCGCTACGCGCGATCGCGTCGAAGTTGATGGAGCACTTCGTCTCTTCTCCCAATCGCGAAGCGCTATGTCGCGAGCGTATGACCGTCGGACGCGACGCCACAGGGATGCGGGTGGCCATTCCCTTCGGCGTCGCCGATGGTGGCCGGCACACCCTCATCGTCGGCGCCACCGGTTCCGGCAAGACTGTCACCGAGACATGGATCGCCTCGCGCGCGGTCCACGCTGGGCTCGGCGCCGTCGTCGTCGACCCGAAGGGTGACGCTCGCATGCGCGAGCACCTTCTCGACGCCGCGCGGGCCGCTGGTCGTCGCTTCGTCGAATGGACGCCCCACGGCCCGTCGATCTACAACCCATTCGGTCACGGCTCGGCCAGCGAGATCGCCGACAAGGCACTCGCTGGTGAGCGCTTTACCGAGCCCCACTACCAACGTCAGGCGCAGCGCTACCTCGGGCACGTGGTGCGCGCACTGCGCGGCGCCGGGGCCGTGGTGAGCCTTCCAGCGCTCGTCGTCCAACTCGACCCCTGCGAGCTGGACGTGCTTGCTCGCAGCTTGCCCGAGCGTCAGCAAAACGCGACGCACGATTACCTGGAGTCGCTGACCTCGCGGCAGCGGGCCGATCTTGGCGGCGTTCGCGACCGGTTGGCCATCATGGCTGAGTCGGACGTTGCGATCTGGCTCAACCCGGCGACACCCGGGGCTCACGCATTCGACCTGCTCAGCGCGATACAAGAGCGAGCGGTCGTCTACTTCGTTCTCGAAGCAGACTCCCTGCCACTGCTCGCGCACATGCTCGCCGTCGCGATCGTGCAGGACCTGCAGACGACGATGGCCGCCTTGCAACGCTCACCGGTCGCGACGGTCGTCGTGATCGACGAGTTCGCGGCGATCGCCGCGGAGCAGGTCGTGCACCTGTTCGGCAGGGCCCGCTCGGCGGGTATCAACCTGTTGCTCGGCACTCAGGAGCTCTCCGACCTGCGCCCAGAGGGTCGCAGGCAGCTCCAGGAGCAGGTGCTCGGCAATCTATCCGCGCTGATCGCCCACCGCCAGGTGGTTCCCGAGTCAGCCGATCTGATCGCACAGCTAGCCGGCGCTCGCGGTGCATGGCGCACCTCGCACACGAGTGATGGTCGCTGGACGCGCACGCGCTCCAGTGTCCCATTGCTCGCTCCGCAGGAGGTGCGTGGCCTGCCGCCGGGCAGGGCTGCGGTGATCGAGCTGGGCGCCACGGCATCGGCGCGCGTCGCCGATGTCTTCTCCTCCATCCCTGACACGAACACAAGGAGCTACGCATGAGACATCGAAATCAGTCACCCACATCCGAGCAGATCGAGATCGTCCGTTGGGCGGCCTCGCTGGGGGCGATCACGGCCGAGGCGCTCGCTCTGCGACATGATGTGACGCTTGCCTGCGCCCGCGCACAGCTGGTCGCCGCGCAGCGTCGCGGCCTGCTCTTGCGGGATCGTCCGCTTGCCGGCCAACCCTCGCTGTTCGCTGTCACGCGGGCAGGCTTGCGCGCATGCGGCTCACGGGGCATTCAGGCGTGCAGTGTGCGCGCCTCGAACGCCAATCATCTGATCGCGTGCGCGGCGGTCGCTGCTGCGCTGGAGCGTAGTTATCCGCACCATCGCCTGATCGGTGAGCGCGAGCTGCGGCGTGACGAGCGCGAGCACGGATATCCGCTCGCAAGCGCCCGGCTTGGAGCGCTTCACGGCGGGAAGAGCCTTCTGCACAGTCCAGACATGGTCCTGTGGCCGGACGATCCAAACGGCGAGCTGCTGCCAGTTGCCGTTGAGGTGGAGCTGACCGTCAAGGCGCCACGTCGGCTTGCCGCCATCTGCCGGGGTTGGGCGCGCTGCCGCACAGTCGCCGGTGTGCTCTATATCGCTTCCGCGGATGTCAAGCCCGCGCTCTCGCGGGCGGTGGACAAGACGCGGGCGCATGAGCGCATCGCCGTCGTAGCTTTGGACGCACTCCCGGGGATGCAGGCGCTTGCGGGTGGGTTGGGGGTATGCGCGTCGTAGTCCGAAACAATCGTCCCTCTCCGCGGGAGGACCGTTCTTAGACATCTATGCCCGCTCACGGTGGGCGCGTTGCGCAACAAATATCTCCAGTAGCTACGGGCGATTTCACCGTTTTGAGTGTCTCGCGCCGAGAACCCTCCCAAGTGCCGTCTACCTTCCAATCAGGGCGAGCCAACAGCAAAGGAGAAAGAAATGTCCTACTCAAACATCAATCGCGTCGTGCTCGTCGGCCGCCTCACCGGTGACCCGGAGTTGCGGGCGCTGCCTTCCGGCACGAGCGTTTGCGCCCTGCGCGTGGCTTGCAACAGCACCCGCAAGAACCCCGAAGGCGAATACATGGAGAAGCCCAACTTCTTCAGCGTCAGCGTCTTTGGCGCCGCCGGCGAGTCGGTCCATCGCTATATGAGCCGTGGCCGCCGCGTCGCAATCGACGGACGTCTCGAGTGGCGCGAGTGGGAGACTCCTGAGGGCGGCAAGCGCCAAGCGGTGGACATCGTCGCAGAGAGCGTTCAGTTCCTGGACGGACGCGGGGACACAGGTAATTCCGAGGGCTCCTCAAACGATGAGGGCTCCGCCGAGTCGGCCCACGATGACGAGCAACGCGAGCTCATCGGCGTCGGCTCGGGGATCGAGGACGACCTGGTCTTCTAGCTCCCTCTGCCCTTCCTGCCGGACGGGATGTCACCTACGACATCCCGTCCGTGGGGGCCCAGGGCGCCTTTTTGCATTTAAGGATTCGATCTGATCTGTGCGGAAGCTTGCGGGCGCGTAAACTGCCCGACCGCAGCCTCGCCAGCAGGCGCGCAGGGCTCACGAGCCCTGCGACCCTCCGAGTTCACAAGGAGCCCTCCCGGTGCCAGTCAACACCAAAGCGATCGGAAAGAAATACGAGCCAACCACGTATGCGGTTGGCCGAGAGAAGATCAAGGAGTACGCGCGGGCGGTCGGTGAGACCAACCCGCTCCACCTCGACGAGAAAGCAGCGCGTGACACCGGCTATGCCGACGTGGTGGCCCCGCCGATGTTCGCCGTCGTCTATAGCTCTCAGTCTGTCGCTCCGTCGCTGTTCGATCCCGAGGTCGAAATGAACTTCGCGATGATGGTCCACGGTGGCCAGGAGTTCGAGTGGGGGCCGCTCGTTGTCGCGGGCGATGAGATCACTACGACAGCATCCGTCAAGGACATCTCAGAACGCGATGGCCGCGGCTACTACGTGTTCGAGTCAATCTCCGTCAACCAGCGCGGCGAGCAAGTATGCCGCGGAACCTGGACGAACATCGTCCGAGGAGTCTGAGTCGCTATGGCCGATCTTCAAGTTGGAGCACAGATCCCCGAGGTGCGAGTCACACCAGACAAGTACCTCACAGCTCGCTACGCCGGCGCCTCCGGTGACTTCAATCCGATCCACATCGACGAGGAGTTCGCGCGGGCGGTCGGTCTGCCCGGGCGTATCCTGCACGGGTTGTGGAGCATGGCGCAGGTCGCCCGCGCCCAGACCGAGGCCGCCGGCGGGCCCGCGACGCTGAAGCGGCTGTCGGTCCAGTTCCGCGGCATGGGCGTGCCCGAGCAGGAGGTCGTCGTCACCGGCGCCGTGCGCGAGCTGTCTAACGGCAGGCTGATCGTCGACACCGTCGCCGAGCAGGGTGGCAACCAGATCATCCGCAACGCCGAGGCCGAGCTCGAAGTTTGAGCCCAGAGCCACGTGGGCGTCGTTCTGTCAGGTGGGGCGACGCCTACAATCACATCCATGCTCACCCCCCGACAGGAGCTGATCCTGTGCAAGGTGGTGGAGGACTATCTGCAGAGCGGCCAGCCGGTGGCGTCGAAGACGATCGCCGCCGACCCCGGCCTCGATTGCGGCCCCTCCACCGTCCGCAACGAGCTCGCGCTGCTCGAGGAGCACGATCTGCTTGCGCACCCTCACACCTCGGCTGGACGCGTGCCAACCGATGCGGGGCACCGCTATGTCGTGGACAGGATGCTCGACACAGGTCAGAGCCTCGCGCCCGCACGTCCACTCGCCCTGTCGCTGACGCGTCGCGAGGTGGAGGAGGCCATGCGCGTGACGAGCGTCGCGATCTCGCAGGTCACCAGCCTGCTCGCTGTTGTCTCAGCTCCTTCGCCCAACACGGCGACGATCCGCCATGTCGAGGTGCTGGCTCTGCAGCCGCAGGTCGTGATGGTGGTCGTGATCACCTCGACCGGTGGTGTCTCCAAGCTGCTGACGACATTCGACGGGCCGGTCGACCAGGGGCTCGTCAGCTGGGCCGGCGAATACCTCAACGAGCGGCTCGTCGGGCTCGGGCTCGGGGCTCGGATGCTCTCCAAGCGTCTCGAGGATCCCAGCCTCGGCTTCGTGGAGCGCGGCTTCGTCGACCGGCTTGCAGCCGCCTTCGGGAGCCTGGTTTGCGAGACTGAGGACACCCTCTACGTCGACGGGGCAGCCCACCTGCTGTCCAGCCGAGGCATCGGCGACATCAGCCAGATGAACGAGCTGATGAGCCTGCTCGAGCGTCGCGCGGCGCTGCTGCGTGTTTTGCGCACCGCGCTTGGCGAGTCGGACGTTTACGTGCGCATCGGTCGTGAGAACGAGCTGCCGGCGCTGCGCTCGTTGGCACTTGTCGCGGCTGGCTACGGGCTGGCCCGTCGCAAGCTTGGGACCGTATCGGTGATCGGCCCGATCCACATGGACTACGCAGGCGCGATCGCCACAGTGCGCGAGGCCGCGCACGAGCTCTCGCGATTCGTCGAAGACGCATACGCTGAGCGCTGAGGGGCTGCACGAACCGATGAGCGCCACCACTCCCCGCGATCCTTATGACGTGCTCGGCGTGTCCCGTGACGCGAGCGAGCAAGAGGTCAAGAAGGCGTTTCGTCGTCTCGCGCGCGAGCTGCACCCCGATGTCAACGCGCACGATCCACAGGCCGAGGAGAAGTTCAAGGAGGCGGCTGAGGCCTACGAGATCCTGTCTGACCCCGAGCGGCGTGCCACCTACGATCGCTACGGGCACGAAGGCTTGCGCTCCGGTGGCTACGCCCCCAACTTCGACGGGTTCGGCTCGATCGGCGATCTGTTCAACGCGTTCTTCGGTGGCGCCAGCCCGTTCGGCTCGAGCTCAGGGCCCGCACTCGGCGGAGATATTGCGGTCGCTGTGCAGATGACGCTGCTCGAAGCGGCGGCCGGCGGTGAGGTCGAGGTGTCCTTCGAGGCGATCGACCGCTGCGAGCACTGCAACGGCAACGGCGCCGAGCCGGGCACGCCGATCGAACGCTGCACACGTTGCGACGGCGCCGGCCAGGTGCAGAGCGTCGTGCGGACGCCCTTCGGGCAGATGATGCGCACCGGCGTGTGCGATGTCTGTCATGGCGACGGGCGCATCCCGAAGAGTCCGTGCAAGGAGTGTCGCGGCCGCGGACAGAAGGCCGTCAGGCGCAGCGAGCAGGTTGCGGTTCCCGCCGGCATCGCCGACGGTCAGCGAATCCGCGTCAGCGGGCACGGGCATGCGGGAGAGCGCGGAGCTCCACCCGGCGACCTCTACGTGCTCGTGCGCGTGCGCGCCGACGAGCGCTTTGTGCGCGAAGGCGACGACCTGATCACCGCCCTCGACGTGGCGGCGCCGCTGGCTGCGCTCGGCGCGACGCTAGACGTCCCTACGCTCGACGCTTCGATGCCGATCGAGGTCCCGGCAGGCACGCAGCCGGGGACGATCTTGACCTTGCGTGGCCAGGGTATGCCCGCGTTGCGTGGCGGGCGTCGCGGCGATCTGCGTGTCGTCGTCAACATCGTCATTCCGCGCCGTCTCAGCGACGCGCAGCGCGACCTGCTTGGTCGCTTGAACGAAAGCCTCACCGAGGAGAACCTGCGCTCGGAGGAGTCGGTGCTGGCGAAGCTTCGACGCGTGCTGCGCCACCAAGCCGCGTGACGTGCCGTAGACGCTGCGGGAAGCGCCAGTGATACGTCTTGCGCTGCGCGTAAGACGCGCCGACGCCGAGCTTGTGCTTGCCGATCTGCTCGAGCTCGCGCCGAGTGGTGTGGAGGAGGTAGATCTGCCGGCCGACGGCGAAGGCCTCGTCGAATATGCGGTGTACGGCTCTCCGGGCGAGCTGCCTGAGCTTCCAGGCCTGAGAGCCGTCGCGGGTGGCGTGCCGGTCGAGATATCCACGAGCGAGATACCTGACGATTGGTCGGAGCGCTGGAAGCAGTTTCACGAGCCGGTGCTCATAGAGCCGTCCCGATATGGCTCGAGCGGGGAGAGCGTCCCAGCGTTGCATGTGCGCCCGCCCTGGGAGGACCCCAGCGCGCACCCCGGCGTTCGAGAGATCGTGATCGACCCCGCCCAGGCTTTCGGCACGGGCGCGCACGCAACGACGCGCCTGTGCTTGGAGCTGCTGCTGGAGCTCGCCGCGAGCGACAACGTCCGTGGCGCCGTGCTCGATGTCGGGTCCGGCTCGGGTGTGCTCGCGATCGCGGCGGTCAAGCTTGGCTACGCGCCCGTGCTCGCGCTGGACAACGACGCCGAGAGCGTGCGCGCGATCGTCGCCAACGCGGCGGTCAACGGCGTGGAGGTCGAGGCTCGCCGCTTCGACCTGCGCCACGATCCGTTGCCGTGGCTCGCTGGGGATGGGGATCGGAGTGGCGTTCCCGTGGGGCTCGGCGCCCCCGCCATCAGTGAGCTGCCGGTCTGCCACTCCGGGCGAACGGTGGTGCTCGCCAACCTGCTGCGACCCCTGCTGCTCGAGCTGGCGCGCACGATGCCGTCCTTGACACCCTCCATGCAGCTCGAGCTGATCGCTAGCGGGCTGCTGCGCGAGCAGGCCGACGAGGTTGCGCGGGCGTTCGCTAAGCGTCTTGGGCTGCAGGTGCGAGCGCGCCGGGAGCGGGGCGAGTGGGCCGCGCTGTGGCTGACGCGGGCTGTGGGCGCTCGGTAGCCGCGCGCGCCATCGCCCTGAACAAGAGGTCGAGCGCTGGGCGCGCGCCGCCCTCTGAGTCAAGCAGCGCCCGTGCGCCCAGCAGCGCCGTCCCGATCGCGTCGAGCGCCTCGCCGGCGACGCCGGGCTCGGGGTCGCGGCAGACGGCGATCGCGAGGTCGAGCATTCCCTGGGCCTGTTCGATCGCGCCAGCGAACAGGGCGGGGCCGGCAAGACTGCCGTAGCCGTAGGCGCGCGCGAGACGGCCCGGCAGGGTGATGTCGGGCGCTCCGCGTGGAGCGGAGATCGGAGGAAGCCCACGGCCGTCGACGAGTCCCGCCATCGTCTCGCCGACCACCCCGCCGATGGCTTGCTCGTCGAGGCCGGCGTGGGCCGCCACGCGCAGCGCCAGGTAAAGGCCGCTGGAGGTGAGACCGTACGGCGGGTCCGAGGCGAACACGATGCGCTCCGCCGGCACACGCGCGAACAGCTCGATCACGTCGAACGGGAAGAAGCACGAGGTGTCATATAGAACGCCGGGATGGTCGGCCAGGCGCGAGGTGAGGATGCCCTGGTCACAGATCGCGCCGTGCGCGAGGATCAGGACCACCTCGGGGTGGCGCAGCGCGAGGTCCGCCAGGCCGTCGGCGATTGGGGGCATTCCGCGTCCGGCGTGGATCAGGATCGGCACGGACGCCGCTTCGGCGAGCGTGAAGATTCCGTCCATCTCGGGGCCGTCGAACGCGAACGCCTGAGCGCGAGGGTGCAGCTTGATGCCGCGTGCTCCCTTGGCAATACAGCGCTCGCCCTCGGCCACGGGAGCTTCGGCGGGATCGAGCCGGCAGAATGGGATCAGCCTGCCGTCGCTTTCGGCTGACCAGCTCAGCACGCGGTCGTTGGGGAGGCTGTAGGAGGGCTTGCGCTCGGGATCGTGAAGCGGGAACACGCAAGCTCTGCGAGCCCCGGCCGTGTCGAGCTGAGAGAGCAGCGTTTGCAAATCGAGCGAGCGGCCATCCTCGTCAAGGCCGAGATGGGTATGCGCGTCGAAGACTTCTACGTCCGCGGGTCGCATGCGCTCACCTTCCGCCAAGAACGGAGCGATCGCGTCGGCGTAGATGGATGCGCTCACAGCAACCATTCTGCCGATCGCGCTTGCCGGGCGGCGCCCGCCACCTTCGCGGCCCGCTCCTCGCGCGGCCTGAAGAGAGCTTGTGACAAGCTTGTGACAGCAGGGACGCGGGTCTAGTGTGGGTCCCGTGACCACGCGCATCCTGATTGCCGGAGGAGGCTTTGGCGGCCTTTACGCAGCTCGTTCGCTCGAGCGCATCGCGACTCTGCGCAGCGCGCGTGTGACGCTCGTCAACGACGCCAACTTCATGCTCTACACGCCGCTGCTGCCGGGTGCCGCGGGCGCCACGCTCGACCCGCGCCATGTGGTGGTGGCGCTACGGGCGCAACTGCGCCGCACAGACCTCGTTATCGGTAGCGTCACAGGCGCTGACCCCGAGCGCCGCTTGCTCGGCGTGCACCGCATCGACGGCGAGCGGCTCGAGCTCGGCTACGACCAGCTGCTCGTCGCGCTCGGCTCGATCTCGCGCACGCTGCCGATCCCCGGCCTCGCGGAGCACGCGACTGGGCTGAAGTCGCTGTCCGACGCCACCGCGCTGCGCAACCAGGTGCTGAGGTGCCTCGACATAGCCGAGTCGCTCGAGGACCCGGCGCTGCGTGCCGAGTACCTCGGCTTCGTGTTCGTTGGCGCCGGCTACGCGGGTTTGGAGGGGCTCGCCGAGCTCCAGGACTTCGCAGCGCAGGCGATCGAGCTCTATCCGCGTTGCCGCGCGGAGGGCATGCGCTGGGTGCTGGTGGAGGCGCGCGAGCGAATCATGCCCGAGGTGCCGCCGAGCCTGTCGGCGTTCGCGGCGCGCGAGCTGCTTGGGCGCGGCATCGAGATCGCGACGAACACGACGCTCGCCGAGGTGACGGCGCGAGGCGCGAGGCTGTCGAGCGGGGAGTGGATCGCCGCTCGCACCGTCGTGTGGACCGCCGGGGTGCGGCCCAGCCCGGTCGTCGCCTCGCTGGGACTGCCGCTCGACGAGCGTGGGCGGATCCTCGCCGACCGGGAGATGCGCGTGGCCGAACGACCGGGCGTGTGGGCGATCGGCGACTGCGCGGCGGTGCCCGACCCGGCAAGGCCCGGACAGCCGTGCCCGCCGACGGCGCAGCACGCCATCCGCCAAGGACGCCTGGTCGCACGCAACATCGTCGCCTCTATCGAAGGTGGCGCGCCGCGACCGTTTCGCTACCACACCGCCGGCGTCGTCGCGGAGCTGGGCCACAACAGCGCCGTGGCGATCACGCTCGGCGTGCGCTGGCGCGGGCTGCCCGCATGGTTCCTGGCGCGCACATACCATCTGCTGTCGATGCCCGGATTCGGGCGCAAGCTGCGTCTGCTGATGGACTGGAACGTGGCGTTGCTGTTCGGCCGCGACGCCTCCTCGCCGGGTCGTCTCGGCAGCCCGACACCCCTGCAGCCGCCCGAAAGCGGGGAATCGACACAAAAGTCTCGCCACGTCGGCGTATCCTGAGCTGACGATGGCGATCCTCGATGACGTGAAGCTGGATCTGACGAGCGCGATGCGCGCTGGCGAGAAGCAGCGCGTGGGCGCGCTGCGCATGATCCTCTCCGAGCTGCAGAAGGCTTCCAAGGAAGGCTCCGAAGACGAGCTGGCCGTGTTGCGACGCGAGCGCAAGCGGCGTCTGGAGGCCGCCAGGGCGTTCCACGATGCGGGACGCGACGATCTCGCGGCGGGCGAGGAGGCCGAGGGGGAGCTGATCGGCGCCTACCTGCCCGCCGATCTGTCCGAGGCCGAGCTGCGGGCGATCGTCGAGCGAGCGCTCCTCGACAGCGGCGCTCAGTCGCCAAAGGACATGGGTGTCGCGATGAAGAGCGCGATGGCGGCCGTCGACGGTCGAGCGGACGGCAAGCGCGTCTCCGGCCTCGTGAAGGCGGCGCTCGGCGGATGATTCGCTCTTTCCCGATTCGACCGCTCGCATCGAGCCGCATGGTCCAGCCGAGCCGCCTGGTCTGGCCCGAGCTTCGGCCGAGCCGCATGGTCCGGCCCGAGCAATGAGGACTCAGATCGAGCTGCCCAACGAGGTCGCCGCGGAGCTGGCGGGCAGCCAGGACGCTGTGCTGCGCGCGCTCGAGGGCCATCTGCAGTGCAAGGTTTTCCTGCGCGGCAACCTGCTCACGCTCGACGGCTCGCGCGAGGAGACGGGCACCGGCGAGCGGGTGGTGCACGAGCTCTCCGAGCTGATCGCCCGCGGCCACCAGATCGCGCCGGGCACGATCGCCGCGGTCACGGGCGCGCTCGATGCGCACGAATCGCCGGCGCGCGTGCTCGAGGACATCGTTTGGAGGCACCGCAGCCTGCAGCGTCGCCCCGAAGACGGTCAATCAGAAGCGCTACGTCGACTCGATCCGCTCGAGCACGGTCACATTCGGCGTCGGGCCGGCCGGCACGGGCAAGACGTTCCTCGCGGTCGCGATGGCCGCCGCCGCGCTCTCGCGCCACGAGGTCAACCGCATCATCCTCACGCGTCCGGCTGTCGAGGCGGGCGAGCGCCTCGGCTTCCTGCCTGGCGATCTGATGGCGAAGGTCGATCCCTATCTGCGCCCATTGTTCGACGCGCTGCACGACATGCTCGACCCGGAGAAGGTCTCCCAGCACCTCGAGCGCGGCGTGATCGAGATCGCCCCGCTCGCGTTCATGCGTGGGCGCACGCTCAACGACTCGTTTGTGATCCTCGACGAGGCCCAGAACACGACTCCGGAGCAGATGAAGATGTTCCTCACCCGGCTCGGGTTCGGCTCGAAGATGGTGGTGACGGGCGACGTCACCCAGGTCGACCTCCCGCGCGAGCAGCGCTCGGGGCTGGTCGCGGTCGGCGAGGTGCTCGAGGCAATCGAGGACATCGAGTTCGTGCGCTTCGGAGGCGAGGACGTGGTGCGCCACAAGCTCGTGCAGCGGATCGTCGAGGCCTACGACGAGCACAGCCGACGCGACGCTCGGGAGCTGCGCCCGGCCGAGCGCCGGGCCTGACGTTCGGTCGATGCTCGAGGTCGAGGTCTTCGGCGCGCGCCTGATTGGCGGGCCGCTTCCGCAGTGCACGGTGCAGCGTCTGTGCGCGCTGGCGCTCGCGTCCGCCGGCATCGAGGACGGTCATATCGCCGTCGAGTTCGTCGAGGCCGCCCGCATGGCCGCGCTCAACGAAGAGCACCGCGGCAAGGGGGGCCCCACCGACGTGCTCTCCTTCCCGGTCGACGGCGCCGATCCGGGCGCGCCCGGATCGGGCGTGCCGCGCGAGCTCGGCGACATCGTGATCTGCCCTGAGCACACGCTCGACGTGAGCGAGGCGATCGTCCACGGGGCGCTGCACCTGGTCGGGATGGATCACGAGACAGACGACGGCGAGATGCTCGCGCTGCAGGCGGAGATCGTGAGGTGGGCGGGCCCGTGACCAAGAGCGGGTTCGTGGCGCTCGCCGGTCGTCCGAACGTGGGCAAGTCGACGCTCGTCAACGCGATCGTGGGAGGCAAGGTTGCGATCGTCTCCGACCGTCCCCAGACCACGCGGCGGGCGATCAGGGGCGTGCGCACCGACGAGCACCGCCAGCTCGTGCTTGTCGACCTTCCCGGCGTGCAACGCCCGCGCGACGCGCTCACCGAGCGAATGGCGGGGCGGGTCCGCGAGGAGCTCGCCGGCTCCGATGCGGCGCTGCTCGTGCTCAACGGCGAGCAGGGCGTGGGCCCCGGTGACCGCTATCATCGCCCAAGCGCTCGCGGTGGCCGAGGCGCCGGTGGCGATCGCGGTCAACAAGGTCGACCGGCTCGATCGTGCAGCCACGGTCGCGGTGCTCTCGGCGGCGGCCGAGCTCGACGTGGGCGAGGAGATCTTCCCGATCTCCGCGCGCACCGGCAGGGGAGTGCCAGCGCTCGTCGAGCACCTCGCCGAGCTGATGCCATCCGGGCCGTTCATGTTCCCTCGGCGGGCGATCTCCGACCAACCCTTGACCGTGCTGCTCGCCGAGCTCGTGCGCGAGGCGGTTATAAGGCGCACCTTCCAGGAGCTTCCGCACGCCGTCGAGACGATCGTCGAAGAGGTGGAGCGCCCGCGCGAGGGATTGGTGCGGGTGCGCGCGCTCATCTGGGTGGAGAGCGAGTCCCAGAAGGGGATCGTGGTCGGCGCTCAGGGACGTATGATCAAGGCGATCGGATCCGCTGCGCGCAAGGAGATCGAGCGCGAGCTGGACAGTCACGTGCACCTCGACCTGTCGGTACGCGTGCGGCGTGACTGGCGCGGCGACGAGGGCCTGCTCGACCGGCTGGGCATCACCTGAGCTACAGCTTGCGCTCCAGGCCCGCCGAGATCTTCCGCACGGCCGCGAGGTCGAGCTCGGGCGCAAAGACGAAAGGGATCGTCACGACGCTCGGGGGCATGCCTTCGGTGAAGCGCTGCTTGCGCAAGCGTGCGATCTGGCTCTGCTGCAAGCGTGCGCGCTCGTGTGCCGCATGCGCTACTCGGGCAGCGCCGCGAACCACATCTGAGTCGTGGTCGAAGTCGGAGATTCGCCTCAGCTCCTCGCGCGTGAAGCGCCGCGGCACGGCGCCGTTCACGACGACCGCGTCGAGGTCGCGGTCGAGGTGGCGGCGTAGAGCTTCCTCGAGCTCCAGCGTCTCGGTCACGGCCATCTCTGTTCCGTGTGCAACCGCGACATAGGCGCTGCGGCGCGGATCCGCGAGCAACTCTCGCACCCCCTGCGCCTGCTCCGCCAAAGGGCCGGCGCGCACGATTGTGGCGAACGTCTGTGGCGAGCGCAGCATGGCAAGCGCGTGACCCGTGGCTGGGGCGTCAAGCACAACCAGGTCATACGCTCGACCGTCATCGCGTGAGTGCTGTCCTTCGCCAAGTCGGCGCACCTTCACCATGCTCACGAGCTCCTTGGCCCCCGGAGCGGCGGCGGCGAAGTATTGGAAGGTGCTGCTCGCCGCGAGCATCCGCGCCGAGAGGCGCCCGGCGAGCGTGCGCAGCCATTCCAGCAGCGCCAGATCTGGGTCGATCGAGATGCTCCACAGGTTCTGTTCCAGCTCGGCCTCCACGCCTGGCGCGGTCGCCTCGGCCTGCTCGAACAGCGCCGGCAGCCGATGCTGGCCGCCAAGCTCGACCACGACCGTGCGCAGGCCGCGCCTGGCTGCGAGCAGGCCAAGCGCGCACGCCACAGTCGTCTTGCCGGCGCCGCCCTTGCCCGTCACGACGATCAGCTTGCGTTCCAGCAGGGATGACATTGTTGCTGTGCAACCTACAATCCGGCTGATGAGCGCACCGGTCGATACTCCCGTCGAGCAGCTACTCGTCTATGACGAGCGTGGTCTTGTGCCCTGCGTTGTCCAGGATTGGAGGACCGGCGAGGTATTGACGCTCGCGTATATGAACGAGCTTGCGCTGCAGCGCACGCGCGCCACCGGCGAACTGCACCTATGGAGCCGCTCGCGCCAAGAGCTGTGGCACAAGGGCGCCACGAGCGGCGCCACGCAGGCGGTTCGCTCGCTGCGGCTGGACTGCGACGGCGACGCCCTGCTGGCGTTCGTGGAGCCTGCTGGCCCCGCCTGTCACACGGGCGAGCGCACCTGCTTTCACCGCGGCGAGCTCGATCCTGGCGCCCCCTGTGAGACGTTGCCTGCGCTCGAGCGCACGTTGAGCGCGCGTGCGCGCGAACGGCCCGAGGGCTCCTATACGGTCGAGCTGCTCGAGGACCCTGTGCGCGTCGGCGAGAAGGTGATGGAGGAGGCAGAGGAGGTGTCTCGCGCCGCGCGTGAGGAGAGCGACGAGCGCGTCGACGAAGAGGCAGCCGACCTCGTCTACCACCTGCTCGTGCTGCTGCATAGCCGTGGGCGCTCCCTCTCGGACGCGGAGCGTGTGCTCGATGACCGCCGCCGGTAGCGCCGCGGCGCCGCAGACGGCGGACGCCCACAACCTGATCCCGCTGCGCGAGACGTTCATCTCCGACTGCGAGACGCCGGTCTCTGCGTTCCTGAAGCTGCGCGAGCTGGCGCCGGGCGAGCCTGCATTCCTGCTGGAGTCCGCCGAGCAAGGCCAGCGCATGGGCCGCTATTCGTTTATCGGCTTCCGCCCGCGCTCGGTCTTGCGCTGGTCGCTCGGCGACCCGGGCGATCCGTATGCGCTCGCGGCGGCGGCGGTGGCTGGCTGCAGGCAGGCTCCGCCGCAGGAGCGGGTGGGTGGGTCGCCATTCAACGGCGGCGCCGTCGGCTTCTTCGGCTATGACCTCGTGCGCACGGTCGAGCCGCTCGGAGATCCCAACCCGGACATGCTCGGTCTGCCGGACATGGCGCTGATGCTCACAGACGCGCTCGTCGCCTTCGACCATCTCAAGCACACGATCACGATCCTCGCGAACGCCGACCTCGACGCCGAGCCGGATCTCGAGCAGGCCCAGCGGGCGGCGGCACGCACGATCGCCGAAGTGCGCGCTTGCCTCGACGGGCCGCTCCCGCGACGTGCGAGGCCCGCAGAGGTCGCCGCGCCCGCGGCGCCGCGCTTTGAGTCGAACATGTCGCGCGAGCGCTTCGAGGGAATGGTCGAGCGGATCGTCGAGTACATCCACGCCGGCGACGCTTTCCAGGTGGTGCCCTCGCAGCGCTGGTCGGCGCAGACGCCCGTCGAGGCCTTCTCCATATACAGGGGCCTGCGCACGGTAAACCCCAGTCCCTACATGTACTTCCTGGACTTCGGCGATTTTCAGGTGGCGGGCGCGAGCCCAGAGCCGCTGCTGACCGTCACAGGCCGGCACGTCTCGACGCGCCCGATCGCCGGCACGCGCCCGCGTGGAGCGACCCCGGAGGATGACCGTCGCATCGCGGGCGAGCTGCTCGAGGACGAGAAGGAGCGCGCCGAGCACGTGATGCTCGTGGACCTGGGCCGCAACGACCTGGGCAGGGTGTGCGAGTACGGCAGCGTCGTCGTCGACGAGCTGATGGAGGTCGAGACCTACAGCCATGTGATGCACATCGTCTCCGCGGTCTCGGGCACACTGCGCGAGGACGTCGGCGCGATGGACGCGTTGCGCTCGGTGCTGCCGGCGGGAACGCTCTCCGGCGCGCCGAAGGTGCGCGCGATGCAGATAATCGACGAGCTGGAGCCAATCAAGCGTGGGGGCTATGGCGGCGCGATCGGCTATCTCAGCTATGCCGGCGACCTCGACACGGCCATCCACATCCGTACGGTCGTCGTGAAGGACGGCGTCGCGCACGTGCAGACGGGGGGCGGCACAGTCGCCGACGCGAAGCCTGCGTATGAGTACGAGGAGTCGGTGGCGAAGTCCTCGGCGGTCATCAAGGCGGTCGAGCTCGCCTGCCGGCAGAAGGACTGGGCGTGAGCATGAGAGTGCTCGTCATCGACAACTACGACTCGTTCACTTACAACCTCGTCCAGTACCTGGGAGAGCTGGGCGCCGAGGTGAACGCCGTGCGCAACGACATGGCGACCGTGAGCGAGCTGTTCGACGGCGGCTACGAGCGTTGCGTGATCTCCCCGGGGCCGTGCACTCCAAACGAGGCCGGCATCTCGCTCGAGGTGGCCCGCAAGATGCCAGAGGCGGGGGTCCCGACGCTCGGCGTGTGCCTCGGCCACCAGTCGATGGCGCAGGCGTTCGGTGGAAGCGTGCAGCTGCACACCCCTGTGCACGGTAAGGCCACGACGATCGAGCACGACGGGCGCACGATCTTCGAGGGTCTCTCCTCGCCGCTCACCGTCGGGCGCTACCACTCGCTCATCGTGGCTGACGAGCTGCCCGACTGCTTGGAAGCGTCCGCGCACGGCGGCGGGGTTCTGATGGCGCTGCGCCACCGCGAGCTGCCCGCAGAGGGCGTCCAGTTCCACCCGGAGTCGGTGCTCACCGAGGAGGGCAAGCGCCTGCTGGCCAACTTCCTCGGCGCGGGCGACCGGCCGGCGGCCGCAAAGCCGCGGAACGAGGCCTCCGCGGCGCCCATCGGGAGCGCCTGATGCCCAACCCGGTCCTGACAAGCGCGATCGACGCGCTCGCCTCGCGCCGCGACCTCAGCTCCGAGGAGGCCGCGGAGGTGCTCGCGGAGATCATGCACGGGGAGGTCTCGGAGACCCAGATCGCCGCCTTTCTGATCGCGCTGCGCACGAAGGGCGAGACGGTCGACGAGCTCGCCGGGCTCGCCCGCACGATGCGCGAGCTGGCCGCGCACGTGTCGACCGAGCGCAGCGACCTGCTCGATACGGCCGGCACGGGCGGGGGGAGACGCACGTTCAACGTCTCAACGACAGCGGCGCTCGTCGCCGCGGGCGCCGGTTGCGCGGTGGCCAAGCACGGCAACCGCTCCGCCACGAGCTCGTCGGGCTCCGCCGACCTGCTCGAGGCGCTCGGCGCGCGCATCGACCTCGACCCGCAGGGGGTGGCGAGTTGCATCGAAGAAGCCGGCTTCGGCTTCATGTTCGCTCCCGCCCACCATCAGGCCACGCGCTTCGTCGTGCCCGTCAGGCGCGAGCTGGCTGTGCGAACGATCTTCAACCTGCTGGGCCCGCTCACCAACCCAGCGGGCGCCAGTCGCCAGCTGATCGGTGTGGCCGACGCCAGCTTCCTCGATACGATCGCGGGAGCGCTCGCGCGGCTGGGCGTGCGCCGCGCGCTGGTCGTCGCCGGCGAGGACGGCCTCGACGAGGTCTCCACCTCGGCGGCCACCCAGGTCGTGGAGGTGGACGGCGAGGAGCTGACCCGCTACACGCTCACCCCGCAGGATGTCGGCATCGAGCTCGCGGATCCCTCAGACCCATTGCTGGGCGGTGGCTCTCCGCTGGAGAACGCACAGGTCACCCAAGCGGTCTTCTCGGGCGAGCATGGCCCGCGCGCAGACCTCGTATTGATCAACGCCGGCGCCGCCATCTACGCGGGCGGGGCCGCCGACAGCATCGCCGAGGGCGTCGAGGCTGCCCGCGAGGCGATCGGCTCAGGCGCCGCCGCCGCCGCGCTCGAGCGCTACGTGCAGGCCAGTCACAGGCACGCGTCAGAGCAGGTCGCGGGATGATGACGGTGCTCGAGCGGATCCTCGCGGAAACGCGTGCGACCCTCGAGCGGCGCAAGCGAGAGCTTCCGTTGCGCGCGCTCGAAGCGCAGGCGACCTCCGCCGTGTCGCGTCGTGCGAATGACACCCCCGGTTGCTTCCACAAAGCGCTCGCGCGCGCAGGAATGAGCGTGATCGCCGAGTTCAAGCGCCGTTCCCCCTCGGCCGGGCCGCTACGGGAAGGCGCCGAGGTTGCCGAGGTCGTCGTGGCGTACGAGCGTGGCGGGGCGAGCGCGCTGTCGGTGCTCACCGAGGGGCCCAACTTCGATGGGTCGCTCGATGACCTGCGAGCCGCCCGCGCGGCGTGTGGGCTGCCGATCCTGCGCAAGGACTTCGTCGTCGACCCTTACCAGCTCTACGAGGCGCTGGTGGCGGGCGCCGACGCGGTGCTGCTGATCGTCGCCGCACTGGAGCGCTCTGCGCTG
Source organism: uncultured Solirubrobacterales bacterium (assembly GCA_963718735.1). Classification (GTDB taxonomy): domain Bacteria; phylum Actinomycetota; class Thermoleophilia; order Solirubrobacterales; family Solirubrobacteraceae; genus Palsa-744. Next base: position 3,233,103 of record OY970372.1, read on the forward strand.
GCGGCCCTGCATCGGCAGTCGACAGACCTCGGCTTGGACGTGCTCGTAGAGGTTCACGACGGCGATGAGCTGGCGCGCGCGTCTGAGGTCGGGGCGAGGCTGATCGGGGTCAACAATCGCGATCTGCGCGACTTCACCGTCGACGTCGAGCGCACCCATCGCCTGCTCCCGCTGATGCCGGCAGGCGCAACGGTGGTCTCTGAGTCGGGCATCGCGACCGCCGATCAGTTGACCGAGCTCGAGCGTCGGGGAGTCGCCGCCGTGCTCGTCGGAGAGAGCCTGATGCGCGCCCCCGATCCGCAGGAGGGGATCGCCGCGCTGTTGGGGGGCTTGCAGGCGCACGCAGGACGGGGGAACGAACAGGGGTCCAAACCTTTTATGAAGTCAAGCGGTCCTCTTTAGTTCGCGTTGATCGCGAGCCGTCATCCTCACTGTCGATGAAGCGCATGTTCGCTATCCCATTCGTCTCGGCCCTGCTCGGCGGGGGGATCGTCGTCGCGGTGATCGCCGCCACGGGCGGCCTCGGCGCCTCCCAGAAGACGGTGACCGAGGTGACGGCCGCGGCTCCTATCGCGCCTTCGAACGTCTCGCAGCAGAGCACTGGTCTCACGCCTCACCAGATCTACGCGAAGGACGCCCCGGGCGTCGCCTACATCACTTCGACGATCGTGCGCCAGGCGACCGAATCGCCGTTCGGCTTTGGTGGCGAAAGCCAGCAGCAGCAGGGGACGGCGACGGGATCGGGCTTCGTGATCAACAGCGACGGCACGATCCTCACCAACTACCACGTCGTCGAGAGCGCCGTGAAGGTGATGGTGAGCTTCGAACACGGCAAGGCAGTCGAAGCGAAAGTCGTCGGCAAGGATCCCTCCAACGATCTCGCGGTGCTTCGCATACCGACAGAAGGCCTGACGCTGCACCCGCTGACGCTCGGGAACTCGAGCAAAGCCCAGGTGGGCGACCCGGTGCTAGCGATCGGCAACCCCTTCGGGCTCGATCGCACGCTCACGACCGGCGTCGTCTCCGCTCTCCAGCGCCAGATCACCGCGCCCAACGGCTTCACGATCGACAACGTCTTGCAAACCGACGCGCCGATCAACCCTGGCAACTCCGGTGGACCGCTGCTGAACGCGGCCGGCGAAGTGATCGGGATCAACTCGCAGATCGAGACGGGCGGCAGTGGCGGCGGCAGCGTCGGGATCGGCTTCGCCGTCCCGATCGCAACCGCCAAGTCCGAGCTCGCCCAGCTCGAGAAGGGCGGCACGGTGCGCAGCGCTTATCTCGGTGTGAGCACGCTCACGATCGACGGTTCGCTGTCGGCGCTCAACCTGCCGGTCAAGAGCGGCGCGCTCGTGGAGACCGTCGAAGGCGGAACGCCTGCCGCCAAGGCCGGCATTCGCGCAGGCAACCTCGAAGTGCAGACCTCCGGCGGCAAGGTCGCTGTCGGCGGGGACATCGTCGTGAACGCCGGCGGCAAGGCGATCGCAAGTGCCGAAGACCTCTCCAAGCTCATTTCCTCGAAGAAGCCGGGCGAATCGATCTCGATCGAAGTGCTGCGCGCCACCGGCAACGGCAGCTATGAACACAAGACCGTCAAAGTGACGCTCTCCGAGCGCCCCAACTCGATCAAGAGCCCCAACACGCCTGAAGGGTAGGGCTCGATTCACTGCAGGTCTTTGCGGGTTTGACTGGGCGAAGCTCGACGCCTACTCGCACTTGGTCATTGCCTACTGGTGGCCTTGGCGCGCAGGGCGAGCCAAAGTCCGCGCCACATACCCGCGGCGAAGACATACAGCCACAGGGGTCCAAGCGCCGCCAGTGCGGCGATGTCGGCGCGCGGACGCCGTAGGGCAACGCCAATGCCTGCGGCGCCCACCGGCAGCAATGTCGTTCCCGCGACCGCCGCACGTGGACGGCGTGTCGCGAGCAGCAGCGTCAACGCGCTCAGCGGATAGAACATCGCGATGATGCCGAAGAAGCGCGTACCCTGCCGACCATATCCGTCCACAAATACCGTCCCGCGGTGAAAGGCGTGTCGAAGGAAGGGGCTTAGCGAGTCGCGCGAGCGGTAGAGGCACGAGAAGTCGGGAGAGATATTGATTCGTTGATGGGCCGCAAGCATGCGGATGATCGGGGTGTCGTCGTTGGCGTTACGTAGATCCTTGTAATGAGATTGGAACCGGCCGATCGCGCCCAGCAGCTCCTCGCGCGGCGCCAGAAAGCAAGTTGTCCCCTTTGGATAGCGATCGAACTCGTCGAGTCCGTAACTTGTCGTCCGGGGGTTGTTCAGATAGTCGCTGAAGGCAAGTCCCGAGAGTATGTTCCAGAAACGTGCAAATGGGTTGCCCTCGAGCTCGATGTCGACGTGCGCATTCCAGATGGGAAGTTGGTCTCGCTCGCCCAGACGCGATGCAACGAAATCCAGTGCTTCCGGCCCGATCGAGACTCGAGCGTCGAGCAGCAGCACGAGGTCACCCTCGGCAGCCTCGATGCCGGTACGTCGAGCAACGAAGCGTCCGCTGTTTTGCTGGCGGATGATCTTCACAGGGAATGGTGTATCCAGGCATGCAAGCGCTTGACGCGTTGGCTCGCTGGATCCGTCGTCCACGATGATGAGCTCTGTGTCGACGAAGGAGGAGCGCTGCACCGCTGTTAGGGCGTCGGCGACGCAGATTGCGATCCACTGGGGCTCGTTATAGACGGGGATCACGATCGACAGCGACGGCGCCATAGTCGAAATCGTAGCCGCTAGGATCACATATCGCGAATCGTCCCGACATTCGTGATAGACGATTTGGCGACGCGACGCTATTCTATCCCGATGGCAAGCGTGATGACACATCTGCGATTGAGGGTCGACTTGCGGCTGATGAGTGACTTGCGGCTGCGCAATCGGTTGGCGCGGCGTCACTTTTACGACTCATGTTTCCAAGCTCTCCGTAGCCCCGAGCAGGATGCCCTTGTCGAGAGCTTGCGCGCCGAGATTCTTGCTGGGCATGCTCACGGTAGCCCATCGTCGGGCGGTTCATTGTGGGATTTGGCTCGCCAACGCGTCGTAGATCACGTTCTCAACGATGATCCACGACGTTTTCTTCGCTGGCCCGAGATCCGCTCGACGATGTTCGTGGCCAACTCCAGCTACAGCTCAGTAGAGCTCGACGCACTGATGAAAAATCACGCTTGGTCGGAACGGTGGAGACCAGCCCTAACGGAGGATCCGTGCGGGTGTCCGACTCCGTCGCGAGGGGCTCTCTATACCAGTGACAATCTGATCCATCACGTTTATCATATGCTAACCGCAGAAGAACGGCTCGGCCGCATTCAAGACTTCGATGAAATCATCGAGTTTGGTGGTGGCTATGGTAGCTTTGCGCGACTTGTCCGGAGGTTGGGGGTCCCATCCCGGTACCATATACATGATTTGCCGGAGTTCGCGGCGCTACAGAGATATTACCTAGCTTCTGTCGCATCATATCGTAGAGAGCCCACGATAAATGAAAAGGTGACCTGGGGATCCAACATAGATCAGATTCCGGAGAAACGCGTTGCTTCGCGACTTTTCCTGGCCTTTTGGTCTCTCAGCGAGATGCCCATGAGAGACAGGGAGCCCTGGCTCGATGTTATCGACGAATGTGATGGCGTCGTCATCGCATTCCAGGGCGAGTTTGAAGGCGCCGACAACAAGACTTGGTTCGATAGGCTTCAGCGAAAGGTGGGACTTGCATGGGATTGCTGGGAGATTCCGCACCTCAACGGTAGCTTTTATCTTGTGGGCAGATCCCATCAAGGTTCGGTGTAGAGCCCCAACACGCTCGCAGCCTCGATGCAGTTCCTCAGATGTGTGCTACTGATGTGGATCGCCTGGTACAACCACGTTCCGCATGGCGAGATTAAGCGGAGACCAGCGAGAAAGTCGCACCAATTTCGTCAAGTCATTGCTCTGGCTGAGGGCCTGGCTGCCTCGATCCTTTAGCAGCTCGACATGCCCCGAAGTCATCTCGAGTAGCCGCATCAGGAAGTCAAGCGGGTCTTCGCCAGCAGCTTCTAGAGCGTCGGCCTGAAACTCCAAGACGATAACGATATCCGGGTTGCGCTTAATCAGGTTGGCCATCCCGGCAAGAACGGCGCCCTCTGCTCCCTCGGTATCGATCTTGACAAAATCCACCGAGGGCCAGCCCTTGGCCTCGGCCCAGGCGTCGAGCGAGGTTGTGGCGACCGCAATCGGCTTGCTCTTGGCGTCCATGCTTGGGTGCAACGTCGAGGAGCCTGTATCGTCGGCGATACGGTACAAATCACCCCCGCCAATGGTGTGTGTAACGGCAAGGGGAACGACTGATACTCTACCAGCCATATCGTTTGCCTCGATGTTGCGCTCGAGGCTCAGCCTGTTCTCCGGGTCCGGCTCGAAACTCCAAACCCGCCCCGTTGAACCCACATGCTTGGCGGCGACAAGGCTGAAGTATCCTATATGCGCACCAACATCGAGGACTACCATCCCCGAACAAAGGGTGGCAGACAGTAGATCGGCTATCGATTGCTCATAAGCGCCGCTCGCAAGAGCGCGAACTGTACTTGACGATCGACTGGGGTCATACCACAGTCTAAGCTCGTTCACATTGAGCGGGCATGGTAGTCCGTCCATCGTCGGCGAGCGGGCGGACAGCAGCCGCCGAAACAGGCTTAGTGCGAATGGCTCGAGTGGACCACTGTGCATGACCAGCGGGATCAAAACGCGGTAGAGAAACGAGCGAGCGGCACGGAACGTCAGTGTCCGAATGCGCAGACGTGTCATAGGCGATCCAGTTGCTCGGGCGATGTCACGTCGAGGGTAGGCCTATGTTGTCCGCTCAGGGGAGGCCACACCCACATCCGGCCAGATCTAGCTTCCCGATGGGGTTGGAACAGGCATGAGGTTGCCGCCCGCTCGAGCCGCGGCTGCCCCCAGGACCAGGTGAGGCGAAATGGTTCCATCTGTCAAAAGTTCAGCGGGCCGTGCGTGGTTTCGCGCTTGCCTACCCTTAGTCATGGACCGTATAACGGGATCATACCATTTATTAGTAAGTTAGATATCATATCCGGATGCTCCCGACGCTGCCGATCGCGATTCCCGTCTACAACGAGTCTCGCTTGGATTGGGCGCACGGTTGTGGATGCCGTGGAGGCTGCAGGGCGCTCTGGGGTGTGATCCAAGGAAGGCAGCGGACGCGCTGTTTCTCTCTACGGGACCTCACGCAAAGCTGGTCCGTCGATCTCCGGGCTAGGGCGGCACACTAGCCGTCTACGAGCGATTGAGCAAGGGCCAAATTGACCTTCTAATCTTCTATTCAATCAAATCTTCCTGTATACTGGCATCTATGGTTCCCATTGATCTGAACGCGATTCTGGGTTGACCACAATGTCTGAGAGCTCCGGAGCCGGAATGGGCAGATGGGGTCCGAGACGCCCGCGCTTGGCAAAGTGGGGTGGTCGCGCGCTTCTGCCGGTTATGGACAGGTACCTCTCGCGCCACGGTCTACATCGTCGCGGTAGCGAGATCGGACGTTCCCGACTTGCCGCGCTGAAACAGATAATCCGCGAGGGCCACGAGGCCTACTTGCTGGGGCTCAGCGCTACGAGCCATAACTCCGGGGCTGCGTTGGTGCGAGTCTCGAAGCGCGGTACGGTAGAAATGATTTGCAATGAAGAGGAGGAGCGCTACACGACGATCAAGCACTATGGCCGGTATCCCGAACAGTCGATCGAGGCGGTCAAGAGACATATGCAGGAGCGCGGGCTGGGGCCGAAAGACTTGGCCGGATGCGTGAGCAACTGGGACTATGCGGCTGCCGTCAATGCGCTCCTGTTGCACCCGCTACTGGAGGAGGCGCCTGCGAGCATTGCCGGACTGCGAGCCCACAAGTCGGCGTTGGACCAGGAGAGACCTGCACGGCAAAGATCCGAAGAGGAGGCGGTGGGTGGCTTGGCCGCATTGATTCGCGTCCCCACGCGTCTGGGAGATCAGCTCGGACTCGGTGCCCGCATGCCGATCATTGGCGAGCGTCATCACGACTGCCACGCGTACCTAAGTCACGCGGTTTCGCCCTTCGCCGATAGGCCCGACCCGGTTATGGTGATAGTCGTTGACGGCAGCGGCGATGATGCCACCACTTCGCTCTATGTTTGCCGTAGTGGCCGGCTCACGCTATTGAGCGCACGCGGCACAAACTCTCTTGACTCACTTGGCACTTTGTATGCCTTCCTGAGCTCGACCCAGGGTGGGTGGCCTGCCCTGAGCTCAGAGGGCAGGTATATGGGCGCAGCAGCGTGGGGAGACGGCAACCGGCTCACGAATCGGTACTACCGGCGAATGAAACATCTTCTTCACTTCGGTCCTGAAGGCGAGATTCATCTCAACCGCACACTCGCCAATTGGACGAGATCGTCCATGGCTGAGCCTTACGGCGAGGAGTTGATCGACATCCTCGGCAAGCCGATCCCGGCGGAGGAGATGTGGAACCCGGACGCCGTCCTGAACGTCGAGGATATCCGGCATCCAGAGATCACTCGCGACCGCGTTGACAAGGCGGCCGCCGTGCAGATGGTGTTTGAGGATGCGCTGGTTCATATCGTGGATCACTTGATCCGCGCTACCGGGAGCCATCATCTTGTCCTCACAGGCGGCACAGCTCTGAACTGTGTGGCCAACATGCGTCTACTGGAATGCTTTGACGAGCCTTGGTACGAGCGCAATCTTGGACACAAAGATAAAATGCTTCATCTCTGGGTTCCGCCGATCCCCGGCGATGCAGGTACCCCGGCCGGCGCGGCGTACGCATTTGCCATGCGCGCCGGGGCTAAAGCCGGACCCCCATTGAAACACGCTTTCTATTGCGGCTTTGCGCCTACCAAATCGATGATTCAGGCGGCCGTGGGGGCTGCGCCGACCATCGGGAGCATACCGTTGGGCGACTGCTCGGATCCCGACATCAGGGCGCGCGCTGCCGATCTGCTGGCACACGTGGTGGCCAACGATCGCGTCATGGGTCTCTACCAGGGCGCCTCGGAGACAGGTCCTCGCGCCCTGGGGCATCGCAGTATTCTCGCCAATCCATGTAATGCCGATACCCGGCGCCTGCTCAACGAGCGAGTAAAGCATCGCGAACTGATAAGACCGCTGGCCCCAATGCTCACACGCGCAGCCGCCGAGCGCTTCTTCTATCTAGAGGAGGGCGCGTCAGATGACGACTACAACGCCTACAATTACATGGTGCTGACCGCCCGCGCGCGGCCAGAGGCGCTCGAGGAGATCCCAGCCGTGATCCACCACGACGGTACCGGTCGTCTACAGATCGTACGCCCCGAGGTCGATCCGTTCTGCCATGAGTTTCTGCTCGCGATGGGACGTAAGGTGGGCGTGGAAGCATCCGTGAACACTTCCCTCAACGTGGGGACACCGATCGCGCACACGCCCCAGCACGCGATTTCCACCCTGAGGCGTGCACGAGGTATGGACGGCCTGCTGATGATAGGGAGCGACCGGCATGCGACGCTGGTGTGGCTCGAGGATCGCGTGGACGCCCGCGAGCGCCTTGTGGAGTCGGTTCGCGGATGGGCCTTGGAGACTGGATTTGCACTACCGGAAGGCGGCTACTTGTCGCCGGCATAGTTGCACGGGGCGATTTGTCTGGCTCAGACGCTATGGGCTGCCCAGCGCTCGACGTTGTGCTCGTGGATCTCACTTAGGATGTCTTCGATGCCATATTCGAGCGTCCATTCCGGGTAATCGTTTTCGAAAGGGCGCAAGTCACTGATCCACCAACGGTGATCGCCCATGCGATTCGCCTGGCTCAAGGACCAGTTCAGCTTACGTCCGGTGATACGCTCGCAGAGGTCTATGGCCTCGAGCACTGAGCAGTTAGTGTGACGTCCGCCGCCAATGTTGTACACTGCCGCTCGCCTTGGGTCTTGCTGAAAGGCGGCGAATGCCGCGACCAGGTCGGCGCTGTGAATGTTGTCACGAACCTGCTTGCCCGCATAGCCGAACACTGTATACGGCTCGCCCGTGACGGTGCATCGCATCAAATACGAAAGGAAGCCATGCAGCTGAACTCCGCTGTGATTGGGACCTGTGAGACAGCCGCCACGGAAGCAGACGGTAGGCATATCGAAGTATCGTCCATACTCTTGCACCATCAGGTCTGCTGCGACCTTCGATACGCCGAAGATCGAGTGCACCGTGGTGTCAATGGACATTGTGGTGTCGATCCCCCGATAGAAACGATGCTCGTGAGGCAGCTCGAGGCGCGTTCTTCTCTCGAGTAGCTGTAGGTGGTTGGGATGGTCCCCGTAGACCTTGTTTGTCGAGCACATGATGAATGGCGCGTCCGGGGCGTGCCTGCGCGCCGCCTCGAGGAGATTGAGGGTGCCGTTGGCATTGACTCCGAAATCGACCTGTGGATTCGAGGCAGCCCAGTCGTGTGACGGTTGGGCGGCGGTGTGGACGATTAGGGCGATCGCCCCATCATGCTGTGAGAACAGTCGCATGACCCCTTGAGCATCGCGGATGTCGAGATCGATCGACTGGAACTCTGAGTATTGCTTGCGCAAGCGGGCCGTGGTGTCGGCTGTGGAGCCTTGCTCTCCGAAGAACCACGCCCGCATGTTGTTCTCCACGCCGACCACATCGAAACCGGCGTGGACGAAGTGAGCCACGGCCTGCGAGCCGATCAACCCACCTGAGCCCGTGATGATCGCAACTGGCATCTCGGTCGGCCCTAAGAGCGCCTAACAGAATGCGGGTGCGGCTGGGACGGTCGAGGATCGAGTGGAGCAAGGACGCAGGGGCGAAGGCTTGGTGGCGCCAAGTCGAGCATCGAGGACGCAGCTCCGCGAAGGTCATCGGCTGTATCCAGACGTGCACGCATTCTGTTAGGCGCTCTAAGGCTGGACTCCGGCTGAGATCAGCACATTTGGGATGATCTTATTCCAGTCGAACTGTTGTCGGTATGCCAAAGCGGCGCTACGGCGTTGTCGCCAAGCACTTGGGTCTGCGAGAATGCGCTCGATCGCGTCAGCGAGCTCCACTGGGTCGTCCTGGACGATCTCGGCGCCTGCCCGATGGGCCAGATCTTGTGCATTTGGCGGTACAGATGTAAGGATGATCGGCAACCCGGCAGCCAGATATGCCTTGAGCTTGGATGGGTCGGCGTACCGTGTGAAGGATTCGACACGAGTGTTGTATGGAGCGAGCGCTACTGCGGCCTGTGAAAGGAGCCTCTCGAGCTCGCGGTGGTCTGCGATGAAGCCGTGGAAGCGGATCACATCCTGCAAGCCAAGCTCGCTTGTCTCTGCCCGCAAGCGCTCCTGCAGAGGACCGCGACCGGCGATGTCGACCGTGACGTCAGATCCGCGTTGCTTCAGGAGAGACATGGCTTGAATCACGGTATGGCAGCCCATTCTCTCCACTAGGTGCCCGATGAAGACGACACGTTTGGACTGCCAGCCGTCATGCGGGGTGACAGGAACGCGCTCGAGCCACGCACCGATCGGCGCGATTATTTGCCTGTTTCGGCGATTGTGGATGACGCCGTGGCGGATGTCACGACCCCTCAGGGCCGTTTCGGACACCTCGATGCGTAGGTCTGCGTGCCGGCAGCAGTAGGCATCGAGGGCATCGTAAGCGCGGGTCATTATTGTTTTCGAGCCGAAACGATCGGGCACGAAGTCGACCGCCCAGTAGGCAACCATGCGGGCGCGTTGTGCTCGGCGCTCGAGCAGACCACGTGCGCAAAGGAGGTTGTTAAACGCAAACCAGCAGTCCACAGGTCGCGCCAGCGGCGGTATGAGCAGATCCAGAGGGTATGTATAAGGAGGACGCGAGAGGAAGCGGACAACGCGCCGGTGAGGCTTTCGCCCTGGCTCGTAGCTTGTGATCTCGTGATGGCCGCCGTCCTCTGGTGTCAGCGGGTGAAAGACAGTCGTCACGCGCCGTACTTCGTGTGAGATGAGATACTCAACCAGGCCGGACGCTGGTGGCGTGCCATCCACGCCGTTGGCGACGACCATGAACGTGCTCTCCTTGGCTCGCCGAGCAATTCCCCCCGGCATCGGAGCGGAGTCTTGCCAAGCGGCGGTTGGAGAAGGCAAATCGGTAGGTATAGACTCAAGCGCCAACGGGGATCACCGTGCTGGAAGACGCGTACATCGGTGAGAGTGGAAGATGTCCGCGACTTTCCAGATAGTCGAGGATGACGTCGGTGGGCCGTGTGTCTTCAATCGCTGACTGTGCCCGCTGAGGCGGATCCGCCAAGAACGCTCGCACGACATCGAGGTCCATCCCCGAAAGCAAAACTGAGTCATTGAGGTCCTGGCTGCGCTCTGTGACTTCGCGGTGCACCAGGCAAGGGTGGCCCAGATATGCGCACTCTTCCTCGCTTCCGCCCGAGTCTGTCACTAGAAACGCGCTTGCCTTCAACAACGAGATGAAGCGGAAGTAGCGCTGGCGCGGCACGCGCCGAAAGCGGTCGTCGAAGAGCCGGTCAAGGTGGTATGCGGCTATCGCTGCCGCCGTGACCGGATGATCGACGAACAGGACCGGTGTAGATCGCGACGCGCTGTGCAGTAGTTCGAGAATCGCCCGGAAGGCGTAGGCGTCGTCGAGTAGCTCGAAGCGATGTAGCGACACAAGGCCAAATGGCCCTGGTGGAAGCTCGAGGTCGCACGGGCCTGGCGGGACGAGTCCGATTGCGTCACGAATCGTGTTTGTCCCGGTATCGACGATCTCGCCTCGAGCTCTCATCGCGCGCAGGTTTGCAGCAGCTTGTGCTCCGGGCGCGAAGTGTATTCGCGCGAGATAAGACACGGCGACACGGTCGAGCTCCTCGGGAAAGGGGTTTCGCCAGCTGCCGCTGCGCAGCCCAGCCTCTATGTGTGCGACGGGGATCCTTAGGAAATGCCCCAGTATGCCGCCCAGAACCGTAGTGAATGTGTCACCGTGAACCACGAGCAGAGGCTTGCTCGCTCTTGATGTAAAATGCGTGCTCAGCGTCTTGCGGTGACGCGCAAAGCGTCTCAACGCCTGGGCAAGCCATGGCAGCACGTCAGCTGGCCGCTCGAGATCGTGACCGTTGTTACCGCGTGATAGCCACAAGTTTGGATAAGGTAGCCCGAAATCGTCGAGCAACGCTGGTATTTGCTCGACTTGTTGCCCGGTGCATATCGTAAACGTCGGGCTTTCCTTCTCCTTTAGGCGTACTAGAATCGGAAAGAGCTTGATCAGCTCTCCGGTCGTGCCATATATCACGCCGAGCATGCCGACTTATCGCTTTCGAGGGACTTGCGCGGCAGGATTGCCGGTGGCACGTATGCTGTTGAATTCGAGATCGGCGACCAGCACGCTGACGATAGCGGCATCTCGTCTGTGGCTGATTGGTTTAGGCCCAGGCGTAGTCGTCATTGTGAGCGTCGTGCGCTTGGAGAATTGCAGAGGGAATGCTACCTGGACAGGCTTTTCGAGCGGAACATTTCCCTGTGCAAGCACATGTCCTTTGCTGTCGCGTATCGTCACTTGATGGGCCGTGATTCTCGATTCTATGGCCATCGAAATCACCCCGCTGCAGGGTGTGCAAGCGCCCGTTATCTCAATCGAGCCACTCGGCTGTTCCAGCCATGTCACGCTTCCCGCCGGCGTCGGCAGCGCCGCCTGGAAGCCCACGCCCTCGGAAGCGATCGCCGAGCTGCTCGGATGTGCAGTCACGACGTAGAGATCTGCGTATGGTTCGTGGGCGATTAGGCGAAAACCGGCTCCGGGCGGTCCAGATTCTGGCCATCCCCAGTCCGGTGGCGTCGCGTCTACCAACACATATCGAACCCCGAGTGTTGCGAGTCGTGGAGCGGTTAATGGGTTGGAGAGGTCATAGAGGGAGAATGCTCGCAGTTCCTGGAGCGAGCCTTCTCCATAACCGTTTATCATCGGCTTGTTGTGAATGTTGTGGTAGAAGAGGTCGTCGTAGTGATTGCCTCCGCCTGGAGCCAGCGGATATTCGGCGACCAATCCCATTGGCTGACGCGCAAGCGTTTCGTAGATCCCGGGTGTGGAGATTTTTTTGACGACAGATCCAGGTTGACGGGCCCACAAGTCCAACGGTATGACAATCGTGGCGATCGACATGATCACTATCTTCGTCCGTGTTCCGCGCCCGCGTGTGAGCTGGTCGAGTCCTATGGCGGCAAGCGCTGAAAGCGCAAGCATGACAACCATCACAAAGCGCGAGTAGACCCGCCATGTGGATGTGAGTAGCAGGATGAAATGCGATGGAAAGGGAACCTGGATCCCGAAGATCCGCATTTCGGGCTGCATGGATGTTATGACCGCCGCGATGGCTATCAGCCACAGGGCGAGCACCGTTGTCGAGAGCCTCCGAGAGAGCTTGCGACGCACAAGATAAGCAAACGCCAGGAGAGACAACAGAAGGATGGTGACGCCGACATAGATCGTCTCCTCCATGCCGCCGGAATAGGGATCTGAGGCGAAGTAGTGCTTGGTATAGCGGCCAAAGAGCGGGCTCAGCACGTCGGGAATGACGTAAGCGAGCGGTCGCGCCGCATAGGTGTATAGATCTCCGAGGCCATGTGTGCGCGCTCCGAGTCCTTCCGCGGAGCCGAGATAGGCGAGGAGGCCGAGGAAGGCCATGAACACGACGAGAATCGAGGCTGCGATCAACTGGGGCGCGAGCGTTGCCCGCAAGCTGTGACCTCGCCATGCGAGGATCAGCGTGAGCGCCGTGATGATTACGTACATGACTCCGGTGAGCAGGATGAAGTACGGCGACCACCACATGGCGAGCACCAGCGCGAGGCCAGCCAGCAACCCGTTGCGTCGAGAGGGACGCCACTGCAGCTCGATCAGGCGCCAGACAGCCAGGACAAGCACCCATCCCTGGACGTTGTCGACGTGGCCAAGCCCGTTGATGATGGCGAATGGGTAGAAGGCATACGCCCAGCCGGCGATTGTGGCCGCCCATGCGTTCGCGGTCAGACGACGGACGAATAGGAAGGTCACGGTGCCTGTGAGGACATAGCCTCCGAGCGTGTAGAGGCTCAGCGCGGGAGCCGCGCCAAACAGCGCCGTCGGTATATACAGCGATAGGACCCCGGGCGCGGAGGCGAGGTTGGTCGGCCACGGGATCGGCATGCCCTCTGGGGCGCCGAATTGGTGGAGGGCGCCGGGTAGAAACGGGTTCTGATGATGGTCGACGAGTTCGCGGTAGAGCGCCATCGTCCCGAACGGGTCGCCTGGCACGGCGTAGACGGTGTGTGCGAGATGGATGACGAGCGGCCATGTCAATTGACACGCGCATCCCATATAGAGGAAGACGGCCAGGACAAGCTGGAGTTGCGAGCGACGCGTTTGTGCAAGCGCCGCTATGCGCTCGGTAAAATTGGATGGCCAAGCTCTTTCGGCTGTGGCGGCGCCGGTGGCCGTCTCATTCATGTGCGACCGGCCAGGGTTTCGGAGCTTGCGCGCGCGCGCGATATTGACCGCGACGCTTCGACCGCCGGCTGTGCGTAGGTGCGCTCGCGCTGCTTGGCGGAGAACTGGCGCACATACCAATGACAGAGGTGAATGCGGTAGGCGATGGCGAGCGTGTCTATGAACATCCTTTGTACCGCCTCTGTGTTGATGCTCGTACCTGTGAAGCGATAGTGGAGCTGAATCGGCATCTCCTCGATGCGATCGAAGCCGAACTCGACGCCTACAGCCAGCAGCTCGAGGTCAAAGGCGTAGCGCTTGATGAGCAACAGCGGCACGACCACATCGAGCATCTCACGACGGAAGACCTTCGCGCCCACCTGCGTGTCGCGGACGTTGACCTGGACTAGAAGCCGCACAAGCAGCTGAAAGCCCCACGACAGCACTCGTCGGAGCGGGGGGTAATCGACTTCGCTGTCCTTGTGGCGCTTACTGCCGATGACCGCGTCGATCTCTGAATGCTCGAAGCGTCGCACGGCGGTCACGATCGCGTCCGGCTCGATGTCGAGATCGGCGTCGAGCCAGCCTACAAGGCGCCCGTGCGCGTGGGCTACACCAAAGCAGATGGCGTGGCCCTTGCCATGATTCTGCGCATAACGCAGGACCCTTATCCGCCGGTCTAGGACACCTTCGACGACGGCCGCGGTGTCATCGGTGCAGCCGTCGCATACGGCCAGGATCTCGTAAGAGTCACCGAGCTCCTCCAGCGCGTGAACGATCTTGCGCAGGTTCTCGGCGACGTATTCGGACCCGTTGTAAATGGGGACGATCAGTGTCAATAGCATCTGCTCATCCCTGGCGTCAGCGGTTTACTTCGCCACCGAGGGCGCGCGGCGGGTTAGGCCGAGCAGTAGCTGCTCCCCGCGGAGGATCGGGTGAAAGGCGCACTCGTTGACGATCAGAACCATGCCTACAACACAGGCTTGAACGGTCGCAATCTGAGCGGGAGAGGAGTGCAGGGCGCCGATGGCAGCGGCCTGCAGTGCGATGCCACCGGTCAAGAGCCAGACCCATCGACGATCCTTGATCGTCACGGTGTAGACGACCAGTAGGTAGAGAAGCGCAAGGCCGGCGCCGGCGCAGACGATCGGCAGGACACCGTCCGCGGCGCTGACGTACTTCATACCGAACATCAGCTGCAGGAATTGGTGAGGCGCCAATGCCGCCGGCGCCGCTACCAACAACGCTGTAGCGGCCACCAGCAGTGCCGCGATTCGCAGTACCCGCTTGGCCGATCCGTCCACGTGCATTGCCTTGGCAGCGCTCGGCACCATCACGATGGCGACTGCGCCTGGCAGGAAGATCACGATCTTCTCGACTGTGACGAGCGCGGCATATTCGCCTGCGGCGTGCGCCGAGAGCAGCACCTTGGCCAGCAGCACGTCCAGATTGGAGATCAACGCAAATGCGATGAATGCGCCTCCGGCTGCCACGGCGCGTCGGTCCGGTCGCCGGCGCAGCCCGGCACGCGCGGCGCCGCTTCCACGGCGGAGCAGATACTTGCGCACAAGCCACACGGTCACCAGGACCGCAAGCAGAGAGCCGATCGCCTGTCCGATGAGCGCGCCCCCGGCGCCGCCGCCGCCCAGCGTCCACGGAACGCCGATCGCAATGCGGGACAGCGCCATCATGAGCATCACCGCGCCCAAGGCGACGAATCGCTCCATCCCCTGCAGGACGCCAAAGGCGACGGGGAGGAAGAACGACAGCACCAGCAAAGGCGCAAGGGCGATCGCAGGACCTATCGCCTGCAGGCCGAGTGCCGGCTTGATGAGCGGGATGCACGCGGCATAGATCAATCCGAGGATCACTGCGATCATCGCTATGTGCGCCGCCGCGTGGCGAATTAGGTACCCCACTCCGTGGTGGTCGCCGTTCGTCAGCAACACCGCGATCCGCTCGGCGACTATCGTCTGCGCTGCCCCTGTTGGTACGGCGGCGATCACGCTGAAAGCGATCAGCGCGGTGAGGTCGCCATAGGAAGCGGGCGATAGCAGGCGACTGAAGACGATATTGGACCCATAGTTCGCGACGCTCGCAAGCAACGTCAATCCGACCATCACCGCTGTCGCGCCCCCCAGTCGTCTTCCCAGACGCGGTGTGGTGCGTCCGGTGGCGATGTCGCTGTATTGAGCGGCATCGAGCAACGCTGAAACCCGCTGCTTGTCGACCGGCAAATTCATCGAGGCTCAGCGCGTTTCGAATGGTTGAGACGGTTGTCTCTATTTGCTGTCAATGGCCAGAATCGACCCATCGAAAATGCGACTATGACCCTAAGCATCGGGACATGATTCCAAATAATGGGCATGCCCGCAAGGTTGGGCGCAAGGGTCTGGACTGTCTCCTGGGCGGGTGGGCTCGCCCCGCTTCGTATCGCTACCGTTTAGGCATGTCCGAGTTAGAGACACAGGTGAAGATCTGCGGAATCACGCGGCTCGAGGACGCCGAGCTGGCGGTCGAGCTGGGCGCTTGGGCGCTCGGCATGGTGTTCTACGAGCCAAGCCCGCGCAGGTGCTCGCTCGTCGAGGCGCAGCTGATCGCGGCGGCTCTGCGGCGCAAGGCCGAGCTGTGCGGCGTGTTTGTCAACGCGCACATGCAGGAGATCGTCGACGTGAGCGAGCAGCTCGGCCTGACACTGCTGCAGCTGCACGGCGATGAGGGTCCCTCGTTCTGTGGCGAGGCTGCGCGCCGCACGGGCGCGCGCATAGTCAAGGCGCTGCAAGTGTCCGACATCGGCGACATCCGCGACGCCGCCCGCTTCCACACAGACTTCCACCTGCTGGACGCGCGCTCTTCAGAGCCCGGCCGCGAGGGGCTGCGAGGCGGGACTGGCGAGACGTTTGACTGGAAGCTGCTCGCCGGGCGGCGCTCGAAGACGCCGCTGATCCTCAGCGGAGGCCTCAGTCCCGAGAACGTGACCGAGGCGATCGAGCGCGTGCGGCCGTTCGCCGTGGACACCGCCAGCGGCACCGAGAGCGCGCCAGGGCGCAAGGATCCGACCAGACTGCGCGATTTCTTCACCGCTGTCGAGCGAGCCGCGCTTGGCGTGCCCGTCGAGGGTGCGCAACCTGTCGAGCCGGGGCGACCCATCGAGCCCACATCCGACGGGGCGCCATCGGTAGGGTCGCCGGCGTGAGTCCAAGCGCGACCGGTCAGACGCCAGGCGGCGGCGTCGAGCACCGCTTCGGAAGCTACGGCGGCCAGTACGTTCCCGAGACCTTGATGCCGGCGCTGGCGGAGCTGGAGCTGGCATGGACGCAGGCGCGCGCCGATCCCGCCTACCACGCCGAGCTGGGGCGCCTGCTGCGCGACTTCGCGGGGCGCCCGACGCCTCTGTACCTAGCCGAGCGTCTCTCAGAGCGGATGGAGCGCCCTGTGTATCTCAAGCGCGAGGACCTCAACCACACCGGCTCGCACAAGCTCAACAACGCGCTCGGGCAGGCTTTGCTGGCCAAGCGCATGGACAAGCGCCGCGTGATCGCCGAGACCGGCGCCGGTCAGCACGGCGTCGCGACGGCGACCGTCTGCGCGCTGCTTGACCTGGAGTGTGTGATCTACATGGGCAGCGAGGACACGCGCCGCCAGGCACCCAACGTGCAGCGTATGGAGCTGCTCGGCGCGCGCGTGCAAGCGGTCGACGCGGGCGCGCGGACGCTGAAGGAGGCCACCTCCGCGGCGATCCGCGACTGGGTCACCAACGTTGGGGACACCCACTATGTGATCGGATCGGTGGTGGGGCCTGCTCCCTATCCGGCGCTGGTGCGCGACCTGCAGCGCGTGATCGGCGACGAGGCGCGCGCGCAGCTGCTCGAGCGCGAGGGGCGCCTGCCGGCGCGCGTCGTGGCTTGCGTAGGCGGAGGCTCCAACGCGCTTGGCATATTCACCGCCTTCCTCGAGGATCCTGGGGTCGCTCTGGTAGGTGTCGAGGCGGGCGGAGAGGGCATCGCAACCGAGCGCCATGGCGCTCCGCTGACCGTGGGAGGTCGCGCGGGCGTCCTGCACGGCGCGCTCTCGGCCGTCATGCAGAACGAGGAGGGCCAGATCGTCGAGGCGCACTCGATCTCCGCCGGCCTCGACTACCCGGGCACAGGCCCCCAGCATGCCTTCCTGCGCGACAGCGGCCGCGCGCGCTACGAGGCGGTCACAGACGCCCAGGCGCTCGCGGCGTTTCGCGAGGTCTCGCGCATGGAGGGAATCATCCCGGCGCTCGAGACGGCGCACGCGCTCGCCTGGACGCTTGCCCAGAAGGAGGGCGAGCTCGACCTTGTGTGCCTGTCCGGGCGTGGCGACAAGGACCTGGCGGAGGTGCTCGGTGCGAGCTGATCGTTTTTTGGGGAGACAAGATCCGCCCAGGCGCCGCAGACGGCATGTGAGGCCGGTCGCCGCGCCCGCGAGCCATCTCGCCCTCCTCGTCGAGGGGATCGGGCTGTGAGCGTTGGGACCCGCGTCAGAATATCTGGCGGTCCGCTGCGGCCGTTCCGCGACGTGCTGCGCCACCCGCGATGCTCGACGTGCCACCAGCACGCCTGACCGATCGGAGATCGGTCAGCATGCGGCGCATCCCATCCACGGCCCGACCACCTCGATCCCACCATCTATTCTGATGCGGGCCCTTACCGAGACCACGGGTTGCGATCGCATCGCGCTGGCGTTCTCCAAAAGCGGCAAGCGTGCCGCGCTGATGCCCTATTTGATGGGCGGCTTTCCCACGCTCGACGAGTCGGTGCGGATCGGACAGGCCTGCATTCAAGCCGGCGCCGATCTGCTCGAGCTTGGCGTGCCCTATTCCGACCCGCTGGCGGACGGCCCCACGATTCACGATGCGGGCACGCGGGCGCTCGCCGCCGGAGCGAGTTTGAGTGGAGTGCTCGAGGTGGCGCGGGCACTCGCCCCGGGCGTCCCGGTGGTGCTCATGTGCTATGCCAACATGGTCTTCGCGCCCGGCGCCGAGGCGTTCGTCGAGCGACTTGCGCGTGCGGGGGCAAGCGGGCTGATCGTGCCGGACCTGCCGTTCGAGGAGGCGCCGCCGGTGCTGGGCGCATGCGATGCGCACGGAATCGCGCTCGTGCCGCTCGTGGCGCCGACAACCCCACCAGAGCGTCTCGCCCGGATTGGGGCGCAGGCGCGGGGATTCCTCTACACCGTCTCAGTCGTCGGCACGACCGGCGAGCGTGCCGCTCTCTCGGACAAGTTCGCCGAGATCGTGGCGCGCGCAAAGGCGAACACCGATGCGCCGGTGGCGCTCGGCTTCGGGATCTCGACGCCCGAGCATGCCCTTCAAGCCGCGCAGGCTGGGGCCGACGGCGTGATCGTTGGCACACGCCTGGTGCGCGCCGCCGCCGAGTCCGATGACCCGGCGGGCGCGGTCGGGGAGATCGTCGCTGGCTTGGAGGCCGCCCTGTCCTCGTAGGGCGTCATTGCTCGTCGTCCTTTCGACCGAGCATGGGCTCGAGTGTGTTTGGATGGGGCTGGCTCGGGACAGGCTGTTATAGGATTCCCTCGCTATGGGACTGGTACTCACCGTCACCGCCGGCCTGATCCTTTGGATCGTGCTGTGGGCGCTCGGCGCCAAGGGGTTCGACTCGTTCATGCTCGCCACGCTGATCGTCGTCGTCGGCGCCTCGCTGAAGATCATCGCCGGCTATCTCCCGGGCCGCCACGGCGACTAGTCATCTGGTGGTGCGCGCGCGCTGGCTGTGCCCTGGCCTCGCCGCTCTCGCCTTCGCGCCGGCGTTGGCAGGTTGCGGCGGCGTCGGGACCTCGCCTGCTGCGCAGAGCGTCGGCAAGCAGTTGACGGTCTACTCGAGCCTGCCCCTGCAGGGCCCAGCCGCGGGCATCTCACAACAGATAGTGGGAGGCGAGAAGCTGGCGCTCGCAGACGCCGGCGGGCGCGTGGGGGGCTTCACGGTGAGCTACGTCTCGCTCGACGACTCGAGCCCAACCAGCGGCCAGTGGGACCCGGGGGTCACCGCCGCCAACGCGAAGGCAGCAGCACAGGACCGCACCACGATCGCCTATCTGGGCGACTTCAACTCGGGCGCCACGGCCGTCTCGTTGCCGCTCACCAACGCCGCCGGCATCCTGCAGGTCAGCCCAGCCAGCCCGTATGTCGGTCTGACCTCCTCGCTCGACGCGGGTCAGGGTGAGCCCGAACGCTTCTATCTAGGCGGCCAGCGCACATTTGGGCGCGTCGCCCCGGGCGACCCTGTGCAGGCGGCGGCGCAGGTCGCGCTTCTGCGCAAGCTGGGCGTGCGCCGCCTATATGTGATCGCCGACCAGGACCCGTTCGACGGCCCGCTCGCCCAGATCGTGGCGGGCGATGCGCAGCGAGCCGGAATCGAAGTGAAGGGCCAGGATACGGTCACGATCGTCCCGGGCTCGAACTTCGCCGGCGAGGTCGCGAAGGTTGGCGAAAGCGGCACGCAGGCCGTCTTTCTGAGTGCGACCGCGACGAGCCAGGCGGCACAGCTCGCCCGCCAGCTGCACGCGGCTGCTCCGCGCCTGCCGCTGCTGGCGTCGAGCGCGCTGTTGAACACCGTGTTCACCTCAAATCTCGGGGCAGGCGAAAGCGCGACCTTCGTGGGTTCGCCCGTGCTGGCTGCGCGGCTGTACCCGGCGTCCGCCGAGCGCGTGCTCGCGCTGTACAGCCATCGCTTCGCGGCCTCGCCGCAACCGTACGTGCTCTACGGATACGAGGCGATGAGCGTCGTGCTCGCCGCGATCCGCTCCGCCGGCGAGCG
The DNA here is from genome assembly GCA_963718735.1 of uncultured Solirubrobacterales bacterium. Lineage (GTDB taxonomy): Bacteria > Actinomycetota > Thermoleophilia > Solirubrobacterales > Solirubrobacteraceae > Palsa-744. The sequence continues at coordinate 3,253,353 of OY970372.1, forward strand.
GGGGGACAATCGTCAAGCGGTGATCGAACGCTTCTTCGCCACCCACGATCGCCCGTCCGTGCTCGGCGTGTACTCGATGCAGGCAAGCGGCGAAACGACACTGTCCAGCTACGCCATCGACCGTGTCGTAAGAGGTGAGCCTGTGCTCTGGCGCGCGTTCGACGCTCCGCGCTGAGCCGCCGGCGGCTCAGCGCCCCCCAAGCGCGGCGCGCAGCGCCGAGTCCAGCTGCCCGTGGCGAAACTCGTAGCCCAGAACCAGTGCTCGTGCCGGCAGCACGCGCGCACCGCTCGTGACGATCTCCGCCATCTCGCCGTAGAGCAAGCGCAGCGCGGCGCCAGGGACCGGCAGCAGCGAGGGCCGGCCCAGGGCGTGGCCGAGGGCTCTGGAGAGATCGCGGTTGCGCTCAGGCTGCGGGGCGGTCGCGTTCACCGGCCCGCTCCACTGGTCCCCGTCGAGCGCGGCGAGCGCGATCCCCACGAGGTCGTCGGGATGGATCCAGGAGATGTACTGGCGCCCGCCCGCCACGGGTCCTCCCACGCCAAGCTTGAAGGGGGTGAGCATCTTGCCGAGCGCCCCGCCGTCGCGGTCGAGCACGACGCCTGTGCGCAGCCTCACGACGCGTGTGCCGAAGCGCTCGGCGGCGACGGTCTGCTCCTCCCAGGCTGCGCATGTCTGCGCCAGGAAGTCGGTGCCGGCCGGAGCCTCCTCGTCGATCGGCTCGTCCCCATGAGCGCCGTAGTATCCGATCGCCGACGCGCCCAAAAGCACGCGCGGACGCTCGGAGTCCCCGAGCGAGCCAAGCGTCTGCACGAGCTGCCTCGTGCCGGCCACGCGGCTCTCGCGGATCTCCTGCTTCGCGCTCGCGCTCCAACGCTGCGCGACGTTCTCGCCCGCGAGGTGGACCACCGCGTCGCGTCCTGCCAGCGCAGCGCTCGGCGCGGGTTCGCGCATCAGCTCCCAAGGCAGCGCCTGCAAGCCGACGGACGCGCCGCCCGCCGGCGTCGACGGCCGCGTCGAGCGCTCCAGCCGGCTCAGCGCGCGCTCGGGATCGCGCGAGAGCACGGTCACATCGTCCCCGCGCGCTCTCAACGCCGTCACCAGCCGTGGGCCGATCAGGCCGGTTGCTCCTGTGACCGTAACCCGCATCAGCGGTCCTTGGTCCCTTTCCGAGCCGTCAGCTCTCGCTGTTGCGCACGCGCTGCTCGCCCATCCCGGTCAGCGTATCGCCCTGCGCGAAGCCGACCTCCTGGCCGGCGAGCGCGGTGCCGCTCGCGCGTGCCTGCTCGGCGACCGCGGCGGCCACCGCTGGCGCGACGTCGCGATTGAAGACCGACGGGATGATGTAATCGTCGCGCAGCTCCTCCTCGGCGACGATCGCCGCGATCGCCCTGGCGGCGGCCATCTTCATCTCCTCGGTGATCGCCTTCGCGCGCACATCGAGGGCTCCACGGAAGATCCCCGGGAAGCACAGCACGTTGTTGATCTGGTTCGGGTAGTCCGAGCGGCCTGTAGCCATGATGCGCACGTAGGGCGCGGCCTCCTCTGGGATCACCTCGGGGTTGGGGTTGGCCATCGCGAACACCATGGCGTCGTCGTTCATCTTGGCGAGCGCCTCGACGGGCAGCGCGCGCGCGCCGGAGAGGCCGACGAGCAGGTCGGCGCCCTCGATCACGTCGGCCGGCGCCCCGACGTGGGCCTCGCGGTTGGTCGACTCCGCATACCAGCGCTTGATCTGGCTCATGGTGCCCTCGAGGTAGTCCTCGCGCTGCGTGCTGAGCGCTCCGCGCGAGTCGGCGCCGACGATGTCGCGCACGCCCGCCTCGAGCATGATCTTCGTGACGGCGACGCCGGCCGCGCCGAGGCCGATCACGAGCACTTTCAGCTCGTGCATGCTGCGCCCTGTCAGCTTGACCGCGTTCAGCAGCGCCGCCATCACGACGACCGCGGTCCCGTGCTGGTCGTCGTGGAACACCGGGATCTCCAGATCGCGCTTGAGGCGCTCCTCGATCTCGAAGCAGCGCGGCGCGGAGATGTCCTCGAGGTTGATCCCACCGAAGGCGGGCGCGATCAGCGTCACCGCGCGCACGATCTCCTCGGTGTCCTTCGTGTCGAGGCAGATCGGGAAGGCGTCGACGCCCGCGAACTCCTTGAACAGGCACGCCTTGCCCTCCATCACCGGCATCGCCGCCGCGGGGCCGATGTCGCCGAGGCCGAGCACCGCCGTGCCGTCGGAGACGACGGCCACGGTGTTGCGCTTGATCGTGTACTGGAAAGCCTTGTCGGGATCGTCCTTGATCGCGGTGCACACTCTCGCCACGCCGGGCGTGTAAGCCATCGAAAGGTCGTCCCTCGTCTTCAGCGGATGCTTGTTGCGCTGTTCGATCTTGCCCCCGACGTGCAGAAGAAAGGTGCGGTCGGTCGTGTCGATCACCTCGGCTCCGGCCAGCGACCCGATCGCCGAGAGGATGCGATTCCAGTGGTCGCGGTTGGAGGCGTCCACGACGATGTCGCGCACGCTGTGGCCGGCGCCGGCCTCGACCAGGTCCACAGCGACGACCATCCCACCCTGCTCGCCGATCATGTCGGTGACCTGGCCGAGCATGCCCTGCTCCTCGTCGATCTTGACGCGGATGGTCAGGCGGTACTGCGCGCTGGGTGTGACGCTCACGGGGTTTGAGGCTCCTGGTTGGTTGGCCGAGCAGGCGGGCGGCTCGGCATGTTATTTGCTTCCGCTCGTTCGCCCTGCGTCGATCCGCAGGGCCGAGCTCGGCGGGCTTGTCTGCCGGTCGGCAGCGCCCTTTGGGGCTGCCGACCGCGTGCGGGGGGCCAGCCGATTTTGGACATAGCACCCCGGCGCCTGGGCCGCTGGCGGTGCGCGGGAGCTGACGAGCTCGCCGACGAAGCGCCTAATAGAGTGCTCGTCGTGGAGCGACGCCTGTTTCTGATCGACGGTCCCAGCCTCGTCTACCGGGCGTTCTACGCGCTGCCGGAGTCCATCGCGACATCCACCGGCGAGCCGACCAACGCGATCTTCGGTTTCTCCTCGATGCTCGTGAAGATCGTGACCGACCACGGGGTGCAGCCGACGATCGTGGGCTGGGACGCGGGCAGCTCGGGGCGCACGGAGCTGTTCCCCGAGTACAAGGCCGGGCGCCGCTCGCGCCCGGACCTGTTGAAGGCGCAGTGGCCGGCGATGGAACCGTTGGTGGAGGCTTTCGGCTACCGCAACGTGAAGCTCGACGGATATGAGGCCGACGACGTGATCGCGTCATTGGCCGAGCAGGCGCGCATGGCGGGTGTGCCGGTGACGATCGTCACCGGCGACCGCGACGTCTTTCAGCTGATCGACGAGCAGGGCCTCGTGCAGGTGATGGCCACCGCGCGCGGCATCACCGAGACGAAGCTATACGACCACCAGGCGGTGATCGACCGCTACGGCTTGCCGCCTGAGCTGATCCCCGACTTCTACGGGCTGAAGGGCGACACCTCAGACAACATCCCGGGGATTCCCGGGATCGGCGAGAAGACCGCAAGCGAGCTGATCCAGCGCTTCGGCTCGCTCGAGGGGGTGCTGTCGCACGTGCGCGACATCGGCGGGCCAAAGCGCAAGCAGAGCCTGATCGACCACGCGGAGGACGCGCGCCTCTCCAAGAGCCTTGCCACCGTAAAGCGCGACCTGCCGGTCGAGTTCGACCTCAAGAGTGAGGCGGCGCGCGAGCCAGACCGCTCGCGCCTGCGGGATGTGTTCCGAAAGCACGAGCTGCGCGACCCCCTGCGTCGCTTGGAAGAGGCGCTTGGGGAGGCCGAGCTCGCAAAAGCGGTCTCCTCTGAGGAGGTCACGCTCACGGGACGCGTGCGCAAGGGCACCGTGGCGGACATACCGAGCTTGAAGACGGCAAGCGGCACAAGGCCCCAGGAGCTGTGCGTCGCCGTGCGCGCCGCCGAGGTGGAAGAGGGCGAGCTGTTCGCCCTCGGCTCGCCGTGGCGCTTCGCGGTCACCCCCGACCCGCCGCCGGCCGGCGCCTGGAGCGGCAAGAAGACGGCTGCGCGTCTCTCGCGCGCCGGCGTGCTAGTCGGCGACTGCGCCGATCCGGGGGAGCTCGTGGAGGCGTGCGGTGAGCTGGCCGTGGTTGCGCACGACGCAAAGGCGCTCGGTGCGGTGCCGCCCGGGCTTGTGCACGACACGTTGCTCGGCGCCTACCTGCTCGAGCCTGCGCGGCGTGGCTACCCGTTCGCAGAGCTGTGCGAAGAGCGAGGCCTCGTGGCGGAGGTCGAGGATCCGCTGGCAGGCGAGGTGTTGCTGCTGAGCGCGCTCGCCGCCTGGCAGCGCGAGCAGATCGCCGAGCGCGGGCTGCAGGGCGTTATGTGCGACATCGAGCTGCCGCTCGTGTCCGTGCTGCGCGAGATGGAGCTGCTGGGCGTGCGCCTCAACGTGGAGCGCCTGCAGGAGATAACTGGGCGCGTGCGCGAGGAGATCGCGAGCCTCGAGCGGCGCATCTACGACCTTGCCGAAGAGGAGTTCACGATCGGCTCTCCTCAGCAGCTGGGCGAGATTCTGTTCGTCAAGCTGGGGCTGTCGCGCAAGCGCCGTGGCAAGACCGGCTTCTCCACCGACGCCCGCGTGCTGCAGGCGATCCGCGATGAGCACGAGATCGTGCCTCACGTCGAGCGCTGGCGCGAGCTATCGACGCTGATCAAGACATACCTGGACGTGCTCCCGGAGCAGGTGGACGAGCGCTTGCGCATCCACACAACCTTCCTGCAGGCCGGCGCGCAAACGGGACGCCTTGCCTCCACGAACCCCAATATGCAGAACGTTCCGATCCGCACCCCTTTGGGACGTGAGATCAGGGGCTGCTTCGAGGCCGAAGAGGGTTGCACGCTGATCTCGGTCGACTACTCCCAGATCGAGCTGCGCGTGCTTGCGCACATCGCCCAGGAGCCCGTCCTGGTGGAGATCTTCAAGCGCGGCGAGGATGTGCATACGGCGACGGCCTCCGAGGTGTTCGGGGTGTCCGCTGAGGGGATCGACCCTGGCATGCGCTCGAAGGCCAAGATGATCAACTACGGGATCGTCTACGGCCTGTCCGACTATGGGTTGGCCGACCGTTTGAACATCCCGTTGGAGGAGGCAAAAGCGTTCATCGACGCCTACCTGGAGCGCTTCTCCTGCGTCGCGAAGTTCATCGCCGAGACGATCGAGGCCGCCAAGGAGGAGGGCCACGTCAAGACGCTCTGGGGTCGGCGCCGCCAGATCCCGGAGCTGCGCGCACGCAATTATCAGGTGCGAACGCTTGGCGAGCGGCTCGCTGTGAACACCGTCATTCAAGGCACCGCCGCCGACATCATCAAGCTGGCGATGGTGCGCTGTCACAGCGCGCTGCACGAGGCCGGGCTCGCGACCAAGCAGATCCTCACGATCCACGACGAGCTCCTGTTCGAAGGCCCGCCGGCGGAGACCGGCCTCGCATGCGAGCTGATCGAGCGCGAGATGGTCGGCGTGTGGGACCACTCGCCGCCGCTTGCGGTCGACATCGGGATCGGGCGTAACTGGCTGGAAGCGAAGTGATCCATTTGCGTGACAGCTCGCGCGGATGGAGGCGTCGCGACCGGCGGGCCGGCTCGCTGGGTGTGTGGTGACTCGCGGTCTGGCGGTCGCGCTGGCCGCGATCGCCGGTGTGCTCGTGGGGATGCAGGCGCCGGTCAACTCGCGCCTCGGCCGCGATCTGGGCAGCGTGCAGGCGGCCACCTTCTCGTTCGTGGTGGGCACGGTCGCGCTTGCGCTGATCGCCTCACTGTTCTACGGCGGCCTGGGCAGCTTCGGCAGCGTCGGCAAAGCGCCCTGGTGGGCGCTCGTCGGTGGGCTGCTCGGGGCGGTCTACGTGACTGTCGCGATCCTCACGGTGCGCACGCTGGGGGTCAGCGGCCTGACGGCGATCGTGATCTCAGGCCAGCTCGTCGCGGCCGTGGTCATCGACCGCTTTGGCCTGCTCGGGATCGCAAAGCAGCCGATTGGCGCCACGCGCATCGTCGGGCTTGTGCTGCTCGTGGCGGGGGTGCTACTGGTCGTGCGACGCTAGCGTGTGAAATCCATCGCGCCATGAGGCGTGCTGCGGCTGCCAGTCGAGCTCGCGCTTGGCCAGTGTGTTGGTCGCTCCCTGGCTGCGGGTCATGGCCGACACGCCGAAGTTGCCCGCCACGAGGCGGGCAAGCAGCGTGGGGATCCGCATCGGGGATGGCGCGCCAGTGGCCGCGGCGAGCGCTGGCATCCAATCGGACATCGGCGCGGGATCGTCGTCTACGACGTTGTAGACCCCAGACCCGTTGTGCTCGGTGGCCTTCACGGTGGCCCGGGCGGCGTCGTCCACATGGACGAACGACCAGACGCCCGTCCCTTTGCCGACGATCGGGAACTTGCGGCTGCGGAGGTCTTCGACGATCGAGCCATCCGAGGAGATCGAGGTTCCGGGGCCGTAGATGTAGCCGTAGCGCAGCACGATCCCGTTGGCGCCCAGCACGGCGCTCTCTAGGTCCGAGAGCGCCTGAACGGTGCGTCTGAACGTCTTGGGCGCCTCTTCGAGCATCAGCGGATCGCGCTCGGAGTGAAGCGTCCCGGGCGGTCCCGGCGCGTATGCGAACGAGATGCTCTGCGCGACGACCCGCCGGACCCCCGCCGCTTGCGCGGCGGCGACGAGCAGGCGCGTGCCTTCGCTGCGCAACCTGTCGTTGAGCACGAAATCGCGCTCGATCTTGCGCGGGTTCAGGCGCTTGGGCAGCGCGGTCAGCTCATGTATCACCACCTCTGGCTCTGCTTCGAGGACCGCCTTGTGCAGCGCGGGCGCGTCGAGCGCGTCGCAGAGGACGGGGTCGGCGCCCGCGGTCCTCAGCTGCTCGACCTTCGAAGCCGAGCGGGTCATGCCCGTGACCTGGTGGCCCGCGGCGAGGAGCATTGGCACGAGGCGTTTGCCGATCGCTCCGGTGGCGCCCGCGAGGAAGATCCTCATCGGCTCGCCCCGATCGAGGTCGAGGATCTCGAGCGTCCGTCTTGCGGGGCGCCCTCTGCCGCAGGTTCCTCCGGCATCCGGGCGGCCAGCCTCCAGAGCCATGCGAGCACCACGGTGGCGATCGCGAGTGAGAAGAAGTCGAAATAGCCATTCCAGTTTGGGTGTGCGGCATCGATGTCGATCAGGTGGTTGAGGCTGTGAAGCGCGAACTGAAGCGTGACGACGGCCAGCAGTGGGACACGCCAGGAACGGCGGCGCACAGCCACGAGCAGGCCGGCCCCGACAGCGGCGTTATAGGTGGCGAGGTCGCGTATGTAGTGATCGTTGCGAATGCCGAACGGACCGATCTTCGCGAAGAAGTAGTGAGGGTCAAACGCCATCAGCGCGGCCAGCCCGAGGTGGTAGACGGCAAATAGCGCGATACCCGCGGCCAGGGCCGTCGCGGGTCGTTCAAGCACGTGTGGGGACGTGCGGGTATCCACCTCTTCACCATATGCCACCTGGCCACTCCGCGCTTGTCGCACGGCGGGCCTATCGTGTGCCGAGGTGCGTCTCACCGGATGCGTTGCAAGCGAGATCGTCGCTCAGCCGGTCTCCCGATTTCAGCAGATCTCCGCGAATGCTTGCGCAAGCAGACGCACGCCTTGGTCGATCGCCGGCTCGGAGAGGTTGCCATAGCCGAGCAGCACGCCCGGCGGGCCACCGCGCGTGAAGCGATGCAGCGACAGGCTCTCGACGCCGACTCCGCGAGCGGCGCTCGCGGTGATCAGCTTGGCCTCCTCGACCTGGTCTGGCAGTCGCACCAGCTCATACAGGCCGGCGGCGGCTCCGTCGGCCTGCGCGTGCGGGAGCCATCGCGTAAGCGCTGCCAGCAACGCTTCTCGCCGCCGCTGGTAACGCAGGCGCATGCGTCGTATGTGGCGGTCTAGCTCTCCGCGCGCGATGAAGTCGCGCAGCGCCAGCTGACCGACGATCTCCGAGCCTCCGTCCTCGACCGCCTTGGCGGACACGAGCGCCCAGGTAAGCCACGAGGGCATCAGCATCCAACCGAGCCGCATGCCCGGCGCAAGCCGCTTGCTGGCCGATCCGATGTAGACGACGCGCTCGGGGGCAAGACCCTGCAGGGCGCCGACGGCGCCGCGATCGTAGCGGAGCTCGGCGTCGAAGTCGTCCTCGACGATCAGGCGGTCGCCGTCCTCGGCCCAGTCGATCAGAGCCGTCCTGCGCTCGCGGCTGAGGATCGCGCCGGTCGGGAACTGGTGAGCCGGCGTCACGACGACGGCGGCCGCGCCGGTCGCGGTCAGCTCGTCCACTCGCAGGCCGTCGCGATCGACCCCCACTGGCACCGGTTCGAGCCCGGCTTGCTCGACTATCAGCCTGTGGATGTGCCAGCCGGGGTCCTCGACGGCGACGCGCTCGACCCCGCTTGCGCGCAGCCAGCGACACAGCAGCGACACGCCTTGCATGAATCCCGTGCAGATCAGCATCCGCTCGGTGTCTGCGGCGGCGCCGCGCACACGCCCGAGGTAGGCGCCCAGCGCTTCGCGCAAGGCGGGCACGCCGCGGGGATCGCCGTAGCCGACCGCGTCCAGCGGCGAGTCGCTCAAGGCTACGCGCAGCGATCGCAGCCAGCTCTCGCGAGGGAAGCTCGCCAGGTCGGGAAGACCGGGGTGGAAGTTGTAGTTGAAGCTCGGCAGCAGCGAGCGGGCCGGGACCGTCTGGCTCGCGCCGCGCACCGCTCGGGCCACCCGCACCGGCGCCCCCTGTCGAGTCTCGATGTAGCCCTCGGCGGCGAGCTGCCCGTAGGCCTCGGTGACCACGCCGCGCGAGATGCTTAGCTCGGCCGCCAGTGCCCGCGTCGAGGCCAGTCTGGCGCCGGCTGGCAGCCGTCCCGAGCGAATGTTCTCGCGCAGGAAGCGCTCCAGCTGCTCGTGGAGGGGCAGCTCGACGCTTCGATCGAGCTCGATCAGCATCTCTGGACTAGAAACTGGACCTGTCGTACGTGCCATTACTGGAACTGTATAGCGGACCAGTTTCGTCGTAGTTTGATCTGACAAAGAATCTCGAGCTCGGCACCGCAAGCAACCGCAGGAGGATCGTCATGAGCCGGCCCAAGCGAGCAGCCTCGGGGAGCCAGATAACAGTTGTGGGTGGAGGAATTGGGGGGCTGACAGCCGCGATCGCGTGCGCGGAGGAAGGCGCCGATGTGCGCTTGCTGGAGGCGCATGGCTCGCTTGGCGGGCGCGCGCGTAGCAGCGAGGGTCCATACAAGGCCAACCTTGGCCCGCACGTCTTCTACAAGGGGCCCCTTTGGGACTGGCTGGGCGAACGCGGCCTGCAGCCGCGCAACAGCGGCGTCCCGCTCGCGCCATTTCGGATGCGCTGGCAGGGAGAGATGCGGCGGACGCCGCCGTTGGGCGCGATCCCGGCCGTGCTGCGCCTGCGCGGGCGCCAGGCGCCCGTGGAGATCGACTTCCGCTCCTGGGTCGCCGAGCAGGCGGATGAGCGAACCGCCGCGATGCTGTCAGCCGGGGCCGGGGTGTACACCTTCCACCACGATCCGGGCGAGCTGTCCGCGGCGTTCGTCTGGCCGCGTACCGTCAGGACGCTGCTCACTCCACCGCCCTCGGTTCGCTATGTGCTCGGTGGGTGGACGGCGGTGATCGAGGCGCTCGAGCGGCGAGCGCGAGAGCTCGGAGTGGGGATCGAGACAGGCAGGCGTGTGGAGTCGCTGCCTGACCCTCCGGTGATCGTGGCCACCGAGCTCCACCAGGCTCGCGAGCTGCTCGACGACGACGGACTGCGGTGGACGAGCGGGCACACCCTGTGCCTGGACCTAGGGGTGCGCCATCGGCGCGGCGATCCATTCGTCGTGTCCGATCTCGACGAGGCGGGCTGGATCGAGCGCTTCAGCGCCGCCGACTCCTCGCTAGCGCCTGCCGGCGAGCAGCTGATCCAGGCGCAGATGCCGATCCGCCCTGAAGAGAGCCCCGATCAGGCCTCGCTGCGACTCGAGCGGCTGCTGGACGCCTCGCTAAAGGATTGGCGCGAGCGCGAGACATGGAGGCGGCGTCAGGTCATGGATGCCCGCACCGGCGCGCTCGATGCGCCCGGGTCGAGCTGGAGGGACCGCCCCTCCGTCGATCGCGGCGATGGCGTCTTCCTGGTCGGCGACATGGTCGCGGCCCCCGGCCTGCTGTCCGAGGTCTCGTGGGCCAGCGCGATCGAGGCGAGTCGCTTGGCGATGCGCGCCAGCGGTGGCGCGAGCACGCGTCTGCGCGAGGTCGCTTGAGTGCGCTGCGCTCGGGATGGCTCTCAGGCGTGGAGCGGCTAGGCCGCGGCGGCGCGCGCCGGCGTGCGTCGTGCCGCGGAGCCTGAATCTAGCCCGGCATCGACGAACGACGGCGGGGCTATGTCCAGGTAGTGGTTGAACGACCACGCGCACGCGCGCTTGGAGGTGAGTGTGCGCGCCATCGCGCTGACTGCACGGGTTGGCGTGAGGCGTCCGATCGCACGCTGCGTGTTCAACAGCCAGCGGAACTTGCGCTCGTGCGCGTGCGAGAAGGCGCCATATCGGGCCAGAGCGTCCTCGCGTGTCGCATGGCCATCGAGCACAGGGCGCAGCTCCCGAGCGCACGCGAGCCCGAAGTACAGGGCGGTTCGGATCCCCTCGGCGGTGAGGGGCAAGCAGTGCCCGGCGGAATCGCCGACGAAGAACACCCCATCCTCGGTCGCGGGTCGCAACTGGTGGGGGATCCAATTGCCTTGGTAGCCATCGGGCGGTAGGCCGAGGTCGCTCGCAAGTCTCACGGTCGGCTCCTTGACGTGATGGGAGGGCCAGAACGAGCCGACTCCCACGCGCAGCTCGTCGCCTGCCGGAAAGCTCCACGAGTAGCCGGCGCGGATGTACTTCGCGTCGATCCACAGCTCGAGCTCATCGCCGGCGCCATACGGGTGCACCTCCAAGCCACGCGACAGACGGGCGCCCGGCGGCTGGATCGGAGTCTCGTTGGAGAGAACACGCCGCCAGCCGAGCGCGTCGACGATCAAGGGCGCGCTCAAATCTCCGCGGTCGGTGTGGACGGTATGTCCGTCGCGGCCGGTCACGGTGGCCGTCTCGAACTCGGTGTCGCCGGGGTCGGCTTGAGCCCACAACAAGGTGCACAGCTCGCGATAGTCGAAGGTGGAGAACGTCCACGGCAAGCGCCAGCGGACGGTTCTCCACGGCGTGTGCACGACGAGCTCGTCGAAGGTTTGGCGCAGCGAGCTATCCAGCTCGAGCGCTTCCAGCCAGCCGGTGGGGATCCCACACGCGGAGGTCTGGCGCTCGCCGATCTCATAGCGGTCGATGACCAATACGCGCGCGCCTGTGTCGGCCAGCTCGCGCGCCACCGCCAGTCCCGCAAAGGAAGCTCCGCACACCAGCACATCGCAGTCTCGCTGCAGCGGGGTGCGCTCCGCTCCACGCTTCGTCGCTCTGAGGGGCATACCTCCGGCAATGATACGGCTGCGCTAGGCTTCGACCGGTGCAAACCATGATCGAGAATCCCCTGGCCCAGGTGGTCGAGGGGTCCAACGGGCTTCTGCTTGAAATCGACGGGCAGATAGTCCCCAACTACGACGCCACGATGCAGCCCTTCGAGGAGGGCGAGGTCGTCACTGGCAATGTCGTGCGCATCGACAAGGACGAGGTCCTTGTCGACATCGGTTACAAGTCTGAGGGTGTCATCCCCGCCAACGAGCTCTCCATCCGCAAGTCGGTGGATCCCCGCGAGGAGGTGTCGCTCGGCGAGGAGGTCGACGCGATGGTCCTCACCAAGGAGGACCAGGACGGCCGGCTCATCATGTCCAAGAAGCGCGCCCGCTTCGAGAAGGCATGGCGCCGCATCGAGGCGGCCGCCGAGTCTGGTGAGCCCGTGATGGGCTCCGTGATCGAGGTCGTCAAGGGCGGTCTGATCATCGACCTCGGGGTGCGCGGCTTCCTGCCCGCCTCGCTCGTCGACATTCGCCGTGTGCCGAACCTCGACGAGTACCTCGGCACGCAGATCGAGACGAAGGTGATCGAGCTCAACCGTTCGCGCAACAACGTCGTGCTTTCGCGCCGCGCCGTGCTCGAGGAGGAGCGCAAGGAGGTTCGCCAGCAGATCCTCGACCGACTGCAGCCGGGGCTGGTCGTCGAGGGGCAGATCTCGAACATCGTGGACTTCGGCGCGTTCGTGGACCTCGACGGGATCGACGGCCTGATCCACATCTCCGAGCTCTCCTGGTCGCATGTGAACCATCCAAGCGAGATCCTGGGCATCGGCGACACCGTGCAGGTGAAGGTGCTCGACATCGACCGCGATCGCCAGCGCATCTCCCTAGGGCTCAAGCAGACCCAGGAAGACCCGTGGCAGCGGATCATGGACACTTACAACGTCAACGACGAGCTGGCTGGGAAGGTGACGAAGGTCGTCACCTTCGGTGCGTTCGTCGAGGTGCTCGACGGCGTCGAGGGGCTCGTGCACATCTCCGAGCTCGCCGGTCATCACGTCGAGAGCCCGCGCGAGATCGTCCATCCGGGCGATGAGATCCGCGTGAAGATCCTCGAGATCGACTCCGAGCGCCGGCGCCTATCGCTGTCGGCAAAGCGCGTCGAGGACCAGATCCTGCCATTGCCAAGGGCTGAGACGGCAACGGTCGCCGAGCCGGCCGAGCGGCAGGCGGCCGCTGAGGAGCCGGCAGCCGAGCAACAGGTCGCTGCACCGGACGCAGGTGAGGCGCCCACGAACGACGAGGCGCCCACGAACGACAAGGCGCCCACGCAAGCAGCCGAGGCCGCCGTCGAAGCGCCGGCGGCTGCCGCGCCTACGGACGAGTCGTCGCCTGCCGAGCAGCCGGAGGAGAAGGTTGCTGTCGAGGAGCCCGTTGAGCAGCCCGCGGGGGAAGTCGCAGTCGAGGAGCCGGCTGTGGAGGTTGCCGAGGAGCCCGTGGCGGAAGCCGCCGCCGAGCCTGCCGCTGAGCCGGTGGCTGACGCGCCGGCAGGAGAGCAGCCGGCCGCCGAGACGCCCGCGGCGGCTGAGGCCCAGCCGGCCGCGCACGAGCAGCCCGCCGATCAGGGACAGGACTGACTGGCAGCGGGTCGGTGCGGCCGGTGGTCCCGTTCGTCGGGCTGACCGGTGGCATGGGGGCGGGCAAGTCGACCGCCCTAGCGGCGCTCGAAGACCTCGGCGCACAGGTTCTGAGCACCGATGTCGTGGTGCACGAGCTGTACGGCGACAGGCGAGTAAAGGACGCGGTGGTCGAGCGCTGGGGCGCAGAGGTGGCGCCTGCTGGCGTGGTGGACAGAGCCGCGGTGGCGGCTAAGGCGTTCGCCGGGGGGGACGAGCAGCGCAGGTGGCTCGAGGGGCTGCTGTGGCCGCTCGTCGGGGCGCGCATCGCCGTATGGCTCGAGCACGTGCGGGCTCTGCGACCGGCGCCAAGGGCTGCCGTGGTCGAGGTGCCGCTGCTTTTCGAGGCTGGAATGGAGGGTGGCTTCGATGCGACGATCGCGGTGGTCGCGGAGGAGGAGACGCGCCGCGAGCGTGCGGCAGGGCGCGGTCACGCGCTTGTGGATGAGCGCGCGGCTAGACAGCTCTCGCAAGAGGACAAGGCTCAGCGTGCGACATTCGTCGTGCACAACAATGGCACCAAGGGAGACTTGCGGCGCGAGCTGGCCGACGTTCTTGGCAAGCTGTCCGGATGAGGCCCATGAGCACGCAGCGATCGCCCGTCGCCGCTCGCGACCGCGGCAGACGCAGCGCCTACGGACCGAGCGGGCGCGCGCGGCGCGCGCGCGGATCCGCGCCGGCCCCCGGCGGCGTTCGCCGGCTGGCAGGTCTCCTCGCCACGCTGGCGCTGCTGGCGTTGCTGGTGGCAGCTGTGGTGTCGCGTGTGCAGCATGCCTCCCCAGGGACCGGTCTGCCGCTCAGCGACGCAGGCGTGATTCGCGAACAGGCCGCCGACAAGCATCTCGACCCGGCGCTGATCGCCGGTGTGATCTACGCTGAGACGAAGTTCGACCCACGCACCTCCTCGGCGGGGGCGCTCGGGCTGATGCAGATCCTGCCGGCGACGGCAGGCTTCATCGCCGACAAGTCGGGTGGGGTGCGCTTTACCACCAGCGATCTGGCGACGCCGAGGATCAACGTGGCCTATGGAAGCTGGTACCTGCGCTATCTGCTCGACCACTACGAAGGCGACAAGACGCTCGCGGTGGCTGCCTACAACGCCGGCTTGGCCAACGTGGACGGCTGGGTCGCCAGAGCGCGCGGCCAAGGCAGGAGGCTGACGGTCGCGGAAATCCCGTTCCCCGAGACGCGCGCATACGTGCGGCGGGTGATGCGGGCCCGGGCTGAATATCGCGTCGTGTATCCCCGCGCGCTCGGGCTAACGTAGGACGGCGATGGCGCCATTCAAGCTAGACCCTGTATTCACGCCCACGGCCGATCAGCCGAAGGCGATCGTGCAGCTGGCCGAAGGGGTGCATGAGAAAGAGCGCTTCCAGACGCTGCTGGGGGCGACCGGCACGGGCAAGACGATGACTATGGCAGGCGTGATTCAGGAGGTGCAGAAGCCCGCGCTCGTGATCGCCCACAACAAGACGCTTGCGGCGCAGCTGTGCAACGAGTTCAGGACCTTCTTCCCCGAGAACGCGGTGGAGTACTTCGTGTCTTACTACGACTACTACCAGCCCGAGGCGTATGTTCCGAGCAGGGACCTGTACATCGAGAAGGACTCGGCGATCAATCAGGAGGTCGACCGGCTGCGCCATGCCGCCACTGCCGCAGTGTTTGCGCGGCGCGACGTGATCGTGGTGGCGTCTGTGTCGTGCATCTACGGTCTTGGCTCCCCCGAGACGTATGAGATGAACATGCAGATATTGCGCAGGGGAGAGGAGATCGACCGCGAGAAGCTGTTGCGAAAGCTCGTCACGATCCAGTACACACGCAACGACTCGGTGCTTGCGCGCGGGACGTTCAGGGTGAAGGGGGAGACGCTCGAGGTGTTTCCCGCTTACGCCGAGACGGCCTTCAGGGCAACCCTGTTCGGCGACGAAGTGGAGCGCCTGCAGCACTTCGACCCGCTCACCGGCGAGCTGATCTCCGACGACTTGGAGCACGTCGCGATCTGGCCGGCCACTCACTACAACGTCAAGGAGGGGACGATCGAGGATGGCGTGGCGGAGATCGGGCGTGAGCTCAACGAGCGTTGCGAGCAGCTGGAGGCTGACGGCAAGCAGCTGGAGTCCCACCGTCTGCGCCAGCGCACCCAGTACGACATGGAGATGCTGCGCGAGATGGGGTTTTGCTCGGGGATCGAGAACTACTCGCGCATCCTCGACGGGCGCAAACCGGGTGAGCGGCCGTACTGCCTGATCGACTACTTCCCCGAGGACTTCGTGTGCTTCATCGACGAGTCCCACCAGACCGTGCCGCAGATCGGGGGCATGTTCGAGGGCGATCGCTCGCGCAAGCGCACGCTCGTGGACTACGGCTTCCGGTTGCCGAGCGCGATGGACAACCGTCCACAGACGTTCGACGAGTTCCTGTCGATCACGCCGCAGCTCGTGTTCGTCTCGGCGACGCCCGGCGAATACGAGCGCACCCGCTCGCAGCGGATCGTTGAGCAGATCGTGAGGCCCACTGGGGTCGTGGATCCGGAGATCGACGTGCGCGAGACGCGCAACCAGATCGACGATCTGATGAACGAGATTCGCAAGCGCGTTGACGTGAACGAGCGGGTGCTCGTGACCACCCTAACCAAGAAGATGAGCGAGGACCTGTCCCAGTACCTGATCGAGATGGGCTTCAAGGTGCGCTATCTGCACTCGGAGATCGACACGCTCGAGCGCATCCAGATCATCAGAGATCTGCGGCTCGGCGAGTACGACGTGCTCGTGGGAGTGAACCTGCTGCGCGAGGGGCTCGACTTGCCGGAGGTCTCGTTGGTTGCGATCCTCGACGCCGACAAGGAGGGCTTCTTGCGCGGTGAGACCTCGCTGATTCAGACGATCGGCCGGGCGGCGCGCAACGTGAAGGGCAAGGTGCTGATGTACGCCGACAAGGAAACCAAGGCGATGAAGGCGGCGATCGAGGAGACCTCGCGCAGGCGCGAGATCCAAATCGCCCACAACGAGGAGCACGGCATTACCGCCGCCACAATCGTGAAGGGCATCTCCGATATCGCCGAGTTCCTGCAGGCCGAGTCGAAGGTGCCCAAGGGTCGCCGTCGCAAGAGCGCTACGAGAGCAAAGGCAAGGGAGATGCCTACCCACGAGCTGGAGCGGATGATCGTTGAGCTGGAGGAGGAGATGATCGCCGCGGCCGACGAGCTGCGCTTCGAGTACGCGGCTCAGGTGCGGGACGAGATCAGGGAGCTCAAGCGTGAGCTTCGCGACGTCCAGACGGTCGAGGGCCCTGGCGCCGAGGGCGCGGACGCCGAGATGACAGACGGCGACGTGGAGGGTGGTGAGCCGGAGACAGTCGAGGGCTCCGTCCGGTGAGGTCGCATAGGATGAGCGCCGTGGAACTGGACAGGCAGGGGATCGAGAGGCGCGACTTCCCGATCGTGCGCCGCGGATATGACCCAGTGAGCGTAGATGCTCACCTGCGGGCACTTGCGGCCGAGGTCGAGGAGCTGCGACGCGAGGCGGGCAGTCGCGGGCGCGAGTCGCTTGCCGCCACCGCCGGCACGCAGGTGCAGGGAATACTTGAGGCGGCGCAGACCACAGCCGAGACGATCGAGCGCGAGGCAGCGCAGGATGCTCAACGCGTGCGTGAGGCCGCCAACGCGGAGGCGGGCCGCACGCGCGAGGAGGCGATCGCCCGTGCCCGCGAGCACGTGGCGGCGGTGTCGACGGCAACCGAGGGCCTGCTCGGGCGCGTGAGCTCGATGGACGCAGAGACGCGGACGCTGATCGAGAGCTTGCACACCGGCGCGAGCCGTCTCGCGAGCGATCTGGCCGCGGTGGGCACGAACATGGAAGCGCTCTACGACACCGCGGCAGCGCGCTCAGGCGCCGCGGAGGCCGCTCCAGAGCCGGCCGTGCGTTACGACGAAGCCGAGTACGCGCCGGTCGCGGCGCCGGCGCCTGAGCCACAGGACGAGCCGTTCGCCGAGACGCCCGGTGAGTCCCATGCCGGGATGCAGGGAGACCCCTACACCGAGGTGCTGGCTGAGCCGCACTTCGAAGCGCATAAGGCAGCACAGCCGGATGAGCTTGCCCTCGAGGAGGAGCCGCTGTTCCCGCAGGAGGAGTACGGCGAGCCATCTCAGGCGTCGGCGGGCGACAGCGACGGCGCCCGCCTCGTAGCGCTCAACATGGCGCTAAACGGCGACTCGCGCGAGGAAACCGGGCGGTACCTGGCCGAGAACTTCGACGTGGCCGATCGGGATCGGTTGCTCGACGAGGTTTACGCGGCTATCGAAGGGTGAGCAAACCCGAGCTTCGTCCTATCCGATAGGTATCGTGCAGACAATGATCTGCATGAGTATCTGTCGTGTGCCTGTCAAAAACGCGAGTCGGGCCAATCACGGCTTCAGGACCTGATGCCTCGGTGGGCCTCCTAGGCGAGGGTAGAATCGCCCTATGGCCACGCCAGTCATCACCCAGCTTCCAATCCACCGGCTTGATGTCGATACCTATAACCACATTGTGGATGCGGGTGCGCTCAAGGGTCTGTCGGTCGAGTTGGTGCAAGGCTTGCTCGTCGACAAGTGGGGCGCCGATCCGCATGGCGGTCTACCCATATACCGCCTCGATGTCGACACGTACAACAACATCGTGGAGTCCGGCGCGCTGGATGGTCAATCAGTCGAGCTTGTCGAAGGGCTGATCGTCGAGATGATGAGCCCGCATTCAGGGAGACACGCAACTGTTGTCAGGCGACTCGAGCGGCATTTCGCGACGGTGCACGCATGGACACAGGTGCAACTTCCGCTGGAAGTCGTTCCGGACTCTATGCCTGAGCCAGATCTTGCGCTGCTTGCCGAGGAGCCTCCGCCGGGTCGCCATCCGCGCACAGCCTTGCTAACGGTCGAGGTGGCTGTGAGCTCGCACCAGTTCGATCGTGGCGCAAAGGCCGGCATATACGCGCGCGCCGGCGTGCCGACTTACTGGTTGGTAGACGTGCCCGGGAGGGCGGTTGAGGTCCGCACGGAGCCCGGGCCGGATGGCTATGGGCGATGCGAGATCTTCCGAGAGGGTGCGTCGGTGTCGTCGCCTGTCGCGGGGGTGCGCGAGCTTGATGTCGTTGCGCTGCTCGCCGGCGTCGGCGGGTAGCCCATCTTCAGTTGGACACTTTGGGGCTATGAAGTGTCTTTTGAGGCCGTAGGCCACGGATGCAAGACGCGATCCGATCGTGCGAGAAGAACCCGATCACGCGATACGCGACTCCGATCAATAGGGCGCCCGAAGCCCCTCAAACATCGGAAAGTGCCGCACGTTGGTAGTGAGGAGCTCCGCGTTGGCGACGATGGCGGTCGCACCGATCAGGTAGTCGACGTCATCGATGCCGCTGTGTGCCTTGCGATGCTTGCGCGCAAGCAAGCCGGCTGTGCGCGTGACGTCCTCGTCCACGGCGATCCATAGGAGCGAGGAGAAGAACTGCTCGAGCGCATCAGTCTCTCTCGGTCTTACGCCGGCGAGCAGCTCAAAGCGAACGAGCTCGCTGCTCCCGAGCGTTTGGCCCTGGTCGACTTGGCGCGCCAACAGCTCGGTGGCAGGCCCGATGCCTCGAAGATGATCGACCGCGACAGACGTGTCGAGGAGCTTCAATGCAGGCCGTGACGGCGCAAGCGGTCGTTCAGATCGCCGCGCAGGGCATCGACGTACTCGGCTCCGGTGAACTTGCGTCCCTTCCAAGAACCGGCGCTCGCTCGTAGCGCGCGCGTCCGGTCGGCCTTGGACCTCAGCCCATAGGACTCGCGAACTGCTCGGCGGATCAACTCCGAGCGCGACGCGCCAGCCAGCTGCGCGGCGTTGTCGAGCGCCTCGAGTTCCTCCTGGCCGATGTACACCTGGGTTCGGGGCACGACATCATCATACACCAGGTGGTGTTGCAACTCATAAGCAAGCAGACGAACATCTGTTCGGGTGGGAGGGGTCCGAATACAATAGCCAGCGCATGCCCCAAAGCAACAAGATCGTCATAAGCGGCGCGCGCGAGCACAACCTCAAGGACATCTCCCTCGAGCTCCCGAGAGACGCCCTCGTGGTCATCACCGGCCTGTCCGGCTCGGGCAAGTCGAGCCTCGCCTTCGACACCATCTACGCGGAGGGTCAGCGCCGCTACGTCGAGTCGCTGTCCGCCTACGCGCGGCAGTTCCTGGGGCAGATGGACAAGCCCGACGTTGACTCGATCGAGGGGCTCTCGCCGGCGATCTCGATCGACCAGAAGACGACCTCGCGCAACCCACGCTCGACCGTTGGCACGGTCACCGAGATCTACGACTACCTGCGGCTGCTGTGGTCGCGGGTGGGCAAGCCGCACTGCCCCATCTGCGGGCGGCCGATCACCGGGCAGTCTGCCGAGCAGATCATCGACCAGACGATGGAGCTGGCCGAGGGGACGCGCTTCATGGTGCTCGCGCCGGTCGTGCGGGGCCGCAAGGGCGAGTACGGCAAGCTGCTCGACGAGCTGCGGGCGGACGGCTTCGCGCGCGTGAAGATCGACGGGCGCACGAGGATGCTCGAGGAGTCGATCGTGCTCGACAAGCGCTACAAGCACGACATCTCAGTGGTCGTGGATCGCCTCGTGATGCGCCACGACATCCGCAAGCGGCTGGCCGACTCGATCGAGACGGCGGTGGGACTCGCCGACGGTCTCGTCGAGATCGAGATCGTCGGGAAGGGATCCCCAGATGGGGGGGATGGGAGCGGCGTTCTCGGCGACTCGTCCACTCGTGCGCATTCGTCGGGCGCCTTGGGAGTGAGGGCGCCCTCCTCGCAGATAGTCCCCGGCGAGAAGCCGGAGCCGGGCTCTGTGTTCACGTTCTCTGAGAAGTTTGCGTGCCCTGAGCATGGACCATCGCTGGTGGAGCTCGAGCCGCGGATCTTCTCATTCAACTCTCCCCACGGGGCGTGCGAGCGCTGCACCGGGCTCGGATCGCAGATGGTGATCGACCCGGAGCTGGTCGTGCCGGACCCGAGCCTGTCGATCGGCGAAGGGGCGATCGCGCCTTGGATGAACAGCGCATCCAACTACTACGAGCAGGTGACAGAGGCGATCGCCAAGCGCTACAAGGTCGATCTGGGCGCGCCGTGGGACGAGCTGCCGCAGGAGCATCGCGACCTGTTCCTCTCGGGAACGAACGGGGATCCTCTCCAAATCACCTATCGCAACCGCTTCGGGCGCAGCCGCTCGTATGGGACGCGCTTCGAGGGGGTCGTCGCAAATCTGCAGAGGCGCTATCGCGAGACCGACTCGGAGTGGACGCGCGAGAAGATCGAGGAGTTCATGTCGCTGCGGGCGTGCCCCGAGTGTGGCGGTGCGCGCTTGCGGCCGGAGTCCAGGGCGGTGCTCGTCGCCGGCACGCGCATCGAGGACTTCTGCGCGTTGTCGGCGCGCCGCGCGCTCGCGTGGCTGGATGAGGTGGAGCTCTCAGAGACCGACCGCCACGTCGCGCGCTTGATCCTGCGCGAGATCTCAGAGCGGCTGCAGTTCCTCGAGAACGTCGGGATCGGCTACCTGTCGATGGACCGGGCGGCGTCGACGCTGTCGGGCGGCGAGGCGCAGCGGATTCGGCTTGCGACACAGATTGGCTCCTCGCTCGTGGGCGTGCTGTACATCCTCGACGAGCCCTCGATCGGCCTGCACCAGCGCGACAACGCGAAGCTGATCGCGACGCTCGAGCGCTTGCGCGACCTAGGCAACACCGTGATCGTCGTCGAGCACGACGAGCAGACGATGCGCAGCGCCGACCACCTCGTCGATCTGGGACCTGGGGCGGGCGAGCACGGCGGCTGGATCGTGGCGCAGGGGACGGCGACGAAGGTGCAGAGGGTGAAGGAGTCGCTGACGGGGCAGTTCCTGGCGGGCACGCGTACGATCGAAGTGCCTAGGAAGCGCCGCACCCCGGTTGGCTACGTGGAGATCCTGGGCGCCAGGCAGCACAACCTCAGGGACGTCGACGTGCATGTGCCGCTCGGGACGCTGACGTGCGTGACGGGCGTGTCGGGCTCGGGCAAGTCGACGCTCGTCAACGAAGTGCTGTTCAAGGCGGTGGCCAACCGCCTGCACAGGGCTCGCCAGCGGCCCGGAGCCCACCGCGCGATAAACGGCCTTGACCAGCTCGACAAGATCATCGCGGTCGACCAGTCGCCGATCGGGCGCACGCCGCGCTCGAACCCGGCCACTTATACGGGCCTGTTCGACGTGATCAGGGACCTCTTCTCAAAGACGCAGGAGGCGCGCGCGCGCGGTTACAAGCCCGGCCGCTTCTCCTTCAACGTGAAGGGCGGGCGCTGCGAGGTGTGCAGGGGGGACGGCCAGATCAAGATCGAGATGCACTTTCTGCCTGACGTGTATGTGCCGTGCGAGCAGTGCGACGGCAGGCGCTACAACCGCGAGACGCTCGAGGTCAAGTTCAAGAGCAAGAGCATCGCCGAGGTGCTCGCGATGCCGGTCGAGGAGGCGCTCAGCTTCTTCGAGCACATCCCGAAGATCCGCAGGCGGCTCGAGACGCTCGACGCGGTCGGCCTCGGCTACATCCGACTCGGCCAGCCCGCGACGACGCTCTCAGGCGGTGAGGCGCAGCGCGTGAAGCTCGCCACAGAGCTCTCGAAGGTGGCGACGGGACGGACGCTGTACATCCTCGACGAGCCGACGACCGGATTGCACTTCGCCGACGTGCAGAGGCTGCTCGAGGTGCTGCAGCGCCTGGTGGACGCCGGCAACAGCGTGGTCGTGATCGAGCACAACCTCGACGTGATCAAGTGCGCCGACCGGCTGATCGACATGGGGCCAGAGGGCGGCGAGGAGGGCGGCATGGTGATCGCCGCCGGCACTCCCGAGGAGGTCGCGAGCGAGCGTGCATCGCACACCGGCGAATTCTTGCGCGAGCTGGTCGCGCCTGAGCTCACATCGAACGGCCGTGTCCGAGCAGGGAAGGCTCGAGCTGCGACGGCGAACAAGATGAAAGCGCCGAGCGCGAGCGCGAACGGGACGGCCAAGAAGGCAAAGGCCCGCGCGCGGGCCAGCGGGTCGCCCACCCCGAAGCCGAGAGCCAAGTCGACGGGACGGACGTGAGCGAGAGTGCAGGATCCCACCCTGATTCCTCTCTTTATCGCGGTTCCGTGAGGAGGAGAGCTTCCAGGACGTGGCTGTGGGCAATGAAGTGGCGCTGGTACGAGCGCAACTCGCTGCCATGGAGGCGGATGGCGATCCACAGGGAGCTCATGCGCCGCGAAGCGTTCGCGCGCTGGCCGATTCACGGGAACTTGCTCGAGGCAATGCGCGAGGGACGCCTCGAGATCGGCCCACACACGCTCTTCGAGCCGGGCGTGTGGATCACGATGCCGGGAAGCGCGCGCGTGCGGATTGGGAGCGGGACCTTCCTGAACATGGGCGTGATGGTGGCCGCCGAGCAACTCGTGGAGATCGGCGATCACTGCATGCTTGCCAACGGCTGCTTCGTGAGCGACTCCGCCCATCGCTACGACGATCCCGAGGAGCCGATCACGTGGCAGGGCTTTCAGAGCAAGGGTCCGACCAGGATCGGCGACAACTGCTGGCTTGGCGCCAACGTCGTGGTGACCAGCGGCGTGAGCATTGGCGAGCGCTGTGTGATCGGCGCCAATAGCGTCGTCACCAAGGACCTCGAGCCATTCACGATCGCCGCTGGCGCGCCCGCGCGGGTGTTGCGCAAGGTGGAGTACGCCGAGCACGCCGCCAGCTCCTGACGGCGTGCCCTGGGCGCGGGGGCGGGTCAGCCGAGCAGCGCGTGCAGCTCGGCCAGCTCGCCAGCGTCGATCTTGTAGCCGTGCTCCGGTCCCGGGTAGCGTCTGCTGCGCACGTCTTCGGCGTAGGCGGTGACGCCCGCGTCCATCTCTTGCTGGATGTTGGCGTAGCGCTTGACGAAGCGTGGACCGAGGCCATTGCGGATGCCGAGCAGGTCGTGGAAGACGAGCACCTGGCCGTCGGTGTCGGGGCCCGCCCCGATGCCGATCACGGGCACCTCGACGTGGGGCATCAGCTCCTTGGTGACCGCGCTCGGGATCGCCTCGAACACGATCGCAAAACAGCCGCTGCCTTGTAGGGCGAGCGCCTCGGAGGCGATGCGCGCAGCCGCCTTGGCGGTGCGGCCCTGGGCCTTCCAGCCGCCAAGCGCGGTCGAGCTCTGCGGCGTGAGGCCCACATGTCCCATGACAGGGATGCCGGCGCCGATGATCGCGCGCGCGCGACTGGCGGGCGCGGCGCTGCCGCCCTCGAGCTTGACGGCGTCGCAGCCGGCCTCCTTGACCATGCGGATCGCGCTCGCGATCGCCTGCTCGTCGCTGATCTCATACGAGCCGAAGGGGAGGTCGCCGATCATCAGCGCCGTCTTCAACCCGCGGCGCACCGCGCGTGCGAGCACGAGCATGTCGTTCAGGTCGACAGGGGTCGTCGAGTTGTAGCCGAGGATCGTGGTGGCGGCCGAGTCGCCGACGAGCACCAAGTCGACGCCCGCGGCCTCAGCCGCGCGCGCACTGGGGTAGTCATAAGCCGTGACCATCACGATTGGCTCGCCCAGGCGCTTCTTCTCGGCGAGCAGCGGCAGCGTCATCGGCAGGCGTCCCGGATCGGAGGGTGCCTGTACGGCGGGTTGGCTTGACATTTGTGGGTGCTCCTCTCTGACGGTTGGTTGACGCCTTTTGCCTAGCCGATCGCGCCGGCCTCGAAGGAGGCCGGCGGAGAGCTCAGCAGGGTCGCCACCGCGTCGTCGATGGTGATGATGCGATTGGTTTGCGCCTCGACGTGAACGACGCGAGGCTCGTAGTGCTCCAGCTCGGCACGGTCATACTGGCCGTAGGAGATGACGATGACGGTGTCGCCGCGGTGCACGAGCCGTGCGGCGGCGCCGTTGACCTTGATGTCGCCCGAGCCGCGCTGTCCGGCGATCGTGTAGGTCTCGAAGCGGGCTCCATTGTCGATGTCGACGACGTGCACCTGCTCGTGCTCGAGGATGTCGGCCGCTTCGAGCAGGTTCGGGTCGATTGTGATCGAGCCGACATAGTGCAAGTCGCAATCGGTCACGGTGGCCCTGTGGATCTTTGACTTGAGCATCACGCGCTGCATGTCGCTTGAGCCTCTCTTGGGGTCGGTGTTCGGGAGCTGGGATCGCCTGTGCTGTCAAGGGACCGGGGATCGCGCTGGCGAATCGCCGGTCGCTGGCTTGGGGTTAGCGCAGGATCCAGCATGATGTTGTCGATCAGCCGTGTGGAGCCGACGCGAGCCGCCACGGCGAGCAGCGCCGGCGCGTCCAGGCGCGCGACGGGCTCGAGCGTGTCGGGGCTTACGAGCGCGAGGTACTCGGGTTCGACCTCGAATGGCGCCATCGCTGCGCGTGCGGCGCCTACGAGCTCAGCGGCGGAGCGCTCGCCGCGCGAGGCCGCCTCGAGCAGCCTCGCACAGGCCGGCGTGAAGCGCGATCGCGCGCGCGCGATCGTCGGCGCTGAGGTGGGCGTTGCGGCTTGACATCGCAAGGCCGTCGGGCTCGCGTACGGTTGGGCAGCTGCGATGCGCACCGGCAGGTTGAGATCCTCCACGAGGCGGCGGATGACGATCAGCTGCTGGGCGTCCTTCTGGCCGAAGTAAGCGATGTCGGGGGCAACGATGTTCAAGAGCTTCGTGACGACCGTCGTGACCGCGCGGAAGTGGCTTGCGCCGCGCACGGAGCCCTCGAGGCGGTCGGTGAGCCCGAGCACCTCTACCGAGGTCGCAAAGCCGTTCGGGTAGACCTCCTCGCAGCTGAGGGAGCGAACAGCAGGTCGGCGCCGGCCTGCTCGGCGAGCTCGCGGTCGCTGCGCTCCTGGCGCGGATAGCGATCGAGGTCGGTGCGCTCGTTGAACTGGGCTGGGTTCACGAACAGCGACACGACGACGACATCGCAGTCCGCGCGCGCCCTTGCGATCAGCGACGAGGTGTCCGTCGTGCAGGGCGCCCATCGTTGGGACCAGGCCAATCGCATCGCCTGCTTGGCGGGTCGGCTCGAGGGCAGCCCGCAGCTTGGCGACGGTGCGCAGCACCCTCATGGTCGAATCGAGGTTGAGATCGTAATGCTCATTTGGCTCGGTCCAGTTCCCGGATGGGATACCGGTCGCGACTCTTCAAAGCATAACGCCTACGTCTGCAGGCATCTGTGACTACCATCCGATCCGGTGTCCGAAGCAGAGACCAGCCAGTCGGCGCAGCAGCGGCGCGAGGCCCTCAAGCAGGTGTTCGCGCAGGCCCAGGGCTGTGTGCGCTGCCAGGAGCTCGCCGCTACGCGCAAGAGCGTCGTGTTCGGCGCGGGCAACGCCGACGCCGACCTGATGTTCGTGGGGGAGGCTCCGGGCGCCAGCGAGGACGAGCAGGGGTTGCCGTTCGTGGGCCGTGCCGGCAAGCTGCTGGAGACGCTGCTCGATGAGATCGGGATGGAGCGCAAGGATGTGTTCATCGCGAACGTGCTCAAGTGCAGGCCTCCCGGCAACCGCGATCCACTGCCGGTTGAGATCGAGAACTGCCACGAGTATCTCTACCGTCAGGTCGAGCTGATCCAGCCGCGCGTGATCTGCTCGCTCGGGCAACTTCTCGACGAAGCTGCTCAGGGACGACCCGACCGGTATCACGCGTCTGCATGGCAAACCACGAGGAGCTGACGCTCGGCAGGCGCACGGTGCGGCTCTACCCGATCTTCCATCCCGCGGCGGCGCTCTACACGCCGAGGATGCTCGAGACGCTGCGCGAGGACTTCTCGCGATTGCCCGAGCTGCTCGCGTTGGCCGAGCCTCAGCAGCCAGGCATCGAGACGATCGACGAGATCCCGGAGGTCGCCGACGCGGCGACTGTCGGCTCCGCCGGCCCGGAGGCGCCAGCCGATCCGGTCGATCAGCTGGGACTCTTCTGAGCCGTTGGCGGGCTCGGGCTCTGTGGCTCGGCGATCCCAATTATCCGAAGCAGGCGATCCGATTCGGCCTGCCGGGACCAAACGGCCGCAAATTGGCCAAATCCGGCTGGTTTTGTCGGGTACTAGACATCCAAATCGCAGCGGTATCCGTATGGATGGTGAACGCTGTCGTGCAATCGCTAAAGAAGGCATAGCGGCTTGCCGATATCGAATTCATCTCCATCCTCCCAAGCACCACGGCCGGCTCGCGCTTCCTCTCCCGCGAGCCGGCCGTTTCTTTGCTCCTGACGCCAAGACCCGGCACAGGCCCTACGCTTATCTCGTGGCGGCACGCATCGTCGAGACCTCGGATCCGCGCCAAACCGAGGCGCTGGGCGCCGAGATCGCCGCTGCTCTGAGCTGCGGCGACATCGTGCTCGTGAAGGGCGAGCTGGGAGCGGGCAAGACGACGTTCGTGCGCGGCGCCGCCAGAGCGCTCGGCGTCACAGACCCCGTGACCAGCCCCACCTTCGCGATCGGACACCGCTACCACGGCTCGGGCGTGACAGTCTCGCATCTGGATCTGTATCGGCTTGCGGGCCTTCAGGCGGAGGAGCCGGCGCTGCTCGAGGACTACCTGGATCCCACAGCGATCGCATTCGTGGAGTGGCCGCAGCAGACAAGCCCCGAGCTGAGCGAGGCTCGACTGATGGTGACGCTCACCCACCAGGGCGCCGATTGCCGGCGCATCGAGATATGCGAGCTCGGCGAGCATGGGAGCGAGGTCGCGACGAGCGAGTCGGGGGTCGCGCGATGATCGTGCTCGGCTTCGACACGGCGACCGCGGCGACGGTCGTCGGACTGACCCTCGCGGACGGAAGCACGCTCCAGGCGCGCGACGATCCGGCCGGAGAGCAACGGCCCGGGCATGCCACGCGGCTGCTCCCGCTCGCAGGCGAGCTGCTCGCCGATGCGGGGCTTGGCTGGCGCGATCTCGAGCGGATCGCCGTGGGGGTGGGCCCCGGCACCTTCACGGGTCTGCGTATCGGGATCGCCACGGCGCGTGGCTTGTCTCTATCGCTGAGCGTGCCGCTCGTGGGCGTGTCGAGCCCGCTCGCGCTCGCGCTCGGCGTGAGCGCGAGCGCAGGAGCAGACGTCGGCGCGACCGATGCGCTCGCGCGGGCGCACGGCGCCGCCGGGGTCGTGGAGCCGAGCGCCACCGGGATCGTCGAGAGGCTCCGCGTGGGGGAGACCGTGGGAGTGCTGGCTGTGATCGACGCACGGCGCGGGGAGGTGTTCGCAGCCGCATACGACGGGGAGATCGAGCTGGTCGGGCCACATCCTCTCCCGCCGGCGGAGGTGGGCGCGATGCTTGAACGCGCCGCGACCGGCGCTGGCCTGGAGCGCTGGATCGCGGTGGGGGACGGGGCTGTGCGCTACCGCGACGTGCTCGAGTCGCCCGGCGTCGTCGTCCCTGACACGTGCTCGGCGCTTCACCGGATCCAGGCCCATGCGATCTGTGCGCTCGGTGCGCTCCAAGCCGTGGGCGATGCCGCGGTGGCGCCCGACTATCGGCGACGTCCCGACGCCGAGATCGCGCTCGAAGGGGCCGTCTAGTGGCCTCTACGATGACCGAGTTGGCGGCCGGCGGCTCCTTCTCCGTGCATATCAGAGAGCTCACGTACGCCGACCTCCCGCGGGTGATCGCGATCGAGCGTCGCGCCTTCCCGACGCCGTGGTCGCTCGCGATGTTCGTGCTCGAGCTCTCCAAGTCCTCGGGCGTCTGCCTGGCGGCGCTCCACGACGGTCGTCTCACGGGCTATCTGATCTGCTCGCGCTACGACACCGTGTGGCACGTGATGAACGTCGCGGTCGATGTCGACCACCAGCACAGAGGAGTGGCCTCGGCGCTCCTGGCGGAGCTGTACGAGCGCGTGGGTGACGAGCAGGCGCGCTTCACGCTCGAGGTGCGCCGCTCGAACGACGTCGCGATCCATCTCTACGAGCGCGAGGGCTTTCGCGCGGCGGGGCTGCGCAGGCGCTACTACCAGGACAACAACGAGGACGCGCTGGTGATGTGGCGCACGCCGGCCACGCTCGCGGGCTCGCTCGACGACGTGCCCAGCCCGGGGCCGGTGTGACGAGCATGGCGATGCGGCGGCAAAGCGGCGGCCATGCGCCCGGCGGTCGCCGGGGCGGGTGTGGCTCGGAATGACGATCCTCGCGCTCGAGACGAGTTGCGACGATACGTGCGCGGCTGTCGTCGGCGAGGACGGCACGATCCGCTCGAACGTGATCTCATCGCAGCGGGCGCACGATCGCTTCGGCGGGGTGGTCCCGGAGATTGCCTCCAGGCACCATCTCGAGATCGTGGACCTGGTCGTCGAGCGGGCGCTGCATGAGGCCGGCGTCACGCTCGCGCAGGTCGGTCTCGTCGCCGCCACGCAGGGTCCCGGGCTGATCGGGGCGCTGCTCGTGGGGCTGTCGACGGCCAAGGGCTTGGCGGCGGCTCGCGAGCTGCCGTTTGCCGCGGTCGACCATCTCCAGGGCCATGTCGCCGCCAATTTCCTGCGTCCCGGCGGCGACGGCGGAGGAGAGGCGCTCGAGCCGCCGTTCCTGTGTCTGATCGCGAGCGGGGGGCATACGCTGCTCGCCGACGTACGCGACCACGAGGGCTTCCAGACGCTCGGCCGCACGCTCGACGACGCGGCCGGAGAGGCGTTCGACAAGGGCGCGAGGATGCTCGGGCTCGGCTACCCGGGCGGCCCGGCGCTCGAGCGCATGGCGCTCGATGGGGATCCGAGGGCGTTTGAGTTTCCGACGTCAGGCTCGCGCTCGCGCGGCGGCAGGGGCGCCACGCGCGCGTTCGGGCGCAGTCTCGACTTCTCGTTCGCGGGCCTGAAGACGTCGCTGCTCTACAAGCTGCGCGAGCTGAGCGACGCGCAGCGGCTGGAGCGGGGGGCCGACCTGGCGGCCTCCTACCAGGCCGCCATCGTCGAGCATTTGATGGCTCGCGCCGGGGAGGCGCTCGAGCAAACGGGCCTCGACTGCCTGGCGGTCGGCGGCGGGGTCGCCGCCAACGGCGAGCTGCGACGGCGCCTGGCGGAGCTTGGCGCCGACGTGCACCTCCCGCCCGGCGTGCTCTGCACGGACAACGCGGCCATGATCGGCGGCGCGGCGCGCTTCGCACGGCCGCTTCCCTATCCTGACTACCTCGGGTTGGACGCTTACGCGACGGGTGAGCGGCGGCGGTGAGCCAGTGTCCCTGCGGTCGAGAAGGGTGCGCCGGCGTGTTGCCTCAAGGCTCGGCGGGCCAACGATGACTTCTGTCGTGACGCTTTACACGAAGGCAGACTGCCACCTGTGCGTGGAGGCTCGCGCGGCGCTGCTCGGGTTGCAGTCCGAGCTGAGGTTCGACCTGTCGGAGGTTGACATAATGACTGATGAGGCGTTGCACCGCGCTTACTTCGAGCGGATCCCGGTCGTGATCGTGGACGGGGACGAGCTGTTCGAATATTTCGTCGACGAGGACCTGCTGAGACAGCGTCTGCAGGCCATCCTTTAGAGTCACCGAAGATGGCCTACAACGAGTTGACAACTCCCGCAAGCGAGATTCACGATGGCGAATCGATCGCTGCCGACAGGCTTTCGCTGGGCGTCGCCGCGCGCCTGTCGCGCTACCTGCAGGTGCTCACCCAGGCCAAGAAGATGGGCAAGGAGACAATCTCCTCACAGGAGCTCTCCGACTATACGCACGTCAACTCCACGCAGATCCGTCGCGACCTGTCGGGTTTCGGGAAGTTCGGCAAGCGCGGCGTCGGCTATAACGTCGAGTCGCTGGTCTCTCAGATTCGCAAGATCCTGCGAACCGCCGGTCAGCACAACATCGCGCTGCTGGGGGCCGGGCACCTGGGCAAGGCGATCGCCTCCTCCGACATCTTCGCCGACCACGGCTTCAGGGTTGTGGCGATCTTCGACGTGGACGAGGCGAAGGTGGGCTCAGAGGTGGGCAGCCAGATCGTGCGCCACACCAGCGAGCTGCACCAGGTCGTCGAGGACGAGGACATCGTCGTGGGGGTGCTCGCCGTCCCAACCAAGGCGGCTCAGGGTCTGGCCGACGAGCTTGTGGCGGCCGGGGTCAAGATCATCTTCAACTACTCCGAGTCGCTCTTGGCGGTGCCGCCGGAGGTGACCGTCCACACCTCCAGCCCCGCAGTCGATCTGCTGTACGCGCTGTACTTCTATCTGACCTGATCGGTCTCACCGGCGGCGGGGCCTCAGGGCTCCTAAGCTGTGGTGACCGCGGCCCGGTAGGCCGACTCGAAACCCGCACGTCATGACCAGCCTAGACCTCGACAGGGCAGTTGACACGTTCGCTCAGTCCACCGATCTCACGGTCGGCCTCGAGGAGGAGTTCGCGATCCTCGATCCCACCACGCTCGAGCTGGTGCCGCGCTTCGAGGAGCTGCGGGACTGCGCCCGCGACTGCGACCCCTTGCTCGCGACCTCGATCACCGGCGAGCTGATCTCCTCGGAGATCGAGATCGTGTCCGGTCGCGGAGAGAGCCTCGCGGACGCGGTCGGGCTCCAGCGCGAGCGCCGCCGACGCCTGTTCGCGCTCAGCGGCCGCCAGGGCGCGGCCCTGGGGGCGACCGGCACGCACCCGTGGGCCGATTACCGCCGCCAGCCGATCATCGCAACCGAGCATTACAGGCGCGTCGAGCAGGGATTGAAGTACGTGGCGTGGCGCAACAACACGTTCAGCCTGCACGTGCACGTGGGCGTGCGCGATATCGATCGCGCTGTGCGCGTATGCGATCGCCTGCGGCCTGTGCTGCCGCAGCTGCTTGCGGTTTCGGCCAACTCCCCCTACCTGGATGGACGCGACTCGGGCCTGCACTCGGCGCGCACGCAGAGCTTCACGCGCAACTTCCCACGCTGTGGGATCCCAGACCCGTTCGGAGGCTGGGACGCCTACCGCGAGTACATCGAGTTCCTGCTGCGCACCAACTCGATCGTCGAGTTCACGCAGGTGTGGTGGTCGGTGCGCCCCCACTTCGAGTTCGGCACGGTCGAGGTCAGGATCTGCGACGCGCAGAGCACCGCCGCCGAGTCGGAGTCGCTCGCGGGGCTGATGGTCGCTTGCGTCGCACAGGCCGCTCGCGACGTGGACGAAGGGGTCCCGTTCGCCGACCCCGCCCCGCGTCTGGTCGAGGAGAACATGTGGCGCGCGATCCGCTTCGGCCTGGATGGGCGCATGGTCGACATCGAGCGCGCCGAGGAGTATCCGTCGGCCGCGATCGTCGAGCGACTGGGAGCGTGGACCGAGCCGATTCGCGCAGAGCTCGGCGTGGAGCTCGTATTTCCCGAGCGCAACGGAGCTCAACGCCAGCGGCGGATGATCGAGGCAGGAGCGAGCCCTGAGGAGGTCTACGCTGCCTCGGTGCGCGAGACGCTGCAAACCTATTCAGAGGAGGTGACCGTTTGATGGCGCAGGCAAGCGAGCAGGACGGCGGCGTAGCGACCGATCAGCCGAGCGAGGATGAGCTGCGAGCGGCCTATGAAGCCGAGCTGAACCGCATCACGAGCTCGGAGATGATCATCCAGACGACCGTCTCCTTGATCAACATCGGCGGGCGCCGGCTGGGATTGGCAGCGCCCGGCGGCTCCCCGGCGGCGGCCGGAGAGCGCGACCTCGAGCAGGTGCGCGACGCGATCGACGCAGCCCGCGCGCTGATGCCGATCCTCGAGCGGCGCATGCCGCGTGAGCTGGGCCCGCTGCGCGATGCGATCGCCCAGCTGCAGATGGCCTATGCGCGCGAGGCGCAGAGCGGAGCGAGCGCTGGCCCAGCGACCGCTTCGCAGCCGGCGGATGAGCCGAAGCCCGCGGCGGAGCAGACGCCCGCGGGGGAGCAGCCCACACCGACACCCCCGAAGCCGACCGATGAGCAACCGCGTCCCGGACCGGCGCAGGCGAGCGGCCGGCTGTGGGTGCCGGGGCGCTGATCGTCCGGGGCCGATACAACGGGGCCGATACAACGGGGCCGATACAACGGGACCGATACAACGGGACCGATACAACGGGACCGATACAACGCATCTCCCGCGAGCGGCTTGCTATGGCGTCGGGGCGCGCTGGATCGTCCCGGGTCGACACGCATCTCCAGCGAGCGTCCGGCTGAGCGGGCCTTGCGCTGATCGTTCGGGTTCGCGCGCATCCCAGGGCAGGCAGCCGGCCGAGTGTGTTGGCGCCGATCTTCGGTGTCGAGGGGTCATCCAGCGCGCGGGGTATGCGGGTGGCCGCTGAGGACATCGGGATGCCGGGAACGCGGCACACGGCTTCCGACCTCTGCGCACGATAGACTGCGCCCGCCTTTACGCCGGGTGGAGCGCTCGTAGGGAGTGGCCCGTGCGACAACTGTGCGCGCGAATCTTCTCGCGCGGCACGCCAACCAGACCGCGGAGGATTTCTGTTGAGTAGCTTTCTGACGAACCATGGGGTCGTCGTTGCCCTTGTGTGCGCTGCCTGTGCGGTGGTGTACGGCCTCGTGACCACCCGCGCCCTGCTCGCGCTCTCGCCGGGCAACGAGCGGATGCAGAGCATCTCGCGGGCCGTCCAAGAAGGCGCCCGCGCCTATCTGAACCGTCAGTACACGACGATCGCGCTCGTCGGCGTCGTGCTGTTCGTGGCGCTGATCTTCGTTCAGAACATCGCCGTCGCTTGCGGCTTCGCGATCGGCGGCATCCTGTCCGGCTCGGCCGGCTACATCGGCATGAACGTGTCGGTGCGCGCCAACTCGCGCGTCGCTGAGGCCGCACGAGGCGGCGTCTCGCCCGCGCTGCGAGTTGCCTTCCAGGGTGGAGCGATCACCGGCATGCTCGTCGCTGGGCTCGCGCTGATGGGCCTCGCCGGCTACTACGGCCTGCTCACGGCGGTCTTCAACGATTCGCAGAAGACGGCCGTCGATGCGCTCATCGGTCTCGGCTTCGGCGGCTCGCTGATCTCCGTGTTCGCAAGGCTCGGCGGCGGCATCTTTACGAAGGCGGCCGACGTCGGAGCCGACATCGTCGGCAAGATCGAGGCGGGCATCCCCGAGGACGATCCGCGCAATCCTGCCGTGATCGCCGACAACGTCGGCGACAACGTCGGCGATTGCGCCGGTATGGCCGCCGACCTGTTCGAGACCTACGCGGTCACCGCGGTCGCCGTGATGCTGCTCGGCGTACTCACATTTCATGAGGCTACGAAGGTCGTCATGTACCCGCTGATCCTCGGCGGCGTCGCCGTGGTGGCTTCGATTATCGGCACGTTCGCGGTGCGCTCGCGCGCCGGCAACGTCGAGCGCGCCCTTTACCAGGGACTGATCCTCTCCGGCGCGATCGCCGCGGCCGCGTTCGCGCCGATCACCTACTGGCTGATGCGCGGTCTGACCTTCAGCCAGGTCGGCAATGTGGTCAATCCTCCCTCCTGGGGCAAGTTCTATCTCTGCGCTCTGATCGGCATCGGCGTGACCGCGCTGCTGTTCGTGATCACCGACTACTACACCTCCACGCGCTTCTCGCCGGTCAAGAAGACGGCGAAGGCGTCGGTGACCGGGCACGCGACGAACATCATCCAGGGCTTCGGCTCGGGCTTGCAGGCAACGGCGCTGCCGGCGCTGGTGCTCGTGTTCGGCATCTTCGGCGCCTGGAAGCTCGCCGGCGGCGGCACGACCGGCATCTACGGCGTTGGCGTGGCGGTCATGGGCCAGCTGTCTCTGACCGGTCTGATCGTCGCGCTCGACGCGTTCGGTCCGATCACGGACAACGCTGGCGGCATTGCCGAGATGGCCGAGCTGCCCGAGGAGGTGCGCAATGTCACCGATCCGCTCGATGCGGTTGGCAACACGACCAAGGCCGTGACCAAGGGCTATGCGATCGGCTCCGCCGTGCTGGCAGCGGTCGTGCTGTTTGCCGGGTTCCGCCAGGAACTAGCCGACAAGAGCCATCACTCGATCGAATCGTTCACGTTCGGCATCAACGAGCCTCAGGTCTTGATCGGCCTCCTGCTCGGCGGATTGATGGTGTGCCTGTTCGCCTCGCTCTCGATGGAGGCCGTCGGCCGCGCGGGCGGCGCAGTCGTCGAGGAGGTAAGGCGCCAGTTCCGCGAGCACCCGGGGATCATGGAGGGCACCGAAGAGCCCGACTACGCCACCTGCGTTGACATCGTCACGCGCACCGCCCAGCGCGAGATGATCCTGCCGTCGCTGCTGCCGATCGGGTTGCCGGTGATCGTCGGCCTGATCGACCAGAAGGCGCTCGGGGGCCTCTTGATCGGCGTGATCGTCGTCGGCTTCTTCTTCGCGGTGCTGATGACCGCTGGCGGAGGCGCCTGGGACAACGCCAAGAAGCTGATCGAGGACGGCGCGTTCGGGGGCAAGGGCTCTGAGGCGCACGCCGCGTCGGTGACCGGCGACACCGTCGGCGACCCGTTCAAGGACACGGCCGGGCCCGCCATCAACCCGATGATCAAGGTAGCCAACATCGTCGCCATCCTGATCATCCCGCTGATCACCTGAGATCGACCTATCGACAGATTGGGCCGTTCGCGCGGGCGCGGGCGGCCCAGTGACCGTGCGCTCTCTAAGCTCAGGGAAGAGATGAGATGACCGGCAGGCAGGTTCATCGCGCTGGTACCACCGTGCTATCGCTGGCGATGGTCGCGATCGGCATCGCGCTCGCGGTCGAGGCGGTCGGCGGCGAAGGCGTCTTCTCGGCTCGTCTGCTGCTCGGCGTGCTCTTCGTCGCCGGTGGCTCAGGGCGCCTCTACATACAGGCGAGGAAGGACCGGAGCGCATGAGCCCGGGGGAGGATCCCACGCAGCCCGGGTCCGGCGCCGATGGCGGGGCCAACCCGGACGGCACGGTTCAGGCCGACGGCCGCCCCAGCCATCAGCGTGCGGCCGAGCTCGGCGAGCGGGGCCGCACGACACTGCGCCATAGCCTCGGCTCGCCGATCCTGTTCGCGGTCGTCTATACCTCTCTTGCCTCCGCCGTGTTCTTCTCGTTGGGAGTGGTGGCCGACCACGCGCTCGGTCTGACCCCGGTGGTGTTCCTGATTGCCGCCGTCATGTTCGGCGTGACCGCCATGACCTACATGGAGGGGGCCTCCATGCACCAGGAGCCTGGCGGCTCCACCGTGTTCGCGCGCTACGCTTTCAACGAGCTCGTCAGCTTCATCGCGGGCTGGGCGATGCTGCTCGACTACGTGATCCTGATCGCGGTCACGGCATTTGCGGCCACGCAGTACCTGAGCGTCTTCTGGGCACCGCTCGGGCATTCGGGCGAGGCGCTGTTGCTCTCGATTGCGATCATCGCGCTGGTCGTCTTCAGCAGCGTGCGCGGCTTCAGCTGGCGGCGCGAATACCGCATCGGACTGATCGTCGTCGGTGCGCTCGTGCTCGAGCTGATCGCAATCGCGATCGGGTTGGGACAGTTCTTCGACGCGCACACGCTCGTCACCCAGGTCCACCTCGGCAGCGCACCCACCTGGTCGGGTCTGATCTTCGCGCTGACCGTCACTACGATCGCCTTCACAAGCGTCGAGTCCGCCTCGGGTCTCGCGGGCGAGGTCAAGGCGGGCCGAGGCTCCCTGCGCAGGCTGGTCGCCAGCGGCACCGCCACGGTCGTGATCGCCTACGTCGGTGTGGCGATCGTCGCGGTCACGGCTTTGCCGCTCCCGACCGGGGGCGTAGCCGGGCACGACTTCACCGACGCGCCCGTCGTGGACATCATGCGTCAGTTCCATCCACACTGGCTCTCCCAGGCACTCGTCTACCTGATCGGCGCTGTCGCCGCCGGCACGCTGATCGCCGCGGCCGACTCGGCGATGCTCGGGCTCTCGCGGCTCGCCTACTCCTTGTCGACCAACCGTCAAATCCCCAGTGGGCTCGGCCGCCTTCACCCGCAAAGATCGACCCCGTATGTCCTCATTCTCCTCTCAGGCCTGATCGCCGTGGCCTTGGTGATCCCCGAGAGCCTCGATTTCCTCGTCGGGATCTACGCGTTCGGGGCGATGCTCGCCTTCACGATCGCGCACATGTCGGTCGTGAAGATGCGCTATTCCGAGCCCCAGAGCGACCGTCCCTACCGTACGCCCTTCTCGGTGCGCCTGCGCGGGGGGGATCTCCCGCTGCTGGCCGTGTTCGGCGCGATCGCGTGCTCGGCGGGCTGGATCGCCACGATCGTCGTGCACGAGCCGGCGCGCTATGTCGGGCTCGGCTGGATGATCGCCGGGGTCGCGCTGTACGTGATCTACCGGCGCGCCGATCAAGCCTCGCTGCTGCGCCGCGTGACCGTTCCCGCCGCGGCGCTGCGCGTCGAGCACCTGCCCGAGCGCGAGTACGGCTCGATCCTCGTCCCGCTGTGTGGGACGCGCCTGGACGAGGACATCATCCAGACGGCGGCGCTGCTCGTGGCCGGCAAGCCCACAGACAGCGCCGAGATCGACAGCTCCACGATCGAGGCGGTTTGGATCTTCGAGATGCCGATGTCCCTGCCCCTGGACGCGCGCTTGCCCGACGCTCAGGTCAAGCACGCGCGCCAGGCGCTGGCGCGCGCCAAGGCGGTGGGCGAGGAGTACGCGGGCGTGCAGGTCGCCACAGCCACAATCAGGGCGCGCCGCGCCGGGCAGGCGATCCTCGAGGAGGCGCGCCGGCGCGGGGTGGAGGCGATCGTGCTCGGGGCGGAGGAGCCATCGCGCATCGGCGGCGGCTCGCGCCTGGGGGGGCGTGGGGGCCCACTCGAGAACTTCGTTGGCGACGTGACCAAGTACGTCGTGCGCAAGGCCCGCTGCCGCGTGATCGTCACCGCTCCCTCGGCCCGCGACTACGGCAAGGAGCACGGTGACGTCGGTCTGCCAGGAGGCGCCGCCGGCGCCTCGCGTCCCGTCTCGGTCGCCGAGCCCAGCGGCGGACCATTCGTCTAATCTCACACAGCGCGTGCTCTCTCATCCAACATCATCCATCCCCGCCTCGGGCCTGCCGTGTTCGTGCTGATCGTCGGGGCCGGCCGCGTCGGCTCGGCGGTGGCAAAGTCCGCCATCGCCGCTGGCCACGAAGTGTCGGTGCTCGACGAGGACCCCCTCTCGCACGAGCGCCTCGACGCCGGACAGAGCAGCTCCTGGGAGGAATCGGACGGCCAGTTCACAGTCGGCACGGCGCTGGAGACCGACGCGCTGATCCAGGCGGGAATAGAGCGCGCCGACGTGTTCATCGCCTCGACCGACGGCGACAACACGAACGTGATCATCGCTCAGATCGCCCAGCGTAGGTTCGGGGTGCCAAAGGTGCTCGTGCGCGTGATGGACCCCGCGCGCGCTCGCTGGTATGGGGAGCAGGGCCTGCAAACTATCTCACCCACAAAGCACGCGATCGAAATGTTTGAAAGCGCGCTCGCCGCCGAGTCGGCATAGCCCTCGATGCGCCGGTTCAAGCCATGTACGTGATCATCGTCGGCGCCGGCAAGGTCGGTCGCAACCTCGCGCGCGAGCTGATCCTGAAGGGCAACGAGGTGACCCTGATCGAGTCCTCGCGCCCGCGCTACCTCGTGATCGAGGAAGAGTACGAGCACGCGGTCCAGTACGGCGACGCCACGGAGCTGTGGGTACTGGAGCGCGCCGGCATCCAGCGCGCCGACCTCGTGATCGCCGTGACGGGCGACGACGAGGACAACATGCTCGTCTGTCAGGTCGCCAAGGAGAAGTACCTGTGCGAGCGCATCATCGCGCGCGTCAACAACCCTCGCAACTACGACCATTTCAAGCTGCTCGGCATCCAGCCGGCGGTGTCGGCCACCGATCTGATCCTGCGACTGATCGAGCACGAGGTGCCGCGCTACGGGCTCGTGCACCTGCTCGCGCTGGAAGAGGAGCGCCTCGAGATCATCGAGCTGGAGGTCAGCCCCGGCGCTCCTGTCGTCGGCCAGAGCGTGTCCGCGATCGACCTCCCCGAAGGCAGCCTCATCATCTCGGTCCTGCGCGGCGGCTCTGGCTTCGTCCCCAAGGCCGATACGGTCATCGACGCGGGGGACGAGGTCCTCCTGGTGCTAGACCCCGGGCTCGAGGAAGCCATCACGGCTTTCTTTGCGCCGGGCGGGGCACGGGCCGAAGCTTAACTGTGGCCGTAGCTATCCGAGATGATGCGTTTGGCGAGCGCCGGAGATTGCGTCCCGCCCAGTTGTCGGTCTGGCCGTGACAGTTCGCGCAGAGGATTTGTAGGTTCTCCAGGCGGTTGTCGTGCCGTTCGCCGTTGACGTGATGCAAGGCGAGCGGAATCGGGCGGCCTCTCCACTCGCTCAGGCCGCATGACTCGCAGCGACGTGCCTTGATGCCGGCGTCAAAGAGACGGCTCTTGAGATGGCTGCGATTACGTCGGGGTCCGGCGACGAACAGCTGGTCGAGTGGTATCCGTGTGGGTCGCGCGACGATCAGACCACGTTGAATCGCATCGTGCCAGCTCCGCATGTTGAACCCGAACCTAGCTCTGCACTCCCGAGCGCTGTGCCCCTCCTCGTAGAAGCGACGGATCTCCTGCCAATCGTAGCGGCGCCCGCATCGAGTGTCGATGTGCTCGCCAAGCCGAGCCGCGTGATATGTGACCGTAGAGCGAGCAAGCCCTAGCGTCCTTGCGACCTCGGCTCGTGTCTTACCAGTCGCCAAGAGTCGGCAGACCTGCTCTCTCGTAACGTGAATCGCAGCCACGGGCCCAGTGCGCGCATGTTCTCGACCTTGACACCGCTCCGATGCGCGCTCCTCCCGACGCAACGCTTCAGCGTGGTAGCCGACGGTCGATCGCGCTACGCCAAGGCGATGAGCGATCTCGTTCATATTCAGGCCGATACCGAGAAGCTCGGCTACGGCAAGGCGAACCTCGGACACGAACGTATGTTCTCAGGTAGTTCGGTTGGAGTGCTGTCGGAATGTGCCGCTCGACGCAATGACGGCCACCGACGAACCGCTCGGCAAGTGGCTATCCTAAGCAGGCTTCATTCCGGGATGGTGTAATTGGCAACACACAACACTCTGGATGTTGAGTTTAAGGTTCGAGTCCTTATCCCGGAGTCAATTCCATCTATCTACGCCACCGCGTGAAGCGCCCAGTCGCGGTACAGGTCGTAGTAGCGTCCCTCGGCGGCGATCAGCTCGTCGTGGGTGCCCTCCTCGGCGATCTTGCCGTGTTCGAGCACCACGATGCGCCCGGCCTGGCGGATCGTCGAGAGGCGATGGGCGATCACGATCGCCGTGCGGCCTGCGAGCAGACGGCGCAGACCCTCCTCGATGCGTCCCTCGGTGTGTAGATCCACGTTTGAGGTGGCCTCGTCGAGGATCAGCACGCGCGGGTCGGCGATCAGGGCGCGCGCGAACGCGATCAGCTGACGCTGGCCGGCCGACAGCTGGGCGCCGCGCTCGCCGACCTCGGTGTCATAACCGTGCTCGAGCTCGGAGATGAAAGTATCGGCGCCGACCGCCTTCGCCGCCGCCTCGACCTCCTGCTCGGAGGCGTCGGGCTGGCCGAAGGCGATGTTCTCCCGGATCGTGCCCGAGAACAGGAACGCCTCCTGCGGGACGATCCCCATCTGCGAGCGCAGCGACCCGCTCGCCACGTCGCGCAGATCGTGCCCGTCGATCAGGACTCGCCCCGCGGTCGGGTCGTAGAAGCGCGCGGCCAGCTTCGCGAACGTCGACTTGCCGGCTCCCGTGGCGCCCACGAGCGCAACGGTCTGGCCGGGTGGAATGTGCAGGTCGATGCCGTCGAGCGCCAGCACCTCCGCGGGGCCGACGGCGCCGTTCTCGTCCGCGCTTGGGGCCAGCGGTGTCCCGTCGGGGTCTATGCCCCCGCGGCCATGGCGCCGGTAGGCGAATGAGACGTTCTCGAAGCTCACCTCGCCGCTGATCCGGCCGAGCTTGGTCGCTCCCGGCTTGTCGCGCAGATCGGGTTCGACGTCGAGCAGCTGGAAGATCTTCTCAAGCGCTGCCATCCCCGATTGGTAGGTGGCATATAGCTGGGAGAGCTGCTGGATCGGTTCGAAGAGGTAGGAGAGCGTCAGCACGAACGCTACGACGGTCCCGGCTGTTATGTTGCCGTCGATCGCCTGGTAGCCGCCATACAGCACGATCACTGCGAGCGCCACTCCCGAGAGCATTTCCACCGCCGGGAAGTAGTTGGCGTTGAGGCGCACCGTCACCATGTTCGCCTCGCGGTTGTCGGCGTTGAGCTCGGCAAAGCGCGCCCTGTGGACCGGCTCCTGGCTGAAGCTGCGCACCACCCTGATGCCAGACAGGGTCTCCTGGAGATACCCCGTGATGGCGCCGATCGTCTCGCGCGTGCGCCGGAACGCGCCGGCGGAGGCGAGCCGGAACCACAGGCTGCCGGCAGCCACCAGCGGCACGACGCAGAATGTCAAAAGCGCCAGTCGGACGTCGAGGAGCAGCAGCACCACGACGGCGCCGATCAGCGTGAGACCCGCCTGGAAGAGTGTCACGACGGAGTCGGTCACGAGGCTGTCGAGCGCCTCCACGTCATTGGTGATGCGCGAGATCAAGACCCCCGCTGGGCGGCTCTCGTAGAAGCCGATCGGGAGCGTCTGCAGGTGGGTGAAGATGCGGATGCGCAGATCGGCGAGCGCTCGCTGGCCGACCCATCCGACCAAATACGTTTGCACGTAGGTCATCACCCAGAACAGCACCGCCACGGCGAGAAACGCGATCACGATCAGCACGAGCGCGCTCGAGTCGTGCTTTGCGATGCCTTCGTCGATCGCCGCCTTGGTCAGTAGCGGAGGCGCGAGGTAGGCCGCCGTGCCGACCACCAGCGCCGCCAGCATCGC
This sequence comes from uncultured Solirubrobacterales bacterium, assembly GCA_963718735.1. Taxonomy (GTDB): domain Bacteria; phylum Actinomycetota; class Thermoleophilia; order Solirubrobacterales; family Solirubrobacteraceae; genus Palsa-744. The sequence goes on from OY970372.1 coordinate 3,294,308, forward strand.
CGCCGCGCGGATCCGGTATGGGCGCAGCAGTCCGATCAGGCCGCGCAGGTTGCGCGCGCGTGTGTGACGGCTGGCTCGCTCGCCGCTCCACTGCGGTCCGAAGCGTCCCGTCACCACCGCGCGTCCACCACCGTGTGCGCTCACGAAGGGGCTCCCTCTCGCGTAGGCGCGTGGAGCATGCTCGCAGGGAAGGAGCGCCCGCTCACAGGCTGCTCACCTCCCGCTCGCACGTCTCCTTGGTCATGAACACGCTCTCGGGCAAGCCCTTCTCGACGATTTCCCGGTACAGCTCCGAGGTCTCCAGCAGCTCATGGTGGTTCCCGTGAGCGGTGATCCTGCCGTGGTCGAGCACGGCGATCTCGTCGGCCAGCGCGATCGTCGAGAGGCGGTGGGCGATCACGAACGTCGTGCGTCCCGCCATCGCCTCCCCCAACGCGAGCTTGATGCTCTGCTCGGTGGATGCGTCCACGGAGGAGGTGGCGTCGTCGAGGATCAGGACGCGCGGGTCAGCCAGCAGCGCGCGCGCGATTGCCAGGCGCTGGCGCTGCCCGCCTGACAGCATCAGCCCGCGCTCACCCACGCGCGTGTCGTAGCCCTTCGGCAGGCGCTCCACGAACTCATGGGCCTGTGCGCGGTGCGCGGCCAGCTCGATCTCCTCGCGAGGCGCATCCGGCCGCGCGTAGGCAATGTTCTCGGCGACCGTCGCGGAGAACAGGAACGGGTCGTCGCTGACAACCGCGATCGCCTGGCGCAGCGAGCGCAGGCTTACCTCGCGCACGTCCGCGCCGTCCAAGAGCACGCGCCCGTCGCTGACGTCGTATAGGCGCGATATCAACGACACGAGGCTCGTCTTGCCGGAGCCCGTCGCCCCCACAAGGGCGATCGTGCGGCCCGCGGGAACGTCAAGGTCGACGTCGCTCAGCACAGCCCGCGAGCGTCCGTCTCGCGAGTTGCCGCTAGAGGGTACGCGCCCGTTGTCGGGTTGACCGGCGAGCGTGAGCCGATGGTCGTCGCTGCCGTTGGACGCCGGGAGCCCATCTGGGGGACCGCCGTTGGGGGTGGCGCGCGCCACGAACTCCTGGTCGTTGTCGTAACGGAGGGTCACCCCGCACAGCACCACATGGCCGCTGCCGGCGGGCAGCTCGGGGGCATCCGGCGGCTCTGTCAGCCGCGGCTCGCGATCGAGCAGTTGGAAGATGCGGTCGCCGGAGGCGGTCGCGCGCTGAGCGAGGTTCAAGATCACCCCGAGCGAGCGCATCGGCCCGACGAGCATGTTGAGGTAGAGGTAGAACGCGGTGAACTCCCCGAGCTTGAGATGGGCGTTGATGACGCTCTCCCCGCCCACCAGCAGTACCGCCGCGAGCCCGAGCTGCGGCAGGAAGCCGATCATCGGGTTGTAGCGGGCCTCCAGCCGCGTGGCCACCATCGACTGGTCGAATACCCTCGAGACGCTGCGCGAGAAGCGCTCCAGCTGGCGATGCTCGCGTGCGAAGGACTTGACCACGCGCACCCCGGAGATGTTCTCCTCGGCGTCAGCCGTGAGCTCCCCGATGCGCTGCTGGGTCTCCTGGATCGCGGGCCTCGCCCGGCGGCCGTAGCGATAGGAGATGAGCACCACGAAAGGCACCGGCGCGAGCGAGATCAGCGCGAGCTCGGGGTTCGTCGCGAGCATCGCGACTGCCGCGAGCGCGATCGTGAGCACCGACTGCATGATGAATATGAGTCCGTACCCGAGGAAGAAGCGCACCGCCTGCAGGTCCACCGTCGCGCGTGACATCAGCTGCCCGGTCTGCTGGCGGTCGAAGAAGCCGAGCTCCAGGCGCTGGAGGTGGCTATAGAGACGCTCGCGCAGGTCGTACTCGATGCCGAGCGACACCCGTCCGGCGATCATCCTGCGGAAGTACGTGAGCGCCCAGCGCGCGAGTACCGCCACGACGATCGCGATCGCGAGCACAAGCAGTGTGTGGCGGTCTTCGGCTCGCAGCGCGGCTTGGTGGTGTTTGGCGTGTTCGCCCCCAAGATGGATCGCTTCCACGGCGCGCCCGGTGAGGGCGGGGAGCAGCACGGTCATCACCATCGCGAGGCTGGCCAGTACGCCGGATGCGATCACTCCCCGGCGGTAGGGGCGCAAGAAGCCGAGAAGTCGGTAGAAGATACTCATAGTTGCTTAGTCAACGATTATTGCACTGGAATGTGATCCATGCCGTCACGGGCTTCGGGCGATGCTCCCGTGTCACTGGCTTACGTCCACTCGCTGGGTCCTTGGCTCCACTCGGGCCGCGCCTACTACGCTTGGCGCATCCCCTCAAACGCCCCATTTCCTCCGGCCATCCACAACCCGAATACCGGGCTGTGCGATACCTGCCGCCATCAGCAGCTGGTACCCAATACGCGCGGCTCCGTGTTCTCGCTGTGCACCCGCTCGCGACACGATCCAGCCTACCCACGCTACCCGCGGCTACCGGTTCTCACCTGCCCCGGCTACGAGCGGCGCTCGCCCTCCTGAGCGCTCGCCTTGCCCTGGCGCAAAGGCGCCAGCAGCCTCCTCGGGCGCGGTCGAGGCCACGAAGTCCTTCGGGCGTACGAGCACAAGCGCGGCGATGGCGCCCGCGAAGGCGATTGCGGCGGCTATCTCGAGAATGCTGGTGAACGCGCCGACGAACGCCACCCGGGAGGGGTGGGCAAGCGTCGCGCGCCCCACGTCGTGCTGGAAGACGGCGCCGAGCCCGGCGATGCCGGTGGCGATGCCGACCTGTCTGAAGGTGCTGTTGATGCCGGAGGCCATGCCGCTGCGCGAGAAGTGGACCACTCCGATCGCGGTTGAGGCGAGCGGGGGATTGACCATCCCCACTCCGGCGCCGGCGAGCGCGAAGCCGGGGATCAGCGTGGTCCAGCCCGAGGTGGCGTCCACGGCGGTCATCGCGAGCAGCCCGGCGCTAATCAAGAGCAGGCCACCGCCGAGCAAGAAGCGCACCGGCATGATCACGCTCAGCCGACCGGCGATCGGCGCCACCACGAACGAGAGCAGGGTGACTGGCAGGAAGCGCAGGCCGGCCTGCAGCGCGCTGTAGCCGAGCACGTCTTGGATGTAGAGCGTGAGGTACAGGAACATCGCGAAGATCGAGGCCGAGATCGAGAACGCCACGATGCTCGCCCCGGCAAAGGCGGGCTTGCGGAAGAGCGAGAGGTCGAGCATCGGCCTCGACTGCAGGCGCTCGGCCGTTATGAACGCCACGAACAGGACCGCGGCCCCGATCAGGAAGCCGAGGATCCGTGTGGAGCCCCATCCGTCTTCGTTGCCCTCGATCAGGGCGAACACGAGCAGGAAGAGCGCGCCGGAGAACGTCAGGAGGCCGATCCAGTCCACGCCCCGGGCGTCCGGGTCGCGCGACTCGACGACGCGCAGCAAGGTGACGGCTACCGCCGCGACGCCGATTGGCACGTTGATGAAGAAGATCCACTCCCAGCCGATGCCGGATGTGATGATCCCGCCCACCACGGGGCCGACGGCGACCGCTGCGCCGGTGACCGCGCCGAAGACGCCGAACGCGGTTCCCCGCTCGCGGCCGTGGAACGCCTGGGCGAGCAGGGCGAGCGAGGTGGCGAACATCATCGCGCCGCCAATGCCCTGCACGGCGCGTGCGAGGTTGAGCATCAAAGGTGTCGTGGAGAGCCCGCACACAGCTGAGGAGCAGGTGAACACGATCAGCCCGAGCGTGAACACGCGCCGGCGACCCAGCAGGTCGGCGAGCGAGCCTGCCGTGAGCAGGAAGGCGGCGAGCGTGAGGGCATAGGCGTTTACCACCCACTGCAGGTCCGAGAAGGAGGAGTGCAGCGCAAGCTGGATCGAGGGCAGCGCGACGTTCACGACCGTGATGTCGAGCAACAGCATGAAGATCGCCACCGATACCGCGATCAGTGTCCACCACTTGCGGTCCATCAGCCGACCGTTACCCGGCTTGCGTCGAGCTCACGCAGCCTGCGGCGCACGCGCGCGCGTGTCTCACTCAGCTCCTCGCGCAACTTGGCGAGCTCCGCGGCGCGGCGCTCGACGAGTAGGAGCTGACGGTCGATGTGGCCGAGCGCCTGCTCGAGCAGCTCACGGCGGCGCTCGGGATGGACGTCCTCGCGGCGCAACTCCGCGCGCACCGCCGCGCGCGCCTCCTCAGCGGTGAGCAGGTCCTTGAGCTCCTGCAGTGTCACTCCGAGCAGCTTCTTCAGGCGCATCACCTCGCGCAGACGCTCGACCTCCGCGCGCGTGTACAGACGATGGCCTCCGGAGGGGCGCCCGGGCGCGTCGGGAAGCAGCCCGATCTCCTCGTAGTAGCGGATCGTGCGCGGGGTTGTGCCGGCGAGCTTGGCGACGTCGCCGATCCTGAGGTTGTCGGTGGGGATGCTCACGCCCGCACTCCGGCCTGGACTGCGGGCTGACCGTCTTCACTGCGCTGCTCTTCGCGGATGCCTAGCGCCAGCGTATGTTCGCGTTTTCGTTCCTGTGCTTGAAGGGTGGCTTGGCGTGGACGCAACAGGCATACGATCGCCCCGATCAGGGACGTGGCGACGAGCACCCACAGAGCGATGTGCATGTTTGAGATGAATGGGTCGAGCTTCCGCGTCGACAGTCCGCGTGTGAGACCTGAGAAGACGGCGAACAGCGTGGCCTTCGGCACCGCGGATGTCACCACCGCGAGCACGAACGCGATCGAGAGCACGGCGCCCGTGTTCTGCAGGAGCGTGCGCGCCCCGGCGGCCACCCCGCGGCGCTGCGCCGGCACGGCGCCCATCATTGCGGCGGTGTTGGGGCTGTTGAACATGCCCGAGCCGATCCCCACGAGCGCCAGCCAGATCATGCTCTGCCAGTAGGGGGTGTGCACCTGGAGCGTGGTCATCGCCGCGAGGCCGGCGCCGCTGACGAGCATCCCCAGCGCCGCGAGGCCGCGCGAGCCGTGACGGTCGGCATAGACGCCGGAGAGGGGAGAGGCGACGAGCATCCCGAGCGCGAGCGGCATCAGCTTGACGCCCGCCTCGATCGGGTCGTTGGATTGGGCGCCCTGGAAATAGAAGACGAACAGGAACATCAGCGCGAAGCGGGCGAGCCCGTTGATAAACGCGGCGGCGCTGGCGGCTGCGAACAGGCGGTTGTCGAAGATCGCAAGATCGAGCATCGGGGCGCGGGTACGCCGCTCGATCAGCACCCACAGCGGCAGCAGCACCACCGCGCAGGCGAGCCCGACGACGACGACAGGGTTGCCCCATCCCGACAGGCCGCCCTTGGAGACGCCGAGCACGAGCCCTGTGAGACCGACGACGAAAGTGACGGTCCCGAGGCTGTCGAAGCCTCTCACCTGGTCGGGCTTTGCGAGCTCGCGCAGGATCAGCGCACCCCAGGCGGCCCCCGCCAGCGCGAGCGGGACGTTGAACCAGAAGACCCAGTGCCAGGAGATCTCAACCAGCGCGCCGCCGAGCACCGGGCCGAGCACGAGCCCGACGGCGGCGACCATCGTGTTGGCGCCCATCGCCAGCCCGAGCTGGCCCTTGGGGAAGGCGTCGGTGACGAGCGCGGCGGCGTTGGCGAACAGGAACGCCGAGCCGATCCCTTGCAAGACGCGCCAGCAGATCAGGATCGTGGCGTCGGTGGAGAAGCCGGCGCCGAGCGAAGCGAGGGCGAAGAGGAGAAAGCCGCCCACGTAGGCGCGCTTGCGCCCGAACAGGTCGCTGAGGCGTCCCGCCATCAGGACCAGCACCGTGGCGGCGATCAGATAGGCGAGGATCACCCACACGAGCGCGAGCAGGCTCGTATGCAGCGAGCGCTCGAGCGCCGGCAGCGCGATGATCAGCGTGCCCGAGTTGGTGGCGGCGAGCAGCATGCCGAGGCTCGTGCAGGAGAGCGCCCACCACTTGTAGCTCGCGTGCCCTGCATGGACGCCGAGGTGGGTTTTTGAACTTGACGTGAACGTAAGGATCACAATAGCAGCGTTTGACGTGCTGCTAGAACGTTTGGGTATGAGCGATTCCAAGGTTGAGAAGCCTGAGGAGCAATGGCGCGAGGAGCTCACGCCCGAGCAGTACGAGGTGCTGCGTCGGGCCGGCACCGAGGCTCCCTTCACCGGCGAGTATGTCTACAACAAGGACTCCGGCATGTACCGTTGTGCTGGCTGCGGGAGCGATCTGTTCGGCTCTGACACGAAGTTCGAGTCGGGCACAGGGTGGCCGAGCTTCACCGAGCCGGCCGTCGCCGAGGCGGTCGAGCTGCGTCCGGACAACAGCCTGTTCATGAAGCGCACGGAGGTCGTGTGCCGCCGCTGCGGGGGTCACCTCGGCCACGTATTCGACGACGGCCCGGGCCCGGCGGGGCAGCGCTTCTGCATCAACTCGGCCGCGCTCGCCTTCGAGCCTGGCTCGGCCGCGGCCGAGCGCGATGGCGAGTAGCACGGGCATGCCGCACGGCTAAGCTCGCAGCGCTCCGCCCACTGCCCCCAGCGGTAGCACTCCGCTGGTCCCGCCTGAAAGCTTCGCTTCACTGCGCTCTCACCCCTAAACTGGCGGCACAATGGTGATGATCGACCAGAACAAGCGTCTGTCTGAGCCGCTGCGCTGGACACGGGCGGGACGGATCTCGGTGATCGCGGCAGGGGCATTGTTGCTGGCGGCCCTGGCGACGGTGGCCGTGCTCGCGGCTATCAATGGCTCCGGTCGGCGTGCGGGATGCATCGAAGTGACCTTTGCGAGCACTCTCGGCGCGGCGGTGATCCACCCGTGCGGGGCACGGGCGCGCCAATTGTGCGCGAACCCAACTGAAAACCCGGCCGCCGCGGCCCACGATGCTCTGCGCGAGGCCTGTCGGCAGGCCCACCTGCCCTATGGGCGGGCAACTGCCGCCGGCTGACGTCTTCCCTGTCCGCGGGTCCCCAGGCGGGGCCTTCTAGACAAATGTCCAAACGCGGGGTGGGAACTGTTGGCCATGTCTCCCTACCCCGGCGGCGCCTCGGACGTTTTCATTATGCGACTCAGGAGGGCGCCTCGGCCGGCGACGGCGGGTGGCGCCCAGAATGTATTCAAAGACAGGAAATGGAGGCGTATGTCCATCTTGGCCACAGCCGAATGGCTGGCGTACCCATCGTGGCTGAACCCAGGCGATAACGCCTGGCAGATGACGGCCGCGACGTTCGTCGGTCTGATGAGCATCCCGGGTCTCGCCGTGCTGTATGGCGGCGTGATGCAGAAGCGCTGGTCTGTGAACAGCATGATGCTCACCTTTGTCGCCTTCGCGCTCGTGCTGGTCGCGTGGTGCCTGTGGGCCTTCAAGATGGGCTTCGGCAACCCGATCGCACATTCGGGTGGAGGCTTGTTCGGGACCAAAGGGTTCTTCGGCACGATGTGGGGCGAACCGGGCAGCGTGCTGGGACACGCCGCCGAGGAGGGCCAGGCGGCGATCCCGTCGATCTCATCCGGGCCTCCGTTCCACTTCCCGCAGTCCTCGCTCGTTTACTTCCAATTCGTGTTTGCCGGGATCACGCCGATCCTGATGCTCGGCTCGGTCCTGGGCCGCATCAACTTCAAGGCGTGGATCCCGTTCGTGCTGCTGTGGATCACGTTCGTTTACACGGTCAACGCGTTCCTGATCTGGGGCGGTGGCTACTTCGCCGCGCACGGCGCGCTCGACTACTCGGGTGGCTATGTGATCCACCTCGCCGCGGGCATCTCCGGCTTCGTGGCGGCCGCGGTGATTGGGCCGCGATTGCAGCGAGATAGAGAGGTCGACGCACCCAACAACCTGCTGATGGTCGCGGCTGGCGCGGGCCTTCTGTGGCTCGGCTGGAACGGCTTCAACGGCGGGGACTCCTACTACGCGGGCGCCAACGCCTCTGCGGCGGTTCTGAACACGAACCTCTGCACCGCGGTGGCGATGCTCGTGTGGATCGCCTGGGACTACATCTTCCGCGACAAGCCGTCTCTGATAGGCTCGGTCAACGGGATGATCACCGGGCTCGTAGCGATCACGCCGGGAGCCGGCTTCGTCAACGGATATGGGGCGATCGTCATCGGTGTCGTTGCCTCCACGATCGTGTGGATGGCAATCCGCTTCCTCTCGCGAGCGCCCGTCTTCCGCAACGTGGACGACACGCTTGGGGTGATCTATACGCACGGGATCGCCGGCCTGTTGGGTGGCCTATTGGTGGGCCTGCTTGCCGACCCGAACGTGATCGAGTACATCGGCATCAATGGCGCGGAAAGCCTGCCCGGCTTCGCGGGTGCCATCCACGGAAGCTGGAAACTGATGCGCTGGCAGGCGGAGGCCGCGCTGTTCGTGATGGTCTTCAGCGGGACGGTGACGTTCATCCTGTTGAAGCTCGTGGGGATCTTCGTTCCCCTGCGGCTCTCCGACAAGGAGCTCGAGATCGGCGACCACGCGATCCACGGCAACGAGGTGTACCCCTCGGACGTGCCCACCCTCGGTGGACCGCACGCCCCGGGTTGGACCCCGGAGCCGGCGGGGAGCGCCGTGTAAACACTCATGCCGTCCTACGGCTTGAATACAATGCAGTGCAGGAAGGTGCAGCGACGTGGTCGTCGCAGAAGGTTGATAGCCATTCTTTCGGAGTGATCCTCCGGATGGGTTCGACTCCCACACCTTCCGCAGATTGGTCGGGCGACAGGAGCAGGCAGCTACGATCATGCGCCGAGACGAGTTAATCGCCGTCGCGCTCTGTCGCCCGTCCGTCTGCTAGCCTTTCGAACGGTTATCAGCCTTCTGCGATCCGGCCCGCCCTTTGGCGGGCCGCGTCGCTTAAAAGACCTGTCAGGAGGCCGCCAGACCCACGGGACAGGCTATCCCCGTACCGCCTAGTCCGCAGTAACCACCCGGATTCTTGGCGAGGTACTGCTGATGGTGATCCTCGGCGTAATAGAAGGGATGCTTGGCGTCCGCCGGCTCGATTTCGGTCGTGATGCAACCGTGGCCGTTAGCGTCGAGCAGGCGCTGGTAGGACTCGCGCGAGGCCACCGCGGCTTCATGCTGAGCGTCGTCGCGCCAAAGGACGACCGACCGGTATTGAGTGCCGACGTCATTTCCCTGGCGCATTCCCTGCGTGGGATCGTGCCCCTCCCAAAACAGTCTCAGCATCTCCTGGAAGCTCGTCGCGGTCGAGTCGAACGCGACGAGCACCACCTCCGCGTGACCGGTGCGCCCGCTGCACACCTCCTCGTAGGTGGGATTGGGGGTGAGCCCCCCGGCGTATCCGGCGGCGGTCGTGTAGACGCCCGGGGCTTCCCAGAAGATGCGCTCCGCTCCCCAGAAGCAGCCCATGCCGAAGATGGCCTGCTCGACGCCATTCGGGAAGGGAGGCTCAAGCGACGTGCCGAGCACGGCGTGACGCTCGGCCACTCTCATCGGCTGCTCGCGACCGGGCAGCGCGTCGGCGGCCTCGACCATGCTCGTTTGACGCGGTTTGAAGAGCAGCATCTGCAGCTCAGCCTAGCGCGCTCACGGCGCGCGCCAAGCGGCAAAAGTTTGTTGTCGTGGGTCTCGCGCGGCTCAAGGGGCCGCCACTCCAATCCGAAGAGATACACAGCGATGTCCTCGAGCCCATCCCAATCGCTCCTGCAGGGCGCGGGCCCCATCAGGGCCCGCTTGTCGCTGGCGCAAAATGGATCCGCGCTGCTGCGCTCGCTCGGGCAACGTGTCGCAGCTCGCAGACCGCCGATCGCCTGGTCGCTTGCGCTGCTGTTCGGGTTCAAGGGCATCGTGTGCCTCGCCGTGATCGTCTTTCCCATCAGCCCCACCGAGCCGGTCGCGCTGATCGGCGGGGCCGGCGTGCTCGCGGTTCTGAGCGCCTGCGGCGTGTGGCTCCTCGCCCGCCGCATTCCGATGCTCGGCTTTGAGCTGCTCGCGGCGTGCGGGACGCTTGTGACGAGTGGGATGGTCGCGCACGCCGCGAGCTATGGAGGCATGATGATCGCGGCCTTCTCCTACCCGTGGATCGCGATCTACTCGGCTCACTTCTTCCCGCGCCGCGTCGTGATCGCCCAAGGCTGTCTGATCTCCGTTGGCTTCGGCGTCGGATTGCTGATCGGCGGCCTGCCTGACGCCGGTATCTATTGGGGGATCGTGACGGTCACGATCTGGTCGATCTGCCTCGTGCTCGGCCAGCTCAGCGAGAGCCTGCGCCGTCAGGCCGACACCGATCCACTCACGGGCCTGCTCAATCGCAACGGCTTCCTCGCGGCGGCGATCCGCGAGCACGCGATCGCTCAACGCAGCGGCAACCGCCTGACGCTGGCTGTGCTCGACCTCGACGGTTTCAAGCAGATCAACGACCAGCGTGGCCACGTGGTCGGCGATCGCCTGCTGGCCGATCTAGGCCGTCTCTGGCGCGAGCGCTTGCGCACCGGCGACATTCTCGCGCGTCACGGCGGTGACGAGTTCGTGTTGCTGCTGCCAGCCACATCTCCGGAAAGCGCCTCCGTGGCGCTCGATCGCCTGCTCGTCGACGGTGTGTCGGTCACCTGGTCGGTGGGTGTCGGGGAGTGGCTGCCGGGCGAGAGTCTCGGCGAGTGCATGACGCGCGCCGACAGCGATCTCTACCGAGTCAAGAAGGCCCTGCGCGCGCAGGACGAGCCCGGTCACGCCCAAGCGCCGCACAGTCGAGCTGACACGCCCTCAGCCTTCCCTGCTTAAGTTCGCTGTCGAGAAGGCGCCCGGGGCCTCGGGCGGTGAGCGTCGGGCGCTCGGTGTTTGACATCGGCCGCTTTAGGCAACACTCATTGCGAGGGCATCGTTCCTCCCTCATTCCCTCCCCGGATCGGCCCGCCCCGAGCGGGTCGATCTGCTGCTGGGGCGAGCCCGACCGCATACGTTCGGCTGGGGTTTGGCGCGCGAGGAGCGTGCCGCGTCGGCTTGCCCGGAGCGGCGCGCATCCGCGTCTGGCTCGTTGGGGTAGCGGCCGGTGATAAGTTCGCAAAGCGATGTCCCGTCCGCGAGTCCCGCTGCGCCCTCTGCTTGTTTGGGTGACGGCCACAGTCGCGATCGCAGCGTTCGCGGTGTTCGGCCTCGCGGGCAACGGCGCGCGCAGCGGACGTGCCGCGCCCCCGCTTCCGAGCGAGCGCTTGAGTGGCGCCATGGTGAGCCTTGCGGTGCTGCGCGGGCGCCCGGCGCTGGTCACGTTCTGGGCGAGCTGGTGCGAACCGTGCGAGCACGAGGCGCCCGCACTCGAGCGGTTCTCTCGGAGCCTGGGCGCTCGTGCGGGGCTCGTCGGCGTCAACTGGAGCGATCCGTCGCTGTCAGCGGCTCGCTCGTTCGTAAAGCGCTACGGATGGAGCTTCCCGAACCTGCGCGACCCTCAGGGTGGCGCTGGGCTCGCCTACGGGGTTACGGGGCTTCCGACCACGTTCGTGCTCGACAGCAGGGGCCGGGTGAGGGCCACCCTGCGCGGGCCCCAGACTCAGCAGACGCTGGCTGGAGCGCTTGCGAAGGTGAGCAGCTGACTGGCGCGCCGGCAGGGACATCCAGGGTCAATGTGACGGAGGCTCGGATCTGCGCCGACGTGTGTTCAGCATCCGCAGGCGTCTGAGTGGGATCGCGAACCACAGGATCGCGAACGGGAGCGCTCCGAGAACGGCGGTGAGCACGCCTGCCGTCACGCCGAATAGCTTCGTCGTGACGAGCAGCAGACATCCGCACATCGCCAGCGCCAGAAACGCTAGACCGCCGATCACCACGCGATTGGAGGCGAACACCAGATACTGCTTGTCGTCATGGCGGAAGAGGAAGCGGTGCTGAGCCGATGGGGCGATCGTGCAGACCGCCGCCAGCGCGGCGAGGATCAGCGTGACGAGGTACACGGTCTGCTCGAAGCGCCCGACGTGCGCGAAGCCGGCGTTGAACGGAACGATCAGCAGAAAGGCGAACAACACCTGCACGCCAGTGACGATGACGCGCAGCTCGCCGGTCAGCTCCTCGAGATTGCGGTCCAAGCGCTCCAGCGAAGTCTCGCGCCGGGCCTCATCGCCTTCGCTCGATTCAGGAGGCTCCCGCATCGGCCTACGGTAGTTGCACTCGACAGCGCGGCCTAGTCTGTCTCCGTCTCGCTGCTGAGCTCTCGATCGCCATCGCTGTCTTCCCGTCTTGCGTTCTCCTCCTCGACCGGGCCCTGGTGGCGGAGGATCGTGTGCGCGGCATGCTGATCCCCGTGCGAGGCGTGGTCGATCAGAGCGCGCTCGGCTTCCTCGAAGCCCTCCGCCTCGCCCCCGCCCGCCTCGCTGACCGGGCGCTGGGCAGGATCGAGGTCCTGCGCCCCGGCGCTGCCGCCGATGCTTGCGGCTTCGCGACCTGCCTCGTAGGTCTCCTCTTGCTCGTAAGGCGGATCGGGGGTCATGGGCAGGTCCCTCCTTCGATGTCGCGGTAGGAGCGCTGAGTGGATGGGGGTGCTGAGCGATCCCTCGGGAGCTCGAACCAGACGCGGGTCCCTCCCGCGCGGTCGACGCCCCATCGAATCGCAGCCTTGTCCACGAGATGGAGCCCATAACCGCCTCGAGTCGTCTCGGGCGCGCGAGGGAGGGGGGTGAAGCCGTCTCCCGCGTCGGTCACCGTCACGCGGATCGCATCGTCTGTGACGCTGGTCGTGAGGACGATTGGCATGTCAGGTGGGGCGTTGGAGTGGAGAACGGCGTTGCTCACCACCTCCGAGACAAGCAGTACGAGCGTATGACGCAGTGACGGGCTCAGCGCCAGTCCGTCGCAGCGCCCGCTTGCGGCAGCTCGTGCCACGGACGGTGCCTGCAAGTCCCGCTTCAGCTCGAGCTCGAGAGTCGCGGGCGGCGCGCTCTCTCGCTCGTCGAGTTTTACGATCGACCGCATGGTCACGAGGCGCCCTGGTCGTCGATGAAGGGCAGGTTGGCGTCCGTGCCGGTGATGCTGAATACAGAGAAGGTCCTATCCGGGGGTCGGGTGAGGCTCAACCTCCAACCCTCGTGAGCGGCGCGCTCATTCAGGTCGATGAACAGGCTCAGCCCTGAGGAGTCGACAAACGTGAGGCGACTGAGATCGAAGACGAGGTGTCGCGCGGAGCGCTCCAGCACGGCCTCCGCCTCCGCCCTCAGTCGAGGCACGGTGGCGAGGTCGAGCTCACCGCTCACCACCAGTCGCGCCGTGCCGTCGCTCAGCTCGCTGTCGATCTCAAACTGTGGAGGCGTGATCATCGTATGCCTCCACTACCCTGCTGCTCGAATGCCAACCCGATTGGTCAACTCAGTCGAACTGGAGTTGGCGCGCACGCCGACGAAGCGCATCGCGACGATCGCGGTGTCATCGGCCTGCGGGCCCACCTGGAAGTCCTCCAGCGCCGCGGATATACGCCGGCGTATCGCATCGGGCGAGCGGTCGCGGGCATCGACTAGAACCTGTCGCAAGCGCTCCACCCCGAAGCGCTCGCCGCCCTGCCCAACCGTGTCGGTCACGCCGTCGGTGATCGCGACAAGCGTCTCTCCTGCTTGCATCACAAACGGCGTCTCGGGTCGCTCGACATCGGCGAAGGCGCCTAGCAGCGTCCCCGGGCTGCCCAGTTGCGTCACACCTGCGTCGCTCACACGAAAGGGAAGCGGATGTCCGCCGGCGGCGATCGTGCATCTCTCGGGTGAGATGCCTAGACACAGCGCGGTGCACACCGAGAGCGCCGGGCGACGTCTCAGCGCCGCGTCCACGTGAGCGAGGACCCGCGCCGGGCGCCGATCGAAGTCCGATGCGGCTCGCGCGGTGTGGCGAACAAGCGACGTGAGCGCGGCGGCGCTCACGCCCTTGCCCGTGACGTCGCCGATCATCATGAGCCACTCCTCGCCGACCTCCCAGACGTCGTAGAAGTCTCCTCCGACCTCGTTGCCGTGACCTGCTGGCCGGTAGAGCGTGGCGATCTCCCAACCCGGGATCTTCGGAAGCGCTTCCGGCAGCAGGCTGTCCTGGAGGGTGCGCGCTACCTCCGAGCGCTCGCTGTAGAGCCTGGCGTTCTCGACCGCGAGCGCTGCACGCTCGGCGATCTGCTCGGCAAACTCCAGGTCGGCCCGATCGAAGCTGCGACCGGATTCGGCGCTGACCAGCGTGAGCGCCCCGATCGTGCGTGAGCGCGCCTGCATCGGGACGATCAGGGCCGCGCGCATTCCGACCTCGCGCAGCAGCGAGAGATGCTCGGCGTCCACGGCCGCCTCCACCAGGAGCTCGTCGGGAATCTCTGTGTAGAGCAAGGATTGACCTGTGCGCCTGACGAGTCCGAGGCCTTGGTCGGGGTCGAGCTGCTCCGGTTCGAACGCGCGCAGCCGCTCGGCGGTCTCGAGCTTCCTGGGGTCGACGTGCGCGACCGCCACCGGTTCCCGCTCGCCCTCCTCGGAGAACAGATCGACGGCGCACCAATCGGCGATCTGGGGCACCACCAGTCCCGCCACGTTGCGCAACGTCTGCTGGTAGTCGAGCGAGGATGCCAGCACCTGGCCGGCCTGCGCCAGGAACTCCATGCGCAGTGCCGCGCGCTTACTTGTAGTTACATCCTCGATGATCGTGACCGCCGCTTCGATCGAGCCGCTCGTGTCACGCACGGCGGCGGCCTTCAACAGTGCCCACCGCTCCTCACCGGTGGTGCGGTGCACGTAGCGCAGCAGCAGCGGCTCGGGTTGCTCGCCCCGAAGCAGCCTGACCGAGGGGAGATCCTCCATGCGAATCTCACGGCCGTCCTCACCCATCGTCTCGTAAGGCCCCATCAGCGCTTGTGGGTCGGCTTTGCGGAGCTGCTCGAGCGAGGTGAGTCCGAGTTGATCCAGCGCCGTCTGGTTGGCGTAGATGATGTGATCGTCCGTGCCGCGGATCGTGACGGCCTCGGCAAGCGCGTCCACGACCACCGACAGGCGGTGCTCGCCGCCCTGCACGGCGCGCTGGAGCCTCTCCAGCAACAGGTCGCGCTCGTGCTCCGCCTTACGGCGATCGGAGATGTCAGCGATGAACGCGTGAAACGACCATCCCCCTTGCGCGGCCAGCGCCGAGATCGTCAACTCGATTGGGATCTCCTTACCGTCGCTGCGCAAGGCGCTCAGCTCTATGCGCTTGTTGAGGACCCTGTCCTCGCTGGTCTCCAGGAAGCGGCGCAGGCCCTGCCGATGCGCGTCGCGATAGCGCTCGGGGAGGATCGTCTCGGCGAGCGCCTTGCCCAGCACCTCGTCGCGCTCGTAGCCGAACATCTCTTCGGCGCGCGTGTTCCAGTAAGCGATGCGGCCATCCTCGTCGATCGACACAAACGCGTTGTGCGTCAGTTCGATGATCAATTCGGCTTGCTCCAGCTCCATGCGTTCCATTATCCCGAGATCGGCGCTGCGCTTCAGCTCGAGCGGTCTTCGAGGATCTACGGCGCGCTCGAGGCGCCAGCGGGGGCCGCTCGCTGGGGAAGCTTGGGGGAGAGCGACGAGCTCGGCGTCGAGGTCGGCTCGGGTGAATAGTCGGTCCACGAGTCAAGTCGCGGCTCCCTCCGACCACCCTCGGCGCGGATGCTGGCAGTCGCCTCGATACGCGGAGTGGTGAGCGGCAGGGTCAACAGTGCGACCGCTATGTCGTGGCTGGGTCTACGGACCTGAAAGTGCCTAGTGCCTATTTATATGACTTTCAGAAAGGGACAGTCTCAATCACCAGCCAGAGCCAAATCTGAGCACTTGCTGGAGGGGTTTGCACACACGCGCCCGGCGCCTGATGTACACGCCGACTCGCCGGCGCAAGCACAAACCGATCGCGGTGCGCTCTGTACGTATATCGCACTGCACTACTCACGTGCGGGCGAGTCGTGGATTCCAGAGCACCTCCCAGGTGCCCGTCAGGATCGCGAAAGTAGCCAGAGTAGATTCCCCACGGACGGTCGTGCGCCCGGTTGGTGAGCATGGCTCCGGCGGCCTCGGCCTGGACGAGCACTGCATCGGACTTCAGCCTTGCTCGACGCTGCGTCTCCCAGCAGTCGCGCCGATCGCGTCCATAGTCACTGCTACAAGTCGTGGATTGTGGGAGCGACAGATATGGATGCTCGTGATCTGTGGAGCGCTGCTACGGCCGTCCGTATAGGGCTCTTGCCTCGATGGCCTGCAATCCTCGCGGCTAGAAACTATGCCGACGCCGGCTGAGCGTATCTACGACGCTGCTGCGGCTGCGCTTGCCGAGCAACAGACGACGGCGGCTCGCATGACCGGCATTATGATCCCGATCGGCGCTGCCGCAACAGCAGGTGCCCTTCTCCTCGAACCGGCGCTGCACGATGTAGCTCACGCCCGGTCTGTGCAGATTGCGGGTCTTGTCGTAGGCGGCATCGGTATCGCGTTGGTACTGCTCGTAGGACTTGCGGTGCTCATAGGACCCACAATCGAGGGCGTCGAACCGAAGCTGCTGCTGGAGCAGGCTAACCGTCCGGAGGTCATAGACGGGACGCAAGACTTCGAAACGGAGGCCGCTGTAGCCCTGGTCAGGGTGAGGCGCGAAAACAAGTCCCATCTCGACAGCTTTCGGATCGTCCTCGGAGTGGTCTTCGCGGGCCTCGTGCTCGAGCTCGCGGGCCTCGGGGCGGCGACGCTTGTGCAGCCGCGCTCAAAGTCCTCGCCGACCGTCTCGGCAGAACTTCGCGTAACGACTGCCCACTTGAGTGGCCCGGGACTGGGCATCGCTGGCCAGCTCATACACCGGGCTCGCGGGCGAGTGCTGATAAGCGTCGACCTGTTCGGTCGTACGGGCGAGCTGGCGACGACGAGTGCTCCGATCTATGGCGGTCGCTTCCGTGCACGCGTACGAGCGCCCCGCGACCTCGTACCCCTGATGTCTGCGACCTACACGATCAGTTGGCCGGGATCGCGTGCTGTTCGTGGTGCCGAGATAAACGGCTCTCTAGCGAGGTGCCTCGAAGGCTGCAAGTCGAGATTCCTCGCGAGATGGCCGTATGGCGCGGTAGGATGTGACCGTGGAAGATCAGAGACTGGTCGAGGAAGCTGCGAGGCACGCTGGCATAACCACCGAGCAGGCCGCAAACGTGGCTCAGATCCTCATTGAGGAGCGTCGGGCAAGCGCGCTTAGGCACTCGCTTGAGCGGGCCACGACGGTCTTTGCGGAGCAGGATGACACCGAACGGGCGGGAGTCGTTGCTCTTCCATCGCTCCACCTCTTTGGGCACAGCTAGGGAGCCGAGCGTAGAGGACTCTAGCCGGTTGCAAGCCTGCCTTGTGGCTCGGCAGGGGGCCCACACGGAGTCTGGGCTAGCCGCCGCGCCGCAACGAGTGAATCCGCCTGGCGAACGCGCGTTCGTTCCGGCGGCGGGGCAATAATCGTTGCATGGGTGGCGATCCGTTTTCGACGGGCATCCGACTGGACTGACACTGCCAGGTCCTACCGATCGTTTGCCATGAACATGGTGAGCGGTGAGCGCTGTCTGCCTGAGCACGGACGCACGGAGGCGGGTGGACGCGACCGGCCGTAAGGCCGCCGCGCCCGCCTTCGCCGCGCGCTCGCTGAACGCGGTCCCCTGACAGGGCCGATCACGGACGCTGGAACAAAGGCGCTCCTTGCCGCGCGTGGTGAGGAGTCACACGGCGGGCATGGCAGACGCTGAGCGGCCCGAGCCCCGCCCAGGCATCCTCTAGGTAGACACTTCGGCCCTGCTGAAGCTGCTCGTCCGCGAGGCCGAGTCTGAGACGGTAGAGACGGAGCTGCTGCAATGGAGCAAGCTTGCGACGAGCGTCGTCACCGAAGTTGAGCTGCCCAGGGCGATAGCCCGCGCCCGCGAGGAACGCCCCGATGCGGTGATCGACGGCAGCGTGGCTCTGCAGGGCGTTCTCGCGTCGACTGCGATTGTGCCGCTGGGCGCGGGCATCGTCGCGAAAGCGCGCGATGTGAGCCCGGTCCACGTTGCCGCGCTCGACGCGATTCACGTCGCAAGCGCCCTGAGCCTCGAGCGCGATCTCGCAGCGGTATCACGGATCATCAACGGACCGCCTAACGCCACAATTCTGCAAGTGTAGTCGTGGTGAATCAGTGACCGAGTGGGGCAATGTCGGGGTATCTACGATCCAGGGATGGCAGTCAGTGGGCGAGGCGAAGTCAGGCCCGATGGGCAAGACGGCTGGTGAGCGTGTGGGAGTGACCTACGGCGTGCGAACAAAGTTCTGGGGGTGGCGGACACCCTCCAGATCGGGCTAAAGGCGACGACCGGAATCGAACCGGTGTAGACGGCTTTGCAGTGCTCCCGGAAGTCATGTTCTCCGCTTACCTACGCGGTTTTTGGGGACCTCTGGTGCTCTCAGGTGCCCTCAAAAAACGCTCGAATGGGCAGCCTTGTGGGCAGCTCTCACGGTGGCCTTGCTTTGGAGTGGCTGACGTTGCGCCTCGGTTCACGGCTATGCCGTACCGCTCGTCCGGGATACATGTGTGCGGTCCGCGCTAACGCGTACTGTGAATGTCCTATGAGCCGGCATCCCGTGCGGCATGGCGTCTCCGATGTGGACGCTGTCGTCGCGAGCGCAACCTACCGCGAGTTGGTCGAGCGCCTCTGCGTCCGGATTCGCGAGTCCCAGATGCGTGCCGCCCGTACATTGAACACGGAGCTGGTCATGCTCTACTGGTCGATCGGTCGTGAGATCCTCGGCCAGCAGCAAGCCAGCGGCTGGGGTGATGACGTCGTCGGGAGGATCGCGCAGGATCTCAGCGCAGACACTGGTTCGGCGCGCGGGTTCTCGCGGCGCAACCTGTTCTACATGCGGCGCTTCGCGGCGCTTTGGCCCGATCCCGAGAAAGTGCCGCCAGTGGTGGCACAAATTGGCTGGACTGCCCACCGGGTCTTGCTGGATGCCTGCGGAGATGACCCGGACCTCTACGCATGGTACGCCGCAAAGACCGCAGAGAACCGCTGGTCTCGGCGGTACCTGAAGGGCCAGATCGACCTGCGCTTGCACGAGCGGCAGGGCGCGGCGCTGACCAACTTCCCGCGCGCGCTTGAACCCGCCGACGCCGATCGGACGCTGCAAGCTATCAAGGACCCCTACGTCTTCGACTTCCTGGAGTTGACCGAGGATGCTCGGGAGCGCCACCTCGAACAGGCCCTGATCGACGACATCCAGAGCTTCCTGCTGGAGCTCGGCACAGGCTTTGCGTTCTACGGACGCCAGCGCTCATTGCTGGTCGGCGATCAGGAGTTCTTCCCAGACTTGCTCTTCTTCCACCACACACTGCGCCGGTTCGTCGTGGTCGAGCTGAAGGTCGGCGCCTTCCAGGCGGAGTACGTGAGCAAGATGAACTTCTATCTCAACGCCGTGGACGAGCAGCTGCGCGTCGGAGACGACCGCGAGAGCGTGGGCATCATCCTCTGCACCGAGCACAACGAGACCGTCGCCAAGCTCGCCCTGCATCGCGTCTACGCGCCGATCGCCGTATCAACCTGGCGGGCCGACACGCGCGTCGAGCTACCACCGGTCGAAGTCACAGACGACGTACCCGAGGATCTCTCCGAGCTCGCCCAGCTCGACGAGGTACGCACAAGGCTCATCGATCGAGTCTCCCGTCGCGTGTCGGAGATCACTGACAGCGAGGCCGAGCAAAATCCCGACTGATGTGCGGCCGGAGGGCCCGCCGTCCGATGCCTATCGCCGCCGCACGGGCGCTCCGCCGACCGGCCATACTGGGTAGGAGTCTATGGCGCGCGCTTGCGTGACTGTCGTCCGCGAAACTGAACCGAGCCGGCGACAGAAGTCGCCTACTCGTTGCGCAGCGTCGTCATCTCCGAGGTCGGACCCGGCCGCCTTGAGGTAGAACGTCGTATCGGAGGTGGGCCATGCCGAAGCCCGACGCGCCACGCACGCGAGCCGGGGCGTTGTCGCGTCCTCTGCCAACGCCAAGATGGCCTCGGTGACCGAACCGGCCGAGATCACATTCAGCGATGACATTCGCACCAACGTCGAGTTTCTCGAGCAGCGTTCGCGGGACGCCGCGCAGCAGGAGATGGATCGATCGCAGACGCTCGACCAGAAGACGGCAGGCCTGATAGCCGCCGCGCTCGTGCTGGTCGCGGCCGGCGTCGCCCTCGCCAGCCAGATTAGCGATGTTCATGTGGGCTCCGGTGCGCGCACGTTGTGGGCGGTGATCGTTGTAGTAACGCTTGTCCTACTGCTCGCCTCGCTCGCATTTGCGACCGCCGCAATATGGCCCCAGGCATATCGGGTCGTCATCCACATCAACGCGCTCGATCGCTGGCCAACTTCGCGATTCCTCGACCGCGATCCCACTCGGGTTCGTGGCGAGCTCATGCAGGCGAGCATCGCTGGCCCGAGCGGGAGAAAGTGCAGCCACTGGCTGCACAAATCGGCTGGACATATCACCAGGTGATTGACGCCTCTGGCGATGACCAGGACCTCTACGCATGGTACGCCAGCTCAGCCAGGCCCTCTCGCGCCCGCCCGCTGCGCCGTGGCCAGCAAGATCTACATTGACCACGACATCTACAAATACTACAATCCCTCCATCATGAGTATTGTTCTCGCGCCACCCACGATCTCGATCAAGGACGCGGCGGCTCGCTTGGGTGTTCATGAGAACACCGTGCGGGCGTGGTTCGACGGCGGCATCCTGAAGGGCTACGTGAGCCCGACGGGCCGTCGTAAGGTGTTTCTGGATTCAGTCGAGCGTCGCACGCGCGAGATGTTCGGCGTGCCTGCCGGCGCGCTCGAGCTTGGCGAGCCCACGGCTCCCCCCGGGCAGCTCGACACGCTCGAGCGAGCGCAGGGTCGCCTTCCCTGACCTGAGATCCCGTCCGTCGCCGCGCCTAGCCTTGGCGCCGTGAAGCTGGCTGTCGGAGCTCGCAAGCGCCCGGACGCCGCCGACCCCGACCAGGCGGTCGTCACGTCCCACCACGGCCTCGGAGTCGTGCTGCACTACACCTGTGGCATCACGGCACAGCCCCCCGGCACCAGGGGCTATGCGCACGAGTTCCGCCTCATCGCGCCGATCGTCTCGCTGAGGACGCTCAAGGTGTGGGGCATGAAGAACAACGAGTTGCGCAAGCTCCGGGACGGATACGCGCTGCAGGGCTTCATGTATCTCCCGCAGATCGAGCCCGTGCTGCTTGACGGCCAGGCAGAAGGCCACGATGAGTACGGTGGTCATGCTGCGGCTCTGATCTACCGGCCGGCGACCGTCAGTCAGGCGCTCCTTGACCACGCACCGCGCATCACGCGCTTGACCGCAGACGCCATGCGGATTCTCGATGCCGCCCTTATCCAGACCTACACTCCCAACAACTTCGACTGGCATGCGCTCGCCGAGCCCGACCTCAGGGACGGCTGGGTCGATCCTCGCTGAAGACGACGCGGCCGTGCGCTGGCTTGCCCACGGTTATCTGGGTTTCTCTGACGTTATCCGGCAAGCATGGGATAACGGCGTATAACCTCCCAGAGCTGCCCACGGGCGTCCACCGTGTCAAGCCCGAGTAGCTCGCGCAGGTATCGCTCCGCCCCGGTGCCCCTATGCGGGTGACGTAGGCACGTGAGCCCGCGTCCTGCCACGCGCTCGGCTCCACGCGAAAGCGCAAGCACGTCACGACGCAGATGGTGCTGCTGTTCGTCGTCCCAAGCGAGCGCCCCAGCAGCCGGACACCGGGCGCCTGCTGTTGGACAGAAGCGAGCGTCCCCTTTCCGCGCGAAGGAGGGACGGTCGCCGACGCCGGTCGACGTGCCAGCGTGCTGCAAAAAAGCAGGATCGTCGAGACGTTGTCAAACACGGTGGCCAGACACACCTCGCGCGTGGCGAACAGCTCGTAGGACGTGCGCCGCGACATGCGTGCGCGCGCGGTGGTCTCGATGACCGTCGTTTGCGGTAACCCAGCTCGTCCACCGCGCGCACCGCACCGCCGAGCAGTCGCGCATGCTGGACCTCGGCCACGTGTCCGCCCAGCTCATCGTGCACTCTCCGGGTCATGCAAATCATGTATTCTACAGATTACGACATCTCGAACTGAGGAGCGTACGATGGGTACAAAAGGTACTAGTGGCAGTGGCAGCAGGAAAAAAGGCGGCAGGTAGGCTCGCCGCATCGTGCGGTGCGGCTGAAACGTTATGTGACGGAGCACCGTGCCGCTAGCGTCGCCGGTTTCGCGGAGATTTGTGCGAAACCGGCGACGGCGTTTGACCAACAGAGCTTAGACATACAAATCGCTATCCAGCTGCGTGATCTCGACATCGATGAAGGAGAGTTGTGTGACGTAGTTAATTCTGCGCTAGTTCGCGTGACGCCGGATTACGCTGCGACAAAGCTGGAGTCCTGCTCCGTCACCGAGCTGAACACGCCGAGCGGTTCATCACTAACGGTTGTACTGCTCCACGTCACCACGCAGAGCGGTGTGGCAGCCCGTGGTCAGTACGCACCCCTGACGGAAGATTATGACCGAGGCTTCGTCGACGAATATCTCTTTGGAGTCATACATGGACACTGGCTAGCGACCTACGGTCGCGACCTCTTTCATGAGCTCGAGTTTGTCGTCGATGTGCGCGAGAGCGGTGATGCTCCCCGTCTGTATCGCTTTATAGACATCAACGAGGCTAGGGCACGACAGCTCGTATCCCGGTCATCGCCCGTTGCGGTAGTCATCCAACGTTACGATCTGCGACAGCTTCCACTGGTTGGCGGTTGCTTGGCCGGTCCGTCGCCCGGGATGGTCGAGATGGTCGCACACGAGGTAGAGCGCCTCGGAAGGCCTCGCATGCTCGACCTCTTCGCTGGTTCATGCGCACTAGCACGGGTCGCGCTCGAGCACGGAGCCCAGCGCGCCATCTGCCTCGATACGATGATCGACGAGCAGGTAGCAGCGCAGAATCTAGGACCCTTTGCTCCTCAAGCTGAGCTGCGACGTCAAAAGCTCGCCTCGGGACTGGGCGACGAGAAGTATGATCTTGTCGCGATTGACCCATTTTACGACGAAACCTTGATTGCGTTCCAGGAGTTCATACGCCAGCTCAATGGGCGCTTTCAGAGCGCGGTCATCAATCTGGGGTTGTCTCTACCAACTGCATGGCAGCGGCGCATAGAGTCGGTCATCCAGGATCGCATGGCCGCAATGCATATTTACGATCTACACGGAGAGCGAATCGCTGTCTGCCAGCAGAACGGGTGACATGTAGTGGGAATCGGCCGATCGGCCCACGAGCAGAGCGGTCGCATCAGCTACGTCCGCCAACCGCGCCGAGAGGCACGCGGCCGCATCCTGCTTATAACGTGGCTCAGGATGAACTCAGCCATCTCCTCAGAGAGTTCGATCTCCATCGACTTCAGCTAGAGTGGCCTTCGCATGGTGCACCTCCGGTCGGTTTTGGAAGAGTGTAGGTCTTCCGGTACCGGAGCAACACTCCAGATCGTGCAGGCATAGCCTCCCGTCGCCGCCGGAACCTCGGACTATGGGCCGCGCGGGTGCAGGCGGGCGGCGAGCGCCTGAGCAGCTCGCCCGTCTCGGGGGCCTCCCCAAGCTGGCGCTCACTGCTGCATCCGCCGACATTGTGGTCGCACGGCAGGGCACTTGCCCAGCGGAGCCCAACGTCAGCGACCCATGCCGCTTGGTGTACAACTTCTCAATGACGACGCAGATCAGCTCGCTTGAGGAGGCCGCGAAGCGCATTGAGGACTTCGGTGCCGGGCCAGCGCTCACGGTGCGTATCAAAGAGCTTGAGGCCGCCAGCTCCGGGCTCCGACCTCGCCAAATCGAGAGGGTTTTGGAACGCGAGGGTGTGGAGGCGGAACTGATCACGGCAGCGCGTACGGTCAAGCTGCTTGCCGGCCAGGTCAATGTCATCATGCACGCTGCTGGGATCCTCGCATCCTTGCCGTACATTCTAGAGTCGAGCGAGATCGTGGAATCGCTGTCGCTGGGTGCGGGCAGCACTGGGCGCGACCACGATCTCGTGACGGACCGGCGCATCGCCGAGTTCAAGTTCATCGACTGGCGTCCAACAAGGAATACGCTCCGGGAGAACGTGCTCTTCGCCGATGTGTTCAGCGTCGCGTCAGCCGACACTGACAAGCGGCGCATCGTCTACGTGCTTGGAACTGAGCAGGCAATGAAGTTTCTCCAGGGCGGACGCGCCATCTCAAGCGTCCTCAGCCGAAGCTCAAAGGTCCGGCTGGACTTCCACGATCGCTACGGGACAGATACCTTCGCGACGGTGCGGGACTACTGGGCGACCGTCTGCGACAGCGTTGAGGTTCTCGACTTGCGCAGGATCGTGCCCCAGCTCTTCGCCGTTTAGCTGCACGACGCCCCATCGTTTAGACAAGGCTGGTCGGCGAGAACGGTTCATGGCTTGCCATGCTGCCATCTTTGGGCGTAATTCGCTCATGGTGCAGCGAGACTCGGCACGCCCTGGACCTTCAAGAGCAAGGACGATCCGAGTACGATTGGCCTATGGCCGACCCGCTGAAAGGCGCCGAGTTCCGTGTGTTTCGTTCGCTGCTCCAAGAGGACGACTTTGACACCGTCGAGAAGATCCGGGTACATCTGACACAAGGGCCGGCGGTCGAGACAGCGGCTATCGAGGGCGCACTCGAATCTCTCGCGGCCCGCCGTTACGTCGAGGAACACAAGCCTGGGCATTGGAGTATCACATCACAGGGACATGCGGTACGGAAATCCCTACTCGGCGAATTGAGAAACTAATTACTCACCCCGAAAGAGGGATGGGTTATCGGCGATCATGACACGCCCTACGATGAGAAGAATGCGCGAGCTGGCGTTGTAACGCTCTCGCTCCCACATGAAAGGAGTCACCCCAGCCGACAGCTCGACCGCTCCTCCAAGGGACGATGACCCGGCCTGGCGAGCGGCGGGGCGAGCGCTTCCGCAACGCCCGGTGGGAACGAGCGTGAGCCGACCGACCAGTTGGCGTGCAGTCGCTGGCCGGACGGGGAGATCCGACGCTCCGCCTTTACCGGAGCCGATGTGGCTGCTCGATGTCGCCGAGGACATCCACGCTGTAGTACCTAACGACACCAGCTGAGCGTCGCAACACAAATGCCCCGTGGTGCGCTAGTAACGGGCCGTGCGTACCTACGACCACGTAGGTTCCGGCGAGTGGTGCCCGTGAGGTGACAGTGAAGCGCAGTAACCGCATGGAACCGACCCGCTTTGCGATTTGCACGCGCGTGTGTGGTGCCGGCAGCTGCCTGCTGGGGATGAGATGTCCGTGGCGGAGCACTTTGGGCCCACTCCTCGCGTCCGGCATGATCATCGCCGCACCTGAGGGGAGCAGGTATCGAAGAACGTGCGTTTGGTTTGGTGGAACTGCCGCGAAGATACCCACAACACGTCGTCCTCCTGTGACGGAGATGACCAACGGCTTACCGAGTGCCCCCGTGATGACGACACCACCCGCTTGTCGCGTGAGTATCACAAGGCCTTTCTGTTCGGCAGCGCCGAGCGTCACAAAGGGCCCGTTGGCCTTGCTTCCGTCGTGGGACGGAGCGACGAGAATGCGCGAGACACGCGCAGGCCACGCCGCGATCAGAGGTGCCGGCACGGTGTTGCCGATGTAGACCGCCGGTCCGGGGGCTGGTGCCCCGCTGGGGTTGCACAGGACGCTGGTCTGAGAATCTTGCAACGACGAGTTGCCAGGCAAAGGGATGGGCATCGCAATATCGAAATGGTTGTCCTCGCTCGTGAGTCCGGTGAACAATCGCACGGCTCCAGACACACCCTGCACGTTGTTTTCGCCGATGCACGACGCGTCGTTGACGATAGCCGTCCCGAGTTCGACTCCTTCTCGAACGACACGCACGCCTTGGCTTGGGAACTCGTCGGTGGTGGCTTTCAGCTGGACGCTGCCGTCAACGCTCACCGTCCCCTGGAGGACACCATCAATGTCGGGAGAGGGATGCACCAGTGGGTTGCTGCTATGGATCTCCAGATCAAACGTATTGCCGCTAGCGGTGCCGATCACTTCATGGTCAGCGGTTGCATGATCAGCCACGCACTGATGGTGGCCGTTGGGCCCATTGTAATCGAGCAGCCGTTTCGTTTCGCCGTAAATCGGATAATGAAGGGCGCCTGGCCCTTGAAACTTTGAAATCGTGTGGCCATCCCACACAAATTCTGCCTCTGCCAGCACGCGATAAGATCCTCCGAACAGTGGATGCCCGTCACCTTGATAGGTCGACAGGGCGTTTGTGGCAAACTGGTCACTGAACGATGGTGAGTAGCAGCTGTCGGCGACACCGCCAAACGGCGGGAATCCGAGAAACGCCGCGGCCTAGGGCTGCTCTGGGTCGACGATCTGTTTAAACGGGATCCATGCCTTGAATTCCACCGCGTAACGCGCTATCTGCGGCGGAGGAGGCGAAGCGCTGATATCAGTGTTATAGAGCTTGACGTCTTGAATCTCACCTGGGAAGAACTGGAGGGCACCGTTGATGTCCTCGCCGGCACCGATCTTGAAGTCGGTGCTGCTCTGACAGAGCGATGTGACCGTGTTGCTATCTACGAGCGTGGTAGCCACGGGTGCGCCGTTGATGAGGACGTGCATCGCCTGCGTGGCCGGGTCGAAAGTGCCGGTGATCTGCGTCCACTGGCCAAGTTTGAGGACGGGACTGGCCGTGTAGACCGAGCGGCCGTTGCTTCCCAGTGACTGGCAATCGGACGAGACGAACCATTGAATCTGGCCGTGGTTCAGGATCGACAGGAAGTAGCTGGTCTGGGTGTCGTGGGTGTCGTACTTGCCGACGATGACCGGACCGCCGGTCGAAGAGCTGTCGTCTGACGCCCAGTTGACCCAGGCCGAGAGACTGATCGCACCCGTGATGTTTTGAGTGGAGTTGTTCGGGACATCGACGTAGTCGTTCTGGCCGTCAAGGTTGAACGCCTCCTGACCGTTCTGGCCCGGCGCATAGCCGCCGTCGACGAGGGTCCCGTTGCTCGTCCCGACGCTGTCGTTGGCGTTCCCGTTACCTTGCCACCTTGAGACAAGACCAGGCTCCCCCGCGGCCACCACCGCCCCGGATCGGCCAATCAAGACCACGACAATCAGCGTGAGCAGCATCAACGCGATGCGAACGGTCGCTTGTTGCGTTCGTGGTCCTGCCTGGATCGTCATCGGGAGGACCGTGGCCCCCTCGTCTCGCGTCGCACTGCTCCCAGGTCCGGTCGCACGGGCCCCGGTACTCCGGCTGTGCCCCCGGCGTCGCCGCATTGTGGCAACTTATCACGCGCGGGACTGGCTCGCAGACAGCTGTAGTAAAGGCCACGCAGGCCTCAGAAGCCGCTGTGCCGCTCTACCGCACGCGGCGCGGTGGTAGCGAGCAATCGGATCGCGGCTCAGGTGGAAGTGGTTGCCGCACCATTCGCTGCGCCGCATCGCTTTCGCGCTAGTCGCGCTCGCCCAGGCAAACGTCTGCTACTGCTTTGCGGGCTGAGCGGGTGCGCGTAGATGTCATCGGAGGTGACTGCTATGGACGAACAGGGGAAGCCAAGGTCGTTCCCGCATCGGTTGCTGCTTTCAGCCTGGAACAGAAGTGTGGTGATCGACTTCACGTTTCGGCGGTTAGGTACGCCGCGAATCGTTTGCCTGCCTGTTCGATTTCGCCTGGAAGTAGGTGCGTGTACCGGTCGTCGGTGATCGAGCTGTGCCCTTTGTCGGTGGTGGCGGTGCTCGCGTGTCTCATGAGCACGCTTCGTGTCTTGAGGTCGATGCCCGCTGCTCTCAACCAGCTCGAAGCTGTGTGCCGAGCCTCATGCAGCCGGATATGCGTGAGCTTCTTGGTATCCCATGCCTTGTCGGCGCGGGTGTAGAGCGCACTCGTGCTGAGCTTGCCGCCGTTGGGTCCTCGGGGCTTGCGGGCGGGGCACACCAGCTGCCTTGAGGTTGGCCGTCCTTGGCGCTTCCACTCAGTTCGCAGGACTCCCCTCAGCTGCGGAATGAGTGGAAAGGACCGTCCGGCGGCGTCGCTCTTTGCGTACTCCTCTTCGTCTGCGAGGTGGGCCATCTTTGTATTCCAGTCGACCTCTGCCCATGTGAGGTTGAGGATCTCTTGGCTTCGTGCCGTTGCGTACCCGGCGAGCGCGAAAGGCACGGCGTCGGCCGGGTCGAGCGCGAGTAGTAGTTCCTGGAATTCCAGGGGTGTCGCGACGCGGTCTCTCGGCGTCTCGCCGACCGCCGGCAGGAGGACGTTGGTGATCGGTGAGCTCTGCGAGAGTTCCCGTGCGATTGCGTAGGTGTAGAGCGAGCGCAGCGCGTTCAGAACATTCCTGACGCGGCTGCCGGAGAGCCCTTCGGCGACCATCTCGTCTACGAGCGTTTGTACCTGCCCGCGGCGGACCTCATCGAGCAGCAGCGGTCCGAGTTCCTGCTCGATGCGGCCCCTCAACGCGCCCTCGATCGTGCGGGTCGCGCTCTTCTTGTATGGCTTGCCTCGCTTGTTCAACGCGGTGCCATCCTTGATCGCGAGGAGGAATCGGTCGCAGGCCTTGTTGACCTTGATGCTGCGCATGGAGGCAGATCGGCCGCTCTTCAGCGCGGCTCGCATCTTCTGCTGCCAGGCAATGCCTTCTGATGGCGTGCGGAACGTGGGGGAGTGCACCGGCCGGTGGCGTTCTGGGTCCCATACCCGGGCCATGTAGCCGGGTTTGCAGCGGCAGCGCTTGCCCTCGTGGGCGGGACATCCGGCCTGGTGGCGGACCACCACGCACGGCCAGCGAGTGCGTTTGTCAGCGCGGCGGTTGTCCTTCTGGCGGGCGCGCTGCCTGGGCGACACCTGCTGGGTGGTGGTGCGACTGTCCGCCCAGCGCTCCAGGTCCCTGATTGGATACAGCGTGAGCTGGCCGCAGCGGACGCATGGAAGGCTCGTCTGCACGTAGCGTTCGAAGTGCGACACGCTCATGGCGAGCGCGGCAGCTGCTTGCTTCTTGCTGAGCAGCACCCGGTGCTGAGGCGATCTCGCTACGGTTGCCCGGGAAGGCATTGCTTTGAGGGTAGGACAGTGATGGCGCGCGGCCGAACGGATGCGGAGCCGTCATTCGCTGCGAGCCCAGCGCAGCGCGTCAGAGGCGGGTGTGGCGTCGCCGGGCGGCGGGTTGAGATCGGCTAGGTTTCCGTCGCCGATCGTGGCCCGACGGCGTTCGGCGAGGTGTGCTTGTAGCCGTGAGCGTGAGCCGGCGCCAGCGAGGACCGCTTCGGCGCCGCGCAGCACGAGCGCCCGGATCTGGCTGGCCACCGAGCGTGTCTCGCTGGGGTCAAGCAGCGGCTCGGTCAGCTCGAGCGCGCGCTGTATATCGGGATCGTTCGTGACGCCAAGACGCGGATTACGAGCGGCCACCAGCGAATGGTACCGTCAGCGCGAAGTACCGTCTTGAAGCACCTGCTGAATGTGCCTTCAGCGGCCCCTTGATCCGGCAGTACGGCCGCATCCGTAACTCGTGGTTCTCCAAAACCGCAACGCGAGGTTTTGCTCCCCAATCCCGACTGCCCATGCCGGGCAAATCTCCATAGATGCCTCGGGGCGAGGGTCGCCAACGCGAATGTCGACGCCCATTGCTCTGAGCGCCTTGGAAGGCTGAACAAAATCGGTGCGGGGGAAAGACGCCAATCCCTCCGACAGATATGCGTGACGGGTACGACGACAACGCCGGCAGCAGACCGCGTGCTAGACGCCACGAAGCTGCTCACGGCGGAGGAGCTTGCCTCACGCCTGGGCGTGCAGCCGTCGTGGGTCAACAAGGCGGCGCGCGCTAATCGTCTCCCGCATATCCGCATCGGCCGCTACCGGCGCTTTCGCTGGCCGGATATCGAAGCGTGGATCGAGCATCAGCGGCGGGGCTCATGACCCAACCGCTGGCTGCCATAGAATGCCGCGCACAGATAGGGAGTGTCCCCGGGGTTGGCGCCCCGGGGACACTCGGAACGTCGGCCGAGCGACGGTTAGAAGCGCCCCTCGGCCCCCTACATCAGGAGGTAAGGTCCCGATGCAAGCTCATAAAGCGCGCGCCTATGTCCAGGTGTCGCTGTCGACGACCTACAAGGGCAAGCCGCGCCAGACCCCCGTTTGGGTTCTGCGCTACCGCCTTGGGTCGGGGAAGCAGTCCAGGCAGGTGCTTGGTCCCGCGTGGACAAAGAAAGGGCGGCCGGCGCACGGACATCTGACCGAAGATGAGGCCCGCATGAAGGCGCAGGCTTTCGCCGCCGAACATGCCACGGACACACCTGACGCTCGACGTTCGTTTCGCGCGGCGCTGGACTCGTTCGTCCGCTACTGCACGCAGGAGAAGGGGCTGCGCGGCTCCACCATGCACGAGTACCGGAAGATCGGTGAGCGTCTTGCAGCGCGCCCGTGGCGGGGCGAGTTGAGCTGGGCCGACCGACCGCTGGACACGTTCGCCGACGATGACCTGTTGGACGTGCGCCGGGCGCTCGTCGACGCCAATCGCAGCGCCGACACCGTGAACCACTACCGGCGTGTTGTGCGCGGCATCTTCGGCACACACCGGAGCAGCGCGGCTCTCGCTTGGGCGTGGATGGCCCACAAGGTCGAGAGCGAGGGCAAGCTGCAGTTCTACATGCCCGAGCAGGTGCTCGAGCTCATTGCGCAGGCGTACTCGGTGATGGACGAGGCGATCTACACGGTCGCGACGGAGGCCGGTCCCAGGTTGAGCGAGATCCGTGGCATGAAGGTCCGCAACGTGGACTTCCAGGTCGGCGTGCTGCGTTTCGAGGACGGCTTCACGACGAGCGGCGGGCACGCGGGCAACAAGGGCCGGCGGGTGCGATCGGTCCCGATGACGGCCAACGTCCGAGCGGCGCTGCGCCCGTTTTGCGAGGGCAAGGCTGGGGACGAGCTCGTGTTCGAGCATGACGCCAAGCCGGGCGAGCCGATCTGCGGCACGTCGCTGTACCGCCGGTTCGTAAAAGCCGCCGAACGAGCCGGTCTGCCCAGGCTGCGCCTGCACGATCTGCGCCACACGTTCGGTACGCAGGCGATCCGCGTCTTCAAGGTGCACGAGGTCCAGCGGCTGATGGGTCACCGTCACATCACCACCACCGAACGCTATTTGCACTACGCCCCGGACCCGGACGCGGCGGCGAAGCTCACTGAGCTCTGGGGAGCACGCGGTGGTGGCGACCCGTCGGGCGTTCAGTCGAACGTGATCCCGCTGCGCACCGCCGCCTGAGACGGCGAAATAGGGCGGGAAAGAGGGGCGAGCCGCACGGCTTCGCCCCTCTTTTTGTGCCACATGCGCTCCGATTTTGGGCAGCCTATGGGCAGCCTTGGGTGCTTTCGAGCTCCAAGGACCAGGTGCCTCGGACGCAAAACCAGCCGATTTACAGGCCCTTTGCATAGAGGCGACGACCGGAATCGAACCGGTGTAGACGGCTTTGCAGGCCGCTGCGTAGCCACTCCGCCACGTCGCCGTGTTGCGCTTCAAGCGTATCGGGGTCTGGACCGGCGCGCGATCGAGGGACCGACACTATCGCGTCTGCTGCAGTGGTCTTCAAATCAGCTGCCATTGATAGGCTAGAGCAGTTCCCAGGGCGATTAGCTCAGCTGGGAGAGCGCCGCCTCGACAAGGCGGAGGTCACTGGTTCGAGCCCAGTATCGCCCATCACGAAAGCCCTGCAAATGCATGGTTTTTCTTTGTCCGATCCGGGAGCGTCAGTGACCCGGTCGGCCCCTTTGCCCACTTCCTGCCCACATTTCGGTCGGCTTTGGTCAACGCGTCTTTGCAGCAAGGAACCGACCCCGTGAGATTAAGCGCGGGGTCTGCTCTGCTCTGCTCTTGGCGGCAACCTACCCTGGTTGTGCTGGACGAGTGCGCTAACCCACCCGCCCGGCCGTGGCACCGAAGGACGCGCCTTCGATGCCGGGGAGACCGTAGCGCGCTCAGCTACGGACGGTCATTCAGCTGCCCACGTGGACGTCCTTTCTCGGTGCGGGAAGGAGTCGAATGCACACCATGCTCCTGGGCAGCTTGCAACACGCGCCCGGGTGTCCTGCTCGTGCGGCAGGGAGCGTAAGCGCCGGTCTCGTCGACGCCGAGACCGTTGTTTAGGGTGCTACCGAGTGGAGCTATCCTGCTGTCGGGGAGCACGGGTAGTCTCACCGGCGCTCAACTCAGGAGGCGATAGTCGTGGCGAACTACCCCTACATCTCCGGACAGACGGCGGTCATCGCGGCGGTTGCGCAGCTTCGCAAGGGGTTTCCCCCAAAGGTCGACGCAGGATATCTGCAGCGGTTCGACATCGCTCCCGCCAACGAGTCGTACGTCATCTCGATCCTACGTTTCCTCGGTCTCATTGACGAGGACGGGGCTCGAATAGAGGCCAATACCGCTTACTTCTACGGCAACGACGACTCATTCAAGTCCGGTCTCGAGGGCGCTCTGCGCAATGCGTACTCGCAGGTGTTCGACGAGATGGGTGACAGCGCTTTGAGCGCGGAGAGGGGCGACCTCACCCACTGGTTCCGAGCCGCCGACAAGACCTCAGACCTAGTGGGCCAGCGACAAGCGTCAACGTTTCAAACTCTCGCGGCGCTCGCAGGCCACGGCGAGCTCCCGTCCACCCGGGGTAGAGCAACCAAGAAAACTGTCGCTGCGCCAGGCGGCGCGGACACCAAGGCGAAGGTAAACACAAGGACGGTGCCGAAGACGGACGAGGATCGGCCGCTAAGCGGCGGCAGTGCTGGCGCCAGTCGCAAGGGGGACACCTCAACGGGGCAGGACGTGGCACTGACCGTCCGCATCGAGGTTAATCTGCCGCTGGTGGAGACGACGACACATACGACGCCATCTCGCGAGCATCAAGAAGCACCTGATGTCGTGAGCGGTTCGCTGGACCGGTTCGAGCGCATCGCTCGGTCTATTGATGAAGAACCAGACGAAATCTCGGGTGTCGTGTCCACCAGCCCCGAGTACGAGGAACCACACCCGTTCGAGGCGCGGAACCTCCACCGCGACCTACCGAGCAAGGTCCGGAAGCTATTCGACGATGGCCACTGCGAGCAGTCAGTATTTGAGGCCTTCAAGTTCATCGAGAAGGAGATCAAGCGCATCAGCTCCTTGCGAGGCAAAACCGGTTACTCCCTGATGATGGAGGCCTTCAATGAGAACAATGCCAAGGTCAGGCTCAACGCGCTGGTGACCGACTCCGAGATCGATGAACAGCGCGGCTACAAGTCCATCTTCGCTGGGGCAGCTGCCGGTATCCGTAACCCCAGAGGTCATGAGATCGACATTGGCGACACCCCGGACGAGGCCCTGGACTACCTCGCCCCTTGCGTCGCTTCTGCTGCGTCGGCTAGACGTCGCCGGCGTCGCTAGCCGCGCTCAACGCGCTGCAGCGTGTGCGCGGCGTGTGCATCGCGACCGTGCTCTGGGGAATGGTCAGGCTGCGGCGAGTATCGGCTGCAGCTCGTCGGCGGCCAAATGCTCCGGTGGGAGACTCAGCGTGAGCTGCCCGTCTCGTTCAAGCGTACGCCGGACGTTGAGGAGCGTGATGCCGATTACGGCCCCCGACTCGTCGTAGTGGATCGCGTGGCCGTCTGGCGTCTCCAGGCCGCGTGCCGCTGGGCGCGGCTCGCCGACGTTGAGGTAGAGCACGTCGCCGCGCTCGTCGTAGTGGTGATGATCGAAGGAGATGCCGGCGATGGTAATGGTCATTGCTTGTAGCCTCGCGGCGGATTGTTCTGGACCAGAGCGGTCACGACCCACGCTGGCTCGTCGTTGAAGTCTACGACGACGCGCAGCCAGCGTCGTGGATCGAGGTCGCGGCGGTAGAAGTGCTCGCGGCCGGGGATTGCGTCCTCGATGCGATGATCGGGGTGGGCGACCGTCCCGAGGATGACGTCAACCTCGTCCACGAGCTCGGGGCGGCCAAGCGCAAGGTGCTGGCGGGTGCCGGCGTCGAATACGACGAGGCGGCCGTCCGGGTCGGTCGTGCTGGGAGCGTCCGTCGCCACGGACCGAAGTTACGTGGCGCTGCGGATGGCCCGCACGGCGCCGAAGCCGTGGACGTTTATAGCCTCCTGCTGCCGCAGCGGGCGCACGAGGCGGCTCGCAGGATGCGCTTCGTATCCCACAATCCTGCCCACATTCTGCCCACAAGCGACGATGGACTACCCGCGATCGAGGACCCACTGGCCGCTTGAAAACCCCATGAATACAAGGGTTCGGCCACGTAGCGCCGCGTCGTTCCCGTCCCAACACGATTCGACAAGGCGGAGGTCACTGGTTCGAGCCCAGTATCGCCCATCACCAAAAACCCCTGCTAACGCGAGGGTTTTTCTTTGACCGGGGTCCGAAAAGTGGTGGTCAAATGGGGCCACCACCGCGTATACGACCCCGCGCTGTACCGCATGGGCGCTAAGCCCGCGAAATTGTGTGGGTCGAGCCGTTTCTGGGCCGTAGGCGTGGCCGTAGTGGGTGCTGCGTCTGTGCCGCGCTCTGGCCGCCGGTTGGGCACGTAGCGTTGCTTGTGACAACCAGTACAAAGTGAGCCGCGCAGCGGATGCGCAGCCGGCACCGAATACGCCGACCGCGTCGCGCTACGCATCAAACCTTGACGGGCAGACCGACCGCTGCAGACCTCCGCTCCCCGTAGAAAGGAGCGGTCAATCGTCGCGGCCCAAGCCTTCGCATCATGGATAGACACGGTAAGAAACAGAGGCGCCATCTCAGCAACCGCAACGAGATAGCGATCTCGCTCGGTAAGTCCAATCTGCGAACCTAGTATGATTACGTAGGGTTCACGTAGGGCTCTTGTGGTAAAATGCCGATTAGTATGCTAATGTAGGCATTACTTATCAGTTACAAGGAGGACTGATGTCTCCCTTCGACGTTGAGTTTGGCGGAGTGGCTGACCAGGATCTAGGCTCACTCCTCACGTACGGCGCGTCGCTTGGCTATTCCAATCCGACTGTCAGGTCCGTTAGCGCGATGTCGGCATCGCGTCGCCGGCCTGGCAACAACCCTGCCGAGGATCTGGTTGACAAATGGCAGCTCATCGACCAGCGTGCAGACCAGAACTACCGCTGGCCGAAGTACCTAGAGGAGTACCCAAGATATGAGGTCTACTCAGGGATAACGCGGAATGATGGCACGGTCCATATCTCGCTCGGATGGGCCGAGCGCACCGAAACATGGGGTCGGGACCGCGCGTATGTTGTGGCCTTCTTGTCCGAGACTTCACCGCAAATACCACTGGTGGAGTTCCTCGAGGCCGACAACTACGCGAAGACCGGCGAGCTTCTAGCGGTTATCAGGGGCAGTGATGGCGGCCGACGGATGTACGGACCAGGCGACGCGCTTCCTCAGGTGTATGAGCAGCATTTTCGGACTGAGCTTTACTGCGACCGCATTTCCGCCAAGGGGGTGTGGAACAAGATGGTAGTGATCGCCCATAAGGGGGACGCGCGTACGATTCTGAACCATGCGCTCGTGCAGGCCCGTAGACGTGGCGACATATAGAATCGGTGGGACAGCGTGTTCTACCAAAGTTTGTCCGTGATCTGCTTAAAAAGGCGTGCTTGGATGCCCACAGGGAGGACCCACGCACATACCCCGTCCCTGGGATAACGTCTTCGGAGGCGCGAACAAGTTTGGCTCATCATTGGCCCGAAGGTCAAACCGCCGACTTCGCTGGCTCCACCTTCGCCCGACTCGGCTTATAGGAGCCATGTGGGCGCCCACTCGGCTGGCGGCCCGCGCGAGCGAAGGAACGATTTGCTCCGTCCAAAAAACGGTTGCAGTCCATTCCTCGGGCGCGCACGGTATGGTGCGGGCGTGGTGAGAGCCCGGATGGATGCATGTACCCAGCAGTGGACCGTCGCGCCCAGAACCGTGCGAGTCCGTGGGCGTGCTTGCGTCCTGCTGTTCTTCACCCTCGTCACGGCAGTTGTAGCGCTCGGCGGCTGTGGCGGCACAACAATCGCGAGCTCTCGAGGCGTGCTGTCTTCAAGGAGCATGGAGGTCTCACCCACTTCGGTAGCGCTCCATCTCAACGCCAGAAGCTATTCACTATCGGGCTCGAGCACGACGATCAGCGGCACGGTCACCCGTGGAGCGAAGGTCACTGTCAATGGACGTCGAGTGTTGGTGCACGCTGGCCATTGGAGCCGGAGCTTGCATCTACGCTTCGGCAAGAACCGCATCGCTGTCAAGGCAACACTGCGAGGTCACCCGGCGAGCAGGCAGACGATCACGGTTACCCGCGAAGAGAGCCCCGCGGAACTTGAAGCGGAAACCCCTGCGATCGCCCCAACCCAAGAACCAGAAGGCGGTGAACGGCAGCCAACGCCCACTACCGCCCCCGCGACATCGCCGCAAGAAACTTGTACCAACGGCACTTACGTGAACTCTGCGGGAAACACGGTCTGTCGCCCTGAGCAGAGTCCTACGGCGCCGGCTGGAGCGACAGCGGAATGCGAAGACGGAACCTACAGCTTCAGCCAGTCCAGGAGCGGCACTTGCTCTCATCATGGTGGCGTGGCGAGGTGGCTCTAGCAGCGTAGGTCACTGCTGTGCGAGCCTCAACGGTCGTTTAAGAGGACCGCGCAAACAATCGTAGGAACAACAGAAAGATGTTCAAAATATCCAGGAAGATCCCCGCGGCGAGTGGGATCGCCTCGTCGGTCCCGGCGCGTCGCAGGCGATTGAAGTCGACAACGGTGTAGAGCCCAAAGATCAAGAGTCCAAACAGCGCATATACCGTGTAGAGCGCCGGAATGCGAACGAAGATGAGCACGATCCCTGCGACGATCAGTCCCAGCAATAGGAAGAACAGCGTCCGGTAGAGGAAGGAGAGGTCGCGGCGGATCGCGTAGCCGCCGGCGCCGAGGCCGCCGACGAACAAAGCTGTCGCTCCGAGCGCTTGGCGCACTGCCGTCGGGTCGGTCGTGGCGTAGTAGTTGACGGTGGTCGCGACGCTCGCGCCGAGCAACAGCCCGAAGGCGAGCAACAGTGCGAGCGCTAGACCGTGTTGACCGCGCGCGTTGGCCACGTTGAGTCCCACCAGGCAGCCAAGCGCTATCAGCCAGGCGATGAACCACCCGGCGCCACCCATTTCGCGAGCGAGATAGACGCCGAGGGTAGCGAACCCGACCGTCAGCGCCACGAGCGCCATCACCCGGCCAAACAGCATCTGCGTTCGTGCCGGCGTCAGGTCCGCTGCATAGCCTGCGGAGCTCATCCTGGAGATCCTAGGGACTCCCCGGTGGCCTGACAAGTGGAGCCCACTCCGCCACACAAATGAAGTGGCCAAGTGGTTCTGAACTTCTGCCCTGGACAGCACGTTCTCACGCTGGTTTAATCGCCAAAATGAAAGGTCGGGTGCGCGCGGGCGTGCTGCTGAGCTTGACCGCCTTGGTATTCGCCTCGGGTGGAGGCGCGGCACAAGCCTCTTATCAGGGGACCCCCGGCAAGGTCGCCTACATCGGCTTGGATCCCAACAACGCCCCGCTGAAGCTCTGGGACCCTGCGAGCGATTCCGAAGTGACGCTCGAGGCTCAGACGTATTCGATCCCGACGCAGGCGGAAGTCGTCATCGGCTTCGTCTCCGCTCCCGCATGGTCGCCGGACGGCACCAAGCTTGCCTACTCAAAGCTGATCCCCGACAAAGGGACGATCCCCAAACTCAAGCACACCGCGATCTTCGTCTACGACCTGACGACCGGCGAAACCAAGCAGGTTTCCCACCCACCCGAAGGCTACGCCGACCCGAATCCGCTGGACACCAAGGATGAAGGGCACACCGCGGGCGACTGGTCGCCGACTTGGCGCGAAGATGGAAACGCGATCGCGTTCGTACGTCAGATCGCCGCGGGCAAGGACGACAGCCGCTACGGCGAACGTGGCCAGAACCTGTGGTGGGTCCCCGCGGTTGGCGGGGAAGCCACACAATTGACGCATTTCCACGGCGATGGCGACAAA
Organism: uncultured Solirubrobacterales bacterium; assembly: GCA_963718735.1. Lineage (GTDB taxonomy): Bacteria > Actinomycetota > Thermoleophilia > Solirubrobacterales > Solirubrobacteraceae > Palsa-744. The sequence goes on from OY970372.1 coordinate 3,332,242, forward strand.
ACGGAGATCACCAGCGCCGTGTGGATTCCCAAGCACGCCGAAATCATGGTCGGCGAGGTCGCCGGTAGCGAAGTCTCGCTCTCGCGCGTGGCTGCCTCCGGCGGCACGCCGACGGTGGTGGTGCCCAAAGCCGAACTGGTCAGCGACTATGACACTTCGCCGGACGGCGAAAACGTCTCCTATACGACCATCGGCCTGTCTGGCCAGCAGGTCTTTGTGCAGCCGATCCGCGGCGGCGGCGCCGGGGTGGAGGCTCCGGCGGAAGGCCCGATCGGTCATTACTCCAACAGCGGCAACGGGCCTTTGACCAAGGGGTGCAACGATCGCAGCCCTCAACAGTGCGGTCTTATCGAACACCTCTCCGCGAGCGCTGAACCCGACCGCGACATCCACCCTGAGGAGACCACACGACTTGCTTTGCCGATCGGCGGCCAGTGGATATCGAGCGGTGCCGGTGGGGTGCCCGGGCGCATGGCCTTCGACGTTCAGCCGCAAACGCTGCCGATCCTATTCCTGCCAGGCTTCTTCGGCTCAAAGATAACCTGCGGGTCCAGCACGCTATGGCCGGCTTTGCCGCCGGGCTTCGCCGAGATGGCGCTCGGCCCGGACGGCGTCACGAACGCCGGCTGTGGTGGTGCAGCGCCTGACGGCTCGATCGTCAAGAGCGTCTTTGGGCAGGACATCTACGCTACGACCGCTCAGCAGCTCGAACAGCTCAACAGTACGCCCGGGCGCGTGCACCTGGTCGGCTGGGATTGGCGCAAGAGCCCCCAGCAGTCGGAGGGCATCGTGCAGAAAGCAGTCAAAGAAGCGCTCGAAAGCGAAGGGCCATGGAAGGAACAGGGCGCGGAACGGGTAGTGATGATCGGTCACTCCTACGGCGGGCTGATGATCCGGGACTTCATCGAAAAGCATCCCGAGGAGGTGGCCCGGGTGCTGACGCTCGGGACGCCCTACTGGGGTGCGCCGAAGGCGATCTTTCCAAACGCTTTCGGCATCGAGACGCCGGACGCAAGCTCAATCGAACAGGCCTTCGAGAAAGCGCTCGGTCTGATCGACTTCGCACGCAACCTGGCCGGCCTCTACCAGCTCTACCCAGACGAACACTACGGTCCCTGGCTGGCGGTCGAAGGCGAAACGCTGGGAGTGAATCAGCTCGACCCGTTTCTCTCTGAAATAGGCGCCAACCCCAGTCTCTATGACCAGGCTCAAGGCTTCCACGCCTCGATCTACGACGGTTTCTACGACGAGCAAGAACGCATCGACGTGCGCGCGGTGGTGGGCACCGGGATGCCCACATTCGGCACCGTAAACATCGCCGGCCTGCTCGAAGAAGAACCGCGAGTGATAGTGAAATTCACCGATGGAGACACGACGGTCCCGTCGAAGAGCGGGGCCCAAGGGCCGGTCGGCACTCTGACACCACTCGGGGACCCAATCCATATCCAGTACACATGCCGCGTGAACCACGTAGACTTGGCCAAGGATCCGGAGGTCTTCGAAAGCTATAAGGATTTCATCGACTTCGGTCGCGCGCCGGAAAAGCTGTCTTTCGGGCCATGCCCAGACGAAGGCGGTGTGCTGCAGTTCAATCCCGGCCAGATCGCGAAACCGCCCGCAGAACCGCCGCCCTCTGAATCGGTCGTTCGCGCGGTACGAGCCAACCCTGTAGGCAGTCGCCAGGCAGGAGCCCGCAAGGCGGGGTTCGACCACGCGGGGATCGGCCGGGCGGGAGCCGGCCACGCACAGGTGCAAGCGGCTGCGGCGCCAGTGCCTGTGACGCTTGAACAGGCCAATCAGGAAGGGCTGGCCGACGTTGCGAACCTACCCCACCAGACCTTGGCTGTGACGACGACGGGTGTTCCCATGACGCTGTCTGTGACCCTCAGCTCCGGCACCTTCGAGTGGACGCCGATCCACGGAGAATCGACTGGCCAGGCCCTGAAGTTTGGCCCCGTGAGCGGGACGGTGCTGATCACCCCGCCGCAGTCCGGCGCAGCGCCCCCGACCGTCACTTACGAAGGGGAATCGTTGACCGGAGAACCCATTGGCGGCTCGGGTGAAGAAGAAGTTGGGGAAAGTGGGGGAGTGGGTTCGAGCGACTCGCCGACCGCTGGTGAAAACGGGTCTGTGCAGTCGCCGCCATCGGCGAGCCCACCACACGGCGCGGCGACTGTTGACGCCTGGGCGAGACTGAGCGGAAGCTCTACGCAGAAGCTCGGCCGTTTCATCACGGTGATTCTCGCCTGCCCGGTGCAAGCATGCACAGCGTCGGCCGGCGGACTCCTTTCGGTTCGTGGCTCTGCGAAAGGGAGCGTCAAGAACTTCTCGCTCAAACCGACTCGTCGAGTACGGATAGCTCGCGGCGCTCACATGACGTTGCGGCTCGCGATCCCGCTCAACGCCCGGAGGTCCGCCGCGCGTGCGCTGCGCCGTGGCGGCAGGGTGAAGGCGACGTTGCGGGTCACCGCTCTGAACGAAGCGCGCGCAGCGCTCCGACTCACCCGCACAGTGAAGTTGATCCGCTAATCGATCAGTCGCTTCCCCAGCCGCCAGATCGCAAGCCGCCACATCGCCAGTGCGAATACGATCAAGACAGCCGCGTGCCCGAGATCGGCGGGCCCGAGATGTCCGAGCGAAGCGTCCCTCACGAGTTGCACGCAGTGATAAAGCGGGTTGAACTCGGCGAGCGTCCGCAGCCCCGTAGGTAGGGCCGAAATGGGAAAGAACGTGCCGGCGACTAGAAACAGCGGTGTTAGGACCGCGCTTGTTATGTAGTTGAAGTTGTCGATCGTCTTGGCGACGGCGGCGACTGTCACACCGAAGGCGGCAAACCCGAAGCCGGTCACAAAGCCGATGAAGGGCACGAGCAGCATCCCGACGTCCGGTTTCAGGCCGAATGCGATCCCCACGAGTAGGGGAGCCATCCCGTATACGCCGGCGCGCACCGAGATCCACAGGACCTCGGCCGTGATCAGCTCCTCGACGTCGACTGGCGCGGCGAGAATCGCGTCGTAGGTGCGCTGGAACTGCCAGCGCACGAATGTGTTGAACATACCCGGGAAGGCGGAGGAGAACAGGACCGCCGTCGCCACCACGCCGGTCGCGACGTACTGGACGTACTTGACGTTGTCCACGTGGGAGACGAGCGAGCCGAAGCCGAGGCCGAACGCGAGCAGGTAGATCGTGGGCTGGACGATCGAGGAGAAGGTGGTCGCCTTCCAGTAGCGCCCGAAGATCGCCACGTCGCGGCTCATGACGCCGGTGAGCGCAGCCGGTTCAAGGCGTCGTATGCGGCGAGGCTCGCCCGTCACTCGATCTCCTCTCCCGTCAGCGCCACGAACGCGTCCTCGAGGTTGGCAGGGCGGCGCACGCCCTCGGGCGCCATGCCGTTGAGGGTCTCCGCGCGCATGATCGCCACAGCTGGCCCGCTACGACGGTTCGACCAGCCATTGCTCGTTGCCATCTCGCTCACCTGCGCCAGGTGCTCGGGCGGCCCATACACTTCGAGCACCTGCTCGCCGGCATGTTCGGAGACCAGCTCGGCGGGGGTGCCTTGGGCGATGACTTGGCCATGGTTCATGACCGCGACCGTGTCGGCGAGTCGCTCGGCCTCCTCGATGTAGTGCGTACTCATCAGGGCGGTCACGCCTTCGGCTCGCAGGCTGTCGATCAAAGACCACAGCTCCTGGCGAATCTGGGGGTCGAGCCCGACCGTCGGCTCGTCGAGCAGCACGAGCCGCGGACGGTGGATCAGGCCCCTGGCAACCAACAGTCGCCGGCGCATGCCTCCGGAGAGCTCTCTAACGATCGTGTCGGCGCGCGGCACGAGGTTCGCGATCTCGAGCGCCCGCTGTACGGCGGCCGGACGCTCAACCCGCGGGACCCGGTACAGGCGGGCGAACACCGTGAGGATCTGGCGCGCGGTCAGCTCGACGTCGAGGTTGTCGAGTTGTGGCACCACCCCCATCTCCAGACGCGACTGCTTGGATTCTCGTGGCAGCCGATAGCCGAGCACCGACAGCTCGCCCTCGTCGGCGAGCGTCTGCGCTGTCAGCATCCGCATCGTCGTCGACTTGCCCGCGCCATTTGGCCCAAGCAGTCCGAAGCACACTCCCGAGGGAACCTCGAGGTCGAGGCCGTTGACCGCGACGATCGAGCCATAGCGCTTGACCACGCCACGAAGTGAGATCGGGAGCGCTTCCTCGCGAGGCGTCTGCGAGCGGGCTTCATCGTGGACGGGAATCACGCCGGACACTCTATGAGGCTCGCGGCGTCTGCTGCTTCAGGGCCCGACGATTGTTTGTGTCGATCGCCTCAAACCCGATATCTGCCTCCTCATGCGCCGTTGTCGGAAGCCCGGCCGATGCCTGCCGGCAGACCATGCGTACCGTTGCTCGTTGCTCGTTGCTCGTTGCTCGTTGCTCGTTACTCGTTGCTCGTTGCTCGTTGCTCGTCGAGAGGCGGCAGGCATCGTGCGGCGGCTCAGAGCGCTCGACCGTCCGGAGCTCATGCGATCATTTCGCCCAGGTTGCAGTTATGAGTAACAACGCATCAATCCTGTCCAACCCCAAGCCCGGCGGCGCGTCGCGCGGCGGGTTCTTGGCTGTGCCCACCCCCGACCTCGAGCCACATGTGAAAAACGAGGTAACTTCGCGCGTGGCGTGGATCCAGCGGGTGCTACGCAAGTATCATGCGACTCACAATCCGAGCTGGGACCCGCCACTCACAACCGGCTCCGACGTGCCTTATGCGGGCCCGGTTGAAATCCAGAAGTGGATTCGCAACTGGATGGTCCATTGCGCAGACTTTTGCATCGTCCTCTTGACCGATCCGAGCACCGGATGCGGCGCTGTTGGGACGTGGGCAAATGAGCTGGGTGTGCCTCTGCTGGTGCTCGCCGCGAAGGACGTGTATGTGAGCCCGTTGATTGGCGCCACCCCCCTCTCCTCGTTCGTCGACAACGCGGGCCTTGCCGTCCAGCTGGAACGCTGGCTGTCGCTGAATGCCGCCGTGATCTCCGAGGGAGACGAGCGCCGCAACGCGGCCCTGCGCAGGAGTGAGCCGGAGCGTCTGAGGCACGTCGCCGCCTGGCGCTCGATGGGCGATGGCGGACGGGCGGAGGCGGCGGGCAAGCTGCGAATGGATAGGGGAGAGCTTCGCGACCTGCTGATAGATCCGCTTGGGTTTGCGTGGGCGCCGCGCCCGATCAGGTCGGCGATGGAGCAGGTCTTCCTTCATGGCGGCATGCCGCCGTCGAACATGAGGCTTCCATGGCAGCTCGGCGCGACTGAATTGGAATTCTTTCACTTGGCGGTAGACGAGTATGGATGGAATCCGCACGATGCCGCCATCACGTTGGAAGCGGGCATATGCTTCGAGGTCGAGCGTCTCTCAGCCCAGGCAGAAGGTGTGTTGCTGCGGAAGTCCCCGCTTACAAAACGAGAGGGGTGGAAGGACCTTCATGATCGAGTATGCGGCACGGACGAGAGCTAGTTGACCTGATCGCCACAAGGACGCTTCGAGGTGTGGGTCACACATCGGGCGCGCCGGTGGAAATCCGTTCTCTCGCGGCGGCGTTGGGCATAGTCGTGCGCGAGGGGGCGATTGAAGAGGCCGGCCGACTCTATCTACGCGGAGAGAGCGCGGAAGTCCTGCTGAACAGACAGGAGCCCGAGGAGCGGCGCCGATTCACCCTGGCCCACGAGACCTCTCACTGGCTGTTGCATCGGCCAGTTCACGATGAGGCATGCGTACAGGTGCGCGATATCTATGACTCCGAGGAGTACCTCTGCGACAAGATCGCGGGCGCGATCCTGATGCCCCGCTCGTGGGTGGCTCGTTTCAGAGGAAGGCCACGCACCCTTGCGACGGTCGTCGAAGTGGCAGACAGCGCTGAAGTGTCGCTCTCGGCGGCGCTTGTGCGGCTTCGCGACGTGCTCCGATGGCGCTCGACGCTGTACCAATGGAGGAGGGAGGGACGTGAGTGGGTCTTCGACGGAGAGGCAGGCCTCTTTCCTGCTCAGCAGGCGCTTCTGCGCACCATCGAGGCGACTCGTGAAGAATTGGGCCGAGTCGCCGCCCAGGAATCCGGTTTTAGCGCCGAGGGATTGCCGGTCTCACTCGGTTACGAGGAACGGCGTGTGAATGGTGAAGTGAGTGTGAATCGCAGTGCTCAACGCGCGGTCGCCCTGCTCTGTCTGCCCGATCCAGGTCGCGGGACAGCCGGCGCCGGCGAGCGTCTGGCGTGGCGACGTGCTCGAGTCTCCGCGGTGGGGACTCACCACCTAGCTCCTCCAGCTTCGCGGCGATCGTGACGACGCCGCTGCCGGCACTCTCCCTCGCCGAAGTTGGGCTTTGATTGGCTCGAGTCGCTCGCCTCATCTAGGCGCGCATCTGCTCGCAAGCGATGCTAACTCGTCGCTGAGGAGACGTCTACGGCGTCTCGCGGCGGGGTGTAGCCTGGAGCGCTAGACATGTCGATCACCGCGACACTCCCCGACGGGAAAGCCCTGGAGCTAGAGGACGGCGCCACCGGCGCTGACGCCGCCGCGGCGATTGGGCCCGGACTGGCGAAGGCGGCGCTCGCGGTGCAGGTCAGCGATCTGGATGAGAAGACCGACGCCGCTTTTGAGGTCCGCGATCTGACGATGCCGCTCCCGGATGGAGCTCGGATAGCGATCCTGACCGCCAAGAGTGGCGAGGAGTCGCTTGCGCTGATCCGACACGACGCCGCGCACGTGCTGGCGAGCGCTGTGATGGAGCTGTGGCCGGGCGTAAAGATCTCGATCGGGCCGGCAATCGCAAACGGCTTCTACTACGACTTCGAGTTCCCCGCCGGCGTGTCGATCTCCCAAGAGGACTTTCCCGCGATCGAAGAGCGCATGTCCCAGCACGTGAAGGCGGCCGAGCGCTTTCGGCGCGAGGACGTACCCGTTCAAATTGCGCGCGAGCGCTTTGTGGCGGAGCACCAGGACTACAAGGTGGAGCTGATCGACGACCTGCTCGCGGCGGCTCCCGCGGGACGACCGCTCGAGAGGGTCTCCCTGTACACCAACGGGCCGTTCACCGACTTGTGTCGCGGCCCGCACGGCCCCACGACGAAGGCCGTAGGCGCGTTCAAGCTGCAGTCGGTCGCGGGCGCCTACTGGCGCGGGGACTCGACGCGCACAATGCTGACCCGCATCTACGGCACCGCCTTTCACACGAAGGCCCAACTCGAGGAGCACCTCCAGCGCCTCGAGCAGGCCGCTCAGCGCGACCACCGCAAGCTCGGGCGCGAGCTTGGCCTGTTTCACTTCTCAGAGGTCTCCCCAGGCGCCGCGTTCTGGCTGCCGGCGGGCACAGGCATGTATAACGCGCTAGTTGCCATCTCACGCGAGATGGGATCTGAGCGTGGTTACAGCGAGGTGAAGACTCCGCTGATCTACGACGCCGAGCTGTGGAAGACCTCGGGGCATTGGGGCAAGTATCGGGAGAACATGTTCACGGTGCAGGTCGAGGAGCGCGAGATGGGTGTAAAGCCGATGAACTGCCCGGGCCACGCGCATCTCTTCGACAGCTCGAGGCACTCCTACCGGGACCTGCCGGTGCGCTTTTCAGAGCCGGGGCTGCTGCATCGCAACGAGGCCTCCGGCGTGTTGCACGGGCTGCTGCGCGCCAGGCACTTCGCCCAGGACGACGCCCACATCTTCTGCACCGAGGAACAGGTCCAGGAGGAGGTGGCGGGGTGCCTCGAGTTCGCCTTCGCGACCTATCGTATGTTCGACTTCGACGTCCGCCTGGAGCTCTCCACGCGTCCCGATCAGCGTGTTGGAGACAATGCGCTGTGGGATCGCGCCGAGCAGGCGCTCACAAGTGCGCTCGACTCGCAGGGGCTCTCCTACGAGCTCAACCCGGGCGACGGGGCCTTCTACGGGCCGAAGATCGACATGCACATGACCGATTCGCTCGGGCGCTCCTGGCAGCTGGGGACCGTGCAGCTCGACTACAACATGCCCGAGCGCTTCGAGCTGACCTACACGGGCGCAGACAACGCCGAGCACCGTCCCGTGATGATCCACCGCGCGCTGTTCGGCTCCTATGAGCGCTTCATCGGGATCATGATCGAGCACTACGGTGGCGAGTTTCCCCTGTGGCTGGCTCCGGTGCAGGCGATCGTCCTGCCAATCTCCGATCGCCTCAACGAGTACGCGCTGTCCGTGCGCGAGCGCATGCGCGTCGCGGGCCTGCGCGTTGAGCTCGACGACCGCAGCGAGTCGGTCGGTCGCAAGATCCGCGAGGCGGAGCTGCGCAAGATCCCGAACATGCTGATCGTGGGCGAGCGCGAGGCCGCGAGCGAGAGCGTGTCGCTGCGCACCAGATCGAGCGCCTCCGGTGAGGCAGGGTCCGATGGGAACCGTGGCGACGTGCCGGTCGCCGAGCTGATCGAGACCCTTCTGAGGGACGCTCGGGCGCGTCCAGAGCATGCGCAAGTCCAAGCAGCATGAGCGGCTCAGTTAGGAACAGTCGAATGCGGCATGGCGAAAAGTCCTTGCGTGCGGCTTTGCGCCCGCTATACTCGGCCACCTTGAAGCTCGGAATCTATTCACGGCGCAGCGCGTAGTCTCGACTTGACGCGCACCCCGACAAGCTAGTGGCCGTTCCACGCAGGTTCGACCGTCGGCCTCCCGAGCGGGACCTCACGAGGATCAACGAGCGCATCCGGGTTCCGGAGGTGCGCGTTATCGACGACGAGGGCAACCAGGTCGGGATGATGAAGACGCCCGACGCGGTCAAGTTCGCCCAGGAACGCGACCTCGATCTGGTCGAGGTGGCCCCGGAGGCCAAGCCGCCCGTGTGCCGGGTGCTTGACTACTCCAAGTACAAGTACGAGCAGGCCCAAAAGATCAAGCAGGCACGCAAGCACCAGCAGCAGATCACGATCCGCGAGATCAAGTTCCGCCCGAAGATCGCTCAGCACGACTACGACACCAAGAAGCATCACGTGGAACGCTTCCTGCGCCACAAGGACAAGGTCAAGATCACGATCATGTTCCGCGGGCGCGAGGTCACCCATCCGGAGCGTGGCGTGATGATCCTCGACCGTCTCGCCGAGGAGCTCGCGGAGCTTGGAGTGGTCGAGCAGCGCCCCACCCAGGATGGGCGCAACATGACGATGATGCTTGGACCGTCGAAGGCTGTGCTCGCCGGCAAGGCCGACGGGGCCGATAGTGCGGAGACAGCTGGAGCCGAGGTGTCTCCGAACGGTGCGGTAGGAGTCTCCACAGCCGACGGCTCTTCCGCGACTCCCGCGGCCGAGGCGTCGGCCGATGGCGCTGCCGCGACCCCCGCGGCAGAGCTTTCGCCCGACGGCGCAACCGCGGCGGGCGCCGAGGAGATCTCGCCGGCCGGCGATGCGCCGGTGGTCGAGGTGGCTGGCGGCGCCCCGGACGGCGGGCCAGCCGGCGCCGTGTCATAATCATCGGCTCGCCATGCCCAAGATGAAGACCCACAGCGGCGCGAAGAAGCGCTTCAAGGTGACCGGCTCCGGCAAGGTCCGAGCCCGCCACGCTTTCTCGAGTCACATCCTCGAGAAGAAGTCGCCGAAGCGCAAGCGCACGCTTGCTCACCCTGTGATGCTCTCCGACCACGACGTCCCACGCGTGAAGAAGCTCTTGGGGGTCGGGAAATGACACGCGTCAAGCGCTCGGTGCACGCGCGCAAGAAGCGCAAGGCGACGCTCGAGCTGACGAAGGGCTTCAGAGGCGAAGCGCACTCCAACTACAGACGCGCCAAGGAGGCGCTGATGAAGGCGGATGCATATGCCTACCGGGACAGGCGCAACCGCAAGCGCGACTTTCGCAGGCTGTGGATCACTCGCATCAATGCCGCTGCGCGCCAGAACGGGATGAGCTACTCGCAGTTCATGCACGGGCTCGCGCTCGCCGGCGTAGAGCTGGACCGCAAGGTGCTGGCCGACATCGCCGTGCGCGACGCCGACACGTTCCGACGTTTTGCTGAGACCGCCCGCGAGGCGTCGGCTGCCTGACCCGGCAACCGGCATTGTGAGCCTCTCGGGCGCTGATCCTTCGGGACCGGCGCCCTTTTTTTTGCATCGACAGGGTCGAGGAACCGAGAACCGTCCCAAGCAGACAGGACAATCAGGAGCCAGCACAAGAAATTCGACCGACCGGGAATGACAGTGATCACCTCCACCAACAACCAGCGCCTCAGGGAGCTGCGCAAGCTGACTCGCAGACGCGAGCGCGACCGCAGCTGCCTGTTCGTCGCCGAGGGCGAGGATCTGATCGCGGCCGCGATCGCGGCCGGGCGGCCCGCTGTGCAGGGCTACCGGCTCGCCGGCACCGCGATTGGCGGCGCGAGCTTTGACGATGTCGACGCGAGCGCCCTTTCGAGCGTCTCCACGCTCGGCTCGGGAACGCGTGCGATCGCGGTTTACGAGCAGCGCTTCAGCGAGCCGATCGGCCCGTTGTGCGTGTACCTGCACGGGGTGACTGACCCCGGCAACGTCGGCACCGTGCTGCGCGGCGCGCTCGCCTTCGGCGCCTCCTCGGTCGCGCTCGGACCGGGCTGTGCCGACCCTCATTCTCCAAAGGCGGTGAGGGCCAGCATGGGCGCGATCTTCGCGCTCGCGCTCGCGCGTGTTAGCGGCGTGAGCGAGCTGCCGGGCGAGCGGTGCGCGCTCGTCGCGGGCGCCGGCGAGCCGATCTGGCGGGTGGCGGAGAGCATCGCGAAGCGCCTGCCTCCTGCGCGCGCGGGAGGCAAGGCCCCAAAGGAGCATCGGCCCTCCGCTCTCACATTGCTGGTTGGCGCCGAGCGCGAGGGACTCCCTGCCGACGTTGTGGCGGCTTGCGAGCTGGTCGCGCACATACCGATCGTCTCGGAGTCGCTCAACGCGGCGATGGCCGCGACGGTGGCTCTCTACGAGATGACACGCCCCTCGACTAGGGTCCCAGCGTCATGATCGAGCGGATCGAGGCGCTGCGGGCGCAGGCGCAACAGGAGATCGCGAGCGCCGCGAGCAGCGAGGCGGTCGAGGAGCTGCGTGTGCGCTACCTCGGGCGCAAGGCGGAGCTCCCGCAGATGCTGCGCTCGGTGGCCACGCTCGAGCCCGAGCAGCGTGGGGCGGTGGGCAAAGCGGCCAACAAGGCGCGCCGTGAGCTCGAGCGGCAGATCGAGGCGCGCGCGGCCGAGCTGGATGCGAGCGAGCTTGACGACGCGCTGCGGAGGGACACGCTCGACGTGACACTCCCAGGCACTCCGCCGCAGCCGGTTGGCCGGCTGCACGTCCTCACCGAGACGCTGCGTGAGCTGGAGGACATCTTCCTCGGGCTCGGGTTCACAGTGCTGGAGGGCCAGGAGGTGGAGACAGTCCACTACAACTTCGACGCTCTCAACCACTCGCCGACGCACCCGGCGCGGGCGAGGACCGACACGTTCTACGTCTCCGACGGTGTGGTGCTGCGAACGCACACCTCCCCGATGCAGATCCGCGCGATGGAGGCGCATCCGCCGCCGCTCTATGTGGTCATACCCGGCCGCGTCTACCGGCCCGACAGCGACGCTACCCACACGCCCCAATTCCACCAGGTGGAGGGTTTGGCCGTCGACGAGGACATCACGCTCGCCGACCTGAAGGGAACGTTGCTCGCGTTTGCGAGGACCGTCTTCGGCGAAGAGCGCGACGTGAGGCTGCGCCCGCACTTCTTCCCGTTCACCGAGCCGAGCGTCGAGGTGGACGTCTCCTGCTTTCACTGCTCAGGCAAGGGGTTCATGGGGGACGGGTCGCGCTGCCCTCTGTGCAAGGGCGAGGGCTGGCTCGAGGTGCTCGGCGCGGGCGAGGTCGACCCAAACGTCTATTCGTATGTGCCCACCACCGAGCGCAACGCGCCGGGCTATGACCCCGAGAAGGTGCAGGGATATGCGTGGGGCATGGGGGTGGAGCGGATCGCGATGCTCAAGCACGGGATCCCCGATCTGCGCCTCTACTACGAGAACGACCTGCGATTTCTGGAGCAGTTCGGATGACCACAGGTCCGTACGGCGGCGCCAGGATACGTCCTTGTCCGGCTTGCCCCACAGGCCTGTGGGCGCTCGGCGGGAGGGAGCTCGGATGAGGGTTCCACTCGACTGGTTGCGCGAGTATTGCTCTCCGGATCTCGACACCGCCGGGATCGAGGAGCGGCTCACGATGACTGGCACGAAGGTGGAGACGATCGTCCACCACGGCGTGCCATCGCCCGATCATTTCGCGGTGGGGCGCGTGCTCGCCGTCGTGGCGCACCCGAAAGCCGACCGGCTGCGCGTATGCGAAGTGGACGTTGGGGAGGCGGATCCCGCCGGCATCGTGTGTGGAGCGCCGAACGTCGCGGCCGGTCAGACGGTGGCGGTCGCGCTGCCGGGGGCGACCATGCCCGACGGGACCAGGATCAAGGCTGCCAAGCTGCGAGGGGTGCCCTCGAGCGGCATGATCTTGGCGGCGGACGAGCTCGAGCTCGACTCAGACCACGACGGGATCATGGTGCTCGACGAGCTGATCGTCGACGCCGAGCTCGCGCCAGGCACGCCGCTGGCGGACGTGCTCGCGATCGGCGGCGACGTGCTCGAGCTCGAGATCACACCCAATCGGCCCGACTGCCTTGGCGTGTACGGGGTGGCGCGTGAGCTGCACGCGGCCACCGGCGCGCCGCTCGCCCCCCCGCCATGGGCGAACGATCCGGGGAGCGAGGGGGCGTTGGGCGCCGGGGAGGTGCACGCCGAGGTCATCGTCGAGTGCCCCGACCTTTGCAAGCGCTTCACCGCACGCGTGTTCGAGGAGGTGAGGATCGCGCCTTCGCCGCCGTGGCTGAAGGCGCGCCTGTCCGCCGCCGGGCAGCGCCCGATCAACAACGTGGTTGACATAACCAACTATGTGATGCTGCTGACCGGACAGCCGCTGCACGCATTCGACCTCGACCGTGTCGCCGGCGCGCGCCTGACCGTCAGGCGCGCGCGCGACGGGGAGCAAGTGACGACGCTCGACGGCGAGCTGCGCACGCTCGACGGCGAGATGGTGGTGATCGACGACGCGCGAGGGCCGACCTCGATCGCGGGGATCATGGGCGGCGAGCGCTCGGAGGTGCAGCCCGACACCACGCGCGTCCTGATGGAGGTGGCCAACTGGAGCGGGCCGAGCATCCACAGGACATCGTGGACGCTCGGATTGCGCAGCGAGGCCTCGGGGCGCTTCGAGAAGGGCCTGGCGCCCGAGCAGTGCATGCACGCGCAGGCGCTCGCGACGCGGCTGATGATCGAGCTGTGCGGCGCGACGGTCACGCCGGGCACGATCGACGTCGGCTGGGAGCCGCCGCCCGCACGGACGATCCGCTTGCGCGAGCAGCGCGTGCGGGCGATCCTCGGGATGCCGGTGCCGCGCGCGCGCCAGGTGGAGATACTGCAGGCGCTCGACTTCGCCGTTAGCGACGTCGCCGAGGATACTCCTGCGGGACACGCTGCCCTCGACGTGGCGGTGCCGGCGATGCGCCGCGACGACGTGACGCGCGAGGCCGACCTGATCGAGGAGGTGGCGCGCATCCATGGGCTCGAGCAGCTGCCCGCGACGCTGCCGGCGCGCCGGGGCGCTTACGGCCGCCTCTCGACCATCCAGCGCCTGAGCCGTCGCGCGGCTGACGCGCTCGTCGGCCGCGGCCTGTACGAGTCGGTCGGCTGGACGTTCGCGGCGCCAACGCTCCACGATCGCCTGCGGCTTCCCGAGGACGATCCGCGGCGCCGCGCGCCCGCGCTCGAGAATCCGCTGTCGGAGGACCAGTCGCTGCTGCGCACGACGCTGTTGGGCTCGCTGCTGGACGTGGCCGCGCACAACTGCGCGCGCGGGATGGCCGACTTGCGCCTGTTTGAGATGGGGACGCTGTTCGTTCTGGATGGCGAGACGGCGGCCAGTGGCGGCGGCTCGGGCGCCGCCGAGCGGGCTCCTGCTCACGGCGAGACTGGCGTGCGCGAGCAGTGCGCGCTCGCGGTGCTGCTCAGCGGCGCCCTGGCGCCCGCGACGTGGGGCGCCCAGGACCCACCGAGGGCCGACCTGTTCGCCGTGAAGGGCGTGCTCGAAGCGCTGGGAGCGGCGCTGCGCGTGAAGCTCGAGTGCCGAGATGAGGCGCAGCCGTTCCTGCACCCGGCGCGCGCGGCCGCCGTCTTTTGCGAAGGCGAGCGGCTGGGGTGGCTCGGCGAGCTGCACCCGCTCGTGGCGCGCGAGTGGGACATCGTAGGCGCGGCGGTGATGGAGCTAGAGCTCGACCGGCTGCTTGCGATCGCGGCCGCCGAGAGCCCCTATCGCGACGTGATCTCCTACCCGCTGCTGCGCCAGGATCTCGCGGTCGTGCTCCCTCAGGAGGTGCCCGCGGCGCAGGTGCTTGAGGCGGTGCGCGCCGCCGCGCGCGAGCTGCTCGACGAGGTGGGGGTGTTCGACGTCTACAGCGGGCCTCAGGTCGGTGAGGGGCGACGCTCGCTCGCGCTGTCGCTCGCCTTCAGAGCGCAAGACCGCACGCTCACCGACGAGGATGTCGCGCCCGTGCGCGCGCGGATCGTCGCCGCGCTCGGCGGCTTGGGGGGTGAGCTGCGTGCCTAGCGCGCTCGTCGCCGGCGCAAGTGGCTTCGCGGGCGCGCTTGCGGCACAGCTGCTATGGCGCCACCCGCGGTTCGAGCTGCGGACGGTCACCGCGCGCGCCGATGTGGGCCGGCGCATGGATGAGCTGTACCCGCGCTATCGCGTGCCGCTGGAGCTGGAGGAGCTCGACTTCGAGCGTCACGCAGACGTGGATGCGGCAATCGTCGCCTACCCTCACGCCGCCTCGGCGCCGGTCGTGGCCGCGCTGCGCGCACGCGGTGTGCGTGTGTGCGATCTGAGCGCCGACTTTCGACTGCGCGAGCTGTCCACCTACGAGAGCTGGTACGGGCCTCACCCGCACCCGGAGCTGCTCGGCGAAGCCGCCTACGGGCTGCCCGAGTTGCACCGCGAGGCGATCGCCGCGACGGGGCTGGTGGCCACCCCAGGCTGCTACCCGACGGCCTCGCTGCTCGCGCTTGCCCCGCTCGCGCGCACCGGGCTGATCGCAGACCTCGTGATCGACGCCAAGCAAGGGCTCTCTGGCGCGGGTCGCTCGGCGACGTGGCAGACGCACTTCTCCAACAGCGGCGAGAACATCCTGCCCTACAACATCGTCCACCACCGCCACACCCCTGAGATCGAGGAGCAGCTGAGCGCGCTCGGCACAGATCTGCGCGTGCAGTTCACCCCGCACCTCGTGCCGCTCGATCAGGGCGAGCTCGTCAACTGCTATGTGACGCCGACGCGGCCGGTCGAGCAGGACGAGCTCGACGTCATGTACGAGGACGCCTACGCCGGCGAGCCCTTCGTCGAGCTCGCGCCTGCGCCGGCTGAGGTGCGCGACGTGCGCGAAACGAATGTCTGCCGGCTGCACGTCGCGGTCAGCGCGCACACAGGCAAGGTCGTGGTGCTCTCAGCGATCGACAATCTGTGGAAGGGCACGTCCGCGCAGGCCGTCCAGAGCCTGAATCTCATGTTTGGCTATCCCGAGACGGAAGGGCTGCTGTGAGGGAAGTCCCGCACGAGATCCCGAACGGAAAGCGATCGCCGTGAGCGCCGGCAAAGACGTATGGGGCGATCGGATCGCCGCGGGGGCTCCGCAGCCGTTCTTTCACTCGCGCTGGGCGCCTGCGCCCGCGCATGTGCGTGACCTCGGCCCCGAAGCCGGGCTTCCCGCTGGCTTTCGCGCCGCCGGCGTCGCCTGCGGGATCAAGCCGTCAGGCAACCCCGACCTCGGGCTGCTCGTGTGCGACGCCGAGCAGCCGGTCAGCGCGGCACGCTTCGCCGACACCGGCACTCCCGCCGCGCCGATCCTGCTCAGCCAGGAGCGCTGCACGCTCTCCGCGCTGCGCGTGGTGCTCGCCAACTCCGGTTGCGCCAACGCCGCGACCGGGCGGCGCGGCCTCGAAGACGCGACAAAGACGCAGGGGGCCGCGGCGATCGCCGTCGGGGCGCAGCCCGACGAGGTCCTGCTCGGCTCCACCGGTGGGATCAGCCAGCACCTGCCGGTCGAGAAGATGCTGCGCGGGATCCTCGACGCGCAGGGACGCCTCAGCCGCGACGGCGACGCCGACTTCCAGCAAGCGATCCAAACGACCGACGCTTTCGAGAAGCGCGCCAACCTCGAGGTCGAGCTGCCCTCCGGCATGGTGCGGCTGAGCGCGCAGTGCAAGGGCGCCGGGATGATCTCGCCGCGCTTTGCGACGATGCTGTGCTTCGTGCAGACCGACGCCGCGCTTGCCCCTGAGACAGCGGAGCTGCTGCTCGGCGTGTGTCTGAAGCGCTCGTTCGACCGCTGCACCGTGGATGGGCAGCTCTCCACGAACGACACCGCCGCCTTGATGTGCTCGGGCGAGAGCGGGGTGGAGATCGCACCGGAGAGCGAGGACGAGCTGCGCTTCGGCGAGGCGCTCGACGCGCTCATGCGCCAGCTCGCGATCCTGATGGTGGCCGACGGCGAGGGCGCGCGGCGGATCGGGCGCGTCGTCGTGAGCGGAGGCCATCGGCCGGCGGTCGAGAGCGCCGCGCGCGCGGTAGCCAACTCGCCGCTTGTGAAGACCGCTCTGCAGGGAGGGGACCCGAACTGGGGACGGATCGTGCAGGCCGTCGGCGGCGTCTTGCCGGGGACCGCTCCGCTGGCGATGGATATCTCGCTCGAGGGAACTCAGGTCTGCTCGGCGAGCGTCGCCGTTCCCTACGACGAGGCGGCGCTGACCGGTGCGCTTCAGGGCAAGGAGATCGAGTACGAGATCGCCCTCCCGGGCGAGGGCGCCGAGACCGAGGTGTTCTTCTCCGACCTCTCCCACGAGTACGTCACGATCAACGCCGACTACACCACGTGAGCTCCCTTGCAAAAGAGCCGGGTCTCGTCCGGCGGGCGCGGCAACCGGCGACGGGGGCGTCCCTACGGCGCCCCGGCGCGATTGTTTCCCATCGTAATCGGCCATCCATCCACACCAACCGGAGGTCCCGTCCATGCGCGACGTAGCCACGCTGCTCGAGGCGCTCCCCTACATCAGGGAGTTCCACGGCAAGACGGTCGTGATCAAGTACGGCGGCGCCGCGATGGAAGACGACGACCTGCGCGAGGAGTTCGCCCGCGATGTGGTCTTGCTCAAGTACGTTGGGCTGAACCCGATCGTCGTGCACGGCGGCGGTCCCGACATCACCTCCTACATGGAGCGCCTCGGCCTGCCCGTGCGGTTCGTCGGCGGCCTGCGGGTGTCCGACCCGCAGACAGTCGAGATCGCCAAGATGGTGCTCGTCGGCAAGGTCAACAAGGAAATCGTCTTGCGCCTCGGCCGTCACGGCCAACCGGCCGTCGGGCTTTGCGGAGACGACGGCTCTCTGTTTCGGATCGCGCGCCGCACGGCGCCCGGCGGCGAGGACATCGGCTTCGTCGGGGCGATCGAGCGCGTCAACGCCGATGTGCTCCACCACGTCGCGCTCGACTACATCCCGGTGATCGCCTCGGTCGGCGCCGATCGTGACGGCAACTCCTACAACGTCAACGCCGACGAGGCCGCCGGCGCGGTCGCCGGTGCGCTCGGCGCCCACAAGATCGTGTTTCTCACCGACGTGCCCGGCTGGCTCGCCGACGCTGAGGATCCCGACAGCCTGATCGGCCAGGCCACCGCCGCGGAAGTCGACGCGCGCCTAGCTGGCCTGCAGGGCGGCATGCGCCCAAAGCTCGCCGCTTGCGTGGAGGCGATCAACGGCGGCGTCAACTCCGCACATATCGTCGACGGGCGCATCCCCCATTCGCTGCTGCTCGAGCTCTTCACCGACGCGGGCATCGGCACGAAGATCACGGCCTCGACATGAGGGGATCGGCATGAGCCTCGCGGAGTTGCAAGAGCTGGAGCGGGAGTACGTCGTGCCCTCCTACGCGCGCCAGCCGGTCGAGTTCGTGCGCGGCGAGGGCGCACGCCTGTGGGACGCCGACGGGGTCGAGTACCTCGACTTTCTGTGCGGCATCTCGGTGACAAGCCTCGGCCACTGCCACCCCCGCGTCGTCGCATCGGCACGCGAGCAGATGGGACGGCTGATGCACGCAAGCAACCTGTTCTACACAGAGCCTGCGATGCGTTTGGCCGAGCGGCTTGCCTCCTCGAGCCTCGGAGGCAAGGTCTACTTCTGCAACTCCGGCGCCGAGGCCAACGAGGCCGCGATCAAGCTCGCCCGCAAGGCCAAGCCAGGCGGCGACATAGTGGTCGTCCTTGGCGCCTTTCATGGACGCACCTACGGCGCCCTGTCGGCGACCCCCCAGGAGTCCAAGCAGGCGCCGTTCGCGCCGCTGGTCCCCCGCTTCAGAGCCGTCGCGGCCGAACCCGCTGCGCTCGCCGCCGCGATCGACGGGCGCACCGCGGCCGTCCTGCTCGAGCCGATCCAGGGGGAGACCGGTGTGAATGTCCTTCCCGAAGATGTGCTCCTGCGCGCGCGAGAGGCCTGTGACGAGCACAGCGCCGCGCTCGTCTTCGACGAGATCCAGTGCGGTATGGGTCGCACGGGCACGTTGTGGGCATACGAGCAGACCGGCGTCGTGCCGGACGTGCTCACGAGCGCCAAGGCGCTCGGCGGAGGGCTGCCGATCGGTGCGCTCGTCACCGGCCCGCGTCTGGCGGACACCCTTCAGCCAGGCGACCACGGCTCCACGTTCGCCGGTGGCCCCGTCGTGGCGGCGGCCGCGCTTGCCGCGCTCGAGGTCACGTCCGATTTGGCGTTGCTAGCGCGCGTGCGCGAGGCAGGCGCTTTTTTGCATGAAGGCCTCGCCCAGCTGCCGCATGTGGTCGCCGTCAGGGGACGTGGCCTGATGCTCGCGTGCGAGGTGGAGGTGTCCGCGCCCGAGGTCGTGCTCCGCGCCCTGCTGGAGGAGCGCTTGATCGTCAACGCGACCGGCCCCACCACGATCCGGCTGCTGCCGCCGCTTAACGTCGCGCCTGAGGAGATCGAGCAGGGCCTTGCGCGGCTTGGCCGGGCGCTCGCCGGATAAGGTTTCGCGCCGTGACCGACTTGCCGCATGACTTCCCGCCGCCGACCGCCTCCTACGAGGCGGACCCAGAGAACGTGCAACGTGTCCTACTCCTCTACTCGGGAGGCCTGGACACGAGCGTGATGCTCAAGTGGATCCAGGACTCATATGAGGCCGAGGTCGTGTGCCTGACGGTCAACCTCGGCCAGCCCGGCGAGGATTATGAGGTTATCGCCGAGAAGGCGCGACGGCTCGGCGCGCTCGAGTGCCACGTCGTGGACGCTCGCGAGGAGTTCGCCCGCGAGTACGTCGTACCGGCGATCAAGGCCAACGCGCTCTACGGTGGCGGCTACCCGCTGTTCACCGCGCTCGGGCGGCCCCTGATCGCAAAGCTCGCGGTCGAGCACGCCCGGCGCTCCGGCTGCGACACGATCGCGCACGGATGCACCGGCAAGGGCAACGACCAGGTGCGCATCGAGGCCACGGTCGCGACGCTCGCCCCCGAGCTGAAGACGATCGCGCCGGTGCGCTCGTGGCAGATGGGTCGCGAAGAGGAGATCGCCTACGCACGCGAGCACGGCATTCCAATCAAGGGATCCCACCCACCCGGGACCGAGGTCGCGCCCTATTCGATCGACGACAACCTCTGGGGCCGCTCCTCGGAGGGACGTTGGATCGAGGAGCTCGGCCACGCCCCCGAGGACGACGTCTTCCAGCTCGTCACGCGCCCGGAGCTCGCGCCCGATCGGGCCGAGGTTGTCGAGCTGGAGTTCGAGCGCGGCATCCCAGTCGGCTTGAACGGCGAGCGCATGGATCTTGTCGCGCTGCTCGAACGGGCGGCCGAGATCGCGGCACGCCACGGGGTCGGGATCGTCGACCACATCGAGGATCGCATCGTCGGGTTGAAGGTGCGCGACATCTACGAGGCGCCTGCGGCGGCGCTGCTGCTGCCCGCCCACCAGGAGCTCGAGAAGCTCGTCTGCACGATCCACCAGAACCAGTTCAAGGGCCAGCTCGACCGCCAGTGGGCCTACCTCGTCTACGCGGGGCTATGGTGGGAGCCGCTGCGCGGCGACCTGGACGCCTACATGGAGAGCGTCAACGAGCAGGTGACGGGGAAGATCGGGATGAAGCTCTACAAGGGTCACGCGCGCGTCGTGACGCGCTCCTCGCCGAACGCCGTCTACGACCAGGCGCTCGCCTCCTTCGGGGAGTCGGGCGGCCTGTTCTCGCAGACAGCCTCGCCCGGCTTCATCGAGCTGTGGTCGCTGCAGTCGCGCATGGCCTGGCGCTTGCGCAACGAGTAGGCGAAGCCGCGCGGCACCGTCCGGCGGCGTCTCTAGGGTTGGGCCCGATGATGACCGAGGAGAGCGAGACCCCAGACGTGGGCTCATCATCCGACGCGGCCGCAGACGTCCTGGCCGAACGTCGAGCCCGTCACGCCGACCCGGCGGTGATTCGCAGGGCCGAGGCCGCCGAGGCCGTCGCTCGCAACCTGGAGACCCATCTGGCTGCGCTCGAGCAGCGCATCGAGGAGGTCGGTCGCGAGCGCGAGCGAGTGGCTCAGCAGCTGGCCGAGCGCGAATCGGACGTGCGCAGCGTCAAGCAGCGCGAGTACACCGAGCAGCAGTTGCGCGTCGAGGCCGAGGAGCGCAGCGAGCGCTTGCAGCGCGAGATGCGCGCTCAGATCCAAGAGCTGAGCGGCCGCCTGGAGGAGACAGAGCGTCACGTGCGCGAGCTGAGCGCCGAGCTCACGCAGCTGCGCGAGCGCGACGCGCGGCTGACTCCGATAGTGCGAGAGCTGATGGATGTCGCCGCGGGCCTGCGCGCGGGCTTCGAGCGCGAGCTCACCACGCTGCGCGAGGAGCTCCAGCAGCAAGTGGTGTGGGAGCGCGAGACCTATGTGCGCGAGCTCACCGCGATGGGTGCTCGCATGGAGGACCTGCGTTTCGAGCTGACGCGCACGGCCGCCGAGCTGCGCGCACAGCTGAGCGCCGAGCCACTCGAGGCGGGGCTGCTCCAGCACACCACCGAGCCCGAGTCCGAGCGCGAGGCAACCCACCGGCGCGAGATGGCCGACGCACTCGTCGCTGCCGTCGAACGCCTGCGTGCGCGCGTGGCCGAGGTGAAGGAGGCCGAAGCGGCCGAGACGGCCGAGGAGCCTGTCGCCGAGGAGGCCGTCGTCGCGGCGGAGCCTGTGATCGCTGAAGAGCATGTGGCTATCGAAGAGCCTGTAGTCGTCGAGGACCCCCCTGTGGAGGAGGGAGTAGCCGCCGCCGAATCTCCAGTTGTGGAGGTCCAGGACGCTGAGCCGCCGGCCGGCGAGGCGCCCACTGGCCTCGAGTTTCACGTCGAGGAGCTCCCCGTCGATGAGTCGCCGGCGGACGGGCAGAAGTCGCCCTTGATAGACGAAGGACCCGTCAAGGGGGAGGGGCTGCCCGCCGCCGTGGATGGGTCGGCTGTCGATGAGGCGCCTGTCGTCGAGGAGACGGTCGCCGCTCAGCAGCCGTCAGTCGTCGAGGAGGAGCCGATCGCGGTCGAGGAGCCTCCGAGCGTCGATGAATCGCCCCTGGCCGACCCGCTCGTCCCCCTCGAGGAGCCGCCAGCTCTCGGGGCGTCACCTGACGCCGTCGATGAGCCGCCAGCCCTCGAGGAGCCACCGGCTGCCGAGGCAGCATCTGGCCCCGTCGATGAGTCGCCGGTCCTCGAGGAGGACTCCGCGGTGGAGGACTCGCGCGCAAACGGGTTGGCGGCGCCGGTCGCCGCCACGGAGCGGCTCGCCCCCTCTGAGCCGCCGGTCCCCGGCCTCGGTCCCGGTGCGACGATCAGCGCGAAGGCGGTCACCTCCGAGCCGATCGCGCTGCAGTCGCGCCTGCTCTCCGTGCCTGAGAAGCGCACCTCCTGGCTCGCCCCAGCGATCCGGCGGCTCGCAGCTCAGCGCGACGCAAAGCTGGCGGCGGAACTCGTGATCGAGTTGATACCCGCTCAGCGCGAGTCCGTCGAGGGTCCGCTCAACTATGAGATCAAGATCGGCGAGCTCGGCACCTTCTACGTCACGCTCGAGCCAGGTCAAGCGACGATCTCGCGCGAACCCCGCGGCGCCGTCGACTTCTCGCTGGAGGGCCCGGTCACGGCCTTCAGCGAGCTGGCCGCGGGAGGCGCCTCGCGCAGATATCCGGGCCTTCACATACGCAAAGGCAGGCGCCTTGCGCGGCGCTTCCTGAAGACGCGCCGCCGCCCGATCGCGCTCGCCGATCTGGCGGCCGCCGGGGTGGACGTGTGGCCCGGGCTGCTGCTGCTTGCGATGGCTGAGGCGATCGACCCGGCGTGGACGAGCGGACGGCGATTCGAGCTCGCCTTCGAGGTGAGGGACGCGACCGGGATCGTCATCTACGTGCGTATCTGCGACGGGGGAGCCATTCAGGTGAGCCGCACGGCCGTGGGGCAACCCGTGGCTACGATCTCCTCAAGCGGCCACGCCCTGATCTGTCTGCTAGCAGGCGCCCAGCCGTCGCCCGAGGACACGACGCTCGTGACGGGCGACGTGACCTCCGTCGACATGTTCTTGCAGTGGACGGCGCGTGCCCAGGGCCTGTCCGTCGCAAGCGCCTGACGGCTCCTTTCCGCACGGTTGAGCGGACCTCTCGGTCCGCCGCTCCAGCGCCTACCATCCAACCTCCGGTGACCCACCAGTCCTGCGCCCACCTGCACGTCCACTCCGAGTACTCGCTGCTCGACGGCGCGTGCAGGATCGAGGCGCTCGCCAAGCGCGCAGCCGAGTTCGAGCAGCCTGCTCTTGGGCTGACTGACCACGGCGTGATGAACGGCATGGTCGAGCTTCACAGCGCTTGCGCCAAGCACGGCGTCAAGCCGATCTTCGGTTGCGAGATCTACCTCGTGGACGACCACACGGCAAGCGGGGTGGGAGGGACCGGTAAAAAGGAGCGCAACCACCTCACGCTGTTGGCGGCCGACGACGCGGGCTATCGCAACCTCGTGCAGCTCTCCTCGGCCGGCTTCCTCGAAGGGCTGCACAGGGGCAAGCCGACGCTCGACCTTGCGCAGATCGAGCAGCGCTCCGAGGGAATTATCGCGCTCACCGGCTGCCTCGCCTCGCGCTTCTGCCAGCGCCTGCTCGACGACCGGCCGCAGGAGGCGCGCGCTCACGCCGACGATCTCGTGCGCATCTTCGGTCAGGAGAGCGTCTACTTCGAGGTCCAGAAGAACGGCCTGGCGCCGCAGGACAAGTGCAACGAGGGCATCGTCAAGATCGCGCGTGAGATGGGTGGCAGCCTCGTGGGCACCGGCGACGTCCACTATCTACGTCGCGAGGACTACGACCATCACACAGCGCTGCTGTGCGTGCAAACCAAGAGCACGCTCGCCGCCCCCAAGATGACCTTCGAGACGAACGAGTTCTACCTGCGCGACAGCGCCGAGATGGTCGACGCCTTCGCCGAGTGGCCCGAGGCGATCGCGAGCACCCTGGAGATCGCCGAGCGTTGCACCGTCCAGCTCGAGCTGGGCAAGCAGCTGATCCCCAAATACGCCACTCCGGACGGCAGCTCCGAGCGCGACTACCTGCGTGCACAGGTGCATCGAGGCCTGTGCGCCCGCTACGGCGACCCGCCGCCCGCCGAGGCGCTCGCGCGCATGGACATGGAGCTCGGAGTGATCGACAGGATGGGCTTCAACGCTTATTTCCTAATCGTCTGGGACTTCGTCAAGTTCGCCAAGGAGAACGGCATCGCGGTCGGCCCCGGACGCGGCTCGGCGGCCGGCTCGATCGTCTCTTACTGCCTGGCGATCACCGACGTGGACCCGCTGCGCTACGACCTCCTGTTCGAGCGCTTCCTGAACCCCGAGCGCGTTACGATGCCCGACATCGACATCGACTTCTCGGTGCGCGGGCGCGAGCGCGTGATGCGCTATGTCACCGACAAGTACGGGCGCGAGTCGGTCGCCCAGATCGTCACGTTCGGCAAGATGTTCCCGCGCGCCGCCACCCGCGACGCCGCCCGCGTGCTTGGCCGCGACTACGGCGCGGGCGACCGTCTGGCGAAGCTGATCCCCGACCCGATCATGGGCCGCGCCCCTTCCTTCGAGGACTGTCTGAAGACCGGCGAAGCGTTGCGCAAGGCCTACGACGAGGAGCCCGACGCACGCACGATCATCGACGTCGCCAAGGGCCTCGAGGGGATCGTGCGCAACTCCTCGATCCACGCCGCCGCGGTGGTGATCGCCGATCGCCCGCTCACCGACATCGTGCCACTGCAGCTTGCCGACGCCGGCACGGGCGAGGACGGAGAGCGCTCGTTTCGCACCGTCACACAGTTCTCGATGAAGCCGATCGAGGAAATCGGCCTGCTGAAGATGGACTTCCTCGGCCTGCGCAACCTCGACGTGATCGAGGACGCGCTCGACATCATCGAGCGCTCCTCCGGCGCCCGCCCTGACATGTCCACGCTCCCGCTCGACGACGAGCGCACATACGAGATGCTCACTCGCGGCGACTCGGTCGGCGTCTTCCAGTTCGAGTCCGAGGGAATGCGGGAGGCGCTCAAGCGGGTGTGCCCCGACGAGTTCAACGACCTCGTCGCGCTCGTCGCGCTCTACCGGCCTGGGGCAATGGACCAGATACCGGTTTACGCCAAGGGCAAGCGCAATCCGCAGGAGATCTCCTACATCGACGAGCGCCTGCCCCCGATACTCGAATCCTCCAAGGGCGTGATCCTCTATCAGGAGCAGGCGATGCAGATCTCCAAGGAGATCGCCGGCTTCTCCGGCGCCAAGGCCGACGATCTGCGCAAGGCGATCGGCAAGAAGAACCGCCAGGCGATGGCGGCGCTCAAGCCCGAGTTCGTCGAGGGCTGCCGCGCCTCCGGGACGCGCCCGGAGGTGATCGAGTTCCTATGGCAGACAAACGAGAAATCGGCCGACTACTCGTTCAACAAGTCCCACGCCGCCTGTTATGCGCTGATCGCCTATCGCACCGCCTGGCTGAAGGCCAACCACACAGCTGAGTACATGGCGGCGCTGATCTCCTCGGTTATGTCGACCAAGGACAAGGTCCCATTCTTCGTCGCGCGCTGCGAGGAGATGGGCATCGAGATCCTGCCACCCGACGTCAACCTCTCCGACCACGAGTTCATCGTCGACGCCCCCGCCCACCGATCCGTCGATCTGACCGCCGAGGCGCTCGCTCAACCATCCGGCTCGCTCCCATCCAGCTCTCTCACGTCGGGCTCTCTCACGTCGGGCTCGCTCCCTCCCGGCTCGCATTCATCGGGGTCACGCCGATCGGGCTCTGACCCTTTGGACTCCAACCGACCTCAGCGCGAGGGGGTGGGCAACATCCGCTTCGGCCTCGACGCGGTCAAGGGCGTCGGCTACCAGGCCGTCGAGGCGATCAAGCAAGCCCGCGAGGAGGGCGGCCCGTTCGTGTCGCTGTGGGACTTCTGCGAGCGCGTCGACAGCCGCGCGGTCAACAAGAAGGCGATCGAGGCGCTCATCAAGTGCGGCGCCTTCGGCTCCACCGGAGCGACCCGCAAGGGGATGCTTGCGGTGCTCGAAACCGCCCAGTCCGCTGGTCAGAAAGTCCAGCAGGACGCGCTCGTCGGCCAGGGCTCGATCTTCGACCTGGAACCAGCCGCCCCTGCGCCCTCCGGCGGAGTGGAGCGCGCGGCTCCCGGTTCAGGGCTGCTGAGGCCAAGCCATCCCCCGATCTCCATCGAGGAGTTCGACCAGCCCGAGATGCTCGCGGTCGAGAAGGAGGCGATCGGGCTGTTCATCTCAGCTCACCCGCTCAAGCCGATGCGCGAGGCGCTCAGAGCGCGCGTCGACTGCTCCCTCTCCGCCCTCTCGAACCGTCGCGACAAGGACTGGGTGACCGTCGGCGGGATCATCACCGAGTCAAAGCGCATCAAGACTCGCAACGGCGACCATATGATGTTCGCGACGCTCGACGACCTCGAAGGGGCCGTCGAGATCCTCGTATTCGGCAAGGCGCTCGCCGAGCACGAGGCCTCGCTCGCCGTCGATGAGATCGTGCTCGTCCGCGGCCGCGTCGACCACAAGGAGGCCGGCAAGACTTGCGTGGTGGCGCAGTCGGTCGACACCTTCGCTCCCAGCGAACAGGAGATGGAGCGCGCCAACAGCGACGCCAAGGCGATCTCCGTCGCGCACGCTGCGGTGGCGCAACCTGTGCGCTTGCAAGTCGACGCGACGCGCCTGCCTGCCAGCGCGATCGAGGACGTCAAGGACATCATCGAGACCAACCGCGGCCCCGCCGAGGTTGTGCTCGAGATGCTCACGAGCGCCGGCACGCGCATACTGCGCCTCGGCGAGGCCTACCGCGTCACGCACACACCGGGAGTGCGCGCCGAGCTCGAAGCCGCGCTGGCGCCCTCGCCGGCGCTCGCGGCGACCGGCTAGCGCTTCGCCGCGCGCTGCTCGAGACCCCGCTCGCGCAGAGACATCGCGCGCTGCACCTCCTCGCGCGTGGGCCCCGAGCGGTTCACGCCGGGGGTCTCAAGAACGCACGGCAAGTCTTGCAGCGCAGGCGCTGACAGAAACGCGGCACAGCCGCTCTCGCCGAGCTGCCCCTCGCCGATGTTCGCGTGCCGGTCCCGGTTGGAGCCGAGCGGGGTCTGCGAATCGTTGAGGTGCAGCGAGCCGAGGCGCTCGATGCCGATCTTCTCGGCGACCTCTTCGATCAGCGCGTCCATTCCATCGTAGGAGCCGATGTCATAGCCAGAGGCGAATAGGTGGCAAGAGTCGAGGCAAAGCCCGAGCCGCTCGTCGCCGCCGGCGGCGTCGAGCAGCATCGCCAGCTCGTCGATCGACCTTCCCAAAGTCCCGCCGGCGCCGGCTGTGTTCTCCAGGTGAAGGGGGCAGCTCTGGCTCTCAGCCAGCGCCTCGCGGATAGCGTCGCCGGCGCGAGTCACAGCCTCGGCCGGGTCTCCAGCCTTGGCCGAGCCAGGATGCAGCACCACTCCCGCGGCCCCAATCTCGTGGCCCACACGCAGCGAATGGGTCAGGGACGCAAGCGACTTGGCGCGAATGTCGGGATCGTCGCTGGCGCAGTTCAGCAGATAGACCGCATGGATCAGCACTGCGTCGATCTGGCTCGAGGCCATCGCCTCGCGAAACGCCTCCACGGCCTCGGGGGCGAACACGGTCGGTCGCCACATGCGCGGGGATTGGTTGAAGATCTGGATCGCGCGGCAGTCGCGCTCGGAGCCTCGCTCGATCGCGCGCGGCAATCCGCCGGCAGGCGATACGTGAGCTCCGATCAGCACGTCGTCTCCAGGTGAGTAGGTGAGCGCTCGCCGCCGGTCAGGACTGAGATAAGGCGAGCTTGTGATTTCGCGTGCAGGGTCTGGCCGACTAGCATGGCGCGAGATCTTATGAAGGTTCGCTTCGCTCCATCGCCCACGGGCGCGCTGCACATCGGCGGCGCCCGCACCGCCCTGTTCAACTGGCTGCTCGCCAAGCACAGCAAAGGCACGTTCCTGCTGCGCATCGAGGACACCGACCGCGAGCGCTCCACCCCCGAGAACGTCGAGCAGATCCTCGACGCGCTGCGCTGGCTCGAGCTCGACTGGGACGAGGGTCCGACCTTCCAGGGCGAGCACGCGGATCGCCACCGGGAGGCGCTCGAGGCGCTCCTGCAGAGCGGGCACGCGTACCGCTCGAGCGCAACCGCCGACGACGTGGCCGCCTATAAGCGCCTGCACGGCGCAGAGCGAGGCTTCCGCGGCGAGGGGTGGGCGGGAAATCAGAAAGAGGGAGCGGTGCGGCTGCGCGTGCCCGCCGGCGGCGCCACGGTCGTGCACGACGTGATCCGCGGCGACACCACCTTCGAACACGTGCACCTCGACGATCCAGTGATCGCGCGCGCCGACGGCTCGGTGCTCTACAACTTCGCGGTCGCCATCGACGATCTCGACGCGGGCATAACGCACGTGGTGCGCGGCGAGGACCATCTGTCTAACACGCCCAAGCAGCTGCTCGCTCTGCAGGCCGCAAAAGCCGTCGGATTCGGGCCGGACGCCCCCGAGCCGCTGTACGCGCACCTGCCGCTCCTGCACGGCCCCGACGGCAAGAAGCTCTCCAAGCGCCACGGGGCGGCGTCCGTGCAGGAGCTGCGCGAAGCGGGCTATCTGCCCGAGGCGGTTCGCAACTACCTCGCCCTGCTCGGCTGGGGCTCGGGCGACGACGCCACCGTCATGTCCACCGAGGAGCTCGTCAGACGCTTCGAGCTCCAGCGCGTCAGCCGCAACCCCGCCCGCTTTGACGAGGTCAAGCTGCGCTGGCTCGACGGTATCTACATCCGCGAGCTGCCCGTCTCTCAGCTCGCCGATCGCGTGCTCGAGCTCTTGCGCATCGCCGACCCGCCGGCGGCCGGCGCAGCCGGCGCCGATCGTGGGCTGCTCGAAGGCGCCGTGGCGATCAGCCAGGAGAAGATCCAGACGCTGGCGGACTTCTGGCCGCTGGCGCGCTTCTTCTTCGTCGGCGCCAGCGAGGACGCCTCGGCGCGCGAGCGTTGGCTCGGAGAGCGCGGCGCCTCGATGCTGAGCGACGCCCGCGGCGAGCTCTCCTCGCTCGCCAGCTTCGATACGGCGGCGGTGGAGACCGCGCTCGTGAGCGTTGTCGCGCGTCACTCCGCCAAGCCACGCGAGGTCTACCAGCCGCTGCGCGTGGCGATCGCGGGCAGGACGATCTCACCCGGCATCTTCGAGAGCGTGGCGTTGTTGGGACGCGAGGAGACCCTGCGCCGTATCGATACGGCCCTCGCCGGCTTGACCAGCGCGGTATCGACACCGCCCTCGCCGGCTTGACCCGCGCCGCATAGAGACGGCGCCCGCCGCCGGGCGCCGGCTTGTGTCGAGAGCTGTCGGAGAGACGCCCGGCCGCTTCGCACCGACGCCGCACAGCCCTGATGAGCCGGGAAAGCCCGCACGCCGCTGTAGATTGGCTCAACTACCGCGCTGGAGCTGCCGATAGGACACCTGACGACCCCATGGACGGCTCGGATGCCGCCACGTCAAGCAGGTGTCATGCGCACGCAAGCAACAGTGACAAAGCCAACCCACGCAAGTGACGAGAAGCCCACGCTCGCGGCCGCGGCCCAGCGTCGTCCCAGTGCAACCGCGAGCTCGGGCGAGCGCCATCAGAACGAGGGCCACGGCCGTCGCCTGATGCTGGCCTTCGAGGCGCTCGACGCTTTCCCGGCACTTTCGGAGTCGCGCTCCCGCCTGCTGTCGGTCGTATCCAAGGACAACGTCGCGACAGCCGACATCGTCTCAGCGGTCGAGTCCGATGTCGCGCTGATCATCGCGGTCATGCGGCTGGCGAACGAGAGTAATCGCACGGGCGAGCGCGTCGAGACGGTGGTCGAGGCCGTCGAGCGGCTCACCCCGCAAGCGGTGGAGTCGATCGCAAGCAGGGTCCGCACATTCGATTTCTTCGAGCGCTCCAACGGCTGGGATACCGCGCCCGAGCGCTTCCGGCTGCACGCGCTGGCCACACAGCACACCGCCGATCGGCTCGCCGCCGAGGTCGGCTATGAGCATCGCGACCGGCTCACAGTCACAAGCCTGCTGCACGACGTGGGCAAGCTCGTGCTCATGCACGCATATCCTGGCTACATCGCGCAAGTCAAGAAGGACGGCCAGACGCCCGAGAAGCGCATCCATCAGGAACGCCGCGAGCTCGGAGTCGACCACGCGCTGGTGGGCGGCGTGCTCGCGCGTCGCTGGGGCCTGCCTCCGGCGATCGCCACCGTGATCGAGCGCCACCACAATCCCGACGCCTCCGGCGAGGCCGCATTCGTGCGGCTCGCAGACATGCTCGCCCACTACGCCCACGGCGCTCCGGTCGCCCCTGGCGAGATGCTCTCCTGCGCGCGCTCTCTCGGCCTGGGCCCCGAGGAGCTGCGGCGCGTGATGTACGAGCTGCCGAGCTCCCGCGGACAGCGCCAGCGCATGGTCGACCCCTGCCCGCTCTCCGGGCGCGAGCTCGGAGTGCTGCAACGTCTCGCCGAGGGCAAGGTCTACAAGCAGATAGCTCACGAGCTGACGCTCTCCACGAGCACGGTGCGCACGCACTTGCACAACATCTATGGCAAGCTCGGCGCCGTCGATCGAGCGCAGGCCGTGCTGATCGCCACCGAGCGCGGTTGGCTGTAGAGGGCTCGTCGGACAGCGCCGATGCTACGCCCCCTCTCTCCGATATCCCAAGCGCGCTTCGCCCGACTCGTGTTGCAATGGTTCGTCGAGCGACCGCCGGGCAGGCTTGTTGCGTAGCATCGCGCGTGCGCGATGATCTCCATCACAAGCAAGTCCCCATACGCTGTGGCCGCGCTCGCCGAGCTCGGCCGCTCCACCGGCGCCGAGCCGGTGCCGATCGGCGAGCTTGCTCGCCGGCGGGAGATGCCGGTGCAGTTCCTCGAGCAGCTGTTCGCAGTGCTCCGCCGCGCCGGGATCGTCAGCTCGCAGCGCGGGGTGAAGGGCGGCTACCGCTTCGCCCGCGAGCCGGACGGGGTGACCGTGCTGGAGATCGTTGAGTTGCTCGACGGCCCGCTCGGGCGCGACGCCGACGGCGTCTTCGCTGACGCTTCGAAAGCCGCCCGCGACGTGCTCGAGCAGACCACGATCGCCGACGTGATCGAGCGCGAGGCGCGCGACTCCGGCGCGAGCATGTACCACATCTGAGGCTTCGCCAAGGCGCCCCGCTGCGCCATTGTGTCTCGCTGCGCCAAGAGGTGTCTCGCTGCGCCAAGAGGTGTCTCGCTGCGCCAAGGCGCTTTGCCGCAGTGGGCCTGGAGCGCGGCGGCGCCTGCCCAGCCTCGCCACATCGCGGCGGGCAGCCCATTATTGTCGTGAGCGCTATGCCGTCAATCCCGATCAACATTGCCGAGCTTGTCGGTGGAACGCCGATCGTGCAGTTGACGCGGATGCTGCAAGGCACGCCCGGCGAGGAGGGCGGCGCTGAGCTGTACGCCAAGCTCGAGGCCTTCAATCCCGGAGGCAGCGTCAAGGACAGAATCGGTGTCGCGATGATCGAGGCCGCGGAGGCGGAAGGCCGCATCGAGCCCGGCCGCAGCACGATCGTCGAGGCGACAAGTGGCAACACGGGGATCGCGCTCGCGTTCGTGTGCGCCGCGAAGGGCTATGACCTGGTGCTGACGCTCCCACAGGGAATGAGCCGCGAGCGCGAGATCCTCCTGAATCTGTACGGGTCGCGCGTGCAGATCACCGAGTCGCTCGGCGGCATGGGCGAGGCGGTGCAGGCCGCGCAAGAGATGGCGCGCGATCCCGACGTATTCCTACCCGACCAGTTCTCCAACCCCGCCAATCCCGAGGCCCACCGTCGCGCCACGGGCCCTGAGATCGAGCGCGCGCTCGACGGCCGCGTCGACGTGCTCGTAGCCGGGGTCGGGACCGGCGGGACGATCACAGGGGTGGGCGAATACCTGCGCGAGCGCAACGGTAGCTTGCGGATCGTGGCGGTCGAGCCGCTCGGATCGGCCGTCCTGTCGGGCGCCCGCCCGGGACCGCATCGCATCCAGGGAATCGGCGCCGGGTTCGTCCCGCCGGTTCTGAATCGCGAGCTCATCGACGAGGTGATAGCCGTCTCCGACGACGACGCGATCCAGACGGCCTGGGCCTGCGCGCGCCGTGAGGGCTTGCTCGCCGGGATCTCCTGTGGCGCCGCCCTCTGGGCGAGCCTGCAAGTCGCGGCGCGCCCAGAGAGCAGCGGCAAGAGGATCGTGACGATCATGCCCGACTCGGGCGAGCGCTACATATCGCAGGCGTTCTTCGCGCCGTCCCAAACACCGTCGTAAGCTGACAATCCTGGGTTTGCGCGTGAGCGCGCGCCGTTGGCGCGCGCTCTACCGGAGCGCGTCGCCCGAGCCGGCTTCGACGGTCGCTACGCTTCCTGCATGCTCGGCATCGGCACCGTCGCGCGGGTCGCAAGAGAGCTTCGCCGGGACGTCGCGGTCGCTCGCGACCGCGACCCCGCCGCGTGCGGCGTGCGGGCGCTCGAGATCGTCGCGACCTGGCCGGGCATCCAGGCGCTGCTCTCCCATCGCGTAGCGCACGCTCTGCATGGCTCGGGAGTTCCGATGCTGCCGCGGACAATCGCGCTCGTCTCCAGGGCGCTGACCGGGATCGAGATCCATCCGGCCGCCGAGATCGGCCAAGGCCTGTTCATCGATCACGGCTCGGGCGTGGTGATCGGCGAGACGGCTGAGATCGGCGACGACGTAACCCTCTATCAGGGCGTTACTCTCGGCGGCACCGGCTTTGCGACCGGCAAGCGCCATCCGACTGTGCAGGACAACGTCACGATCGGCTCCGGCGCCAAGTTGCTCGGGCCGATCACGATCGGGCACGGCGCCAAGATCGGCGCCAACAGTGTCGTCATCACAGACGTGCCACCCAACTCGACGGTCGTCGGCAATCCAGGTCATCCGGTTCGTGTCGACGGCCGCCGGCCCGAGGGCCCCGACGCCGACTGGATCCACCTTCCCGACCCGATCGCCGAGGCGATCCAAGGCTTGGCGAGTCGCATCGGCGCGCTCGAGCGCGCGGTCGCCGAGCTCTCAGGCGACGAGCCCGAGGCGCCCGCCGAGCTGCGGCCGCTGCGGACGGTCAAGGGCCCGAACCCCGCAGGGGGCTAATAGAAGACGGTGCGGCAGCGGTGGCGGGGCTGCGCCTTGTACTCGGGCGCCTGGCCACGCGTCCACAGCCATGTGTCGATCGCGCGCGCGGGAACGCCGGTGCGCCCGGAGATCAGCTCGCACGCGTGCAGCGCGCATGCGCGGATCTCGCGCTCTGCGCCCCCGAGGGTAAGGCGCTCCCCTCTGTCGATGCGAGCAGCGAGCTCGCCGTCGTAGACGAGCACGCCGTCGCAGCGCAGCACATGGGGCACGAGGTTGTCGGCGAAGATCGTCAAGCGGTCGAGGTCGCGAAACTCGGCGACGCCGGCGAGCGCGAGGTCGTTGGCGAGGATCTGGGCGCGCTTGTAGAAGCCGCGATCGTCGAACATCGCCATCCCACGCGCCAACGTCTCGGTGAGGCGCATCGCCGAGCCGCGGGCCTCGGCGATGAGATCGAGCGCGCGCCGCGCGGGGCGGGTAGGCGAGCTGGGCGGCCCACCCAAGAAGCGTCCGAGCGAGCGCAGCGCCTGCGCGTAGAGGCTCATCAGCTCGTGATCGGGTCGCTGGCCGAGGATCTCCGCGATCTCGGCGGCGCTCACCTGCCTCAACCACGCGCTCGTCGGGGGTCCGTGGCTGCGCACATGGTCGGCAAGGCCCCACGAGACCGTGAAGTAGCCACTCAAAGGCTGCCCGCGGTTGGCTCGCTTGCGCAGCGTCGGAAACCATCCCGAGCCGAAGTTGATCGCGTCGAGGGCCAGCATGTAGTCGGCGACGTCGGCCGGATCCCCCTCCAGGTAGTGGAGCTCCGGGTCCAACGCGGGCGGCTCGGCCGGTTGAACCTCCGCGGCGGCGTCGAGGTCGATCCGCACCCAGCGGGCCTGCGCGGCGATCTGCGCGCAGGACGCGCGAACTTCGTCGGCGATGCTCACGCGTCGAACGTTAAGGGCTCCGGCCCAAAGCGACGTCGCCGCAGGCGATATTCCAGAGGCGCATGGCAGACGCCCGCGAGCGGCTCGTGGCCGGCCCCGCTTCTATGCTCCAACGCATGGCTCAGAACGACCGCTCAGGCGCCCCGCAGGCGTCGCCTCTCATTCACTCTGCGCCATCGCAAGCGCCGCCGGAGGAGCATCCCGAACGCGTGCAGGCTTTGCTCGAGGGCCTCAACGAGCCCCAGCGCGAGGCGGTGACGCATGGCGAGGGCCCGCTGCTGATCCTCGCCGGCGCCGGCAGCGGCAAGACGCGTGTGCTGACGCACAGAATCGCGTTTCTGATCTTCACGGGGCGGGCGCACCCGAGCGAGATCCTCGCGATCACGTTCACGAACAAGGCGGCGCAAGAGATGCGCGGGCGCGTCGAGCGACTGTTGACAGACCCGCCCACCCACATGCGCGGGATGTGGCTGATGACTTTCCACGCCGCCTGCGCGCGCATCCTGCGCGCGCAGGGGGAGCGTCTGGGCTACACCTCGCGCTTCACGATCTACGACCAGGCCGACGCCCGGCGCATGGTCAAGCGCTGCATCGAAGAGGTCGGGGTCGACCCCAAGCGCTTTGCCCCGGCGGCCGTCCACAGCCAGATCTCGCAAGCCAAGAACAAGCTGCTCTCGGCCTCGGACTGTGCCCAGACGATCGGCTCGCAATTCGAGGAGGTCGTCGCCGAGGTCTACCAGCTCTACGAGAGCGAGCTGCATCAGATGAACGCGATGGACTTCGACGACCTCCTGTTCCGCACCGTAAACCTGTTCGAGCTCTACGAGGAGGTGCGCACGCGCTACGCGCAGGCCTTCAAGCACGTGCTCGTGGACGAGTACCAGGACACCAACCACGCCCAATACCGGTTTCTGCAACTGCTCGTCGGAGGCGCCCGCGCCAAGCCGACGCGCGGGGCCGCACAGCCCGAGGGGGTGGGCCGCGTCGAGCTCCCCGGCCATCGCAACCTTGCGGTGGTCGGCGACGACAGCCAGTCGATCTACGGGTTCAGGGGCGCCGACGTGTCCAACATCCTCGACTTCGAGAGCGACTTCCCCGATACGCACGTGGTCAAGCTCGAGCAGAATTACCGCTCCACGCAGACGATCCTCTCCGCCGCCAACGCGGTGATCGCCAACAACCGCGGCGGGATCGCCAAGCGCCTGTGGAGCGATAGGGGCCAGGGTGGTCCGATCGGCGTGCACGGCCTCGAGGACGAGCACGCCGAGGCGCGCTTTGTCGTCGGCGAGCTGGAGCGGCTCATAGATGAGGACCCCGCCCACCCCTCGCGCGCGGAGATCGCGATCTTCTATCGCACGAACGCGATGTCGCGCGTGATCGAGGACACGCTCGTGCGGCGCGAGATCGCCTATCAGGTGATCGGAGGCACGAAGTTCTACGAACGGGCCGAGATCAAGGACGCGGTCGCCTACCTGGCGTGGATCGCCAACCCGTTCGACGTCGTCAGCTTCCAGCGCGTGGCCAACTCCCCGAGGCGCGGTCTGGGCCAGACCTCGCTGTCGCGGATCGTCGCGCATTCCGCCAGCGTGGGCCAGCCGGTATGGGAGGTGGCCGGCGCGCCCGAGCGCATCCCGGGTCTCGGCGCGGCGGCGATCAAGGCGCTGCAGCGCTTCATGGCGACGATGCAGGAGCTAGCCGCGCTCGCACGCGATCGCGTCCCCGTGGGAGATCTGATGGAGGCGGTGCTCGCTCGCACCGGCTACGTCGAGGCGCTCGAAGCCGAGGCTGTCGGGCGCGGCGAGAAGGCGTTCGAGTCCCAGGGCCGCCTGGAAAACCTGCAGCAGCTCGTGGAGGTCGCGCACGAGTTCGACGCGAACGCGCCTGCAGACGGCGACACGCTGGAGCTGTTCCTGCAGGAGCTGGCGCTCAAGTCCGACGGCGACTCGCGCCGCGACGACGAGGGCCTCGTCACGCTGATGACCCTCCACAACGCCAAGGGCCTCGAGTACCCGATCGTGTTCGTGGTCGGCTGCGAGGAGGGCGTGTTCCCCCATCAGCGCGCACTCGACGAGGGCGGCATCGAGGAGGAGCGCCGGCTCTTCTACGTCGCCGTCACGCGCGCGATGCGCGAGCTCTACCTGACCCACGCGCGCCGCCGCTCGGTGTTCGGCGCGGCCACCTATTCGACATCGAGTCGCTTCCTCGACGAGATCCCAGCGGAGCTGACCCAGCGCGAAGAGCTCCCGGCGCCGCGGCCGGGAGGCGCGCGCGTGGGCGTCGGGAGCACCGTCAACGGCTTCACGACGACGAGTCCCGGGACAGCCTGGCCGCCGAGCTCGCGCTCGGCCGTGCCCTCAGCCTCCTTCCGGCTCGGCGAGGACGTCGTGCACGCCGCCTTTGGCGATGGTGTGGTCACGGGCGTCGAGGCCGACGGCATCATCGTCGTGCGCTTCGCCGGCGATGGCAGCGAGCGCAAGCTGATGGCCGACTACGCGCCCGTCAGCCGGCGGTGAGGCGAGGCCCTCGCGGCAAAGAGGCGATCGCGCCCGCGGCCCGCGGAAGGCGGCCGGGCACGAGCGTGGACGTGGCGGGCACGCGGCCGCCGAGACGCATACGATCCGGCGCGATGTCGGCCACGATCATCGACGGCAAGGCGATCGCCGCGCGCGCGCGCGGCCAGGTGGCGCGCGAAGTCGCCGAGCTGGCGAAGGCCGGCGCCCGCGCGCCCGGCCTTGCGACCGTGCTCGTCGGCGAGGACCCCGCCTCCGCCGTGTACGTCGCCGGCAAGCAGCGCGCCTGCGCCGAGGTCGGGATGGTCCCATTCGACGTGCGCCTGCCCGCAAGCGCCAGCTTCGAACAGGTGGCGGAGCGCCTGCGGACCCTCAACGGGGATTCGGATGTGGATGGCGTTCTGCTGCAACTCCCACTCCCCGGTCATCTCGACGGTCCCGCCCTCACCGGCCTGATCGACCCGCGCAAGGACGTCGACGGTCTGACACCCGTGAACGCAGGCCTGCTGGCGCTCGGCCGGCTGGGCCTGCGGCCGTGCACGCCCACGGGCGTGATCGAGCTGCTCGCGAGCGTCAAAGCGCAGCTGAAGGGTGCCGAGGCGGTCGTTGTGGGCCGCTCCAACCTATTCGGCAAGCCGATGGCCCAGCTGCTGCTGGAGGCCGACGCGACCGTCACAACATGTCATTCGCGCACGCGCGACCTGCGCGCGACCTGCGCCCGCGCAGACGTCCTGATCGTCGCGGTCGGTCGGCCGCGGCTGATCGAGCGGGACTTCGTCAAGCCCGGCGCGATCGTGATCGACGTCGGCATGAACCGCCTGACTCCCGAGCAGGCACGCACGCCAAGCGGCCTCGTGGGCGACGTCGACTTCGAGGCCGTCAGCGACCTGGCCTCGGCGATCACGCCGGTGCCTGGCGGCGTCGGCCCAATGACGATCGCAATGCTGCTGCGCAACACGCTCCTGGCCGCAAGCCACCAGCACGACGCCCCCTCCTCGTCAAGGAGACCCGCGGAGATGGAGCCCCCATCGGAGATGGAGCCCTCATGAGACTCAGGCGGTTGCGGCTGGGCGAGTCGATCGTGCTGCTGGGCGCGGCGGGCGTCGTCGTGGCGCTCACGCTCCCCTGGTATGAGAGCTCGCAAGGCAAGCTCGACGCCTGGAGCACATTCGGATTCGCGGTCGTCCTACTGATGCTCGCCGCCGCGGTTGGCTTCACGCTCGTGGTGGCGACGCTCACCGAGCGCTCGACCGCCCTTCCGGTCGCGGCCGCCGTGTGGAGCGTCCTCTGCGGCTTGCTCGGTGTGTTGGCCGCCATCGTGCGGGTGCTCGAGCGCCCCGACAACGCATTCTCTCTATGCGCGGGCGCATGGGTGGCGCTGGCCGGCGCCGCGCTGATCCTGGCCGGCTCGTGGCTGTCGCTGCGCGACGAACGCACCGGGCTCTACCCGCCTGCTCGTCCCGAGCCACGCGATCCTCCGTCGAGCTAGTACGAGTCCCGGGAACGCCCCAA
Organism: uncultured Solirubrobacterales bacterium; assembly: GCA_963718735.1. Taxonomy (GTDB): domain Bacteria; phylum Actinomycetota; class Thermoleophilia; order Solirubrobacterales; family Solirubrobacteraceae; genus Palsa-744. Next base: position 3,369,935 of record OY970372.1, read on the forward strand.
TACCCCCAAAGACATGAGCACGATCGACTCCGTGCGCTGTGGCGCGCCAAAAGAGCGCAACCCCGAGGACGCGCTCCCTAGAATGCGCCTTCCATGATCGACCGTGACGAGGTTCTCCATGTCGCTCGCCTCGCGCGTCTGCGGCTCGCCGACGAGGAGATCGAGCCGATGGCGCGCGAGCTCTCAGCGGTGCTCGACCACGTCGCCAAGATCGGCGAGCTGCAGCTCGCCGACGTCCCGCCCACCACGCACGTCGCCGAGGTGACCGGCCGCCTGCGAGCGGACGAGCCGCGCCCCTCGCTGCCGCGCGAGGTCGTGCTCGCCCAGGCCCCGGCCGTCAGCGGCGAGGGCTTCCTGGTCCCCAGTCCGCAGGCGTGATCTTGCCCTCCACCTCCACGTCCCCGCTCGCATGAGCGCGAGCGATCTGCTCGAGCTGAGCGCCGCCGCCGCCGTCCGAGCGATCGCGCGCGGCGAACTCGGCTCTGTCGAGCTGTTCGACGCCTATCGAGCGCGTGCCCGCGCGGACGAGCTCAACTGCTTCACGTGGGTGGCCGAAGGCGAGCCGCCAGAGGTGGCCGGCACCTCGCCGCTCGGCGGCGTGCCGCTTGCGGTCAAGGACCTCTTCTGCACCGAGGGCGTGCCCAGCCAGTCCGGCTCGCGCATCCTCGAGGGGTACCTGCCTCCCTATACGGCTACCGCTGTGAAGCGCCTGCAAGCGGCCGGCGCCTCGCTGCTGGCCAAGACCAACCAGGACGAGTTCGCGATGGGCTCCTCCAACGAGAACTCCGCCTACGGCCCGGTCCTGAACCCGTGGGACCGCGGGCGCGTGCCCGGCGGCTCCTCCGGGGGAAGCGCCGCGGCGGTGGCGGCCGGGCTCGCGCCGTGGGCGCTGGGAACCGACACCGGCGGCTCGATCCGCCAGCCCGCCGCCCTTTGCGGAATCGTCGGTCTGAAGCCGACATATGGCGTCGTCTCGCGCTATGGCATGATCGCATTCGCCTCCTCGCTGGACCAGGCGGGACCGCTCACGCGCGACGTCACCGACGCCGCGCTGCTGCTGCGCCACATGGTCGGCCGCGACGAGTGCGACGCGACCTCGCTGCAGCTCCCAAGCGAGATCTCGCTGCCCACCGCCGAGCGGCTCGACGGCGTGCGCCTCGGGGTCCCGGAGGAGCTGAGCGGGGAGGGCATCGACGCCGGCGTGCTCGCAGCCTTCAACGCCGCGCTCGAGCTGGCCGAGCAGCTCGGCGCCCGCGTCGAGCGAGTGAGCCTCCCGCACGCTCCGCACGGCCTGTCGGCCTACTACGTGCTCGCTCCGGCTGAGGCCTCCTCGAACCTCGCGCGCTTCGACGGCGTGCGCTACGGATTGCGCGCGCAGGACGGGGGAGACCTCCTGAGCATGTACACAGGCACCCGCCACGACGGCTTCGGCCCCGAGGTCAAGCGGCGCATCATGCTCGGAACCTACGTGCTCTCCTCGGGCTACTACGACGCTTACTACGGTCGCGCCCAGCGTGTGCGCACGAAGATCGTCGAAGACTTCCGCGCCGTGTTCGAGCGCGTCGACCTCGTGGTCACCCCGACCAGCCCGACGGTCGCGTTCGAGCTCGGCGCGAAGACGGGCGATCCGCTGTCGATGTACCTCAACGACTTCTGCACGGTCCCGATGTCGCTGGCGGGCATCCCCGCGATCTCGCTCCCGTGCGGCTCGAGCGAGGGCCTGCCCGTCGGGCTGCAGCTCGCTGGTCCCGCCTTCAGCGAGAACGCCCTGCTGGACGCCGCCTACGTGCTCGAGCAGGCGATCGGCTTCGACTCCACCCCCGCGCGCGCATGAGCCGGCGGGTGGGCGTGAAGGCACGGATGAGCGTGAGTGGGCGGATGAGCACCAGGGGGCGGATGAGCACGAGCCGGCGGCTGGGCAAGAGCGGGGCGATGGGCAAGAGCGAGTACGGCAGGGTTTTCGCGAGGAGGGTTTGCCCCCAAAAATGGGGGCCCCCCCCCGCGCGCGGGGGGTGTGTCGCATGACGAGCGCATACGAGTCCGTCATAGGGCTCGAGATCCACATCCAGCTCGCGACGCTCACGAAGATGTTCTGCGGCTGTGAGCTGTCCTTCGGTGAGCCACCCAACACGCGCACCTGCCCCGTCTGCCTCGGCCTGCCCGGCGCGCTGCCTGTCGCCAACGCCGGCGCCATCCACTACGGCCTGATGATCGGGATGGCGCTCGGCTCGGAGCTCGCCCCGCGCTCGATCTTCCATCGCAAGAACTACTTCTATCCCGACCTCCCCAAGGGCTACCAGATATCCCAGTACGACGAGCCTCTATGCCTCGGCGGCGAGCTGGCCGGCGTTCGTATCCACCGCGTCCACCTCGAGGAGGATGCGGCCAAGCTCGTGCACGTCGGCGCGAGCGGCCGCATCCACGCGTCCGACGCCTCGATCGTCGACTTCAACCGCGGCGGCACGCCGCTCGCGGAGATCGTGACCGAGCCCGACCTACGCTCGGCCGAGCAGGCAGGCGAGTGGCTGCGCCTGCTGCGCACCACGATGCGCCAGCTCGGCGTCAGCGACGTGAACATGGAGGAGGGCTCGCTGCGCTGCGACGCCAACATCTCCGTGCGGGTGGCCGGTGCGAGCGAGCTCGGCGTCAAGACCGAGCTGAAGAACATGAACTCCTTCCGCTTCATCGAACGCGGCATCCGCGCCGAGATCGCGCGCCAGCAGCAGATCCTCGAGGAAGGCGGCCGCGTCGCTCAGGAGACGCTCCACTTCGACCCCGACTCCGGTCGCATCACAACGCTTCGCTCCAAGGAGGAGGCCCACGACTATCGCTACTTCCCCGAGCCCGACCTGGTGCCCGTCACGGTCGACCGGCCGATGCTCGAGGCGGCTCGCGCCGCGATGCCGGAGCTGCCCGCCGAGCGCGCCGAGCGCTTCGAGCAGGCGATCGGCCTAAGCGTCGACAGCGCGCGCCAGCTCGCCTTCCGCGCCGAGCTCGGGGACTATTTCGAGCGGGCGCTGGCCGCCTCGGTCGACCCGCCTGCAGCGCCGCAGGCGCTCGCCAATTGGATCGTCGTCGAGCTGCTCCCGCGCCTCGGTGACGGCCAGGCCCCGGGCGACTCGCGCGTCACGCCCGCGGCGCTTGCCGCGTTGTGCGGTCTCACCACCGCCAAGCGCGTCTCGGTCGGCGCCGCACGGCAGGTGCTCGATCGGCTCGTCGCCGACGGCGGCGACCCCGCGACGATCGTCGAGGCCGAGGGTCTCGCGGCGCTGGACGGCGGTGACGATCTGGCCGCCGTCGTGGCGGCGGCGCTGGCTGCCAACACGGACGCGGCCGAGCGCGTGAAGGGCGGCAACGCCAAGGCGATCGGCCCGATCGTGGGCCACGTTATGCGCGAGACCAAGGGCCGTGCCGACGGCGGCGAGGTCACGCGGCTCGTGAACGAGCAGCTCGGCATTTGAGAGAGCCCGCGAGGGGCACATTTTGGACGTTAGTCCAAAGGCAGCGGTCGCGGTCTGCGCCAACATGTGGACCATGAACAGGCCGATCTCAGACTCGATGGCAACTCCTCCTCGGCGGTTTCTCCTGCTGCCCGAGGACGCCGGGGACGTTCCAGGCCAGGGCCTTCGCATTCGACGCTATCGCCTCACGAGCGTCGGGCGTGCCCGTGGACTCGATCGTCCCTCGGCGCCGTGCGCGGGGAACGTGCCACGGGTTCCGTAGCCAAGTGGGTGGTCACCACCGCCAGGGATGGCAAGCAGGGCCACGCTTCGCCACGAGTCCCCTCCTCGTGGTGGCTGGGGCGCGGCCGGGCAGGGTTTTCCGAGCCTGCCCGGCCGCGCGCCTATTCTGGTCTCACGCTCTAGGTTGAGGCGCTGCGATGGCTTCGTCGTCGCTCAGTTGAGGTACTCTCTAAGCATGAATCAATCACCGTCGAGCAGCTCGTCGTCCGGTTCGCTCGCCCGCACGATCGTCGCGATCCTGGTGCTGCTGGTCGTGGGCTACTTCCTGCTGCACATCCTGATCGGGGTCGCGGTCGCGATCGCTGGCTTTGCCGTCGTGATCGTGGCGGTCGTGGCGGTCATCTGGGCGTTGCGCGTCCTGCTGTAAGGCAGCGCCTCGGGCCTGTAGGGAGACGCGCACATGGCCTACCTGGTGATTGCCTTTTGCTTCGGCCTTGCCGGCGGGATCGTCGGTCGCATCAAGGGCAGCTCGTTCGCCCTGTGGTTTCTAATCTCGGCGGTCGTGCCGATCTTCGGCCTGCTGGCTGCGATCGCCTATCGCTTCGAGCGCGAAGAGCCGCGTCGCCAATGTCCGAAATGCGGTCGCGTGACCAAGCTTCACGACGCTCTCTGCACTCGCTGCGGCGAGGAGCTGGAGTTCCCCGAGCAGATTCTCCCGCCGGAATCGCTCGCAAAGGTTTAGGCCGGCCTAAGCGGGTGCTTTGCATAGGCTGTCCAAGCAGCCCATGAGCACCAACGTAAAGACCGCCCGCCATCCCAGCGCGTCGCTGCTCGCGCGCCTGATCCACAGCGCCGGTTTCGAGGACGAGCGCGACTTCGTGCTGCGCGTGGTGCAGCCCGCGCTCGTCGGCCTGATCGACGGCACCGTCTCCTCGCTCGCCCCGATCTTCGCGGCGGCACTCGCCTCGAGCTCCCACACCGCGCTGCTCGTCGGCTTCTCCACCGCGCTCGGCGCCGGAGTGAGCATGGGCTGGTCTGAGGCCCTGTCGGACACCGGCGAGCAGACCGGTCGCGGCTCGGCCGTCGTGCGCGGCTCGATAACGGGCGGCATGACGGCGCTCGGCGGGCTGTTCCACACGCTGCCGTTCCTGATCAGCAACGTCAACAAGGCTCTGCTCGTAGCCGGGATCGTCGTCGCGATCGAGCTTTTCGCGATCGCCTGGATACGCAACCGCTTCCTGCACGTCTCGCTGCGCTCCTCGTTGCTCGTGGTCACCGTCGGCGGCCTGATCGTGCTCGCCATCGGCGTTGGCATCGGCAGCTCCTGAGCGCAGGGACGCGCTCCTTTGGGGCGAAAACCCCATTGGTACACTCGGCTTTAGCAAAAGTGGGGGCCGATCGAGGCCCTCACGGTTCTCTGTTACCCCTCGAACGAAGGAAGGAGGTCGGTGCAATGCGTGCGGTGGATGCCGTAATGGAATGCTTGAAGGCGGAGGGCGTGGACGTCGTCTTCGGTCTGCCCGGCGGCGCCAACCTCCCGACCTACGACGCCTTCGTCGATGGCGGCATTCGCCACATCCTCGTGCGCCACGAGGCCGGAGGAGGCCACGCGGCTGAGGGCTACGCCAAGGCGACCGGCAAGGTCGGCGTCGCGTTCGCCACCAGCGGCCCCGGCGCCACCAACCTGATCACCCCGATCTGCGACGCGATGATGGACTCGGTGCCAGTCGTGTTCATCACCGGCCAGGTGCGCACCGAGCTGCTCGGCACGGACGGCTTCCAGGAGGCCGACACGATCGGCATCACGATGCCGATCGTCAAGCACTCCTTCATGATCCAAGACCCGCTGGAAATCCCGCGCGCGATCCACGAGGCGTTCTATGTCGCCCGCTCCGGGCGGCCCGGCCCCGTGCTGATCGACATCCCCCAAGACCTTTCCAGGGCCGAGATCCCCTATGAGCCGGTCGCCGACGTGCGCCTGCCCGGCTACCAGCCAACGCTCGAGGGCAACCAGAAGCAGATTCGCCAAGCCGCCAAGGCGCTCGTCGCCGCGCAACGCCCCGTCATCTATGCCGGTGGCGGCGTAGTCAACGCCAACGCCGCCGAAGAGCTGGTCGAGTTCGCCACCTCCGATCGCTTCCCCGTGACCTGCACTTTGATGGGTCTCGGCGCATTCCCCGCGCGGGAGGGCGGGGCGCCTCATCCTCAATGGCTTGGGATGCTCGGCATGCACGGCACGCGCGCCGCCAACTACGCCATGGACGAGGCCGACCTCATCTGCGCGGTCGGCGCTCGCTTCGACGATCGCATCACCGGCAAGCTCTCCGAGTTCGCCCCGCACGCCAAGTTCATCCACATCGACGTCGATCCCGCCGAGATCTCAAAGAACGTTCCCGCTCACATCCCGATCGTAGGCGACGCCAAGCACGTCCTCTCGAAGCTGGTCGTCGAGTATCGCGCGCTGAGCGCCGACTCTGCGCGATTGGGCGAGTGGTGGGAGCGGATCGAAGGATGGCGCGAGAAGCACCCACTCAGCTATGAGGACTCCACCGACTCGGAGATCAAGCCGCAGTACATGATCAAGGCGCTGCACGAGGCGACCGGAGGCGAGGCGATCGTCACCAGCGACGTGGGCCAGCACCAAATGTGGACCGCCCAGTACTACGACTTTCCCAAGCCGCGCCGCTGGGTCAACTCGGGCGGGCTCGGCACGATGGGCTTCGGGCTGCCTGCGGCGATGGGCGCCGCGGTCGGCTGCCCCGATCGCACCGTCTGCTGCATCGCCGGCGACGGTTCCGTCCAGATGAACGCGCAGGAGCTCGCCACGTGCGCCCAGGAAAAAATCCCGATCAAGGTGTTCATCATGAACAACGGCTACCTCGGCATGGTGCGCCAGTGGCAGGAGCTCTTCTGGGACGGACGCTACAGCCATGTCGACATGGGCTCCTACCCCGACTTCGTCAAGCTCGCCGAGGCCTACGGCGCGACAGGCATGCGCTTCGAGGACAAGGCCACGCTCGTGCAGGACATGAAGCGCGCGATCGCCACCGACGGTCCCGTCGTCGTCGACGTGAAGGTCACCCGCGAGGAGAACACCTACCCGATGATCCCCGCCGGACAGGCCGCCAGGGAGATGGTGGGATGAGGGCGCCCACAAACCACACCTCCCGGCTAGCGGCGCTTGCTCGGCGGTCCCCGATCGGGGACAGGGGGTCGCTCTGATGGGAGAGCCAGCCACCAAGGAACCGCTCAGCCTCGAGGAGCTGCAAGCCTCCGGCAACCTGCGCTCAGGACGCAAGCACGTCCTGTCGATCCTCGTCGAGAACAAGTCGGGTGTGCTCACCCGCATCGCGGGCCTGTTCGCCAGGCGCGGCTTCAACATCGACACGCTCACCGTCGGGCCGACCGACGACGATCACATCTCGCGCGTCACGCTCACCGTAGACGGCGCGATCCACCCGATCGACCAAGTCACAAAGCAGCTCCACAAGCTCGTCAACGTCCTGAAGATCAGGGATCTCGAGCCAACCGACACGGTTGCGCGCGAGCTGGCCCTCTTCAAGATCTCAGCTGACGGCGCCCAGCGCGGCGAGCTGATGCAGATCACCGAGATATTCCGCGGCAAGGTCGTCGACGTGACCAAGCGCTCGGTGATCGTCGAGGTCACCGGCACCACCGAGAAGGTGGAGGCGTTCGAGAGCATGGTGCGCCCATTCGGCCTGATCGAGATGATGCGCACCGGCGAGATAGCGATCGCGCGCGGAAGGGGCGAGACTTAGGCGCTCGTGTCGAAGCGGGCTGCTCGCTGGGGCCGATCGGCGAGCGCATCCTGGTCGCTGATCGGTTTGCGTCCTGCCTCCCTCATGTGCAAAGCACATCTCGGTCGGTGCGTTCCTTGTGTCGCTTGCCCATCGAAACGTCCAGGCACTCGTGTCTACTCGCTACGTTGAGTCCATGACGATCATTGCCGGCGAGCGCTCGCCGTTCACGCTCACCGAGCCAGACCGCGAACGGCTGCGCGCGCGGATCGACCTCGCGCTGCAGCGGGCGCGCCGCTCTGGGCGGGCGACGCTCGCGACGATCACCTGTTCGCTGCCGCCCGAGGTCGATCCTTCGGCCGTCGTGTGCGCATCGCGCCGGCGCGGCGAGCCGTGGTTCACATTCGAGCAGCCCGACCGGGGGGGCTCGGCGCTCGCCGGGCTCGGCCAGGTCGTGTGCCTGCAGGACGCCGGCCCCGAGCGCTTCTCCAATGTCGCGGATCGTTGGCGCTCGCTGTCGGCGAGAGCGGTCGCCGACTCTCCCGGTGACCCAGCCGGCGCGGGCCCCGTCGCCGTTGGCGGCTTCGCGCTCGCGCCCGACGGCGGCGCCTCGCCCGCCTGGAGCGGTTTCGAGCCCGCATCCATGCTTGTGCCCGAGGTTGTGCTCGCGCGCGAGGAACGCGACGGAGAGCGTCGCGTGCGGCTCACCCTGGCTGCCCTGGCTGAGCCAGACGACACGACAGAGGAGCTGCTGGCCGGTCTGCGCCGTCGCCTGGATGAGCTCAGGGCGGCGCCGCTGCCGCTGCTCGACCCGGCGTCCACGGGCCGTTTCCAAGTATCCAGCGGCATGCCCCCCGAGCACTACGAGGCCGCCGTCGGCCACGCCGTCGAGTTGATCCGCGCCGAGCGTCTGCAGAAGATCGTGTTGGCGCGCGAAGTTCAGGTTCACGCTCCGTGCGAGTACGACCCTGCGGCCGTCTTCGGCGTGCTGCGCGAAGCGTTCCCCTCGTGCTTCGTCTTCTGCGTGGGACGCGGCGAGGCCACGCTCGTCGCCGCCAGCCCCGAGCTGCTCGTGCGTCGCGAGGGTCAGCGCGTGAGCACGATCGCGCTCGCCGGCTCAACCCGGCGCAGCGCCGACCCAGCCGTCGACGCGCACCTCGGCGAGCGCCTGATGCGCGATCGCAGCTACCGCGAGGAGCACGCGATCGTCGCGCGGCGCATCGAGCGCACGCTGAACCGCTACGCGATCTGGGTAGCCGCCGCGCCGGAGCCGACGCTGGTGCGAATAGCCAACATCCAGCATCTGGCGACGCCGATCCGCGCCCAGCTGGCCGCGCCTGTGGAGGCGATCGAGCTGGCGGGCCTGATGCACCCTACGCCGGCTGTGGGAGGCGAGCCTTCGCAACCCGCGCTCGAGCTGATCCCCGCGCTCGAGGGCCTGGATCGAGGCTGGTACACGGGCCCGGTCGGCTGGACCGACGCAGCCGGCGACGGCGAGTTCTGCGTCGCACTGCGCTGCGCCCTGTTGCGCGGTTCCGTCGCGCGCTGTTACGCCGGCAACGGCATCGTGCGCGACTCCGACCCGGTCGCCGAGCTGGCGGAGACGGAGGTCAAGTTGCAGGCATTGCTGCCGCTGCTCACGAGCTGATCGCACCGGCCACGGCGCTCCACGCGCGGCGATGCAGCTCCACGTTCGCTGCGCGCTCGCTGCGCACTTCGATCATCGCCGAGCTGGGCGCCGCAAGCGCGCGCTCGAGCGCCGCGCGGAAGCTCGCGATGTCAGCGACGGCCTCGTGATCGAGGCCGTAGAGCGCCGCCGCTTGGGCGAAGTCGAGCCCCGTCGGGGTGGCGATGTGGCGCGTGTAGTCATCCGGCTGCGCCATCGGCGCGCTCGAGACGGGGAGGAAGTCGAAGATCCCGCCGCCTTCGTTGTTGAGCAGCACGATCGTGAGCTTCAGCCCCAAGCGCTTGGCGGCCAGCAGCCCGCCCATATCGTGTGCGAGCGCCACGTCGCCGATCATAAGCACCACCGGCCCGCGACTCGCCGCGGCCGCGCCGAAGGCGCTCGAGACGGTCCCGTCGATTCCGTTGGCGCCGCGGTTGCAAAGGACTCGCGGTGGATCCGGGCGCGCCGGCCAGAATGTCTCTACGTCGCGTACCGGCATCGAAGACGCCACGAACAGCACCGCCTCCTGCGGCAGCAGGACGCCGAGCTCGGCGGCCGTGGAGGGCTCGCTGCACCCGCTCGCGGCGAGCACGCCGAGAACGGCCTCTGCAGCGCGCTCGTCCGCGCTGCGCCAGCCAGCCAGCCAGTCGCCCGCTTCGAGCGCGCCGTCTCCCGGCGCGGAGCTCTGGCCGTCTGACGCGATCGGCCCTTTCTCGAGCATCGCAACGAGCGCGCTCAGCGTCGCCGCGGGCTCGGCGGCGAGCGAGTCCGATACGGCACTTGCGGGGTCCTGCCACGCGCCCTCGGGATCGAGCGCGAGCTGGCGCGTGTCGGTGAGGCTCGCAAGCCAAGTGCGCAACGGCTTTGACACCGGCAGGTCGCCGACCCTCACGACGACCTCCGGCTTGTGTCCGCGCACGAACCCAGGCTCGCGCAGCAGCGCGTCGTAGTGGGCGATCGCGGCATCCCCACGCCGTGCGCCCGACAGCGGGTCGGCGAGCAGGGGCCAGCCGAGGGTCTCACAGAACGACGCGGCCGCCTCTCCGAGAGGCGCCTCGCGCTCGTGGCGGCCTGCCACCAGCACCCCACGTCGTGCCGAGCCGATCAGCCCCCGCAGCGAGCGGGCGGCCGCGGCCGCGTCGGAGGTCTGAGCGGGGCGGCTCACGAACGGGAGGCCGCGCGCTCGTCCCTCGCCAGCGGGCGCCGGGGCCTGCTCGCAGACGAGCGGCTCGCGCAGCGGGAAGTTGAGGTGCACGACGCCCGGCCTTCCCTCGACCGCGGTCCAGAAGGCGCGGCACGCGAGCGTGCGCATCCAGCGCAGCCGCTCGGGCGTGGCCTGCTCGTGGGCGCCGACCTCGAAGAACCACTTTGCGAAGTCCCCAAAGACCTTCAACTGGTCGATCGTCTGCCCGGCGCCGATCTCGCGCAGCTCTGGTGGCCGGTCGGCGCTCAGGACGATCAGAGGCACGCGCGCCTCGCGCGCCTCCACTACCGCCGGCAGCAGCTCGGCCAAGGCCGTTCCCGAGGTGCAAACGATCGCCACCGGCAGCGCTGAGGCCTTTGCGAGCCCCACCGCAAAGAACCCGGCACAGCGCTCGTCCACATGCGAGTGGCAGCGCAGCCGCTGCTCGCGCGCGAGCGTCAGCACGAGCGGCGTGCAGCGCGAGCCGGGCGAGGTGCACGCGTCGCGCAGCCCGCAGCGCGCCAGCTCGTCCACGAACGCGCCCAGCAGCGTGTAGGTGTCGATGGCGGCGCTCATAGCGGGGCGAGGCGGCTAATGGGAGGCTGAGGTGGCTCTAGCTGTGGGGTGAAACCACTCATGGGAGCTAAGCGTTGGCTCATAGGATGCACACGTGAGCGAGAGCGTTGTGCTGCTGCACGGATTCGGCGGGACCAGTCGTATCTGGGATGGGTTGGTGGAGCATCTGCCCGCGGAACGCTATCGCCCGCTCGCATTGGACCTGCCTGGGCACGGTCAGCAGACCGACGCGGCGCGCCCGATCGCCTTCGACGGGTGCGTGGCAAGCGTGCTCGAGCGCAGCCCCGAGCGCTTCGTGCTCGCCGGCTACTCGATGGGGGGACGCATCGCACTGCACGTGGCGCTCGCCGCCCCTGAGCGAATTGTGCGGCTGGTGCTGATCTCGACCACGGCCGGTATCGAAGACCCGGCTGAGCGGGCCTGCCGCCGCGAGCGGGATCGGCGCTTGGCGCAGGAGATCGAGAAGGGCTCGATCGAGGGCTTCAGCGAGCGCTGGCGGGCTCAGCCGATGTTCGCCGAGGACCCGCAGGAGGTCGATCGGCTTGCGCGCGCGGACCAGGCGCGCAACCGGCCGGACGGAGTGGCGGCTGCGCTGCGAGGGATCGGGACCGGCGAGATGCCCCCGCTGTGGGAGCGGCTGGGAGAGTTGAGGATGCCGATCACGATCGTCGTGGGCGACCGCGACGTGAAGTTCCACGCGCTGGCTCGCCGCATGGCCGAGCTGCTCGAGGATGCGACTCTGAAGATGGTGCGAGGCGGCCATGTCCTGCCGCTCGAGAATCCGAGCGCCGTGGCGGACGCGCTCGAGCGCTCGCAGGGCTAGGGGAGGCCCGGCGCGGGTGAAGCTGCTGTCGAGTCCTGCGCGGGTGAAGCCCGTCGCGGCCGCGGCGCGGGGAAGTCGAGGGGCACGCGCGAGACCGCGTAGCTGGCCCTGGCTCTACTGCCCCTGCGCTTGGGCGATCGCCGACAGCGTGTCGAACGACAGCCGCGTCGTGTTGTCGGCGTTCATGAAGCCGAATCCGCCGTTGCCGTCGTCGTGCGATTGGTACCACCAGACGCCGGCGACATGGGGGTCCGCGAGCAATGCCGTGTAAGCAGCCCGCATCTTGGTCGCCTGATCGAGTTGCGAGCACGCGCCTTCGGGCGCTCCGCACAGGCCCATCGCGTAGCCGATCTCGGTGACGTAGAACGGCGGGACCGAGCCGAGCACTGCGCCGGCGACCGCTTCCTGTGCGGGAACCGCGGCGATGCCCGCGGCGTCGTTGTCGTTTTCGCCGAGCGCCCCGTAGGGATGCGTGCTGAGCCCGTTCGCGCGGATCGCGGCGGCGAGGCCCGGCACGCCGTTGACTGCGTCACGCAGCCAGCCTCCGCCGCTTGCGTCCATCGAGCGCACGCCCGAGGAGGGCTTCAGATAATTACCCCACATATCGAACAGCAGCGGAATGTGAATACCGGCCGCATTCTTAGCTTCCACCGCCGCCAGATACATCTTCCCGTACTGAACCGGATCGGCGACACCCCCCTTGAAGTACATCTCGTTTCCAGCTTCCGCGATCGCGACACCGGGATTGGCCTGAATCTCCTGGACGACTTCGGCTCCCCACTGGCTTGGCGCGATCTGGTCGAGCGGCTTGTTGTTGGCAACGTTGCCAACGATCGCGAGCACCTGGAAGCCGTCGCCGAGCGAGGCTGGAACGGTGTTCGCTTCGGCGCCGATCTCGACGCGGTTCCAAGTGATGTGGCCCGCAAGGATCGTCCTGGCCGGCGCCGGCCCCCACCCGGCTCCGTCGTTCGTGCCGATGATCTTGCCCAAAGGCGGGGGAATCACTGGCGGCGAGGGAATCGGCGGGGGCGGGGGAGTCGGCGGCGGCGCTGGTGTGGGTGGCGGCACAGGCACAGGCGGCGGGTAGGCGATCGTGACCTCCCGCGCCCACGGAGCTTCGCCGGGCACGCTCGCGGACAGCCCATAGCCGACCGTTTGCCCGGGGACGATGGGTGGCGTATAGCTTGTGCCCGTGACCACCTTGTAGGTGGTGTCGCGCGTGGTGGTCGGGTTGAGGATCGTCGCAAACGTGTAGCTGGACACACCCGGAATCGCGGTCCACGCGATCGTCGTGCCTTTCACGCTGAGCTGGGGAGTCGAGCCTGTCGCGATCGGAGGTTCGGCGGGCGGTTGTGTGATCGGTGGTTCAGGCGCAGGCGGTTCTGGGGCGGGCGGTTCCGTGACAGGCGGTTCTGGGGAGGGCGGTTTCACGACAGGCGGTTCTGGGGCGGGCGGTTCCGGCGCGGAAGGCGCCGTGACGATGGCCTCTTGGGCTGACCAGTTGGGGCCGTTGTCGGCGCTAACGCCGACATAGACGGTCTGGCCGGCCGCAAGAGACAGGGCATAAGTCTGCGCTTCGCCCGGCTTGCGATTGATGCTCAGATATTCGGTTGTGCGACCGGCCGCGCCGCGCGGAGCGTTGGAGATCGCCACCTCGTAGTAGGTCTCTTCGCCGACGGCGGTCCAGCTCACGCTCTGGCCCGACACTCCGAGGACGGGCGCGGGGGCGGGGGCGTTGAGCGAAAGAACGATTGAGGTGTCGAGGGGGGCGCCGTCGAGGAGAGGTCCGCCTGAGAGGGAGCCGCCTGAGAGGGAGCCGCCTGAGAGGGAGCCGCCGAGCTGTGGTTCGACCGCGGAGGCGGCTGCCAGGAAGCAGGAGCAACCTGCCAGGCATAGGGCGAGCGCCAAAGCGCAGCAGATGAGCTGCGGCGTCGCGACAAGCTTGCGCAATCGAATTTCGAACATCGTGTCCCCTCGCTGTTCGTTGACTCCCCAGCGGTGCTGACGTTCCGTCCCAGGGGCGAACCCTAGTGCGGCGACCCGGATCCAGATGCGGCGGGCGGCGTCGAAACAACCTCTCCAGACGCAGCCACCCCGAAGTTGCGAGAGGCTAGTGGCGTTGCGTGGTCCTGTCCACCGACTTTTGTCAACAGGTCTCAGAGCGCAGGTCTCAGAGCGGCTCGACGCCGAGCCCTGGCCCGTCGGGGACTGAGATTCGCCCAGCCACGGGCGCAAGCCGATCTGAGAGGCCGTCGAGCTCGCCAAGCGTGGCCAGCCCGCATGCGGGCAGCGAGCCGCGCGAGGCGAGCGCGGCGGCGGCGTGCACGCCCGCCGCGATCCCGAGTGGCCCGTCGAGCGTCGAGGCTACGTACGCCTCCGCCCCCGAGGCCCTCACGAGCGCCGCGGCGGCGAGCAGGCCCGAGATGCCACCGCAGCGGGAGATCTTCAAGCAGACGGCGTCCGCTACGCCCGCGGTCAGCGCGCCGTGCTCGGCGGCGGTCTCGTCGATCGCGACGCGCACCGCGACGCGCTCGCGCACCTCGCGCACGGCGGCGAGGCCGTGTACTGGCTCCTCGACGAGCTCGAGGCCGGCGCAGGAGAGCGCTTCGATGTTAAGCACCGCCTGTCCGACACTCCACGCGCCGTTTGCGTCGATGCGCAGCGCGGCGTGCGGGCCCGCGGCCGCCCTGACGGCCGCGACCCGTGCCGCATCGTCGCCCACCCCAACCTTCACCTTCAGACACTCATAACCCTGTGCAACGGCCTCAGCCGCCTGCTCGGCGGCGCTCGCGCGGTCGAGTGCCGAGAGGGTCGCGTTCACCGGCACGGTGCTTGCGGGCGTGTCGGTCACGAGCGAGGCCACCGAGCTACCCGAGCGCCGGCCCGCGCGATCCCACAGCGCGAGGTCGACTGCGGCGAATGCCTCCGGCAGGTCGTCCACGCGCCGGCACGCATCGACGATCTGCGCGCCGTTCATGTCCCTCGCGTCCTCCAAGATCGGCCGGTAGCGCTCGAGCGCCTGCCGCACGCGCGCGATGCTCACGCCGTCGTAGGGCTCGAGCGGCGCCGCCTCGCCGTAGCCCACAACGCCGTCATCGTCGGTCAGCGAGATCGCCAGCAGCTCGCGCTCGACCACTACCCCGTAGGAGGTCTCGAGCGGCCGGCGCAAGCGCATAGCGTGTCGCCGTACGACCAGCTTCAAGTCTCAAGCCTCCTGACAAACAGCTTTATGGATGCCGACAAAAATGGAAACCGGCGCCACTAACAGTTGTCGCAAATGCAAGCGAATGCGTTTCCCAAAATGGCAGTTCCCTCAGTGCCCGATCCCGCCACTCAACAGGATCCCCGCCGAGAGCAGCAGGCAGAACACGAGCTGCAGTGCGCCCGTCTTGGCGAGCGCGCCGTTGAGCGACGGCCCGTCGACGCGCGTTCGCACGATCCGCACGAGCGGGATCGCGAGCGGGATCGCGCACCACGGCAACAGCAGCCAGGCGGTCATCGAGCCGAGCAGCCACGGCAACGGCGCCAGCGCGAACGCGCCCGCCACCATCGCCGTGTAGAGCGCGCGCGTGCGCTCGCGCCCTAGGCGCACCGCGAGCGTGCGCTTGCCGGCGCGCCGGTCTGTCTCCAGGTCGCGCACGTTGTTGACGACGAGGATCGCGCTCGCCAGCAGCCCCACCGGGATCGCGCACGCGTAGGCCTCCCACGCCAGCTCCCGAACCTGCACGAAGTACGAGCCGCTGACCGCGACGATCCCGAAGAACAGGAACACGAACAGCTCGCCAAGCCCCTCGTAGCCATAGGGTCGCGGGCCGCCCGTGTAGAGCACGCCCGCGAGGATCGAGACGGCCCCAACCGCGATCAGCTCCCAGCCCGCGACCGCCACCAGATAGACGCCGCACAGAACCGCCAAGCCGAACGTCACATAGGTGGCGAACAGCACCCTGTTTGGCGGCACGAGCCCACCGGCGGTGACCCTGACCGGCCCCAAGCGGTCCTCCGTGTCGGCGCCTCTGCGAGCGTCGGAGTAATCGTTGGAGAGGTTCGTCCCGACCTGGATGAAGACGGCGCCGAGGAGCGCCGCCACGAACGCCAGCGGCCGGAAGCGGCCGGCGCCGAGCGCCAGCGAGGTTCCGACGAGCACAGGCGCCACGGCCGCAGGTAGCGTGCGCAAGCGCGCCGCCATCAGCCAGATGTGCACCGGGCTCGAGGCCTTCGTGGTCGGCGCGCCCGCCCGTGGCGGCGCGGCGATCGACAGTCCCGCGATCACGCCCGTCCGATCATGCTCGCCTTGGGAAGCGCGCGAAGTCCACCTCGCGCTTCTGCTTGTAAGCCTCGCGCCCCTCCTTGGCCTCCTCGCTGCCATAGAAGAGCAGGTTGGCGTCGTGTGCGAGCTGCTGGATCCCCGCGAGGCCGTCCTCGGCGGCGTTGAAGCTCGCCTTCAGCAGCCGCAGCGAGAAAGGCGAGAGCGCGAGCATCTCGCGACACCACTGCACCGTCTCCTCCTCCAGGCGCTCGAGCGGCACGACGGTGTTCACCAACCCCATCTCGAGCGCCTGCTGGGCGTCGTACTGGCGACACAGGAACCAGATCTCCTTCGCCTTCTTGACGCCCACGACATTGGCGAGCAGCCCGGCGCCGAAGCCGCCGTCGAAGGACCCTACGCGTGGCCCGGTCTGCCCGAAGCGCGCGTTGTCCGCCGCGATCGTCAAATCGCATACCAGGTGCAGCACGTGACCGCCGCCGACCGCGTAGCCGGCGACCATCGCCACGACCGGCTTGGGCAGCCGCCTGATCTGCACGTGCAGGTCGGTGACGTGGAAGCGCCCGGGGCGGGTGGGATCCGGATTACCCGCGTCGTCCTCGGCGAGATAACCGGAGTCGCCGCGCACGCGCTGGTCGCCGCCGGAGCAGAAGGCGAGCGGCCCCTCGCCGGTCAGCACGATCACGCCGACCTCGGTGTCCTCGCGCGCCCGCTCGAACGCCTGCGAGAGCTCAACGACCGTCTGTGGGCGGAAGGCGTTTCTGACCTCGGGACGGTCGATCGTGATCTTGGCGATTCGAGGAGCGGGCTCGGGTCCGAGCGCGGCCGACTTCTCATAGCGGATGTCCGTGTAGTTGCCTGCTGCGATCCAGGTGGTGGTCAAGGCTCTCCAAAGCTCCTGTCTAGACCCGAGCGCCCCGTGGAGCGCGCGCCAACGATTCACCGCGAAGGCTAGCCTGTGAGCCATGCACGTCGAGGCATGGCTGCGGCGCGCCGTCCTGAGGGCGCCCGATGTCACAGCGCTCCAGACCCCGGACGCGCAGCTCAGCTACGCCGAGCTATGGCGCGTCGCGAGCCTTGGCGCGGCTGAGTTGGCTGAGCGGGGAGCGCGTCGCGGGGAGCGCGTCGCGATCGCATTGCCGCCCGGGATCGAGCTCGCCAAGGCGCTGCACGCGTGCATGCTGCTCGGCGCGGTCGCGGTCCCGGTCGATCTGCGCCTCACGCGCCCCGAGCGCGAGCGGCTGCTCGGCGGCGCGCGCGTGCTCGTCGAGAGCCCGCTGGGCGCGTCCGCGCGAGCGACTGCCCAATCGGAGACGTTCGAAGGCGAGCTTGGGCATGAGCTGCGGGGCGAGCCCGGGCTTGAGCTCCGAGGCGAGCCCGGGCATCAGGTCGAGGACGAGCCCGGGCATGGGCTCGCGGGCGAGCCTGTCCACGATCTCGACGCGGTCTGCGCGGTGATCTTCACCTCTGGCACGACCTCAGCCCCCCGCCCGGTCGAGCTGACCTACGGCAACTTCCTGTGGAGCGCGCTGGGCTCGGCCGTCGCGCTTGGCGTCGATCCGCGAGAGCGCTGGCTGTGCGCGCTGCCGTTGTCGCACGTCGGCGGCCTCTCGATCCTGATTCGCAGCGCGATCTACGCGACTACAGCGGTCGTCCACGAGCGCTTTGACACCACGCGCGTGCTTGCCGCGCTCGGCGAGGATGAGATCACGCTCGTCTCGCTCGTCTCGACGACGCTCGCGCGCCTGCTCGACGCGGGCCTGCGCGATCCTCCGCGGCTGCGCTGCGCGCTCACTGGCGGCGGCCCCGTCCCCGCGGCGCTAGTGGCCCGCGCGCACGCGGCGGGCGTGCCGGTGCTCGAGACCTACGGGCTCACCGAGTGCTGCTCGCAGGCGGCCACGGCGCCGCTCGCCACGCTCGCGCGCGAGGTGGGGGCGGGCGTGCCGCTGTTCTGCAACCGCACCGAGATCGCCGAGGACGGGGAGATCCTGCTGTCGGGACCGACCGTCGCGCGCTCGGCGATGTCTTCGAGCGGGCGCTTGCACACGGGGGACCTCGGCTGGATCGACGACGAGGGCTTCCTGCACGTCAGTGGGCGCAAGGCCGACACGATCGTGAGCGGCGGCGAGAACGTCGCCCCGAGTGAAGTGGAGGCGGTGCTCGAGACGTGCCCGGGGGTGCTCGAGGCAGCGGTCGTCGGTCGCGAGGACCCGCAGTGGGGAGAGGCCGTCACCGCGATCGTCGTGACCGCGCCGGGAGCGCGTGTCGAGGAGGCGATGCTGCGTGAGCACTGCGCCTCACGACTGGCTCCGTTCAAGGTGCCAAAGCGGGTCGAGCTCACGTCGAGTCCGCTCCCGCGCACACCGTCTGGCAAGCTTTTGCGCAGGGGGCTTCAAGGGATCTCGAGATGAGCACCGTTCAACCTGAGGAAGGACGTGGAAAGAACGCGGCGCGCGAGCACCGCGTCGCGAGTCTCGCCCACTGGGAAGAGGCGGCCTCCGGCTGGGTTGCGCGCCAGACGGCGTTGCGCGATCTCTCGGCGCCTGTGTCTGACTGGATGATCGACGCGGTCGACCCGCAGCCCGGCCAGCGTGTGCTCGAGCTCGCCGCCGGCATCGGCGAGACGGGCTTCCTCGCGGCGGAAATGGTGGCGCCCGTCGGCGGGCTCATCACAAGCGATCAGGCCGACGCGATGCTCGACGGCGCGCGCAAGCGGGCGGGCGAGCTCGGGCTCACAAACGTCGAGTTCCAGGTGCTCAACGCGGAATGGATCGACCTGCCGGTGGCGAGCGTCGACGCGGTGCTGTGCCGCTGGGGCTACATGCTGATGGCCGATCCGGCCGCCGCGCTGGCCGAGACGCGCCGCGTGCTGAGACCCGAGGGGCACGTCGCGCTCTCCGTCTGGGACGCGATCGAGCACAACCCATGGGCGCTGCTGCCGGCCACCGAGTTGCTGGAGCGCGGTCTGGTCGAGCCGCCGCCCGCCGGCTCGCCCGGGCCCTTCGCGCTTGCCGAGAAGCAGAAGCTGCGAGATCTGCTCGAGGGCGCCGGCTTCAACGAGGTCTGGGTCGAGCCGCTCGAGCTGGTCCAGCGCGCGGCGAGCTTCGAAGAGTTCTGGGAGACGACGCTCGACATCGCGCGCTCCTTCCACGACGCGGTGCTGGCGCGCCCGGCCTCTGAGATAGAGGAGATCCGCGCGAGCCTCGAGGCGCGCTTCGCCCCATACACGGCGCAGGACGGAGCGCTCGAGATTCCGATGCGCACGCTCGTAGGGGTCGGCACGGCGTAATCGGGTACTCTGCGCGGCCATGCTCTACGACGACGACGCAGACCTCACGCTCCTCGGCGGCAAGACCGTCGCGATCATCGGCTATGGCTCTCAAGGCCACGCTCACGCCCTCAACTTGAAGGACTCCGGCGTCAGCGTCGTTGTCGGCCTGCGCGAGGACTCCTCCTCCGTCGAGAAGGCCCGCGCGGACGGCCTCGAGGTGCTCTCTCCCGTGGAGGCCGCAAGCCGCGGCGACCTGGTGATGATGCTCGTGCCAGACGAGCTGCACCGCCAGGTGTGGAGTGAGATCTCAGACGGGGTCGCCGAGGGCAACGCGCTGCTGTTCGGCCACGGCTTCTCGATCCACTACGGCGAGGTCGCCCCGCCGCCGGGCGTCGACGTCGCGATGGTGGCCCCGAAGGGCCCCGGCCATTTGGTGCGCCGCCAGTTCACAGAGGGCAGCGGCGTCCCCGGCCTGATCGCCGTCGCCCAGGACGCGACCGGCAACGCGCGCGCGCTTGCGCTCGCCTACGCGAAGGGCATCGGCTGCACGCGCGGCGGTGTGATCGAGACGACCTTCAAGGACGAGACCGAGACCGACCTGTTCGGCGAGCAGGCCGTCCTCTGCGGGGGCGCATCCGAGCTCGTGCAGGCCGGCTTTCAGACGCTCGTCGACGCCGGCTATGACCCGGAGATGGCCTACTTCGAGTGCATGCACGAGCTCAAGCTGATCGTCGATTTGATGTACGAGAAGGGTCTCGCCGGCATGCGCTACTCGATCTCCAACACCGCCGAGTACGGCGACTACACGCGCGGCAAGCGCGTCATCACCGAGGAGACACGCGAGAAAATGCGCCAGATCCTCACCGAGATCCAAAACGGCGACTTCGCGCGCGAGTGGATCGCCGAGAACCGCGCCGGACAGGAGAGCTTCCTGCGCATGCGCGCCGAGCAGGCCGACACGCAGGTCGAGCACGTGGGCGGCGAGCTGCGCTCGCATATGGACTGGATACAGTCCTCGTTCTAGATGCCGCAGGCCACCGAACTCGCAATACCCGAGCAGCTGAAGCCCGCCGACGGCCGCTTCGGCTGCGGGCCGTCGAAGGTCCGCCCCGAGGCGCTCAGGCGCCTGGCCGGCGAGGGCGCGGCGCTGATGGGCACCTCGCACCGCCAGCCACCCGTGAAGGGCCTCGTCGGCGAGATCCGGGCCGGCCTGCGCGAGCTGTTCTCGCTGCCCGACGGTTACGAGGTCGCGCTCGGCAACGGCGGCGCCACCGCCTTCTGGGACGCGGCCGCCTTCGGCTTGATCGAGCGGCGTGCGCTGCACCTCGCCTTCGGCGAGTTCTCCCAGAAGTTCGCCACCGTCACGAGCGAGGCGCCGTTCCTCGCCGACCCGGCGATCGTCACGGCCCAACCGGGCGGCGCTCCGAGCGAGCAGGAGCTCGAAGCGGCGCTCGCGGGGCCCGACGGCGACGTGGACGCGGTTGCGTGGGCTCACAACGAGACCTCGACGGGAGTGATGGCCCCGGTGCTGCGCCCCGAGGAGGCGGGCGACGCGCTCGTCCTGATCGACGCCACCTCCGGCGCGGGGGGCCTTCCCCTCGACATATCCCAAGCCGACGCCTACTACTTCGCCCCGCAGAAGAGCTTTGCCGGGGATGGGGGGCTATGGGCTGTGCTGCTCAGCCCCGCCGCGCTGGAGCGGATCGCGCGGATCGGCGCCTCCGGGCGCTTCACGCCCGCGTCGCTCTCGCTCCCGATCGCGCTCGAGAACTCGGTGAAGGACCAGACGTACAACACCCCGGCGCTGGCGACCCTGTTCCTGCTCGCCGACCAGCTGCGCTGGATGCTCGACGGCGGCGGCCTGGCCTGGTGCGTGTCGCGCACGAGCGAGTCCTCCGGCCACCTCTACGAGTGGGCCGAGCGCAGCGACCACACGACCCCGTTCGTGACGGCGCCGGCCAACCGCTCGCTGGTCGTCGGCACGATCGACTTCGACGAGCGGGTCGACGCGAAGCTGCTCGCGAGCACGCTGCGCGCAAACGGGATCCTCGACGTCGAGCCCTATCGCAAGCTGGGTCGCAATCAGCTGCGCATCGGCATGTTCCCAGCCGTCGAGCCGGCTGACGTTCACGCGTTGACAACGTGCATCGACTGGGTGCTCGAGAGGATCGCATCGTGAGCGCTGCCACAGACACGACTCACAGCGGCGAGCGCCTGAAGGTGCTAGTCAAGGAGAAGGTCGGCGACTCCGGCATCAAGCTGCTGGAAGAGCACTTCGACGTCGACCTTGGCGTCGACTGGTCTGACGAGGAGCTGGCGGAGAGGATCGGCGCCTACCACGGCATCCTGATCCGCTCGGCCACGAAGATGACCGCCGAGCTGATCGGCAAGGCGAGCAACCTGCGCGTGATCGGGCGCGCCGGCGTCGGCGTCGACAACGTCGACGTGGAGGCGGCGACCGACCGCGGGATCGTCGTCGCCAACGCCCCCCAGTCGAACGTCGTGACCGCCGCGGAGCACACGATGGCGATGCTGCTCGCGCTCGCGCGCAACATCCCCCAGGCGCACGCGTCGCTGACGAGCGGCAAGTGGGAACGCTCGAAGTTCTCCGGCGTCGAGCTGTACGAGAAGACGCTCGGCATCCTCGGCTTCGGGCGCATCGGCCAGCTCGTCGCCCAGCGCGCGAAGGCATTTGGCATGCGCGTGCTCGCCTTCGACCCCTATGTGAGCGCCGAGCGCTACCGCGAGCTGGGGGTCGAGAAGGCGGCAAGCGGCGAGGATGTCTGCGCGCAAGCCGACTTCATCACGATCCACCTGCCCAAGACCCCCGAGACCGAAGGCTGGCTGAACGCCGAGCGCTTCGCGCAGATGCGCGACGGCGTGCGCATCCTCAACGTCGCGCGCGGCGGCCTGATCGACGACGAGGCGCTCAAGGACGCGCTCGACAGCGGCAAGGTCGGCGGCGCCGCGCTCGACGTGTTTCCCTCCGAGCCGATCACCGAATACCCGCTGTTCCAGGGCTACGGCAACGTCGTCGTCACCCCGCACCTCGGCGCCTCCACGGCGGAGGCCACCGACAGGGCCGGCTTCCAGAGCGCCGAGCAGGTCGTCGCCGCGCTGACGGGCGGGGTCGTCTCGACGGCTGTCAACATCCCCTCCGTCGGAGCGGAGGACATGGAGGTGCTCGGGCCGTTCCTGCCGCTCGCGCGGCGGCTCGGGCGGCTCGCGATGGCGCTCGCCGAGGGCAGCTCGGTGGAGCGCATCGAGGCGGCGTTCCTGGGTCGCATCGCCGACTTCGACACGCGCATGCTCTCGCTCGCGGTCGTCTGCGGCGCGCTCGAAGGCCGCAGCGAGCAACAGGTGAACCTCGTCAACGCGCTCACGATCGCCCAGCAGCGCGGGATCGTGCTCGAGGAGAAGTCCGTATCCGAGGCCCAGGACTTCAACGAGCTGATCCGCGTCACCGTCGTGGCGGGGGGAGAGCGGGTGGCTGTCGCCGGCACCGGCATCGGCCCCAACCGCGTGCCGCACCTTGTCGAGGTGCAGGGCCGGCGCCTGACGATCGAGCTGACGCCGTATGTCACGGTCTTCCGCTACGCAGACCTGCCGGGCATGATCGGCCGCGTCGGCACGATCTTCGGCAAGCACGGCATCAACATCTCCTCCGCCGCGGTCGGTCATACGCCGGACGGCGATGAGCAGCGCCTCGCCGCGATGGTCGTCACGACCGACGCGCAGGCGCCAGCCGAGATCGTGGAGGAGATCGTCGCCTCCGAGGGCTTCGTGGCGGGCTGGGCGGTCGTGCTCAGCTGATTGACCAGTTGCCATAGATCTGGCCATTTGAATAAAATGCCGAGTCCGATGGCCGAGCTCGAGATTCAAGAGGACTGGTACCGCTCCGCCTATCCGCCGGAGATGGACAAGCTCCCGTGGGCGGACAAGACGGTCTCCGAAGTCGACCGCTTCGTCACGATGCTCAGGCCGCATGGCGGCGAGCGGATCCTCGACCTGGGTTGCGGCACCGGCCGGCACTCGCTCGAGCTCGCTCGTCGCGGATTTGAGGTCGTCGGCGTCGAGCTGCTCGAGGCGAACGTCGAGGTGGGCCGGCGAGCCGCTGCCGAGCAGTCGCTGAACGCCGAGTTCGTGCAGGCCGACCTGCGCGAGCTCGACCTCCACGACGAGTTCGACATCGTCGCCACCTTCAACGACGGCGGAATCGGCTACTTCGAGTCCGACGCGGAAAACCTGCGCACCTTCGAGGTGATCGCGAATGCGCTGCGTCCCGGCGGACGCCATCTCGGGCAGACCCCGAACGTGCTGTTCGCGGAGAAGCACATGCCTGAGAAGACGTGGATCATGGGCGCCGAGGCGGTCGAACTGACCGACCACCGCTGGAACGCCAAGCGCCGGCGCCTGGAAGGGACCGCCGCGTCGATCTGGCTCGGCGAGGTCTTCGAGAAGCTCGACCCGATCCCCTACAGCTCGCGTCTTTATACGGTCGAAGAACTAAAGGACATCTACGCCGCGCTCGGGATGACGCTGACGAACACCTTCCGCGGCAGCGGAAAAGCCGGGCGCCCGCGCGACACGCAGTACGAGATCTTCTGGGAGGCGCGCAAGCAATAGCGCGAGCGTGCTGGGCACTCGTCCCGACCGCTCAGCGGTGTCATGCCTCACGGCACGACCATCAATCCCAAATAATCGAGTAGTCTCGTCGAGTCATGCAAGTGGTCGAAATCACCAAGCACGGTGGGCCCGAGGTCTTCAAGGTGGTCGAACGGGCCGACCCCGCCGTGCGGCCCGGCTGGGTACGGATCGAGGTGGCTGCCTGCGGCGTCAACTTCGCGGACGTGATGGCGCGCATCGGCGTCTACCCCGACGCGCCCAAGCCGCCATGCGTCGTCGGCTACGAGGTCGCCGGCACCGTCGTCGCGCTCGGCGATGGCGTGCAGGAGCTGACCCACGGCCAGCGCGTGCTGGCCGGCACCAAGTTCGGCGGCTACGCCACGCAGGTGAGCGTCCCCGAGCGCGACTGCGTCGAGCTGCCCGAGCGGCTCAGCTTCGAGCAGGGCGCTGCGATTCCCGTCAACTACGCCACCGCCTGGGCCGCGCTCGTCGGCTACGGCGCGATCCAGCCCGGGGAGCGCGTGCTGATCCACTCCGCCGGTGGCGGCGTCGGGATCGCCGCCGCCCAGCTCGCGCGGCGCTTCGGCGCCGGGGAGATCTACGGCACCGCCTCGCCGTCCAAGCACGCGCGCATCCGCGAGCTGGGCGTCGAGCACGTGCTCGACTACAAGGACGTTTCCGCCAAGGGCGCCCTGCCGCGCTTCGACATAATCCTCGACCCGCTCGGCGGTCACAGCCTGCGCACGAGCTACAACCTCCTGCGCCCCGGCGGGCGGCTCGTGGGCTTCGGGGCCTCCGGAGTCGTCTCCGGCGGCAAACGCAACGTCGTCTCGGCCCTGCGCACCCTCGCGCGCATGCCTCGCTTCTCTTCGATCAAGCAAATGTCGGAATCGAAGACCGTCATCGGTCTCAACATGCTCACGCTGTGGCAAGACCGCGAGACGCTCGAACCGTGGATCGAGCCGCTGCGCGAGCTGCTCGACGACGGCACGATCGAACCTGTGATCGCGGGCGCCTTCGGCTTCGAGGAGGTCGGCGCCGCGCACGACATGCTCACGCAGCGACGCAACTTCGGCAAGGTCGTGCTCGTGCCCTGAGGGGGACGAGGGCCGGCGCGATACGGCGTCTTCGGCCGCTTACTGGCGGCGTGTCCGCGCGGGTGCTACCCTGCGCTGCACATGTCGTTTCAGTTCTCCCTTTCGCTTCTCCTGCTCCTCCCCCCTCGGGGGGAATAGCGCGTGGCGGCCGCGTAGCCGCAAACACAAGGAGAAGCGTTCAAGCGAGAGAACAGGAGCAGTGAGGACGACATGAGCGATACGACGGCACATCCCTCATCGGATCCCACGGACGTCGAGGCGCCCGTGGTGAGAGACAAGCGCGACCGCGTCAGGGTGTTCGACACCACCCTGCGCGACGGCGAGCAGTCGCCGGGCATCTCCCTGAACCAGCAGGAGAAGCTCGAGATCGCCCACCAGCTGGCGCGTCTCGGCGTCGACATCATCGAGGCCGGCTTTCCGATCACCTCGCCGGGCGACTTCGAGTCGGTGCAGGCGATCTCGAGGGCGGATTTGAGTCCCACCCACCCGGTCATCTGCGGTCTTGCGCGCACCTCCAAGCAAGACATCGACGCGGCTTGGGAGGCGATCAGGGACGCTGAGCGCGCGCGGATTCACACGTTCATAGCGACTTCCGACATTCACATCGAGCGCAAGCTGCAGACCACGCGCGAGGATGTCAAGGGTCAGGTGCGCGCCGCGGTCGCGCACGCCCGCTCCTACACCGAGGACGTCGAGTTCTCACCCGAGGACGGCTCGCGCTCGGACGTCGCCTACATGGCTGAGGTGATCCAGATCGCCCTCGACGAGGGCGCCACCACGATCAACGTTCCCGACACGGTCGGCTACACGATGCCAGCCGAGTACGCCGCCATGTTCGAGGAGCTGTATCGCCTCGTCCCAGACCTGCGCAACGTCACCGTCTCAGTTCACTGCCACGACGACCTGGGCCTGGCGGTCGCCAACTCGCTTGCCGGCGTGCAGGCCGGCTGCCGCCAGGTCGAGTGCGCCGTCAACGGCATCGGCGAGCGTGCCGGCAACGCTTCGCTTGAGGAGATCGTGATGCTGCTGCGCACGCGCGAGCCCGCATTGGGCTTGTGGACGGGAGTCGACACGACCGAGATCGCGCGCACGAGCCGCCTGGTCTCACGCCTGACCGGCTACCCGGTGCAGCCCAACAAGGCGATCGTCGGGCGCAACGCGTTCGCGCACGAGGCCGGCATCCACCAGGACGGCGTCCTGAAGGAGCGCGCGACCTACGAGATCATGGACGCCACGACCGTTGGCTTGAAGAGCAACGCGATCGTGCTCGGCAAGCACTCGGGCCGCCACGCGCTGCGTCAGGCCCTTGAGGAGATGGGCTTCAAGGTCGACGGCCAAGCGCTCAACATGGCTTTCAAGCGCTTCAAGGAGATCGCCGACCGCAAGAAGCAGGTGACCGCGATGGACCTGGAGGCCCTGGTCACCGAGGAGCTGCGCGGCGACGACATCGCCATGTACTCCTTCGTGGACTTCGAGCTGCAGGCATCCTCCTCAGAGCCGCCCCATGCGCGCGTGCGAGTCGGCGTCGAGGAGGGCAAGGTGAGGGATGGAGAGTCCTCGGGCGATGGCCCGGTCGATGCGATCTTCCGCGCGATCAACGCGGCGACGGGCGTGGAGGCGGCCCTGCGCGAGTTTCGCGTCGACGCCGTCACCGAGGGCCAGGACGCGCTCGGCGAGGTCTCGGTGGTGGTCGAGGTCGAAGGCCAGACCGGCGCGGGCCAAGGAGTCTCCACCGACATCATCGAGGCAGCGGCGCGAGCCTATGTGCGGGCGCTTTCTGTCGGGGCGATGCGGGCGCGAGAGGATCGACACAGCCTCGGGATGCCAGAGCCGGCTGCCTAGGCTCGAGCTCTGTACAGCCTTGCGGGCGGCCCATTTTGCCGTGACCACCGCGAATAAAGCACCTGTACTATTTGGCTATGTGGAGGAAAGCCCGTGAGCCGAGATGAGGCGTGTGACAGTCGCGCTTGCGGTAGCGCTTGCGCTCACGGCGATCGCGATCGCTGTGACGCTGTCGGGCTCGCCGCTCGTCCTCGCTCGCTCCAACGGGATCCGCGTCGAATCCAGGGTCGCTCAGAGCCCAGGCAGAACTGAGGTCTGCCAGGCCGGCGAAGTGCTGCCTGCCGGCACATCGGCGATCCGCCTGTCGCTGTGGTCGGCGGCCGGCCCCCGCTTGCACCTGACCGCGCTGTCGGGCGGCCACGTCCTCACCAGCGGTGTCATAGCGAGCGCATGGTCTACGGGCGCCGTCACGGTTCCCGTGAGCCACGTCGCCCGCACGAGCTCGAATGTGAACATCTGCGTCAGCTTGGACCAGAGCCCGGAAGTGGTCCTGTTCGACGGATCCTCTACGAACGCCGCTAGGGCTGCAAGGGACAGCAGGGGAAATGCGCTGCTCGGCAGGATCAAGATCGAATACCTGCGCACGGGTGAGAAGTCGTGGTGGGCGGTCGCGCCGTCGGTCGCCAAACGCATGGGCTTCGGTCGCGCGCCGAGCGGAGCATGGGTTGTGCTGGTACTGATCGTGCTGATGGGCGCGCTCGTGGTGAGCACATCGTGGCTGGCGCTCAAGGAGCTGCGATGAGCGTCGGCAGGGGACGCCCCACCGAGAAGAAGGCGCGTGAGCCCGCGGCGAAGTCCTCGCGCAAGACGACCACCGGCACGCGTGATTTCGCCAGGCGCACGAGGGCCGCGGAGCGCAAGACGGCGCGCAAGCGCACGGTGCGCAGAAAGGCCGCGGCGCGCGCCGGCGCGTCGATGTCCCCGATCGCGCTGGCGCGCGGCGCGCTGGCCCGGATACCCACCGCGGCGCTCGTGTGCGCGCTGGTCGCGTTCCTGAATGCCGTGTCCTGGGCGCAGATCACGCCCTCATTCCAAGGAGCCGACGAAGCCGATCACTTCGCTTACGTGCAGGGACTCGTGGAGGACAATCAATTGCCCTCCACGCCCACCGGGGAACGCTCGCAAGAGGAGACGCTCGCGCTGCAAGACCTTCACTACAAGGAAGTCCGCTTCCAGCCGAACAACCATCTGATCTCCTCGAGCTCCGAACAACGAAAGCTCGAGCACGACCTGGCCCAGCCCTCCACTCGCAGCGGCGGAACCGGTGGCGCCAACGTGGCGGCGTCAGAGCCTCCCCTGTACTACGCGCTCGAGGCGATCCCCTATGTCCTCGGCTCGAGCGGCTCGATATTGGACAGGATTCAGCTGATGAGATGGTTGAGCGCGGCGATGGGGGGACTGACCGCGCTGTTCGTGTTCCTGTTCCTGCGCGAGGCGCTGCCCGCGAGCCCATGGGCGTGGACGGTCGGTGGCCTCGGGGCGGCGCTCGCGCCGATGATGGGGTTAGCGTCCGGCGTGGTGAATCCCGACGCGCTGCTGTTCACCGTGTCGGCGGCGCTGTTCTACTGCCTGGCACGCGCTTTCCAACGCGGGCTCACGCAACGGCTAGCAATCGCGATCGGCGTCCTGATAGCCGCTGGGCTGCTGTCCAAGCTGACGTTCATCGGCCTGGCGCCCGGCGCGGCTCTCGGGCTGATACTGCTCGCGCGCCGCGAGGCCAAGAGATCGGGGCCGAGCGCGTACTACCGCTCGCTGGCGCCAGGGTTGCTGATAGCCGCGAGCCCGGTGCTGCTGTACGCGTTCGTCAACCTGCTCTCGAATCGTCCCGCCTTCGGGATCGTCTCCGGCGGCGTCGCCGGCCTCACCGGCGCCCAAGGCTCGCTCTCTGGCGAGCTCAGCTACATCTGGCAGGTCTTCCTGCCACGACTGCCGGGGATGCACAACTACTTTCCTGGAATCTTCACCACCGAGCAGATCTGGCTCAGGAACACGATCGGGCTATACGGGTGGTCAGACACAGTCTTCCCGACCCTCGTCTGGAAGCTCGCGCTCATACCAGCTGCGCTCGTCTTCGCGCTCTGTGTTCGCGAGCTGGCGCGCAGACGAGGCGAGCTGCGCCAGCGCGTGGGCGAGCTGGCCGTCTACGCCGTGATGTCCCTGGGAGTGCTGGCGCTCGTCGGGGCGGCGGGCTACCCGCTCCTGGGCTCTGAAAGCTCGGTGACGGAATTCACCGAGCCGCGCTACCTGCTGCCGATGCTCGCGCTATGGGGAGCTGTGCTTGCCTTGGCGGCCCGAGGCGCCGGACGTCGTTGGGGCCCGGCCGTCGGCGCGCTGCTCGTCGTGCTGGTGCTGGCCCACGACATATTCAGTCAGCTGCAGGACATCGCTCGCTACTACGCCTAAGTGCTCCCAGAACGACGATCTCTTGCCCGAACAGTGAAAATGCTGCGAGGATCGTGCACGTCGATGGCCCGGGCGCGAGAGGGCAAGCGCATTGCCAAATGGATGCTGCCGGTGTTTCTCACAGGCACGCTGCTCGGTCTGAGCGCAAGCGGCTGTGGCGCCGCAGGAGACGCGGCCAAGCCAGCGGGACCCACTTCCTCGAGCGCCGCGCCCAGGGCTGAAACGGGCCCGATCACGACCAGCGCGATCCCGCCGGGGCAGCGCTTCAGGGGAGACGGCGACGCTGACAACCCGGGCGACATCGACGGCAACGGCGACGTCGACAGCTCCGACGCCGACAGCGATTACCCGATCCCCGCGAGCTACAAGCTTCCCGACGAAGACGACAGGCCCGTCTTCCACTACGGCCATTCACCGCGCGCAACCGAAGGACGCGCGATCGCGAACGTCGCCGAGCGCTACTACGCGGCCGCCGGCGCGGGCGATGGCGCCTCGGCGTGCTCGCTGCTCCTCTCAGGCATTGCAAGCTCGGTCGCTCAGGACTATGGCCAGGCTGGACCGCCATACCTTCGGGGTGGCAAGACCTGCCAGGCCGTCCTGTCGATGCTCTTCGAGCACTTTCGCGAACAGCTAACGGAAGCGGTCACCGTCGTCGAGGTGCGCGTCGATGGCGTCAACGCGCAGGTGGTGCTCGGCTCGAGGAAGATGCCGGCGAGCACGATCCCAGTGCGGCGCCAGGGCCGCTCGTGGAGGATCGGACAGCTGCTCGCCCAGCCGCTGCCTTAGATCGCGTACGTGATAACATACGCTCGTATGAAGACTGCCGGCTCCCCCCAGAGCGATCGCAAGGGCCCCTCCGACTCGGCGTGGGCGGCCTTCGACTCGGCTGTGATCGGCGCGCGCATCAAGGCGCTGCGCGAGGCCTCCTCGCTGTCGCTGCGCGACCTGGCCGAGCGCAGCGGGGTGAGCGCGCCGATGCTCTCACAGGTCGAGCGGGGTGAGACGAGCCCGACCCTGACGGTGGCGGCCCGGATCGCGTCTGGGCTCGATCTGCGTCTCTCGCAGCTTCTGCGCTTGGACGAGAGCGGGGCCGTGACGGTCGTCAGGGCCGACGAGCGCGGCGGTGGAGGGAGCTCCAAGCGCGGTCACCGCTTCGAGGTGTTGACCGCCGCACGACCCGGTCAGCGCTCGGAGCTCTCGCGCCACACGCTCGCGCCGGCCGGCGCGACCGGCGCCTCCGACGATCCGCCGATGCACGAGCCCGGCAGCCGCGAGACAGCGCTCGTCGAGCGTGGCGCGGTCGTGCTCGTCTGCGACGGGCAACGCTACGAGCTCGGCGAGGGCGATTGCGTCACCTTCGACGCCGACCTTCCTCACCATTTCGAGAACCTCACCGATACCGAGGCGACTTTCCTGGCCGTCGTGAGCGCCGGCCTGCGCCGCAGCTGATCCACGACCTCATTCCCGCACGACAAGAGAGAGCAGATGAGCACACCGAAGACAATGTTCGAGAAGATCTGGGAGGCCCACGAGGTCGCCGACGGGTTGCTGTACGTCGACCTGCACCTGGTGCACGAGGTCACGAGCCCGCAGGCCTTCGACGGGCTGCGGCTGGCCGGGCGCGGCGTGCGCCGCCCCGACCGCACGCTTGCGACCGCCGACCACAACACCCCGACGGACGGCACGCCGGTCGCGGCGCGCATCAAGGACGAGCTCTCGCGCGTGCAGGTGGAAACACTCGAGCGCAACTGCGCCGAATTCGGCGTGCCCGTCTACTCGCTCGGATCCGATCGACAGGGGATCGTGCACGTGATCGGCCCAGAGCTCGGCGTCACCCAGCCCGGCATGACAATCGTCTGCGGCGATTCGCACACAGCCACGCACGGCGCCTTCGGGGCGCTCGCGTTCGGGATCGGCACGAGCGAGGTCGAGCACGTGCTGGCCACCCAGTGCATGGTCCAGCAGCGCCCGCGCTCGATGCGCATCCGCTACGAGGGCACGCTCGGCTTCGGCGTCACCGCCAAGGACCTGATCCTCGGCACGATCGGCCAGATCGGCGTCGGTGGCGCGACGGGTCACGTCGTCGAGTACGCCGGTCCCGCGATCGAGGCGTTGAGCATGGAGGGCCGCATGACCGTCTGCAACATGACGATCGAGGCCGGCGGACGCGCGGGCATGATCGCTCCCGATGAGACCACGTTTGCCTGGTTCGAGCAGGAGCGCCCAGGCGCTCCCAGGGACGCCGACCTCGATCGCGCGATCGAAGGCTGGCGCTCGCTCAGCAGCGATGCGGGCGCCGCGTATGACAGGGATGTGGTCGTCGACGCCGCCGCGCTGTCCCCGCAGGTGACGTGGGGAACGACTCCGGGCATGGTCGCGCCCGTCAGCGCGAAGGTGCCGGCGCCCGAGGACTTCGACAGCCCCGCAGACCGGGAGGCCACCGAGCGCGCGCTGCGCTACATGGCCCTCGAGGCGGGAACTCCGATCGAGCAGATCGCGGTCGACCGCGTCTTCATCGGCTCGTGCACGAACTCGCGCATCGGCGACCTGCGCGCCGCCGCCGAGGTCGTCGCGGGCCGCAAGGTCGCCTCGAGCGTGAGCGCGATGGTCGTGCCGGGCTCTCAACAGGTCAAGGCACAGGCCGAGGCCGAGGGCCTCGACGAGGTCTTCCGCGCCGCCGGCTTCGACTGGCGCGTCGCCGGCTGCTCGATGTGCCTGGGCATGAACCCCGACATCCTGGCGCCCGGCGAGCGCTGCGCGTCCACGTCGAACCGCAACTTCGAGGGGCGCCAGGGGCGCGGTGGCCGCACGCACCTCGTCTCGCCGCAGATGGCCGCGGCGGCGGCGATCGAGGGTCATTTCACCGATATCCGCGATTGGAGCTGACGATGCAGCCGATAAGCAAGATCGCAGGCAAGGTCACGCATCTGGATCGCGCCGACGTCGACACCGACCAGATCATGCCCAAGCAGTTCCTCAAGCGCGTCGAGCGAACGGGCTTCGGCCAATACCTCTTCTACGATTGGGCCAAGGAGCCGGGTTGGGAGCTCCCCGCCAACCCAATCCTCGTCGCAGGCCGCAACTTCGGCTGCGGCTCCTCGCGCGAGCACGCCCCCTGGGGACTGCAGGACTATGGTTTCCAGGCGATCGTCGCGCCGAGCTTCGCCGACATCTTCTACTCGAACTGCACGAAGATCGGGCTGCTGCCGGTCGTGCTGTCCGAGGAGGACTGCCACTCGTTGGCGCGGGCGGGCGAGGGGGAGATCGACCTCGACGCTCAGGAGGCGCGCTTCGCCGCTCGTGAGGTTGCCTTCGAGATCGACCATGAGATCCGCCGCCGGCTGCTGGAGGGCCTGGACGACATCGGCGCGACGCTCGCCGAGGAGCAAGCGATCGCCGCCTACGAAAGCTCGCGCGAGCGATCCGGGGGGTGGGTGGGACCCCAAACGACCGCCCTGTAGTCGCGCAGTCACCACCACCACCCCAAAGAGGAGAGACATGGCACACCGCATCGTCACGCTTCCCGGCGACGGGATCGGCCCTGAGATCCTCGCGCCGTCGCTCGAAGTGCTGCGCGCCGTCGGCGAGTTCCACTTCGAGTCCCACCCCTTCGGGGGCGCCTCGATCGACCTGCACGGCACGGCGCTTACCGACGAGACGCTCGCGGCCTGCCGCGGCGCCGACGCGGTCCTGCTCGCAGCCGTCGGCGGGCCGAAGTGGGACACCACCGATCCACATGCGCCGCGCCCCGAGCAGGGCCTGCTCGGCCTGCGCAAGGGGCTTGGCCTGTATGCCAACCTACGCCCCGTCAAGCCATTGCCCGCCCTCTACGAATCCTCGCCGCTGCGGCGCGAGCGGATCGAGGGAACCGACCTGCTGGTCGTGCGCGAGCTCACGGGTGGGATCTACTTCGGCGAGAAGACCCGCACCGAGGACCACGCATCCGATGTGTGCGCCTACTCGCGCGAGGAGATCGAGCGTATTGCCCGCGTGGCGTTTGGCGCGGCGCGCTCGAAGGTCTCGAGCGTCGACAAGGCGAACGTGCTGGAGACCTCGCGGCTGTGGCGCGAGGTCGTGATCGGGGTGCACTCGCGCGAGTTCCCCGAGATCGAGCTCGAGCACGTGCTCGTCGACAACGCCGCGATGCAGCTCGTCTCCTCCCCGAGCTCGTTCGACGTGATCCTCACCGAGAACATGTTCGGCGACATCCTCTCCGATGAGGCGGCGATGATCACCGGCTCGATCGGGATGTTGCCGAGCGCCTCCCTGGGCGCCCCTCCCGCAACCACCCCCTCCGCTGACGGAGGGGGGAAAGGAGTTGGGCCCGGCGGAGGGCTGTTCGAGCCGGTGCACGGCTCGGCTCCCGATATCGCCGGCCGCGGGATCGCCAACCCGCTTGCGATGTTCCTCTCCGCGGCGCTGATGCTGCGTCATGGCCTCGGCTTGGAAAGCGAGGCGACGGCTGTAGAATCGGCGGTCGAGCGCGCGCTTTCCGGTGGCCTGCGCACTCCCGACCTCGGGGGGGAGGCAGGCACCGCGCAGGCAACGCGCCTGGTGCTCGAGCAGCTCTAACCAGGAGACGAACAAATGGACACATGCGACCTCATATGGATGAACGGCGAGCTCGTCGCCTGGGAGGACGCCAAGGTCCACGTCCTGACGCATGGTCTGCACTACGGCACCGGGGTCTTCGAGGGCATCCGCTGCTACGACACCGAGCTCGGCCCGGCTGTGTTCCGCAACGCCGAGCACATGGAGCGGCTGCTGCAGTCCTCCGAGCTCTACTACATGCCCGTGCCCTACACGGCGCCGGAGCTGCAGGCGGCCGCGCGCGAGCTGGTGGCCAGCAACAACCTGCGCTCCTGCTACATCCGCCCGATCGTCTACCGCGGCTACGGCTCGATGGGCCTCAACCCGATGGATGCGCCCGTCGACGTGACGATCGCCTGCTGGGAGTGGGGAACCTATTTGGGCGAGGAGGGCATGGCCAACGGCATCCGCGCGAAGGTCTCCTCGTGGCGGCGCATCAGCCCCGACTCGCTGATCCCGCACGCGAAGGCCTCGGGCCAGTACCTCAACAACGTGCTCGCCAAGGTCGAGTCGATGAAGGCCGGCTACCAGGAGGCGATCCTGCTGGACGACCACGGACACGTGTGCGAGGGCACGGGCGAGAACATCTACATCGTCTGCGGCGGCGAGATCGTCACGCCGGGCCACCACAACTCGATCCTCGACGGGATCACGCGCCGCTCGATCATGCAGCTTGCCTCAGACCTCGGCTACACGGTCGTCGAGCGCAACATCGCGCGCGCGGAGCTCTACCTCTCCGAGGAGGTCTTCATGTCAGGCACCGCCGCCGAGCTCGTGCCGGTCGTCGAGGTCGACGACCACAAGATCGGCTCGGGCAAGCCCGGAGAGGTGACGCGCCTGCTGCAGGGCGCGTTCGACGACGCGATCCACGGCCGTTCCGAGCGCTACCGCGAGTGGCTCGACGTCGTGACCGCCGCAGTGCCGAGCGCCACGAGCCCCACGGGCTGATGACTCACATACAACTCTATGACGCCACCTTGCGCGACGGCATGGGGGGAGGCGGCATGAGCCTGACCGCCGAGGAGAAGCTGCGCGTCGTGCACGCGCTCGACGCGCTCGGGGTGCACATGATCGAGGCGGGCTTTCCGGCTTCCAACCCCAAGGAGCAGGAGCTGTTCGGGCTGCTGGCGCAGGAGACGCTGGCCGTCTCGGAGATCGTCGCGTTCGGAATGACCCGCCGGCGCGAGAACCCCGCCTCCGCCGACGAGGGCTTGCGCGTGCTCGCCGACTCGTTCGCGCCGGTGTGCACGATCGTCGGCAAGAGCTCGCCGATGCAGGTCGAGAAGGTCGTGCGCGTCTCCCAGGAGGACAACATCACGATGATCGGCGAATCGATCTCCTTCCTGGCCAAGCAGGGCAAGCGCGTCCTGTTCGACGCCGAGCACTTCTTCGACGGCTACATGCTCAGCCGCGGCTACGCGCTCGACACGCTTCGCGCCGCCTCCTTCGCCGGCGCCGAGCGCGTCGTCCTGTGCGACACCAACGGCGGCACGCTGCC
Source organism: uncultured Solirubrobacterales bacterium (assembly GCA_963718735.1). Taxonomy (GTDB): domain Bacteria; phylum Actinomycetota; class Thermoleophilia; order Solirubrobacterales; family Solirubrobacteraceae; genus Palsa-744. The sequence goes on from OY970372.1 coordinate 3,405,215, forward strand.
CGGCCACGTGCGCGCCATCTTCGACGCGGTGCGCCACTCGCTGCCCGATATCGAGCTCGGGATCCATACCCACGACGACGCGGGCTGTGCGGTCGCCAACACGCTCGTCGCCGTCGAAGCTGGCGCCACGCAGGTGCAGGGCACGATCAACGGCATCGGCGAGCGCACCGGCAACGCCAACCTCGTCACGATCGCCGCGGACCTACAGCTGAAGATGGGCATCGAGGTCCTCCCGCCCGAGAGCCTCGCGCGCCTGACGGAGACAGCGCACCTGCTCGACGAGCTGCTCAACCGCACGCCCGACCCCGCCCAGCCGTACGTCGGCAAGCACGCTTTCGCGCACAAGGCGGGCCTGCACAGCGCGGCGGTGCGCGCCGACGCGGGCACGTTCGAGCACGTCGATCCCGAGCTCGTGGGCAACACGCGCGACGTGCTCGTCTCAGAGCTCTCCGGCCGCGGCACCGTGATCGAGAAGGCGGCCGAGGCCGGCATCGAGCTCGACGAGGCCGGGGCCGCGCGCACGGTCGAGCGCGTCAAGCGGCTCGAGCACGAGGGCTATCAGTTCGAGGCCGCCGACGGCTCGTTCGAGCTGCTGATGCGCCGCGAGGCGGGCGTCTACGAGCCGCTCTTCCGCCTGGAGTCCTGGCGCGTGATCGTCGAGAAGCGCGCCGACGGCGCCGTCGCGACCGAGGCCACGATCAAGATCTGGGCGCCGCCCGGCCCCGAGGAGCGCCGCTTCGTCTGCACCGCCGAGGGGAATGGGCCCGTGCACGCTCTCGACAGCGCGCTGCGCCAGGCGATCGGAGAGACCCATCCACATCTGCGCGAGATCGACCTCGTGAACTTCAAGGTGCGGATCCTCGATGAGGCCAAGGGCACCGGGGCCGTCACGCGGGTGTTGATCGACGCATTCGACGGCGAGCGGGTGTGGGGCGCCATCGGGGTGTCTGAGAACTTGATCGCCGCCTCTTGGGAGGCCTTGGTGGACTCTTTGGAGGTTGGGGTGCAATCGCAGGGACGGGCCCCGTCGGCGACGTCTCTTCGCTCGGCGGGGGACTGAAGCTCGGTGGCAGTCGAGCGCGCCGCGGTGATTCCGCTTGCTCGGCCTGTGCTTGGCTTGGCGGAGGAGCGGGCTGTCGTCGACGTTCTGAGGTCGGGGCAGCTGTCGCTTGGGCCGTGCGTCGCGGAGTTCGAGCGGCGGTTTGCGGAGTTTGTCGGCAGCCCGTTCGCCTCGGCTGTGTCGAGCGGGACCGCCGGCCTGCACCTGGCCCTGCGGGCCGTTGGGGTCGGCGATGGGGACGAGGTGATCACGAGCCCCTTCTCCTTCGTGGCCTCGGCCAATGTGGCGCTGTATGAGCGGGCTCGGCCTGTCTTTGCGGACATCGACCCGGTCACGCTCAACCTGGACCCCCAGGCGGCCGCGGCGGCCGTCACAGAGCGCACGCGGGCGCTGCTCCCGGTTCACATCTTTGGCTATCCGGCCGATATGGCGGCTTTCGAGGCGATCGCCGCCAAGCATGGACTTGGGGTGGTCGAGGACGCCTGCGAGGCGCTTGGGGGCGCTCATGCGGACGGGGCTGCGATCGGGGCGCGCGGAAATCCGGCCGTGTTTGGCTTCTATGCCAACAAGCAGCTGACCACGGGCGAGGGGGGGATCGTCACGCTCGGCGAGGAGGCGATCAAGGCGCGGATCGACTCCGAGCGCAACCAGGGTCGGGCGCCCGACATGGGCTGGCTCGACCACGACCGGCTCGGCTTCAACTACCGCCTGTCGGACATCGCGTGCGCGATGGGGATCGCCCAGCTGGAGCGGCTCGAGGCGATGCTCGCCGAGCGGGCACGCGTCGCCGGGCTCTACCGCGAGGCGCTGGCGGAAGTCGAAGGCTTGGAGCTTCCCTGCGAGGATCGTGGCGGCGAGCGGCGCGGCTGGTTCGTGTTCGTCGTGCAGCTGCCACGTGGGGTCGACCGCGACGCGACCGTGCGCGGGCTCGCCGAGCTTGGCGTCCAGAGCAAGCCCTACCTGCCCGCGATCCACCTGATGAGCTTCTACCGCGAGCGCTTCGGCCACCGCGCGGGGGAGCTCCCGGTCTGCGAGGACGTCGCCGCGCGTTCGCTCGCGCTGCCGTTCTTCCCGGGGTTGAGCGAAGGCCAGGTTGGCCGCGTCGTCGAGGCTTTGCGCCTCGTCCTCGAGCGCTGATCCCGGGTCGGCTCCGTCGCGCGTCGCGCTCGAGGAGCGAGGCGCCTCGATCATCTGTCCAGCGGCAAAATGTCTCCGACTTTCTTCGGAAACATGGGCGATCCGCAAAAAATGCGCCTATGCAGGGCAAACGCCCGCCTGTCGGTGATCCGATGAGTTCCACCAGTCCGGTATGGGAAGAGTTCGGATTGTCAGATGCCATCGAAGTGTGATAGGACTTTCGTTTCGGCCCCTGCCAACCGGCCGGGACTCGAATGGGCATCGGCCCCGGGTCGGGACGCTCCGCTGGCAAGGCGAGCGCCCGGCTTGGGGCCTGATTTGCATTTGGCAGCGCTTATTCGCTTATTCGAAGCCGAGTCCGAAGTAAATGGCCGGTGGTATAAATGAGCGTGGCCGACCAACCCGACGATTGCGAGCAAGCATGGCTGGCGCTCCCACTTTCATCACGCTGGGCCCCAGCGGCACGTGCCACGAGAACGCGTTGCTGCGCTACCTGGAGTTCCAGGAGCTTCCCGACGCCCGCATCGAGCTGGTGAGCGACTTCCTCGACGGGCTCGAGCGCGTGCGCGAGCAGCCGAGCTCCTTCCTCGTGCAGTGCAGCTCCCACCCGGACGTGCACATAGTCACCGAGCGCTACCGCCAGGAGGTGTTCGTCGTCGACACCTTCCTCTACCCCGCCAAGGAAATGGCGCTGCTGGCGCGCACGGACGTCGAGGACCCCAAGACCCTCGGGATCGTTCCCGCGGCGCTCGGCTACCCCGAGCTGACACGCTGGAGCGAGGTGACCGAGGAGTCGGCCAACCCGATCGTGGCGGAGAACCTGCTGGCCGGAAAGTACGACGCCGGCGTGACGCTCGCCGAGTACGCCGACCGCTACCCCGAGGAGCTGCGCGCGATCGAGCGCTACGGCGAGGTCGACACGACCTGGGTCGTCTACGGGCGCCACAGGCGCTACAAGGGAGCGCTGATCGGCCACCGGATCCCGTGGCTCTTCGCCGGCGAGCTCGAGCCCGTATGAGTGCCGGCGCCGAGGTCCTCGAGGGCGAGGGGTACGCGATCGGGCACATCGACGCGCTCGGCGAGGGATACGGCTTTCACAAAGTCCGCAAAGGCTTGGGCGTCACCGCCTTCGGCGTCAACGCGCTCGTGCGTCCGCCCGGATACGAGACGAAATGGCACTACCACGACACCCAGGAGGAGCTGTACTTCGTTCACCGCGGCGCGATCGAGATGGAGTTCGGAGACGGCAGCAGCCACCGCTTGGAGGAGGGCACGTTCGCCAGGGTCGACGCCTCGACGGTGCGCAGGATCCGGATCCTCGGGCCCGGAGATACGATCTACGTGTGCGCGGGAGGCAAGGACGGCTATGTGGGCCACGACGGGCGCACGCCGGAGGGGATGTAGCGCCTCCACGGGCGGGACAGCCGCCGATCGGGAGCAATGGACCTAGAGCTCGCAGATAAGGTCTTCCTGATCACCGGCGGCTCGAGCGGCCTGGGCAAGGCGCTCGCCGGGCAGCTCGTCAGGGAGGGCGCCGCCGTCGCGCTGATGGCGCGCGACGCCAAGCGGCTCGCCGATACCGCCGGCGCGCTGCGCGAGCGCGGTGGCGAGGTGCTCGAGCTCGCCGGCGATGTGCGGCGCGTCGAGGACCTCACCGCTTTCGTGGAGTCGGCCAGCGATCGCTTCGATCGGATCGACGGCGTCGTCAACAACGCGGGCGAGCTCGCCGCGGGGTCGTTCGCCGAGCACGAGGACAGCGTGTGGGAGCAGGATCTCGCGCTGAAGCTGATGGGGGCCGTGCGCCTGACGCGCCTGGCGCTGCCGTGCCTGCGCGCGAGTCGCGGCGCCGTCCTCAACACGCTGGCCGTGTCAGGCAAGGCCCCCGACGCGCTCACTACGCCGACGTCCGTGTCGCGCGCGGCGGGCCTGGCGCTGACGAAGGCGCTGTCGAAGGAGCTGGCCCCGGAGGGCATACGCGTCAACGCGATCGCGATCGGGGTGATCGAAAGCGGCCAGCTGGAACGCTACGCGGCCGCGGCGGGGGTCACGCCGCAGGAGTACTACGAGCGCATGGTGGTGAGCAACGGCATCCCGCTCGGGCGGGTCGGTCGCCCGCAGGAGTTCGCCGACCTCGCCTCGTTCCTGCTGTCGGCGCGCGCGGGGTATGTCACGGGGGCTGCCGTCAACCTCGACGGCGGGGTTTGCCCGGTGGCGTAGGGGTGTACGGGGCCGCCTGTTCTGAGCAGTGAACGAGTCAGAGACAGTCGGGCGGGTAATTCTTGACACGACCACATTGGTCTGCAAAGGTTCCACGAGGCCTGATATCCAGAACTTGGTATCGGGCGTGTAACGCTGGGACGGCGAGCCCGAGGTGTCGCTTAGGGAAAGCGATGTGCAGTCGGGCTGCAATCTTGCGAAACCATCGGAGAGAAGCGAGGTCGACGGAGGATGCGCATACGGCTACCACTATTCGTGCTTATCGTGGGGGTGCTCGCTCTCGCCGGGTGCGGCGGGTCGAGCAAAACGGGCTCCAGCAGCACCAGCGCGGTCAACACTGAAACGAGCAGCACGTCAAGCGGCAGCGGTACTGCCACAACGAGCACCACACCCGTCAAAGTCGCGTCGGGCACGCCGCTCTCGAAGTCGCGGCTCGTCGCCGGCGCGGACGCGATCTGCAAGCGGTTGAGCCTCGAGCTCGATGCGAGCAACAAACTACGCACGCAGCAGGACGTCATACGCGCCGTGCAGCACCGCACCGCGATAGAGAAGGCGGCACTGGTCGAACTGAGCAAGCTCGTGCCCCCGACCTCGTTGGCAAAGGACTACCAGAAGTTGCTCTCCGCCAGGCAGACGGTGATCGAAGACATCAAGAAGCTCGGCGAAGACGTGGAAGCCAAAAACTCCAGTGCGGAGGGGCCCGTGTACGTTTCCAGCGGGATAGTGTTGCGTCAGATGGCGGCGACGGCCAAGCACAGTGGCTTCAAGTACTGTGGGCAGCTCGGCTGAGAGGGTGGGGGCTCTATGTTACAGCGGACTTTCGGCGGGACCTCGATCGTATGTCGCTATGGTAGTTCTCGGTCGAGCATCGCCGCCATCCTCCACGTTGGTCCTTCTCGAGCGATGGGGATTTCTCGTTCGGGCAGTTTCGCGCCGAAATTGAGTAGTGCCTGTCCGCGGTGCCCCACGAGGCGGATGCGGGTCACTTTGAGCATAGGCACCTGGAGTGCCAGCAGCGTGTGGAAGTGCTTGAAGAGGCCTGTCAAGACCGCCGGGCAGGTGGCGCCGTGCATATAGGGCGGTCCGCCCGGGGTGACGCCATAGTCTTCGACGACTGATTCGGCCATCACCGATAAGAGCATCGAGCAGGCCTTGGCGGCATTGCCAGCGAGGGCGGTCGCATAGTACTGCTGGAGCAGGGTCGTGATCGCCTGCCTGTCCGATTCGCTTGGGACCCGACCCGAGTTCAGTTCGTTGTTGTTCGTGTCGTCTGTGGGGGCACTGACGTCGTTGTCTTTGTCGGCGTCGACACTGGTGTATTCGGTGATCGAGGCAGTGCTCGAGGCGCTCGTCGCAGTGCCGGGACTCGTGGCGGTGGCGCTCGAAGAGGCATGGGAGGCCGAATGCGTCTCTGTGCTCGTGCTTCCGCACGCGCTGGCACCCGCACCGAGTAGAGCAATGGCAAGCAGTGCGAGCAGCGGCTTCATGTCAGTGTCCCTCCCCTTGCTGGATCGAAGGCCCCATCGGCCCGAATGGTAGCAAGCATTCGGATGTGAGGTGCTATTCGAGCATGCCGTCGAGCAGATCCACGAGCTTCCAATTGCTTCCCACACGACGCTCGGTTATCTTACGCACTTCCGGTATCGCCGAGAATTCGAGCACAACTAAGGCTCTGCTGCCTTCGACGCGCACCCCGATCACCCTGAGTGTGGCGTGCTTCTCGGTGAGCAGGTGGTGGTGGAGCTTGAACAGCTTGGAGAGGACGACGGCGCAGGTGCTCCCGCGCAGGGCTGCCGTATGGCCGTCGTCTTCGGCGACGGATTCGGCGACGACGGAGAGGAGCAGAGAGCAGGCCTTGGTGCCGTCCTCGGCGGCCGCCGCCGCGAAATAGCTGGTCACGAGGGCCACCGACAGTCGCTGATCGACCGCGTTCGCCGGGCGTCCGTAGTACAGGACGTTTTGGTCGTCATTATTGTGATCGCCATCGTTGTCGCGATCGTTCTGGGGGGAATGTCCCTTCGTGAAAGCCGCCGAAGCGCCGCCGGTGGCGGTTGCGCTGGCAGAGCCTTGAGGCGCCGTGCGCGCGCTCGAGCCCCCGCAGGCGGCGGTCGACAAACCGAGCGCCACAATCGCGAGCATCGCAAACGGTGATCTCACCCTCACGACGGACATCCTCTCATCTAGATTAGCCGGATAATTCGCCAAGATCAAATGAAGTTGACTCAGGTATCGACGGAGAACTAGCCTACAGACCGTGGTCTTCGACGAACGCGCACGCTCGCTGCCACGATCGCTGCTCGCATGCGTGGCGATCGCCCTGCCCACGATCGGCACAGCCGCATGTGGCAGGACGAGCAAGAGCTCGCGCCTGGCGTCCTCAGGATCTTCGACCATGGATCTGACGCTGCACGACGGAGACGAAGACATCGACAGGCTCACCAGGAGCCGCTACGACGTCGACAACGATGCGATCCCCGCGTTCGGTCCGCCAGCGGGTCCGGCGGACAGGAGGTCGATCCTTGCCCTTGTCAAACGGTACTACGCCGCAGCTGCCGCCCGCGACGGGGCGACGGCCTGCACGATGCTGGACATGCAGATCACCGAAGCGCTCCTCGAAGAACATAGCCGGGGTCATGGTCCTCTATCGTTGCAGGGCCACACTTGCGCTCAGATCATGTCCAGATTGTTCGAGCATCGCCACCGTGAACTTGTCGAAGACGTCACTGGGTATCGGGTGCTGGCGGTGCAGGTGAAGCACCAGAGTGGGTACGCCCTGGTGCACTTCCCCGCGAAGCATGAACTTCGCGAACTTCAAGTGCTCGTGCGCCGCGAACACGGTGTTTGGCTGATGAATGTGCCTCTCGACAACGGGGCGCAGTAGCCGAGATAGTGACTACGTCACGATAGATCCAGATATAGAATTCTAAATATCTATAGACCTTTCGTCGGTGGTCTGCTAGACATCTTGTTGTGCTGTTGGTCGTGCATCTGCATTATCAGTAGCTCGAAAACAAGAGCCAGTAGTGGGCACCGGTCAGATCTGCGCTCTGACAATGGACAAAGTGCTGAAACTTGCTGATTTGATGCCTCGGATGGGACTGCCACTATGTCTCGAACGAGGGAAAGGTAGGAGATCATGAAATCCTTTCGTTCTTTTGGTGTGGCGTTGATCGCGATGCTAGCGTTTGGTACGGTCGCGGCGGCTTCAGCGTCAGCAGAAATAACGACTTTATTAGCTGAATGGTTAGTCAACAATGTCGCGGTCACGACGACGTTACCGGCTGTCGGAGAAACAGAAACATTGTTACTGGGCTCCCAAACGATCCTCGGTAACCTCGATATTTTATGTGGTGGTTTATTCGATGGAACGATCGGTCCCGATGGGTCTGATGAAGCCGTTGAATTGTTAAATTTAAGTGGCGAACAGATATCGTTAAAAGGTTTAGAAGGCTTAGCGCTTGAATGTGCAAGTGATACTACGTCGTTGTGTACCAATCCAGCTAAGGTGTGGGCACTGAATCTGCCGTGGCCCACGCTACTTGTGTTACTGGTGGTGGGGACGGAAGAATTCCTGGCAGATTTAGGTTTGATGAAAGGTGAAACCAATCCAGGCTGGGAGTTTGAATGTGCCAATGGGCTCACCGACGAATGCATATCTTTAGAAGCTGTAGTCAAGGTAACAAATTTGCCCGGTGGTGTAGACGGACTCACCGAAGAGGCGTTCACGGAATTAGCGGGACTCGAATTAGGCGACTGCCTCAATGGTGGTCCCAAAACAGGGGTATTAGAAGGTTTAGGCGAAGCATTAACGACTGAAGCAGGGACTACACTTCAGGCATCCTCAGAATAGAGGTGATTTGTTGTGGTGTGATAGTGTAGGTTTATGTTGTTCCCCAGGCGGAGCCGTCCGCTCCGGACAGAGGCAACATCCCAGTTCCACTTTAGAATAGTCGGCATATCCGAAATATAAAGATTGATTGACTTCTGGCCTCGGGCTTGGTAGAACATTCTTATTATGCTAATGGAGTCAGGCTTTAGCATGATCCGCAGTTGAAATACAGCACGGCAGTTGCACGGGCCGGATTATCGCTCTGAATCATGGACGAGCGCTCGGTCTGGTCAATTTTGATGCCTCAGAGGAGTCTGCAACCAGGTCTCGGACGAGGGAAAGGATAAGAGAATTATGAAATTGTTTCGGCCTTTTGGTGTCGCGTTGGTCGCGGTGTTCGCGTTCAGTGCGATGGTGGCGGCGACTGCGTCCGCGGAATCACTACCGACTTTATTAGCTGAATGGTTAGTCAATAATACTGGGGTGACAGCGACGTTACCGGTTGACTTTGAAGCTCAGGAATTGTTATGGGAAACCAAAACGGTTCTGGGTAACGTTGACGTTTTATGCAGTGGCTTATTCGATGGTACAATTGGTGAAGACGGTGTAGGCGAACTTGCTGAAATGTTAAGTTTAAATGGCGAACTGATATCGTTAACGGCCTTAACGGGGTTAGCTCTCGAATGTGTGAGTGATACTACGTCGTTGTGCTCCAATCCAGCCAAGCTGTGGATGGTGAATCTGCCGTGGCCTACGTTACTTGAGTTACTGGTTGATGGGACCGAAGAATTCTTGGTTTATTTAATCATGATGAAAGGTGCATCCAATCCCGGCTGGGAGGTTGAATGTGCCAATGGCCTTTCGGATGAATGCACGGCTTTAGAATTCGTATCTAAGATGACGAACCTCGCCGGGGGCGTTGATACCATGTTTGAAGAGGCGTTCACGGTATTAGCAGGCGCCGAATTATTTAACTGCGTCACGGCTGGTGCGAACACAGGTGTTCTTGAAGGTTTAGTTGAAATGTTAACGACTGAAGCGGGGACTACCCTTCAGGTTTCCTCGCTATGATAATTGTACCTGTTGTAATGTAGTAGCACTTGTTTGCCCGGGCGGGGCATTTGTTCCGTCCGGGTGTTTTCGTGATCGTTGGTAGGTTGACCTAGAGTGCTGAAAGGGAGGCCTAGGGAGGCTCGGTGTGGATCACTTATGAATGAAGTTCGCGTGCTATTCCTAGGCCGGACTGGGCGCAGCTTGTGATATTTCGCACAAACTGCGTGGGCGTAGAGAACCTGTTGGTATCGGTCTTGACAAGCTCAATGGCGTGTGCGAGAGTGTGTCTGGGTCTGATATCCAGAATTCAGGTTGAAGACCTAAACACACGGTTGATACGCTCAAATGGCTTATAGATTGGGGCTTTTGGGTTGATCTGCCTGCACGGGATGTCTGGTTGAGGATCGGAAAGTGAGGTTGAACCGAAAGGTGCATGTGTGGAGCAAACTGCGTTTGCGGGCATGTGCTGATTGGATGGTCCTAGTGAGAAACACTTCTGGACTTGGTTGGGATGTCCTGTGAGAGTGTTGTGCGGGTCGTTGGACGGGCGTTAGTCTTGTCTGGTGGCTTGGATGTGAGATTGGTTAGTGCATAGGGGTTGGATCTGCGCTCTCTGACCATGGACGGGTGCTGGGTCTGGCCGATCTAGATGCCTCGGAAGGGGCTGCAACCAGGTCTCGGACGAGGGAAAGGGTTAGAATTATGAAATTGTTTCGCTATTTTAGTGTTGCGTTGGTCGCGGTGTTCGCGTTCGGTGCGATGGTGGCTGCGACCGCGTCGGCGGAATCACTACCGACTTTATTAGCTGAATGGTTAGTCAACAATGTTGGGGTGACTGCGACGTTACCGGTTGACTCAGAAGCACAGGAATTGTTACTGGAAACCAAAACGGTTCTGGGTAACGTTGATGTCTTATGCAGTGGTTTATTCGACGGTACGATCGGCGAAAACGGTGTAGATGAACTCACTGAACTGTTAAGTTTAAATGGTGAACTGATATCGTTAACAGCTTTATCTGGATTAGCGCTTGAATGCGTGAGTGACACCACTTCGCTGTGCGCCAATCCAGCCAAGGTGTGGGCTGTAAATCTGCCGTGGCCGACGTTGCTGGTGTTATTGGTGGACGGCACTGAAGAATTCTTGGCTGATTTAATCCTGATGAAAGGCGCGGCCAATCCTGGCTGGGAGGTTCAATGTGCTAATGGCCTTTCGGATGAATGCACGGCTTTAGAAGGTATTACTAAGATGACGAATCTAGCTGGTGGTGTTGACGCGATGTTTGAAGAGGCGTTCACGGTGTTAGCTGGTCTTGAATTAGCTAATTGTGTCACTGCTGGTGCGAACACTGGTATTGTTGAAGGTTTAGGTGAAGTGTTAACGACTGAAACGGGGACTACCCTTCAGGTTTCTTCGCTATAGGGATGTTGTGTTTGTTGTGATGTAGGTTGTCTCGTCCGGGCGGGATTGGTTTTGTTTGTCTCGTCCGGGCGGTTTGATTGTTGTGGGTCCTTGGTGTTGCGTGATGGCTTTTTGGGGAGTGAGGGGTTTTTGGTGATGAGGCGTGTGTTTGGTGTGTTTGGTGTGTTTGGTGTGGTTGGTGTTTGGTGTTGTGTGGTGGTTGGGGGTGCTTTTGGGTTGCCTGTTGGGCGTGTGTATGAGATGGTGAGTCCTGTTTTTAAGGGTGGTTTTGGGGCTACTATTGTTGAGGGTGTGGCGTCTGAAGGTGATGGTGTGGCGTTTTTTTCGCAGGGTGCTTTTGCTGGGGCGCCGGCGGGTGGTGGTTTTTTGGATTATCTTGCTCGTCGTGACGTGTCTGGGTGGTCGACTGTGCCTTTGATGCCGCCTGCCGTCTCGTTGCCTTCGTGGCTTATTAGGGATGTGTCATCGTTATTGGATTTGGCTTTTGCCGCAGGCTATCCGGGTTTTAGCGCTGAAGATATTTTGCCTGGGGGGGATTTGTTGCTTCATCCTACGGTCTTGCCCGATACAGTCGAGAATTGGGCACTCGTTGGGAGTTTCGAAGGGGTTGGCAAAGGGTTGCTCAATATCAATTATAGGGGTGGGGACGTTAATTTTTGTCACGTGTTGTTGACTAACGCGTCGGGGGAACCGTTGTTACCGGAAGTGGGTGGGGCGGAAGCGAAAGGGGCGCAGGCATATGAATTTGATCGTGGTTGCAGTGGTGAATCTGGACTGCGTCTCGTCGCGCTGAATAATAAAGGTAAGTTGATCAATGTTGGGTGTGGCGCGGATGTCGGCATTGAAAATTATGCTCATGGTGCGAGTGATTCTTTCAATGCGGTCAGTGTGGATGGCAGCGAGGTGTTTTTCACTGATTGTTTGAGCGGTTCGACTGAATCTGGGAGTCCTCATCAGTTGTTCGTTCGTCTTGGTCATTCCAGGACGCTTGAAGTGTCGAGGCCGCTTGGGGTGTGTGTTGGTAAAAAAGTGGTGGGGGAAGTGCCGTGCGATGGGGCTGGGGAACGAGCGAGCGCTGATTTCGCGGGGGCCTCGGAGGATGGTTCTCAGGTGTATTTCAAGACGACGGCGTCGCTTGTCGCGGGGGACACTGATTCGGGCAATGACCTGTATATGGCTGGGATTGGGTGTCCCGAAGGCAGGTCGGAATGTGAAGTCAGCGAAAAGGAGGTGACGTCACTGGTTCAGGTCTCGCACGATCCGAATGTTGGCGAAGCGGCTGATGTGCAGGGTGTTGTGAGGGTCGCTCCTGATGGTAGGCGTGTGTATTTCGTGGCTGGTGGTGACTTGTTGAGCCAGGCGCAGCGGGAAGTGCTTAAAGGCCAGGGGCGGCCCGTGCCCCGGGTCGGCGCGGCGAACCTGTATGTGTACGACAGTGTGTCGGGGTCCGTCGCTTTCATAGGCGAAGGCGGCGCAGATGAAGCGCAGACCGCTGGTTTGGATGGCAGGTTCCTTGTGTTCAGCACGTTCGCGAGGCTGGTCGGGAGCGATACTGACGCGGCTAAGGACGTGTATCGTTATGACGCTGAAACTGGTGAGCTCGATCGCGTCTCGCTCGGTGAAGAAGGTTACGGTGCCAACGGTAACGCGAGCGCGCTTGGTGCGTCTATCACGCAGGGGCATAACGGTGGCAGTCTCCAGTTCCAGTTTGAAATGGATAATCGGGCGATCAGCGAAGACGGCTCGCGGATCGTGTTCACTTCCGCTGAGCCGTTGTCGCCTGCGGCGAGCAACGGTTTGGTGAATGCGTATGAATGGCACAAGGAACCTGGTGAAAGCGAAGGCAAGGTGTCTTTGGTATCGGCTGGCAGTGCTGAAGCTCCGGTCGAAGACGTGGTTATCTCACGCGATGGTCGTAATGTCTTCTTTGTGACGGTGCAGGGTCTGGTGGCACGGGATACCGATGGTGCCGCCGATATATACGATGCGCGTTTGGTGGAGGGAGAAGAAGTCGTGCAGTCCCCGGCTGAACCACGGCCGTGCGAAGGGGACGCGTGTCAGGGACCGTTGACGAACCCTGCGGCGTTGCTGGTTCCGGGCAGTGTTTCGCAGGCCCCGGGTGGTAATTTCGCGGCGCCTGTGTCTAAGCACGCGGTCAAACCGAAGAAGAAGGTGAAGAAGGGGCACAGCAAGAAGGGGAAAGGGAAGAGGGGTAAGGCGTCTGGACGTTCGAGCAGGCCTGAGAGGGCCACGGTGAGGAGCAAGTGATGAGGGGCAACGTCAGGGGTGGTGGTGTGGTGGTCGGGTTGGTGGTGCTGTGGATGGTGTGCGCGTCGCCTGCGGGAGCATCGGAAGCGAAACCGTTTGGGGTCGCGAATTTCACGATCCAGCCGACTGAACGAACGGTCGAAATAGATTTAGGGAAGTTTGGTGCTGGGGAGGCTTACGAATTCTTCAACGAACCGTATCATCAGCCGTTCACGCAGGCAGGTGGTCATCCGTGGGCGTTGACGACGAACATCGAATTGGATACCGAAACAACCCTTGGGAAATTCGTTGCGCCCACGCGTGACGCGAAGGATATTGTCGTCAGTCTCCCGCCGGGATTGTTGGGGAATCCCACGGCCGTGCCTCGTTGTCCGATAACGCAGATCACCGGCGGCAGTGAACAGCCGTGCCCGACCGACACGCAGGTCGGCGTGTACCTGGTCCATTTGTCTGGCGGACACGAGTTGTTGGCGCCGATAGTCAACGTTACACCCGAAGCTGGACAGTCGGCGGAGTTCGCGCTGGAAAACACGACGAAAACCTTCTTCATCGCGTTGCTGACCGCGCATCTTGTGCGCAACAGTGAAGGTTATGGTATCGATGTGATTGGCAAAGAGATCCCGCGTGTCGGTCTCTCAAGCGCGGAATTGACGTTTTGGGGTGTGCCGGCGGATCATAGTCACGACGCGATGCGGGGACGAATTTGTCGCATCGCGACGCCGGGCGAACCCTTGAAATGTCAAGGGGGGTTCGCGGTTGCGGGCCTCTCGCCCGTGCCGTTTCTCTCCCTGCCGACGGGTTGCTCCTCTGGTCCTGAGACCGTGAATTTGCGCGCGGATTCCTGGCAGGAACCGGGCAGTATTGGGGTCAATGGCAGATACACGGGATATGTCGAAGAGCACGCAAAGTTGTCTGGTGCGACTGGTTGCGATCTGCTCTCGTTTAATCCTGGTACAGGGATCGTGGTTGAACCGGATACTTTGCTGGCGGACGAGCCGGTGGGGCTTGGTGTGAATCTGGACGTGCCGCAGAATGAAAAGCCGACGACGAACGTGACGCCGGTGCTGCGCAACACGGTCCTGACGCTGCCGGAGGGCATGTCTGTCTCCCCGGGGGTCGTGGACGGCATTCAGGCGTGCAACGAATTCGGTCCCGAAGGCATCAACATCACAGGACCAGAATCCGAAGAGGTCGGGTTGGACGAAGAACTGCAGCTCGCGCCGGGGCACTGCCCCGACGCGTCGATCGTGGGCACAGCGGAAGTCATCACACCGCTGCTGCCCTCCCCGGTCAAGGGCCACGTGTATCTCGCGAGACCGGGTTGCGGCGGTCCCGGGCAGAGCGCTTGCACCGAACAGGACGCGTTGGACGGCAATCTCTACAAATTGTATTTCGAGGTCGGTGGGACCGGTGCACTGGGGAAGGCCGGCGTCGAGTTCAAGGTGCCATTCCAGACAGAGGCAAATCCTGCCACGGGTCAGCTGACCACGAACGTCAGCGAACTCGTGCAGGCTCCCTATAGCGAAGTGAAGGTCCATCTCAACGGAGGTCCACGCGCTCCCATAAGCAACCCCGGAGTGTGTGGTCCCGCGGTCACGACGGCCGACTTCACGCCGTGGAGCGCGCCCGGGATCACCCCGGAAGGCTTGGCGATGCCCGGCACGCCAGATGAGAGCTCCTCATCGTTCTTCGAAGTGGCGGGTTGTCCCAACCCGCCACTGTTCGCTCCTGGGTTCCTGGCTGGGACGGTGACGCCGCAGGCTGGCCAGTTCAGCTCGTTCACGATGAACATCGCGCGCCAGGACCGCGAACAGTACGTGAAGGGCATCCAGGTTCACACCCCTCCGGGACTGCTGGGGATGCTCTCAAGCGTCCAATTGTGCGGCGAACCTGAAGCCGATAACGGTCACTGCCTGCCATCCTCGAAGATCGGCACCACGAGGGTCGCCACCGGCGCGGGCTCGCACCCTTTCGAAATCGAAGGGAACGTCTACCTCACCGGACCCTACGAGGGTGCCCCGTTCGGGTTGAGCGTTGTCGTGAATGTGGTGGCGGGCCCGTTCAACCTCGGGTTGAAGATCGTGCGCGCCAGGATAGCCGTGGACCCCGAAAACTCGACGCTGACGGTGACGACTGACGAAACCGGCCCATACGCGGTACCGCAGATCATCTTCGGAGTGCCAGTGCGCTTGAAACGAGTGACGGTCAACATCGACCGCCGGAACTTCATGTTCAACCCGACCAACTGCAACCCGCAACAGATCATCGCCAACCTCTCAGGCTCCCAGAACGCGACCGCTAGCCTCTCCAGTCCGTTCGCGGTCGGGGGTTGCAAGAGCCTGGCGTTCAAACCGAAGTTCACTGTCTCCACCAACGCTCACACGAGCCGGGTGAAGGGCGCGAGCCTCGACGCGAAGCTCTCCTACCCCGCCGGCTCGATCGGCAACGAGGCCAACATCGCACGGGTCAAAGTGTCGCTGCCGCGACAGTTGCCTTCGCGTCTCACAACCCTGCAAAAGGCATGTCCAGACGCGACCTTCAACAAGAACCCCGCCGAATGCCCGGAAGCGTCGGTCGTGGGCGTTGCGAAGGCCACCACCCCGCTGCTGCCCGTCGAACTGGCCGGTCCCGTGTACTTCGTCTCACACGGTGGAGAAGCATTCCCCTCCCTGATCATAGTCCTGCAAGGAGACGGTGTCAGAGTCGACCTCACGGGAACGACATTCATCAACAAAGCAGGCATCACAAGCACCACCTTCAAGACCGTTCCAGACGTGCCCGTGGGTAGCTTCGAGCTGTACCTGCCACAAGGCAAATACTCAGCCCTCGCGGCCAACGGAAACCTCTGCAAGTCCCAGGGCAAGCTGAAGATGCCCACCGAATTCCAAGCCCAGAACGGTGAGGTCCTCAAGCAGAACACCCAAATCAAAACCACCGGATGCACCACCACCAAAACACGACGCGTCAAGAACCGCAAGAGGGGAACGCACCGATGAGCACCAACCAGATGAGAAACCTCCCCCCCCTCGCGACAATGGCAGCCACGATCGCGATCCTGGTCAGCGCCAGCGGTGCGCAAGCAGCGACACCACCGATCAAGCTGGTGCTCACAAGCCACTTCGGCCGCGAAGTCAACCTCACAGAGGTAGCCGCAAAAGCAGGTCCCGCACTCGAAGATATCTGCACCACAGAATCAAAAAACGGATGCGCCCAGCAAGGCCAAGCCAGCAGCATCCCCGGCGGCTTCGAATTCCCCGAAGGAGTCGCAGGCGCCCCCAACGGAGACGTGTATGTCGTAGACAACGGTAACCACCGCGTGCAAGAGCTCAAGCCCAACGGCGAATTCATCCTGATGTTCGGCAAGGAAGTCAACACCACCACCAAAGCCAACATTTGCACCGCCGCTTCCAAAGACACATGCCAGAAAGGAACCGAAAGCAACGCCCCAGGCGAGTTCGGTGATGGGGCGATGAGCGTGGCGGTCGACCCAGTGAACGGCGACGTCTATGTCGCGGAACAAGTGGGTAATGGGTTCGGCAGACGTATACAGGAGTTCACGGCTGGTGGCCAGTTCATCTTGGAGATCGGCAAGGAAGTCAACGAAAAGACCAAAGGCAACCTCTGCACGCAGGCGGAAGTCGAAGAAAAACTGGGCGTTAAATGCGTTGGTCCAACTAAAAACTCTGGCGGCTCCAGCGAACACGGCGCTTTCAACTTCGAACCGGCGGGGGACCTGCTGTCTGTGGGTGGCTCTGAAGACCTCTTGTATGTTGGTGATGAAGGCCGCGTCCAAGAGTTCAAGGCCAACGGCGAATTCGCAGGCGAAATCACACTTCCCACCAGCGAGGAGGTGAATGCACTGACCCTCGACACAAAAACCAGCAATCTTTACGTGGCATACGGGAGAACCAACATCGTCCATAGGTTCAATTCGAAAGGCGAAGAGATCAATCCTCCGATAGAAGTGAACGTAGAAGGCGCGACAGTCCATATACGCGGGCTGGCGATCGACTCCGAAGGTCACCTGGCCCTCGCAGGGGACCAGGAAACGACGAATGTCACTGCGGCGTTTGGCTCACTGTATATAGCGGGCACTGGCCAGCCGTTGACGGCGTTTGCGGTTTCACGCTCCGGGGGACTTGGGTTCAACGGCAGCGGCGAATTGTATGCTGCCACCGGCAACGGTCAGGAAATCGTGGCGTACAAGCCAGAGCCTGTAGCAGAACTTGTGACGGGTGCTGGGACGTGTCTGGCGGGCGCCGAACACTCGACGGACGCGACTCTGGACTGCACTTTGAATGGTGAAGTGAACCCTGAGGAAGTGTCCGAAACCGAAGCCTGGTTCCAGTGGGGAGCAACATGCTCGCCGTGGTCGGAAACCAGCAAGCAAGAAATTCCCACGGGTAGCTTAGCTGTGCCGATGAGTGCCGTGATCAATGGTCTGAAGCCAAATGAAGTGTTCTGTTATCGGCTGGTGGGCGAAGATCATAATGTCAAGGCGCCGGAACTGCTGACGGGCGGACAGTTATCTTTTACGACCCCGTTGGTGGCGCCGCAGATCGTCGGCGAACCGAGCGTGTCGTTCGTGAAGGCATCCTCAGCGGTCATGTCCGGTGAGCTGAACCCAGAGAACGCGACCACCGAATACTTCTTCGAATACGCACCAGACCAAAAAACGCTCGCGGAATGCGCGGGAGGGCGCAAAGCGAATTGTCCAGGCGTCGGGAGCAGTGGAGCGGCGCAATCCGCCGAATACGGAAAGATCGCGGCCACACTGGAAGCGACCGGCCTGCAACCCAATACCACTTATCATTACCGACTGTCAGCCGAAAGCGAAAACCAGGCCAAAACCGAAAAACGCACGGTCACAGGCCCAGAAAACAGTTTCACCACTGCGCCAGCGCCCGTGCCGAGCGCCGAAACCGGACCTTACAATACACTCACAGCGACCAGCGCAATCATAACTGGCACCGTGAACCCCGATGGACTGCCCGCCACCTACACGTTTGAAATCGGGATAGACAACGGAGCCAACACACAATACGGAACCGTCTTCACCGGACCCGCCGGGAGCGCCGCCGTGCAGAAGACGCTCCAGCTGACCGGCCTCCAACCAGGCACCAAATACGCCTATCGCATCACGATCTCAAGCGGCTACATCAACAACCAGACGCACACCATCCAAGGCGCACCCAACACATTCACCACCAAAGGGATTCCCAC